>NZ_JADKYW010000007.1 GCF_015355785.1 Arthrobacter gandavensis
TGGCCGAACATGGGGGCTGCCTCGCCGGGGAAGCCGTCGGAGGAGGCGCCGTCGGCGCGGCCGCCCCAGTCCGGGAGCCCGCTTTTCTTGATCAGGGCGTGGGCGACGTCGACGCGGAAGCCGCCGACGCCGCGGTCGAGCCAGAAGCGCAGGACGCGTTCGAATTCGTCGTGCACGGCCGGGTTGTCCCAGTTGAAGTCCGGCTGGGAGGAGTCGAAGAGGTGCAGGTACCACTGGCCGGGGGTGCCGTCGGGGTTGTGGACGCGGGTCCAGGCGGGTCCGCCGAAGTGGGACTGCCAGTTGTTTGGCGGGTTTTCGCCGTGTTCTCCGGTGCCGTCGCGGAAGATGAACATGTCCCGGGCGGGGGAGTTCTCCGGTGCGGCCAGGGCTGCCTGGAAGAGGGCGTGCGCCTCGGAGCAGTGGTTGGGGACCAGGTCCACGATGACGCGGATGCCGTGGTTTTTGGCGGCGGTGACGAGGGCATCGAAGTCGTCCAGGGTGCCGAAGAGCGGGTCGACGTCGCAGTAGTCGGCGACGTCGTAGCCGGCGTCTTTCTGCGGGGAGACGTAGAAGGGGGAGAGCCAGATCGCGTCGATGTCCAGTTCTGCGAGGGCGGGGATTTCGGCGGTGATGCCGGGCAGGTCGCCGATGCCGTCGCCGCGCAGGTCGCGGAAGGAGCGGGGGTAGATCTGGTAGATCACCGAGGAGCGCCACCACTGCCTCTCACGCCCGGTGGAGGCTTCATGGACCGGAACCAGGC
>NZ_JADKYW010000008.1 GCF_015355785.1 Arthrobacter gandavensis
TCCGGCGCACCGGGTGGGTCCTGCGTGCCGGGCCCGTTTGCGCTGTCCTGCGCATCCGGGGTGTTCAGGCCGAGGTCCAGCTGGCCTGAGTCCCCATCAGCCGGTGGGCCGGCGCGCTCTGGACCTGTGTCACCGGAACCATTGCCGGGTGCTGTTTCCTCGAGGAGATCGGCGGGCAGGTTGTGGGTTTCGTCCAGAATGATGCGGGCGTGCTGCAGAGCGATCTTCCCCTCGGACAGCCGGGCCAGAGTCTCCGGGGTCTCAGAGCACAGCCGGGTGGATTCGCTGATGAGCTGCATCGCGCTCATGTGCGGGATGTTCAGTGCGGTGGAGGCTTCAGCGGCGGCGAGGCTCATGGCCAGGGCGGGTTCTTCCCGCCCGCCGGAGGCCTCGGCAATGTCCCTGGCGAAGAGCACTTCCAGCCGGGCAGCGACCCGGGCCTGCTGAGCCTGGGCCCAGGAGATGAGCATGCCCAGGCGCTGCAGCGCGGACACGGTCTCCTCGTA
>NZ_JADKYW010000009.1 GCF_015355785.1 Arthrobacter gandavensis
CACACCCTGGCAGCCCTCGCATCCGGAGTGCTCAGTGAATGGCGGGCAACCCTCCTGGTCCGGGAGACAGCCTGCCTGGATCTTGAAGACCGGCACCGGGTAGATGAACTGATCTGCAAGGACCCGGCCGCCCTCGAAGGACTCGGTGACCGGAAGCTCATCGCCCGGATCCGTTCGATCACCCAGGCCATTGATGCCGCCTCGCAGGTCCGGCGCAACGCCCAAGCCGTTTCCGGCCGGTACGTCTCCTGCCGTCCGGCACCGGACACCATGTGCTTCCTTACCGGGCTGCTGCCGGTCGCTCAGGGCGTTGCCGTGTATGCCGCATTGTCCCGGGCCGCGGATTCGCTGCGGGCTTCCGGGGATGAGCGGGGCCGGGGGCAGATCATGGCCGATACCCTCGTCGAACGCGTCACCGGGCAGGCAGCAGCGGACCGGGTTCCGGTGGAAGTGCA
>NZ_JADKYW010000001.1 GCF_015355785.1 Arthrobacter gandavensis
GGGACTGGATGCTGGGTCCGGAAGGGCTTGAATAGCCGGTTTGGATCGAATTCCCCGGAATTCACCGAATTGCTAAAACAGCCCGGATGGAATATGCTGGTAAAACACCACAGCGGTGCGAAAAGAAAAAGAAAGTTCCCGAATCGGGAATGGTTTTCCGAGTAGACCGGATGTGCCTGTTGTTTGAGAACTCAATAGTGTGCCAAGTTTATTGATACCGATTATTTTAATTGGTTGAATTGGCTGTCCCGCCCACCCCGTGGGCTGTGGATGGTTTTTTTAGCTGGTTTCGAATTTAGTGCATGACTGTGCAGCCAATTTTCCTTGGCTCCGGTTGTGTGTCTGTAAAACATTTACGGAGAGTTTGATCCTGGCTCAGGATGAACGCTGGCGGCGTGCTTAACACATGCAAGTCGAACGATGACTTCTGTGCTTGCACAGAATGATTAGTGGCGAACGGGTGAGTAACACGTGAGTAACCTGCCCTTAACTTCGGGATAAGCCTGGGAAACCGGGTCTAATACCGGATACGACCTCCTGGCGCATGCCATGGCGGTGGAAAGCTTTATTGCGGTTTTGGATGGACTCGCGGCCTATCAGCTTGTTGGTTGGGGTAATGGCCCACCAAGGCGACGACGGGTAGCCGGCCTGAGAGGGTGACCGGCCACACTGGGACTGAGACACGGCCCAGACTCCTACGGGAGGCAGCAGTGGGGAATATTGCACAATGGGCGAAAGCCTGATGCAGCGACGCCGCGTGAGGGATGACGGCCTTCGGGTTGTAAACCTCTTTCAGCAGGGAAGAAGCGAAAGTGACGGTACCTGCAGAAGAAGCGCCGGCTAACTACGTGCCAGCAGCCGCGGTAATACGTAGGGCGCAAGCGTTATCCGGAATTATTGGGCGTAAAGAGCTCGTAGGCGGTTTGTCGCGTCTGCTGTGAAAGCCCGGGGCTCAACCCCGGGTCTGCAGTGGGTACGGGCAGACTAGAGTGCAGTAGGGGAGACTGGAATTCCTGGTGTAGCGGTGAAATGCGCAGATATCAGGAGGAACACCGATGGCGAAGGCAGGTCTCTGGGCTGTAACTGACGCTGAGGAGCGAAAGCATGGGGAGCGAACAGGATTAGATACCCTGGTAGTCCATGCCGTAAACGTTGGGCACTAGGTGTGGGGGACATTCCACGTTTTCCGCGCCGTAGCTAACGCATTAAGTGCCCCGCCTGGGGAGTACGGCCGCAAGGCTAAAACTCAAAGGAATTGACGGGGGCCCGCACAAGCGGCGGAGCATGCGGATTAATTCGATGCAACGCGAAGAACCTTACCAAGGCTTGACATGAACCGGTAAAGCGTAGAAATACGCTCCCCACTTGTGGCCGGTTTACAGGTGGTGCATGGTTGTCGTCAGCTCGTGTCGTGAGATGTTGGGTTAAGTCCCGCAACGAGCGCAACCCTCGTTCTATGTTGCCAGCGGGTTATGCCGGGGACTCATAGGAGACTGCCGGGGTCAACTCGGAGGAAGGTGGGGACGACGTCAAATCATCATGCCCCTTATGTCTTGGGCTTCACGCATGCTACAATGGCCGGTACAAAGGGTTGCGATACTGTGAGGTGGAGCTAATCCCAAAAAGCCGGTCTCAGTTCGGATTGAGGTCTGCAACTCGACCTCATGAAGTTGGAGTCGCTAGTAATCGCAGATCAGCAACGCTGCGGTGAATACGTTCCCGGGCCTTGTACACACCGCCCGTCAAGTCACGAAAGTTGGTAACACCCGAAGCCGGTGGCCTAACCCCTTGTGGGAGGGAGCCGTCGAAGGTGGGACCGGCGATTGGGACTAAGTCGTAACAAGGTAGCCGTACCGGAAGGTGCGGCTGGATCACCTCCTTTCTAAGGAGCACCTGAAACTGTTTGTGTTCTTCCACAGTGTTGGATGCACGGTTTCCAGGAGTATGCCCGCTGCGAAGGCGTTTGTTCTTCGGCGGGTGCTCATGGGTGGAATATCAATGAACAGGTTTGTCCGGGTTGTTCCGGGTCTGTGAGTACGCCCCCCTGGGGGTTGGAAAGCGGGTCCGGGCGGTTGCCCGGGGGAAGCGTTTGGCACACTGTTGGGTCCTGAGGCAACAGGATCTGTTGTTTCTGGTTTTCCTGCGCATGCCGGAGGCCGGGTGGTGGTTCCCTTTGCGGGGTGCCGTTTCCGGTGGATGGGTGTGACGGGGTTGTTGTTTGAGAACTACATAGTGGACGCGAGCATCTTAAAAATTATTAAGTGCAATTTCAGATAAACCTGGTGACCGGTCTTGTACTGGTTTTCCATGGTTTTCTCGATAGCGATATTAATTGTTGATCTTTGTGGTCAAGTTTTTAAGGGCACACGGTGGATGCCTTGGCATCAGGAGCCGAAGAAGGACGTAGGAATCTGCGATAAGCCTGGGGGAGTTGATAACCGAGCGGTGATCCCAGGATGTCCGAATGGGGAAACCCCGCCCGGCGCGCGAGTGACCGGGTGACCCGCATCTGAACACATAGGGTGCGTGGAGGGAACGCGGGGAAGTGAAACATCTCAGTACCCGCAGGAAGAGAAAACAACAGTGATTCCGTTAGTAGTGGCGAGCGAACGCGGAAGAGGCTAAACCAGTGGTGTGTGATAGCCGGCGGGCGTTGCATCACTGGGGTTGCGGGACTTTCCGTATCAGTTCTGCCGGACTGGTGAAGTGAGTGCAGGTGCATAGGTGAACTGGTTTGAAAGCCAGGCCGTAGAGGGTGTTAGCCCCGTAACCGGAATGTATGCTGCCGCTTGGAGAGGATCCCAAGTAGCACGGGGCCCGAGAAATCCCGTGCGAATCTGCCAGGACCACCTGGTAAGCCTAAATACTCCCTGATGACCGATAGCGGACAAGTACCGTGAGGGAAAGGTGAAAAGTACCCCGGGAGGGGAGTGAAATAGTACCTGAAACCGTGTGCCTACAAACCGTCGGAGCAGCCTTGTAGCTGTGACGGCGTGCCTTTTGAAGAATGAGCCTGCGAGTTAGTGTTACGTCGCGAGGTTAACCCGTGTGGGGAAGCCGTAGCGAAAGCGAGTCTGAACAGGGCGAGTGAGTGGCGTGATCTAGACCCGAAGCGGAGTGATCTACCCATGGCCAGGTTGAAGCGACGGTAAGACGTCGTGGAGGACCGAACCCACTTCAGTTGAAAATGGAGGGGATGAGCTGTGGGTAGGGGTGAAAGGCCAATCAAACTCCGTGATAGCTGGTTCTCCCCGAAATGCATTTAGGTGCAGCGTTGCGTGTTTCTTGCCGGAGGTAGAGCTACTGGATGGCCGATGGGCCCTACAAGGTTACTGACGTCAGCCAAACTCCGAATGCCGGTAAGTGAGAGCGCAGCAGTGAGACTGTGGGGGATAAGCTTCATAGTCGAGAGGGAAACAGCCCAGACCACCAACTAAGGCCCCTAAGCGTGTGCTAAGTGGGAAAGGATGTGGAGTTGCCCAGACAACCAGGAGGTTGGCTTAGAAGCAGCCACCCTTGAAAGAGTGCGTAATAGCTCACTGGTCAAGTGATTCCGCGCCGACAATGTAGCGGGGCTCAAGTACACCGCCGAAGTTGTGGCATTCAGATTTTTGGTAAGCCTTCGTGGTTCAGCCGTCTGGATGGGTAGGGGAGCGTCGTGTGGGCAGTGAAGCTGCGGTGTAAACCAGTGGTGGAGCCTACACGAGTGAGAATGCAGGCATGAGTAGCGAAAGACGGGTGAGAAACCCGTCCGCCGAATGATCAAGGGTTCCAGGGTCAAGCTAATCTGCCCTGGGTAAGTCGGGACCTAAGGCGAGGCCGACAGGCGTAGTCGATGGACAACGGGTTGATATTCCCGTACCGGCGAAAAACCGCCCATACTGAACGGGGGAAACTAACCGCCCGAAACCTGCCCGTGCACCCTTGTGGTGTTCCGGGTTTTGGTGGAGCGCGGGACCGTATCCCGGGAGGTAAGCGTATTAACAGGTGTGACGCAGGAAGGTAGCCGGGCCGGGCGATGGTTGTCCTGGTCTAAGGATGTAGGGTCAGTGATAGGCAAATCCGTCACTGTGTCTTTGATGACGCACCTGAGATCTGATGGGACCCCCGAACGGGGGAATCCGGTGATCCTATGCTGCCTAGAAAAGCATCGGCGCGAGGTTTTAGCCGCCCGTACCCCAAACCGACACAGGTGATCAGGTAGAGAATACCAAGGCGATCGAGAGAATTATGGTTAAGGAACTCGGCAAAATGCCCCCGTAACTTCGGGAGAAGGGGGGCCTGCCCCGTGATGGAGACTTGCTTTCCGGAGCGGGTGTGGGCCGCAGAGACCAGGGGGAAGCGACTGTTTACTAAAAACACAGGTCCGTGCGAAGTCGCAAGACGATGTATACGGACTGACTCCTGCCCGGTGCTGGAAGGTTAAGAGGACCGGTTAGCCCTTGCGGGCGAAGCTGGGAATTTAAGCCCCAGTAAACGGCGGTGGTAACTATAACCATCCTAAGGTAGCGAAATTCCTTGTCGGGTAAGTTCCGACCTGCACGAATGGAGTAACGACTTCCCCGCTGTCTCAACCATAAACTCGGCGAAATTGCAGTACGAGTAAAGATGCTCGTTACGCGCAGCAGGACGGAAAGACCCCGAGACCTTTACTATAGTTTGGTATTGGTGTTCGGTGTGGCTTGTGTAGGATAGGTGGGAGACTGTGAGACCCGGACGCCAGTTCGGGTGGAGTCATCGTTGAAATACCACTCTGGTCATACTGGATATCTAACTTCGGCCCGTAATCCGGGTCAGGGACAGTGCCTGATGGGTAGTTTAACTGGGGCGGTTGCCTCCTAAAGAGTAACGGAGGCGCCCAAAGGTTCCCTCAGCCTGGTTGGCAATCAGGTGTCGAGTGTAAGTGCACAAGGGAGCTTGACTGTGAGAGAGACATCTCGAGCAGGGACGAAAGTCGGGACTAGTGATCCGGCGGTACATTGTGGAATGGCCGTCGCTCAACGGATAAAAGGTACCTCGGGGATAACAGGCTGATCTTGCCCAAGAGTCCATATCGACGGCATGGTTTGGCACCTCGATGTCGGCTCGTCGCATCCTGGGGCTGGAGTAGGTCCCAAGGGTTGGGCTGTTCGCCCATTAAAGCGGTACGCGAGCTGGGTTTAGAACGTCGTGAGACAGTTCGGTCCCTATCCGCTGCGCGCGCAGGAAATTTGAGAAGGGCTGTCCTTAGTACGAGAGGACCGGGACGGACGAACCTCTGGTGTGTCAGTTGTACTGCCAAGTGCATCGCTGATTAGCTACGTTCGGATGGGATAACCGCTGAAAGCATCTAAGCGGGAAGCCTGCTTCAAGATGAGATTTCCATGCACCTTGTGTGTGAGAGGCCCCCAGCCAGACCACTGGGTTGATAGGCCGGATGTGGAAGCGGGGACTAAAGACCCGTGAAGCTGACCGGTACTAATAGGCCGATAACTTACACCACACATATCCTGGGCAGAACACGACTTCAAACGGTTCCGCCAAAGAAGGGGTATGAAGATCATGCTGCTTGCGTCCACTATGTGGTTCCCAACCAACAACCCGCGTTGTTGCAGGGAACATAACTGAATAGCTGCCGGCCCTGGTATCAGGGGCCGGGAGCATCTGGTACCACGTACCCCCATCAGGTTTACCCACCCCGCACACACGCGGGGGTCGGGTTCAAGGGTTACGGCGGTCATTGCGCGGGGGAAACGCCCGGTCCCATTCCGAACCCGGAAGCTAAGACCCGCAGCGCCGATGGTACTGCACTCGGGAGGGTGTGGGAGAGTAGGTCACCGCCGGACAATCATTGACAGGTTCAGGCCCCGCAACGCTGCGGGGCCTGAACCTCTTTAACACCTCCGGGCTGTGTCACCATCACTTTTTACTTTCCCGCAGGGGCCGGCGCGCACGCGCGCTGGCCCTTTTTCTGTTTAACCACAGTTGGACACCAGCCCCCGTACGGGCCCCGACCGCGCCGGGACAGTTTCACATGCAGTCCGTGTTTTTGGTCCTCCGTCCATGGCGGATGCCTCATTCGGACGGGGAGAGGGATTGTTCGGCCCCCTCCCTATCCAGGCCCAGTCCTGCCCACGTAGCCTCTGAGGCCACGGCCCAGTGCGGCCGATCCGGAGCTCACGACTTTGGATTCACTTCACGCCAAGACAGGAAGCGGGAACCCTATGAGCCTGCGTCACCAATCCGTACAAGCCAGCGGCCCCGGGAGGCGACGCCAGGGTGTAACCGGTGGAGCCGCCGTCGGCCTCCTGGTGTTCCTGTTTATGTTGCTGCCGCTTGCGGTGCCGGCCAATGCTGTGTTCTCCGGCGAGTCCCCCGGGAACGAGGTTCCTTCCGACATAACCGAGATCACCATGACCGGCACCGGACCCGGGCAAAGCGTGGCCGGCGGGCTGCCTCCGGTAGGTACACCCTTCGATCCCACTACCGGGTATCCCGCAGACGTGCCCGCTGGCTACGACCCGGCCAATGAGGGTTTCGCCGGAATCATCACCACTGTCGACGAGGTAGGCAATACCCAGCAGATGTACTGCATCGACATCCGTACCTCCACCTACACCGGCCTGGGCTACGAGAGTGGCACCTGGAGCGAATCGAATGTGCCGAATATCGGCTACGTCAACCGGGTGCTGAACAGCTACTACCCGGACCAGCCGGGAGTGCCGCCAGCGCCGTCGGACAGCATCCGGGCAGCAGCGGTGCAGGCGGCTGTATGGTTTTTCAGCGATGGCTACGTCCTTGAGGACACAGACCCTGTCCGACCCTACACGGAGGCAATTGTTGCCGCGGTACTCGCTGCCGGCCCGCTGACTGAGCCGCCGGCTCCCAACGTCGCCATCGATCCGCCCACTGCATCGGGCCCCACCGACGGGGTCACGGGACCATTCACCATCACTTCCGACGCCGGCACCATTACGGTCACGGCCCCGGAAGGCTACACCCTGTACACGGACCCGGCAGGTACGGTTCCTCTTGTGGGAACAACGGTGACCTCCGGAACGCAGCTGTGGGTTCGGAACGATGATCAGACCACGGATCCGGTTGTGCTGACAGCCACGGCCGTCGTCCCCGTCCAGACGGGCAACGTATACCTCTACGCCGGCAACAACCCCCAGGTCACTACCGCCCAAAAACTGATCCTGGCAGCCGACGCGCAGATCGAGTCCAATGCCCAGGCGACGGCGGAGTTCTTCGAAGCCGGGGACCTGACGGTCAGTAAGGCGTTTGCAGGGGAAGGCGCCGGGTTGCAGGGTGACATTTCACTGCTGGTGGACTGCGGAACAGCCGGCGTCTTCACCTTCGAGATCCCTGCGGGCACGACTGAGACGGTGACGGAGACAGTCGCAGGACTTCCGCTAGGCACGGTCTGTTCAGTCACTGAACCCGTCACCGGATCAACGGCGGAGGTTACCGTCACTCCGGTGCTCCCGGAGCCCGTGACAATCACTGACGGCGCGAACGTCCTTGCCGTCAGCAACACCGTTGACATCAATACGGGTGGCCTGCTGGTAACCAAGACCATCACCGGTCCCGGAGCCGGGATGCAGGATGACATTTCCCTGGTAGTGGACTGCGGACCGGCAGGATCCTTCACCTTCGGCATCCCCGCGGGCACAACCGAACCAGTGACTGAGACGGTATCCGGACTGCCCGTAGGAACCGTTTGCTCGGTCACTGAGCCGGAAACCGGATCGACTGCCGAAGTGACGGCCACCCCTGTGCTTCCTGACCCGGTCACCATAACGCAGGAGGAGAACGTGCTGGCCGTCGCCAACACGGTTGAGATCAATCCCGGGAGCCTGCTGGTGACCAAGACCATCACCGGGAATGGCGCTGGTCTGCAGGCTGACGTTGTTATCAATGTCCAGTGCGGCGAAGGACTCGTGGATGAAGTCATCGTGCTGTCCGCAGGCACAACAGCAGGCGACTACACGCAGCTCTACGAAGGCATCCCCGCAGGTACGCTCTGCACCATCTATGAGCTGGCTTCCGGGACTAATGCAGACGTTACCGTGGAATCGACCTTCACCGGTGAAGTCTCAATCCTGCCCGGAGCAACACAGGACATCGGCGTCACCAATCGCTACTCGGCGGTCTCTGTGACTGAACGCCTGCCCCGGACGGGTGCCGAGTCAATGAATCTGGCCCTGATGGGCGGCGGAGCGGTGCTTGCCGGGTCCGGGCTGTTTCTCGCGTCGCTGCGGCGCCGCCAGGGATAGCATCTCCTGACCGCTAACACGTGTGGCGCCGGGTCCTCCCACTGGGGCGGATCCGGCGCCGCAGCGCTGATTTGCGCCGTCTCCGAAACCTGTGTAGAGTCTTCTGAGTCGCCGCAGCCGGGACGCTCACGAAGCGCCTGAAGCATGGCGGCCAAACCCCAACTTTCAATCGATGGTTGATCTGCCGTGCGCCTTGTGTGCCGGCGGAAAAAACCTGGGACTGGATGCTGGGTCCGGAAGGGCTTGAATAGCCGGTTTGGATCGAATTCCCCGGAATTCACCGAATTGCTAAAA
>NZ_JADKYW010000002.1 GCF_015355785.1 Arthrobacter gandavensis
GCCAATTCAACCAATTAAAATAATCGGTATCAATAAACTTGGCACACTATTGAGTTCTCAAACAACAGGCACATCCGGCACCGGGAGGGCTTGAATCCTTGAGGATCCTGCGCTCTCCGTCGCTCCGGAGCAACTTTTCTAGCTTAGTACCACTCGGCAGTCCGTGTCAAACCGACTGTCTTCGCGATATCCGCTGCGGATCTTGCGATCCCCTACGCTTCCCGGTTCCCCGTTCTGCGCGGATATAAACTCTAACACGGTTTTGGGGAGGCTACGACCACCTCCCCAAAACCGCCCGTTGCGGCGCTACTTCCGCGGGGTGAGGTACAGCAGGCCCAGGGGCGGGAGCCGCAGCGACGCAGAGGCGGGCTGGCCCTGGAAGCCGCCTTCCTCTGCCTGGACTACCCCCATGTTGCCTACGCCCGAGCCGCCGTATTCGACGGCGTCGGTGTTCAGCCGCTCCACCCACTCCCCCGCCCAGGGCAGGCCAACCCGGATGCCTTCATGCGGGCTGCCGGAGAAGTTGGCGATGCAGACCAGCGGATTGCCCTGTCCGTCCCACCGAATGAAGGAGAGCACGTTGCGCGCGCCGTCGTTCTCATTGATCCACTGGAAGCCGGAGGGTTCGTTGTCCCGGGCATACAGCGCCGGGGTTTCCCGGTAGATGGCGTTCAGTTCCCGGACCAGCAACTGCACGCCTCGGTGCTGGGGGGTGTCGGTGAGATACCAGTCGAGGCCGTACTGCTCCGACCATTCGGCTTCCTGGCCGAACTCGGTTCCCATGAAGATCAGCTGCTTGCCGGGGTGGGCCCACTGGAATGCCAGATAGGCGCGGACGTTGGCCAGCTGCTGCCACCGGTCGCCCGGCATCTTGCGCAGCAGGGATCCCTTTCCGTGCACCACTTCGTCATGCGAGATGGGCAGGAGGAAGTTCTCCGTGAACGCGTACACGAGCGAGAACGTGAGCTTCGCGTGGTGGTACATCCGGTTGATCGGATCCTCGGACATGTACTCGAGGGTGTCGTTCATCCAGCCCATGTTCCACTTGAGCCCGAAGCCGAGGCCGCCGGTGTTCGTGGGGGCAGTAACGCCGGGAAACGCCGTCGACTCTTCCGCGATCATTACGATGCCCGGTACCCGCCGGTAGGCGGTGGCGTTGACTTCCTGCAGGAAGGAAATCGCCTCGAGGTTCTCGCGTCCGCCGAACTCGTTTGGCCGCCACTGGTCTGCCGGCCGGGAGTAGTCCAGGTAGAGCATGGAGGCTACGGCGTCCACCCGCAGGCCGTCGATGTGGAACTCCTCCAGCCAGTAGACGGCGTTGGCGACCAGGAAGTTACGGACCTCGCGGCGTCCGTAGTCGAAGATGAGTGTTCCCCAGTCTGGCTGTTCGCCGCGCAGGGGATCGCCGTGTTCGTAGAGCGGCTGGCCGTCAAAATTGGCCAGCGCCCAGGAGTCCTTGGGGAAGTGGCCGGGTACCCAGTCCAGGATGACGCCGATGCCCGCCTGGTGCAGGGTGTCCACAAGGTAGCGGAAGTCATCCGGGTGCCCGAAGCGCGCGGTCGGGGCGAAGTAGCTGGTGATCTGGTAGCCCCACGAACCGCCGAAGGGGTGCTCGGCCACGGGCATGAACTCAACATGGGTGAACCCCTGCCAGGTGACGTACTCCGCCAGCTGGCGCGCCAGTTCCCGGTAGTCCAGGCCGAGGCGCCAGGAGCCGAGGTGGACTTCGTAGACGCTCATCGGGGTGTTGTGCGGATCGCGTTCGGCGCGCGCGGCCATCCAGTCCTGGTCCTCAAACCGGTAGGTGGATTCAACAACCCTGGACCCGGTCAGCGGCGGAGCCTCCGTTCCCTTGGCCATTGGGTCGGCTTTCTCCCGCCAGACGCCGTCCTGGCCGAGGATTTCGAACTTGTAGCGCGAGCCGGGTTCGACGTCCGGGATGAAGATCTCCCAGACACCGGAGCTTCCCAGCGAACGCATCGCATGGACTCGCCCGTCCCAGGCGTTGAAGTCACCCTCGACCCGCACGGCCTTGGCGTTCGGGGCCCAGACCGCAAAGCTGACGCCGTCCACTTCTCCGAGCACCGAGTTGTAGTGGTGCGGATTGGCTCCCAGCACGGTCCAGAGCTTCTCGTGCCGTCCCTCACCGATGAGGTAAAGGTCCATTTCTCCGAGGCTGGGCAGGAACCGGTAAGGATCGTCCACGACTGCCGGCGGAACGCCGTCGTACGTCACTTCCAGGCGGTAGTCGGGCACCTGTCCCGGAACCGGTGCCGGCATCGTCCCTGCCCAGATGCCGTTGTGCTCATGCTGCAGCGGTACCCGGCCCTCCGGGGTGATGGCCGCGACTTCGCCGGCCAGGGGGCGCAGCGTACGGATAGTCACCGTTCCGTGGTCATCCAGATGGGCGCCCAGCACTGCGTGCGGCTGGTAGTAGCTCCCGCTGGACACGGCGTCCAGGACGTCCTGCGCCACGGGCAGCGGGGTGCCGGTGCCCGCCGGTACGGCGGCGGGTGAAGCTGCGGCAGTGCCCGACGGCGATGCCCCCGACGCGGCACCCGCGGCCGCGGCGGTGCCGCCGGTGCCCCTGGGGTGGACGGGGTCGGACTCTGGGGTTGTGTTCACGTGGTTCGTTTCCTGTCCGTTCGGCGGGTTTTGCTGCAACCTGAGTTCTTCCAGCACCTGGCGGGCGGCTGTCGCCGGCACCTCGATCCAGGCCGGGCGGTTGCGGATCTCATAGACGACCTCATACAGGGCCTTGTCCAGCCAGAGCGCTATGTAGAGCGGATCGGCACGGTTGACCTGCTTTCCGGTCTCCTTCTCGTAGCCGCGCAGGAAGGCGTCGGCTGCGGCCTGCGTCCAGAGGGCCGCCTGGACCCTGCGGGCCGTGTGCTCGTCCAGGTCCTCCGGACCGGCCCCGGAAGACCCGATGACCGCAACGGCCGCGGCGTAGTCGATGGACCGGAGCATTCCGACGACGTCGCGCAGGGCAACGTCCGGGAGGCTCCGTTCAGCGGCGGGCCGGAGCGGCTCTCCCTCAAAATCCAGCACCGTCCAGCCGCGGGCAGCGGAGTGGAGCACTTGGCCCAAATGGTAATCCGCGTGGATGCGCTGCAGGCTGGGCAGGGAAGACAGCTGCTCCACGGTCTCCACCAGATGCTCGAACGTCTCGTCATACGGGCCCACGTAGCTGCGGGCTTCCTCCCACTCCCACGTGAGCCTGCGTACCAGGGAGTCGATGAACTCCTGCTGCTCGGCCGGCGTGGGCTGGCGGGCGCCGAAGGCGGCTTCAAGCTGTGAATGGATCCGTCCCGTCACTGCTCCGAGCTCTTCGGCTTCGGCTGAGAAATCGCGTCCGGCGACGGCGGCGGACGAGGCGGTGCGCCACGCGTCCTCGCTGTCCGGAATGAATTCCCGGAGCACGCTTACGTCGCCGGTGACCCAGGCGCCTGCACCGGCGTCGTCATACACGTCTTCCCAGCTGCCGGTGACCCAGCCCAGCGTGGCGGGGACGTCCTGGGAACCGCCCTCCGTGAGCTTGGCACTGACCACTACGTCGGGGCTTTCCCCCGCGGCAAGCACGCGGTAGAACTTCACGATCACCGGAGCCTTGCTGGTCGCCGCAATAACCGAGGTATTGGACTGCTCGCCCTTGAGGACCCGGATGGCGAGGGTTTCAGTAAAGGCATCCCAGTCCCCGAAACCGTCCAGGGCGTATCCGTGCGTGCGGCCGTCCAGCGAACTGGACTGCGAGCGCATGCTTTCAAGCCAGGCCGTGACGAACACGGGATCCGCGGTGGCGTCGTACAGCCATTGCCGGCCCTTGTCCGGATGCTCGACGATGCCCAGGAGCGAGTCGCCGAGTTCCTCCACCGGATCGGCCCGGGTGCTGACAGGCACGCTGATGACGTCCACGCGCCGCCCGGATTCAACCGAGACAAAGTGCACGTGCATTTCCACCGCGCCCTGGGGGTCTGCCAGTTCAATACCGCCGACGCGGCGAAGGACCACATCCTTTCCCTTGGCCGGAAACCATCGCTGCCGGGGCAGCCAGGCAGTGAGGAGTTCGGGCAGGGTCGGGATGGTTTCTGTCATTTCGCCGTGGCCTCCGGGGCAAGTATCAGTGGGATTGCTTCGGTCTGCGGTGAGCTGGTGTTCGATCGCGGCGAGCGCAGGCGGAGCCAGTAGAAGTCGTGGCTGCCGAGGGTCAGGGTCAGTGACCCGTCCTTGCCGAAGGTGGGGAAAGGTGTTCCGCCGAAGGCATCCCGCAGTCCCCGCTCGGCGAACTCCGGCAGCTTGACGGTGGCAGCCACCGGATGCTGGGAGAGGTTGAACATGCAGAACATGGTCTCCCCCACCTCGCCTTCGGGGTTGTCGTCCGGCAGCTCACGCAGGAACGCCAGGACGGCCTCGCTGTCCGTGGGGACATTGCGGTAGGAACCCATGCCAAAAGCCGGATGGGTCTTGCGGACCATGATCATCTGCCGCAGCCAGTGCAGCAGCGAACTGGAGCTGGCCAGCTGCGCCTCGACGTTCACATGGTTGTAGTGGTAGACCAGCGACTGCACTACCGGAAGGTAGACCTTGCCCGGGTCTGCCGTGGAGAAGCCGGCGTTGCGGTCCGGGTTCCACTGCATGGGGGTGCGTGAGGAGTCGCGGTCCTCCAGCCAGATGTTGTCTCCCATGCCGATCTCGTCCCCGTAGTACAGAAACGGACTGCCGGGCAGCGAGAGCAGCATCGCGTGGATCAGTTCGATCTCCGCCCGGGAATTGTCCAGCAGGGGCGCCAGCCGGCGCCGGATGCCGATGTTGGCTCGCATCCGGGAGTCCGGCGCGTACCACCCCAGCATGGCCTGGCGTTCCTCATTGGTAACCATTTCAAGCGTCAGCTCGTCATGGTTGCGCAGGAAAGTGCCCCACTGGCCGCCCTGGGGGATGTCCGGGGTCTCTTCCATGGTCTGGATGATCGGCGCAGCCTTCTGGTCACGCAGGGCGTAGAACAGGCGCGGCATGATCGGGAAGTGGAAGCACATATGGCATTCCGGCCCGGTCTCGTCGCCAAAGTATTCAACTACCTCGTGCGGCATCTGGTTGGCTTCCGCCACGATCACCCGGCCGGGGTAGTTTTCGTCCACCATGGTCCGCAGGTCCTTCAGGAACCGGTGGGTTGCCGGGAGGTTCTCGCAGTTGGTCCCGTCCTCCTCGAACAGGTACGGGATGGCATCTGCGCGGAAGCCGTCAATGCCCTGGTCGAGCCAGAACCGCACGACGTCGAACACCGCCTCGACGACCTTCGGGTTCTCGAAATTCAGGTCCGGCTGGTGGCTGAAGAACCGGTGCCAGTAGAACTGCCGGCGTACCGGGTCGAAGGCCCAGTTCGATTCTTCCGTATCCACGAAGATGATCCGGGCGTCTTCGTACTTCTGGTCGGTGTCTGACCAGACGTAGAAATCGCCGTAGGGACCGTCCGGGTCGTTGCGGGATTCCTCGAACCAGGGATGCTTGTCCGAGGTGTGGTTCAGCGGCAGGTCGATGATGACCCGCAGGCCGCGGGCGTGGGCCTCTGCCACGAGCCGCTTGAAGTCGCTGATGGTGCCGAACTCGCTGAGCACGTCGTAATAATCGGAGATGTCGTATCCGCCGTCACGCAGCGGGGACTTGAAGAACGGCGGGAGCCAGAGGCAGTCCACGCCCAGCCACTGCAGGTAGTCAAGCTGGGAGATCAGGCCGGTGAAGTCCCCGTTGCCGTCTCCGTTCGAGTCGCGGAAGCCCCGGACCAGGACTTCGTAGAACACTGCCTTGCGGTACCAGTTCGGGTCGTTCGTCAGTCCTGGAGCGTGCAGCTGGAAGGGATTTACCATGCCGATCCCCTCCGCACGGCGAACACGTGGGCCGGTTCGTAGTGTGCGTCCAGGCGCACGTAGTTGTACTGTCCCCAGCGGTAGCTTGCGCCGCTGATCAGGTCGTCCACCCAGAACGTGCCGTCTTCGTTGAAGTCCTGGGGATCAAGATGCAGGGCATCCATATCCAGGGTTACGGTGCACTCGCGGGCACTGTGCGGGTCCGTGTTCACCACGATGATGAGCGTGTCCTTACTGCTTGGATCGGAAAGATCGACGTGCTTGTGCTTGGAGTAGGCGACCGTGGCTTCGTCAGTGCTCGAATGCACCGTGAGGTTCTGCAGGTCTCCCAGCGCCGGATGGTCGCGCCGGATCTGGTTCAGCCGGGCGATGTACGGGGCCAGGCTGCGGTTCTCGGCTTCGGCTGCCGCGAAGTCACGCTGCTTGTACTCGAACTTCTCGTTGTCGATGTACTCCTCCGCGCCGGGACGGGCCACGTGCTCGTAGAGTTCATACCCGGCGTACATGCCCCACAGCGGGCTGGCCGTGGAGGCCAGCACGGCCCGGATCTTGAACGCGGGCGGGCCGCCGTACTGGAGGAACTCCGTGAGGATGTCCGGGGTGTTCACGAAGAAGTTGGGCCGGAAGAACGCCGCGGTCTCGTGTGAGACCTCGGTGAAGTACTCCTCGATTTCCTTGCGGGTGTTCCTCCAGGTGAAGTACGTGTAGGACTGCTGGAAACCGGCCATGCCCAGCGCGTGCATCATCGGCGGGCGGGTGAAGGCCTCGGCCAGGAACACCACGTCCGGGTGCTGCTTGTTGACGGTGCCGATGAGCCATTCCCAGAACTGCAGGGGCTTGGTGTGCGGGTTGTCCACGCGGAAGATCTTCACGCCGTGGCTGATCCACATCAGGACGATCCGAAGGATCTCCTGGGAGAGGCCCTCGTAGTCGTTGTCGAAGTTGAGCGGATAGATGTCCTGGTACTTCTTGGGCGGGTTCTCCGCGTACGCGATGCTGCCGTCCACCCGGGTGGTGAACCATTCCGGATGCTCGGCCACCCAGGGATGGTCCGGGGATGCCTGCAGTGCCAGGTCGATGGCGACTTCGAGCCCCAGCCCCGAAGCGGCCTCGACAAAGAAGTCGAAGTCCTCGAAGGTGCCCAGGTCCGGGTGGATCGCGTCGTGTCCGCCTTCCGCGGCCCCGATCGCCCAGGGCGACCCGGGGTCCTGCGGGCCGGCAACCAGCGTGTTGTTCGGCCCCTTGCGGAAGTTGGTGCCGATGGGGTGGATGGGCGGGAGGTAGATGACATCGAAGTTCATCCGGGCAACCCGGTCCAGGCTGCGCGCTGCGGTGCGGAAGTTCCCCGAGGTCCAGGAAGCGGTGGCGGGGTCGAAGGAAGCGCCTTCGGAGCGCGGGAAGAACTCGTACCAGGCGCCGCGCCCTGCCCGGTCGCGTTCAACGTAGATGGGGAAGCGCCGGGAGGCGGTCACGAGGTCGCGGATCGGCTCCTGCTCCAGCAGCCGGACCAGTTCCGGACGGCTGGCAGCGGCCAGCCGCATGCCCGGATCCAGTGCCTGGTCCTCGAGCACCCTGGCGGTCTCCCGCAGCACGGCGGCGCCGTCTTCGTTCCGGCCGGCTGCGGCAGCCGTGAAGAGGGCCCCGCCTTCGGCCAGCATCAGCTCGACGTCGATCCCGGCGCCGATTTTTACTTCGGCGTTGTGGTGCCAGGTGCCGAACACATCAGCCCAGCCTTCCACCGTAAAGGTGTACTCGCCGGTCGACGGGGGGCGGAGCAAACCCTCCCACCGGTCCAGGCCCTGTCCCACGGGGTGCATTCTCCGGCGCTCGACTTCCTGCCCCTGCGGGTCGTAGAGCACGGCCGTGACACCTACGAGGTCATGCCCTTCACGGAAAACCGTTGCCCCGATGACTAGGTCTTCTCCCGGGACTGCCTTGGCAGCGAAGCGGCCGCACTGGATCACCGGAGACACATTGAGGATCGGAATCCGGCCGAACCGGAGTTCCGCGGCGGGCTGGACATTAGCTGGCAACGCGCTGGATGTGGTCACAGACTAGACGTTAGCGACATTCAGGGCAGATTGCTAAGGGCACGTACTTTTTGGCGCATCGTCACAAGTCAGGGTGGGTATGCCCGAAATCCCCGCATGTCCGGGCAGGGTTGGGGAAAATGGGTTAAATCCTCGTTGCTTTTGCGTGACGGAGGACACTGCCGATGCGTTCTGCGCTAGCCTAACCGGGGTGAAGGCAATCCGAAGGTTTACCGTCCGAACCGTCCTCCCCGACAGCATTGCACCGCTGGCGAGACTTGCAGGAAACCTGCGCTGGAGCTGGCACCAGCCCACCCGGGAGCTCTTCAACGACCTCGATCCGCGGATCTGGGCACAGAGCGGACACGATCCCGTGCGGGCCCTGGGCATGGTCAGCCGCCAGACCCTTGAGCGAATCTCCGGCGACGCGGGATTGGTGGACCGCATCCGGTCCCTGGACGAGAGCCTGGAGCACTACCTGACCGAGCCCCGCTGGTATCAGTCCCTCGGTGAGGACGCTCCCCGCTCGATCGCCTACTTCTCCCCCGAGTACGGCATCTCCGCGGTGCTGCCGCAGTATTCGGGCGGCCTCGGGATCCTGGCCGGGGACCATTTGAAATCAGCCTCGGATCTTGGCGTTCCGCTGATCGGTGTGGGCCTGCTGTACCAGGCCGGCTACTTCAAGCAGTCCCTCTCCCGCGACGGCTGGCAGCAGGAGACATACCCGGTCCTGGACCCCAACGGCCTGCCGCTGACCCTGCTGCGTGAAGAAGACGGAACTCCCGCACGCATCAGCCTGCCCCTGCCCAACGGGCGGCACCTCATGGCACAGATCTGGCGTGCCGACGTCGGCCGCGTTCCGCTGCTGCTCCTGGACACGGACGTGCGCGGAAACGACGACGCCGCCCGCGGCATCACGGACCGCCTCTACGGCGGCGGCGGAGACCACCGGCTGCAGCAGGAGCTGCTGCTGGGCATGGGCGGCGTGAAGGCGCTGCGCGTCTTTGAACGCCTTACCGGAGCGCCGGCACCCGAGGTCTTCCACACCAATGAGGGCCACGCCGGGTTCCTTGGGGTGGAACGAATCCGGGAGCTCATGGACACCGGGATGCACTGGGAGGAAGCGCTCACCGCTGCCCGTGCCTCCACCATTTTCACCACGCACACTCCGGTTCCCGCCGGCATCGACCGCTTTGACGCGGGCGAGGTGCGGCACTTCCTGAACGCGGGCCTGGCGCAGTCGGTGCCGACGAACAAGGTGCTGGCGCTGGGCGCGGAGGACTATGAGGGCGGGGATCCGCATGTCTTCAACATGGCCGTGATGGGACTGCGGCTGGCCCAGCGGGCGAACGGCGTGGCCAAGCTGCACGGCCAGGTGTCCCGTGCCATGTTCTCCGGGCTCTGGCCCGGGTTCGATGTCTCGGAAATCCCGATCACGTCGGTGACCAACGGCGTGCACGTGCCCACCTGGGTGGATCCGGAGCTGACCCGGCTGGCGCAGGAAGAATTCGGCGTCGCCACGGTGCACGACCGCGATTGGACCCGTGCCTATGAAGTCAGCGACGAGCGTTTATGGGACCTGCGGCGCAGGCTGCGGAGCAACCTGATCGACGACGTCCGCCGCCGCGTCCGGGCCGCCTGGCGCAAGCGCGGCACCCCTGACGCCTCCCTCGGCTGGACCGACGACGTCCTGGACCCGGACATCCTGACCATTGGTTTTGCCCGCCGGGTGCCCACCTACAAGCGTCTGACGCTGATGCTGCGGGACCCTGCCCGGCTCAAGGCGCTGCTGCTGCATCCGGAGCACCCGGTGCAGCTGGTGGTGGCCGGCAAGTCCCATCCCGCGGATGAGCAGGGCAAGCGGATGATCCAGGACCTGGTGCAGTTCACCGACGATCCCGAGGTGCGGCACCGGATCGTTTTCCTGCCCAACTACGACATCGCCATGGCGCGCACCCTGTTCCCTGGCTGCGACGTATGGCTGAACAACCCCATCCGGCCGCTGGAGGCCTCCGGCACGTCCGGTATGAAGTCCGCCATCAACGGCGGCCTGAACCTGTCAGTCATGGACGGCTGGTGGGACGAGATGTACGACGGCGAGAACGGCTGGGCGATCCCCTCGGCCAATCCCCGTGAAGGCATCCACACCCGGGAGCTGTACACCGCGGACCAGCGCGACGACATTGAGGCTGCCGCACTGTACGACCTGCTGGAGAAGACCGTTGCGCCGCTGTTCTACGGCCAGGAACCCTCCTCTGACGCCGGCTCGGCCGGCCCCTCGGAAGCCCCGGCGGATGCGCTGCCGCACGAGTGGCTTGAAATGGTCAAGCACACGCTGGCCGAGCTGGGCCCGAAGGTCTCCGCCAACCGGATGCTGCGGGACTACGTCAACAACCTGTATCGTCCGGCCTGCCAGTCCGGCCGGGCTGCCGCCGCGGACCAGTACCAGGCGGCAAGGGACCTGGCAGCGTGGATCCTGCGGGTCCGCGATGCCTGGGGCGGCGTGGCGGTGGAGCATGTCGACTCCATCGGTATCTCCGATGCCCCCCAGATCGGCGACCGGCTCACCGTCCAGGCCTACGTGAACCTCGGTTCGCTCAAGCCTTCGGACGTGGTGGTGGAAGCCGCCTACGGACAGGTGTCCGAGGCGGACAACCTCAGCGACCACCAGCTTCTGGAGCTCCGCGTGGCGGAGGACCTTGGCTCCGGCCGGTACCTCTACTCGGGGGAAATGAACATCGAGCTGGCCGGCCCGTTCGGTTACACCGTCCGGGCGCTGCCAAACCACCCGGGGCTGGCGTCAAAGGCCGAACTTGGCCTGGTGGCGAACGCCTAAGTCCGCGCAGGAACACCGAAGTCCGGTTCCTCCGGGAGATCAGATGCGGTAGACGCTGACGGAATTCCCGGCGGCACGGTCCTTCTCCCCGCAGGCCAGGCGGGCGCCGTTCCGGCGCCCGTCCGGGTCTGCCGTGGAGAAAACCAGCTCATAGAGGTCCCCCTCATTCGCGGTGACTCCGGCTTCATCCAGCGTCCGGCGCTCGGGCAGTACAATGTCTTCCGGCTGCGGTCCACCGTTGATGACCACCAGACCGGCGCGCTCGCCCTTTTCTGAGCCAATGAGCAGCTGCAGCACCCGGCAGCCCGGATCGTGCCAGGCGGCGTCAGTCATCGGCTCGCCCGCGGCGTCGAACCAGAGCAGGAACGCATCCTGCGGATCTGCCGGGAATGCGTACGGCTGCCGGGACAGAAACTCGCGGCGCAGGCGCAGCAGGGCTGCGGTGGCTGCGAACATGCGCTTCGCGGCGTCGTCGTGGTCCCAGGAAAGCCAGGCCGTCGCATTGTCCTGGCAGTAGGCGTTGTTGTTGCCGTGCTGGGTGCGGCCGGTTTCATCGCCGGCGGTGATCATCGGAACGCCGACGGACAGCAGCACGGTGGCCATCAGGTTCCGGGCGGTCTGTTCGCGGTGCTCCCGCAACTGCGGATCCTGCGTCTCGCCTTCAGCCCCGTGGTTCCAGCTTCGGTTGTGGCTCGACCCGTCGCGGTTCTCTTCGCCGTTAGCCTCGTTATGCTTGTGGTTGTAGGCCGTCAGATCCGCAAGGGTGAACCCGTCGTGGGCGGTCACCAGGTTCACGGAGGCCAGCGGGCTGCGCCCGGAACGGGCGAACAGGTCCGCCGATCCGGCCAGCGCGGTTCCCAGCCGGGCCAGCGAACCCGCCGGCTCCCCTGCCGCCGTGGCTGCTTGGTCCACCAGCCAGAAATCGCGGGCGGTGTCGCGGAAGTGGTCGTTCCAGTCGGCCCAGCCGGGCGGGAAGTTCCCGGTCTGCCAGCCGTCCGGACCAAGGTCCCAGGGCTCGGCAATCAGCTTGACGCCGTGCATCACGGGGTCCGCCGCGAGGGCAACCAGCAGCGGGTGCCTGCGGTCGTAGTGGTTTGCGGCGTCCCGGGCCATAGTCGGAGCCAGGTCGAAGCGGAATCCGTCCACGTGGTACTCGGTGACCCAGTAACGCAGCGAATCGAGCGCCAGCTGGATCACGCGGGGTTCACTGAAGTCCAGGCTGTTGCCGCAGCCGGTGGTGTCGATGTACCGGCCCTCCGCGTCGTGCCGGTAGTAGGTCTCCTCGCCCAGGCCGCGCCAGCACAATGCGGGTTCGTCCTGCCCGCCTTCGGCCGTGTGGTTGTAGACGACGTCCAGGAACACTTCGATCCCCGCAGCGTGCAGGTCCCGAACCATGGTCTTGAACTCGTCCTGCACAGCCTGGGGGCCGGCTGCCTGCGCCGTGGGGGTGGCGTAGTCCAGGTGCGGGGCGAAGTAGCCCAGCGTGTTGTAGCCCCAGTAGTTGCTCAGCCCCAGTTCCCGGAGGTGGCGTTCGTCGATGTGGAAGTGGACCGGCAGCAGTTCCACCGCGGTGATTCCCAGTTCCTTCAGGTACCGGATAGTTTCGATATGGCCCATTCCCGCGTAGGTGCCGCGCAGGTCCTCAGGGAGTGCCGGGTTCAGCCTGGTCATGCCCCGGACGTGGGCTTCGTAGATCACCGAGTCCCGCCAGCGGGTGTGCGGCTGCTGGTCGCCGTCCCAGTCGAAGCGGTTTGACGTGGCAACGGAGAAATAGAGAGGTTTATCCCCCGCCCGTTCAACGGTGTCGATGCCGCGCCCATAAGGATCGAGGAGCAGCTGGAAGGACCCCGGATCAGCAGGCAGGGGCGTTCCGTGGCCCCAGAACCCGTAGCGGATTCCTGGACGCAGTCCTTCCACGCGGCCGTGATGCACTCCGGCCGAACGTCCCTCCAGCAGGGTGGAGGTCCACTGCCCGGGCTGGACTTCAAACCAGACGTCCACGGCTTCCAGGCCGGGTGCGTAGACGGACACGTTGACGGCGCCCGGAACATCCTGGACGCCCGCCACACTGTCGTGGACGCCCAGGGGGAAAGCCCGGGAGACGCGTTCTGAAGGGGTCTGCCTACCTCCGGTTACGACATGTGCCATGCTGCCTCTTCCGGCGCTCAGCTGGATTCAGGCGGAGCGCTGACGTGAAACTTCGTACAGGGTGATCCCGACGGCCATGGAGGCGTTCAGGGATTCCATGGCCGAGTCGATTGGGATTGAAACAATCTGGTCGCAGTTTTCGCCCACGAGGCGGGATAGTCCCTTGCCCTCGGAGCCGACCACGATGCACACAGGTTCCTTGGCCAGCGCCAGGTCCGGCAGCGAAACGTCGCCGTCGCCGTCCAGGCCGAGGACAAAGATGCCCATCTTCTTGAAAGTCTTCAGCGTGTTGTTCAGGTTTCCGGCGCGGGCCACGGGGACGCGCACGGCTGCACCGGCACTGGTCTTCCAGGCCGAGGCCGTTACGCCGACGGACCGGCGCTCGGGAACAATCACGCCGTGGGCGCTGAAGGCAGATGCGGAGCGGATGATCGCGCCGAGATTGCGCGGATCGGTGATGCCGTCCAGTGCCACGAAGAGCGGCGCATTGGCAATGTGGCCCTTCTTCCAGGCCTGGATGGTCTCTTCGGCGAGGTCGATCGGATCCGCGTATTCGTAGGGCGGGATCTGCAGGACCAGGCCCTGGTGGACAGCCTCATTGGTCATGCGGTCAAGCTCGGGCTTGTGCGTTTCCAGAACGGGCAGGCCGCGCTCGGCTGCCATCTTCAGGGACTCACGCACGCGGTCGTCCATGTCGATCCGCACGGCCACGTGCAGGGCCTTCGCCGGGATGCCGGCGCGCAGGGCCTCGACCACCGAGTTGCGGCCGGTGACCACTTCTTCGGCTACCTTGCCGCGCGCAGGGGCACTGCGGCTGCCGGAGCGCTGTCCGCCGTGCTTGGCGGCGGAACGCTCGGACAGCTGCTTGTTCTTGTATGCCTTGTGGTAGGGCCGGTCTTCAGCCTTGGGCGTCGGTCCCTTACCTTCGAGGGCTTTGCGCCCGAGGCCGCCGGTGCCCTGGCTGGGGCCCTTTTTGGCTTTGCGAATCGCGCCGGGTCGTCCGTGGTTGGCCATGGGTAATACACCTTAAGTAGAAGAAAGCACTACTTCTAGTCTACGCAGGCCGTCCAAACCCGCGTGCCCGGCGCCCGGGGTGTTAGCCCCGAGCTAACGGCTACCCCTGTTCCAGCGACCAGACGGCCCCGTCAGCAGTGTCTTCGACGACTACTCCGGCAGCGGTCAGGGCGTCGCGGATGGCATCCGCACGGGCCCAGTCCTTCGCGGCACGGGCCTGGCTGCGTTCGAGCAGCCGGTCCTGGATCAGGCTGTCCAGCGCTGCGTGTTCAGGCCCGGCTGCCGTCCCCGCGGACTGGACCGCGTCCAGTCCCAGGACAGCGGTCATGGCGCGAACCTGGAATAGTGCGGTGCGGACTGCGTCGAGGTCCGACGCCGCCAGCGCGGTGTTGCCGGCACGCACCGTTTCGTGCAGCACGGCCAGCGCCTGAGGCACATTCAGGTCATCATCCATGGCTGCACCGAAAGCTTCGGGGAGATGCTGCGGGCCGGCGGCGGCGCCGTCGTTCCCCGTCTTGACCGCTGCCTTGGCGATGAACCCGTCGATTCGTTCCACGGCCGCTGCCGCTTCCTGCAGGGAGGTGGGCCGGTAGTCCAGGACGGAGCGGTAGTGCGCCTGTCCCAGGTAGTAGCGCACCACGCGCGGGGATGCTTCGGCGAGCATCTGCGCCGGGCTGACGGTGTTGCCAATGGACTTGGACATCTTTTCGCCCTCGAAGGTGACCATGCCGTTGTGCATCCAGAAGTTGGCGAATCCGTCGCCGGCAGCCTGGGACTGGGCCATTTCGTTCTCGTGGTGCGGGAAGCGCAGGTCCAGGCCGCCTCCGTGGATGTCGAAGCGGGGGCCGAGGTACCTGGTGACCATGGCGGAGCATTCAAGGTGCCAGCCGGGCCGGCCGCGGCCCCAGGGGCTGTCCCAGGCGGCGGTCTCCGGGTCGGTGTCCTTGTGTCCCTTCCACAGCGCGAAGTCCCGCGGATCGCGCTTGCCGCGCGGATCGGCGTCGGGCGCGGCCTGCATGTCGTCAATGTTTTGCCGGGTCAGTGACCCGTAAGCGGGCCAGGACCGCACATCGAAGTACACGTCCCCGGAGTCGTCCAGGGCCGGGTACGCGTGCCCTGCTTCGATGAGGCGCTGGATCAGGGCGTGCATTTCGGGAATGTGGCCGGTGGCGCGCGGCTCATAGGTGGGCCGCTGGACGCCCAGTGCGTCATACGCGCGGGAGAATTCCTGTTCAAAGCGGTAGGCCAGCGCCCACCACGGTTCGTCGGGAACAACGCCGTCGGCGGGCTCCGCGCCTACTGACGCGGCGGCCTTGGCCAGGATCTTGTCATCGATGTCCGTGACGTTGCGGACGGTGTTTACCCGAAAACCGCGTGCCTGCAGCCAGCGCGTGAGCTGATCGAACGCGATCGCGGAGCGGATGTGCCCCACATGCGGCAGGCCCTGGACGGTGGCACCGCAGTAGTACAGGCTGACCTGCCCCGGAACGAGGGGCTCAAAGTCCCGGACCTGCGCGCTTGCTGTGTCATAGAATCTCAGGCTCACTGCTCTAGGCTACCGCGTGCTGCCAGCCGCCCCCGCAGGCAGGTTACGCTTCCGGCCAGCGGATCAGACCGCGACGACGACGGCGGTCGCCACGGCGGCGATTCCCTCACCCCGGCCGGTGAAGCCCAGCCCGTCCGTGGTGGTGGCGGAGACGTTCACGGGAGCTCCGGCAGCCTCCGTCAGGACGGCTTCGGCCTCGCTTCGGCGGGGGCTGAACTTGGGCCGGTTGCCGATCAGCTGAACCGAAATGCTGCCGATCCGGTAACCCGCTTCGCGGACCAGCCGCGCGGCGTGCGCCAGCAGCACTGTTCCCGCCGCTCCCGCGTACTCGGGGCGGTCGGTGCCGAAGTGCGTGCCAAGGTCCCCGATCCCCGCTGCGGAGAACAAGGCATCGGCGGCAGCGTGGGCTACCACGTCGCCGTCGGAATGCCCGGCGAGCCCGCGTTCGCCCTCCCACAGCAAACCGGCGACCCAGAGCGGCCGCGGCGCGTCCAGGGGTGCGAAGGCATGGACGTCGGTGCCGATGCCGGTGCGAGGCAGTGCTTCCACGGTTCTTAGTCCTCCTGCATGGTGGAGCCGCCGGACAGGACAGCTTCGGCAAGAAGCAGGTCCAGCGGAGTGGTGATCTTTAGGGACATGGCAGAACCTTCCACGACGTACACCGGGATGCCGAGGCTTTCCACCAGCATCGCGTCGTCCGTGATGGCGGAGGCCTGCTGGCCGTCGAATTCTGCAGCGGCGGCGTGCGCGCGGCGGAGGACACCCGCCTCGAATCCCTGCGGCGTCTGCACTGCACGCAGGGAAGAACGGTCCGGCGTGCCGGTGACCTGTGCCGGGGCCGGGGAGTTCCCGCCCGTTGGCTGGACGGATTTGACGGTATCCACCACCGGAACGGCTGGAATAACCGCCTGGGCTCCGACCGCTAGGGCGGTGGTGACCCGGTGGAACACCTGGGCCGGTGTGAGCGCCCGGGCTGCGTCATGCACCAGCACCGCGTCAAGGTCCTCGGGGAGGGCATGAAGCGCTGCACGGACTGAATCGGCCCGTGTGGCACCCCCGTCCACTACCTCGAGGGGGCAGCTGAGGGGCGTGGCTGCGCACAGGGCCCGCAGCGCAGTGTCCCCTGCGGGGACGGCTACGGCGATCACGGAGGCCACGCCGCTGGCATCGACTCCACGCAGCGCGTGGGCCAGGAGCATTTCCCCGGCCAGGGGGACCTGGGCTTTGGGCATGCCATAGCCGAGACGCTGGCCGGACCCGCCGGCCACCAGGATGACGCCCACACGGTAGGGGCCGGGAATGGAATCAGACACGGCTCAAGCCTAGTGCCATGGCACGCGCAGCGCGCGGCACAGGGGCAAACGGAGTGTTAAACAGACGTTGCCGGCCCGCTTGGCAGCGGGCCGGCAACATGAATCGTGAATTAGCTGGAAAGGACCTCGTCCAATACAGCGGCAGCCTGGTCCTCGTCAGTCTTTTCGGCCAGGGCAAGCTCCGAAATGAGGATCTGGCGTGCCTTTGCAAGCATGCGCTTCTCGCCCGCGGAAAGACCGCGGTCGTGGTCGCGGCGCCACAGGTCGCGGACGACCTCGGCAACCTTGACGACGTCGCCCGAAGCGAGCTTCTCCAGATTTGCCTTGTAACGGCGTGACCAGTTTGTCGGTTCCTCAGTCAGTTCGGCACGGAGGACATCGAAGACGTGCTCGAGGCCTTCCTTGCCTACGACGTCACGAACCCCAACGAGGTCAACGTTCTCAGCCGGTACTTCAATGGTCAGATCACCCTGTGCCACCTTGAGCTTGAGATACATCTTCTCTTCGCCCTTGATGGTCCGCATCTTGATCTCTTCGATCTTCGCGGCACCGTGGTGAGGGTAAACAACTGTTTCGCCAACCTCAAAAACCATGTGGACTTTCCCCTTTCCCGAACCCCAGTTTAGCATGTGGACGACACGCCGAGAAGAGTTTCCGCAGGTCAGCGGGCCGAGGCCCAAAACTGAGTATTATTCGGCCTCCCGCCGGTAGCTTCGTGAGCACTTCGGAGCAGCCCCCTGACGTCGCTAAATCCATGTTTTAGGGGGTTTGCCGATAGGCTAGGAGTAAACGTCCCCTCGGTCCTCCGACCGCCACCCCTCAGGAGTTTGTGCTGTGATTTTCACAACCAGGAACCGGACGCGGAACGCTGCCGCCGCCGGTGTTATTGCGCTGTCGCTGCTGGGCGCCACCGGCTGCAGTGCCGTGAACGATCAGGCCACCACCATGCAGTACTCTCCGTCCGACGGCATTGTCCAGGATCTGGGGGACCTGCAGCTGCGCAACATCCTGGTTGTCAGCGACGGCGACGGCGAACCGGGACGCCTGATGGGCACCGTGGTCAACGATTCCTCGGACCCGATCAACCTCGAGCTCTCCATTGGCGGCTCAAACCTGACCTGGAACATCCCCGGCGGCGGCAAGGTTGTCTACGACGACGCTCCGCAGTCCGAGGTACTGGTCGAGACGGTCAGCGTTGTTCCGGGCACCGGCATCCGCGCCGAAGCCAGCTACGGTTCGGAGAGCGCCGAACTGAACGTGCCCGTCGTTGACGGCCAGGTTCCCTACTACCGCGATTACCTCCCCACCGCCGAGCCGTCACCGGAACCCAGCGGCGAGGCCTCGGAGACTCCGGCTCCGTAAGAAGCCGAGAACACTCAACAAGCCCACAACATGGGAAAGGGTCCGTCCGGTTCTCCGGACGGACCCTTTCGCATGCCTGTGCTGCCTGGGCTCAGGCTTCGAACTTGTAGCCCAGCCCGCGCACCGTCACCAGGTGCTGCGGCGCGGAGGGATCGGGCTCAATCTTTGCCCGGAGGCGCTTGACGTGGACATCCAGGGTTTTGGTGTCCCCCACGTAGTCCGCTCCCCACACCCGCTCGATGAGCTGGCCTCGCGTCATCACGCGCCCGGAGTTCCGCAGCAGCATCTCCAGCAGCTCGAACTCCTTCAGCGGCAGGGAGACAGGTGTGCCGTCAACGCTCACCACGTGGCGGTCCACGTCCATCCGGACCGGGCCTGCCTGGACCGTGGAGCCGCTGAGGTCCCCCGAATCGCTGCGGCGGCGCAGCACCGCCCGCACCCGGGCCAGCAGTTCGCGGGAGGAATACGGCTTTGTCACGTAGTCATCGGCGCCGAGCTCCAGCCCCACCACTTTGTCGATCTCCGCGTCACGCGCCGTGAGCATGATGACGGGCACGTCCGACCGCTGGCGCAGCTGCCGGCACACCTCGGTGCCGGACTGCCCCGGCAGCATCAGGTCCAGGAGCACCAGGTCCGCTCCGGAACGGTCAAACTCCGCAACGGCGTCCAGGCCGTTGTCCACCACTGCGACGTCGAACCCCTCGCGTTCCAGGAGGTAGGACAATGGGTCGCTGAAGGACTCTTCGTCCTCCACAATCAGGATCCTGCTCAACTTACTCCTTGCCGGCCGGCGTGGATGCGCCGCCTGTCCGCGGCGGGCTGTCCGCCGGGTCCTCGCTGTCCGCGGCTTCCATTTCCGGAAGCCGCACGGTGAAGGTCGATCCTTGTCCCGGCTGGGACCATAGGCTCACTTCGCCGCCGTGGTTGGAGACCACGTGTTTCACAATGCTCAGGCCCAGCCCGGTGCCGCCGGTGTTGCGGGAACGGGCTGCATCGATGCGGTAAAAGCGCTCGAAGACCCGTTCCTGGTCCTCGGCGGCGATGCCGGGGCCGCGGTCCGTGACCGTCACCTGGGCCAGGCCGTCACGGGACCGGATGCCCACGCCCACCTGGCTGCCCTCCGGCGAATACCGGATCGCGTTGTCGATCAGGTTCCGGAAGGCAGTGGTCAGCATGGGACCGTCGGCGTAAACCGGGTTCTCCGCGGACCCGCCCACCACCACGGTGATGTTCCGCCGTTCCGCGGACAACCGGTTGGCTTCGACGGCGTCGTGCACCAGCTCCGTGATGTCCACCGGCTCGGCGTGGTCCACCATATCGGTGCCCTGGAGCCTTGAAAGTTCAATGATGTCCTGCACCAGGGCGGAGAGGCGCACCGTTTCCTTGTGCATCCGCTTCGCAAACCGGCGCACTGCTTCCTCGTCCGCAGCGGCGTCGTCGATTGCCTCCGCCAGCAGGGAAATGGCGCCCACCGGCGTCTTGAGTTCGTGGGAGACGTTGGCAACGAAGTCGTTGCGCATTTCCTCGGTCCGGGTAGCTTCCGTGCGGTCATCGGCCAGGATGAGGATGTACTCCTCGGCAATCGGTGCGATCCGCAGCTGCAGGATCAGGCTCCCCTGCCCCATCAGGCCGCGGTTCAGCTCTACGTTCCGGTCTTCGATGACGCCGTCGCGCCGCACCCTGGCGGTGAGCTCCAGCACCTCTTCCTGCATCAGGGTGTGCCCCCGCACCAAGCCAAAGGCGTAGGCGCCCGGGCTGGCCCGCACCACGCCGTCGATGCCGTCCACCACGATGTAGGCGCGCCCGAGGACGCCCAGGATTTCTGCTGCGCCTTCGGACAGGGCCGGCTCGTCCACCTCGGCCAGGTCACGGCGGTGCCGCTGGCTGGAGATATAGGCGACGACGCCGAATACACCCACGGCCAGGCCGAGGATGCCTGAGAGCAGGCCCAGGAGTACAGGATTCACAGTCCTAGCTTAGGCTGACGCATTTGTTCCGGCGGGCACTGCGGTGGCATTCGACCAACCGTTAAACTAACGTTCACTTCAAGAGGGCCGACCGTTAACCAGACGCTGGCAGCATAAATGCAGCCGCGGATCTGCTTCCGCAGCCCTGAAAGAGTTGATCGAAAGGACGCATTCAGTGCGCAAGGTTTTCCAGGCCGAGCTTCACCAGATCGGTGAGGAGCTGACCCAGATTTCACAGCTCGTCACCGAGGCGATGAAGAAAGCCACGCAGGCGTTCGAGACTGCCGACACTGAGCTGGCTCAGGATGTCATCGCTGCTGATGCCCGCATCGACTTCCTCCAGAACGACCTCGACGAGCGGGCCATCGACGTCCTCGCCCTGCAGGGACCGGTGGCTAGCGACCTGCGGATGATTGTCGGTTCCCTGCGGATGAGCGCTTCCCTGGAGCGCATGGGGGACCTGGCCCGCCACATTGCCCAGCTTGCCCGCCTGCGCTACCCGGCCAACGTTGTGCCGGAGAACATGGTGGAAACGTTCAGCGAAATGGCGCGCCTGGACATCGCCATTTCCGAGCTGCTCACCGAATTGCTTGAGACCCGCAACCTGGAGCTGAGCAAGGACATTTACGCGCACAACACGCGCATCAACGAGCTGCACGCGGGCGTGTTCAAGGCCGTGGCTTCCGCGGACTGGAACAACTCCCCCGTGACCACGGTGGACCTGACCCTGGCCAGCCGGTACTTCGAGCGCTTCGCTGACCACGGTGTATCCGTAACCCGCAAGGTCAACTACCTGGTGACCGGCGAATGGCAGCCGATTTCCGAGAGCTCGCTCTAGCCCTTCCCCCCATCGAGATGACAGAAACTGCCCGTATGAACTCTCATACGGGCAGTTTCTGTCATCTCGATTAGTGAGGGCTACTTCTTCTGCTTGCCCTGATTGGCGACGGCCTGGATGGACGCGGCTGCAGCTTCCGGATCCAGGTAGGTGCCGCCGGCCTTGACCGGCTTGAGCTCTTCATCGAGTTCGTAGACCAGCGGGATGCCGGTGGGGATGTTCACGGCGGCGATGTCGGCGTCGGAAATCCCGTCCAGGTGCTTGACAAGTGCACGCAGCGAGTTGCCGTGGGCGGCGATCATCACGGTCTTCCCGGACTTGATGTCCTGCGAGATTTCGTTCTCCCAGTACGGCAGGAAGCGTTCCAGGACGTCCTTGAGGCACTCGGTGCGCGGCAGTTCGTCCCCGCTGAGGTCCGCGTACCGGGCGTCATGCGCCTGGGAAAAGTCGCTGTCATCCGGCAGGGGCGGCGGCGGGGTGTCGTAGGAGCGGCGCCAGAGCATGAACTGCTCCTCCCCGTACTCCGCCAGGGTCTGTGCCTTGTCCTTGCCCTGGAGGGCGCCGTAGTGGCGCTCGTTCAGGCGCCAGCTGCGCTTGACGTCGATCCAGATGCGGTCGGCTTCACCCAGGGCGATGTTGGCCGTGTTGATGGCCCGCTGCAGCCGCGAGGTGTACAGAATGTCGGGGAGGACATCGTTCTCAACCAGCAGCTCTCCGGCACGCTGTGCCTCGGCCCGGCCCAGGTCCGTGAGATCCACATCCACCCAGCCGGTGAAGAGGTTCTTTTCATTCCATTCACTCTGCCCGTGGCGCAGAAGGATCACTTTGTAGGTCATAAAAGCATCGTAGCCGCAGAGCAGGGACACATGGCAGGGCGGTGCGTAACCAACGGGCGGAGACCGCTTCATTCGCCCGGGCCGGCTCTGGTCAGGAGCATCCAGTGCGGGCCGGTAACATTGTTTGGTGAAAATCGCGTCAAAACCCGTAGGAAATGTGACCCGGGGCACTACAAACCCCAACAGGCTCCGACGGGTTGACCGATGGCTTTCAGGCCCCGAGGGGTGGCGCCTGCGCCGGGCGGAGGACCCGCTGGTGATCGATCTGGGCTACGGCGCAGCGCCCGTGACGGCCGTGGAACTGCACTCAAGGATTAGCGGGGTGCGGGCAGACGTCAGCGTGGTGGGCATCGAAATCGACCCCGAGCGGGTGCGGGCCGCCAAACCGCTGGAACGCCAGGGACTCAGCTTCCGGCAGGGCGGGTTCGAGCTGCCGCTGGGCGGTAGGCGTCCGGTCATGGTGCGGGCCTTCAACGTCCTGCGGCAGTACGGCGAGGACGAGTACGCCGCCCACTGGGATATGGTGTGCAGCCGGCTGGCGGACGGCGGGATTTTCGTTGACGGAACCTGCGACGAGATTGGCCGCCGCTCCACGTGGGTGGTCCTGGAGGCCCACGGGCCGGTGTCGCTGAGCATTTCGCTGCGTTTCGGGGCCTTCGACCGGCCGTCCGACGTCGCGGAGCGGCTTCCCAAGGCGCTGATCCACCGGAACGTTCCCGGGGAGCGCGTGCATACGTTCCTCCAGGCGATGGACAAGGCCTGGACGGCCGCCGCGCCGATGGCGTCCTACGGCAACCGGCAGCGCTGGATCGCGATGTGCCGCGCACTGCGCAGCGAGGGCTGGCCGCTGCTGACCGGGCCTGCCCGGTGGCGCCTGGGCGAAATCACCGTCGCGTGGAACGCCGTCGCACCCTCAGCTGGGCTGGAACCAGGCGGACAGGAACGGAACTAGGAGCGCAGCCCTACCAGGAACCGTAGGCTCCGCCGCGTCCCTTGGATTCGTTGAGCGCCGGGCGCACGTCGGCGAGGTAGACGGATGCGGCTACAACGGCTGCCAGTTCAAAGAGGAGCAGGGCCAGCGGGCCGAAGAGCAGCAGGGACAGCAGTCCGACGGCGGCAGCACCGCCGGTCAGGCCCAGCCAGAAACCCTTGGTGCGCTTGTAGGCACGCTCAAACTCCGCAGGCTTGCGCCGGGCGCAGTCGGCAAACGCCCACAGCTCGATTCCCAGCGCCACGATTCCCAGCGCCAGGTAGATAAGGTCCCGCAACAATTCAACAAGTGCCACGGGACCACCCTACCGTGGAAGCGCCTGGTCCAGGTCCCTCCAGAGGTCCTCGACGTTTTCGATTCCAACCGAGAGCCGCAGCAGGTTCTCCGGAACTGAGACCGGCTCCGAAGGCTGGCGCCGGCGCCGCTCGATCAGCGATTCAACACCGCCGAGCGACGTGGCCGGCAGCCAGAGCCCAACCTTCTCGGTGACGGCGTCCGCGGCTTCGGCGCCCCCGGCCACCTCAATGCAGACGATCGAGCCGAAGCCGTCCATCTGCGCTGCGGCGCGGGCATGGCCCGGGTCCTGCGGCAGTCCGGGATAACGGACGGCTTCCACGCCGGGGTGGGATGCCAGCCGGGCGGCAAGGTCCATCGCCGATTCCATCGAGCGCTGCACCCGCAGGGCCAGCGTCCGCAGTCCGCGCAGGGCCAGCCACACCTCGAACGGACCGCCGACGGCTCCGTGCAGGGACCGGTAGGTGAGCAGCCGGGCGCGCAGCTCCGGATCGGAGGTCACCGTGGCGCCGAGGATGACGTCCGAGTGCCCCGAAAGGTATTTCGTCACCGAATGGACTACGACGTCGGCGCCGAGCTCCAGCGGGCGGGTCACCAGGGGCGTGGAGAAGGTGTTGTCCACGACCACCAGGGCCCCGGCCCGGTGCGCGGCGGCCGCCAGGACAGCGAGTTCGGCTACCTCGAGCATTGGATTGGTGGGGCTTTCCAGCCAGAGCATGGCAGCGCCGTCGAGCGCCGCGATAACCTCTTCGGTATCCGCAATGTCCACGGTGCGCACGTTGATGCGGCCGTCGCGGGCGTCTCCGGCAGCGAGCAGGAGCGAACCCTGGTAGCTGTGCCGGGGCATCACCAGCGTGCCGCCGGCCGGAATCAGGGACATGGCGGCAATGACGGCAGCGAGACCGGAGGAGAAGACCAGTGCCGGAAGCTCGGCACTTTCGAGCGCGCCGAGGGCTTCCTCGAACGGGTCCCAGGTGGGGTTTGAATAGCGGCCGTAGACCCGGTCCCCGTCCTTGGTCTCCCGGGTGCCCAGGAAGGTTGAGGTCAGGACGATCGGCGGGTTGACGGCGGCATCCGCGGCGCGTTCGGGGCGCCCCGCGGAGACGACGGTGGTTTCCACCGATAGCTGTCCTGCTGCGTGCCCGTGTCCGGTTGCTGTGCTCATGGGTTTCAGCCTAGACCGCGGGCCATCCCTGTGCTGGCCACCCGGCGGCGCGGCCGTCATGTTCCTTCACCAACCCGTCACACCCACCGGGACCCAGCGCACGGCGCCGCCGGCAGGAACCGCCCGAAGCCCGGCGCTGCGGACCATCCCGAACGCCGCAGCAGTTTCCCAGCATGACTGGGTAGGCTATGCGGGTGAGTATTTCTGAACCCCGCACCGGACTTTTCATCGCTTTCGAGGGCGGCGACGGCGCGGGCAAGTCGACCCAGACGGCGCTGCTCACCGAAGCCCTGCAGGACACCGGACGCATGGTGGTCCGCACCCGCGAGCCGGGCGGCACACCCGTTGGCGAGAAGCTGCGCTCACTGGTCCTGGAGCACGGCCACGGCCAGATCGACGCGCGCACGGAGGCCCTGATCTTCGCGGCATCCCGTGCGGCACACGTTGAACAGGTGATCCGGCCCGCCCTGGACCGCGGCGACGTCGTTGTCTGTGACCGCTACATCGATTCCTCAGTTGCCTATCAGGGAGCGGGACGGAACCTCGGCACGGATGAGGTGCGCTCCGTCAACGAGTGGGCCACCGGCGGACTGGTGCCGGACCTCACCGTCCTGCTGGACGTTGATCCGGAAGCCGGCCGCAGCCGCCGCACCGCAGTAGACGGAGCCGAGGATCGGCTCGAATCCGAACCCGACAGTTTCCACGGCAGCATCCGCTCCGCTTTCCTCGCCCTGGCCGGGGACTCCCCCGGCCGGTACCTGGTCCTGGATGCCGCTGCGCCCGTGCCGGAGCTGGCGCAGGAGATCCTTGCCCGGGTGGAGGAACTGCTGCCATGAGCGTCTGGGAAGACCTCCAGGGCCAGGCGCCGGTAGTCGAGCAGCTGCGCCGCGCCGCCGCGCAGGAGCGTCCCACGCATGCCTGGCTGTTTACCGGCCCGCCCGGTTCCGGCCGGTCCAATGCTGCCCGTGCCTTTGCCGCCGCGCTGCTGTGCGAAGTGCCCGATCCGGACCTGCGCGGCTGCGGTGTGTGCCGCCCCTGCCGCACGGCGATGTCCGGTTCGCACGCCGATGTGTCCTCGGTGACCACGGAAAAGGTCACCATCAGCATCGAAGAAGCGCGCGACCTGGTCAAGAAGGCGCAGGACAAGCCTTCCACCGGACGGTGGCGCGTCCTGATTGTCGAAGACGCGGACCGTATGCAGGAACGCAGCACCAACGTGCTGCTCAAGGCGATCGAGGAACCTCCGCCGCGGACCATCTGGCTGCTGTGCGCCCCGAGCCCGGGAGACGTGCTGGTAACCATCCGCTCCCGCTGCCGGCCAGTGGGCCTGCGGCTGCCTCCGGTGCAGGACGTAGCCCAGCTGCTGGTGCGCCGGGACGGAATCGATCCGGAGGTAGCCGCTGATGCTGCCCGCTCTGCGCAGAGCCATGTGGGCGTGGCCAAGCGGCTGGCCACCGATGAAGGAGCACGGCAGCGCCGGGAGAAGATCGTCCGGCTGCCGCTGTCTCTGCGCAGTGTTTCCGGGGCCATGAAGGCCGCTGCTGACTTGGTGGCGCTCGCCGAGGCGGAGGCCGCCAGCTCTTTTGAGGCACGCGACGCCGAGGAGAAGGCCGCGCTGGTGGCGTCCCTGGGCGCCCCCGAATCCGGGACCCTGCCGCCATCGATGCGCAGCCAGGTCAAACGCCTTGAGGAAGACCAGCTGCGCCGGGCCAAGCGCTCAAAGAACGACTATTTCGACCGCGCGCTGACCGATCTGCTTTCCTTCTACCGCGACGCCCTGGTGCTGGCGCTGAACTCCGGCACGGACCTGGTGAACGAACCTCTGCGCTCCGACTTGGAGGCCTTTGCCGGCTCTACCACGCCGGAGGCCATCCTGTCCCGAATGGAAGAAATCAACGAGGTGCGGCGGCGTCTGGTTACCACCAACGTCGCCCCGCTGCTCGCCATCGAAGCAATGGCTGTCAGCCTTTTGTGAAGCCCGCGAACCACACCCCAATCGACGCACCTGGACCAGGAGCCGCCGCAATGACCCTTGAACGACGCCGATTCCGGGCCGGGAGCCGTTCCGTGCGCCGTGCCTGTGCCTCCGCGGCTGCCGCACTGATGGTGGCCGGCCTGGTCGCCTGCACGCCCGGAAAAACCGATGATCCGTCCGAGGGAACGCAGACCGCCGCCCCCGAAGTGATCGGCGACGTACCCGGAAACCTGCGGGAGTTCTACGAGCAGGAAGTCGTCTGGGAATCCTGCGAAGGAGAGTTCCTCTGCGCCACCATTGACGTTCCGCTGGATTATGCAAATCCGGAAAAACGCAGCATCGAGCTGGCCGTGATCCTCGCTGAAGCCGGAGGCTCTCCTGAGGGAACGGTCCTGGTCAACCCAGGTGGCCCGGGCGGTTCCGGCTACGCCACCGTGCGGGACTCGCTGCAGGGAGTGACCACTGACCGGCTGCGCGGCGAGTTCAACATCCTGGGGTTCGACCCCCGCGGCGTTGGCCGGTCCACTCCGGTGGACTGCCTCAGTGATGAGGAAGTGGACCAGGCCCGTGCGGAGATCCTCGACCCCTCGACGGAGGCCGGGCTGGAGGAAGCCAGGGCCGGCGCCGCCGAGTATGCCGGCGCCTGTGCAGAAACTTCCGGGGAGCTGCTTGGCTTCGTGGACACCCAAAGCGCCGCCAGGGACATGGACATCCTGCGTGCCGTAGCCGGGGACCAGAAGCTAAACTACCTCGGCTTCTCCTACGGCACCTTCCTGGGCGCCACGTACGCCGAGCTGTTCCCGGAGAAGGTGGGACGCATGGTGCTGGACGGCGGACTGGATCCGGCCGCCAGCAACGAGGAAGTGACCCTGGGGCAGGCCCGCGCGTTCGAAAAGGCGATCCGCGCCTACGTCCGGGACTGCCAGAGCTCGTCCAACTGCCCGCTGAAGGGTTCAGTGGACGACGGCATCCAAACGATCCGGGACCTCATCGCCTCCGTTGAGACCAGCCCCCTCACTGCTGCGGACGGCCGCCCGGTCACCGTCTCCGTGTTTATCAGCGGGTTCATCCTGCCGCTCTACAACGACGCCAACTGGCCCGCGCTCACCGAGGCCCTGGATGCGGCACTCCGCGGCGATCCCACCATGATGCTGATGCTTGCGGACCTGGGCGCGGTGCGGAACGAGGACGGAACCTACGAGTCCAACTCCTTTGAGGTCTTCAGCGCCGTAAACTGCCTGGACTATCCCATGGAAGCGGATCCCGCGCAGATGGCCGCCGACGCCGCGGAACTCGAGGAAGCCTCCCCCACCCTGGGCCGTTTCCTCGCCTACGGCGGCGTGACGTGTGAGGCGTGGCCCTACGCCCCGGTCAACGAACCCCGCCCGTTCACCGCCGAAGGCGCCGATCCGATCGTGGTCGTCGGCACCACCGGCGACCCCGCCACTCCGTACGAATGGTCCCAGGCGCTGGCCGGCCAGCTGGACTCCGCCGTACTGGTGACCTGGGAGGCCGAAGGACACACCGCGTATGGCCGGGGGAACCAGTGCATCGCGGACGCCGTGGATGACTACTTCATGGACGGAACGGTGCCCGAGGACGGACTCACCTGTTCGTAGGGGGTTGGACACCGGTGGAGGCCGGGACGCTGATCGCCGGCGGCCGCTTTTGACCACGCTGCCCGCGCCGTATAAAGTAGTTCCTTGTGGATTCTGGCCGGTGAACGGTTAGAGGAAGCCCGCCTCCTTAGCTCAGTTGGTAGAGCGTCTCACTCGTAATGAGAAGGTCGCCAGTTCGATTCTGGCAGGAGGCTCCACTTTCGAAGCCCCCGGAACCAGCACTGGTTCCGGGGGCTTCTGCGCAGCTTCAGCAATTGACTTCCCGGGGGCCGTCATCACCTTCTTTCGCAGAGCGCTCCGGACGCATCCCCGCACCGCGCAGGCAGCCGGCTACGTGCTGCATATTTTCTTCGGGGTCTGCATCCTGACCTTCGTGAAGGACCCGGTAGCGGGCATCATCGCCGTCATGCCCATCGTCTTTGGGCTGATTGGGCTGGTGCGCCTGCTCAGGCGGGTGCTCACGGAGCGCCGGAACAGCGGCTCCAGCACCGGCTGAGGGGCCGGGAACAGACGTGGCTTTGCCCGTGCGCAAAGCTCAAGATAAACGCAAGAAAATTCTTGGGGAAACATTGCGGGTTCCGCGCGCCGAACTTGAGCGTTTGTTTCGGTGAGCGCCTATATCGTTCTAAGCATCAGCTAACGCGGGCCAGGCCGAACGCAAGGACCGCGAAGACTAATTGGGGGGTTAGCACGTGAACGCATGGAACGCAGGCACGGATGTTCTGGTCAAGCGCTACACGGATGTCCAGCGGGACAGCCACGTTGCCGGCCTCTGCGCGGAATGCGGCCGCCGTCTGGTCCCCGAATGGGCCAATGACAAGCGCCCTACCGACAAGACCGGCTACTGGGTAATCCGCGGCTACCGCTACCCCGGAGTCCGCTGCTCCACCCACGAGCGGCGCCTTCTGCAGGACTACTACGGAACCCGCACCGATAAGGGCCAGGCTGAGCGCCATGTTGCAGGCTCCCGGGCCCGCATGGCTGCCCCTGCACGCCGCACCATCCGCCTCTTTGGAACCAAGGTCCGCTCAGGCAGCTAAGTTTCCCCCCAAGAAAAACTGCAGTATGTATCCCAATTAATTACTGCACCAAACGAGCCACACAGTTGCATGTGGTGCGCTGACCGCCCGTCCGCGGAAGGCGCCTGGCTCGCGGCCCCGGCTTCCACCCCAATGGTTGCCGGGGTTTGGCCTTTAAGGACTGTGCGGGCGCGCAGAGGCGCCGGAAGGGGTTTTCCTGTCCGGGCGGCCTAAAACGGCTATTCCGCGTCGGGCCGGCGCAAACCAAGCAGGTTCTTGATCCGCTCTTCATCTTCGGGGCCCGCAGCAGCAGCGGCTACGTTTGCTTCCTCGACAGCGCGGACAACTTCGTTGCGCTGGATCTTCACGCCGCGGGGGGCATCAATGCCAATTCGGACGCCGTCGCCCCGCGAATCGAGCACGGTAATGACAATGTCATCACCTATCAGGATCTGCTCTCCCGATTTCCGCGTTAGCACGAGCATTTATTCACTCTATCGCAAGCACACCCGGCCCTATTGTTTCGGCGTAGGGCCGGAGGATGAAACGTCATAGGACCGCAGAACCGGACGCGGCGCCGTCGAGCCAGCCAACCGGGAGTCCGAGGGTGTTGACGGTCTGCGGCGTGGCCGTTCCTTCCAGGCCTTCGACAGCCACCGCGTCAACGACTGACGCTGCGCGGATCTCTCCGACCCAGGCCGCGGTGTCCTCGGCCTTCCGCCCGGCATCAACGGCAACCCACAGCTGGTCCGGGGCGAGGGCAGCAATCAGGGTGGTGTGCCTGCCGATTTCGCTGACGCCCCGGCCAATCCCGTACGCGAGAAAGATGGGGTGTCCGGCCAGCACCCCGGCTGCCCGTGCGGTCGCGACGGCGCGGCGGTCCCCCGCGCGCCCCACGCCCGACCCGTCAACCGCTCCGGCTGCGCGCAGGGTCTGGGCACTGAATCCGGCGGCCGCGGCCATTGACTCGCAGACCAGCAGCGGGTCTTGTCCCAGCCCCACGACAATCACCAGGTCCCCGGCGCCGGCGAGCGGAACCGGGACTTCCTGGCGCGGCGCGGGGAAACCGGCACCGGCCCCGGGTGGGAGCTGCGGGAAGGACGCCGGAACGGGTGCCGGTGCGCTTGCCGGAGCACGTGCAGGGGCGCCGGTGTTCTGGGACAGATCGGCCATCAGCTCGGCAAACGCGTTCGTGCCGGTGGAGACGTCCGGAAGGGCCGGTTCGGCCGGGCGGTACCCGCCCTCGGCTTCCTCCGCCAGGGCCAGCAGTGCACCGATTCCGGCGCGGCTGGGCAGGTCCGCATCCACCGGAGCTGCCCGGCGTCCGCGCGGCGGGAGCTCCACCGTCACCTCGTAGTGGTGGCGGGCGAGGAACCCGCCGATGCCGCCTACGGTAACCTTTTCGGCAGCGATGATCCGGGCCCGCGGTCCGTGCTCGGCAAGGACCTGCGCTTTCAGCGCATCAAGGGACGGGCCCTCAAGCTGAAATCGTCTCGGTTCCACGGAGCACTCCTACTGTTTCAATGTTCACGTTCGCGGCGGTTGCCTCCTGGTAGGAGAGCACCGGAAGTCCGTTGGCCTGCGCCGAAACGAGCCGGCGGATGGCCGGCCGCAGGGCTGGCGCGCACACCAGGACCGCGCTGTGGCCGGCGTTTTCCACTGTGGCCACAGTGGACTTAAGTGATCCTATGATGCTTTCGATTCGTGCGGGGTCCAGGAGGATCTGCGTGCCCTGGTCCGAGGGGCGCAGGCTCTCCAGCATGGCCTGTTCCAGGGACGGGTCGATCATGATCACCCTCAGGACACCTGACTCCACGTACTGGGCTGCCAGGGCCGGGCCAAGGGCCTGCCGGGCCGCCTCGATGAGGCCTTCGGGATCCGGAGACGTCTTGGCCTTCAGCAGCAGCGATTCATAGATACGCGGCAGGTCATTAATGGGAATCTGCTCCGCGAGCAGGCCCTGCAGCACGCGCTGCACCTCGGCCAGCGAGAGCACGTTTGGAACCAGTTCATCCACGGCGGAGGGGCTGACCTGCTTGACCCCTTCGGTGAGCACCCGCACGTCTTCACGGGTGAGCAGCCGGGCGGCATTGGCTGTGATGATCGCGGAGAGGTGGGTGACCAGGACGGATACCCGGTCAATGACGGTGGCACCGGCCATTTCCGCGGCATGGCGCATTTCGGCGGGAACCCATTTTCCGGAGAGTCCGAACACAGGTTCAACGGTGGCGGTGCCGGGGAGCCCGTCCAGGAAGTCGCCCAGCGCCAGCACCTTGCCCGCCGGCGCCTCGCCGCGTCCCGCTTCGACGCCGGCAATCCGGATCACGTAGGTGGATGCGGGCAGGTCTACGCTGTCCCGGGTCCGGACCGGCGGAACCACAATGCCGAGCTCCAGGGCGATTTTGCGGCGCAGGGCCCGGACGCGGGCCAGGAGGTCATCCGAGCCGCCGGTGACGATGTCCACCAGGTCCGGGGAGAGCATCACTTCGAGGGCGTGGACCCGCATCTGTTCGATCAGGTCCTCGGTGGTGTCCGAGGCCGGTGCCGCGGTCAGCTGCGCCACCGGATCTGCAGCGGCCGCTTCTTCCGCGGCCTGGCGGGCCTTGACCCGCTGGCTGGCGAAGATCAGCAGTGCGCCAATAACAATGAACGGAATCTTCGGCATGCCCGGAATCAGCGCCATCACGATCGCGGCGGCACCTGCGATCATCAGCGCGTTCCGTGACTGGCTGAGCTCGGCAGACGCCGTCGAGGCCATATCCGATTCGGCGTTGGACCGGGTGACGATCATGCCGGTGGAAACGGCCATGAGCAGGGCCGGGATCTGGGTGACCAGGCCGTCGCCGATGGTCAGCAGCGTGTAGGTGTCGATGGCTTCACCGGCGGACATGCCGCGCTGCAGCATACCGATCGCGATGCCGCCCACAACGTTGATGATGATGATGATCAGGCCGGCGATGGCATCGCCCTTCACGAACTTGGACGCACCGTCCATGGCGCCATAGAAGTCGGCCTCCGCGGAGACCTCGGCACGGCGTTCCCGTGCCTGGATGTCCGTGATGAGCCCCGCGTTCAGATCTGCGTCGATCGCCATCTGCTTGCCCGGCATGGCATCCAGGGTGAAGCGCGCACCGACTTCGGCCACACGCTCGGCGCCCTTGGTGACCACCACGAACTGGATCACCACCAGAATCAGGAAGATCACCGCGCCGATGATCAGGGAGCCGCCCACGGCCACGTGCCCAAACGCCTCGATCACCTGGCCGGCGTAGCCGTCGCCGAGCACAAGCCGGGTCGAGGCAACGTTCAGGCCAAGCCGGAACAGGGTGGCGACCAGCAGCATTGAAGGGAACACGGAGAAGTCCAGCGGCTTCTTCACGAACATGGTGGTCAGCAGGATCACCAGTGCCAGCAGGATGTTGATGATGATCAGGAAGTCCAGCAGCCCGGCGGGCACGGGGACCACCAGCAGCAGGATAATTCCGATCACGCCCACGGGGATTGTGAGCTTCAGGAGGTTGCGGTTCACGGCGCTGCCTTACGGTGTTGTGGGGCGGAAGCGGGGACGGTAGCTGAGGGGTCGGGGGCCATGGTGTGCACCCCCGCGGCGGCGCCGCGGTTTTTCAGGGCCATGACAAAGGCCAGGACCCGGGCCACGGCGCTGTAGAGCTCCACCGGGATTTCCTGGCCCAGTTCACAGGCCGAGTGGAGGGCGCGGGCCAGCGGAACGTCTCGCACCATCGGCACGCCCTTGGCTTCGGCTTCCTCGCGGATTCGGGCGGCAATGGTTCCGGAACCCTTGGCCACCACACGCGGCGCGGACTTGCCCGGCTCATATTTCAGGGCGACGGCCACGTGTGTGGGGTTCAGGAGCACGACGTCGGAGTCCCCCACCGCGGCCATCATGCGGTTCCGGCTCATGGCCAATTGACGGGAACGCCGCTGCGATTTGATCAGCGGATCGCCGTCGGTGTTCTTGTTCTCGTCCTTGACCTCTTTCTTGGTCATGCGGGTCCGCTTGCGGTTGCGGCGCATCACCATCATGATGTCCGCAGCCGCGAGGGCCAGGCCCGCCGCCACGGCGAACTGCAGCAGGGTGGCAACTCCCCCGCCGGCCTCAGCGACCAGGGCCGTGATGGACATGCCGCCGGCGGTCATCAGGGCAGGCATCAGGTTCTGGACAACGGCGTAGAGCACCAGTCCTACGACGGCGGTCTTCAGCAGCGCCTTCACGCCGTTCCAGATGGCCTGGCCGCCGAAAACCCGCTTGGTGCCCTTGACCAGGTCAAACTGCTCGTACTTGCCCTTGAACTTCTTGAAGTGGATTCCACCCTGCAGGGCAGCGGTGGCGAGCACGGCAACCACCACCACCGCTAGCATCGGCCCCATGATGTAAACCAGCCCGCCAACCCCCTGCTCGAACATCCGCAGCGCTGCCTCCGGACTGGGATTCGACGCCAGCGAGTCAACGCGCATGAGGCTTTCAGCGCCTTTGTCCGAGCCTCGGCTGATGGTCGCCGGCATCATGGCCGCGGCGGCACCAACGCCCACCCAGGCGGTGAGGTCGTCAGACCGGGAAAGCTGGCCTTTTTCCCGGACTTCCTTCATCCGTTTCGGGGTGGCGGCTTCTGACCGCTCTCCTGAGTCCTGCTCCGGCATCTATCCCACCCCCGCCAGCGTGCGCACTATCAGGTCCACCAGGACCGACACCACGCGGGGCAGCGCCACGAACACCACGGACACGAGCGTCAGGGTCAGCAGGATCTTCAGCGGGAAACCCAGTGCGAAGGCGTTCAGTGCCGGGGCCACCCGGGTCAGCAGGCCCAGTCCGGCATCGGCGAGGAACAGCACCACCAGCAGCGGGCCGGCAATCTGCACCGCCGCGATGAACATCTGCGTCACGCCCGCAATGATGGCCTGGACCGGTTCGGCCAGGTCGATTCCGCCGGCCAGCGGCAGCGCGGTGAAACTGCGGGCAAGCCCGGAGATGATCATCTGGTAACCGTCCGAGGCGAAGAGCAGCGCCAGTGCGGTGATCTGGAACAGCCGGGTGAACTGGGCACCGTTGACCATGGACTGCGGATCGAAGCCCTGGGCCAGGGAGAAACCACCGAACAGGTCGATCAGCTGGCCTGCCGACTGCACGGCGGAGAACACCAGCAGCACCAGGAAGCCCAGCACCGCGCCCACCACGAATTCAAGCACCAGGCCGGTGATGAACGCCGCTGTTCCCAGGCTGGTGTAACCCTCGGAGACCTGCGGAGCCACGGCCAGGGCCAGTCCGATGGCAAGCATGGCCTTTACCCGGCCGGGAAACGCGTTGTAGGAGAACGGCGGGGCGATGACCAGGAACGCCACCATCCGCACGCCGGCCAGCATCACCGCTTCCAGCCAGGCCTGGTCCAGGGTGATGGACATGTCATCCCCCGCCGAGCAGGGACGGTATTTTCTCGAACAGCTGCTGGGTGAAGGTGATCATTTCGGTGATCATCCAGTGCCCACAGACCAGCAGCGCGATGCACACAGCGATTGCCTTCGGTACGAAGGAGAGCGTGATTTCCTGAATCTGGGTAATTGACTGCAGCAGGGAGATGGCGAAACCTACGGTCAGGGCGGTCAGCAGCACCGGGGCAGCGAGTTTCGCCGCGACCCAGAGTCCCTGGAGGCCGATGTCCAGGACAGCGCTTGTATCCATCAGCCACCGCCCTGGTAGCTGTTCACCAGCGAGGTGATGATCAGCCCCCAGCCGTCCACCAGCACAAACAGCAGGATCTTGAACGGCAGGGAAATCATGACCGGCGGAAGCATCATCATGCCCATGGACATCAGGGCGGCGGACACCACCAGGTCGATGACCAGGAACGGAATGAAGATCACGAACCCGATGATGAACGCTGCGCGCAGCTCCGAGATCATGAACGCCGGGATCAGAGTCAGCAGCGGCACCGCTTCCGGGCTCTCCGGGTTCGGCTGGCCCGCGGCACGGGTCATCAGGGCTATGTCCTCTTCACGGGTGTGCGCGAGCATGAACTGCTGCAGCGGGCCGGCTCCGGTGTTGAGCGCTTCGGTGAAGGTGAACTCACCTTCCAGATAGGGCTGCACGGCAAGGTTGTTAATCTCGGTCAGCACCGGCGCCATGATGAACAGTGAAAGGAAGAGGGCCAGGCCTGCCAGCACCTGGTTGGGCGGGATGGACGGAAGCGACAGGGCGTTCCGGGTCATGGCCAGCACCACGAAGATCTTGGTGAAGGACGTCATCATCAGCAGCAGAGCCGGTGCCACGGACAGCAGGGTGATGCCGATCAGGGTGACGACGGCGGTGGAGGGGGTTCCGTCCACGCCGTTAATGTCAACGGAGAACCCGCCGGTTTCCTCGGGGCTCCCCGGCTGGGTGGGCGCCGCCGGATCGGCCGGCGCCACCGGATCAAAGGTGGTGGCGTGGCCGGCAGCGGTGCCTGCCAGCATCAGGGCCAGGGTGGCGGCGAGGACCAGCAATGCGCCAAGCAGGAACCTGCGGAGTCCGGGCCGGGCAAGTATGCCGGAGGAAAGGCGTGCCGGCGTAACCGGAGAGAGGATGACAGCCATCAGTCCGGCCGTCCGCGGCGGATGAACGCGGCACTCTGCCGCCAGGTGTCCGGGGACAGGATGGAGCCGTTGAGCACGGAGGTTCCACTGCCCGGCGCAGCGCGGCGGGTATCACGGCGGCGCGGCAGGCCGCCGTCGTCCGTTCCCGCCTGGCTGCCGGCAGTTGTGGCAGCGTCCTGGAGGGAAGCGGCGAAGCCGGCGTCCGGGGCGGGTTCCGCCTCTGAGGTGTGGAGCACGTTGACGTTCGCTTCGGTGACGCCCAGCAGGAAGCGCTGGCCTCCGGTTTCCAGGACGACGACGGAGGCCTTGGGGCTGATCGCCTGCCGGCTGATGACCCTGATGGGTGCTTCGGCGCCGGCGGAAACGCGTCCCCGGATCAGGCGGCGCTGGAGCCACCACAGGAGCCCCAGGACCACACCGAGCGATACCAGGACCCGCAGCGCCATGACTGCGGAATCGTCCATTTAGCCCAGGCCCTCGGCTACGTCCAGGATCTTGGTGATGCGGACTGCGTAGTCCTGGTCCACGACGACGATCTCACCGTGGGCGATCATCCGCCCGTTGAGCAGTATGTCAGCGGGCGCGCCGGCGGAACGGTCCAGCTCCACGACGCGGCCCGGTTCCAGGTTCAGCACGTCACGCACGGCCATGCGGGTCCGTCCGATCTCCACGGTCAGCGCCATCTCAACGTTGTTGATGCGGCCCAGCTTGCCCACGACGGACTGGGCGGCGGTGCTGCCCTGGCCGCCGGAACGCATGCGGACGGCGAACCAGCCCGCGGTGCCCTCGGGGCCGCGCAGTTCGAAGACGGAGGTTTCCATGTGCCCGAAGAGCGCGGAGGCGTCTTCGGTGCGTGCATCACCGAGCACTCCGGCGCCGAGGGTGGCACTCGCGGCTTCCAGGGCCGGGCGGAGGACATCAGCGGTGGAGACAGCGGGCGAATCCGATCCGGCGGCGTCCAAGACGCTGGCGCCGGAGAGCAGGACGACGGCCAGGTCCGCGGAGACGGACCCTACGAAGGAAGCGGTGACAGCCTGGGACATCTGTTCCAGCGGCAGGCCCAGCTGGGAATGCGGGGCGGGCTGCAGCGGTGCGGGGGTGGGCAGCAGTCCTACCAGGGCTGCTGCGGCTTCGGCGTGCTGGGCCAGGGTGGTGCTCATTAGATGTTCTCCTCGGTGCTTACGATCACTCCGGCCAGACGGGAGCCGCTGGCCCCCACCGCGGCTTGGGCCAGCGTCTGGCCGTCGACTGTGACATTCAGGGGTCGGTGCTGCGGATGGTCAAGGTTCAGGACGTCTCCCACGGCGAGGTCGAGCACCAGGCCGGGCTTCACCCGGATGGGGTTCAGCTGCAGGGACACGTCCACCGGCAGGTTGGCCAGCTGCTCGGTGACCAGTTCGGCCGGAGTGGCGTCGGATAGATTCGGCCGGACCGGGCCCAGCTGCGGCAGGATCGCTTCGGCGGGAAGGGCCACTGTGGCCGGGGCAGCGGCGTCGCCCACCACCATCTCGAAGCGGGCCACGATCATGGGCACCGTGGAGCCGGCGGCCTGCGCGAACTGGGAGTTGTACTGGATGGAAGACGGTGAGAGCGGCGCGGCAAGCAGGCTTCCCAGCGCGTAGTGCAGGTCTTCGAGGGCCTCGTCCATGATCCGGCTCAGCAGCGCCTGTTCAATATGGGTCAGCTTGCGTTCCGGGGCCGGCTGGTTGCCCGTTCCGCCGAGCATGTGCCGCACCCAGGACAGCGCGGCCGCCATGGGGAACTGGATGACCGCCTTGGCAGAGATGTTCGGCATGGAGAAGAGCACCATGCCCGTGTCTTCGGGAAGGGATGCGACGTACTCGTCGTACGTCATGGTCTGGACCTGCTCGGAGGTGACCTGGGAAAGCACGCGGACCTTCGCCGTCAGCTGGGTACCCCACTGGCGGCCGAAAGTATCGAAGGCCATTTCAAGGACCCGGGCATGCTCGCGGGCAAGGGTGGTAGGGCGCCGAAAATCATAGGCTTCAACCTGCCGCAGGGCTTTTGGGGGCATGCCAAGGGATACATCTTGCTGGACCGTCACGCAGGGAACTATCGGCGGCGGGAACTGCTTGGTTAGTGGTTCGAAGCGGGCAGAACTTCCTTCTCCGGACCCTCGTCGCCGGCCGGTGCTTCCGGCTCCGCCGGGAAGGTGATCTGGCCGTTGACGACGGCGGGCATCAGCTGCCGGACGGCCTCGGACTGGCCGGAGAGCACCACAATGTCCACGCGCCGGTTCTGCGCCAGCTCGGCCGCCGTGCTGCCGGCGTTCAGCGGCCTTGATTCGCCGTAGCCGACTGCCTTGATCCTGCTGTAGTCGATGCCTCCGGGATCCATCAGGTAGCGCAGCACATTCACCGACCTCGAGGAGGACAGCTCCCAGTCCAGTGCCGAATCGGTGTACTGGCGAACCTGTGCGGTGTGGCCTTCGACGGAGAGGTCGTAGGCGGTGGGCTGCAGGATGGGACCAATCACGTTCAGGACGTCGCGGGCTTCCGCGGTCAGGTCAGCGACGTCGGGTTCAAAGAACATTTCGGAGCTGACCAGTCGGATGGTCAGGCCGCGTTCATCGATTTCGAAGCGGACGTCGTCCTGCAGGCCCTTGTCTTCCAGGCCGTCCTGCAGGCGGTCGCGCAGGGCCGTCAGGTCCTGGACTTCCATGGCCGCCAGCATGGCCAGGTCCGCGTCCGGGTCCAGGACTTCTTCGGTTTCGACCATGGCGGGGGGGCACCACCACACCCTTGGCCGTGTCAACGGTGTTGGATTCCGCCTGACCGAAGCCGGTGGCCAGGGAGGCCTTGAGCTGTTCGAACTTGGCCTGGTCCACGGTGGACATCGCGAAGAGCACAATGAACATGCACATCAGGACGGTGACCATGTCCATGTAGGAAGCCATCCAGCGTTCGTCCGGGTGGTTCTCTTCCTCGTCCCGGCGCTTGCGGCGGCGTGCGGCACTCATGCTGCGTCGCTGGTCTCGCGCGTTGTGGAAGCCAGTTCATGTGCCGGAACCATGGCCCGCAGCCGCTCGCCGAGCAGGCGCGGCTGGCTTCCGGCCTGGAGGGCGAGGACGCCTTCCATCAGCAGGGTCATCTGCTCGACTTCCAGGTCGCTGAGCCGCTTGAGCCGTGCACTAATGGGCAGCCAGATGAAGTTGGCTGAAAGCAGTCCCCAGAGGGTGGCTACGAAAGCGGTGGCGATCATGGGCCCCAGCGTGTCCGGCGTGGAGAGGTTCTCGAGCACGTGGGTCAGCGAGACGACGGTGCCGATGATGCCGATCGTGGGAGCGTAGCCGCCCAGGCTGTTGAAGAACTTGATGGCGACCTTGTCGCTCGAGGCCTTTGTGTTGATTTCGTCTTCCAGCAGGATCCGCAGGTCTTCGCCGTCGGTGCCGTCGGCAATGTTCTGCAGTGCCACCTTGAGGAACGGGTCATCCACCTCAGCGGCGTTCTGTTCAAGGGAGAGCAGCCCTTCAGAACGTGCCTTTTCGGCCAGCTCCACCACGTTGTCGATGGTTTCCTGCGGATTGGGCTTCTTGCCCATGAAGGCCCGGGGCAGCGCCTTGAAGGAAAAGATGAAGTCCTTCAGCGTGCCGCCTGCCAGTCCTACGGCGATGGTTGCTCCAAAGACCAGGATCATGGGGGCGGGCAGCAGCAGGGCACTGAGGTGCGCGCCTTCGAGGGTGATCATTGCATACAGCGACCCGAAGGCCAGCACTAGGCCGATGATTGTTGCCGGATCCATTATTTGTTCCTCGGACGAAGGGGCACGGTCTTGGTACTGTTTGCTTCCGGCGTCCCCCCGGCGCCCGCATCGGGAACCAGCCCAAGTCCAGTTCCCGGCCGCAACGGTACCTGCGGGATGTCGCGTGCCATGGAGATCACCCTTGCCCGGAACTGGGCTATCAGCGCGATCACTTCTTCCATGGACTCCGTGACGATGTACTTGGCTCCGTCCACCATCACCAGGGTGGTGTCCGGATTGGCGTGGATGCGTTCAATCAGGTCAGGGTTGATCGCAAACTGAGCATCGTTCAGTCGCGTAAGAACAATCATGTGCCCGTCCCGGTTGCAGCGTCCGGCTTGGCTAAGCCGTCACCCCTTACTTTCGGCAGAGGGGCGGTCACCGTAAGGAAGCCGGGGCCAGGGCGCCCGGGAGGCTGGGCCTGGTGCCCTCCCGGCGCAAACACGGCCGGCCCCCGCACGATGGTGCGGGGGCCGGCCGGAGTGTCCCGGAGGGACGAGCTAGCGCTTGAGGTTGGTCAGTTCCTGGAGCACTTCGTCAGAGGTGGTGATGATGCGGGCGTTTGCCTGGAAGCCGCGCTGGGCGACGATCAGGTTGGTGAATTCCTGGGACAGGTCCACGTTGGACATTTCCAGCGAGCCGGCAATGGCGCTGCCCATGCCTGGATCGCCCGGGCCGCCCAGGACGGGGTTGCCGGAGTTCACGGTGGCGGTGTAGCCGGAGTTGCCGGCCTTCTCCAGGCCTGCGGGGTTGGTGAAGGTGGCGACGGCGATGCGGGCCAGGGACTGCTTGGCACCGTTGGTGAAGGATCCGACGATGGTGCCGTCCTTGGAGATGGAGAAGGACTCCAGGGTTCCGGCCGCGCGGCCGTTCTGTCCGATCACCGATGCGGTGCTGACTCCGGCGTAGCTGGTCAGACCGGTGAGGTCCACGTTGACGGTATTCCCCGCAGCGGTGGTAACGGCCAGGGTGGCCGGGTTGCCTGCAACTTGGGTTCCATTCGTGAAGGCAAGATCGACCGATGCCCCTCCAGCGGAAGCCGTCCAGCCGCCCGGGGTGCGGGTGAAGGTCAGCGGAACAACGGTCGCGTTTCCGTTGGCGTCGTATACGTCCATGTCACGGACGAACGTTCCAGCTGCCCTGGGCGGAACAGCCGCCGGGTCCGCAGGCAGCGTCTCCGACGGCAGGTTGCCGCCGACGGCAGCCTGTGAGGTAGCAACGGCAGGGGCGATCGCGCCGTCGGGCAGCTGCACGTTGCCCACGGCGCCGCCGGTGTTGATGACGCCGTTCACTCCGGTCCAGCCCTGGACGATCTTCCCGTCCGTGGTGACCAGGCGGCCCTCGGCGTCGAGGTCGAAGGCGCCGGCACGGGTGTAGGTGGTCTGGGTGCCCTGCTTCGTCACGAAGTAGCCGTCGCCGGAAATCATCATGTCCGTGGCGCGGCCGGTGGACTGCGCGGAGCCCTGGGTGAAGTTGGTGGTGATGCCGGAGACCAGCACGCCCAGGCCTACCTGCGCCGGGTTTCCGCCGCCGTTGTTTGCGCCGGGGGCCGTGGCGCCCTGGGTCAGCTGGGACAGCGTGTCCTGGAACTGCACAGCGGTCGCTTTGTAACCGGTGGTGTTGACGTTGGCGATGTTGTTGCCGGTGACATCCAGCATGGTCTGGTGGGAACGGAGTCCGGAGATTCCGGAGTACAGGGAGCGGAGCATTGGATACGCCTTTCAGCTGATGGGTCTGGAAGCTTGTAAGACCTGATGGATCGGGAGTGCAGGCTCGGCAGGAGCCGGGTTACGCCGTCGTACCCGGGTTGTCGGATCCGTCGTTTCCGCCGGGGGCGGGAGCCGGGACGCCTGCAGCCACTACTCCGGAGATCGCGTCCAGGAGGACGTCCACACCGTCAACGCTCACTGTCGGCACCCCGTAGAGATATGAAACCGATCTGGCCGTACCGGTTACGGACTCTCCGGCTTCGTTGGTGTAGCTGACGGTCTGGCCAATGAGGCCCGCCGCCGCCATGCGCATTTGCAGGGAGAAGTTCTCCTCGCTCATGGTGGCCATATTGGTGAGCTGTTCCATGGTGGCCAGCTGGGTGGTCTGGCCGATCATCTCGTTCGTGTCCATGGGCGAGCTGGGGTCCTGGTTGCGCAGCTGGGTGACCAGCAGGGTCAGGAACAGTTCGCTGTCCATGACCTGTTTGGGTGCGCGCACGGGCTGCGTGGCGGTGGCCCCGCTGGCTGGTGCTACTGCTTCTACCGGCATGGGTGGTTCTCCTTCTCAGGCCAGGATGTCGAGGGTTGTGAACGGACCGCGTTCCGCGGCCCGGTAGATCTGCTGGACCGGCAGCGGTGCCGCGTCGGGTTCCGTCCGGTGGCGTCCGGCACCGGAGTCCGCAGCTTCACCACGCTGGTCTGTTTCCGATCCCGGCTGGTCCTGCGCCGAGAGGGACAGTGAAGTGTTCATTCCCGCCCCGGAAAGGTCCCGGCGGAGGTCGGTGAGGATGGTCCGGAGCGCTTCGCGTCCCGCGTCATTCGGTGCGAAGAGCTCCACACGGATGCCGTCCCCGCTGACGTGGGCGCGGACCGTGACCGGGCCAAGGTTCTCCGGCGTCACACTCAGCGTCATCACGTGTTCGCCGGTAGACGCGGCGCTGAGGCTGAACAGCGGCTGGCTGACCTGTGCCAGGAAAGGAGCGGGCTGTGCCGGCGCCGGAGCCTGGACCGGAGCCGGTGCGGAGGCCTGCACTACCGGCACGGAGACGGCCGGAACGGCCAGTGCGGCAGCAGCGGGCTGCGTCGGCGCCGAACCCGCCTTGCCCGGCTCGACGACGGCGACGGCGTCAGTGCCGGCGTCCGCTGCCGGTGGCGCGGGCTGGTGTCCTGTCCCGGTGCCGGGAACCGGAGCAGCGGGTGCCGCCGGAACCTGGTCGGCTCGTACTGCGCCTGCGGCCGAAGTGCGGGCCACGACTGCGTCTGCGGCCGGGGCAGCGGGCGCAGCCGCCGCGGTCAGCGGGGCAGGAGACATGGGGAGCTGCCCAGCCTGCTCCCCCGGAACGGCAGCCGGGACCGGTGTCTCTTCGGTGCCCGCTCCGCCGGCAGGAACCGCAGCTGCGGCAGGTGCTGCGCCTGCGGCAGGTGCAGCGGCGGCCGCTGCCGGCGCACCAGCGACGGGCACGGCGACAACTGGAGCTGCGGCGTCCATTGCGGCGGCGGCTGTGTCGGCCGTTTCCGGCACCGCCGTTCCTGCGGCGGTGCCGGGCAGCTGGCCCCGGAACGTCCCGGATTCCGCCGGTCCCCCGGCCGTACCTTCCGCTTCCGCGGGAACAGCGCCTGCCCCGGGCACCGGCAATGAAAGCTGCAGTTCAGGGTCCACTGGAAGACCAAGTCCGTCCAGCACGGGAGCAGCGGCGAAGGGCAGACCGGCGGCAGCGGCAGTGTCGGCTGCGGTGTCGGCTGCAGTGTCGGCCGTTGGGCCGACCGTTAGGTTAGCCGCGTCGTCGTCAGTCCCTGAGCCGTTCCCCGCGCCACTGTCCGCGTAGCCGGATTGCCCCCGGAGACCGGGCAGTGCTTCGGCTGCGGCCTCGAGTGCCGTGCCGAATCCTGCACCGGCGTCCGCACTGCCGGAGGATGCGCTGCCGGAGGAGGCCGCTGCCGGCCGCGCGGTCAGGAAGGCTGCGGGTACGCTCATGCGCCCGCTCCCATCAGCGAGGCCTGCATGGCACGTGCTGAGGCAACCATGTCAGTGATGGCGGCAGCGGCGGCCGGTGAGGCGGCGCCCGGAACCGATGCGGCGCTTTCGGCAGGCAGGATCCGCCGGATCGTGGTGATGTTGGCGTCGGTTTCCCAGGCGTCGCGGATCTGGATGGTCTTACCCGGCTGCGGGGCATCCACCACCTTGCCGTTGCCCAGGTAAATGGAGACGTGGCCGCCGTCGTGCGTGAAGAGCAGGTCACCCGGCTGCGCCTGCGCCATGGAGTCCACCTTGGTTCCGGCGTTCATCTGGTCCCAGGTGACCCGGGGAAGGGTATGCCCGAGGTCCTTGAACACGTTCTGCACGAAGGAGGAGCAGTCCAGGCCTACAGCCGGGTCGTTGCCGCCCCAGATGTAGGGAAGGCCAAGGTACTTTTCCACCGATCCCATCAGCGCTTCGTTCGTTGCGCCGTCGGGCAGGCCGGACGTGGTGCCGGTGAGCGCGGACAGGGTGGCCGCGAAACCGGCTCCGCCGGTACCGGCGGCCTGGGTACCCGAAGCGCTGCCGGCGGCTGTGGCTGCCGCGGGGGCTTTTGTTCCGGCGAGGGCGTCTATCGTGGAGCGGATTTCCTGGATCCGGCCGATGGCGTCGGTCATGCTCATGAGGAAGCTTCTTTCTGCCGGCGGTGCCAGGCGGTGCCGGCAAGTTCATCCAGGACGTTCTGTTCGGTGCGCAGGTCCTCCACCGCAACGGCGTCGGAATGCTTGGTCTCCAGCTTTTCCAGCCCCACCGAACGTGCGCGGGCTGCCTGGAACTCGGCCTGGGCAGTGCTCGCTGCCGCATCCTTCAGCTGCTCCGCCGCCAGCAGGTCCGCCAGCATGCTGCGCGAAGAAGCACGTGCCGCTGCAATGGCGTTCAGCGTCGCGGCGTCGGCTGCCTCGAGCGGCGTCGCGGCCAGGGAACCGTAGGCCTCGATCCTGGCTTCTGCAGCCCGGCGAAGGTCCGCGTTGGCTGCAGCCAGCGTGCCGGCAGCGCTGTCCTGCTGCAGGCGGCGCAGCCTTAGCAGTCCGGCGAGCGGAAAGTCCCGTCCCATACCTAAACCCCCAGATTCATCGTGAGCCGCTGCAGCTGGTCCCAGGCGCTGTCCGCCGGAGTCTGCTCATCCATCCGCTGCTGCAGGAACGCGTTGATGGTGTCCTCGTGGTCCACCGCCGCGTCCACCAGCGGGTTGGTCCCGCGTTGGTAGGCGCCGACGTCGATCAGGTCCTGCGCGGAACGGCGGGCGGCCAGGACCCGGCGCAGGCCAGATGCGGCGTGGCTGCGGTCCTTGGGGTTGACCCGTGACGCTACGCGGGAGATCGAGCCGAGGGCATCCACCGAGGGGAAGTGCCCGGCTACGGCTAGCTTGCGGTCCAGCACCACGTGGCCGTCCAGGATGGAGCGGGCCGAGTCGGCGATCGGCTCGTTGTGGTCGTCTCCGTCCACCAGGACGGTGTACATGCCGGTGACCGAACCGGTTTTGTCCGTTCCGGCGCGTTCCAGCAGCTGGGCCAGCAGGGAGAAGGTCGACGGCGGGTAGCCGCGGGTCGCGGGCGGCTCGCCGACGGACAAACCGATTTCCCGCTGGGCCATCGCCACGCGGGTCAGCGAGTCCATCATGAGCATCACGTCCGCGCCCCGGTCGCGGAACGACTCGGCAATGCGGGTGGCCACGAACGCTGCGCGCAGGCGCATCAGGGCGGGCTCATCGGAAGTGGAGACGACGACGATGGAGCGGGCCAGCCCCTCCTCACCGAGGTCATCCTCGAGGAACTCGCGGACTTCACGGCCGCGCTCTCCCACGAGGGCTATGACGGACACTTCGGCGTCCGTGCCGCGGGCAATCATTGAAAGCAGGGAGGACTTGCCCACGCCGGAGCCGGCGAACAAGCCCATGCGCTGGCCCTTGCCCACGGTGGTCAGGGTGTCCAGGACCCGGACGCCAAGCTGCAGCGGCTCGGTGATGCGGGACCGCTGCATCGCCGGGGGCGTGTCATGGTCCAGCGGAACGAACTGCTCAACCTGGAGCGGACCCTTCCCGTCGATCGGGCGGCCGAGGCCGTCCAGGACCCGGCCGAACAGGCCGTTTCCGGTGGGGACACGGATCGGCATGCCCTTGGACCTGGCGAGGCTGCCGGCGGTGAGTCCGGCCAGGCGCCCGAAGGGCATGCAGCGCACGCCGTCGCGGGTCGCCGCCACCACTTCGGCGTCAACCTCTGCGCCTGGGGCGCCCAGGCTGATGAGGTCCCCGACTGCGCAGTCCAGCCCGGTGACTTCAACACTGAGCCCGACGACGGTGGAGACTTTGCCGACCCGCTGCGGCCGGGCCGCGGCCAGCGCGTGTCCGAATGCCTCGCCGCGGGGCCTGAACAGGGCGGTCGGCGATACCTGGGCGCGGCGGCGTTCCCGGCGGGACGGCAGCGGAGCGGATGCGGCACCTTCCTGCGCCTGGGCCTGCGGATTGGCGGTGAGCGTCATGCCGCATCACCCAGCAGCGCAGCCCTGGCCCGGAACAGGGCCGTGGCAAGCGTGGCGTCAAGGAAACCGTCGGGGAACTCGGTGACTGCGTCTCCGCGCTTCAGCGAGGAATCGGCAGTGAATGCCACGCCGGCCTGGTTCAGCACGTCGTCGCCCAGGACGGCGAGGTCTGCAGGATGCATCCGTACCGTCTGGACCAGCCGCACGTCAACGCCGGAGAGGGCGCGGTCGAGGGCGGCCCGGGAGGATGTCTCGCCATTGGCGAGTTCGCGGCCGAGCAGCGCTTCTGCAAGTTCCAGGGCAGCGGCGGCCAGTGAATCCTGCACTTCGGCGATGACCGGCACGGTCTGCTGAGCCACGCTTTGCTCCGCGGCGTTCAGCAGGGCCAGCGCGTGGTCGGCGCGGGCACGCAGCGCGGCGGTTTCGGCGTCGAACCGGGTTTTGAGTTCCTGCCGCAGGCGCGCCGTCTCGGCGGCAGCGGCATGCAGCCCGGCTGCGTAGCCGGCCGCGTGGCCCTGCGCCCGTCCGCGTTCCGCGGCACGCTCCGCATCGTGCCCGCCCAGCGCGGGGTAGGCCATGCGTGAGAAGGTGCGTTCCGGGGACTCAGTAGACATACTCTTCCTCGTCCGCGTGGTGGATGGTGATCGCGCCCTGGGCTTCCAGGTCGCGGATCGCCCGCACGATCGTGGCGCGGGCCTCCTCCACCTGGGACAGGCGGGCGGGACCCGATGCGGCGATCTCGTCGTCCAGGATTTCGCGGTTGCGTTCGGAGACATTGGTCCGCACGGTTTCCAGCACGGTTTCGCTGGCGCCCTTCATGGCCAGGGCCAGGACGGCGACGTCGATGCCGCGCAGCACCAGTTGCACGTCGCGGCGTTCGAGCTTGGTGAGGTCGGCGAAGGTGAGCATCCGCGAACGGACTTCCTCGGCCAGGTCCGGATCCCGGGCGTCCAGCGCCTCGAGGATGGCGCGCTCGGTGGCCGCGTCGGCACGGTTGATGATGTCCACCAGCGGCTGGATGCCGCCAACCTGGTCCGCGGCTTCACGGGCGGCGCCGACCGCGGTGGCACGGGCCTTGAGCGTCTCCGCCACAATGCGGATCGCCTCGGGAGTGGCCCGGGACATGTTGGCGATGCACTGGGCAATGTCCGTGCGCAGCTGGTCCGGGAACCCGCTGATCACCGCGGAGGCACGCTGCGGGCGCATGTGCGCCAGGACCAGGGCGATAGTCTGCGGCAGTTCGTTCTCCAGCAGGCTCACCACCTGGGGGGCTTCGGCGCGTTCCAGGAATTCGAAGGACTTGCCCGCCATCGAGGAGGCCAGTCGGTCCATCACCCCGGATGCGCGTTCGGTACCGAAAGAGGCTTCCAGCAGTCCCATGGCGACGTCGCGTCCGCCGTGGGCGCGGCGTCGTCCGTCCACCGTCATCTCGTAGAACTCGTTGATGACCGCCTCAACCGCGTTGACGTCAACGCGGCGCAGGTTCACGATCTCCGCGGCCAGTTCCTGCGCCTCGGCCTCGGTGAACTGCTGCAGCACGGTCGCCGCGCGTGAGGTCTCCAGCTGCATCAGGATGACGGCGGCCTTCTGCATGCCGGTCAATTTGGGCAGCATCGGCGCGGACACAGGGGGGCGGACCGCAGGAACTGCCGCGGTGGGCGCTTCCTGCAGTTCGGTCTCGGGGGCCGTCATCGTGGCCACTGCTGTTCCGGAACTCTGTTCGGTCATACCCGCTGCCCCTCATCCATGAAGTTGCGCAGATAGTCCGCCGTGCGGACCGGATCCTGCAGGGCCAGGTGGTCGAGTTCCTCAAGCTTGCGCTCGGAACCGGCGGCATTCGCCACGATCCGCAGGGATGCGGTGTCCACGGGAGGCTCCAGGACGGCCCGGCCCTGGTCCTGCCCGATCATCGCCAGACCGGCGGGCGGTGCCAGCGGATCGAGTTCCGGCAGGATGCCGATGTCCACGGCTTCGCGGTTCTGGCGGCGGGAGCGGATGGCGTAGGCCACCAGGGCAATGATGACGGCCAGCACGATGCCGGCGGCCAGGATGCCCATGCGGACCAGTTCGGCCCGGCGTTCAGCCGCTTCTGCCGCTTCGGCGGCGGCCAGCGCTTCCTGTGCTGCTTCGGCGCCGGTGGCGTTGAAGGCCATCATTTCCACCGTGAGCTGGTCCCCGCGGGCGGTGTCGATGCCGGCCGCGTTGGAGACAAGTGCCCGGATGTCCGCGACGTTCATGCCTGCGGCAGTGGCGGAGTTCAGCGCCACTGAAACCGTCTGCCGGTTCAGGGCGCCAGCGGGAATTTCCCGGGTTTCCGTCACCTTGTTCACCGCGTTGTTCTTGGTGGTGGATTCGGAGGTGTAGGCGCCGTCGTCGTTGCCGCCGTTGGGCACGGCGATGTTGTCCGGGCCCAGGACGCCGGCCGCGGTGTTGCCGTTGGCTCCGCCGCCGGTGTATTCCTCGGTGGTGGTGGCTTCGTTCAGTGCGGGGGTGCCGTCCGGGTTGGTGAAGGTTTCCTCCACCCGGTTCGCGGATTCGTAGCTCATGTCAGCGGCAACGGCCACGGTTGCGTTGCCCGGGCCCACAACCTTGTCCAGCATGGTCTGGACGGAGGAGGCGATCCGCTCCTCGTAGTCGGTGGCCTGCTTGTCCGCGGAACCGGTGGCGCCCACGCCGACGGCGGAGAGTACCGTCCCGGCCGAGTCGATGACGGCCACGTTGGTGGCCTTCATGCCGTCGATGGCGGCGGAGGTGAGGTGCACGATTGCCTGCACCTGGTCCCCGCTCAGGGTCACTCCGCTCTCGGTATCGATGAACACGGAGGCAGTGGGGTCCACCTTTTCGGAGACGAAGACCGTCTGCTCCGGCAGCGCGAGCTGCACGGAAGCGGTCTTGACCCCGTTCAGCGCGCCGATGGTCTTGGCGAGTTCGCCTTCAAGCGCCCGCTTGTAGGTCACTGACTGCTGGAACTCGGAGGAGGTGACTCCCATGTTGTCCAGCAGCGAGTAGCCGCCCGTGGAGGATGCGGGCAGCCCGGCGCCGGCGGCCTTGAGCCGCTGGTCGTAGACGTTCTGTTCCGGAACCATGATGGTTCCGCCGCCGTTGGCAATCTCGTACGGAACGCCGTCGGCCTGCAGCTGCTCAACGATGGTGTTCGCATCGGAGGGCTGGAGGCCGGAGAAAAGCGGCGAATAGGAGGGCTTTGATGCCCAGCTGGCCAGGGCGAAGATGCCCAGCCCCAGGACAGCGATACCAATCAGCGCAAGGGTCTTCTGCGCCAGGGTGAACTGGCCAATGGTTTTCCCCAAACGGCCAAATGCCGCGTTCACCTGTGTCATTACGCCTGCATCCGCATGATCTCGTTGAAGGCGTCAACGCTCTTGTTGCGCACGGCAGCCACCAGTTCCAGGGTTACGGAGGCGCGGGTGGAGGCGATGGTCGCGGCATGGATGTCATCCAGGTCACCGGTGACGGCCTGGACGGCCAGCTCCTTGGACGCGGAGGAAAGCTGCTGCGCATTGTCCACGGCTCCGGCGAGCTGGGTCGCGAAACCCGAGCCGTCCGTGGCCGGAACGGCCGGAGCCGTGTTTTCGAGGTAGGCGGTGGGCAGAGTGCCGGCAACGGCTGCGATGGCTGGTACGGGCATCAGGAGCGTCCAATCTGGAGGGCGGCTTCATAGGTGGCCTTGGCGCGGTCAACGACGGCGGCATTCGCCTCGTAGCCGCGCTGCGCCATGATCAGCGCGCTCATTTGTTCGGCCATGTCAATGTCCGGGTAGCGGACGTATCCGTCTTCGTCGGCGAGGGGATGGTTCGGTTCGTGGACCATCCGGCCCTCAGCATCCCCGTATTCGACGCCGGAGACGTAGACGCCGGTGTTCGCCGCGCCTTCCTGCGCGACGACGTACCGGGCCTGGAAGGCCGCGCCGTCGGTGGAAGAGGCATTGTTCATGTTCGCGAGATTGTCCGAGACAGCGTCCAGCCACTTGCGGTGGACGGTCAGGGAGCTGCCGGCAATGCCGATGGCGTCGAATGTCATTACTGGGTCCTCATGGCAGTGCGGAGGGAGTTCGCTTCTCCGCCAACGGCCTGGGAAGCGAACTGGAAGCGCAGGACGGTGTCAATGTTGGACAGGGTTTCGGTGTCCAGGTTGACGTTGGAGCCGTCGAGCCGCGTGGGTTCCAGGGAGCGGGCGGTGCTCACGTCGGTGAAGGCTTTGTTGCCGGCCTTGACCGACTTGGCAAGGGCGTCTTCGAAACTGACCCGCTGGGCGTGGTAGCCGGGGGTGTTCACGTTGGCGATGTTGTTCGCAATGCTGCGCTGGCGCAGGGCCAGGCCATTGAGCGCGCTTTGCAGCGCCACCGAGGACACGGAGTCGAACACAGGAAACCCGCTTCTTATGGGGAACGGAGCGGCCGATCCGTGGCCTGTTGCGTGAGCGATCCATGCTCACTGGTGGTTATCGGCGGCCCGACGGCGCGTGTAAGTACTTTCGCCTTTGTTCTAGGTAATTCGTCGCGGGCATCCAGGTAGGAATCCGATCAGGAACAAAGAAGCGCAGTGTCCGTCCGCACAGGTAACGTGGCATTTCACACCGCGGAACCTTCCAGGGAGAAACCATGAGCACGGCTACGGATCCGGCAACCCAGTCCTCCACCGTCCACCCTGCGGACAGCCACGGCCTGATCCGGGTTATCGGAGCACGGGAAAACAACCTCAAAGACATCAGCGTGGAGATTCCCAAACGCCGCCTGACGGTCTTTACCGGGGTTTCCGGGTCGGGGAAAAGCTCCCTGGTCTTCGCGACCATTGCCGCCGACTCCCAGCGCATGATCAACGAGACCTACAGCGCCTTCGTCCAGGGGTTCATGCCGAACCTCTCCCGCCCCGACGTAGACCGCCTTGACGGGCTGACGACGGCGATCATCGTGGACCAGGAGCGGATGGGCGCCAATCCGCGGTCCACCGTGGGAACGGCCACCGATGCCAACGCCATGCTGCGCATTCTTTTCAGCAGGCTCGGTGATCCGCACATCGGCTCCCCCAACGCGTACTCCTTCAACGTCCCCTCCGTGAAGGCGTCCGGCGCCATCACCGTAGAGCGCGGCGGCAAGACCAAAGCTGAGAAGGCCACCTTCAACCGGCTGGGCGGGATGTGCCCGCGCTGCGAGGGCATGGGGTCCGTCAGCGATTTCGATCTGGCCGTGCTTTTCGATGATTCCAAGTCCATCCTGGAGGGCGCCCTCACGATTCCCGGCTACAGCATGGACGGCTGGTACGGGCGGATCTTCGCCAACACCGGACTCTTTGACCCGAACAAGCCGATTGCGAAGTTCACGAAGAAGGAGCTTCAGGCCCTCCTGTATGCGGAGCCGACGAAGCTCAAGGTGGACGGCATCAACGTCACCTTCGAGGGCTTGATCCCCAAGATCCAGAAGTCGATGCTGTCCAAGGACCGCGAGGCCATGCAGCCGCATATTCGAGCCTTCGTGGACCGTGCCATCACCTTCAGCACCTGCCCTGAGTGCGGCGGAACCCGGCTGGCGCAGGAGGCGCTCTCCTCGAAGATCAAGGGGAAGAACATCGCGGACCTGTGCTCCATGCAGATCAGCGACCTGGCTGAGTGGGTCCGGAAGCTGGAGGAACCGTCGGTGGCGCCTTTGCTGGCCGGGCTGCAGCATCTGCTGGACTCCTTCACGGAGATCGGCCTGGGCTACCTCTCGCTCGACCGTCCGGCGGGAACCCTGTCCGGCGGTGAATCCCAGCGAACCAAGATGATCCGCCACCTCGGCTCCTCGCTGACCGATGTCACCTACGTCTTCGATGAACCGAGCATCGGGCTGCATCCGCATGACATTGAGCGGATGAACCTGCTGCTGGTGGCCCTGCGGGACAAGGGCAACACGGTGCTGGTGGTTGAACACAAGCCGGAGATGATCGTGGTGGCGGACCACGTGGTGGACCTTGGCCCCGGAGCCGGAACCGGCGGCGGGGAAATCTGTTTCGAGGGCACCGTGGAAGGGCTGCGCGCGTCCGGGACCGTTACCGGCCGCCATCTGGATGACCGGGCACAGTTGAAGGAGTCAGTGCGTACGGTGTCCGGCGTGCTGGAGGTGCGCGGCGCGTCCGCCAATAACCTGCAGGACGTCGACGTCGATATTCCGCTTGGCGTGTTCTGTGCCCTGACCGGTGTGGCCGGCTCGGGGAAGAGTTCCCTGATCCGCGGGTCGGTGGCGAAGCGGGACGGCGTCGTCGTCATTGACCAGAGCGGGATCAAGGGGTCCCGGCGGTCCAACCCCGCCACGTACACCGGGCTGCTGGAACCCATCCGGAAGGCGTTCGCCAAGGCCAACGGGGTGAAGCCGGCGCTGTTCAGTTCAAATTCGGAGGGCGCCTGTCCGGTCTGCAACGGCGCCGGGGTCATCTACACGGACCTCGGAGTCATGGCCACCGTGGAGTCCACCTGCGAGGAATGCGGCGGCAAGCGCTTCCAGGCCGCCGTACTGGAGTTCACCCTGGGCGGGCGGAACATCGCGGAGGTCCTGGCGATGTCCGCCGCGGAAGCGCTCACGTTCTTCGCCGGCGGCGACGCCAAGACCCCCGCAGCGCACAAGGTCCTGGAGCGGCTCTGTGACGTGGGGCTGGGCTACCTGACCCTTGGTCAGCCGCTGACCACGCTTTCCGGCGGCGAACGCCAGCGCTTGAAGCTGGCGGCGCAGATGGCGGAAAAGGGGGACATCTACATCCTCGATGAGCCCACCACGGGTTTGCACCTGGCGGACGTGCAGCAGCTGCTCGGGCTGCTGGACCGGCTGGTCGATTCCGGGAAGTCGGTGATTGTGATCGAGCACCACCAGGCGGTCATGGCGCACGCGGACTGGATCATCGATCTGGGTCCGGGGGCAGGGCACGACGGCGGACGGATCGTTTTTGAGGGCACGCCATCCGAGTTGGTGGCGGGGCGGTCAACCCTTACGGGGGAACACCTCGCCGCTTACGTGGGCGCCTAGGCTATGTGGGTCGCTTAGCCGGCGACGTCGAGGTAGACCGCTCCGCCGGAGGAGGCGCTGGGGACGCTGCGGATCAGTTCCGCCTGCTTCCGGATCATCCTGGATTCGTTGCGCAGCTGCGCGTAGGCGCGCTGCTGGGCCATTGAGAGCAGCCGGGCGCGTGTGGCGAATTCAGCCGGCAGCGGTCCCAGCTCGTGCGGCGGATGCCAGGCGCTGGCGACGGTGCGGGCCTGGTCCAGGACAGTGGAGCCGTCCAGGAACGCTTCCAGGTTGTCCTCGAGCTGGGTGAGGACTTCATCCCAGCGTTCAAGGTTCTCCTGGTGCGGGGTCAGGTATTCCCCCACTGGTTCAGCCGACACCGAGGGTACCGCCGGTTCCGGTTGTACCGGCGGAGGGCGCCTGGGCGGGCAGCTGGGCGGCGGCTTCGTGCCAGGCGTCCCGCAGCGGTTCGAGCAGGTTGATGCATTCGCGGGTCATGGCGGCGCTGTGCTGCAGGTTGGCTTCCACCATGGCCTTCATCACGTAGCCGTAGATGGCCTGGAGGTTCTCGCCGCCCTCCCATTCGTCGACCTTCAGCGTGCCGCTCAGTTCGGCGACAATGCTCTGGGCGTGCACCAGCTGTTCGCTGGCGGCCTTCCAGTTTCCGGCCTGCTGGGCGGCTTCGGCGCGGTTGAGGTCCAGCAGCATCCGGTCATAGAGCATGGTCAGGAGACGGACCGGTGACGCAGACATGACGGCGTCACGGATGAATTCGGCGCGTTTGGCCTGCAGCCCGTAGCTCACGGTCACTTCTTTCCCGAGTTGGAGGAATTGAGCGAGGCAAGCTGGCCGGTCAGCCAGTCCTGCTGGCTCTGCAGCTGGCTCAGCTTCACTTCAAGGTTGCCCCAGATTAGTTTGAGGGTTGATTCGCGGCTGGCCAGGCGGCGGTCCCAGTCTTCGATCTGGGTGTTCAGCGAACGGACTGTCGATTCCTGGCCGGTAATGCGCTGGGTGAGCAGGCCGTCGTACTTGTCCGACGCCACCTTGCCGGCGGCTTCGACGCGACCCGCGATGGCCTGCAGGGTCTCCTGCGTCTTGGTCGGATCAGCCTCCATGGCCGCGGCGAATTTCTCCGCGTTGAACTCCACCGTTCCGTCTTTGGTGATCACCACGCCGATCTCCGACGGAGAGCGTCCGTCGACGGGTGACGTAGCGGCTTCCATGATCTGGCGCTTGATGTCCCGGATACCGGCGTCGCCGGTGAACACTCCGCCTGAGGCGGCCGTGTTGCCTGAAGACGTGGAGACGGTGACGGCGCTATTGCGGTTGATGTAGGCAAAGACATCGGCCAGTCCGGCCACCAGGTCCGAAGCGACCTTGGAGATCGCCTCGTCGTCGCGCGCAACGTTGACGGTCAGCGCGGTGTTGGCCGGGGTGTCTGCGGCGAGGGTGATATCCACCCCGGGCATCAGGGCCTTGAAGGTATTGGTGGAAGAGGTGATCTCCTGGGCGGCCGGAGTGCCTGCCCACAGGGTGAGCTTCGCGTCCTGTGCCGGCTTCAGGACGTCCATGTCCGTTCCGCCGAGGCTGGCCGTGAAGGCTCCCTCGGAGCCGGTCTTAGCAGCTGTGAACTGAACCCGGTACTGCTGGATGCCGTCCACGCTCCCGGTAGCAATCTTCACGCCGGTAACGCCGAGGTTGGCCTTGTTGACTTCGCTGATGACCTCATCCATGGACTTGTCCGTGGTGTCAAAGGAGGTGACCGTGCCGTTGGCGGAGATCGCGAGGACACTGTTCGACGGCCAGGCTGCCATGGCGCCGGAGAGAGAAACCTGAGCTGTGGCCGTCTGCGATACGGAAATGTCCAGGGAGCCGGCCGCAGCGCCCGCCGTGGTTGTAGCCGTGACTTTTTCGGAGGTGGTGCTGGCTTTGAACAGGTCCGTGCCCGCTGGCTTGGATACCTTGGCAGCGTTTTCAGCTAACGAGGCGATCTTGGTGTTGAGGTTCTGCAGGCCGGTAATGAAGGTCTGTGTGCTGCTGACCCTGTTTTTGAGCAGGACCTGCGGACGTGCCTCAATGTCCATGAGCTGCTTGATCATTTCGGACGTCTTGATCCCGCTGATCAGTCCGTCAATGCCTAGCGCCATGCGAAATGCTCCTTGTACGTTTCCCTCAGACTCTGCCTCGCTGCTGCGGAGGGACTAAGCCGGTTTGGTTCTAGCTGAAAGTTTGAGACCGCGGACCGAGGCCGGATAAAACACCGCAGGCAGGGAATGGGCTGGCGGGAAAAGTGTGAGGTCCAAGTCATTCTTTTCCCGCCAGCGGCCATTCACCTGCCGGTTCTGCGGTTACTGCTGGTTGCGGTTCAGCCGGAGCGTTCCCACGGATGGTCCCGTTATTACTGCAGGAGCTGCATGACGCCGGAGTTCATCTGGTTGGCCTGGGCCAGCATTGCCGTGGCAGCGCTGGACAGAATCTGGGACTTGGTGAAGTTACCCATTTCCTGTGCCATGTCGGTGTCGCGGATACGGGAGTTGGCAGCTGAGAGGTTCTCGACCGAGACCGCGATGGAGCGTGCGGTGGACTCAAGGCGGTTCTGCTGTGCACCAAGGGATGCACGCTGATCGGAGATTGCCGCAATCGCAGTGTCCATAGCCAAAACTGATGTTGCGGCTGCGTCCGAGTCGGCAACGGACGCGCCCGTAACGGCAGTGACCACAGCTGTCATAGCCGTGAAAGCAACTTCCAGCTGATCTTCCGCTGCAACGCCGCCTGCGCCGATCTGAACGGTGATTGACGTGTCAGCATTGAGCAGTTTGATGCCGTTGAAGTTCGTTGAAGACTGGATACGGCCAAGCTCGGCACCCAAGGCGTCGATTTCGTCCTTGATGGCGTCACGGGACTTGGTGTTGTTGGAATCGTTACCACCCTGAACAGCGAGATCGCGCACTCGGTTCAGGATGTTGTGGACCTCGGTCAGAGCGCCTTCAGCGGTCTGGATGAGGCTGATGCCGTCCTGGGCATTGCGGCCGGCAACCTGCAGACCGGAGATCTGGTTCTTCAGACCTTCGGAGATAGCCAGGCCGGCGGCGTCGTCAGCTGCGCGGTTGATACGCAGGCCGCTGGAGAGGCGCTCCACCGACTTGGCCTGGTTGGTCTGGTTCAGGTTGAGGTTGCGCATCGCGTTGAGCGAAGAGACGTTAGTTGCAATTGTGAAACCCATGATGAATTCCTCCGTGATTGGGCGATTACTACGAGGCCCGTCCGTGGGCCTGTACCCCTAGCTATCGGCCCCAGTCACTGCGGTGTTAGGAATTCGGGAAAGAATTTTCAAGCATTCTGAGAGCTAGGACACGGCAGCGTTCAGCCCGTGCCCCTGAACCTGGAAAGTGGGCCCATGGTGCGGATCCAGGCGGGTCAGGCCGCCCGCGGTCCACTCCCCCACCGAAGTGAGATAGGCGTTGCGGCGGGCCGGCGAAATCCGCGACTCGAGCGGCGCCGGAGTGTCAGTATCCGAGTAGTGGGTTCCCAGGCCGTCACGGAGCAGGCGGACAGCCTCGGCGCGCTGCTGCGAAATAGCAGAGTGTGTGGCTCCGAGCTCCGCGGCGAGATCCTTGACTGAACGGTCGTGGAAGTAGACCTGCTCCACGATGTACCGCATCTTTTCCGGCAGGGCCGCCACGGCGGCACGCAGGTACTGCAGGCGCTCGGTGGAGAGAGCTGAGCCTTCAGGTGACGGCAGGGCACTCACCAGCGACTCCGCGGCGGCGTCGTCCAGATGGGAGACGGTGCGCGAGGCGTCGGAAAGCGCGTCCTCCGCCGTCGAGCGGTCAACGCCCATGGCGGAAGCGATCTCGTCCACCTTCGGGCAGCGGCCCAGCGCAGCAGTCAGTGTTTCCTTGACTGCGAGGGTTTCCTTGATGCGCTTGCGGGCAGTCCTGGTGGCCCAGTCATTCGAACGCATTTCGTCGGCGAAGGCGCCGACAATCCGCCGTCGGGCGTAGGCACCGAACGGCACCCCCAGCTCCGGATTAAAGGAGTCGGCGGACGTAATCAGGGCAATAGCCCCAACCGACGCAAGGTCATCCCTGGACAGATGCGTGGCTTTGGCACACACCTCTGAGACCAGATAACCAACCAAAGGTAAGTTCTCCACAACCAAAAGGTTGCGTTCATCGCGATTCAACTAGTGGACCCCCAAGTCCTTGTTCCCCAACAAAATACGCTGACCGCTGGGACAGGAGCTGAGTCTCCCGGTTCATCCCTTACTTTGGCGCAATAGCTGCAACATACCACTAACATTGGAACCGCAGGTGCCGATAGGGGTTTCTGACGGATTAAGTTTTCTGGGCCTGCACACGCGGGCGTCTTTGAACCCGTTGCCGGATGTGCCAACACGTCCGTCGGAGACAGAGACATTTGCGTGCGTCGCAGGAGGTGAGCAAGGCATGGGAACCCAGAAATTATCCGCACTACTCTGGGAAGAACGGGAGCTGCTGGAGCTCCTAACCTTCAAGCTCGAAGAAGAACAACTGCTTCTAACCTCCGGTAAAACCCGCTGGCTGCAGCACGCCACGCGGGAAGTCGAACAGGTTTTGGAACGCCTGCGTGCCGCGAATCTGGCCAGGACGGTGGCCGTTTCCGAGCTCGCGCAGGAGTGGGGCATAGCCGAAGATGCAACTCTTCGGGAGATCATTGCCGCTGCTCCTCCCGGACCGTGGACTGAGATCTTCACGGCCCATCTGCAGGCGATGACTGAACTGACGGTAAAGATCCGCGATCTGCGCGACACGAACGAGCAGTTCCTGCGGACTGCTGCGCGCTCCGCCCAGGAAACCCTCGCGGGCCTGGGTACTGAAAGCAAGACGTACACGTCCAACGGCACTTCGGCCGGCACCGGCAGCGGCGCCCGGATCGTGGACAAGCAACTCTGAAGACCGTGAACAAAGGAACCAGCACGCCATGAGCACCTTCAGCGGCCTGAACACCGCCTATACCGGTCTGAGCGCAGCCCGCAAGGGACTCGACGTCGTCGGGCAGAACATCGCCAACGTCAACACCCCCGGCTACACCCGCCAGCGAGTTACCACCTCCGCCATGGGCGGGGCGGCGGTCACTGGCAAGTTCGCCACCGGTGCCCGCGTGGGCCAGGGCGTCTCCGTTGACGGCATCGCCCGCTTGGGCAGCATGCAGCTGGACACCCGGGTACGGGCCACGGCAGCGGCGTCGGGCTTCTCTGCCGTACGCGCCAACGCCCTCGCCGGACTTGAGACCAGCCTCAACGAACCCGGCAAGAACGGTATTTCAGCCTCCCTCACAGAGTTTTGGGCAGCCTGGCAGGGTGTTGCCAACAAGCCCGGGAATGAGGCGGCTGCCACTGCGCTGATCGGGCAGGCCAACATCATCGCCACCCAGCTGGCCACGGGGTATAACTCCGTGAAGGAACAGTGGGCCGGTGCGCACAACCAGCTGACGGATATGGAAGCTGAGCTGAACGGCGCCGCCTCCCAAATCGCTTCGCTAAACGCTCAGATCCGCACCACCCTGGCCTCGGGCGGCACGGCCAACGAACTCATCGACCAGCGCAACGCCCTCACCACCACCATCGCCGCCCTCGCCGGCGGTACCGTCCGTGAATCGGACAACGGCATGGTGGACGTGCTGATCGACGGCAACGCCATCGTTTCGGGGGACCTTGTCCGCCCGGTAAAGGTTGCCGGCGGCAGCGAGATGGGTGGAGACGCGCCCCGGCTTGAGTGGGCGCACCGGCCCGGCAGCAACATGGCCGCCAGCGGCGAAATCGCCGGTGTGCTGAGCATCCTGGCCCCGGCCGCCGACGGCGGAATCCTCGCCTCCGCTGCAGAGGGCTACAACAAGTTCGCCAACGAGCTGGCCAGTGCGGTGAACGACGAGCATAACGGCGGCATCAACACGGCCGGGATTGCGGTAGGCAACTTCTTCAGCCACGACACCGATCCTGCGGCGCTGTCGCTCAAGGTCATACCGACCGATGCTTCAGGCATCGCCACCGGCGCGGCGAACCTGGGCAACCTGGACAGCTCCATCGCGGACAGAATCGCCCAGCTGGGAACCGGCCCGAAGTCCCCCGACTCCGCCTGGGCCAACTTCGTCAGCGGCATCGGCGCGAGCAGCCGCGTGGAGATGCAGCAGGCGGAGCTCGCCGGCGTCGCAGCCTCTGCCGCCGTCGACATGCAGCTCTCCAACTCCTCCGTGGACCTGGACGAGGAGAACCTGAACCTCCTGGCCTACCAGCACGCCTACCAGGGTGCGGCGCGGGTCATGACCGCCATCGACGAAATGCTCGACACCCTCATCAACCGCACCGGCATTGTGGGAAGGTAACCCCGTGATCACCCGCACCTCCAACCTGATGCTGACGCGCAACGCGCAGCAGAACCTCCAGGCCAACATGTCCCGGCTGGCCAAGCTGCAGGAGCAGGCCCAGACCTCCGCAGCCATCACCCGCCCGTCGGACAACCCCACGGGAACCGCAGACGCCCTGAAGGTGCGCGCAGAAATGCGTGCCAACACCGCCCACAAGGGCAACATCTCGGATGCGAACGGCTGGCTGGCCACCCTGGACAATGCGCTGACCAGCACCAGCGACATCCTCACCCGGATCAAGGACCTGTCCATCACGGCATCGACGGCAACAACGACGCCGGCCAGCAAGGCTGCGATCGCCACTGAGATCGAGGGCCTGAAGAAGGACCTGCTGGGCCAGGCCAACACCAGCTATCTGGGCCGGAACATTTTCGCCGGCAATTCCGACGCCGGTGCCGCCGTCGTCGAAAATCCGCCGGCCCCGCCGGCAACGGCACCGACCTACACCTTCGCCGGTGACGGTCACGGCCCGGTGAACCGCCGGATTGATGCCAACACCCTGGTCCGCGTCGACGCGAGTGCCAAGGAGGTCTTCGGAGACATGCTCACCAGGATCGATTCCCTGGTCGCCGATCTGCGGGGCAACGGCAACATCAGTACCCACCTGGCCGGCATCGATGAGAGCATCAACACCGTGCTGACTTCGCAGACCGACGTCGGTATCCGCCACGCCCGTGTCCTGAAAGCAGAGGAAGCCAACTTGGAGCAGTCCGTCAGCCTGGAGACCCGGCGCTCCGGCATCGAGGACCTGGACACGGCCCAGGTCATCCTGGACCTGAAGCTCCAGGAGCTCGCCTACCAGTCCTCCCTGGCTGTCACCGCGAAGGTACTCCAGCCCACCCTGATGGACTTCCTGCGATGAGCACCGTGACTCCCGTTTCCTTCCTTGCGCCGCCTCCGGGCCTGGAGCCGCTGACCGAATTCGCGCTGGAAGACGTCGACGGCGCCACGGGACTCTACTCCCTCACCGGGACGGACGTCTCCGCTGGCGTGCGGCGCTTCTACGCCATCGACGCCGCGGTCTACCTGCCGGAGTACAACCCGGAGATCTCCGATGAGCAGGCCCGCCAGCTCCAGCTGGAGGATCCGGCCGAAGCGCGCGTCCTGGTGGTCGCGAATCCGTCCGACGCCGGCACCACCGTCAACCTGCTGGCCCCGGTGATCATCAACACCCGGACCTGGCAGTGCGCCCAGGTGATCCTCGAGGGCCGGGACCTTCCGCTGCGGGCACCGCTGGAAGCCGTCGCCGCTGCCTAGGCCCCCTCCCCTTCCCGTTCAACCCCCCATCGAGATAGCAGAAAGTGCACGTCCCAGAGCTGGGACGTGCACTTTCTGCTATCTCGTTTTTGGGGTGGGAGTTAGGCGAAGTCGGACGTCGCCGGATCCGCGCCGAAGCGGGTGCCGTTGTCCAGGGCGTTGATTGCCTGGATGTCCTCATCGGAGAGCTTGAGGTCCAATGCTGCCCAGTTCTCACGGATGCGGGACTCAGTGACGGACTTCGGGATCACGATGTTGCCCAGTGCCAGGTGCCAGGCGATGACCACCTGGGCGGGCGTGGCGCCGTCGTACTTTGCTGCGATGTCCTTGAGCACTGCATCATCCAGCAGGCCCTGGCCGGAGCCCAGCGGAGAGTAAGACTCGTGCTTGATGTTGTGCTTGGCCTCGAACTCACGCAGTTCCGTCTGGGCCAGGTACGGGTGGGTCTCCACCTGGTTCAGGACGGGGACCACGCCGGTGGCGTCGATGATCTCCTGCAGGGCCTCGACGGTGAAGTTGCAGACGCCGATGGACTTGACCCGGCCGGACTTCTGCAGCTCAACCAGTGCCTTCCAGGTGTCCACGTACTTGCCCTGCTTCGGCTGCAGCCAGTGGATCAGGTACAGGTCCAGGTATTCCAGCCCGAGGCGCTCCATGGAGGCGTCGAAGGCTGCCAGGGTCTCTTCGTAGCCCTGGTCTGCGTTCCAGACCTTGGTGGTGATGAACATGTCTTCACGCGGCAGGCTGGAGGCGGCGATGGCGCGGCCTACGCCTGCTTCGTTGTCGTAGATCTTGGCGGTGTCGATGTGGCGGTAACCGGCTTCGAAGGCCATACCAACGGTCTTTTCCGCGAGTTCGTCCTCAACCCGCCAGACGCCGTAGCCGAGCTGGGGGATGGTGTTGCCGTCGTTGAAGGTGACGAGAGGAGATGTAGTCATGGTCCCCATCCTCCACCCGGCATGCGCGTCCCGCAGACCAAAAGCGCCGGTGTTTGCTGGACGCGAAATCGCGGCCGCTGCTCTTGCGGCGTGCCGGCCTAGGTGCGGGAGGCCGCCAGGACGCGCTCTGCCTCTGCGACGTCGTCCTGGACCAGGGCCGCCCGGCGCCGGACATTCTCCACTCCTGCGGAGGCAATGCCCCAGCGCTCGCCTTCCAGCCGGGACATGGCGGCGGCCTCCGCGGCGGCTGCCAGCGAATTGCCGGAGCGGGAGAGCGCCCGGTGCACGGCGATCAATCCGCCGGGAATGTCCTGGCCGGAGCTGGGCAGCTGTTTCTGGGCTCCGGCACAGACGGCCCGGACGCGCGGGAGCAGTGCGGCCAGGTCGTTGGCGACCAGCGCCAGGTCGTTGTACAGGGCGTCGTCTTCCACCCCTTCGAGCATCTGGTGGTAGCGGTCCAGCCCGCGGGTGAACCGGTCGTGGGCACGCCGCCACACACCCTTGCCGAGTTCGGTGTCGTCCTTGCGCCCCTGCCGGGCTGCTGCGAAAAGTGCCATCCTGCGGGAAATTCTACAGACACACGCTACAAATACTGGCCCGGGCCGGCGTGGGGTTCCACGTGCGCACCCGCACCGGGCTGCTGGCCGGGCTGCGCGGCCGTGCCGGTCCGCTTCGGTTCACCGTTTTCACCGATGACGACGCCGGGTGCCAGCACAGTACCCGGCGGCAGCTGGCGCAGCTGGAGCCTGCTCTGCAGCTGCTGGTTGGCGGTCTGCTGGGCCGCGATCGCCGTCTGGATTCCGCGGAAAAGCCCTTCCAGCCAACCGACGAGCTGAGCCTGCGCAATGCGCAGTTCCGCGTCGGTGGGCGTGGTGTCCTCCGGGAAGGGCAGGTTGATCCGCTCGAGTTCGGTCACCAGCTCCGGGGCGAGTCCGTCATAGAGCTCCGTGAGCGAGCGCTCATGGATTTCGGCAAGCCGGTTCCGCGCCGCGTCGTCCAGCGGCGCATTGCGGACTTCCTCCAGCAGCTGCTTGATCATGGTGCCTATCCGCATGACCTTGGCCGGTTCATCGACCAGTTCATTGAGTTTGGCCGGCCCGGACCGGCCGCCGGCGGACGGGGCCGCTGAGGCATCCGGGGACTGTTCGCCGGTTTCGGACTGGCCGGTGCCTGCCGGGTCCGGGGCTTGGACCTGCTGGTCCGTGCCGTCCCGGTCCGGGGACTCCGACGGCCTGGCGGCCGGGTGGCCGGGATTTCCCGGTCCGGAGAATCGCGCAGATCCGTTCTGTTCAGTCATGAATTAATGCTCTCACGCCTGGTGCCGGTTAGGCCGGGGATTCACTCGCTTTCAAGCTCTTCCTCGCGCTTTTGTGCGTACTCGCCGTCGGGGCTCAGCCCGGCAGCATACTGGCCCGCGTTGAGCTGGCCCGCGGTGTAGTGGTGCTCGTCGAACTCGGGGCCTGCGGCGGCGCCCTCCGGAATCCCGGCATCCTCCGCCAGGTGCGCAGCCTCGTCGTCCGGCTCGTGCAGCGGAAGGCTGATGTCTTCGCGCAGATGGGGATCGTCAGGAAGGTCCTTGTTGTCTGCCATTCCTCCAGCAAAGCAGCATCCGGCAGCCGCCTCAACCTCCTCCCCTAACCACCGAGATGGCAGAAACTGCCCTTTTGAGACCTGTAACGTGCAGTTTCTGCCATCTCGAGGGGGGGAAGGGAGGCTGCTACCGCATCAGCAGCAGCGCCCGCCGGGGTTGGCGTCCTGGCGGTCCATCTTGTCCCGCCAGAATTCCCGCTCGGTCAGCGGCGGAGACGAACAGCCCGACGCCGCGTGGTGCGCCTGGTACTTGCGGTACGCGTCCTCTCCCATCACGTCACGGAAGAAGCGGATGAATCCGCGCAGGTGCCCGACGACGGCGGTCATCAGTGACCCGTCCGCGCCGGCTGTTTCTCCTCCGGCAGGGCATCCCACTGTGCCTGGATTTCCTTTTCCTCCGGTGCGGCGAAGAAGCCTGCCGGCGCGAACGTCCGCGACGGCACGGCCAGGTCCTCGGCGCTCGGCGCTCCGCCGGACCGGAAGGAGCGGACCGAGGCCAGAACAGCCGTGACGATCACGATGATCGCCAGGGTCACGAACAGGATGGACAGGACACCCTGCACGAAGGTGTTCCGGACCACCGCCTCCATGGCCTCGACGGTCTTGGCCGTACCGAAGCTGGTTTCCCCGGCCTCCAGGGCGTTGCGGAAGGCGTTGTGCTGCGCCCAGTAGCCCACGGCCGGGACCGGGGAGAAGATCTTGTACATCGAGGCAGTGATGGTGACCACGGAGGCGAAGGCCAGCGGCAGCACCACCACCCAGATGTACTTGAAGACGTTCTTCTTGGCCAGGATCGCCAGGCAGATCGCCAGCGCTATGGCAGCGAGCAGCTGGTTGGCGATGCCGAAGAGCGGGAACAGCGTATTGATGCCACCCAGCGGATCGGTGACACCCATGATCAGGATCGAACCCCAGCCGGCAACCATGATCGCCGTGCAGATCCAGGCCCCTGTCCGCCACCCGGTATCCCTGAACTTCGGGACGAAGTTGCCGATCGAATCCTGCAGCATGAAGCGGGCGACGCGGGTGCCGGCGTCGACGGCGGTGAGGATGAACAGCGCCTCGAACATGATGGCGAAGTGGTACCAGAAGGCCATCATCGCCGGGCCGCCGATGAAGCTCTGCATGATCATCGCCAGGCCGACGGCGAGGGTGGGCGCACCGCCGGTGCGCGAGACCACCGACTCTTCACCGACGTCGGAGGCCAGGGAGGTGAGCATGTCCGGGGTGAGGTTCACGCCCGCCAGGCCCAGGGAGTTCACGAACGCGACGGCGCCCTCAACGGTTCCGCCGGTGGCGGCCGCCGAGGAGTTCATGGCGAAGTAGATGCCGCGGTCCAGGGAGATTGCTGCGACCAGCGCCATGATTGCCACGAAGGACTCCATCAGCATGCCGCCGTAGCCGATGAACCGGGTCTGGCGTTCCTTCATGATCATCTTCGGGGTGGTTCCCGAGGAGATGAGCGCGTGGAAGCCGGACAGGGCACCGCAGGCAATCGTGACGAAGAGGAACGGGAAGAGCGGGCCCGCAACCACCGGGCCGTCGTCCCGCGACGCGAACTCGCTGAAGGCGGGAACGCTGATCTCCGGGCGGACAACAATGATGGCGACCGCGAGCAGGACGATCGTGCCGATCTTCATGAAGGTGGAAAGGTAGTCGCGCGGGGCCAGCAACAGCCAGACCGGCAGCACGGCGGCGATGAAGCCGTAGATGATGATGCCCCAGGCGATGGTCACCCGGTCCAGGGAGAAGATCGCCACGCCCCATTCGGTGTCGGCGATCCAGCCGCCGCCCACGATCGCGAGCATCAGCAGCACGAAGCCGATGACCGAGACCTCGCTGACCTTGCCGGGACGCAGATAGCGCAGGTACACGCCCATGAACAGTGCAATCGGGATGGTCATGGCCACGGAGAAGACACCCCACGGGCTCTCGCCGAGGGCGTTCACGACCACCAGGGCCAGGATGGCGACAATGATGATCATGATGGTGAGGGTGGCGATCAGGGCCGCCGTGCCGCCGATCAGCCCGAGTTCCTCACGGGCCATCTGCCCCAGGGAACGGCCGCCGCGGCGCATGGAGAAGAACATGACCAGGTAGTCCTGGACCGCGCCGGCGAGGATGACGCCGACGATGATCCAAACGGTGCCGGGAAGGTAGCCCATCTGGGCGGCCAGGACCGGGCCCACCAGGGGGCCCGCGCCGGCAATCGCGGCGAAGTGGTGCCCGTAGAGCACCCTGCGGTCGGTGGCGGCGTAGTCCTTGCCGTCCGCCTTGTACTCAGCGGGTGTGGCGCGGCGGTCGTTGGGCTTGAGCAGGTGCCGCTCGATGTACTTCGAGTAGAACCGGTAGCCGATCAGGTACGTACAGACCGCGGCAAAGACGAACCAGATGGCGTTGACGGTTTCGCCGCGGATGATTGCCAGCATGGTCCAGCTGATGCCGCCCAGCAGGGCGATGCCCACCCAGACCGCGATCTTCAGCGGCGTCCAGGTGCTTCGGCCTTCCGCGTCGTCGACGACAGCCACCGGCGGCAGGTCCGGATCCTGGAGGAGGGTGTCTGCGTCCCCGGCCTCGGGGTCCGGACGGTCCGGGTCCCTCCGTCGTCGGTTGTCTTCACCCATGGTGCTACCCCTTTGTCAGCAGTGCGGTCCCTGCGGCAGCAGGGCGTGATGTGCGCCTGAGGGTAGCACCGGGAATGCGATGTGGATCACATACACGCCGGTGGTTCCGGGAACGGTCCGCCGAATGGTCCTGCTGCGGCACCGGGCGGCGGGGAGGCCCGGCGCCCGGCGGTCTACAGCGTGAGCAGGATCTTTCCGGTGTGCTGTCCGGAGTCGAAGTACTCGTGGGCGGCTGCTGCCTCGGCCAGCGGGAACGTGCGGTCAACCAGCGGTTTGATGCTGCCGTCCTTGATCAGGGGCCAGACGTATTCGCCCACGGCCGCCATGATGGCGCTCTTCTCCTCCACGGGTCGTGCACGCAGCGTCGTTCCCATGACTGCGCAGCGTTTGCTCATCAGTGCGTTGAGGTCCAGTTCAGCCCGGGTTCCGCCCTGCAGCCCGATGATGACCAGCCGGCCCGCGACGGCGAGCGCATCGACATTCCGCTGCAGGTACTTGGCGCCCATGACATCCAGGATCACGTCTGCCCCGTGCCCGTTGGTGGCGGCACGGACTTCCTCTACGAAGTCCTGTTCCTTGTAGTTGATCAGCACCTTGGCACCGAGGCTCCTGGCCAGTTCCAGCTTCGCCGGGCTCGACGCCGTCACCATGGGTATTGCGCCGACGGCCGCCACGAGCTGGATGGCCATGGTGCCGATGCCTCCGGCCCCGCCATGGATCAGCACATACTCTCCTTCACGGACTCCTGCGGCCATGAAAAGGTTCGAGAACACAGTGGCCGCCACCTCGGGGAGGGCCGCTGCCGTCACCAGGTCCATTTCCGGCGGAACAGGCAGCACCTGGCCGGCAGGAACCGCCACCTGTTCGGCGTACCCGCCGCCGGAAAGCAGGGCAACGACGTCGGCTCCGACTTCCAGCCCCTCCACTCCGGTGCCCACCGCTGCCACACGGCCGGAGACCTCCAGGCCCGGATATTCAGGGGCACCCGGAGGAACCGGATAATTGCCGTGGCGCTGCAGCACGTCGGCACGGTTGAGTCCCGCCGCGGCAACATCGATGAGGACCTCACCGGGGCCGGGGACGGGTGCCGGTACGTCGCGGAGGGCCAGGACCTCCGGGCCGCCGGGCTCGGTAATGACTATCGCTTTCATGGGGCCTCCTGCGGAAGTGGAGAAAATTTTGGTGAACTGCGCTCATCTGCCAGACTACTAAGCGGAGGAAGGTTGTCCGAGCGGCCGATGGAGCTGGTCTTGAAAACCAGTGTGCGGTAACCCCGTACCAAGGGTTCGAATCCCTTACCTTCCGCTCCCGAGCACCCCGGCCACTGGCCGGGGTGCTTTTGTCTACCCGCTCCATGTCATTGCATATTGTGAGCGGATGTTACTTCACCGATTTATAAGCATGCTTGTTTTCCGCATAGCCTTTTCTGGTGGTTTCCGGCCCATTGGGGGGTGGTAACCAAAACCAATTACCGCAGAAGGAGTCATTCGCATGAAATCCGCCCGCCAGATGCACCTGGCCCGCGCAGGAAAGGCTGCCTCGGCTGCCGTGTTCGCCCTCGTACTCGCAGGGTGCGGAGCCTCCGCAGACAACGATGAACCGAAAACCAGTGAGTCGCCTGCCGCGGCCTCCAGCTCCGCCTCGGCGGAAGCCGATACCGCAGCTGATGAGAAGACGGAAGACGAGGTGTCTGCGGAAACCGTCGACGCCGTCGACCTGAAGGTTGGAGACTGCCTGGTCGATGACCCGGATGCCGAACAGATTGAAGCAGTCGACGTGCTTCCCTGCACCGAGCCGCACGACACTGAGGTCTACGCGGCCATGGACATGGAAGCCGGAGCCTTCCCCGGCGAGGAGGCCGTGGACGCCGCGGCACAGGAGTTCTGCCTCGCTGAATTCCAGCCCTACATCGGCACGGATTACTCCGAGTCGGCCCTGAACATTGGCTACCTCACGCCCACGCCCTCATCCTGGACGCTCGGCAATGACCGGGAGATCCTCTGCACCGTCTACCGTATGGACGGCGAGAAGCTCAGCACCTCGGTGAAGGGTTCGAACGTCTAGTTCTCTTTCGCCGGGAAAGGGGATCTAACCAAAACGGTTAGGTCCCCTTTTTTGTGTTTGTCAATAGCTGCCTGCCGTTAGGGCACCAAAGGGTTCGAATTCATATGCCTGTCACCCCGGGGTGGTATCCAGAAGGGGTTCACCGCACCCCTTGCCGAACTACCAGGGCCATTACCGCGTGCCCCCACACCGGCATCCGTTCCCCAAAGGAGCAATGAGGCATGAGATTTACCCGATGGACGGCGGTGCTGGGCACAGCACTGTCTGCCGGCCTGCTGGCCGGCCCGCTGGCGGCATTGCCCGCCCACGCGGAGGAATCACGTTCCGGCGTCGTGATCAACGAGGCCTACCTGAGCGGGGGAAGCGCCAACGCCCCGTTCACCAACAAATTCGTGGAACTCTACAACCCGACCAGCGCCGCGGTTAGCCTCGACGGCTGGTCCCTGCAGTACCGGGCAGCGGGCAGCACCGGTGCACCCACCGGAATCGCCGGGCTTTCCGGGAGCATCCCGGCCGGCGGCTACTATCTGGTCCAGGGCGCCAGCAACGGCACCAACGGTGTTGTCTTGCCGGCGGCCGACGCGACCATCGGCGCAAGCTTCTCCGGCTCCGCCGGCACGATCGTACTCGCGAACCAGCCTGCAGCAGTGAACCCGCTGCCCACCGGCTCCGTGACGGTCCAGCCCGGCGTCGTGGACCTGCTCGGCTACGGCACCTCCAATACCTTCGAGACAGCCCCTGCCGCCGCCCCGGCCGGCAACTCCGATCCGAAGTCCCTGAACCGCACCTCATTCGCGGACACCAACAACAACGCATCAGACTTCACGCTCAGCGCCTCCGTCACACCGACGAACACGGGCGGAACCGGCACCGATCCCGAACCGACGGACCCGGAGCCCACCGATCCCGAACCGACGGACCCGGAGCCCACCGATCCTCCGGCCGGGGTACGCCCCATTGCGGAGATCCAGGGCACCGGTGACGCCAGCCCGCTGGTTGGCCAAACCGTCACCACCCGCGGCAAGGTCACCGCCTCCTACCCGACCGGCGGCTTCAGCGGCTACTACATCCAGACCCCGGGCACCGGCGGCGAGCTGGACCCGGCAACGCACACGGCTTCCGACGCCGTCTTTGTCTACTCCGCAGCCACCGTGGGCCAGGTTGCCGTCGGCGACTACGTGGAGGTCACCGGAACCGTGGGCGAATACTTTGGCCTGACCCAGCTGACGGTTCCGGCCGGCGCCATGACCAAGCCCGGCGAACCGGCGGAAGAGATCAAGCCCGCCGCGGTTGCGTGGCCTGCCACCGACGCCGAGCGGGAAACCCTCGAGGGCATGCTGCTGGCACCGCAGGGCGAGTTCACCGTCACGGACAACTACACCCTGAACCAGTACGCGGAAATCGGCCTCGCTGCCGGCGGTGAGACGCTGGTGCAGCCCACCGCAGTTGCGCCGGTGGGAACGCCGGAACACGCGGCAGTTGCCGCGGACAACGCGGCGAAGGCCGTAAAGCTCGACGACGGCGCCACCACCAACTTCCTTTCCGCCGCCAACCAGTCCAAGCCGCTGCCGTACCTGAGCTCCACCAATCCGGTGCGGATCGGGTCTGCGGCAACTTTCACCACCAACGTGATCCTGGACTACCGGAACAGTGCCTGGCGTTTCCAGCCGCTGACCGAGCTGACTCCCGGCAACGCGCAGACGGTCCAGCCGGCGTCGTTCGAAAACTCCCGCACCGCCGCTCCGCAGAGCGTTGGCGGCAACCTGAAGCTCGCCGCCTTCAACGTGCTGAACTACTTCAGCACCACCGGAGCCGATCTCTCCGGCTGCACCTACTACAACGACCGCTCCGGAGCTCCGGTGACCGTCCGCGGCGGCTGCGATGCACGCGGCGCTGCCAACGAGGCCAACCTCGAACGCCAGCAGGCGAAGATCGTGGCAGCGATCAATGCCCTGGGCGCCGACGTCGTCGGTCTCATGGAAATCGAGAACTCCGCTGGACTGGGACAGGACCGGGACACCGCCCTGGCCCACCTCACCGAGGCACTGAATGCCGCTGCACCGGGAACCTGGGACTACGTCCGCTCCCCCGCGGCCCTTCCGGACGACGAGGACGTGATCCGCACCGCGTTCATCTACCGGACCGCCACCGCGGAACCGGTGGGCGAGTCGATCATCCTGAACAATGAGAGCGTATTCTCCAACGCCCGCGAACCCCTGGCCCAGGCCTTCAAGCCGGCCGGCGGGGAAGACAGCGAAAGCTTCGTGGCGATCGCGAACCACTTCAAGTCAAAGGGATCGGCACCGTCCAGCGGCGAGAACGCAGACAGCGGACAGGGCGGCTGGAATGCCGACCGTGTCCGCCAGGCACAGGCCGTGGCCGCGTTCGCGGACACCGTGGCGCAGGACGCCGGAACCGAGCGGGTCTTCCTGCTCGGCGATTTCAACTCCTACGCCGCGGAAGACCCCATGCAGGTCTTCGCCGAAGCGGGCTACCTGAACCTGGGCAAGGCCACGGGCAAGCACTCCTACGCCTTCAGCGGCCTGGTTGGCTCCCTGGACCACGTCCTGGCCTCGCCCGCGGCGGCTGAGGACGTCACCGGCACCGACATCTGGAACATCAACTCGGTTGAGTCGATCGCCTTCGAATACAGCCGGTACAACTACAACGCCACCGATTTCTACGCTGCCGATCCCTACCGTTCCTCGGACCACGATCCGATTCTCGTCGGGATGGACCTGACCCCGGCCGAGGCCGAGGTTACGGACCTGAACCTGCTCAACATCAACGATTTCCACGGCCGGATTGATGCCAACACCGTCAACTTCGCCGGCACCGTCGAGCAGCTCAAGGCCGCCGCACCGGAGGGCAGCTCGCTGTTCCTCTCCGCCGGTGACAACATCGGCGCATCCCTGTTCGCCTCCTCGGTGCAGCAGGACCAGCCCACTATCGACGTCCTGAACGCACTGGGCCTGCGGGCCTCCGCAGTGGGCAACCACGAGTTCGACGGCGGCTTCACGGACCTCACGGACCGGGTGGTTCCCGCCGCGGAGTTCGACTACCTGGGCGCCAACGTGTACCTCAGGGGCACCACCACCCCGGCGCTGCCGGAGTACACCATCCTGGACGTGAACGGCGTTCGGGTGGCCGTGATTGGAGCAGTGACCGAGGAGACCGGAACCCTGGTTTCTCCGGGAGGCATTGCCACCCTCGAGTTCGGGGATCCGGTCGAAGCCGTCAACCGGGTCGCGGAACGCCTGGATGCAGAAGGCCTGGCAGACGTCATTATCGCCGAGTACCACGAGGGCGCCGGGTCGGGAACGCCCGACGGCGCCACGCTCGAGGAGGAGATCGCCGGCGGCGGTGCCTTCGCGGAGATCGCGACGGAAACCAGCGCGCTGGTGGACGCCATCTACACCGGCCACACGCACAAGCAGTATGCGTGGGATGCTCCGGTTCCGGGCGTGGACGGCAAGACCCGTCCCGTTGTGCAGACCGGTTCCTACGGCGAGTTCGTCGGCCAGATCGAGCTGCAGTACGACGCCGAAATGGATGAGGTTCTCTCCTACACCGCAGGCAACGCCGCCCGTACCACCACGCCCGCTGCGGACCTGGTGGCCGCGTACCCGGCGGTGGCCGAGGTTCAGCGGATTGTCGACGCCGCCCTGGCGTTCGCTGCCGAGGTGGGCAACCAGCCCATCGGCTCGGTCACCGCGGACATCACCACGGCTTTCGCCGGAACGTCCCGCGACGACCGCGGCAACGAATCAACCCTGGGCAACCTGGTAGCCGATTCGCTGCTCTCATCGCTCGGTTCGTCCGAGCGCGGCGGCGCCGAAATCGGCGTCGTCAATCCAGGCGGGCTCCGCGCCGAGCTGTACTACGGTGAGGACGGCGTGATCACTTACGCCGAAGCCAACGCGGTGCTGCCGTTCGTGAACAACCTCTGGACTACCACCCTCACCGGTGCGCAGCTGAAGTCGGTCCTGGAGGAACAGTGGCAGCCGGACGGAAGCTCCCGGGCGTTCCTGGCCCTGGGCCTGTCAGACAACGTGACCTACACCTACGATCCGGACCAGGCCCGCGGCTCCCGGATCCAGTCGGTCACCGTCAACGGCGCAGCGCTGGACCCCAACCGCGCCTACCGTGTGGGAACGTTCAGCTTCCTGGCACAGGGCGGGGATAATTTCTCCACCTTCGCGCAGGGTACGGACACCCGTGACTCGGGGCTGATCGACCGCGATGCGTGGATCAGCTACCTGCAGACCAGCAGCCCGGTCTCCCCGGACTTCGCCCGCCAGGGCGTCATCGTCAAGGGAGCTCCGGCTACGTCGAAGGCCGGTTCAAATGTCTCCTTCACGGTGGACAAGCTGGATCTGACCTCGCTGGGCAGCCCGGCCAACACCACGCTGGCCGTCAGCTGGGTCCCGGCCGGCGGAACCGCCGTTGCCCTGGGTTCCGTCCCGGTGGCCGCCGGCGCCGCCAATGTCACAGCCACACTCCCGGCGTCGGCGTCCGGCAGCGGATCCCTGGTTTTGGCCGCAGATCCGTCCGGCACCACGGTGACCATCCCGGTCACCGTTGATCCGGCACCGGAACAGCCCACCTGTGTCCGTCCCGTTCCGCCGAAGAACTGGTGGGATGTCCGGGGCTGGCTGAAGTACGCGGTGGATTACGCACGCTACCTGGTCTGCACCATCAGCCGCGGCTAGTCCGCACTGGCCGGGCCAGCAGCGAAGCGGCGCCGTCCGGACCATCGGGTCCTGGCGGCGCCGCTTCTCATATGCCGCGGCAGCCGTAGGCCCTGTGGGCCGGGCGGCCGCTGGGCGGTGGGCTGGCGCACCCTGACGAAGTGTATCTACGGCCGGACCTACTGCCGGGGGTCCGGGTTCTTTGGATCCTCGGATCCCATGTCCGCAGCACCGAGCACGCTCGCCACGGGGTTGTCCGTCTTCTCGTTGGCCCGCGGCTTGAGCTCGGGATGGTGCAGGTCCAGTGCCGGCCGTTCGGAACGGATCCGGGGCAGGGAGGTGAAGTTGTGGCGCGGCGGCGGGCAGGAGGTGGCCCATTCCAGGGAGCAGCCGAAGCCCCACGGATCATCCACCTCCACTTTCTTTCCGCGCCGCCAGGTCACATAGACGTTCCAGAAGAATGGGATCAGGGAGAACCCAAGAATCAGGGAACCGATGGTGGAAAGCTGGTTCATCCCGGTGAAATTGTCCTCCACCAGGTAGTCCGCGTAGCGCCGCGGCATGCCCATCACACCGAGCCAGTGCTGGATCATGAAGGTCAGGTGGAAGCCGAGGAACAGCAGCCAGAAGTGGATCTTGCCGAGGCGCTCGTTGAGCATCTTGCCGGTCCACTTGGGCCACCAGAAGTAGAACCCGCCGAACATCGCGAACACCACCGTGCCGAAGACCACATAGTGGAAGTGCGCCACCACAAAGTAGGTGTCCGACACATGGAAATCCAGCGGCGGAGCCGAGAGGATGATGCCGGTCAGCCCGCCGAACAGGAACGTGATGAGGAATCCGAGGGCCCACATCATGGGCGTCTCGAAGGTAATTGAACCGCGCCACATGGTGCCGATCCAGTTGAAGAACTTAACGCCGGTGGGCACGGCGATGAGCATGGTCATGATCGCGAAGAAGGGCAGGAACACCTGCCCGGTGACGTACATGTGGTGCGCCCAGACGGTCATCGACAAGCCGGCGATCGCGATGGTCGCAAAGATCAGGCCCTTGTAGCCGAAGATCGGTTTGCGGCTGAACACCGGCAGGATTTCGGAAATGATGCCGAAGAACGGCAGCGCGATGATGTAGACCTCCGGATGGCCGAAGAACCAGAACAGGTGCTGCCAGAGGATCGCCCCGCCGTTCTCCGGATCGAAGATGTGCGCGTCGAACCTGCGGTCCGCTCCGAGGGCGAAAAGCGCGGCGGCCAGCGGAGGAAAGGCCATCAGCACCAGGATGGCGGTAACCAGCGTGTTCCAGGTGAAGATGGGCATCCGCCACATGGTCATGCCGGGGGCGCGCATGCAGATGATCGTGGTGACGAAGTTGACCGACCCGAGGATGGTTCCGAAGCCGGACAATGCGAGGCCGAACACCCACAGGTCCCCGCCTATGCCGGGCGAGAACGTGGTGTTGGACAGGGGCGCGTAAGCTGTCCAGCCAAAGGAAGCCGCGCCCTGCGGGGTCAGGAACCCTGAGATCGCTATCAGGGATCCGAAGAGGAAGAACCAGTAGGCCAGGGCGTTCAGGCGCGGGAACGCCACGTCCGGCGCCCCGATCTGCAGCGGCATCATCACGTTCGCGAAGCCGGCGAAGAGCGGGGTGGCGAACATCAGCAGCATCAGCGTTCCGTGCATGGTGAAGAGCTGGTTGTACTGCTCCCGCGACGAGACAATCTCAAGTCCGGGCTGGAAGAGCTCGGCACGGATAATCAGTGCCATGACCCCGGCCAGGCAGAAGAAAATGAAGGACGTGATCAGGTACAGGTAGCCGATCTTCTTGTGGTCGGTGGTGGTCAGCCAGTCGACGACGATGCGGCCGCGGGAAACGGGCACCACCCGCGGCGGCACGGTTGTTCCTTCATCTGCCGAATACTTCAACGTAGACATTCGCGCCGCCTAGGGGTCCGCAGGAGGTTCAGTCCGTACACGGGCTCCGCCTTTCGCAGGCCAGTGTGCCTTGTATCGTAGGACCCGCTCCGGGGCAGGTCCATAGGCAGCGAAGGGTTTTGCGGCGTCCGCCTCCGGGTTAGCCGCCCGCCCGGACTCCCGGAATCCGCTCCCCGGCCCGCCAGACGGCGCCGGTCAGCGCCATGCCCGGGCGGTAGGCAAGGTAAGCGGCGGACGGCGCGTTGAGCAGGTGGAGATCCGCCCGGTGCCCGACGGCGAGCGAGCCGACCGCCCGCTGCCCGTCGACGTCGTTCCCTGTGTGCCTGCGCAGCGCCAGGGCCCCGCCGTAGGTCCCCGCGCGTACGGCCTCGGGAACGCTGAGTCCCATCTGCAGCACGGCTGTGGTGACGCAGAAGGCCATGGAGCTGGTGTAGGAGGTGCCGGGGTTGCAGTTCGAAGCCAGCGCGATTTCGACGCCGGCGTCCAGCAGTTCCCGGGCCGGAGCGAGCGGCTGCCGGGTGGACAGGTCACAGGCCGGCAGGCAGGTGGCCACGGTACCCGGCGTTCCGGTTCCGGCGTTCCACTTCGCCCAGCTGCCTGCGAGCGCTGCGACATCGGCCGGCGAAAGATAGTTCACGTGGTCCACGCTGGCGGCACTGAATTCCACGGCCAGCCGCACTCCCGCGCCCGGGCCCAGCTGGTTGCCGTGCACCCGCAGTCCGAGTCCGGCGTCCCGGCAGGCGGTGAGGACCCGGCGGGACTGCTCCTCGGTGAAGGCCCCGCGCTCGCAGAACACGTCCGCCCACTGCACGTAGGGGCGCACGGACGCGAGCATCGGGCCGCAGACGAGGTCCGTGTACTCCTCGGCATCCAGGCCGTCCGGCACCAGGTGCGCGCCCAGGAAGGTCACGTCATCGACCACGCTGGACGCGATCCGGGCACTGCGGGTTTCCTGCTCCACGTCCAGTCCGTATCCGGTTTTGGTTTCGAGCCAGGTGGTCCCCCCGGCGGCCGCCTCGGCCCGGCGGGCCAGCAGCAGCCGGGTGAGGTCGTAGTCCCCGGCCGCCCGGGTGGCATCCATGGTCACGGCAATGCCGCCGGCACTGTATTCCTCCCCGGCCAGGCGCGCTGCGAATTCGGCACTGCGGTCACCGGCAAAGACCAGGTGGGTGTGTGAGTCCACCCAGCCGGGCAGCGCTGCCCGCCCGCCGGCGTCGTGCGCTTCATCCGCCGCAGGAGCCTGGGCAGCCGGGCCCAGCCAGGCAATGCGCTCACCTTCGAACACGACGGCGGCCTGCCGCAGCACGGACTCCGAGCCGCGCGCGGGGTCCATGGTGGAGAGCTCACCAATGTTGGTGATCAGCACGGATCCGGTCACGGCCGGCCCCCGCGTGCTGGTGCCCCAACCCGGACCGCGTCGAGATGAGCGGCAGCAGCCGCCAGCAGCGGCCCGGGATCGCCGAGGCGCAGGTGCCTGCCGCGTTCGGCGGTCAGGACGCCCCCGACGACGACGGCGGTGACGTCCTGCGCGGTAGCGGCCAGTGCCAGCTGGGCCGGGTCGGCTCCCGCGGTGCGGGCAGTTCGCGGGTCAACGGCCATCAGGTCGCAGGACCTGCCGGGTGCGAAGCCGGGGGCCCGGCGCCCCTGAGCGGCAGCACCGGCGTCGGAGGCTGCCCGGTGCAGGTCGGTGGGAGTGAACCGTCCGCGTACACCGGAGGCCAGGCGTTCACCGTGTTCCAGCCCGCGCATTTCCAGCCACGGATCAATGACCGCGTGCTGGTCCGAGCCGAGCGCGATCCGGGCGCCGGCATCCGCTAACGCCGCCGCCGGGCCGATGCCGTCGGCGAGGTCCGCCTCGGTGCTGGGACACATCACCACCGCTGCTCCGGTGCTGCCGAGCAGCGCGATGTCCTCCGCGGTCAGGTGGGTGGCGTGCACGGCGGCCGTCCGGGGGCCGAGCAGCCCATGCCGGTGGAGCAGCTGGACGGGCGTGAATCCGGTGGCCGCGAGGCAGTCGCGGTTTTCGGCGGGCTGCTCGGAGACGTGGATGTGCAGGGGCAGGTCGGGGTCCAGTCCGGACGCGATGGCCTGCAGCGCGTCCTCGGGCACGGCCCGCACGGAGTGCAGCGCGGCCCCGACTGATATGGACGCCGGGTCGAATTCCGCCTCGACGGTGTGCCGCAGGTCCTTGAGCCGGTCCAGCCATGCGCCGGCGGAACCATCACTGAAGCGGAGCTGGTCCTGGCCCGGCGGCTGGTTGAATCCGCCGGCGAGGTAGCAGGTGTCCAGCAGGGTGAGCCGGATTCCGGCGGCCGAGGCGGCACGGGCCAGGGCCAGTTCCATGGCGTGCCCCGGATACGGCGAGCCGTCCGGACGGTGGTGCACGTAGTGGAACTCGGCGACGGAGGTGTAACCCGCCGCGACCATCTCGGCGTAGACCGGGGTGGCCAGTTCTTCGTACAGCTCCGGGGCGAGGGCAGCCGCGGCCTGGTACATGCCCTGGCGCCAGGACCAGAAACTGTCCGCCCCGCCGGTGTGGGTGCGTCCACGCAGCACCCGGTGGAAGGCATGGGAGTGGGCGTTGGACGCCGCGGGGAAGACGACGCCGTTGAGCACCAGGTCCTCCGGGCGGGGCCGGGTGCCGGTTTCAACGGCAGCAACGATGCCCTCGGAGTCCACGCTCAGCCGGACGCCGGTTTCAAGCTGACCGTTTCGCAGAGCCCGTTCACACCACACTCCTGTTCTCACAGCAGGCCCTCCAGGACGTCGGCGAGCGCCGTGGAGGAGTAGTCGGCGTCGGCGTCTTCCACGTATTCCTCCGGGGAGTGCGAGATGCCGCTGGGATTGCGGACGAACACCATGCCCGCCGGCACGTGTCCGGCCAGGATGCCGGCATCGTGCCCGGCACCGGTGGCCAGCACCGGAGCCTGCGGCAGGGCGAGCTGGAGCTGGCGCTGCAGTCCCGGATCGAAGCCGGTGGTGGGGCTGAAGGATTCCTGTGCCAGGATCACGGAGCAGCCTTCGAAAGCGGCGGACTTCTGTGCCTTGCCGTGGATGGTTTCCACCAGTGCGGCGGTGACGGCGTCCTCCTCATGCCGGACGTCGAGCCACAGCTCCACCCGCGACGCGATGACATTGGTGCCGCCCGGAACAGCGTGGATCCGGCCCACTGTGGCACGGGCACCGGGCTGGGCTGCGGCGGCCTGCTGCACGGCGGTGATGATCTGCGCTGCGGCCACCATGGGGTCCGCCCGGTCCTCCATCAGCGTGGTACCGGCGTGGTTGCCCTGCCCGTGCACGGTCAGCTTCCAGCGGCCGTGGCCCAGGATCGAACTGCCGACGGCGACGGCGGGGCCGTCCTCGCCGAGCCCGCGGCCCTGTTCCACGTGCAGTTCCACGAAGTCGCCGATTCGGGCGAGCGCTTCCTCGTCCCGGCCAAGGTGGTCAGGGTCCAGCCCTGCGGCCCGGGCGGCGTCGGCGAAGGTGGTGCCGCCGACGTCGCGCAGGTTCCGTGCCTTGTCCGGATCGATGGCTCCGGTCAGCAGCCGCGAGCCAAGGCAGGCGACGCCGAAGCGGGACCCTTCTTCCTCGGGGAAGACGGTGATGGCCAGGGACCGGTTGCGCTGCACGCCGCGTTCCTTCAGGACGTCGACGGCGGCAAGGGCCGCGGCGATGCCGAGCGGTCCGTCGAAGGCACCGCCGCCGGGCACCGAGTCCAGATGGCTGCCGGTGACCAGCGCGCCTTTCTGCGGTTCGCCCCACCAGGCCCAGAGAATGCCGTTACGGTCGGTCTCGACGTCGAGTCCGCGGGCCTGTGCCTCGGCGGTGAACCAGGCGCGCAGGTCCGTCTCGGCGGTTGAGAACACGGGGCGGCTGTAGCCGCCGCGGACCGGATCGCGGCCGATGCCGGAGATCGCTTCAAGAAGGGAGGTGACTGTGCTCATTGCCGGATGTTCCTCGGGGTGGTGCCTATTCGGCCATGGGGATGCGGACGCCGCGCTCTTCGGCGACCTGCGCGGCTTCATCGTAGCCGGCGTCGACATGGCGCATGACGCCCGTGCCGGGATCATTGGTGAGCAGGCGTTCAAGCTTGCGGGCGGCCAGGTCGGTGCCGTCCGCCACTGAAACCTGGCCGGCGTGAAGAGAGCGGCCAATTCCCACGCCGCCGCCGTGGTGGATGGAAACCCAAGTGGCGCCGGAGGACGTGTTGAGCAGGGCGTTGAGCAGCGGCCAGTCGGCGATCGCGTCAGAGCCGTCCCGCATGCCCTCGGTTTCCCGGTACGGGGAGGCCACCGACCCGGAGTCCAGGTGGTCACGTCCAATGACGATCGGCGCGGACACCTTCCCCTCGGCGACGAGGCGGTTGAACAGCAGTCCGGCTTGCGCGCGTTCTCCGTAGCCGAGCCAGCAGATCCGGGCGGGCAGGCCTTCGAACTCAACGTGCTCCGCGGCGGCGTCGAGCCAGCGGTGCAGGTGTTCCTTGTCCGGGAAGAGTTCCTTCAGCGCAGCGTCGGTGACGGCAATGTCCGCGGGGTCCCCGGAGAGAGCCACCCAGCGGAACGGGCCCATGCCCTCGCAGAACAGCGGCCGGATGTAGGCCGGGACAAACCCGGGAAAGTCGAAAGCCCGGCCATAGCCGCCGGAGCGTGCTTCGTCGCGGATCGAGTTGCCGTAGTCGAACACCTCTGCCCCGGTGTCCTGGAAGCCGACCATCGCCTCCACCTGCCGGGCCATGGAAGCCTGGGCCTTCTTGGTGAACCCTTCCGGGTCGGCCTCGGCCTCGCGGTGCCAGTCCCCGACCGCAATTCCTTCGGGCAGGTAACTGAGGGGGTCGTGGGCGGAGGTCTGGTCGGTGACGATGTCGAAGTCCGCGCCCTGTCCGGTTTTTTGGCGGCGGAGCAGTTCAGGGAAGACTTCCGCAGCGTTGCCCACCAGGCCCACGGACAGTGCCCGCCCCTCTGCCTTGGCCGCCGTCACCTTGGTGAGGGCGGCGTCGAGGTCCGTTTCGACGTCGTCCAGGTAGCGTTTCCCGGCGCGGCGCCGCAGCCGGGACTCGTCGACGTCGACAATCAGCACAGCACCTCCGTTAAGCGTCACCGCAAGCGGCTGGGCGCCGCCCATGCCTCCGCAGCCTCCTGTGAGGGTGGCGGTGCCGGCCAGGGTACCGCCAAACCGCTTGTTGGCGATGGCCGCGAAGGTCTCATAGGTGCCCTGCAGGATGCCCTGCGTGCCGATGTAGATCCAGGAACCGGCCGTCATTTGCCCGTACATGGTCAGGCCTTCGGCTTCCAGGCGGCGGAACTCGGGCCACGTGGACCAGTCCCCCACCAGGTTGGAGTTGGCGAGCAGCACCCGCGGCGCCCACTCGTTGGTGCGGAACACGCCCACGGGCTTGCCGGACTGGACCAGAAGCGTCTCGTCGTCGTCGAGTGTTTTCAGGGTGCGGACAATTGCGTCGAAGGATTCCCAGTTCCGGGCGGCTTTGCCGGTGCCGCCGTAGACCACCAGGTCTTCGGGGCGCTCGGCGACCTCCGGGTCCAGGTTGTTCATCAGCATCCGCAGCGGGGCTTCGGTCTGCCAGCTTTTCGCGGTCAGCTCGTTGCCGCGGGGTGAACGGATGGTGCGGTGGGTTTCGGTCATGAGGGGTCTCCGTCGTCGTTGCCGGTTAGCCGTGGGTTTGGACTGCGCTGGTTTCTGCCGTGAGGACGCGGCAGATCTCCGCCAGCCGCTCGGACGTGATCCGGTAGCTGGGCACCACCACGCTCATCGCGGCCACGGATTTTCCGCCGGCAGTCAGCGGGACGGCGACGGCGGTGATGTCCGGTTCGACGCCGTCGCTCACCACTGCGCATCCGGTCCCGTTCACCTCTCCGCGCATCGCCCTGCCGGCGGCGCTGGTCTCGAGGTCGAAGCGCCGGCCCACCCAGTTGGCGTGCCGGACGGACTGCGTGCCTTCCGCGATCGCGATGTACAGGCCGTGCCCGCCGGCCGCCGGGATGCTGAGGTAGGTGGATTCGCCGGTTTGCTCCACGATGCGGTCCATGGCCTCGCGGTAGGTGGAGATCAGGGATTCCGAGCTGAGGGCGAGGACGCCGAGCTGCACGACCGCCGGACCGGGGCGGTAGGTCCCGTTCTCCTCCCGCCGCAGGAAGTCGGTCCCTTCCAGGGTGCGCAGCAGCCGCAGCGCCGTGCTGGTGGAGAGGCCCGTTGCCTTGGCTGCTTCGGACTGTGTGACGGCGCCCTGGCGGCACACGACGCTGAGCAGGGACAGTGCACGCTCAACCGTCCGGGTGGTGCTGTCCGTCTTTGCCGCCTGGGCCATGCTGCTGCTTTCCTCGCGGGTTCGCTGCGTTCGATATTGCCACCTAGTAAAACAGCAATTTCACTAGGTGGCCAGACACAGCCGGCCCGTGCTCCACCTGGAGAGCGGGCCAACTGCTGTTTCGTCCGGGGCGTGCAGGGCGTCCCTAGCTTTTGACCATGAAATAAAGGACCACCCCGGCCGCGATCATGAAACCGGATCCTGCCGCCCCCATCCGTCCCTGCTGAGCGCGGGTGGGCGGATCACTCTTACGCACGAAAGTCTGGATGAGCCCGAGTGCGCCGAAGCCCAGTCCAATCAGCACCAGCGCAACTAAAACGGGAACAAGCGGGTCGGATCCCCCACTCATGCCATCACCGCGGCCAGGGACAGAATGATCATCGCAGACCCGAGTGCGATGCCACCCGGGATCGGCAGCAGGAGGGCTGCCTTCATCCGCTCCGGGCCGGTGTCCGCCTTCTTCGCCATCTTGTCCCCCAAAAAGAGTTCGGGCTGAGAGCTGGCGAAGCTGCTGATGGCATCCCGCTTCCGAAAAGCGAAGATGCAGGCGGCCGTCATCAGGGCTCCGATGATCAGTCCGGGCCAGGATATGTCCACGAATCACTCCTTCTTGGTCGCTGCCTGCGGGATGGTCTCGTTGGTGTTTGATTGCGGTATCGCATGGGTTCGCTGGCGGTTCGCTCACGGTTGGCTGCGGGATGGCCCCATTGGTCACGACTGATCACAGACCGACCGCCTGTCCATTCCGAACCTGCACATGAATTCCGGGTCGTTGATGTCATCGCCGTCGAGCAGGAGAATGATCGCCAGCACCACCAAGGCCACGCAGACGGCCGTGATTATCCAGAACCGCCGCCAGCTCATTACCCGGCCGCCAGTACGGACGCCGCGTTCGTCAAACGGCCTCACTTATCCCTCGCTTCCGCGTTTCTGCGAATAACGAGCCTGACCACATAGACGAGCAACAAGGTTCCGGGAACGCCGAGCAGCGGCGATCCGTCCGGCACATGGAATGCGAGCAGCAATTGCCGCAACGAGACTCGCAGAGACAATCGGTCTTGCGTTTTTGTGCTTTGCCGCTGCCACCGCCGTTCCGGCGAGACCAGCGCAGGCGTAGCGGCTTGGAGCCGTTGCTTCCATCATCGATTTCCTCGTGCACGAGACTGTGCCGGAACGGTTGCTCCGGTGGGCAGAATCTAACCCACATTCGGCTGGCAATCTGCGGTTGCAAGTACCTGCTTCCGGCCCTCGCCTACTTGAAATCCAGCTGTTTTGGCTCCTCAGCGCGGGCCCTGCTCTTCAGAAGCGCACGGATTCCCAACCGTTGTTACCTCGGGTACGGGTAGGGGCACGATAGGGCCCGGCAGCAACAATGGCTGGGAAACCGAGCGGCCTTCTTCGGAGGCTGTGGAACGCGGGAGGTTTTCGGATTGCAGTTTGCCTCGCCTGTCCCTGAACCCTCGGTGACGTAACGTCGTTTAGGCGTCATGTGCTCGAATCCTCGGTGATTTACGGTCGCATAGGTGCATTCAAAGCAACGCGTACTCCCGAAGGTTTCAGCGGGAACGCCCATAACAGCCGTATCTCCCCGAAGGTTTCAGCCGGGCAGACCCCCGGCGGTCTGCTGTTCCCCGGCGCAGCCTCAGCCGCAGCGCAGTTGGCCGGAATTCCACAGGAACACCCCGCGCTGTCTGCAGGGCCGATACCTGCATTCTGCGCCGGCTCTCGCCCGGCGGGAGGCGCGCCCCTAGACTTGGAGTCGCATCCGGCTGGGCGGGCCGCTGCCGGCCCGCATCCTTCCACGTCATGCAGATGACCGGGATCGGAGGATCATGCGCGCATGGTGGATTGAAAATCCTGCACCACTGACTGGCCCGCACGCCGGCCATCCCCTCGTTTACGGGGAAAAGCCGGACCCCGTGCCCGGGCCGGGAGAGCTGCTTCTGCGCGTCAGCGTCTGCGGCGTATGCCGGACCGACCTGCACCTGGCCGAAGGTGACCTGCCGCCGAAACGCCCGGGCGTGGTGCCCGGGCACGAAATCGTTGGCCGTGTGATCGGCAAGGGACCGGGAGCCGGACGGTTCGCAGTGGGCGACCGGGTGGGCGCTGCCTGGCTCCGCTCCACCTGCGGCACCTGCCGGTTCTGCGTCCGGGGCGATGAAAACCTCTGCTTGGCTCCACGGTTCACGGGCTGGGATGACGACGGCGGGTTCGCTGAGCTTGCCACGGTCCCGGAGGCCTTTGCCTATCCCATACCCGCTGTCTTTTCCGATGAGGAGGCGGCACCGCTGCTGTGCGCAGGCATCATCGGCTACCGGGCCCTGCGCCGCGCGGCCCTGCGCCCCGCTGGAAAACTGGGCATCTACGGTTTCGGCGCGTCCGCACACCTCGCCGCCCAGGTGGCCCGTGCGGAGGGCCACGAGGTGTACGTCATGACCCGTTCGGAGGAAGCCCGCCGCCTGGCCCGCGAACTGGGGGCCGTGTTCGTGGGCGGGGCCGCGGACGCTCCTCCGGAAGCACTGGATTCAGCCATCCTCTTCGCGCCTGCCGGCTCGCTGGTACCTGCAGCCCTGCGCGCCCTGGACCGCGGCGGGACGCTCGCCGTGGCCGGCATCTATCTCAGCCCGATCCCCTCCCTGGACTACGCGGCAGATCTCTTCCAGGAACGGCAGCTGCGCAGCGTCACCGCCAATACCCGGCGGGACGGACAGGAATTCCTGTACGCCGCGGCCGGCATCCCGCTGCGCCCTACGGTCATCCCTTACCCCTTCTTCCAGGCGGACCGCGCGCTCGCGGACCTGGCGGCGGACCGTGTCACCGGAGCGGCCGTGCTCCGGCGCCCGGCGGTCAGCGAAACCAATGCCGCCGGCTGAGGAACCTGCCGCAGCGGGCCGTGCAGGGGACCGTTTCGTCCCGGGCCGGGCGGGCCCTGTTGGGTCGCCGTCGCTGGCGGCAGCCGTTTCACCTTACGCCGCGGTCATTTTTGATCTGGACGGCGTAGTCACCGACACCGCGTCGCTGCACCGCGGCGCGTGGCGGGAAATGTTCAACCAGGTCCTGAATGATCCGCGCTTTCCGCAGGGAACCGCGGCAGCTCCCTTCCGTGACAGCGACTACTTCGAGCTCATCGACGGCCGCACCCGTGAACAGGGAGTGCAGGCATTCCTTGCGTCCCGCGGAGCGGAGCTGCCGCGCGGCACTCCTGAGGATCCGCCGGGAACCTGGACCGTGTACGGGCTGGGTGCCTTGAAGAACCGGATCTTCCTTGAGGAAGTGCGCAGCAGCCGTGTCCGGACATACCCGGGAACGCTCGCCCTGCTGGAACAGCTTCGAGTCAGCCGGGTGCCCACCGGACTGGTCAGCTCCAGCCGCAACACCCCGGAGATCCTGGCCGCTGCAGGCCTGGACGGTGCCTTTGACACGGTGGTCGATGGCCTCGCGGCACTGCGCCAGCACCTTCCCGGAAAACCGGACCCGGCGATGTTCCTGGAAGCCGCACGCCGGCTCGGCATCCCTCCTACCCGGACGGTGGTCATCGAGGACGCCGTCGCGGGAGTCCGGGCGGCCAGCAGGGGCGGTTTCGGACTCGTGGTGGGGATCGACCGGACCGGTCAGCGCGGCGACCTGGAGGAAGCCGGGGCCCGGCTGGTCCTGAACGACGTCGGTGAACTGGACATCGGCCTGGTTACCACCCACCCGTGGCATCTGGCCTACCAGGGGTTCAACCCCTGGCACGAAGGACACCGCGAGGCACTGACTACCCTCGGCAACGGGCGCATGGCCACGCGGGGCGCAGCTCCGGAGCGCCGCGCGGATGCCATCCACTATCCCGGAACGTATCTGGCCGGGACGTACAACCGGCAGCTGCAAAGCATTCACGGAGAACAGGACCAGGGCGAGCACATGGTGAACCTGCCGAACTGGCTGCCGCTGGATCTCCGGTTCGGCACCGGGGGCTGGTGGTCCGAAAACGGGCTGGTCCTGCTGCACGAACACCGGGAGCTGGATCTGAGGCGCGCGCTGCTGGTACGCCGGGTCAGGCTCCGGGACGGCGAAGGCAGGGAGCTGGATGTACTGCAGCGGCGCTTCGTCTCAATGTCCCATCCGGCCCTGGCCATGCTCGAAACCACCCTGACCCCGCGCGGCTGGGACGGACCCGTCGCTGTGCGGACCGGAATCGATGCCTGGATCCGCAACGCCAACATACCGGAGGACGCCGCGTTGGGCGGCGGGCACCTGCATGTCCTGTCGGCCCGCTCCGCGGACAATCTGGAACGGACAGAAGTGCAGACCCGTCAAAGCCAAATCCGGGTGGCCACCGCAGTCAGGATCTCCTGCGGTCCGCCATCGCTGGATGTGCGCAGCCGGCCGCTTCCGGTCTCTCCCTCCCTGCCGGCACATCAAGGCCCGTGGTTCGGAATGCATGAGGCGCTGCTTGCAGCCGGCAAATCCATGGTGGTTACCAAGTCTGCGGCCATCGTCAGTTCGCATGACCGCGCCTGTTCCTCCGCTGCGGACGGAGCGGCCGCAGTACTGGCGCGGGCCCCGCAGGACTTCGCTGCCGCGCTGGCGGCACATGAAGCGGCATGGAAAAGGCTGCTGCACCTGTTCAGCTTCAACCTGCATGCCGACGGCGAAACCCAGCTGGTGCTCAACCTGCATGTGTTCCACCTGCTGCAGGTCCTCAGCCCGCATACCGCTGAGCTCGACGCCGGCGTCCCGGCACGCGGACTCCACGGCGAGGGCTACCGGGGACACATTTTTTGGGACGACCTGTTCGTGCTGCCGCTGGTGACCTCCCGTATGCCCGCGGTCACGCGGGCCGTCCTGGACTACCGCTGGCGCAGGCTGGACGCCGCCCGGGACGCTGCCCGCGCCGACGGCCTGGCCGGTGCGCTGTTCCCGTGGCGCAGCGGCAGCGACGGCACGGAAGAGACCCCGCACTGGCTTTACAACCCGTTCTCTCGGGAATGGACGCGGGACAACTCCCGGCTCCAGCGCCACGGCAGCCTCGCGGTCGCCTTCAACTGCTGGCAGTACTACCTGGCGACGGCGGACCATGAGTGGCTGATTGACCACGGCGCCGAGGTCATCGTTGAGGTCGCACGGCTCGTCTCCTCCCTGGCCTCCCCGGGCGGGGACGGGCGCTTCCATATCGAGGGGGTGGTTGGACCGGACGAATACCATGACCGCTACCCCGGAGGGACTGCGCCGGGCATTGATGACAACGCGTACACGAACGTCATGGCGTCCTGGGCCTGTGCCCGGCCGGCACGGGTCCTTGCCGCCCTGCACGGACGGGACGCCGTGGAGGTGCGCCGCCGGCTGGGGATCACCCCGGAAGAACTCGAGCGCTGGAGGCTGCTGGAACGCAACCTGTACGTCCCGTTCCACGACGGAATCATCAGCCAGTTCGAAGGCTACGGGCACCTGCAGGAACCGGATCTGGACGGCTACAGACGCCGGTACGGAAACATCGAACGGCTCGACCTGATCCTTGGTTCAGAAGGCGACAGCACCAACAACTACAAACTTTCCAAGCAGGCGGATGTATTGATGCTCCTCTACGTTTTCGGGGAGGACCAGCTCAGGGAGCGCCTGCGCCGGATGGGCTACCGGATCTCTGAGGCACAGATCCGGACCATGGTGGAGTACTACCTCGCCCGGACTGTGCACGGATCGACGCTGAGCAGGGTTACCCTGTCCTCCGTCCTCGCGGCGTCGGACCCCGAGCGCGCCTGGGCTACGTTCAGGGAGGCACTGGACGCGGACCTTGACGATACCCAGGGCGGCACCACCCGCACCGGCGTGCATCTTGGCGCCATGGCCGGAACCATCGACGTGGTGCAGCGCAGCTTCGCGGGCCTGCGGCTGGACGCCGGAAACCTGGTGTTCGCTCCCCGGCTGCCGGCCGGCCTGCGGCAGGTGTCCTTCCGCATCCGCTACCGCGGCGTGCTTCTGGACATTGCGTTGGAGCATTCAGTTCTGAAAGTGGCAGCGGCCTCCGGCCAGGCGCCTCCGGTCCGGATCCGGGTCGGTGAGCAGCACTGGGTGCTCGCGCCGGGAGAAACCGCCGAGATCGCTTTCGGGCCGCGGTCCGGGCACGGGCACGGCTAGGATCCGGGATGCGTCCGGGACCGCTCCCGGACAGCGTGCGGATACTTGATCCGTTTCTGCACGTAATCGGTGAAGAACAGCGCCGGCATCGTGAGCACAGCAACCAGCATGCCGGCGGCCACGGGCGGCGCCTGCCCCAGGGCTTCCGCCACCGGAGGAATGAAGAGGAACCCCGCCAGCGCGGCCAGTTCCGTGGCGACCGCCCAGAGCAGCAGCCGGTTCGACAGCCAGCCAAGTACCCACGGGGGCACGGATTCGCTCCGGCAGATGAAGGCGTTTGCCAGCTGTGCCAGCACCACGGTGGTGAAGGCCGCACCCGAGGCGGCGGCAAGGACGGCGGCATCCGGCGGGGCATCACCCGGACGCCACCCGGCCAGCCACATCGTCAGGGTAAAGGCGGTCATTTCCCCCACCGCCTCGACCGGTCCCAGCACCGCAAACACCCGGACCATCAGCGCACGGTCCAGCAAATGACGGCGGTCCGGCGGACGCGCCAGGACCCGCCGGCCGGGACGCTCGCTGCCCAGGGCCAGCGCGGGCAGCAGATCTGTCCCGATGTCCAGGCAAAGGATCTGCAGGACGCCCAGTGCCAGGGGAAAGCTGCCGCCGGAGAGCGCCCAGACGACGAAGGGCGTCAGCTCCGCAACATTATCCGTGAGGTGGTAGGTGAGGAAGCGCCGGATGTTGGCGTACGTCGCCCTGCCCTGCTCCACGGCGGCAATGATCGTGGCGAAGTCGTCATCCAGCAGTACCAGGTCCGCAGCCTCCCTGGCCACGTCAGTCCCGCCCGCGCCCATGGCCACCCCAATGTCTGCCTCCTGCAGGGCCGGGCCGTCGTTAACTCCGTCCCCGGTCATGGCGAGCACGTGGCCGCGCCGCTGCAGGGCCCTGGCAACCCGCAGCTTTTGTTCCGGGGAAACCCTGCTGACCACCACTCCGTCCCGGTCCAGCAGGGCACCCAGCACCTGGTCGTCTTCCGGCAGCCCGTCCCCCTCCAGGACCATCCGGTCAGGGCCGAGCAGTCCGGTTTCCTCTGCGATGGCCTCGGCGGTGGCCGGATGGTCGCCCGTAAGCATCGCCACCCGGATGCCGGCGGTGCGCGCCTTGCGGAGGGCATCGGCCACGGACGCACGGGGCGGATCGTGCAGCCCCACCAGTCCAATCAGCTCCAGTTCGCGTTCAACCGCTGCCGGGTCCGCGGGCCACCGGCCTCCGAAAGGCGGTGACAGCGTCCCGCGTGCAACGGCGAGGACCCGCAGGCCTCTGCGGGCCATCCCCTCCAGTGCCCGTGTGCACGCCTCCTCATCCGAAGCAGCAGTGCACAGCGGCAGGATTCCCTCCGGCGCTCCCTTGACGGAGAGTTCCGTTCCTGTCACGGCGGACACCCTTTTCCGAACCGGGTCGAACGTCCACCGGTATCCAATGGCTTCTCCGGGGGTGTCTTCCAGCCCCAGCCGGCGGGCGAGTGCGTCAAGCGCCGCGTCCATAGGGTCGCCGTCGGCAGTCCAGATGCCGTCCCTCAGCCTGATCCCGCCCTCCGACGCCGCCCTCGCCGCGGCGGCAAGCACCTGTGCCTGCTGTTTCGCTGCCGTGCTGCCTTCCGCCTCGCCGCCGGGTTCGTACCCCACCCCCCGGACCGTGACGGTGCCCGCCGGCGTCCAGACTTCGACGGCGCTCATCCTGTTCTGGGTCAGCGTCCCGGTCTTGTCAGTGCAGATGTAGGTAGTCGAGCCCAGGGTCTCCACCGCCTGAAGGTGCCGGACCAGGGCGCGGCGGCCGGCCATCTGCTGGGCGCCCATGGCCAGGGAAAGCGTGACGGTGGGCAGCAGCCCTTCCGGGACCATGGCCACGGACACACCGATGGCGAACAGGAACGCGGTGTGCCAGGACACGCCGGTCACCAGCGACACCACGAAGAAGAGGCCGCCCAGTACCAGTGCGACGACGGAGATCAGGCGGACCACCCGCCTCAGTTCGTTGTTCAGCGGGCTCGAGGGAGGATGAGCCGCGGAGGTCAGGGTGGCAATGGCAGCAAGGCGCGTCCGGGCACCGGTGGCGGTGACCCTGCACTCCGCGGTGCCGTTGACCAGGAACGTTCCGCCGAATCCAGTGTCCCGCTCCTGCTTCGCAACGGGTTCGCTCTCCCCGGAGAGCATTGATTCGTCAACGCTGCAGGCTTCAGCGTTCAGGAACACCACATCCGCGGGAATCCTGCTTCCGGCGAAGAGCAGGATGGAGTCTCCGCGGACCAGGTCGGAGACGTCCGTCTCCCGCACTGCCCCGTCCCGTCGGACCTTCACCTTGGAGGGCAGCAGCTCCCGCAGCTGCAGTGCGGCCCGCTCCGCCCTGCTCTCCTGCACGTAGGCGAAGACACCATTGACCACAATCACCACCAGGACGGCGACGCCGAGCTGCGGCATGCCGGCGATGAAGGACAAGGCTGCCGCCGCCCACAGCATCAGCGCAAAGAAATGCGTGAACTCCGCCGCGAACCGCCGCCAGCGCGGAACCGGATGCACCTGCGGCAGGACATTCGGGCCCTCCGCACGCAGCAAAGCAGTGGCCTCGGACGTGCTGAGTCCGGAACCCGTGCTCATTGCGCCGCCCGGACGGCCAGAAGGCCACGGGCCGCGCGCGTCGTGGCTCCCGGCATTTTCCCACTTCCACGCGTCCGGCGTACCGGCGCAGCCGCCGGCTGTTTCCAGTATCGGTCTGCCCGGAACCGGGCGGTAGCCGGTTCCGGAAGGTTCAACGGGCCAGCTTCCGCTCCCGAAGAGCCGGATGCACTTCTCTGCGGAAGCCGGCGGGAGTAGATTGCGAGGCACCCACGGCGGAAGGGGAAAACAGTGGAATCAGCTGCACTGGAACGAATCCTGGTTGGCGTAGACGGCTCGGAGGCATCGGTTGAGGCACTGCAGCGGGCCCGTCAGCTCGCTGAGCCGTTTGGCGCGGAAATCCAGGCAGTCACCTGCTGGGAATACCCCCAGCTTTACGACGGCTACGTGACCATCAAGCCGGAGGATTTCGCCGATGCCGCCTCGCATCGGATGGATGATGCCCTCGCGAAGGCCTTCGGGACGGAGGTCCCCCGCAACGTGTCCGCCCGGACGGAGGAGGGAAATCCCAAGTCCGTCCTCACCGACCTCAGCCGCAGCGCTGACATGCTGGTGGTGGGCCGCCGCGGCCACAGCACCATGGCCGGACAGGTTTTCGGTTCGGTTTCCTCCTACTGTTCGGCGCATGCCTCCTGCCCGGTGCTGGTGGTCCATGTTCCTGACGCCGCCCGGCGCTGACATCCTCGCCCGGCCCTGACCTACCCGCGGGTCCGTGACCGGCCTGCGTCCCGGGCGGTGCCCAGCAGCTGCGGGATCAGCAGGATGAGCCACAGCGCGGTGGGGATGAGGGACAGCATGGCCAGGATGAGCCCGGCGGACCCGGCGTTGGCTGGAACCAGCATGGTTGCGCCGGTGAGGATGCCGACGGCGGCGGGCAGCCTGCCGTAGATCCGGTGCCGGAGCATGGTCACTGAATAGACCAGGGTTCCGGCTGCGCCCAGCAGATAGCTGATGGCGAAGGTTCCTCCGTTATAGAGCGTAAGCATGCCCGTCCCTGCGGCTAGCAGCAGGCCCCGCTCCTGGTCCGAGGCAGCATCCGCGAACTGGCTGCTGAGCATCCACATGGAGAACGTTGCCTCACGGGAAACGATGAACAGCAGGACGCTCCCCAGGCCCAGGATCAGGCCCAGCAGGGCCCATGCCCCGCTCGCCGCCCGGATGACGGCATACAGGGCCAGGTAGAAGGGAACCAGGGCGAGGTAATCGAGGGTCAGCAGCAGGTCGAGGCTGAGCAGTCCCAGCCACGGATTCTCCTGGAACAGCCGGAAGAACTCCGCAGCCGTAGCCGGCGGCGGATTAAGCAGGAAGACCGCAGCCTGCGCCGGAATGAGCAGCAGGACGAGCATGGCGCCGGCGGCACCAACCCTGATCATGCCCCGCCAGGAGAGATCCTGCTCCGTCCGGGATGCTTGAGTCACGGCCCGTCTCCGGCCCGCTACGGCAGGATTTTCAGCGCCGTGTCCCAGTCAAAGCGCTCGTGCTCGGGGTTGACCTGCAGCGCCATCACCAGGAGCATGAAGGACTCAAGCTGGCGCGACCAGCGCAGCGGACCCGTGTCCACAGGCCGCATGCCGGAGCGGGCAATAATCTCTGTGACCTGCAGTTTCGCGCTTTCCGAATCTCCCGCCACGAAGACGTCCAGGGGCAGGTCTGCGACGGTTCCCTGAATAAGGGTCTTGGCGAAGGTGGTGTTGAATGCCTTGACGACGTCCGCCCGGCCTTCCAGCAGCGCCGCAGTTTCTTCGGCTGCCGAGGTGCCCTCCGGCGTCGTAAGCCTGTCCATGGTGGCAAAATCGACCGGGTTGCTGATGTCCACCACAACCTTGCCGGCCAGTGCGTCGCCGTGTTCCCGGATGATCCCGGCTACGGAACCGTAGGGCACGGCCAGGATCACGACCTCTCCCGTGAACGGTCCGCCTCCGGGAGCGGCTGAGGCCCCTGCCCCGAGCGATTCCACGAGTTCAGCCACCTGGTCCTGGTTGCGGCCGGTTATCCGGACGTCGGTCCGCCCCTGCAGCAGCCGCGTGGCCAGTCCCCGGGCCATGTGCCCGCTGCCAACAATATCGACGAGAGTCATTGCGTCCTCCTCCTTGCGCTGCCTTGAACCGTTCTGCCTTGAACCGGGGCCTCACTGGATACGGGAGATGTGCTGCAAGTCGATGTTAAAGCCGCGGGTACGGGGATGGAACAGGTGCGGCGAAGCCTGTTCCTTTGAGACCTTGGATTCCGCCGGGACAGTGCGGGGATTCCGGCCCAGGGAACAACAAGTAAGCATGCTTGGTTATACCCGGCATCGTCAGAAACGTACCCTTACAAAAGGAGAACGCCCATGGCCACCGCCAACCCCGCAGCATCCGGCTGGATCCCCGCCAAGCAGTTCATCGCCGGAGAATGGCGCGAGGGCCGCTCCGAGAAGACCCTGCCGGACACCAATCCGTTCACCGGGGATGAACTCCTGGGACTGAAGCTGGCTTCCCTCGAAGACCTGGACGACGCTTATGACAGCGCCAGCGCTGCCCAGCCCGGGTGGGCCGCCGCTCCCCCCGCCGAACGCCGCCGCGTTCTTGAACGCGCCGCCGAGATCCTGGACGAACGCCGCGATGAAATCGCCGCCTGGCTCGCCGCCGAATCCGGAAGCACCGTGGTGAAGGCCAGCATCGAAATCGATTCCGCGATCGGCATCACCCGGGAAGCAGCGTCCTACCCTCACCGCGTCCACGGGCAGATCCTCGACTCGGACATTCCGGGCAAGGAAGACCGCGTGTACCGGGACCCCCTCGGCGTCGTGGGCGTCATCAGCCCCTGGAATTTCCCGCTCCATCTCTCCCAGCGCTCGGTGGCACCTGCCCTGGCAGTGGGCAACGCCGTCGTGCTCAAGCCCGCCAGCGACACCCCGGTGACCGGCGGCCTGCTGATCGGCAAGGTCTTCGAAGAGGCAGGACTGCCGGCCGGCGTGCTGAGCGTCGTCGCCGGCGCCGGCTCGGAAATCGGTGACGCGTTCGTCGAGCATCCGGTGCCGTCCTTGATTTCCTTTACCGGTTCGACGGCGGTGGGCAAGAATGTTGGCGCCCTCGCCGCCAGCGGTGAGCATCTGAAGCACACGGCACTCGAACTGGGCGGCAACGGTCCGTTCGTGGTCCTGGCCGATGCGGACGTGGACCAGGCCGTCCGCGCAGCGGTGATGGGCAAGTTCCTGCACCAGGGACAGATCTGCATGGCCATCAACCGGATCATCGTTGAAGACGCCGTTCATGACGAGTTCGTCCAGAAGTTCACCGAGCATGTCCGGTCCCTCCCGGCCGGCGACCCCACCGACCCGAAGACCGTGATCGGCCCGATCATCAACGCCAAGCAGCTCGAAGGGCTGGAAGAGAAGATCAGCACGGCCCGCAAGGAAGGCGCGGAGGCTGTCCTCGAAGGAACCACGGACGGACAGGTGCTCAGCCCGTGGATCTTCACCGGCGTCACGCCGGAGATGGAGCTGGCCCGCGAGGAGATCTTCGGCCCGCTCGCCGGGATCCAGCGGGCCCGCGACGCGGAGCACGCACTGGAACTGGCCAACGCCACGCCTCAGGGTCTCTCCGGCGCGGTCTTCACTGAGTCAGCCGAGGGCGGCCTGAAGTTCGCCCGGCGCCTGCAGGTGGGCATGGCCCACGTGAATGACATGCCGGTGCATGACGAGCCGCACGTGGCGTTCGGAGGAGTGAAGAACTCCGGGCTGGGCCGGTTCAACGGCAGCTGGGCCATCGATGAGTTCACCAAGGACCAGACGCTTACGCTCCAGCACGAACCGCGGCAGTACCCCTTCTAGCCGTCCCGTTCCTATCCTGCTCCCGGGGGAAGCTGTTCCCCCGGGCCAGGACGGCGGCGGCGATGTCATCGGCGTCGCGCAGGGTCCTCGAACCGGCCGACCCCGGCGCGCCGGACTCCGCCGCGATGGCCGTGCCCCACTGCACCGAGGAAAGCTGCAGGCCCAGGATGTAGAGGTTCTCCTGGGGCTCTCCCTTGACGTCCAGCGGCCGGTACGGCGGCAGGGAAACGTCCAGCCCGGGAGTCAGTACCGGGGTGCCGTTGGGCGCCATCATGACCTTGGGCCGCGCTTCGCCGCGGTGCAGCAGGTCAGCCAGCAGCGGAGAGAGCGTGGCGTTGACCCGGTTGGGCGGCATCATGGCTTCCACCAGGGTGGCAGCCGCGTATTCACCGGACACCCAGGGCGAGGATGCGGTGAAGACGGCACGTGCCTCGTCGACGTCGAACCGCGGATCGGGTCCCACGAAGTGAACCAGTCCTGCCCGGACGAGGGCCGCGAGCTGTTCGATCCGCTCCGGCGGCGGCCCGGAGGCCAGGCCTTCCACCAGGGGTTCAAACCAGCCGCGCAGCTCGGTGAGCCAGGATTCTTCCGCCAGGCCGCCGTCGGCCACTACCGCCTTGAGCACGGACCGGCCCGCGTTCAGCGCCCCGATCGCCATCTTCAGCGGATCGTCCTCGCCTTTCGCCGAGCCGGCGGCGTCGTCCTCCAGATACCGCAGGATTTCCGCGTCCAGGTCCTCGGGACCGGCGAACGGGCGGCGTCCCAGCGGCTGGGCCAGCGCCTCCATGCTGGTCCGCCGGGCCGGCGGAACACAGCGCGCCAGCACTTTTTCCTTGGCCGCGTCCCACTCCGGGCCGGGCAGGCTGAGCGCGGCTTCGAGCTCCGCCAGGAACTCGCCGGCGGGGACGTTCAGGCACCGGGGGTCGGTTCGGGCCAGGGTCGAGTAGTACGCCCACACGGAGTCGCGGTGAAGCAGCGGCCAGAGGTCGTGGTCGAAGCCGGGCTGGATGCCTTCTGCGGCGAACCTGCCGGCAGTTTCCTCGGTAAGCCAGCGGAGTTTCACGCTGCGCGGCACATAGCTTTCGAGCTTCGCCTTGGCGCGGTACGGAGTTCCACGCCGGGAGGCAGCAACCAGCACAGGCTCCCGCCCGGAGGGTTCGTAGCGCAGGGCACGGCCCGCCGGTTCCCCGGTGGACACGAAGACGCCCCCGCGGCCCAGCGTCACGTGCGCCATGATGTCGAAGAAGTTCAGGCCCAGTCCGCGCACCAGCACCGGTTTTCCGGCAGGCAGCACTGAAAAGTCCGCATCAGATGGAACGGCCGGCGGCAGGTACTGCAGGCCCAGCCGGGATGCGGCGTCGTTAAGCCGGTTCTGCTCCGGTGTGAGGGCGGCCGGCAGGTGGCCCACGGCCAGCACGACTGCGTCCGCAGCCAGCGGTTCTTCCCCCGCCAGGTCAATGGCGAACCCGGCGCCTTCACGGTGCAGGGACAGGGCTTCGGCCCGGTGGTGGTGGACGACGGCGGCGCCCGCCTGGGCGGCAGCGTCCGCCAGGCGCGCGTAGGTCCATTCCAAATACCGGCCGTACAGTGCGCGGCTGGGGAAATCGGCAGGACCGAGCCGGGCTATTTCCTCCCGGTCCCCGGCGCTCAGCGACGGTGTCGGGTCTGTTGCCATGCGGCGCACCCATTGGCCCAGCGAGAGCCCAGTGGCTGAGGGTGCGAACTCTTCGGCAGTCCGCCCGGCGGGCACCACTGTGGGAAAAAGGCAGGGGGTGTTCATCAGGAACTGGCGGGACTGGCTGGTGCGCCACACGTGCCCCGGCCCCGGATTGAACGGATCAACCATGCTGACCTGCAGTGCGGGGCGGTCTTCGGCAGGCAGTGCCAGGCAGCGGGCGAGCAGCCGGTCCAGGACCGAGACGCCGCGCGGACCGGCACCGATGACGGCGACGCGGAGATTCTGGCCTTTGTCCATTCTTCTAGGGTATCTGCCGGGTCCTGTCCCGGTTCGCTTCCGCCCCGGGCCGGGGCCGGTTAGGTGAAGGACAGATAGAAGAACACAGCCGCCACAAAGACCCCAAGGATCCAGAACCAGCGGTTCGCCCGCTTCCGGCGCACAACGTCCTCCACCGGGATCCGGGACCCGCGGAAAATCAGCACGATCAGGATGACGGCGGCAACGATGCCGGCCAGCGACAGCACCGGGGCGAGGATCGACACGGCGGGGTTCCTCTCAGCGGGGGTCTGCGTTCCCAGAACACTACGCGCACGTCCGGGCGCGGCGGAACGGCGCCGGCCCCGGAGCCGGGCCGCGGGGTCGAACCGCAGGGATTTCGTTATGGTCCGCCGGCCCCGCGTTAGGAATCCGTAAGGATCCGGAAAACGTCCCGGAAAAGGGTTTCTACTCAGTTCGGCGCTTCACTGCGCCCTCCCGCCGGACCGGCGGGAGCAGGAACGAGTTTGTTGGGGGCACCCCTTGCTGGATGTACTGATAGCCGCAGGAACGGCCGCGTTCTTCGCCGGACTTGCCTTGCTGGCCCGGGCGGTGGAGAAGCTGTGACCTTCTTCGACTACGCCGCGCTGATCCTGGCCGCTGCCTCGGCAGTCTACGTACTGGCTGCGCTGCTGCGGCCGGAGAAATTCTGATGGCCGGCTGGCTGGCGGTCGGCCAGTTCCTCGCCGTCGCACTGGTTCTTGCCCTGACCCACCGGCCGCTGGGCGACTACCTGGCGCACGCCTATTCCTCGAAAAAGGACCTCGCACCTGAACGGGGCGTGTACCGGATGCTGGGCGTCGCGCCGCGCTCGGAACAGACCTGGCAGTCCTACCTGCGCTCGGTCCTGGTGTTCTCCGCACTGGGAGTCCTGGCGCTCTATCTGCTGCAGCGTTTGCAGCCGCTGCTCCCGGCGTCGCTGGGGCTCCCCGCTGTTCCGGAGGGCCTGGCCTTCAACACGGCAGTGTCCTTCGTGACCAACACCAACTGGCAGTCCTACTCTCCGGAAGCCACCATGGGCTACGCAGTCCAGGCCGCGGGACTGGCGGTGCAGAACTTCCTCTCCGCCGCCGTCGGGCTTTGCGTGGCGATGACGCTGGTGCGCGGATTCGCGGGCCGCGGGGCACAGACCATCGGCAATTTCTGGGTGGACCTCACCCGGTCCGTAACCCGCGTCCTGCTGCCCGGCGCCGCGCTGGGCGCGCTGGTCCTGCTGCTGGGCGGGGTCATCCAGAACTTCAACGGCTTCACCGACGTGGGAACCCTGGCCGGCGGCACCCAGAGCATCCCGGGCGGTCCGGTAGCCACACAGGAAGCCATCAAGCTGCTGGGCACCAACGGCGGCGGCTTCTTTAACGCGAACTCTGCCCATCCCTTCGAAAACCCGAACGCGTTCACCAGCCTGGTCTCCGTACTGCTGATGCTCATCATTCCCTTCTCCCTGCCGCGCACGTTCGGCACCATGCTTGGGGACCGCCGCCAGGGCTACGCCATCCTCGCTGCCATGGCAGGAATCTTCATCGTCTCCCTTGCTGCCATGACGGCGTTTGAATTCGCCGCCGCGGACGGACCCGCCGGCTCCATGGAGGGCAAGGAAACCCGCTTCGGGATCGCCGGCTCCACCTTGTTCGGCAGTACCAGCACCCTCACCTCCACGGGTGCCGTGAACTCCATGCATGACAGTTTCGGTGCGCTGGGCGGGATGATGGCCATGCTGAACATAATGCTGGGCGAGATCGCCCCCGGCGGTGTGGGTTCCGGGCTCTACGGCATGCTTGTCCTGGCCGTGGTGGCTGCCTTCGTTTCCGGGCTGCTGGTGGGACGCAGCCCGGAATACGTGGGCAAGAAGATCGGCCCGCAGGAGATCAAGCTGGCCTGCCTCTATGTGCTGACCATGCCCGCACTGGTCCTCGCCGGCACCTCACTGAGCTTCGCCCTGCCGGGGATCCGCACGGACATCGAAGAGACGTCCATGCTCAACGAGGGCCAGCACGGCTTCAGCGAGGTTCTCTACGCGTTCACGTCCGCGGCCAACAACAACGGTTCGGCCTTCGCCGGCCTGAGCGCCAACACTCCGTGGCTGAACACGGCACTGGCTCTTGCCATGCTCCTGGGCCGTTTCCTGCCCATCATCTTTGTCCTTGCGCTCGCCGGGACCCTGGCTGCGCAGGGCAGGGTCCCCGTAACGGCCGGGACCCTGCCCACCCACCGGCCGCAGTCGGTGCTGATGCTCAGCGGTGTCACCGTCCTGGTCACCGCCCTCACGTTCTTTCCCGTACTCGCGCTGGGTCCCCTGGCAGAAGGACTGATCTGACATGTCCACCCTTACCAAGCAGCATTCTTCCCGACCCGGCAACGCCCCCGCGCCCGTGGCCGCCCCGCCGTCGTCATTAGGCCTGAAGCAGGCAGCCGCTGCCTTCCCGGTGGCCATCCGCAAACTGGATCCACGCAGGATGTGGCGCACACCGGTCATGTTCACCGTGGAGGCCGGAGCGGTCCTGATCACCGCAATCGCCGTGGCGGAATCCTTCACCGGCGCTTCCCCGTCCTCCGGAGGCTCCCCCGTACCGGCCGGTTTCACCTGGCTCATTGCCCTCTGGCTCTGGCTCACCGTCCTCTTCGCGAACCTGGCCGAAGCCGTGGCCGAGGGACGCGGCAGGGCGCAGGCCGCCTCGCTGCGGGCAACCCGTACCACCACGGCTGCCCGGCGTGTCAGCGGCTACGCTCCGGAGTCCGATCCCGGCGCGCTGCAGGCCGCTGTGGAAGACGTGGCGTCGGCAGACCTGGTGCTGGGCGACGTCGTCGTAGTTGCCGCCGGGGAGGTGATTCCGGGCGACGGTGACATCGTGGAGGGCATCGCCTCCGTAGACGAGTCGGCGATTACCGGCGAATCCGCGCCCGTGGTGCGCGAATCCGGGGGCGACCGGTCTGCGGTCACCGGCGGGACCCGCGTCCTGTCGGACCGGATCGTGGTCCGGATCACCAGCAAGCCGGGCGAAACGTTCGTGGACCGGATGATCTCGCTGGTGGAAGGAGCCGCGCGCCGGAAGACTCCCAACGAGGTGGCGCTGGACATCCTGCTCTCCACGCTGACCCTGGTCTTCCTGCTGGTGGTGCTGACCCTGAACCCAATGGCCGGGTATGCCGGTGCCGTCATCAGCGTCCCCGTGCTCACGGCCCTGCTGGTCTGCCTGATCCCCACCACCATCGGTGCCCTGCTCTCCGCCATCGGCATTGCAGGCATGGACCGGCTGGTGCAGCACAACGTGCTGGCCATGTCCGGCCGGGCCGTGGAAGCGGCCGGGGACGTGACCACCCTGCTGCTGGATAAGACCGGCACCATCACCTACGGCAACCGGCAGGCCGCGGAGTTCTATCCAGTGGCCGGCGCCCCGCTGGAGGAACTCATCCGCGCTGCTGCACTGTCCTCGGCACTGGACCCCACTCCGGAGGGCAGGTCCATTGTTGAACTCGCAGCATCCCGGGGCGTGGCCGCCGTTCCCGCCCCAGGCGCGGCGGGGATTCCGTTCACTGCGCAGACCCGGATGAGCGGACTGGATTTCCAGGACGGCTCCAGCGTGCGCAAGGGCGCGGGTTCCGCGGTGATGGACTGGGCCGCGGAAAGCGGAGGCATCCCCGTCGACGTCCTGTCCGACCTCACCTACCGGGTGGACACGGTCTCCGCCGCCGGCGGTACCCCGCTGGCGGTCGCGGAACGGAATGCGGCAGGCGCCTCCCGCATCCTCGGCGTCGTCTATCTGAAGGATGTGGTGAAACAGGGCCTGAAGGATCGTTTCGCCGAACTGCGCCGGATGGGCATCCGGACGGTAATGGTCACCGGCGACAACCCCCGCACCGCCAAGGGCATTGCCGCTGAGGCCGGGGTGGACGACTACCTGGCCGAAGCGGCTCCGGAGGACAAGATCGCCCTGATCCGCCGGGAGCAGGACGGCGGCCGGCTCGTAGCAATGACCGGCGACGGCACGAACGATGCACCCGCACTGGCCCAGGCCGATGTGGGGGTCGCCATGAACACCGGCACCTCCGCGGCCAAGGAAGCCGGCAACATGGTGGACCTGGATTCGGACCCCACCAAGCTGATCGACATTGTGCGGATCGGCAAGCAGCTGCTCATCACCCGCGGCGCGCTGACCACGTTCTCCATCGCCAACGACGTCGCCAAGTACTTCGCGATCATTCCGGCGATGTTCATGGGGCTTTTTCCCGGCCTGGCGGTCCTGAACGTCATGGGCCTGCACTCCCCGGCCTCGGCGATTCTCTCCGCGGTGATCTTCAATGCCGTCGTCATCCTGGCCCTGATACCGCTGGCGCTGCGCGGGGTGAAGTACCGCGCGGCCGGCGCGGCCGGCGTCCTCAGCCGCAACCTGCTTGTTTTTGGCGTCGGCGGCGTGCTGGCTCCGTTCCTCGGCATCAAACTGATCGACCTTGCCGTCTCCCTGCTTCCCGGTTTCTAGCACCAAAGGACATCCCATGACCATGTTCCGTTCCACGGCCCGGCAGTTTGCCGTGGCCGCCAAGGCCCTGGCACTGTTTACCCTGCTGCTGGGCATCGCCTATCCGCTGCTCGCCACCGCCGCCGCGCAGACGGCCGCCGGGCATTTGGCCAACGGCTCACCTGTCTCGGCCGGCGGTAATATCACCGGCTCGGCCCTGCTCGGCCAGTCGTTCACGGACGATTCCGGCGCGGCCCTGCCGCAGTGGTTCCAATCCCGCCCCGGAACCTACGACGGCGCTGTCTCCGGCGGCAGCAACCTGGGACCGTCCAGCACCGAACTGGCGGAGGCGCTCGAGGAACGCCGCCAGGCCGTGGCCGGCCTGGAATCGGTTCCGGCCGCAGACGTACCCGCCGATGCGCTCACCGCCTCTGCGTCAGGACTGGACCCCCATATCAGCCCGGAATACGCGTACCTCCAGGCGGCACGGGTAGCGCAGGCCCGGGAGCTGCCCGAACCCGCCGTCCGTGCCCTGGTGGACACGGCTGTGCAGGGCCGAATCGCGGGGTTCATGGGCGAACCAACCGTAAACGTGTTGGAACTGAACATGGCACTGCGGGAGCTGGACAATTAAGGGATGACACGAGGAGAGCTCCGGGTGTTCCTGGGCGCAGCCCCGGGGGTCGGAAAGACCTACACCATGGCGGAGGAAGGCCACCGCCTGCGCGGCGAGGGCCGGGACGTGGTGGTGGCCGTGGTGGAAACCCACGGCCGGGCCGCGACGGCCGCAGCCGTTAGGGGCCTGGACGAGGTTCCCCGGCGCCGGGTGGATCACCGCGGCCTGCTGCTCGAGGAACTGGACCTGCCCGCGGTGCTGGCACGGCAGCCGGAGTATGCACTGGTGGATGAACTGGCGCATACCAACGCACCGGGCCTTGAACACGCCAAACGGTGGCAGGATGTCCAGGCCCTGCTGGCTGCCGGAATCAATGTGCTCTCCACCGTGAACATCCAGCACATCGACTCGCTCAACGACGTGGTGGAAGGCATCACCGGCACCGTACAGCGCGAAACCGTGCCGGACAGCGTGCTCCGTTCGGCGGACCAGATTGAACTGGTGGACATCGCCCCGGAGCTGCTGCGGGGCCGGCTGGCCGAGGGAATCATTTACCCGGCTGCACGGGTGGATGCGGCGCTGTCCAACTACTTCCGCGTGGGTAACCTGACTGCCCTGCGCGAGCTGGCGCTGCTCTGGCTTGCCGATGAAGTGGACAGCGCCCTGAACCGGTACCGGACGCAGAAGGGAATCCGCAGCAAGTGGGAGGCCCGCGAGCGCGTTGTGGTGGCACTCACCGGAGGACCGGAGGGGCAGACGCTGCTGCGCCGGGGCGCCCGCATCGCAGCACGTTCAGCGGGCGGTGAGCTGCTGGCCGTGCACGTGACCAATCCTGACGGACTGAGGGGAAGCCGCCCCGGCGAGCTGGCCGTGCAGCGGGCCCTGGTGGAGAAACTCGGCGGCACCTTCCACCAGGTGGTGGGATCGGACGTTCCCGGTTCCCTGGTGGATTTTGCCCGGTCCGCCAACGCCACCCAGCTGGTTATTGGGGTCAGCCGCCGGGCCCGGTTGAAGGCCCTGTTCGGCGGCCCCGGCATCGGTGCCACCGTCATCCGGCTGTCCGGGGACATCGACGTGCACATCGTGAACCACGGCGCCGCCGGGGGCAACCGCGGGCTGCCGCGGCTGGGCGGGGCACTGAGTGCCCGTCGGCGCCTGGCAGGGTTCGCCCTTGCCCTCGCCGGAGGTCCGCTGCTCACCTGGCTGCTGGTGGGGGTGAGCACCCCCGAATCCGTCACCAGCGATGTGCTGGCCTACCAGCTCCTGGTGATCCTGGTGGCGCTGGCGGGCGGGATCTGGCCGGCCCTCTTCGCGGCCCTGCTCTCCGGCGTCACGCTGGACTATTTCTTTATCCAGCCGCTGCACACCGTCACCGTCTCCGAACCGCTGCATCTGTTCGCCCTGGTGCTTTACTCTGCCAACGCCATGCTGGTCAGCTTCGTGGTGGACCGCGCTGCCCACCGCTCGCGTGCAGCCCGCCGGGCGGCGTCGGAATCGGACCTGCTGGCGTCCGTGGCCGGCAACATCCTGCGCGGCGAAGACGCGGTGGAAGCGCTGGTGGGCCGGGTCCGCGAAGCATTCAACCTGGATGCTGCCCGGCTGCGGACAGGCGACACCGACCTGGCTGTCTCCGGCACCCCGCGGGGCACCGCCGCGCACCGGGTCGAGGTGGGCGAATCAGTCCTTGAACTCTTCGGCAGCGTTCCCGGGCCGGCGGACCTGCGCCTGCTGGAAGTCATCGCTGCCCAGCTGGGTGCGGCACTGGACTACCGGGAGCTGTCAGTGCGGGCCGAGGGCATAGGCCCGCTCGCCGCCGCGGACCGGGTCCGGACCGCCCTGCTGGCTGCCGTGGGGCATGACCTGCGCCGGCCCCTGACTGCGGCGACCGCAGCTGTGACCAGCCTGCGCGCCGAAGACGTGAACTGGAGCGAAGCGGACCGGCAGGAACTGCTCGCCACCGCGGAGGAATCCCTGGCCACCCTGTCCGAGCTGGTGACCAGCCTCCTGGACGTGAGCAGGCTCCAGGCCGGTGCCCTGGCTGTTTCCCTCGCCCCGCTGGAGGCTGCCGACGCGGTTCTGCCCGCGCTGGAGGAACTGCGCCTCGGTCCGGGGCAGGTGCAGCTGGACCTTCCTCCCGGGCTTCCTGCGGTGCTGGGCGATTCAGTGCTGCTGCAGCGGGTGCTGGTAAACGTGCTGGCGAACGCGGTGAGGTTCTCGCCCCCGCAGGAGAAGGTGCTGTTGGCCGCGAGCGAGTTCGGCGGGAAAGTGGAGGTGCGAGTCATAGACTGCGGGCCTGGGATTTCCCCGGAACGAGGCGATGAAATGTTCGTTCCCTTCCAGCGTTTGGGGGATACGGACAACCAGACCGGGCTGGGCCTGGGGCTGGCAGTGGCAAAAGGATTCATGGAAGGCATGGGCGGCACCCTGGAGACGGAAACAACCCCCGGCGGCGGACTCACCATGGTGCTGGGCCTGCCCACAGTTCGAGCAGCCGCGCCGGTGGGAAGCGCGGAGCTGCTGTGAAGATCCTGCTGGCAGACGACGACGTCCAGATCCTCCGCGCCCTCAGGATCACCCTGTCCGCGTACGGCTACGAGGTGGTCTCGGCGTCCGACGGCGCGGCGGCGGTGCGCCGGGCGGTGGACTGCCATCCGGACCTGCTGGTCCTGGACCTCGGAATGCCCGGGCTCAGCGGCATGGAAGTCATCGAAGCCGTCCGCGGCTGGAGCACCATGCCCATCCTGGTGATCTCCGGCCGGTCCGATTCCGCAGAGAAGGTGCGGGCGCTGGACCTGGGTGCGGATGACTACGTCACCAAGCCTTTCTCCGCCGAGGAACTCCTGGCCCGGATCCGTGCCCTGAAGCGCCGCACCGGCGCCGCCCAGGACAGCCCCGCAGTCACTTTCGGCGATGTCACCGTGGACCTGGCTGCGCGCCGGGTTTCCCGGCTCAGCGACGGCACCGGCATCCGGCTCACACCCACCGAATGGCATCTGCTGGCGGCATTGCTGCGCAGTCCCGGCCACCTGCTCACCCAGGCCCAGCTCCTCAACGATGTCTGGGGGCCGGGCACCAGCGATTCGGGTTACCTGCGCCTGTATATGGCTCAGCTGCGGCGGAAACTTGAACCGGATCCCTCGCATCCGGTCCACTTCCTGACCGAACATGGCATGGGATACCGGTTCCAGCCCTAGGCGCCGCGGGTGGTCCGCCGCCGGGACGGAGCGCCCCCCTCCTCCTCCCGCCGGTGATCGCAGTTAGGCCGACACACAGATCATTTGCGGCATAGAACATCTACTCATCCACATGCACGGCTAGGATGTGCTGCATGACAAACGGCGGCACCTCTGCGGACGGCCCGGGCGTCAGGCCGGGAAGACTTGGCTGGGACCTCGGCGTGGTGGCGGGCTCCTACCAGTCAAGAATGGAAGCTGCCCTCGACGGCACGCCCGGCGGGCTGCGCGGTTTCCTGGTCCTGTCCACGGTCGCCTACTGCGCCCCGCCCAACCAGCAGGCCCTCGGCGCCCATCTGGGCATAGACAGGACGGTGCTGACTTACCTGATAGATGCGCTGGGCGAGGCCGGAGAAGCTGAACGCATTCCGGATCCGGCGGACCGGCGGGCCCGTAAAGTGGTGGCGACCGCTGCAGGACGCGCCCGCCTGGCAGCCTGCGAAAAGCGTATCGCGGCAGAGGAAGCGGCACTGCTGTCCGGGCTTGAGCCCGACGACGCGGAACTGCTCCGCACGCTCCTCCATCGCCTTGCAGGCCAGGCCCACCGGCCGGCGTCGGGCAGCAATCCCTGCGCTTCCCTGGACGCGGGATAACCCGGCTGGCCATTTGCCCGGAGACTTCGTAGAGTCGGCTGCAGTGACACGGGGTGCCGCAAGGCTGAGATGAGACCCGTCGAACCTGATCTAGTTAGAACTAGCGAAGGGATGTCGCCGATGACTATTGGCCTGACACCATATTCCGTTTCCGCCCTCCTTTCCCGCGTGCGCAGTGAACCGCCGCTGGTGCAGTGCCTGACCAACACCGTGGTCACCAACTTCACCGCCAACGTGCTGCTGGCTCTCGGTGCCGCTCCCGCCATGACGGACATACCCGGTGAGGCCGGGCCGTTCGCGCGGATCGCCTCCGGGGTGCTGATTAACCTGGGCACCCCGCACGCCGAACAGCGCACGGCCATGCTGGAAGCCGCCGCAGCTGCCAACGATGCCGGCACACCCTGGGTCCTGGACCCGGTGGCCGTGGGCAGCCTCCCGGTACGCACTGCCCTGGCCGCGGAGCTGCTGGTGCTGCGGCCCACCGCGGTGCGCGCCAACGCGTCTGAAATCATGGCGCTGGCCGGGCTGGGGGCCGGCGGGCGCGGGGTGGATGCCACGGATAATCCCGAAGATGCCCTTCCCGCCGCCGAACTGCTGGCCGCCAAATACGGTTGTGTGGTGGCGGTTTCCGGCCCCACCGACGTTCTTACCGACGGCGAATCAACCCTGCGGATCAGCAACGGAGATGTCCTGCTGACCAAGGTCACCGGCGGAGGCTGCGCCCTGGGCGCAGTGACGGCCGCGTTCCTGGCCGCCGCCGGCGACGGGGCGCAGCTCACTGCCGCGGCGGCGGCCACGGCCGCCTACACCATCGCCGCCGAGCAGGCTGCGGCGGGTGCGGCGGGGCCGGGATCCTTCGCCCCGGCGTTCCTGGACGCACTGGCCGGACTCTCACCCGAGCACATCACCGCCATGCTGGTGGCGGCATGAGCGCCGGCGTGCAGTCCGGACTGGTCCGCCGGCCCCGCGCCCTGGCACGGAACACCGGCATCTACCTGGTCACGGACACCAAGCAGTGCGGAGACCGGGGCGTTGCCGCAGTGGCTGCCGCTGCCGTAGCCGGCGGTGTGCGGACAGTCCAGGTCAGGGAGAAGCATGCCTCAGCCGCAGACTTCTTCGAGCTAGTACTCGCCGTGGCGGACGCCGTCGGGAACCGCGCCCTGGTGCTGGTCGATGACCGGGTGGACATTTATCTCGCGGCACGGGCGGCCGGTGCCCGGGTGCACGGCGTCCACGTGGGCCAGAGCGATCTGGCGGCCACGGCCGTGCGCGCGCTGGTGGGCCCGGACGCCGTCGTCGGTTTGACCGCTAATACGCCCGCCCATCTGGATGCCGTGCGCTCGCTGGCGCCGGGAACGGTGGACTACCTCGGCGCCGGGGTCATCCATCCCACCAGTACCAAACCGGATCATCCCGCCCCGCTGGGCGTGCACGGGTTCCGGGCCTTTGCCTCCGCTGCCCCGGTTCCGTCCGTGGCGATCGGTGGAATTGGACTGCCGGATATCCGTGGCCTGCGGGCCGCCGGCGCGTCCGGAGCCGCCGTCGTATCCGCTATCTGCACCGCCGTCGATCCGCAGCGCAGCGCCGAGGAACTGGTGGCAGCGTGGGAGGGCTGAGCGTCCGGGACGTTCCGCGCGTCCTCAGCATCGCCGGTACCGACCCCACCGGCGGCGCCGGCATCCAGGCCGACCTGAAGTCCATCGCCGCCAACGGCGGGTACGGAATGGCAGTCGTCACCGCGCTCGTTGCCCAGAACACCCACGGAGTCCGCTCCGTGCACACCCCTCCTGCCGGGTTCCTGCGCGAACAGCTGGACGCGGTGAGCGACGACGTCGTTATTGACGCCGTGAAAATCGGCATGCTGGGCAGCACCGAGGTCGCCCGGACAGTGGGCGCCTGGCTGGCTGGCGTCCGGCCCCCGGCGGTGGTCCTGGATCCGGTGATGGTGGCCAGCAGCGGTGACCGGCTGCTCAGCCGCGACGCCGAAAACGCGCTGCGCGGCCTGCTGCACCGCGTTGACCTGGTGACCCCGAACCTTCCCGAACTGGCTGCACTCCTGGAAGTGGAACCGGCACAGACCTGGGAGCGCGCGCTGGATCAGGGACGCCGCCTGTCCGGCGCGTACAACACCGCAGTGCTGGTGAAGGGCGGGCATCTGGCCGGATCCGCGGCGCCGGATGCGCTGGTGATGCCCGGCGGGGACGGCCTCACGGTGTCCGAGTTCAGTTCAGCGCGGGTGGAAACCAAGAACACCCACGGCACCGGCTGTTCGCTCTCCTCCGCGGTTGCCACACTCTTTGCCCGGACCGGCAGCTGGGTTTCCGCACTCGGCGCGGCCAAGGCCTGGCTGCAGGAAGCACTGGAGACCGCGGACCTGCTGGAGGTGGGAACCGGACACGGACCGGTGAACCACTTTGCCGGCCCCTGGCAGCGTGGCCTTGCCCCGCTGCCCCTCCCCTCCGGCACCGGTGTTCCACCCCGCGGTGAGCGCACGGCCGGGCTTTGGTCCCGAACCGCGGACGTGCGGGAGCGGATCGCCTCCCTGGACTTTGTCCGCGGCTTGGGGGACGGGTCCCTGGACCAGGCAGTGTTCGCCAGGTATCTCGCCCAGGATGCGATCTACCTGCGGGGTTATGCCCGCGCCCTGTCCCGGGCCAGTGAACTGGCTCCGACCCTTCAGGAGCAGCTGTTCTGGGCAGAAAGTGCCAGCGGGGCCCTGGAAGCTGAACTTGAACTTCACCGGAACTGGCTTCATGCCAATACCGCAGGCGGCGGACTCCCCGGGACCGGCAAGGCTCCGGCGGACCCCGCCGAGGGGCTGGCCGCCGGACCGGTGACCCGCGGCTACCTGGACCACCTGCTGGGGACGGACCGGCACCGCGGTGACCGGCTGGAGTACGCCCGGCTGGTGGGCGCGGTGCTCCCCTGCTTCTGGGTCTACGCGGAGGCCGGTGCGGCACTTGCCGCCGGAAACCACGCCTCGCATCCCTACCGGGAGTGGCTGGACACCTACGCTGATCCGGCTTTCGCGGCCGCCACTGCCCGCGCCGTCGGAATCCTGGAAGATGTGCTTGCCGGGGATGACGCACAGCGGCGTGCCGCCGGGGAAGCGTTCGCACTGTCCGTGCAGTGGGAACATGACTTCTTCGCGGCCGGCTAGGCTTCCCGTCCGCCGGCCGGGTTCGAGGCTGTCCGGCCGGCCAGCGGAATCCGCCACCCGTAGCGCAGGGAAAGGATGCGCAGCGTGAACACCAGCCCCGCCACGGCGATACCGAGGACAGGACCGAAGACACCGAGGGCCGTGAACAGCGAAACCATCCCGGCGCCCAGCAGGGCCGGGACAGCGTAGACGCCGCGCGGGTTGAAGACCTGCGGCACTTCATTGGCCACCACGTCACGCAGCAGTCCACCGCCCACAGCTGTGGTAACTCCCAGCAGTGCGGCGGAAACCGGGTTGAGGCCGGCCTGGTGCGCGGTCAGCGTGCCGGTCACACAGAACAGGGCCAGCCCGGCGGCGTCGAATACCAGCAGGGTGCGCCGGTACCTCTGCACCCCCAGGGCGTGAGTGAATACCAGAATGGCGGCCAGGAGCGGTGGAAGCAGATAGATCGGCTTCGTGAAGGCCAGCGGCACGCCCTGGTTGATGATCAGGTCCCGTACCACCCCTCCCCCAAGCCCCACGAAGGAACCGAGCATCAGCGAGCCGACAATGTCGAAATTCCGCCGGGCCGCCAGGAGCGAACCCGAGACGGCGAAGAAAAAGATTCCGGCCAGGTCGAGGATCAGGAGTGTCATTGCGGTTCTCCAGCAGCTAGGGGGTACCGCGTCTTATCCTGCCAGCCCGCTTCCGGCTTGCCGACGGACTGGGAAGTGCCTACGTTCTCGGCTGCACTATTGGGCGGGGAACGGCCGATGTGATGAAGACACAGTATCCGGCCCTCCAGCGTCCCGTTCGCGGTCTGTGTCTCCGGGCACCCCTAGGATGGGCTCATGACTTCCGCGAGCGCAGAGACCCCGCAGGACACTGAGGACGAATTCCTCTGGCTGGAAGATATCTATGGGGACAGGCAGCTGGACTGGGTTCGGGCGCAGAACGCCGAAACCGAGGCACTGCTCTCCGCCACGGACTTTGAACAGACCGAGGAACGGCTGCTCGAAGTCCTGGATTCCACCGACAGGATCCCCATGGCGGTCAAGCGCGGGGACTGGTACTACAACTTCTGGCGGGATGCGGAGCACCCCAAGGGCCTCTGGCGCCGCACCACGTGGGAGAGCTACGCCGGCCCCGCCACCGAGTGGGAGGTCCTGCTGGATGTTGACGCCCTGGCTGCGGCCGAAGGCACCGAGTGGGTCTGGGGCGGCGCCCGGTTCCTCCGCCCGGCGGACGGCACCTCCTACCGGCGCGCCCTGGTAATCCTCTCCCCCGACGGCGGGGATGCTGCCCGCTACCGGGAGTACGACGTCGAGGACCATGCCTTTGTGCCCGGAGGTTTCGACCTGCCCGTCGCCAAGACCCAGGTCTCCTGGGCCGGCCCGGACACCCTGTACGCGGCCACGGACTTCGGGCCGGGGAGCATGACCACGTCTTCCTATCCCCGGACTGTGCGGACACTGCACCGGGGAGAGGACCCGGGCTCCGCCGAACTCTGCTTCGAGGTGCCCGAGGACCACATGATGGGCTACGTCCACCATGACCAGACTCCCGGCTTCGAACGGGACCTTGCCGTGGACATCATCGACTTCTACGACAGCGTCACGTACCTGCGGCAGGACGGGGACTGGACCCGGATCGAGGTGCCGCTGGACGCGAACGTGGACCTGCACCGGCAATGGCTGGTGCTGCGCCCGCGCACCGACTGGCTGGTGGGCAGCACCCTGCACAAAGCCGGTTCGCTGCTGGCCGCAGAACTGACCGCTTTCCTGGCCGGAGACCGGAACCTGCGCACCCTGTTCACGCCGGAGCCGACCGTGTCCCTGCAGTCCTGGAGCTGGACCCGGGACTACCTGCTGCTGAACCTGCTACGCGATGTCTCCTCCGAGATCCAGGTGCTGGACCCCGCCGCGGACTGGCGCGCCACGGAGCTTGATGCCTGCCCGCCGCTGCATTCAGTGGACGCCTACGCGGTGGACGATGAAGACGAGGCAGCAGGAAACGACTACTGGCTGGTCAGCACCGGTTTCACCACACCGTCCACGCTCTCCCGCGGCAGCCTGGGCAAGCTGGGCGAACCGGCAGCACCGGTGAAAACCTCCCCTGCCTTCTTCGATGCCTCCGGCTGCACCGTAGAGCAGCACTTTGCCGTGTCCGAGGACGGCACCCGCGTGCCGTATTTCCAGGTGGGACACAAGGGCATGGTGCTCGACGGCGGCAACCCCACGGTCCTGTCCGGTTACGGCGGGTTCGAACAGGCCCTCACCCCGGCCTATTCCGGTGTGGTGGGGCGCGGCTGGCTTGATCGCAGCTTTACCGATGCGTCCGGGACCCTGCGGCGCGGGGTCTATGTACTGGCCAACACTCGCGGCGGCGGTGAATACGGGCCGGACTGGCACCGGGCCGCACTGCAGCAGAACCGGCACCGGGCGTACGAGGACTTCGCTGCCGTGGCACGAGATCTCATTGCACGGGGCGTCACATCCCGGGAGCATCTGGGCTGCACCGGCCGCAGCAACGGCGGCCTGCTGGTCGGCAACATGCTTACCCTGTATCCGGAACTCTTCGGCGCCGTTTCCTGCGGCGTCCCGCTGCTGGACATGCGCCGGTACACCAAGCTGTCCGCGGGCGCGTCCTGGATCGCCGAATACGGCGACCCGGACGATCCCGAGCAGTGGGAGTTCATCAAGACCTTCTCCCCGTACCACCTGCTGCGCGCAGACGTTCAGTACCCCCCGGCGCTGATCTGGACTGCCACGAGCGACGACAGGGTGGGGCCGGTCCAGGCACGGAAAATGGCGGCCCGGATGAAGGCTCTGGGAGTGGACCGGGTATGGTTCCACGAAGCCCTGGAAGGCGGCCACGCGGGCGCCGCGGACAACCGCCAGTCAGCGCGCATGCACGCAATGTCCTATGAGTTCCTGTGGGAAGCCCTGACCGGCCAGTTGTCTTGAACCTGTTTTGCTGAAAGCACCCCATTATGGGTAGTCTTGACAGGCTGGCAGCGTGAGTTTGCCAGGGCAATTGGAGACGTGCCAGAGCGGCCGAATGGGCTTCACTGCTAATGAAGTGTGGGCCTAAAGCCCACCGGGGGTTCAAATCCCCCCGTCTCCGCCAGTGGAACACCCCGGTCTTCGGACCGGGGTGTTTTCTGTATAGGAACTGCTCCCCTAACTGCAGGAGGTGAACCGCACGCATGGATGACGGAAACAGTCGATCTACCGCGCCGCGCGGGCCTCGCCGGCGCATGAGGGAAGCACTTCTCCCCAGCCTCTCCTGACGGCTGATCCCGGTCTGCGGCACGCCGCAGCACCTGCTTTCCCGTGCCGGCCGCCCGCATCACTGCGGCACCATACCGGCCCACACCTCACAGCTGCACACCCGCGGTTCTACCGCGTCCGTTCCTGTGTGCCCCGTCCGTAGGAAAGCGGATCATGATCAAGTCACCTGGCCTCTCCTTCGATACCACCGCTGCCCTTCTGGCACAGGCCCTCAGCGGCGGCAACCTGTCCCGCGCAGCCCGAGCCCTCCAGCCGCTGGACGTGGCAGAAACCCTTGAACAGCTTGAACGCCTGAGCACCATCGACCGTGCGGTGGCGTACCGTACCCGGCCCAAGGACCGGGCGCTGGAAGTGTTTGAACGCTTTGACGCACCGGTGCAGGCAGACCTCCTGGCCGGCCTGCAGGACGCCCAGGTGGCAGAGGTCTTTTCGGCGTTGAACCCCGAAGACCGGGTGCCGCTGCTGGATGAACTGCCGGCGACCGTGGCCAGCCGGCTGGTTCAGGGACTGGATGAAAAAGACCGGGCGCTCACCACCGCTGTGCTCGGCTACCCGCGCGGGGCTGTGGGCCGCTACATGAGCCCGCGGGTGGTCACTGCCCGCCCCGGGATGACGGCCTCCGAAGCCCTGGACCGGGTCCGGCGGCAGCTGGACGAGGCCGAAAGCATCTACGTTGTTGCCGTGACGGACTCAAGCCGCCATCTGCTCGGCGTCGTGCCCCTCCGGGACCTGCTCCGTGCCGGCAGCACCGAACGGGTCGCGGACCTGATGACGTCCCCGTCCTCCGTCCCCGCCTCCCTGGACGCGGAGGAAGCAGCCCGGTACTGCGCCGACGCCAAGGTCCTGGTGCTGCCCGTCGTCGACGCCGAAGGCCGGCTGGTTGGCGTCCTGACCGTGGACGACGCGCTGCGGATCCTCGAAGCCGCGGAAACCGAGGACTCGGCGCGCTCCGGCGGTTCCGAGCCCCTGCGCCGGCCGTACCTCGCAACGCCGGTCCGGTCCATTGTGCGCGCCCGGGTCGTATGGCTGCTGGTCCTGGCACTCGGGGCAACCCTCACCGTCCAGGTCATGGATGTCTTCGAAACAACCCTGGCCGAGCAGGTGGTGCTGTCACTGTTCATTCCCCTGCTGATCGGCACGGGCGGCAACACCGGCAACCAGGCCGCGACCACCATTACACGGGCGCTGGCGCTGGGAGACGTGCGGCCCCGTGACGTCGTTCAGGTCGTTGCCCGTGAGGTGAGGGTCGGCGCGCTGCTGGGCCTGCTGCTCGGCGGGCTCGGATTCATCATCACCTCCGTGCTCTTCACGGTGCCGCTCGGGACCGTGATCGGATTGACGCTGCTGGGCGTCTGCACCATGGCAGCCGCTGCCGGAGGGCTCATGCCGATCCTTGGCAAGTCCCTGAAAGTCGATCCGGCCGTGTTCTCAAACCCCTTCATTTCGACTTTTGTTGATGCCACCGGGCTGGTCATCTACTTCCTGATCGCGTCTGCCGTGCTGGGCCTTTAGCTCATCCGGCACTCTCCGGCCCCCGGGGCCTGAACCACGCCTGGAGCGCAGCCTGTTCCGAGCGGCCGGAAGGGGCATAGGCTGGAGCGCACCACCTGCGAACCGGATCGGAAGGATTTACCCATGGAGATGCGCCTGCTGGGCAACAGCGGAACGGCTGTCAGCAACTACGCCCTAGGCACCATGACGTTTGGCAATGAAACCGATGAAAAAACCTCGCACCGGATGCTGGAGGATTATCTGGCGGCGGGCGGCAACTTCATCGACACTGCGGACATTTACAACGCGGGCGCCTCGGAAGAAATCGTCGGCAAGTGGCTGCACGCCAACCAGACAGCGCGCAACACCATGGTCCTGGCCACCAAGGCCCGCTTCCCCACCGGTGAGAACGCGAACGACGCCGGCAATTCGCGCCGTCATCTGCGCCGCGCCCTCGAAGCATCGCTGCGTCGGCTGGGGGTCGACCACATCGACCTGTATCAGCTGCATTCCTGGGATCCCCTGACGCCCCTGGAGGAGAGCCTGGGCTTCCTGCAGGACGCTGTCACCTCCGGCCTGATCAGCTACTACGGTTTCTCCAACTTCACCGGATGGCAGCTCACCAAGGCAGTCTGGATGGCGAAGCTGCACAACTGGCAGCCCCCGGTGACCCTGCAGCCGCAGTACAACCTGCTGGAGCGGGAAATCGAATCGGAGATTGTGCCGGCAGCGCTCGACGCCGGTCTGGGCCTGCTCCCCTGGTCTCCCTTGGCCGGCGGCTGGCTCACGGGCAAATACCACCGCGAAACCGTTCCGTCCGGCAACACCCGCGTGGGCGAGAACCCGGCGCGGCAGTTCCAGGGCTGGGACCTGCGCAGCTCGAACCCGCAGACATGGGACGTGCTGGAAGCTGTGCACCAGATCGCCGCGGCCCATGGCGCGACGCCGGCCCAGGTGTCCCTCGCCTGGCTGGCCGGGCGCCCCGGGGTCACCTCCGTGATTCTGGGGGCACGGACCCCGGACCAGCTGGACGGCAACCTGCAGGCAGCGCAGCTGGAACTAAGCCCGGCGGAAATCCGTCGGCTGAATGACGCCAGCGCCCCGGCTGTGGGCAACTATCCCTACGGCCATGACGGGCTCATCCAGCGTTCCCGGAAGCTCTAGAAGTCCTCGGGGCGCAGGTTCTGCGCCCATCGGCTGATCTCGGCGTCGTCGGGGGCAGCGCCCTCCTTGTCCTTCGCCTTTTCTGCCGGCTTATCCTTCCCCGCCGCTCCGTTCTCTGATGCGGCCGGGGCCGCGGCCGCGCTGCGCGCAGCAGCGTCCGGGGCTGCAGTTTCATGCCTCTCTTCGGCCTCGGTCTCCGGCGTTTCGGGCTTCGTCGAATCCGCGGATTCGGCAGGGGCCGCGCCGGGGGCGCCGGCATCCGTGGCCGGAGGCTGCTCCGTCCGGGGGCGGGAGAAGGGAACCGGATGTGAGGCCATGGAGGCTACTGCGGCGCTGGCTGCACGCAGGCCGCAGCCGGTGTTCCGGGCATAGATCTGGATGGCGCGGATCGGCTGGCCCTGGGCAATCGCAGCGTAGACCTGCTGGTGGCCTTTCTCGTCCAGCTGCGCTGCGGCCTCACGCGCCGCCTCCAGAGACGTTCCGGCCGGGGCGCGGAGCGGCTTGCCCGAACTGCCGGTGCCGGATTGCGCAGGCTTGTCAGCGGCCGGACCGCCGGCGCGCTTGCGCTGGGCGCGTCCGACCAGAAAGTTCACGAGCACGATCGCAGTGACGAACAGGACAATGACCACAAACTCCATACCTCGATCCTAGCTTTATCCCGGCAGGGCTTGGCTGTGCCGCCGGTATATTGGCGCGCAGGACACATCCGCCGCGCCACCCCACCCCGTAAGGACGCCATGAAAACCGAATCCGATCTGAGGTCCCTGCACGTCACACTGGACGGAGGCATCGCTGAGGTGAAGCTGCTCGGCCCGTCCAAGGGCAACGCCATGGGTCCGGATTTCTGGGCTGAACTGCCCCGGGTCTTCGCCGAGCTGGACGCGGACGAGGATGTTCGGGCGGTCCTGCTCTACGGGTCCGGGGAGAACTTCAGCTATGGCCTGGACCTTCCGACGATGGAGCCCGTGTTCCGTCCCCTTCTTCAATCCCGCGGAACGGACGCGCGCCTGCGTGCGGAGTTCCGGCACCGGATCAAGGCACTGCAGGACGCCGTGAGTTCCGTGGCACGCTGCAGCAAACCCGTGATCGCAGCGGTCGAGGGCTGGTGCATCGGCGGCGGTGTGGACGTGATCGCGGCGGCGGATATCCGGATCGCCTCTCCGGCAGCGAAGTTCAGTATCCGGGAGGTCAAGGTCGGGATCGTCGCGGACCTCGGATCACTGCAGCGGCTGCCCGGCATTAGTGGTTCCGGGGCGACCCGGCACCTGGCCCTGACGGGTGAAGACTTCGCTGCCCAGCGCGCCCTTGAACTGGGACTGGTCACGGAACTGGCGGACGACGTCGTCGGGCGCGGCCGTGAACTGGCCGCGCAGATCGCGGCAAACCCCCCGCTGGTGGTACAGGGCGTGAAACAGGTCCTGAACCAGGGCAGTGAACCGGCAGCGCAGGCCGGGCTGGACTATGTGCAGGTATGGAACACTGCGTTCCTTCCCAGCCGGGACTTCGCCGAGGCCAGTACGGCGTTCGCCGAGCGCCGCCCCGCTGTCTTTACCGGGGACTAGCCAGCCCCCCCAACCATCGAGATGACAGAAACTGCCCGTATCCGGCCTGTAACGAGCAGTTTCTGCTATCTCGGTGGGGGAGGGAAAGGCGGCGAGCTGCCAGAACTAGACTTGGGGCATGGCAGTAACGGACGAGGCGATCACCAAAATCAAGGCAATGCTCACCAGCGGTGAGCTGAAGGCCGGTGACCGGATTCCTCCGGAGAAGGAACTCAGTGAACGCCTCGGGCTGTCCCGCAGTTCATTGCGCGAAGCGGTCAAGGCTCTGGAACTGGCCCGGGTACTGGATGTGCGCCGGGGCGACGGCACCTACGTCACCAGCCTCGAACCGGCCATTCTGATGGAAACCTTGTCCTTCGTGGTGGACCTGCACCAGGAAGGGGCAGCTGCGGAACTCCTGGAAGTGCGGCGCATCCTGGAGCCGGGATCAGCGTCCCTCGCAGCCCGGCGTATCACGCCGGGCACGGCCGCGGAGCTCCGAACGTGTCTGGCCGCGGTGGGGGATGGCTCCAGCGTCGAAGACCTGATTGCCCACGACCTCGCGTTCCATGCCCTCGTCGCCAAAGCCTCCGGGAACGCCTATCTGCACGGCCTGCTCGAGGGACTCGCCGCCGGCACCCTGCGCGGCCGGATCTGGAACGGCCTGGTGCAGGACAAGGCCGTATCCGCCACGCTTGCCGAGCACGGCGCCATTGCCGCCGCCATCACTGCCGGGGATCCGGACCTCGCCCGCGCGCTGATGACAGTGCACGTCAGCGGCGTGGAATCCCGGATCCGCGCCGTCGCTTAGGCCCGCTCCTGACCGCCGTTCCAGGCCGGCCCCCGCTCAGGCCTTCAGCGCCAGCACAAACGGCAGGACGGATTCAACGCCGGCCAGGCGCAGGGTACGGCCGGCTTCGGTGAGGGTCCAGCGGCTGTCCGCGAAGTCATCCACCAGCAGCACCGGCCCGGGATTCTCCGCGAACCATGCGGCGCCCTCAGGCGGAACCGCGAACTGTTCCCAGACCGAAGCCAGCCGGAACGCGCTGTTGCCGCCGGGTCCGCCGGATGGTCCGCCATGCGGCAGCTGCAGGGCTCCCAGGTATGGGATGCGGCCCAGCTCGGAGAGCCCCTGGGCGAGGGACCCCACCAGCTGAGGTCGGGTCCGGCTGGGTACGGATACGATCGCCACCGGCCGCTGGGACCAGCCCCATTGGGCCAGCACCTGGACGCAACCGTTCAGCAGCGCTTGGTCCACCCGGGTGTCCTCGGCGCCGGGGCCGAAGATCTCACGCAGCCGTCCGCCCCAGCCAAGGTCCGTCAGGCGGGCGAGCGCGCGTCCGGTGGAGACGGCGGCGTCGGGTTTGATCTTTCCCTTGACCGGCACCCCCAGCCTGCCCATACCGCTGGGGTACATGCCGCGCGGATCGATGTCCACGCCCACCCGGGCCAGGGCCTGCCCGGCACTGTCTGCGGCATCGCCGGCGACCTCGTCCGAGTACCAGCGCCCGGCGCAGTTGTCGCAGCGGCCACACCGCGCAGCCGCAGGATCATCCAGCTGCCGGGAAAGGAACTCCATCCGGCAGCCGCTGGTGTTCTCGTAGTCCAGCATGGCCTGCTGTTCCCGAACCCGGGCGGCAGCGATCCGCTCGTAGCGTTCCCTGTCATAGCTCCACTGCCGGCCGGTCCCCCGCCAGCCGCCGGTGACGCGCTCGACTGCGCCGTCCACGGCGAGCACCTTCAGCAGCAGTTCCAGCGGTGAGCGCTTCAGGTTCACCAGGGTTTCGAGCGCACCGGTGGAAAGCACCGATCCGTCGGCGAGCTCACGCAGCACCGCATTCGCCGGGCCTTCCGACGGCATGGAGGACGTGGCGAAGTACTCCCAGATATCCCGATCCTCGGCACCGGGCAGCAGCAGTACGTCGGCGTTGGGGGTACCGCGGCCGGCACGGCCAACCTGCTGGTAGTACGCAACGGGGGACGATGGGGCACCCAGGTGGACCACGAAACCCAGGTCCGGTTTGTCGAAGCCCATGCCCAGCGCGCTGGTGGCCACCAGCGCCTTGACCTCGTTGTTCTTCAGGGCGGCTTCGGCTGCCTCCCGGTCTGCCGGATCCGTGCGGCCGGTGTAGGCGAGGACGGGATGCCCCGCCTTCTGCAGCAGCCGGGCGGTGTCCTCCGCGGCAGAGACCGTGAGCGCATAGATGATGCCGCTGCCGGGAAGCTCGTCGATGTGGGTCAGCAGCCACGCGAGCCTGCTGCGCGGGCTGGGCAGCCGGAGCATGCCGAGGCGGAGGGAGTCCCGGGCCAGGGCGCCGCGGATGGTAAAGACCTCTTCCCCGCCGGCAGCGAGCTGCTCCTCCACGTCCTTGACCACCCGGGAGTTCGCGGTGGCCGTGGTGGCGAGGACGGGCACGGAGTGCGGAAGCTGTTCAATCAGGTGCCGGATGCGGCGGTAGTCCGGCCGGAAGTCGTGGCCCCAGTCGGAGATGCAGTGGGCTTCATCGATCACCAGCAGCCCGGAGCGGCGGACCAGTTCAGGCAGGTGGTTCTCCCGGAACCCGGGGTTGTTCAGCCGTTCCGGGGAGACAAGGAGCACATCCACGGTGTCCGCTTCCAGGCGGGCGGAGATGTCCTGCCATTCGAGCTGGTTGGCCGAGTTGATGGCGGCGGCGCGGACGCCTGCCCGGGCGGCGGCGGCAACCTGGTCCCGCATCAGCGCAAGCAGCGGAGAGACGATCAGAGTCGGCCCGGCACCCCGGGCGCGCAGCAGCAGGCTGGCCACGAAGTAGACGGCGGACTTGCCCCAGCCGGTGCGCTGGACCACCAGCGCACGTCTTCCTCCCCTGACCAGGGCCTCAATCGCCTCGTACTGCCCTTCGTGGAACTCGGCGTCGTCCCTGCCCACCAGTGCGCGGAGCAGGGCTGTTGCTTCCGAGCGCAGGGCAGCGGCGTCGTCCGGTTCGCGTGAAACGGGAGGGACTGTGGTGTGCTGGGCGGATACCGGTTCCATACCTTCCACTATTCCAGCCGCCACGGACAGGTTCGGACGCCGGGGAAAGAGATTGTGGAAAACCTTTGCCCTCAACCGGTGTGCTCCGGCCTGCAGCGCGCCCGCTATAGACTGCAAGGCGTGACTACTGCATTCGATCTTTCTGCCTCCTTCAAGGCCTATGACGTCCGAGGTGTTGTTGGCGAGACCATCACCCCGGAAATCGTCAAGGCCGTCGGCGCTGCCTTTGTCGATGTCCTTGGCCTGGCCGGGGAGACCGTCCTGGTGGGCGGGGACATGCGCCAGTCCTCCCCCGAGTTCGTTAAGGACTTCGCCGCCGGTGCCACCGCGCGCGGAGCCTACGTCCTGCTGCTGGACCTCATCTCCACCGATGAGCTGTACTACGCCTGCGGCTCGCTGAACGCGGCGGGCGTGACTTTTACCGCCAGCCACAACCCGGCCCAGTACAACGGCATCAAGATGGCCAAGGCCGGAGCTATTCCGATCTCTTCGGAAACCGGGCTGAAGGAAATCCAGGCAGCCGCGGAGCGCTACCTCAACGACGGGGTGATCAACTCCGTGGAGGCTCCGGGCCAGATCAGCGTGCGGGACGTCCTCGGCGACTACTCCGCTTACCTGCGCGACCTGGTGGACCTGCGCGGCATCCGGCCGCTGAAGGTAGTGGTGGACGCGGGCAACGGCATGGCCGGCCTCACCACACCGGCGGTGCTGGGCGACTCCATCCTGCCCGGGCTGCCGCTGGACATCATCCCGCTGTACTTCGAGCTGGACGGCTCCTTCCCCAACCACCCGGCGAACCCGCTGGAGCCGGAGAACCTGCGGGACCTGCAGGCCGCCGTAGTCGAGCACGGCGCAGACCTGGGCCTGGCGTTCGACGGCGATGCCGACCGCTGCTTTGTCATCGACGAACTCGGCGCCCCGGTGAGCCCCTCCGCCGTCACGGCCCTGGTGGCCCGCCGCGAAATTGCCCGCGCCAGGGAAGCCGGCGAAGAGGCACCGGTGATCATCCACAACCTGATTACCTCCCGCGCCGTTCCGGAACTGGTGGAGGCCTCCGGCGGCCGCGCTGTCCGCACGCGCGTGGGCCATTCCTTCATCAAGGCGCTGATGGCCTCCGAGGGCGCCGTCTTCGGCGGCGAACACTCCGCGCACTACTACTTCCGCGACTTCTACAACGCTGATACCGGGATGCTGGCGGCCATGCACGTGCTCGCTGCCCTGGGCGAGCAGGACCTGCCGCTCTCGGACCTCGCCCGCGAATACGAGCCGTACTTCTCCTCCGGAGAGATCAATTCAAAGCTCGACGACGTCCAGGCGGCCGTGGACCGGGTGCGCAGCGAGTACGACCGTCCCGGCGTCACCGTGGACGAGATGGACGGATTGACTTTCACCTCAGATGACGGACGGTGGTGGTTCAACCTCCGCGCGTCCAATACCGAACCCTTCCTCCGGCTCAATGCCGAGGCAGAGGACCTTTCCACGATGGAATTGGTCCGCGACCGTGTTCTTGAACTAGTTAGGAAATGAGCTCATGGCTGATGTTGAACTGACCGGCGGGGAACCTTCCGCCCAGGTACAGGATGACCTGAACTCGCTGCTGGGCACCGCCCTCGGTGTCACGCAGGAACAGCTCGAAGCGCAGGGCGCCTTCCTGCCGGCTGCCCTGGTGGTGCAGGCCGACGGCGAGCTGCGCATGGTTGCCGTCTCCCCCGAGGAGAGCGACGAGGACCTGGACGCCGAGTCCATGATCGACGACCTCTACACCGTCCTCCGGGACCAGAAGGACCAGAACCGCGCAGTAGCAGTGTTCTCGGACATCACCCTCCCGGACGAGGGCACCGACGCCATCCACGTGGTGGCGGAACATTCCGAGGGCGTCTGCATCTCGGCCATCCAGACGTACTCCCAGGAGAACGGCGCCTGGACGTTCAATGACCCCATCTGGGAGTCCGGTGAGCCGGCCGTCTGGGCAGATGGCACCGAAGCGCCGGCCGAGTCCTAATCCGGACGACTCCTAACCCGGCAGAGCATAAACAGGCAGGCCCCGCACTCAGCAGCTGAGTGCGGGGCATGCCTGTTTGAGGACCTACTTCGCGGCCGCGAACCGCTCCTTGAGCTCAGCCAGCTTGGCCGTGAGCTCCTCGGGCAGTGAAGCACCGAAGCGGGCGTACCACTCGTCAATGCCAGCCAGTTCGGCTTCCCACTCGGCCGGATCCACGCGCACCGCCGCTTCGACGTCGGCCGGAGTCATGTCCAGGCCCTTGAGGTCGATCGATTCACCGGTGGGCACGAAACCGATCGGGGTCTCGACGGCGTCCGACTGGCCTTCGAGGCGCTCGATGACCCACTTGAGCACGCGCGAATTTTCACCGAAGCCGGGCCACGCGAAGCCGCCGTCTGCCGTGCGGCGGAACCAGTTGACGAGGAAGATGGCCGGGAGCTTTTCCTGGTTGGCCTTTGCACTGAGCGTGATCCAGTGCTTGAGGTAGTCACCGGCGTCGTAGCCGATGAACGGCAGCATCGCCATCGGATCGCGGCGGACCACGCCAACGGCACCGGCGGCCGCAGCCGTAGTTTCCGAGGACAGTGTGGAACCCATGAAGATGCCGCTGGTCCAGTCCCTGGCCTGGGTTACCAGCGGGACGGTGGTCTTGCGGCGGCCGCCGAAGAGGATCGCGGAGACGGGCACGCCGTTCGGGGAATGGTATTCCTCGGCCAGCATGTCGATCTGGTCGATGGGCGTGCAGAAACGGGAGTTCGGATGCGCCGCCGGGGTGCCCGCTTCCGGGGTCCAGTCGTTTCCACGCCAGTCGGTGAGGTGCGCCGGCGTTTCGTCGGTCATGCCTTCCCACCAGACTCCGCCGTCGTCGGTCAGTGCCACATTGGTGAAGATCGAGTTGCCCTTGGCAATGGCCCGCATCGCGTTGGGGTTGGTGCTCCAGCCGGTGCCGGGGGCGACGCCGAAGAGGCCGGCCTCCGGATTGGTGGCACGGAGTTCACCGTCGCGGCCGAAGCGCAGCCAGGTGATGTCATCGCCGAGGGTCTCCACCTTCCAGCCTTCGACCGTGGGGTCCAGCAGCGCCAGGTTGGTCTTGCCGCAGGCCGAGGGGAACGCAGCCGAAACGTAGTAGTCCTTCTTTTCCGGGCTGGTGAGCTTCAGGATGAGCATGTGCTCGGCCAGCCAGCCTTCGTCGCGGGCCATGACCGAGGCGATGCGCAGGGCGTAGCACTTCTTGCCCAGCAGCGCGTTGCCGCCGTAACCGGAGCCGTAGGAGTAGATGGAGCGGTCTTCGGGGAAGTGGACAATCCACTTCTCCTCGTTGCACGGCCAGGACGCATCTTCCTGACCGTCTTCCAGCGGTGCACCCACGGAGTGCAGGGCGGGAACGAAGAAGGCATCCAGCTCTTCCATCTTCCGCAGCACGTCGGTGCCGATGCGCGCCATGATGCGCATGGACGCCACAACGTAGGCGCTGTCAGTGATTTCGATGCCGAACTTCGGGTCCTCGGCGTCGAGGTGGCCCATCACGAACGGAATGACGTACATGGTGCGCCCGCGCATTGAACCGGCGAAGAGCCCGTTCAGCTTGGTGCGCATTTCCGCGGGGTCCATCCAGTTGTTGGTGAACCCGGCGTCTTCGCGCTTCTCGGAGCAGATGAAAGTCTGCTCCTCCACGCGGGCCACGTCCTTGGGGTCGGAGAAAGCCGCAAAGGAGTTGGGGAAGGTTTCGGGGTTCAGGCGGATCAGGGTTCCGGCATCGACCAATTCGTCCGTCAGTGCCTTGTTCTCTGCCTCGGAGCCGTCAACCCAATAGACTTCGGCGGGCTGCGTCAGCTCGGCCACTTCCTTCACCCAGGCCAGCAGGCCGCTGTGGGTGGTGGGTGCCCCGTTGGAGGCCCCCCTGATCTTGCTGTCCTGCAACTGGCTAGGAGCAGCGTTGCCGCTCTCATCGAGAACTAGCTGACGCGCGTCATCGCCCATGACTCTTCCCTTCGTTGGGTCACTGGTGTTTTTTGATGCTATTTCCAACCTCCGGGGCTCCAACGGCGAAAAGATGTTACCTATGTGGCGTATGACTCCAAGTTTGCCTAGATTTCAGGGGTAGTTCAGCGTGCAGCACCCTTTCGTGTGACGAAGGTCATATAGACCGGTCTAGTTATTCACCGTAATGGAACTCGATTGGCGTTCTCTCCGGAACCCCGCTATAGTTATCTACGGCCAAACAGCCACGGAAGAACTTGAAAGAAGCAGGGGAAACCCCGTAACTTCCAGAATATTCCAGAATGCGTGCGTAGCTCAACGGATAGAGCATCTGACTACGGATCAGAAGGTTGGGGGTTCGAATCCCTTCGCGCGCACCACTGAAGAACCCCGCCTGACCAGGTACATCCCGGTCAGGCGGGGTTTTTTGCTGTCCGGGCGTCGGCGCCGGTGCCGGAGCCCACTTGCCCGCGGCCGCTGTGGCTGAGAGGCTCGGCGTCATGACTGAATCGCTGGAAACTGACGTAGTTGTCCTTGGCGCCGGGGCTGCGGGGGAAAACGCCGCTGGCCGGGTAGTCGGCGCCGGCCTTGAATCGATCCTCGTGGAGTCCGCCCTGGTGGGCGGGGAATGCTCCTACTGGGCCTGCATGCCGTCCAAGGCGCTGCTGCGCCCGGGTACCGCCCTGGCGGAGGCACGGGCGGTCGACGGCTCACGCGAAGCAGCAGCGGGAAGCCTGGACGTCCCTGCCGTCCTGCGGCGCCGCGATTCGTTCACCTCCAACTGGGACGATGCTTCCCAGGTCCAGTGGGTCAAGGACACCGGTATCGGCCTTGTCCGCGGGCGGGCCCGCCTGACCGCGGAGCGTACCGTCGAAATAACGGACGACGGCGGAACCCGGGTGAGCATCACGGCGCGGCACGCCGTCGTGCTCGCCACCGGCTCTGTTCCCCTTGAGCCTCCCGTGGACGGCCTGGCGGACGTGGAGTACTGGGGCACCCGGGAGGCCACCTCCTCCAGCGAGATTCCCGGTCGCCTTCTGGTCCTGGGCGGCGGGGTGGCCGGCACGGAGCTGGCCCAGGCCTACGCCCGGCTGGGCTCCAAAGTCTCCATGGTGGCCCGGCACGGAGTCCTGGATTCACTTCCAGGCCCGGCCGCGAAGCTGGTCACGGACGCCCTGGAAGCTGACGGCGTCGAAATCCACAGCAACACCTCGCCGGAGCGGATCTCCACAGACGGATCCGGCGCGATTGTCATGGAGCTGCCGGGCGGGCAGCTCCTGTCCGGTGACCGGCTGCTCGTCTCCACCGGGCGCCGCCCTGCGCTGGACGGACTGGGCCTGGAAGAGCTGGGCCTGGACCCGGCCTCGCTGCGGACCGATGATTCCGGACTGGTGGCAGGCGCCGAAAACTGGCTGTACGCCGTGGGCGACGCAGCGGGGAAGGTACTGCTGACCCATCAGGGCAAATACGAGGCGCGCGCCACCGGATCAGCCATAGCAGCACGTGCCCGGAAGGAGATCGGCTTTGGCGAGCCGCCGGCTTACAGCCGCTTCGCGTCGACGGCGGACCACACCGCGATTCCGCAGGTCGTCTTCACGGATCCGGAGATCGCCATGGTCGGCCTCAGCGGCCGGGACGCGCGCGCCCGGGGAATCCGGGTGAGCGAAACGTCCCTGCCGCTGAGCGTGGCCGGATCCTCCCTGTTCGCGGACGGGTACACCGGATGGGCCCAGATGGTGGTGGATGAGGACCGCGGGATCCCCGTGGGGTTCACGTTCGCGGGACCGGGCGTGGCGGAACTGCTGCACGCTGCCACGATCGCGGTTACGGCCCAGGTGCCGCTGGACCGGCTGTGGCACGCAGTTCCGGCCTACCCCACCATTAGCGAAATCTGGCTGCGCCTGCTGGAAAAGTACGGACTCTAGCTAGCCCCGCGGAACCACGAAATCAGTGACGCGGGCGTCGCGTCCGTCCAGTTCAGCCCACGGAACCTCCAGCTGCATGACGGTGAGACCGGAGGTTGGGTAGCGTGTGGCCATCTCCATGACGGCATCCTCATCCGAGCGGATGGAGGCCAGCCGCATGGCAACTTCCTGCACGCCGGGCATGTGCCCTATAACCAGCAGGCTGGTGACGGTCTCCGGAACGTGATTGATGACGCTGAGGATCTCGGACGGGGAAGCGTCGTACAGCCGGTCTTCCAACTTCGCGGTGGGAGCCTTCTCCCCCAGCTCGTCGCAGACCCAGGTACAGGTCTGCCTGGTCCGCAGGGCGGAGGAGCAGAGGATGAAATCCGGAACGGCGTCGTTCTCCCGCATCCAGACGCCTGCCTGCGGGGCGTCCCGGTGGCCGCGGCCGGAGAGCGGCCGCTCATGGTCCGAGGTGACCTCACGCGGCCAGTCTGCCTTGGCATGCCGCAGCAGCATCAGTTTCTTCAGGTGGTGGCCGCTCATGGGCCCAGTCTATCGGCGTGCCGGGTTCCGCCCTGCGGGCCCTGCTCCCGCCCGGCGGCCCCTCACCTCCCTCGAGATGACAGAAAGTGCTGGTCTGAGAGCTCAAACCAGCACTTTCTGCCATTTCGATGGCGGGGGGCGCAGGGACAGCTAGATGCTGTACTCCGGGGCAGCCCAGACAACCACTTCAGGGTGCTCGTAGAAGCGGTAGCCCTGGCCCCGGACGGTGCGCACGGTGTTGGCCAGTCGGCCAAGCTTCGAACGCAGGCGGCGGATGTGGACGTCGATGGTCCGCTCGTTGGGCACTTCCTCGGCGTTGCGCCACAGCCCACAGAGGAGTTCTTCGCGGCCCACGGTCCGGGAAGCGTTCTCCACGAGGTAGTTCAGCAGTTCGAATTCCTTGAACGTCAGGTTCAGGGTCTCGCCGTCCAGGTGGACCTCGCGGCGGGACAGGTCAATCAGTACGCCGGAGGGCCGCGGAGCACTTTGCTGGACAGGCGACGGGGAAGAAATTTCCTGGCGCGGCGCCCGGTTGACCGTAGGGTCCCCCAGCGCCTGGCGAACGACGTCGATGTCCGACCCGGAAGCACCCGAAGGCGCCAGCGCAACGGCAGCATGGCTTTGCGCACCCGGAACCAGCGTCTGGACGTGCGCCCGGATTTCCTGGGCGAGCTTACTCAGGGTGGTCCCGTTGGCGGCCGCAGTGTCCTCGTCGAGGCCAACGTAGATTACGAAGCCGCGGGCGACGGTGTCGCTGCCGACCGGCTGGGGTCCGGGAGTTCCCGACGCCGCCACCACCGGGGTGGGGCCGGTTAGGGGCGTTCCCTCGCCAAGCGGGGACCGCGGGGATCGGATCCCCGTGGGAACTACCTGGCCTGGGAACTGCTGTCCCGTGGCCGGCGCCCCGAATGCGCCGGGGAACCCGGCTGGACGTGCAGGCATTCCTGCTGCCCGGCTCTGGGCATTGCGGAGGGAGATGTGGACGTACCCGGATGCTACTGACATTTTGGGACCTCAGTGGTGAATTGCCGTCTGCACGGCTCTATGCAGGGAGTGTGCCCAGGAGAGTGGCGCGGGTTCGCGCCCATCAGATGGACGGGTGTGTTGCCTGGGATGGGGGGTGGTTTTCCTAGGCCTGCATTCGACGACAGCAGTTCCTGCCGCCGGCATGGCTGCCGGCGGGAAGATCTGCGACACATGCTGTCGTGTGGATGTTCACGTTACGGATTATTGCATGTAACAAAGGCATACGCACAAGTAACAATGCCGCCCCCGTCTCACATTGTGGACCAAGGAGGCGCCGTTGTGATCGATCTCACCGTACCGCCCTGGCTGCGCCCGATATGCTTGGTATTCCCCAATCGGAATAAATGCCGGATTTACAAGCATTCTCACCGAACTGTTCGGAAAATGACAAAGGCGGCTCGTAAGCACACTTACGAACCGCCTGAAGTCAAGCTTTGCTTCAATCGTCCAGATAGTGAGACTGATCGGGGCGTTTGCAGCTTTGTTGGGGCTAGTGAACGACGCCGTAAAGACGGTCTCCAGCATCTCCCAAGCCAGGCACGATATAGGCCTTTTCGTCGAGACGCTCGTCGATGGACGCCAGGACGATGGTGACGTTGGCGTCAGCCAGCTCCTCTTCCAGAATGCTCAGGCCTTCCGGAGCTCCCAGCAGGCAGATGCACACAATCTCCGCCGCACCGCGGTTGAACAGGAACTTGATGGCCTCACGCAGCGTGCCGCCGGTGGCAAGCATCGGATCCAGGACAAAGACCTGGCGTCCGGTCAGATCGTCCGGCAGTCGCTCGGCGTAGGTGATCGCCTCGAGGGTTTCCTCGTTGCGGGCCATCCCCAGAAAACCCACCTCGGCCGTGGGGACCAGCCGTGTCATGCCCTCGAGCATGCCCAGTCCGGCGCGCAGGATGGGAACCACCAGCGGGGTGGGCTTTACCAGCCCGGTACCAATGGTCGAGGTGACCGGGGTTTCGATATTGACGGGCTCCACGCGGACATTGCGGGTGGCTTCATACGCCAGCAGGGTCACGAGTTCTTCAGTCAGGAGCCGGAAGACTGGGGACGGGGTGTCCTTGTCCCGGAGCACCGTCAATTTGTGGGCTACGAGGGGATGATCCACTACTAGTACGCGCATGGTTCCAAACTACCATCGAGGCATCTCCGCACCCCCGCGGATTTGCCTGCCCCGCACGGAAATAGGGGACCATATCCCTATGGAATCGCCCACAGTCGCTCACCAGGCCTGGATGGGGCTCGCCCTGGAGCAGGCCCGCGCCGCCCTGGACACCGACGACGTCCCCATTGGCGCCGTCGTCACAGGTCCTGACGGGACCATCCTCGGAACCGGCCGGAACGAACGGGAGGCGACGGGAGATCCCACTGCCCACGCCGAGGTGGTGGCGATCCGTGAGGCCGCCGCAGCGCTGGGCGAATGGCGGCTGGAAGGGTGCACGCTGGTGGTGACCCTGGAACCCTGTGCCATGTGTGCCGGGGCGATCGTGCTCGCCCGGATTCCGCGGGTGGTGTTCGGAGCCTGGGATGAGAAGGCCGGCGCATCCGGCTCGGTGTTCGAGATCCTGCGGGAACCCCGGCTCAACCACTGGGTTGAGGTGTTCCCCGGCGTCCGCGAGGACGAGTGCGCCCACCTGCTGCGGGAGTTTTTCGGCTCACGGCGTACGCTGCGCGGTTCCCAGGGTACGCAACCCTAAGTATGCTTGCTTTTATTCGTGGAACCCGACCACCGAACCCAAGAGCTAGGAGCAGGTATGACCTCGGAACACCAAGAAGGCGTAGACCGCGTAGTCAAGATTCTGGAACACGCGAAGATCGGCAACCTGACGACCGTCGATCTCCAGGGCAATCTGGTGAGCCGGCCGCTGGCACTGCAGGAGACCGATTCCGAGGGCAATCTTTGGTTCTTCACTCCGGACCCCTCCCCCAAAGCTGATGAGATCCGCGCCAATCCCCACGTGAACGTGGCCGTGGAGGACAAGAAGGGATACCTCTCCGTCAGCGGACGGGCCGAAATCAGCCACGACCAGGAGAAGATCGAAGAGCTCTGGAACGCCTCTGCTGCGGCATGGTTTGAGCAGGGCCGGGAAGATCCGTCGATCGCCCTGATCAAGGTCAACAGCGACACGGCGGAGTACTGGGTGTCGGATGAACCCAAGATCGCCACCTTGTTCAAGATCGGCAAGAGTGCGGTGACGGGCGATACCCCGAATGTCGGGAAGAACGACGTCGTCGATCTCTAGTCCGCGTGTACGCCCCGGACCCGGAAAGCTGCGGGTCCGGAGCGTTTTGGGGCTGGAGCCAAACACCCGGTAAGGTTGTTCCGTTGGTGACGTGTCCGAGCGGCCGAAGGTGCAACACTCGAAATGTTGTTTGGTGTAAAAGCCAACGTGGGTTCAAATCCCACCGTCACCGCCAACTAAAAGGTCCGGATTCCCATACGGGGGCCCGGACCTTTTTGTTTCCCGCGCGCCAGGCGCGCGCCCCTAGCCCAGGTTCGTTTGAAGCGCTTCCCCGATAATCCGTGCGGCGTCCGGGAAGCGGCCGGGTGCAGGCCCCGAGTAGTTGAGCCGGATGTAACGGCCCGCGGGTTCCGCGGGGAACCAGTCGTCTCCGGCGGCGATCATCACTCCCCGTAATTCGCATTCCCGGGCCAGAAGATCCAGGTTCGTCTCCTGCGGCAGCTGCACCCACAGGTTCAGTCCGCCGCGGGGAAGTGCTTCGAGGTGCGCCTCCGGCACGCGGTCACGGAGCGAATCTGCCAGCAGGTCCCGGCGTGCGGTGAGCTGCTGCCGCAGGTTCCTCAGGTGCGTCTTCCAGCCCGGATCCGTGACGACGTCCAAGGCGGCTGATTGAAGAACACCGCTGACATACATGGCCTGCGCCTGGCTGTCCGTGCGGATGCGATCCAGGGCTGGGCCCCGCGCAATCAGCCCCGCGACGCGCACGGCGGGGGAAACACTCTTGGTCAGCGACCGGATGTAAACAACATGTCCGCTGTCGTCCCGGGCTGCGAGCGGCTGCGACTGAGCAGTGATGCCAAAGTCATGCGCCCAGTCGTCCTCGATCAGGAAGGCGCCGCGGTCCCGGACGATCCCCAGGACCGACTCACCAAGCTCCGGCGACCACTGGGCGCCGGTCGGATTGGCAAAATTCGGCTGGGCGTAGAACGCCCGTGCTCCGGTCTGCTCAAAGGCCCGGTCAAGGTCGGCCGGATGGGGACCGGCCGGTCCGCTGGGGACCGGGACGAGCCGAACGCCGACCTGCGCCGCAGCGAGTAATGCACCCCAGTACGTGGGCGACTCAATGAGCAGCGGATTGCCTGCTCCGACCAGCGCACGAAAGAGGGTGCTGAGACCGTTCTGGCTGCCCGGGAGAATTACCGCATCGCTGGGATTCGGTGCGGTAAGGCCGGGCGGGGTCACTGAGCCGAGCTCGGAGGCGAACCACGACTGCAGGGCCGGCAGCCCCGCGGCAGGAGGGCGGCTTACCGCAGCCTCACTCCGTCCGGCCCGGCCGAACGCGGCCCGGACGAGACGCTCCGGCAGCAGTTCCCTGTCCGGATAGCCCGAGTGCAGAGCGATGACGTCATTGGATGCGGTACGCAGCGCAGCTGACGGCAGTGCCGTGGCGTGCCGGGGAGAGCCGAGTGCCGCAGTCTGCCAGCCGTAGTCGCTGGGACGTGGAGTGCGAACCGTGCGGACAAAGGTGCCGACGCCGGGCCTGGACTCGATCAGCCCCTCACCGATCAGCGTGCGCAGTGCTTTCTGCACGGTGACCGGACTAGCCTCGAACTGTTCCACGAGCCGACGCGTAGAAGGCAGCTGTGCCCCGGGCGGTGCAGCCGCTATCCAGTTCCGCAGTGCCGAAACGATCCGCTCACTGCTACTGTTGGACATGAAACTAGACGATACCGCTACTCCCCTTTCTGCGAAACCGATACCGCCGGGTTCCTCCGGACTCTGGTGGGGGCTGCTGGGCGTGACGGTTTTTTCCTTCACGGTTCCGTTCACCCGCATAGCGGTCGAGGACGGGAGCATATCCCCGCTGTTTGTGGGCGCTGGCCGTGCGGTGGCCGCGGCCCTGCTGGCAGGCGGAGCACTGTTCATCACGAGGCAGAAAGTTCCCCGCGGCAGGCAGTGGTTCCAGGTTGCCGTGGTGGCCGGCGGCGCGGTAGCCGGCTTCCCGCTGCTGACGTCTTTTGCCCTGACGACAGTCCCTGCGAGCCACGGTGCCGTAGTCATCGCGGCGCTGCCTGCTGCGACCGCTGTGGCCGCAGTCCTCCGGACAGGGGAACGCCCGGTCCGTTCATTCTGGTTGGCTGCGGGCGGCGGAACTCTTGCTGCCCTGTGCTTCGCCCTGTTTCAGGGCGGCGGCTTCGATGCGCTGCACGGGTCCGATCTGCTGCTGTTCGCTGCGGTGCTGGTCTGCGCAGTCGGCTACGCGGAAGGCGGCCTTCTCTCCCGGAGCCTGGGCTCATGGCAGACCATTTCCTGGGCTCTGGTGCTCGCCTCTCCCCTGATGGTCCTGCTGACCGGCTTGGCGGTCGCTCAGCAGCCGCCGGCAGGGGCCGCAGCCCAGTGGGGAGCTTTCGCTTATCTGTCGGTGGCCAGCATGTTCCTGGGATTCATCGCCTGGTACCGGGGGCTGTCGATCGGGCCGATGGCACAGGTCAGCCAGGTCCAGCTGGCGCAGCCGGTCATGACTATCTGCTGGGCTGCGGCAATCCTCCATGAATCCATTGGCTGGCAGACCGTCCTTGGCGGAGTCATCGTGGTGGGCTGCGCACTCCTTGCGGTCCGTGCACGGAACGCCGGTGTGCCCGGACCGCCCGGCGGCGGGCCGGGGAGCGCCCGGCCCGCCGCGCGTGCGCAGACTTTGTCGCCTTAGCCGGGGTCGGGGTCCGTCTTCTTCGGCCGGTGGCCGGCCAGCGCAGCGCGGGTGTCGCCGGGCTCGTGCCCGCCCTTCTTCTTGCCGAACGGCAGGATCTTCTTCAGCGGCACCAAGACGGCCATGACCACCAGGCCCCACGCCAGCCCGGCAACCGCGGAGCAGAGGGTGTTTACGAGCCAGCCCAGGAATCCGCCCACAACAGCCAGTTCGGCCACGGGGTGTTCCAGGACGTGCACCAGGTCATACGGCCCCTGCCAGCCCAGGTCCGAGGCACCCACCAGCATGATGTGGCCGCCCACCCAGAGCATGGCGATGGTTCCCACGAAGGTGATGGCAGCCAGCACGGACGGCATCCCCCGCACCAGCAGGCCTCCTACACGCTGGGAGGCCTGGGAGTCCTTGGTTGCCAGGTGCAGGCCAATGTCGTCCATCTTCACGATCAGCGCCACGGCGCCATAGACGAGCACGGTAATCGCGAGCGCCACGACTATCAGGATGACGGCGCGAATCCAGATGGAAGCGTCCCCCACCTCGTTCATGGCGATGACCATGATCTCGCAGGACAGAATGAAGTCGGTGGTGATGGCGCCCTTGATCACCTTGGCTTCGGCGTCGGGCCCCCGTTCCACGGCCGGTTTCTCCTTGGCCTCGTGGTGGCCGAAGAACTTGTGCCAGACCTTCTCGGCGCCCTCGTAGCAGAGGTAGGTGCCGCCGAGCATCAGGATGAACGGGATGATGCCGGGGATGAAGGCGCTGATCAGCAGCAGCGCCGGAAGAATGATGAGCAGCTTGTTGCGCAGCGAGCCCCAGAAGATTTTCTTGATCATCGGCAGCTCGCGGGACGGGTCTGCGCCGGAGACGTACTGCGGCGTCACCGCGGCATCATCAATGACGACGCCGGCGGCTTTGGCTCCCGCTTTCGCGGCACCTGCCGCGATGTCATCCACCGAGGCGGCCGCTATGCGGGCCAGGGCTGCGACGTCGTCCAGCAGGGCGACGAGCCCGCCGCTCACAGCCCGTCTCCGTGCGGGGCGGAAACCGCGGGATGTTTACAGGAGGCGCCCTTCAGGCGCGAATATGCCATACCGGGATTATAGGTCCGCGGAGGGACCGCTGCCGTAGATTTCCCCCTGCTGGACCGGCGGCTCCCCGCCCTGTCCACAGCCGGGCCGGCCTGCTAATGTCCTGCCCTCAGTCAATCTGATCTGTTGGCGGCACAGGACGGGAGAACTCCATGAGCGTTAGGATTCTGCGGGCAGACGGTCCGGTGGAGGAATTCGACGACGAAGAGAGCGGCACGCGCTATGCCTACCAGGTGGCGCACGGCGGAGTCCTGGTGGTCATGGAATGCCCCGACGACGGCAAATGGATGGTCCGCAAGGAAGTCTCCGCCAACCGCTGGTACGAGGTATCGGGCCGCCGCTTTATCGGCGACGCAACCGGCCTCGGTGGGGTTGAAGGCGGCAAGGCCGATGGACGCCCCAAGTCCACGAAACTCCCGCCGCCGTAGTCAGTGCCGGCCGGACGGACCTCACTCCCAGAAATCCCGCAGCGCAGAAGCCGCTGCCGCACCCTGCCGCCGTCCGGCCGCCGACGCCGGAATCCGGGTGGAGCGCAGCAGGGGGTTCGCTCCGAAATCACGCAGTGCAGCTTCATCGGCCTCGACTACGAACGTGGAGCTGTGCTGCTGGAGCTTGGCCAGGGCCTGCGGCAGGCTCGGGCCAAACGGGCTCACCGGTGCCTCCGGCCCGCAGGCCAGCACCAGCACCTTTTTATATCCCTCCGCGACGTCGGCATTGGTGGCCGAGCGCATCCCGCCGTCCATGTAGGGCCGTCCCAGGATCGTCACCGGCGGCCACACCGTGGGCACCGCACAGCTGGCCGCAACCGCGCGGGCCAGTTCGACGTCGGACGTTGCGTCCAGGACCGTAAATGAACCGTCCTCCGCATCCACCACCGCGATTCCAAACGGCTTGTCCGGCCACTCCTGCTGCGGCAGCAGTGAACGGATGCTGGACACCCACTCCCCTTCGGTCATGACCGCCGGAGTGGTGCGCGCCAGCTGGCCTACCCGTGCCCGAGCCGCCGTCTCATCGCCGTCCCCCCGTCCCGCCGTCGCCGTTAGCTCGATGAAGGCCTCGCTGCTGAAGCCGCTGGGGTCCTGGTACGGCGCATCGGTTCCCTGGGCGGCCCGGGCCTGCTCCGCGTCGTCGAGCTGTGCCGCGAGGACCTGGGACAGAAGGCCGGAACGAAGCGCAGCTCCCACCGTCGAACCTGCCGAGGTCCCCACGACAAGGTCCGCCGCATTGAGGTTGATGCCTTCCTCCAGCAGCTCCGCCAGCACGCCCATCTGCCACGCGATTCCCGCTACTCCCCCGCCGCCGAGGACAACTGCCCGTGTTTGGCTCATGCTGCACTCCGTTCGTTACGGCTTCACTGCCCGGGAGTCTAGACCCGCAGCCGGCTCAAGGCAGCAGGCAGGGCGTTTCTGTACGGTCCGCTGCCGGTATTCAATGGAGTCATGGCATTACGCGTTCTGATGGTCGGCCGCAAGCACGAGGACTGGGTGGTGGACGGGATCCGCCGCTACGAAAAGCGGCTGAAGAAGCCCTTCGACCTGTCCTGGGTGTCTATCCCGCACTCCGCCCGGGAGAACGACGCCGCCCGCAGGGAGGAATCGGAGCGTCTGCTCGCCAAGCTGGGCAGTGATTATGTAATTCTGCTCGACGAGCGGGGCAGGGCGATTACCTCTCCGCAGCTGGCCAGGACGCTGCAGAAACCCCTGGATAACTCGCGGAATGTCACGCTGATTATTGGAGGCGCCTACGGGGTGGACCAGAGCGTGCATGACCGCGCGGACTTTGTTTGGTCCCTCTCCCCCCTGGTCTTCCCCCACCAGCTGGTCCGGCTGATCCTCGCGGAGCAGGTCTACCGGGCACAGGAGATCGCCGCCGGCCGCCCTTACCACCACGAATAGCCCCCGCGTAACAATTCGATGTGCTTTGGGACGGCACCGCGATGCGGTTTGACCACGTCACGCCGCAGGTTCAGGGTGAACCCATGAGAACCAAGGTTTCCGTTTCCCCGTCACTGCTCGTTGCCGGGCTGCTTTCAGCCGGACTTGTGCTGACGGGCTGCGGCGGCGGCAACGAGGCAGAAGAGTCCCCATCGCCGGCGTCCCCCACTCCGTCAGCCAGCACGACGGCGGACCCCTCGGCCAGTGCCGAGCCGTCCGCATCCTCCAGCGCCACGGCCGCCCCGAACACCTCCGCGCCGTCCACCGCTGAGGGTTCCGTTCCCTGCACCGCGGACAAACTCTCCGCCACGGTGGAAGACACCCCCGGCGGGGGCGCTGCCGGCAGTGTCTACCGGGACCTGGTGCTGACAAATACCTCGTCCGTATCCTGCACCACCTTCGGCTACCCGGGTGTCTCCTACCTTGGACAATCAGGAACGCAGGTTGGCGCACCGGCTACCCGTTCCGGCGGAACTGATGCCGTCACCGTGACGCTGGCGCCGGGACAGTCCGCCGTTGCTTCACTGCGCGAAACCCGGCCGGAAAACTATGGCGAGGACTGCGGAAGGGTGCCGGTTTCCGGACTCCGCATCTTCCCCCCGGACGACACCGCCTACGTGAACTTCGCCCGCGCCGGATACGGCTGCAGCAGCGAGGCGGTCGAGCTGTTGGAGGTCGGTCCACTGGCCGGGCCGCGCTAGCACAGGGCGCTTGAGCCAGCCAAAACCGCCCGCTGGCAAATTGGCCGTCCCCTTCTCCACTTGGCATACTGTTGGGCACTTGTGGCCTGCACCACCGCTTTTTGATGCGCGCAGGCCGTCTTGACCCGACGCAAAGTGATACGGAACCGACCGGAACGGCTACATGACAGACGAAACGTACAAGCTGATTGCCCTGATCATCTACATGGCGGCCATGCTGGGAATCGGATGGTGGGCGTACCGCCGCACCTCGGACCTGGATGACTACATGCTGGCTGGACGGGGCCTGAAGCCAGGCGTTGCGGCGCTGAGCGCGGGCGCCTCGGACATGTCCGGATGGCTGCTGATGGGATTGCCCGGCGCCATCTACCTGGCCGGCCTCGCGGAAGCCTGGATCGCCGTCGGCCTGACCATTGGTGCGTGGCTGAACTGGAAGTTCGTCGCTCCGAGGCTGCGCTCCTACACGCTGGTCGCCAACAACTCGATCACCGTGCCCAGTTTCCTCGAAAACCGCCTTAAGGACCGCAGCCGGATGCTGCGCGTGGTGTCCGGCATCATCATCCTGGTCTTCTTCACCTTCTACGTCTCCTCCGGCATGGTGGCCGGCGGGGTGTTCTTCGAGAGCTCCTTCGGCTCCAGCTACACCACGGGCATGCTGATCGTGGGCGGCGTAACCATCGCCTACACCCTGTTCGGCGGATTCCTGGGCGCCAGCTACACCGACGTGGTGCAGGGCCTGATGATGCTGCTGGCCCTCATCGCCGTCCCGCTGGTGGGCATCTTCCTGGTGGGCGGACCGTCCGGCATGGCCGGGTCCCTGCGCGAAATCGACCCCGCCATGCTGAACCCGGTAGCCGGTACGACGGCGCTGGCCGTGATCTCGGCGCTCGCCTGGGGCCTGGGCTACTTCGGGCAGCCGCACATCATCGTCCGGTTCATGGCGCTGCGGTCTCCGGCGGACGCCGTTGCCGGGCGCCGAATCGGGGTGGGCTGGATGGTGCTCAGCGTGATCGGCGCGGTGCTCACGGCGCTGGTCGGTGCGGCCTACTTCCAGCAGAATGACCTCACCCTCAGCGATCCCGAGGCCGTGTTCCTGAGCATGGCGGAAGTCCTGTTCCATCCGCTGGTTGCCGGCTTTGTGCTGGCCGCCGTCCTGGCCGCGATCATGAGCACCATTTCCTCCCAGCTGATCGTCACGTCCTCCGCACTGGTGGAGGACCTGTACAAGACCGTGGTCAAGAAGGACGCGTCCCAGCGGATGCTGGTCACGCTGGGCCGCGCTGCCGTACTGGTGGTTTCAGTGGTGTCCATTCTGCTGGCGCTGGACCGCAGCAACTCGATCCTGGACCTGGTGGGCTTCGCCTGGGCCGGGTTCGGCGCCGCCTTTGGACCGACTATCCTGCTGTGCCTGTTCTGGCGCCGCCTCACTACCGCCGGCGCACTGACCGGCATGGCGGCCGGCGCCGTCACCGCCTTCGCCTGGGGCAGTTCGGAGCTCACCTCCACGCTGTACGAGATCATCCCCGGCTTCGCCGTAAACCTGCTGCTCGCCGTCGTCGTCAGCCTGCTCACCCGCGCTCCGGCCGGACTGGACAGTGACTTCGACGAGGCACGGGACCTCGCCCGGCGCGGCGCCGAGGACCCCGAAGCCGTTCCCGCCAGCTGACGGAGTCCTGTCGCTGGCCCCATGAAAGCGGTGACCAGGGGGCCTTAGCCGCCGGAATCCTCGTCGTCCTCCTCCAGCTCAGCGGCCGGCGCTCCCGTCCGATGCCTCCGTACGGTGACCTCGGTCGAACGCAGCACTTCCTCAGCCATGATTCGGGCCAAGGGTAGTCGCGCGGAGCATCAGGCGGGTGGACAGCGGCACCGGCTCGGCCTGCTTCCCGGACATGACCCGGGAGGTCAGCTGCTCCACAGCCTGGGCGGCAATGAGCTCCGGGTCCAGGTCGACGGCGGTAATCGCCGGCGAGGAGGAACGGGTCTGCTCCGAATCGGCACCCGCCACCAACTGGACCTGCCCCGGCACATCGATTCCCTGATCCGTGAATTCCTCCAGGATGCCGCGGGCATGCCGGCCGGTGAGGCAGTAGACCGCGTCCGGCAATTCTCCGCCTTTGAGCAGTTTCCGTGCAGCAGAGCGGCCGCCGTCCATTCCGTCCGCCTCCGGCCGCGCCACCACCCGCGGTTCGCCTCCGTACTCACGGATCCACCGGAGGTAGGCGGCAGTCGAGCCCAGGTTCCAGGAGTTCCGGTCACAGCCGGTAACCAGCGCGATCCGTTCCGCACCGCGGTCCCGCAGCAGGCGCAGGATCCGGACGGCGTCGTCCTCGTCCCGGGAGCCAACCCAGTTCGTGAAGGCGGGGCGGTCCGGAACCCGGCCAATGGTGACGAAAGGCAGGGATGCTTCCGAAAGCAGGTCCAGGACCGGGTCCGCTTCCAGCGGATCGGCAATGATGTAGCCGTCCAGCGCAAGGGCCAGCGGCGGTCGCGGGAGCTTGGAAAGGTCCCGCACCAGCATCACGCTGAGGTTCCGTTCCAGGCATTCAACCGCAACGGCCCCTGTCAGCCGGGTGAAATAGTCGACGCCGGAGGGCCGGTAGGTGCCGAGCGTGTCCAGCGGGCGCAGCATCAGTCCGATCACGCCCAGCGGTCCGCTGCGCATGCCGCGGGCCAGCGGATCGGGCTGGTACCCCAGCCTGTCCGCTGCTTCAATAATCCGCTGCCGGGTGGCAGCGGAAAGCGTTCCTTTTCCGTTAAGGGCGTGCGACACCGCAGTGATCGAGACACCGGCAGCGCGGGCCACGTCATGGATGGTGGTTTTTGACTGCAATATTTCTCCGTTCGTTCAGCTCCCGGTAACGGTTGCGTAACGGTAAGGGCAGATCATCATATAAAACGTTTTATACACCTATATCTGAAAGGGAGCGGGCACGAATCGCCCGGCTAGGTCCTCTTTTGGAAGGGTGCATATGAAAAAGGCTGTACTTCCCACAGCGCTGGCACTGTCAGCGCTGCTGGCCATCACGTCCTGCAGCAGCGGGGCCGGCAGCGGTGAGGCCGCGGCGGACGGCAAGGACCGCCTGGCGGAACTGGCCGTAACCACCGAGGCGGCAACCGGCGAGCTTGAATCGGCGAGCTGGAACCTCCCCTTCGGTGAACCGGCGTCCCTGGATCCCATCCTGGCGTTCAACTATCCGGAGAATACGGTGGTCGCGAACATCTGCGAGGGCCTCATGATGATCCAGCCGGACTTCACCGTGACCCCCAACCTGGCCGAGTCCTTCGAAACCGAAGACGGCCAGACCTACGTCTACAAGCTGCGCGAAGGGGTGACCTTCTGGGACGGCAGCCCCATGACCGCGCAGGACGTGGCCTACAGCCTGAACCGGCATCTGGACCCGGAAGAGGGCAGCTACTGGGCCTCCGACGCCGTAAGCGGCAACGTCGATTCCATCCAGGCAACCTCGGACTCCGAAGTCACCGTCACGCTCAAGAGTCCGGACTGGACCTACAACTCCTACATGGCCACCCCCATGGGCGTGGTTGTCTCGGAAGAGCACCGCAAGGCTGCCGGCGAGGCGTACGGCACCCCGCAGGGCGGTGTCATGTGCACCGGGCCGTTCTCCGTCGAGGAATGGCAGAGCGGCCAGAGCATCACGCTGGCCAAGAACGAGTCCTACTGGAACACCGAGCGCACTCCCAAGACGGACAGCCTTGAAATCCAGTTCATCGTGGATCCGGCGGCCATCACCAATGCACTGGTCTCCGGCTCGATTGACGGCTCCTACGACGTACCCCTGAGCGCTGTCTCCCAGCTTGAGGCAGCGGGCAACGGCGAGCTGATCCTGGGCAAGTCCCTGCAGATGCTGGCCATCATCGCCACCGGCGACGGGCCCCTCGCCGACCCGGCGGTGCGCAAGGCACTCTGGACCGCCGCGGACCAGGAAGCACTGGCCGCCACGGTCTATGAAGGCACCGCGCGCCCCTCTGTCTCCCTGATTCCCGACGGCGGCTGGTCCTTCGCGGACGACGTCTTCTCCGCAGCCCGGTCCGAACTCCCGGGCGCCGAAGCGGATATCGAAAAGGCCAAGGAAATCCTGGCCGACGCCACGGCAGACCTGTCCGAGCCGATCACCATCGTCTACCCGACGGAGCGCTCCTTCTACGCGGACATGATTTCCGAGCTCGCCCGCGCCGGCAAGGAAATCGGCCTAAACGTCCAGCCCGAAGGCGTTCCCAGCGCCCAGTTCGGCGCTTTCTTCTCGGACCCGGAGGCCCGCGCCGGCCACGGCGCCTTCGTGACCACCAACTACATGGATGTTCCGGACCCGCTGGTCTTCCTGCGCACGATTGTGATGGAGGGTGGATCGCAGAACTTCTCCGGCTACTCCAACCCTGAAATCGAAGACCTGCTTACCAAGGCGGAAGCCACGTCCTCGGAGACCGAGCGCGCCGAGCTGACCGCCGAGGTTGAGGCCCTGGCGATGGCGGACATGCCGTGGCTGCCGCTCCTCGACCCGTCCGTGCGGCTGTTCATGAGTGACCGCGTCACCGGTGTACCGGCATCCTTCGCCTACCTGTACTACCCGTGGGCGGCTGACCTCGGAGCGGCAGGATAAGCAGAGACCATGAAATACATCGCCAAACGGCTTCTTGCCTTGGCCGGCATCCTGCTGGCTTCGAGCTTCGCAGTCTTTGGCGGCCTGTATCTTGCACCGGGAAGCCCCGAACAGTTCCTGGTGCAGGGACGGACCGTCAGTGCCGAAGTGCTCGCCTCCATCCGTGAGCAGTACAACCTCGACGATCCGTTCCTGATGAGGTACGTGTCCTGGGTGGGCAATGCCCTCCAGGGGAATTTCGGACAGTCGCTGGCCAACCGGCAGGAAGTAGCGGACCTGCTGGCCAGCCGGCTGCCCACCACGCTGTGGCTAACCGGCCTGGCCGCAGTCCTGATCATCGTCCTTGGCGTCGGCCTGGGCACGGTGGCCGGGCTGCGGCCGGGCGCCCTGGACAACATCGTCCTGTTCGCCTCGAACCTCGGTTTCGCCGTTCCCACCTTCTTCGCTGGCCTGCTGCTAATGAGCCTGTTCAGCGTGCAGCTGGGCTGGTTCCCGGTCTTCGGGTCCGGCAGCGGAGAAGGCATAGCCTCCCGGCTGACACACCTCACGCTTCCGGCACTGGCGCTGGCACTGCCGTCTATCGCCGTCGTCGCCCGGATCACCCGCACCGCGGTGCGGGAGGAACGCCAGTCCGAACACGCGCAGACGGCCCGCTCGCGCGGTGTCCCGGAGCGTGTGCTAATCCCCCGCCATGTCATCCGCAACGCCCTGCTGCCGGTCACCACGGTCTCCGGCGTGCACATTGCGGGCCTGCTGGCCGGCGCGTTCGTCGTCGAATCAGTGTTCACGCTGGACGGCATGGGTGCCCTGCTGGTGACTTCCATCCAACAGAAGGACTTTGCCGTGGTGCAGGCCGTAGCCCTGATCATGGTGGTGGCGTTCGGCGTCATCAACCTCCTGGTCGATCTGCTGTACGCCGTCATCGATCCCCGCGTCCGGGTGGGAGGTGCTTCATGAGCGCCCCCGCCCTGACCTCCCGCAGGGAACGACGCCGGCACTCCAGCAGCGTGTTCAGCGGCCCGCTGGCAAAGATCTGCCTTGGCTGGCTGGCTTTCGTTCTCCTGCTCGCCGTCCTCGGCCCTCTCGTCAGCCCCTTCGATGCCACCGAGGGCAACATCGTTCACCGTTACCTCTCCCCCGGAGCGGAACACTGGCTCGGCACAGACCAGGCTGGACGTGACCTCTTTACCCGGCTCGCGGTGGGTGCCCGGTCCACCATCCTGGCGGCGCTGGCCGTGGCCGGGCTCACCGTCCTCATTGGCGGAACCCTGGCCCTGGTGGCTGTCTGGTTCGGCGGCCGGGTGGACGGCGCCGTCACCCGGTTCCTGGACTTCCTCTTCGCCTTCCCCAACCTGCTGCTCGCCGTGCTGGCCGTGGCCGTGTTCGGGGCCGGGGTTGAAACCGCCGTGGTTGCCCTGGCCATAGGGTTCTCGCCCTATACCGCCCGCGTCATCCGGTCCGTGGCCCTGCGCGAGCGAAACCTGCCCTACGTGAAGTCCGCCGAGCTGCAGGGCATCTCCGGGCTGGCCATCACCTTCCGTCACCTGCTGCCGAACGTGAAGCAGCAGATCCTCACCGGTGCCAGCATCAACTTCGGTTACGCGATGATCGACCTCGCAGCACTGTCCTACCTGGGCTTCGGGGTCCAGCCGCCGGACGCCGACTGGGGCCTGATGATCTCCTCCGGCCAGGCCTCGCTGCTGGCCGGGTATCCGCAGGAAAGCATCTATGCCGGCGCCTGCATTGTCCTGACCGTCGCCGCCCTCGGTTACCTGGGCGAACAGCTCGGCGGCCGCCGTGCCGCAGGGAGGGCATGATGCTCACACTCGAGAACATTGGCCTGGCCATCGGCTCCGGCCCGGACGCCAAGACCCTGCTGGAGGAGATCAACCTGCAGGTGGGGCCCGGGGAATCCCTGGGACTGGTGGGGGAATCCGGGTCCGGCAAATCCATGACCCTGCGCAGCATCCTGCGCACCCTGCCTGACGCCAGCACCTCCACCGGCACCGTCCGGTACCGGGACAAGGACATCACCGCGCTTCCCCGCGAGGAGCTGCGCCGCTTCCGGGCAGCGGAAGTGTCAATGATTTCACAGAACCCCATGGCGGCACTGAACCCGGTCCTGCGGGTGGAGCGTTTCCTCATCGAAGGAATCCAGGCTGCAAAACCGCGGACTTCCGCTGCGGAGGCGCGGAAAACCGCGCTCAACCTGCTTGCCGACGTCGGCATCCACGACCCGGAGCGCTGCCTGCGCTCCTACCCGCACCAGCTCTCCGGCGGCATGCTCCAGCGCGTGGTCATTGCCGGGTCGGTGGCGCGGGGCAGCTCGCTGCTGCTCGCGGATGAACCGACGACGGCGCTGGATGTCACCACGCAGTCCGACGTCGTCGCGATCCTCAACGAGGCCCGCGCCGACGCCGGAATGGCGATGATCTTCGTGACCCATGACCTCGACCTCGCGGCAGCTGCCTGCCAGCGGATCGCGGTGATGCAGAAAGGACGCATCGTGGAAACCGGTCCGGCCCAGTCCGTGCTGGGATCCCCGCAGCACGAGTACACGCAGATGCTGGTCGCTTCCAAGCCCAGCCTCACCCGCCGCGCCTCCGCGCCCGTTCCCGGGGAGGGTACCGAATGAGCACCATGGTCGCAGCCGAAAACCTGAACCGGACCTTCACTACCGGGTCCGGTCGCTCGAAGCGCTCCGTCCAGGCCGTAAAGGACGTCAGCTTCCGGATTGAGCGCGGCACCTGCCTGGCCGTGGTGGGCGAATCCGGTTCCGGGAAGACCACCGTGGCCCGCATGCTCGTGGGCCTGGAATCCGCGGACTCCGGCACCATCACGGTGGACGGCCGGCAGGTCACCGCCGGCTCATCCCGGCGGATCCGGCGCCAGCGGTCCAAGGACATCCAAATGGTGTTCCAGGACCCGCAGGGCAGCCTGAACCGGCGGCTGCCCGTGTCCACGGCGATCACCGAGATCCTTCAGGCGCACACCACGCTCGACGCCGCCGCCCGCCGGGCGCGCTGCCTTGAGCTGTTTGCCGAGGTGGGGCTGGAAACCGGGCACGCGTCGTCGTACCCTGACCAGCTCTCCGGCGGGCAGAAGCAGCGCGTGGCAATTGCGCGCGCGCTGGCGGCGGAACCGTCCGTCATCGTCCTGGATGAGGCGGTTTCCGCCCTGGACGTCACCGTTCAGGCGCAGATTCTTGCCCTGCTGGAGCGGCTGCGCCTCGAGAGGCAGCTCACCTACCTCTTCATTACCCACGACCTCGCCGTGGCCCGGCAGGTCGCGGACACGGTGATGGTCATGCAGCTGGGTGCCGTCGTCGAGCACGGAACCGCTGAAGAGGTACTCGACTCGCCCCAGCATCCCTACACCCGCCAACTGATGGACAGCGCGCCCCGTCCCGGGTGGGTGCCGCGCCGCCGCGACACAACCGGAGCTGTTTCATGAGCGGATTTCCGCATCCGACCCCTGCCCTGATCACCATTGCCGCAGCAAGCGCCCGCGAGCGCGGAATTCAGCGGGGACAGGCGTCCCGGGAGGCCCTGGCCTCCGCGTGGCAGGTGTATGCGGAGCTCTTCGCGGCCGGGGCCATCAGCACCGAGCGGGTCGAGCGCGAGGCCGTAGACTCACTGGCCGCGGTCCGGCAATGGATTCCGGACCTGGCTGCCGAGATTGACGGCACTGCTGCCGGTGCTGGGCTTCCCGTCTGGCAGATCGCCGCCCTGAACGCCCGCACCGAAATCCTTTCGCTCGCCAAGGGCCGCCTGCCGGGGGAATGCTCGACCGTCATCAGCACGATTCCCGGGCACGTCTTCTCCGCCCAGACCTGGGACTGGCATGAGGAACTGGCCGCTGCCTGGCACCTGCAGTCGGTGGCCCATCCCGGCGGCCGGTTCGTCGGAATCAGCGAGTACGGAATCCTGGGCAAGATCGGCGTCAACAGCTTTGGGGTGGGAGTGCACCTCAATGTCCTGGGCCACCGCGAAGACGCGCCGGGTGCGGTTCCCGTCCATGTGGCTGCGGCCGCGGTGCTGTACTCCGCCCGGACACTTGAAGAGGCCGTTGACCTGCTCACCTCGGCACCGGTGACCAGCTCCAGCTGCATTTCAGTGGTGGCCCCGCAGGGTGCGCGGATGGTGGAACTCAGTCCGGCCGGCGCGCAGGTAGTGGGCGGCTCCGGGGATTATCTGCTGCACACCAACCATTTCCTCTCCCCGGTGCCCGCAGCCGGAGAACGCACGGAGCTCTACCAGCCGGACTCGAACCAGCGGATGGACCTGCTGCAGCGGCGGAGCGGAGGACATTTTGAACCAGCCACCGCCGCCGACCTGGTGCCGTATCTGTGCTCAAGTCCCGGAGACGGCGCAGACCTGTGCTGCGTTCCGGCTGCCGGCGCCCGGTTTGGCGACCGCTGGCGCACACTGGCCACCGCGCTGATCGAACCTGAATCGGCGCGCCTGCGGGTCTCTCCCGGAGCGCCCACTGAATCGGGTCCCGGGTCCTGGCGGGTCCTTTCGGCGCACGCCTGACCCCGCCGCCGCGCCGCGGATTTAGCCGGGAGCCGAACCGCCCCGCGGGGCCGGAGAATGTCGGCGCGGTGGTGAACAATGGGTGCATGACGTCGGCAGGCTCCGTGCTCCAGAAGTTCACCCCCGCAACCCGGGACTGGTTCACGGGTGCCTTCAAGGAGCCGACGGCTGCCCAGATCGGAGCCTGGGACGCTGTCTCGGAGGGTTCGAATGCGCTGGTCATCGCGCCCACCGGATCCGGCAAGACGCTCGCAGCGTTCCTCTGGTCGCTGGACCGGTTTATCGCCGGCGCCGGTGACTCTGCCGCACCGGATCCCGGGGCTGCGGCCGACGCCGCCCCGCCGGCCGGCGCCGGAACGGCGGGCAGCGCCGGAACGGCGGGCAAGCGTGGGCGGGCGGCGTCGTCCACCAAGGTACCGAAGCGCAAGACCAAGGTCCTGTACATCTCCCCGCTGAAAGCCCTGGGCGTGGATGTGGAGCGGAACCTGAGGGCTCCGCTCATCGGCATTACGCAGACGGCCAAGCGGCTGGGCCTTCCGGCGCCGGCCATCACCGTGGGCGTGCGCTCGGGTGACACGCCGCAGAATGAACGCCGGGCCCTGCTGACCCGGCCACCGGACATCCTGATCACCACCCCGGAGTCCCTCTTCCTGATGCTCACGTCCCAGGCACGGGAAACACTGTCCGATGTGGACACCGTCATTGTGGATGAGGTCCACGCCGTGGCGGGCACCAAGCGCGGCGCCCACCTGGCCGTGTCGCTCGCCCGGCTGGATGCCATGCTGGACAAGCCGGTGCAGCGCATCGGACTCTCCGCCACCGTTGAACCGCAGGAAACCGTGGCCCGGTTCCTGGGCGGCAACGCTCCGGTGCGGATTGTCTCGCCCGAGTCCCGGAAGAACTGGAACCTGACCGTCACCGTTCCTGTGGAGGACATGACGGATCTGGGGCAGGCTCCCGCCGAGGACACGGTGGAGGGCGGGTTCGCTCCGCAGGCCAGTATCTGGCCGCATGTGGAGGAGAAGATTGCGGACCTGATCGAGTCCAACCGCTCCACGATCGTCTTCGCCAATTCGCGGCGCCTGGCCGAACGCCTCACTGCACGGCTGAACGAAATCCATGCCTACCGGCTCGAAGCGGCCCAAGCCGCGGAGGCTGCCACTGGAACCGACGGCGAACCCGTGTCCGCTGTCCCGGCTGGCCGCGCTCCGGCGCAGCTCATGGCACAGGCGGGAGTCTCCATCCGCGCCCGGCAGGAGGACACCGCCGTCGACGACGACGCGCCCGTCCTGGCCCGGGCCCACCACGGTTCAGTGTCGAAGGACCAGCGGGCCATGATCGAGGATGACCTGAAGTCGGGACGGCTGCGCTGCGTCGTGGCGACAAGCTCCCTGGAGCTGGGAATCGACATGGGGGCAGTGGACCTGGTGGTGCAGGTTGAATCACCCCCCTCGGTGGCCAGCGGCCTGCAGCGTGTGGGCCGTGCCGGACACCAGGTCGGGGAGATCTCCCAGGGCGTGATGTTCCCCAAGCACCGCGGGGACCTGTTGAACTCCGCCGTCACGGTGGAACGGATGCTCGCCGGCCAGATCGAGCCGCTGTTCATCCCGGCGAACCCGCTGGACATCCTGGCCCAGCAGACCGTCGCAGCCGCCGCACTGGGGAGCATCGATGTGGAGGAATGGTTCGACGTCGTGCGCAGTTCCGCGCCGTTCGCCGGGCTTCCCCGCTCCGCGTTCGATGCCACGCTGGACCTGCTTTCCGGCCGCTACCCGTCCGATGAGTTCGCCGAACTGCGGCCGCGCATCATCTGGGACCGCAACGAGAATACGATCACCGGACGGCCCGGGGCCCAGCGCCTGGCGGTGACATCCGGCGGCACCATTCCGGACCGCGGGCTGTTCGGGGTGTACCTCGTGGGCGATTCGGAGGGCAAGAACAGCCGCCGGGTCGGTGAACTCGACGAGGAGATGGTTTACGAATCCCGGGTTGGGGACATCTTCGCCCTCGGCGCCACCAGCTGGCGGATTGAGGACATCACCCACGACCGTGTGCTGGTCTCCCCCGCGTTCGGGCAGCCGGGCAAGCTGCCGTTCTGGCGCGGTGATTCCCAGGGACGCCCGGTTGAACTGGGCCGCGCGCTGGGCAGGTTCGTCCGCGAGATGGCCGGCACCGGTGATGCGGAAGCACGTGAGCGGCTCGCCGCCGTCGGCCTCGATGAGTGGGCGTCCGGAAACCTGATGGCGTACCTGCGCGAGCAGCAGCTGGCAACGGAGGTGGTGCCGAGTGACAAAACCCTGGTGATCGAACGGTTCCACGACGAGCTGGGTGACTGGCGTGTGGTCCTCCACAGCCCGTTCGGTATGCCGGTCCACGCTCCGTGGGCACTGGCGGTCGGAGCCCGGCTGCAGCAGCGCTACGGTTTGGACGGTTCCGCGATGGCCTCCGACGACGGCATTGTGCTGCGGGTGCCGCTCATGGAGGACGAACCGCCCGGTGCCGAACTGTTCCTGTTCGAACCCGATGAACTCGAAACCATCGTTACCGCCGAGGTGGGCGGCTCGGCACTGTTCGCATCGCGTTTCCGCGAGTGCGCGGCCCGGGCACTGCTGCTGCCCCGCCAGAATCCGGCCAAGCGCACCCCGCTCTGGCAGCAGCGCCAGCGCTCCGCACAGCTCCTGGACGTGGCCCGGAAGTTCCCCACGTTCCCGATCGTGCTGGAAACAGTGCGCGAATGCCTGCAGGACGTCTACGACCTTCCGGCGCTGAAGGACATCGCCGGCGCCGTCGAACGCCGCGAAATCCGGCTCGTAGAAACCACGACGCCGCAGCCGTCACCGTTCGCACGGTCCCTGCTGTTCGGTTACGTGGGTGCCTTCCTTTACGAGGGTGATTCTCCGCTGGCCGAGCGGCGTGCCGCTGCCCTGTCCCTGGATCCCACACTCCTGAATGAGCTGCTGGGCCGGGCGGAGCTGCGTGAACTCCTGGATGCCCGGATTATCGCGCAGACGGAGGCCGAGCTGCAGCGGCTGGCACCGGACCGTCGGGCCCGCGGCCTGGAAGGGGTCGCGGACCTGCTGCGGCTGCTCGGGCCGCTGACGGCCGCGGAAGTTGCCGCCCGGCTGGAGCCGGTTGCCCGCGAAGCTGCCGAAGTTCCCGACGGTGCGGACCAGGGGTCACCTGACGCCCACGCCACCGAAGAGGAGGCGGAGGAACTGCTGCGCGAGCTGGTCCGGGCCAACCGGGCCCTGCAGGCGGGGATCGCCGGAGCCCAGCGCTACGCCGCGATCGAGGATGCAGCGCGGCTGCGCGACGCTCTGGGCGTTCCGCTGCCCATGGGTGTTCCGCTGGCGTTCATCGAACCGGTTCCGGATCCGCTGGGTGACCTGGTGGGACGCTATGCCCGTACTCACGGGCCGTTTACCGCTGCTGAGGCGGCTGCCCGGCTGGGACTCGGGGTCGCCGTCGTGACCACCACGCTGCAGCGGCTGGCCGGTGAGGGCCGCGTCGCGGAGGGCGAGTTCCGGCCCACGGAGGCTCAGGTGCTGGATGCGGCGTCGGGCATTGACGTCACTCCGCCTGCTGTCATCACGCTTCCCGGTGTTCCGGCCGGTTCGGAGTGGTGCGACGCCGAGGTGCTGCGCCGCCTGCGGCGCCGTTCACTGGCTGCGCTGCGTTCCGACGTCGAACCCGTGGACCCGCCCACCTACGGGCGGTTCCTGCCGGCCTGGCAGAACGTGGGGTCCTCGCTGCGGGGGCTCGACGGCGTCGCTACGGTGATCGACCAGCTTTCCGGCGTCCCCATTCCGGCCTCCGCGTGGGAGCCGCTGATCCTGGGAACCCGGGTTCGTGATTATGCTCCCGCAATGCTCGATGAGCTCACCGCCACCGGCGAGGTGATCTGGTCCGGCACCGGGTCGCTGCCCGGAAACGATGGCTGGATTTCGCTGCACCTTGCGGAGAACGCCGCGCTGACGCTCAATCCGGATCCCGATTTTGCCCCCTCCGAGCTTCAGACCCGGCTGCTGGACCTGCTCTCCGGTTCCGGTGCCTACTTCTTCCGGCAGCTTTCCGAGGCGGTGAACAGCGCACCGCTGCAGGACGGCGGCTCGCTGCTGCCCGATTCGGAGATCGTCACGGCGTTGTGGGAACTGGTCTGGGCCGGACGGATCTCCAACGACACATTCACCCCCGTCCGGTCCCTGCTCTCCGGCGGGAAGACGGCGCACAAGCAGCGTGCTTCCACGCCGCGGGCCCGCACTGCACGGCTTGGCCGGATGGGCCGGGGTTCGCTGAGCAGTTCCTCGCTGCGGCTTGCCGGTGCTGCCGGTGCCGCCGGCGATGCTCAGGCGCGTGGTCCGCAGCCGCTGGTTGCGGGGCGCTGGAGCCTGCTGCCGGCGGTCGAAACGGATACCACCGTGCATGCCCATGCCACGGCCGAACTTCTAATGGACCGGTACGGCGTCGTGACGCGCGGCTCTGTGGCCAGCGAAGGTGTCCCCGGCGGGTTCGGACTGCTGTACAAGGTGCTGGCCCGGCTTGAGGAAATGGGACGATGCCGGCGCGGCTACTTCATTGAGCAGCTGGGTGCGGCGCAGTTTGCCGTCCCTGCCACTGTTGACCGGCTGCGGTCCTTCTCCCGGGAGAACCAGCTGGCGGTTCCCGAACCGGAAGCCGTGGCATTGGCCGCCACGGATCCGGCAAACCCGTACGGCGCGGCCCTTCCCTGGCCGGCCTCCGACGGCGGCCACCGTCCCGGGCGCAAAGCGGGGGCGCTGGTGGTGATGGTCGACGGCGAGCTGGCGCTGTACGTCGAGCGCGGCGGCAAGACCCTGCTGACCTACACGGACGATCCGGAGATTCTGCTGCTCGCCGGTGCGGCGCTGGTGGGGATCATCCGCCGCGGTGCCGCCGAGAAGATGGCGGTGGAGAAAGCCAACGGTGTCGATGTCCTGGACACTCCCGTGGCTACGGCCCTGCTCGCTGCAGGGTTCTACTCGACGCCGAAGGGACTTCGCTACCGTGTTTGAGGCTGCCGTGAAGGTCGGTTCCGGAGCGTGCCTCCGTGCGGCGTCGAGCTCTCGCCCCGTCCCCGCCCGGCCGATCCGGGAGGTGCCCAGTGCCTGAGGGAGACACCGTCTGGCGTGCTGCCCGCGGACTCCATGCCGCGCTGGCCGGTGCCGAACTGACCCGGACTGATTTCCGTGTGCCCCGCTTTGCCACAACCGATCTCAGTGGACGGACGGTTGATGAGGTGGTTTCGCGCGGAAAGCACCTCCTGATCCGTGTTGCTCCCGGCCCGGATGAGTCCGAAGGCTGGAGCATTCATTCCCACCTCAAAATGGAAGGCCTGTGGCATGTCTATGGCCGCGGCGAGCGCTGGCGGCGTCCGGCTTTCAAAGCGCGGGTGGTGCTGGAGACTGCACAGAAACAGGCCGTGGGCTTTGAGTTGGGCATCCTGCGTGTTTTCCCCCGCAGCGGCGAGGATGAAGCGGTTGGCTACCTCGGCCCTGACCTTCTGGGTCCGGATTGGGATGCCGCGGAGGCGCTGCGCAGGCTGGCTTCGGTGCCGGAGCGTCCGGTTGGGCTGGCGCTGCTCGACCAGCGCAACCTGGCCGGCATCGGCAACGTCTACCGTTGTGAACTGTGCTTCCTCGCCGGTGTCCATCCGCTCACTCCCGTGCAGGACGTTCCCGATCTGGAGAGGATCGTAGACCTGTCGAAGAGGCTGCTGGAAGCGAATAAGGCCCGCTCCCGTCGCATCACGACGGGCATGGCCGGACGGGACCCGCTCTGGGTCTATAACCGGGAGAAGCGCGGTTGTCTGCGCTGCGGAACCAAAGTGGTTCACGAGCTGGTCGGGGATACCGAGCTGGAGCTGCGGGACCTTTACTACTGTCCGCGCTGCCAGCCAGCCGTGGGCTGATCTGCCCTGCCTCCCCACGCGCTTCCCGCTCTGCCGGTGCGGCGGCCCTCCGGGGGCCGAACCGTCTTACCTCCCTCTGACGCTCCCCGTCCGCCACCCCGCTCTGCACTGCTCCTCCCCATGATTCGCTACGCGCACTAGCCCGAGACGTTCCTCCACAATGCGACGGCTCTCGCCGAGGTTTCGTTCTGTCGACCGGGATGCTAGTCCAATGAGGTCGGATAGCAGCACGGAACAGGAAAGCGGACCCGACGTCCGGCCTGCCGCTGGCCCTGTCGCGTTTCTGGATACCTTCACCGTCACCGAAACGGCTCACTACGCGCCTGGCTCAGGCAGGGATCAGCCCACTGTGCAAGCGTCCGCAGAAAGCACTCCGGGGCCTGGATTCACAGGAAGCCTTAAGTTGGCCCAGCCAGAATCAATTGCCGCGGCAGATGCGGTTCCTGTCCTAAAGCAACTGGCGGACCTTGTGTCCTGGGCTCAGGCACAGCAGGCCCTGATCGTCCATCGGATAGAAACAGAACTACGGCGCGACATGGAGGAGAAGCTCGGCACGGTCGACGGTTCTGTGGCACTTTCCGCCGCTGCCGCCGAAGTCGGTTCGGCCCTGAACTTGCCGCATATGAGCGCCCTGGCACTCGTTAGCGAGTCGGACACGCTCTGCACTCTGAACCGTTCCACCCACGCCCAGCTGTCCCGTGGGGCCATCAGTTACCGCCATGCGCAACGAATCATGGATGAAGTTCAGGCGGTGCCAGCACATGAAGCGCCCATATTCGAGGACGAACTCCTCCGGCTGGCTGAGGGCCGGACCTGTGCGCAGTTCACGGCGAAAGCCCGACGGCTTCGCGAATCCCGCTGGCCCGAAACCATAGCCGTCCGGCACCGCCAGGCACTCGAACTGAGACGCGTGAGCCTCGACCCCAAACCTGACGGCATGATGGAACTCTGCGCTCTGGTCGCCGCCGAGAAAGGCCAGGCGATCTTCAACTCGCTGACTGCTTCCGCCCGGACTGCCCGATCCGCCGGAGATCAGCGGACACTTGACCAGCTTCGAACCGATACGCTCACGGCCCTTCTCCTGAGGGTTCCACAGTTTGCCGGCTCATCTCCCGCAAGCAGTTTCACTCCGTGGTCCAGTGAATCGGCTGCTGCAACGGTTCCCTCCCCGCCGCGGGCTGAAGACCCCCGCGGAATCCGTGCCGAGATCATGGTTCTCATCGATGCAGAGACCCTGCTAGGTGCGGACGACAAACCGGCGGAATTGAATGGCTACGGACCGATCGCTGCGGAAGCTGCACGCAGGCTGGCCCGCCAGGCGGTGCATTGGACTGGGATCCTGCGGGACAACTCATCCGGTGAGATCCTCGCCGTCGGCCGTCGAAGAAAGGTTCCGGCCGGTCTGCGGCGGTGGTTGCAGGCGCGGGACGGAACGTGCCGATTTCCAGGGTGCCGCGTCAGCACCTTCCGGACAGAAATCGATCACACAGTCCCCTGGGTCCGAGGCGGAGCAACGGAACACGGCAACCTGAGCAACCTCTGTCCCAAACACCACCGGCTCAAGACTCTCGGCCTGTGGGAAGCCCGCCAGCACCAACCCGGAAAACTCGAGTGGATTTCTCCGCTGGGACATGCGTACAGTACCGCCGCCCAACTGGACTTCGGGCAGGCACGGAAGACGGTGGCACCAGCCTCGGAATCCGCTATCCCCCGGCACCGCCTGAAGATTCCCCGGCCTCCTTCTCCTTCAGAGGATGAGCGCCCACCGCCCTTCTGAACCGTGGGGGCTAGCGCGCCGTCCGCCAACCCAGTTCATCAAACCCGCCGACCGCAGAGGAGTCCTGCCACGAGCCTTGTCCCCGTCATCCATGGGCCCCAGAACATCCATCTTCCGCAGTTGCCCTGGGCTTCCGCAGTTGGCCTGGGCTTCCGTAGTTGCACCGGGCTTCCGCAGCTGCCCGGGCGTCCGCAGCTGCCCGGGCTTCCGCAATTGCACCGGGCTTCCGCAGCTGCCCGGGCTTCCGCAGCTGCCCGGGCTTCCGCAATTGCACCGGGCTTCCGCAGCTGCCCGGGCTTCCGCAATTGCACCGGGCTTCCGCAGCTGCCCGGGCTTCCGCAGCTGCCCGGGAAAACCAGCCTCCGCCCCGCCGCTACCCTTGAAGGGTGATGCAATCCCCTTTGCCGGTCCGCAACGGCGTGAACGCTACCCGGCTGCGGCTGCCCGCCGAGGGCCCTTGGGCTACTGCCTTCGAGTACGTCCTTGAACGGTTCGGACATGTGAACCCGCAAGGCATAGCCGACCGGTTTGACCGCGGCGAAGTCGTAGGAATTGGCGGGGTGGCGCTGGACCGGGCTACGCATCTCACGGAGCACACGTTCATCTGGTACTACCGGGAACTGCCCCCGGAAGAGCGTCTCCCGGTGGAGATCACGATCCTCCACCAGGATGACAACCTGCTCGTTGTCGACAAGCCGCATTTCCTGCCCACGACGCCGGGCGGAATGTATGTTGCTGAGTCCGCCCTGGTACGGCTACGGGTCGCCCTGGGGATCCCGGACCTCATTCCCATGCACCGGCTGGACAGGATGACCGCCGGCGTCCTTCTCTTCTCAACCAACCCGGATACCCGCGGAAAATACCAGGTCCTCTTCGAGAAGCGGCGCATTGAAAAAGAGTATGAGGCCGTGGCTCCGTTCCGTTCGGATCTCGAGCTCCCTGCCGTCATCCGCAGCCGGATGGTTAAGTCCCGGACCTATTTGCTCGCGCAGGAGATCCCGGGAGAACCCAACGCGGAAACGCGGGTGGAACTGCTGGAAGAGTCCGGCGGACTCGGCCGCTACCGGCTGCTCCCCAATACCGGAAAGACGCATCAGCTTCGCGTCCATATGGCCTCGCTGGGAATCGGCATCCTGAACGACCCCTTCTATCCGGTGCTGTTGGAACAGGCCCCGGATGACTTCAGCAAGCCCCTGCAGCTGCTGGCGCGTTCGATCAAATTCACGGACCCATTGACCAGGCAGCCCGTCCAGTACCGCAGTGAGCTGGCGCTGGATGGTTTACCGGCTCCGGCAACTGGGCGCTGACCTGCAAATTCCCCTTCCTCAGGCGCACTCCTGCCGCTACGCTTTGGTGGATCCCCACCCGGGTTAGGTGTCCAAAGAACCACTGAGCCAAAGGAACAGGCATGCACCCCCATCCTGACCGCCCCGCATCGCCGGAAGAAGGCATGCAAACGGCTGCAGCCAAGGACGGCACCGGCCGCGGCAGCACCATTGGCGGAGACAATGACGGGGGCAACGCAAACCGCAGCGGCACCAACGCCGGTAACGCAAACGGTATGCCGGACAGGAACGACGGCGGTCCGGCAGACTGGGACTCGGCAGCTTTCGTTCCCCCGCTGGCCCCTGCACCACCTCCCGGGACTCCTCCTACGGTGCACACCCGCATGGAAGAGAACCGACGAGGTCTGGGCCAGGGCATCGCTGAGCCCGGGGAACGGCCTGTGGCAGATGTTCAGCAGGATTCTTTCGGAAGCATCCTTCTCGGCGAACCTACCGGCGGCCCGCCGGGACGGGCTTACCATCTCCGGAATTCCTTGAGCCCGGCACAGGCCTTCCAGCGCTTGGTTGCCGGAAGGGCGGCTCTGGAAACCGAACCGATCGAGGCCGGGCAGGCCGACTGCGGGCAGGCCGGCGGCGGGCAGCCCGGCAGCGGGCAGGCCGACGCCAAACAGCCCGGCAGCGGGCAGGCCGACTCCAAGCAGCACGGCAGCGGGCAGGCCGACTCCAAGCAGCCCGGCAGCGGGCAGCACGAAGCAAGCTCTGGGGCGGATGATCCCCCGGACCGAAACCCGCGCGACAACTTCAAGCAACGCGACAACATCAAGGAAGAAGACTTCGACAACGGCCAGTTCCAAAACGAGCGCTCCGAGGACCACGGCCCCTCGCAGGCAGACACGGTCCGCCGCACGGCAGTCACCGTCTGCACGGCTGCGGCGCTCGGCGCCTCCTATGCCCTGACGCGCACCGCCACGGGCTGGCCGGACATCAACCACTCAGCGGGAACTGTCCTGGACCCCGCGGCGTCACTGCTCGGGGCGTACCCCTGGATCTGGCTGGCATGGATTCCAGTGCTTGCGGGTGCCGCAGCATATGCTGCCCTGCAATGGATGCCCTCCCAACGGTCCAACCCGCGGCAGGCGTGGAGTGGTCCGATCAGTGCCGGATCCGCCGTTGCGGCGGCAATCTGGCTCTGGGCCGTCCAAACCGGCAACCCGGCAGCGGCGTTCGGGGCTGCGGCCCTTGGAACGGGAATCGGCCTGGCAGCCATCCATGTGTGCAATATCTGGCCGGGTGAATCCCGCACGGAAAAGGCCACGATAGACCTGCCCGCAAAAGTCCTGCTGGGAGTGTCCACCGTTGGGCTGCTCACCGGGCTGGGCGGCTGGCTGACAGCGCTCGGGACTGACGTCGCCGGCTGGGGTCCGGAGGCATGGGCGCTGATCGCGCTCGTGGCAACAACTATCGGAATCACCACGGTGTCTATGACGGACAGGGGCCACCTCGCCGCGGCGCTGACTGTCGTCGTCGGCCTCACTGGGATCGGTTTTTCCCGGCTGCTGTCGGAACAGACCTCCATGCCCGTCGCCGCGGGGGCTTTTGTCGGCGCCTTCCTCGTCCTGGTGTCGGCGGGTTCCAGGCGCCACCAGGTGGATCATGCCCAGCGCAGGAGACAGCGGGAGTGGCTCAAAGCGGAAGCCAGCGTCCCCGCTGCCGACGAAGCACCCGAAGCTGTTCGCACCTAGCTACCTGCTCCACCGCGTGCCGCATGTTCATCGCTGCACGCCTTGCCTGTGAATTCTCAATCCCGTACTCATTGGCGGGAACCATGAACCGCAGCGTGATGCGTGGAACGCCGGAGATGATGTCCAGCTGGTTGGCCTCAACATGGTGGCTGGCCTCCAGCGCTTCGACGGCCGCATCCATCACCGCTTCGGGCGGGTTCCCGGGACGCAGGCCAAGGATGTTGAGCTGGACGCGAAAAGAAGGCATCCTTCCACCGTAATGCCAGTGGAAGGACGCCTCCTGTCGATCCGGGGCCGGGGTCGATCCGGCGCCAGGTAGGAGTGGAGCCTAGAGGGGCTCGTCGTCCGGGCTGAAAGCCGAAAGCGGGTCGCCGCCTGCATGGGCGGGGTCATCACTGCCGTCCTCGAGCGGGTCCACTGACGAGTCCCCGAAATCGACGTCCCGAGCCGCTTCGCCGATAGTCGGTTCTTCAGGCGGAATCTGCGAATCGCCTTCTTCGTAACGCTCTTCGGCGGTTTCATCACGAAGCGTCTGGTCTGATTCAATCCCGGGTTCACCGGCAAGGGGTTCTTCGTTGATCAGCGGATCTTCCTGCCAGTTCTCCGGGTTATCCTCGGCCGCACCCGGGTAGGACAGGTCTTCCGCGTCCGTGAGCTCGTCCTCATCCAGGAGTTCCTCGCCCGAGACGACGCTCAGTTCGTCAGGTGTAACCACCTCGGACAGGTCATCGGCCAGTGCAGGGTTGTCGCTGTGGTCCGGGTTCTGTTCAGTCATCTGCAGCTCACTTTCCGATTTCAACGGTCGTTTCCATCGATACTAAGCCTACTGACATCCGATTGCACAAGCGGGCGCCCGACCATACATCCGCGTCCATCGCGCGTCATTTTGCACCCATGGCCAGACTTTATCCCCATCGCGGCGAATTAAGACATAAAAGTTTGACGTAATGCTCGAAGTAAGGACAGGCTAACCTGCGTTACCGTCTCGAAACCTTCCAGGAGAACGCAGTGAGCACTTTGCAGAAGCCGGAGCATTACTCCGCAGACAACCCGCAGGCAGGCGAACATCCGGCTGCCACACTGCTGACCGGCGCATCCACCGGACAGTACCTGTCTGAGAACCTGCTGGGCATGTCCGCCGTGAGCCGTTCCATCGGCTCCGCCAGCAGGCCGTTCACGGGCATGCACCCCCGGGACCTGGCACCCGCGATCGACGCAGTTGACCTGGACCGGCCGCTGGGCACCACCGGCGCGGCCCTGGAGGAACTGCATCCTCTCTACCTGCGGGACGCGGTCTACTTCCACCATCCCGCCTACGCCGCCCACCTGAACTGCCCGGTGGCGATCCCCGCCCTGGTCGGAGAAACCATCCTTAGCGCCGTGAACTCCTCCCTGGACACCTGGGACCAGAGCGCCGGGGCCACGCTGATCGAGCGGCGCCTGCTGCGCTGGACAGCTGACCGCCTGGGACTGGGCTCCGCAGCCAGCGGTGTCTTCACCAGCGGAGGCACCACCTCAAACCTCCAGGCACTGCTTATTGCCCGCAACCGTGCGGTGGCTGCACTGCGCCGGGACGCGGCAGCGCAGGGCCGCAGCGAACGGCTTCTGGGGCGGCTGCGCATTTTCGCCTCCGAAGTCAGCCATTTCAGCATCCGGAAATCCGCGGCACTGCTGGGCCTGGGTGAGGACGCCGTCCATCTGGTGGCGAGCGACGCCGACCGCCGGCTCAAGCCCGAAGCCCTGCGGAACGCCCTGGCTGAGTCCCGCAGCCGCGGCGAAGTTCCCATGGCCATCGTGGCCACCGCCGGCACCACGGACTTCGGCAGCATTGACCCGCTGCTCGAGTGCGCGGCGCTCAGTTCGGAGTTCGGCTCCTGGCTGCACGTCGACGCAGCGTACGGCGGAGGACTGCTGACGTCCCTGAAGTACCGCAGCCGGCTGTCCGGAATCGGTGCGGCGGATTCCGTCACGGTGGACTATCACAAGACGTTCTTCCAGCCGGTGTCCTCAAGCGCCGTCCTGGTGCGCGACGCTGCCGAGCTGCACCACATCCTGCACTACGCGGACTACCTCAACCCGGCGGACGCCGCGGACCCGGAAATTCCAAACCAGGTGGACCACAGTATCCAGACCACTCGCCGCTTTGACGCGCTGAAGCTCTGGCTCACCCTGCGGGTCACGGGGGCCGACGGCATTGGCGCCATGCTCGACTCCGCCATTGACCTGGCCCGGGAAACCGGGCGCCTGCTCGCGGCCGATCCGGACTTTGAGGTAGCTGCCCGAGTACAGCTGAGCACCGTGGTGTTCCGTTTCCGCCCATGCAGCCTGGACGAGGACACCAGCGACACACTGAACCGCTGGATCCGCTCAGCACTCTCCGCCTCGGGAGACGCCGTCATCGCGGCCACCACCGTAGACGGGCGGACCTACCTGAAGTTCACCCTCCTGAACCCCACCGCAACGCTGGCGGACATTGAACGCATCCTGGAACTGATCCGCTCCCACGCCGCTCGCTGGCTTTCCGGGCAGGCAGGACAGGAAACCGCAGGCATGGAAACCGAAACCACGGCAGGAGCAGCAGCATGAGCCGCCGGCCCGAGCACCAGTCCAAGCCCGTAACCGCTGCAGACGCTGCCGAACCAGAGGCGGGACGAACCGTCCATGACATCATTGGCATCGGCGTCGGACCCTTCAACCTCGGCTTGGCGGCACTTGCCGAACCCATTCCCGAGCTGGACGCCGTGTTCTTCGACTCGCGCCCCGGATTCGACTGGCACCCGGGGATGATGCTGGACACCGCGCACCTGCAGGTCCCCTTCATGGCGGACCTCGTGTCCCTGGCGGACCCCACCTCCCGGTACTCGTTCCTGAATTTCCTCAAGGCCACGGGCAGGCTCTACCGCTTTTACATCCGTGAGGATTTCTACCCGCTGCGGGCGGAATTCAACGCCTACTGCCAGTGGGTGGCGGAGCAGCTGCCCAGCGTCCGGTTCGGCCATGAGGTCACGGACATTCGCTACGAACAGACCGCGCACGACGGCGGCAGGTACCTGGTGCGCACAAGGCACGACGGCGGCACCCGGGTCCACGCGGCCCGCCGGCTGGTCCTGGGCACCGGCACCCGGCCGGAGATCCCGCCGTCGTGCGCCGGAATCCTCTCCGGCGAGGGGGCCGCCGTCCACAACAGCGACTATCTGCAGTCCAAGGACTCGATCCAGGAGCACCGAAGCATCACCGTGGTGGGAAGCGGGCAAAGCGCCGCTGAAGTCTTCCTGGACCTGCTCCAGGACTGCGGGCCGGACAGCTACGAGCTGAACTGGGTAACGCGTTCGGGCAGGTTCTTCCCGCTTGAATACACGAAGCTCACCCTTGAAATGACGTCCCCTGACTATGTGGATTATTTCCATGCGCTGCCCGGCGCTACCCGGGACCGGCTGATCGGGTCGCAGAAAAACCTGTACAAGGGCATCGACGCCGCGCTCATCAATGAGATCTATGACGCTCTCTACGCCCGCAGCCTGTCCGGGCCGCTGCCGGTCCGTCTGTTCACCGGCGTCGAAGTCACCGGCAGCAGCTACGACCCGGACGCCGGAGCGCACCGGCTGGAACTGCACCACTCGGAACAGGGCACCAGCGGCGAGCTGACGACGGGCGCCGTGGTGCTGGCCACCGGGTACTCTTACCGCGAACCCGGCTTCCTGCAGGGGATCGGCAGCCGCATCCGCCGGGACAGCCGGGGCCGGTTCGATGTGGACCGGAATTATGGAATCGGCGTGGCACCCGGGGAGATCTTCGTGCAAAACGCCGAGCTGCACACCCACGGGTTCACCTCCCCGGACCTGGGGATGGCCGCCTACCGGAACTCGACGATCCTGCGCGAGATCCTCGGCTGGGAGTACTACCCGGTGGAAGCCAGCATCACGTTCCAGGAGTTTGGGCTCACCGGCCTGGGCCAGCCGTCACACCCGCCCGCCACCGCACGCACGGGATCAACGGCGAAGGCAGAAGGAGCGGTGGCATGAAGTTCGATTTCCGACCGGTCGACCCCGCAGCCGACGTACCCCTCCTGCACAGCTGGATGAGCCAGGACTACGCACGCTTCTGGGGCATGGGCACCGCAACGGTGGACGAGGTCCGCAGCGAGTACTCGGGAATCGATGCCAACCCGCACCACGAGGCGTGGCTCGGCCTGCTGGGGAACACCCCGGCGTTCCTCATGGAGAGCTATGCGCCGGAGCACTCCCCGCTGGCCGGCCTGTACCCGGTCCAGCCCGGCGACCGCGGCATGCACCTGCTGATGGGTCCGCCGGACATCCCGCAGCATGGCTTCACCCTGGCAGCTTTCCGGGCGGTGATGATGTTCATCTTCTCCAACCCGCAGACGCAGCGGGTGGTGGTGGAACCGGATGTGCGCAACACCAAGATCCAGGTCCTTAACGAACGCATGGGGTTCCAGCCCCACGGCAGCATCGAGCTGCCGGACAAAACCGCCCTGCTTTCTTCCTGCACCCGGCAGCAGTTCAACGCCGCGGACGGCAGTATCCCCACGACTTTCCAAGGAGCAACACCATGAGCACCGCCGTCGAACCCGCTGCGTTGAACCGGAACGCCGCGCACCTCACGCCCGAACGCTGGGCGGCAGCCAACCGGCACGTCGTCTGCAAGGCACTCGCCGAGTTCTCGCATGAGCGGATTCTGCAGCCCCGGCCCGCGGATCCGGGCAGTTTTCGCCTCACATCCGACGACGGCACCGCCACCTACACCTTCGATGCTGAACTCCTGGAGCTGGAGCACTGGAGCATTCGGCCGGAGAGCATCCTCCGATCCGTCAACGGCAGCGGGACGCCTCTGGACGCCCTGGTCTTTATCACCGAATTCGCGCGCACGCTGGGGATCAGCGAGACGATGCTGCCGGTCTATCTGGAGGAAATTTCCAGCACCCTGGCGTCCCACGCCTACAAGCACAGCGGCTCCTTCCACAGCTCGGACACACTGGCGGCAGGCATAACCGGGGGCGCTGATCCGGCCGCGGACTTCCAGGCCATCGAAGCATCCATGACCGAAGGACACCCGTGTTTCGTGGCAAACAACGGGCGGCTGGGATTCGGACTGCAGGACTACCTTTCCTACGCACCCGAAACCGGTTCCGGCGTCCGGCTGCACTGGATTGCCGTCCGAAAGGACCGCGCCCGGTTCACTGCGGTTTCCGGCCTGGACTACTCGGCGTTCCTGGCCGCTGAACTCGATCCGGGCGTGCAGTCGGGATTCAACGCCGAACTCGAGTCCCGGGACCTCGGCCCCGGAGATTACCTGCTCATGCCGGTCCATCCCTGGCAGTGGGAGAACAAGCTCAGCGTCACCTTCGCTGCGGAGGTCGCCCAGCAGCACATCGTCCATCTGGGACCGTCCGAAGACGTGTACCAGGCGCAGCAGTCCATCCGGACGTTCTTCAACCGCAGCACCCCCGGCCGCTGCTACGTCAAGACGGCGCTTTCGGTGGTGAACATGGGCTTTATGCGCGGCCTGTCCGCCGAATACATGGTGGCCACTCCCGCGATCAACGAGTGGCTGGACGGGCTGGTCCGGGCCGATTCGGTACTGGCGGCCGCCGGATTCCAGATCCTGCGCGAAACAGCGGCTCTGGGGTACACCAACCCGTACTACGACGCCGCGGCCCCCAAGGGTTCTGCATACCGGAAAATGCTGGCAGCACTGTGGCGGGAAAGCCCGATGAATCGGCTGGAGCACGGGGAACAACTCGCCACGATGGCTTCACTGCTGCACAGGGACCAGACCGGCAGCCCGTTCGTTTCGGCACTCATCCGGCGCTCCGGCCTCTCGCCGCGCCGATGGCTCCGGGAGTATCTCCACGCCTATCTGGTTCCGGTCCTGCATTGCTTCTATGCGTACCGGCTGGCCTTCATGCCGCACGGGGAGAACCTGATTTTGGTTCTCAGCGACGGGGTGCCGGTCCGCGCGCTGATGAAGGACATCGGCGAGGAGATCATCGTGATGGCGGACAAGGTGGACCTCCCCCGGGACGCCGCACGTATCCGCGTGGATGTGCCGGAGGAGGAGCAGGTGCTCTCAGTCTTCACCGACGTGGTCGACTGCTTCTTCCGCTTCCTCGCTGCCGTCCTGCACGAGGACGGACAGCTCACGGAAGGCGAATTCTGGGACACGGTCGCCGGTGTGGTTTGCGCCTACCAGGCTGAGCACCCCGAATTGGCCGAAGACTTCGCTGCCCATGATCTCTTCGCCGCGGACTTTGCCCGTTCCTGCCTCAACCGCCTGCAGCTGCGCAACAACCAGCAGATGCTGGATATTGCGGATCCGTCAGGCGGGCTGCAGTTCTCCGGCAGGCTGGCCAATCCCTTGGCCGGCAGGGGGTAGAACCGGAGCCCGCCGTTCAGCGCAGCGCCGATACCCCGGTGATTTCCCGCCCCGCGATCAGCGAGTTGATCTCATACGTCCCCTCGTACGTGTAGATCGCTTCGGCGTCAGCAAAGATCCTGGCCATCCGGTAGTCGGAGACAATGCCGTTGCCGCCCAGCAGGCTGCGTCCCAGCGAGACCGTTTCCCGCATCAGGGCACTGGCGTAGGACTTCGCCAGCGCCGCCCGGGCCATGTCCCCGCGGGCTGTTCCGTCATCCGACACCGCGCCGTACCCGCCCTGTTCCAGGTCGCTGACCCGTGCCAGCATGCCGGTGGAAGCCACCGTGTTGCCCTGCATCCGCACCAGCTGCTGCTGCACCAGCTGGAAGGACGCCAGCGGACGCCCGAACTGCCTGCGCTCAACGGCGTAGGCGCGGGCGACGTCGAACGCGGCCAGCTGCTGCCCCACGGCCTGCCAGCCGACCATGATCCGCGAGCCGCGCAGCAGGTGTTTCGTGTCATCGAAGCTTTCGATCCCGGCGAGCCGGTCCGCCTCCGGAACGCGGACATCCGTCAGTTCAATGTCCGCGTTCTGCACGGTGCGCAGCGCGGTTTTGTTCTCGATCCGGGTGCGCCTGATCCCGGGCAGCGAAGCGTCCAGCAGGAAGCCCCTGACCTTGCCCGTTTCCGGTTCACGCGCCCAGAACAGCATCCAGTCGCAGAACGTGCCGTTGCCGATCCACCGTTTGGTTCCGTTCAGGATCCATTCGTTGCCCTCGCGCACTGCCGTGGCGGCCATTCCGCCGGCGACGTCGGAGCCGTGGTCCGGCTCGGTAAGGGCGAACGCGCCGGTGATCTTCAGCGACTGCGCATCGGCCAGGAGCCTGTCCTTCTGATCTTCCGACCCGAAAGCGTGCAACCCTTCCACGAACAGGTCGTGGTGCACCATGAAGAAAGTGGCTATGGAGGTATCCGCCCGGGTCATCTCGGCAATGACAAGGCCGGCGAAAAGCGGGCTGTAACCGCGCTGCACGGGGGTGGACAGGCCAAGCGACGCCAGCCCGGGCAGCAGTTCCACCGGGAACCGGGCCTCCTCCCACCAGCCGCCGGCGTACGGAATCACCTCGGCGGCCAGGAAGGACCGCAGTTCAGCGAGTTTGGCCTGTTCCTCGGGATTGAGCAGTTGTTCGAAAAGAAAAAAGTCGGCGTCGGGGAGCATGGGCACGCCTTATTTCGGTCCCATCCGAATCGCTCCGTCAAGCCGGATGGTTTCCCCGTTGAGCATCGGATTCCCAATGATGTGGTCCACCAGCGAGGCATATTCGTCCGGCCGGCCCAATCGGGACGGGTGTGGAATCTGCGCTGCCAGCGAGTCCTGGGCCTCCTGCGGCAGCCCGGCCACCATGGGCGTTTCGAAGATGCCCGGGGCGATTGTCACCACGCGGATCAGGTGCCGAGCCAGTTCGCGTGCCAGCGGAAGGGTCATGGCAGCCACTGCGCCCTTCGAGGCCGAGTAGGCGGGCTGCCCGATCTGCCCGTCAAAGGCCGCCACCGAGGCGGTGTTGATGATGACGCCGCGCTCGGAAGTTCCGCCGTCGTCTGTCAGCGGCTCGGTTTCCGCCATGGCTGCCGCGGCGAGCCGGGTCACATTGAACGTGCCCACCAAGTTGACTTGGATGACCCGGTTGAAGTCCTCGAGCGGCAGGACACCGTTGCGCCCCAGGACCTTGCCCGGGGTGCCGATCCCGGCGCAGTTCACCGCCACCCGCAGCGGCGCAGCGGCCATGGCCGCTTCCACCGCCCCCTGCATCTGCTCCGGATCGGTCACGTCGCCCGGCACGAAATGGGCGTCGTCTCCGAGTTCAGCGGCGTAGGCAAGCCCGCCGGAGGACGGCAGGTCAACCAGCACCACTTCCGCCCCGGCGTCGATGAGCCGGCGGGCCGTAGCCCGTCCGAGCCCGGAAGCTGCTCCTGTGACAATGGCCGAAGCGCCGGAAAGCTGCATGTGGTTCCTCCTGGGTCAGGACTGTTGGGGTGCGCCTAGGGCGCATGCGGTCCCACGAGCCTACTGTGACTGGCAGCACACCGCACCACTGGGGCCGGGTTACCTGGGCCGGGCCGGACACCGTGACGCTGCGGGGCGGACAGGACTAGGGTGGGTCGCATGCCCGCAGCACAGACCGTCCGCCACGCCGAACTGCGCTCCGACACCGCCGCCCATTCGGTGACAACCGCTTTCGGCGGTACGTTCCTGGGTTTGCCGGGCACGCACCTGGGCGCAGTGCGGGCGCCGCAGCCGCTGCCCCGCGGCATTGGGCCGTGGCATTACTGGTGGCAGGCACACTATGTGGATGTCCTCGTGGACACCGGCCTGCGCAGCCGGGCACCGGTAGCCGGGGCAGATCCGATAGTGCTGGCCGAACAGGTGGTCCGGACCATCCGGATCCGCAACGGCGGCAGGTTCACGAACTCCTACTTCGACGACATGGCGTGGCTTGCCCTGGCCGCCCTGCGCCTGGACACCCTGCCCGGGCCGCCGCGCGGCAGCAAGCCCCGCCACCAGGGCCTGCGGGAGTCGCTGGGACGGGCCCTGCGTTCGGGCCATACACCTGACCTTGGCGGCGGAGTCTGGTGGAACCGTGCCCGGAACTTCAAGAACACCCCCGCCACCGCCCCCGCGGCCCTGTATTTCGCGCGCACCGGAGAACGCGAGCGCGCACAGAAGCTGGTGGACTGGCTGAACGCCGAGCTGCTCGACGCCAACACCGGACTCTATTACGACGGCGTGCGGCAGACCGCAGGCGGAACGGCGCTTGAACGGGCGCACTTCACCTACAACCAGGGCCCGGCGCTGGGGGCACTGCTGGAGCTGGGCGGCGAGGCCAACCTGCAGCGGGCCGCCGCGCTGATCAATGCCACGTCCCGCCATCTGGCGAACGACGGCGGCACCGGGCCCCTGCTGCGCACCCACGGCAGCGGCGACGGGGGGCTGTTCACCGGCATTCTGTGCCGCTACCTGGCCGAGGCAGCTGCAGCCCCGACCCTGGACTCCGGTTCGCGCCGGACGGCGGGGTTACTGGTCACCGAGGTGGCGGACAGGCTCTGGAAAGGCAAGGCGGTTCGGAACAACCTGGCAGTGTTCCCGTCCGACCCGCGCAGCACCGCAGACGAGCAGTATCCCCCCGGCTCCGGCGTCGAGCTTTCCACCCAGCTCCAGGCCTGGATGGTCCTGGAAGCCGCCCTGCGCGTCGCTCGGCTGGAGGCGGATCCGCAGGAAGGCTGAACTGCGGTCTCAGGTACCGGCGGTTTTGAACGGATGCTGCGAGGCCGCCTTGTGCGGACTCAGGTCCGCAAGGGTCAACAGATGCCGCGGATGCTGCGGAAGCGGAAAGGACCGCTCCGTGTTCAGGTGCCGGTCCACCCGGAGGATCTCGCCGGAATCCATCATCCGCCAGTTCGGATTCTCGTCCATCCGCTCGGTCGCGACGAGCACCGCGGGGGTCTTGTTCTGCTCCATCTCGTCGCTCTTCACACTGATCCGGGCCGAGTTCTTGCCTCGGTGCGGATCCTCCGCGCTTTCCTGCAGGACGTAGAGCGGGTGAGTGTCTGGATACCGCACCGCCCACAGCTCCGCAGCCGTCGTGATGACGAGGTTGACGGCGTAGAGCCTCAGGTTCTCGGCAACCCAGGTGAGCGCCTCGCTGATGGCTTCCCCCAGGTCGCCGCCGTTCCGGCGGGCAATGCCCGTGATGAGGGCGAAGACCCGTTCGCTGTCAGTCTTGCCCTGGACAAGGTCCAGAACCTCCAGGGACCGCAGCCGGTCATCGAGGATGTGCAGGTCCTCCACCACCCCGTTGTGGGCCAGCATCCGGTCATCCTGCAGGAACGGATGCGTGTTCACCAAGGTATTTCCACCGGTACTGGCGTACCGGACATGGGCCACGAACGTTGTGCCTTCAAGCGTCCGGGCCGCCGATGCGTAGGCGCGGTCCTCATAAGCCGCCATGGGCGCCTTGTCCACCACGGGTTTGCGGCCGGGATCGAAGACGCCGATCCCGAAACCGTCCGCCATCCTGTGGCTCTGCTCGGCCAGGCTGTCCGGGGCCGTGAGCAGCCAGAACGTGGCACGGACCGGACCGGGGCCTGCGTGCATTCCAAAAAGCCGGCACATCTTCACTCCTACTCTGGGAACCGCTTCTGCGGATAGAAGGTCTCACGGCGGCTGAGCATGTCCACGAAGCGGGCGATGTTCCGCTCCCGGGCTGCCTCCGTCTTGAGCTGGCCCAGCCGGTAGGCCAGGGCGAAGCGGTTCTGTGAACTGAGCACGTTGAACATCGCCTGGGCGCTCTCGTTCGCGGCAATCGCGTCCAGCAGGTCCTGCGGTACCTCGGCCGTGGCCGGACCGGCATATGCCGCGTCCCAGCGGCCGTCCGCCTTGGCCGACTCCACTGCGTCGCGGCCCGAAGGGTGCAGCCGGCCGGCGGCTTCCAGCCGGGCGATGTGCCCCACGTTGCGCAGCGACCAGGCGCTCCACGGGCCGCGCCGGGTGTAGCGCTGCAGGTAGGTTTCCTCGTCCCGCCGTGCGGCCTGGCCGTCAATCCAGCCGAAACAAAGAGCCTCGTCAAGCGCGGCCTGCCGGGTCAGCGCCGTCGTGCTTCCGCCTCGCTTGCCGATCACCAGCCAGACCCCGGCGGAACGCAGGTGATGCGCTTCCAGCCAAGCCCGCCAGGCCTCCGCATCCGGGAGCAGCAGCTCCGACAGCTCGGTCTCCATCGCCCAATCGTAGGCTTCCGCCGGTCGCCCTGATAGAGCCGGAAGCAGTTCAGCCCTTGGCCGAAGCGGAGCGTGCCGTATGACTCGGCGTCGGGCTTTGGGGTAGAACACTGCTATGAACGTTCGCACCCCTGACCCGTATCCCGGCTGGCTTTCGGAGGAGGATCTGCATGAAGCGCGGCAGCGTCTTCCCATGGTCTATGTGGAAGCCGTTCCGGTGCGGTGCGACCCCCTTGGGTATGTCACCGAGGTGGGCCTGCTGCTGCAGGCAACCCCTGAGGGCAAGATGGTGCGGACCTTCGTTTCCGGCCGGGTGATGTACCGCGAAACCATCCGCGCTGCCCTGCTGCGTCACCTCGAAAAGGACCTTGGGCCCATGGCCCTCCCGCAGCTGCCGCCCAGCCTGGCACCGTTCGCGGTGGCGGAATACTTCCCGTCGCCGTCGCAGACCGGCCTCACTGACGAGCGCCAGCACGCCGTCGCGCTGGCCTACCTGATTCCGGTGACGGGCGAATGCGATCCGCGGCAGGACGCACTGGAGCTGTCCTGGCTCACGCCCGAGGAAGCTCTCAGCCCTGCCATTTACTCCGAGTTCTCCGGCGGGCGAGGAGACCTGCTCCGCCAGGCGCTGGCGTCAGCGGGATGGGGCCGGTAGGCGCTAACCTACGTTTATAAACTGGGGCGGAGCTTCGAGCGCTAAGGAAAAGCCATGTCGATGAGTGTGCCGGATAGATATGCCTTCCGGGTCAATGCCGAACTGCTCGTACCGGGCCAGAAAGTGGTCCTGGAAGAGCGGACCCTGGCACCGCTGGCATCCGTGCGCATCGAAGAGGATGACCTGGGGAATCCCGCCCTGGTCATCGCTGACCTGGAGGACGGGGAAACCCTGCGGATTGCCTATGGGTCCGCCGTGCGGGTGGCAGCACCGGCACCGGAGACGAACGCCGCTGAGGCTGTCCGCAGCATTCCCACCGAGGAAGAGACCTATGCTGCCGTCCTGGCCGCGGCAGACGCTGCACACCCGGATGACCGCGCGGTCAAGGAACTCGTGACCCGGCTGAGCCGGGGCTTGAACGTCAAGGCCGGAAGCAACCTCCAGGACGTGCGAGACCTCGCCCACACGCTCTATGTGGACCTGGGGGACGCAGAAAACGCCCTGGCTGTCTGTTCCCTGATCACCGGACTGGGGTTCGACGGCAACTACGGCCGCTGGAACTGGATCCAGGGAGCGCTGGCACTGGCCGCGCAGATCACCCATGAATCCGGTGACCTGGAGGCCTCGGCAGCGTTTGCCGAGGCGGTTCGGGCCGGAGACAATGCCGAATCAGATCCGCTCAAGGCCAAGCTTTCCGCCGAGCTGCTGCAGCGCCAGCTGAACGAACCAAACCTGTATGACCGCGAGGTCCAGCGTGCTGCCGAGGCGGGAGATGAGCACAGCGAACGGGACTGGCGGATCCTGCGCCTCAACACACTGTTCTACCTTCGCGCCCATGGCGGATCCCGCACCTATTCCGACGCCGAGCTCCAGCGCCGCATCCGCACCGAACTCAGTGCCGTCCGCGGCCTGAACCTGGACCTCTAGGCCGGGATACGCGCACCCCGGGCACCGGCCCGGCTTGCCCGCAGCTGCAGGAGCAGCACCAGGGCCATGCCCACCAGCGCTCCGATGACCGTTTCAATTGCCCGGTCCTGGATCAGCGTGGTCGGGCTGCCGGCGTGGGAGAGCTCCGTGCTGAGCAGTGCCAGCGGCGTGATGACCACCTGCGCCAGCGCGTAGTTCCGGGCGATGAACAACTCGGCCCCGAACTGCAGCAGCGCGATGACCAGGACAAGCTGCCAGGGCTGCGGGCGGGCAAACAGGATCACCGCGGTGATTCCGAGCCCGCCGAAGGTTCCCAGCATGCGGCTGACCCCCCGCTGGATGCGGTGGCGGAAGGTGGCACCTGCCAGCGGAACCGTGGCGGCAACCATGGCCCAGTAGTTATGTCCGATTCCGAGCAGGGTGGCGACGCTGCCCGCCGCTGCGGCCGCAACGGCATACAGTCCGCCGTCAGCCCAGATCGCCTTCTGCTTTGCCGGGCTGAAGCGGGGCCGCAGCGGCTTGTTCCACGGTGTCCGGTATCTGGCGTGCAGCATTCCGGACAGTCCAAGAAGGACGGCGAACACAATGGCGGATCCGGCCGCCAACATGCCCTGCCACAGGGGAGGATGCGCTGGAACGGATGCGATGGCCGCGTAGGCGAAGATGTGGAACAGGGATCCGGCCGGGCGGAGCCGCCAATACCCGGTGGCCACCGTTCCCAGCCCGGCGACGGCGGTGGTGCCCAGGACAACTCCCCATGCGTCCAGTCCAAGGCGTGAAGACAGTGCACCGGCCAGGATCACCGCGAACATCAGGGCTCCGGCGCGGGCCTGGTGCCCCAGACGCTGGCGGTGCGGTTCGTTGCGTCCGTAGATGCTGGTGAAGGCCCCGAAGGCGACGAAGATCGCCAGGTCGATCCTGCCAATGGCCAGCACTACGGCGAGCGGGACACCGATGCCGATGCCGCAGCGGATGGCCACGCGATGGTCGTTCTGGGCAGGGGCGAGGGCGAACATTTCGCGCAGGTGGTTCAAGGGGAGTACGGAGGCCTTTCATGCGTTCACGGTCGGCGGCAGCGCGTCACGGGCCGAAAATCCGCCGTTCTCACCTTACGCCCGGCGCGTTCAGCTGAAGGGGTTATGTGTGCCGGCTCTCCCCGGGCCTCCGCCCCGCTCCCCGGCCCGGGCCTCCACCCGGCACTGCTGCCGGCGCCGCGGCCGGCGCCGGCAGGAGCCGGCCGAATGTAGGGCAAAATGGAGGGGTGTCCAGCTCCGGTTTTTCTTTTGCCCTCGGTAAGCGCCTGCGTGAAACCACTCCCGACTCTGCGTCCCGCGCCAACGAGAACGGCGGTGAGTTCCAGGGCCGTACCGGCGTCATCAGCACCCCGCACGGCGAGATCCGGACTCCGGCGTTCATCGCCGTCGGCACCAAGGCCACAGTGAAGGCCGTGCTGCCCGAGTCTGTGGCGCAGCTTGGGGCCCAGGCGGTGCTGGCCAACGCGTACCATCTGTACCTGCAGCCCGGCGCGGACATCCTCGACGAGGCCGGCGGGCTGGGCAAATTCATGAACTGGCCCGGCCCCACCTTTACCGATTCCGGCGGGTTCCAGGTCATGAGCCTCGGCGCCGGCTTCAAGAAGGTCATCAACATGAACGCCGACGGCACCACGCATGCCACCGGAGCTGATGACGACGTCGCGCCCGGCAAGGAGCGCCTGGCACACATCGATGACGACGGCGTCTGGTTCAAGTCCCACCTCAACGGGGACAAACACCGCTTCACGCCGGAAATCTCCATGCAGGTGCAGCATCAGCTGGGCGCGGACATCATGTTCGCCTTCGATGAGCTCACTACCCTGCTGAACTCCCGCGCCTACCAGGAACGTTCCCTTGAACGCACCCGGCTCTGGGCCGAACGGTGCCTGGTGGAACACCGCCGGCTCACCGGGGAACGTTCACACCGGCCCTACCAGGCCCTCTTCGGCGTCCTGCAGGGCGCCCAGTACGAGGACCTGCGCCGCAAGGCCTCCCGTGACCTGGGAGCCATGGGATTCGACGGCTTCGGCATCGGCGGCGCCCTGGAGAAGGAGAACCTGGGCACCATTGTCCGCTGGTGCACCGAGGAGCTTCCCGAGGACAAACCGCGGCACCTGCTGGGCATCTCCGAGCCGGATGACATCTTCACCGCCATCGAGAACGGCGCGGACACCTTTGACTGTGTCTCTCCCACCCGGGTGGCCCGCAACTCGGCGTTCTACACCCCGTATGGGCGCAAGAACCTCTCCAACGCCAAGTTCAAGCGGGACTTCGGCCCGCTGGTGGGCGGCTGTGACTGCTATGCCTGCACCAATTACTCTCGTGCCTACATCCAGCACCTGTTCAAGGCCAATGAGATGGTCAGCCACACGCTGATCTCCATCCACAATGAACGGTTCACCGTGAAGCTGGTCGACGACGCCCGGATGGCGATCGAGGACGGCACGTTCTTCGAGTTCAAGGACGAGGTCCTGGGGAAGTACTACAGCTAGGACCGGCGGGCCGGTGCCATCAGCCGGTCCGGCGCCGCCGGTCTGCGCGGCAGACCGGGCACTGCAGCTCTAGACAGCGCCGGCATCCACCCGGCCGTAGGAAGGCTCGCGCTTCTTGATCGCTTTGATCACCGCCGAGGTGACCGGAACGAACAGGAACTCGACCGCCGTCTTGTACACGAAACCGAAGATCACGTAATTCACGAACTGCCCGGCATCGGTGATCCCGATGACCGGTGCGGCAATGGCACAGAAGATCAGGGTGTCCGCGAATTCGCCGACTCCGGTTGAGGCCATCAGCCGGCCCACCAGTGCACGCTCCTTGAACCGCGCCTTCATCCGGGTCAGCACCATGGCGTTGAGCAGCTGCCCGGCCAGGAATCCAAGCAGCGACGCGGCGACGATCTGCCACACGGGGCCCAGTGCCGCTTCCAGCGCGGCCTGCCTCTCCACTCCGTACGCGTCGTCAAAGCCGGGCAGCGCGATGATCACCGCGAAGGACAGCACTGCGAACGCTGCCATGGCAAAGCCCATGTAGATGGCACGCCGGGCGGCCTTGAAGCCGTAGACCTCGCTGATGACGTCGCCCAGGATGTACGCCAGCGGGAAGAGGAAGAAACCGCCGTCGGTGATGATGCTGAAGTCACCGAAGACCGGACCCAGCACCACGCCCTTGGACGCCCCGATGTTGGAAATGATGATCACCACACACATGAGGGTGAGGATCAGGTCGAAATGCGAGCTGCCCCGGGAGGCGTAGCTGGGGGCCTGGCGTGCCTGGACGGCAGCGGCCGGGGTTGGTGAGGACATGGATTTCCCGTTTCGGTTTAGTGGTTCGCCTGGGCTCCCGCCCGGCTGTATTAGCACTTGCCCGCTGTCCCGGGCGGCCCGTGGAGGACCAGCGTCAATTCTGCCATGTTTTTGGCGGCGTCACGTTTTTGAACGTGTTCAAAAACGTGCTCTAATGGCGCGGTAGACAACTTGGAACAGGGGACCGATGGCCGCGGGGTCGAAGAGTGAAGCCACCCGGCGGAGGCTGGTTGAAGCCGCCACCAGCCAGTTCCGCACCCTCGGCTTTGACCGGACCACCATGCGCGGCATCGCCGCGGAGGCTGGCGTCTCCGTAGGCAACGCCTACTACTACTTCTTCTCCAAGGATGCGATCGTTGCCGAGCTGTACCGGTCACTGCAAAACCAGCACCGCTCCGCCGCCCTGCCGCAGCTGCGGGAGGGCCACAACCTGGGTGAACACCTGCGGGTAATCCTGCAGGCGAACCTTGACGTGCTGGCTCCGTACCATTCGCTGGGGCACCAGTTCCTGAAAACGGCTGCCCTGCCCGTGCCTCCGGGTACCCGGAAATCCTCGCTGCCGGCGGACGCCGAACAGGTGGGCCGCGGCAAGTCGATTGCGGTCTACCGACAGGCTGTGCAGGCTGCCCGGCCGCAGCCGCCGCTGGCTGTGCGCGATGACCTGCCTGAGCTGCTTTGGCTGCTCCAGATGGGCGTAACCATGTTCTGGGTCTACGATTCCTCGCCCGGCCAGGCCCGTTCCCGCCGTCTGGTCACGAATACCGCTCCCCTCGTGGCCAAGCTCGTCATCCTCTCGCGCCTACCCGTTGTGCGCAATATCGTGGAGGATGTGGTGAAGCTGCTGCGAGGAGCGCGATCCCATGACTGAGAAAGCGGATGACGACGGCGCCTTCCCGGCCGGTGCCGTCCCCTCCCCTTCCGCTGCCCCCGGCCCTTCCGCCGCCCCCGGCCCTTCCGGCACGGGCGCCCCGCTCCTGCTGTCCCCGCGCGTAACGTTCGGCCCCACCGCTTTTGTCACCGGATACGCGATCGCCTGCCTGCTGGTTGCCCTGATAGCCACCGTGGTAATCGGCTGGGGAACCTCGCGTGACGTCTGGGGCTACCTCTGGATCATCGTGATCGCCGCCTTCTACGCGGCCGGAATCGGCCTGGTGACGGCTGCCCCGGTGGGCCTGGCCCTGGGCCTGCTGCTGCGCGGCGTGCCGAACCAGTGGGTGCACGTGCTCGCCTTCTTCCTCGTCCCCACGGTGCTCGCCTGGGCGGTCATCGGACTCATGGCCGGTTCCGTTGGGGTACCCCTGCTGATGGCCCTGGCAATCGGCGTCTCCTCCGCCGTCGGGCGGCTTGCCGTGTGGCGCCTGATGGACGTGCGCTGCTAGCCCGGCAGCCTGCAGCGAAACCGGGTGGCGGGCCGCGCCGGATTAGGGGGAAGATGGACCCATGTCTTCAACAACACATCCTCCCGTCACGCTCACGATCGCCGGCTCCGAAGCCACCGGCGGGGCGGGCGCCCAGGCTGACCTCAAGACCTTCCAGGAACTGGGAACCTACGGCATCACGGCCCTGACCTGCATTGTTTCCTTCGATCCGAAGGACAACTGGAACCACCGCTTCGTACCGGTTGACCCGCAGGTGATCGCAGACCAGCTGGAAGCCATCCAGACGGCCTATGACCTGGGCACCGTAAAGATCGGCATGCTCGGCACCCCGGCAACCATCGACACTGTGGCCAAGGCACTGCAGAGCCAGGACTGGACCAACATCGTGCTGGACCCGGTCCTGATCTGCAAGGGCCAGGAGCCCGGCGCCGCCCTGGACACCGACCAGGCGCTGAAGGCACAGATCCTCCCGCTGGCCACGTTCGTCACCCCGAACCACTTCGAGTCAATGTCCCTGGCCGGGATGGACGCGATCGAGTCCGTGGAAGACCTCAAGGAAGCCGCCAGGCGCATCCACGAAGCCTCCGGAGCCGTGGTGCTCGCCAAGGGCGGCGTGCGGCTGGAAGGCGAGGACGCCGTCGACGTTTTCTACGACGGCGAAACCATGGAAGTCCTCCGCGCCCCGAAGGTGGGCGAGGTTGCCGTCAGCGGTGCCGGCTGCACCCTGGCCGCCGCCATCACCGCCGAACTGGCCAAGGGCGCAAGCCCGCTCGAAGCTGCACGCACCGCCAAGGCTTTCGTCACCGAGGGCATCCGCAACCGCGTTTCCTCCAACACCCCGTTCGACGCCCTGTGGCAGGGCGGCGCGGCCAGCGGCCCTGCCCTGTAGCCCGGCTTTCATCCGGGTTTCTACCCCTCCCGGACCAAAGAGCGGCTTTTTCACTGGATTCACTGGATTCAGCGGAAAGGCCGCTTTTTTATGCGACCGAGACACTTTGGTGCCCTTTCTAAACACCCGGACGGTGGGAGTGTCAATAGCGTCACCCCGTAATTCATCCTGTTGCCGCAAACCTTTGAGCTGGGCATTTACTCGCTTAGGGTGTGCCTACGGCTGCAGGCATTTTGGGGGCCGAAGGTGCATGCTGACACTCCAAACGGGGGGTTGGGGGCACAAAAGGAAAGCTGTCACGTGTGTCAGCAGCCGGTTGTTTTTGTTCAAGGGTTCCTAGTCTCTAGGTCTTCGGCGGCATTCTTCCGGTAACGCGCGGCGGAATGTTCAAGGAGCAAAATGAGACGGTCCATTCATCACCGGCCAGGTGCCGTGGCTACTGCCGCGGTTGCCGGCCTCGCACTCACGGCAGGCCTGGGCCTGCCGGCCCAGGCCACCGAACCCTCCGGCACGGACAACGCTGCCCAGGGATTCGCCGTCCAGAAGTTTGCGGAGCAGAAAGTATCCCCGAGCCTCCGCGGCGTTGACGGCGAGGTCTCCGTCTACGTCCAGTTCACCGGCGATGGCGCCTTTGGACAGACCCAGCCGGACGAGGTCAAGGAAGGCAAGCGGGAGCCGGTAGTCGACGCTCCGCGGGTCCGGCAGATCCGGTCAGCCATTGAATCCCAGGCTGAGTCGGTGGCCGCGGAAGCGGATGCCAGCACCCTCTACACCACCACCAACAGCCTTCCGGGCGTGGGCATCGTTGGCGATGCAGACGCCATCAAGGCCCTGGCAGAGCGCGACGACGTCGCGAAGATCACCCGGATCGTACCCAAGACAATCGACAACAAGGGTGCGGACATCGACACCCGTGCCCTCAACACCTGGGTGGAGCGCCAGCAGACCGGAGACGGTATCACCATCGCCGTCCTGGATACCGGCGTCGACTACACGCACAGTGATTTCGGCGGCCCCGGAACCATCGAAGCGTACGAGGCAGCCCAGGCATCCCCTGTCATCCCCGCTGCGGACAGCGGCCTGATCGACACGGACAAGTTCATCGGCGGCTATGACCTGGTGGGCGATGACTATAACGCGGATCCGACTGCTCCGAACTACCAGCCGATCCCCAAGCCGGACCTCAACCCGATGGATTGCCAGGGGCATGGATCCCATGTGGCAGGCACGGCGGCCGGCTACGGCACCCTGGCTGACGGCAGCACCTTCACGGGCGATTACTCCTCGCTGACGGCCGACGCCGTCAATGACATGCGCATCGGCCCCGGCTCGGCCCCGGAGGCGCAGCTGGTCAGCATCCGCGTGTTTGGCTGCACCGGTTCCTCCGAGGTTGTGGGCCAGGCACTTGACTATGTCCTGGACCCCAACGGCGACGGCGATTTCTCCGACCGCGCGCAGGTGGTGAACATGTCCCTGGGTTCCGACTACGCCCCGGTGGATGATCCCGAGAACGACATCGTGGACAAGCTGACCGAACAGGGCATCCTTTCCGTGGTCGCTTCCGGCAACGCCGGGGACGTGTACAACGTGGGCGGTTCCCCGGGCAACGCGAAGTCCTCGCTGACGGTGGCCAGCACCATCGGTTCCCAGATTTCCCTGGACCGCGCCGATGTCCTGGCCCCGGAAGAACTGGAAGGTTCGGCCGCCGGCCAGTACTCAGTGAACTTCAACTACTCCGATCCGGCGGTCACTCCGGAACGGCTCACCGGCGACGTCGTGGCGGCACCCGCATCCAACGCCTTCGGCTGCAACGCCTTCCCGGCCGGGTCTTTGACGGACAAGTGGGTCTGGATCCAGTGGGAAGATGAAGCCGGAGCTTTCCCCTGCGGTTCAGGCGCGCGCTTCAACAATGCCCAGGCTGCCGGTGCAACCGGCGTCGTCCTGGACTCTCCGCGTGACGTGTTCGACGCCGGAATCGGCGGCAACACCACGCTTCCCGGCATCCAGCTCAACCGTGAGTCCTCCGACCGGCTGCGTCCGGCCGCTGTGGCCGGAACCCTGACCCTGCGGCTGGACCCGAACTACATGGGTGCCGCAGCAGGGCCGTCGAACGCCCTGGACACGGTAAGCTCCTTCTCCTCCCGCGGACTGCACGGCTCCAACGGCGTGGTAAAGCCCGACGTCGCCGCTCCCGGCTCCTCAATCGGTTCGGCTGCCGTCGGTTCAGGAAACGGTGCATCCGTAAAGAGCGGCACCTCCATGGCTACGCCGCATGTTGCCGGCCTGGCAGCGCTGCTCTACGCCGCGACGGATTTCACCCCGTACGAGGTCAAGAACACCATCATGAACACGGCCACGCATGACGTCCTGGCCGCCAACGGCGCCGTTCATGCACCCAACCGTGTCGGTTCCGGGCGCGTGGACGTCCTGGACGCCATGGATTCAAAGGTCATGGCCTACGACTCCGAAGACCAGACGCTGACCAGCATCAACTTCGGGGTGCTGGAGCTTGGCGCCGAAGCGCTCACCGTAACCCGCAAGGTCACGGTTCAGAACAAGTCGGACCGCCCGCGCACCTTCGACGTCAGCTACCTTCCCGCGTCGACCATGCCCGGCGTTGAAATCAGCACGGCTCCGGCCGTTAGCGTTGGCGCCAATGCGAAGGCCACGGTGGACGTGACACTGAACATCGCGGATCCGGCGGCGCTGGCCAAGACCATCGACCCGGCTGCGGACACCGAACAGCTGGGCCTGCCCCGCCAGTTCCTGGCTGATGTGTCCGGACGCGTCCAGCTGGCAAGTGCCGGCGTCCCCACCCTGCGTGTTCCCGTCTACTCGGCTCCCAAGCCGACATCGGACATGACCGCAGGAACGGAGATCAGCTTCGCTGACTCCGAGGCGCTGGCAGCGGACGTGACCCTCGCGGGCCGCGGGCTGCTGCAGGGCGGCGACGGGTCGACCTACCTGTCCCTGGTTTCGCCGCTGGTCCTGGGCGCGCAGAGCGACAAACGGGATGACCTGGCACTTGAATCCATGAACTCCATGGACCTCGCCGCGGTTGGCGCTTCCAGCACCATTCCGGCGGTCAAGGCCGCCGGCGGCGATGCGCTGGACGGTGTCCTCAACTTTGGCCTCAGCACGTGGGACAACTGGCCCATCCTGGGCGGCCACAACGAGGTCAACGTCGAGATCGACACCAACATGGACGGCACGGCCGACTACCTGGTGGCCACGGGGCGGGCCGATGACCTGGACCTGGTCCTGGTGAACACCTACCGGCTGAACCCGGACGGCTCACGCACCCTGGTAGACCAGACCGGCGCCAACGGCCAGCTGGGCAACACGGACACCAACACGTTCGACAGCAACACGGTGACCCTCCCGGTCAGCGTCGCTTCCCTGGGCCTGGATCCGGCTGCCGGTTCGCTGCCGCTGCAGTACAAGGTGGTGACCTGGAGCCTGTACAACGTCAACGATGCCGGCCAGACTGTTCCGGTGGATTCAACGGAGTACATTCAGTTCGACGCCGCCAACCCGGCCCTGTGGTTCTCCGGCGCCTCGCCGGATGCCCTCTTTGCCGACGTCGACGGCGGAAAGCTCACCGTCAACCGCAGCCAGGACACCACCGAAGCCTCGGCGCTGTTCCTGCACCTGCACAACGCCACCGGAGATCTCTCCGGCACCGCGGGCCTCGGCGAACGTGCCGAAATCCTGCCGGTGGTTGTCCCCGAGAAGGTGGTGAACCCGGTCAGCGCTGCCAGCAAGTGCAACGCCTTCAAGGCTGAAATCACCGTGACCCTCACGAACAACGGCGACCGCCGCGCGGACATCGACCTGAAGTCCCCGCACGGCAATGCCAAGGTCATGAAGCTCGAACCGGGCCAGACGACGACGGCGGTCATCAAGACCCGCCAGCTGTCCCTCGCTGCCGGAGAGCTGACAGCCCATTACAAGTTCCTCGGTAAGGGCAAGGCCGAAAAGGTCGACTACACCGCGTCCTACGGCGCAGTGAAGTGCAGCCGCTAGACCGTTGGCTAGTCACTGCTAGCTAAGAAAGCCAACAGCAGCGCAGAGCGGGCCCGGGAGATTCTCCCGGGCCCGCTCTGCGTATGTGGCCCGTCCGTTAAACCCAGGCAACGGCCCGGACGGGCGCTCCGTCCGTCGAAGCCAGGTTAAGGGGGAAGAACCCCACCCGGCAGCGGGAAGGCAGGGCAGCCGCTCCGCGGACGTTTTCGACGATCAGCCCGTCGGATCCTAGAACCAGCTCATGGACCGGGAGGCTGAACTCCTGGCCGGGCTGCAGTGTCCGGTCCGGGTTCAGTGTGTCCACCGCCAGCACCCGCATTCCCCTGTTCCACAGTTCTTCCGCTGCGGCTGGGGAAAGCACCGGATGTTTCAGGTATTCTCCGGTGCCAAAGCGGCTGTCCCATCCGGTGGCCAGCAGGACGATCCTCGGCACTGTTTCCGGAACCTGGCCGTTCAGGTGGTGCCAGGAAATCTCGGCATCCGGTTCGAGGCGAGGCAGGTGCAGCACCAGCGCTTCACCGGTCAGTTCTTCCAGCCCAACCTCGGAGGTGCTGCGGCCGCCTTCGATGCTGTGGCAGGGCGCATCGAAATGCGTCCCGGTGTGGCTGCCCAGGTTCAGGCGTGCCACTTGGGCCCCGTCCGCGCTGAGGCTCAGTGCGCCGGTTATCTCCACGTCCGGGTCCCCTGGAAAGACCTGCATCCCGGAGGCCACCACATGGGTGAGATCAACAATGGTCAAAGCAGCCTCATTCCGCCGCTGCCGGGGCGCGGGACGGCAGCGCCTCCGCGTCGGCCGGCTGCGGCTGCGGGCTGTCTGGGGTCCGTGCCCGGTTCCTGGCCGAAACGGCAAGGTAGAGCACGAACGTCAGCACGAAGGCCGGAATGGTGGCGCCCACCGGGCTGGGCCAGACGTAGGTCAGCACGTAGGAAGCGGTTGCCCCCACTACCCACACCGCGATCGCCGCCCAGTTGACACCGGCGGTGTACCAGTACGCACCGCCGCTCGGACGCAGGATGTCCTTGCTGTAGCTGCCGCGCTTGATGATGTAGTAGTCCACGATCATGATCGCGAAGACCGGGACGAAGAAAGCTCCGATCATCACCAGGAAGCCGGTGAACTGGTCCAGGAGGGCCATCCAGGTGGAACCGGCTATGGCGACGGCACCGACGGCAAGGGAGGTCGGCAGGAAACGGGCCTTCCACTTCACCTGTGCGTTCACCACGGAGGTAACCATTCCGTACACCACCATGGTGTTGGTGGCCATGACGGACATGAAGATCACGATCGCCAGCGGAGTGCCGAAAGCGCTCACTATCACCGTGGGATCGAAGGAAGCGGCCGCGTCCCCGGAGAGAATCACGTAGCCAATCGCCGTCGCGCCCAGGACCATCGCCAGCGTCGTGGAGATGGTGTAGCCGACGCCGGATCCGATGATCCCGGCGCGGCTGGACCTGGCCAGCCGGTTGAAATCGGCGGAGAGCACCGTCCAGGAGATGGCTGTGGCAATCACGATGTCCAGCACCATGAAGTTCGTGTATCCCAGCGACTCGTCGACCTCGATCCCGCCGAACTCTGCGGGGCTGAAGGTGGTGAAGGCGCTGATGAAGACGTAGACCATAATGGCCAGAATGACTACGGCCAGCCACGGCTCCACCTTGGCAATGCCGCCGTGGCCCAGGACGGCGAGGAAAACCACCAGTGCCTGGCACAGAACGGCGAAGAGGACCGGGCTGGAGAAGCCGGTAAGCTGCTCCACCACGTAGTTGACGGTGACGCCGGCCAGCATTGCCTGGACCCAGCTCCACCCCATCAGGATCACCACATTCGCCGCTACCGGAACCAGGCTTCCCCTGGCACCAAAGGCACCTCGTGTGATGGCCATGGTCGGCAGGCCGGTGCGCGTACCGATGTTGCCGATAAGGGTCAGGACGACGGCGCCCAGAAGGGTGCCGAGGATGATCAGCCACACGGCAGCAGCGAAAGTCACGCCCGGAACGAGCAGGGTGCCTGTCAGCAGAGTTGTCACCACAAAGTTGGCTGCCAGCCAGATCATGCCGATGCGAGGTGCAGACAGGGTGCCGCGAACGGGGCCGGAGCCTTCGTTGCTCTGCTGCAGATGCCGGTCCAGGCGGCTGTAGAGGTTCATTGGAGTCCTAGGGGTGCGGGTGAGTTCCACCAGATTGTTTCTTATAAGCAACATGTGTTGTCTATAAGTTACATGAACCGGTGGTGTTGGCCGTCACATTTGAGTCCCGGTTCACCGCCCGGCAGGGCAGACGGCCGTCTACTTCAGCAGCCGGGACATCCTCCGGTCCGCCAACAGCTTTCCGCCGGTCTGGCAGGTGGGGCAGTACTGCAGGGACGAATCCGCGAAGGACACTTCACGTACGGTGTCGCCGCAGACAGGACAGGGCTCACCGGTGCGGGCATGCACCCGCAGCGCCCGGCGCTTTGAGTCCTTCAGCTCCGCGGCAGGACGTCCGGCGGCATTGTCGATGGCGGACTCCAGTACCGCATGCATCGCCTCATACAGCCGCGCGGATTCCTCCGGCTTCAGCTTTGACGCGTTGGCGAACGGGGACAGATGCGCTGCATGCAGGATTTCGTCGCTGTATGCGTTGCCGATCCCGGCTATCACGGACTGGTCCCGCAGCAGGCCCTTGATCTGGCCCCGGTGCCCGGCGACCAGCTCCGCGAACGTCGACTGATCGACGTCGAACGCTTCAGGTCCCAGCCGGGCAATGCCCGGAACCTCGGCAGGGTCCTTCACCAGGTAGACGGCCAGGGACTTCTTGGTTCCCGCCTCGGTGAGATCGAAGCCGGGCTCGTCCCCGCCAGGTTCCGCTGCTGCGAAGCGGACGCGCAGCGCCATGCGCCCCTTGCCCGGACGCAGCTTGCCGGGCTTCAGTGCGTCGGACCAGCGCAGCCAGCCGGCCTTGGCCAGGTGCATCACCAGGTGCACTCCCCCGGCCGTAACGATCAGGAACTTTCCGCGGCGCTGCACTGCCGTCACGGGGCCTTCCTGCAGTTCCCCGAGGGGGACTTCGGCTGTCTTCAGCACGGCGAAGGAAAGGACCTCGACGTCGGCAACCTGCGCAGGCGGTCCGTCCTTGGGCAGCAGTTTGGTCCGCAGGAAATCGGCGAGTCCCTGCACTTCAGGCATCTCGGGCATGCCTACACCCTAGACGGTCTGACAGAATGCAGAACAGACGCCAATTCCCCCGCCCCGAAAGGCACCATGATCGAGATCCTGAACGCAGCTGAAGTGGCGAAGGCACGGGTTACCGGCCGGCTCGTAGCGGACATCCTCCAAGCCATGAAAAAGCAGGCAACCGTCGGAACCAACCTGCTGGAAATCGACCAGTGGACCGGGGAGATGATCAAGGAAGCCGGGGCCGATTCCTGCTACATCGACTACGCGCCGTCGTTTGGCCGCGGCTCCTTCGGGCACTACATCTGCACGGGCGTGAATGACGCTGTGCTGCATGGCCTCCCTCATGACTACAGGCTGCAGGACGGAGACCTGCTGACCCTGGACCTGGCGGTCTCCAAGGACGGAATAGCCGCCGACTCGGCTATCAGCTTCATCGTCGGGGACAGCAAGCCGGCCAAGAGCATTGAACTGATCACCGCCACCGAACGGGCACTGGCCGCCGGCATCGCTGCGGCCGGACCCGGAGCACGCATCGGCGATCTCTCTCATGCCATCGGCACGGTCCTCTCCGACGCCGGCTATCCGGTGAACACCGAGTTCGGCGGCCACGGGATTGGCTCCACCATGCACCAGGACCCGCACATCCCCAACACGGGGCGTCCCGGCCGCGGCTACGTGCTGCAGCCGGGGCTGATGCTTGCGCTGGAGCCGTGGGTTATGGCGGACACGGACCAGCTCACGTTCGACGCCGACGGCTGGACGCTGCGCAGCGCGACGGGTGCGCTCACGGCGCACAGCGAGCACACCATTGTCATCACCGATGCCGGCGCCGAGATCCTGACGCTGCCCACGCCGTCGTAGCCCGCCGCCAGTTGGCCCGCCGGGTGCCCGCCGCCCGCCGCCCGCCGCCCGCATCGAGATGACAGAAACTGCCCGTAACCGGGGTCTAACGGGCAGTTTCTGTGATGTCGATGGAGGGGCGGGAAGGGATCAGGGGATGATCTTGTCCGCGCGGTACTGGTCAAACAGCTCGATGATGCTGTCCTCCGTTCGGCGGTAGCCGGTGAAACCGGCGAGGCGGCTCTTGCTCATGTCAGCAAGGACCTCCATGGTGCGCCCCAGGTCTGCATCCGTGTGCCACCAGGACGCGATGCGGGCCAGGTTTGCCTCAGCGAGGCCCTGCTCTGCAGCAATGTCCGACCACTCCTGTTCCATTCCCTGCATCTGCTGTTCCAGCGGGCGTGGGGAATCCTTGAACCCTTCGGCTTCCACGCCAAAATAGGCGGCCAGTTTCGGCCACATCCAGCGCCAGCGGAAGACGTCGCCGTTGACTACGTTGTAGGCCTCGTTGCCCGCCTTTTCGGTGGTCGCGGCCCAAATCATGTGCTCGGCGAGAAGGTTCCCGTCAGTGACGTCCGTGAGGCCGTTCCACTGGATTTCTGAGCCGGGGAAGATAAAGGGCCTGCCCAGTTTTTTGCAGATGGTGGCCTGTGCGGCCAGGGTCAGGCCCATGTTCATGGCATTGCCGACGGCGTGGCCAATCACGGTGTGCGAGCGGTGCACGGACCAGCGGAAGCCCTGCTTTTCGGCGGCGGCCCAGAGTTCGTCTTCCTGCGCGTAGTAGAAGTTGTCCACGGGCAGCCGGGGTTCTTCTTCGCGGAAGGGAGTGTCCGGAACCGGCCCGGCTCCGTACGCTTCAAACGGGCCCAGGTAGTGCTTCAGGCCGGTCATCAGGGCCACGTGTTCAACCGGGGCGTGTTCGAGGGCCTGGAGCACATTCCGCAGCATCGCAGAGTTGATGCGGATGTTTTCTTCCTCAGTGTCCTGCCGTGCCCATGCGGTGAAGAATACGTGGGTGGGCTTTTCCCCGCTGAGGGCATCGGCGAGGCTGTCGATGTCCAGCAGGTCGGCAGGGATGTGCCGGGAGTCCGAGCCGCTCACGGGGTTCCGGGACAGTGAAAGTACAGTCCAGCCACCCTCCTGGTTCAGCCGTCGAATGATGGATGAGCCGGCGATGCCGCTTCCGCCGATGACCAGCGCTGTCTGATTGGATTCGGTGACCATCAATTCACCCTATCCCCCCTGGCTTCCTTCCCGGTGATGTAGCCGCCACCCTGTCCCGGTACGTGCGGCCCCTCGAAGGGCACCTAGTCCCCGGCGTGCGCCTGCAGGAAGCTGTACACCTCAGTCTCATCCACGCCGGGGAACGCGCCGGGCGGCAGGGCTGCGAGCAGATGCGAATGCGCCCGGGCGCTGGGCCACGCCATGCCGGACCATTCGGTGGCCAGCTCGGCCGGCGGCGTGCGGCAGCAGTCCGGGTCCGGGCAGCGGGACTTGGAACGCTCGGTGGTGTCCCTGCCGCGGAACCACTTCACATGGGCGTACGGAACGCCGATGCTCAGCGAGAACAGGCCCCCGGAGCTGCGCTCGGTGCGCGCGGTGCACCAGAACGTTCCGGCCGGGGTATCGGTGTACTGGTTGTAGGCGCTGAACTTGTCCGGAACCGAGAACACCTCGCGGCTGGTCCAGTACCGGCAGATCGGCTGCCCCTCAATGGCGCCGGTGTGGTCGGACGGGAATGTCACGCCGTCGTTCTCATAGGCCTTGTAGACAATGCCGCTCTCATGCACCTTCTGGAAGTGCGTGCGGATACCCAGGTGTTCCGTGGCCAGGTTGGTGAAGCGGTGCGCCGCGGTTTCATAGGAAACGGCGAAGGCGTCACGGATGTCCTCGACGGCGATTTCCTTGGCGGCTTTGGCCCGCTGCAGGAACTCCACCGTGGCCTTCTCCGGCAGCAGCAGGGCGGCGGCGAAGTAGTTGGTGGCCACCCGCTGGCTGAGGAACTCGCCGTAGCTGCGCGGCGTCTGGTGGTCCAGCACGTAGTGCCCCAGGGCCTGCAGGAGCACCGAACGCGGGTCGTGCTCGGAACGCTGGGACTGGGTCAGGTATATCCGCTTGTTCTTCAGGTCCGTCACGGAGCGGGTGGAATGCGGCAGGTCAGAGACATGGTGCAGGCTGAAACCCAGGTGTGCGGCGATGTCCGCAATGACGTGCTGGGACAGCGGACCGTTGGTATGCCCCACCGAGTCCAGCACCTTCTGCGCGGCCTGTTCGTACTCCGGGAAGTAGTTGTTCCGTTCCCGCATCATCGCCCGCAGTTCACCGTTGGCCCGGCGGGCTTCCTCCGGGGTAGCCACCTGTTCGTTCAGCCGCCGCTCCAGTTCGCCCTGCAATCCCACCAGGGATTCGAGCACGTCCAGGGGCAAACGCGAAGAAATGCGAACCTTCGGCAGACCCAGCGACTGGTACAGCGGCCCGCGCTGGGCCCGTTCCAGCTCGATTTCAAGGGCAGCCCGGCGGCTGGGCGGCTCAGAGCCGAGCAGCTGGTCGATGCTCACGTCCAGCGCCCTGGCCAGGGACTGCAGCAGCCCGAGTTTTGGCTCACGCTTGCCGTTTTCGATCAGGGAGAGCTGGGAGGCCACGGTCCCGACGGCGCCGCCCAGGTCATCGAGTGTCATGCCTTTGGCCTTGCGCAGGTGCCGTACCCGGCGGCCTAGGGAGATGACGTCGAGCGAGGACTCGCCGGCGTCGTCGACGTTCGCTTTGCCGGTTGAAATGGGCCGGTTCCATGTTGTGCTCGTCACAAATTCACAATAAGCGAAGAACTGCGTTTCTTTCCAGAGAAAACCCCTAGAAAGGGTCTTGTTATTGCCCGAGTGTTGATTCCACAGCAAGGAAATGCCGGCCTTCCACAGCCGGCTCGCACCGCAACCAAGGAGATGTAAGGCAATGACGCAGGAAGCCAGCCGCGAACAGACAGCACGCACCGCCGAGCAGCTCGCCCAGGAATGGGCCAGCGACCCCCGTTGGGACGGCATCGAGCGCGACTACACTGCCGAAGACGTCGTCAAGCTCCGCGGCCGCGTCCAGGAAGAGCACACGCTGGCCCGCCGCGGCGCGGAGAAGCTGTGGGACCAGCTGCGCAACGCCGGCGACGAGGGGTACACCAACGCACTCGGCGCCCTGACCGGCAACCAGGCAGTGCAGCAGGTCAAGGCCGGCCTGAAGGCCATCTACCTTTCCGGCTGGCAGGTTGCAGCCGACGCCAACAACTCCGGCCACACTTACCCGGACCAGTCGCTCTACCCGGCAAACTCGGTGCCCACCGTCGTCCGCCGCATCAACAACGCGCTGCTCCGCGCAGACCAGATCGAGTTCGCTGAGGGCGTCCAGTCCGTGGATGACTACCTGGTGCCGATCGTGGCGGACGCCGAAGCCGGCTTCGGCGGACCATTGAACGCGTACGAGTTGATGAAGTCGATGATCCAGGCCGGCGCCTCGGGCGTTCACTGGGAGGACCAGCTCGCCTCGGAGAAGAAGTGCGGCCACCTCGGCGGCAAGGTGCTGATCCCCACCAGCCAGCACATCCGCACGCTGAACGCCGCACGGCTGGCAGCCGACGTAGCCGGCACGCCCACCGTGGTGATCGCCCGGACCGATGCCGAAGCGGCCACCCTGATTACCTCCGACGTCGATGAGCGGGACCAGGAATTCATCACCGGCGAGCGCACCGCGGAAGGCTTCTACAAGGTCCGCAACGGAATTGAGCCCTGCATCGCCCGGGCCAAGGCCTACGCCCCGTACTCCGACCTGATCTGGATGGAGACCGGCACCCCGGACCTTGAAATGGCCCGCAAGTTCTCCGAGGCTGTCCGCTCGGAATTCCCGGACCAGATGCTGGCCTACAACTGCTCGCCGTCCTTCAACTGGAAGAAGCACCTGGACGATGACACCATCGCCAAGTTCCAGCGCGAACTCGGTGCCATGGGCTTCAAGTTCCAGTTCATCACCCTGGCCGGCTTCCACGCGCTGAACTACTCCATGTTCGACCTGGCCCACGGCTACGCCCGGTCCGGCATGAGCGCCTACGTGGAGCTGCAGGAGCGCGAATTCGGCGCCGAAGACCGCGGCTACACCGCCACCCGCCACCAGCGCGAAGTCGGCACCGGCTACTTCGACGCCATCGCCACCGCCCTGAACCCCGAGGGCAGCACCCTGGCACTGGTCGGCTCCACCGAGACCGCCCAGTTCCACTAACCAGCACCGCCTCCCGTCCCTTCCCATCGAGATAGCAGAAACTGCACGTTAGAGCCTCCATACGAGCACTTTCTGTCATCTCGGTGGGGCGGGCGGGGAACCCAAACTTTTGAAACACGCCAAGGAGCACGCCATGAACGACCCCATCACCCTGAACGGTATTTCCCTTACCGCTGCGCCGGTCCGCCGGCAGGAGGAAATCCTCACCCCGCAGGCCCTGGACTTCGTCAAGGCGCTGCACCAGGCGACCCACACCCGCCGCCAGGAACTGCTGCAGCAGCGCCAGGCCCGCCGGCAGAAGATCTCCAACGGCGCTGACCCGTCATTCCTGTCCGAGACCCGGCACATCCGCGAAGATGACACCTGGCGCGTAGCCCCCACGGCTCCCGGGCTGGAGGACCGCCGCGTGGAGATCACCGGTCCGGTGGACCGCAAGATGACCATCAACGCCCTGAACTCCGGCGCGAAGGTCTGGCTGGCGGACATGGAGGATTCCTCCACGCCGTCGTGGTCCAACGTGATCAACGGCCAGCTGAACCTGCGCGACGCCCTGGACAACCGGCTGGGCTTCACGTCCCCCGAGGGCAGGGAATACAAGGTCACCGGCTCCCGCCTGACGGACCTGCCCACCATTGTGGTGCGGCCGCGCGGCTGGCACCTGCCGGAAAAGCACATGCTGGTGAACAACACCCCGATCGCCGGCGGAATCGTGGACTTTGGCCTCTACTTCTTCCACAACGCACACCGGCTGATCGCCGAGGGCCGCGGCCCGTACTTCTACCTGCCGAAGATCGAGAACCACCTCGAGGCCCGCCTGTGGAATGACATTTTCATCCTGGCCCAGGACCTGCTCGGCATTCCGCAGGGCACCATCCGAGCCACCGTGCTGATCGAAACCATCACCGCTGCCTTCGAAATGGAAGAGATCCTCTACGAGCTGCGGGACCATGCCGCAGGCCTGAACGCCGGACGCTGGGACTACATCTTCTCCGTGATCAAGAACTTCCGCACCCGCGGCCCTCGCTTCATCCTCCCGGACCGCTCGATGGTCACCATGACCGCTCCGTTCATGCGCTCCTACACCGAGCAGCTGGTCCGTGCCTGCCACCGCCGCGGCGCCCACGCGATCGGCGGCATGGCGGCTTTCATCCCCAACCGCAGGGACAAGGCAGCGAACGACGTCGCCATGGAGCGGGTGCGTGCTGACAAGACCCGCGAGGCGAACGACGGGTTCGACGGTTCCTGGGTCGCCCACCCGGATCTGGTGCCGGTGGCCATGGAGGTGTTCGATTCCGTCCTGGGCGAGCGTCCGAACCAGCTGGACCGCTCCCGTGAGGACGTCATCCCCAATGACAAGGAGCTGCTGAACATCGCGGCGACTCCGGGTGTGATCACCGAGGCCGGCATCCGCAGCAACATCGAGGTGGGCATCCGCTACATCGAGTCCTGGCTGCGGGGCAACGGTGCCGCTGCCATCAACAACCTGATGGAAGACGCCGCCACCGCGGAGATCTCCCGCTCCCAGGTGTGGCAGTGGATCCACTCCTCCGCCGTGACGGACGAAGGCGACGTGGTGACCCCGCACTGGGTCCAGGAACTGATCGAAGATGAGTTCTCAAAGCTTGAGCGCTTCGACGGCGACCGTTTTGACGACGCCCTGGAACTGTTCGAGGAAGTGGCCTGCGGCGAGCAGTTCCCCACCTTCCTGACCGTCCCGGCCTACGCACGGTTCCTCCACGAATCCCGCGAACCTGCCGCTGCGTAGCTTCCGCACCACATGCGGGGGCCGGATGCGAACGCGTCCGGCCCCCGCATCCGTGTGCCCGGGGCCCGGACAGTTGTGGCCGGCGCCACTGCCCGCGTCCGGTGCCCGGCAGGCAGGCGTAGCATTGATTGGCCGCTGTTGCGGCTAATCCCCCAGCTCAAGGTGTTTCTCCATGTCTTCCTTCGGCCACGCCCTGGCCCGCGGACTGAACGTCCGGCACATCCGTTTCATGGCCCTCGGCTCCGCAATCGGCACCGGACTGTTTTACGGTTCCGCAGCCGCTATCCAGGCTGCCGGGCCAGCCGTGCTCCTCGCTTACATCATTGGCGGAGCGGCAGTCTTCCTGGTGATGCGGGCTCTGGGCGAAATGGCTGTCCGGCACCCGGTCTCCGGATCCTTCGGGCAGTACGCCAGCCGCTACCTCGGCCCGTTCGCCGGGTTCATCACCGGCTGGACGTTCGCTTTCGAAATGGCGATCGTGGCGATCGCGGATGTGACGGCCTTCGGCATCTACATGGGCTTCTGGTTCCCGGACGTGCCGCGCTGGATCTGGATCCTCGCCGTCGTGCTCTTCATTGCCGCGCTGAACCTGATGCGGGTGAAGGTGTTTGGGGAAACCGAGTTCTGGCTCTCCATCATCAAGGTCAGTGCCATCATTGCCATGATCGCCGGCGGCGCAGCCATCATCGTCTTCGGCTTCGGCCTGGAGGACGCAGCAAATCCCGGCCTTGAAACCCTGCTGGGCTCCGGCGGATTCTTCGCCAACGGGTTCTGGGGGCTGCTGGCCTCCTTCGCCGTGGTGATGTTCGCCTTCGGCGGCATTGAAACCATCGGCATCACCGCCGGCGAGGCGGAAAACCCGAAGAAGGCCATTCCGGCTGCCGTGAACACGGTGCCGGTGCGCATCCTGCTCTTCTACGTAGGCGCCCTGTCCGTCCTGATGATGATCTTCCCGTGGGAGCAGATCGACGGCGAAACCAGCCCGTTCGTGCAGATCTTCGACTCCCTGGGCATCCCGGCGGCAGCCCATATCCTGAACGCCGTGGTAATCACCGCCGCGCTCTCCGCGATCAACTCGGACACCTTCGGCGCCGGCCGCATGATGTTCTCCCTCGCCCAGCAGGGCCAGGCACCGGCAGCCTTCGCCCGGATTTCCCGTCGCGGCGTGCCGTGGATGACGATCGCCGTCATGGCCGCCGTCCTGCTCGTCGGCGTCGTTCTGAACGCAGTGCTGCCCGAATCCCTGTTCCTGCTCATCGCCTCCATCGCCACGTTCGCCACCGTGTGGGTATGGCTGATGATCCTGCTCTCCCACATCGCGATGAAGCGGGAGATTCAGCGCCAGGGCATGCCGGCGTCGGAATTCGGTGTGCCGTTCTGGCCGGTCGCCTCCTACGCGGCGCTGGCCTTCATGATCTTCATTGTGGTGCTGTTGGGCGTCATGCCGGACACCCGCGTCGCGCTGGTTGTGGGCGTCGTCTGGATCGGCTTCCTGTTTGCTGCTTACCGCATCTGGGTCCGCGGCAACGGCAGGGAGCGCGCGGAGCTGGCTGATGAAACCGGAACCCCGGAAAGCACGACGGCGGAGGCCGGCGCGCGCAGCTAGCCCTCACCCCAGCACAGGCAGAACGGGTGCCCCGCCGGATCCGCATAGACCTGGAATCCCGTTGGCGCAGTGGTGTCCTCAGAGGCCAGCAGCAGCTCAGCGCCCAGTGACAGCGCTTCGACATGCGCCGAGGCCAGGTCTTCCACGTGGAGGTCCAGGTGCATCTGCTGCGGCTGGCCGTCCGGCCACTGCGGCCGGACGTGGTCCGGTGCCAGCTGAATGGCGAGCACCTTCTCCCCGTCCACGAGGATGCTGTGCCAGTCATCGTCCTGTTCAATGGCCCTTCCACCGAGCAGCGACGCCCAGAACGTGCTTTCAACATTGAGGTCCGGAGCGTCGATGACAAGTGTCTGCCTGGTGAGTTTCATGTCCGGGATCATTCCACACGAACCGGCCGTACGGAACGGTGCGCCGGGCCGCAGGGGAATAGAAACGCCCGGCGCAGTTGTTGGCGCAGGATGTGTTGGTAGAAATCTGGTCCGATATCGGATGCCCCTGGTGTTTCATTGGCAAGCGGCGGTTTGAGGCTGCTCTGTCCCGCTTCGAGCACGCTCCGGAGGTGGAAGTCCGCTGGCGCAGCTACCAGCTGGACCCCACACTGCCCGAGCGTTTCGAGGGCTCGGAAGTCGAGTACCTCAGCCAGGTCAAGGGCATGGACCCGGCCCAGGTCGCAGGGATGCTGGACCATGTCACGGCCCAGGCAGCCGGGGTAGGCCTGAACTACCGGTTCGATGAGCTGAAGGTTGCAAATACGTTCACTGCACACCGGCTGATCCATCTGGCCCTGGACCTGCGTGGCGCCGAAGCCGCCGCGGACGTTAAGGAAGCGCTGCTCGCAGCGCACTTCGAGCAGGGACAGGATATCTCCAGCGCCGATGTGCTGACCGGGATCGGCGCCGGTGCGGGGCTGGACCCCGAAGCCGTGCGCAGCGTCCTGGCTGGCAGCGATTACACCGAGTCAGTCAACGCTGACATCGCCGAGGCGCGCGCCCTGGGCGTGAGCGGCGTGCCGTTCTTCGTGCTGGACCGGAAGTACGGCATTTCCGGGGCACAGCCTGAAGAGGTGTTCAGCCAGGCGCTCTCGCAGGCCTGGGCAGAAAGCCGCCAACCGCTGCAGCCCATTGTCCCCGAAAGCGGGGCCTGCGCCGTGGACGGCAGCGGCTGCTAGCCGGCTTCCGCGTTTTCGGTAGGTTCGCTGCTCTTCCATGGGCAGCTGATCGGGCCCGGCGCAGCGGCCTGGGCCTGCTCAAGGGGAACCAGATCGCTGTAGCCGGAGCCGATGACCACGTCCACTGACGCGTCATCGCGGTCGTCCTGGATGTACTGGGTGTCAGGGATCTGCTGCTGCATTGTGAACGCGCCGGATTCGCCGCTGGGCCCGGACAGGATGATGGCCGTCATGCCTTCGCGGTTCACCGTGCTGTTGCCCACCACTCCAATGGAGAAACCGCGGGTCTTCAGCGCCTCCGCGACCTTCCCTGCGAGCCCGGGAGTCGCCGTCGTGTTGTAGACGTTTACCGTCACCGTCTCCGGCGGCTGGTTCAAGAACGGTCCCGCCGGGCATCCGGTTTCCACCGCCGGCCGTGCCTCCGGCTGGGGAAGGCTGATCCAGCCCGCGCTGATCCCCTGTGCAACCACTGTCACCAGCAGCAGCAGTCCCGCGACTGAACCCAGCACTATGTTGTGGAACCGGCGCTTACGCCGGGCGTGGAATGCAGCCGCCTCGGCGCCGTCTTCATCGAAGACCGTACCCAGGTCCTGCTCCGTCACGATCCGGTGGCCATGCCACTCGGTGGGGTCGCTCTCGGCTCCCCTGCGCTGCCCTCGAGGGGGCTCGTTAGTCATCGAGTACCAGCACGCGGGCGTGCAGGATGGTCCGCTGGTGCAAAGCTGTCCTGACCGCTCGGTGCAGTCCGTCTTCCAGGTACATGGTGCCCCTCCATTGCACTACGTGCGGGAAAAGGTCTCCAAAGAAGGTCGAGTCCTCAGCCAGCAGAGCGCCGAGGTCAAGGGTGGCCTTGGTGGTCACCAGTTCGTCCAGCCGGACCTGCCGGGGAGGTACCGCTGCCCAGTCCTTGGGTGTTACGTATCCGTGGTCAGGGTAGGGGCGCACATCGCCAACAGCTTTGAAGATCACTAAACCAGAGTAGAGAAGTTCCGCATGCAAGGAAACAGGACTCCCCGGCAGCAGCGGCATGATTACGCTGATCGGGGCCGGATAGGGTCCCCGTGCTGGTCCGGGGATACTTAAGCATGACTTCTGCGCGTTTTGGCCTCCTGCTCGACGTCGACGGGCCCGTGGCGTCCCCGCTGACCCGGACTGTTTCCCCTGCCGTGATCGGGCACCTCGTTGCCCTTGCCTCGGCGGGCTGGCCGGTGGTGTTTAACACCGGACGCTCGGACGAGTTCATCCGCACGCAGGTCATGGACCCGATGATCGCCGCCGGACTGCCGGCGGACGTGACGCTGCACGCCGTCTGCGAAAAGGGCGGCGTGTGGTTCTCCTTCACCGGCTCGGGCGCGGGCACGGTGAGCGTGGACGGGCAGCTGGCACTGCCGGCGCCGTACGCCTCCGCGATCCGGGACCTGGTGTCGGAAAAGTACACCGGGCACATGTTCTTCGACGAAACCAAGCGGTCCATGGTCTCCGTGGAGCAGAACGTGGACGTGGCCAACGCGGACTACCTGGCGGAGCAGAAGGAGTTCGACGCCGACGCGCTGGCGCTGATGTCCCGGTTCAATATGGGCGTGTGCCGCCTCGACCACCATGCACCCGACTCCGACGACTCCATCGACTACCGGATTGACCCCACCATCATCTCCACCGACATCGAAGCCCTCGGCGTTGGCAAGGACCTCGGCGCCCGGCGCGCACTGGCACTGCTCCAGGAGGCCGGAACCCCCGTCCCGCGCACCTGGCGGACAGTCGGTGATTCCCGAACCGACTACGCGATGGCCGATGAGCTGCACGCCCTGGGCTATGACGTCGCGCATGTTGACGTCCGCCCGGCCGACGGCGTGCCGTCCAAGCCGTACCCGGTGCTCACCGCGGGGGAACTCATCCACGACGACGCCGGTGAAGCGTTCCTGCGCCGGTGGACACAAATGGCCGCCGGGGAGGCCGCGGATGACTCGGCCCTGGTTTAGTACCCGCAGGCAACAAGCTACGTTTATTACGCCCCGTCACACCTGCAACACTGCATAACGCCTAGTCAGACCCGAATTACGCCGCATTGCGTAACATTTGGTTCGCATTTGACAGGCCTCGGTGCTACTTTTCCGGAATGAGCGATAACCCCACATCGATTCCTGTCCTGGACCTCAGCACGGCCCGCAATGCGGACGGCACCTTCAACGCCGAATTCATCGACAAACTGCGGGAAGCCACCCACAAGATCGGGTTCTTCCAGCTGGTCGGCTACGGTGCAGGCGAGGAACGCGTCAAGGACCTCTTCGATGTCACCAAGCGCTTTTTCGACCTTCCGCTCGGAGACCGTCTGGAGCTGGACAACCGCAAGTCCCCGCACTTCCGCGGGTACACCCGCCTGGGCACCGAGCTGACCCAGGGCCGCCCCGATGCCCGCGAGCAGGTCGACTTTGGACCGGAGCGCGAACCCGTGGCGGACTACCCCGCAGACCAGCCGTACTGGCTGGTGCAGGGCCCCAATCTCTTCCCGGACACCGTGCTGCCGGAACTGCGGGAGACGTCCATGGAGTGGGCCGGGCTGATGAGCCAGGTAGGTGCCGAGCTGCTCGCCGCCATCTCCGTGTCGCTGGACCTGCCGGAGGACCACTTCAGCGAACCGTTCGAGGGCACCCCCGCCTGGATGGCCAAGCTCATCCACTACGTGGGCGGCGTCGTCAAGGAAGCCGGAACCCAGGGCGTTGGCTCCCATGCCGACTACGGATTTGTCACCCTGCTGCTCCAGGACGAGGTGGGCGGCCTGGAGGTCAAGCCGCACGAGTCCGACGAATGGCTTCCGGTTGAACCGATCCCCGGTGCGCTGGTGGTCAACCTGGGCGAGATGCTGGAAGTCGCCACGCAGGGCTACCTCTCCGCGACCATCCACCGCGTGCAGGCTCCGCCGCCCGGCGTGGACCGGTACGCCATTCCGTTCTTCTGGTCCCCGCGCCTGGACTCAGTCATCGATCCGGTGCAGCTGCCGCCGGCCCTCGCAGCCCAGGCCCGCGGCATCTCCGACGATCCGCAGAACCCGATGCTGGCCTCCTACGGTGCCAACGTCCTGAAGGGCTGGCTCCGCGCCCACCCGCAGGTCGCTGCGATCCACCACCCGGAACTGGTTCCGGCCAAGAAATAGCAAAGCAAAACGTACGGCGGCGGCCCGGAGCCAGGTGCATACGGCACCTGGCTTCCGGGCCGCCGGTGCTTAAAACCGTTCCTCTCTCCAGCCGGAACCGATAGGGTGACAGAGCCGGCAGCGACGTCGGCCCTGATGAGGAGATCACGCATGGCGACAGTCCCGGGCCCGCTCGACCACACCTTCACGGCTCCGATCGGGGTGAAGGTCAAAGGAGATGTCTGGTCCTGCGTCGAAATGCCGGGATCCGCTGAATTCTTCGGCACCGGGAAGACCGTGAAGGTGGCTGCCACCGTGGATGAGGAACCGATCCGCGGCGGCCTGATGCCCACCGGCCAGGGCGGGCACATGCTCTCCATCAGCGCCAAGCTGCGCAAGAAGCTGGGCAAGGACATCGGGGACACGGTCACCGTCCGCCTCACCGAGCGGCTCAGCTAAGCCTCCCGGGAAAGACAGGCAGCTACAGCCAGCTGCCCCGGCGCATCACCCGGACAGGCACCAGGGCCTCGTCCAGCACGAGGATGTCAGCCGAGGCTCCCGGAAGCAGCGAACCCAGCTCCTGCCCGCGGCCCAGCACTCCGGCCGGCACGGCGGCCGCGGAGGTGACGGCGTCCGGCAGGGGCACACCGGCACCCACGGCATTCCGGACCAGGTCCGCCATGGCCGCGGTGCCGCCGGCAATTGACCCGGTGGTCTTCAGGCGGGCAACGCCGTCCTGCACCAGGACTTCGGCAGGCCCCAGCCGGTACTGGCCGTCAGCCAGGCCTGCCGCAGCCATCGAATCGGTGACCAGGGCAATGTTTCCGGCTCCGAGCAGATCAAACATGGTCGCCACAATGTACGGGTCCAGGTGCGCATTGTCAGCAATGAGCTCGACGGCGGCGTTCCCGGCCTCCGCAGCTCGCAGGCAGGCCGACGCAGCCCCGGGTGCCCGGTGGTGGATCGGATCCATGCCGTTGAACAGGTGCGTGACCGTGGGCCGGCCGCCGGAACGCCCGGCAGCCAGCAGCTCCCGTGCCCTGCCCAGGGACTCGTGGGCCTGTTCCGCCGTGCACGCGGTATGCCCCAGCGAAGGAGTCACCCCGTTCGCGGCCAGCAGTTCCACCAGTGCGCCGGCGCCGGGAAGCTCCGGCGCATAGGTCATGGTGCGCAGCCGGCCGCGTCCGGCCCGGATCAGCTCCTGCGCAAGCTCCAGGTCCGGTGCCAGCAGCCAGCGCGGATCCTGGGCCCCGCAGCGGACCTCGGACAGGAACGGTCCTTCCAGGTGGATGCCCGCTATCAGCCCTTCCTCGGCCAGCCCGGCGAGCATCGCCACCTGCCGCAGCAGGACTTCCGGTTCATCGGTGACAAGGCTCGCCATGACGGTGGTGCTTCCGGCCCGGTGCAGGCCGGAGACGGCTTCCCGGATCGAGGCGGCATCAGCACGGGAAAAGTCGACGCCGTAGGCCCCGTGGCAGTGCAGGTCCACCAGGCCCGGAACCATCACCTCTCCGGGCTCAAGGCTCACGACGTCGTCGCCCGGCGCGGGCACCAGGCCGCCGGCCGGCCCCGCATAGGTGACCACACCGCCGTCGAGCACCACTGCCGCATCCGGAAGCTGCGTCTCGAGGACAGCGGGACCGCGCAGTACCAGGCGCGGACGAACGGTGGTGGCCGGGGCAGGGCTCGTGGCCGTCATGAGGATTGTCCTTCGGTTAGAGGAGGGAGGCGGCGGCGTCATCGGCCAGGACCGTGACCCGGCCATGCAGCTGCAGGACGGACGCGGGACACTCCGGGCTCACAGGCCCGCGCAGTGCCGCGCGCAGGGCCTCGGCTTTGTCTTTCCCCTGCGCGATCAGCAGCAGCTGTCCGGCTTCGAGGATGGTGCCCAGCCCCTGGGTCAGGCAGCGGGTCGGCACGCTGTCCAGGGACTCGAAGAACCGCTGGTTGGCACGGCGGGTGTCTTCGGTGAGCAGTTCAACCCGGGTGCGGGAGTCCAGTGCTCCGCCGGGCTCGTTGAACGCGAGGTGCCCGTTGCGGCCGATGCCCAGGATCTGCAGGTCGATTCCTCCCGCTGCCGCGATCCTGCGCTCGTACTCGTCACAGGCCGTCTGGAGGTCCTCCCGGTGCGGATCCGGGAGGTGCACGTTCTGCGGGTCCAGCCCCAAGGGCTCGATGATCTCCCGCCGCAGCACCTCGGCGTAGCTCTGGGGATGGCCTTCGGGAAGACCCGCGTACTCATCCAGCGCGAACCATGCCGCACGGCTGAAATCCGCGCCGCTGGCGGACAGCGCATCGTAAAGCGGAGACGGCGATGATCCGGTCGCTACGCCAATGACCGGATCCCGGCGCGCGCTCAGCGCAGCCAGCACCAGTCCCGCGGCGGCCGGGCCGATTTCCCCGGGCGGCAGTGTGTGCACCAGCGGAGCAGCGGGACGGTTCACGGTGCCGGCCTTCATGCCTCACGCAGCTTCGCCAGCTGGGCGCGGATGCCGTCAAAGTGCCGGCGAAGCCGTTCGGAGGCCAGTTCCTTGTCCCCTGCTTTCACCGCTTCCAGGATTCCTCGGTGCACCGCTGCGTTCTCCTCCAGATTGACCAGCGGGTCTCCACCAAGCTCCAGGTGGATCTTGCGGTAGACCTGCCAGAAGACAGACATCAGGTTTGACAATAGTTCGTTGCCCAGAGGCTCGAACAGCTGGTAGTGGAACCGCTCATCCACCTCGGTGAAGGTGTCTCCGGCGGCGGCCGCGGCTTCCATTTCCTGGACCGTGGCTTCGATCTCCTCCAAGTGTTCCGGAGTCCAAAGATCCATGGCTTCGCCGATGAGGCCTGCTTCCAGGGCCTGCCGCACGTCGACCAGCTGGAGTGCCTCCTTGCCCTCATGCCGCAGCGACAGCCGGCCCCGGAAAGTCAGGCCGTCGGCCAGCGCGTCGAAGTTGGCCGGAGCCACGAACATGCCGAATCCGTGCCGGATCTCCACCACTCCCAGGGCCTGCAGGACCTTGAGCGCTTCACGGAGCGTGTTGCGGCCGATTCCCAGGGCCGCGGCCAGCTCGGCCTCGGTGGGAAGGGCATCTCCGGCCTTCAGGTCACGCTCGAGGATGAGTTCCATGATCTCTGCCTGCAGGGCCCGTGAGCGGTTCTGGGCACTGAACCGCGCCGGCGGCAGTGAAGCATGGGGCAGGCTCATGGGTCCTCCTGGGACGGCGACTGGGACGGCGACTGGGTGGGCTACTGAATAAAACTTAGCCGATAGCACCACAGGTTATAGGATGTCCTATCTTTAGGACAGAGTTATCGAAAGAGTCCCGCAGGATCGCTTGACGTTCTTATGTGAGGAACCTTACAGTTCTGGGAACAAGCATCGGACATCCTACGTCCGATAAGTGACACGGATGGCGAGGCAACAGATGAACAATTCTCTTGAGACCAGCGGCCTGCTGAACGATTCAAGCCGCCGCAGTTTCCTGAAGCTGGCTGGCGTCATGGGTGCCGCCGCCGCTTTCGCAGGCTCGATTTCCGCCTGCAGTCCCGGCGGCAGCCCCGCCCCGGCCGGCAGCGCTGCCGCAGCCGAGGGCACCGGCTCCATCGAGGCAGGTATCTCCTACCAGCTCTCCACCGGCTTCGACCCAATGATTTCAACGGGCGCAACGCCGCAGGCGGCAAACCTGCACATCTTCGAGGGCCTGACCGAGCTCCACCCCGCTACCCGCGAACCGTACCTCGCGCTTGCTGCAGCGGAGCCCTCGAAGATCAATGACACCACCTGGGAAGTGAAGCTCCGCGACGGCGCGAAGTTCCACAACGGGAATCCGGTCACCACCGAAGACGTCGTGTTCTCCTTCGAGCGTGTGCTGGATCCGGCCAACAAGTCCCTGTTCGCCGGCTTCATCCCCTTCATCGACTCCGTCAGCGCCAAAGACGAGTCAACCGTGGAGTTCAAGCTCAAATACCCTTTCCCCGGCTTCAGCCCGCGCATCTCCGTCATCAAGATCGTGCCGAAGTCCGTGGTCACCGCTGACCCTGCGGGCTTCGACCTCAAGCCGGTGGGTTCCGGCCCGTACAGCCTGGTCTCCGCCGTGAAGGAAGACCGCATCGTCTTCAAGAAGTTCGATGACTACAACGGCAAGTACCCGGCACGGGTTGCAGACATGACCTGGCTGCTGCTGGCCGACCCGGCCGCCCGCGTTGCCGCGGTGCCTTCCCGGGCCCAGGCCATCGAGGACGTGCCCTACCTTGACGTAGACCAGCTGGCCACCAAGGTTGAGGTTGAATCCGTCCAGTCCTTCGGCCTGCTCTTCCTGATGTTCAACTGCGCCAAGTTCACCGACAAGCGCGTCCGCCAGGCGCTGCACTACGCAATCGACACCGACGCCGTGATCACCAAGGCGCTGCTGGGCAACGCCACCGCGGCCACCTCCTACTTCCAGAAGGGCCACCCCTCCTACAGCGAAGCCGCAGCCGTCTACGGCTACGACGCCGGGAAGGCCAAGTCGCTGCTGAAGGAAGCCGGGATGGAGAACATCACCATCACCCTGACCTCCACCGACACCGGCTGGGTTACCCGCGTGGTCCCGCTGATCAAGGAGTACTGGGACGCAATCGGCGTCACCACCACGCTGGAGATCCTCCAGTCCGCAGCCGTCTACGCTCCGGAAAAGGTGGGCGGCAAGAACTTCGACGTCCTCTGCGCGCCGGGCGATCCCTCGGTGTTCGGCAACGACGGCGACATCCTGCTCAGCTGGTTCTACCGCGGAGCCACCTGGATGGAAAACCGCGCCGGGTGGAACACCACACCGGAGTACGCAGACGTCCAGGCAAAGCTGGACGAGGCCGTAAAGCTGGATGAGGACAAGGCCAAGGCCATCCACTCCGACGTGGTGGACATCGTCTCCGAAGAGGTCCCGCTCTACCCGCTGTTCCACCGCAAGCTGCCCACCGCATGGGATGCCAATGCCCTGGACGGCTTCGCGCCGCTGCCCACCACCGGCGTCTCCTTCGTCGGCGTCGGCCGCAAGTAACCGCTGGAAACAGCACATCCTTGGCGGGGCGCCTCCCGGGCGCCCCGCCCGCTTTATACCCCGCATTGGAGTGCTTGAGTGACAATGTTTATCCGCCTGCTAGGGCGCAGGCTTGCCGTCCTGCCGATCATGCTCCTGGGCGTCACGGTGATGGTCTTTGTTGTTCTGTCCGTCATCCCGGCTGACCGTGCCACTGCCGTCCTGGGCGAAAACGCCACCGAGGACGCCAAGGATGCCTGGCGCGAGGAACGCGGCCTGAATGATTCCCTGCTGGTCCAGTTCTTCCGCTACCTCGGCGGTGTTCTCCGGCTGGACTTCGGCGTGACCAACCCGCCCGAGGAATCCGTGGCCACCAAGATCGCCACCGCGTTCCCGGTGACACTGCAGCTGACCTTCCTGGGCATCCTGCTCGCCGTGGTGCTGGCCCTGACGCTCGGCATCACCGCGGCCCTGTACCGCGACCGCTGGCCGGACCAGGCCATCCGCATCTTCTCCATCGCCGCGATCGCCACCCCATCCTTCTGGCTCGCAATCCTGCTGATCCAGTGGTTCGCCCTTCGGGAAGGATCCCTCTTCCCCACCGGCGGCCTGGCCTGGGCAGACCAGTACGGCTTCGTCGGCTGGCTCTACTCCATGACGCTGCCGGCACTGGCGCTGGGCATTCCGGTCTCCGCGTCGCTGATCCGTGTGGTGCGCACCTCCATGGTGGAGGAACTGGACCGTGACTATGTCCGCACCGCCATCGGCAACGGCGTCCCCTACCGCACCGTGGTCGCCCGGAACGTGCTGCGCAACGCCCTCGTCACGCCCGTCACCGTGCTGGGGCTGCGCGTGGGCTACCTGCTCGGCGGCGCCGTCGTCATCGAAAAAATCTTCAGCCTTAACGGCATGGGAGACCTCATTGTGGTGGGCCTGACGACGTCGGACACCAACCTCGTACAGGGCGCGGTCCTCACCATCGCCGTCGCCTTTGTCCTCGTCAACATCGTTGTTGACCTGCTCTACCTGGCCATCAACCCCCGAATCCGGACGGTGTAACCATGCGCAACTCCCTGGCCGAACGGCTCAGCAACACCGGAGCCCGCTTCACTGCGCTGAACCTCAGCTCCAAACTCGCGCTGGGCTTCCTGGCGTTCATTGTCCTGGTGGCCATTTTCGGCCCCTTCTTCGCACCGTTCGGAGAGAACGAATCCAGCGCCCCCGTGCTCCCGCCCGGCGGCGAACACCTCTTCGGCACGGACGGGTCCAGCTATGACGTGTTCTCCCGCATGCTCTACGGCGCCCGCGTTTCCATCTCGATCGGCCTCGGCGCCGTCGCCCTGGCGCTGATCCTCGGTTCCGTCCTCGGCGCCATTGCCGCCACCTCCCGCAAGGCCGTCAGCGAGACGGTCATGCGCATCCTGGACATCCTGATGGCCTTCCCGGGCATCGCCCTGGCCGCTGCGCTGCTGTTCGCGCTGCGGGACCACTCGCTGAACCTGTTCGGTTCCACCGTCCCGGTGCTCATCCTCGCGATCGCCATTGTCTATACGCCGCAGCTGGCCCGCGTGGTCCGCGCGAACGTGCTGGCCCAGTACGGCGAGGACTACGTCCGCGCCGAACGCGTGATCGGCGCCGGCCGCACCTACATCCTGCTCAAGCACATTGCCCGGAACTGCGCCGCCCCGGTGCTGGTCTTCGCCACCGTCATGGTTGCCGACGCGATCATCCTTGAGGCATCGCTCTCCTTCCTGGGCGCCGGCGTGCAGCAGCCCGCTGCTTCCTGGGGCAACGTGATGGCGGACGGGCGCAACGTGGTCTTCAGCGGCGCCTGGTGGCCCACCACCTTCGGCGGCATCACCATCCTGCTGACCGTGCTGGCCCTGAACATCCTGGCCGAAGGGCTCACGGATGCCATGGTCAACCCGCGCAGCAGCAAGCCGCGCCGGCAGGCCCCCGCCGCCGTCGGTGCCGTGGCCACCGCCGCGCAGCCGTCCGCCCTGGACGCTGCAGGCACGTCGCTGACCGAGCACGACGGCGCCGCTCCGGAGACCGCCGAGGCCCCCTCCGCGGGCGCGAACGTCCACAAACCCGGCTCGCTCGAGGCCCTCGCGGTGGAGCTGGACCGGCTTGCCGCCGTCGAGGCTGCCCGTACCGACCGCCTGCCGGCCGTCGCTGCCGACGCCCCGGTGATCCTGGAAGTGAAGGACCTGTCCATCCGCTTCCCGGAACGCTACGGGGACACGGCCATCGTGGACCGGGTGAGCTTCACCGTCCGCGAGGGCGAAACCATGGGCCTGGTGGGCGAATCGGGCTGCGGCAAGTCCATCACCTCCCTGGCCATCATGGGACTGCTCCCGCGCACCGCGCAGCTCACCGGGTCCATCCGGTTCAACGGCAGGGAACTGCTGACCAATGATCCAAAGGAACGCGACCGGCTCTACAAGGGCCTGCGCGGCGAGCAGATCGCCATGGTCTACCAGGACGCGCTCAGCTCGCTGAACCCGTCCATGCTGATCAAGGACCAGATGGCCCAGCTGACCCGCCGCGGCGGCCGCAAGAGTCCGCGCGAGCTCCTGGAACTGGTGAAGCTGGACCCGGACCGCACCCTCAAGAGCTACCCCCACGAGCTCTCCGGCGGCCAGCGCCAGCGCGTGCTGATTGCCATGGCGCTCTCCCGCTCACCGAAGATTGTGGTGGCGGACGAACCGACCACGGCGCTGGACGTGACCGTGCAGAAACAGGTGGTGGACCTGCTGAACGAGCTGCGCGAACAGCTCGGCTTCGCCATGGTGTTCGTCAGCCACGACCTGGCCCTGGTGGCGTCGCTGGCACACCGGGTCACGGTGATGTACGCCGGGCAGGTGGTTGAATCCGGCGACGTTTCGGACCTGCTGCAGGATCCCCGGCACGAATACACCCGCGGACTGCTCGGCGCGGTGCTTTCCATCGAGGCCGGCGCGGACCGGCTGCACCAGATCCAGGGCACCGTCCCCTCTCCCCGGGACTTCGCCTCCGGAGACCGGTTCGCCGAGCGGTCCCTGCGGCCCGACGCCGATCCCAGCCAGGTCCTCGAGTTCGTCCAGGTTGGGGACAGCACGCACTACTGGGCCAGCCATGAGACGGGCGCAGACCTCGTTGAAACCGGCGCAAGCACAAGGCAGGAAGCATGAGCACGGAAACCAGCACCACGCCCGTCCTGGAACTGAAGGGCATCAAGGTCCACCACCGGGCCCGCACCGGTTCCTTGTTCCGGCCCAACATCGTCAAGGCCGTGGACGGCGTTGACTTCACCGTCCGCCGCGGCGAAACCGTGGGGATCGTCGGCGAGTCCGGCTGCGGCAAGTCAACGCTGGCCTCCGTGCTGGTGGGACTGCAGGAGCCCACCGCCGGTGAGGTGCTCTTCTCCGGGCGGAAGGTCAGCACACGGGCCTCCTCCTCGAAGAAAACCTTCGGCCGCGCCGTCGGCGTCGTCTTCCAGGACCCGGCCACCGCGCTGAACCCGCGCATGACCATCCAGGACATCCTCACCGATCCGCTGCAGGTCCACGGGATCGGCACCCAGGCCTCCCGAGCGGCCCGGGTGAAGGAGCTGCTCAGCCTGGTCGGGCTGCCGCAGTCCGCCGCGGAGGTCACGCCGCACCAGGTGTCCGGCGGGCAGCGGCAGCGCGTCGCGATTGCCCGGGCCCTGGCCCTGGACCCGTCCGTGATCGTGGCCGATGAACCGACGTCGGCCCTGGATGTTTCAGTCCGGGCGCAGGTGCTCAACCTGCTCTCAGACCTGAAACGGGAACTCAACCTGGGCATGGTTTTCATCTCCCATGACATCCAGACCGTCCGCTACGTCTCCGACCGCATCTGCGTCATGTACTACGGACGCATCGTCGAGGAAGGCCCGGCCGCCGAGGTCTTTGACCGGCCGGCCAACGACTACACCAAGAGCCTGCTCGGCGCGGCTCCCAGCCTTTTGCACATCTAGAACTAGAACCAAGCACTGGAGAACCACTTGTCACACGCATCAAAGCCCAGCTTCCACGGCGTCATCCCGCCCGTCGTCACGCCCCGCACGGCGGACGGTGCCGTTGACACGGCGTCGCTGGAGAAGCTCACCAAATACCTGCTCGACGGCGGTGTCACCGGGCTCTTCATCCTCGGTTCCTCCGGTGAGGTCCCCTACCTGACCAACTCCGAGCGGGACACGGTGATCCGCACGGTCGCCGGTGTCAATGCCGGAGCGGTGCCCATCATCGCTGGTGCCTGCGAACAGACCACTGCACGCACCGTCGAGGAGGCCCGCCGCCTGGTGGGCCTGGGCGCGGATGCCATCGTGGCGACGTCGCAGTTCTACGCCATCTCCGACATCGCCGAGACGGACACCCACTTCCGGTCCCTGCACGCCGCGCTGGACGTTCCGCTGTTTGCCTACGACGTGCCGGTCCGCACCCACTTCAAGCTTCCGCTGCCGCTGCTGGTCCAGCTGGCCCAGGACGGCGTGCTGGCCGGCGTGAAGGACTCCTCCGGCGACGACGTGTCCTTCCGCCAGCTGCTGCTGGCCACCCGCGGCCTGCCGGACTTCGCCGTGTTCACCGGGCACGAGGTTGTGGTGGACGGCGCGCTGCTGGGCGGCGCCGCCGGTGTGGTGCCGGGCCTGGGCAACGTCGATCCGGCCGGCTACGCCGCGCTGTACTCCGCCGCCAAGGCCGGTGACTTCGCCGAAGCTGCCCGCGTCCAGGACCGGCTCGCCGGTCTCTTCGACATCGTCTACACACCCACCCCCGGCCGGGTCTCCCCCGGCGCGGCCGGCCTGGGCGCATTCAAGACCGCGCTGATGCTGCTCGGCGTCATCGACACCAACGTGATGTCCGCACCGATGGCGGCCCTGAACGACGCCGAGACCGCCGCCATCCGCGGCATCCTCGAACGCAGCGGACTGCTCTGATTCCCATGCGGCATGTTCTCGGCATCGATCTGGGCGGCACCAAGACGGCGGGCGGGATTGTCGACGCCGGCGGGAACGTCGTGTTTACCGCCGCCGTCCCGACTCCGGCGCAGGCCGGTGCGGACGGAGTCCTGCGCGCCGCTGCTGGGCTGGCCGCTTCGCTGCTAACCGAGGCCGAAAGCCGGGGCCTGCAGGTGGACGCCCTGGGCATCGGCTCGGCCGGCGTGATCGACTCAGCCCGCGGCGTCGTGCTGTCAGCCACGGACTCGATCCGCGGCTGGGCCGGAACCAGGCTGGCCGCTGAACTCTCGGCCCGCACCGGGCTGCGCTGCACGGCACTGAACGACGTCCACGCGCATGCCCTGGGCGAAAGCTGGCTCGGCGCCGGTGCCGGTGTTCCGAGTGTCCTGTTCCTGGGCATGGGCACCGGCGTTGGCGGCAGCTACGTGCTGGACGGACAGCCGCTGGAAGGCGCATCCTTTGCCGCCGGGCATACCGGGCACCTCGCCTCACCGTTCGCCGTCGAGTCCGGGCAGCCGCTGCCCTGCAGCTGCGGCGGCGGAGGGCACGTGGAGGCCGTCGCGTCCGGGCCGGGCATCTTCGCGCTCTACACCCGGCTGGGCGGCAGCACAGCTGCGGATACCCGCGGCGTCTATGCGCTGGCGGCCGACGGCGACCCGGTGGCCGCGAAGGCACTGCACCGCGGTGCCGCAGCAGCCGGCTCGGCGATCGGCGGGCTGGCCAACGTCCTTGATCCGCACATCGTGGTGGTGGGCGGCGGCCTGGCCTTCGCCGGTCCGCTCTGGTGGGACACGATGGAAGCCCAGGCCCGGGCCGAACTGCTTCCGCCGCTGGCGGACCTGCTGATCGTGCCTGCCCGGCTTGGCGCGACGGCGGCCATCCGAGGTGCCGCCCGCCGTGCCCTGACGCTGATTCCCGCTACTGAAGGCTCCCATGCTTAATCTCGAAACCCTCCATTCCTCCCTGATCGTCTCCTGCCAGGCCTACCCCGGCGAGCCGATGAGGGATCCGCAGACCACCGCACAGGTGGCCCAGTCCGCCGTCATCGGCGGTGCTGCTGCCGTCCGGGTACAGGGCCTCAGCGACATCGCCCGGGTGCGTTCCGCCGTCGAGGTTCCCGTCATCGGACTCTGGAAAGACGGGCACGACGGCGTTTTCATCACGCCAACGCTGCACCACGCCCTGTCCTGCGCCGGGGCCGGCGCGCACATCGTGGCTCTGGACGGCACCCGCCGCGAACGTCCGGACGGACTGTCCCTGGCCCAGACCATCACCGGTGTTCATGAGGGATCCAATGCGCTGGTCATGGCCGACTGCGGATCAGCAGCCGACGCCGCTGCTGCCGCCGAAGCCGGAGCGGACCTTCTCGGCACCACGCTTGCCGGCTACACCGGTGAACGGCCCAAAACCGACGGTCCGGACCTTGAACTCCTGGCGGAGATTGCCGCCCTTGACCTTGGCCTGCCGTTGATCGCCGAGGGCCGCATCCACACCCCCGCGCAGGGCCGGGCCGCGCTGGACGCCGGAGCCTTCGCCGTCGTCGTGGGCACTGCGATTACGCATCCGGCGACCATCACCGGCTGGTTCGCGGCCGCGCTGGCCCCGTGAAGGTTTCCCGGGCCGTGAAGGCTTCCCGGGCCGTGCGGTCCTTCCGGGAGCGGGTAGATCCGGAGCTGCTGCCCGGGCTCGCGTTTTCAGAGGAGCATCCGCCGCCGGTGTCACTGGCCGAACTGGCAGGTTTCCGGGCGCACGCGGAGGCGCCGGCCACCGCCGTCGCCAATCCCGGTGTGCGGGTCCGGGACTACGCTGCCGACGGCGTGGCGCTCCGCGTCTTTACGCCTACCGCCCCCGGCCCGCACCCGGCCGTTTACTGGCTGCACGGCGGCGGGATGATTGCCGGCAGCGTGGAGCTGGACTCCGCGTACTGTGCGGCGCTGGGCGCGCGCGCCGGGGCTGTAGTCGTGGCGGTGGATTACCGGCTGGCTCCGGAACATCCGTTCCCGGGTCCGCTGGAGGATGCGCTGGCCGGGCTGCGCTGGCTGTTCGCCGCCGCCGGGGAGCTGGACGTGGACCCCGGGCGCATCGCCGTCGGCGGTTCCAGTGCGGGCGGCGGGCTGGCCGCCGGGCTGGCGCTGCTGAACCGGGACCAGGACCGGCTGCCCCTGGCGTTCCTGTACCTCATGTACCCGATGCTGGATCCCAGCCACAGCTCCGCCTCCGCCTGCGAATTCAGCAGTATTCCCACCTGGAACCGGGCGCACAGCGAGTTCGCATGGGGCTGCTATCTGGGCGGCGCTTCTGCGGTGTCGCCGTACGCGGCGCCCGCACTGGCCGGGGATGTTGCGGGGCTGCCGCCGGTGCTGCTCCAAACTGCGGAACTGGATCTCTTCCGTGACGAGGACATTGCGTTCGCGGCGAAGCTGATGCAGGCCGGAGTTCCCACGGAACTGCACGTCTATCCCGGCGCCTACCACGGGTTCGAATTGAACTGCCCGGACTCTTTTGCGGGCACCCAAAGCCTGCTGGACCGGGACCGCGCCCTGACCCGGGCCCTGCACGGCGCCTCACTCGATTTCCCGCTGACCACCACTACGAAAGGCACCTGCTCATGAGGCTTGAAGGCTGGCACATTGTCATCATCGTCGTCATTGCGATTCTTCTCTTCGGCGCTCCCAAGCTTCCCGGCCTGGCCCGCAGCGTCGGCCAGTCGCTGCGGATCTTCAAGTCCGAGGTCCGGCAGCTGAAGGAGGACGAGGTTCCGGCCAAACCGGCAGCCGATCCGGTGACGGGTGCTGTTATCCCGCCGGCGGCTCCGGCTGCTGCGGCTACTGCGGCTGCGCCGGCTTCGGCACCACCGGCTTCGGCACCCATGCCCACCGCTGCGGCCCCCGCCGCGCCCCCACGGGACTGAAACATCCTGTGGGGAGATAACGTCCCTTAGACAGGGTTCCCCGAATCCTGTGGGGAGATACCGTCCCTTTGCCGGGCTGAAAGCAGCATTATCTCCCCACAGGATGTGCGCGCCAGGCCCAGAAGAGCGTTATCGCCCCACAGGATGACTGGACAGGCTTCGAGGTCGGCGGCCGGGCTCAGACGGAAGTTAGCGGCTGCCCAGGACAGCTACCAGGAAGTCCGATTCGACGTCGAACGGGCGCAGGTCCCAGGTGGAGAACTTCTGCTGCACGGTCAGGCCCACCGAGGAAGCATCCTCAAAAAAGGTGCCGAAGTCGTAGCCGCGGCCGGCACCGAAGCCGACGACGATCCGCCCGTTCGGGGCCAGATGCTGCTTCATCCGTTCCAGGGCATCCGGCGCTGTCCCCGGAGCCATGAAGGCCATGACGTTGCCGGCGCTGACGATCAGGTCGAACGGCTCAGTGATGCCTACGGCAGGCAGGTCCAGTTCGGTCAGGTCCATGGTGAACCAGGGAAGGTCCGGAAAGTCCTTCTGCGCGGCCGCTATCAGTTCCGGGTCGACGTCGACGCCGACGACGCTGTGCCCGCGCCGGGCGAGCTCACCGCCCACGCGTCCCGGGCCGCATCCGGCGTCGAGGATCCGGGCTCCGCGCGGAAGCATCGCGTCCACCAGCCGGGCTTCACCGGCCAGGTCTGCTCCGTCTTCCCGCATCTGCTCGAAGCGCTGGATGTACCAGGCTGAGTGGTCCGGGTTCTGCCGTTTCTTTGCTTCCCACAGGGTTTCTTTGCGCACCCTTCCAGCCTACGCGGACCGCGCTCAGGAACCAGCGCATGGATTCCCAGCCGCCGTGACACCCGTGTCCGGAGGTGGCCCCATCAGCACCACGGGGCACGAGGGCTGGGAGCGACGGGCGGCCGCGCGGTGGAGGAGGCCGCCCGGATGGTGGTGCGCTGGCCACGCTGGACGTGGACGGCCCCACCGGGACGTACTCCGACGAGTCCGGCGTTCCCTGGTAGCTACACGCCGTTGATGCGGATCTGGTTGCCGGCCGGGTCTCGGAAGGCGCAGTCGCGGATGCCGTACGGCTGGTCGGTCGGCTCCTGGATAACCTCCGCGCCGGCCGACTGCACGGCGTCGAACGCCGCGTCTACATCCGGAGAGGAGAGCACCAGGGTGGCGAACGTCCCCTTGGCCATCATTTCGGCAATCATCCGCGTCTCTTCCTCCGTGACGGAGGGATCGGCCGACGGCGGATACAGCACCACGGAGACGTCCGGCTGGTCCGCCGGGCCCACCGTGATCCACCGCATTCCCTCGTAGCCGACGTCGTTGCGCACCTCGAAGCCGAGGGCATCACGGTAGAACGCGAGGGACTCATCGGGGTCCGTCTGGGGCAGGAAACTGTTGAATATGTTCAGGTTCATGCGGGCAACGCTAGTTACCGGGCGGCCGGCTGCGCTTCTTGAATCCTGACCGGTTTACTCCAGAAGGAATGCCGGTGAGGGGTTTGAAAGCAGCAGCCTGCGCGCCAAACTGTGACTTGAAGTTCCCTCAGTGACACTGCCAGGAGGAGACCCTCGTGAGCGACCAGGAAAGCGGGGAAACCCAAGCGGGAGATGCCCGGAAAACCCTGTGGAGAACGGGGCTTGGCTGGTTTCTGGTCATCGGAGCGGCCGCCATCCTGCTGGTCATAATCTTCCTCGTGGCTCCCGTCTTGGCCCAGATGGCGGGCGACGCTGAAGGCCACCCCGGCGTTCTGCTGCTGACCTTGGCAATCCTGATGGTCATCCTCGTCATCTTCGCCGCGCTCATCGCGTTTGCCTTTGCGGCCAGGACCATAGACGCCAGTCCGGATGACAATCCGCGGGGAGCACTGAGCCTCCCTCATGGCAGCATCAGCGCCGTTCTGGCGCTGATGATCCTTGTGGTGTTTGCCGTAAGCGCCATACACGTATTCAACGAGCTGCGGGCGGGAGAAACCTCCGGGGTGGTCAGTACCGGCCTCACGCAGGAGGCCCTGGCTGCGCTTCCCGATGACCGGGTGCTGGCAATTGAGGCCGAGCCGGCTTCTCCCGGCCAATCTGCAACCTACAGTGTGACCCTGTCGAATCCGCATGAGGGCAGCACGGAATTTGTTGCGCAGTGGATGACCATCTTTTCCACGCTGCTCATCGCAGTCGTCGGGTTCTACTTCGGCCAGGGCGCAACCGCCAAGGGATTCCGCGGCGGTGCCCGGATCAAAGGTGAACAAGTATCCCAAGGTGAACTACAGGCCCCAAAGACCGCACCAAACCCCGGAACCTCTAACTCCTGACCGGTTTGGAGACGTTCTTCGCGACGCAGGACGGGATGCCGTTCGTCTCGTCTGCGTGTTCGCGCCGGTACGTGCTCGGCGGGATGCCGACCAGCTCAGTGAAGCGGGTGCTGAAGGTGCCAAGCGAGGAACAGCCGACGGCGAAGCACACCTCGGTTACAGAGAGGTCGCCGCGGCGCAGCAGCGCCATGGCCCGCTCTATCCGCCGGGTCATCAGGTAGGAGTAGGGCGCTTCCCCGAAGGCCCGCTTAAACTCCCGGCTCAGGTGGCCGGAGGACATGTGCGCGTCGCGGGCGAGTACATCAACGTTCAGCGGCTGGGCGTACTCCCTGTCGATCCGGTCCCGCACCCGGCGGAGCACCACCAGATCCCGCAGCCGCTGGTTCTGGGCTGTACTGCTGGCCATGGAAATACGGTAGCCCCTGTGTGCGGGGCAGACCAGGGAGCTGAGCTTCGTGCGCGTTTCCCGCGGGGCCGGGCGCGGTGGAGGTGATGCCTCAATCCTGCAACCCGGACACCCCTCGCAGAGGAATCGGCCAGGGGATGTTCAGCCTCCCTGGTTCCTCAGGGCAGTCTCTTGGCGACGTACTCGGCTCCACTGGTCCAGGCCGAAGACGCACAGACCGGTTCCCCTTGTACTTGTGCCGGTGGGTGCTCTGCTGCTGCCCGGCGCACCTGGACACATTGGGGCTGCCCTACGCCACCCCGGGCCCTCCCCTCCGCTGTGCGCGCAGCGCGCCAGAGGCCTAACGTGGGAAGTGAGGAGCGCAACTCAATGCGCTTTTCCCAGAAGTCCAATAGAAAAAGGAGCTGCCATGAAAGCTGCCCGTTACTATGACCGCGGCGACATCCGCATAGACGAGCTGCCGGAGCCGGAGGTTCTGCCGGGAACCGTGGGGATCGACGTCGCCTGGTGCGGCATCTGCGGTACGGACCTTCATGAGTACCTCGAGGGACCCATTTTCGCCCCCGCCCAAGGGCAGACCCACCCCATTTCCGGTGAAGGACTGCCGGTCACGCTGGGCCACGAGTTTTCCGGCGTGGTGTACGCCGTAGGCGAGGGGGTGGATGATCTGGAAGTCGGCCAGCATGTGGTCGTTGAGCCCTACATCATCCGGGACGACGTCGACACCGGCCCGGAAAGCCGGGACTATCATCTCTCCCCCGACATGAACTTCATTGGCCTCGCCGGCCGCGGCGGCGGACTGGGGGAAAAGGTGGTGGTCCGCCGACGCTGGGTGCACCCCATCGACAGCTCGGTTCCGCTGGACCAGGCTGCCCTGATTGAACCGCTGTCAGTCGGGTATCACGCCGTCGAGCGGTCCGGCGCGAAAGCAGGAGACGTCGCGTTGGTTGGCGGGGCGGGCCCGATTGGCCTGCTGACGGCCGCTGTCCTTAAGGCCCAGGGCATCACCGTGGCCATCTCCGAGCTCAGCCCGCTGCGCCGCGAGAAGGCCCTGGAAGCCGGCGTCGCCGACTACGCCCTGGACCCGTCCCAGGTAGACGTGGCCGAGGAAGTACGGAAGATAACGGATGGCAAGGGCGCGGACGTCGCGTTTGAATGCACCAGTGTCCAGGCGGTGCTGGACACGCTGATGGATGCCCTTCGGCCCACCGGGGTGCTGGTGGTCGTATCCATCTGGGGCAAACGCTCGGACTTCGACATCCACAAGCTGGTGATGAAGGAAATCGACATGCGCGGCACCATCGCCTATGTGAATTCCCACCCCGCCACGATTGAACTGGTGGAGTCCGGCAAGATCGACCTCTCACCGTTCATCACCGGCAAGATCGGCTTGGAGGGGCTGGTGGACGAAGGTTTCGATACCCTCATCAACCGCAACGAAACAGCGGTGAAGATCCTGGTCTCGCCCTCCGGCGAAGGCCTCTGATTACTCTGTCCAAAAGAGTGCGGTGCCGGTGCGCGGGACGGATCCCACGCACCGGCACCGCCCTTTAACCGGTGCTAGTCCTCGTCCGCCACACGGATCAGGACCTTGCCGGTCACACCGCTTTCGACGGCGTCATGCGCAGCAGCCGTTTCCTCCAGCGGGAACCAGGTCAGCGGCAGCCCGGCGGCCTCCCCTACGGGCAGGACGCCGTCGCGCAGTGCTTCCGTAATGTCCTTCACGGCGGCCTGGTGCGCGGCCTCGCCTTCGGTATAGACAAGGACGCCCTGCCAGCGGACGTTCTTCGCGAAGCTGGCAACGATGGGCGCGGTGAACTCTTCGCCGTTGTTGTTCGCGTAATAGGCGATGCTGCCGTGGTTGGCGATCACCTCGACGTCCAGCGCTGCGTTCTGCGCCGGGGACACCTCAACAATGTGGTCGACGCCGTCCGGGGCGATCTCGCGGATCTTGTCGGCTTCGGCGGGGTCCGGGTAGCGGACGATGTGGTGCGCACCGGCCGCGCGGGCGAGCTCGGCCTTGGCTTCGCTGCTCACCGTGGCGATCACGGTGGCTCCTGCCCAGGCGGCGAGCTGGATCGTGGCGTGGCCCACTGCTCCGGCGCCGCCCTGCACCAGCACGGTGCGGCCTTCCAGCGCTCCCGGTGCCAGGCGGGCGGGACCGAATTCGTGGACCGTCAGGGCGCGGTGCGCGGTCATGGCCGGAACACCCAGGCTGGCGGCGACATCGAACCCGATGCCTTCAGGCAGCGGCACCGCACGGTCAGCGGGCAGGACGGTGTATTCCTGCGCGGTGCCGGTGGGCCGCCCGTGCGCCGCGAGGTAGATCCACACCCGGTCCCCCACCGCCAGGCCGGAGACTCCTTCGCCGACGGCATCGACAACGCCGGCCCCGTCCTGGTTGGGCACCACCTCATCGAACGGGACACCGCCCATGCGGGCCTTCCAGTCCGTGGGGTTCACGCCGGACACGGTGACACGGACCCGCACTTCACCGGGACCTGGATCGGCAACCTCACGCTCGGCGAGGGAGAGGACAGCGGACGCTCCGGACTCGGAGTAGACGATTGCTTTCATAGACGATTCCAAGGAGTACAGGCACCGATCTATTCCCCGCCGGCCACTTCCACCAGACCGCTTTTCCCCCGCAGCGCAGCCCGGCCCGGCACGCAACAGGCAAGCACCAGGCAAACAACAGGTAAACAACAGGTCAACACGGCATGAGCACCGGTTGAACGAGAGGCGAAAGCGCACTAAAATGCCATGGACTCGAGAACGGGTCATTGTCAAGAGTTTGCGCAAAACCACAATCCTGGAATGTGAGGTGCTTCCGTGGCCGGACGGTTTTCTTCCGCTGCCCGCCGCGGCGTGGCCATCGCGGGCCAGGTACTGGTGTACGTCCTGCTCTGGGCCGGTCTGACAATGCTCGGCGCTGCCGGGGTCATCCACTACAACTGGGGCCGCATCTCCGTAGGCCAGATGCTCCTAAACATGATGTCCGTGGAACCCGACGGCGGCGGCGGCTCAATCGTCTGGACCGCCATCCTCTGGATCGGCGTCGTGCCCGTTCTGCTTACCCTGGCGGCAGTGCTGTGGCACCAGCACCGCCGGCGCCGCCGCCGCGTCTCCGGAGGGCATCTCCGCACTCCGCGCCCGCACTGGGCGATGCGCGTCCTTGCCACCTTCGTCGTCTCGGCCATCGTGGTCGGCGGCACCACCGCGTTCGCCACCACCGTCAGCCTTCCGCAGTACATCAAGGCAGCCATGTCCCAGTACGACGTCGGCGACTACTACACCACGCCCTCCGTCACCGCGGGCGCCGAAAAGCGCAACCTGGTGATGATCTACCTGGAGTCCGGCGAGCAGACCCTCGCGGACGACGAACTGTTCGAAAAGGACGCGTTCGTTCCGCTGAAGGAGGCCACCAGCGCGGACAAGGGATGGCAGAGCATCGAGGATTTCCAGCAGTACGACGGCGGCGGCTGGACCATGGCCGGACTGGTTTCAACCCAGTGCGGCATCCCGCTCAAGGGCAGCGGCCTGGGCGGAGGCGGCAGCAGCAGCTCCGGCAAGGACGCCCGGAACGTGGCCGACGGCGATGTGGACACCTATCTGGGCGGCACCACGTGCCTGGGGGACGTGCTGCAGGACAACGGGTACACCAGCGTCTTCATGGGCGGGGCCAGCTCCACGTTCGCCGCCAAGGAAACATTCCTCACCGGCCACGGCTATGACGAAGTGCTGGGCCTGGCCGACTGGCGGGAAGCCGGGGAATCCGAAGCGGACTTCCGTCCCGACTGGGGCCTCAGCGACGAACGGCTGATGGCCAATGCCAAGGACAAGGTGGATGAGCTGCATGCCGGCGCGGAGCAGACCGGTAAGCCTTTCAACCTCTCAGTCCTGACCCTGGACACGCACGAACCCGTGCACATTTATGACTACTGCACCGTGGACACCGAAAACGAGGTTACCTCCGCGTTCCACTGCTCCATGGTCCAGGTGGCCGATTTCGTGGACCACTTGGAAGCCCGGGGCTATCTTGAGGACACGGCCGTGGTCATCATGGGCGACCACCTCAAGCACATGAGCGCCGGAGATGCCTTCCATGAGCAGCTGGACCACCACCCGAACCGCACCATCTTCAACCGGATCTGGGTTCCCGGCGGGACCGATGCGGACCTGCGTCCCGGCGTGGACCAGCTGAGCATGTTCCCCACCATTCTCGAGGCTGCCGGCTTCACCGTGAAGGACCATGAAGCCGGACTTGGCGTCTCCGCCTTCACCCGGCAGATCCCGCCGGGCTCGGCCCAGTTCCTGGCGCCGGACATGTACGCCGAGCTCCTGGCTTCAAACTCCAGCCGGTTCTACTCCAGTGCCTGGGCGGGCGAAGCGCTGGCCCGCTAGTCTCCGCACCGCTCCGCCCGCGCTCGGCTTCCCGGCGGCCCCAGCCGTCCATGCCGGTGACATTTCGCGGAAAACTCCGGCACACTGGGTCCCGTGAACGCAATCCCCTGGGTGCTGCACGTGGATCTCGACCAGTTCATCGCAGCGGTCGAGGTGCTGCGGCGCCCCGAACTTGCCGGGAAACCGCTGATCGTGGGCGGGCGCGGGGATCCGACCGAGCGGGCGGTGGTCTCCACCGCCTCCTACGAGGCACGCGCCTTCGGAGTCGGGTCCGGGATGCCGCTGCGGGTCGCCGCCCGGAAAGTGCCCGACGCCGTGTTCCTCCCGGTGGATGCCGAGGCCTACCTCGCCGCCTCGGAAACGGTGATGGCTGCCCTGCGGGCCCAGCCGGACGCCGTCGTGCAGGTCCTGGGCTGGGACGAGGCGTTCGTGGGGATCGAGGCCGAGGACCCGGAGGCCTACGCACGGAGCCTTCAGGCAGCGGTCCTGGCGGAGACCCGGCTGCATTGCAGCGTAGGCATCGGGGATACCCTGATCCGGGCCAAGAACGCCACCGATTTCGGCAAGCCTGCCGGCACTTTCCGGCTGACGGAGACAAACTGGCTGGACGTCATGGGCAACAAACCCACCAAGGAGCTCTGGGGTGTGGGGAACAGGATCTCAGCCCGGCTGGAGAAGCTGGGCATTCACACCGTCGCCGAACTCGCTGCAGCGGACCCGCAGGCCCTGGTTCCGGAGTTCGGGCCCAAGATGGGCCCCTGGTACGCCACGCTCGGACGCGGCGAGGGAAGCCGGGAGGTGGATGACACCCCGTGGGTGGCGCGCGGGCACAGCCGCGAGACCACCTTCCAGCAGAACCTCACCGAACCGGAGCAGGTGCGCGACGCCGTTGCCCGGCTGGCAGCCGAGGTCCTGGAGGAGGTGGCTGCGGAGGGCCGGCCCGTGATCGGGCTGACGCTGAAGGTTCGGTATGCCCCGTTTCTTACCAAGACCCATGCACGCAAGATCCCGGAGACCTCCGACCGGAAGGAGGTCCTGGCCCGGGCGCTGGACCTTGCCGGCGCCGTCGAACCCGGCAGGCCGATCCGGCTGCTGGGACTGCGCGCGGAAATGGCAATGCCCGACGACGCCCGGAAAGGACATACGCCCACGCGCGGCGGCTGGTAAACCCGCAGCCGGACCGCTCGCCATGGGTGGTCCGGCTGCTGTTGCCGGCCGAAGGGCTCAGCTACTGGTCGCCGCTGCTCTTCCCGGACCGGGTCGAGTTCCCTGGAGGACATGCCCGCGGACCTGCGGAAGTTCCTCGAACGCCGGCTTGGCGAACCAGTAGCCCTGAAAGAGCCGGATGCCGGATTCCTTCAGGACGTTGAATTCATCTTCGGTCTCGATTCCTTCGGCCAGCACGGTGATGCCCAGGTCCCCGGCGATCGCCCGGATTCCGTCCACGACTGCCCTGCGGGCGGGGCTGGTATCGATTCCGCGGATCAGCTTCATGTCGATCTTGATCAGGTCCGGCTGAAAATCGGCCAGCAGTCCCAGGCCCGCATATCCTGCGCCGAAGTCATCCAGGGCGGTGGTGAATCCGTGCCTGCGGTATTCGGTGATGATGTTCGTGAGGTGCGCGGTGTCCCGGACCTCTTCGTTTTCGGTGAACTCGAACATGATCGCAGACATCGGAAAGCTGAACCGGCGGGCCGCGTTGAGAGTGGCACGCAGGCAGGCGGCCGGTTCGTAGACGGCCTGCGGCAGGAAATTGATGGAAAGCTTCAGTTCTTCCTCCGCAGGGAAAAGACGAGCCGCCAGCTCGATCGCCTTGACCCTGCACTCCTGGTCGAAGCGGTACATCTGATCCGGAGACACCTTGGACAGCACCTCAAAAGCGCCCTCGCCGCCCTTTCCGCGGACCAGGGCCTCATAGCCCCACACGCGCTGTTCGACGGCGTCGTAAATCGGCTGGAAAGCCATGCTGAAATCGAAATCGAGTTTTGAAGCCGTACTGCAGCCGTCACATGGCATGGAAATCCCCCCGGAGTTTTTGATGTACCTGAAGATTACAGCGGGCTGCACGTCTGCCGGACTCGCGCAGGCGCAACGCCCCCGCCGGGCTGCAGGCCGTCGGGCAGAAGACGGGTGCCGTTTCGCCCGGCGCCCGCTAGGGTTGGGTCGACTGTCCGCTCTTTTCGGGGGAACCATGAAAAAAGCCGTGTTTGTCTCTGCCCTTGCACTGCTGCTCCTGACCGGGTGCGCGAACGCTGAAGCGCAACCGGAAGCCGCTGCACCGCCGTCGTCCTCTGCTGCCGGTACGGCAGCCCCGGCAGCCACGGCGGCCCGGGCAGCCCCGGCGGCCCGGGAAACCGAGGAACAGGCCTGCGGGAAGCTGCTGGGCGCCGATGGCAGCGGACCGTTGTACCAAAGCATCCGGCTGGTGCGGATCAGTGACGGAACGTTTGGTTTCCAGCCGTCGACGGCGGAAAGTACGGACCGGCTGCATCAGACCATCCTGGCGGCAGCCGACACCGCGCCGGAGGACATCGGGACCCTGCTGACACAGTTGAGTGCCGGCAGTGCGAGTGCCCTGCAGGTGGCCGGCGGTCCTGGTGCCGCTGCCGTGACCTTCGATCCCTTCGGCTGGAGCGAGGCCGCCGGCCAGCTGCTGTCCCGCTGCGCCCCGTACGAGTCTGCTGCTCCAAATGTTCCGTCCGCGGGGGACCTCGACTCGCTGGAGGCTGTGGGCGCCAGGTTCCCGGGTTATCCGCTGGTGGTGGAGGCCGCCTCCGTCGATTACCGTGCGGGCGCCTGGCTGGGCGGCAAGCTCGTGGACGGACGGGTGGTGGCCCTCGCCCCGGGGCTGTACGCACCATATAACCCGGATGTCCCGGACCTGGCCTCCTACTATGAGGGGTCCGGCGCCGCCTCCGGGGACACCGCCATGAAGCAGACGGTCTTCCCCGGCTCCGGCGCCGCCGGAACGTTTACCGGGATCCGCTCCGGCACCCAGGAACCCTAGGCCCACCCGCAGGAAGAGACTTTCTGGTCAGAGGGCACCGCCCAGGTTTCCCGAGACCAGCCGCAGCCATTCCCACAGGTCCGCCACGCTGCCGGACTCATCGCGGATGCCAATGTAGCCGTCCGGACGGACAGCAACGATCCGCTTAGCTGGCCACCGGTCCATTCTGTGGCCGTGGATACCGGCGGGGCCATGGTCCGGGAACTGTACGCCGGGGCCATGGAACACATGGATTCCGCGGCGCTCCACCAGCTCCGGCAGGCGGACGCTCCGGCCGCCGCTGACGGTGCGGAGGTTCGGCAGCGGGCGTCCGGCTGCCAGGCGGCCGGGACGCAGCCGGCCCGGCCCGTTCAGCGGGCTGGCCCGGTAGCTGACCCAATCCTGGGACAGCAGCGCGGCGGCGGGCGCCATGAGGGCCGGGGCCCGGATCAGGGGTGGCAGCAGCGGAGCCATAAGCGGCAGCACACGGGTGCGGGCCAGACGGAAGGGCAGCCGAGCGTCGCCTTCGCCGTGCAGCAGGATGCCGCTCACCAGGCCCACCCCGCGGGCCACCGGCCGGCGTTCGGCATTGTAGGAGGACAGCAGCCGGTCCGGACCGGCGGACCCGTTGCAGACTGCGGCGAGCTTCCAGCCAAGGTTCTCCGCGTCCTGTAGCCCGGTGTTCATTCCCTGGGCACCGGCCGGTGAGAACACATGCGCGGCGTCTCCGGCAAGGAAGACCGGACCGGCACGGTAGCGCCCGGCCCGCCGCCGCTGGAGCCGGATACTGGTGGACCAGGCAGCGCTGCCGATGCCGTCCGGAAGGTTGGCGCCCCGCAGAACAGAGCGGATCTCAGCCAGGGACAGCGGCGGGCCGTCCTGCCCGGGTGTCCCCGGTCCGGCTGAGGCGGTCCTGGTGGCCACCAGCCGCCAGCCGGCACCGTGCTCGCCGCCGGGGAAGAGGAAACCGATGCCCAGCCGTCCCACACCGATGTGTGCCTTGCCCGGGTCCGCGGCCCATTCAACGTCTGCCAGGACTGCCTCTTCCGGATACGTCCTTCCCTGCCAGGGGATGCCGGAGAGGTTGCGAACGGTGCTGGCGGCGCCGTCGCAGCCCACCAGGTACCGGCAGGACAGGTGCAGATCCCCGCCGGCACCGGTAGTCCGGCGGGCCATGGCCAGCACCCGGCCGCCGGCCCGTTCCAGCCCGGAAAGCTCCGTGCCGGTCATCCGGGGTACGCCGCTGCGGTCAAGGGCGCGCTGCAGGACTGCTTCCACCATCGCCTGGCGGACCATCAGCGGCTGCTGGCCGGAGCTGCCGACGCGGAAGTCGCTCAGAGCCAGCGGCACTGCCCGCGCTCCGATGTGCAGGTGGGCGGTGAGGCGGGCACTGGGATGCTCCGCCAGCTCGGCCAGTATTCCCAGCCGGGCCAGGGACGCGAGGGTGCGGGGCCACAACAGCATGGCGCGCGAGGGGCGAGGCAGTTCGCGCCTGCGTTCGAGCAGCAGCACCCGCGCTCCGCCAAGGTGTGCATGCAAGGCCAGGGCCGATCCGACCGGTCCGGCCCCGACCACCAGGATGTCAGCAGACGTCAGGCCAGGTCCCGGCCAGCCAGGCTCAGCGGTTTCCACCATGATTCGGGGTCTCGTTTCTCCGGCTGCAGAACCGCGTCGCGGTGCACTCCGGGCACGATGTGTATCCGGATGGATCCGGGCACGCATACCAGTCCAAGCACCCAGCTAAGGGAATCCACGTAGGCTGCGGCCTGTTCCGCGCCCTCCCACTCGTAGATGCCCCTGTAGCGGTTGTGTTCGTCATGGGCAAGCCACAGTTTCGATGCCAGCCCCGGGAATCCCACGAAGAGCGGAAAGTTTAACCAGCTCTCGAGGCGGAACAGCCGGTGCAGCGGCCCCCGTACTCCCCTCAGCGTGAACGTGACGGCCAAGAGCACCGGGTCTCTCGCATAGCCGTCGCCAACCCGGGTTTCGCGGTAGATACGGGCACTGGTTCCATCGGCGAACACCAGCACCTGGCCCACGTTGGCTCGGGGATTGTGGAGCCGTCGCCTGACGGCCAGCCCAACGGTGCCCACGGCGCTGCGGCAGATTTGGGGCAGCGCCAACCGGGCAGGCCGTGGAACCACCTCGTCCGGCAATCTGTTGTCACCACGGGGTCTGATCATGGCGTAATCCTTCGGCTGCTCGCAGACGATGCGCCAAAACTACCCGCTGTTGACGGACGTTCCAAGCCCCCCGGCGGATCCTAGCTCGCGAGGTTGTCCAGCCAGTTCGAGCGGAGCCGCAGGGCGCGTTCGGCGCTTCCGGCAACGGCGGCGACGCCCACCGCCACGTTGACGGCCGGCGGAACATCCACGGGCAGTTCGAATGTGCCAAGGGACTCCCTCACCGGAGGGATGGCCAGCAGCGTTTCGAGGAGCTGCGGTATGGCCACGATGACGCCGAGAAGCACCAGGACGGTGGCGGTAGCTCCCACGGCCCGGCTCACCAACGGATGTGTCCTGTGCAGGCGGGCGCGCCTTCCCTCGGCAGTCTTCGGGTGCGGGTGCAGCTGCTCCGGGGTGCCGCCGGCCGGGACGTAGTGGCAGCGCCGCATGCCGAAGGTGCCGGCGGCAACCTCAATATGGCCGCCCGGAACCGGAAAACTCGCCGGCATTCGGGACAGGAGTTCCAGCCGCTCGTTGACGTACAGCCGGGCCCGGACCACGCCGTCGCTGCGGTCACCCAACTGCCGGACGTCCACGGCGTAACGGGCCGACGCGCCGCCCGCACCCGGCAGCATGAGCAGGTACAGCGTCCGGGTGAACAGCTGCCACCAGCGGAACGGCGGAAGCGTTTCTCCGCCGCCTTTCCGGATTCGCCGTGCCGCCAACCGGTTCCTCCACGATGAGCGTCCAGCCAACATGCCCTCCCTTCCTCGCTTGACCGTCTAGCACAGCGTACTAGTTATGGCTCCCGACACTAACACAGCGTGATAGAACTGGGGAGTGGGAAACGACAAGACTGACGGCGCCGGGGCCGGGCGCGGCACGCGGGAGAAGATCCTCATCGCCGCGGCCACTATGCTCGGCGAAAATCCGGCGGCTCGGCTGAGCGTTCGCGCCGTAGCTGCGCGCGCCGGAGTCAGCGCCGGTTCGCTCCGGCATTTCTTCCCCACCCAGCAGGACCTCGTGGAAACAGTCGTCGCTCTCGTGTATGACGTGGACATCCCGGGTGATCCGATACTGGACGCGGAACGGCCTCCCGCGGAGCGGCTGGTTGCCTGTCTCCAGCAGCTGCTCAGCGAGGTGGGCCACGGCGAGGCCGCACGCAGGTACTGGCGAACGCTGCAGGACACCTACATGGCGGGGGCACCGACAAATGAGGCAGCAGCCAACTACCTCGCCCTCGAACGTCTGGGCCTGCACCGGATCCGCCGCTGGCTGACCACCCTCGCGGAGGAAGGCGCCGTCCAGGCCGAGAGCATTGAACCCGCCGTCCGGTTCCTGTCCACTGTGCTCAGCGGGCTGGTTACGGAACGGGCACTGCCTGCTGACGCGGCCAGGCTGGAGGCCGAGGGCACCACACTCCGGATCGCCGCGGACGCCGTCCTCACCGCCGGCTGATCCCGGCACGTCAGCGTTTCGCCGCACCTAAACCCGCGGTCCGGGGCCTCCGGAACTGTGACCCCGGGAAGCCCTGAACTATGACGTTTTTGTGTGCAGCTGCAGCCTGCCGATGCAAGGATCTAACCAGCGAAGGGGAGTAGTTCCCAGGGTTCTTCCGAGAAGAACGATGCGGTGTGTCGACATAATGGCTGTCAACGCTGACGGCCCGGCACACCACCCGGCATTGCACGCCGGGCGAGCGAGACCTTCGGCCCCACGGGGCCGAACCCTCTTTCCTTTCGGCCTCTCCTGACGACCGGAAGGCTTTCCCCATGCCCGCCCCTTTGGTGCGCAAATTGATTCTCTGCCTCGCCGTTGCCGCTCCGGCAATGGTTTTCCGCGTGCTCGGCTACGCCCCGCATCCCGTCCTGGACCTAGTGGTCTTCGGGGCGGCCGTCGTGGCAGCCGCCTTTATCCTCGCGTGGGCCGCGGAGGCAGCACAAAAGGACATCTCCGGTGCGCTGGCCATCGCCCTGCTGGCGCTGATCGCCGTCCTGCCCGAGTACGCCGTCGACCTGTACTACGCCTTCCGGTCAGGGTCCGATCCGGAGTACGCACAGTACGCGGCGGCCAACATGACCGGCTCAAACCGGCTGCTGCTCGGCTTCGGCTGGCCGCTCGTCGTGCTCGTTGCGCTCTTCGCCGCCCGCCGGATCAATCCGGCCGGACGAGCCCCCAGGGCGCTGCAGCTGCCTCGCAATAGCCGGCTGGAGATCGGCTTCCTCGCCATCCTGGCCCTCGCGGCGTTCACGATTCCTGCCCTGGGTCGGATTCCGCTGTGGTTCGGGACAGCCCTGATCCTGGTTTTCGCCGCCTACCTCTGGCGCGCCGGGCAGGTCCAGGATGACGACGCCGAGGAAGAGTTCGTGGGCATGGCCGCCCTGATTGCCGGCATGGCCCGCAGACGCCGCCGCATTACGGTAATAACCCTGTTCGCCGGCTCGGCAGCGATCATTCTCGCGGCCGCTGAACCGTTCGCGACCGCCTTGGTGGACTCGGGCAGCTCGCTGGGGATCGACAGCTATTTCCTGGTGCAGTGGCTGGCTCCGCTGGCGTCCGAAGCTCCGGAGTTCATCATCGCCGTCCTCTTCGCCCTGCGCGGCATGGGCGCTGCGGCCATCGGCACCCTGATCGCCTCGAAGATCAACCAGTGGTCGCTGCTGGTGGGTTCGCTGCCCGTGGCACACCTGCTGGGCGGCGGCGGAACCGCCCTGGAGCTGGATGCGCGCCAGGTCGAGGAATTCGTCCTCACCGCCTCGCAGACCGTGATGGGGGTCGCCGTCATCATGACGCTGCGGTTCCACCGCGTCGCCGCCCTCGCGCTGATGGCAATTTTCGCCCTGCAGTTCGCCGTAACCGGAACGTCCGGGCGCTACGTGCTCAGTATCATCCAGCTGGTGATTGCAGCCGTCCTCCTTGTCCGCCACCGCGGGGACATCCTTCCCGCACTCGCAGCCCCGTTCAGAAGGACCCGGCCGGACCTGGAGCTGGACACTCCCCGGGATCCCCGGCTCACTCGCTGACCTGCCAGCAGACCTGAGTCTGCCACTTTGAGGTGTCGGGCTCACGCTCGGGATCAGTGAGGTAGCTTTCCCACATCACTTCACCCGGGGTGAGCCCGTTTTCGCCGGCGTAGCGGTCCAGCTGTGCGTAGGTCCGCTCCATCGTGTCGAACGGACCGGTGTGGGTCGCTTCGAGGATGCGCCCCCCCGGCAGATGCCCCGGCCGCACGTTGCCGTCAGGTGTGACTTCGGAGAGGACCGGAAACCCGGCTTCGACGTCAACCGTGGCACCGGGCCTGCCATAGTATTTGCCAAACGGAGGCCCCGCGGGCTGCACTCCCTGCTCTCGGAGGGCGGCGATGGTCTGCTGGAACGCACGCGCGAAGAACTCCGCCATCTCGCCCATGGGAACCTGTTCCCGCACGCCGGCCGTCGCCTGTTCGGATCGTTCTGTCAGCTCTATGTCCGTCATGCCGCCCACTTTAAGCACCGGGCTGCGCCCCGGGAAGGGGTCTGCACGAAGCAACACGCATCGATTTGGTGCTGCCCGTTGCCCGTGCCGATTACGGGTGAAATATTGGGCGTCATGCGATGGACACGGCGCCCGGCGGGCGCAACGGCATTCGCGGCAGCGGCGGCGGGAGCATTCATTGCGGTCCGCCGCGCCTCGCTGCGGTGGGGTGCCACAGAGGAAGAGCTCGGCATGGCGCTGCCGGGAGATGAGCTGCTCCCGGCAGCGGACCTTACAGCAACACGGGCCATTGGCATCGGGGCCCCGCCGTCAGCCGTGTGGCCCTGGCTCACCCAGCTGGGACAGAACCGCGGAGGCTTCTACACGTACGACTGGCTGGAGAACCTCATTGGCCTGCACATCCACAGCGCTGACGCCGTCACACCGGAGCTGCAGGTCCGCGGTGTCGGGGAGGCAGTGGACCTCGCGCCGGGTGCCGGACTGGTGGTGGTCCGGCTGGAGGACGAACACGGGCTGGTGCTTGGCGGCGGCGTCGATGCTGCGGGCAACGGCCACACCACCACGGACGAGACCGGTGCCCCTTATGACTTCACCTGGGCCTTTGTCCTGCTCCCCCAGCCGGACGGCACTACCCGGCTGGTCGTCCGGGAACGGTATGCCTACCGAAGCCGCTGGGCGGCGCTGCTGGTTGAGCCGGTGGAAATGCTGAGCTTCCTGATGACGGAACGGATGCTCCGTGGCATCCGGGACCGTGCGGAAAGCGGGAGACCGCACTAAGACCCTGCACGCTCCAGGGAGCCCGGTTCAAGTTCCTTGCTCCAGGACCGCGCATACAGTCCAAGCCTGGCCTCGTCCCGAGCTGGAATACCCAGGCGGTTGACCATGAGCCGGGATTGATAGAAGGTCAAGTGCTGTGCACTGCGGCTCGCCCGGACTTTCTCGGACCGGTAAAGGTAGTTGTCGATCGCCCGAGACCAGCGCTTGCGCCAGTTGTCCACAGCTGGTTCAGCGGCAGTCGCTAACATCAGGCGCTGAGCCGCCCGAATGCGCTGCGGCGACTGTGAAGTCAAACTGCTGTTGACGAGCAATTCCTGGGGGTTCAAGCCAGCACTGCAGCCGCGGAGATGGCCGTCCCAGTAGTACTTCCACGAGATCATCCGCCTGTCCGGCCAAGCCGAAGCCCGGGGTCCCCGCATCATGGCATGCGCGGCATCGAACAGGAGAAGCGATGCCAAAGTGGAACGACTGCTCACTTTCGGAAAACGCGACGTCGCCCAGGCAGCCAGATCCGAGGACAACTCAAAAACCTGCTCTGCAAGCGCCAGCCCTTCCGTGCCTCCATACCTCGCCAGGTCGGATTCTCCTTTGGGTGAGAGCTTTCCACAGTCCCAGCGCGTGGGATTCTCCCGGTAATCGGAGGTCTGCAGCCCGCCATGATCAGGAATCGCCTGGTCAATCAGGGCCAGCATGAATGGCTTCAAACGGTCCAGCAGCCGGGGAGAGCCAAGAATGCGTATCTGGAGCGAGGAACGTGCTGGATCGAGGCAGCGCGTGTAGAACCATCGCTTGGCACCCCATGCCCGAGCTTGTGCAGCCAAGGGTGTGACGACGTCGACGACGACGGCGTCGCAACCCCCTCCGGCCGCTGGCATGATGGTCACTGACCACCACTGTTCTTCCGGGACTTCTGCTCCATCCGGCCTCGCCATAGCGATCTGGCTCATCATCCGTTCCTTTCCACGGCGCATCCCCTACATAGCTCCCGGGTGACGGACTGGAACCCGGATGCTGATACCTGGTGCCTTCCGGACCTGCTGAGTCCGGAAGGCCCACATGGTGGCAGCAGGCATGCCGAACCGTGTATAGAAGCCTGCACAAGAGACCCCGTTTTCGCAGTCCACTCGTTGCTTCAGGACGTGGCAGCTGTATGATTCGGCGTTTCTTCGCCCCACAGGCCCGGCGCTTACTCACTCGTGCACGCCCCGGGCGGCTCAGCCGTTAGGGGCGGCCTCGACGTCGATCACCCAGGTGACGCCGAAACGGTCAGTGAGCATGCCGAAGCCGGGGCTCCAGGCAGAGGCAGTGAACGGTTCAATGACGTCGCCGCCGTCGGCCAGGGCATCCCAGAGGGTCTGCACTTCCGCCAGGCTCTGCCCCCGCAGGGACTGGAAGAACGTGCGGTCCGTGACAGTGGTGCCGTTTTCCCGGCGGGTGGTCCCAGCGGTTCCACTGATGTCCGCGCTGTCCTGGCCGGGAATGTCGTAGGCCATCAGGCGGAACCCTTCGGCGGTCTCGAGCTGGCCGAAGACGATCTTGTCGGCGCCGGGAGCTCCCTGGGGCATGCCGGCGTCGCCGTAGGTCGCTGCCGTAAGGGCGCCGCCGAAGACCGTCCGGTAAAACTCCAGGGCCTGGCCTGCGGTGCCGCGGAAGTTCAGGTGGGTAGTAGTACTGATGCTCATGGGATCTGTCCTCTCCTTCGGCACGATTTGTGCCGTTGAAACCAGACTGGCCCTGATAGCGGACAGGATGTGTCCTCTATTTCGGAGATACTCGATTCATGCCCGGTACATCCTCCCGAATGCTCGCGCTGCTCTCGCTGCTGCAGTCCCGCCGGGACTGGCCGGGACAGGTCCTGGCCGCCCGGTTGGAGGTGACCGTGCGAACCGTCCGGCGGGACGTGGACCGGCTCCGCGAACTGGGCTACTCGATTGCGGCCGTCAAAGGGCCCGACGGCGGCTATCGGCTGGCAGCCGGAACGGAACTTCCACCCCTGCTGTTCGATGACCAGCAGGCGGTGGCCATCGCCGTCGCGCTCCAAAACGCCCCCTCCAGCGGGGTGGATCTGGACGAGGCCGCGGCCAGGGCGCTGACGACGGTGAAGCAGGTGATGCCCTCGCGGCTGCGGCACCGGGTGGAACGCATCCAGTTCACCGACGCGGGTACTGCAGCCCGGGTGGATCCGGCGGTTCTCGAAACGGTCAGCGCTGCCGCCCGGGATCACCGGATCCTCCGGTTCAGCTATGGCGAGGACTGGTCCGTGCCGCCCAGACGGGTGGAACCGCATGCCGTGATCGCCCGCCGAAGCCGCTGGTACCTGGTGGCCTGGGATTTGGAGAAGGCGGACTGGCGGATTTACCGGCTGGACCGGATGGCACCCAAGCCGCCCGCGGGAGCGGTGTTTGCGCCGCGGCCGGTTCCCGGCGGCAGCGCTGGCAGTTTCCTGTCCTACCGCATGAAGGGATCGGAGGACGGCGACGCGTGGCCCTGCCGGGGCGAACTCCTCATCGAGCTGCCCGCCTCGGAAATTGCGCCGTGGATCGGCGACGGCGAGCTCGAGGAAGTCTCGGCGACGGCCTGCCGGGTCCGGGTGGGGTCCTGGTCCTGGGCCGGACTGCTGTCCTGGGTCCTGCGTTTCGACGCACCGTTCACGGTTCTGGGGCCCGACGCCTTCATCGATTCGCTGGCAGGGTTTGCGGACGGGATCCTCGCGGCGCGTCCCGGCGGTTCCCGCCGCTGAACCTAGCCGTTGCCGTGGGATGCATCGGGGTCCGCTGGAGCCTCCTCGCGGCGTTCCTTCAGCAGCTCCTTCGTCCGGACCAGACGCAGGGCCGTGACCAACACCAACCCGCCAACCATGTTGAAGAACAGCGTGTAGCCAAACCACGTGAGCCACTCCAGATAGGTGATGCCGGCCCCGGACTGAATGGCGCCGAAAACCAGCAGGGAGTCCAGGATTGAATGGAACATCTGGAGCCCGGCTAGCAGGAATCCGCCGATCACCGTGGCGACGATCTTCGCCGGATCCGAGGAGGTGCCCTGCTGCATCCGGCTCATCAAGGTAATGGTGCTTCCGCCCAGGACCGCGAGTGCAACCGTCTGGAGGGAAAACGGTGCGTCGGTGAAGTGCCTGGCCGATTCGGCAACGGTGGACTCCCACTGCGGAAAAGCCTGCATGACTATCCACATGATGACCCAGCCACCCGCAAGATTGCCCAGCAGCGTGACTCCCCACAGTTTCACCAACTGCCGCACCCTGGCTTCCTTAGCCACCACGGCCGCCACGGGCATCAGGAAATTCTCCGTGAAGAGCTCGCTGTGGGCGAGGAACAGCGCTATCAGGCCCACGCTGAATGCGATTCCGGCCAGCAAGTGGTCCCCGGTTTGGTGCAGCACGGCCAGATAGGCCATGACTCCCAGTCCCACTTCCAGTCCGCCGAACACCCCCGTGACCAACACGGCGCGGACCGTCCGGTGCAGCCGCTCTGCCCCTTCGGTGACGGTGTTGTCGAAGGACTCCTGCAGCTCATCCTCGACCGGAGCATCGGATTCCCCGATTTCCCTGCGGCGTTGCTCACTCATGCTGTTCCTCTCAGTGCGTTCGTGGACTGCTGTCCACCGTTGGAACTGCTCCGCGGGAAGACCCTCATTCGTGTCAGACCAGCCAGCATAGTTGGACGGGGCGCGCTATTGGGTCAGTCCGCCGTCGTCGGCATCTGCGTGCTGAGGGGGCCAGACGACCGTGAACCGTTCGAAAACGATCTCATCTGCTTCGGACCACTGCCGTCCCTGGGCTGCTGATACCCGCTTCCAGTAGCGGCGGTGCTCACGCTGCCAGCTCTCCAGGCTCAGGTCGTCTTCGCCTTCGTCGCGGGCAAACGCGGCATCGGCGCTGGCGAAAGGACCCACCCGCAGTCCAATGGTGCGCAGGATGACCCGGGGTGTGCCGGTTCCGTCGCAGGCTATCCAGTGCGATCCGATCCGGGGCATCGGGTCACCCCGGGCCAGGAAATCGGCGGCCAGTTCGGACGTCGCGCGTTTCCGTCCGCTGAGTACGTGTCCGAGGAGCTCGTCGGCGAGCCTGCGGGTATCCCCGAAATGCTCCACGGTGTACTCGGGGCACGCGTCCACCGTCTCGGGATGGGCGGCCGTGTATTCATGCCACATCCGGACTGCTGTGTCCTGGTCAATCGGGCTTACCGGGTCTGATTCCACCTGCCCATGATGTCAGGCGTGCCGGGTTCGTCCGAGGCGGGCCGGCAGGAGGCCGCCGGCGGCTGAAAGCCCGTCCTGTTCACGCAGCCCGATACCGTCTAGTCTCAAACCAGCTGTCAATCAGGGGATAAACGCATGGGGACACGAATCGCGGCCGCGGCCGCGTCATTGCTGCTGGGGGCGCTGCTGGCAGGCTGCGGCGTGACCGACGCGGAGATCAACGAAGCCCAGGCTGTTGCGGAGGCTCAGGCGAATCCGGAGCCGACGCCGTGGGAACCGCGGCCCTGCCACAGCGGCGAGATTTTTCAGACCGATGCAGTAAGCGGCACGCAGAGTCTGCGGCCGGACTGCTTCGACCAGGCACTGGTGGAAGCTATCGAGGAGTTTCCGGAACCCCTGCCGCCCGGGACGGACTGGCATTTCCGCAGCATCAATTACTTTGATCCGGAAGAGAATCCGTCGCTTGAAGTGCCGGTGATGATGGACGGCGCCCAGGACGTAGCCGTCGCAGAAAACTGGCTGTGCGCTTGGATGGGTTCCTATCTGCAGGCTGTCGACAGCGATGATGCGTCCGGGCAGGCGACCAGTATGGCCTATCTGGAGAAGTACCCCCAGCTGCCCGCCATCCAGGCGAACCACGCCAATCCAGGTGACTTTGTGGCGGGCGTAATCGCTCCGGCCCAGGCCGGTGACCCCGCCAAAATGCGGGCGTTCTACGGCAGCTGCCCACGCTACGGGCAGTAAGCCCCAGCCGAGTCAACTGCCGGGAACGCTAGGCACGCAGCATCCGCTCGACGGCCGTGACAACCGCCCGCCTCTGGGCTGCAATCTCTTCGTGCCGGTCCGGATCCTTCCCAAGGCTGGTAAGGCCTTCGGGGGAAAGCTGCCAGGCCTGCGCGACAGCGTAGATGAACACCAGGATGTCTACGTCGGTCAGCGGCTGCGCGGCAGCCGTGGCGACGGCGAGCGCCTTGTCCCGGTAGACGTCCTCCGGTTCGGCCGTGGCCTCCGGCCGTTCCAGCCGGGCCCACATGCTCAGGCGGAGCACCTCCGGGTAGCGCTGATGGTGGTCGAACACGTCCCCGGCCCAGCCCGGCAGGTCCTCCGGGCGCGGCGGGACGTTTTCGGCCATGCGGCGCAGCGCTTCGGTCACGGTTGCGTCGAACAGGCCGCTCTTGCCTCCGTAGTAGGCGTAGATCATCCGGACGTTGCTCCGTGCCTGGACCGCAATACGGTCAACGCGCCCGCCGGCGAATCCGTGCGCAGCGAACTCGGTTCTCGCCGCAGCCAGGATCCGCTCCTTCGTCGCTTCAGGATCGCGTGCCATGTGTTTGCCCCAAGTGGTTGACCGATGGAACCTGCAGGCCTAGCTTACTAAGTAAGTATCCATTTACTTAAGGAGTTGTCATGGCACGCATTGCCCTCGTCACCGGCGCCAACCGCGGACTCGGCCGGGCCATCGCCCTGGCTCTGGCCCGCAGCGAATTCCGCGTCGTGGCGGCTTCCCGAAGCGGCGCGGACCTCGTGGTGCAGGACATCGCCGCTGCCGGCGGCGAGGCCATCGCCGTCGAACTGGATGTTGCGGACCTTGCCTCAATTGACGCGGCGCGGACGGCAGTGCTCGACGGCGTCGCGCAGGAATGGGATGCGGACACCATCGATGTGCTGGTCAACAACGCCGGCGTCGGCCTGTTTGCGCCGCTCGGTGACCTCACGGCCGAAGCTTTCGACACCACCTTCGCCGTGAATGTCCGCGGACCGCTGTTCGTTCTGCAGGCGTTCCTTCCACACCTGTCGGAGGGTGCAAGCGTGGTGAATGTGTCGAGTTCGCTCAGCCGGCATGTCAGCCCGGGAACCTCAGTCTATGCGGCCTCCAAGAAGGCGCTCGAGGCGCTTACCCGCAGCCTCGCCCTTGAGCTGGGACCGCGGAACGTACGCATCAACTCCGTAGCGCCGGGACCCACCGCCACGGACTTCAACGGCGGGGCCATGCGGGACAGCGAATCCATGCGGGAGCTGCTGTCCGGGCAGACGGCGCTGGGACGTGTCGGCGAGCCGGAGGACATCGCCGAGGCGGTCTGCGCCCTGGTCTCCCCCGGGCTCGGCTGGGCCACCGGCGAGCGCCTTGAGGTATCCGGCGGCGTCCTGCTGTAACCGGAGGCGAGTGGAGTTTGGCGGCAAACAGGCCGTGAAAACCTTCCAGCAGTGAGGACGACGCCGGCACCCGCGCGCGGACGCTGCTCCTCTACCGTGTAGGAATGAGCCAACGGGTACGGAAGGCCAACGCCGCCGCTTCGGCCCTCGCCGCACTGGATGACACCGGTGTGCGGACGCTCGTCGAGGATCCCGATCATGTGGGCATGGGCATTGGCGGCACCACGAAGACAGCGCGCTTGGGTGACACCACTGTCTTCATCAAACAGCTGCCGCTGACCAGCGCTGAAGAAGCCGACCCAAGATCTACCGCGAGCAGGCTCCAGCTCCCCCCCTCGTTTCCCACTACGGCATCGGAAGCCCCGCCAACGCCGTCGGCCGGGAGCTCGCAGCTCATCATGCCACCAAGCGGCCCTGACACGGCAGTACACTCCTTGGATGAACACTCCGGACGGGCAGCGACGGTGCCGGATCCGCCTCTTTCCCGACTACGCGGGCACCGTGCTTTGGCTGGGCGATCCCATCGGGTACGAGGCGACAGGGCTGGACGCAGGACTTATCAGCTCGCTGCAGGCATGGGAGGAGTCCTACTACCGCTCACTAACCCCGGACTTCCAGTGGATCTCCCCGGAAGCTGCCCGCCAATTCACCGCTGAAGGCAACCGGCTGGCGCAGCTCCTGGCAAACGAGCTCGGCGAGGACTACGAAATTTCTTTCAACTCCTATGAAGACGGCGTACCCCACCGGGTCTTCCAATCGTCCGGAACGAAGCCCAACTCCAGTGCCGTAGCCGCGTTCAACACGCTTGCCGCCGCTCGGCAGGCCCGCCAGACCGCGTCCCCCGGCACATCCGAAAGCCGCCCGGCAGGGAAGGACGACGGATGGTTCGCCTGGTCTCCGCTGGCGGACAGCGCGTTTCCGCCTTCGTCACCACGGAACGACGGCGAGTGAGCAGCTGGGCGGACGTAGTCGGGCCGGGACGTGGCCGGCGAAAGAGCGCATCTGGGCCACGTGCAGTGCGCACCGAGGTGCAACTCGTGCTGTTAGCCGCATGTGCCGTCCCGGCTGCGCCGGGAATCTTCCTCATCCTCCACCTTTGAAATCGTGTAGGCGGGCGCGCCGGAAGGTTCACTCGCTGAGCTTCCCGGGGTGAAACCAAACAATCTCGACTGAAAGGAAGCCGTCCCGGCGAGCGGAGCGGCGATCCTCCTGCGCCAGGATCCCCGGTGGGTTGCCAGGCGAACCAGGATCAGCACGGCCAGGGCCCAGACAACCGGGGTGCGCCAACCCCGGAGGTTCGCCGGGCTGAGTCCGTCTGCGATCAGCAGCACCAGCAGCGCCAGCAGCAGCACCACGGTGGACGCCGTCAAGAGTCGGGAGAGTTGCGCTGCCATGCGCCCACCCTAGTCAGCCGGAACCGCCGGGGCCAGCGAACGTGAGCACGTGAGGTACGACGCCGGAACCCGGGCTAGAGCAGCTGGCGGGCGTTCGCCTTGGCCAGATCGATGAGTTCGCGGCCGTTTCCGGCGATCACGGTCCGCAGCGCGTAGAGCGCGAAGCCGGTGGCCTGCTTCGCGTCGATCTTCGGCGGCATGGACAGCTCCTGCCGGTCCACCGCAACCGAAACGAGTGCAGGCCCGTCGTGTGCGAAGGCGCGGCGCAGTGCTCCGTCCAGGTCCTCCGGGCGGCTCACGCTTTCCCCGTGCATCCCCACGGCCTGCGCCACCACTCCGAAGTCCGGGTTCTCAAGTCCGGTGCCGAAGTTGACGATGCCCGCCGCCTTCATCTCCACCTCCACAAAGCTGAGTGCAGCATTGTTGAACACCACGATCTTGAGAGGCAGCTTGTGCTGCACTGCCGTCAGCAGCTCACCGAGCATCATCGCGAGGCCGCCGTCGCCGGCGAGGACCACCACCTGCCGCTTCCGGTCCACCGCCTGCGCACCAAGGCCCAGCGGGGTGGCCGCGGCCATGGTGCCGTGCCAGAAGGAGCCGATCAGCCGCCGTCGGGGTCCAATGTGCAGGTGGCGGCTGGCCCAGATAACCGGAGTGCCGACGTCGGGCAGGAAGACCGCGTCCTCATCCGCCAGCTCGTCGATCAGGTGCGTGAGGTGCTGCGGGTGGATGGGGCCAGGCCCCTGTTTCTCCAGGTCATCGAGCTGGGCGCGGGTGCGCCGGTAGTGGTCCAGCGACTTCTCCAGATGGCTGCGGTCCTGCTTGCGTTCCAGCAGCGGAAGCAGTGCCGCCGCCGTCTCCCGCACACCGCCCACCATGCCCTGGGTCAGCGGCGTGCGGCGGCCAAGCTGCTCGCCGCGGATATCGACCTGCAGGATCTTCGCTTTCTCCGGGTAGAACTGCTGGTACGGGAAATCCGTGCCGAGCATGAGCAGTGCGTCGCAGCTTTCCATCGCCCGGTATCCGGAGGCGAATCCGAGCAGGCCGGTCATGCCGACGTCGAACGGGTTGTCCCATTCGATGAACTCCTTGCCGCGCAGTGCGTGCACGATCGGCGCCCCGAGGGCGTCCGCGAGCGCAAGGACTTGCTCCCGGGCGCCCTCGACTCCGCCGCCGGCAAGGATCGTCACGTTGCCACAGGAGTTGAGCGTATCCGCTGCCTCCTGGAGCTCTGCCGGTGAGGGAACGGTCACCGGGCTGGAGCGCCGGACCTCGGGCACCCGGTCACTGACGGCGTCCTGCGACGCCGTGTCCCCCGTGATCACGAGGACGGCGACTCCCTGCTTTTCGACGGCGGTGCGCATGGCGATCTCCAGCAGCCGCGGCATCTGCTCCGGGCTCAGCACCATTTCGCAGAAGACGGCGCAGTCGCGGAAGAGTTCCGTGGGCCGGGTCTCCTGGAAGTACTGGCTGCCAATCTCCTCGGTGGGAATGTGCGCAGCGATCGCGAGGACGGGGACCCGGCTCCGATGCGCGTCGTAGAGGCCGTTGATCAGGTGCATGTTGCCGGGCCCGCAGCTGCCGGCGCAGACCGCAAGTTCCCCGGTCAGCGCTGCCTCCCCGGCGGCGGCGAACGCGGCTTCCTCCTCGTGCCGGGTGAGCATCCATTCGATGTCCTTCTCCCTGCGGACGGCATCGGTCACCGCGTTCAGGGAGTCCCCGGGGACACCCCAGACCCGCTGGATCCCGTTGGCTGCGAGGGTCTGGACGATGTTTTCGGCGATGCTCGGCATGGTGCTCCTCTGTGTGGCGGATGCGGCTTTCAGACGGCCCCATCAGTCTAGGTGCGGGTCTGTGACGGGGCCAATGGAGCCCTGGCCGGACAGAGGTCCGCCTTCCTGCCCTCCGGCCGCAGACGCCGGACAGGGCAACTAGGCTGGGGGCATGGCGACAGTTATCCTCGTGCGGCACGGCCGCACCACAGCGAATGCCTCCGGCCTGCTGGCCGGCCGCACCCCCGGCGTCAGCCTTGATGACACCGGCCGGGCGCAGGCGGCAGCAGCGGGCGAGCGGCTCGGCGTCGTGCCCCTGGTGGGCGTAGTGTCCAGTCCGCTGGAGCGCTGCCGCGAAACCGCACAGTTCATCCTGGACCGCCAGCAGGGTGCCCCGCATGCGCCGGTCGACGCCGGCATCACCGAATGCGACTACGGCCGCTGGCAGGGCCAGACCCTGGCCGACCTGGCGAAGGAGGATCTGTGGAAGGCGGTGCAGTCGCAGCCGTCGGCGGTCACATTCCCGGGCGGTGAATCCATGGCCGCGATGCAGGCCCGCTCGGTCGCTGCCATCCGTCGCCACGACGCCGCGTTCGAAGCCGAGCACGGCCCGGGAGCCGTGTGGGCGGCGGTAAGCCACGGGGACATCATCAAATCTGTTCTGGCCGACGCGCTTGGGATGCACCTGGACCTGTTCCAGCGCATCGACGTCGGGCCGGCTTCCCTGTCGATTGTCCGCTATGGTCCGGGACGCCCCACCGTACACGCCACCAACACCGACGCCGGGGACCTCTCTTGGCTGGCCGCCGTCCACGGACAGGAGGATGCACCGGTGGGAGGTGGTGCGGGACACGCAGCGCCGCCCGCGCAAGGAGCCTAGAGTAGTCCTATGCCTACAACCGTTCATGATTTCGACTGGCCGGACCGCGTAGTCGTCGGCACCGTCGGCGTCCCGGGCCAGCGTACGTTCTACCTGCAGGCGAAGGCAGGCAAAGAGCTCATCAGCATTGCGATGGAGAAACTGCAGGCTGACCAGCTGGCCGAGAAGATCGATGAGATCCTGGACCAGCTGATGACCATCGACGGCAACCCCTTCTCCGTTCCCGCGAACACTCCGCTGGAGCTTGTGGACAATGACGACCTGGACACTGTGGAGGAACAGTTCCGGGCCGGTGTGATGAGCCTGGGCTGGGACCCGACGACGGCGCAGGTGGTCATCGAGGCGTACCCCATCGAAGAAGTTGACGAGGATGACGACGGCCTCCTCGACGACGGCGAAGATGACGACGCCGATGCCGCCGAGGTGCTGCGGGTGCGGATGCCGGTGGGCACCGCACGCGCCTTCGCGAAACGCACGCACGAAGTAGTGGGCGCCGGGCGTCCCATCTGCGTGATCTGCGGCCAGCCGATCGACGACGACGGCCACACCTGCGCCCTGCCCGAAAACTAATGCCGGAGCCGGACCTGCTCACTGGTGAGCTGAGCCTCACCGGGCGGATTACGACGGCGTCCAACGCCACGTTCCTGGGCAGCATCGGCGACGCGGCGGTGGTGTACAAACCCATTGAAGGCGAGAAACCGCTGTGGGACTTCCCCGACGGGTGCCTGGCCCACCGGGAAGTCGCGGCCTATCTGGTCTCCGAGGCTTTGGGCTGGAACATCGTGCCGCGTACCTGGCTGCGGGACGGCCCGCTCGGCGAGGGCATGGTCCAGCTGTGGCAGGAAGCTGCCCCGGAGCAGGAAGCGGTGGACCTGGTACCCCTGGAGGCCGTGCCGGCGTCCGGGTTCAAGCTCGTGCTTGAGGGCGAGGACCAGGCCGGGCGGATCGTCGCCCTGATTCACGAAGACACAGCTGCGCTGCGGCGGATGGCGGTGTTCGACCTCGTCGTCAACAATGCGGACCGCAAAGGCAACCACGTCCTGGCCATGCCCGGCGGGCACCGGTACGGCGTGGACCACGGAGTCTCGCTGCACGCCGAGCACAAGCTGCGCACTGTGCTGTGGGGCTGGATCGGCGAGTCATTGACCGCCGAGGAGCTGGCCGGCGTCGACCGGGTTCTGGCAGCGCTGGCAGGTGACCTCGGCGCGCGGCTGGCAGAGCTGCTGACTCCTGAGGAGATCGAGGCGCTTGCCGCTCGCTGTGCCCGGCTGCGCACGACGGCGGTGTTCCCCGGCCCGAGCGGCGGGATGCCTGCGGTTCCCTGGCCGCTGTTCTAAAGACCCCTTGCCGAATTGATTCCGCACCCCAAAATACAAACATGTTTTGACATGTAAGCGACTCGGAATTCGAGTGCATCCGCACCCTACACGAATTTTGGTGCATATGGATCCCCGCAGCATCCACAATTTTCCATGAGCCCCCGGGTGTTGACTCGATCATTCTTGGAAGCTAGCGTCGCATGGGTTATTTGAGCTGCAAAATAGACAATTTAACCAAAGACAAAAGCACTAGGAAGGATCCATTCGTCATGAAACCGACGAGAAGAATCCAATCACTATTTGCTTCATTGGCGGGACTCGCCTTAATTGCGTCCACCGGCGGAGCCGCCAACGCCGGCCCTCGTGACGCGCTGGCGGAAACGCCCGCATCGGTGACGACCGCGGCCGTATCTTCGGAGCGCGCAGCTGAGGTTACCAGTGAGGCCATGGCGTCACTGGCCAGCGGGGAAGTGGACATTCAGGCTTCCCTCGAATCGCTGAAGGCCTCCGACAGCAAGGTCAGCACTGTTTCTACGCCTGACGGGCAATACACGACTGTGACGGTGCCCCTTGGCGAACCATATAGCCTAACCAGCAACGTCTCCATGGTCCTCGACAGCACCGGCCACCGGCTCCAGTATTCGGAAACGCTCGTGAGTGAAAATGCTGCCGGCAAGTTCAACGTCACTACTTACGTGGATGGCACGCTCACCAGCAACCAGGACACCGATTTGGCCTTCATGACGGACGCTGAGCTGAGGGCGGACCTGGCAAATTCCCAGCCCAAAAGTCCAACATCCGATGGTGGAATGCAGCTGGCTGAGAAGAACACCGGTGCCTGCATCGCGACGGTCCTGGGTGTCGGAGGAGTCGTGGGGAGCATCATTGCTTACAGCTGCGCAGGTGCCTGTGCCTCTGCCGCAGTAGGCGTTGGAGTTCCCTTCTGCGTCGCCTGCATTGCCGGCTTCGCTACGGTTGGCGGCGCCTCCATCACTGCGGTCGCAACCTGCTTCTGATAAACCGGCAGGGAATGCTCATTTCCCCCGCAGGCAGAACAAAGGAAATCTAATGGATAAAACAAACCGATTATTTACAGGCTTGCTGCTAGGAATGGCACTCGCCGGTGCTGCCCTCGTCCTGACACTTCCGGCTCTTTTCGGTTCGCCCGAACCGCATCAGTTCTGGATAACGGCGGCACTGGGTGGCCTCACTGCAATTCTGGGTATTGCGCTCATCCTCCTGAGACCTCCCCGGAGGGACCATCACAGGGATGGGGCCCAGCTCAACTAGGCAACCTGTGACAGCGAAGATGGCCGTCTGCGAGGGCAGACGGCCATCTTCGCTGTCCTGGCGGGGTTTGAGGTCTGTTCCGTCACGGTCTAGGGTGGCCGGACAGCTGCGGCCGGCGCGCGGGGTTATCCGCCCCACGGCCGCCGGGCACCGAACTTCGGGTCAGACGACCCGCTTTGTTCAGCCAGGAAAGGAACATCTGATGCACAACAAACCGAACCGGCTCTTCATTGGTTTGCTGCTCGCACTGTCGCTGGCAGCGGCAGCCCTTGTCCTGAGCATTCCCGGGCTTTTCGGATCGCCCGGCCCGGGGCAGGTCTGGCTCGCGGCAGTGCTGGGAGTCCTTACCGCCGGACTGGGAACGGCCGTCCTGCTGGTTCGGCCGCAGCGCCGAGGCAACGGCGTTTAGGCGGCAGCCAGACCCGCAGTTCGGGAATTGGACGCCCTTGATGTCGAGAACATTGAGGGGCCATGCCACTGGCAAGGCCCCTCAATGAATGGTGCGTCCCGGACTTACACGTCCCGGCGGGTCCTGTTCACGATCTTGGACCGCAGTGTAACCGCCAGCACGATGAAGAGCAGCGAATAGAGCACCAGCGGGATGGGTCCGGTGACAAACACGGAGTAGTTCCCGTTGGAGGACAGCAGGGCGTCGCGCATGCTGGTTTCCGCCAGCGGGCCCAGCACTACACCGATCATCAGCGGTGCCAGCGGCATCCCGTGGCGGCGCATCAGGAAGCCGACCAGGCCGAGCCCGAGCAGCATCAGCAGGTCGAACACCGCGCCGGAGGTGGCGTAGACGCCCAGACCGCAGAAGACGGTAATTCCGGCATACAGGTACGGGGCCGGGATGAGCAGCAGCTTGGCCCAGAGCCCGGCGAAGGGCAGGTTGATGATGAGCAGCACGATCATCGCGATGAAGAAGCTGGCCAGCAGCGCCCACACCAGATCCGGCGACCGGTCGAAGAGCAGCGGGCCCGGCTGCAGCCCGTACTGCTGGAACGCGGCAAGCATGATCGCGGCCGTGGCCGAGACCGGCAGGCCCAGGGCGAGCAGAGCACCCATGGCGGTGCCGGTGGTGGCGTTGCCGGCGGCCTCGGGTGCGGCCAGGCCGCGGATCGCGCCCTTGCCGAACTTCGGATGCTTGCGGCGCCGGTCAATGCGCCGTTCCACGTCGTAGGAGATGAAGGTGGGAATCTCGGACCCGCCGGCAGGAATGACGCCGAAGGGCAGCCCGATGGCGGTGCCTCGGGCCCAGGCCGGGGCTGCCTCTTTGAGTTCAGCGCGGGAGAGGAAGGGGCGGCCGGCGGAGCTGATCCGCTGGCCGCCCGGATCGCGGCGGATCCGCGAAGCGATGTGGAACACCTCGCCCAGGGCGAGGATGGCTACGGTCACCGTAATCAGGGAGATACCGTCGAACATCTCCGGCGCACCGAAACTGAAGCGCTGCGCCCCGGAGAACGGATCAATGCCCACCGTGGCGATGCCCAGGCCAATCACCAGTGCGGCCAGGCCCTTCACCGCCGAGTCGGCAACCACGGATGAGGTGGCGACGAAGGCGAAGAGTGCCAGGGCAAAGAACTCGGCGGGGCCGAAGTTCGCGGAGAAGTCGGCTAGGGCCGGGGCCAGGAACACTACGAGGACGGAGGCCACCATGCCGCCGATGAACGCTCCGATGGCCGCGGTGGCCAGCGCCTGCGCGGCCCTGCCGTCCTTGGCCATTTTGTGCCCCTCGAACGTGGACGCGATGGCCGAGGCCTGCCCGGGTGTGTTCATGAGGATCGCCATGGTGGAGTCGCCGAACATCCCGCCGAAGTACACTCCGGCGAACATGATGAACGCGGCCGTGGGATCGAGGGCGAAGGTGATGGGCAGCAGCAGTGCTACTGCCATGGAGGAACCCAGTCCCGGCAGCACGCCGACGGCGGTGCCCAGGAGGCAGCCGACGAGTACCCACAGCAGGTTCATGGGGGTCAGGGCGGAGGAGAAACCTTCCGCCAACAGGTTGAGTGAATCCATGTTAGAAACCGCCTCCAAGGATGCCGGAGGGGAGGTTGAGTCCCAGGCCGACGGTGAATGCCAGGTAGACCGCACTGCTGAACAGCAGCGCAAAGGAGATGTCGAACAGGGGGCGGCGGCTGCCGAAGCCCCTGGCTACAAACCAGAACAGCATGGCGCCGGCAATGATCCAGCCCAGTCTCTCCAGGGACAGGGCGAAGAGCAGGAAGCCTCCCACCGCCCACAGCACGGCGGTCCAGTCCGTGAATGTCCGGAACTGCTGTGCGGACGTCTCCTGCGGACGTTCCGGCGAGCGCAGATAGTGCAGCGCCAGCAGAACGGCGAGGACGTAGCCGGCGATCATCAGAATGCCGGGGAAGAACTTCGGACCGGGAAAGTCCGTCTCCCCCACATCCATGGTGAGGATGCCAATCAGCAGGTACGTGCTGAAGAGCACCATCAGCAGGGACAGCAGCAGTCCGCTGCGGCCGTCCCACCATGAGGTACGGGATGAGGTCTGGCCCGCATCAGCGGTTTCGGTCCGCTGCGGTTCCGTTGCGGGTGCGGGCGGGGGCACTGGATTGCTCATCAGCCAATCTCCTTTACGAGTTCACCGATGCGCTGCTGCTCGGAGGCCATGAACTCTTCGAACTCGTCTCCGGCGAGGTAAACGTCGGCCCACTTATTGCGGTCCACCGCGTCCTTCCACTCGGGAGTCGCGATAGTTTCCTCGATCAAAGTGCGGAGCTCCGCGAATTCCTCATCCGTGATTCCCGGAGGTGCCACGATGGCCCGCCAGTTGGCCAGATCGACGTCGTACCCTTGCTCAGCCAGGGTGGGGATATCGACGCCGTCGAGCCGCTGCGGGGCAGCCAGCCCGAGCGCGCGCAGGCGGCCCGAGTTGATCTGGTCCTCCACATCCTTGTACCCGGAGGTGGCTGCCTTGGCGGTATCCGTGATGAGGGCCTGCGCGGCCTCTCCTCCGCCGGACTTGGGAATGTACGTGGTGTCGGAGGGACTGACTCCGGCGGCGAGCGCGAGCTCGGTCATGACCAGCTGGTCAAAGGTGCCGCCGCCGGTCCAGGCGATCGCCTTCGGGTTCGCCTTCCACGCCTGCACCAGGTCATCCAGGGTCTTGTATGGGGAGCTGGCCGGAACAACAACGACGTCGTACTCCTCCACCACCCGGGCGATGGGCCGCACGTCGTCGTGCGTTACGGCCGAATCCAGCTGCGCGACGCCGGCCACCAGGCCCGCGCCGGTGACCATCAGGTTATTTGCCTGCCCGGACATGGTGGAGAGCTGGCCGAGACCAATGGTGCCCGCTGCGCCGGGGATGTTGACCACCTGGGTGTTATTCACCAATCCGTTGGCACGCATGGCCTGCTGCTGCTCACGCATGAACATGTCCCAGCCTCCGCCGGCACCTGCCGGGGCGATCAGGGTGAGGTTTGCACGTATGTCCGAACCACCGGACGCGGACTGGATGGAGAAGAAGCTGGCCAGGCCGATTGTGGCAACAGCCACGACGCCGTAAACGGCCATGAGGACCGGATGCTTACGGCGCGTGCCGGACCCGGCCTGATCTGGTGACGAACTCACGAAATCAACTGTCCTTAGTGGGGGTCGGTGGGACATGAACGCTGGCCGGTGCCGTTCGATGCACCGACCATCCAACGACGATAAGTGATCCCGGTCATATCACGGCGATCGGATGATCAGCCGCCTTCATAAAGTGCACTGATTTTGCTTTTTCCACTCGGCACGTGGAGCCTGAAGAACTAATTCGCTCTCAGGGTGAATGCGTTGTCATCTCTCGTCACCCCGCCAACCTCGGAGAACTCATGACCGTCATTGTCGCCCGCACCAGCACTCCCGAGGGCGAAGCTGCACTTGCCGCCTCGATCGAAGAAGCCCGGCGCCGCCAGGAAGATCTGCTGGTTTTCAACCTCGAGGGCGCGCAGATCGACCCCGAAGGCACCGACCTCGACGGCGTTCCCGTCACCTACCGGGTGCCGGATGCCCGCAGCCACGACGCCGTGGGCGATCTCCTCGACGCCGCCGAAGAGGTGGGCGCCTCAGCCGTGGTGATCGGCGTCAGGCACCGCAGCAAGGTGGGTAAGTTCCTGCTCGGCAGCGCCGCGCAGCAGATCCTGCTCGAGGCCAGTGCCCCGGTGATCGCGGTCAAGTCGCGGAGCGTGTAGGGAGCGGGCGCCAAGGGGCGGAACACCGGGTGCAGCCACGGAGCACTAGCGTCCGGCTCCTGACCCGGCGACAAGGAATTCGTTCCGGGTTTCGATGAGGTTTTGCAGGTAGCGCGCCAGCACGAGTTTCTCCACCAGCCGGCCGAGTGGCCCGAAGGGCGCCTCGAACTCGATGCGGTCCACCATGATGGTGTCCGCCGCGTCTTCGCTGAACTCGTGGACGTGCCGGAACCGCCGGAACGGCCCCTTGACCTGCTCATCGACGAAGCGGTTGGGGACTTCCATTGCGGTGATCCGGCTCGTCATCCTGAGCGGCACGCCGAAGTGCCAGGCCCGCCACGTGACGTCCTCGCCTAGGGAAATCAGTCCCGTAGTCACACCTGCGACCGCCTCTTCGCGGGAGCGCGCCATCGAGTCTTTGTGGGCGTCGATGCTCCGCGCACGGTCGAACAGTTCAGCCCTGGGCATGGCGGTGCGCGTGATGCACTCGAAGGAAACGGTCATCTACTGAGTATGACCGTGCTGCTGGGCATCCTTGCGGAACCGGTATCAGCCGAGGCTCTCGAAAATCATGGTCGCCTGAATGCGGTCTCCGCCAAAGCCGTGTGCCAGCAGTTCCAGGCCACCGCACCGGCAGGCAAAAGTGCCAAGACCCGGAGGCCACTGTCGCGGCCTTGCCGTGACAGTCAGCGTGCCCTCATGCGCCTGGACAATGCTCTTGACGATCGCCAGTCCCAGGCGCGCCCAGGACCGCGGTCACGGAACAAATTACTTCGTGATTAATATCAAGCAGCATGATATTCTCCTCGAAAGTTTGATCCGTGATGCAGCTCACACTCAGGAGATCGCCATGAAGCTCAACCGTTTCAGCACCGTCGCCGTTGCCGGCGCTGTCCTCCTCGCACTGACGTCCTGTTCGGCGTCGGACAGCGAGGCGGAACCCGCGGGCGGCCAGGGAAGCCAGGCCGCGTCCGGCGGGGTCAACACCGAAGCTCCGGTGTATGACCAGCTGCCGGAGGCCATCAAGTCCGCCGGGGTCATCAACATTGCCGGTGACACCCATCCGCCGTACCGCACGCTGGAGCAGAATGGGGACATCACCGGCATTGACCCGGACATCCAGGCAGCTCTGTCCGAACAGCTGGGCGTCCCGTTCGCCATCCAGACGGCCTCCGGCCTGGACGCCATGCTCACCGGAATGCTCTCCGGCCGCTACGACGCGTTCAATGGTCCGGTCCGCACCACGGCTGAACGGGAAGCCGACTTCGATGCCGTCGTCTGGATGACCACCCGCACTTCCTACCTCTACCTCGCGGAGCGGAAGGATGATCTCGGTGCCCCCGAGGATCTCTGCGGCGCCCGCGTAGCCGGCGTCACCGGATCAGTCACCGAGTCCCAGCTGGAGCGTTACACCGAATGGTGCGCTGAAAAGGGCCTTGAGGCGCCGGAGTTCGTCGGCCTCAAAGACACCAACTCCACCATCCTCGCCGTGCAGTCGGACCGCGCGGACTATGCCGGCACCACGCAGACCGCGGCACTCGACATCCAGGCGCAGGACGAGGGCACCTTCGAGTTCCTGGTGCAGAGCGACGAGCAGGGCGCCGGCGTTGACCAGCTGGCCATGTTCCTGCCGAAGAGCAACGAACTCGCTCCCGCCATGCTGGCCGCCTTCGAGGGCATCTTCGAGAACGGCGAATATGACCGGATCATGTCCGAGTGGAAGCTGGATGACGTCACGGTGGAAAGCCCCACACTGAACCCCATGACAGCTGGGAAATCAGGCAAATGAGCATAACGGACACCCCCACGTCCTCCGGACCCGCAGTACGCGCCAACGCCGTGGACGTGGCCCAGGCCCGTCCACGGATTAGGCCGCTGCGGATTCTGGGCACCGCATTGCTGCTGCTGATAGCCGGCGGCATCCTCTACTTCCTCATCTCCAACAAGCGCTTCGAATGGCCCGTCGTCGCCGAGTACCTCTTCGCACCCAGCGTGCTCCTCGGCCTGATGACCAGCGTCCTGCTCATGGTGGTCACCATGGTGCTCGGCACCATCCTGGGAACCGTGCTCGCCGCGGGCCAGCTGAGCGACTACTGGCCCGTGCGCGTGGCGTGCATGGCCTTTGTGGGCTTCTTCCGGGGAGTCCCGCCGCTGGTCCAGCTGATTTTCTGGTTCAACCTGGCGTACCTGGTCCCCCGCATCGCCGTCGGTGTGCCGTTCGGTCCGGAGTTCTTCAGCTGGTCCACCAATGACCTCATCACCCCGCTGACGGCCGCCATCATCGGCCTCTCACTGCATGAGGCCGCGTACATGGCGGAGATCATCCGCGCCGGCATCCTGTCCGTGGACCAGGGACAGCACGACGCCGCGTCCGCCATGGGCTTCAGCCGCTGGCACTCCTTCACCCGGATTGTGATGCCGCAGGCCATGCGCGTGATCATTCCGCCCACCGGCTCCCAGATCATCGCGACCCTGAAGGGCACATCGCTGGTGAGCGTGATTGCCATGGGAGACCTGCTGCACGCCGTCCAGGTCATCTACAACCGCACCTATGACGTGGTTCCCATGCTGGTCGTGGCGGTGATCTGGTACCTCGTGGCCGTCACCATCCTGACGTTCTTCCAGCGCCGCGTGGAGGAGTACTACGGGCGCGGTGCCACCCGCTCCGCGCCCAAGGCAACCACCAGTTCCAAGCCCGACGCCGGTACCACCGCCGCGGTCCGGACCCAGGAGAACCAATAATGAACACCGCACAGATCCCGGCCGGGGCCGCGGGCACCGCCACGGCAACCCGCCCCGTCCTGGAGGTAGTGGGCCTGCGCAAGCGCTTCGGGGACCACACCGCTCTGGACGGCATTGACCTGACCGTTAACGAGGGCGAGGTCGTCGCCATCCTCGGCCCCTCGGGTTCCGGCAAGTCGACCCTGGTCCGGTGCCTGGACCAGCTTGAAACCATCGACGGCGGAGCCATGTACCTGGACGGGGAACTGCTCGGCTTCGAACAGGGAAAAGTTCTGCGTCCGCTGACGGACGCCGGTGTCCGGGCCCAGCGCCGCCGCATGAGCATGGTGTTCCAGCAGTTCAACCTGTTCCCGCACTGGACCGTGCTGCGCAACGTCACCGAGGCGCCCGTCGCCGTCCACGGCGTTGCACCCGCGGACGCCAAGGCGAAAGCCCTGGACCTGCTGGAGAAGGTGGGCCTTTCGGACAAGGCGTCCGCGTACCCGCGGCAGCTTTCCGGCGGCCAGCAGCAGCGCGTCGCCATTGCCCGTGCGGTCGCCGTCGAGCCCCGTGTGCTGCTCTTCGACGAACCCACCAGCGCCCTGGACCCGGAACTGATCGACGAAGTACTGCAGACCATGCAGGCCCTCGCCGCCTCGGGACGCACCATGGTGGTGGTCACGCATGAAATGGAGTTCGCCCGCGAAGTCGCGGACCGCTGCGTGTTCATGGCGGACGGCAAGGTGGTCGAAGACCAGCCGGCCGAGGCGTTCTTCCGCAACCCGCAGACGAACCGGCTGCGCTCCTTCCTCGCCCGCTCGATGCGCAGGAACGACGAGCAGCAGTGACAGCTACTACCCTGATGGCCACCGGGGACCTGGTCCTGGAGCGCGACGACGCCACGTCCCTCTTCAGCGCCGCCGCCCCCGTGCTGGCCGAAGCGGATCTCGTCATCGGCCACCTCGAAGTCCCGCACACCACGTCCACTGCCACGGCCTCCTCGGACGTGCCCGCGCTGCCGGCCCCGCCGTCGGCCCTCGACGCCGTAGCGGCTGCCGGGTTCGACGTCCTCACCCTGGCCGGGAACCACGTTTACGACTTCGGCGCGGAAGGAATCGAGGACACCCGGCGGCACTGCCGCGAGCGCGGCCTGGCCACCACCGGCGCGGGACGCAACCTCGCAGAGGCCTGGGAACCGGCGGTTGTTGAACACGGCGGCCGGCAGGTCATCGTGCTCAGCGTCAACTGCGTGGGACCCAAGGAGTCCTGGGCCGGCAGCTCGAAGGCTGGCTGCGCCTGGGTTGAGGTCGTCACGCACTACGAGCCGCGGGGCGCCAATCCCGGCGGTCCGCCGCGCATCTACACGTTCGCCGAACCGCGGTCCCTGGCCGCTTTCACCGACCAGGTGGCGAGCCATGCGCGGCAGGGTGCCGCCGTCGTCGTCGCCCTGCACCAGGGGCTGGTGCACCAGCCGGTGGAGATCGCGCAGTACCAGTACCAGGTTGCCTATGCAGCCATCGACGCCGGAGCTGTGGCGGTGCTCGCCCACCACGCCCACATCCTCAAGGGTGTGGAGGCCTACCGTGGCCGCCCGATCTTCCACGGACTCGGCAACTTCGCCACCGTGACGCGGGCACTGGGCGGCGCACCGGATGATTCGCCCGAGCGCCGGGCCTGGGCCCGCGCAAGAACCCGGCTGTTCGGCTTCCAGCCGGACCCCGCGATGCCGGAGTACCCGTTCCATCCGGAGAGCCGGAACACCCTGATCGCCGTGCTCACCCTCGGCGCGGACGGCAGCGTTGCAGCGGAAGTTATTCCCTGCTGGATCGACGACGACGCCCGTCCGGTCCCGCTGACCCGCGCCAATGGCGGGGACCAGGTGGGCGACTACTTACAGCGCATTACCCGGGAAGCCGGCCTGGACACCGTCCTGGACTGGGCAGGAGACCGGCTGACCGTTCATTTGAAGGAGACACCCCATGAGCATTGAGACCAAGCCCCTGGCGGGCAAGACAGTCATCGACCTGACGACGGCGCTGGCAGGCCCTTATGCGACCCTGCTGCTGGCGGGGCTCGGGGCCCGGGTCATCAAGGTGGAGAACCCCACCCGCGGCGGGGACTCCTCGCGCAACAACTCCCCCTACGTCACCTCCCAGGGCCTGAACGTGCGGCGGACGTCGGAGGATGACATGTCCGTCTCCATGATGCTCCGCGGCCGCGGCAAGGAATCCGTGACGCTGAACCTGAAGCACCCGGAGAGCAAGCAGGTGCTGTTCGACCTCATTGCCGAAGCGGACATTGTGGTGGAGAACTACAGTGCCGGCGTCACCAAGCGCCTCGGCATCGACTACGCGAGCGTGAAACACCTCAACGACAAACTCGTCTACACCTCCATCAGCGGTTTCGGCGCCGGCACGGAGAACGGGGACCGGAAGGCGATGGACACCATCGTCCAAGCACTCAGCGGCGTCATGATGACCGCCGGTGAACCCGGCCAGCCGCCGGTGCGCTTCGGCCTGCCGATTGGCGACCTGTCCGCTCCGCTCTTCGCGGTCATCGGCACCCTGAGTGCCCTGCTCCAGGCCGAGCACACCGGCCAGGGGCAGCACGTGGACGTGTCGATGCTCGGGGCACTGACCTCGATGGTGGCCTGCGAGCCCTTCGATGCCCTGGAATCCGTAGGCTTCCCGCTGCGCACCGGCGCCTACGTTCCCCGCCTGGCGCCGTTCGGCACGTTCCGCGCGGCCGACGGATACTTTGCGATCTGCGCCCCCACGGACCAGTTCGCGGCAGGCGTCCTTCGCGCCATCGAGCGTCCCGACCTGCTGGACTCCGAGGACTTCGGTACCCGCGACGCCCGCGTCTTCAACGCCGACCGGCTCCACGGGCTGATTGCCGGGTGGGCCGCCGAGAAACCCCTGGACGAGGTACTGGAAGCACTCACGTCCAACGGCGCTCCCGCGGCACCGGTCCGCACCACGGCCGAGGCGGTGCGGGATCCGCTGGTGCTGTCCCGCGGCGAAGTGGTGCCGCTGTCCCACCCCAAGTTCGGGCACTTTGACGGTCTCTTCGGCTCGGGGCTGCCCATGGTCCTGTCCGGCAGCCGCACCACCCTGGACGCGCCGGCCCCGTACCTGGGCGAGCACACGGACGTGGTCCTGAAGGCCCTGGGCTATGACTCCGACCGGATCGAGAACCTCCGCACCGCGGGTGTGTTGTGACTGATCCCGCACCTCGGATCGGGATCATCGGCGCGGATGCGCCCCGGCAGATTCTCCTGGCCGCGGGGGCGACGCCGGTGCGGCTGTTCGGTGCCTGGTCCGGGGACATCTCGCGGGAAGCGGCTGAGCTCCTGGGGGCGGCCGACGCCGTTGCCGCCCGGGTGCTGGACGGCGTCCTGTCCGGGCTCCATGACGGCCTCGCCGGGCTGGTGGTCTGCAATGACTCCGCAGCGAACCTGCGGGCCTACTACGTGCTGCGGCTGCTGGCCGAACGCGGGCGCATCCCGTACCCGGTCCAGTTGCTGGATACGCCCCGCGGCGGCGGCCCGCATGTGAACCTCTTCGTCGCGCGGCAGTATGAGCGGCTGGCCGGGTTCGTGTCAGCGTGCACCGGGCAAGTGCTCGACGCCGATACCTTGGCTGCCGCCGCTGGCCGGGAGAACTCGCTGGGTGAGGCCCTCGAGCGGGTGCGGGAGCGGCGGGTGGCAGGAACCCTTTCCGGGAGCGCCGCCCTGCGGTGTTACGCGGCCGCCGTCCAGCTGCCGCCGGAGCAGGCACTGGCTGCCATCGAGGCGATCCAGCAGGCTGACGCCCCGGGGACCACACTGCCGGTGTTTCTGACCGGCAGCTCGCACCCGGACACCACCGTCTATGAGGCGCTCGAGCAGGCCGGCATTGGAGTCGTGGGAGAAGACCACGACGCCGGAGACGCCGCCTGGATCGGGCAGACCGTGGACGCCGTTTCGCCCGGCGAAGCTTTCCGCGCCCTGGCCGAGCTGCACGCCCAGCGTCCGCCGTCGGCGTCGCGCTCCCTGACCTCCGAACGCACCGAACACCTGCTGACCGAAGTCCGCCGGACGGGCGCCGCCGGAGTGGTGGCCCTGGTCCGGGACCTCGACGACGGCCCGGTCTGGGACCTGCCCGCCCAGCGCGAGGCGCTGGCTGCCAGCGGAACCTGGCTGGCCGGCGTCGTCCGCGTTCCAGCCGACGGAGCCGCAGCTGCCGCCGCCGATCTCATTGCCAGCGTCCAGTTGTCCGGGGAGATTGCCTCATGACCGACCATCGACTCCGTTCAGCCGTGGCCGCTACGCGCTACCAGAAGGAATGGTTCCAGTCCGTGCGCCAGCGGGCCGCGGCAGGCGAACCCATTGCGCTGTTGAACGCCGATGCCCCGCACGAAGTCTTCCGCGCCCTGGACATCCCCTACGTGGTGACGCAGTGGTGGTCCTCCATCATCGCGGCCAAGCGGGCCGGACCTGCGTCGATGGAGCGGCTGGCCGCCCGCGGGCTGCCCGACTTCAGCCAGCAGTACGATGCGATGCCGCTGGGTGAGCAGCTGCTCGACGCCGAGGACCGCCCGTGGGGCGGTTTGCCGGCACCGCGGTTCGCCGTGGCCGAGCGCAGCGGGGACGTCACCGCCAAGATCTTCGAGCAGTGGGGCAGGCTCCCGGGCACGGAAACGTTCCTCCTCTCCCGTACGGGCGCTGACCCGCTGCCGGACCGGTGGTGGGAGCTGGTGCCGCACGACTGGGAGACGGCCTTCGGCTCGGACCGGCTGGACCTGCTGCAGGGTGAAATTGAGCAGCTGATCAGCTGGCTGGAAGAGCGTACTGGACGGACGCTGGACCGGGACCGGCTGGCGGAGATCATGGACCTGGGCAACCAGCAGGCCGAATGGAACCGCAAGACCCGGGACCTCATCGCTTCGGCGCCGTTCGCCCCCGTCCTGGTGAATGACACGATGCCCGCCGTTATGGCACCGCAGTGGCAGCGCGGCACATCGTGGGCGGTGGACGCCGCTCGATCCTTGTATGAGGAAACGGCGCAGCGGGTGGCCGACGGCGTTGCCGTATGTCCCGGCGAAAAGCGGCGGCTGATGTGGGTGGGCCGCGGCCTGTGGTCCGATCTGGGCCTGTACACCCGGTTCCAGGAGGAATTCGGCGCGGTGTTCGTCTGGTCGATGTACCTGGCGATCGCCGCCGACGGGTACCTGCGCTACGGCGATGACCCGGTCCGGGCGCTGGCCGCCCGCTTCGTCGGAATCACGGATCAGCTTTATGTGCCGCCGTGGTCTGCCCAGTGGTACGTGAAGGAGGCCCTGAGTCATCGCGTGGACGGGGTGGTGCATCTGGTGGCGGACGATACCCCCGGCAGCGGGTTCATTACCGAAGCCCTGGAAGCTGAGGGGATTCCCGTGCTGGAGATCCGAGCCAACAACGCCGACCAGCGGTCCAGCGACGCCGCCCGCATCCCCGAGCGGATGGCCGAGTTTATCCGCGACCGTGTCTGATTCCTGCTGCTCCCGCTGCCCGGCCCGGCCCTGCCGTGCCCACCGGTCCCGTCGGGACCGCCGTGGGTGACGACGGCGGGCGGCGGGGTCCGTTCCGGTCTCCGAACTTCTCCTGGTACTTCACCGGGCAGGTCATCTCCAACACCGGCGTCTGGTTCCAGAACCTCGCCCTGCAGCTGGTGGTCCTGGGGGCGACCGGAAGTGCCCAGGCCCTGAGCGGCATCACCATCGCCCAGTTCCTGCCGATCTTCCTGCTCGGAATACCCGCGGGGCGGCTGCTGGACCGGGTGGCACCGCGCACAGTGCTGCTGGTGACCTCGCTGGCTTCCGCTGTTGTCACCGCCAGCCTGGTCTTTGTGGTGACCCGGGAGCCGGACCTGTGGCTGCTTTACGCCATGGTTGGGCTGCTGGGTTCGGTCCAGGCCTTTGAACGGGTGGCCGCTCAGACCATCATCTTCGAGCTGGTGGGCCCGGACGGGCTGTCCAAGGCTGCATCCGTCAGCACCATTTCGCTGGCCGCTGCCCGGTCGGTCGGTCCGGCGCTGGCCGGACTCGCTTTCCAGGGGCTCGGACCCAGCGCGTGCATCCTGATTAACGCCGCCGCCTATCTGCTGGTGTTCGCGTCGCGGCTGCGGATCCGTCCGGACGAGCTGCACCGGCGTGCGCCGCAGGCCCAGCGGCGGGGCGGGGATGGCATCAAGGCCCCGGGCGGGCCCGGGGCTAAGGCCCTGGGCGGCTCGGCGTCGGGCGCCTTCCGGCGAAGCCGGGACGTGAACACCCTGCTGATCGTAAACGTGGTGATTTCCCTGCTGGCCATGAACTTCGGGCTGGTGCTCACCTCTACTGTGAATCTCTCCTACGGCGGTGATGCCAGCGCGGTGGGAGCTGTCCATACCCTCAACGCCGTGGGTGCGATCCTCGGAGGGATTCTGGCTGCTCGAAGGCCCCGAGTGTCGTTGCGGTCGATGATTGCGGCAACAAGTGTTTTCGGTGCGGCGTTGGCGCTGAATGCCGCGGCCCCCACGCTCCTGCTGTTCCTGGCAGCCGCTCCCGTTCTGGGTATCGCCGTGGGGTACTACCAAGGGATCGTGAATGCTGCTGCGCAGGAGTCGGTTCGGCCGCAGTTCATTGGGCGCATGATGTCACTGATGACGATGGGTAGTTACGGCATGGTGCCGTTTGGGGCGCTGCTGATGGGCTGGGTGATCGATGCCAGCACGGGCCGGGTGGCTCTGGCAGTCTCTGCGGTGAGCGCCTTTGCCTGCCTGGTGGTGGTGTTGATCCGGACGCGGCCAGTCTCTCGATAGGGCGCTTGTTAGGTGTCCGAGTTGGCACCGTCGGCTTCTCGGTTGAGGCCCTTCAAGCGGCTGGCCGCCAGCCGGGACGGCACGTGCCGCGGGCGGCTGGTGATCTGGCGGCGATGAACTGCCGCTGCCTCCGCTTCGTCGTCCCCGAAGTAGCCGCCGGCCAAGACCTGGGCCGCGTGGTCCAGGACGCCGACGATTGAGTTGCCGAGGTCCTCGCCGATTTCGCCGGTCAGGCGCTGTTCGTGGTCGCGCAGTTCCTGGGTGCAGGCCTGGACGACGTCCCAGCCGGCTTCGGTCAGCTGGACGAGGCGTATCCGCCGGTTGGTCGGGTGGCTTCCGCGTTCCACGAGTCCGAGTTCGAGGAGTTCGTTCGCTACCAGGTGTGCGGCCTGGGAGCTGACGAAGGTCCTGCGTCCCAGTTGGGCGTTGGAGAGTGGCAGCCCCTCTCCCAGTACCTGGAGTACGAGGAATTGGGACAGCGTCACGCCGTGGGCCAGTGCCAGGTTTTCGGTGAACCGGTCGAGCGCCCTGCCGAGACGGTACGCCGTGTAGTTGAGGCGATTAGTCGCGGGCTCGCCGCGGTCGTCTCGTTCAAGCTCCATCCGCCGAGAATATCAAGTTATTTGCGATGTTCCGTGGCGCTGGCGTGCGGGGACGGAATTGGGCCCCGAATTACGACTGCGTGGAACGCCACCTTCCGAGGGGTGACATCGCGACGCGAGGTTTGCAAGGGCAACCACGTCCTGGTCATGTCTGACGGACTTCGGGACGGAGCAGTTCCCGGCACCCAGGGTTGGGATAACTGCGGTGGCGCAGCTATCCGTCTACGACATCATCGGCAACGGTGTGCAGCTGTCCCAGGTCGGGGAGGGACGCGCTGAGGTCCCTCCCCTGGCCCTGCGGCATTACGTGAAGTCACGCACTGGGTGCAGGGAAGTCTCCACCGTCTAAGGCTGATTGAGGTTGGCTTCGCCAGGCAGGGCAGTTGCGGGCGGCCCTGCCTGGCGCTGGCCTGCCGGTTGTGGAGAACCAGCAACCTGTCAGCCACGCTCCTCTGCTACAGCAGATCAGCGACTGTGGATAACCCCAGCTGGGTAGCGGATCTTAATAGATACCAGGGCGCAGCCTCCTCATATACTTCTCGAATGACTGCATCCGGCCCTGCGCACAATAGTGATGAGCGGCGTGATCGGATTGGGTGGCTCGATGTACCCCTGTTTCCGTTTCGCTTAGCCCAGTTCGGGTGGATTAGGCTCCCAAGTCCTGCACGGTCTATTGGTCGAGTTGTCGTCTGGGTAGTGCTCCTAGCGGGGATTTTTTGGGTAGCATTTTCCTACGGTGAAATCGTTTACCGTGCTGTCGTGGGTTGGAAAACAGGACCAGCGTGGGAAGCTTTCTTACTGCGCTTCATCACAAGCCCAGCAGCCGCCGGAACTGCAGCTCTGTTGGCAGCGATTATTGCGGCCAGGTCCTTCGCCAAGGGCTTGAAACATACAAAAGAGGAAGCCCAAGCTAACCGGCGCAAGGAGGCGGCAGAGGCATGGTGGGAACAGTTTGAATGGGTTAGTGACAGAATCGTCCCAAAAGATCCCAAGCAGGAACGGCTCCATAACGGATTGGCGACCGCCCTTCTTGGGGCTCTAGAGACAACAGCTGATGGTGATTTTCAGCGTGAGGCTGTTGACGGAATAAGACATACTTATATCCGCGGTAGTGAGATCCCCCTTTCTGAGGCAACACTTGGTGAGCTAAGAGCTCGGCTGCGAGAAGTACGAACTTTCGCGGATGGTTCTTGGATTTCAGGGGACGAATCACTACAGTCCCACTTCCGGGCCCACGTCTTTCTCCTCGAAACATTGGTGGCACTGCGCACGGTTTGGAAGCCTGGCGACATCGTCATATCGGACGAACTTCCGCGGGGGAACCCCCAATTCAGAGTTCAAGACTGGGTAGACGCCGTAGTACGCATCGATCGTCACTGGGTCGCCGTAAACACGACCCAGGTTCGTACCGTCCACACGCGCAGCTACGTCCGCAGAATCGCAGACCGGTTAAAACCTGAACACATGAACGAGCTGAACGCGGACTTCGTCGTGGTGGTTTCTCGCAATCAGCTTCGACCCGGAATGTGGCAAGGGGTGGCAAGCAATCCGACCGTTCGACTTATCCATTGGGATCCAAAAGAGGGCGCTGCAGAACTGCGCAAACGGATGGAACTTCACATCGGCGCAGATAGTCCTGCCTCTAGGCTGGCCGCTAAGGATGAGGTCGAGACTCTAGACACCAAGGTGTTAAAAAATGAGTAAGCTCCCCACCCCAGATCCCGGGGTGCGGATGAAAGGGCGCTTTCGGCACAGGAGTTTGGCCGCGATGAGGTGTGGCCGAATGAGTCGGCTAGCAGGACTTCGGCTTCGGGTGGTTAACGGAAGCCATTGAAATCTCAGGTGCTGGCAGCGCCGCACGTTGGGCTCTCACTTACCGGGTCACAATCCGTTCTGAGCGGACGCATGGTGTCTCCAGGATTAGAACTCGAGTTGTGACAGGCCGCTGACGCTTCACACCCACCTCTACATGTGGTGTCGAAAAGCGTGGTGGTCTCAACCGGTCAACCGTCGTAATTGGACGCGCTAGCACACCGGCATACCGGCGCGTTGAAGCCTCAGCTTGTGAGAGACTCAGAGCACACTAAAGTTCTGAGGGGGGCTATGTCTAGCAGTGGTGCCGTACGGCTTGTTCCTTTGGAACCGCCCACCGTGTTGGACAAGCAACTCGTTCCCCCGGTGTCCGGGGTTCCCATTCTTTCACCGGCAAAGATCATCAGCCTGTACGACGACCAGGAATGGGAAGAGTTCGTACTTGAATGGGCGACAAGCCTCGAGTATGAGTCAGTGATGAGGAATGGCGGTGCGGACGATCATGGCGTCGACATAGCTGCATTCCTGTCCGCCGAAGGATTCGACGGTGAATGGGACTGTTATCAGTGCAAGCACTATGGACAGCCCCTGAAGCCTGGAGATGCCCTCCCCGAGATTCTAAAGATCGTGCAGGGAACCCTCGCAAAGCATTACACGTGGCCCAGGAAATATAGATTCGCCGCACCCCGAGGCTATGGAACGCTTCTTTCGAATTCCCTACATTCTCCCTCCCAGCTAAAGTCAGAACTGATAAGGGCTTTAGAAAACGAGAAGCACGCTCTTGCTAAGAAGGTGGGGGACACGAAGAAGGACGTTATGGACTTCCTCGAAACCGCAGATTTCTCAGTATTCGGATCTGTCGAGCTCCACGAGCTGGTCGAACAACATTCGAGGACTCGCTGGCATTCGGCACGCTTCTCAGTTCCTCTCCAGAGGCCTTCAGCCCGCGTTCCCGATGATTCGTTGGAAGTCCATGAGCAGGACTACATTCAGAAGCTCCTTGCTGCGTATCGGGAGCGGCACCCCGACACTGACATCACTCCTCACACCGTGTCCACGCTAAACGATGTTAAGGACCACTATTCAGGCCAGCGAAGGGCCTTCTACAGTGCCGAGTCCCTGAGAGTTTTCGCCCGCGACTCGGTGCCAGATGGCACATTCGGTTCCCTGCAGGAAGAGATCGCGGACGGAACCGCAGCAACGTACTACCGGCAGTACGTCGACGGATGGGAACGTCTCGACGCGGTTACGGACAAGGCAAGCAGTCTTGCTTTGACGGCTAACCATCTAGTTCCAGTGCTTTGGATCAAGGACCGCATCGGAATCTGTCATCAGTTGGCTAACGACGGACGAATGGCTTGGTGCCGTGCAACCTCTTAATAGCCCTTTGGAAGTCGGTCTGCGATCACTGATCGTTCTCACCGCAGTTTTTCCTCGCAAACTGGATGTGAGGCAATTGTCTGTGTTGGATCACTTGCTATTACGGAGCGGAGACTCGGGAGGGCCGCCGAGCGTTCTCCCACCCATCCCAGCCCGGTCAGGAGAACTCGGCTTCAAAAGGACTGTTCTTGAACGCGGGCTCACCGTGATGGTCCGCGCGCGCTTGCTACGAGTCGTCCCTGAGTCCGAGGGATTGTTCTACCAGGCGGATGAACATGCCTGGCCTTTCCTGCAGTTGCTGGATTCCGCGCATGCCGATGAGCTCATGCGCGTCGCTGTCTGGATTGCCGATGAGGTCGGTGACCGATCGAACGCAGAATTATCCAATTGGCTGACCACGCATGAATCGCACGTTCTACGAGCGCGTGTCGCGGCAGACAACGACGACGAGGGGACCACGTCGATATGAGGCTATTGCACTTGACGGCGACAGGGCCGAACGTCGAACCGTCAACGCTCGAGTTTGCACCTCGTCTGACGGTTATTTATGGGGCCTCGGAGACGGGGAAGTCCTACGTCGTAGAAGCCCTGGACTATATGTTTGGAGGGAAGGCAATTCGGGACATTCCCCAAGCTGAGCCCTACACAACACTCCTACTGGGGTTGGAGCTGAACGAAGGCTTGGTCGTCACCCTTGCAAGGGAACTGCGCAACGGAAATCGAGTTTCGGTCTTCGAGGAAGACCTGCGAAGCCATCCGCAAGGAGTCCCAAGCCAAACGCTCCTTTGGCAACATAAGAAGGGAAACCCGAATACTGTCTCGCACTTCCTGCTCAACGAGTTGGGCATAGCCGGCTCCATGTTGCGGAAGAACGGTATCAATGACGTCGTCAGCATGAGCATCCGGAATCTCATGCACCTGTGTCTGATCGACGAGAACCGAATTCACACAAAGTCCTCACCAATCCACTCCGGTCTACCTCAATCCCGAACCACAGAGTCCTCCGCATTCAAATTGCTCGTAGAGGGTGAAGACGATTCCGCAATCACTACAGGCGAGGATCCGAGAAAGTTCCGACAAGTCAATCGAGGGCAGCTGGCAGTCTTGGATAGGGCGCTGGAAAGTGTTCGGGACAGACTCGCAAATGGCGCTGATCGCCCCCAGCTCACTGCCCAGCTGGCACGCATCAACGCAACCATAGATTCAGCCTCGGCATCAGTTACAGAACTTGTATCAGAGAGAGATGCGCTCATTGAGTGGCGGCGGGGAGCACAACACCAGGAGGACGCCCTCAGAGAAGAGCTTCGTGAGATAAGGCTGATCGATGCTCGTTTCCACCTACTCGAGGAACAGTACGCAGCCGACCTCGCTCGCCTAGCCATGATCGAAGAAGCCGGGGGCCTTCTCGGCTACATCGACCTTGGAGAGTGCCCTTTCTGCGGCGCGCAGCCACAGGCCCAGACCTCCCATCACGCAGAGCATGAGGCGACGGCTATTGCCGAATCGGTACGGTCAGAGTCTCAGAAAACAGAAGCTCTCAGGATCGATCTGCGGAGGACGCTAGCTGACATGGCACGGGATGAGGACCGCACTAACTCCCGAATCGCCGAAACGGTCGGCGTAAAGGATGACCTGTCGAGAAGCATCGGAGGCTTAGATTCGCGCATTCAACCCGCACGGGCAGACCTTGCTGAACTTCTGACAAAGCGCTCCGAACTTGAGCGAGAAGTTGGGCTCTGGGATCAGATCTCCGATCTAGAGTCCTTGCGGGGTTCCGTGTCCCAAGAGACTCCGGAAGCGGCCTCAGGAGCCTCCCAAGCAATTTCAAAAAGCGTCGTGATGGAGTTTTCCAACACTCTGAATAGGGTCTTGCAAACATGGCAGGTGCCTGGCGCGTCAGATAGCCACTTCGAAATGGGAAAAAATCCTGATGTCTACATCGAGGGTCGTCTGCGGGCAGACCGTGGCAAGGGAATCAGGTCCATTCTCCATGCAGGGTTCGCTGTGGGGCTCAGCGAATTCTGCGCAGAACGTACGCTTCCTCATCCCGGCTTCGTCGTCCTGGACACTCCGGTCCTTACGTACCGCGATTCTGAGGAAACTCCCGATCGCGACGAGTTCCTCAGCCAGTCTGTTGCCGACGCTTTTTACGAATACTTGAGTGAACACCACAGTGGGCAAGTCGTCGTGCTCGAGAACCAGACCCCGCCAGATTTGCCAGGTGAAGGATGTTCGGTCGTTTACTTCACCGGCTCCGCCGACATTGGAAGACCGGGGTTCTACACCGCTTCGGAGTAGTGGCCGGACCATCGTCTTAAATCAGGATCCACCGACCTAGATTTCCGGCATCCACGGAGGCCGCGCTAAGAAGGGGCATCTGCGTCGTCCTCAGGCGATCATTGAAGGGCCATCATTTAAAGCGGATGCCGATGTCAGCGCCTATGACAACTAATCGTGTGTGTTCTCGTGGCCCCGAGCGATTTCCTCGCGTTGTCTCAGCCACCGTGACCGCTGGGCAGGTCGATCCTCCCACCTCAGCTAAAATCAGACAGGCCCGTTTTACCCCTTCGTTCCGGGCGGAAAGCGCAGCATGTCCTTCACAGAAAACGCGGTAGCCCGCTGGGCGGAGCTGCAGCGGCTACAGGCCTCGCCCGGTTGGAAACTCACCAACGCGAACCCCTGGGTCCTGGCCCTGTTCCGCGAGGCCTTCACCCGCACCCGCCCGCGCATCCCCCTGGACGAATTCCACAGCCTCACCGACTCCTTCCTGCAGCAGCTTCGGCTCAACGGGCAGAGCCTGCGCGAAGACTGGACCGGCAAAAACTACGCCGATGACTGGGTGGCACGCCGCTTCCTGGCCCGCCCCCGCGCCGACGGCCGCTTCGTCTACGAACTCACCGAACCCTCCGTCCGGTTCCTCTCCTACCTGGACGGCTTCACCGGCGACACCACCAGCCTGAACTCCTCCCGCCTGAACACCCTGCTCTCCAGCGTGGAATCCCTGGCGCACGAATCCAACCCGGACCCCGAAGCACGCATCGCCGTCCTCGAAGAAGAGATCGCCCGCCGCGAAGACCTCATCCGGTCCCTCCGCGCCGGCGACGCTCCCCCGCCCCTGGACGACGACACCGCCGTCGAAGCCGCCCGCGACATCCTGGACCTCGCCGCCGCCCTGCCCGCCGACTTCAAGCGCATGCGCGACGGCCTCGAAAAGATGCTGCACACGCTCCGCCAGGAAATGGTCGAATCCCAGGCCTCCAAGGGCCTGACCATGGGCGAAATCCTCGAAGCGGACAAGCGCCTGCGCAGCACCAGCGAAGGCCGCACCTACGAAGGCTTCACCGCCTTCCTGAACGACGCCGACCAGCAGGGACGCTTCCGGCACGCCATCGCGCAGGTCCTGGAACGCGACTTCGCCGACGCCATGACCCCCGGCGACCGGCAGGCCCTATACCGGATGATCAGCGACATGCGCGAGCAGGCCGCCGAAATCCAGCGGATCTACGGCCGGCTCTCCGAATCCCTGCACACCTACGTCCAGAGCGACGAGTACCGGGAATCGGTCCAGCTGCGCAAACTCATCCGCGCCGCCGAAACCGCCATCCACAAGGCCCCGCGCGGACGCCGTCGCTCCGCAGTCGTGCCCGCACCGCGGCTCTACGCGTCCGCGTTCGAATCGCTCAGCATGGTCCGCACGTACGACCCCGCCGAGCACGCCGCACCGCGGAAGCTGCCCGCACCGCCGTCGTTCACCGAAGCGGACATCCACCGCGCCGCCCGCACGCCCAAGGCCGACCGCCGCGTGCTGCGCGACGCGATCACCCGGGCCGGCAGCCGCCGGGGCCGCGCCACCGTCGCGGAGATCTTCGCTGAACTGCCCGCCGAACACCGCCATCTCAACAGCATCCGCGCGCTCCTCGCCTCCGCCGCCCCCACCGGGGACAACAGCGGAACGACGACGGCGGCGAGCGAGTCTATCCCCTTCCTCCAGATCGACGGCAGTTCCCGCACCGCGGTGCTGCCCGTCCTCACCGTCGCCGAAAGCCAGTCATGACCGAAAACCCCACCGCCGAAGACTTCGACAATGAGTTGGAAGAGCTAGAGGAATACTCAGAGCCGCCCCGTGACGTCCTGATCGACGGTCCGGAACTGTTCCCCGGGGACACCGGCACCCTGCCGCTGAAGCTGCGCCAGGCCCTGATCCGGCTGCTGCGCGGCCCGTACCTGGACGCCAACTCCTCGGACAACGTGTACAACACCGTGGTGGATAACCAGGAGCAGCTGCGCGTGCGGCTGAGCGAACTGTTCCTGGAACTGGTGGTGGACGAGGACCACAAGGTCGCCCTGCTGCGCCCGGTGGAAATGGCTGAACCGCACACCACCGCCCTGCAGCGCCAGCGCGAAATGACCCGCGAGGAAACCCTGCTGCTGCTGCGCATGCGCCTGGTCCTGGACCGCCACTCGGGCACCGGCAACGACGCCACGATCGCCCGGCAGGACATTCTCGACGTCCTGGAGCAGTACGTGGACCCGCAGGCGCACGACGCCAAGGGCGTGGAAGACCTGGCCGACGCCGCGATCCGCAAGCTCGTCACCGAACGCCGCCTGCTGCTCCCCACCGAGCTGGACGACGTCTGGGTCATCTCCAACGCGCTGCCGCTGGCCCTGCCGTACGAGCACATCGGGGACATCATCACCTTCATGAACTCGCTGACCGAGGCCCCGGCGGAGCCGGACACTGCCGACGAAGCGCCCGCCGAGGAAACCGCCGAAGACGCGGTTCCTGAAACACAGCACGACGGCGAGGAGCCGGCATGAGCATCGAAACCACCCTTCCCATGGGGGACCTGATCAACCCCGGCCAGAACCGGCTTTCCCGCATTCAGATCGTGAACTGGGGAACGTTCGACGGCGCGCACACCATCCACGTGGACCGCGCCGGCACGCTGCTCACCGGTGACTCCGGCGTCGGCAAATCCACCATCTTCGACGCGATCCTGCAGGTCATGGACGCCCGGCCCAAGATGAACGAGGCAGCGCAGAACAACGGCGGCACCGCAGCCGAGGAAAAGCGCACCGCGTTCTCCTACATGCGGGGCCGGCTCGGCACCCAGGGCAGAGAAGCCGGCGACGGCACCGCCTACCAGCGTCCCGGCGCCACCTGGTCCGCCGTCTGCCTCACCTTCGACAACGGTCTGGGCCAGATCACCAGCCTCTCCGTGCTGATGGACCTGCCCGCGACCGGCACCGAACACCACGTGGGCCGCTTCTACGCCGTGCACAACCGTCCACTGGACATTACCTCCCTCGAAACCGGCATGCGCGGCCGGTTCACCAAGGGTGCCCTTGAATCCCTGCTGCCGGGCGCGCAGATCTTCGATTCGCACAAACTCTTCGCCGAGCGGTACCGCACCGCCCTGGGTGTGGAGGACGAGAAGGCATTCGGCCTTCTGCGCATCCTGCAGACCGGCAAGGGCCTGGGCGGCACGGTCAACGACTTCTTCCGCAACCACGTCCTGGACACCCCCAAGACCCTCACCGCCGCCGACGAGGCTGTGGAGGACTTCAGCCACCTGCGCAGCATCCGGCGCCAGCTCGAACGCGCCCGCCAGCAGCGCGACCACCTGGCCAACGTCCCGGACCAGCACCGCCTGTTCCTCACTACGAAAGCCGAACTGGACCGCGTCCGCGCCCTCACCGCCGACGGGCTGCCCGCCTACCGCCGTCGTCTGGCGCTGGCCAGCCACGAGCGCGACGTCGACCGCCTCACCTCCGCCGCCGCCACCGGCCGCGAAGCACTGAAGGCCGCCGAGAAGCAGCGCACCAAGCTGAAGAAGCAGGTCGCCGAGCTCACCGCCCGCTACACGCAGGAGGGCGGCGGCGCGATCGCCACCCTGGAACGCGAAGTCGCCGCCGCGCAGGCGCAGCTGGTTTCCCGTGAAACCGTGGAGAACGCGTTCCGCGCCGACCTGCGTGCCGCCGGAATCGACACGGACCTCTCCCCCGCCGGGCTGGTCACTGCCCGCAGCCGGGCCAATGAGCTGATCAAGACCCTGAACGCCGACGTCGACGCCGCCCGGGAGCGCAGCTCCGACGCGCACGGCGAGGCCTGGGCACTGAAGGGTTCCATCGCGAAGCTGGAAACCGAAATCGCGTCCTTCCGCCGCCGGCGCAGCAACATCCGCCCGGAAAGCCTGGAGCAGCGCGCCCGGATCTGCGAAGCCACCGGCATCGACGAAGCCGAGATGCCCTTCGCCGGCGAACTGATCGACGTCCCGGCCGAACACGCCCAGTGGCGTGCCGCCGCCGAACGCGTGCTGCGCCCGCTCTCCACCGCCCTGCTGGTCCCCGGCGAGCACATGCCCGCAGTCACCCGCTACCTCAGCGAAACCAACCTGCGCGGCTTCCTGCGCTGCATCGACGTCAGCATCCCCGTGGACGGCCCGGCCGAGCCCGGACCGCGGGACCTCATCACCAAGCTCAGCACCTACGACTCCGCCATGGGCGACTGGGTAGCCCGGAAGATCACCGCGCACTACGACTTCGAGTGCGTCGAGAACCCGGACGAGCTCGCCAAGGTGTCCCGCGGCGTCAGCCTGGGCGGTGCCGTGAAGCGGAACTCCTCCACCACGGAGAAGGACGACCGGCACACCAAGGCCTCGGACAACGTGCTGGGCTTCGACAACAAGGACAAGATCGCCGCCCTCGCCGGTGAGCTGCTGACCCTGCGCGCCAGTTTCGAAGAGGCCGACGTCGTCTCCCGCAAGCACGCCTCGGAGCAGGACGACCTGATCCGCCGGCTCGCCGCAGTCCGCAAGGTCGCCGCGGACACCCGCGAATTCGAGGAGATCAGCGCCGAGGAGCACCGCGCCGCGGTGGCTGCCGCCGTCGAACGCCTTGAATCCGCACGCGACGCCAACGCGGACCTGGAGCAGATCCGCTTCGAGCTGGACACCGCGGAGCTGGACCTCACCGCTGCGACCGAGAAGATCGGTGTGCTCAAGGGCGACCTGGCCCGGCTCGAGGCCGAGCTCACCGCCGCCACCGAACGCCGGGACACGCTGGCCGGCCGCGGACCGGATGCCCTGGCCGAGGACCTGCGCGCCCAGCTTGATGAGCTGTTCGCCCCCTTCGGTGAGATCACCGACGTCGTGCACCTGAACGACGCCGCCGGGCAGGTGGAGCGGAACCTGCTCACCGAGGCCGCGCGGCTGGATAAAACCCTGCTGGAGACCCGCACCCGGCTGGAGCGCACCTTCGAGACGTACAGCGAGAAGTGGGGTTCGGACTTCGGCACGGGCGTGGACTCGGCCGAGGAGTACGTGCACCGGTACGAGGACATTGTCACCGAGGGCCTGCCGCAGCACGAGTCGGAGTTCCGCGAGTACTTCAACAACCGCACCTACGAGCGGTTCAGCGACCTGCTGCAGCTGCTCGACGAGGAACGCCGCAGCATCTCCGCGCGCCTGCTGCCGCTGAACTCCGTGCTGCGCCGCGTGCCGTACCACGTGGACAGCCACCTGGAGATCGAGGTCAAGACCACCGTCCCGGACGACGCGCATCGGTTCCGCATGGAGCTGAAGAACGCGCTGCCGATGATGGGCGTGCGGCAGGACAAGGCGGACATGGACGCCCGCTACGCCGCGCTTGAGGGCCTGGTGGAGAAGCTGAAGGATCCGCAGGAGCGCCGCTGGCGGGCCGAGGTCCTGGATGTCCGCGCGCACGTGACCATCACCTGCACCAACAAGCTCGCGAACGGGCAGTCGTTCACCAACCTGCAGGCGTCGCTGATGTCCGGCGGCGAGGGGCAGCGCTTCACCGCGTTCATTCTGGCCTCCGCGCTGGCGTACCAGCTGGGCATCGTGTCCCAGGGCTTCAGCACCTACGGCACGGTGATGATGGATGAGGCGTTCGTGAAGTCCTCGCTGTCCTTCGCCGAGGCGTCCATCAACGCACTGCACGAGTTCGGCTTCCAGCTGCTGCTCGCCGCTCCGGAGGACAAGGTGGACCTGTCCCGGTTCCTGGGGTCGGTTACGGAGATCCTGCGCGACGACGCCGCCAACCGGTCCGGCACGCTGGAGCGGGTTCCGGTGGGGCCTGGCACTGCGGGGTCGCGGGCGGTGGATATTCTGCTGCGGTAGGCCAGGCACGGCAGTGCCGGGGACGGGCGCACCCGTCCCCGGCACTGCAGCCTGGTTCGCCGGTGCTAGCGGAGCGCGACGGCCAGCTCGTTCGGGATGCCGTCGAGTTCAGTCGAGGCGAGGATTTCGCCGCTGGTCAGGTCCACCGCGTGAATGGTGTTGGCGGCGGGCTCGGTGACGTAGGCGACGTCACCGTTGACCTTGATCGCGGGGTGCGGGTCCTGCCAGTTCGCCGGTCCCTCCCAGGCACCGATTACGTCATACTTGCCGGTGAACTCGCCGGTCTCCGGATCCAGCACATGGATGGATCCGTCGGTGCCGAGAATGTACGCCTGGTCGCCCGGGCCGCGGGCGACGTCGCGGAACGTGTACTCCACGTTTTCCGGCATCTGCAGGACTTCGTAGCTTTGCTCCTGGGTGTCGATCAGGGTCAGTGCCTGAAGCAGCGAACCCTCGGCGTCCGGATCGTCCTTGTAGTCGCCGACGACGATCGCGCTGGTCTCGGACACGTAGGCGTTGCCCATGCGGCCGTATTCATCCGGCGCCGTGAACTTGGTGAACGCGCCGTCCTGGTAGAGCAGCGCGCCGTTTTCGCAGCCGAAGATGACGGATTCGCCGGCAGCGGTGCCCTCGCCGTGGATGCCCGGGCAGTCTGTGCTGGATGCGTGATCGTGCCAGTGGTCTCCGTGCTGTTCCAGCGCCAGCGCGCCGGTCCGGGACGTGGCATCCCCGATAGTGGTCAGGAGGGTGCCGTCTTCCAGCACGATTGACACGCCGTGGTGCGCTGCCTCCGCCTGGTACGTAGCGGACTCCGGTTCCCCGTAGCCGTTCGCGAAAGCGTCGGTGTCCAGGATGGTGGTGGTGCCGGTGCCGTCGTCGAACAGCACCGTCTTGCCGTGGTGCGGCACTACGTGGCCGGGTGTGTCCGCGTCGATGACCAGGTCCGTCAGGGCCGGTGCAGCGGTGTCCAGCAGCTGGAAGCCTCCGGATGTGGAGACGACGACCGAGCGGCCGTCCCCGTAGGCGTTCAACCGTGTGAATTCCTCCGTGCTGAACTCCTCGATGATCTCGAGGCTTTGCCCGTCGAGCACGGCGATCCCGTTCTCATAGGCGACGGCGACGTTCCCCGTCTGCGAGTGGGATGCCGGAGCCGGAGCTTCCTCTGCGTTTGACTGGCTGTCCGTGGCGCAGCCGGTGGCGAGCAGCGCTATGCCGGCAAGTGCCGCGGCTGCCGAGGTCAGGTGGGCGGGTCTTTTCATGGTGTTCCTTTCAATGGGGCCTCAACGGGTGAGGCCTTGCAGAATGCGCTCCGTGTTGGCCCGCATCATGGTGAGGTAGGTGTCTGCGCCTCCTCCGGGCGCGGTGAGGGATTCGGTGTAGAGCTGCACCACGTCGACGTCCACTCCGGCCTCCTCAGCGAGGACCTGCATCAACCGGTCCGGCTGGGAGGACTCCGCGAAAATCGTGCGTACACCGGCACTGCGGATGGCAGTGGCGAGGTCGCGCAGGTCCGCCGCGCTGGGAGCGGCGAGGGTGGTCCCGCCCGGAATCACGGCTCCGACCACCCGGAGGGAGAAACGGTCCGCGAGGTAACCGAAGACGTGGTGGTTGGTAACCAGTGCCTTCCGCTCCTGGGGAAGCGCGTCGAAGGCGCTGCTCATGTCTTCGTCGAGGCTGGCGAGTTCGGCGCGGTACGCGTCCGCATTGGTGCGGATCGCGGCGTCGTCGATCCCGTCGATGCCGGTAAGTTCCCGTTCCAGCGCGTCAACGAACCCGGTCATCCGCGCAGGATCGGTCCAGAAGTGCGGGTCCGGCGCTCCCGCAGCGTCGCCGGAGCCGTAGGGCAGGACGCCGACGACGTCCCCGGCGGCGAGCATCCGCGTTCCTCCGGCCGCCGCCCGGTCCAGGTGCTGCTGCATGCCTTCCTCCAGTCCGAGCCCGTTGCTGACCACCAGGTCCGCGGCTGCCAGCCGCGCTGCCTCCTGGGCGGAGATGGCGAAGGAGTGGGGATCGGCGTCGGGCTTCATCAGCGTGGTGACCTGCGCTTCCTCGCCGGCCACGGCGCCAACCACGTCCCCGAGGATGTTCGTGGTCACCACCACCTCGGGGGTGCCGCCGGAAGCGGCGCTGCCGGAGCATGCCGTCAGACCGGACACCGCGAGCAGGGCCAGCGCGGCCGCCAGCCGGTGTGCGCGGGTCACCGTCCCACCTCGGCGAAGAAGTCGGGCACGGGAGAGGTCTGCAGGGTGCGGGCCACGCGGGCGCCGTCGGCGTAGTCGAGTTCATGGACCACGCCGGCGGGCGGGTTGTTCAGGTAAGCGCGCTGGCCGTCGACGGCGATCCGGGCCTGGGCAGCCGCGGAACCGGAAACCAGCGGGTCCGTGGTGGCAACCAGTTCCCCGCTGCCGGCCAGGAACACCCGGACCCGGCCGTCAGCGCCGAGGGCGACGACGGAACCGGATGCATCATCAACGGCAGCCACGTGCACCACAGGAACCTCTGTTTCGATCAGCTGCCAGCTGCGCTGTCGGGTGTCCAGCAGCCAGAACCCTGCCTCTCCCGCCACAGCGGCGACGGTGGGACGGCCCTTCCGGCCGTCGAAGGCCGTGGCCGGCAGGGCTGCGGCGGTCAATGCACCGTCCGGATAGGGAATCTGCTCGAAGGAGACCGTCCCGGCGTCGCTGGTGGCCAGTACCGCGCCGTCCGCACAGCCCAGCACCACACCGGCCCGGGTGGTGATGGCCCCCGCGGGATCGGCGCAGGGAGCCGCTGTCTCGGAGGCGGTGCCGTCAGCTTCGTGGAAGCGCAGGGTACCGCCGTCGCTGATGACCGCCCCGTCTCCGAGGGGCGCCACCACGGCACCCCCGGCTGCGAGGTCGAGCCGAAATTTTTCGGTGATGCGCCCTTCGGACAGGGCCTGGTTATCCAGCAGGACCGCTTCACCGGAGCCGGCGAAGTACACGCCCGTCGACCCGGCGGTGGACAACTCGGCGCCAGTGACCGTGGCGGGTCCGTTCCCGGGGACCTGCCCCACGCGGCGGGGCTCGGCCCGGTAGAAGTGGAAGTGGTCCGCGTGGTCCCAGCTCCAGCTGCCGCTGTCCACGATCTCCAGCCCGGCGTCGGTGGTGATGAAGCCGTAGCGTCCGTCGGTGCTGAGGTCCCGGGGCTGCTGCACCGGGTCCAGGGCCGTGGCTCCGCCGTTGATGAGGTCCAGCATGCCAACCTGGCCGTCTTCCGAGACGGTCAGCAGCTGCAGCGGCGGCTCGGACACTTCGGCGGCTCCGGCGACCGCACCGTGGCCGGCCTCCGCCGTCGGGTCCGATGCGTTGGGCTCCGGAGCGGGAGTCTCCGCGCAGCCGGAAGCTGCGAGAAGTGTCAGCAGAACAGCGGCGCTGCGCGCGAACCGCCTCCGCGGGCGGAGAGGGGATGTCATGGTTTCCTTTCGGGAGGGCGTCATCGTGCGGCGGGGCTTGGCGCGGTGTTGGGACTGAGGGGCAGCGGATGTACCGGGCGGCGCACCCGGTTTACCGTCGCGCGGACAAGGCCGGACAGTGCGGCCAGGGCGATGGCGGAAGCGGCAATGGATGCCCCGGCAGCGGTGCCCGCGTGCCAGGAGATCAACAGTCCGGCAGCCGTCATGGTGCTGCCGAGGACTCCGGCCAGGGCCATGGTGGCGGGAATCCGTGCGGTCCAGGGGCGCGCCGCGGCGGCCGGTGCCAGCAGCAGGCCCACCATCAGCAGGGTGCCGACGGCCTGGAAAGAGGCCACCACCGCCAAGGTCACCAGTCCGGTCAGGGCGACGTGCGCCAGCTGCGGCCGCAGGCCCAGCGTCAGGGCGATCCGGGGATCAAAGGCCGCGGCCACGAACGCCCGGTGGAAGCCCGCAGCGACCGCGACGGTCACCGTGAGAGCCGCAGCCAGCACCGCGACGTCGGCGTTCTGCAAAGCGAGGATGTCGCCGAAGAGCAGCGCGGTGGCGTCCGTGGCGAAGCTGCGTGAGTGGGACACAATGATCACCCCGGCTGAGAGCATGCCCACGAACAGCAGGCCGATGCTGGTGTCATAGGACAGGCGTCCGCGCCGCTGCAGCAGGCCGATCGCTGCGCTCATGGCGGCGGCGCTCACCGCTGCGCCGAGGATTACCGGAGCTCCGGCAAGAGTCGCCAGGGCAACGCCGGGAAGCATGGCGTGTCCGATCGCTTCGCCGAGGAAAGCCATTCCCCGAACCACAACCCAGGTGCCTGCGACGGCGCAGATCAGCGCCACCAGGACGCCGCCGAACAAGGCGCGCACCACAAAGTCCGCCTGCAGCGGTTCCAGAATCCAGTCCATGGCAGATCATCGTACATGCGAATGAGAATAATTCTCATTTAACCGATTAGGATGACGTCATGCCTGCTCAACCCGCCCTCCGGGCCCGTTCCCTATGCTTCGCCTACACCGCCTCGGACGCACTGCATGATGTCAGCCTCGAACTGCACTTCGGGGAGCTCGTGGCAGTTGCCGGGCCCAACGGCGCCGGAAAGTCCACGCTGGTGGAACTTCTCGCCGGGGTACTCAAACCGCGGTCCGGCACAGTGCTCAGGGCGGGGAGCATCGGATTCGTCGTCCAGCGGCCGGAAGCCCCGGCGGCACTGCCGGTAACGGTCGCCGACGTCGTCGCCATGGGGACGTGGGCGGGTAACTACCGCGGCCGCCGAACCGCGGCGCGGAAGGACATCGAGGAGGCGATCGGGCGTGTTGGCCTCAGCGGATTGCAGGCGCGCCCGTTCACCAGCCTGTCCGGCGGGCAGCGCCAGCGCGCCCTGCTGGCCCAGGGCCTGGTCCGCCGCCCGGAGATCCTGCTGCTCGACGAACCGGCCGCAGGCCTCGACGCGGCCAGCCGCGCCCGTACCCGGGAGATACTCGCGGAGGAAGCTGCGCGCGGCGCGGCGGTCGCCTGCGTGACGCACGACGACGAGTCCATCGAAACAGCCGGCCGGGTCATCCGCCTGGACGGCGGCCGGCTCGTGCCGTCACACGGCAGCTCAACCGGACTGATGCCTGCCGCGGGATGCAGGACCGTCTCGCGGCCGTCGTACTGGTACCGGTAGCTGTAGCGGTCCGGAAAGAGGCAGAAACCGGCCGACTGATGCCTGCCCGCGGTGGGACTGCCGCACCCCGTTAGCGCTGGACGGGATCCTCAGCACCGAGGAACCGGGCGATCGCTCCACGGTCAGGGGCGGCCTCCCAGTCGCCCGGGGCAGTACAGGCGATTGCACCGCAAGCAGCGGCGGTAAGGAGCCTCTGCCGCAGCGGTGCACCGGCAATCAATTCGGCGAGATAGCCGGCGACAAACGCGTCTCCGGCACCGACGGTGTCGATGGCCTGCACGTTGAAGGCCGGAACCTCCAGCCGCTCACTCCCGGCAAAGCCTATGGCACCCCGCTCGCCGCGCTTCACCACAGTCTGCGTGGGTCCCATGGCGGCAATTGCGTCAGCTTGGGCCTGAGGGTCATGCTCGCCGGTCAAAAGCTCCGCTTCATCCTCTCCGGCGAAGACGACGTCCACGCGAGCCGCAAGCGCACGGTAGGCGGGCCCTGCCTGATCATTGCTCCAAAGCCGGGAGCGGTGATTGACGTCGAACGATATCGTTGCCCCCGCCTCCCGGGCCGCGTCGATGGCTGCGTCCAGTGAGCCGCGCGCGGACTGGCTGAGGGCGGCAGTGATGCCCGTCAGATGCAGCACCTTTGACGAGCGGATCAGGCTGAGGTCGAGGTCGCCCCGCTCAAGGCGGGATCCAGCGCTGCCCGCGCGGTAGTACGTGATGGCGCTTGCCCCCGCAGTCGGCCGCGCCTTGAGCATGAGTGCGGTAGGCGCTGAGCTGTCACAGGCAGCACTGACCTGGACACCCTCGGCGCGCAGCTGGCGCTGGATGAGCCGGCCCAGCGCATCGTCCCCGAGCCTTCCCATCCAGGTGACGGGCACGCCCAGGCGGGCGAGTCCGATGGCGACGTTGCTCTCTGCGCCGCCAAACCCCAGCTCCATTGAAGGCACGAGCTCTAGCCGGCCGAGCCGGGATGCCACGAGCAGCCCCAGCGACTCCCCGATGGTGACGACGCTCATGCCCCCAGCCCCTGCTGTGCAGCAGCCTGCCCCGCCATAGCCCCTCTTGCCGCGGCAGCGACTGCCTCAGCGCCGGCGTCGACCTGCGCAGGGGACGCGATCCATGAACCGCTGACGGCGAAGACGGCAGGATGAGCCAGATAGTCACCGAGGTTGTGCGCGTCCACCCCACCGCTGGGCATGAAACCTACCCCCGGGAAGACGGGAGCGAAGGCGTTGATGAGCCGGAGGCCCCCGGCGACCCCGGCCGGAAAGACCTTCATGCGGCGCAGGCCGAGGCGCAGCCCCCGCTGCACGTCGCTCGGCGTCATAATTCCAGGCAGGACAGGGACACCGGCGGCGAGGGCTGCTTCAACAATTTCCTCGTCCAGCCCCGGCGCAACGATGAAGGACGCGCCTGCATCGAGACTGCGGTGCAGCTGCTCAGGAGTCAGCACAGTGCCTGCACCGACCATCAGGTCCCCCCGGGCTGCGATCCGCTCAATCGCGGCCAGGCCGTAATTATTGCGCAGCGCGACTTCGAGCACCGGCAGCCCGCCGGCCGCCAGCCCATCGGCAATCGTGTCGGCAGCTGCGGCGTCGCGGACGGTAGCCAGCGGCACAACTCCCTGCAGACGATCGGCCAGCGGGGCCGCGGCCGCACTCAACGTGCCATCCATCCGCCGTCGACGGGCAGCGTGACGCCTGTGACGTACGCCGAGGCCGGACTCGCGAGGAACACGACTGCCCCCTGCAGGTCCTCGGGCCGTCCCCACCGGCCGGAGGGAATGCGCTCGAGGATTGCCGCTGAACGGTCCTCGTCCGCCTGCAGGGCCGCGGTGTTGTCCGTGGCAATGTAGCCGGGAGCAATGGCGTTGACCGTCACGCCCTGAGCCGCCCACTCGTTGCTCAGCGCCTTGACAAGGCCCGCGATGCCGGATTTCGCCGCGGTGTAGCCGGGCACATTGATACCACCCTGAAAGCTCAACAGGCTGGCGGTGAAGATGACCCGGCCGCCGCCGCGTTCCAGCATCGAGGCACCAACCGCCTGGGTGAGGACGAACTGATTGCGCAGATTCACATCCAGCACCTCATCCCACCACTCCAGCGGGTGTTCCGCGGCCGGGGAGCGGCGGATCGTCCCGGCATTGTTCACCAGGATGTCGGTGCGGTCCCGGACAGCCTCACCGAAGGCAAGGACGGCATCACGGTCGGTGAAGTCCACTGCGTGGCCCTCGAACGTGCGCCCAAGTTCGCGTACCCGGGCACCGATCGCACCGCCGTCGGCCTCCTGCGCGACCGAAACGCCAATGATGTCCGCACCGGCCAGCGCGAGAGCCTCGGCCATTGAATATCCGATGCCCCGGCGAGCCCCGGTCACCACGGCCGTAGTTCCGGTGAGATCGAAGGAGATGCTCATCGGGTGCCTCCCTGCACGTCAACCAGGATCTTTATGGCCGCAGCCGAGAGGAGGTCCGTGAACGCGTCCATCGTCTCCTCAAGCGGAACCACCCGGGTGATGAGCGCGTCAGCCGGGATGGCTCCGTCGGCGAGCAGACTGACCGCGTGTTCAAAGTCCGCGCGTTCGTAAACCCGTGCTCCGAGCACCTCCAGCTCCCGCCAGAAAACACGGTGCAGATCCACCGGCACCGGTTCCGGGTGGATGGCGACGAACACGACGCGCCCCCTGGTCCGTGCATGGCGGGTGGCATCGAGCGCGGTACCGGCAGTCCCCGCCACCTCGAAGACCACGTCTGCGCCGGCACCCGCCGTACGCTCCTGGACAACCGCAGCGAGGTCCTCCGCGATCGGGTCGACGACGACGGCCCCATGCTGCGCGGCAAGTTCACGCCGGACGGCGTCCGGCTCGGCGAGAATGACGCTGGCACCGGCGGCGCGCGCGACGACGGCGATGAGCTGGCCAATAGGGCCACCTCCGATGACCACTGCAGTCTCCCCGGACGTGAGCCGGGAACGCCGCACATCATGGACAGCAACGGCGAGCGGTTCCACGAGGGCCGCGTGCTGGAGCGATAGACCCTCGGGCAGCGGAACAACCACGGAGGCGGGCACGTTCCAGAGCTCCTGCAGGGCTCCGGGTGAGTCGATGCCGACGAAGTCCAGTTGCTGGCAGATGTGCTGGTGTCCGGCGGAACAGGAAGCGCACTCGCCGCACCAGCGCAACGGCATCACCGTAACCGGCTGGCCTGGCGCCAGACCGCTGACTCCCTCTCCGACCTCCTCGATGACTCCGCTCATCTCGTGTCCGATCACCGCCGGCATGGCAACCCTGGCATCCATATGCCCCTGCACGATGTGCAGGTCGGTGCCGCAAATGCCGTTGAAGGCCACCCGGATTGCCACCTCGTCCGCCGCGGGCTGCCGCTGCTTAGCCTCACCCACTTCAATCTGGCCGCTCCCGACATACTTCGCTGCTCGCATAACCGTCTCCTCAATGAGTCCGCGCATTTATGAAACTTAGTTTCATTCCAAGTTCCGTCTGGTGCAACCGAGTTCTATGTGGTTAGAGTAGCCTGTGATCCCGCCAGTGGCGCAAATCACGTCGCAGATGGCGACTCAACGAGGAGGAACTCATGCAGGGACGAAGGATGCTGGGCACACTGAGCGCGGCAGCAGTAATAACTCTGGGACTGGCAGGCTGCTCAGCCGGGGGTGCAGACGGCGCGTCAGACGGCGCGGAGACGGTTTTCCGGGTCGCGTTCAACCAGGACATCAATCATCCGCAGGCACAGGCTCTCGTTGAACTCTCCGACGAGCTGGAGGCCCGCACCGACGGCCGGTACGCGCTCGAGCTCTACACCGATGAGACCCTGGGCGATCAGGCAGCAACGATCGAACAGGTCCAGTCCGGCACCATCGACTTCGCAGTGGTTGCTGGTCCGCTGCTGGAGAACTTCGAAGCCGACTTCTCGACCGTGAATCTCCCTTATCTCTACGAATCGTCTGAGCACCAGATGTCGGTGCTCAACGACCGGGAGATCGTCGGCGAGCTCTACGACACCCTCCTCGATGACAACATCCAGATCCTCACCGCGTACCACGGCGGAGTCCGCAACGTGTACTCGACCGACGGCCCGGTCAAAACCCCGGCAGACCTGTCAGGGCAGAAGATCCGCGTGATTGGTTCGGACACAAACGTGCGCATGATGGCCCTCATGGGCGGTGTCGGCACGCCCATGGCGCAAGGCGAGGTCTTCACGGCCATTCAGTCCGGGGTGCTCGACGGAGCGGAAAACAACGAACTCATTTACGCCTCGCTCTCCCACGACGAGATTGCACCCTACTATTCACGTACCCAGCACCTGATGATGCCCGATTATCTGGCCACGAACCCCAGGATCTGGGAAAGCATCTCGGAGGAAGACCGAGAGGTCTTCGAGGAGCTCCTAGCGGTATCGGTAGACACCGAACTGGAGCTGTTCAGCACCGCCGTCGACGAGGCCACTGCGGCGGCGGAAGAGGCCGGCGCGGAGTTCGTCGACGTCGACCTCGAGGTGTTCCGCGAAGCCGTACTGCCTCTGCACGAGCAGCGCGTCACGAGTGACCTGGCACGCTCGGTCTACGCCGCAATCGAGGCGGCGCGCAGTTGATACAGAGCAGAAAATCCATGCCGGGTCCCCGCGCCTGGCTAGACGGCACGCTCCGCACCATCTGCGTCAGCCTGTTCGCTTGGCTGGTCCTGTTGCTCGCTTGGCAGGTGTTCACCCGTCTCGTACTCGGCCAGCCAAGCGCGTGGACCGAAGAGGCGGCCCGGCACACCTTCGTGTGGGTCAGCCTGATTGGAATCGCGATCGCAGTGGGCGAGAAGGCTGACGTAGTCATGGACATCCTGGTTGAACGGCTGCCCCTGCCCCTGCAGCGCGGCGCTGACCTCGTTGCATACCTCGCGACGCTGATGTTCGTGCTCTACGTCATGGTCTACGGCGGGTTCCAGCAGTCGGCACTGGCGTGGGGGCAGCAAAACCCGCTGCTGCCTCTGACGCAGGGCCAGCTCTACCTCGCCTTGCCGGTATCCGGCGTCCTGCTGACTATCTACCTGGTGATCCACGTCATCGGCACCTTCCTCCCCGGCTACAAGGGGCACGTGGGTGCCGACGAAGACCTTGAGGCGGCGGCACTGTGATCGATCCCAGCACAATCGGCACGATCCTCATCGGCGGCCTCGTGGTGCTGCTGGCGGTCGGCGCCCCCGTCTCCATAGCCATCGGCCTGCCCTCGGCGCTGTGCATGCTGCTCCTCGTCGACTTTCAGCGCGGAGCCATAACCTCCGCACAGCAGATGGTTGGCGGCGTCGACTCGTTTGCGCTGCTGGCCATCCCGCTCTTCGTGCTGGCCGGAGTCATCATGAACACCGGCGGGATTGCCGAGCGGCTGATCAATCTGGCACGTGTTCTGGTTGGACGCACGCCCGCGCCGCTGATCCAGACCAACGTCATCGCCAACGCGATTTTCGGTTCCGTGTCCGGCTCGGCCGTGGCATCAGCTGCCGCCGTCGGTTCCACCATGTCCCCGATGCAGCGGAGGTCCGGTTACGACCGTGCGTTCAGCGCAGCGGCTAACGTCGCCTCGGCGCCTGCCGGCATGCTCATCCCGCCGAGCAACACCCTCATTGTCTACTCACTTGCCGCCGGCGGCACCTCAATCGGTGCACTGTTCGTCGCCGGATATATTCCGGGCATCCTGTGGGCACTCGCGTGCGCGGCGGTGGGCTTCGGCTATGCCCGCCGGCACCCTGAGCTGCGCGGAGAGTCCTGGCCGGGATTTTCGGTTTTCTTCACCACGCTGCTGCGTGCGGTTCCGTCCCTGGGCCTGATCATCGTTGCAATCGGCGGCATCGTGGCCGGGTTCTTTACCCCGACCGAGGGTTCGGCCGTGGCCGTGATCTATTCGCTGCTGCTGTCCTTCCTTTACCGCACCATCGCGGTCCGTGACCTTCCACGCATACTCTTCGATGCCTCCCGCACCAGCGCGATCGTGATTTTCCTGATCGCGGTGTCCTCGATCATGTCCTACGTCATGACTTACGCCAGGTTGCCGCAGCTCATCGCCGAGTCGCTGTTCGGCTGGACCGATTCGAAGGTTGTTGTCCTGCTGATCATGATGCTCGTGCTGCTGCTGATCGGCATTCCACTGGACCCCACACCGGCGATTCTGATCTTCACCCCGATCTTCCTGCCGATCGCGGTCTCCTTCGGCATCGATCCGGTGCACTTCGGCATCATCATGGTCTTCAACCTCTCGATCGCTGTCATCTCGCCTCCCTCCGCACCGGTCCTGTTCGTCGGGGCCCAAGTTGCGAAGCTCAAGCTCGAGCCCGTCATCGTCAAGCTGGTGCCCTTCATGTTGGTGCTGATCGCCCTGCTGTTCGTAATTGTCTTCGTTCCCCAGTTGTCCCTGTGGCTCCCAGGCCTCATGGGCCTGCGCTAATTCCCACCGAAAAGGAAACACCATGACCGCCGTTCACGGCCCCACAGCACCCGCACAGATTCCAGGCGCCACCCAGCAGCAGCTGCGCGACCGGTATTTGATCGAGGATCTCTTCACACCCGGCGCTGTACGCACCGTCGTCACCCACTATGACCGGATGGTTGCGGTAGGCGCCGTACCGACAAATGCGCCGTTGACCCTGGACGCGGTGCCGGCGATCCGGAGCGAACATTTCCTCGATCACCGGGAAATCGGCATCGTCAACATCGGCGCGGCGGGCACCGTAACCGCGGACGGTGAGCGGTACGCAATGTCCACGGGCTCATGCCTCTACCTCGGCCGCGGCACCAAGGACGTCAGTTTCGAATCCGATGAATCCGGCACCCCTGCCCGCTTCTATGGTGTCTCCGCTCCAGCCCACACCACCTATCCATCTGTCCTGGTTGAACCGGGGCAGGGAACCGTGCGTGAACTCGGGGACCCTCTCACCTCCAACCGGCGCACACTGAACCAGTACATCCATGAGAACGGGGTAAGGAGCTGCCAGGTGGTCATGGGAGTGACACAGCTGCACCCCGGCAGCATGTGGAACACCATGCCGGCCCACACCCATGATCGACGCACAGAGTTCTACGTCTACTTCGATCTTCCCCAGGACGCACGCGTCGTTCACCTAATGGGCGAGCCCACCGAGACCCGTCACCTGATGGTCGGTGACGGAGGGCTGGTCCTCTCCCCCTCCTGGTCGATCCACTCGGGGGTGGGAACCTCCAACTACTCGTTCGTGTGGGCCATGGCAGGAGAGAACCAGTCCTTCGATGACATGGACGGCGTCGCAATCGTCGACATGAAATGATGAGCCCGTGATGACGGAACCAAAGGACCTCGACACGAGACCGGCACCCTCGAGCGGGGCCAGCGAGAAAACGCTGCGCGTGCTCGAGGCCGCAATCAACTATGCCCGTTTCACGGACATTGTCGAGGAGACGAAGCTGGCAAAGGCCACCGTGCACCGCATCCTCGGCACCCTCGTTGAGCAAAAGTTCATCGCCGGAGACAGCGAACACGGATACCGCCCGGGGCCGCGCTTCATCGGTATTGCCGGACGAGCAATCTCGCAGCTGGACAACTCAGCCCTGGCCGAACCTATTGTCGATGCACTCGTTCGCGAGGTTGACTGCACCATCCACGTCGGGGTGGTGAACGGTTTCGAGATGGTCTACGTGATTCGAAAAGACTCCTCTAAGCCATATCGGATGGCTTCCCGTGTGGGGCTCTCCATGCCGATGCACAGCTCCGGCATGGGGAAAACCGTGCTCGCCAGCTGGCCTGCCGAGGAGGTGGACAGGCTCATCGCTGAGGTCGGCCTGCCGGCGCGTACCGAGAGGACCATTACGGATCCCAGGCAGCTGCATGAAGAACTGGCTGGTATCCGTCAGCGCGGCTACGCGCTCGACCTGGGCGAGAACGAGAACGGCACGGTGTGTGTCTCCGCTCCCATTCGGGACCACCTGGGCCGGGTAACGCATGGTTTGTCGATTTCATCAATCGCCCTGGAGCACCCCGGCTCGAGCATTGAGCAGTTTGCGCCCCAGGCCATCGCCGCCGCTGACGCCATCTCCCAGGCGCTGGGCTACTCAGCGCCTTAGCGGTCCAGGATACGCTTGCCGGGCATGCGGACGGCACGCGGCTAACCCACCAGTCCCGAGCTGCGCGCCCCGGAGCGCGCAGCCCGGGACTGTGCCCTCCAGTGACCTGTGCCGTCCAGTGACCGCGATGGCCCGGGACCGGCTACCCCCGGCCGCCAATGAGTTCGCGGTGCAGCGCCAGGACCCGCCTGCGGATGTCATCCCGCACCAGCCGCATCCGCTCCATGCCCTCGATACCGCGTTCGGAGGGCTCGTCCGTGTCCCAATTCTCGTACCGGGAACCTTCGGGAACGGTTACCGTTGCTTCCCGGCCCAGGGTCACCACCACGTCCGCAGCACGCAGCGCTTCCTCCGTTGCCGCTCTGGGCCGCTCTGCACTGATATCGATGCCGAGTTCGGCCAGGGCCTGGACAGACTGGCTGTTCAACGCCGAGCCCGGCCGGGTTCCGGCCGAATGGACCTCCACGGTGTCACCGGCAATGTCCTTCATAAGACCGGCGGCCATCTGTGATTTTCCGCCGTTCTTGACGCAGATGAACAGCACGCTGGGCCTTCCGGGCATTACTTAACCTCCTGTGCAGAGCGGCCGTGGGCAAGTCCGGTGGGAATGCCCAGGAACTCCGGCTCCGGTGCGCTGCAGCACGACGACGCCGCAGCCTCCGGTGCGGACGCCGGAGCGCAGCACGAATCCGCCGGTCCCTCAGCCGCGGGAGAGTCGCAGCTGCCGCCCAGGTCCGTGGAGCAGACGCCGGTCTCGGGCAGGACCAGCTGCACGTCATCGGCTGCCTGCTGGTCTCCGGCCAGGGCGGCGGCGATGGAGCGGACCTGCTCGTAGCCGGTGGCCATCAGGAACGTGGGGGCCCGGCCGTAGGACTTCATGCCCACAATGTAGAAGTCCTTCTCCGGGTGGGAGAGCAGCTTCGCGCCGTGCGGTTCCACGGTGCCGCAGCTGTGGAACTCTGGGTCGATCAGCGGTCCGAGTGCCCGCGGCGCTTCCACGGCCGGATCCAGGTCCAGCCGGACTTCGCGCAGCGTGTCCAGGTCCGGGCGGAAGCCGGTGGCCGGCACCAGCAGGTCCACGTCCAGCTGCTTCTCCCCGCCCGGTGTGCTGCCACGGACAGCCAGGGCGCCAGAGGTTTTGAACCCGGTGATGGTGAAGGAGGTATGCAGTTCGATGTGCCCGCCTTCGACGAGCGCACGCAGCCGGCTGCCCAGGGCGCCCCGGGCCGGGAGGCCGTCCAGGTCTCCGCCGCCGTAGACGCCGGCCGCGGAGGCGCTCCGGATGGCCCAGCTGATCCGGGTTCCGGGCTCCTGCTCGGCCAGCGCGCCCAGTTCCAGCAGGGTATTCGCTGCCGAGTGCCCGGCACCCACTACCAGGATGTGCTTCCCGGCAAAGCGTGCACGGTCGCGGCCGGCGACGTCGGGCAGTGGTTCGGTGATCAGGCCCGCCTGGATGGCCTCAGCTTCACCGACGGCTGGAAGGCCTGCCTGGCCCAGGGGGTTAGGGGCGTACCAGGTTCCCGAGGCATCGATGACGGCGCGGGCGCGGTAGTCGGTGACCTCTCCGTCCCCGCTCCGGGTGCGGATCAGGAACGGCGTGGTGTCCCGCCCTGCGCTGCGGGTCCGATCCAGGCCTTCGCGGCTGACTGCCAGGACGCGGGTGGACGTATGCAGAGCGTCCGCAATCGCGGGGACCGCGGCCAGCGGCTCAAGGTACCGTTCCCGGAGTTCGGCTCCGGTCGGCAGGGTCTCGGCGTCGGGTTCCTGCCACCCGGTTGCGGAGAGCAGGCGGCTCCCGGCGGGGTCGACGTCGTACTGCCAGGGCGAGAAGAGGCGGATGTGACCCCACGAAGCGACGGCGGCGGCCGGTGTTTCGCCGGCCTCGAAGATGATGGGCGTCAATCCGCGTTCCAGCAGCTGCGCTGCAGCGGCCAGACCCACGGGTCCGGCGCCGATTACGGCGACGGGCAGGATCTCGGTGTTCTCAGTCATGGTGGTGTCCTCTGGTGTACGGAGTCAGTTGGCGGGCAGCAGGTCCGCGATCAGGCCCTGAATCCGGGCCTTGATTTCGTCCCGGATGGGCCGGACGGCGGCCACGCCCTGCCCGGCGGGGTCATCGAGCTTCCAGTCCTCATAGCGCTTGCCCGGGAAGATCGGGCAGGCGTCGCCGCAGCCCATGGTGATCACGACGTCGGATTCCTGCACAGCCTCCGTGGTGAGGACTTTGGGCAGCTCCGCGGACATGTCGATGCCTTCTTCTGCCATCGCTTCGACGGCGGCGGGATTGACGGTATCCGCCGGTGCGGACCCGGCAGACCGGACCTCGATCCGCCCCTGCCCGAGCGCACGGAGGTAGGCGGCGGCCATCTGTGACCGGCCGGCGTTGTGCACGCAGACGAACAGGACCGAGGGCTTGGCGGGTGTAGTCATCGTTTCGTCTTTTCTGTGGGAAGAGGTTCGACTGCGGGCCAGTATTTTTTCCGTGCCCAGAGGGCGGCGTAAACCAGGGCCACCAGGACGGGGACCTCAATCAGGGGCCCGACGACGCCTGCCAGCGCCTGCCCGGAAGTCACGCCATAGGTGCCAATCGCCACCGCGATGGCCAGCTCGAAGTTGTTGCCCGCCGCCGTGAAGGCAAGGGTGGTGGTACGGGGGTAGCCCAGGCCCAGCAGCCTGCCCAGCACCATGCCGGCGCCGAACACCACCACAAAGTAGACCAGCAGCGGAACGGCAATGCGGGCGACGTCCAGCGGGTTGGACGTGATTTCGTCTCCCTGCAGGGCGAACAGCAGCACGATGGTGAACAGCAGGCCGTAGAGGGCCCAGGGGCCGAGCTTGGGCAGGAACGTTCCCTCGTACCACTCCCGCCCCCGGGCCTTCTCGCCGAACGTTCGGGTGAGGAACCCGGCCAACAGCGGGATGCCCAGGAAGATGAGCACGCTGAGGGTGATGGCCCAGAAGGAGAATTCGACGCTCGTGGTCTCCAGGCCAAGCCAGCCGGGCAGCACCTGCAGGTAGAACCAGCCCAGTGCCCCGAACGCCAGAACCTGGAAAACTGAGTTGATGGCCACCAGCACGGCGGCGGCTTCCCGGTCCCCGCAGGCGAGGTCATTCCAGATCATAACCATGGCGATGCAGCGGGCCAGGCCCACGATAATCAGCCCGGTGCGGTATTCGGGCAGGTCCGGCAGGAAGAGCCAGGCCAGGGCGAACATCAGCGCCGGGGCGGCAACCCAGTTGAGGATCAGGGACGTCGCCATGAGTTTCCGGTCCGCCAACACCCGGCGGGTCTCGTTGTAGCGCACCTTGGCCAGTACCGGATACATCATGACCAACAGGCCGACGGCGATGGGCAGGGAAACGTTGGCGACCTTCAGCGAATCCAGGGCCGGGCCAATACCCGGCGCCATGCGGCCCAGCAGTAATCCCAACGCCATGGCAGCGACAATCCACACGGGAAGGAAGCGGTCCAGGGTGGACAGCCGGGCGGTAACCTGGCCGGTTTCCTCGGTTGGGGCGGTGGCGCTCATTGGACTCCTACGGGTGATGTGCGAGGCCGGCATCGAAAGATATCGATATCCGTCGATGACGAGTATTCTCGCAGACATCGACAGATGTCAATCTCGGTGCATAATGGTGGAGTGACTACCGCCCCGACCGCCCGCGATTCCGCGCCCGAAGCCTGCTGCGCATCGCTGACTTCCGAAGCGCTCAGCGTTGAAGACGCCCAGCGGTTTGCGCAGCTCCTCAAGGCCGTCGCGGAACCGACCCGGCTCCGCCTGGTTTCCCTCATCGCAGCCCAGGACAACAAGGAGGCCTGCGTCTGCGACCTCACCGAACCGATCGGCCTGGGCCAGCCCACCGTTTCACACCACCTGAAGATCCTGGTGGACGCCGGGATCCTGGACCGGGAGAAGCGCGGCGTCTGGGCGTACTATTCGATCGTTCCCGGCGCCCTGGAGCGCGCAGCTGCTGTCCTTGCGCCGCAGTAAGCGGTCCCCTGCCCCGGCCCGCCGCCGTCGTTAGTTCGGCACCGGAACCGGACTGCCGCCTACCAGGCCGGAGAGCGCATCCACCCCTACCGGATCCCCCGGCTGCATCGGCACGATGGCATACCGGTCCCTGTACTGGGCTATCCTGCGGATCTCACCCGCCTCCGCGGCAGCACGCTGCTGCAGCAGGGGCGAGCGCGGCTGCGCAGCCGCCAGCGAATTGTTGATGACCCAGGCCCAGGGATGGATGCCTGCCCGCTCCAAGTCAGCCTGCAGCTCCTCCGCTTCCAGCCGCGGAGTGGTTTCGGCGAGGGTGACGATCAGGACCTTGGTTTCGTCCGGATTCTGCAGCCGCATGAGCGGAGTGGTGAAGCGGGCCTCTGCTCCCATCTGCCGCGCAATCTCACGGTGATAGGAACCGGTGGCGTCCAGGAGCAGCAGCGTATGTCCCGTGGGCGCCGTATCCACCACAACGAATTTGCTGCGGGATTCATGAATGATCCGGGAGAAAGCCTGGAACACCGCCACTTCTTCGTTGCACGGGGACTTCAGGTCTTCCTCGAGCCCTGCCCGCCCCTCATCGTCGAGGGCGGCACCCTTGGTTGACATCACGCGGTGGCGGTATTGGCTTGCCGCCACCGCCGGATCGATGCGCGAGACCGTCAGGCTCCCCAGGCTGCCGCGCACTGTGTCGGCGGGATGCGCCGCAGGGTCCGTCGTCGTCAGGTGCACTTCATGGCCCCGCAGGGCCAGGGCTACCGCGACGGCGCCGGCAATGGTGGTTTTGCCGACACCGCCTTTGCCCATGCACATGATGAGCCCGCGGCCCGCTGCCGCCAGCTCTTCCACCAGTGCAGCCAGCGGCGCATCCGGCACGGATGGCGGGATGGCCGCCGGCTCCAAAGTCTGCCCTGGCTCGAACAGGGTGCCCAATGCGTCAACGCCCACCATGTTGACGGGCTTCAGTTCGATTTCGTCGATCGGCAGCCCCTGCAGCCCCGCCGGAATCTGGCGCAGGGCCGACTGCTCGCGTGCGCGGATCACCCTGGCCAGCGGGTCCTCATCCCCGGGATCCGGAAGCACCGCATTGACGACCACGCACTGGTTGCCCACCCCGATCTCTGCCAGTTCTGCCCGGGTACGGGCAATCTCGCGGAGCGCGGAGGGCTGGGGGCGGGCAACCAGGACCAACCGGGTCCGTGCCGGATCTGCCAGGGCGTTCACCGCCTCCGAGTACACCGAGCGCTGCTTCTCAAGCCCGGACAGCGGCCCCAGGCAGGAGGCATCTCCCTTGCCGGCGCTGAGGAACTCGGTCCAGGAGCCGGGCAGCTGCAGCAGGCGGATGGTGTGGCCGGTGGGCGCGGTATCAAAGAGGATGTGGTCAAACCCTGCGGTCAGGGACTTGTCCGTCAGCAGCGCGGTGAACTCGTTGAAGGAGGCGATCTCCGTAGTGCAGGATCCGGAAAGCTGCTCCGTCATGGAGACCACTTCATTCTCCGGGAGCACGCCCCGCAGGGGCCCGATGACGCGTTCACGGTAGGCGTCCGCCGCCTGCTCGGGATCGATTTCCAGGGCGGTGAGTCCGGGAACCGACGGCACGGGGGTCAGCGTGTTACCGATTCCCAGCCCGAACACCTGGCCGACGTTGGACGCCGGATCGGTGCTCACCAGCAGCACCCGTTTGCCTTGCCGTGCCATGGCCAGGGCGGAGGCGCAGGCAATCGAGGTTTTGCCCACGCCGCCTTTGCCGGTGAAGAACAGGAAGCGGGGAGGATTCTCCAGGAAATGCATCAGGTACCTTCGGGGGTGCTTTGAAACAGGTTCTCCTACCAGTCCATCTTTCGCCCCCGTCTCCACATAAGGCAATGTGGCGGCCGCAGCCCGCTACCGGCATCCTGCCATCCGGCCTGCTCCCAGCCCGCAGGACCATACTGGCGCTTCGTAGCTCTGGCCGTGCGGTCCGGTGAACGCCTGGGGCCTGCCGTCCAGGGACAGGACCAGCCGGCCTTCCGCGCTGCGGGGAAGCTGGCTCTTGATCTCCGGCAAAACGCCTTCACCTTCGTTGCTGATCCAGGTGACATTCAGCTCCTGCACCAGATCGACGGACCGCTGCCGGTGATCCGGTTCGACGTACGGGAGAACCGCGCTATGGAAGACGACGACGGTCGCGTCCTTCGGCGCCTTATCCACCAACGCGGGAAGCTCATTCACGATGTCACCCCGGACCAGGTGCGGCGGTTCGGAGGCGGCTATTTTGACTACAGCCTCCAGACGGTCGCGGCGTTCCTGGTGTTCGGGCCAGATCAGCGTCTCGAGCCAGGCCATGTCCTCCGGGTCCTGGACATCCAGAGGGTTCAGATCGATCCCTGCCCGCCACACGACGTCGGGCAGTTGCGTTGGAGCAGCCGCGCCGGTCAGCGCGCAGGTCAGCTGAACCGGGCTGGGACCGGACGCGGGATGCAGGACCGTCTCGCCGCCGTCGTGCTGATAGCTGTAGCTGTACCGGTCGGGATAGAGACAGATCCCGGCCGCGGCGCCGGCTTCGATCAGCGCCACGGGCCCCTCGAACCCGCTGAGCAACGGCAGCAGAACTGCGCAGCGGCCGGCTTCGTTGGTTTGGGTCATCCGCATCTGGATGACTGGTTCGACGGCGGACCAGTGCTCCAGCAGCCAGCTGCGGAACTGCGGGTACGGAGCAAGCGGAGCTCCGGCCAGCCGGGCTGCGGCGAAGACCAGGTTGGGCTGCCGCTTGGGCCGCGGCAGTCCGTCGATCAGGGACAGCACGTCCGGGTCCGCCGCAATGGCGGCCGCCCATTCCTCAAATCGGGGTGACACGCCGCGGGCCTCGAGTGCTGCGAACCGTTCATAGCCTGCTGCCGTAGGTGATGTCATGGCCCCACCTTAGGGGAAGCGTGTCGGTGTGCCTCGCCCACCCGGCGGGTGCCGGTGTTGTCATCCTGTGTCGCGATAACGTCCTTCCAGAGGACTCAGCAACATCCTCTGTCGCGCTAACGTCGCTCCTCCGAGCTGAGAGGGACGTTATTGCAGCACAGGATTCCCGGAGGAGGGTCTAAGCAGCGTTTTTGCGACACAGGATGCCGGCGTACCCTGCCGATAGGCGCCTGACAGGCGGCCCGGGGCAGCGGAATCGTTCCCGCCCCGCACCCTGCCTCCTCCCAGCCGGCAGGACCATACTGGGAGGATGGGCAAGCTTCTTGAATCCTGGCGCCGGCAGCTGGTTGGCACGTTCAGCAACAACGCGGAGACCATTCCGGAATGGGAGCTGGAGCTCGCCAACGGCACAGACCGGGGCTACTACGGGCCGGACTCCGCGGTCTGGGCGGTCCACGGATCCATGACGACCATCGTCGCCGGCATCCGTGCCCTGCTGCTGCAGGCGCTGCACCCGGGCGCGATGGCCGGAGTGCGCGACTACTCCAATTACAAGAAAGATCCGCTCGGCCGGCTCGCCGGCACCATCCGCTGGATCTTCACTGTGACCTACGGGGATACGACTGCGGCACGCAGCGCCTCGAACTGGGTGCTGCGGCTGCATGAACGGGTTCACGGAACCTACGAGGACGCTGCCGGCGTCGAGCGTCCCTACTCAGCCAACGATCCCGAGCTTGCACGCTGGGTCCACCTCGCCTTCACCGACGCGTTCCTGACCTCCCACATCGAATTCGGCGGGCCGATCCCTGGCGGGCCGGACCAGTACGTCGCGGAGTGGGCCACTGCCGGTGAACTGATGCGGATCGACAACCCGCCCCGGGACCTGGCCGGACTGCGGAAACAGATGGCAGCATTCGACCCCGAACTGCGTTCCAGCGCCACGGTCCAGGAAGTGGTGAAGTTCCTGCGCCGGCCGCCCCTGCCGAAAAACCAGCTCATCGGCTACCGCGTCCTGTTCGCCGGCGCCGTCGCGAGCCTGGAACCGCGGCACCGGGAGCTGCTGGGCCTGCGCGAACCTCGCCTGGGGCCGGTTCGGCTGCCGGTGCATGGTCCGGTGCGGCTGGTGCTGCGCGTGATCCAGTTCGGGCTCGGCAACATGGGTCCGTCCGAACGCTCCGCCCGCGAGCGCATCGCCCGCCTGGGCACGGAAGCCGGCGACGAGTTCCGTCCCGTCTGAACCCTGCACCTCGGGCACGCGGCAAACCCTGCACCGGCACGACGCTCGGGGAGATAGCGTCGCCGCACAGCCTTCCGCCCCCGAGACCCGGCACGCCTCCCGCGTAACGCCTGCCACACTCCCGGTGGACCAAGATCACCCCTTATCCCCCTTCAGCCCCGCCGCTCCCGGTGGAACCATTAGGAGTGCAGCAAACTCCCAACCCGTATGTGCGCGCAGCGGCGCGTGCTGACTTCATACCGGAAAGGAATTATGCACAAGGCTGTACCTTCACTGCTCATCGCCGGACTGCTGGTCAGCGGCGGCGTGGTGTCCTGCGGGACGTCGAGCGAACCCGCGGCACCGGCGACCAGCGCATCCGTCACGGCGACCGTTCCGGCAGACCAGCAGGACAAGCTGGCCCCCTCCGACGCCCGGACCATCACCAACCCGGCAGATCCGCAGGCAACCCTGGTGCTCTTCACCGATTACCAGTGCCCCTACTGCGCCATGATGGACACCCTGATCCAGCAGGCCAAGGCCGACTATGGCGACCAGGTCGAAATCGTGGTGCGGAACTACCCGCTGCCCAAGCACCAGAACGCCGAGCCCTCCGCCCGCGCCGTGGAAGCCGCAGCGGAACAGGGTGCCCTGCAGCAGATGGCCGCCAAGGTCTTTGAGCACCAGCAGGACTGGAAGAACGCCTCTGACGTAGACGGAATCTTCACCGGCTACGCCGAAGAGCTGGGCCTGGACCTGGACCAGTTCACGGCCGACTACAACTCGCACGCCATCAAGGCCCGCGTGGCCCGAGACCTGCAGGATGCCCAGGATCTCCAGGTCAAGGGCACCCCCACGCTCTACCTGAACGGCGAGGCACTGCAGCTTGAATCCGTCGCCTACAGCGAGATTCGGGAACCCCTAGACGCCGCCCTGGGCAACTAACCAGAGCAACCCTTCCCCCTCCCAGCCCAGGGCGGCTTAAACAACGACGACGGACCTCGGCGTGGTGCGCCGCCGCCACCCGGGCGGCAATCGCCGTCGGCCGCGCCACGCAAGCCACGCACCCACGGCCCGGCCGCCACGCAAGCCTGACGGCGCCCGGTACAGTCCGCGGCCAGCCGCGGGGTCTAGAATCCGCTCATGCGTCTGGCCGTGATCGGAGTTCTCCTACTGGTGGCTGGCGGTATCGCAGCTGCCACCGGTGCTCTCCCGGATACGGAGCTCGCCGCCCTTGCGGACCGCGTGGTGCCGATCCTCGTGTTCGTCGCCGCCATCACCGTTGTGACCGAACTGGCCAGCGAGGCAGGGGCTTTCCTCTGGGCGGGCCGGAAACTGCGGCGCTGGGGATTCGGTTCCAGCCTTGCCCTCTGGCTGCTGCTCGCCCTGCTGGCCACCCTGAGCACCATCTTCCTGTCCCTGGATACGACGGCGGTGCTCCTCACCCCGGTGGTGGTCACCGTGGTGCGGCAGGCCGGCCTGCCGCCGCTGCCCTTCGTCCTCACCACGGTCTGGCTGGCCAACACCGCCAGCCTCCTGCTGCCGGTCTCCAACCTGACCAACCTGCTGGCCCAGCACAGCCTCGGCGGCCTGAGCCCGGCCGGGTTCGCGGCGCTGATGTGGGCTCCGGCCCTGGCCTGCGTGCTGGTGCCGCTGGCCTTCATCGCGATCGTCTTCCGCCGTGACCTGCGGCTGCGCTATGGCCGCGCCCCGAAACCGGCACGCGCCCCGGGTCCGGCACACACCCCGGACCCGGGAACAGACCCGGCCAGCGGGCCGGCGAACGGTTCCGTGTCCGCGGCAGGAACGAACACCGGCAAGGGGAAACCCGGCGGAGCTTTCCGCCACCCCGCCACCGACCGCTTCCTGCTCGCCGCTTCCGGCATAGTGCTCCTGGCGCTCCTGCCGCTGCTGGTCTCCGGCATGCCGGTATGGATCCCCGCCACGGCCGCCGCCGTAGTGCTCGTCCTGTTGTTCGCCGTCCGGCGCCGTCAGGCCCTGACCATTCGGCTGGTCCCCTGGCCGCTGTTGCTCTTCGCGTCCGGACTGTTCCTGGCCATGGAGTCCTTCCTGGGACTCGGCGGCTCGGCCCTGCTGGGGATCCTGGCCGGGCAGGGCCAGGACTTCGCCGAGCTGCTCCGGCTCGCCGCCACCGGCGCGGTCGGGGCGAACGCCGTCAACAATCTTCCGGCCTACCTGCTGGCCGAACCGCTGGCGGATACCCCGGAGCGCATGGCCGCCCTGCTGATCGGTGTGAACGCCGGCCCGCTGGTTACCCCGTGGGCCTCGCTGGCCACCCTGCTCTGGCATGACCGGCTGAGGCGGATGAACGTAGTGATCAGCTGGAAGGGCTACGCCGTCTTCGGCCTGATCGTCGCTCCGCTGACCCTGCTCGCCGCCGTCGCCGCGCTGGCGTTTACGGCGTAGTTGGTCAGACCCGCCCGAACGCCACCACGCAGTTCTGCCCGCCGAACCCGAACGCGTTCGTCACCGCATACTGCACGTCCTGCTCGCGGGCCGTGTTCGGTACATAGTCAAGGTCGCACTCCGGGTCCGGGGTCGAATAGTTGATCGTCGGCGGGATGACGCCTTCAACGATCGACATGGCACACAGCAGTGACGCCAGCGTACCCGCGGCTCCGATCAGGTGCCCGGTCATGGACTTCGGTGCGGTCACCGCCAGGGACCGGGCATGCTCGCCGAACACCGTGTGCAGTGCCAGCGTCTCCGTGCGGTCATTGGCCTTCGTGGACGTGCCGTGTGCACAGACCAGCTCCACCTCCGAGAGGTCCAGCCGAGCCTGCGCCAGCGTCCGCGAAATCGCTTCCGCCGCATACTTTCCGCTCGGCTCCGGCGCCACAATATGGAACGCATCGGACGTCATCGCCCCGCCCAGTACCTCCGCGTAGACCCGCGCGCCGCGGGCCCGGGCGTGCTGGAGCGTCTCCATCACGCACACCACCGCCCCCTCGCCGAACACGAACCCGTCCCGGTCCGCGTCGAACGGGCGGGACGCCTCCTGCGGCACGTCGTTGCTGCGCGAGAGTCCGCGCATGGTGGTCAGTCCGGCGAACATCACCGGGGTAATCGCGGCGTCGGTACCCCCGGCCAGTACGACGTCGGCGTCCCCCGCCAGCAGCGTGCGGCGCGCCTCCAGCAGGGCGTGCGTTCCGCTGGCGCAGGCAAGCGCACTGGCATTCACCGGCCCGTGTACCGCGAGGTCGATCGCGACCTCGCAGGCCGGCATGTTGGTCAGCGACGACGCCACGAAACTCGGGCTGACCGGCCGGATCCCCTCGGCGTCGAACAGCCGGGTGGCGTCCTGCACCTCCGGGTAGCCGGAGACCGCACTGTTGATGAGAACCGCCGCGTCGGTACCCTCCAGCGTGGGGCCCAGACCGGCGTCGGCGGCTGCTTCCCGGGCCGCGGCGACGGCGAGCTGCGATGCCCGGGAAGACCGGTTGATCCGTTTCACCGGCAGCCAGGCCGCGGGATCAAAATTCTTGACCTCGGCCGCGATCCGGGTGGGGAACTCGGACGCGTCGAACGCGGTGATCCGGTCCACGCCGGACTTGCCCTCCTTGAGCGCTTCCCAGGTCAGCGGCCAGGACCCGCCGAGCGGGGTCTGCGCCCCCATCCCGGTGATGACCACCCTCCGCCCGGCACCCATGCCGTTCATCATTCCGTCGCCACCGCGGAGCCGGGAGCAATCAGCCGCCCGGCTCCCATGTCCTCCACCGCTGTTTCGGCCAGCTTGAAGTGCATCTTCTTGCCGGTGGCGGTCAGCGGCACCGAGTCCACGAACCGGTAGGCGCGGGGGCGTTTGTAGTCGGCCAGGCCGGGGTGGGACAGGCAGAACTCTTCCAGTGCGTCCGCCGTCGCCGCCTCGCTCCGCGGCACCACATAGGCCACCACGCGCTGGCCCCACCGCGGATCCGGCACACCCACCACCACCGAATCCAGCACCTCGGGATGCTCCGCCAGCACACCTTCGACCTGCACGGGGTGGATGTTCTCGCCGCCGGAAATGATCATGTCGTCCTTGCGGCCCAGGATGGTCACGAACCCGTCCTCGTCCCAGGTGGCCATGTCCCCGGGATAGAGCCAGCCCTCGAAGAACTTCTCCTCCTCCACACCGGGCAGGTTCACGTAGCTGTACCCTGCCTTCGGCGAGCGCATGATCACTTCCCCGGCCTCGGTGCCGTCCTGCGCGGCGAGTTCATCCGGCCGTCCGCGGCGGTCCGGAAAGACCCGAACGACGGCGACGTCGTCGTCCGTGCAGGACCGGCCCGCGGTGCCGGCGCGGGCCGGCAGATCCTCCGGGCGCAGGAACGTGTTCCAGAACGCCTCGGTGGTGCCGTAGCCGTTGAAGATCCGCGGCGTGAGCAGCTCCTGGTACCGCAGGGCAGCGGCCCGGTCCAGCGGTGCGCCCATGGTCACAATGCCCTTGAGCGTGGAAATGTCCCTCGGCTGTTTCTCCTGTTCCGCGGCGATCATTTCCAGCGTGGTGGGCGCGCCGATCAGGAACGTCAGCCCGTATTCCCCTACCCAGTCCAGCACGGTGGCAGGGTGAAAGCTGCGCAGCGGCACTACTCCTGCACCGATGTAGAAGGACGGATTCGGCCCGCCGGAGTGCAGGCCGCCGCGGTGGAACCACGGGGTCATGTTCAGCGTCCTGTCCTGCGGGGTGAGCGGGAAGTGCATGATCACGTCGTGCGCGCTCATGAGTTCCGCCAGCGACGGCAGGGACACGCCCTTGGGCATCCCGGTGGTGCCGGACGTGTAGAGCCGGGTGGATTCGTCGTAGGCGGAGTAGCTTGCCGGCAGGTCCGGATGCGGCCCGGATGCGCCCTGCAGCGCGGCGTCGAAATCCTCCCAGCCGGGCGGCAGCTCGGTGTCCCCCACCACCAGGACCCGCGGGGAGGCACCGGCGATCGCCAGGGCCTGTGCCGCGGACGCGGCGCACTCGGCGTCGACAATCAGCACCGACGGTTCACTGTCCCGCAGGATGTGTGCGGTCTCCCCGGGGGCGAGCCGGTAGTTGACCGGCACGCTGATCGCGCCCAGCCGGTGGGCGGCCAGGTAGAGCAGCGCGAATTCGACGCCGTTGAAGAGCTGGTACATCACCCGGTCCCCTGCGCCCACGCCGCGTTCGGCGAGCATCGCGGCGCAGCGTTCGACGTCGGCGCCCAGCTGCGCGTAGGTCCACTCGCGCCCGGTGGGCGGATCGATCAGGGCGACGGCGCTGCCGTAGCGGGAGACGTTCCGCCGGAACCCGGCGCCGTAGGTCATCTGGGATTCGAAGTAGTCCTTGAACCGGCCTGCGTCATACGGCATGGGGTCCTGTCCTTTCCTCAGTTTTCCGCCTGCGGGCGCCGCGGGCGCTCGGGGAGTGCAACGGGTTCGGTGGTGTCGCTGAAGAACGGCGGGGCGATCACGGACAGGCCGCCGTCCACGGCCAGGGACTGCCCGGTGATGTACTCGGCGCCCGGGGAGAGCAGGAAGTCCACGGTGGCGGCCATTTCCTCTACGGTTCCGGGACGGCCCTTGGGGATCCGGGAGATCACGCTGTCCATGGGTGCCATGCCGTCCATGGTGTAGAAGTACTCGAGCGAATCGGAGTCGATAAGCCCGCCGTTCACCGCGTTGACGTTGATCCCGTAGCCGGCGAACTCCACGGCCATGAACCGGACGAACGACTCGACGGCGGCCTTGTAGGAGCCCAGCGCGGCGTAGGTGGGGAAGGCCCGCACGCTGCCGTAGGAAGTCAGCGCCACGATCCTGCCGCCGTCGTCCATCAGTTTCACTGCCTCCTGCGCTCCAAGGACAAATGGCCGCACATTCACGGCGTAGGCGCGGTCCAGGTGATGGGTCTTGAGGTCAACCACCTTTTTGAAGGCCGCGGCGGCGGCGTTGTTCACGAAGAAGTCCAGGCGCCCGTACTCGGCGGCGGCTGCGTCGAAGAGCCGGACAATGTCCTCCGGGTTCTCGATGTCCGCCTGCACCGCCAGCCCGCCGCCGCCCAGCCGCTGCAGTTCCGCCACGGTTTCCTTGGCCAGGTCCGCGTTCTTCCGGTAGCCGGCCACCACCTGCGCGCCCTGCGCCGCGAGCCGCTCCGCCACGCGCCGGCCGATCCCGCGGGACGCCCCGGTGACCAGGGCGATTTTGTCTTGATAGACGGGCTGGCTGGCGTCCACGGGCAACCTTCCGCACCGTGAACCCGGCGCCGGCGTCTCGATTTCGGGCTGCGGCTCCCGGACGGGATGTTCGGGAGCCGCGCGGGAACGTACGACGCCGGTGCTCCCGGCAGCTCGGCAGGTCCCCTTGGTCCGTAAATCGTTATCCCGCGCCGGTGCTGCGTCAAGGGTGGGCAGCGCGTAATGAAGTTGGCGGCAGTGCAACGCCTCAGTACCTTGATAAAACCAATATCGAAATATTGGTTTTAGAAGTCTACCCAAGGAGCCCGCATGGCAATCGTCCGCACTATCGCGCAGGTTGAAGAGTCCGAGAAGGAGGTGGAGCCGCTCGCGCTGCCGCTGGCTGATCCGCTGGGCGCAGAAATCGAAACCAGGACCTACAACCTGTTCTCCACGGATGAGGAGACCATCCACGCCGGGACGTGGGAAACCGCAACGGGCCTGTCCCGCTGGGACTTTGCCGACGGCGGCGAGGTCATCTACGTGCTCGGCGGCCGCATGACCGTCCAGCGCGACGGCGAAGAGCCCAAGGAAGTTGGCCCGGGTGACCTGGCCATCTTCCCGAAGGGCTGGACCGGTACCTGGAACGTGACCGAGGCGCTGTCCAAGGTCTACGTCATGTACAGCTAGGCAGCTTGCGGCTGCGGAGGAAACCCGGAGCGGGCGCGGGTCCGTAAAGTTGGGGAGGGCGGCTGCACGTGGACCGCCAGGGATGGAGATTGAATGGCCCGCGGCAAAGAGCTGAAGAAGCGCGCGATCCTCGCGGCTGCCCTCGAATGCATCTCGAAGAGCGGCTATGAGGCAACCCGGCTTCGGGACGTCAGCGACGCCGCGGGGGTGTCCATCGGCATCATCCAGCACTACTTTGGGACCCGCGAACAGCTCCTGGGCGAAGCGCTCGGGCATGCCAGCGGCGAGCTGGTGGAGCACTTCGCCGCCCTCGAAGACGGACTGCCCCCGTGGGACCGGCTGCGCGGCATGATCGGCGTCGTCTGCGGCATGCCCAGCCTGCACGGCCGCGGGCTGCTGTGGCTGGAGATGTCCAGCCTGGCCCGCCGCCATCCGGAGCTGCGCGAGCGCCTGGACAGTGTCTACGAACTGTGGGATGCGCACATCCGCGCGGCGGTGCAGCGCGGCGCGGCCGACGGCTCGCTCGGCGTCGACCCGGATTCGGTGGGCGACCTCACCGCCATCTTCCTGGCGTTCTTCGACGGCTACGAATACGAGATCGCGTCATCGCTGGTCCCGGACGACCCGAAGGTCCTGGAACGCCGCGCCCTGCTGCTGGCCGAGCGGCTCTTCCGGCCGGTCGGCTAAGCCGGCCCGCCAGCTGGGCCGAGCAGTCAGCTGAGCCGGCCGCGTGCGGCCAGCAGCAGCCGGAGGAGCCCGGCGTCGTCGGGCAGTGTGGGGTCCAGCCCCGTCAGGGCAGTGAACCTGCGCAACCGGTTGAGGATCGTGTTGCGGTGGCAGAACAGCGCCGACGCGGTCTTGGAGACGCTGCCCGTGGACATGAGGCGGAAGGCAGTCTGCAGCAGGTAGTCAACGTCCTGCTCCGGTTGGCTGAAGAGTCCGTCGAGCTGTCCCGAGGCCGCGATGCGGAGCTCCTCGGCGAACTGGCCGTCGGGCAGGAGCGGCCACTGGCCTGCGAAGGTGGCTGCGGTGCCGTCACCCGGAACCAGCCTGGCCAGGCGCGTAGCCAGCTTCCACATCACCGACAGCTGCTCCATCCCCACGGCAAAGGGCGCGACGCCGACCGGCGCTGCCGCGAGGACGTTCCGGTGGGCAGCGGTCAGAGCTGCGTCCTCGAACAGCACAAACTCAGCGCCGTCGAGACTGTGCAGCCGGATCCGGGGATCGATGGCGCGGACCGCGGACCGGAACTCGGGCCCATAGCCGGGACCCGCCGCCACCACCAGGTAGCGTCCGGTGAGCGTGAGCCCAAGCTGCGCGGCCGCGTGGCTGTGCAGCCCCGGGTCATCCACCGCCGCCACGAGCAGGCGGCGCAGCAAATAGGTCTGCTCAGTTTCGAGTTCCCGGTTCATGTCCGCGAGTTCGGCTATATAGCCGGCCTGGACGTTGCTGACATGGGTTTCGATGGTGTCCCATACCGAGACGACTTCGTCGGCGAAGGCCGCCTGGGAGGCAGCGGGCACCTGGACGCGCATGGCCTGCCACAGGAACGGGAAGTCCAGCCGAACGGCCCGCAGCAGCGAATCCAGCGGTACGCCCTGACGGGCCCGGCGGCGGCCAATGTTCTCACTCACGGCCTGCAGCCCGCCGCTGTCCGCTGATCCGGCAAGCACTCCCAGCATGTTCTTCAACGCGGTAGCAGCCGTCCGGTGCAGGTCTTCACGCGGAATGTTGGACTCGGAGTACCCGGTGAGCGAGCTGAGTTCCTGCACGTAGGAATCTGCCAGGCCGGGCAGTCCGGACAGACACGCTTCGGCCGCCTGGCGGATGACGACGCTCGGTCCCGCACTGTCCTCGATATGCATGAGCACAGTCTAGGCCCCATTTTCGGGCACATTTTCCCGTGGCTGGCTGGGCACTTGGAGAAATGATTGCTTACAGGTGCCCGACAACCGGGTACCCGCACGAACCGATTCGGAGCAACAACCACATGGACTCATCCGCGAACGGAACCCCCGCCGGCACGGCACTCAGCCAGGACGCCCGGAACAGGATCCTCGCGGCGGTAGACGCCGCCTTCGACAGCCAGCTCAGCTTCACCCAGGAACTGGTCCGCCACCCCTCGCTGCGCACAGAGGAGAGCGGCGCCCAGCAGCTGCTCTTTGACGCAATGCAGCAGCGGGGCCTCGAAATGGACCGCTGGGAACTGGATACCGGGGAGATCTCCGCGCACCCCGGTGCCGGCGCCGTCACGGTTTCCTACGACGGCATGGCCAACGTGGTGGGCACCTGGCAGCCCGGCGTCGAGAAGGGGTGGTCCCTGATCCTCAACGGACACGTGGACGTTGTCCCGGAAGGACCGAGGTCCCAGTGGACAGCGGACCCGTGGGACTCCTTTGTGAAGGACGGCTGGCTTTACGGCCGGGGCAGCGGCGACATGAAGGCAGGCCTCGCAGCAAACCTGTTCGCCTTCGACGCCGTCCGCGCTGCCGGCTACGAACCCGCAGGAAGGATCCATTTCCAGTCCGTGGTGGAGGAAGAATGCACCGGCAACGGTTCCCTGGCGGCCCTGCTGCGGGGCTACACCGCCGACGCCGTCATCATCCCCGAACCGGAGGAGGACATGCTCGTCCGCGCCAACGTCGGCGTCATCTGGTTCCGGCTGGAGGTGGCCGGGGAACCAACGCACCCCCGCGAGATGCAGACCGGGTTCAACGCCATCGACGCCGCCTATCACGTGGTGGGCCGCATCCGGTCCCTCGAGGCCGAGTGGAACGCCCAGCGCGGATCGCACCGCTATTTCGAGGACCTCCCCCATCCGATCAACCTCAACATGGGCGGAATTCGCGGCGGGGACTGGCCCTCCAGTGTTCCGGCCTGGTGCCACGTGGACCTTCGGGTTGCCCTCTATCCGGGTACGTCCGCGGAGAGTGTCTGGCAGCAGATCACCGACCTCCTCGGCGGAATCGACACGGACGGGCAGGGAAACCGCATCCGTGCCAAGGCCGTGCGGACGGGGTTCTTCGCCGAAGGGTACGTGCTGGAAGAAGGCAGCGACGCGGAGAACGTCCTCGCAGATGCGCACCGGAACGTGTTCGGCAGCGAGCTGCAGTCCTTCACCACTCCGGGCTACCTGGACGGCCGGGTCTTCACGCTCTACGGCAACACGCCGACCCTGGTCTACGGGCCGGTCTCCGAGGCCATCCACGGCTACGACGAGAGGGTGGACGTGGAGTCTGTTCGCCGCATCACCAAGTCCATTGCGTTGTTCATCGCTGAATGGTGCGGGCTCGAGGAGTCCGCGGACTAGCCCCACTCCCATTCCCCCGAGAGGCCAGCTACGGCTCTTTTGCGGGCCGAAACGAGCCGTAACTGGCCTTTCGATGGGGGATGGCGTGGTGGCAGGGCGGAATCGGGAGCACAGGTACGCGAGAGTCGCCAGGACGCGGCGGTGACCGGCGTCCGACGGCGCCAGGCCCAGTTTCGCGAACATGTTGCCGATGTGTTTGCTCACGGCAGTCTCCGAAACCGAGATGGCCTGCGCAATGGGGGGGGTGTTGCCCAGTCCCTCCGCGACCAGCCCCAGCACCTCGAACTCCCTATGTGGAGGACAGGTATGCCACGAATGCGCAGCTGCGCCGCATGACCGGTGCGGAGCCGGCGCTGATGGTGGCAGCCGCCGTCGTAGTTGGCACCGTCCTGGCCCTGCCGCCGCTGACAGGAATCGCACTGAACGCCTCCGGGCAGCCGGCGCCGACGATCCAACCGCTGGTGTTCCTGGGACTGGCGGGCGGAGCGGCGCAGCTCGGAGTTGGCGCGGTGTCCGCGCCAACACGCTTCGCCCTGCGGCCGGAGCGCAGCTGATCTGCCCGGACAAAAAGAAACGCCCCGGTTCTGGACCGAGGCGTTTCTGGTAATGATTTCTCATCTGGCGGAGGATGGGGGATTTGAACCCCCGAGGGCGTTAACCCAACACGCGTTCCAGGCGTGCGCCATAGGCCGCTAGGCGAATCCTCCAGGCTTTGCTCGTCAAGAGCAGATATAAGACTACCGGACATTGGGCCAATTACCGAATCGGCGGCATTACGGTCCACCAGCGGCTTTGAGCCGTCGACTCCCGGCCAGACGGAGGCCCCAGTTGATGACCAGGATTGACAGCCAGGAGTATTCAGCCGCCGACGGGCTGGCCAAGGCAATGGGAATCGACAGAAGGAAGACAGCCGGCGTAACCGGCGCCCGAACGCGGGCATATTGAAGCAGGCCCGGATTCACGTCGTCCCGGAACAGGCCGCGGCGGCGGCAGTAAGACCACATCAGCGTGTTCACCGACCCGATCAGGCCCAGTGCCGCAGCGTAGATGATGACGCCGAGGCTGGTGTCGTCGTGCAGCGCGAGCATGTCGGTGGCGTAGGCGAGCAGCGCTACGAAGAAGAGGAGGAGCAGGTTCAGGCGCTGCAGTCCCCCGGTGAAACCCTTGAGCAGCCGGAACAGCCGGTGGTGGCTTAGCCAGTAGGCAGCGGCCACCGCGAAGGACAGGGCGTAGGCGAAGAACTCCGGACGCTGTTCCAGGACGGCGCGGCCGAGTTGGTCCGCGGGGACATCCGGCACCTTGATGTCCACGGCGAGCAGGGTCATGGCAATGGCAAATACCGCATCGCTGAAGAACATGGTGCGTTCAATGTCCGGCCCCGAGTCGAGTCCGCGCCTGAGGGAGCCGCTGTTCTCCGTCATTTACCCAGTCTGTTCCCCTGCCGGCAGCCGGGTAAGCCTGCCGCTGCGCAGAGGGCCGGGGAGAAACAGAAAAGGACCCGTACGTCTTTGTACGGATCCTTTCCATCACGGTATGTCCGGCGGTGACCTACTCTCCCACACCCTCCCGAGTGCAGTACCATCGGCGCTGTGGGCCTTAGCTTCCGGGTTCGGAATGGGACCGGGCGTTTCCCCCACGCAATGACCGCCGTAACCCTTTGTCCTCGCTTGCGCGGGAAAACCTGGGTCACGCGCCGCGTCCTGTTCCGTTTCCGGAGCCGGCTGCGGCGGTGATGCTCTAATATCTTACCCTGTTTTTTGCGGAGCGTTGACCACTTACCGGGTCGGTGGGATCTGCGGGGTGCTGCAGGGTCCTGAGGGGTCTGTGGTGTGGGTGGGCGGCGGGGTGCGGCGGGGTGCTGGCGTTCGTGGTGGCTGCCGCGGCGGGGTGCGCGGGGTCGGTGGCTTGGGTCGGTGAGCCTTGGGGAGTGGGTGCGGGCTGCCGGAGGCGCTTGGCGACGGGCCATCGACCGTAAGAAGCCACAGCCTCGGTGTGCGCGGATTCCCAACCCCCGATATAGGTGTCCTTTGCGTGGCCCCATTCGCAATCAGGTGGCACGGAGGGTGGGAACCGCTGCATTGTCCGCTGTCTGGGTTCCACTCCTTCGCAGCGCGGTCTCACAGCTATCGTGGCGATAGTTACCTGCGGGACTCGCCACCCGCCGCAGTTCCCACTCGTCGTGGCAGCTGATGCCCTTGGGACTCTGCACCATCCGTGGTTCCCTGTCGTCGTGGCAGTTGTGGCCCATGAGACTCTGCAGCATCCTTGGTTCCCTACCGTCGTGGCGGATGTTGCCTGGCGTGGTCCCGGGGGTGAACGGATGTCACAGGGTGCGGGAACCGGCTCCGGGCGGCTGCCTCTGGGCGGGGAGCGGCTGCCGGGACCGAGTGTCGTGGCGTCTGATGCCCATGGGACTCTCCGCCAACCGTGCTTCCCGGTCGTCGTGGCGGAGGTGGCCCGTGAGGCACTCCCCTGCGATGGTTCCCAACCGTGGTGGCGGTTGTTGCCAGGTGTGGTCCCGGGGGTGAACGGATGCCTCAGGGGGTGGGAGCCCGGGTCCAGGCTGCCGGCCGTGGACGGCAGCCCCGGGCAGAAACCGCACCCGGGCAGAAGCCGCAGCCGGGCAGGAACGGCGCGGGTAAGGCATCAGCCGCGGGTGCCCGGTCCAGGGCCACAGGCCATGGTCCAGGGTGAGCGCACGGCAGCCAGACAAGACGAGAAGCCAGAGAAGGCAGGC
>NZ_JADKYW010000003.1:0-434230 GCF_015355785.1 Arthrobacter gandavensis
ATCAATAAACTTGGCACACTATTGAGTTCTCAAACAACAGGCACATCCGGTCTACTCGGAAAACCATTCCCGATTCGGAAACTTTCTTTTTCTTTTCGCACCGCTGTGGTGTTCTACCAGCATATTCCATCTTTGTGCTTTCCGCAATTCGGCACATTTGCCGTATTTACTCGAAACATAAAGATGATTACATGGAAAAACCAAGCTCTTTCACAGCAGAGCCGTGAACCAGCTTTGGGTTTTGTGTGGTTTGGCCACCGTCCCGGGGTTTTCCGGAAGGCTGGCTTCCGGCGCCCCAACTGCGGCGACTCCAATTACTTTACACACCCCCGGGGACCCGTGCAAGCCGCCGGCTTGTGACGCTCTGCACTGCGCCCGGATTCCGGCCGAACTGGCATTGCCGCTCCACAGGAAGAGGCCGGTCCCCCTGGGAACCGGCCTCTTCCTTCGAGGTTCTACTCTCCTGCAACCACCGCAGTGGCGAGGTTCCGCTTGCCGCGCCGCAGCAGCACGTACTTGCCATGCAGCAGTTCGGATGCAGCAACTACTTCATCGATCTCGGTGACCTTGCGGTTGTTCACGTAGGCGCCGCCTTCGGTGATGGTCCGCCGTGCTTCGGAATTGGTCTTCGAGAGTCCGGTGGCTACCAGCAGGTCGATGATGCCCAGGCCATCTGCGGTCACCTCAGCCCACGGCAGCTCAGCAGTGGCGGCGGTGAGCGTCGCTTCATCCAGTTCTGCGAGCGATCCCTGGCCGAACAGTGCAGCCGATGCCGCAATGACCTTTTCGGTCGCATCGACGCCGTGGACCAGGGAGGTCACGTCGTAGGCCAGGGCCCGCTGGGCCTCCCGCTTATGCGGGGCTTCCTTCACGGAGCGTTCGAGTTCCTCGATTTCTGCCTTGGTGCGGAAGGTGAAGACCTTCATGCGGTCGATGACATCGGCGTCGGCGGTGTTCAGCCAGAACTGGAACATGGCGTAGGGGCTGGTCATCGCCCCGTCGAGCCACACGGCATTGCCTTCGCTCTTGCCGAACTTGGTGCCGTCGGAGTTGGTGATCAGCGGTGTGCCCAGCGCATGGACCGTGGCACCTTCCACCTTGCGTACCAGTTCGGTGCCGGACGTCAGGTTGCCCCACTGGTCCGAACCGCCGGTTTCAAGGACGCAGCCGTAATCGCGGAAGAGCTGGAGGTAGTCCATGCCCTGCAGCACCTGGTAGCTGAACTCGGCGTAGGAGATACCTTCGTCTGAGTTCAGGCGGGAGGCGACGATTTCCTTCTTGACCATGGTGCCCACCCGGAAGTGCTTGCCGATGTCGCGGAGGAAGTCGATGGCGCTCATCGGCGCCGTCCAGTCCAGGTTGTTCACCATGCGGGCGGAGTTTTCACCCTCAAAGCTCAGGAAGCGCTGCACCTGTCCCTGCAGGTAGCCAACCCACTCGTTCACCGTCTCCTTGGTGTTCATGGTGCGTTCCGCCGTCGGGCGCGGATCACCGACCAGGCCGGTGGAGCCGCCCACCAGGGCCAGGGGCCGGTGGCCGGCAAGCTGGAGGCGGCGCATGGTCAGCAGCTGGACGAGGTTGCCAAGGTGGAGGCTGGGCGCGGTGGGATCGAAGCCGCAGTAATACGTGACCGGATCCCCGGCGAGCAGCTTTTCAAGTTCCGCCTCATCGGTGGAGAGCTTGATCAGCCCACGCCATTTCAGTTCCTGCCAGATGTTGGCAAAGCTCGGATCATTCTGCTGGGCAGCGAGGCCCTCGGAGGTCTGGGTATTCTGTGGCACGCCTTCTAAATTATCAGGATTCGCTGCCGTCGATGCCCGCCGGGATGCCGTGCTCCGCAATAAGACGCAGGCGCTGGGTGGGGCGGGTCATGGCAACGTACAGGTCCCCCACCTTTCCGGCCGCCGCCGTGAGCAGTTCGGACGGCTCCAGGATGACGACGGCGTCGAACTCCAGGCCCTTGGCCTCCCGCGGGGAAATCACCACGATGTCCTGGCTCAGGCCGCCGGCACCGGTACCAACCCGGTTCCCGTACCGGGCCGTTACTTCCCTGCGGACCTGTTCCAGCCGGTGGTCCTCGGTGATGACTGCCAGCAGTCCGCCCTCGATCGCGGCCAGGTCTTCCGGCAGCGTCTCGAGCAGCCGCGCCAGCAGGCCTCCCTCCGGCACGGTGTCCAGGAACGGCGCCCACCGGCCTTCGCGTACGGCCTTGGGAGCGGAGACCACCAGTCCTGCAGCGTTGGCCATGCGGACCGCTGCCTCGGCGATCTGCGCGGGAGTGCGGTAGTTCACGGTCAGCTCTTCCAGCGTCCACCGCTCACCCACGAACGGATCCAGCGCCTGCTGCCAGGAGGTGGCACCGGCTGCGGAGGAGGTCTGGGCGATGTCCCCCACCACGGTGAAGGACTTCAGCGGGCAGCGGCGCATCAGCAGTCGCCACTGCATGGCGGAGAGTTCCTGCGCCTCGTCCACCACCACGTGTCCGAACGCCCAGGTACGGTCCACGGCGGCGCGGTCCGCTGCCGTGAGGCGCTGCTCACTAGCCATGTTGTGGTTGGCCAGGTCTTCGGCGGAAAGGATGCCGTGGGCACCTGAATCCTCCAGGAATCCTTCGGTGTTCTCGATGGCGCGCTCAGCATTGGCGAGATCGCGCTTGCGTGCCTCTTCCAGCGCCGCGCTGTCCCGTCCCGCAGAGGCATCGAGTTCGCCGAGCAGTTCCGCGGCTTCGTCGAGCAGCGGCACATCGGCTTCGGTCCACGGCGCGTCCGCGCTGCGCCGCAGCGCATCGCGCTCGGCTCCGGTCAGTTCCGGAGCGGCAGCTTCGAGCTGGCCCGGCTTGCTGAAGAGCTCGCTGATCAGCTTTTCCGGGGTCAGCGGCATCCAGCACAGGTTCAGGGCCACCCGAACGTCACGGGAACTGCGCACATCCTCGGCAAGGTAGGCGCGGTCGGTGCTGTTGCCGGCGCCGGCCGACTCTTCGAGGATTTCGGTCATCTGATCGGTGAGTTCGCGCAGCAGGATCTTCACGAACGTCACGCGGGCCTCGTTGTGCGGCTTGCCCGTGGCGCGGGCACGGTCCCGTGCCCGGGAGACCTGCTTGGGGGTCAGGGTGACCCAGGTGCCCTCAATGTTCAGGCGGCGCGGCTCGGTGAAGTTCCGCTGCCGGTTAGCCACGGCGCGGGCAACGACGTCGGCCATCGACAGCCGGCCCTTGATCTCCGCGGCTTCGGGACTCTCTTCAGCGGTGGCGGCAATGCCCGGCATCAGCTGGCCCAGGCTGGACATGACGACGCCGGTCTCGCCCAGGGAGGGCAGCACGCGTTCAATGTAGCGGATGAAGGCGTTGGAGGGGCCCACCAGCAGCACGCCGGCGGACTTCAGCCGTTCGCGGTGGGTGTAGAGCAGGTACGCGGCGCGGTGCAGGGCCACAGCGGTCTTGCCGGTGCCCGGCCCGCCCTGGACTACCAGCGTTCCGGGCAGGGGCGCACGGATGATCCGGTCCTGTTCGGCCTGGATGGTGCCGACGATGTCCGACATCTGCCCGGTCCGCTTGGAATTCAGCGCTGCCAGGAGCGCGCCTTCGCCCTGCAGGTCCTGGCTTTCCTCCAGCATGGAGTAGTCAAGCACGTCGTCTTCCAGGCCCTGGACTTCGCGGCCCTTGAGCATCAGGTGGCGGCGGCGGCGCACGCCCTGCCGTTCGAAGGCGGTTGCCTGGTAGAAGGTGCCCGCTTCCGGGGCACGCCAGTCCACCATGAGGCGCTGCAGGTCCGCGGTGGAGAGGCCGATGCGCCCGATGTAGCGGGTCTCGCCGTCGTCAAGGTCCAGGCGCCCGAAGACCAGGCGGTCATCGACGGCCATGAGCTGCGCGAGGCGGTCCTCATACATGGTTGCGAACGCGTCGCGTTCGGACCGGTTCTGGTGCGACCCCGCGGAGTGGCTGCGGCGCACCTGGGCCAGCTGCTCGCGTTTTTCATCGCGCAGCTCATCGAGCCGGTGGTACAGGCCAGCTACGTACTGGCGCTCGTTTTCCAGCTCCGTGTGGGCCGAAGACTCTTCAGGCATGTTCGCGTTCCCTCTCGCAAAGGCAGACCGTCAAGTTTACCCCGCATCGGCACGTTTTGTATGCCCTGTCCAGAGTCCGGCCCGCCCGGGCGCTGCCCGGAGGCAAAAGGCTAGTACGTGCGCAGGGAGTGGACGTGGTAACCGGCGAGGTTTTCCCGTCCGCCAAGTCCGTCGAGCTCAATAACGACGCCGATGCCGGCAACGCTCGAGCCGGCGCGTTCGATCAGCCGGGCGGTGGCTCCCAGGGTGCCGCCGGTCGCCAGGACGTCGTCCAGCACCAGCACGCGGGAACCGTGCGGAATGTCGCCGATGTGCACCTCGAGGCTGTTGGTGCCGTACTCCATCGAATACGTCTCGTTGTACGTGGGGCGCGGCAGCTTGCCGGGCTTGCGGACGGTGATGACACCGTGCCCGGAGGCGTAGGCGGCGGCCGCTGCGAGCAGGAACCCCCGGGCTTCGACGCCGGCAACGTAGTCGAAGGTTCCCTCGAACTGTGCCAGGAGCGCGTCGACCATGCCGCGCAGCGCAGGTCCGTCGGCGAAGACCGGGGTCAAGTCGCGGAACGTCACCCCCGGCGTCGGGTAGTTCGGCACTACCGCGCAGAGGCGGTCGATGGACTCGCGGATGGACTCTGCCGGTACAGCTGAGCCGGCAAGGGGGGCTGAAGCTTCGTGTTTCACCCATCTACCTTACCGGGCCGGGGACCAGCGCCGCCTGCCCGGTCCCGTTCCGCGGCTGCGCTGCTGGTCACAGGGTTCTGGGGGCTACCCTGTCGCGGCGGTGGCCCCGTACGGGCGGCGGCGCTGGACGGCGGGACGGTACTTCGAGACAGTCGGCTCGCCGGTGAGCCAGAAGCGCCACGGATAGGCCTCTCCCCCGCCCTCGCCGCTCACCCCGACACGCGGGCCACGGGAAACCATTTCCGGCGCGGCCGGTTCGGACGGAAGCTCGAGCCGGAGGGGGCGGGCAAAGACGTCGGCGCCGTTCAGTTCCCGATCGATGCCCAGGGCCTGGGCCAGCCGGGCGGGACCGCGGGCCAGGTCCAGGTCGGTCTTGGGATCCCTGCGCCGGTGCCGGGCAACCGGCTTCCCTTCGATGATCTCTCCCGCCCTCAGCAGCAGCCCGGTTGCCTGGCCGGCTTCGCCGCACACCACGTTGGCGCAGTAGTGCATGCCGTAGGTGAAGTAGACGTAGAGGTGGCCGGCCGGGCCAAACATGGTGGAGTTACGCGCCGACTGCCCGCGGAACGCGTGCGACCCGGGATCGGCTTCGCCCAGGTAGGCCTCCACCTCGGTGATTCGCACTGCCACCGGCCCGTCGGCGGATTCCCGGTGCAGGACGGCGCCCAGTAGCCGGGGAGCTGCTTCGGTAGCGGGCACGGCAAGGAGGCTGCGGGCATCGAAAACGTCCATTCCCTTACCGTAAAGGGCCGGACAGCCGGGGCAAAAAACTCAGATCGCGCTGCGGTAAAGCGCTTCGAGGGCGCGGAGCCGATGGGAGTTCGGATGAGGTGTGTCCCCCTGCAGCCGGATCGCCGCCGAGTCCAGGGCCAGGTGCCAGGCAGCCATCAGGGAGGCGGTGTCTTCGGTGGTGCCGCCCTGAACCCGCTGGCGGACCAGCAGTTTGGCCAGCCCGCCGTCGTCGCGCACTTCCGTCACGGCCTCCTCGCCGATCCCGAGGTTGCCGCTGGACGCTTCGACGGCGGCACCTATGTCCCGGGCGGGCGCGTTGTACCAGCGTTCAAACTGGATGCTCCTGCCGTCCGGCTTCTCCACGACCTTGCCCATCGTGGGGCTGACGTCGAACTCTCTGGAATACGCGTCACATAGGGCCTCCCACTCCTCCGGTACCTGCTCCGGCGCCGGATTTCCAGCTGCGACGGCGGCGAAAGCATCCATGATGCCCTGCCAGCCGGCGCTTCCCTCAGCGAGGAAGTCGGGGGTGTCCGAGCGGGCGCGGAACTTCAGCAGCGAACCACCGTTGGACCCCAGGACCTGCCAGTCGAGGACTGATTCCTCACCGAGTTCATCGTCCCAGCTGATTTGCAGGCTGGTCCGGGGGTTCAGCTGCAGGACCGTGCCGGACACCCCGCTGCCGCCCGTTCCCAGGGTGTATTCCTTGCCCAGCTCCCAGTCCGGGTGCACGGGTCCCAGCCATTGCTCAACTTTCCGGGGGTTGGTCAGGACGTCCCAGATGTGGGCGGTGGGGTAATCGAGCTGCTTGTCGAACGCCAGCACCCACCCGTCGGTGACCTTTTGGATCCTGCCTTCGGGAACCGGCCTGGATTCGCTGCTGGTGGACGGTGATGGGCTTTCAGCCATGGCCCGGCCTTCCTGGACGTGGGATGCGGACCACTTCAGGCTAGCGGCGGCGGCCGCCGGGCGGGAGGGGATGCGCGCAGCTTGCGCCGCCTGCACCTTAGAGTGCCTAGAGCTCGTACCGGTGGCGGATGTGCCGGTCCGCCGGGTTGGCCTGCCAGAACTCTGCTTCCCGGGGTACCAGCGCATAGAGCTGCCAGTGCGGGTTGGTTGAGCCGTCGGCGCCGGGGCGTTCGTTCCAGTCCCGGGCGGAGGCTTCGGCACTGAGCCGCACGACGTTTCCTGCCACCCGGACCTGTCGCCCCTGGGCATACCAGTAGAAGTTCATCGCGGCACGGGGGTTCTGTTCGAGTTCGCGGCCTTTCCGGGACGAGCGCGACGTAGCGAAGTGCCAGCCGTCGGCGTCGAGGTCCTTCAGGATGAGCATGCGGGAAGACAGGTTGCCTGCGGCGTCGGCCGTAGCGAGGGAGAACGCATGCGGCTGGGGCACGCCTGCCGCGAGTGCTTCGTCCAGCCAGTCCAGGAACAGCTCAGCGGGGTCCGCCGGTGCAAGCTCCGGGTCGAAGGCGGGTAGGTGCTCAGCGAAGTCTGGCAGGGCACGGAGCGTGCGGCGGAGATTCGGGTTGGACGGGGGCATGGGGCCGGGCATGGCTCCACGCTACCCTCCCCGAAACGAGATGGCAGAAACTGCCCGTATGAGGCGTCATACGGGCAGTTTCTGCCATCTCGATGGTGGGGCAGGCGGGTTAGGCAGTGAAGGCGCGGGCGGCGTCGAGCTGCTTTTTCAGCTCAGCCAGCTGCGATTCAACGGCCGAACGTGCGGTGCCGCCCTGTGAGCTGCGGCTGTCCAGCGAACCCCCGGTGGAGAGCACGGAGCGGACTTCCGGAGTCAGGTGCTCGGAGATGCCGGCGTAGTCCTCGTCACTCAGGTCCCAGAGTTCGACGCCGCGGGATTCGGCAAGCTTCACGGCGGCACCGGAAAGCTCGTGGGCCTCACGGAACGGCACACCCTGGCGGACGAGCCATTCGGCGATGTCCGTGGCCAGCGCGAAGCCCTGCGGCGCGAGGGACTCCATGCGTTCGGTGTTGAAGACCAGGGTGGCGATCATGCCGGAGACGGCAGGAAGCAGCAGCTCCAGGGTGTCCGTGGCGTCGAAGACCGGTTCCTTGTCTTCCTGCAGGTCCCGGTTGTAGGCCAGCGGCAGGCCCTTGAGCGTGGCCAGCAGCCCGGTGAGGTCGCCAATGAGGCGTCCGGCCTTGCCACGCGCCAGTTCGGCCACGTCCGGGTTCTTCTTCTGCGGCATGATCGAGGAGCCGGTGGAGAAGGCGTCGTCGAGCGTGACGAAGGAGAATTCCTTGGTGGCCCAGAGGATGATTTCTTCGCTGATCCGGGACAGGTCGACGCCGATCATGGCGGCAACCCAGGCGAACTCGGCGTAGACGTCCCGCGAGGCGGTGCCGTCGATCGAGTTCCAGGCAGCCGAATCGAAGCCGAGGTCCGCGGCGACGGCGTTCGGATCCAGCCCGAGGGATGAACCGGCCAGCGCTCCGGACCCGTACGGAGACACGGCTGCGCGCCTGTCCCAGTCGGCCAGGCGCTGCACGTCGCGCAGCAGGGCCCAGGCGTGGGCCAGCAGGTGGTGGCTGAGCAGCACCGGCTGGGCGTGCTGCAGGTGGGTGCGGCCGGGCATGGCCACACCGAGGTGCTTCTCGGCCTGTTCCACCAGGGAATCGACCGTGGCCAGCACGCCGGCCGCGATGATCCGCGCGTGGTCGCGCAGGTACATGCGGCCCAGGGTGGCGATCTGGTCGTTACGGGACCGGCCGGCGCGGAGCTTGCCGCCCAGCTGCGGTCCGGCACGCTCGATCAGCCCGCGTTCCAGGGATCCGTGCACGTCCTCGTCGGACTCAGCCGGGAGGTAGGCGCCGGAGCGCACATCGGCGTCGAGCGCGTCCAGTGCCTCCAGCATGCCGGCCAGCTCGTCATCGGTGAGCAGGCCGGCCTTGCGCAGCACCCGGGCGTGAGCCCGGGAGCCGGCGATGTCGTAGCCGGCAAGCCGCCAGTCGAAGTGGGTGGACTTGCTCAGGGCTGCCAGTGCGTCGGCCGGACCGCCGGCGAAGCGGCCGCCCCACAGTGCACCCTGGACCGTGGAGCCGCCGGCTCCAGGCTGGGATTCGATTGACGGCTTGCCGTTACTCATTTCCTACTTACCTTCTGCCAAACGCTGGTCGCGGCCGGAAGCCACCTTGGAGGACATGCCGAACAGTTCGATGAACCCGCGGGCCATCGACTGGTCGAAGGTGTCGCCGGTGTCGTAGGTGGCGAGGTTGAAGTCGTACAGCGAGGACTCCGAGCGGCGGCCGGTGACCGTGGCGCGGCCTGCGTGCAGGTCCATGCGGATGTCGCCGGAGACGTACTTCTGGGTGTCAGTGATGAAGGCGTCCAGGGAGTTCTTCAGCGGGGAGAACCACTGGCCGTCGTAGACCAGCTCGGTCCAGCGCTGGCCGACCGTCTTCTTGAAGCGGGCCTGCTCGCGCTCCACCGTGACGTTCTCAAGCTCGCGGTGCGCGGCCATCAGGGCCATGGCACCGGGGGCTTCGTAGATTTCGCGGCTCTTGATGCCTACGAGGCGGTCTTCGACGATGTCGATCCGGCCAATGCCCTGGGCGCCGGCGCGGCGGTTCATTTCCTCGATGGCCTGCAGCGGCGTGACGGGCTCGCCGTCGATTGCCACCGGAACGCCTTCCTTGAAGGTGATGACCACTTCGTCAGCGGCAATGCCGGAGGCGGGGTCGGAGGTGTATTCGTACACGTCCGGGGTTGGGCCGTTCCAGATGTCTTCCAGGAAGCCGGTTTCCACGGCGCGTCCCCAGACGTTGGCGTCGATGGAGAACGGGTTCTTCTTGGTGGTGACGATCGGCAGGCTCTTCTCCTCTGCGAAGGCGATTGCCTTGTCGCGGGTCAGGGCCAGGTCACGGACCGGGGCGATGCACTTGAGGTCCGGGCCCAGGGTCTGGATGCCGACTTCGAAGCGGACCTGGTCGTTGCCCTTGCCGGTGCAGCCGTGCGAAACGGTGGTTGCACCGAACTGGCGGGCAGCGGCCACCAGGTGCTTGACGATCACCGGGCGGGAGAGCGCGGAGACCAGCGGGTAGGAATCCATGTACAGGGCGTTGGCCTGCAGCGCCGGCATGCAGTACTCGGCGGCGAACTCGTCGCGGGCGTCCGCCACGTAGGCTTCCACGGCGCCGCAGTCGAGGGCACGCTGGCGAATGGTCTCCAGGGATTCTCCGCCCTGTCCGACGTCGACCGCCACGGCGATGACCTCGGCGCCGGTTGCCTCGGCAATCCAGCCGATTGCCACTGACGTATCCAGGCCACCGGAGTAGGCCAGAACAATACGTTCGCTCACGAATGTGCTCCTCTTGCGATTGGTGCAGCGCTCAGGCTGCGGGTTGGTTGTGAAAAACAGCGGGAAGCTGCGCGGATTCCTGCCCGGGACCAGCTTCTACAGTATGCGATTGTCAGGGGCCTGCCCGCTGGCGGTTGCCTCGTCCGCGATGGAGAGGAAACGCGCCGCCAGGTCCGCGCCGCCGTCGGGCTCCCGGGTCACCAGCAGGACGGTGTCATCCCCGGCCACGGTGCCCAGGATTGCCGGCATGACCGAGTGGTCGATGGCGAGGGCGAGGAAGTTCGCGGCACCGGGCGGGGTGCGCAGCACCACGATGTTCCCGGATGCTTCTGCGGTGACCAGCAGTTCGCCGCAGAGCCGGGCCAGTCGGGCATCGAGTACTTCCTGCGTGATGCCGGACTGCGGCGTGCGGGTTCCGCCTTCCGCCGGCACCGCGTACACCAGCACCCCGTCCTTGCCGCGCATGCGCACGGCGCCGAGCTCCACGAGGTCACGGGAGAGCGTTGCCTGGTTGACCTGCACGCCGTCGTCCGCCAGCAGGGCGGCAAGCTCCGCCTGCGACCGCACCGACAGCCCGGTCAGCAGCGCACGGATGCGTGCCTGCCGGGCCGTCTTGGTGGTGGGCATGCTCATGCCGCTTCCTCAGGAATCCCGGTGAGGCCGGACCGCGCCATCAGCCAGACCATCAGGGCCTTCTGGGCGTGCAGCCGGTTTTCGGCTTCGTCCCAGACCACGGACTGCGGGCCGTCGATCACGTCGGCGGAAATCTCGTAGCCGCGGTAGGCGGGCAGGCAGTGGAGTACGACGGCGTCTTCCGCAGCCTGCGCCAGAGCGGCGCTGTCCACGGCGTAGTCCCGGAACAGTTCCTGCCGGGCCGCCTTTTCGTCTTCCTGGCCCATCGACACCCATGTATCCGTGGCAACGACGTCGGCGCCGGCCAAGGCCTCGGCGGGGTCGGTGGTGATCATGACCGATCCGCCGGTTGCCTCGGCCCGGGCGGCAGCGGCGTCGACGATCTCCGGGTCCGGCAGGTAGCCCACCGGCCCGGCGACGCGGACGTGCATGCCGGCGGTGACGCCGGCCAGCAGGTAGGAGTTGGCCATGTTGTTCGCGCAGTCTCCGAGGTAGGTCAGGGTGAGTCCGGCCAGGGTGCCCTTGTGCTCGCGGATGGTCATCAGGTCTGCCAGGAGCTGGCAGGGGTGGTAGTCGTCCGAGAGCGCGTTGATGACCGGAACGGAAGAGTTCGCGGCCATTTCTTCCAGCCCTGACTGGGCGTAGGTCCGCCAGACGATGGTGGAGACCATGCGCTCCATGACCTTGGCGGTGTCGGAGATGGATTCCTTGTGGCCCAGCTGGGATTCCCCCGCGCCGATGATCAGCGGCACGCCGCCCAGGTCGGAGATGCCGGCGGCGAAGGAGATCCGGGTGCGGGTGGAGGTCTTGTCGAAGATGACGGCGACGGTCTGCCGTCCCGATCCTTCGCCGGCGTAGGGCTGGTACTTCCAGCGGTCCTTCTTCAGCGCGTCCGCTAGGTCCAGGACTTCTGCCTGCTCGGCCTGGGACAGGTCGGTGTCAACGAGAAAGTGGCGGGTCATGGCTGTCCAATCGTCGTGGCCGCGGCGGCCTGCAGGATGGCGGGTAGCTTGGCCAGGAATGCTGCGGCCTGGTCGGTGGTGAGGATCAGCGGGGGCGCCAGGCGCAGGGTGGCCGGGCCGGTGGCGTTGATGATGAAGCCGGCGTCCAGTGCTGCCTGGACGGCGGCGGGCGCAAGCTCCTGCTCCAGGTCGATACCGATGAGCAGCCCTTCGCCGCGCACCTCGGTGACGCCGTCGACGGCGCGCAGCCGCTCGCGCAGGAAGTCACCGGTGGCCTGCACGTTGGCGAGGATGCCATCGGTTTCGATGACGGACAGCGTGGCCAGTGCGGCAGCGGTTGCCACGGGGTTTCCACCGAAGGTGGTTCCGTGCTGGCCGGGGGCCAGCAGCGCAGAGACCTCGGGACCGAACGTGATCATCCCGCCGATCGGGAAGCCGCTGCCCAGGCCCTTGGCCAGGGTCATGGCATCCGGCAGCACGCCTGCGGACGCGAACCAGCGGCCGGTGCGGCCGATGCCGGTCTGGACTTCGTCAAACACCAGCAGCGCACCGGCGTCCCGGGTGATCTCGCGCGCGGCCTCAAGGAACCCGGACGGCGGAACCTGCACGCCGGCCTCACCCTGGATCGGTTCGATGAAGACGGCAGCGACGGTCTCATCGACTGAGGCACGCAGCGCCTCGACGTCGCCGTACGGGATGTGCTCGACGCCGCCTGGCAGCGGCGCGAACGGCTCCCGGTAGGCGGCCTTGGCGGTCAGCGCGAGGGCGCCCATGGTCCGGCCATGGAAGGCACGGTCCATGGCAATGATCCGGGTGCGGCTGCCGGTGGAATTGCGCCGGGCGAGCTTGAAGGCGGCCTCGATTGCCTCGGTACCGGAGTTGGAGAAGAAGACCTTTGAACCGGCAGGTGCCTGGGCCAGCTGCAGCAGCTTCTCCGCGAGGGCCACCTGGGGAGGGCTGGTGAAGAAGTTGGAGATGTGTCCCAGGGTGCCCAGCTGGCTGGCGATCACCGAGGTGACAAACGGGTGGGCGTGGCCCAGCGCGTTGACCGCGATGCCACCGAGCAGGTCCAGGTAGGCCTTTCCGTCCGCGTCCCAGACGGTGCAGCCCTCGCCGCGCACCAGGACGCGCTGCGGAGTGCCGAACACGTTCATCAGTGAGTCGCTGTAGCGGGCGAGCCATTCGCTGCCGGAACCGGCAGCATCAATCAGCGGGAAAACCGCGGTGGTCGTAGGGGTGCTCATGCTTCTGCTCCGTCCGGAATGATCTGGGTGCCGATGCCGGCGGTGGTGAAGACTTCCAGCAGCATCGAGTGGGCCATGCGTCCGTCGACGACGGCGGCGCGGTCCACTCCCCCGTCCACGGCGGCCAGGCAGGCTTCCATCTTGGGGATCATGCCGGATTCAAGGGTGGGCAGCATGTCCCGGAGCTCGCCGGCGGTGAGGGCGGAGATCAGCGAGGACTTGTCCGGCCAGTTGGCGTAGAGACCCTCGACGTCGGTGAGAATCACCAGGCGGCAGGCGCCCAGGGCCACAGCCAGGGCTGCGGCAGCGGTGTCCGCGTTGACGTTGAGCACCTGTCCGGTGGGGTTGCCGTCGGCGCCGATTTCCGGGGCCACCGTGGAGATGACCGGAATCCGGCCGGCTTCAATGAGGTCCAGGATGGCTCCGGGGTTCACGCCCACTACTTCGCCGACCAGGCCCAGGTCCACTTCCTCGCCGTCAATGACAGTTCCGGTGCGGACGGCCTGCAGCAGTCCGCCGTCTTCGCCGGAGAGGCCGACGGCGTAGGGCCCGTGGGAGTTGACCAGGCCCACCAGTTCGCGGCCCACCTGTCCGGTGAGCACCATGCGGACGGCGTCCATCGCTTCGGGGGTGGTGACCCGCAGCCCGCCCTTGAACTCGGATTCGATGCCGAGCCGGTCCAGCAGGGCACTGATCTGCGGGCCGCCGCCGTGCACCACAACGGGGTGGACGCCTACGTGGTGGAGGAAGACGATGTCCTCGGCGAACGCCTGACGCAGTTCATCGTTGATCATCGCGTTGCCGCCGTACTTGATCACGATCGTGCTGCCGGCGAAACGCTGGATCCAGGGCAGGGCCTCGATCAGGGTGGCGGCCTTGTCCTGTGCCGCTGCCTGGTCCTGCTGGGTGGCTGTGCTCATGCTTTTTCTTCCCGCCTAGCTGCTGTACGCCGAGTTTTCGTGGACGTAGTCCGTGGTCAGGTCGTTCGTCCAGATGGTCGCGGACTCGGTGCCGGCGGCAAGGTCGATTTCAACGTTCACGGCCCGGCCGGTGAGGTCCACGCCTTCGCGCGGATCGCCGATGCCGCCGCCCCGGCAAACCTGGACGCCGTTGATCGTGACGTTGATGTTCTCCGGTTCGAAGGCGGCGTCCGTGGTGCCGACGGCGGAGAGCACCCGGCCCCAGTTCGGGTCGTTGCCGAAGATGGCGGTCTTGAACAGGTTGGAGCGGGCGACGGCGCGCGAGGCGTTCTCGGCGTCGGCCACCGTAGCGGCATTGACGGTGGTGATGGCGATGTCGTGGCTGGCGCCTTCGGCATCGGTGATCAGCTGCTGGGCCAGCGAGTGGCACACCTCGGTGAGTCCGCGGGTGAACTCGTCAGTGTCCGGAGTGGTGCCGGACGCACCGGAGGCCATCAGGATCACGGTGTCGTTGGTGGACATGCAGCCGTCCGAATCGGTGCGGTCGAACGTGACGGCGGTGGCGGCGCGCAGCGCGGCGTCCAGGGCAGCGGCGTCGAGGTCCGCGTCCGTGGTCAGGACTACCAGCATGGTGGCCAGGCCCGGCGCCAGCATGCCGGCGCCCTTGGCCATACCGCCAATGCTGTAGCCGGTTCCGGCAAAGACTGCCTGCTTGGAGACGGTGTCCGTGGTCATGATCGCTTCAGCTGCGAGGGCACCGCCGCCGGCTTCCAGGGCGGCTGCGGCGGCTTCGGCGCCCGGGAGGATCTTGTCCATGGGCAGCTGCTCGCCGATCAGGCCGGTGGAGCAGACCAGGACGTCGTTCGCAGAGATGCCGAGGAGGTCAGCGACCTTCTCTGCGGTGGCGTGGGTGTTCTGGAAACCCTGCGGGCCGGTGCAGGCGTTGGCGCCGCCGGAGTTGAGGAACACGGCGTCGGCCCGGCCGTCGGAGATGGCCTGCCGGGACCAGTGCACGGGTGCGGCGGCGACGCGGTTGCGGGTGAAGACCGCGGCTGCTGCCTTGGCGGGGCCGTCGTTGACCACCAGTGCGACGTCGCGTCCGCCGGAGGCCTTCAGGCCCGCGGTGATGCCGGCTGCCCGGAATCCTGCCGGTGCGGTGATGCCGGTTGCTGCGTTGGTGCTCATTACGGTGCTACTCCCTGCAGGGTGAGCCCGGTGCTCTCTTCGAGGCCCAGGGCGATGTTCATGGACTGGACGGCGCCGCCGGCGGTGCCCTTGGTGAGATTGTCGATCACGGCGGAGACAATCACACGGCCGGCGTGCGGATCGTAGGCGAGCTGGAGTGCTGCGTAGTTGGAGCCGGCCACCATCTTGGTGGCAGGCCACTGGCCCTCGGGCAGCACCCGGACGAACGGTTCATCGGCGTAGGCCGCTTCCCAGGCCCCGCGCAGGGCGGCGGCGTCGACGCCGGGGCGGACCTTGGCCGTCGCGGTGGTGAGGATGCCGCGGGCCATGGGAGCCAGCGTCGGGGTGAAGGAAATGGAGACCTGCTCCCCCGCTGCGGCGGAGAGGCCCTGTTCGATTTCCGGGGTATGCCGGTGTCCGCCGCCCACGCCGTAGGGGCTCATGCCGCCCATCACCTCGGAGCCGAGGAGGTGCGGCTTGGCTGCCTTGCCCGCACCGGAGGTGCCGGATGCTGCCACGATGACCACGTCGTCGGGCTCCAGCAGTCCGGCCGCGAAGCCGGGCGTGAGCGCCAGCAGCGAGGACGTAGGATAGCAGCCCGGAACGGCGATCCGGCGTGCGCCGCGGAGCATGTCGCGGTGGCCGGGAAGTTCGGGCAGTCCGTAGGGCCAGGAACCGGCGTGCGGGGAGCCGTAGAACTTCTCCCATGCGGCGGGATCGGTGAGCCGGTGGTCGGCGCCGGCGTCGATTACCAGGGTGCCTTCGGGCAGCTGCGCGGCAATTTCAGCGCTGGCACCGTGCGGCAGGGCCAGGAAAACGACGTCGTGCCCGGTCAGGTTCTCCACGGTGGTGTCAACCAGGATCCGGTCCGCCAGGGAGTGCAGGTGGGGCTGGAGTTCGCCGAGCCGGGAGCCGGCGTTGCTGTGGGCGGTGATGGCACCAATTTCGACGCCGGGGTGGCCCGCCAGCAGGCGCAGGACCTCACCGCCGGCATAGCCGCTGGCACCTGATACAGCTACGGAAATCGTCATGCCAACCACCCTACAGCAGTTTTATGCAAGGGACTTCATAATTATGCAATGTGTCTCGAGTGAGGCGATCGCCGTGCCTCCCGGCGGCGGCCGTCCTACGATGGGTTCGCGTACCCGTTTACTCCCCGCCCATCCACCGGAAGAGGCATTCCATGCACAAGGCCATTGTCGTCCCGAAAGCGGGCGGACCTGAAATCCTGCGCTACGTAGACGTGGCTCTTCCGGTTCCCGGCCCCAACGAGCTGCTTGTGAAGGTAGCGGCCACGGGCGTGAACTTCATCGACACGTACCAGCGCAGCGGTGTCTACAAGATGGACTACCCCTTTATTCCGGGCTCCGAGGCCGCCGGCACGGTGGTCCAGGCGGGCATGGACGTTGCCGCGTTCAGCGACGGTGACCGTGTGGCAACCGCGGAAGGCGGCGGCGCCTATTCGGAATACATGCTGCTGGACGCCTCCAAGGCCCTGCCCGTGCCCCGCGGCGTAAGCAGCGAAGTAGCTGCTGCCCTTCCCCTGCAGGGCATGACGGCGCATTACCTGTGCAATTCGACCTATCCCGTGCAGTCGGGGGAAACCGTCCTGACCCACGCCGGTGCCGGCGGCGTTGGCCTGCTGCTGACCCAGCTGCTCAAGGCCAAGGGCGCCACCGTGATCACCACCGTCTCCACCGACGAGAAGGAGGCGCTCGCCTCAGCCTCCGGGGCCGACCATGTGCTGCGCTACGACGGGTTCGCCGACCGAGTGCGGGAGCTGACCAACGGGCGGGGCGTGGATGTGGTGTTTGACGGCGTCGGCAAGGCCACGTTCGACGGTTCGCTTTCCAGCCTGCGCCCGCGCGGCATGATGGTGCTGTTCGGCGGTGCGTCGGGCCAGGTGCCCCCGTTCGACATCCAGCGGCTGAATGCGCTGGGCTCGCTCTACCTCACCCGGCCGACCATAAGGGATTACCTGCTTAGCGCCGAGGAGCGGCAGTGGCGTGCCCGCGAACTGTTCGAGATGGTGGAGGCCGGCACCCTGGACGTGCGGATCGGCGCAACCTATCCTCTGGCCGAAGCGGCCCGGGCGCACGAGGACCTGGAGGGACGCAAGACCACCGGCAAGGTGCTGCTGGTTCCGTAGGGCCCGGGGTTCTGCTGCCGGTTTGAGGGTTTACTGCCGGTTAGGGGTCCTGCTCCGGTTCCAAGGCCCCGCTGCCGGGGTGCCGGTCCCGCTCCGCTTTGTGGTCATAGCTGCGGTACGCCGCGGAGCGATCTGCACAAAACGGAGCAGATCCGGGTTCTGCTGCCGGTTCGGGGGTTCGCTGCCTGTTCCGAGCGGCAGCAAAAGCGAGAACCGGTCGAATCTTCCCGAACCGGCAGCAGAATCACCGCTCATCCCCCGCTCCCGTGTCCGATAGCGCGGGTGCACGGCGGGCGCCGCGCGTTGGTGCGAGACTCGACGCCATCATGAGCGCACAAGGCCGGATCGGGCCCCAAAGGCAAGCACCTGGGGTCCGCCGCCTTGGCCGGAGCAGTTCTGATTCCGGTTCTTTACTTCAACGCGGCACAGGGGCACGGTTGGTTAACCATTGGTTGTCTGCTCGTAGGCACAGGCCTAACAGGCCTAGCGCTTCGCCCCTGGTGGAGAGCCGGAAATCGGAGACGACGAATCCCGTCGAGGACACCCCGGACAGAAGGCGGCAGGCATGAACGTGGACCCGTTCCAGGAAACCCTGGTACAGCGAATTCGGGCGAACCTCGCCTCCCATGGGGACGTCCGGGAGAAACGCATGTTCGGGGGTGTGTCCTTCATGGTGGACGGACAGCTGGCAGTGGCTGCCGGCAAAGACGGAGACCTGCTGGTGCGCGTTGACCCGGCCCAATACCAGAACCTTCTCACCGCAGGCGGGCAGCCGGCCTGCATGGGCGTCGGCCGGCCAATGGGCGAGGGCTGGATGAACGTCCCCCCGGAAATCATCGTGGATGACGAATCGCTGGCCTGGTGGATCGCCGTCGGACGCACCTCCCGCAGAACCTAGCCGGAAATGCGCGAAGCCCCGACGGAACGGACCGGCGGGGCTTCACACAATCAGGCGGGACTACCGCTGCACGGCTCCGAAGCGTTCGGCAGCCAGCGCGACGGCGGCGGCCCTGGATTCGGAGGCCTCGTCGGCAGTTAGCGTGCGGTCATCAGCCCGGAAACGCAGGGCGAACGCTAGGGACTTGTGCCCCTCATCGATGCCCTTGCCGGTGTACACGTCGAACAGCGCGATGTCTTCCAGCAGGTCGCCGGCGCCTTCGCGCAGGGTTTCCAGCACGGACTCGGCCGGGATCTCGGCTGCGACAATCAGCGCGACATCCTGGGTGGTGGCCGGGAACGTGGAGATTTCCTTCGCCACGATCACGTCCGGAGCGGCATCGAACAGCGCATCGGCGTCGAGCTCCAGCGCCACCGTGCGGGCCGGCATATCCCGTGCTGCGAGCAGCTTCGGGTGCAGTTCGCCGGCGTAGCCAACGGTTTCGCCGCTGCGCAGCGAGATCTTGGCGGTACGGCCCGGATGGAAGGCCTGGTGCTCGCCCTGGCTGATGACCAGTTCGACGCCGAGCACGTCGCCCATGAGCAGGGCGGTGTCGACGGCGTCTGCCCAGTCCCAGGCACGCGGGGTGTGCCCGGCACCGGCCGGCGACTCGTGGCCGGTGAACAGCACGCCGATGTGCAGCGGCTGGTCCGGGATGCCGTTGTACAGTCCGTCCAGGACCTCTTCGGAGGGCTTGACGCCCAGCGGCGGAATCGACTCCGTGCCGTTCTGCTCGCCGGGAAGGAAGACCAGCGCGGATTCGAACAGTGCGAGGTCGCGGAAGCCGCGCGAGAGGTTCCGCTTGGCGACGTCGAACAGCCCCGGCAGCACGGAGGTGCGCAGGTAGCCGAACTCGGCGGAAAGCGGGTTGGCCAGCTTCACGGCCGGACGCTGCTCGCCGGCAACCGGGGTGCCGAAGGTGTTGTTGTCCGTTTCGGTGACGAAGGGATAGGACAGCACCTCGGTAAGGCCCGACGCCGCAAGGGACTGCTGCAGGCGGCGGCGCTGCTGCTGGACGCGGGTCAGGCCGCGGCCGGGAGGAGCAATCGGAAGGGTGGACGGGATCTTGTCGTAGCCCACCAGCCGGATGATTTCCTCGGTGAGGTCCTCGCGGGTTTCCAGGTCGGTCCGCCAGCTCGGAGGAAGAACCCGGTAGCCGCCGTCGGCCTTTTCAACGTCCGCACCAAGGTCCGTGAGCGTGCCGGTGATCTGTTCCTCGGTGAAGTCCAGGCCGATCAGCTTGGCCGGGTAGTCCGCAGGCAGGAAGATGCTGCGGATTTCCGGGGCGGTGCCGGCGTCGGTGATGGACTCATCGGCGGTGCCGCCGGCCAGTTCCACCAGGAGGTTGACGGCGCGCTGGGCAGCGATGTCCGCGACGTACCAGTCCACGCCGCGCTCGAAGCGCTTGGACGCTTCGGACGGCAGCTTGTGGCGGCGGCGCGAACGCCCGATTGAGACTTCCTCGAAGTGGGCGGCCTCAATCAGGACGTTCTGCGTGGCGTCGGAAACCTCGGTGGCGTTTCCGCCCATGACACCGGCGATGCCGATGGCACCGGAACCGTCGGTGATCAGCAGGTCCTCAGGGTCAAGGGTGCGGACCTTGTCATCCAGGGTCTTCAGCGTCTCCCCCGGGTTGGCGCGGCGGACCGTGATTCCGCCGGTGAGCTTGTCCAGGTCGTAGAAGTGCAGCGGCTGGCCGAGCTCAAGCATCACGTAGTTGGAGATGTCCACGACCAGCGAGATGGAACGCATTCCGGCCAGGCGCAGCCGTGAGGACATCCACGGCGGCGTCGGTCGGGTGGGGTCCACGCCGCGCACGGTGCGGGCGACGAAGCGGTCGCAGCCGGGCTTGCCGTAGATCGGGGCTTCGTCGGCCAGGCGCACCGGGTACCCGGCGCCGTCGGCTTCCGGAACCTCTACCGTGGCGGCGGGGTCGGTGAACTTGGTGCCGGTGGCGTGGGCGTACTCGCGGGCAGCACCGCGGATGGAGAAGACGTAGCCGCGGTCCGGCGTGACGTTGATCTCGGCGGCCTGGTCGTAGAGGCCGAGCAGCTCCATCGCGTCGGTGCCTACCTCGGGATCGAGTCCCAGGGTGGAGAGCACCAGGATGCCGTCGTGGTCTTCGCCGATGCCGAGTTCACGCACGGAGGCGATCATGCCGGCGGAAACGTGGCCGTAGGTCTTGCGCGGGCTGATCCGGAAATCTCCGGGCAGCACGGCGCCGGGCAGGGTGACAACAACCTTGTCCCCCACCTCGAAGTTGTGCGCACCGCAGACGATGCCCTGCACGCCGGACGGATCGATGCCCTCACCGGTGAGCGTCTGCTCGGTACCCTCGGGCACCACACGGACGGAGCACCAGTTGATGGTCTTGCCGTTCTTCTGCGGCTCGGGCTCCTTGGAGAGCACCCGGCCCACAACGATCGGCCCGGAGAGTTCGTCGGTGGGACGGTGGACGTCCTCTTCCTCCAGACCAACCCTGACCAGTTCTGCCATGACGTCTTCGGCGGTTGCGTCCGCCGGAAGCTGGGCATACTCGCGCAGCCAGGAAAGTGGGATTCTCACTTAGATCTCCATCCCGAAGTGTTCGCTGAAACGTACGTCGCCTTCGATCATGTCCCGCATGTCGGACACCTCGTTGCGGAACATGAGGGCACGCTCGATGCCCATGCCGAAGGCAAAACCTGAGTAGACCTCGGGGTCGATCCCCGCGGCGCGCAGCACGTTGGGGTTGACCATGCCGCAGCCGCCCCATTCGATCCAGCGCGGACCGCCCTTGGCTCCGGGGTGCCAGATGTCCAGCTCGGCGCTGGGCTCGGTGAACGGGAAGTAATTCGGGCGCAGCCGTACCTTGGCTTCGTCGCCAAAGAGCACGCGGGTGAAGTGCTCCAGGGTGCCCACCAGGTCTGCCATGGTGAGGCCCTTGTCGATGGCAAGGCCTTCGAACTGGTGGAAGACGGGAGTGTGTGTGGCGTCGAGTTCATCGGTGCGGAACACCTTGCCGGGGCACAGCACGTAGATGGGCAGGTCGCGCTCGAGCATGGAGCGGACCTGCACCGGGGAGGTGTGCGTGCGCATGACCAGGTGCGCTTCGGGGGGCTCCACGAAGAAGGTGTCCTGCATTTCGCGGGCGGGGTGGTCCGGCTTGAAATTCAGTGCGTCGAAGTTGAACCATTCGGATTCAACCTCGGGGCCTTCGGCAATCTCCCAGCCCATGCCCACGAAGATGTCGCTGACGCGGTCCTGCAGGGTTGAAAGCGGGTGGCGTCCGCCAATACGGCGGCGGCGCGGGGCGGCGGTGACGTCCACGGCTTCCTCGACGAGGATCCGCGCGTCCCGCTCGGCTTCGAGTTCCACGGTGCGGGCGGCGAGCGCCTGGCTAATTCGTCCGCGGGCCGGGCCTATCACCTTGCCGGCTGCTGCCTTCTGGTCCTTGGGCAGTGACCCGATCTGGCGGTTGGCCAGGGACAGCGGGGACTTCTCGCCGGTGACGGCGATGCGGACGTCCTTGAGGGCATCCAGGTCCGCTGCGGAACCGATGGCTGCGAGCGCTGAATCAACGGCAGCCGCGATGGCTGACTCGTCGAGCGGATTGGGTGCCGCGTTGTCTGGGGAGTCCGTCCCCTGTATGGAATTCGACATGTACCGTTCTTACCTGTTTCCGGCCGTGTTGATGTGAATGGTTGTGGATGCTGTGTCCTGCAGGCAAAGGCACGAAGCCTGCGGCTACCAGTCTAACCAACGCTTCCTCCCCGTCCGGGCAGTGTGAAGGCGCGCTCCTGCCCCTAGCATGGCTGCATGCGTCCATTACTGACCCGAGGCCAGGCGCTGCGCCGCGCAGTGAACCTGGCCAACTGCACGACGGCGGCGGGTCTGCTCACTGCCCGGCTGGGCGGGGTGGCGGTGCGGCGGGGCCCCGGCGGACTGCTGCTGGCCGGAGGCTGGAACCATCCGCTCCCCCGCGCTGCAGCCTTCACCGTGGGCAATGTGATCCTCTACCGGCCCCGGGTTTCCGAGGCGTTCGACGCCGGTCCCGCCTCCGCACTGCTGCGCCACGAAGCCCGGCACAGCAGCCAGTACGCCGCACTGGGACTGGCGTTCCTGCCGCTGTACTTTACCGCTGCCGGATATTCCAAGCTCCGCACCGGAGACCCGGCGTCGTCGAACATCTTCGAAATCCTGGCGGGCGTGTCCGACGGCGGCTACCGGCCCCGAAGAGGGTAGGCACTGATTCGAACACATGTTCTAATGGACTGCATGAGGTGGCAGGAACAGGAACCCAAGGCAGCACCGTCCACAGATGCGCTGCTACCGCTGCAGGGACTGGTCCGCTCCGTGCAGACCCCCGGTTTTGCCGGTGTGACGTTCCACGAGGTCCTTGCCAAGTCCGTACTGAACAAGGTGCCAAGGACCTCGACAATGCCCTTCGGCTGGACAGTGAACCCGTACCGGGGCTGCAGCCACGCCTGCGTCTATTGCTTCGCCCGTAAGACCCACAGCTACCTGGATCTGGACGCCGGAGCGGACTTCGACAGCCAGCTGGTGGTCAAGACCAACGCGGCAGAGGTGCTGCGGCGGGAACTGGCACGGCCGTCCTGGGACTACGAGCACGTGGCTATGGGCACCAACACCGATCCGTACCAGCGGGCCGAGGGCCGCTACAAACTGATGCCGGGCATCATCCGTGCCCTCGCGGACAGCGGAACCCCCTTCTCCATCCTGACCAAGGGAACGCTCCTGGCCCGCGATCTGCCGCTCCTGGCGGAGGCCGCGCAGCAGACCAGCATCAGCATGGGCATCTCACTGGCCCTGCTGGATCCGGACCTCGCCCGGCGGGTGGAGCCGGGCACGCCCTCACCCAAGGCCCGGCTGGACCTGGTCCGCCGCATCCGGGATGCGGGCATGGACTGCAACGTGATGGCCATGCCGATCCTGCCCTGGCTGACTGACGGCGACGAGTCATTGGATGCGCTTTTCTCCGCGCTGGCCGACGCCGGCGCCACCTCGGTCACGGCCGGCGCCCTGCACCTGCGCCCGGGCGCCCGGGAGTGGTACCGCCAGTGGCTGGCCCGCGACTACCCGCAGCTCGCCGCACGCTACGACAAGCTGTACGACGGCGGCACCTACGCTTCGAAGGAATACCGCCAGTGGCTCGCGGGCCGGATCACCCACTTCAAGAAGCGGCACGGGTTCGAGGGCAGGAACCAGTTCCTCGCCACCCGGGGCGCCGCGCGGCCCGCGCCTAAGACTGCTGCAGGCCTGCCGGTGGCGGCCGGGACCCTCTTCTAAGTCCCGGGAAGGCCTTGACCAATGCCGCGGAGGTCCTAAGTTACAACCAAATGGTTGTAGATGCGTTGTCAGACGAAGCCGTGAACCGCCTGTTCCATGCTTTGGCGGACAGCACGCGCAGGGACATCCTGCGCCGCGCTGCCGTCGGAGAGCTGTCGGTATCCCGGCTGGCCGAGGCCTATCCCATGAGTTTCGCGGCGGTGCAGAAACACGTCGCGGTCCTTGAGGAGGCAGGCCTGGTCTCCAAGGAACGCCGCGGGAGGGAACAGCTCGTGAGCACCGCGCCGGACGCCGTCGACCAGGCACACCGCGCACTGGATGCGCTGGCTGAGGCTTGGGCCGGCAGGCTGAGCCGGATGTCCGGCCTTCTGCGGCAGGAAAAGCCCGGGAACCAGCCCGGGGCAAGGAAAAACAGCCATGAGCGTGAGAAGCATTGACAAGGATTACGACGCCCTGACCGTCACGGCCCTCGCAGAATTCGAGGCAGGCCCGGAGAAAGTCTGGGAACTCTGGGCAGACCCCCGCAAGCTGGAGGGCTGGTGGGGTCCGCCAACCTACCCGGCCACGGTCAGCGAGCACAGCCTGATCCCCGGAGGCAGCGTCACCTATTTCATGACCGGACCGGACGGGAAGACCTATCACGGCTGGTGGGCCGTGCAGCAGGTGGATACACCTAAAGTCCCAGATGGACGCGCTGCTGGCGGCCGCCTAGGCAAAAGTGCCGTGCAGCTCCCGGCCGGGCGGAAGGTCAGCCGGCCTGGGGCTGCTCCGCAGCGTGCAGGACTGCCGTGACAATTGGCAGGTCTGCCGGAATCCAGGGCAGTTCAGCGAGTTCGGCGGAATCGAGGCGCACCCAGCGCAGCTCGTCGTGGTCTTCGAGGGGCTGCGGCTCCCCGGCTTTCACCTCAACGAGCCAGACGCGCATCGCAGCCTTGGGGTTCAGCGGCCACCCCTGAGCCAGCGGGCCGGTCACCTCTGTGCCAAGGACCACCTCGATACCCAGTTCCTCGGTGAGTTCACGCTGCAGGGCGGCTTCGCAGGTTTCTCCGGGTTCCACCTTACCGCCCGGGAACTCCCACATACCGGCATAGGCCTCCGGGGCCGTACGGCGGGCAGCCAGCAGGCTCTGCGGCCGGCTCAGATCATCTACGATCGCGGCTCCGACTACCTGCTTCAGTTCTGAATTCGACACAGATCGAGTCTACGGTGTCCGCTGGCCTAGACTTGGAAGGAACGGCATCGTGGCCGTTCGGCCCCCGGCCACGGCAGCGGCAGCATCTACGTTCCCGCCCCGGCCCCGGGCCCGCCAGACGCGTCCGTGCATCTTCACGGCTCCGCGGCAACCGCTGATCCGAAAGCACCCCACGCACTTATGCCTTCCCTGCGCGTAGCGACGCCCAAAACCCGCCACGTACCCCTGGCCATCGTTGCCCTTGCCGCCGGCGGTTTCGCCATCGGCACCACCGAGTTCGCCATCATGGGCCTGCTGCAGGAAATGGTCGCCGACCTCGGCGTTTCCGTCCCTGAGGGCGGGCACGTCATCTCCGCGTACGCCCTCGGCGTCGTCGTCGGAGCTCCGCTGCTCGCCGCTGCCGGCGCCAAACTGCCCCGAAAGTGGCTGGCGCTGGGGCTGATGGCGTTCTTCGCCGTCGCCAACCTGTCGTCCTTCATCGCTCCGGACCACGGCTGGCTGCTGTTCACCCGTTTCCTGTCCGGGCTGCCGCACGGGGCGTTCTTCGGCGTCGCCGCCGTCATCGCTGCCTCACTGGTGGCACCCACGAAGCGCGGCTGGGCAATCTCGATGGTGATGCTCGGCCTGAGCATCGCCAACGTGATTGGCGTGCCCTTCGCCACCTGGCTGGGACAGCTCGCCGGCTGGCGCTGGATGTTCGTCCTGGTTGGGGCCATCGCCCTGCTGACCGTCGCTCTCGTGGCATGGTTCGTGCCGTTCCAGGCTGCGCATCCGGATGCCAGCATCAAGCGTGAACTGAGCGCCCTGCGGCGGATGCAGATGTGGCTGGCCCTTTTGGTTGGCACCGTCGGCTTCGGGGGATTCTTCGCGGTTTACACCTACATTTCCCCCACCATGACCGAGGTTGCAGGTTTCTCCATGGGAGTGCTGCCGCTGATCGTCGGCCTCTACGGAGTTGGGCAGGTAGTGGGCAACATCGTGGGCGGACGGATTGCCGACCGTTCAGTGATGGGCAGCATCTACGCCGTGCTGGCCGGCACCGTCGTCATCCTGGCCGTCTACGCCTGGGGTGTGCAGTACCAAGCCGGCGCAATCATCCTGGTCTTCCTGGTCGGAGCCATTGGCTCGGCCCTGACTCCCGCGCTGCAGACCCGCCTGCTCGATGTCTCCCCCGGCGCAGCCTCCCTGGCATCGTCGCTGAACCACGCCGCCCTGAACATGGCCAACGCCCTCGGTGCCATGGCCGGCGGGCTGGTCATCGCCTGGGGCTGGGGCTTCCGTTCACCGGCAATCGTGGGTGCGGTCCTGGCACTGCTGGGGCTGGGTGTGGCCCTGCTCAGCGGAGCACTGGACCGCCGTCGTTCCGCCGGGGCGCCCAGGGAAGCCGCGAAAGAGGCACTGCAGCGTTAGCGGTCCAGCGTCCTCAGCGATTTTGGGCGCGGGCCGAGGCGTAGAGGCACACGGTCGCGGCCGTACCTACGTTGAGGCTCTCGGCCTGACCGTAGACCGGGACCGCAACGCGGTAATCCGCTGCGGCAAGTTCATCCTCGGCCAGACCCTGGGCTTCGTTGCCGAACAGCCAGGCGGAGGGATCTTCCAGGCGCGGACCAGCATCGGTTGACGCATCCGCGGCGGGCGCGAGGCGGCGCAGTGCAGATGAATCCTGGAGCGCATCCAGGTCCTGGCTTCCGTAGCCGTCCGCGGCAAGAATCGTGATTCCGGCTTTCCGCAGCCGGGATGAAAGTTCAGCGAAGTCCACGCCGGAAACCACCGGCAGATGGAACAGGGAGCCGACCGTGGAGCGCACGGCCTTGGGATTGTGGATGTCCACACTGGACGCCGTGAGGACAACGGCGTCAGCTCCGGCAGAGTCCGCCGCGCGCAGGATGGTTCCGGCGTTGCCCGGATCCCGCACCTCGCACATCACGGCAAGGAGTTTTGGGCGGGCGGCCAGCACGTCATCGAGCGACGGGGACTGGATGCGGCACACTGCCACAATTCCCTGCGGCGACACGGTATCCGCCATCGCGGCCAGGACTTCGTCCGTGGCCAGGCGCAGAGTGGCCTGATCCGCCAGTTCAACCAGTTCGGGCAGCCGATCCAGGCAGGCCCGGGTGGCATAAGCCTCGACGACGACGCCGGGACGGCCCTCTGCGACCGCTGCTCGGTGCGCCACCAGGGCTTCACGGACGGCCTGCGGACCTTCGGCCAGGAACCGGCCGGTCTTTAAACGAGCCGGACGCCCCGCCAGCTTCGCTGCTTCCTTCACCCGATCAGCTCGGGGGTTGGACATCAGCGGAGCGGCGGAGCGTCCGGCGTCATGCATGTTCAGCAGGTACCGAAATTAGCCCTGGAACTTCTGGCGGGCTTCGCCGCCAGCAGGCTCCAGGCCGGCAGCCTTGGCTGCTTCCACGGAGTTGAACCAGTACTCGGGTACGGTCTGCTCGTACCAGGTGGAACCCGGAACGTGGTACTTGCCGGTTGCTGCACCCTTGATGACGTAGCCCTCGGGAGCTTCGCCTTCGGAGGCCTTGAAGCCGCCGTCAGCAACAGCAGCCGTCGCGGCCGGAGCGGTCTTCGCAGCCGGAGCAGCCTTGGCCGGAGCCTTCTTGGCAGCCGGAGCCGCAGCAGCGGCCGGAGCGGAGGTGTCGGACGGCAGTGCATCCTTGGCAACCTGAACCAGGGTGGCGAACGCGTTGGCGTCGTTGACTGCCAGTTCGGCCAGCATGCGGCGGTCAACCTCGATCTCAGCAGCCTTCAGGCCCTGGATCAGACGGTTGTAGGTCAGGCCGTTGGCGCGGGAAGCAGCGTTGATGCGCTGGATCCACAGACGGCGGAAGTCGCCCTTGCGCTTGCGGCGGTCACCGTAGCTGTACACATACGAGTGCAGCAGCTGCTCTTTGGCCTTGCGGACCAGGCGTGAACGCTGTCCGCGGTAGCCCTTGGCGCGCTCGAGGATTACCCGACGCTTCTTATGGGCGTTAATCGCCCGCTTCACACGTGCCACGTGCGTACTCCTTAGAAATAGTCCCGCGCACACTACCGGTGCTGCGGCCCCTGTCGGGCCGCGGGAAAGTTAGTTGATATGTGGAGCAGTTCGTCTCGGAACCGCTGGGGAAGATGGTTACTTGCCGAGCATCTTCTTGATGACCTTGGCCTCGCCCGGGGTGACGATCTTGTCACCGGCGAGACGGCGGGTCAGGCGGGAGGACTTGTGCTCCAGGTAGTGGCGGCGGTTGGCCTGCTGGCGCTTGAGCTTGCCGGTGCCGGTCAGCTTGAAGCGCTTCTTGGCGCCACTGTGGGTCTTCATCTTCGGCATGGGAACCGATCTCCTTTGGTTTCCGCGGTACGAACCCGCGGTGATATGGGCACCTGTAACGGTGCCGGGGTTTCCTAGGGACGCCTGGGCGTTCTAGCGGTGCTTACTCCGCAGAGCCAGGCTTCTTCTGGCTCGAGGCTCCCGAGGCGGGTGCCTTGCCAGCAGGCTTGGACGCGGCGGCCGGCTTCGGCCGGGCAGCGGGCTTCGGCGCGGACGGCTTGACGGCCGTCGGCTTGGGCACTGCCATGGGCTTGGGCGCTTCGGCCGGCTTTGCTGCGGCAGGTGCCGCAGCAGGCTTCGTGGCCGGCTTAGCGGCAGCAGCCTTGGCTGCTTCCTCCGCACGGCGGGCATCGGCAGCAGCCTTGTCTGCCGCGGCCTTGGCAGCCTGCGCTGCCTTGGCCTTCTCAGCCTGTTCCTGCTCAGCCCGGGCCTTGTCGGCTTCGGCTGCGGAAGAGCCAAGGCGCAGGCCGTCCGGCAGGAGATCTGCCAGGCTCTGCGTCATGGGCGCCTTGTCGGCAGTGGTGTCGACCCGTGCCGGGGCGTCACCCTTCTTGGCGGCTTCGTTGGCAGCCTTTGCCTCGGCGCGCTGGGAAGCGCGGCGAGCTTCGGCCTTGGCCTCTGCCTTGTTCTTGAGGGGGCCGATCACCATGACCATGTTCCGGCCGTCGATGCGGGGGCTGGACTCGACCACACCCACCTCAGCGACGTCCTCGGCGAACTTCTGCAGCAGGCGGATGCCCATTTCAGGGCGCTGCTGCTCACGTCCGCGGAACTGGATCATGGCCTTGACCTTGTCACCCGCGCCGAGGAAGCGAAGGGCATGTCCCCGCTTGGTCTCGTAGTCGTGGGTGTCGATCTTGAGGCGGAAACGGATTTCCTTCAGGACCGTGTTGGTCTGGTTCTTGCGTGCCTCACGGGCCTTGACTGCGGCTTCGTACTTGTACTTGCCGAAGTCCATTAGTTTGCACACCGGAGGCTTCGCCTGAGGTGCTACCTCTACAAGATCCAGGTCGGACTCCGCTGCCAGGCGAAGGGCGTCCTCGATCCGGACCACACCTACCTGTTCCCCAGCCGGTCCTACCAACCGCACCTCAGGGACACGGATCCGATCATTGATTCTTGGCTCGCTAATGTTGCAGCTCCTGTTTGACTCAAAACGGCTACCGCCTGCAACTGAAGAAGGCCCCCAATTGCACGCGCAATCGGAGGCCTCGAGGTTCGGCCGGGCACTGTTGCACAGTGCGCTTCCGGGGATTCATCTAAAGATGACACCCCTGGAAGGGCCAACCTGAACCCGGCAACTCTGATCCGGCCGTAAGGCTGGTTTAATCAGGCTGACGCGGGTGGGAGAGACTCCGCTTGCATACCGGTCCCGGTTACCTGCAACAGCTGTCCGCTGATTTTCATCACGTCGGTGGGCTGGGCGCAAATAACGTCTACCGGTCGGTCTGTGACAAGCTTACCAGTATGAGTACCCCACAGAGCAATCCGGCTGGCGATTCTGCCCGCCATTCCTTCCCCGGAACCTCCGAAGAAGAAACCCACAGCCACTCCGAGAGCCCCGTTTCGGCGCAGGTCCGCGACATCGCCGAAGTTCCCGCGGTTGAAGTTATCACCACTGCGGCGGTGCACCTGATGAGCGCCGCCGCCGTGAAGTGCGGTCTTGCCGAAGGTGCGGACGCAGAAGACCTCAAGGACCTGGACGAGGCCCGCAAGCTGATCACCGCCCTCGCCGGCTTCGTCACCGCTGCCGCCCCGGAGATCGGAAGCCAGCACGCCGGTCCGTTGCGTGACGGACTGCGTTCCCTGCAGCTTGCCTTCCGCGAGGCTTCCTCCGTTCCGGATGCTCCCGGAAAGGGACCGGGCGAGAAGTTCACCGGCCCCGTCAACTAAGTTTCAGCACATAGGGAAGGCCCGAAGGATGTTCCTTCGGGCCTTCCCTATGCCTAGACCAGGGTTGTGCCTAGATCAGGGGTTGCCTAGACCAGGGTGCGCCGGGCGTTCACCACGGCGCGGGCGCCCAGGGTCAAAAGGACCATCAGTGCCGCTGCCGTGCCTGCGAAGGCGAAGCCGGCCCAGGGGCCGACGACGTCAATCGCCATTCCAGCCAGGGGCGCTCCGATGGCGGTGCCCGTCGTCAGCGCTGAACCGTACCAGCCCATGGCTTCTCCCCTGCGCTCCTCGGGCACCAGGTCCGCGACGCGCTCGGAGGCGGCGGAGAGGACCGGTGCACATAGCAGGCCGCCGGGAATCGAGAGCAGTGCCAGGGACACCGTGTCTGTTGCCAGGGACATGGGCAGGGTGAGCACGGCCATGGCAAGCAGCAGCAGCATGGGCGAAACCCGGCGCTTCATGGCACCGTAGACCAGGCCGCCCACCAGCGATGCGAAACACCAGACCGCAAAGACAATTCCCAGCTGGCCCGGGTTGCCGGAGGACTCCACCAGGGCAACAATTCCGACGTCGCTGCTTGCCAGCAGCAGCCCCGCACCTGCAGCCACCACGAACACCACAGCGACGCTGAGCGTCAGCCAGGAGAAACCGGCCGCCGCACGGGCCAGCACGCCGCCGCGCGCGCCTTCCGCTTCCGCCGCGGCGCCGGCCGCTTCGGTCAGCTCGGCCGCGGGTTCGCCCAGGTGGGCCGGCGCCGAGGAAACCAGCGCGGCCGTGGCCGCTTCGACGTCGTGCTCCGTGGCCTCCAGGGATTCGGACCTCGTGGGCGGGTTGAACCACATCAGGAAGAGCCCGGCGCCGGCGGTACAGATGCCCACCAGCGTCAGCCCGACGGCGGTGGAGACGGAAGTGGCCAGGACGGCACCGACCGCGGGTCCGCCCATGAACACCACCTCGGTGCCGATCGAGTCCAGGGTGAAAGCGGTCCGCCGCTTGTCCCCCTTGGCCAGGACGCCAAGGGACTGCCGCACGACGCTGAAGACGGGCAGCGTGAACACCCCGCCGATCAGGGCCAGCACCAGCAGCCATTCGTAGCTCACGTGGGGTGCCACGGACCAGATCACGGCTTCGGAGATCACCGAGGGAATGAGTGCCCTGCGCAGGCCCACGTTATCCACCCGGCGTCCGCGCCACGGTGCTCCGACGGCGATGCCGATGGTCACCAGGGCGGCAACTGCGCCGGCCGCGGCGTAACCCTTGTCCAGGGTCAGTACTACGTGGAGGGTCAGCAGGACGCCGGCGGCAGCATGGGGAAAACGGGCCAGCATGCCCACGAGGAGCACACGCCGGACCGGGACGATGGCAAGCAGGTCCCGGTAGACACTAAAGTTCACTGCACTTCTCTTCTGGCCGTTCGGGCCGGTCAGCGCGTGATTTTCAGTTCCAGGGAATCGACGCGCTCAACGAATTCGGGATGGCCGGCAAGGCGCTGCTGCAGCGCTGCTGCGAGTGACTGGACGCCTGCCGCGTCGAGTCCGGGTGCCAGCTGAAGAATGATCCTCAGTTCCGGCCCTGCGCCCCCGCCCGACACCAGCGTACCCTCTGCCGTCCGGGTGGCTACGCCACCGCCTGCGGTGAGGCGCACCTGGCGTACCGCCGGCTCCTGGCCGGCGGCCTCGGCGACTATCCCGGCCAGCCCGCCGTCTTCATAGGAGGGCGTCCATTCGCGCTGCTGGGCAAGTGCCCACATCGCCGGACGGCGTACTACGAACGTCACGTCGCTGCCGGGGTCGATGACCAGCATCTGGGCTTCTTCGGACACGGCGGACAACGCAGCGCGCGGAGCGTAGACAGCCACCGGACGGGCCTCGGGATGCCAGCGCGCGAGTGCATCGACGGAGGAAAAGACCGGCAGTGCCTTGCGTCCGTCGGGTGCGTTCAGGGTGACCAGGGCGAGGTCGGCTTCCTTGTCCGCGGCCAGTCCGTGTTCCGAGGTGGCTTCCTCGCCGAGGGTCGCGACAATCGCCACATAGACCCTCGCTGTGGCGAGCGATTCCACCACGCCGGCCTCCGTGCCGGTTCCCGCAACCAGTGCCTGCACCGAAGCCGCATATCCGGCGTCGGGCTGGCCGTCGTCCTTGTCGAACTGGTGCAGCGGGTTGCCGTCGCCCTCCAGGCTGCGCCCCGCCCAGGGCACACCCGCGGAATCTGCCGGTCCCCCGGCCGCAGCGAGGGCCGCCGCAATGTGTCCGGGCAGTTCGCGGTTGGCCACGGGTGCTAGCGCTCCGGGTGGCCGGCGACGTCGAAGGCCTGGGGCAGCGTGAACGCACCGGCGTAGAGTGCCTTGCCAACAATGGTGCCTTCCAGCCCCAGGGGAACCAGTTCGCGCAGCGCGGCCAGGTCATCCAGGCTGGAGATCCCGCCGGAAGCCACTACCGGGCGGTCGGTCCGCGCCAGCACGTCGCGCAGCAGGTCCACGTTCGGTCCGCGGAGGGTTCCGTCCTTGGTCACGTCGGTGACGACGTAGCGCGGGCAGCCGGCGTCTTCGAGGCGGGCCAGGACCTCCCAGAGGTCTCCGCCTTCCTTGGTCCAGCCGCGGGCGGCCAGCGTGGTGCCGCGGACGTCCAGCCCGACGGCGATCGCGTCGCCGTAACGGGCGATAGCACTGGCGGTCCATTCCGGGTTCTCCAGGGCGGCGGTACCCAGGTTCACGCGGCGGGCGCCGAGTTCCAGCGCCTTCTCCAGCGATGCGTCGTCTCGGATGCCGCCGGAGAGCTCCACCTTGATGGAGAGCTCCTCCACCACGCGCTTGAGCAGCGGCAGGTTGCTGCCGCGCCCGAAGGCCGCGTCCAGGTCAACCAGGTGCACCCATTCGGCGCCGTCGTTCTGCCAGGCCATGGCGGCATCCAGCGGGTCTCCGTAGCTGGTCTCGGAACCTGCTTCGCCCTGGACCAGGCGGACGGCCTGGCCGTCGGCAACGTCCACGGCGGGGAGCAGCTCGAGGATGGGTGTTTCGGTGAGGGACATGGTCCTGCTTTCAGAGATGGGGCCGGCTCAGAGGCCGAGGGTAAGGACGTAGGCGCCGAGCAGGGACATTCCCGCCAGTACCCAGAAACTGATGGATACCAGGCGCGGCATGCCCTGCCTGCGGAAGGAAATGGCTCCGCCAATCAGCAGGCCGGCCAGACCCATGAGGACAACACTCCACATGGCTCAGTCCAGTGCCTTCAGCCAGTTTTCAAGCAGCGCAGCTCCGGCGTCGCCCGACTTTTCCGGGTGAAACTGCGTGGCGCTGAGCGGACCGTTCTCGACGGCGGCTACGAACGGGCCGCCGTGGTTGGCCCAGGTCACCAGGGGCGGCTGCATGGCCGGCTGGGTGACGTCAAAGTCCCACTTCTGCACGCCGTAGCTGTGCACGAAGTAAAAACGTTCATCTTCGATGCCGGCGAACAGGCGGGACCCGGCCGGGGCCTCGACGGTGTTCCAGCCCATGTGCGGAACCACGTCCGCCGCCAGCCGCTCCACGACGCCGGGCCATTCGCCCATGCCCTGGGTGCGGACTCCATGTTCCACGCCCTCGTCGAAGAGGACCTGCAGGCCCACGCAGATGCCGAGCACGGGACGGCCTCCGGCTACGCGGCGTCCGATCATCCGCAGCGCGTCAACGTCCTTGAGCCCCTGCATCACCGCAGCGAAGGCGCCGACGCCCGGAACCACCAGTCCATCCGCTTCCAGGACGTCGGAGGACCTGGCACTCAGGGTGACGTTTGCGCCCACCCGTTCCAGGGCACGCACGGCGGAGTGGACGTTGCCGGACCCGTAGTCCAGGACCGTGACTTTCCGGCTCACAGCGCGCCCTTAGTGGAAGGGATGCCTTCGACTCGCGGGTCCGGTTCAACGGCGGCACGCAGTGCGCGCGCGAAGGCCTTGAACTGGGCTTCCACGATGTGGTGCGGGTCCCGGCCGCCGAGCACGGTCATGTGCAGGCAAATTTGTGCGTGCAGGGTGATCGCTTCGAACACGTGGCGGGTCAGTGACCCGGTGAAGTGTCCGCCGATCAGGTGGTACTCCTGGCCGGCAGGCTCCCCGGAGTGAACCAGGTAGGGCCGGCCGGAGATGTCGACGACGGCGTTGGCGAGGGCTTCGTCCAGCGGAACAGTGGCTTCGCCGAAACGGCGGATGCCGGCCTTGGAACCCAGCGCCGTCTTGAGGGCTTCCCCGATGCTGATAGCAACGTCCTCCACGGTGTGGTGGACGTCGATGTGGGTGTCTCCGGTGGCCTTGACCGTGAGGTCGATCAGCGAGTGCTTCGCCAGGGCGGTGAGCATGTGGTCGTAGAACGGCACCGAGGTGCTGATCTCCGAACGGCCGGTGCCGTCCAGGTCCAGCTCCACGAGGACGGATGATTCGCTGGTGGTCCGCTCGAGGCGGGCCGTGCGGCCGGTGGCGGTCTCCACGGTCATAACAGGATCCTTTGGAAGAAGTGGGCTCTGGTTACCAGTCTAGTGTTTGCGCACCGGAGGCGGGGTGCCGGCCGCAGCGGTGCGTCAGGCCGGGAGCAGCTCGCGGAGCCGGGCGAGGAAGGCCGTGGTCTCAGCTTCAGTGCCTGCGGTCACGCGAAGATGGCCCGGGATGCCGACGTCGCGGATCAGCACACCCGCATCCAGCAGTCCCTGCCAGGTCTTCCGCGGGTTTTCGAGTCCGCCGAAGAGGACGAAGTTGGCGTCCGACTCGGCCGGCTGCAGGCCCATGTCGGTCAGCTCGGAGACGATGCGGTCCCGCTGGCCCTTAATGTCCTCGACGTTGGCCAGCAGTGCGTCTGCGTGGGCGAGGGCTGCGTTGGCGGTGGCCTGCGTGACGGCGGAGAGGTGGTACGGCAGGCGGACCAGGCGCAGGGCGTCGGTGACCTCCGGTGCTGCGGCCATGTACCCCAGCCGGGCGCCGGCCAAGGCGAAGGCCTTGCTCATGGTCCGGGAAACGATCAGCCGTTCACGCCCGGGCAGCAGGGACAGTGCGCTCGGAGTGCCGGCATGGGAGAACTCGGCATAGGCCTCATCCACGATTACGACGGCGTTGCTGGCTGCCCCTGCCTCATAGACGGCTTCCACGACATCCAGGCCCAGGGCGGTGCCTGTGGGGTTGTTGGGAGTGCACAGGAAGACGATGTTCGGATCCGCTTTCCGCACCTGTTCGGCAGCCGATGATGCACTGAGCGTGAAGTCCGGCGACCGGGTGCCGGTGATGTATGCGGTTCCGGTTCCGCTCGAGAGCAGCGGGTACATGGAGTACGTGGGCGGAAAACTCATGGCGGTCCTGCCCGGACCGCCAAAGGCCTGCAGAATGTGCTGGAGGACCTCGTTGGAGCCGTTCCCGGCCCAGATGTTCTCGACGGCCAGTCCGTGGCCGAGGTAGGCGGCCAGACGTTCACGCAGTTCGGTGAATTCCCGGTCCGGGTAGCGGTTCAGCCCGGTCACGGCCTGGCGGACAGACGCGGCAATGGCGTCCGCGACTTCCTGCGGCAGTCCGTGGGTGTTTTCGTTGACATTCAGCAGGATGGGCACTTCCAGCTGCGGAGCACCATACGGAGTCTGGCCCCTCAGATCGTCCCGCAGGGGAAGGCGGTTGAGTTTTTCCAGCTGTTCGTTCACCTGTCCAGCTTAAGGCGCTGCCTGCCGCGCCGCAGAATCCGGCGTCAAGGTGACGGTCAGCCGGGTGTGCTGCGGAGGGCTACCCGGCCACCGGGATGTAGAGCTGGACACCGGCCGGAACCACGGCGTCGGAGAGGTTGTTCAGTACCATGATGTCCGCGACGACGGCGCGCGGGTCCCGTTCGGGTGCATACTCACCGGCGAGACTCCAGAGGCTGTCCCCCGCGGACACGCTGACCTGCTGGGTCCGCGTGACCTCAGCGCCGTCGCTCGAGGCGAGTGCCGGTGCAGTGAAGAAGCCGATGAAGGTCAGCAGCGCTGCACCGCCCAGCATGACCGGGGCGCCGATGAGCAGGAGCCGGCCCCGGCGGGTGAGCTTCAGCGGCCCCTGCGGTACGGAACGGCCTTCTTCGCTGGAACGGCGGGGCGCCGGCTTGGCACCGGAGCGGGAGGCGGCGGGGATGAGGCGGACGGAGCCCATCGAACTCTGGGCAGCCGCAAACTGGACGGACATGGCAAACCTTTCCGGCCCGAAGCCATTCTTCGCCGGCACACACCCGGCTTCGAAACTGGATTCGAACTGTTGGCATCTTCGAATCGAACATGTATTCGATTCCTGCTGTTCCTTTTCTAGCATCTATCTACGAACGCTGTCGAGACTCACTCGAACAAATGTTTGAAAATGACCTTCCGCTCCCCTAGCGTGGTATCAGCGGAAGCCTTTGAAGGCCTCCGGATTTGGCCCCCCTGTCTGGGCGGGCTGCCTCCGGCACCGGCGTTCGGACTAAAGGAAACCACCCGCCACTGACATTGCCGCCATATCCGGGTTGTCCGGAACGCTTGAAGGGAAGCCGAAGTGCCCCGTAGGACAGACTCCGAAGGCCGCCCGGCTGCCACTGCTGCCGCCGACTCCCCCCGCCCCCGTGCACTGACCCCGCGGCAGAAGAAGATCCTGGAGACCATCCAGGCCTCGGTCAGCGCCAACGGCTACCCGCCGTCCATGCGCGAAATCGGAGACACGGTGGGACTTGCCAGCCTGTCCAGCGTCACGCACCAGCTGAGCCAGCTGGAGAAGATGGGCTACATCCGGCGGGACCCGAAGCGCCCCCGCGCTATGGAGATCCTGGTTCCCCTGCTGATGCACAAAGAGGCTTCCGGCCCCGCACAGGAAGCCCCCGGGGCCGGAGCTCCGGCTTCCGTCACGGAGCTGACCACTGCGGTGGACACGGCAATGGTTCCGCTGGTGGGACGGATTGCGGCCGGCGGGCCGATCCTGGCTGAGCAGGTAGTTGAGGAGATGGTGCCGCTCCCCCGCCAGCTGGTGGGCCACGGTGAACTCTTCATGCTCCGGGTATCCGGAGACTCAATGGTTGACGCCGCCATCTGCGACGGGGACTGGGTTGTGGTCCGGCGGCAGCAGACAGCTGAAAACGGGGACATCGTCGCGGCCCTGCTGGACGATGAAGCCACGGTCAAGACATTCCGCCAGCGCAACGGACACACCTGGCTGCTGCCGCAAAATACCCGCTACGAGCCGATCATGGGCGACCACGCGACCATCATGGGCAAGGTCGTCTCGGTCATGCGATCCCTCTGACCGGCCCTTCCCTGCCGGGGCTCGCGGCCGCGGGGATTTGCGCCCGCCAGGGGTTCGCGCCGTCGGCGGTTTCGAATTTAGGCTCCGGCGCGTTCCCCCGCGTTCAGGCGTTCCAGGATGCCCAGGGCCACGGACCTGTCGGTCGTGGACCAGAACGGCGGCAGCGCGGCGCGCAGGAATCCACCGTACCGGGCAGTCGCAAGCCGCGAATCCAGCACGGCCACCATACCTCTGTCCCCGGCCGCCCGGATCAGCCGGCCGGCGCCCTGGGCCAGCCTCACGGCGGCATGGGTCGCAGAGATACTCATGAAGCCGTTGCCGCCCGCCTTTGCCACGGCGCGCGTGCGCGCTGTCATCAGCGGATCATCGGGGCGCGGGAACGGAATGCGGTCTATCACTACCAGCCGGCAGGCCTCACCCGGGACATCGACGCCCTGCCACAGGGACATGGTTCCGAACAGGCACGTCGCGTCGTCCTCGGCGAATTCCTTGACCAGGGCGGACATCGAAGACTCACCCTGGCACAGGATCGGGAAGTCCACCTTGTCCCGCAGGGCCACCGCTGCTTCCTCGGCGGCACGCCGGGAGGAGAACAGTCCCAGCGCGGCTCCGCCGGATGCCTTGAGCAGGGCCTCGAGTTCTGCCAGCTGGGCCGGTGACGTGCTGCGGTCCGGCTTGGGCAGGTCCTTCGCCACGTACAGGACACCCTGCCGGGGATAGTCGAAGGGACTGCCGACGTCGGTACCCGTCCAGGCCGGGGCGCCGGCACCGCTGAGTCCCAGTCCTCCCGCCACCGGTCCGAACTCGGACCCGATCGCCAGGGTTGCAGAGGTCAGCACCACGGTGTGTCCATCAAACAGCCCGTCCCTCAGCCGTCCGGCGACGGAGATTGGAGCGATATTCAGGGTTGCCGGGGCCGAATCGTCCGGCGGGGAGTAGCCTTCGCCCGGCGAGAACGTGCTCGGCCGCGAGGACCACAGGACTTCGCCTGAGTCCGGCGCCTCGAGCAGGCGTTCGCACAGCTCCAGCACGGCCAGCAGCCGTGAGCGGGCCATCTGGCGTCCGCCGTCGCCGGCGTCCCCGCCTTCGGGCTTGGAATCAGACAGCGCGACCCGGCAGGCCTCGCGTACCCGGGACACCGCCAGCTGCTGCTCTTCGTTGAGGCCGGAGGGCATCAGGCCCGCAGGCAGGCCTTCCACGGAAGCGTCGAAGGCCCGGCCGGCAGCTGCCAGTTCCTCCACTGATGCTGAAGTGTGCTTGCGTGCTGCCGTGACGGCGGCGCTGATCACCGCGCCGGAGAGCTGGCCGGTGACTGCTCCGGTCACCCGGTCCTGCAGCTCGTGGGCTTCATCGATGACCACCACGTCATAGTCCGGCAGCACGGCAAGGCCCTCGAAGGCACTGATGGCGAGCATCGCATGGTTGGTGATTACGAGGTCGGCGACGGCTGCCTTGGCACGTGCCCGTTCGCTGAAACAGTGCTCGGCCACGGGGCACCGCTGCGCGCCCAGGCATTCCATCGCCGTTACGGACACCTGCCGCCAGGCACGGTCGCTCACGCCGGGCAGCAGCTCATCCCGGTCACCGGTGTCGGTTTCCTCCGCCCAGTCCCGCAGCCGCACGACTTCTCGGCCAAGGGCCGACGTCGGTCCGGCGGCGGGAGCCGGGTGGGATACAGCCTTTTCCTCACCGAGGGTGAAAAGCGCACCCGGGTCATCGTCGTCGGGAAATCCCCCGCCCGTCTTGTGAACGCAGACGTAGTTGCTGCGCCCCTTCAGGAGCGCGACGTCCACTTCACGGGGAAGCTTGGGTTTCAGGGCGGCCAGCAGGCGCGGAACGTCGCGTCCCACAATCTGTGCCTGGAGCGCCAGCGTGGCCGTTGAAACCAGTGCCGGTTTGCTGCTTTGGAGCGCATGGTGGATCAGCGGCACGAGGTACGCCAGTGACTTGCCCGTACCGGTTCCGGCCTGGACCAGCAGGTGCCTGCCCGAATCGATCGACTCTGCGACTTCCCGGGCCATTTGCTGCTGCCCCGGACGCTGCTGGCCGCCCATGGCGGTAACGGCCGTCTGCAGCAGGTCCAGGACCTCCACGGCGGTGTCCTTCTTAGGCATGGCTGAGGAACGGCTCCAGCTCCGGAGCGAGGGAATCGCGGACCTTCACCCGGATACGTGTGCCGCTTTCCTCATGGTCCAGCTGCAGGATCTCGGCATCCTGGCTGTGCAGACGGGAGACAACGTCGCCGCGTTCGTACGGAACCAGGAGATCAAGTTCAACGCCCGGGCGCGGAATGCCCTCGGAGATCGCCTGCAGCAGCTCGTCGATGCCTGTCCCCGTGCGGGCGGACACCACCACTGTTCGCGGCTCACGCTGGCGCAGCCGCTCGATCACGAACGGGTCCGCGGCATCGGCCTTGTTCAGCACGATGATCTCCGGGATCCGGCGGGCGTCGACGTCGGCAAGCACTGAACGTACTGCCGCGATCTGCCCCTCGGGATCAGGATGGGAAGCATCCACTACGTGCAGAATCAGGTCTGCGTCGGCTACTTCTTCAAGCGTCGAGCGGAAAGCCTCGACCAGCTGCGTGGGCAGGGAACGCACGAATCCCACGGTATCGGCAAGGGTGTAGCCCAGGCCGTCCGGGGTCTCCGCGCGGCGGATCGTTGGGTCCAGGGTGGCGAACAGTGCGTTCTCCACCAGGACGCCCGCGTCCGTGAGGCGGTTCAGCAGCGAGGACTTGCCGGCGTTGGTGTAGCCGGCAATGGCCACGGAAGGAATTTCATTGCGCTGGCGGTTGGCACGCTTCGTTTCGCGTGCCGGCTTCATACCGGCGATTTCACGGCGCAGCTTGGCCATGCGGGTGCGGATCTTGCGGCGGTCAAGTTCAATCTTGGTTTCACCGGGACCACGCGAACCCATGCCTGCGCCGGCACTGCCGACCTGCCCGCCGGCCTGGCGGGACATTGATTCGCCCCAGCCGCGCAGGCGAGGGAGCAGGTACTCGAGCTGTGCAAGTTCAACCTGGGCCTTGCCTTCGCGGGACTTTGCGTGCTGCGCGAAGATGTCCAGGATCAGGGCGGTGCGGTCGATGACCTTGACCTTGACGATGTCTTCCAGCCCGCGGCGCTGGGACGGCGAAAGCTCGCTGTCCACGATCACGGTATCCGCGCCGGTGGCCATCACCACATCCTTGAGCTCCTGGGCCTTGCCGGAGCCGAGGAAGGTTCCGGGGTCCGGCTTCAGGCGCCGCTGGATCATTCCGTCCAGCACCTCGGAGCCGGCTGTCTCAGCCAGTGCCGCCAGTTCACGCAGCGAGTTCTCGGCGTCCGCCGCGGTGCCTTCCGTCCACAGTCCGGCGAGCACAACGCGCTCAAGCCGCAGCTGCCGGTATTCGACCTCGGTGACGTCTTCAAGCTCGGTGGACAGTCCGGCCACGCGCCGCAGGGCACGGCGGTCCGCGAGGTCCTGCTGATCCCCGTCATAGTTCGAGTGCTCCGCTGCCTCCGATGACAACGCCTGCGCCTGTCCGCGGTAACCGTCCGAAGGCGGAACGCCCTGCTTGGCGGCAGCCGCGTCTTCCCTGGCCAGGATCCGGTCAATAACGCCCTGAATCTCTTCGGGCTTGAGGTCCGTGGGCGTCGAGCCGGCAGCGGGACGGGAATTGTTGATGGTCATATTCTCCTTAGAAGCGGTATTAACCATGGTAGGCCAGTGGACCCACATTGTGACGGGGGCCCGGCAGGTTGTGCAAGAAGGTTCGCGGCCCGCCCCGATGGGGCCCGGATCCCGGACAGCCACTAATCTTGGTAGTTATGGGTTCAGAGCATTACTTCAGTTCGCAGCCGGCAACGCCGGAGGTCCGCAGGCCGCTGCACGTGTCCCTGGCAGGACGCGAGGTCACCCTCGCAACCTCGGGCGGGATATTTTCCTCCGACGGCGTTGATAAGGGAACGCAGGTTCTGCTCTCCGGTATTCCCGACCCGTCTGCGGAGGGCAATCTGCTGGACATCGGCTGCGGATGGGGGCCGATCGCGCTGACCATGGCGCTGAAGTCCCCGGCGGCACGGGTCTATGCAGTGGACGTCAATGAGCGGTCACTGGGCCTGACCCGTGACAACGCTGCGACGCTGGGCCTGGCCAATGTCCGGGCGTCCCTGCCGGAGGACGTCGATCCGTCCCTGCGCTTTGAAACTATCTGGTCCAATCCGCCGATCCGGATCGGCAAGGACGAACTGCACGCGCTGCTGCTGCTGTGGCTGCCCCGGCTCGCGCCGGGCGGAACAGCCTGGCTGGTGGTGCAGAAGAACCTCGGCTCCGATTCACTGCAGCGCTGGCTGGAGGGAACCCTGGGAGCGGATTTTGACGTATCCCGGCACAGCACCGCGAAGTCCTTCCGCATCCTGAAGGTGCAGCGCGCCGCTTAGGCACCCGGGGCCTGCAGCGGCGCTAGAGCAGGGTTCCGCGTGCCACCAGCACGGCCGGTCCGCTGAGTTCAACATGCTCGCGTCCTTCCGGTCCGGTGAGGAACCGGATGCCCAGCACCCCTCCGGGCACGGCAACGCTCCAGCTGTTCGGGGCAGCCGCTCCGGCCCAGAAGCGGGTCGCCGCGGCGGCCGCGCAGGCTCCGGTGCCGCAGGACTGGGTCTCCCCCACTCCGCGTTCGTGCACGCGCATGGTCAGCTGGCCTACACCGTCCACCACCAGGGGCTCTGCCGGGACGACCAATTCAACATTGGTCCCTTCTTCAGGGACAGGTTCCACGGACGGCGCTTTGGTTAGATCCGTGGCGACCAGTTCGTTTAGCTCCGCCAAGGCAACTACGGTGTGGGGGTTGCCCATGCTCACGGAGAGGCCGGGCCGGGGTACTTCCAGGCCGCCGGCGTTGACCACGGTGTCCATGGCCTTCGCCGCAGCGTGATCCGGAAAGATGAATTCCCACGGGCCCATGTCCACGGCGTAGCCGTTTTCGGTGCGGGTCACCGTCTTCAGTCCTGCGCGGGTTCCGATCGGAAGGGCCTGGCCCTCGGCGAGCTGCGCCAGCCCCTCTTCCAGCAGGAAGTGGACGAATACGCGCACGCCGTTGCCGCACATCTCCGAGACACTGCCGTCACCGTTGCGGTAGTCCATGAACCACTCTGCGTCCGGGTTGGTCTGCAGCAGTGCCTGTCCTTCGGGAAGGTGCTCCGAACGCACGGCACGGATGAAGCCGTCTGCGCCAATGCCGTTGTGGCGGTCGCACACGGCTGCCACCTCCCCGGCGTCGTAGTCCCGCAGCCCGTCCGGATCGGCAACCAGGACAAAGTCGTTGCCGGTACCGTGTCCCTTCGCGAAGGCGAGGCCGGCCAGGCCGGAGGGCAGACCAGAGGCGGACAGGGCAGCGGGGGAAGTAGTGCTCACTGATCCAGAATAGCGGTGAGCGCCTTCTCATGCAGGTTGGGATCGAGGGCATCCAGCCACGTGACGCGCGGATCGGCCCGGAACCAGGTGAGCTGGCGGCGAGCAAACTGCCGGGTTGCCACCACGGTGTCCTCAACCGCCTGTTCCGTACTCCACAGCCCATCGAGGACTTTCAGGAACTGGGCGTACCCCAGAGCCCGTGAGGCGGTGCGTCCGGTGCGCAGACCGGCAGCGTCCAGGTTCCGGACTTCCTCCAGCAGGCCCTGCGCGACCATGCGGTCCACCCTCAGGGCGAGCCGTTCGTGCAGTACCTGGCGGTCGACGTCGAGCCCCACCTGGATGGCCGGCTGGTGGTAGGTGCGGTCCGGCATAAACGAACTGAACGGCCGTCCGGTGAGCTCGTAGACCTCCAGCGCGCGTACCACCCGGCGGGCATCGCCCAGCCGTCCGGCGGATACCGGGTCAACCGCCGCCAGCCGCCCGCGCAGCGCGTCGAGTCCGGCGCGCTCAAGTTCAGTTTCGATCCGCTGCCGCACCTGCGGGTCGGTGCCGGGAAACTCGAGGACGTCCAGGGCAGCGCGGACGTACAGTCCGGAACCGCCCACGAGGATCGGATACTTGCCGCGGGCACGGATCTGGTCGATGGCCGCGCGGGCCTGGGCCTGGAAGGCGGACACACTGGCGTCTTCGGTGACATCCAGGATGTCCAGCAGATGGTGCGGAATTCCCCCGCGTTCGGCTTCGGGCAGTTTGGCAGTGCCGATGTCCATGCCGCGGTAGAACTGCATTGAGTCCGCGTTGATAATCTCCCCGCCCAGGTGCCGGGCTAGGGCGACGCCGAGGTCTGATTTACCGGTTCCGGTGGGACCGACGACGGCGAGAACGGGCAGCTGCGCGGCCGTCACCGGCGCGGCGGCAGGGCAGGCATGCCGAGCGAGACGCCTGCGCGGGCAGCGCCGTCGGCCGCTGGTGCCGGAACGCCGCAGGAATCAGCCTGCGAACGGTCCCAGGCATCCCCGGCGCGTGAACGGCGCAGCGAGTAGTCGGCGGCGGTGGCGGGATCCGCCACCAGGTGGAAGGCCGCGGCGGACGTGACCGGAACGGTCACCAGGTCTCCCGGGCGCGGAACCGGGGCGCCGTCGGGAACGGAGAAGTGCACCAGCCGCTGGTCGCGTGACCGGCCTGAAAGGCGTCCGGTCTCCTCGGATTTGCGGCCGGCCGCGGCCGTGACCATGACCTCCACCGTTGTGCCCACCTGCTTGGCGTTTTCCTCCGCGGCGATGCGGTCCTGCAGTGCGGTGAGCCGCTCGTAACGCTCCTGCACCACGGCTTTGGGCAGCTGGTCCGGAAGTTCGGCCGCCGGGGTGCCGGGCCGCTTTGAGTACTGGAAGGTGAAGGCAGTGGCGAACCGGGCCTGCTCGACGACGTCGAGCGTTGCCTGGAAGTCCTCTTCGGTCTCCCCCGGGAATCCGACAATGATGTCCGTGGAGATGGCGGCATGCGGCATCTGCCGGCGGACCTTCTCCAGAATGCCGAGGAACTTCCCGGAGCGGTAGGACCGCCGCATGTCCTTGAGGACCTTGTCCGATCCGGACTGCAGCGGCATGTGCAGCTGGGGCATCACGTTATGCGTCTCAGCCATCGCATCGATAACGTCATCGGTGAAGGCGGCCGGATGCGGGCTGGTGAAGCGAACACGTTCGAGTCCCTCAATGGATCCGCAGGCGCGAAGGAGCTTGGCGAACGCGCCCCGGTCCCCGAACTCGACCCCGTAGGAATTTACGTTCTGGCCCAGCAGGGTGACTTCGATGGCGCCGTCGTCCACCAGCGCCTGGACCTCCGCGAGGATCTCCCCCGGCCGGCGGTCGCGTTCCTTGCCGCGCAGCGACGGGACAATGCAGAACGTGCAGGTGTTGTTGCAGCCAACCGAGATTGAAACCCAGCCGGAGTAGACGGAATCGCGCTTGGTCGGAAGCGTGGACGGGAAGACTTCGAGGGATTCAAGAATTTCCAGCTGCGCAGCGTCGTTGTGCCGGGCCCGCTCCAGCAAGGCGGGCAGGGCACCGATGTTGTGCGTGCCAAAAACCGCGTCCACGAAAGGTGCCTTGGCGATAATGGTGTCGCGATCCTTCTGCGCCAGGCAACCGCCGACGGCGATCTGCATGCCGGGACGGGTTTCCTTGACGTGTGCCAGCTGGCCCAGGTTGCCGTAGAGCTTGTTGTCCGCGTTCTCGCGCACGGCGCAGGTGTTGAAGACGACGACGTCGGCGTCGCCCTCGTCCGCCGGAACGTAGCCGGCGCCCTCGAGCAGGCCGGAAATCCGTTCGGAGTCGTGGACGTTCATCTGGCAGCCGAAGGTCCGCACCTGGTAGGTGCGCTGGTGCTTTTCAGGCTCCGGGCCGGCTGGCGGTTCTGGTGCGGGACGGGATACAGACAGGCTCACCCTACAAGGGTACGTCCCGCCGGCGACCACGCCCCAATTTCCCCCGAGAGGCCAGTTACGGCTCTTTCCAGCGCTGGCAAGAGCCGCAACTGGCCTCTCGACGGTTGGCCGGGGCCTAGTACCAGTTGTTGGCGTAGTGGAAGTTCAGTGCCGAACACGGGGTGCCGTAGCGCGATTCAATGTAGGTCAGGCCCCAGTTGACCTGGGTACGGTAGTTCGTCTGCCAGTCACCGCCGGCGGTGGCCAACTTGGTACCCGGCAGGGCCTGCGGAATACCGTAGGCTCCGGAGCTCGCGTTCGTTGCGCTGGTCAGCCACTCGGATTCCTTGTTCCACAGGGTATCCAGGCACGTCATCTGTGAAGCGTCCCAGCCATGGGAGCTAAGGACGGAAGCAGCGTAGGCCTTTGCTCCGGCGGGATCATCCACCGGCACGGAGGCAGCTGCAATGCGGGCTGCTTCTTCGGCTGCAGCCTGTTCAGCCGCGGCCTTTTCTGCCGCCGCCTTTTCTGCTGCGGCTGCCGCGGCCTCTGCTTCGCGGGCTGCTGCTGCCTGGGCCTGAGCCTCGGCGGAAGCAGCCTGCTCGTCTGCCGCCTCCTGCTCAGCAGCCTGCTGTTCTGCGTCGGCCTGGCCGGCCGGGGAACCCGCCTCAGCGGAAGCGGACTGGCCGGCCTCGGGCTGCGGGGCGGCGTCGGCATCCGGTTCGGGAGAATTGCCGGTTTCCGGCACGGGGGCATCAGTGAACAGCGGCAGTGCGAAACTCGCCAGCTGGACACCTGCGGCAGCGCGGAGGTCCTCCTCACCGGCTGCGGCGCCGGCGGTCCCGACGATCATAATTCCACCAAGGGCGGCAACCGCCCCCACCTTCAACCGGTTGCGGCGGCGCTGCACGGCGCGGTGCTTCCTCTGTTCACGACGTCCCTGAAAGTTGCTCATAGGACGGCGACTGTACACATCGATTCTGAATAAGGTCGCGATTAGATAACGGCCATGTTGCGTTTCGGTAACGAAGCCGGTTTAATACCAGCCCTTCAGCTCCGAGTGGGTCCACGCGCCGCAGGGTGTCTTGTACCTCTGAGCGATGTAGCTCAGGCCCCAGCGGATCTGGGTCTGGTAGCTGGTGCGCCAGTCGCTCCCTGCCGCCGCCATCTTGTCCCCCGGCAGCGACTGCGGAATTCCGTAGGCACCACTGTACGGATTCATGGCGCTGGTCAGCCAGTTTGATTCCCGGTTCCACAAATCAACGAGGCATCTAAATTCCCCGTTGTCCCACCCGTAAACTGCCATCGTGGAAGCAGCAAAGGCCTGCGCTCCGGCCGGATCATTCACCGGTGCTGCCGGAGGAGCAGGGGGCGGCGGCTGGGGCGCCGGAGCCGGCGGATCCGGCAGCGGTGCAGGGGCCGGAGCAGGTGCCGGAGCCGGAACAGGGGCGGGCGGAGGGGTGTTTCCGGGCGCCGCCGGAGGTTTGGGACTTATGGGATTTATCACTGGGTCGGCGTCCCTGCCGGGTGCAGTTTCCGCAGCGCGGCGGGCTTCCTCAGCCTGCTGCCGGACTGATTCATCGAGCCGTGCAGCCTGGATCCGGCCGAGCTCTGCTTCCGCCGTCGTGCTGCGCAGTTCGGCCAACTGAGCGGCAAGAACGGCGCTGCGCTCTTCCTGTTCACGGACGGCTGTCTCGGCTGCCTGGGTGGCGGACTGGGCGTCCTCGTACTGCTCTCCGGCCAGCGCAGCCAGCTTGGCCCGGGCCTCCCGCTCCGACTGCTCGGCTTCCTCGAGGGACTCTGCGGCATTCCGGGCCGCTTCAGCCTCACCGTAAAGCCGGGAGGTACGTTCTGTGACCAGGGAAAGGGTGGTAAGGCGGTCCAGGTGCGCCGCCCCTTCATCGGCATCGAGAAGGAAAAGGACGGTGCTGTCCATCCCGCCGGTCTTATAGGTCTGGGCAGCCAAGGCCCCCACCTGGCCCCGCAGCTCGCCGGCACGGGCCGACGCTTCGCTGCGCTGCGCAGCCAGCTCCGCCAGGCGTGCGTCACTGGCCTCCACTTCGGCCCGCAGCTCGTCGTAGCGGCTTGAAGCGGACACGGCAGCGTTGCCGAGGCTTCCTGCTTCGTCGTAGAGGCGGTCCAGGAGTTCTTCGAGGTTGCGAACCTGTTCCTCAGTGGAAGCGGTGTCTGCCTTGGCCGCCGAAATGTCTTCCCAGGAGGGGTACTCCGCTGCGAATGCGGGAGGCACACCGACCAGCAGCGTGGCACCCAGAACGCCGGCCGCGGCAGCGGCCACGGCAGGGGTCCGCAACTTCCGTCCCAGCAGCCTCACAGTAAACATAGTGATGACAGCATACGGCACGGAAGCAACCGGCCTCAGCGGCCGCTACAGCTCGCTCTCCTGCCGGGCACTTAGGGCGTCGTTCACAACCGAAAAACCAAGGGAGGGTGAATAGCCCTTCCGGGCGAGCATGGAAACCAGCCGGCGAACCAGCTTGTCCCGTTCCTTAGGATCTGCAGGAACGGCGGCACGGCGCAGCTTCCGCTCGACCAGGTCCCTGGCTGCCTCGACTTCGTCATCGGCGCTGATCTGTTCCAGGGCTTCCTCGGCCAGCTCCGGGTCGATCCCCTTGCCGGCCAGTTCACGCCGGATGGCGGAACGTGCCAGCGACCGGGTCTGGGACCTGCTGCGGACCCACATGCGCGCAAACTCTGCGTCGTCAATCAGCTGGACTTCCTCGAACCGGTCCAGCACCGCCCGGGCTACGTCTTCGGGCACGTCCCGCTCTGCCAGCTTGTCCGCGAGCTGCTGCCTGCTCTTCGCCGAGCTTGTCAGCTGGCGCAGGATGATCGCACGGGCCACAGAGTGCGGATCAGCCTCGGGCGTTGAATCTGCTGCTGAGCCGGGAGTGGGCCCATCCTCCACTCCCGGCTTGCGGCGGCGCTTCTGCATGAGTGCCGACTAGGCGCCGGCTGCCGCCGCGTTGGCCTTGGTGTCAGCTGCCTGCTCTTCGGGCTGCGCATCCACGCCGAGCTTGACCCGCAGGCGCCGTTCGATCTCGTCCGCCAGTTCCGGGTTGTCCCGGAGGAAGCGGCGGGAGTTTTCCTTGCCCTGACCCAGCTGATCGCCATCGTAGGTGAACCAGGCGCCGGATTTCTTGACGATTCCGTGCTCCACGCCCATGTCGATCAGGCCGCCCTCACGGGAAATGCCCTGACCGTAAATGATGTCGAACTCGGCCTGCTTGAAAGGCGGGGCCATCTTGTTCTTGACGATCTTGGCGCGGGTACGGTTACCAACCGGGTTGGTTCCCTCCTTCAGCGTTTCGATGCGTCGCACGTCGATGCGGACGGACGCATAGAACTTCAGCGCTTTGCCGCCGGTGGTGGTCTCCGGGCTGCCGAAGAATACACCGATCTTCTCGCGCAGCTGGTTGATGAAGATGGCCGTAGTCTTGGTCTGGCTCAGGCGTCCGGTGATCTTGCGCAGCGCCTGGCTCATGAGCCGAGCCTGGAGGCCCACGTGGCTGTCACCCATTTCGCCTTCAATTTCAGCGCGGGGCACAAGGGCGGCCACGGAGTCGATGACCACGATGTCCAATGAGCCGGAACCCACCAGCATGTCCATGATTTCAAGCGCCTGCTCGCCGGTGTCCGGCTGGGAGACCAGCAGGGCATCGGTATCCACGCCCAGCTTCTTGGCGTACTCCGGGTCCAGGGCGTGCTCAGCATCAATGAATGCCGCGATGCCGCCGTTTTTCTGTGCGTTCGCTACAGCATGGAGTGCCACGGTGGTCTTACCGGAAGATTCGGGTCCGTAGATCTCGACGACGCGGCCCCGGGGAAGGCCGCCTATGCCCAGCGCGATGTCCAGCGCGATGGAGCTGGTGGAGATTGTTTCGATCGGGGCGCGCGTCTCGTCGCCCAGCCGCATGATCGAGCCCTTGCCGAACTGCTTGTCGATCTGGGCCAGTGCTGCTTCGAGTGCTTTGGCGCGGTCTGGAGCGGCCATTCTTCACCTCTGTTGTTGTGGCTGTTGCTGATATTCCCGGCCCGTGGGCCGACTGTCGGTTGCTCACTGAGAACCGTATGCGACGGCACTGACACTGCCGCGGCGGCCAGATGCCGGTGTGGACAGCCGGAGCGGGGCGGACCAGTTGCTGCCCCTGTGTAGGAGCATATCGGGATCCGAACAGATATTCGAATAGATCCTTCCCGCGTGTCTACGCCTGCTTGGGTTTGATGTCCCGCCCCAGCCTGCGTTCCGGCGGCACTTCCTGCATCTCGCAGACCTCCAGCCAGACCCGTTTCGGGTCCGTTCCGCTCTCCAGCGCCTGTCGTGCTGTCCGGCCGCCCAGACCGGTGAGGACAAGGTCCGCCGCGAGCACGCGGGAGTACGCAGACCCGAATTCGTCATCCATAAGCCGCCAGAAATCACTGATACGCATCAATTAATCGTCTCACGCCCGGCACCCGCTCCGCTGCTTCGAAACCCGGCCCGGCCTCCCGTACCGGCCGCGGAACAGGCTGCACGCCGCCTAGAATAGGGTTTATGAGCGATAAGCCCCCGGCAGCTGTTTCGGGTCCGAACCAGGCCATCGAGAACCTTGAACAGGAGCTCAGTGTCCTGTGGCGCCGGGCGCGCGCAGCATCCCAGCGCGTGGCCAGGGCCGTGCACCCGGACCTTGAGCCGGCAGCCTACGGCCTGCTCGTCCTCCTGCAGCGGCGCGGCCCGCTGCGCTTGACGGACGTGGCTGCCGCCATCGGAGTGGGCAAGCCGTCCGTGAGCCGTCAAATCGTCATGCTCGAGTCCCTGGGCCTCGTGGAGAAGCAGGCGGATCCGGAGGACGGCCGCGCACAAACCATCAGCCTGACCGAGTCCGGAAGCGAACAGCTAACGCGTACGCAGCGGGCCCGGGAAAAGCACTTCCGCGCGCTGCTGGCTTCCTGGGACGAGGACGAGGTGCACACCCTCTCCCTCCTGCTCCATAAGCTCAATGCGTCCCAGGTTCCGGACAGCTCCCAGTAGCAGCAGCCGGATTCGCGCCACACACGTCAAAAGACCCCGCCGGAAGGCGGGGTCTTTTGAGTATGTCTTTGGGGCGGGCAGCTCACACTGCTGCCCGAGGTTGTTACGGCGTGCGAGCCAGATCCCGAGCCAGATCCTCAGGGAACTCGCGGGCAAACTCCCGCGAGAACTCCGTTGGAACAGTGTCGGGAATGGAAACGCCTTCGGCACTGGCCACACGGTCACTGACCTCACGAAGCATCAGGGACAAAGGTACATCGAGAGCACTGCAGATTGAGGACAGGAGTTCAGAAGAAGCTTCCTTCTGGCCCCGCTCAACTTCGCTTAGGTAACCGAGCGAGACCCGGGCACTGTGCGACACCTCACGCAGGGTACGGCCCTGGCGCTGACGTACATCACGGAGTACGTCACCAATCTCGTGGCGTAGAACTACCATTTTGCGCTCCTTAGGCTCCCGGTGTGCGTCTTCCGCCAACCCTACATCCCGCCAGCGAATGACGCCGTTCACGGACACGGGCTGCTTCACCATGTGTATGTCCTGCTCCCTATATCGATCCGACCGCGGTTCGAACCGCGGAATGTCTACGATCCTAAACCGGAAACCTTGGGGGTTCCTGATACTACTAACTGATGCCCCTGCGGATTTGTTCCCGGGTATCTTCCGTGACTTCCGAACGCCGTCTGCGCCCGCTGTTACACAGCGCCAAGCTCGATGGCCAGCAGGTCCAGGGCGGCATCGCACGCCTGGCTGCGGATCGAAGCCCGGTCCCCCGTGAAGTGGAACTCGCGCCAGCTGCTGCCGGAGGCAGCCGCAACGCCAATGAACACGGTACCGACCGGCTTTCCGTCGTGGGGCTCGGGCCCCGCCACACCGGTGGTGGAAATGCCGACGTCTGCCCTGAGGAGCTGCCGTACTCCTACGGCCATCTGCTCGACCACGCGTGCGTCCACCGACCCGGCTGACCGGAGCAGGGACCCGTCCACGCCAAGAACGTGTTCCTTGACTGAGTTCTGGTAGGCGACCACTGCCCCCTGCAGTACTGCTGACGCTCCCGGAACGGTAGCCAGCTCGGCCGCGACCATTCCCGCGGTCAGCGACTCCGCGGCGGCGATCCTCGTACGCGCCGCTGCCGCCGCCGCAACCACCAGTTCGGCGGGGGTGCTCATGCGCCGGGACCCGGGTTCCCGCGGGCACCGGCCCGCAGCTTGATGGCCTGCACCACGTAGTCCAGGCCGGTCACAACGGTGACTGCGACCGCGGCGGCCATGACGGTGGCACTGATCCACCAGGCCCACTCCCCCAGCCAGGATGTCAGTGGAAGCAGGAACAGGAAGATGGCGAAGGTTTGGATGACGGTCTTGAGCTTCCCCCCGCGGGAGGCCGCCATGACCCCGTAGCGGATCACCACGAAACGCATCACGGTGATGCCGATTTCACGGACGAGGATCACGATCGTCACCCACCACCAGAGTTCGCCCAGGATGGAGAGCATGACCAGCGCGGAGCCAATCAGCAGCTTGTCCGCAATCGGGTCGGCAATCTTGCCGAAGTCGGTGATCAGCCCCCGGCTGCGGGCAAGGTCGCCGTCGAGCTTGTCGGTGTAGATAGCCACGGCGAAGGTAGCCACCGCCAGCCAGCGGAAGAGTCCGTCCCTGCCGTCGTCGGCCACCAGGAACCAGATAAACAGGGGCACCAGGACGATGCGGATGATCGTCAGGACGTTGGCGATGTTGAGGGTGGGTACCCGCTCGGTTCCAGAATTGCTCACAAAACCAGCCTAACCGGATTCAGCGCCCGGTGAGGTTCCAGGCGTCCTCGGAACCTTCACCGTCATCGCCGGACCCTTCCTCGCCGTCGTAATAATCCTGCGCCTGCGGCCGCGAGTCCAGGTCCTGCGCCACCAGGTCAACGGGGCCGCCGGACTCGAAGCCCTGGTTGACGTTGGCGTTGTCCGCCAGCGCCGCAACCTCCGCCGCCTCCGGACCTGCCAGCGCTTCCCCGCCCTGGATCGCTGCCAGCGTTGCCGCCAGGTCGTCCGGCTTCACCAGCACGTCCCGTGCCTTGGAACCTTCGGAGGGACCAACGACGCCGCGCGACTCGAGCAGGTCCATGAGGCGCCCGGCCTTGGCGAAGCCGACGCGCAGCTTGCGCTGGAGCATGGACGTGGAGCCGAACTGCGTGGTGACTACCAGTTCGGTGGCCTGCAGCAGGACGTCGAGGTCGTCTCCAATGTCGTCGTCGATCTGCTTCTTCGGCGCCGTGACGGTGACGTCCTCGCGGTACGTGGCCTGCAGCTGGTTCTTGACGTGCTCCACCACGCGGTGGATCTCAGATTCGGTGACCCAGGCACCCTGGACGCGGATTGGCTTGTTGGAGCCCATCGGCAGGAACAGGGCGTCGCCCTGGCCCAGCAGCTTCTCGGCACCGGGCTGGTCAAGGACCACGCGGGAGTCGGTGACCGAGGACGTAGCGAACGCCATGCGGGACGGAACGTTGGCCTTGATCAGGCCGGTGACGACGTCGACGGACGGGCGCTGCGTGGCCAGCACCAGGTGGATGCCGGCGGCACGGGCCAGCTGCGTGATGCGCACGATCGAGTCTTCGACGTCCCTTGGGGCGACCATCATCAGGTCCGCGAGTTCGTCCACGATCACCAGCAGGTACGGGTAGGGCTTCAGGACGCGCTTGGAGCCGGCCGGCGGCACTACCTTGCCGTTGCGGACCGCCTTGTTGAAGTCGTCGATGTGCTTGTAGCCGAAGTTCGCGAGGTCGTCATAGCGGGTGTCCATTTCCCGGACCACCCACTGCAGCGCCTCGGCGGCCTTCTTCGGGTTGGTGATGATGGGAGTGATCAGGTGCGGAACACCTTCATAGGCGGTCAGTTCCACGCGCTTGGGGTCCACCATGACCATGCGCACCTCGTCCGGGGTTGAACGCATGAGGATCGAGGTGATCATCGAGTTCACGAAGGAGGATTTGCCGGCACCGGTTGCACCGGCCACCAGCAGGTGGGGCATCTTGGCCAGGTTCGCGACGACGAACCCGCCCTCGACGTCCTTGCCCACACCCATGACCATGGGGTGCTCGGTCTTGCGGGCGGCGTTGGAACGCAGCACGTCGCCCAGGGCGACGACTTCCTTGTCCGCGTTGGGAATCTCGATGCCGATGGCGGACTTGCCCGGAATGGGCGAAAGGATCCGCACGTCGGAGCTGGCGACGGCGTAGGAGATGTTCTTGGACAGCGCCGTCACGCGTTCCACCTTGGTGCCTTCGCCCAGTTCGATTTCGTACCGGGTGACGGTCGGCCCGCGGGAGAATCCGGTGACCTTGGCATCAACGTTGAACTGCTCAAGGGTACGTGTCAGCGCAGCGACGACGGCGTCGTTGGCTTCGGAACGTTCCTTGGCGGGCGGGCCGGAGGGCAGGAACTCCGACGGCGGAAGGGTGTAGGTCACGTCCCCAGAAAGCTGCAGCTGTTCGGTGCGCTGCGGGATGGGGGCCGACGGCGGCACGTGCGCCACGGGGCGGGACGGCACCGGGGGTACCGGCGGCGCGGCTACCAGGGAAGCGGCTGCCTCGGGAACCAGTGAAATGGCTTCCGTAGGCGGTTCGGCGTCTTCCAGGCCTTGGTCGCGGCGAAGCTTCTGGGTGGCAAGTTCGGACTTGGTGGGCCGGCGGACGCCCGGCGGAACCTGCGGCTCGGCTGCGGCGGCGGCTTCGGCCCGCTCTTCCTCATCCCGCAGCAGGGCTGCTTCGAAGGCCTCGTCCCCGGCAAAACCGTCGTTGTGCTCCGGCTCGGCTTCCTTCTTGGCGCGGCCAAAGCGGCGTTCCTTTTTGGGCTTGGCAGGACGGTCCGAGGCGTAGAGGTAGCTCTGGTCGTGGGCCTCGGGATCGTCGTCCGCGAGGTCCTGCCCCATGAGGTGCTCGTACAGGGCCCGCAGCCGCAGCGGAATGTGCCGGAACGGCGTCGCAGTAACGATCAGGACGGAGATGAAGACCAGCAGCGAGAGCAGGATGATGACCGGCCACCTGGTGACAGCGGAGGAAAGCGGCCCGGCTACCAGGAATCCGACGATTCCTCCGGACACCCAGAGGCGCTCGAACCCGTCGGAAAGCGCGGGGGCCCCGCCGATCAGGTGCGTGAGGCCCGCCCCCGCGCAGGCCATGATGGTCAGGCCGATGCTGATGCGGCCGTTGGCCCGGTGCCGTTCCGGATACCGGAAGAGCCGCACTGAGGCGGTCAGGAGCATAAAGGGCAGGATCACCGCCATCCAGCCAAAGGTGCCTGCGGCGCCGGCGTGGATCACGTCCGCGACGGGCCCGCGGAGTGCCCACCACTCAACGGTGGCGATGAGCAGCGCGGAGAGGATCAGGAAGAAGCCGGTTCCGTCCCGGCGGATCTGCCGGTCCGGTACGACGTCGGTGCCCAGTTTGCGGACTCCGGCGCCGACGATGCGGGCAACGCCCATCCAGGCGCCCTGCACCGCGCGCAGCGGAAGCGGAAGCGTCTCTTCGGGCTGGCCCTTGGCCGGGGTGCGGCTGGCAGGCTTCCCGCGCTGCGCGGACTTCCCGCCGCCGCGGGCTGGAGTCCGGCTGGAGGAACTGCCGCGCGCGGCAGGGGAAGTACGAGTCGCCATACGTGCCACGCTACCGGACAGCGGGGAAAATCAGGCGAATATACGCGCCAAACAGGCGCTCTTCCTTCCCCGGACAGGAGCCCGTCCGGGGAAGGAATTCGGCCGGAGCCTAGGCCTCGAGGACCACCGGAACGATCATCGGGCGGCGGCGGAGCCTGCGGTTGACCCAGGTTCCAACCACGCGGCGGACAACCTGCTGCAGCTGGTAGGCAGTGTGGTCCCGGTTGGAGGTCACGGCCTCTTCGAGGGCCTTGCTGATCTTGGGCTTGATCTCGTTGAACACCGCGTCGTCCTCGGCGAAGCCGCGGGCATGGATCTCCGGACCGGACACGATGGTGCCGGTGCTGCGGTTCACCACGGTGATGACGGAGATGAAGCCTTCCTCACCAAGAATCCTGCGGTCCTTGAGGTCGGTGTCGGTAATCTCGCCGACGCTCGATCCGTCCACGTAGACGAAGCCGCAGTCGATTGCGCCGACGACCTTTGCCTTGCCGTTCACCAGGTCCACGACGGTGCCGTCGTCGGCCAGGATGATGTTCTCTTCCGGGACGCCCGTTTGGACCGCGAGCTTGCCGTTGGCGATCAGGTGCCGGGTCTCGCCGTGCACGGGCATGGCGTTCTTCGGCTTGAGGATGTTGTACGTGTACAGCAGTTCCCCGGCGGAGGCGTGCCCGGAGACGTGGATCTTGGCGGTGCCCTTGTGCACGACGTCCGCGCCGAGCTTCATGAGGCCGTTGATGACCCGGAAGACCGCGTTCTCGTTGCCCGGAATCAGGGACGAGGCGAGGATGACGGTGTCGCCCTTGCCGATGCTGATCCGGTGGTCGCCGTTGGCCATGCGGGACAGTGCTGCCATCGGTTCGCCCTGCGACCCGGTGGACATGAGGACCAGCTTGTGGTCCGGCATGTTGTCCACGTTCTTCAGGTCCACCAGGATGCCGTCGGGGACGTGCAGGTAGCCGAGCTTCTCCGCGATGGCCATATTGCGGACCATTGAGCGGCCCACGAAGCAGACCTTGCGCCCGTGGGCTGCAGCGGCGTCGAGCACCTGCTGCACGCGGTGGATGTGGGAGGAGAAGGAAGCGACGATGATGCGCTTCTTGACCTTGCCGAAGAGCTCTTCGAGCACCGGGCCGATTGCCCCCTCCGGGGAGGTGAAGCCCGGGACGTCCGCGTTGGTGGAGTCCGCCATGTAGAGGTCCACGCCTTCCTCGCCCAGGCGGGCGAAGGCGCGGAGGTCCGTGATGCGTCCGTCCAGCGGCAGCTGGTCCATCTTGAAGTCGCCGGTGTGCAGGACATTGCCTGCACGGGTGCGGATAAAGACTGCGAGGGCGTCCGGGATGGAGTGGTTGACGGCCACGAATTCGCATTCGAAGGGACCGAACTGCTCAACCTGGCCTTCCTTCACCGTCAGGGTGAAGGGCTTGATGCGGTGCTCCTGCAGTTTCGCTTCGATCAGTGCGAGCGTCAGCTGCGAACCGATCAGCGGAATGTCCTTCTTCAGGCGCAGCAGATAGGGAACCGCTCCAATGTGGTCCTCGTGGCCGTGGGTGAGCACTACGCCCACCACGTCGTCCAAACGGTCCTCAATGTAGGAGAAGTCCGGCAGGATCAGGTCGACGCCGGGCTGGGTCTCTTCGGGGAAGAGCACCCCGCAGTCAACAATGAGCAGTTTGCCGTCGATCTCGAAGACGGCCATGTTGCGGCCGATTTCTCCAAGTCCTCCCAGCGGAACGATTCGCAGCGTTCCGTCTTTGAGGCGGGGAGGTGTTCGCAGAGCGTTGTCCGCAGCTTCAATCATGTTTTATTACGCCTTGTCCTGGGAAAAGTCCCATCCTGCTTCGGCCAGGTCCGCCAGGACAGCTTCCATTTCGATGGCGTCGGGAGCAACCAGCGGCAGGCGTACTGCGGCGTTGGGGATCACTCCCTGCATCTTCAGGATCTGCTTGGCGGAAATGGCACCTGGTATGTGTGTCATTACGGCTCGCACTACCGGATCCAGGTCAAAGTGGATCCTGCGGGCCTTGTCGAAATCTCCTGCGGCGGCCGCGTCGACGAGGGCGCGGAACGCGCCGGTGGCAACGTGGGCGCTGACGCTGACGACGCCGGCCGCTCCGGCTACCATCCACGGCAGCGTCAGTCCGTCGTCACCGGCGTAGACGTCAAGCGTCGTGTTGGCCAGGACGCGGGTTACGGCCGCGAAATCGGCCTTGGCATCCTTGAGTGCCAGGACCTTGGGGTTTTCCGCGAGGCGGAACATCGTCTCTGTGGCGATGGGGATCCCGGCGCGGCCCGGGATGTCGTAAATCATGATGGGCAGGTCGCTCGCCTCCGACACGGCGTCGAAGTGCGCAATCACGCCCGCCTGCGTCGGCTTGTTGTAGTAGGGCGTCACTACCAGCTGGCCGTCGGCACCTGCGCGCTCGGCACGGCGGGCCATCTCCACGGAGTGGGAAGTGTGGTTGGTTCCGGTACCGGCAATGACCTTCGCCCGGCCGCCGACAGTCTGCGCCACTACACGGAAAAGGTCTTCCTTTTCGCTGTCCTCAAGAGTGGAGGTCTCGCCGGTTGTCCCGGATACAACCAGGCCGTCGCAGCCGTCCTCGACCAGCTTGTTGGCAAGGAACGCAGTGGCGTCGAAGTCGACTTCTCCGTCTGCAGTGAAAGGGGTGACCATGGCGGTCACCAGGGTTCCAAACGGACGGGAACGAATATCAGAGTCTGCCATGGGTAAAACGTTACCTGTTGGAGCTGCGAATGGGACAAACGGACACCCTCGCAGCCCTGGCCGTCCGGTCCCTGTGAGACGATTCTGGAATGAGCAGAACGCGTCTGACGGGCATCGATGCGGCCCGCGGGGTGGCGCTGCTGGGCATGATGTCCACCCACATTTTCCCGTTGTACGATCCGGCAACGGGTGAACCCACGTTCGTTGCGCTGGCTTTCTCCGGCCGGGCCTCTGCCCTGTTCGCCGTCGTGGCCGGAATCGGCCTCGCCCTGCTCACCGGCGGGATGAACCCGGGAACCGGACCCTCGCCCGGTGCCAGCCGGCGCGGCATCGCAGCCCGTGCGGTGGTGATCGCACTGGTGGGCCTGCTGCTGGGCGGGCTGGACACCTCCATTGCCATCATCCTGTTCCATTACGCCGTGCTGTTCCTGATGGTGCTTCCCTTCATCTCCATGCCGCTGGGCAGGCTCGCAGCGTGGGCGGGCGCGTGGATCTGCTTCTCCCCCGTACTGGCGTACCTGGTGCGGCCCTGGCTGCAGGAGAACATCAACCCTCCGGACGTGGGCGGGAACATTACCTGGGAGCACTTCGCCGAACCTGCCACCCTCGCCGCCGACGTGTTCTTCACCGGTTTCTATCCCACTGTGCAGTGGCTGAGCTACCTGTTGGTGGGGATGGTCATCGGCCGTTTGGACCTGCGGACCCTGCCGGTGCAGGCGGGCCTGGTGATCGGCGGGATCTTCGCGGCGGTGGCCGCCAAGTACGTCAGTGCCTACCTGCTCGTCGATGCAGGAGGCTTCGCGGAACTGCTGGCAACCGAGTCCGGCCAGCGCTGGCCCATCGGCCGGATGCTGGAGGCCAACCTCACCGGAGTCGAGCAGTCCGGGTCCTGGTGGTGGCTGGCCGTCAGCGCACCGCATTCGGGAACCACCCTGGACCTGCTGCACACCTGCGGCACGTCAGCCGCCGTCGTCGGAGTCTGCCTGCTGCTGACGCGGGCACGCCCGAACCTGCTGCTGCCGCTCTCCGCCGCAGGCGCCATGACCCTCACGCTCTACAGCATGCACATCTGGGTGATGGCGCTCGTTGACGCGCAGGATGCGCCGCTGGACCCGTCCTGGGTGTTCTGGCTGCAGGCCGCCGCGGCAGTACCGCTTGGAATTGCCTTCTTCAAGCTCGGATCCCGCGGACCCTTGGAAACCGTGGCTTCGGGTGCCTCAAGGCTGGCGCGGGACGGGAAACTCACCGGAGAGCGGCATTAGGCAGCCGCGCCGGGGAGGCATCAGTTAGCCGGAACTGTCAGCTAGCCGGGACTGAGGCACTGAAAAGCCTGCCCGCGCGGCGCATGGACGAACGCGCGCGCCTGCGGTCCCCGGCGGCGTCGTAGGCGCAGGAAAGCCGGAACCATGCCCGCCACTGCTCAGGGTCCGCCTCGACCTCGGCCTGGTACTTGGGGAACTCGGCGTCGGCTGCTTCGCGGACAATCCGGCCTCCCGGCGTGCGCGGCAGGTCATCGACGGGCAGTCCGCCCTCGTCCGCGAGGATCCGGGCCATCTTCTCGGTCTGGACACCGAAGAGCAGCTCGCGGACCAGCGCCCACACCCCGACGGCGGGCAGGACGAAGTACGCCGCGCCCATGGCTTTCGGAACGAGCCCGTCAGAGGTCATCAGCAGCCAGCCGCGCTGGGCGACCACAACGATGTAGAACACCAGGAGCACCGTGACCAGCAGGACGCCGATCTTGGCCTTGTTATGGAACAGTCCGGAGAAGAAAGTGGACAACGCGGGTTTCCTTAGGCGTTCAGGTTGAGGTAGCCGTCAAGACCGACGGTAAGGCCCGGGTGCGCGGCAACTTCGCGCAGGCCCAGGAGGACGCCGGGCATGAAGGACGCCCGGTCGTAGGAATCGTGGCGGATGGTGAGCTGCTCGCCTTCCCCTCCCAGCAGGACTTCCTGGTGGGCGACCAGCCCGCGAAGGCGAACCGAGTGCACACGGATGCCCTCGACGTCGGCACCGCGGGCACCCGGGAGCTCCTTGACGGTTGCGTCCGGCGACGCCGGGATGCCGGCCTCGGCACGGGAGGCAGCCATGAGCTCCGCGGTTCGGACGGCAGTGCCCGACGGCGCATCCACCTTGTTGGGATGGTGCAGCTCAACGATTTCCACCGATTCGAAGTACCGGGCCGCCTTGGCGGCGAATGCGGAGGCCAGCACGGAGCCGAGGGCAAAGTTCGGGGCGATCAGCACACCGGTCTCGGGGTGCCCGCCCAGCAGGGCATCCAGGCGCTCCAGCCGGCCGGCATCCCAGCCGGTGGTCCCCACGACCGCGTGCATGCCGTGCTCGACGGCGAAGCGGACGTTGGCTTCGGTACTGTCCGGTACTGTCAGGTCCACCACGTACTGCGCGCCGGCGGATACCAGGGTCTGCAGCGGGTCCTTTCGGCCAAGCGCAGCTACCAGTTCCATGTCCGGTGCCGCATCCACGGCCCGAACTGCTTCGGATCCCATGCGTCCGGTGGCTCCCAGGACCGCGACGGGCAGTTTATTGCTCATGAAACCAGATTACCGGTCACGCCGGGCCGTCACTGACGCCTACCCACTCCACGGTTCCGTCGGCGAAGACCTGTTCCTTCCAGATGGGCACCTCGGCCTTGACGGTATCAACCAGTTCGGAGCACGCCGCGAAGGCCGTTCCCCGGTGGGCCGAGGCCACCGCTGCCACCAGCGCGGCGTCGCCTATTTCCAGCGGCCCGGTGCGGTGCGCCGCCCAGATCCGCACGCCGTCGTACTTCGCGGCGATGCGGTCCGCAACTGCTGCGACCACCGCGGAAGCAGTGGGATGCGCACTGTAGCCCAGGGAACGGACGCCCTTGCCGCCGTCGTGGTTCCGCACGATTCCGCTGAAGGTGACGACTGCGCCTGCCTGCGGCGTCCAGACCTCGGCGTAGGCGGTCTCGGTGTCCAGGGCAGAGTCGCCGACCGTTGCGGCAACTACTTCGCTAGTGCTCATTGATGCCCTCCAGCTGGCCGCAGATGTGTCCAAGGACCGGTTCCAGGACCTCCAGTGAATCCGTGACGCCCGAGGGCGAGCCGGGCAGGTTCAGCAGGAACGTCCGTCCGGCTGTCCCGGCGTATCCGCGGGTCAGCGCTGCCATGGGAGTCTTGGTCAGCCCGTGGGCACGCAGCGCCTCCATGATCCCGGGAACCTGGCGGTCCAGCAGCGGCAGGGTCTGTTCCGGCGTGGCGTCGGTGGGGCTGATGCCGGTGCCGCCGCTGGTGATCAGCACTGACGGTTCCAGGGCGAGCATGCGGCGCAGCGCAGCGCCAACTTCCCCGCCGTCGGGAACCACTTCGGCCAGCACTACGTCATAGCCGTGGCCGTACAGCCAGTCCTGCAGCAGCGGTCCGGCCTCATCCTGGTAGATCCCGGCAGCGGCCCGCGTGGAAGCTACCAGGATGGCGGCCGTCCGGCGCGGCGCCGGTTCGGTGCGACGGCTCACAGGCTCCAGTCTCCGCTCTTGCCGCCGGACTTTGCCAGCACCATGATGTCAGTGACCACGGCGTGCTTGTCCACTGCTTTGACCATGTCATACAGCGTCAGGGCGGCGACGGAAACGGCGGTCAGCGCTTCCATTTCGACGCCGGTGAGGGCCTTGGTCTTCACCGTTGCCTTCATCAGGATGGCGCTTTCCTGCGGCTCGAAGTCCACGGTCACCTTGGTGATGGGCAGCGGATGGCAGAGCGGAATCAGGTTAGAGGTCTGTTTGGCGGCCATGATCCCGGCGACGCGGGACACTGCAAAGGCATCGCCCTTGGGCAGGTTGCCGTCGCTGAGCAGCCGGACCACGTCTTCGGTGGTCTTCAGGACTGCCTGGGCCGTGGCAGCACGGGAGGACTCGGCCTTGGCGGACACGTCCACCATGTGGGCCGTGCCGTCTGCGCGGACGTGGGTGAGGGCCGGTGCGTCCCCGGAGTGTTCTTCCCCGGACATTGGTGGGGTCCTTTCGCTGGTGCTTCCAAGCCTATGGCGCTTACTCCAAGAGCCATACTGTCACTTCTGCGCCGGCTTCCAGGTGTCCGGTGCTTTCCGGGATGAGGACAAGCGCGTTGGATTCGGCGAGGGCGTGGACCAAATGTGAGCCAGGGCCGCCGATCAGCGACACCCGGCCGTCGCGGAAGCGGCCGCGGCGGACCTGCAGTTTCCCCTCGGGGCTGTCTGCCGCTGCGTCCAGTACCGCGGTGACGGCGGGCCGCGGCCGGGGAAGCCCGGTCAGCGCTGAGAGGGCAGGCCGCAGGAAGACCTCACAGGAGACCAGCGCGCTGACGGGATTGCCGGGAAACCCCAGGAAGGGAACGCCGTCCACCATGCCGATACCCTGCGGACCGCCCGGCTGCATGGCCACGGAGAGGAACGCGACGCCTTCGGCTTCCAGCGCCAGCCGCACCACCTCGTAGGCACCCTTGCTGATGCCGCCGGAGGTCACCACCAGGTCTGTCCGGTCCCGGTACAGCTCGCTGCGCAGTGCGGCAAGGAAATCCTCCGGGGAATCGGCGAGGATCCGGGATCGGACTACCTCCGCTCCAGCGTCGCGAAGACTGGCCGTCAGCAGTGTGGTGTTGGCGTCGTGGATCTGTCCGGGAGCAAGGTCCACGCCCGGTTCAACTACTTCGTCCCCGGTGCTCAGCAGCGTCACGCGCACCGGCGCCAGCACCGGCACGGCTGCAATCCCAAGTGCGGCCAGCAGGCCAAGCTGGGCAGGACCCAGCCGCGTGCCCTGGGCAAGTGCCCGGGTTCCGGCGGGGATGTCGCTGCCGGCTGCACGGACAAACTGTCCCGTCCGAACACCGGCCGGCAGGAGCACCCGGGCACCGTTGAGATCTCCGGGATCGAAGAAGGAGTCCGGCTGCGCACGCTCAATCGGCACGACGGCGTCCGCTCCGGCTGGAAGCATTGCTCCGGTCATGATGGGGGCAGCGGTTCCAGGGTGCAGCTCCGGGGCCGCAGTGCCGGCGGGAATAGGGGCTGCGACCTGGAGCTCAACGGTGCTCCCGTCCGGCACCGCCAGCTCCGCGGACCTGACCGCGTACCCGTCCATCTGTGAGTTGGCGAACGGGGGCAGGCTGCGCGGCGCCGGAACGTCCTCGGCTAGGATCCGCCCGGCTGCCTCGGCGAGCGTGCGCTGCTGCACCTGCCGCTTTAGGCTGTTGGCCAGCAGGGCGCGGACCGCTTGCTGGTGTTCTGCTACGGGATGAACCCGGCTGCCTGTACTCACGTTCCCTCACTCGGATCCGTCATCGCCTGCGCATGAGTCTATGCCCGGATGTGGGGCTGCTGCAGGCGGGCACGCAGCCGGCTGAGCTCCGGATCCGTAAGGCCTCCGGCCCGGAGATACCCCGCGGCGGAGCCGTAGGTCTCCTCCACCCAGGCCAGGGCGGACTGGATGGCTTCAGCGGGTGCACGCGTAATCAGGGTGACGATACCTTCTGTGAGCGGAACGCCCATGCTGCCGACCATGCCCAGCATCCGCTGCGACCATTCGCCGGCAAGGTTCGCTTCGCTGCGCCCGTAATCGCCCACGACGGCCTTCCTGTCTGCGCCCGCGGCGTCCAGGATCAGCGCCGCAGCAACCCCGGTGCGGTCCTTGCCCGCGGTGCAGTGGATCAGCACTGCGCCCTCACCCGCCGCGATTTCCCCGGCGGTGCGTGCAAACTCCGCGGCACCGTGCTCCAGCATCCCGATGTAGAGCTGGCCGAGCGTGGGCAGCCGTTCCATTGCTGCCTCCATTAGCTTCATCGCGGCTGCCGGATCACCTGACGCCGCTGCACGCTGCATCGCTTCCTCGGCCATCCCGGTGAACGCGCCTTCGATCAGCGGGAGGTCCATCTTCTCCACTTCCCTTGCTGCCGGCCCGCGGGCCGGGGCCATCTGCTGTTCGGCCGGTGTCCGGTAGTCGATGATTACCCGGATTCCGGAACCGGCCAGGTCTGCCAGCCCCTTGGGCGTCAGCGAGCTGATGGCATCGGAGCGGTAAAGTACCCCGCTGGCGGTTGTACCGCCTCCGGTCAGCGGCAGGCCTCCGATATCACGAAAGTTGAACGTGCCCTCGAGGTTGTGGATCACCATGCTCCGACTTTAGCGGACCGGCTTCGGAGCGCTCAGCCGGCGCTGACGCGGATGGTATGCAGGCCGGTGGCGCCGTCCGGTACCACCGGGCGTACGTCCTCGTCCTGCACGTTGCCCCTGGCGTCCACCGCGCGCACCGTGAGGGTATGGTCCCCCGGCAGCAGGTCGACGTCGGCGGCGAATTGCCGCCAGGTGTCTGCTGAGATTCCGGCGGCCAGCCGGGTGTCCTGCCAGTCGCCGTCGTCCACCCGGACCTGAACCGCGCTGATGCCCGTGTGCTGCGCCCAGGCCACGCCCGCAACCGTGGTTCTCCCCTCCGCAACCTTGGCTCCCCTGGCGGGCGTATCGATCCGGGAGGAGAGCTTGACCGGTCCGCGTTCGGACCACCCGCGGTCCGTCCAGTACGAGGTTTCGTCTGCGAAGCGGGAAACCTTTAACTCCGAGACCCACTTGGTTGCGGAGACGTAGCCGTACAGCCCGGGCACCACGAGCCGAACTGGAAAGCCGTGCTCCGGAGGCAGAGGTTCACCGTTCATGGCCACGGCAAGCAGTGAGTCACGGGCATCCGTGAGTGCCTCCAGCGGGGTGGTGGCGGTCCAGCCGTCCTCGCTTCGCGACAGCACCATGTCCGCCCCCGGCTGCACGCCGGCTTCCGCCAGGAGGATCCGCACCGGCCAGCCGAGCCACCTGGCGTTGCCGATCAGCGACCCTCCGACCTCGTTGGAGACGCAGGCAAGGGTCACCCAGCTTTCCTGGAGCGGTTTGGCCAGCAGGTCCGCGTAGGAGATCTCCACTTCCCGGTCAACCAAACCAGTGACGCGCAGCCGCCAGGTTTCCGGGTTGATCAGGGGAACCCGCAGCGCTGTATCGATGCGGTAGAAGTCCGGATTGGGAGTGATGAGCGGTTCAGCCCCCGGGACACCCAAATCCGCCCCGGCGGGAATGGCGGCCGCTGGCTGCACGGGTGCGGGAAGCTGCAGGTTCGCACGGAGGTCATCCACCGCCACCTGCGAGCTGCGTGCCGCCCCGGCCAGCCCACCGCCCACGGCAGCTACGGCGGCTCCCCCGCCGACTGCGCGCAGGACGTCCCGGCGTCGGGCTCCGGCCTCCGTCCCGGATGACTGCCCGTAGCGGCGGATCCGCGCCGTCAGTCCGCGAAGCACCAGCACTCCGGCAAGCCCGGCGATAAGCGGCGGGAGCAGCGCCAGCGGACTGAACTGGGCGCGGGACAGGACTGCGGCAGCGCCTAGGATCCCGAATCCGGCCAGGACCGCGGATCCCCACGGCGGACGCCTGGCCTCCAGCAGGCCGCAGAGTGCTCCCAGCCCAAGGATGATCAGGAGCATGCCGGCCAGCAGCGCGGTCTTGTCCGAGGTGCCAAACACGGCGATGGCCCAGTCCTTGACCGGCGCGGGAACTGCGTCCACCACCACCGAACCCACGGCGCTCACCGGTGATAGGGAGGGGCTCAGCGCCGCTGCGGCCAGTTCTCCTGCTGCGGCCGCGATACCGGCCGCCACTGTTCCCGCCGCAGCGGAGAACCCACGGGTTCCTGGCATCAGTAAGCTCCTTCACCGCAGGCGGCTCGCCGCGCCGGTGGCACGGGCGTTTCCTCGATTATGGCAGGGCAGGGCGGGGTAGCGGCCCCGCCCTGCCCTGCCCTGCCTAGAGACGGCGTGTGAAACGGCCTACACTCGGGGGATGGGAATTGAGCTGGGCATGCCCTCGACCGCACGGCCGCCGTCTGCCGTGGAGGAAGCAGGTGCACCGGCGCAGCTGGACGGGCTGGCGGACCGTTACGGCCGCCGTGCCACGGACATGCGCCTCTCCCTCACTGACAAATGCAACCTGCGCTGCACCTACTGCATGCCGGCCTCGGGTCTGGACTGGCTGCCCAGGGACAAGGTCCTCACCGCCGCGGAGATCATCCGGCTGGTGGGAATCGGCGTGGACACCCTCGGCGTGCGCGAGCTGCGCCTGACCGGCGGCGAACCCCTGGTCCGTGCCGACCTGGTGGACATAGTTGCCGGCATCCGCGCGAACCATCCGGACCTCCCCGTGTCGCTGACCACCAACGGCCTGGGACTGGACAAGAAGGCCGCTGCGCTGAAGGCGGCAGGACTGAGCCGGATCAACGTCTCCCTGGACTCGCTGCACCCGGGCACCTTTGCACAGCTCACCCGCCGCCCATTCCTGGACCGGGTCCTCGCCGGTGTGGAAGAAGCAGCCCGGGTGGGCCTTGGCCTCATCAAGATCAATGCGGTGCTGATGCGCGGCATCAACGATGCCGAGGCACCCCGGCTCCTGGCCTGGGCCGTCGAGCACGGATTCGAGCTGCGGTTCATTGAGCAGATGCCCCTGGATGCCGACCACGGATGGACCCGGGACGGGATGATCACGGCCGCTGAGATCCGTTCCCTGCTGGAGGAGGATTTCATCCTTACCCCGGACCCCCGGAACCGCGACGGCGCACCGGCCGAACGCTGGGAGGTGCGGCACCGCTCCGTGCCTGGGGAGGTTGCCGGCGTCGTCGGCATTATTGCCTCCGTCACGGAGCCGTTCTGTGCCGACTGCCGGCGTACCCGCATCACGGCGGAGGGCAAGGTACGCAGCTGCCTGTTCTCCCACGAAGAGACAGACCTCCTGGATCTCCTGCGCAGCACCCGGGACGATACCGTAGTCGCCCGCCGCTGGCAGGAGGCGATGTGGGGCAAACCCAAGGCCCATGGCATGGACCATGCCGGGCTGGGCGCACCTGATTATGTGCAGCCCAGCAGAACCATGAGTGCGATAGGTGGCTAAGTGCTGATCCGCTATTTTGGCGCTGCGAAGGCAGCGGCTGGAATCGAAGAAGAAACCCTCGACGCCGGGCCGCTCCAGCTGGGTGAGCTGCTGGAAAAGCTGGCCGCGCTGCATCCGGACGCGCCGGAGGGAACACCGGTCCTGCAGACAGTCATTGGACGTAGTACGTTCCTGGTGAACGAGGTCGCTGCGCGGGACCGCTCACGGCTGCTGACGCCGGAAGACACGCTGGACATCCTTCCGCCTTTCGCCGGCGGCTAACCCCTTCCCAATATCGCCGAGATGACAGAAACTGCCCGTATGGAGGCTCATACGGGCAGTTTCTGTGATCTCGATGGGAGGAACGCGGGCTAGAAGCCGAGATCCGCCGGAGAGTTGAAGGGACCCACCACGGTGACGGTGCGCGGTGCCGCTGCAAGCTCGGCGGCGAGCTCCTGGACCTGTTCGGCCGTGACCGCACGGATCCGGGCCAGTGACTCTTCAATGTCCACGTATTCGCCGCGGACCAGCTCGGCGCTGCCCAGACGGGACATCCGCGAACCGGTGTCCTCCATACCCAGCACCAGTCCCCCGGAAATCTGCCCCAGGGCGCGGGCCAGTTCCCCGGGCGCCACGCCGTCCGCAGCGAGGCGCTCAAGCTCGGACTGCAGCAGGTCGATGACCTGGCGGGTCTTCGCCGGGGAGCAGCCCGCGTACATTCCGAAGTAGCCGGCGTCGGTGTACGACGCCGAGAAGGAGTAAGTCGAGTAGACCAGTCCCCGCTTCTCGCGGATCTCCTGGAACAGCCGGGAGGACATGCCTCCGCCCAGGATGGTGTTCAGCACACTCATGGCGAACCGGCGGCTGTCCTTGGCGGTCAGCGAAGGACAGCCCACCACGATGTTGGCCTGTTCCACCGGACGGTTGATAACGTGCACGCCGCCGCTGCCGGTGATTACCGCCGGGGTGGTGTCGCGGCGTGGTGCCGGCTCGGCAGCGTCGTCGAGTTCCCAGCCGGCGCGCTTGAGCGCATCCAGCACCTGCGAAACAACAATCTCGTGTTCCAGTCCGCCGGCAGCCGTGACCACCAGGGTCTGGGGACGGTAATGCCGCCGGTAGTGCTCCAGCACGGCCTCCCGCGGAACGGCCTTGATTGCTTCCGGAGTGCCGCCGATGGGGCGGCCCAGCGGATGGTCCCCCAGCACAGCCGCCGCGAACTTTTCATGGCACAGGTCAGCCGGATCGTCGGCATCCATCGCGATTTCCTCGAGGATGACGTCGCGTTCCTGCTCAAGTTCCTCCGCGTCCAGCACGGCGGAGGTCACCATGTCCGCAATGACGTCAATGGCCATCGGCAGGTCGGTGTCCAGTACCCGGGCGTAGTAGCAGGTGGTTTCCTTCGCGGTGGCGGCATTGGACTCTCCTCCTACCTCATCGAAGGCGGAGGCGATGTCCATGGCACTGCGCCGGGACGTGCCCTTGAAGAGCAGGTGTTCCAGGAAGTGCGTGGAGCCGTGCCGGCCTTCGGCCTCGTCACGGCTGCCAACGCCCACCCAGAACCCAATGGTGGCACTGCGCTGGCCGGGCATGGACTCGGTGAGCACGCGCACGCCGCCGGGAAGGACGGAACGGCGGACGACGGCGCCCGCCGGGTCGCCGATTTCGAGGGCCGGATCGCCCGCACGGGATGTCAGGGGAAATGGGACAACCGTCCCGGTGCGGGAAATTCCCGCGCCGGAACGGCTGTCTGCAGTGTTTTCAGGCATCTACTCTGCTGTCTCGGCAGCAGCTTCGCCCTCGGCGTCGTCATCAGCAACAACCGGCGAGAGCGACAGCTTGCCGCGGTCGTCAATCTTGGTGATTTCAACCTGGATCTTCTGGCCGACGGAGACTACGTCATCGACGTTGTCTACGCGCTTGCCGCCCGAGAGCTTGCGCAGCTCGGAGATGTGCAGCAGGCCGTCCTTGCCCGGCGTCAGGGAGATGAAGGCACCAAAGGTGGTGGTCTTCACTACCGTGCCAAGGTAACGCTCGCCCAGTTCGGGAACCATCGGGTTGGCGATCGCGTTGATCGCGGCCCGGGCGGCCTCGGCGGACGTGCCGTCCGTGGCGCCGATCAGGACCGTGCCGTCATCTTCGATGGAGATGTCAGCGCCGGTGTCTTCCTGGATCTGGTTGATCATCTTGCCCTTCGGGCCAATGACCTCGCCGATCTTGTCCACGGGAATCTTCACCGAGATGATCCGCGGTGCGAACTCGGAGAGCTCGTCCGGAGTATCGATCGCGGCGTCCATGACACCGAGGATGTGCAGGCGGGCTTCGCGGGCCTGCTTCAGCGCTGCGGCCAGGACCGAGGCGGGGATGCCGTCGAGCTTGGTGTCCAGCTGGATGGCGGTGACGAACTCGGAAGTACCTGCCACCTTGAAGTCCATGTCGCCGAAGGCATCTTCAGCGCCGAGGATGTCGGTCAGGGCGGCGTAGCGGGTTTCGCCGTCAACCTGGTCGGAGACCAGGCCCATGGCGATACCGGCAACCGGAGCCTTCAGCGGCACACCGGCGTTGAGCATGGACAGCGTCGAAGCGCAGACCGAACCCATGGAGGTGGAGCCGTTGGAGGACAGTGCCTCGGAGACCTGGCGGATGGCGTACGGGAATTCTTCACGCGAGGGCAGTACCGGCATGAGCGCGCGCTCTGCCAGCGCACCGTGGCCGATTTCGCGGCGCTTGGGCGAACCCACGCGGCCGGTCTCACCGGTGGAGTACGGCGGGAAGTTGTAGTTGTGCATGTAGCGCTTGCGCGTTACCGGCGACAGCGAGTCGATCTGCTGTTCCATCTTGAGCATGTTCAGCGTGGTAACGCCCAGGATCTGGGTTTCGCCGCGCTCGAAGATAGCCGAACCGTGCACGCGGGGCAGAACCTCTACCTCGGCGGTCAGCTGGCGGATGTCCGTCAGGCCGCGGCCGTCAATGCGGACCTGCTCCTTGAGGATGCGCTGGCGCACAACCTGCTTGGTGACGGAACGGAAGGCGGCGGAAACTTCGTTCTCGCGTCCTTCGAAGCGCTCGGCCAGTTCGGCCTTGACTTCGTCCTTGAGGGCGTCGGAAGCGGCGTCGCGCTCCTGCTTGTCAGCGATCGCGAAGACCTCTGCAAGCTTCTGTGCGGCTGCAGCCTCGACGGCTTCGTAAACGTCATCCTGGTAGTCCAGGAAGATCGGGAACTCAACGGTGGGCTTGGCGGCGCGTGCTGCCAGGTCCGACTGCGCGTCGCAGAGGGCCTTGATGAACGGCTTGGCGGCTTCGAGGCCTTCTGCAACAACCTCTTCGGTCGGGGCGGTGGCGCCCTCTTCCTTGATGAGGTTCCAGGCGTTGTCCGTGGCTTCGGCTTCGACCATCATGATGGCGACGTCGTCACCGGCGATGCGGCCGGCAACCACCATGGAGAACACGGCGCGCTCCAGCTCGGAGTGCTTCGGGAAGGCAACCCACTGGCCTTCGACCAGGGCAACGCGGACGCCGCCGATCGGGCCGGAGAAGGGCAGGCCGGAAAGCTGGGTGGACATGGAGGATGCGTTGATGGCAACCACGTCGTAGAGCACGTCCGGGTTGATCGCCATTACGGTGACGACAACCTGGACTTCGTTGCGCAGGCCCTTGACGAATGCCGGGCGCAGCGGGCGGTCCATCAGGCGGCAGGCCAGGATGGCTTCGGTTGACGGACGTCCTTCGCGGCGGAAGAACGAGCCCGGGATGCGGCCGGCAGCGTACATGCGCTCCTCGACGTCCACGGTCAGCGGGAAGAAGTCGAAACCTTCACGCGGGGACTTGCCGGCGGACGTAGCCGAGAGCAGGGCGGTGTCTTCGTCGATATAGACCATCGCGGAGCCTGCGGCCTGTGCGGCGAGGCGGCCGGTTTCGAAGCGGATAACGCGCTTGCCGAAGCGGCCGTTGTCAATTACTGCTTCTGAGTACTGGATTTCGGGACCCTCCATAGAGAGTCACCTCCGTTCTGTTGATTCGGAGGCCACCCAGCATCGTCCCATGGGCCCTTGGCGCCGGTTGGCGGTCAAGGTACCCAACACCCGGTCTTCGATCGAGGTCCACGGGCTTTTCTCCCGGAGACCACTACCGAGGACCGCGAATGCTGCGATGCTGGCTGACTCCTGTATGTGTTTTTCTTTACTGCTGCGGTACGTCTGCGGACAGGTGCGCTTCCGGAACTTGCCGGTGTCCATGTCTGCCGCCCGTGTACCCTGCGCTAAAGGGCGGCCCTGCGCAGCTGCGCAGGAACCGCCCCCAAAGCAGAACTAGCGGCGCAGGCCAAGACGCTCGATGAGCGCACGGTAACGCGTGATGTCGGTCTCGCGCAGGTAACCCAGCATACGGCGACGGCGACCAACCAGGGCCATCAGGCCGCGGCGGGTGTGGTGGTCGTGCTTGTGGGTCTTCAGGTGCTCAGTCAGGTCGGAAATACGACGGGACAGGACAGCAACCTGAACCTCAGGGGATCCGGTGTCACCTTCGGTGAGTGCGAATTCCTGAATGATCGCCTGCTTGACGGCGGGATCGAGTGCCAATGTAACTCCTACAGTTGTGCCGTGAGGCCCGAATCAGCACTTCGCTGCCGGGAACCCTGTGCCGGCCTGGCGTAAACGCGGCAGACACAAAGAAAATCCAGCCGCCACGGACCGCAGCCGAATTTTCATCCAGTTTACCTGTCCGCAGTGCCTTCTGTCGAAAGGACTGCCCTGGTCCGCGCGACGTCAAGGCGCATCTGCTCAATGAGCGCTTCCGGTCCGGTATAGGCAACCATCCCCCGAAGCCGGTCCACGAATTCAACGCCGACTACCTGTCCGTAAAGGTTGAAGTCCTCCACTGCTTCCTGTGGACGGTCGATGACGTGCGCTTCGACCTGGCGGCTGACGCCGTCGAAGGTCGGGTTCGAACCGACGGAGATGGCGGCAGGCCAGCGGGTGCCGCCGGAGTCGACCAGCCAGCCGGCATAAATGCCGTCCGCCGGAATGAGCCCAGTGGACTCGGGAGCGAGGTTCGCCGTCGGGAACCCAAGTTCCCGACCGCGGGCGGCACCGTGCACCACGGTGCCGCGCATCCGGTGGGTGCGGCCAAGCAGGCGGGCTGCGGTGCGGACGTCGCCGGCCGCCAGCGCCTCGCGGATCCAGGTGGAAGAACAGCGGCGCCCGGGCGTGTCTCCCGGACCTTCGGGCAGGGCATCGAGGTCATCCACGGCGATGACATCGAACCCCAGCTCCGCTCCGAGTTCGCGCATGGTGTCCAGGTCGCCGGTGTTTCCGCGTCCAAACCGGGCATCATGGCCCAGGACCACTGCCACCGCGTGCAGGCCGTCAGCGAGGAACCTGCGGACGAACTCCTCGGCGCTCAGGGAAGCAAGGTCCAAGTCATAGTGCACCATGAGCAGGCCGTCGAGTCCGGTTTCGGCCAGCGCTTCGGTGCGGTCTGCCGGGCCCATAATGAGGACCGGGGCGCTTTCCGGGCGGTGCACGGCTGCCGGGTGCGGATCGAAGGAGAGCGCGACGGCGGAAGCGCCGCGGTCCCGTGCGGTCTTGACCAGCTTCGACAGCACGTGCTGGTGGCCTAGGTGGACGCCGTCGAAGTTGCCGATTGTCACTACTGTCGGACCAAGGTCGGACGGCACCTCCGCAAGGTCATTCCAGTAATACACCCGAGCTCCTTACCAGCGGACAGTCATCCATGAACCCCTCCCGGCGCATCTGCTGCCCGCGGAAGGCTTCATCCATTATGGCGGAAAAGCCGTGCCGGTTACGCACCCGCTCCGCTGCCGGTGCTGCCGGTGCGTGGTCCCTGGTGAATTTCGCGCCGCAGCTCGCTGGTCTTGACGATGAACCGGTGCCAGACCAGAAGTGCCGGAGGAAAGGCAAGCTCAACGATCATCAGGATGATCAGCGTGAAGTGCGGAGTGCCGGAGAACGCCCAGGACAGCACCCGGCCGATCCCGCCCAGGAACACCATGAGGCAGACGAGCCAGAGCATATTGGCCCACTGGAACTTGATGGCGATGGCTACGAATGCCGCGCCTACGCCCACCATCATCGCCGAGAAGAAGCGGAACTGGCTCTCCAGCGAAGCGTTGACCGGTCCCCCGCCGGTCTGGGCGACCCCGGCCGTGCCGGTGACGAGGTAGTAGCCGCCGATCGCTGCAATGACCACGCCCACCGCAACAACAACGGCCCTAAAGACGCCCCAGTCATCGGTGCTCTTCCAGGAGGCGTCCGCGGCGTCCTGCCGTGCCTCAGCCTTCCCTTCACGGACACGGAGCCTGCCGCCCCTCCGTCCGGTCTCCGCGGGACCGCTTTCGGTCCGGATATCCGCAGCGGAGGCCGCACGAGTGGGCGATTCTGGTAAAGACTGGCCGGCCGGCGGGCGCGGGTTTTCGGCGGCGCTCCGGGTATTCTCTTCCGGCCCGGGAGTTGGGATGCTCATGGTCCTGCCCTCTGCTGGGATTGGCACCGCGCCGGTTACGGCACGGTTTTCCACATCGTCTCACGCCCGGCGGCGGACAAGAACCCAGCTGCGGCTAGGCGCGTTTGCTGCCCCGGTGCTTGTACAGCCACCAGAGGCCGATGATTGGAAGAATCAGCGGCACGAACCCGTAGCCCATGCCGAAGCCGGACCACACGGTGTCATCCGGCAGCGCGGCCGGATCCAGCAGCCCGAAGAAACCTACGAACAGGACGCCGGCCATTTCGATGCTTACGGCCGCCACGGAAACCCGGTAGGACCTCTCTCCGGACCGGGCCAGCGAAAGAGTGGCCACGATGTAGACGACGGCGGCGAAGGCAGAGAGGAGGTAGGCCACCGGCGCCTCGTCGAACTTGGTGACAATCTGGAAGGCCGCGCGGGCCGTTGCGGCAAGCGCAAAGACGCCGTAGACAGCCACGATGAGCCGTCCCGGGCCCGCATTCCGGGAGGTCGGTGAGGCGGCTGGCGACTCCGGGCGCGGCTTGATCAGTTTTTTCATGCCAGCGGCGCTCCATCCCAAATCTGTTCCATGCGGAACAACATAACGAACACGGTAATGCCTACGGCCCCCAGGACCAGGTTGCTCCATCTGGACCGATCCATGAGCGACCACCAGACAGCCCCTATCGGAATGACCGCGGCGGTGAAGAGGTAGCCCCAGAACTCCCAGGCGGGGCCGTTGAGGGTTTCGCCTCCAGTCTGGCGGATGACGGCAGCGACGGCGTAGATAATCAGGAAAAGCTCGACGGCGGCTGCGGAGAGGATCGTCAGGTCATTCGGTCCGTGGCGCAGCACTGCCGCACCGATGCAGAGCACGGCGGAGACCAGGCAGACAATCGTCCCGACGATGAACAGGGGGTCGATGACCACTTAGGACCTTTCGTTTCCCGGGGCAAAGACGAGAAGCGCCTTTGCAGTGTCTTCCTTGTCCGCAAGCAGGCCGATCAGCTCCCCGTCCGGAGCAAAGGCCGCAACCGGCGCGTCCTCCCCTGCCGCTGTTCCGGAGGCCGGGATGCGGCGGCCGTGGGAGAGGTCCGCCGCTTCGCCGTCGCTCAGCTCACGCACCGGGAAAAGTGCCCGGGCGGCGTCGTTCAGGTCCAGGAGGCGGAGGTCCTCCGCGAGCTGGTCCAGGGTGCGGGCCTGCTCTTCGGTGTACGGTCCCACCGAGGTCCGGCGCAGGGCGGTGAGGTGGCCACCGACGCCCAGGGCAGCACCGAGGTCCCGGGCCAGCGCACGGATGTAGGTTCCGGAGGAGCATTCAACCGTGACGTCGACGTCGCGCAGCTTGCCGCCGTGCTCGCGGCGGATGTCATGGACCTCGAAGCGGGAGACGGTCACCGGACGGGCCGGAAGGTTCACCTCGCCGCCGGCACGCACGCGGGCGTAGGAGCGTTCTCCGCCCACCTTGATGGCGCTGACGCTGCTGGGGACCTGCAGGATGTCGCCGGTGAGGGCCTTCACGGCGCTGCGGATCTCTTCGTCCGTCACCGCCGCGGCGATGGTTTCGGCGGTGACTTCGCCTTCGGCGTCGTCGGTAACCGTGGACTGGCCCAGCCGGATAGTGGCTTCGTACGTCTTGGACGTACCCACAATGTAGGTCAGCAGGCGGGTGGCCTTGTTGATGCCCACCACGAGCACACCCGTTGCCATGGGATCAAGGGTTCCGGCGTGGCCGACTTTCCTGGTCCCGGCGAGCCTGCGCAGGCGGCCCACCACGTCGTGGCTGGTCCATCCCTGCGGTTTGTCCACAATAATCAGTCCTGAACGGACCTGCCCGGAATTCACGCCTTTCAGTATATGCGCGCTGCCGGGACCCGAATTCCCGCACCCCGGCCCCCGTCCGTGCGGCGGCCCGGCCTCCGGGGGCGCGGACCGGCCCGGCTGTAGCATGCGGTTATGTCCCAGCTCGCCGCCCATGTGCGTTCCGTTGACCCGAACCAGATCCGCGAAATAACGCAGGCGGCCTGGGCCACCCCCAATGCAGTAGTGCTCAGTATTGGCGAACCCGGCTTTCCCACGCCGGTGCATGTGCTGCAGGCGGCGCAGGACACGCTGGCCCGGGACGAGACCGGCTACACGCCGAATGCCGGCATCACGCCGCTTCGCGCCGCCTTCGCCGAACGGGTGTCGGCACAGACCGGCACTGCAATCGACCCGTCCCGGGTATTCGTGACGTCCGGCGCCCAGCAGGGACTGCACCTGGCCATGAGCATGCTCCTGGATGCCGGGGACGAGATCCTGATCCCCAACCCCGGTTACCCGACCTTCGCCATGACCGCCCGGCTGCTGCATGCGGAGCCGGTTGAATATCCTCTGCACCCGGAGAACGGATTCCAGCCGCGGATCGAGGATATTGAGGCGAGGATCACGCCCAGCACCCGGGTGTTGCTGGTAAATTCGCCGTCGAACCCGCTGGGCGCCGTCTTCAGTCCGGAGCTCACCCGGGAGCTGACGGAGCTCGCCCGGCGCCGGGACCTCTGGATTCTCTCCGATGAATGCTACGAAGCGTTTACCTTCGACGTGCCGCATGTTTCCCCGCTGGCCTTCGACGGCGGCGAGGCCGCAGGCGGAAAGCGCGTCGTCGCCTCCTACACGCTGTCCAAGACCTACGGACTTACCGGGCTGCGTGTGGGGGCCCTCGTGACGCCTGCGGGCCTGGAGGCACAGCTGAGCACCGTCATGGAGTCGATCGTCTCCTGCGTGGCGTCACCCTCCCAGTACGCTGCCCTGGCGGCGCTGACCGGGCCGCAGGACTACGTGCGGGAGGCTGCGGCGCACTACCGCGGCAACCGGGATGCGGCATCAGCTGTCCTGGACGCCAAGGGAATTCCCTACCTCGCGGCGCAGGGCGCGTTCTACCTCTGGGCGGACCTCTCACATGTCTCCGGTGGCAACATTCGAAGCTGGGCCGGCCGGTTCCTGGCGGAGGAAGGCGTGGCAGTTGCACCGGGAACCGCGTTCGGGTCAATCGGCGAGGGCTGGATCCGCATCGCCCTGTGCGGTGGACGCGAAGATCTGGTCACCGGTGTATCCCGGCTGCCGGGCGTCGGCAGCAGCTAATGCGCGGCAGGCAAAGAGGAGCGGCACCCCTTGCCGGGGTGCCGCTCCTCTTTGGGAAATCACTGGTGGATCTGCGCTGGATTAGCTGCGTGCGTCCGAGTCCTCTGCCGGTGCATCCTGCAGGTCCTCTTCGTCGTCGTCGTCATCCCTGCGGTAGGGATCGGCGTCGCCGGCGTACGCGGCACCCTGCTTCAGCGCTGCGAGTTCCTCGTCGCGCTTCTTGGCCTCCCGGATCAGTTCCTCCAGGTGGCTGGCGTTCACGGGAATTTCGTCAGCGACGAACTCCAGGGTAGGGGTGAGCCGGACGGTGATGTTCTTTCCCACCTCCGAACGCAGGATTCCGCGGGCTGAATCGAGGGCAGCCTTCGTGTCGGCCTGCTGCGCCTCGTCCCCGAAAACGGTGTAGTAGACGGTGGCATGCTGCAGGTCGTTGGTGACGCGGGCATCGGTGATGGTCACGAATCCCAGCCGGGGATCCTTGATCCGCCGCTCGAGCGCCTGGGCAACTACCACCTTGATGCGGTCAGCGAGTTTCGCAGCGCGTGCTGGATCTGCCATTACCTCTCCTTAGCTAAAGATTTAGTTCGCACGCAGGCGGCCGCTGAGGGCCGCCTGCGTGCGCTGAAATGCCTCAGGCCAGCACAGGCTGCCGCGCCGGCCGGGGCGGAGCGGGCCGCATAGGCCCGCAGGCAGGGGCCGCCGCGGACGGCGACCCCTGGCCGGGGTACTAGGCCCGCGGCTTCTCGCGCATCTCGAAGGTCTCGATGATGTCGCCTTCCTTGACGTCGTTGAACGACCCCAGGCCGATACCACACTCGAAGTCGGTCCGGACTTCGGTGGCGTCGTCCTTGAAACGCTTGAGCGAATCAACGGTGAGGTTTTCGCCAATGACCTTGCCGTCACGGGTAACCCGTGCCTTGGCGTTGCGGCGGATAACTCCGGAGCGGACGATCGAGCCGGCGATGTTGCCGAACTTGGAGGAACGGAAGACTTCGCGGACCTCGGCGGTGCCGAGCTGCACTTCCTCGTACTCCGGCTTGAGCATGCCCTTGAGGGCCAGCTCAATGTCATCGATTGCTGCGTAGATGACGGAGTAGAAGCGCATGTCCACGCCTTCGCGCTCGGCCAGGTCGGCCACGCGCTCGGCAGGCTTGACGTTGAAGCCGATGATGATCGCGTTGTCCACGGTCGCCAGGTTGACGTCGTTCTGCGTGATGGCACCAACGCCGCGGTGGATAACGCGCAGCTGCACGCCGTCCCCGACGTCGATCTTGAGCAGGGAGTCTTCCAGGGCTTCCACGGCACCGGAAACGTCACCCTTGAGGATGAGGTTAAGGGTGTCAACCTTGCCGTCAGCGACAGCCTGGTCGAAGTCCTCAAGGCTGATGCGCTTGCGGCGCTTGGCCAGGGCGGCGTTGCGGTCCGCAGCTTCACGCTTCTCGGCGATCTGGCGGGCGGTACGCTCGTCGTCGGTCACGAAGAAGGTGTCACCGGCACGCGGGACGTTGGACAGGCCGAGGACCTGCACCGGACGCGACGGTCCGGCTTCGGTTACGGCGTCGCCGTTCTCGTCGAACATGGCACGAACGCGGCCGTGGGCGGTGCCCGCTACGATCGTGTCGCCGACGCGCAGCGTACCGGACTGGACCAGGACGGTCGCGACGGCGCCGCGGCCCTTGTCCAGGTTCGCTTCGATGGCAATGCCTCGAGCGTCCTTGTCCGGGTTGGCACGCATGTCCAGGGCTGCGTCTGCGGTGAGCAGCACGGCCTCGAGCAGGGCGTCGATGTTCAGGTTCTGGCGTGCCGATACCTCAACGAACATGGTGTCGCCACCGTATTCTTCGGGAACCAGTCCGTACTCGGTCAGCTGTCCGCGGACCTTCTCCGGGTTGGCGCCTTCCTTGTCGATCTTGTTCACGGCAACCACGATCGGCACGTTTGCTGCCTGTGCGTGGTTGAGGGCTTCAACGGTCTGCGGCATGACGCCGTCGTCCGCTGCGACAACCAGGACAGCGATGTCGGTGACCTTCGCGCCACGGGCACGCATGGCGGTGAACGCCTCGTGGCCCGGGGTATCGATGAAGGTAATGGCCCGCTCAGTGTCTTCGTGTTCGAAGGCGATCTGGTAGGCACCGATGTGCTGGGTAATGCCGCCGGCTTCGCCCTCGACAACCTTGGTGTTGCGGATCGCGTCGAGCAGGCGCGTCTTGCCGTGGTCAACGTGGCCCATGACGGTGACTACCGGAGGACGTGCCTCTAGTTCGTCGTCGCCTTCGGCTTCCAGCTCGGCTTCGAAGTCGATGTCGAAGCTGGAGAGCAGCTCGCGCTCTTCGTCTTCCGGTGAAACAACCTGGATCTTGTAGCCCAGCTCTTCACCGAGTACACCGAACGTCTCTTCGTCCAGGGACTGGGTGGCCGTTGCCATTTCACCGAGGTGGAACAGCACGGTGACCAGTGCTGCCGGGTTTGCCTCAATCTTGTCAGCGAAGTCCGTGATGGACGCGCCGCGGCGGAGCCGGACTACGGTGTTGCCGTCGCCGCGGGGTACCGAAACGCCGCCCAGCGACGGAGCTGACATCTGCTCCAGTTCCTGCCGCTTCGCCCGCTTCGACTTGCGCTGCTTGCCGCGTCCTGCGCCGCCCTTGCCGAAAGCACCGGCAGTGCCACCGCGTCCGCGGCCGCCCTTGCCAAAGCCGCCGCCAACGGGACCGCCGCCGGTTCCCGGAGCTCCGCCGGGTCCACGGCGGGGTCCGCCTGCACCCGGACGTGCCGGGGCTGCGGGCCGCTCAGTGCGGTTGGGCATCATGCCCGGAGTCGGGCGGTTTCCGCCGGCGCCGCCGGGGCGCGGAGCACCCGGACGCGGAGCGCCGGGACGCGGTGCACCGGGACGGGGTGCGCCCGGACGGGGACCGCCTGCGCCTGCTGCCGGACGCGGTCCTGCGGCGCCGGGGGTTCCGGTGCGCTCGGACTCGTCGCGGCGCTGGCCCGGACGGGGCATTCCCTGGGACGTGGCAAACGGGTTGTTGCCGGGACGGGGTCCGCCCTGGCCGTTTCCTTCACCGCGGCCGCGGGGACGCGGCATTCCCTGGGACGTCGCAAACGGGTTGTTGCCGGGGCGCGGGCCGGAAGCTCCGGGCCGCGGCGCACCCGGACGGGGCGCTGAAGAGGATCCAGCCGGTGCTGCCGGAGCAGCGGGCTTTTCCTCGGTCTTGGGAGCCGGGGCGGGTGCCGGGGCTGCCGGCTTGCTCTCAGCCTTCGCCGGTGCGGCGGGGGCCGCCGGCGCCGGCGCCGCGGGGGCGGCCGGGGCAGGGGCAGCGGGGGCGGCCGGGGCAGGGGCAGCGGGCTTCTCTGCAGCGGGAGCCGGAGCTTCTGAGGCAGGCTTCGCTGCGGGGGCTGCCGGTGCCGGAGCGGCCGGGCGGGGAGCGGAGGTTTCCGGCTGTGCTGCCGGCTTGGATGCTGCGTCGGGGAACGCCCCGCGCAGTTTCTTGACTACGGGCGCTTCAATGGTTGAAGACGCCGACCGGACGAATTCGCCCAGTTCCTGCAGTTTTGCGACTGCGTCCTTCGAGGTAATGCCGAGCTCTTTGGCGAGCTCGTGTACGCGGACCTTGGCCACATTTCTCCTGTCTCGGTCCGCACCGAGCCAGGCACGAACCGTCTATTTGCTGCGGGCTTCCGCTGCGGTTGCAGCAGGGCCCATCACAGAGCACAACAAAGTACTCATCGCTGGGTACTCATCGGGTTTCCATCAGATTTCTGACCCGCTTTCAGGTTGGACGGTTTCGAGGGGGTTCCGGGTGGGACCCGCCTCTTGAGCTTCGAACCACTGATGAACTGCCGAGGGATCGGCCTGCGCCCGGAAGGCACGGCCGAAAGCACGGCGTTTCACAGCTGTTGCGAGGCATGCTGTGTCGGGGTGCAACCAGGCGCCCCGGCCAGACATACGGCGGCTCTCATCTACCAGGACGGCATTGCTGCCGTCTTCTGATTCCAGCGCCAGCCGCATCAGCACGGCCTGGTCATCCTTCTTCCTGCAGCCAATGCATGTCCGCTGAGGAACATGCGCCGATCCTGCCGCAGGCCGCACCGATTCCACGGGCTCCTGCGGTTGCTGGAAGGCGGACGGTGACCCGGCCATGTACATTCTACCGCGTTTCTCTTCTCTTTCCTTCATCCCTGCCCGGCGGGCAGGGATGCTAGGCGGACTTTGCGTCGGAAACGATGTCGATCCGCCAGCCCGTGAGCTTCGCTGCGAGGCGGGCGTTCTGCCCTTCCTTGCCGATAGCCAGGGAGAGCTGGTAGTCCGGCACCACCACGCGGGCCGAGCGGGTATCCGCGTCGGTGATGGTCACCGAGTTTACCCGAGAAGGCGACAGCGCGTTGGCAATGAACGTTGCGGGGTCTTCGCTGAAGTCCACAATGTCGATCTTCTCGTCATGCAGTTCGGTCATGACGGCCCGCACGCGCGAGCCCATTTCCCCAATGCAGGCTCCCTTGGCGTTGATGCCCGGAACGTTTGCCTTCACGGCGATCTTGGTCCGGTGGCCGGCCTCGCGGGCCAGGGCCACGATTTCCACTGATCCGTCTGCGATCTCCGGTACTTCCAGCTCAAAGAGCTTGCGGACCAGACCGGGGTGGGAGCGGGAAAGGGTAATGGACGGGCCCTTGAAACCGCGGCGGACGTCGACGACGAAGGCACGCACACGCGAGCCGTGCAGGTACTTCTCCCCGGGAACCTGCTCGGTCGGAGGCAGCAGCGCCTCGATGGAGCCGAGGTTGACCTGGATCATGTTCGGGTTGTTGCCCTGCTGGATCTGGCCGGAAACGAGTTCACCTTCGCGGCCTTTGAACTCGCCCAGGATGTTGTCATCCTCCACGTCGCGCAGGCGCTGCAGGATGATCTGCCGTGCGGTGCTGGCTGCGATGCGGCCAAATCCTGCCGGGGTGTCGTCAAACTCGCCCACGGCCTCGCCGTCGTCGTCGAGCTCTGTCGCCCAGATGGTCACATGCCCGCTCTTGCGGTCCAGTTCGGCGCGGGCTTTTTCCTGCGAGCCCGTGGTCTTGTGGTAGGCGACAAGCAGTGCCTGCTCGATGGTGGGGATCAGCTTGTCCAGCGGAATCTCGCGTTCCGCTTCCAGCAGCCTCAGCGCACTCATATCAATATCCATTTAGGCCTCCTCGGCTGTGCTGTTAATTCCGTCGGCGTCGTCGCCAGCCGGTTCGTCTTCAAGGTGGGCGAATTCAACCTCGACCCGGCCCTTGGCGATCTGGTCGAAAGCCAGGTGCGTCTTCTCGCCCTGCTTGGGCTTCATCCCCTTTTTGACCGCGATTTCGGGGACCAGCGTGATGCCGGACTCGTCGACTTCCAGGAGGCGCCCGGTCACGGCGTCGCCGCGCACCGGCGTTACTGACACCATCCGGCCCGTGTTGCGGCGCCAGTGACGCCGTTCGGTCAGGGGCCGGGAGACGCCCGGGGAAGACACCTCGAGACTGTAGGGACGGCCGTCATCCTGGGGATCTGCGTCCATCGCATCCGAGAGGACGCGGGAAACATCCGCGATCCGGTCCAGGCTCACGCCGCCGCTTTCGGTCTCCGGAAGGTCCACGACTACGTGGACGGTTCGGTGGGCACCGGCAATCTTGATCTCGATGTCCTCCAGGAAGAGGTTCTCACCGGCAACTGTGGGAGCCAGGTAGTCCTTGAGCCGCTGTGTCTCCGCAGCTACCTCGGCGCGCTGGGCGTCCTTGCGGTAGTTGGACGACGTGTCTTTTTTAGGGCTGGGGCGACCCGCCATTACTGCCTCCCACTAGATGTTGTTGTAGCTCCTAGACTACCGACTTTCCCGGACCTCCGGGTCACCGCCGCAGGTGGGGGCCTGTTCGTGGCATGATCGAGTGTTGTGGAGAAGCCCCCGAACGTCCTGCAGCGGCCCGGCACACGCCCCTCCAGGGCTGCCTCGGCCGCCGGCTTCCTCCGCCGCACCCTTGCCTTGGGGCTTCTGGCCTGCGTTGTCGCCTCGCTGGGGCTGACGGCAGGTTCCGGCGCCGAACCGGAACGCCCCCGGTCCTTTTCGGAACAGGCACTCAATGAGGCGTTCGCCACGTCCCGCGTCCTTGCCGCCCGGGCGGAGTCGCTTGCGGGCTCCCTTGACGCCGGCGCGGCCGCCGAACTGCGGTCCGCTGCTGACATCCTGAATCAGCAGTCCCTGCTGTTGGCCAGCCCCGGCAGCGCTGCAGCGGCCCGGAATCCGGCCGCTGCCCCAACCCGGCCCTACGCCCGGGCACTGCTTGAATCAGCCCGCAGGAACCTTGCCGCAGCCGGCCGGGCAGATTACGGGACGGCACGCCTGCTGGCCGCTGCCGGTACCGGGCAGCTGCTGCTGGCCGAACGGACCGCACAGGTCCTGGGAGAACCGCTGGAACAGCTGCCGGAATCCGGCTGGACTCCCGTGCTGCAGGAGCAGCCCAAATGTTCCGGCGATGACCGAGCCGTCCTGCGGGACCGGCCCGGTGCCGCCGAATCGCTGCACGCAGCCGTCAATGCCGAGTACGGCGCGGCATACGGCTACGAGGTTGCCCAGGCCCAGGTCGGCAGCGGCTTCACGGTCCTGGGGCAGCCGCCCGCCCAGCGCCGGAACGCCCATCTTGAGGCGGGCCAGGAAGGCGTCCGGCTGCTGCCTGACCTGTGCCTGCCCGAAGTCACTCCCCTGCCCGCCTGGTCCCTTGACCCGGCGTTCCTGGCCGAGCCCGTACCCAGCCTGGAGGAACTGGAAGGGATGATGCCCAGCATCTATGCCGACCTGGCCGGGAACAGCGACGGCGCCGTACGTTCCTGGGCCATCGACCGGCTGGTGGCAACATCGCTGCTGCTGTACTCCACCGGCGAAATCCCGCCCGCTCCCGGGCTGGACGCAGAACCGGCGCACCTCCCCTGGGCTGCTGGCTAGCCTCCGCACTGGCACGGCGGGGACCGGGACCCTAGGCTTGGTTGGTGGCCGGAGCAGGCTGCCGCACCGCCAGCCACGGACCCCAGCCCGCAGGAGGCACCTTTATGGCATCCGCCGTCGTAGTACCCGAAGCCCTGCGCAGGCGCTATCTGCGCTTTCGCGAAGGACGGGACTGGGTCGACAGCCTTCACGGCCTCGTGGATAAGGCCATGGATACCTTCGGATTGGAACCGGATGCGTCCGTACGGGGAACCTGGCACGGCCATGGATCACTGGTGCTGCCGGTCCTCACCGCCGGCGGCGCACCCGCCGTCCTGAAATTGCCTTTCCCCCACCCGGAGGCTGAATCCGAGGCACCGGCACTCCAGCTGTGGTCCGGCCGCGGTGCAGTCCGGCTCCTGGACCGTGACCCTGCAGGCTCCGCACTGCTGCTCGAACGGCTGGACCCGGAAACATCCCTCCTGCAGGTTCCGGTCGCCGAGGCAGTGCAGGCGTGGGGCAGGCTGGTCCGTGAGCTGGCCATCCCCGAAGCGGAGGACCCGGAATGGGCCGGCATACCCTCCGCTGCCGAAAGGGCGGAGCAGCTTTCGGATGAGCTTCCCGCCGAGTGGGAGGCTCTGGGCCGGCCGTTTGAACGCTGGCTGCTGGAAGAGGCGCTGGCCGTCTGCCAGACCCGCGGCGTGGTGGGCCGGCGCAGCAGCCGCGATGTGCTGGTGCACGCGGACCTGCACTTCGGCAACGTGCTGGCCCGGCCGGGCGGCGGGTGGGCAGCCATTGATCCGCAGGCAGTGTGCGGGGAGGTCGAATACGCCGTGGCGCCCATGCTTTGGAACCGGCTTGGGGACCTGGAGTCAGGGGCCCCGGAGCGTTCCCTGGTGCAGCGGCTGCACGGTCTCTGCGAGGCCGGCGGGCTGGATATCCAGGCCGCATTTGAGTGGAGCATCCTGCGGGAAGTAGCCAACGCCCTGGAGTATCTCCGTGGCGGAATGCCCGCCGATGCGCAGCGTTCGGTATGGGTGGCCGCCGCGCTGGCTGGCAGGGCCCATCCCGGGCTTCCTCCGGTGAGCGAACTGCCGGCCGCCTAGGGTCCTGCCGCTAGTCCTGGAAGTTTTCAATCCAGACGTCGGTGCCGAGTTTGATGATCAGCGCGCCAACCACCACCAGGAACACGATGCGGATGAACCTGCTGCCTTGCTTCACGGCCATCCGGGCGCCGATGTAGCCGCCGGTCATGTTGGCCAGTCCCAGGATCAGGCCCACGCCCCACAACAGCGAGCCGTGCGGCAGGAAGAACGCCAGGGCGCCGATGTTGGTAGCCATGTTCACGATCTTGGCTTTGGCACTGGCAGCCAGGAAGTTGTAGCCGAGCAGCGTCACCATGGCGATGATCAGGAAGGAGCCGGTGCCGGGGCCGATGAGGCCGTCATAGAACCCAATGACCGCGCCGATGGCCCCGGCCGTGACGTAGTGCCGGTTTCCGGTGTGCCGGAGCTTGGTCAGCTCCCCCACCGTCGGCCTCGCAGCGGTGAACACCGCAACCATGATCAGCGCCGCAACGATGATCGGCTTGAAGACTGACGACGGCAGCGACGCCGCCAGCACCGCTCCGCCGAAACTTCCCGCCAGCGCCACGCCTGCCATGGGCAGCGCTGTCTTCAGGTCCGGGTGGGCGCGAGGGTAATAGGTGACGGCGCTTGTGGTCGTCCCGAAGACGGACCCCATCTTGTTCGTCGCCAGTGCCTGCACCGGCGTGATTCCGGGAATCAGGAGAAGCGCCGGCAGCTGCAGCAGCCCGCCGCCGCCCACAACGGCGTCGATCCATCCTGCGGCAATGCCCGCCACCACCACGAGGGCGATGGTGGCGAGCGTTATGTCCTCAAGCCCCGAGACCACCGGGAGGCTCAGGCGCGGGCAGCGCGGAGCACGTACTCCACAGCCTCGTCTACCGGAGCGTTCTCAGCCACACCCGTGGCGCGGTCCTTGATTTCGACGACGCCGTCGGCCAGTCCGCGGCCAACAACCAGGATGGTGGGAACGCCGATCAGCTCGGCATCACCGAACTTCACGCCGGGGGAAACCTTGGGGCGGTCATCGTAAATGACCTCCAGGCCTGCTGCCTCGAGGTCTCCGGAGAGTTTCGCCGCGGCTTCGAAGATTTCGTCTCCGCGTCCGGTGGCTACAACGTGGACGTCGGCGGGCGCGACGGCGCGCGGCCAGATGATGCCCTTCTCGTCCCGGTTGGACTCGGCCAGGGCCGCGACGGCGCGGGTGACGCCCACACCGTAGGAGCCCATGGTCACGGTGGCCAGCTTGCCGTTCTTGTCCAGGACTTTGAGGCCCAGGGCTTCGGCGTACTTGCGGCCGAGCTGGAAGATGTGACCCATTTCGATGCCGCGTGCCGCTTCGAGCGGCCCGGATCCGTCCGGGGCTTCGTCGCCTTCTCGGACCTCCACGGCTTCGATGACGCCGTCCCAGCCGAAATCACGCTCGGCAACCAGCCCAAGAACGTGCTTGCCCGGCTGGTTGGCGCCGGTGATCCAGGCGGTACCGGCAACCACGCGGGGGTCCACGAGGTAAAGCAGACCGGTGGCCGACTTCGTGCCCAGGACGGCTTCATCCCGGCTCAGGCCCGGGCCGATGTAGCCCTTGACCAGGCCTGGGTGCTTCTTGAGGTCCTCGTCGGTGGCAGCCTCGACACCGAGTTCGCCGGACATCTCGAGGTGGGAGCCGATGTTGGCTTCGATCCGCTTGAGGTCCACGGCGCGGTCGCCCGGAACACCGACGACGACGATCTGCCGCTCACCGGTGGGCAGCGTCACGGCGAGCACTACGTTCTTGAGCGTGTCCGCGGCGGTCCATTCACCGGACTCCTTGGCGAAGCGTGCGTTGACGTCAGCCACCAAGGTGTCGATCGTGGGCGTATCCGGGGTGTCCACCACCTGCGCCGCCGGTGCGTGTGAAAAGTCGACGGCTTCGGGCGCAACGGTGGTCACTGCTTCGACGTTCGCTGCGTAGCCTCCGGCCGAACGGACGTAGGTGTCCTCGCCCACTGGGGTCGGGTGCAGGAATTCCTCGCTCTTGGACCCGCCCATGGCACCGGACACGGCGGAGACCACAACGACGTCGAGTCCCAGGCGCTCGAAGATGCGCAGGTAGGCGCCGCGGTGGGCCTGGTAGCTGGCTTCCAGGCCCTCGTCGTCGATGTCGAAGGAGTAGGAATCCTTCATGATGAACTCGCGGCCGCGGAGCAGGCCGGCACGCGGCCGGGCTTCGTCGCGGTATTTGTTCTGGATCTGGAACAGGGAGACCGGCAGGTCCTTGTAGGAGCTGTAAAGGTCCTTCACCAGGAGGGTGAACATTTCCTCATGGGTGGGGGCCAGCAGGTAGTCCGCACCCTTGCGGTCCTGCAGGCGGAACAGGTTGTCCCCGTACTCCGTCCAGCGGTTGGACGCTTCGTAGGGTTCGCGGGGCAGCAGGGCGGGAAAGTGGACTTCCTGGGCGCCGATCGCAGCCATTTCCTCACGGATGATGGTCTCCACCTTGCCCAGCACGCGCAGGCCCAGCGGGAGCCACGAATAGATGCCGGGAGCCGCGCGGCGGATGTAACCGGCACGGACCAGCAGGCGGTGGCTGGCGACGTCGGCGTCTGCCGGGTCTTCGCGCAGGGTGCGCAGGAAAAGGGTGGAAAGTCGAAGGACCACGCGTCGAATCCGTTTCTGCAGCCGCTGGCTGCACCAAAGTAGGAAGTTTCTCCCTACTAATCTAGCCCCTGGCGCCGGTTGCACCGGACACGGCCGCCGCGTGGCGGAAGCGGCAACGGCTAGCGGGAGGCCAGGCCCAGTTCCGCCAGGACCGCATCGATGAGCCGGCCCGCTTCGGCGGCGGCCCGCTGCGGGTCCCGGGGTGCCGGCAGCGACGCGACAAGGCGCACGTTCCCGGTCCTGGCGCTGACCAGCACGAGCCGCGTCGCTCCCGCGGGGGAACTGACCGCGGTGTCCAGCGCCAGTGTCTGTTCGGCAGCGGTTGCGACGTCCAGCCGGGTATTGGTCACCGTGACGGTTGCACCGTCCCTGGTCATCCGGATCTCCGTGCAGCCGGAGAACCGCTTCATCGATGTAGTCGAGGGTGTCGAGGAGGGATTCGTCTGCGTAGGCCGCAACGTCGAGGACGCTGGCCGCCTCAGCTTCCGTGCCGTAGGCAAGTCCGGCAAGCGAAGCATCCTGCACGGCGGTCACAGACGCGGTGGCCGCTAGTTCCGCACAGGCGGCCGGCTCGAAGGTCACCTCGGCTCCGGGCGCGGATTCGGTATCCGGCAGCAGCGCGCGCAGGGTCTCCTCGCTCAGGACGTCGCCACCCAGCTCCAGGAAGCGGTTGGCCGCGGCAACGGCGGCTTCCAGCCGGGCAGAGCTGAAGCCGCGCACCCCGGGAACCGGCGGACAAGGGCCTAGAACAGGATGGTCGCGAAGGTGCCTACCTGGCGGAATCCCACGGATTCGTAGGTCGCGCGGGCAGCGGTGTTGTAGGAGTTCACGTACAGGCTGGTAAGCGGGGCCAGTTCCTGGGCGAACTGCACGACGGCGGACATGTAGGCGGCGCTCAGCCCCCGTCCCCGGTAGGTCGGATTCATCCAGACTCCCTGGACCTGGACGGCCCTGCTGGAGACAGTCCCAAGCTCAGCCTTGAAGATCACTTGGCCGGCGGCGTCGAACTCAACCAGCGAGTGTCCGTTCTGGATGAGTGAGAGAACCCGCTGCCGGTAATGACTGCCGCCTCCGGCGACCGGCGAGTAGCCGACTTCCTCCTCGAACATGGCTGCACAGGCGGGCAGCAGCCGGTCCAGGTCCGCCGGTCGGGCGCGGCGCAGCCCGGGAGCGGGGGGCACCGGCGACGGTCCAGGGATTTCCAGCAGCGGCTGGTCGCTGCGCACGTCGAAGGGCCGCGGCGAGTTGTGCTGCAGCTCGGACCATAGGGACAGCACGGCCTCCGCCGGGCCGAACACCGAAGAAAAGCGGCGGCCCGTGCGGGCCAGGTAGGCGCCGATCTCCGCCCCGTTCTCGGCGGTAACTCCAGTGGGTACGACGTTGACTCCCGCCCAGCAGGCAGCGGTGAGCCTTCCGTCGTCGAACACTCCGAGCACCTGGCCGCCGGCCGCCGTCGGAGCGGCGGTTCCCGTGCTTTCCAGATGCGAAATCAGGAACGTATTCGCCACTGGGTCCGCCGCAGCCAGTTCGGTGAGCGCCGGGGTGTCGGCCGCACCGAGGATGCGCAGCGTTCCCGTCATGTTTCCGCTGCGCATCTTTTCCGTCCTAGCCGACGGTAACCATGGGGCCACCCGTGCCAGCATCCTCGCCATCGGCCTCCCCCATGTCCTCGGCGATCCTCATCGCTTCTTCGATCAGGGTCTCTACGATTTGGTCTTCCGGAACGGTCTTGATGACCTCGCCCTTGACGAAGATCTGGCCCTTTCCGTTACCGGAGGCTACACCCAGATCCGCTTCGCGCGCCTCGCCCGGGCCGTTTACGACGCAGCCCATGACGGCGACGCGCAGCGGCACTTCCATTCCTTCCAGCCCGGCGGTGACCTGCTCCGCGAGGGTGTAGACGTCCACCTGGGCGCGGCCGCAGGAGGGGCAGGAGACGATCTCAAGCTTCCGCGGCCGCAGGTTCAGCGACTGCAGGATCTGGTTGCCAACCTTGATCTCTTCGACCGGCGGAGCGGAGAGGGAGACGCGGATGGTGTCCCCGATGCCCTTGGAGAGCAGCGCGCCGAAGGCGGTAGCGGACTTGATGGTGCCCTGGAAGGCAGGACCTGCCTCCGTGACGCCCAGGTGCAGGGGCCAGTCGCCGCGCTCGGCGAGCAGCTCGTATGCACGGACCATGACAACGGGGTCATTGTGCTTCACGGAGATCTTGAAGTCGTGGAAGTCGTGTTCCTCGAAGAGGCTGGCTTCCCAAACGGCGGATTCCACCAGCGCTTCGGGGGTGGCCTTGCCGTACTTCGCCAGCAGGCGGGGATCCAGCGAACCGGCATTCACGCCAATCCGGATGGACACGCCGGCGTCCTTGGCTTCCTTGGCGATCTGCTTGACCTGGTCGTCAAACTTGCGGATGTTGCCCGGGTTCACACGGACGGCGGCACAGCCAGCTTCAATCGCGGCGTACACGTACTTCGGCTGGAAGTGGATGTCCGCGATCACCGGGATCTGCGACTTCTTGGCGATGATGGGCAGCGCGGCCGCGTCATCGGCGCTGGGGCAGGCAACGCGCACAATGTCACAGCCCGACGCCGTGAGCTCGGCGATCTGCTGGAGGGTGGCGTTGATGTCCGTGGTGGGCGTGGTGGTCATCGACTGCACGCTGATCGGGAAGTCCGACCCGACCCCTACCGAGCCCACCTTGATCTGGCGGGTTTTGCGCCTCGGGGCAAGGACGGGCGGCGGTGCAGCTGGCATTCCTAGGTTGACCGAGGTCAAAACATCCTCCATGTGCCCTGCGGGCAGTTATTAGTCTCAGGCGGCGGGGATAAGCGCGCCTGTCCCATTATCCACCCGCCCGCCGCACGGTGTGCCGCAGGAAGGTGGAATATCACTCAGGGCTTAGCCGGCCAGGTGCGCGAAGGCGCCCGTAACCGGCTTCCACTCGGTGGTTTTCAGGCCGGAGATCCCGCCGCCAACGGCAAGCGGGTCCTGCCGGAGCAGGTTGTTCAGCTCGTCCTCGTCCGCGGCAGTGAAGATCAGCAGTGCGCCGGCGCCGTCAGTGAACGGGCCGCTGGCCAGGACCTTTCCCTCTTCGACCATGGCGGCAAGCCATTCGCGGTGCGCAGGACGGTGTTCGTCCCGCACTGCTGCCGATTCGGCGTCGTACACGTACTCAACTGCGAAAATACTCATGATTCCCACCCTACGGGATGTCAGCCGTGCAGCAGCGCCACCCGCACGGCCACGGCAATGCCCACCGCCCAGAGCATGGAAGCGAGGGTGCCGATGATGAAGCGTTCGGCAGCGGCCGGCGTCTCCTTCAGCTCGGCGTAGCGGCCGAGTCCCTTGATGGCGACGACGTACGCAATGGCGACTGGTTCATCAGCCAGCACGGCGGCCGCCACGGCAAGACGCTCCAGGAAACCGATCACCAGTCCGCCGCGCAGGATCACGGGGCCGGACGGCTGCGGCGGGCGGCGCGGCAGCGGCGGAAGTGCCGCCACCGCGGCTACGTCGTGGATCTGGTCCGCGGCCGGGTCGCGGGCGGGGTCCGGACCGGGGCGGGAGGCTTCCACCGCACGCGCCAGTTTCAGCACACCGCTGGTGACCGGCCAGCCTCCGACCGCGGCTGCCGCCAGCCCCAGCACGATCCAGAGCAGGTCCATGGAACTCCTTGTCTTCTTCGAGATGGCAGAAACTGCACGTCTCGGCGCTGTAACGGGCAGTTTCTGCTATCTCGGCGGAGAGCCGGCTGCCCGGTCCGCCCGGTCAAGGAGCACCGCTGCTGCGGGACGTGCGGCCCATTCTTCCTGCCACCTGGCCCGCTGGACGGCGTTGCTGACTGCCTGGGAACTGACCCCGAGCATACGTGCTGCGGCGCTTTGGGCTCCCCATTTGTGCGGGTCGACGTGTTCCAGGATCCGCCACTCCGCTTCGCTGCGGCCGCAGACCAGACCGGCGATCAGGACCAGCACAGCCTCGGCGTGCGCGGCCGCTTCCGCAGCCTCTTCACCCGCTTCCGGGGCAGCCGCGACGGCGAGGGGTGGCCGGTCTCCGGTTTTCTTGGCGCGGTCGACGGCGGCGCGTGCGGCGATGAAGGCCTCTCCCCCAGCTTCCCGGGAGGACGCAGGCAGGGGCAGCCCGACGGTTCCCACGCCGATCCCTACGGACCAGCCGCCCTGGCGCAGCGCGGCCAGGGCCGCGTTGACTGCGGCGTCCGCGGAGGAGGCCAGAGCCTGGACCTCATCGCCGACGGTCCGCTCGAACGGAAGTTCAAGCTCTTCTGGGCGCAGCAGTTCAAGCAGCTCGGGCACCCGGTCGGCGTTGTTGCGGCTGTCCTTCTGGTCGATCGTCAGTACGAACATGAATGAAAGCGTATTCGATTGCAAAAGTATTTACAAGCAAAATGAGTTTCAGATCTATTTGAAACTAGAAGAGGCTGACCGGCTTCACGATGTCCGCGTAGATCAGCAGGGCACCCATACCCATGAGCAGCACGGCGACGGCGTAGGTCACCGGCAGCAGCTTCGCCATGTCGAACGGTCCCGGATCCGGGCGGCGGAACAGCTTCGCGACACCGCGGCGCAGCGACTCCCACAGGGCTCCGGCCACGTGTCCGCCGTCCAGCGGCAGCAGCGGAATCAGGTTGAAGACGAACAGCGCCAGGTTCACGCTCCCCACCAGTCCGATCAGGACAGCCACCCGGTTCTGCACCGGGGACTCCTCCATAGAGGAGATTTCCCCGGCGATCCGGCCTACGCCCACTACCGACATGGGCCCGTTGGGATCACGCTCCTCGGAGGAGAAGGCCGCCTGCGCCACATCGGCGATGCGCTGCGGCAGGTTGATAACGACGCCGGCGATTCCCTGCAGGTTCTCCCCCACCATGGGCAGCACCTCGGTGGCGGGCTGGCGCACCAGTGCGGTTTGCGAGCCGACGCCGATGAAGCCGACGTCCTCCGTCACCTGATTGCCCGCCTCGTCTAGGACCGGCGTGCCGTCCTCCGCCGCCACGGGACGTTCGGTAAGCAGCGGAGTGATGCTGGTTTCGGCCTCGACGCCGTCGCGCTCGTAGGTCACGGTGACGGAGCGCCCGGCAGCTTCGCGGATCAGCTCGGAGAGCTCCGTCCATTCCTGGACCGGCTGGCCGTCGAACCGGGTGATCGTGTCACCGGGCAGCAGCCCCGCCTCGTGTGCGGGCGCCGCGGGGTCCGTGTCGGCGCATTCGGTCTGGCCCGCCGCTGCCTGGCTGCCGCTGATTACGCATTCGTTTACTGACGCGAGCGTGGTGGTGGCCTGGGCGCTGCCAAAGCCCATCAGCAGTACGGCGAAGAGCACGACGCCGATCAGCAGGTTCATGAACGGCCCGCCGAGCATGATGATGATCCGCTTCCACACGGGCAGTTTGTAGAACACCCGGTTCTCGTCCCCGGGTTCAAGCCGGTCGGTCTCGGCCTGCCGGGCATCCACCGCCAGCTGCTGGAACATGCCGGTGCTGGAACGGCGCACATCGCCGTCGTGCCTTTCCTTGTTGGGCGGGAACATGCCGATCATGGACACATAACCGCCCAGGGGCAGCGCCTTGACGCCGTACTCAGTTTCACCGCGGCGCCGGGAGAAAACGGTGGGGCCGAAACCGATCATGTACTGCGTGACCCGGACCTTGAACGCCTTGGCCGGCAGCAGGTGACCAACCTCATGCAGCGCGATCGACGCCGCGATGCCGGCGGCCACGAACAGCACGCCAAGGACAAAAAGTAGAACGCTCAACGGAACTTCCTTAGTTCTTCCGGCCTCCGCCGATTCGCGCCCGGGCTGCGGCCCGGGCCCACTTCTCAGCCGCCAGCACCGAGTCAAGCGTCAGTTCGCCGGACTCAGTGTGCTCTGCCAGCACGGCGGCGATCGTATCAACTATGTCTGTGAATCCGATGAGACCGTCGTGGAAGGCCTCCACGGCTTCCTCGTTGGCCGCGTTGTAGACCGCCATGCCGGTTCCCCCGGAGGCAGCTGCTTCCTTGGCCAGGCGGACCGCCGGGAACGCGTCTTCGTCCAGCGGCTCGAAGGTCCATTCGGTGGCTGTGGTCCAGTCGCAGGGCGCAGCGGCGCCGGGCACGCGCTCCGGCCAGCCCATGCCAAGGGCGATGGGCAGCCTCATGTCCGGAGGAGAGGCCTGGGCAATGGTTGAACCGTCAGTGAACTGCACCATAGAGTGCACAACCGACTGCGGATGGACCACGACGTCGATTTTCTCCAGCGGGACATCGAAGAGCAGGTGGGCCTCAATGACTTCCAGCGCCTTGTTGACCATGGTGGCGGAGTTGGTGGTGACCATCCGGCCCATCTTCCAGGTGGGATGTGCCAGCGCCTGTTCGGGGGTGACGCCTGCGAGTTCCTCCCGGCGGCGGCCGCGGAAGGGCCCGCCGGAGGCGGTGACCACCAGCCGGTCCACTTCCTCGAAGGTGCCGGAGCGCAGCGCCTGGGCCAGGGCAGAGTGCTCTGAATCCACGGGAACCAGCTGGCCCGGACGAGCGGCCTGCTTGACCAGGGCGCCGCCGACGATCAGCGATTCCTTGTTGGCCAGGGCCAGCATGGAACCGGCTGCCAAGGCTGCCAGGGTCGGTTCAAGTCCAATCGAGCCGGTCATGCCGTTAAGGACGACTTCGGCCTCGGGCCAGGCTGCGACGGCGGTGGCCGCTCCCGCGCCGACGAACAGCTCAGGGTCATACCCGGTCACGGATGCCTCCTCGCAGGCCCGGCGCAGGGCATCCTCCAGCGTTGCCAGGTCCACCGCCGCACAGCCTACGGCTGCGGCGCGGGTGTGGACGGCCTGCCGTGCCAGCAGGTCCAGGTTGTTGCCCCCTGCGGCCAGGGCCACGATGCGGAAACGGTCCGGAGCGGCGTCGGCCACGTCGATGGCCTGGGTACCAATCGACCCGGTGGATCCCAGCAGGACCACTCGGCGGGGAATCCGTTCGCTGCCGGACGGTCCCGGCCGGCCGGCTGCTGCCGATGTTTCGGGTTCGGTGGGCTCAGGTAGCTGCATGCCTACCAGTATCCCGCACCAGGCCCGTTCACGGCGTCAGCTGAAGCAGCAGGTCCACCGGGCCGGGCACGGCGTTCACAGCCCGGCAGGCAGGGCGGCGACGGCGTCCGGGATCGGATCCGTTCCGGTGACGAGCCCCAGGACCTGTCCGGCGCCGCGGCCGGTCTTCGCCAGCTCTGCGAGTACTGCTGCAACATCCTGGCGCGGGATGGTGCTGGATGCGACTACCGGCGCCAGCTCCACCAGGCCAACGGGATCGCCATTGGTCAGCGTTCCCGGCCGGATGATGGTCCAGTCCAGCTCTGACCGCGCCATCAGGTCTTCCTCCGCGGCGCGCTTGGCCACCAGGTAGGCGTACATGGCGTCCTCAAGGCCTTCGGGCCGGGCTCCGCCAATGACGCCTTCGGTACCCGCGGAAGACACCTGGATCAGGCGGCTGACTCCGGCCTGCTCCGCGGCTTCAGCGAGCAGCATTGCTCCGGCCCTGTCCACGCTGTCCTTCCGCTCAACGCTGCTGCCCGGTCCTGCTCCGGCCGCGAAGACGGCGAGGTCCGCGCCGGTGAGCACCTGGACGAGGTCTTCAAGCGTGCTGTTTTCAAGGTCCAGGATCACCGGCGCCACCAGGTCCGCTTCGAGGTCAGCGGAGTGGTCCGGGTTGCGGATCAATCCGGCGACGTCGTGGTCCGCGGCCACCAGCAGCCTGCCGGTTTCGCGTGCAATTTGCCCGTGGGCTCCCGCTATGACAATGCGCATACCCCAGTATCGGCGGCAGCGGCCCGCCCCGTCCCCTTCCTGCACAAACTCTTGGCCGCCGGAAGGGCAATTACCGTCGCGTCAGCCCGAAATCCCGGCCCGGCGGAGGGTCTGCTCGGCCTGGCGGAGCAGCGGACCGTCGATCATCTCGCCGCGGAAGCTGAACACTCCGCCCTGGCCCCTGGCCGCTGCGAGCAGTTCACGGGCATAGTTCTTGTCCTCTTCGGAGGGCGCATAGGCGGCCCGCACTGCGGCCACCTGCCCCGGATGGATGCAGGCCTTGGCCGCGAAGCCCGACGCCGCGCCATCGCGGGCTTCTTCCTCGAGACCGGCGGTGTCCTCGATGTTCCCGTAGATGGCGTCGATGGCGCCCTTGCCGTAGGCGCCGGCTGCCAGGAGAACCGTAGACCGGGCCTGGACCGCCACCGGACGGTATGTGCCGTCGGACCGGCGGCTTGATTCACCTCCGAGGGATGCCAGCAGGTCCTCGGCTCCCCACATCAACGCGGCAACGTTCTTCTCCCGGGCAATATCCGGGGCACGCAGCACACCGAGTGCGGTTTCGATGAGGGCAATCACGCTTACGTGCCGCAGGGCGTGTCCAATTTCTCCCGGGTCCTCGGCCTTCGCCGCCATGACGTACCGGTACCTGGTGGCGGCGAGCGCCTCCAGGTCGGCACGGAAGGACGTGCTGTGCACCGGGTTCACCCGCACGATTGTCCTGTCCGGGTCCAGTGCGGATGCCGCCAGGTTCTCCCGTGCCTGTTCCTTGTCTTCGAAGGCAACGGCGTCTTCGAGGTCAAGGATGACGGCGTCCGCCCGCTGGGCAGCCTTTTCAAAGCGCTCCGGCCGGTCCGCCGGGCAGAACAGCAGCGCAGGTCCCATGGGAAAAGTAGTCATCCGGTTGTGCTCCTTGCCTCGCGTTTCACGTTGCTACCAACGTACCGGCGATCATCACTGCCGCGCTTCCCCTCCGGCCTGCGGCAACCCCTCCGAGGTCCACATCAGCGCCGTGCGGGTGAATGTCGCCGCCACCGTTCCATCCTGGTTGTGGCCGGTGTGTTCCAGGGTCACGATGCCCTGTCCCGGGCGGGACCCGGAGAGCCGCTTCGCCGCTACCCGGGTCTGCGAATAAAGGGTGTCTCCGTGGAAGAGCGGATGCGGAAAGGCAATGTCCGTCAGGCCCAGCTGCGCCACCAGCGTTCCCTGCGTGAGCTGGCTGACCGACTGTCCCACCATCACCGCCAGGGTGAGCATCGAGTTGACCACCCGCTGCCCATAGGGCTGCCCGGCACTGTAGGCGGCGTCCAGGTGCAGGGGCTGGGTGTTCATGGTCAGGGTGCTGAAGAGGACGTTGTCCGCCTCGGTCAGGGTGCGTCCCGGCCGGTGCGCGTACACCGTGCCTGGCTCAAGTTCGTCGAAGAACAGTCCGCGCTGCACAACCAGCTTCCCCGGCGCTGTTTCCCCCGGAGCGCTGCCCGCTGCCTCAGACACCAAGAGCCACCTCCAGCGGCGCCCCGGTGGCGGCAACCACGTCCTCGATGGAAACGCCGGGGGCGGTTTCGCGCAGGACCAGCCCTTCCGGGCCTACCTCGATGACCGCGAGGTCCGTGACGATCAGGTCCACGCAGCCGCGCCCGGTCAGCGGCAGGGAACACTCGTGGACAATCTTGGGCCTGCCTGCGCGGTCAACATGCTCCATCATCACGATCACGCGCTTTGCCCCGAACACCAGGTCCATGGCTCCGCCCATGCCCTTGACCATCTTGCCGGGGATCATCCAGTTGGCCAGGTCCCCGTTCGCCGCGACTTCCATGGCACCGAGGACCGCCACGTCCACGTGGCCGCCGCGGATCATGCCGAAAGACAGCGCTGAATCGAAAAACGCCGCTCCCCTGTTCACCGTGACGGTTTCCTTGCCGGCGTTGATCAGGTCCGGGTCCAGTGTTGCTTCCTGCGGGTAGGGCCCGACGCCGAGGATCCCGTTCTCCGAGTGCAGCACCACTTCCACCCCGTCGGGGATGAAGTTCGGGATCAGGGTGGGCATGCCGATGCCGAGGTTTACGTACTGGCCGTTTTCCAGCTCCTGCGCCACGCGGGCGGCCAGCTCATTGCGGGTCAGCGCCATTACATTGCCTCCTTGGCTGCGGTGCCGTCGCCGACGGGTTCGGACGAGGGCTGCGCGACGGTCCGTTTCTCGATGCGCTTCTCTCCCGGCCCGGTCAGCACCACCCGCTGGACGAAGATGCCCGGCACATGGACTTCGCCGGGTTCAAGTTCGCCCGGGTCCACCAGCTCCTCCACCTCGGCAATGGTGATTCCGCCGGCCATGGCGCAGAGCGGATTGAAATTCATCGCCGAGGCATGGAACACCAGGTTTCCGTGCCGGTCGCCCTTCCAGGCGTGGACCAGGGCGAAGTCGGGCGCGAGCGATTCTTCCAGCACGTATTCCCGGCCGCCGAAGCTCCGCACCTCCTTGGCCCGGGATGCCTGTGCCACGCCGCCCTCGGCGTCGTACTTCTCCGGCAGGCCGCCTTCGCTCACCTGCGTTCCGACGCCTGCTGCCGTGTAGAAGGCCGGAATGCCCGCGCCGCCGGCACGCAGTTTCTCCGCCAGCGTTCCCTGCGGGGTGAGGACCACCTCGAGTTCCCCGGCCAGGAACTGCCGGGCAAACTCTTTGTTCTCCCCCACGTAGGAGCTGACGGTCCGGCGGATCCGGTGGTCGGCCAGCAGCAGGCCCAGCCCCCAGTCATCCACGCCGCAGTTGTTGGAAACCGTTTCCAGGTCATCGGCGCCCTGGGCATGCAGCGCGGAGATCAGAACCTGGGGTATTCCGCAGAGTCCAAACCCGCCTACGGCCAGCGATGCACCGCTGGGGATGTCCGCCACGGCTTCTTCCGCCGTGGCCACTGTCTTGTCGATCATGGTGGTGTCCGTTCGTTAATCACCGTTGACTAACCCGTTCCGGCCCTACAGTCCCAGTTCCCGGGCAATGAGCATGAGCTGGACTTCGGTGGTGCCTTCCCCGATTTCGAGGATCTTTGAGTCCCGGTACTGCCGCGCCACCGGGAATTCATTGATGAAACCGTAGCCGCCAAAGACCTGGGTTGCATCCCTGGCGTTGTCCATTGCCGCTTCTCCCGCCACGAGTTTGGCCATGGCCGCCTGGGTCTTGAACGGTTTGCCGGCCAGCATCCGGGCAGCGGCGTCGTAGTAGGCCAGCCGGGCGTTGTGGGCGCGGGTCTGCATGCGGGCAATCTTGAAGGCGATGGACTGGTTGCTGCCGATCGTGGTGCCGAACGCGGTGCGCTCGTTGGCGTAGCGCAGTGCCTCGTCCACGCAGCCCTGCGCGGCGCCCGTGGCCAGGGCGGCGATCGCGATGCGGCCCTCGTCCAGGATCTGCAGGAAATTCGCGAAGCCGCGGCCCTCTGCACCCAGCAGGTTCTCCTGCGGCACCCGGACGTCGGCGAGGGACAGCGGATGGGTGTCCGAGGCGTTCCAGCCAACCTTGTTGTAGGCCTTTTCCACGGTAAAGCCAGGAGTTCCCGAGGGAACGATGATGGTGGAGATGTGCTTTCGCACCGAACCGTCCGGGTTCTCCGTAGTTCCGGTAACGGCCGTCACCGTCACCAGGGAGGTGATGTCCGTGCCGGAATTGGTGATGAATTCCTTGCTGCCGTTGATCACCCACTGGCCGTCCTCGAGCCGGGCCGTGGTCTTGGTGCCGCCCGCGTCCGAACCGGCTTCGCTCTCGGTCAGGCCGAACCCGGCGAGAGCACTTCCCTCGGCCAGGGCCGGCAGCCACCGCTGCTTTTGCTCCTCTGTACCGAACCGGTAGATCGGCATGGCGCCCAGGGAGACACCGGCTTCCAGCGTGATGGCCACGGACTGGTCAATCCGGGCCAGCTGCTCCAGGGCCAGGGACAGGGCAAAATAGTCTCCGCCCATGCCGCCGTATTCTTCCGGGAAGGGCAGTCCGAACAGGCCCATCTCCGCCATCTGCTCCACCACCTTGTAGGGGAAGGAGTGTTCGGCGTCGTGCTGGGCAGCTACCGGAGCAACGACTTCCTCGGCGAATTCCCGGACGGTGTCCGAGAGGACCCGGTGTTCTTCACTGAGTTCAAAGCTCGGCATTGCCTGCTCCTTGGGTTGGGGTTCCGGGACCTTCTGCGGGAACGACTGTGGCGAGCACCTGGCCGGCCTTGACCAGGTCTCCTGCCCGGAGGGTGATCGAAACGCGTCCGGCCACCGGGGCGGTGAGCTGGTGCTCCATCTTCATGGCTTCGACCGCGAGCAGCACCTGGCCGGCTTCGACGGTGTCCCCGTTCGCAGCCGCCACCGTGACGACGGTGCCGGGCATCGGCGAGCGCAGGACCGGGTCAGCGGCGCCTTCGGTCCGTCCGGCAGCTGCCAACGCGGCCCGCAGGGTCTCGCGGCGGCCCGGCAGTTCCAGCGCCGCGGTGTAGCCGTCCCGGCTGGTCCAGAGCACCGGCGTGCCGCCGGGTCCGCGGGAGAAGGCGAACAGCATCGGATGTACGACGCCGTCCAGCACCAGCCGGAGGCCGGTCCCGTCCAGGTCCATCCCGGCCCGGAACGCCGGCTGTCCGTCGATGCGGACCTCCGCGTTCTCCAGGCCGCCAAGCACCTCGACGCTGCGGGTCTTGCCGGCGGCTTGAACGGTCACTGCCAGCGGGTGCCTTCCGCCGATCCGCCATCCGTCTGCCCGGCTCCAGGCAGACGGCGGGTTCCGCTCCCCGCTGCCGCCGGGCCCGGGGATCCTGCCCTGCAGTACCGCGAGCCGGAGCAGCGCGGCAGCGGCAAGTTCGGGGATTCCGGGTTCCTGGAAGGCCAGTCCGGGAAGGCGCCGCTCGACCAGCGTGGTGTCCAGGTCCCCGGCCTGCACAGCCTGGTCTGCGAGCAGCAGGCGGAGGTATTCAGTGTTGGTTCCTAGTCCCAGGATCACGGTCCGGGCCAGGGCGGTGTCCAGCCGCTGGAGCGCCTGCTTCCGGTCTGCACCCCAGGCAATGACCTTCGCGAGCATCGGGTCATAGCTGGAAGAGACCTCCTGTCCGGCCAGCAGACCCGAATCGGTGCGGATTCCCTCGCCTCCGGCTTCGCGGAGCGTCTCGACCCGCCCGGCGGTGGGAAGGAACCCTGCCGCGGGGTCCTCGGCATAAACCCGCGCCTCGATGGCGTGCCCTTCCAGGCGGACCTGGTCCTGGGTCAGCTCCAGCGGCTCCCCGGCGGCGATGCGAACCTGCCATTCCACCAGGTCTATTCCGGTGACCATCTCGGTGACCGGGTGCTCTACCTGCAGCCGGGTGTTCATCTCCATGAAGAAGAACTCGTCCGGAGCCTCTCCGGAAACCAGGAACTCAACGGTTCCCGCGCCTGTGTAGTCGACGGACCGTGCCGCCTCGCAGGCCGCCGCGCCCATGCGTGCACGGGCGGCGTCGTCCAGCAGCACTGAGGGAGCTTCCTCGATCACCTTCTGGTGCCGGCGCTGCAGGGAGCATTCACGCTCACCCAGGTGGATTACGTTCCCGTGGGTGTCGGCCAGGACCTGCACCTCAATGTGCCGGGGGAAGGGGACCAGCCGTTCCAGGAACAGGGTGTCATCCCCGAATGCCGCTGCGGCCACGCGCCGGGCCGAGGCGAGGGCGGCGGGCAGGTCCGCGGGAGCGGTGACCGCATGCATGCCCTTGCCGCCTCCGCCGGCGGACGGTTTGATCAGCAGCGGATAGCCCACTCCGGCCGCAGCCGCGGTCAGCTCCCCGTCCCCCAGCCCGGGCTCGGCGATCCCGGGGATGACTGGCACGCCATAACCGGCCACGTGGTTCTTGGACTGGATCTTGTCCCCCATCAGCTCCAGCGCCTTGATGCCGGGGCCAATGAAGGCGATGCCGTTCTCAGCGAGCAGCCGGGCAAAGGAGGCGTTTTCGCTGAGGAACCCGTAACCGGGGTGCACGGCCTGGGCACCGGAGGAGCGGCAGGCGGCCAGCACCGCCCCGGCATTGAGGTAGCTGCTGCGCGGGTCCGCCGGGCCGAGGCGCACGGCGGTGTCGGCCTCCCGCACGTGGCGGGCACCGGCGTCGGCGTCGCTGTACACGGCAACGCTGCGCAGCCCCAGCTTTTTGAGGGTGCGGATCACCCGGCAGGCGATCTCTCCACGGTTGGCCACCAAAACAGTTGTAAAAGTCATGTGTTCACATCCGGAAGAGGCCGAAGGAAGTTTTGGGAAGCGGCGCGTTGGCGCAGACATCCAGCGCCAGCCCCAGCACGGTGCGGGTGTCCTGCGGATCGATAATCCCGTCGTCCCAGAGACGCGCCGTTGAGTAATAGGGGCTGCCCTGTGCCTCATAGTCCTGGCGGATGGGTTCGCGGAAGGATTCCTCCTCCTCGGCGCTCCATTCTTCACCGCGGGCTTCGAGTCCGTCCCGGCGGACCGTCGCCAGGACGGCCGCGGCCTGGTTTCCGCCCATTACGGAGATCCTCGCGGCAGGCCACATCCACAGGAAGCGCGGCGAGTACGCCCGGCCGCACATGGAGTAGTTGCCTGCGCCGAAGGAACCGCCGATGACCACGGTCAGTTTGGGTACCCGGCAGGTGGCCACGGCGGTGACCATCTTGGCGCCGTGCCGGGCGATTCCCCCGGCTTCATAATCTCGCCCGACCATGAAGCCGGAAATGTTCTGCAGGAAGACCAGCGGAATGCCGCGCTGGTCGCACAGTTCAATGAAGTGGGCCCCCTTCTGCGCGGATTCGCTGAACAGCACACCGTTGTTGGCCACGATTCCCACGCGGTGGCCGTGCAGCCGGGCGAAGCCGGTGACCAGGGTGGTGCCGTATTCCTTTTTGAATTCGTGGAATTCGCTGCCGTCGGTGATGCGGGCAATGACTTCCCGCACGTCGTAGGGACTCTGCAGGTCTGCCGGGACGGCAGCGTAGAGTTCCCCGGGATCCGCTTCGGGCTCCACGGCCGGCACGGGTTCCCAGGCGCGCAGCGGTTCGGGGAACGTCTCAGCGATGTCCCGGACGATTTCAAGTGCGTGGGCGTCATTTTCGGCCAGGTGGTCGGTCACTCCGGAGGTGCGCGAATGCAGCTCCCCGCCGCCCAGCTCCTCCGCCGTCACTACCTCGCCGATGGCTGCCTTCACCAGCGGAGGGCCGCCAAGGAAGATGGTGCCCTGGTTGCGCACGATGACGGTTTCATCGCTCATGGCAGGCACGTAGGCGCCGCCGGCGGTGCAGGACCCCAGGACGGCGGCGATCTGCGGGATCTTCGCAGCGGACATCCGTGCCTGGTTGTAGAAAATGCGGCCGAAGTGGTCCCGGTCCGGGAAGACCTCGTCCTGCAGCGGCAGGAAGGCACCGCCGGAATCAACCAGGTAGATGCAGGGAAGCCTGTTTTCAAGGGCGATCTCCTGCGCCCGAAGGTGCTTCTTGACCGTCATTGGGTAGTAGGTTCCGCCCTTGACCGTCGCGTCATTCGAAAGCACCATGACGTGCCGCCCATGGACCAGCCCGATTCCGGCAATTAGTCCAGCCGCCGGGCACTCGTCCTGGTACATGCCGTTCGCTGCAAGGGGCGCGATTTCAAGGAACGGGCTGCCGTCGTCGAGCAGCGCCTCGATCCTTTCCCGCGGAAGGAGCTTACCGCGGGAGGTGTGCCGCTCCCGGGAACGGACGGACCCGCCCTGCGCGGTTTCGGCGAGGCGTTTGTGCAGCTCTCCGGCCAGCATCCGCTGGGCCGCGTCATTGGCGGCGTACTGCTCAGATGCCGGGTCCAGCGCGGTGGCAAGAGTCTCCATCGACTTCCTTAGGTTGAGCGTGTCCGGCACTGCCTGCCGGATGACCGGCGTTGGTTAATGCCCGCTAACTCAGATTAGGTTAGTGGCTATTAACTGACGTGTCCACCACAATGGAGGGGTTGCCACCAGACAACCGCGGAAAGGCAGGCATGGATTCAACTAAGAGCACCCCCCGCACCGCTACGGGCCGAAGCGCCGCGAAGGCTTCCCGGCGTGCGGCGATGCTGGATGCCGCGGCCGCGCTTTTCGCCGAGAAGGGCTACAACGGCGTTTCCATCGAGGAACTCGGCGCCGCTGCGGGTGTCAGCGGGCCGGCCGTCTACCGTCATTTCAGCGGCAAGCCGGCTCTGCTCTCCGCCCTGCTGATCGGCGTCAGCAAGGACTTGCTGGAAGGCGGAATCGCCGTCGTTGCCGAGTCTGACACTGCCGAAGTTGCCCTGAGCGGACTGATTGAGTTCCAGGTGGACTTCGCACTGCGCCAGTCGAACGTCATCCGGGTCCAGGACCGGGACCTGGCCAGCCTGCCCGAAGAGGATGAGCGCACCGTTCGCCAGCTGCAGCGCCAGTACGTGGAGGTTTGGGTGGACGCCATCTCGGCCCTGCATCCCAAGGCTGAACTGGCACTGCTGCGCCACCGGGCGCAGGCGGTGTTCGGGCTGATCAACTCCACGTCCCACACACTGACCAGCAAGACCACCGCCCGCGAGACCGTCAAACTGCGCGCCCTGCTTGAACGCATGGCATGGGCCGCGCTGAATGCCTAGTAGGCTAGGAAAAACCCCCGAGCAGAAAGACCTGCCGTGATTGAGCTTCGTGCCGTAGAACCGGGCGATGTTGATGAGTTCTTCACCCATCAGCTGGACCCGGGCGCCAACCATATGGCTGCCTTTGCCGCCAAGAATCCCGCGGACAGGGGTGTGTTCGACCTCCACTGGCAGCAGATCCTCAGTGACTCCGGCATCACCGTGCGCACCATCGTGGCCGACGGAGACGTGGTGGGCTCCATTCTTGCCTACCGGGACGGCAGCATCCCGGAGATCAGCTACTGGATAGACCGCGAGCGCTGGGGACAGGGAATTACGACGGCGGCGGTGGGCCTCTTCCTCGAAGAGTTCCCCGAGCGGCCCGTCCGCGCCAGGGCAGTCGCAGACAACGTGAGCTCCATTCGCATCCTAGAGCGCTACGGCTTCAAGGTCATCGGCGAGGCCCAGTCCTTCGCCAATGCCCGCGGAGCGGTAGTCCGCGAACTGGAGCTGGAGCTCGCCTAGCTCCACTCAGCCTTACTGCAGCAGGGCCCCTTATCCGCGGACGGTGGAAAGGGGCCCTGCTGCCGCTTGGGGGCGGATCCTCAGTCCAGCGCCAGGACCATGGCGGGTTCCGCCAGAACGTCACCAATGTCCCGCAGGAAAGCTGCCCCTTCCGCCCCGTCCACCAGGCGGTGGTCGAAGGAAAGGCTGAGCGTGGTGACCTGCCGCAGGGCGATGCCGCCCTCGTGTTCCCAGGGCTGCCTGCGGACGGCACCCAGTGCCAGGATCGCGGCCTCTCCCGGGTTCAGGATGGGCGTTCCGGCATCAACGCCGAAGACTCCCACGTTGGAGATTGACACGGTGCCGCCGGTCAGTGCTGCCGGCGGGGTGCGCCCGTCCCGGGCGGTTCCGGCCAGGTCCGAGATTGCCAGGGCGAGTTCCCGCAGCCCCAGGTCCTGCGCGTCCTTGATGTTGGGGACCAGCAGCCCCCTCGGCGTGGCTGCCGCGATGCCTAGATTGACGTAGCGGTACCGGACGATCTCCCGCGCGGCATCGTCCCAGCGCGCGTTCAGTTCGGGATGGCGCCGCAGCGCCAGGCAGACGGCCTTGGCCGCCAGCACCAGCGGGGTCAGCCGCACGCCGTCGTATTCCCGGCGGCCGCGCAGCTTGTCCAGGAGCTTCATCGAGGCCGTGACGTCCACCGTGAGGAAAACGGTGGCGTGCGGTGCCGTGAAGGCGCTGGAGACCATGGCTGCTGCGGTGTGCTTCCGGATGCCCGCAATGGGAATCCGTTCCTCCCGGCCCTGGCCCAGGTGCGGAGCACCGGCGACGACCGGCTGTTGCCGGTCCGGAACTGGGGACGGTTCGGCGGATCTGCGCAGATGCGCGGCTTCCACGTCGCCGCGCAGGATCCGGCCCTGCGGACCGGTACCGTCCACGGCGGACAGGTCGACGCCTAGATCCCGGGCGAGCTTGCGGACCGGCGGAGTGGAGCGTGGCCTAAGCCCGGGTTCACCGGCGCCGGCCACACGTTCCGCACCGGCTGCGCGCGGCGGACTATCCACCGGCTGGGCTGCCGGTACCGGCTGGGCTGTCGGTACCGGCTGAGCTGTCGGCGCGGGGCCGGTGAAGCCGCGTCGCGTCCGGCGGGCAGGACGCCCAGCTTTCTCGGGTTCGGCTCCGTATCCCACCAGGGTCGGCTGGCGTCGCTGCGCCGCTTCCGAGGGGGCTGCCGGAGCGGGTGCACCGCCGGCATCCGGCACGTCGAAGCTAATGATTGCCTTTCCCACTTCCACCACCGTGCCCTCGGCCTCATGCAGCCTGGCCACCACGCCCTCGAACGGGGACGGGAGTTCGACTACGGCCTTCGCCGTCTCCACGTCCGCTATGACCTGGTTCAGGGTCACGCTCTGGCCTTCAGTAACCCGCCAGGACAGGATTTCTGATTCTGTGAGGCCTTCACCGAGGTCCGGGAGCCGGAATTCGCGGATCATCGGCCGGCTCCTTCGAGGACGGCAGACGGCGCCAGGGAGTTGGGCCGGCGCATCACGCGGTCCACACCGTCCAGGATCCGGTCCAGGTCCGGGAGATGGTGTTTTTCAAGTCGGGCCGGCGGGTAGGGGATGTCGAAGCCCGTCACCCGCACCGGCGCGTGCTCCAGGAAGTCGAAACAGCGCTCCGTGATGCTGGCGGCGAGCTCGGCACCGAGACCGCCGGACTGCGCGGCTTCATGCGTGACCACGAGGCGGCCGGTCTTGCGGACGGAGGCCTCCACTGCCGGGTAGTCCACCGGGGACAGCGAGCGCAGGTCTATCACTTCCATGGAGATGCCCTCATCTTCGGCAGCGGTGGCGGCATCCAGTGCCGTCATGACCAGCGGTCCGTAGGTCACCAGCGTGACGTCAGTTCCCGCGGCCGCCACCCGGGCGGCCCCCATGGGCAGCGCACCTTCCAGTGTCTGCGCAACCTCCCCCTTGGTGTGGTACCTGCGCTTGGGTTCGAAGTAGAGCACCGGATCATCGCAGGCGACGGCCTGCCGGATCATGGTGTAGGCGTCCTGGGGGTTGGACACGCTGACCACCCGCAGTCCGGATGTGTGAGTGAAGTAGGCCTCCGGGGACTCGGAGTGGTGCTCCGGCGAACCGATGCCGCCGCCGAACGGCACACGGATGGTCAGGGGCAGTTTCACCGCACCGCGGGTGCGGTAATGCATCTTGGCAACCTGGGAGACAATCTGGTCAAACGCCGGGTAGATGAACCCGTCGAACTGAATTTCCACCACGGGCCGGTAACCGCGGAAGGCCAGCCCGACGGCGGTGCCCATGATTCCGGATTCGGCCAGCGGGGTGTCCATCACGCGCTTGGGCCCGTACTTTTCCTGCAGCCCGTCGGTAATCCGGAAGACTCCGCCCAGCTTGCCAATGTCCTCTCCCATCAGCACCACCCTGGGGTCCGCGGCAAGCGCATCGTCCAGTCCGGCGGTGATCGCGCGGCCAAAGGTCATGCTGCTCATCGGCTCTGTCCTTCCGCGGTGCCGTCCATCATGGCCAGGTAGGCCGTGTAGTGCTCCTGCTGGCGGTCCAGCCAGCTGTTCGGCTCGGCGTAGACGTGGGCAAACACGTCGCTGGCGCCGGGGTCCGGAAGGGTCAGGCAGGCTTCGCGCAGTGCGGCGGCGAGCGCATCGGCCTCGGCCTCCACGGAAGCGAGGAACGCCTCGTCCGCGTGCCCCTCGTTCTGCAGCAGGGCACCCAGCCGGGTGACCGGATCCCTGAGCCGCCACTCCTCCAGTTCCGCGGCATCACGGTATCGGGTGGGATCATCGGCGGTGGTGTGCGGTCCCATCCGGTAGGTCACTGCTTCGATGAAGGTTGGTCCGCCGCCGCTGCGTGCACGGTCCAGTGCTTCCCGGGTGGCTGCCAGGACGGCAAGGACGTCATTGCCGTCCACGCGGATGGACGGGATGCCGAATCCCGGGGCCCGGTTGGCGATCGGCACCTGGGCCTGCAGCCCCACCGGCTCGGAGATGGCCCACTGGTTGTTCTGGCAGAAGAAAATCACCGGTGCCTGGAAGCTTGCGGCGAAGACCATTGCCTCGTTGACGTCCCCCTGGCTGGTGGCGCCGTCACCGAAGTAGCTGATGGCGGCGTCGTCCGCGCCGTCCTGGGCAATGCCCATGGCGTAGCCTGCCGCGTGCAGCGCCTGAGCTCCGATGATCACCTGGGTGGGCGCCATGTTGACCGCATAGGGATCCCAGCCCCCTGCCGCGTTTCCGCGCCAGACCCGCATGAGGTCAGCGAACCCGACGCCGCGGCACCATGCCACGGCGTTCTCGCGGTAGCTGCTGAAGACGAAGTCGGAGGGGCGCAGGGCCCGGGCCGAACCAATCTGTGCTGCCTCCTGGCCCAGGAGCGGAGGCCAGAGGCCCAGCTCGCCCTGGCGCTGCAGGGAGGTGGCCTCGGTGTCGATGCGCCGGACCAGGACCATGTCCCGGTAGAGGCCGCGGAGGGCCTCGGCGTCGACGTCCTGGACCCAGCGGCCGTAGAACGCGTCCTGGACCCGCGCACCGCTGGGGCGGACGAGCTGGACATAGGGGTCATTGGGTTCCATCCCGGTGTTTTCGGGATGTCCTACCGGGGTATGCAGGGACACTTTGATGCGCATCCTTCCGTGTTGGGGCCCCGGGGGTGGTGGGGTCCGAACCTGATGCCGGGCGCCTTTGCCCAGTTAGGTGTGACCCTACTCACACCAAGCAGGCGGCACAACCACATGCCGTCCGATTGGGCATACTGCCCTGCTTCCGCTTCCTGGGCCGTGCTAGCGTTGCGCACTATGCAGATTCTGGACAGCACCGACTTTCGCGTTCTGCGGGCAATGGCCACTGATCCCCGCCGGACCGTGGTGGCCCTTGCCGCACGTCTGGGCATCTCCCGGAACACTGTCCAGGCGAGGCTTTCCGGAATGGAAAAGAAGGGTGCCTTCCTGTCCTTTGAACGCCGGATCAGTCCCGTGGCGCTGGGCTACCCGCTCATGGCATTCGTGCACGTCCATGTACAGCAGCAGCGCCTGGCGGAAATCACGGGCGAGCTCTCAGACATTCCGGAGGTCGTCGAGGCGCACGGCCTGACCGGGGCGGCGGACCTGCTGCTGCGGATCGTGGCACTCGACGCCGAGGATCTCTTCCGCGTCAACAAGGCCATCCTCGCCGTCCCCGGTGTTGAACGTTCGGACACGACCCTGGCCATGGGTGAGCTCATCCCCTATCGGGTCGCGCCGCTGCTGGAGCGCGGTCCCGCGGGCAGCTAGCTGTACTGAGACAGCACGTTAGTTACACCTGGTGATGGGTGCTTTGCCTCCGAGGCTGCCGTGTGGGCGTTGGTGGTTGTAGAAGTCTAGCCACGGTTGCAGGGCATCGGTGCGGGCTTGGTTGGAGTCGAAGACCTGCCGGTAGGCCCAGCCTTCCTGCAGGGTCCGGTTGAAGCGTTCGGCTTTGCCGTTCTGCCAAGGATGGCGGGGCTTGATCAGGATGTGCTTGGCACCCAACGTGGACAGCACCGCCTGGAAGTCATTGGAGAGCCGGTAAGCGAACGCGTTATCCGTCATGACTCGTTTCACCGGCGCTCCGTGCGCGGCCATGAACGCGGCAGCCCGCTGCAGGAACCCGGCGCAGGTCGGACCCTTCTCATCGGGGTGGACTTCCACGAACGCGAGCCTTGAGTGATCGTCCACGGCGACGTGGACGTAGTCGAAACCGACTCTCGTGTGGCCGGTGCTGTGGTTGCGAGCGGACTGATTCGGGTCTGCCCGCCAGCCGCCCCCGTCCGGGATCCGGCCGAGTTTCTTCACATCGATATGGACCATGTCCCCGGGAGCGTCGCGTTCATACCGGCGCTCCGTTGCCCGGGCGGCACGGATGCGGATACCGGTCAGCGGATCCAGCTCCCAGAGCTTGGGGACACCGGAACGAAGAAGGATCCGGGACACCGTGCGGACGCCTACCCCGGTGCGGGATGCGATATCGGCCGGCCCGGTGCGGTGCTCGGTACGGGTTGTTAGGACCTCGGCGGTTTTCTCCGGGCTGGTCGCGTGCGGGCACGTTTTGGGCTTCGAAGAACGGTCTTCCAAACCGGGCGGGCCTTCTTCCCGGTACCGGTTGACCCACCGGTAAGCGGTGGGCCGGGAGATACCCATTTCCTTCGCGACATGGGCTACCGGCCGCCCGGAAGCGACGCGCTGGACCAGGATCATTCTTCCGGCCGGAGCCAGACGGGCATTACCGTGGGACATGAAGACCTCTTGGGTTCGGCTGTGTGTGGTAACCACCAAACCTAAGAGGTCTTCACCCTATTCACGTGTAACTAACGTGGTGTCTCAGTACAGCTAGCAGCCCGCGCCAGCTCGGGCGTGCCCGGCCGTTGCGCGGCGTCCCCGGCCGTTGCGCGGCGTCGGGGCAGTTGGGCGCCCGGCCGTTGCGCGGCGTCGGGGCAGTTGGGCGCCCGGCCGTTGCGCGGCGTCGGGGCCTTCCCCCTTGCAGCGCCGGCATCCAGTCCCGTGAATCCTGCGGCGAGATAACGTCCCTTAGCGCCCATTCCACGCATCCTGTGGGGAGATAACGTCCCTATCCGGCAGCGATAACAGCCTTATCTCCCCACAGGATTTAGGCCGCCCCTCCTAAAGAGCATCATCTCCCCACAGGATTCCCGCCACCCCTCCGCCGCGGCGGCATCAGACAGGAGAAAGGGCGCCTCCCCGTCCGGGGAGGCGCCCTTCGGCACAGCTGGAGATGAACGGAACCTAGTGGTCCACGGCCTTCTCTGCTCCGACGCCGGTGAGCGAACGGACTTCCATTTCCGCCTGCTTCTGAGGTGACTCGTCATCCTTGCTGGTGACCGTACCCAGGAAGCCAAGGAAGAACGCCAGCGGGATGGACACGAGGCCCGGGTTGTTCAGCGGGAAGATCGCGAAGTCGGCTCCGGCGATCATCGAGGTCTCCGCACCGGAGACAACCGGCGAGAAGATGATGAGCAGGATCGCCGAGCCCAGTCCGCCGTACATGCTCCAGATGGCGCCGCGGGTGTTGAAGCGCCGCCAGTAGAGCGAGTAGATGATGGTGGGCAGGTTGGCACTTGCCGCGACGGCGAACGCCAGGGCCACCAGGAAGGCCACGTTCTGGCCCTGGGCACCGATGCCGCCGAGGATCGACACGACGCCGATCACGAGCACGGTCCGGCGGGCAACCTTCACCTCTCCGTCAGCGTCCACCTTGCCCTTGCGGACTACGTTGGCGTAGATGTCGTGGGCGAAGGAGGCGGCCGCGGTGATCGTCAGGCCGGCCACTACCGCCAGGATGGTGGCGAAGGCGACGGCGGCGATAAGCCCCAGCAGGACCGGGCCGCCAAGGGCGAAGGCCAGCAGCGGAGCCGCGGAGTTGACGCCGCCGGGAGCCGAGGTGATGGTGTCCCGTTCGATCAGGGCCGCAGCGCCGTAGCCGAGGACCAGGGTGAAGAGATAGAACAGGCCGATCAGCCAGATGGCCCACACCACGGACCGGCGGGCTTCCTTGGCGGTGGGAACCGTGTAGAAGCGCATCAGCACGTGCGGCAGGGCTGCGGTGCCAAGGACCAGCGCCAGACCAAGCGAGACAAAGTCCAGCTTGGAAGTCTCAGACTTGCCGTACTGCAGTCCCGGATCAAGGATCGCGGCGTTGCCGGACATCTCGACGGCGGAACCGAGCAGCTCGGAGAGATTGAACCCGTTGATGGCCAGGACCCAGATGGTCATGACACCGGCACCGGCAATCAGAAGGCACGCCTTGATGATCTGCACCCAGGTGGTGCCCTTCATGCCGCCGACCAGTACGTAAATGATCATGAGTGCGCCCACGATGGTGATGACCAGGGACTGGCCGACCTTGGAGTCAATCCCCATGAGCAGGGAGACGAGCCCGCCGGCGCCGGCCATCTGGGCCAGCAGGTAGAAGAAGCAGACAGCGAGCGTGGTTGTGGCCGCGGCGATGCGGACCGGACGCTGCTTGAGCCGGAATGAAAGCACGTCGGCCATGGTGAACTTGCCGGTGTTCCGGAGCATTTCGGCTACCAGCAGCAGTGCGACCAGCCATGCCACCAGAAAGCCGATGGAGTACAGGAAGCCGTCATAGCCGTTGATGGCAATTGCGCCCACGATGCCGAGGAAGGAGGCCGCGGAGAGATAGTCGCCGGCAATGGCGGTGCCGTTCTGCGGTCCGGTGAAGGAGCGTCCGGCGGCGTAGTAGTCTGCGGCGGTCTTGTTGTTGCGGCTGGCTCGGAGCACCACCACAAGGGTCACGGCCACGAACAGGCCGAAGATCAACATGTTCAGCCAGCCGGTTTCCCGGACGGCGTCGGCGGTGACGGCGGCGGGGATGTAGAGGGTGTTCATTTGGTCTCCTCGGGAAGGGACACGCCCTTGGCCTCCAGCTCGCCGCGCAGTTCGGAGGCGATCGGATCGAGGCGGCGGTTGGCGTAGCTGACGTACCACATGGTGATGCCGAAGGTGCTGACGAACTGCAGCAGGCCCAGGATCAGACCGATGTTGATGTTGCCGATGACCGGGGTGGACATAAAGTCGTGTGCGTAGTCAGCGAGCAGCACGTAGGCGAAGTACCAGACGAGGAAGACCACGGCCATGGGGAAAATGAAGCTGCGCTGGCGTTTGCGCAGCTCCTGGAACTGCGGGGACCGCTGGACTTCCCGGAAGTCGACCGGCGCCTCGCTTTCGGGGTGTGATTGTGGCTGGTGTGCAGCCATCTCTCCTCCTTGGGTTGGGCACGTGCGGCGGTACGGCCTTCGAACCGCGGGTCCATCGGGAACCCGGGCCGCCAGCACGCCGGTTGTGATGGGGATCACTTTTCCAATGCGGATGCATCTGGTGCCACTTATCCCGCCGCTGCGTCGGTGAACGGAGCAATCCGTGCGCTAAACGGCAGGTTTGGTGCCCTGGCCCTCCCCTGGTGTCGGTAGTCTGGGACACATGCCCGCCGCCGTCGAAGTCGCTCTGGTCTGCGCTGTCGCCGTCCTGACGCTCGCAGCCGTGGCCTCGCTGGGCTACCGGTTGAGCCGGTCCCAGCGCGACTTGGGTTCCGACGCCGAGCGGGCGGCCTACGCAACGCTGCACACCGCGTCGCTCGCCTCCCGTCACCTGCGCGCCGGCCTGACCCCGGCGGGAGCCTCCCGTGCCAGCCGGCACCTGCGCGGGCTGCTGCGCTGCGAGACGCTGCTGATGACGGACAGTGCGGCTGTCCTGGCCTGGGAAGGCGCCCTTCCTGAGAGCCCCGCGCGGCGGGAACGGATCCTCGTCGCTGCCCGCGGAGTCCTGGACAGCGGCCGGACAAAGGTGTTCCGGGGTCCTGCCCTGCGGGCGCTGGGACTCCAGGACGGAGGCGAGCTGCTGATCTGCCCGCTGCGCGTCAATGCGCAGGCGGTGGGCACCCTGGGGATTTTCGCTCCGTCTGTCAGCGCGGGGCTGATCCGGGCCACGAACGATGTGGCGGACTGGGTTGCGGCGCAGGTGGAACTCGCCGAGCTGGACACCTCCCGGGCGCTGCTGATGGAAGCGGAGGTCAAGGCCCTGAGGGCCCAGATCAGCCCGCACTTCATCTACAACTCGCTGAACGCGATTGCGTCCTACATCAACACGGATCCGCAGCGTGCCCGGGAGCTGGTGGTTGAATTCGCCGATTTCACCCGCTACTCCTTTCGCCGGCACGGGGACTTCACCACGCTGGCCGAAGAGCTGCAGTCAATTGACCGCTACCTGCTGCTGGAACGGGCGCGCTTCGGCGACCGGCTTAAGGTCAGCCTGCAGATCAGCCCCGAGGTCCTGGGTACGGTGATCCCGTTCCTCTCCCTGCAGCCCCTGGTGGAGAACTCGGTGCGGCATGGGCTTGACTCGGTTGACGGGGAAGGGCACATCACCATTTCGGCCAGGGATGCGGGGGCACTGGCGGAAATATCGGTGGAGGACAACGGCGTGGGCATGGACCCGAAGAAACTGCGGGCGCTGCTGGCCGGGCATGCCGACGGCGACCACGTTGGACTGCGCAACGTGGACCTGCGGCTGCGCCAGGTCTACGGCGATGCCCACGGTCTGGTGATCGACACCGCCGAAGGCGCCGGCACCCTGATCACCCTGCGGATCCCCAAGTCGCAGCCAGGCCACCGGACGTGAAGGAAGTAGTCTGTCTGCCATGCCGAAATCCGCAAAGCCGCTGACCGTAGTCGTGGCCGACGACGAGGCCCCCGCCATCGACGAGCTGGCGTTCCTGCTGGGCAGGGACGCACGCATTGGCACCGTGCTGCGTGCCTCCAGCGGCGCCCAGGCCCTCCACGCCATCGAAACCGCCGACGTCGACGCCGTGTTCCTGGACATTCATATGCCCGCCCTTTCCGGACTGGACATAGCCCGCGCGCTGGCCCGCAAGGAACGCCCGCCCGCAGTCGTCTTCGTGACCGCTGACGAGGACCATGCCCTTGCGGCGTTCGATCTTGCCGCCCTGGATTACCTGCTGAAGCCGGTGCGGCAGGAACGGCTTACCGAATCGATCCGGCGGATCAGCGAAGCCCTTGCCGGCGCCGGAACTGACAATACGGAGACCGGGGACGTGGTCACCGTGGTGCAGGGCGCCACCACGCGCATGATCCGCCGCGAGGACATCCGGTACGTCCAGGCCCAGGGCGACTATGCCCGGCTGCACACCGCGGAGACCAGCTACCTTGTCCGAATCCCGCTGGCGGAGCTTGAAGCACAGTGGGCCGATGCCGGGTTCCTGCGAATCCACCGTTCCTACCTGGTGGCCCGCAGCCAGATAACCCAGGTCCGGCTGAGCGCGGGCCGGGCCAGCATCCGGATTGGCTCCGAGGAGCTGCCGGTCAGCCGCAGGCACCTGCCAACCGTGCGCAGCACGCTGGCTTCCGGACGGGTGCGGCCCACGGTATGAACAGCGAGAACCGCCCGCAGCGGGTCCGGGTCACCGCTCCCCCGCGTCCCGGCGCCGTGCCGAAGGCGTTTCCGGTAGCCCGGGAACTCGATGAACAGTCGGAAGTGGGAGAGGTGTTTCTCTCCTCGCTGATCCGCTCCCAGCTGCGCCTTGCCCTGGTAGTGGCGGGCGGGTTCGGACTCATCCTGCTCGGCGTTCCGCTGCTGCTGGCGTTCTACCCGCACCTCGGCACACTGGAGCTGTTCGGGATTCCCGTGCCCTGGGTCCTGCTGGGTTTCGGTGTCTATCCGCTGGTGATTATCAGCGGGGCGCTCTACGTGCGCAGCGCCAACCGGAACGAGAAACGCTTCCAGGACCTGCTGGATGAGGGGTAGGAAGCCGTGACCTGGGAAGTAAGCCCCGGCGTCGGCTACGCCGCGCTGGCTGCCGTGACCGCAGCAACGCTGCTCATCGGCGCCTACGGACTGCGGATCTCGCGGACCACCGGAGACTTTTACGTCGCGTCCCGCACGGTAAAGCCGTGGTGGAACGCGTCGGCCATTGGCGGGGAGTACCTGTCCGCCGCGAGTTTCCTCGGCGTGGCCGGGCTGGTGCTGGTTTCCGGTGCGGATGCCCTCTGGTTTCCCATCGGCTATACCGCCGGTTACCTGATGCTGCTGCTGTTCGTTGCCGCACCCCTTCGCCGCTCGGGCGCCTACACAGTGCCGGACTTCGCCCGCGCCAGGCTTGATTCCCTCCCGGCACGCCGGGTAACGAGCCTGCTGGTGGTGGCAGTCGGCTGGCTCTACATTGTTCCGCAGCTGCACGGAGCCGCGCTGACCGTCGGCCTGACCACGGGGCTGCCGGGCTGGGCCGGATCTGCCGCCGTCGTCGTCATTGTGTGCCTGAGCGTGCTCAGCGGCGGAATGCGGTCCATTACCTTCGTGCAGGCGTTCCAGTACTGGCTCAAGCTGGTGGCGCTGGCTGTGCCGGTGCTGTTTATTCTCTTCCGCCTGGGCGCCGAGGGCGTGTCCTGGACCAGCGGTGGAGCAGCCTTCGACTTTGGCGGCCAGTCCCCGGGCGCTGATTCCGTTTACCGGAACATCTCGCTGAGCATCGCGCTGCTGTGCGGGACCCTGGGCCTGCCGCACGTACTAGTTCGCTTCTATACGAATCCTGACGGGGTTTCCGCCCGGCGCACCACGCTGATCGTGCTGGGGCTGCTCTCGGTGTTCTACGTCTTCCCCACGCTCTACGGCATCCTGGGCCGTACCTACCTGCCGGCGCTGGCAGCCGAGGGCAACGCGGACGCGACCGTGCTGCTGCTGCCTGCCCAGGTGTTCGACGGCCTGCTTGGTGACCTCCTGGCAGCCTTTGTCACTGCCGGAGCCTTCGCCGCGTTCCTGTCCACCTCCAGCGGCCTCATTGTGTCGCTGGCCGGGGTGATCAGCCAGGAGTTCTTCCGGGGCAGCATCAGCGGATTCCGCGCCGCGACGCTGCTGGCTGCCGCGGTCCCGCTGGGCCTGGCGCTGCTCACCAACACGCAGGCACTGGCCGGAAGCGTGGGAATGGTCTTCGCGTTCACGGCCTCAACACTGTGCCCGTTGCTTCTCCTGGGGATCTGGTGGCGCCGGCTGACGGCTGCCGGTGCGGTGTCCGGGATGCTCGCCGGAGCCCTCCTCTGCGGCGGGGCCATCATCGCCGGAGGCGTGCTGTCAGTCTCCGGCAGCGCCACCCCCGTCTGGCTGGAGCAGCCTGCGGCGTGGACGGTGCCTGCGGCCTTCGCCGTCACGGTGCTGGTCTCGCTGCGTGGCCCGGGGGCCGTTCCGGCCGGGACGGGCCGTTTCCTTGCCCGCCTGCACACCCCCGAACGCGCCATGCGTCCCTGATCTCTTCCCGCCCACACGCCGAGAGGCCAGCTACGGCTCGTTTCAGTGCTGATATGAGCCGTAGCTGGCCTCTCGAAAGGCTTGGGACGGCGTTAGTCGATCGCGGCCATCAGCTCAACTACCCGGTCAAGGAACGCATCAACCTGGGTCTCTTCGTAGCCGGCATCGCCCTTGGCCTCGCGGAAGACCGCACGGCGCACGACGTCGACGCTCAGCGGACGGTCATGCTCGAAGTAGCCCAGCAGCTCGTTGCAGAGCGCATCGACGTCACGCACGTTGTAGCTGTGGGCGCGCTTCCTGGTGGGGCGCCGGAAGCGCTCCCCCGGCTTACGGTGCAGCCGGGCGCGCAGCACGGCCGAGGTGCGGCCAATCTGCAGCAGCCAGGCTTCTTCGCCCTTTTCCTGGATCAGCCGGTCGCGCTCGCGCTGGGCGAAGACGTCTTCAAGCCGGTCCAGGGCGGCGTCGACCGCCTGTGCTTCGTAGCCCCCCTTGGCGGGATCGAAGGCCATGGAACGGACGTGGCGGCTGGTAATGACTTTGGCTCCCGGTGTCTCTGAGTTGTAGTAGTTCCGGGCCCGGGTGAGGAAATCATCCACCTGGCGGACGTTGTAGCCGTACTCCCTGCGGCCCACACGCTCAAAGGGGGCACTGGCCTGCCTCGCATCGTTCATGTTCAGCTAATCCTTAGGTGTCAAGTCTGTTTCCGCCACGGGATGCGGGACCGTCGAAAATATCTTACGTGTTCCCCGCCCGAGACCCGGGCAGGACTCCCCGGAAGGGCGCTACATTGCGCCCGGAACAAGCAGTACGGAGAGCAGGAACACCACCGGTGAGGCAAAGACCACGGAGTCCAGCCGGTCCATTGCCCCGCCGTGGCCGGGGAGCAGGTTGGACATGTCCTTGACGCCAAGTTCACGCTTGACCATGGACTCGGAGAAGTCCCCCGCCGTTGCCGCAGCGACGGTAGCTACCGCCAGCACCAGGCCGAACCACCACGGCTGGTCCAGGAACAGGACGGCGGCGAGGACACCCACCACGGTTGCCCCGGCAACGGAGCCGCCGAAACCCTCCCACGATTTCTTGGGGCTGATCTTCGGTGCCATGGGATGCTTTCCGAAAATCGCGCCCACCAGGTAGCCGAAGGTGTCATTGGCAACCACCAGCAGCAGCAGCACTGCCACCCGGGTCTGCCCTTCGGGCTCCCTCAGCAGCAGGAGCGCGAAGCTCAGCAGGAACGGAATCCACAGGATCACGAACACGCCGGCAAGGATGCTGCGCAGGGCGTCCTGCGCCGTGTCGATGGTCCGCCACAGCAAGACCGCAATGCCCGTTCCGGCAAGGGCCATCGCCAGCGCCTCCGTGCCGCCGAAGTAGGCGGCCAGCGGCACTGCTACGGAGCCGACCAGCACCGGAACATGCGGAACCTTGATCCCGCGTATTTCCAATGCGCGGGACACTTCCCAGACGCCGACGGCGGAGAACGCCGCGGCGATCACGGCGATTGCCACCGGGGAAAACAGCAGGCCCACCAGCAGCCCGCCAAGCAGGACGACGCCGACGGCGATGGCCGCGGGCAGGTTGCGTCCGGCTTTGGACGGCTTGCGCTGCTTTGTGGTTCGGGCAGCCGCAGTGCGGGCCCTACGGCCACCGGGAACACTCATGTCCGTGCCCTTCGCTGCCGGGTCTGCCTCAGGAGACGGGGAACCGCCAGCCTGGGTTGAAGGCTGGGATCGGTTCATCAGACCTCTAGCAGCTCGGCTTCTTTGCGCTTGAGCAGCTCATCAATGGATTCAGTGTGAGCCTTGGTCAGTGCGTCCAGGTCCTTTTCGGCACGGTTGCCGTCGTCTTCGCCGATTTCCCCGTCCTTGACGAGCCGGTCCAGGGAATCCTTGGCCTTGCGGCGGATGTTGCGCACCGAAACCTTGGCGTCTTCGCCCTTGCCGCGCACGATCTTCACGTACTCCTTGCGGCGGTCCTGCGTCAGTTCGGGCATGACGACCCGGATGACCTTGCCGTCATTGGACGGGTTGGCACCTACCTCGGAGTCGCTCAGTGCCCTCTCGATGGCGCGCAGGGCGGTGACGTCGTAAGGCGTGATCAGCAGGGTGCGCGCGTCCGGGGTGGCGAAGGACGCCAGCTGCTGCAGCTGCGTCGGGGAACCGTAGTAGTCCACCAGGACTCTGGAGAAGAGTGCGGGGTTGGCACGGCCGGTGCGGATGGTCGAGAAGTCCTCCTTGGCAACCTCCACAGCCTTGTCCATCTTGTCGGCTGCCTCTTTCAAGGTCTCTTCGATCACGGTGTCTCCTCGTTGGAAGGGAATTGCCAGTGCCGGACAGTACCGTGCAGTGGCTTTAGGGACGGGCTATATTGGGGCGGAATTGGACTCTTCTACCATCCTAACCCGCGCGGCTCCCGCGCCGGCACCTGCGGCAATGCTGCCGCGGGTGCCGGCGGGTGAGCTGCGGCGGGAGGCTTAGTTCGAGACGACGGTGCCAATCTTCTCGCCGCGGATGGCACGGGTCACGTTGCCTTCGCCCTCCATGCCGAACACGACCATGGAGAGGTCATTGTCCTTGCACATGGTCATGGCGGTCTGGTCCATGACCCTGATGTCCTGCCGGAGGGCGTCGTCGTACGTCAGGGTCTCAAGGCGCTGGGCGCTGGGGTCCTTGTTCGGGTCGGCAGTGTAGACGCCGTCCACGCCGGACTTGGCCATCAGCACCTCGTCTGCGTGGACTTCGAGTGCACGCTGGGCGGCCACGGTGTCCGTGGAGAAGTAGGGCAGGCCGGCGCCGGCACCGAAGATGACAACCCTTCCCTTTTCAAGGTGGCGGATCGCCCGCCGCGGAATGTACGCCTCCGCGACCTGGCCCATGGTGATGGCGCTCTGGACGCGGGTTTCAACGCCTGCCTGCTCCAGGAAGTCCTGCAGCGCCAGGCAGTTCATGACCGTACCCAGCATGCCCATGTAATCAGCGCGGGAGCGGTCCATACCGCTCTGGGACAGCTCGGCACCGCGGAAGAAATTGCCGCCGCCCACCACGATCGCGGTCTCCACCTCGCCAACCGTTGCGGCGATCTGCTTGGCCACGGAGCGGACGGTTTCCGGATCCACACCCAGCTTCCCTCCGCCGAACACCTCGCCGGAGAGCTTGAGCAGCACGCGGCGGCGCGGAGTGTCGGTTTCTTTCAGGGCGTGGTCCATGATGCCTCCCGGGGCAGTGCTGGTGAATAAACGTGTCAGCTGGTTCAAGGGTAGTAAGGGGATTTGGACAGGCAAAAGGGGTGGCCACCTTTCGGTGGCCACCCCCTCTATGCCATCATTTCGCGTTCGCTGTGCGTCCGCGCCGTCTCGGTGCCTTAGGCTCCGACGCGGAACCGTGCGAAGGCGGTCGGCTGAACGCCGGCTTCCTTCAGGACGGTGGCAACAGTCTTCTTGGCGTCCTTGGCGAACGGCTGGTCAAGCAGCACGATCTCCTTGAAGAATCCGGTCAGGCGGCCTTCGACGATCTTCGGCAGTGCAGCTTCCGGCTTGCCTTCGGCGCGCGCTGACTCGTCAGCGATGCGGCGCTCGTTCTCAACCAGGTCCGACGGAACTTCGTCGCGGGTCAGGTAGGTCGGAGCATAAGCAGCGGTGTGCACGGCGATGTCGTGTGCTGCGGTAAAGGCTGCGTCGCCTTCGCCGTCAACGGCGAACAGAACGCCAACCTGTGCAGGCAGGTCCTTGGAGGTCTTGTGCAGGTAGGCGTCGACGGTCTTGCCTTCGACACGTGCCACCCGGCGGACAACAACCTTCTCGCCCAGGATCGCGCCTTCTTCGACGACAACCTCGGACAGCGGCTTTCCGTCAACCTCGTAGGCCAGGAGGGTCTCAGCGTCAGCGGCGCCGGACTCCACGGCTGCGGCCAGGACGCGGTCTGCGAGTTCGATGAACTTGGCGGACTTGGCAACAAAGTCAGTCTCGCAGTTAAGTTCAATCATCACGCCGACGGTGCCGTCGATGACCTTGGCAGCAACCAGGCCCTCGGCGGTGGAACGGCCTTCGCGCTTGGTTGCGCCCTTCAGGCCCTTGATGCGGATGAGCTCCATGGCCTTGTCGGCGTCGCCGTTGGCCTCATCGAGAGCCTTCTTCACATCCATCATGCCGGCGCCGGTGCGCTCGCGCAGGGCCTTGATATCAGCAGCGGTGTAGTTCGCCATTTGGACTCCAGTCCTCCCGTAATAAAAGTATTGGTGCAGTTCCGCCAGTGCGGCGGGCCGGGTTTCCGGCCCGCCGCACAGGCGAAGGTTCCGCGACGGCAGCTGCTATTGCTATAACGCAGCGGCCGTCACAGTGGAAATCGAATTACTTTGCTTCTTCAGCGGGAGCTTCGGCGGCGGGAGCCTCCGTAGCAGCCTCAGCGGCCGGAGCCTCTTCAGCGGTTTCAGCAGCCGGAGCCTCTTCAGCTGCCGGAGCCGCTGCGCCTTCGAGCAGTTCGCGCTCCCACTCAGCCAGCGGCTCAGCCGGGGCTTCGGTGTTGCCGGACTTGTTGTGGCGGGCGATGAGGCCCTCGGCAACGGCGTCGGCGATGACGCGGGTCAGCAGGTTGACGGAGCGGATGGCGTCGTCGTTGCCCGGGATCGGGAAGTCGACGTCGTCCGGGTCGCAGTTGCTGTCAAGGATGGCAACAACGGGGATGTTCAGCTTCTTGGCCTCGTCAACTGCGAGGTGTTCCTTCTGGGTGTCCACGATCCAAACCACAGACGGAGCCTTGGTCAGGTTGCGGATGCCGCCCAGGTTGGATTCCAGCTTGGTCAGCTCACGCTTGAGGAGCAGGAGCTCCTTCTTGGTGTGGCCGGAGGAAGCCACGTCGTCGAAGTTGATCTCTTCAAGTTCCTTCATGCGCTGGATAGGCTTTGCAACGGTCTGGAAGTTGGTCAGCATGCCGCCGAGCCAGCGCTGGTTGACGTAGGGCTGGCCAACTCGGGTGGCCTGCTCTGCGATTGCTTCCTGCGCCTGCTTCTTGGTGCCGACGAACAGCACGGTTCCGCCGTGGGCAACGGTGGCCTTGACGAACTCGTATGCACGGTCGATGTAGGACAGCGACTGCTGCAGGTCAATGATGTAGATGCCGTTGCGCTCGGTGAAGATGAAGCGCTTCATCTTCGGGTTCCAACGGCGGGTCTGGTGACCAAAGTGGACGCCGCTGTCGAGCAGCTGGCGCATGGTAACGACGGGCATGTCGTCACTCCTTCCGGCAGCAGCGCGGCGCTGTGCGCACGCTGTAGGCTGCCAATTGACGGTTATCATCAGCACCCGGCGGGTGCCGCTCCTGGTGCCCATCAGCTGCCTGCCTCGAGGAGGCCGGCGGCATGCGTCCCTATCCCGGTGTACACCGGACCGCAGGAACGCACCCAGTTTTCCCTTGCGGAAAGCGTGGATAGTTGGGGCACGCGTAGTCAGCCTGCAGTGCGCACATTCCGTCCTGCTTTCCGGGGCGGCCCTCCGGAGCGCCAGTGGCGGCAGAAGGGACTTTTCCCGGTTGGGCAGGGAGGATCAGCGCGCAGCAAACTGCTTCGTCAAGTGTACTACAGCGTCGGAGCACTTCTGCCCGCCGCCAAGCGTCCCCTCCTGCACAGCCGCGGATCATGCCGGCGACTGAGGATCCCCTCCCCTGCTTCGGCTACGGCCGCGCCGCACCAGCCTCCGCTGGACTTGACTCGGCCCATGACTTGTCCCGCTCCGGCCAGCACGCCGATCCCTCGCCTGCCTGCGGCCGCGCGCCTCAGCGGCACAGCGCAGGTAAAACCCCGGCGGCTCACACCGGGCGCGGGTGCGGCGTCAATACTAATCCTGGTGCTGGCCTGCCTCCTGACCGCCGGACCCGGCCGGGCGGAGCCGGCACCAGCCGGGCCGGGGTGGCGCTGGCCCCTTGAACCTGAGCCGCACGTTCTGCGGACGTTTGACAAACCCGCGCAGCGCTGGCTGCCCGGCCACCGCGGAGTGGACCTTGCTGCCGCGCCGGGGGACGCAGTGCTGGCTCCCGCCGGTGGTACGGTCCGCTTTTCAGGGCGCGTAGTGGACCGCGGGGTCGTGACTGTGGACCACGGCGGCGGCTTGCTCAGCAGCTTCGAACCCGTGACGGGCGACCTCTCCCCCGGCGACCCGGTCCTGCCGGGCCAGCGGCTTGGCGAGGTTGAGCAGCGCGGCGGTCCCGGCCCGGAAACCGGTCAGCCGCACTGCCCCGGCAGTTGCCTGCATTGGGGAGTGCGGCTGGACGGGGACTACGTGGATCCGCTGGCCTTCATCGTGGACCGGCGCCCGAGCGTACTGCTCCCTCTCGGCATCGGCCCTCCGGAAGGCTTAGACGAAAGCGGCAATTCCAGTGATGGCCCGGCCGGTCACCAGGGTATTGATCTCGTAGGTTCCCTCGTAGGAGTAAATCGCCTCGGCGTCTGCGAAAACCTTGGCCATGCCGTAGTCGGTGACAATTCCGTTGCCGCCCAGGATGCTGCGTCCCAGCGCGACCGATTCGCGCATCCGGGCGGTGGTGAAGGCCTTCGCCAGGGCTGACTGCTCGTCCTTTGCGCGGCCTTCGTCCTCGAGCTGCGCCAGCCGGACCATCATGCCCATCGAGCTGACGGTGTTTCCGAGGATCTGCACCAGCTGTTCCTGCACCAGCTGGAAGGATGCCAGCGGCTTGCCGAACTGCCGGCGTTCGACGGCGTACCGGCGGGCGACGTCGAACGCTGCCATCTGCTGGCCCACAGCCTGCCATGCGACAGCCAGGCGCGTGACCTTCAGGACCTTGTTGGTGTCCCGGAAGCTGTTGGCACCCTTGAGGTGGTAGTCGTCGCTGACCACAACGTTGTCCAGCACAATGTCCGCGTTCTGCACGGTGCGCAGGGCGATCTTGTTCTCGATCTTGGTGGCCGTGTAACCCTGGCTCTTAGTGTCCACGAGGAACCCCTTGACCTGGTTATCCGCTTCGTCGCGGGCGTAGATGACAACCCAGTCGGAGAAGGTGGCGTTGCCGATCCAGCGCTTGGCGCCGTTCAGGATCCAGTTGTCCCCCTCGCGGCGGGCGGTGGTGCGGGTTCCGCCGGCCACGTCGGAACCGCCGAGCGGTTCGGTCAGGCCAAAGGCACCAATCTTCTTCAGGGAGTAAATGTCCGGCAGCCAGGCTTCCTTCTGCTCATCGGAGGCCAGCGCTTCAATAGATCCGGTGAACAGGCCGTCATGCACGCCCATGAAGGTTGCAAAGGAAGTGTCGGCGCGGGTGAATTCAGCGTGGCAGAGGCCGGCGAAAAGGTTGGAGTAGCCCTGCCGGTAGACCGGGGACACTACATCCAGCTCGGCGAGCTTGGGAATCATGTGGGTGGGGAAGGTTCCGGCGTTCCACCAGTCATTGGCGTACGGCTTCACCTCGGCCGTCAGCCAGGACCGGATCTCGTGAAGGCGGTCGCGCTCCTTGTCGCTGAGCAGGTCTTCGAATGCGTAGAAGTCGCCGTCCGCGTAGGGGAGGTTGTCGACGTCGCTAGTTGCCATGGAATGTCCTTCGCTGATCCAGTTCGATCCGGGCCGAGAAGCCGGCTGCCCCTTATGTTACCCGCGAGTAACATCGGGCACAATCCCTTCACGAACCGGTTTTCCCGACCTGGAGGCCCGCTCCCGCGGGAAACAAAAACACCCCGGTCCGAAGACCGGGGTGCTGGACGGCGATGCTTCCGCCGGGAATGGCCGGAGGTGCGCCATACGGGTAGGGCTGGTGGGGCTTGAACCCACGACCCACGGATTATGAGTCCGCTGCTCTGACCGGCTGAGCTACAGCCCCGCGTCCTGCCGCAGTTTCCTGCAGGCAGTACGAATATCCTAATCGGGTGCAGCCCCGGAGACCGAATCCAGCAGTCCCCGGTGTCGCGGCGCGCACTAGGCAGGGCTGTCCGCCCGGTAAAGGTCCTCGAACGTGGCAAGCGTGCCCTCGAGGCTGTGCGAGTCAACCATGGTGCGGCTGTACCGGCCCATTTCCAGCCGCTCGTCTTCCGGCAGCTCCAGAATTTCGGTGATCCGGCGGGCCACTTCGGTGCTGTCGCCCGGTTCGAACAGGAACCCGTTCCGGCCCTGTTCCACCAGGTGCGGCAGCGCCATGGCGTTGGCGAGCAGCACCGGCGTGGAGGCGGACATCGCCTCGAGGGTTACCAGCGACTGCAGCTCGGCGGTGCCGGGCATGCAGAAGATGTCCGCGCGCAGGTAGGCCTGGCGCAGTTCCTCGTCACTGACCAGTCCGCGGAAGTCAACGCGGTCCGCAATGCCCAGCCGCTTGGCCAGCGCGACGAGGGCTGGCTTAACCTCTCCGCCGCCGACGATCTCCGCATGCACGTTCAGCTCCAGCGGCGTTTTCGCGACGGCGTTGATCAGCACGTCAACGTGCTTCTCCTCTGCCAGCCGTCCCACGAACAGCACCGTGGGGTGGTCCGGACGGTCAACCGACTCGCCGGCACGGAGTTCATAGGTTGATGCATCGATTCCGTTGGAAAGCGGCAGAACGTCCGGAAGCCGGGCGTACTCCACCATGGCCTTGGCAGCCAGCGGGGTTGGCGTCGTCACGACGGCAGCCCTGCCCATGACCTTGCCCATATCCCGCCAGGAGTTCCTGGCGACGATGCGCTTGAACCACTTGGGGAACGGCAGGAACGGATCCAGGTTTTCCGGCATGAAGTGGTTGGTGGCCACCACTCGGATTCCACGCTTGCGGGCAGCGTAGAGGGTGTACTCCCCCACCATGTAGTGGCACTGGATGTGCACGACGTCCGGTTTCACCTTGTCCAGCAGCGTCGAGATGTGCTTCTTGATTTCCCACGGCAGGCAGATCCGCCAGTATTCGTGGGTCGGCACCCCGTGCGAGCGGAGGCGGTGCACCGTCCAGGGTCCGTCGGTCTCTGAATGCGAGGGCCCGCCCTGCGGGCTGGGAGCCAGCACGTGCACATTGTGCCCCCGTCGGTGCATGCCCTGCGCCAGGCGAAAGCCGAACTGGGCTGCGCCGTTGAGGTGCGGCGGATAGGTGTCGCAGGCGATCAGGATGGTCAGCGGCTTGCCTGCCGGTTCCTCGGTCACGTAAGAAGTCCTCTATTGGTGTTGTGGCGGTGGGGCCGCACGGTATCAGGGCTTGCGGGTGGCTCCGGCCCGGGTGGACGCGGGCTTCTGCCGCCGCTTGTGCTTCTCCCGGCGCTTGATGACGTCCGGATGGTAGCGGGACAGAGCGACCACCCCAACAATAGCAATCACGGCGCAGACGCCCATGGCGACGCCCAGCACGGCGGGGACATCCGGCCGAAGTTCATTGAGCACGCCAATTCCGATGGCGATGCCCACCATCGGGTCGATCACGGTCAGTCCCGCAATGACCAGGTCCGGCGGGCCGCTGGAATAGGCGCTCTGCACGAACCAGGCGCCCAGACCGCCGGCGACGGCGATGCCCGCGATGGTGTACCAGGGCACATTCAGCAGGAAGCGGCCGTTGGGGTCCAGCAGGTCTGCAGCGATGGTCTTCGTCAGCACAGCGACGAAGCCAAATAGGATGCCGGCGCCAAGGATGTGGGCTATTGCTCCCAGCCGTTTGCCGAACAGGAGGTTCAGCAGGCCAAAGAAGGCCACGACCACGGCGAGGATCAGCACGATCACGATTTCCTGATGGGGTTCAACTACCTGCTCGGTCCGGGTTGCCCCCACGGCAAGAAGCACGAAAAGCATGCTGCCGACGACGCAGGCGACGATGGACACGACCGTCACCCGGTTCAGGCGCAGCCCCTGGTCCCGGGAATTGACGATGGTGGTGATAACCAGTGCCAGGGAACCAATGGGCTGGACCACCGTCAGCGGTGCCATCGCGAGTGCCGCAACGTTCAGGGCAGTACCCGTGCCCAGCAGGAGCAAACCGAAAAGCCAGCGCGGGTTGCGCAGCAGGCGCCCAAGTCCGGCGGAACTGAGGCTTAGTCCGCCGGTGTCAGCACTCACCGCACTGCCTTGGCGCTGGGCGCCGAAGGCGAGGAAGACTGCGCTGGCAAGGGCACAGGCGATCGCGACGGCGGTCATCGTGGAAGCGCTCCGGATCCGGGCCTAGGAACCATGGGCGCCGCCCGCAGTTCCGAGCTGCCGACGGTGCTTGCGCCAGGAGGCCCTCAGGTAGCCGGCACAGGCGACAACATGCCCAACGCATCCGAGGACCAGTACGGTGTTCCCGGCAATGGCCAGCCACTCATATTCGAAACCGGGAACTTCGTGGAGCAGCAGCATCGGTGCACCCACCAGCAGCAGCGCCGTGCGGATCTTGCCGATGTTGCTCACCGGCAGGTTGGGACTGCCGCGGAACAGAAGGAGGGAATTGATGATCAGGATGACGTCCGGGATGACAATCGCCCAGATAAACCAGCCCGGCGCTATGTGGTCAACGACGAACATCGTTGCCACGATGATCAGGGCCAGCCGGTCCGCCACGGGATCCAGCCACTTGCCGGTGACCGAAACCTGGTCCAGCCGGCGGGCAAGGTAACCGTCCACCCAGTCCGTGGAGCCCACAAGAACCAGGGTGACGAACGCTGCCCCGTAGTTGTCCCTCAGGATCAGCCAGACGAACAGCGGCACACCGAGGAACCGCAGGACGGTGATCAGGTTGGGAATCGTCCAGAAGGTATCAAGGACCCGCTCGCCCCGGCCCGGCCGTGCCCCGGCACCGATGAGCCTGATCACTATCGAACTCCTTCTGCCTTCCTTTTCAAAACGCTATTTTCGCAGGAGCCTGCGCAGCAGGATCCCCATGGCCAGCAGGGAAGCGCCCAGAACCGCGAGGGGCTGCCTGCGTTCGCGGAACATGGCACCGACCTCGTCTGCCAGGCCCTCCTCCTGGTGGGCGCCAGAACCTGCGGTGCCGTTTCGGCGTCCTGCTGCACGGCGCGCCTTGAGGTCCGCCATCTGCTTCCTGACGTCTGCCTTCTCGCCCAGTCCGTCGCGGACGGCGGCAATGTGTTCACGGCGCTGGCGCAGCCGGATCCGCAGTTCCTCGGGGGTCGGCTTCTGCACGGCGTCCTCGGGCTTCTCCTGCTTGCCGTCTTCGGGCTTCTGTTCCTTGGGCTTCTTCGGCGCATCCAGGGTGGCGGGGTCGAAGCTGCGTCCTTCCTTGAGGACGCCGAGGTCATAGCGGATTCCCCGGAGGGCATCCTCAGGGACCAGCGGCATGGTCTTCTTGAACCGGTTGACGCCCACCAGTGCGGCAATCGCGGCAATCACCAGGAACAGTGCGGCGACCAGGAGAGCAGCCAACCAGGCCGGCATGACGGTCGCGAGTCCGAGAATGGCGGCGGCGATCAGGGCTACCCCGAGCGCGGCCAGGAAGAGAAGCGCGACGACGACGAAGGCGGCAGCAACGCCGGCCTTGATGCCTTTCTGCTTCATCTCCGCCATGGCCAGGGACAGCTCGTCGCTGACCTGGCGGGGCAGCAGCCGCGCCATCACCTTGGTCAGACCAGCGAGGGAGGAGCTCCCGTTAGCCCGCTGGGTCCTGGTGCTTGCGGAGCTGTTCATCGGCTCTGCCCCCGTCTGCTCGTTACTGTTAGCCGTTGCCATTACCCAAAATTACCATTCTCCTCAGGTTTCACTAGCCGATGTCTGGGCGCCCCAGCACCATGAGTCACACTTTGTCCCGGTTCTCCTCCAACTCACGCCCGGAGAGTTCGGGAAGCCTGGTTTTGACGAACCAGAAGGAGACCACGGCGAAGATCGTGAAGATGGCGTACATGATCCACAGCCCGAAGTTCTCGCTCACCCAAGGGAAGGAGAGCGTGACGATGAAGTTGAAGATCCAGTTCACCATGGTGCTCAGTCCCAGGGCGAGCGAACGGATGTTGTTGGGGAAGATCTCCCCCAGGGTCACCCACATGACCGGGCCCCAGGTCGCGGCAAAGAACACGACGAACAGGTTGGCGCCGATCAGCGCGACGGCTCCCCAGGGCTGCGGCAGCACTACCTCACCACTGCTGCTGTCTGCCTGGAAGAAGGACACGGTAGCTGCCAGCAGGCCGATGAACATGCCGATAGAGCCGGTCATGAGCAGCTTGCGGCGGCCAATCCGGTCCACGAAGGCAATGGCGACGATGGTCATCAGCACGTTGACGACGGAGGTGATAACCGACGTCGTAAAGGAGTCCGATTCGCTGAAGCCAACGGACTGCCACAGCGTTGTGGAGTAGTAGAAAATCGCGTTAATGCCCACCAGCTGCTGAAGTGCTGCGATGGACATGCCGATCCACAGGATGGGCTTCAGCCCCAGCATGGTGCCACGAAGGTCCGCGTACGTGGCCCGTTCCTCGTTTTCGAAGCTGTCCCGGATTTCGCGGATCTTCCGGTCAGTGTCGCTGACCCCGGTGATGTCCCGGAGCACCCGCGCAGCTTCCTCGTCCCGGTTTTTCCGCACCAGGTACTGCGGAGACTCGGGGATCGTCAGCGCGAGGACTCCGTACACGATGGCCGGGACCACACCAACCAGGAGCATCCACCGCCAGGCTGCCATACCCCACCACAGCTCGTTGAACGCGCTGCCGGCGGTGTTCGCGAGCCAGGCGTCGGAGAGCAGGGCGGCGAAAATGCCCAGGGTGATGGCCAGCTGCTGCACCGATCCGAGCGCTCCGCGCCACTTCGCGGGAGCCACCTCGGCAATGTATCCGGGGGCAATGACCGACGCCGTGCCGATGGCCAGGCCGCCGATCAGGCGCCAGAGCATCAGGTCCCAGACGCTGAACGCCCAGGCGGAGCCGATGGAATTGACGGCGAAGAGGATGGCCGCCGTCACCATGACAGTCTTGCGGCCCAGCCGGTCCGCAAGCTGTCCGGCAAACCATGCACCAACCGCGCAGCCCAGCAGCGTGATGGCGACAGTGAAGCCCAGGACACCTGCGCTGAGCGAGAATTCGCCGCCGATCGCGTCGACGGCTCCGTTGATCACGGCTGTGTCAAAGCCGAACAGCAGTCCGCCTACTGCGGCGGCTACGGTTACTGCAATGACTTTTGCCGGATGTGCAACGTGTCCGGCGTTTCCCTGGCTAGGGCCTGTCTGGCTGGCACCCATCGGTTCCTCGGCTTTCCTAGTGCTGGGAAATAACCAATAAAGCCTACTCCAACACTAAGCATCCTTTGGATCACTGGGAACTGCAGCAGCACTATTCCGCCCCAGCGCCCACTGCAGGCGGCGGGTTTAGCCTGCCGCGTCCGCTACCGCCGCGGCCACTGCCGGCGCCACCCGCGGATCCAGGGGGCTGGGAACGATGTGGGCGGCTGACAACTCGTCGCCTGCCAGCCCTGCGATGGCAGCCGCCGCGGCCACCTTCATTGCGGGTAGTGATCCGCTGGGCGCCGCTGTCCAGGGCTCCGCGGAAGATGCCCGGGAACGCAAGGACGTTGTTGATCTGGTTCTGAAAATCGCTGCGGCCGGTTGCGTCGACGGCGGCGTACCGGGCCGCAACGTCCGGGTGCACCTCGGGACCGGGTTTGGAAAGGGCAAAGATGATGGCGTCCGGCGCCATGGTTGCCAGGAAGTCTTCCGGCATGGTTCCCGATGAGACCCCGATGAAGGTGTCGGCTCCGGCCATCGCCTCTCCGGAGGAGAGGATCCCGCGCGAATCCAGGACAACGACGTCGTTCACTCCGGCTTCCAGCAGGATCCTCGCGCAGGCGACGCCGGCAGCTCCTGCTCCGGAGATCACCACGCGCATGCCGGTCAGTTCGCGTTTGGTGAGGCGGGCCGCGTTGGTCAGCGCTGCCAGCACCACGACCGCTGTTCCGTGCTGGTCGTCCTCGATGAGGCGGCTCTCCAGCTCGAAGCAGCGGGGCGCGGAAATGTCCTCCAGATTCACCGCGCCGAAACTGGGGCGAAGGCGGACCAGGGTCTCGATGTTCTCATCAACATCCGTGGTCTCCAGGACCAGCGGAATCGAGTTCAGGCCGGCAAACGTTTTGAACAGCGCCGCTTTGCCCTCCATGACCGTCAGGGAAGCGGATGCACCGATGTCCCCCAGGCCGGGTACGGCAGTACCGTCCCTGACCACTGCCACCAGCCGGGAGACCCAGGTATGGGTGGCACCCAGCTGCGGATCCCGCCGCGATTCCGCGGCTTACCTGGGCGACTCCGGGGGTGCAGGCAATTGAAAGGGCATGCTTTGAATCCAGCGGCTGCGTGGTTTCAACCGAAAGCTTGCCGCCTTCGTGGAACGCGAAAATTTCCTGCTCGGTAATGGGTGCAGGTACTGGCCTTGGCTGCGACCGGAGCGTCTGCGCCGGGCGGATACGGCTTGGAAGCAGCAAGGGCCCGTGACGGTGTCACGGGCCCTTGCCGGTTGCTCCCCCGACTGGACTCGAACCAGTAACCCTTCGATTAACAGTCGAATGCTCTGCCAATTGAGCTACGGGGGAAAGCGGCGACATTCAGTCTACACCGGCCCGGCAGCTGTCACCGACTGCCCGGCCTGTTTCCCGCTGCCTGGGCCGGAAGCGAGAAGAAGGCTCCTGACCTGTTTGTGTACAGGTCAGGAGCCAATTGCTCCCCCGACTGGACTCGAACCAGTAACCCTTCGATTAACAGTCGAATGCTCTGCCAATTGAGCTACGGGGGAAAGCGCGACTATTACTTTACAGACGAAAAGCCAAGAAACGAAATCCGTGTCTCACTGCATCTCGCGCAGGGCCCGGCGCTGCATTTCAAGCTCCATGAGCTCCCGGTTGAGCTGCTGGAACAGGGCTGGGTCGGCGCCGGGATCCAGGCGCTGCAGCTGCCCCAGCTTCTCCGCCTTCAAGTGCGTCACCTGAAGCTCGAAGAGCCGGTTGAGGATGTCCCGGCAGTACATCGCCAGCGCATCAGCGTCACGGGCAGGGATAGGCGTGACGGCCAGTTCGCTGACGAACCCGCGCAGCGCATCCGGTAGTTCCTGGCGGACCTGTTCCACCCATGCCGCGGCAGACGGTGGAACCTCCCCAGCAGCCCGCACGGCGTTGTGGACAGCCACGTAGGCCGGAACGGTGAACCGCGCTGCCTTGAAACGCTCCCACTGGCCGGCGTCCAGGAGTCCGGGCTGCTGGAGTACGACCTCCAGGGCCTGGCGTTCCATTCGTGCCGCGGGGTCGTTGGGATCCGGGCGGACGAAGGACGGGGCCTCGGGCGCGGCTTCCTGCACGGGGTACGGGCCGGCCTGCGGCGGCGTGTGCTGGCCCTGCTGCCCGGGGTGGCTGTGGGTGCCCTGCTGGCCCTTCGAGTGCTGCGCGACGTTCGGGTCCCTGGCTTCGCGCTGGCGCTTCGCCGCGGCATTGACCGCACGCAGGACGTCGTCCACCTCGCTGCCCAGCCAGCCGGCAAGTTCCCGGGCGTAGGCAGGGCGCATCGCCGAATCACGGATTTCGGCCACCACGGGGGCGGCTGCCCGGAGGGCGGAGATGCGGCCCTCCACGGTGTTCAGGTCGAACTTGGCCAGGGTGGAGCGGATCGCGAATTCGAACAGGGGCCGGCGGGACCGGACGAGTTCCGCCACTGCTGCGTCGCCCTTCTGCTGCCGGATGTCGCACGGGTCCATCCCGTGGGGGTCGGCGGCGACGAAGGTCTGCGCGTTAAAGCGCTGGTCCTCCTCGAACGCCCGGAGCGCCGCCTTCTGGCCGGCGGCGTCGCCGTCGAACGTAAAGATGACCTCTCCCCCGGTGCCGTCATCGGACAGCAGCCGGCGGGCAATCTTGATGTGGTCGGTGCCGAAGGCGGTGCCGCACGTCGCGACGGCGGTGGTGATGCCCGCGAGGTGGCAGGCCATGACGTCCGTGTAGCCCTCCACGACCACCAGCTGGCGGTCCTTGGCAATTGAACGCTTGGCCAGGTCAATCCCGTAGAGAACCTGGGACTTCTTGTAGAGCGGGGTTTCCGGGGTGTTCAGGTATTTGGGGCCCTGATCGTCCTCGTACAGCTTGCGGGCTCCGAACCCGATGGTTGCGCCGGTCAGGTCGCGGATCGGCCAGATGAGCCGGCCGCGGAACCGGTCGTAGAAGCGGGAGGCATCCTGTCCGGTGGAGAACATGCCGGTCTGGGACAGTTCCTCCCGGGTGAAGCCCCGGCCGGTGAGGTGCTTGAGCAGCGAATCCCAGCCCTGCGGGGCGTAGCCGACGCCGAAGTGCTCAGCGGCGGCGGGGTCGAAGCCGCGTTCAGCGAGAAAGCTGCGGGCCGCGGCGGCTCCCGGGGTGAGCAGCTGCTCGCGGAAGAACTCGGCGGCTACCTTGTGCGCGTCCAGCAGGCGCTGTCGCTTGCCCACGTCTTCACGGCGCGGGCCGGTGCCGCCGTCTTCATAGTGGAGTTCGTAGCCCAGCCGGGAGGCGAGCTTCTCGACGGTCTCGGAGAACGTGCCGTGGTCCATTTTCTGCACGAAGGAGATCACGTCGCCGCTCTCGCCGCAGCCGAAGCAGTGGTAGGTGCCTACCTGGGGACGCACATGGAAGGACGGCGAACGTTCGTCGTGGAAGGGGCACAGCCCCTTGAAGGAACCAATGCCGGCGGACTTGAGCGTGACATACCCGTCCACTACCGCCTTGATGTCCGTGCGGGAACGTACTTCATCAATGTCTTCGCGCTTAATCAGGCCGGCCATGGTTCTACCTTATTCCCCGGCACCAAACCCGGGTTGCTACCAAAGGGCCGGAACCGGGCCTACCAGGCGTTCGTGCAGGGCCAGCGCGGACCCGTCGGTCAGCGAGGCCACCTGGTCGATGACCAGTCGGAGCCGGGCGCCGTCGTCGGCCGCTTCCCGCCAGTCAGCAGCGAACATTGGCTCGAGGTGCCGGTCGCCGGTGGCGGAGAGCTGGGCAACCAGGTTGGTGAGGACCTCGCGCTGGCGTTCATACAGCGGCTGCCGCTGGTCCGTGGTCATCACGAAGGTGGTGGCCAAACCCTTCATCACGGCAATTTCAAGCTGCGTCGCTTCGGGAACAACCATTTCGGCGTTGTACCGGGTCAGCGGGTCCGGCCCGTAGATCTCCCGGGTAGCATCCATGGCGCTGGAGCAGAAGCGGCCGATCAGCTGGCTGGTCATGTCCTTCAGCGCCGCCATGGAGCGGCGGCTGCCGTCGGCTTCACGGACCCAGACGCCTTCGGCCTCCAGCCGGGCGAGGGCTGCGTCCACGGCGGCGGGATCCGCAGTGGGCACGTACCACTGCTGGGTGTAGCCGACCACGCGGGCGCGCTGGTCGGGGTTGTCCAGCCACTTCAGCTGCACATGTCCGGCGACGATTGCGTCTTCGACGTCGTGCACGGAGTAGGAAATGTCGTCCGCCAGGTCCATGACCTGCGCCTCCAGGCAGGAGCGGCCGGCAGGGGCGCCGTCCCGCAGCCAGGTGAAGACCGGGAGGTCGTCCTCATAGACGCCGAACTTGGTGGTGCGGTGCCCGTTGACCAGCGGGGCGTCGACGGCGGACCACGGGTACTTGCAGGCCGCGTCCAGGCTCGCGCGGGTGAGGTTCAGGCCGGCCGGGGACCCGTCCGGGGCGATGATCTTCGGTTCCAGCCGGGTGAGCAGCCGCAGGGTCTGCGCGTTGCCCTCGAAGCCGCCGATCGCGTGGGCGATGTCATTCAGCGCGGTTTCGCCGTTGTGCCCGAACGGCGGGTGCCCCAGGTCATGGGACAGGCAGGCGGCGTCGACGACGTCGGGATCGCAGCCAAGCGCGTTGCCGAGCTCGCGTCCCACCTGGGCCACTTCCAGGCTGTGGGTAAGCCGGGTGCGGACAAAGTCGTCGGTGTCCGGTGCCACCACCTGCGTCTTGGCGCCCAGCCGGCGCAGGGCCGAGGAATGCAGTACCCGGGCACGGTCGCGGCCGAACTGGGTCCGGTGCGTGCTTTTTGCCGGTTCGGTGACCCAGCGCGACTGGTCGACGTCGGTGTAGCCGGCGGTCCGGAAAACCTGCGGAAGGGTCATGAGTTCTTAGCCACCTGATACATCGAGTTCGGCTGCCGCAATGATGGCTTTCTGGGCGGGGTTCAGTTCCCGCCCGTCCAGCCACCCTTCCGGCAGGGCTGTCTTCTTGGGTGTGCCTGCCCGGCCGCGGGGGCCCTCGGCATCGGCGCCGGGGTACGGGGCGGTGGGATCGAGCTCCGCCAGGAGAGAGCGGAGAACCTCAAGGGAGGGTACGGTCGCCAGCTTGGCCCGCAGCTCTCCCCCCACCACGTAGCCCTTGAAATACCAGGCCATGTGTTTGCGGATGTCCCGCAGGGCAATGACCTCGTCCCCGAAGGTTTCAACCAGCAGCTCGGCGTGCCGGTAGACGCTGTCCGCCACTTCCTTCAGTCCGGGGCGATGGCGGTCTCCGCGGCCTTCGAAGGCGGCCTGCAGGTCAGCGAAGAGCCACGGGCGGCCCTGGCAGCCGCGGCCAATGACGACGCCGTCGACGCCGGTCTGCTCGACCATGGCGATGGCGTCTTCTGCGGACCAGATGTCTCCGTTGCCGAGCACCGGTACGTCCGGCAGTGACTCGCGGAGCTCGGCGATGGCGTTCCAGTCGGCCTTGCCGGAATAGAACTGGGAAGCGGTGCGTCCGTGCAGCGTTACGGCGGCTACCCCGGCGTCGCGGGCGATCCTGCCTGCCTCACGGAACGTGAGGTGGTCTTCGTCGATGCCCTTGCGCATCTTGATGGTCAGCGGGATGTCTCCCTTGGAGGCTTCCCGGACGGCGGTCTGGACGATCGCCGTGAACAGGTCCAGCTTCCAGGGCAGGGCCGAGCCGCCGCCCTTGCGGGTCACCTTGGGAACCGGGCAGCCAAAGTTGAGGTCGATATGGTCCGCCCGGTCTTCCTCCACAAGCATCCGGATGGCAGCGCCTACGGTCACGGGGTCCACGCCGTAGAGCTGGACGGAGCGGACGGACTCGTCGTCGTCGTGCTGGATGATGCGCAGCGACTCCGGCGAGCGTTCCACGAGCGCCCGGGAGGTCACCATCTCGGTGACGTACAGTCCGCCGCCGTACTCACGGCACAGCCGGCGGAACGCCTTGTTGGTAATGCCTGCCATGGGAGCCAGGATCACCGGCGTATCAATGGTCAGCTTGCCGAGCTGCAGCGGCGGCAGTTCAAGCCTGGTCTTAGTGGTTGCAACGCTCACCTTCCTATTCTCGCAAGCGGGTGCAAATCCTGCGCGGGTTTGTGTGGCGGGTGTCGCTGCCGGGGCATTTCCGGCTTACTCCGGAGCCTGCTCTTCCGCCGGGCCACCGGACGGGGAGCGCCTCGCCCGGGCGCCGCGCCGCGTGCCGGGCTCCTCCGAACCGGCAGGCCCGCCGCCCGCAGACGCACCGGGACCGGCCGGCACGCCAGCGGGCTCACGTTCAGCTTCGGCAGCACCCGCGCCGGTGTCCGGCGAACCGTCTGTGGCATTTCCCCGCGCCCCGGACAGGCCCACTGCCTTCACCACCAGGACGGCGACGGCGGTGGTCACCGGGATGGCAAGGACCAGCCCGATGGATCCAACGAGTGTGCGCACCACCTCCTCGGCCAGTTCACCGCTGGTCAGGGTCTGCAGCAGGGTGCGGTCGTACAGGGAGACCAGGATCAGGACCGGCAGGGCCGCACCGGCGTAGGCGAAGGCGATGGTGTAGACGGTGGAGGCAATGTGGTCCCGTCCCACCCGCATGGCTCCGGTGAACAGGCGCCGGGCGGATGCCCCGGGGGCCAGCTCATACATTTCCCACACGGCGGAGGACTGCGTAATGGTCACGTCGTTCAGCACGCCCAGTCCGGAAATGATGAGCCCGCAGAGGATGATGCCGGAGATCGAGAGCTCGTCCGAGGCGTTGATGAGGGCATAGGCGTTCTCATTGTCGACGCCAATCAGGTGGGCGGCGTCCGTTGCCCATGCTGCCAGCCCGGCGGTGATCCCAAGCCCGAACAGGGTGCCGAGCAGCGCCGTCGAGGTCCGCGCCGAGAAGCCGTGGGCGAAGTAGAGCACTCCGATCATGATCACGCTGGATCCCACCAGGCCCAGCAGCAGCGGCGGCTTGCCTTCCACCAGTCCCGGCAGGATGAATCCGGCCAGCACAGCATAGGCGCCGCCCAGCCCGATCAGGGCGCGCGCTCCGCGCCAGCGGGCAACGGCGATGACTACTCCCGCATACAGCACGGCGAGCGCCGCGATGGGAACGCTGCGCACGAAGTCCATGAAGATGTACGGCGGCGCCCCGCTGTCCACCATCACGTTCTCCAGGTTGAGGTAGCGGATGGTGTCTCCGGCCTCGATGGCATTGGTCTTGGCGACCTCCGGGGGCACTTCCACGGGAACGGCCGAACCGCCCGAGGAGGGCAGCACATGCGCCACCTGGCACTGGGGTGCCTGCACGCCGGCCTGGGTGAGCGTGACGGAGGACGGACAGTCCTCTATGCCCACGCGCTGGACGGATCCGGTGTCGATGGTGACGCCCTCGGCGGTGGCGTAGGGGTCCGCAATGGTGATCTCCCCCGGCTCCCCGCTGGGCCACAGCGCAATCATTCCGGCGACAGCCAGCAGGCCGAGCGGAACGAGGATCGCGGTGAGCAGCCGGTTGGCCCTTCGCCGCGCGGAGAGCGCCGTGCGGGTGGGTGTTCCGGCGTCGTGCAGATGGCTGTGTCCCATGCAGGTCCTCACTGGGTTGGGCTGACCGGATGCCCGGTGCGGGCGTGCACCCCCATTCTCCCCATGCCGCGGGCTGATTTACGAATTCGCGCCCCGGCGGGTCTATACTGACTGGTCAGTACAAAAAGTCGATCTCGCGAAAGGTACGTCGTGCAACCGGTCATCACCGCGGAGGAACTCAAACTCTCCGCAGCCAGGGGCAGGGTCTACGGCCCGCTTAGCTTCACTGTCACAGATCCGCTCAGTGTCCTGTGCGGCCCCGCCGGCAGCGGCCGAACGAGCCTGCTGCTCACCCTGGCCGGGCGCATGAAGCCGGACAGCGGGAGCCTCGAGGTGCTCGGCCTGCAGCTTCCCCGGCAGGCACGGCAGGCCCAGCGGCAAACTGGCATCGCCGGGTTCAGGGACATCGACGAGCTGGAGCCCGGAGTCACAGCCGGCGCGGCCGTGCGCGAGCGCCTGGCCTGGCTGGCACCGTGGTGGCGCTTCGTTCCCAGGGTCTCGGACCGTCAGATGGCACGGATCTGCGGGCAGGTCTTCGGACAGCTCGAGGTGCCTCCCGCAGGAACCGTGATCTGGGACCTCGGCGAGGCGGAACAGTTCCTGCTGCGCATTTCGCTGGCCATGCTCGCCCGCCCGTCAGTCCTGTTCGTGGACGACATCGAACAGCTGCAGAGCAGCCGGGCGCGCGCCGTGGTGGAGGAACGCCTGGCTGCGCTCGCTGCGGCCGGCACCGCCGTCGTCGTCGGAACGGCTTCGCTGCCAACCCAACCGTGGAGCGGAGCGGACGTTCAGCCCTCCGCCGTGCTGATCGCCGAGGAGGCGCACTGATGTTTGCCATGTTTTCCCCCGGCACCGAACTGAGCCGGTTCAAGCGGGGCACCCTGCCCAAGATCGCCGTCGTTGTGATGCTTTTCATTCCGCTGATCTACGGTGCGCTGTACCTGTGGGCCTTCGACTCCCCCGACAAGCACCTGGACGGGCTGTCCGTTGCGCTGGTCAACGAGGACGAGGGAACTGTCCGAGACGGTGAACCCCTCAACGCCGGGGATGAACTCGAGCACAAACTGCTCGACGGCGCCGACTTGGACTGGCATGCCACGGACGCAGCGGATGCGGCCGGCGGCGTCTCGGACGGCACCTACTACCTGTCCCTGACCATCCCCCGGGACTTCTCCGCGAGCGCCGTGTCCGTGGGCACGGAGCACCCGTCATCCGCCACACTGAAGGTCGACTACAACGACTCCAACAACTTCCTGGCCGGCGTCCTGGGCAAACAGGCAATGGCCCAGGTCCAGGCGGCCGTCTCCTCCCAGCTGGGTAACCAGGTCGCCTCGAGCCTGCTGGTGGGCCTGAACGACGCCGGGGCCGGCCTTCGGGACGCTGCGGACGGCGCGGGGGAACTCACCGAGGGAATCGACTCGGCAGTATCAGGTGCAGGGCAGCTCACCGCCGGACTGGGCAGCCTGGCCGACGGAAGCTTGACCCTGCAGGACGGCGCCTTCCGCCTCTCCGCGGGCGCGCAGGCACTGGCCTCAGGACTCACCGACCTCGCTGCCGGAACTTCCGCCCTGTCCGCGGGCAGCGGCGACCTGGCAGGCGGGGCGCAGTCCCTCTCCGATGGAACGGCACAGCTTTCCACCGGCGCGGCCGGCGTTGCCTCCGGAGCGCAGACGCTGCAGGAGAATCTGTCCGTCCTGTCCGGCAAGCTCAGCAGCGCGGTTCCACAGTCCGGCGAGCTGAACGCGGGGGCGTCGCAGGTCTCCTCCGGGCTGGACTCCGTTGTGGCGGGAATTGCGGCCCAGGATCCAAACAGCCCGCTCCTCGAACAGCTGAAACCGCTGGCCGAAGGAGCACGCCAGGTTGCCTCAGGTACGCAGACGCTGCAGACCGGCGTTGGCGAGGCGGCCGACGGCGCCGGCCGGCTCGCGGCCGGAAGCACGGACCTGTCCGCCGGCGCGGCCCAGGTGAGCGCCGGGGCGCAGTCTGCTGCGGACGGCGCGGCTGCCCTCTCCTCCGGTGCAGGCGACCTTGCAGCCGGAGCATCGCAGGTGGATGCCGGAGCCCAGGATGCGGCCCGGGGCGCAGCTGAGCTAAATTCCGGCGCGGCCACCCTCAGCGGCGGCACCAGCGACCTGGCTGCCGGGGCCGGGGAACTGCTCGACGGCGGCACTGCGCTGTCCGAAGGCGCCGGCCGGCTCTCGGCGGGCAGCCACAGCCTCGCCGATGCCCTGGCCGCGGGCGGACAGGCCCTTCCCCAGGATTCGGCCGAGTCGATAGATGCCAAGGCAGCCGTTGCCGCGGATCCCGTGGAGCTCGACGCCGGTTTCGCCACCCAGGCGGACAGCTTCGGCGAAGGGTTCGCGCCCTTCTTCCTCGCGCTGGCAACCTTCGTGGGCGCATTGATCACCTGGCTGCTGCTCCGTGCCCTGCCCACCCGGGCACTGGCAGCGGGTATCTCCGGCTTCCGGGCCGCCGCCACCGGTCTCATCCCCGCGCTGGCCATCGGCCTGGGCCAGGTGCTGATCATGATGGCCGTACTGGTATGGGGACTGGACATTCATCCCGCCTACCTCCTGGGCACGGGAGCGTTCCTCTACCTGACCACGGTGGCCTTCCTGGCCCTGCAGCAGATGCTGATCATCGTGCTGGGAACCGCTGCCGGCCGGGTGGCCTCCCTGGTGCTGCTGATGCTGCAGCTCAGCTCCTCCGGCGGCACCTATCCGGTGGAAACCACGCCGGGCTTCTTCCAGGCGCTGCATCCGTTCATGCCGGCGACCTATGTAGTGAACGGGCTGCGGGCCCTGATCACCGGAGGCGTTGACGCGCGGATGTGGACCGCCGTCGCCGTCCTGGGAATCCTCACCGCGGTCTGCGTGGCCGTGAGCGCCCTCAGCGCCGGCCGGCAGCGCATGTGGACCATCAAGCGGCTGCACCCTGAGCTGCACCTCTAAGATCAGAGGAAACCACCGGAGAAACAAAAGGACTCATTGAATGCCACGGGTATCAGGCACCAAGCGGTCGATCCTGGGCGCCGCTTTGGAGCTGGCGTCATTGAACGGGATCACCGGCACCACCATGGAGGACGTCGCAGTGCGCGCCGGAGTGGCCAAGGGCAGCGTCTATTACAACTTCTCCTCCAAGGACAAGCTCTTTGAACAGCTGCTCCTGGACGGAATCGGGACGCTGGCCGAGACCCTGCGGCAGGCACGGGACGGAAAAACGGGCGGGCAGGCGCTGGCTTCCATGGTCGGTGCGATGCTGGAACTCATTTCCGGGAACCAGCCCCTGGCCAAGCTGATCGCCGCGGAGATTTTCCGCACGGACCGGTCCTGGCAGACCCACCTGCAGACCGTCCGGCGGGAGGCGCTGGCGGAAATCGTGGCGGTGATCCGGGAAACCCATCCGGAGCGCCCGGATGCGGAGCTCATGGCCGGCACTATTTTCGGCGCCGTCCTGGTGGGCGGCATCGAATGGCTTGCCTTCTCCCCCGAACGCAGCGTGGAGGAAGTATCCGAGTCAGTGCTCTTCACCCTTTCCGGCCGGCTCACCGCCTGAGGCGTCTCTCTTCGCACCGAGATAGCAGAAAGTGCACGTATCAGGCCTGATACGTGCACTTTCTGCTATCTCGAGCGGTGGGCCTAGCTGTACTGAGACACCACGTTAGTTACACGTGAATAGGGTGAAGACCTCTTAGGTTTGGTGGTTACCACACACAGCCGAACCCAAGAGGTCTTCATGTCCCACGGTAATGCCCGTCTGGCTCCGGCCGGAAGAATGATCCTGGTCCAGCGCGTCGCTTCCGGGCGGCCGGTAGCCCATGTCGCGAAGGAAATGGGTATCTCCCGGCCCACCGCTTACCGGTGGGTCAACCGGTACCGGGAAGAAGGCCCGCCCGGTTTGGAAGACCGTTCTTCGAAGCCCAAAACGTGCCCGCACGCGACCAGCCCGGAGAAAACCGCCGAGGTCCTAACAACCCGTACCGAGCACCGCACCGGGCCGGCCGATATCGCATCCCGCACCGGGGTAGGCGTCCGCACGGTGTCCCGGATCCTTCTTCGTTCCGGTGTCCCCAAGCTCTGGGAGCTGGATCCGCTGACCGGTATCCGCATCCGTGCCGCCCGGGCAACGGAGCGCCGGTATGAACGCGACGCTCCCGGGGACATGGTCCATATCGATGTGAAGAAACTCGGCCGGATCCCGGACGGGGGCGGCTGGCGGGCAGACCCGAATCAGTCCGCTCGCAACCACAGCACCGGCCACACGAGAGTCGGTTTCGACTACGTCCACGTCGCCGTGGACGATCACTCAAGGCTCGCGTTCGTGGAAGTCCACCCCGATGAGAAGGGTCCGACCTGCGCCGGGTTCCTGCAGCGGGCTGCCGCGTTCATGGCCGCGCACGGAGCGCCGGTGAAACGAGTCATGACGGATAACGCGTTCGCTTACCGGCTCTCCAATGACTTCCAGGCGGTGCTGTCCACGTTGGGTGCCAAGCACATCCTGATCAAGCCCCGCCATCCTTGGCAGAACGGCAAAGCCGAACGCTTCAACCGGACCCTGCAGGAAGGCTGGGCCTACCGGCAGGTCTTCGACTCCAACCAAGCCCGCACCGATGCCCTGCAACCGTGGCTAGACTTCTACAACCACCAACGCCCACACGGCAGCCTCGGAGGCAAAGCACCCATCACCAGGTGTAACTAACGTGCTGTCTCAGTACACCTAGCTGCTGAGGATCAGTGTCTCCGGGCCGTCCCGGCGGGCAGCGCCGGCGGCCAGCAGGCGGTCCAGCACCTTGGCCAGGGCTGTCATCGAGTCATCGACTTCCAGCTGCACCGGGTACTGGTAGGCCAGCATGGCCAGCAGCGATTCAACCGCGGCTTCCGCCTCGGTCTCCTCCAGCGAGGTGTCCCAGCCCAGCAGCACATCCGCGGGGGCGTCGGTGCGCTCGGAGGTGTAGCTCACCGCAAACGCGGCGATCTTCCCGCCTTCATGCTTCGGCTTGTCCCTGAGCACCACGGCACCGGACGCGCCGGTGGCCTCGTGCAGCAGCATCTGCTGGGCCCGGCCGATTCCCATGTCCGCCCGGTCCCAGTTGTGGACAGCGTTATAGAAGTCGGCGACGGCGCGGGTCAGCTCAACCGACCCGGTGGCTGCTTCCTCCAGCTGTGGTCCGTGGTCCTCGAAGACGGGGAGCTTAAGCTTGCCCGGTTCAACGATCACCGACCGCGAGCGCTGGATCGGCTCCAGCCCGGCGGCGGCGGCGAACGCCGCGCCTGCGGAGCCCGGAGCAACCTTGGCGCGGAGCCTGGTAACGCCCGACGGCGCGTTCTCGGCTTCCTTGCGCAGCATGCCCAGCAGGGTGGAACCGAGGCCGGCACGCCGGTTATCCCGCGCCACCTCGATGTAAACCCATAGCCGGTCCGGGTGCAGGCTGGTCTCGTAGACCACCCCGGCGGCCACCGGCACGCCGTCGTCCTCCGCCACGATGCAGCGGCTCCACGGCTCGTTCGCCGAAGGCCGCAGGACGGAGCGGAAGTGCGCGGCTTCCCCGGTCTCGGGGTCGCCCCAGAGCTGGATCAGGGCGAGGTCGTCATCCTCGCGCCATTCGCGGAAAGTGATCGCCATTACGCGCCGATCAGCCGTTCGGCCAGGTAGCCCTGGACCTTGTCCAGGCTCACGCGTTCCTGGGCCATGGTGTCCCGCTCGCGGACGGTGACGGCCAGGTCATCGAGCGTGTCGAAGTCCACCGTGATGCAGAACGGGGTGCCGATCTCGTCCTGGCGGCGGTAGCGGCGGCCAATGGCGCCGGCGTCATCGAAGTCGATGTTCCAGTTCCGGCGCAGCTGGGCGGCCAGCTCCTTGGCCTTCGGGGACAGGTCCTCGTTGCGGCTCAGCGGCAGCACTGCGGCCTTGACCGGAGCCAGGCGCGGATCCAGGCGCAGCACGGTGCGCTTGTCCACGCCGCCCTTCGCGTTGGGGGCCTCGTCCTCGGTGTAGGCGTCCACCAGGAACGCCATGAAGGAACGGGTCAGGCCGGCAGCGGGCTCGATCACGTACGGGGTGAACCGCTCGTTGGTGGCCTGGTTGAAGTAGCTCAGGTCCGTGCCGGAGTGCTTGGAGTGCGTGCCCAGGTCAAAGTCGGTGCGGTTGGCGATGCCTTCGAGCTCACCCCACTCCGACCCCTGGAAACCGAAGCGGTATTCGATGTCCGTGGTGCCCTTGGAGTAGTGGCTGAGCTTCTCCAGCGGGTGCTCGAACAGGCGCAGGTTCTCCGGGTCGATGCCCAGGTCCGTGTACCAGTTCTTCCGGGTCTCGATCCAGTACTTGTGCCACTCCTCGTCCGTGCCGGGCTCGACGAAGAATTCCATCTCCATCTGCTCGAACTCGCGGGTGCGGAAGATGAAGTTGCCCGGGGTGATCTCGTTGCGGAAGCTCTTGCCGATCTGGCCGATGCCGAACGGCGGCTTCTTGCGGGAAGTGGTGAGCACGTTGTTGAAGTTCACGAAGATGCCCTGGGCGGTTTCCGGGCGCAGGTAGTGCATGCCCTCTTCACTGGCCACCGGGCCCAGGAAGGTCTTGAGCAGGCCGGAGAATTCCTGCGGCTCGGTCCACTGGCCCTTGGTGCCGCAGTTGGCGCAGGCAATGTCCGCCAGGCCGTTTTCCGGCGCGCGGCCCTTCTTCTCTTCGTATTCCTCTTCGAGGTGGTCCGCACGGTAGCGCTTGTGGCAGCTCAGGCACTCCACCAGCGGGTCGGAGAAGACCTCCACGTGGCCGGAGGCTTCCCACACGGCACGCGGGAGGATGACGGCGGAATCCAGGCCGACGACGTCGTCCCGTCCGCGGACCATCGACTGCCACCACTGCTTCTTGATGTTTTCCTTCAGCTCGACGCCGAGGGGCCCGTAGTCCCAGGCGGAACGCGAACCACCGTAGATCTCACCCGACTGGAAGACGAAGCCCCTGCGCTTGGCCAGGGAGATGATCGGATCCAGTTTGGATTTGGTCGAAGCCATGTGAATGGTACCGCCGTTCTTTCTGCTCACGCAGGCCGCTGGGTGCGGTCCGCTTTTGATCCCGTTCCGCCTCGCTTCCCGGCGCGGAAGTGCGCAGGTGCGGGCCGGAGGGCAAAACCTATAGATACCAGCTTAAGGTCACGGCGGCGAAAGCCGGCTATCCGCGGCGCCGCCGCGTCCAGGGGCGGAATCCGGGCATGTTCCAGGGCAGCGTGGCCACCACGATCGCCACCAGGGTCAGGGCGGTGCCCAGGACCGTTGCGGCGACGACGACGGAGCCCGGGGCGGGGAGGAAGAGATCCAGCAGGAGGGACCCGACCAGCTGTCCGCCGATCAGGCCGAGGCTGGTGAGCAGGACGCCGAGGGTCTTCACCAGCATGGCGCTGATGCCAATGAAGATGCAGCCCATCACACCGCCCAGGTAGTACCACCAGGTGTCCGGCAGCGGATTGCCGAATCCGGAGACCGCTACCTTGACCAGCCACACCGCCAGCAGGGCGGTGAAGCCGGAGACGAAGTTCATCAGGGTTGCCGTGATGGGCGTGCCGTAGTGCATCCCGGTGGTGCCGTTCATGGCCTGCTGGAAGCTCATGGCCATGCCGGCGCTCAGCGGCAGGAGCACGGTCAGCAGCCAGTCGACGCCTCCGCCGCTGCCGGTGAGCTTGGGGCTCACGGCCCAGGCGACGGCGGCGATGGTCAGCACTGCGCCCACTACCCGCATGATGGTGAGGGTTTTCCTGCCGCCGGGTCCGATGCCCATGCGGTCCACCACCAGCCCGGTCAGCGTTTGCCCGGCCACCGTGGCGACAGTAAATACAGCAACCCCCAGTACTGCGATGGTCAGGGTCTGCGTAAGCACGAACCAGGCGCCGATCACGCCGGCCAGGATGTAGATCCGCGGAAAGCGCCTCTCCCGGAGGGCCGGAAGGATCTGCCGGACTCCGGCCCTGCCGCGCGGCAGCAAGGCGGTGACGAGGATCATCACGGCCAGCCCCACGCCGAAGCTCACCAGCGCGGCGGCGAGCGAATCGTCCAGGGCAACGCCCAGGGCACCGTTAATGCGGGACTGGGCGGGAATCGCCACCCCGGAGGCTAGGGCAAGGGGAAGACCGACGGAGGCGGGGATGCGGGCAGGCTGTGGCACCGTTTCACATTACTCCCGCTTCGGTGCCCTGCCCGTCCCCGCCCCGTTTCCCGCAGCCCGCGGCAGCCGGTCCCGTACCGGCGTCGTGCGATTTCTCCGGCAGAATAGGATCCATGAGCTCAACCGATCCCCAGGACCTGCCCATCCGCGACGACATGATCCGCCTTGGCCAGGCACTGAAACTCGCCAGTCTTGCCGAAGACGGCATCGAGGCCAGGGAGCTGGTGGAGAACGGCCTGGTGAAGGTCAACGGAGACATCGAGGAGCGCCGCGGACGGCAGCTGCACGCCGGAGACACCGTCGAAGTGAACGGCCAGGCCGTGCGGATCGTCTCCGGCGGGTAGTTTCTGCCGGCCCCTACCGGGAGCCGAGGACCGTGTGGGTGAGGAACTCCCGCACGTGTCCCAGTTCCTGCATGTTGATGCTGTGCCCCATGCCGGCGTAGAGCACCTTGGTCATCTTGGTATGGCCGTTCAGCCAGGCATGGGTGTATTCGATCCGCTCCGCGTCGATGACCGGGTCAGCCTGGTCCCGCCCCCAGAAGAACGGCACCTTGAGCGCCGCCAGCTCCTCGTCGTGGAAGAACCCGTTTCCTTCGGCCGGGACGACAAACCCGGAAAGCCCGACGACGGCGGCAAACTCCTCCGGCCGGTGGCGCATCAGCGTGCTGGCCACGGCCATTCCCATGGAGAAGCCGAGCAGGCTCACGATGGAGTGCTCTTCCCTGATTCCGTCCAGCCAGTCCGAGACGTCCTGGACTGCTGAGACCACCCGGTCCACCGAGTACTCCGGTTCGTGCATCAGCGGGAACCAGGAGTAGCCCGGCCCCAGTGCCCGGGGTGCGCGGACGGAGGCGATGGTGAACTCCTGCGGCAGGTACTGCGCCAGCCCCATGAGGTCTTCCTCGTTGGCCAGGTAGCCGTGGAAGAGGACCAGCAGCGGCGTTCCGGCGCGCTCTTCCTCCGGCTTGGAGAACAGCACAACAGGGTTCCAGGGAGAGTTGTTCGTCATGAATTCCATTCTGGCATGCGGCTCTTCCAACCTACGGTCGCGTAGCCAGGGCCCCAGGCGCAATCATGGTTCGGTGACCGAAAATGCCCAGCCTTCCTCCGCACCCACCGAACCGCAGAACCACTCCGAGCCGCCGGTGCAGCCTGACCAGCAGCAGGGACGCCCGGACCATCCCTTCAACCGCTACGTGGCGCTGGGCGACTCCTTCACGGAGGGAATCGGCGACCCGAGCCCGGAAAGCCCGGGCGGCCACCGCGGCTGGGCCGACCGGCTGGCAGAGGAACTCGCCGCCGGGCATGATGACTTCGCCTACGCGAACCTGGCCATCCGCGGACGCCTGCTGAACCAGATCGTTGCCGAGCAGGTCCAGCCTGCCATAGACCTGAAGCCGGACCTGGTGACCATCTGCGCCGGCGGCAACGACGTCATCCGCCCTGGCGGGGACCCTGACCGTCTTGCCGAAATCATGGACGGCACCATCGCGCGGCTGCGGGAAACCGGCGCCACGGTTGTGCTGTTCACCGGACCGGACATTGGAGCGACCCCGGTGCTGGGAAGCGTCCGCGGCCGGGTGGCCATCTACAACGAGAACCTGCGCACCGTGGCCATGCGGCACGACGCCGTCATCGCGGACATGTGGGCGCTGCGGGAGCTGAGCAACCAGCAGATGTGGGCACCGGACCGGCTGCACTTCTCACCGATGGGGCACCAGACCATCGCGGCCATGGTGCTGGAGACGCTCGGCGTCCCGCACACCCTCGAACCGGCGCGGGTGAAGGAACTGCCGGCCAAGAACTGGCGGACGGCACGCTCCGAGGACCTGTTCTGGGCCCGCGAGTACCTGATGCCGTGGGTGATGCGGCGGGTCCGCCGGCGCTCCTCCGGGGACGGGATCTCACCGAAGCGGCCGGACGCAGGCCCGTTCTTCGGACAGCGGATGCCGCAGGGTTCCTCCGAGGCTGCCGGCGCGGGGGCCGCGCCGGCCGGCCAGGGCTAGGTTTCTCCGAAGGCCCGGACGCCTAGCCGAAGAAGTCCTTCCGCAGCACGTCCTGGAGCTGGAGAACGTCGGTGAGGAACCCGTCGTGCCCAATGGGCGCGCTGATCAGGTGCACCCGGTTCTCGCCGGGAAGCGCGGCCGCCAGTTCATGGGACTGCTCCGGGAAGTACAGGCGGTCCGAGTCCACCGCGGCCACAAGGAACTCGGCCCGGGCAACGGCGAGCGCATCGCCCAGGCTGCCCCGGCCCCGGGTGACGTCGTGGCTCATCAGCGCCTCGGTGAGGATGATGTAGCTGTTGGCGTCGAACCTGCCGGCGAGCTTTGTCCCCTGGTGGTCCAGGTAGCTCTCCACCTGGTAACGGCCGCGCCCTGCCGGCAGCGCGGCACCGAGCGGGTCTTCCCCCGGCTGGGGTGCCCGGCCAAACCGGTACTGCAGTTCAGCCTCGGACCGGTAGGTAATGTGCGCGATCCTCCGCGCCAGGCCCAGTCCGGCCAGCGGAGCGCGGCCGTTGTAGTAGTCGCCTCCGTTGTAGTCCGGGTCCAGGCGGATGGCCGCCACCTGCGCCTGGGCAAAGGCGATCTGCTCACCGGTGCTTGCCGCCGTCGCCGCTATCACCGCGCACCGGGCCACCCGTTCAGGTTCCGTTACGGCCCATTCGAGTGCCCGTGCACCGCCCAGGGATCCGCCCAGCACCGTGTGCCAGCGGCGGATGCCCAGCTGGTCCGCCAGGCGCGCTTCGGCGTGCACGGAGTCCCGGATGGTCACGAACGGGAAGCGTGATCCCCAGGGCAGTCCGTCCGGATCCGCCGACGCCGGTCCGGTGGAGCCGTAGCAGCCGCCGACCATATTGATGGAGACAACAAAGAACCGGTTGGTGTCGATGGTCCGTCCCGGGCCAACCAGCCCGTCCCACCAGCCGGGCTCATCGGTGCTGCCCTGCGCTACGTGGGTGCTCCCCGTCAGCGCGTGCGGAATCAGGACGGCGTTGGAGGCGTCGCTGTTCAGCTCCCCCCACGTCTCGTAGCCCAGCACTACGTTGGGGAGGACGCTGCCGGTTTCGAGTTTCAGGTCACCGATCAGGGCGTACTGCAGCACCCCGTCAAGAACGCGGACGGGGTGCTGCGGTGCAGGCGGGTAGGTGGTCACGCTGTACTTCATGCTCCCTTTGCGGCGCGGAAACCGGCATCAAGGTCCGCGATGATGTCATCGATGTGCTCCAGCCCCACGGACAGGCGCACCAGTCCCGGGCTTACGCCGGCCGCCGCCTGGGCCTCAGCCCCGAGCTGGCTGTGGGTCGTCGACGCCGGGTGGATGACCAGGGAGCGGACGTCGCCGACGTTGGCCACGTGCGAGTGCAGCTCGAGCCCGTCGACGAAGCGCTTGCCGGCTTCCACGCCGCCTTCGATCTCAAAGGACACGATCGCTCCGGTTCCGCGTGGTCCGTACTTGCGTCCCCTCTCGTACCACGGGCTCGACTCAAGCCCTGCGTACGCAACCGAAATGACGTCGTCGTGCGCTTCAAGCCACCGCGCGACGGCGACGGCGTTCCCGACATGCCGCTCCACGCGCAGGCTGAGCGTTTCCAGTCCCTGGGCGAGGAGGAAAGCGTTGAACGGGGACAGCGCCGAGCCGAGGTCGCGCAGCAGCTGGACCCGGGCTTTGAGGATGTAGGCCAGGTTGGCGCCGAGGGCTCCGCCCGCACCGAGGTCCCGGGCGTAGACGAGCCCGTTGTAGCTCTCATCAGGAGTGTTGAAGCCGGGAAACTTCGCCGGGTCCGCCCCGAAGTCGAAGTTGCCGGAGTCCACGATCACGCCGGCGATCACGGTGCCGTGCCCGCCCAGGTACTTGGTTGCCGAGTGCACCACGATGTCTGCACCCCATTCGATGGGCCGGATCAGGTACGGAGTGGACAGGGTGTTGTCCACGATCAGGGGAATGCCTGCCTCATGGGCGACGGCGGAGATCCCCTCGATATCCAGGACGTCCTGGCGCGGGTTTGAAACTACTTCCCCGAAGAAGGCCTTGGTGTTGGGGCGGACCGCTTCGCGCCACTGGTCGAGGTTGTCCGGGTCGGCCACGAAACTGACGTCGATGCCGAACTTCTTGAGCGTGTGCTTGAAGAGGTTGTAGGTGCCGCCGTACAGGCTGGGGCTGGCCACGATGTGGTCCCCGGCCTGGGCAAGGTTGAGGATCGCGTACGTCTCAGCTGCCTGGCCGGAGGCGAGCAGCAGCGCTCCGAGACCGCCCTCCAGGGAGGCAATGCGGTTCTCCACGGCTTCCTGGGTGGGGTTGCCGATCCGCGTGTAGATCGGTTCAAGCTCCGCCAGTGCGAACCGGTTGGCTGCCGCTTCGGCGCTGGGAAAAACGAAGGACGAGGTTTGGTAGATGGGCAGTGCGCGGGCGCCGGTAACGGCGTCGGGCTCCTGACCTGCATGGATCTGGCGTGTTTCGAAGGACCAGTTGGCAGACATTGTGCTCCCTTTTGTAACCAGGGGCCCCACAGGGTCTGAGCCGGAATACACCGGAGCGACACGTGTGGCCCGCGCTTGCCGGTACGCCTGTTTGCGTACGGCCAGGTCTTCACCCGGGGCACCCCACCGCGGTTGGAGGGTTGCCGGCCAGCAAGCCGGGGCTATCTGCTGGCACTCATGACCTGTACCTATAGAACCAACGCTCCGGCCGTTGCGCAACCCATATGACGCAGCATGAAAGTGCTTCGTTACGCCGCTTAGGCTGGCCTTAGTCGAGACACAGGTCACAACATGCCAAGATGTTCGCATGCGCCTGGATCACGTCTCTTACGCCTGCGAATCCGACGGCCTGCTGGCCACGACGGAACGCATTGCTGCTGCCCTGGGAACCGGCTTCGTCAAAGGCGGAGTCCATCCCCGTTTTGGTACCCGCAACATGATCCTCCCGCTGGCCAACCACCAGTATGTTGAGGTTGTTGAAGTGCTGAACCACCCTGCCTCGGACAAGGCTCCCTTTGGGCAGGCTGTCCGTGCCCGCTCCGAAGCCGGCGGCGGCTGGATGGGCTGGTGTGTTGCCGTTGAGGACCTTGCTCCCTTCGAAGAACGCCTTGGCCGCTCCTCCGTGCCCGGCAACCGCAAGTTCCCCGACGGGCAGGAACTTACCTGGCGGCAGATCGGCATCAACGGCCTGATCGCCGACCCGCAGGTTCCCTACATGCTCCGCTGGGACGAGGACAAGGCGGACCTCCACCCCTCCCGCGCACTGGACGGCACCGTCTCGCTGCAGTCCCTCACCATCGCCGGGTCCGCCGCGCGTGTAACCGAGTGGCTGGGCATGCCCGTTGAAGAGCCGCTCGAGTCAGTGGACGTCACCTGGGTCTCCCCCAAGGGCACCCCTGGCATCATGTCCGTCACCTTTGCCACCGAGAATGGTCTCGTCGAGATCTAGTTCAGCCTCCGGTGCGCGGAAACGCTCCGGTTTGTGACGATCGCTCCGGTCCGAGGGTGACGGTTTGTCCCAAACCGGAGCGTTTTCCACATATCTGCCCCTGTTCGACGCTGCGTTGCCGCTGCGACCCCAGTATCGGGGCATGGAACCAGAGCTGATCCTGGCCGCCGACGCCGACGTATACGGTGGCGGGCGCCATTCCCTCGCTGCGCGTTGCCGCAAGGGCCGCATCGTGCGGCTACGGGCGGGGGTCTACGTGGATGCTGAAAGCTGGCATGCGCTGGCGCCCTGGGAACGCGAGCGGCTCAGGATCCGCGCAGCTGTGGCACAGGGCAGCCTGCCGCGGGTCCCGGTGCAGGAATCCGCGGCCATCATGTGGGGATTGCCCGTCCTTAGCCTTCCTCCGGAAGTGCTCATCCTCGCCGATGGCCCTTCCCATGGCCGACGCCGTGCCGGGATCCGGTGGACAGTCCGCAATCTGCTTGAACCCCTTGCCTCCGCGTCCGGACTGACTGTCACCTCGCGCGCCCAGACAGTCCTGGATATGGCTGCCTATCTGGAGTTCGAGGCAGCAGTGCCGGCTATGGACAAGGTGCTGCGGAGCGAGCCTCCCACTGGGCTGCCGGGCATCAGCAAGGAACACCTGCTGCGGCTGGCAGAAAACCTTCCGAACAGGACCAGGCTGACCCGGGCCGTCCACGTGATTGGTTTCGCCGATGCGCGCTCCGAGTCGGCTGGGGAGTCCTATTCCCGGGCGGTCATGCGCAGGCGGGGTTTTCCGCCGCCTGAACTGCAGCGTGAATTCATCACGGCTGAAGGACGCTTCCGAACGGATTTTTTCTGGCCGGAGCGGAACCTGGTTGGAGAGTTCGACGGGGCACTGAAATACGGCGGGGACAAGTCTGTGGCGGGGCCGCAATGGGACATCCTCCTAAAGGAAAAGCGGCGCGAAGATGCCATCCGGGCAACCGGTGTGGGGTTTGTGCGCTGGTCCTGGGCCGATATCTCAAGACCCGCACACCATCCGGGCTCCTTGGTACGGCGGCTCCTTCAGGCTGGGCTGCCGCTTCAAGAACCGTCCCGTCGGCGCCGGGACTGAGTTCCGCTCCGGTTTGTGCAGATCGCTCCGCCGCGCTGCGGAGCGATCTCCCAAAACGGAGCGGAAACCGGCAGCAGATTCGTCGGGCTACCCCGCGAAGGCCCGCTCCAGCTCCGCATTTAGGCCACGGACGACGGCGGGATCCATCTTGAGCACCCGGCGGTCGTAAGTGAGCAGGCCCTTGACCTCGTCCTCGACGTCGGTGAGCTGGGTGTAAACGGTGGCAGCCAGGCCTTCCCTCAGGGCCGGCTCGATCTGGCCGCGGTGCAGGGCCGTGTACGCCTTTTCCAGCTCTGCCTGGCTGTGCAGGGTTTTGCCGTACCCAAAGACCTTGCTGTTCCAGGTGTGTCCCTCCACGGGAAGGCTGAACCCGCCGTACTCGGAGAGGACGATGGCCCTCGGGTCCCGCTGCCACCGCCTGCGGATCCGGAACGGAACAGCGTAGACGTGCAGGCTCTTCGCGTCGCCGGCACCCTGGTCGTGCCAGCCGCTTGCATGGTCGATGCTGCGCGTTGAGTCCAGGGCCCGGAGCTCAGCGGCAACATCCGCGGCGTCGAACTGTCCCCAGCCCTCATTGAACGGCACCCACACCGCGATGCTGGGAACACTGCGCAGCAGCCCAACGGTCTCCCGCAGCTCCCGCCGGAATGCGTCCCGCCCGGAGGCGTCGCTGCGGCCGAACTTCGCGTAGCGGCGGTCGCTCCTGCTCCCCCGGCCCGGCAGCGGCACGGGTTCAGGCGCCCGCCCCTCCCCGATTCCGCCGTTCACCATGTCCTGCCAGACCAGCATGCCCAGGCGGTCGCAGTGGTGGTACCAGCGCAGCGGCTCGATCTTGATGTGCTTGCGCAGCATCGTGAAGCCCAGGTCCCTGGCCGTCTGGATGTCGAACACCATCGCCTCATCCGACGGCGGCGTGTACAGCCCGTCCGGCCAGTAGCCCTGATCCAGCAGGCCGGAGTGCAGGTATGGTTTGCCGTTGAGCAGCAGGCGCCTGTGTCCGGCAGAATCCGTGCCGGTGCCGAACGTCCGCAGCCCAAAGTAGGACCGGACCTCGTCCTCGCCCAGCCGCACCCGGACGTCGTAGAGGAACGGATCCTCGGGTCTCCACAGCCGCGGTTCGGGCAGGGCCAGCCGGAACGGCTCCCCGGGCATGAAAGCGGCCGCGGCCACTTCCGTCCCGCCGGCAAAGACCGCCGCCTGGCCGGGCAGGTCCGGCAGGTCCCGCCCCGCCGCCGGGTCCATCCCAGCCCCGGCACCGTCAAGGAACACCGTGATTTCGACGCCGTCGAGCGAGTCCAGCGGTGTCAGCACCACATCGCGGATCCAGGTTTCCGGGACCCGTTCCAGCCACACCGTCTGCCAGATGCCGGACTGCGCGGTGTACCAGATCCCCCCGCGCTCCAGCTTTTGCTTGCCGCGCGACGCCCCGTTCGAATCGCTCCCGTCCAGCACGCGGACCATCAGTTCCTGTTCCGCCGAACCGCCTTCCAGCAGCTCGGTGACGTCAAGGACGAACGGGAGGTAACCGCCGTCGTGCGTTCCTGCCTCCCGCCCGTTGACCATCACGGTGCAGTGCTGGTCCACGGCCCCAAAGTGCAGCAGGATGCGGCCTCCCGCACGCTCCGGCACTGCGAACGGGCGCCGGTACCAGAGCGCCTGGTCCGGCTGCAGCTGGCGTTCGACGCCGGAGAGCGGTGCCTCGGGCGAGAACGGCACCAGGATCCGGCCGTCCCAGGACTGCGGCGGATCCGCCCGGGCCGCGGGGGTGATGGCGTAGTCCCAGTATCCGTTGAGGTTCAGCCAGTTTCCGCGCACCAGCTGGGGACGCGGATATTCGGGCAGGACGTTCTGCGGATTCAGGGCTTCGCCCCAGGGTGTCAGCAATGCCATGAAGGCGTCAGTCTCCAATTCCAATAGCGGATCCGAACAGGGCGAACCCCACGAACCCGGCGATGTCCACCAGGGCGTGGGCGATGACCAGCGGCATCACGCGCTTCGTCTTGTAGTAGGCATACCCGAACAGCAGCCCCATCAAGAAGTTGCCGATTCCCGGGCCGATCCCCTGGTACAGGTGGTAGCTGGCCCGGATGAGGGCGCTGGTGAGGATCATGGCCGGCGCCGACCAGCCCAGGGCACGCAGCCGGGTGAAGAGGTAGCCCACTACGATCACCTCTTCCAGGACGGCGTGCCGCATCGCCGAAAGCACCAGGACCGGCAGGGTCCACCAGTACATGTCCAGGGCCGCCGGAACGATCGCGGTGGTAATGCCCACCGCCCGGCCCGCGGCGTAGACACCGAACGTTCCCGCCCCGATCACAGCGGCAAGCCCCAACCCCAGACCGAAGTCCGGCACCGGCCGGGAGAACGTGAAGCCGATCCGCCGGAACGCTGACCGGCCCGGCTCGGTGAGCAGGAAGAGGACCAGCGCCACCGGAACCAGCGAGAAGAAAATGCCCAGCAGCTGGTACACCAGGTCGAAGACCGCCCGGTCATCCAGGACCGGGTTAAGCGTGGTTGTTTGGCCCTGCAGCGGTCCCTGCGTCATCTTGTCCAGCAGCCGTACGACGGCGTACACACCCGACTGGCCCAGGGACAGTCCCAGCACAATCAGGATTTCGGCCCTGAGCCTGCGCCGCGTCCAGGCGTCGGGTACGGCGTCGGCAGGGGCGGAAGGCATGTGCCTATTGTGCCTGATCGGTTTCCCGGCCGCTGGTCACGCACTTGCGGTTCACGACCAAGTGCATTTCACTGGTTGAAATGCCAGTACCACCGTGCGGCATTTCCTCGTTCGACGGAGAGCGTCGACGGTACACAGACAAGGATGACGTCTTGGTTCTTTCTTCCCGGGGTTCAGCTTCGAAGACGGTCCTTGGCGTGGAGGTTGGAACGGGTCCGCTGGATTCCGCAGCGGTTGTTGCCGTGGCCCGCATGGACGCTCCGGTTGCCCTGAGCGCAGAGTCGCTCGCCGCGATGGCAGCCTCCCGGGCTGTCATCGAATCGCTGGCCGCCGATTCAAAACCGCACTATGGAGTCTCCACCGGCTTCGGTGCCCTGGCGACCAAGCAGATACCGCCCACCCAGCGAACCGTTCTGCAGCGCTCGCTGGTGCGCAGCCACGCGGCGTCGTCCGGCCAGGAAGTGGACCGCGAGGTGATCCGGGCCCTGATGCTCAAGCGGCTCTCCACCCTCGCCACCGGCCGCACCGGCGTGCGTCCCGCAGTCGCCTCGGCCTACGCTGCGCTGCTTAATGCCGGCATCACCCCGGTGGTCGGCGAATACGGCTCGCTCGGCTGCTCAGGCGACCTGGCGCCGCTGTCCCACTGCGCGCTCGCCCTGATGGGCGAGGGCAGGGTGCGCGACGCCGCTGGCCGGGAAATGGACGCGTCGGCGGCACTGGCGGCGGCCGGCCTGGAGCCCCTTGAGCTGCAGGAAAAAGAGGGACTGGCGCTGATCAACGGGACGGACGGGATGCTTGGCATGCTCACCCTCGCCATCGCTGACCTGCACCGGCTGCTGACCACGGCGGACGTCGCCGCTGCGATGAGCGTTGAGGGCCTGCTGGGCACGGATGCCGTATTCGCCGCGGACCTGCAGGCCCTGCGTCCGCAGCCGGGCCAGGCCGAGTCGGCGGAGAATATCCGTGCCGTCCTTCGCGGATCGGTTCTGGTGGAGGAGCAGAAGACCGGCGAGTTCACCCGCGTGCAGGACGCGTACTCGCTGCGCTGCGCACCGCAGGTCCACGGCGCTGCCCGGTCCACCCTGGCCCACGCCGAGCATGTCGCGGCCTGCGAGCTGGCCTCCGCGGTGGACAATCCCGTGGTGACTCCCGACGGCCGGGTGGAGTCCAACGGCAACTTCCACGGAGCACCGGTAGGGTACGTCCTGGATTTTCTGGCCATCGCCGTCGCGGATGTCGCATCCATGAGCGAGCGCCGCACGGACCGGTTCCTGGACCGCAACCGAAGCCATGGCCTCAACGCGTTCCTTGCCGAAGACCCGGGCGTGGACTCCGGCCACATGATCGCCCAGTACACCCAGGCCGGAATCGTCTCTGAGCTCAAGCGCCTAGCCGTGCCCGCGTCGGTGGATTCAATCCCCTCATCCGCCATGCAGGAAGACCATGTGTCCATGGGCTGGGCTGCCGGGCTGAAGCTGCGCAAGGCCCTGGACGGGCTGACCCGGGTGCTGGCCGTTGAGATACTCACCTCGGCGCGAGCCCTGGATATGCGCGACGGCGGTGTCCACGCGTCCCGAAGCGCACCTGCCATCACCGCAGTGCGGACAGCCCTTCGCGCTGCCGTTCCCGGACCTGGACCTGACCGCTGCCTGGCTCCGGAAATCGAGGCCTGCAGGCTTGCTGTGGCGGACGGTTCCCTGCTCGCGGCAGCTGGTTCGGCACTGCAGGGTCCGTTATCCTGAAGCCATGACGGTCCAGGACCCCAGCCCTCCCCGACGCCGCCTGACGGCACGGATTACCGGTCAGGTCCAGGCAGTTGGTTTTCGGTACCGTACGCTGCAGCAGGCCACCCGCCTCGGCCTCACCGGGGTGGTGTCAAATCACTGGGACGGGTCGGTCCGGCTCATTGCCGAAGGCGCCCAGGACCAGGTGGAGCAGCTGCTGCGGTGGCTGCAGTCACCGGCAGCACCCGGCAGCGTAGACGGCGTGGAGGCCGTTCAGAGCGAGGCCACCGGCGAATTCCCGGACTTCCGGACCGCCTAAGCGGGCCCATCGGAGAGATGCGGCTTGAGGGGGCGTTTTTGCAGCGTTAACTGGCGCTGCGGCCGCGCCGTGAGACTTCCTGGTCTGCGCGGTGCCGGATGACTGCCTCCCGGGTTCGGCTGAGCGAATCGTTCATGGTGTCGAACAGACTCTGCGCCAGGCGCACGAACAGTACATCGGTCACGGCAAGCTGGGCCGTACGGCTGGCCGTTGCCCCGGAGCGGAAAGCATGTTCACGGACATGTGTCGTGAGGAGGATGTCGCACAGTTCCGCCAGCGGCGAGCCTGCGTCGTTGGTGAGTCCCACCGTGGTTGCCCCGGTGTGCCGGGCTTCCTTCAGAAGTCCCAGGATCTCCGGGGTTACACCGGAGTGCGAGATGCCAATGAACACTCCCCCCGGGCGCAGCAGGGCAGTGGAGGAAAGGGCCAGGTGCACGTCGGCGTGGTGTGAGCTGCGGCGGCCAATGCGCTGCAGCTTCATGTTCAGGTCATGTGCGGTGAGACCGGATGAGCCGAAGCCTGCGACCACCACATCGGGCGCCTCGGCCAGCGCGTCGCGGGCCCGGTCTACGGCTGCAAGGTCCAGTTCGCGCAGGGTGTGCTCGATCGCCTGGGTTTCCTGGAAGAGCACTTTCGCGGCGACGTCCGCCACGGTGTCCGCGGGATCGATGTCGCCGGTGGAGATGTTCGAACGGTCGAGGTCCGCCTGGTCACGGCTGGTGGTTCCCACCAGGTCGAACCGGAACTCGCGGTATCCTGAGTAGCCAAGCCCCTGGCAGAAGCGGGCCACCGTTGCCGCGGACGTGCCGCAGAGCTCCGCCATACGGGTGATCGGATTGTCCACCACGATGCGCGGGTCTGCCAGGATGGCGCTGGCAACTTTCGCTTCAGCCGCGCTGAAGCGGTCCAGTGATCCCTGGATCCTGGTCAGGGCGCGCATCAGGCCGCCCTCGCCTCGGCAATGGCCGGGCGCAGGAATCCACCGTTTGCCTCCAGGGCTGCGACGGCGGCATGTGCCGGGATGCCTGCCTCAAGTGAAAGGATCGCTGCCTTGACCCACCCGCCGCTGGACCGGAGTGCCGCTGCGGCTGCCTCGGGCCCGGCGCCCGTGGCCAGCATGACGGTGCGCTCGCTGCGGGCACGCAGCTTCTCGTTCGTAGCCCGAAGATCAACCATGAGGTTACGGTAGACCTTGCCCGCCCGGATCATGGCGCCTGTGCTCAGGGTGTTCAGCACGAGTTTCTGCGCCGACCCCGCTTTGAGCCGCGTCGATCCGGTAAGCAGTTCGGGCCCCACCTCCGTTTCAATGCCCACGTGCGCCGCCGCGGCGATAGCCGAGTTCGGGTTACAGGCATGTGCAACCGTGAAGGCGCCCCGCTCCCGTGCACGCTGCAGGGCGCCGACCACGTAGGGCGTCCGTCCGGAAGCAGAGATACCTACCAGGGCGTCGTCCGGGCCCACATCCAAGGCATCGACGTCGCGTGCACCGGCGCTCGAATCGTCCTCCGCGTTTTCGACCGCTGTATGGATTGCGCCGGGCCCGCCGGCGATCCGGCCGACAATTACGTCTTCCCCGATCCCGAAGGTGGGCGGCGCCTCGCTCGCGTCCAGGATCCCCAGGCGTCCGGCAGTGCCGGCTCCGATGTAGATCAGACGCCCGCCGCGGGCCATGCCCGCAACAATGCCGTTCAGCGCCGCCGTGATCCGGTCCGCCTGAGCAGCTACCGCGTCGGCTACCGCACGCTCGCTTTCGATCATGGCGTGCACGAACTCGGTGTCGGTCAGCAGGTCCAGGTCCGGATAGCGTTCACCGACCATTTCGGTGGGCAGGGTGCCTAGGAATTCACGCAGGTGCGCCCGTTCCCCGGGCTGTGTCTGGTCATCCACGGATAATCCTCTCTTCGTACCCGAGATCGGTCCGCGCGGTGATGAGCGCGGCACCGTCAAGGGCGTTCCCCAGCGGGGCGATGATGGTGATGCCGGCATTGGCAAACGCCTTGGCCAATTCGGCCGAAAAATATGGATGCGAGGTCACGCCGCCCCACACGGCCAGCTCGGCGGCGCCGGAGGCACGGGCGGTTCCGGTGAGCGCGCTGCAGGCCCGGCGCACGACGTCGCGGGCCACCGGATCGCCGTCGGCCGCAGCCTCGAGCACATCGGGTGTGAAAAGTCCCAGCCGGCGGGCGGGATTTCCTCCGGCTGCCACCCACGCCGGAAGGGCCGTCAGGTCCCCGGCCAGGACCGCAGCCCTGGCCGTCAGCGCGGTGTGCGGTCCGCGGCCGTCGAAGGCACGCAAGGCGGCTGCAAGCCCTTCCTGCCCGATCCAGCGGCCGCTGCCTTCGTCTCCGAGCCACGGCCCCCACCCGTCAAACTGGGCGGTGGCACCGTCCTCGGCGACAGCGTAGGCTATGGCACCTGTTCCAATGACGAGGATGACTCCAGGGCCGCCGGCGAAGGTACCGGCGTGTGCCGCGAGAGCGTCGTTGATAAGGGCAACCGGGGCACCTGTGAACTCACGGACTTCGCTGGCCAGCTGCCGTGCGGCACCGCGGTCCGCTTCCACGCCCGCAGCGCCGATCCCTACTCCTGCCAGGGCTGCCAGCCGTTCAGGGGGAAACCGGTCATACACGTTGCGGATCGCCTGCACTGACAGTGCCGGCGCATCTGCTATCCCGGGGGCACCCGGGCCGCTGTGCTCCGCGATAGTCCCTTCTGCGTCAAAGAGCCGCATACGGCAGGAGGTCTTGCCCAGGTCCACGGCCAGTCGGCTCGGTTTAGTTCCCAAGCTGCCCTCCGGTATCGAGGGAAGCCCGCAGGCTCAGCCGGCGGATGCCCTGCAGCGGCACCGGCAGGGTGATTCCACGGGGGCCGGGAGTGATAGTTCCGGCGATCCGCGAGACCCCTTCCACAAGGGTGGAGGGGATGCCGTGCCACGAACAGAACCCAAGGAAGGCGAACAGCAGCGACTCCTTGAACCTGGGATCGATTCCCACCTCCTCGCTGCTTTGCAGCGCCACCCCGGTCCGGGCGAGCACTGCGTCAAGCTCGCGCATCAGCGCGGGGTTGTGGACACCGCCCCCGGAGGCAACCAGGGTGTGAACGGATGGTGCGGCGCGGTGCAGCGCGTCCGCCACGGTGACTGCCGTGAATCTGGCCAGGGTCGCGAGCTGGTCCGGCAGCCCAAGACGCACCCCCGCAGTTTCTTCGGCGGATGCCAGGCAAGCCAGGGTGAAGGTCTCGCGGCCCGTGCTTTTGGGCGCGGGCCGGCCTAGATAGGGATGCTCCAGCAGGGCGGCCAGAACACCGTCATGCACCGCGCCCCGGGCAGCCAGCTCCCCGTCACGGTCGAATCCAAGCCGCCCGCCGGTCTCCCGCGCAACGCTCGCATCCAGGAGGACGTTCGCGGGGCCGGTATCGAAGGCCAGGGCGGTGCCGTCGCTGCACAGGATCTGAAGGTTTGCGATGCCGCCAAGGTTCAGGGTTGCTGTATGGGACGCCGGCCCAAAGAAGGCTGCATCGAAGAGGCCCATGAGCGGTGCGCCCTGCCCTCCTGCGGCAATATCGGCGGCCCGAAGATTCGCGAGCACGGGGCAGCCCGCTGCCTCGGCTATCCACGCAGGTTCCCCCAGCTGGAGGGTGGCCAGGGCGCGGCCGTCCTGGACCCAGTGGAAGACGGTCTGGCCGTGGGAGACAACCAGATCAGGTATGACACCGCATTCGGCTGCCGCGGCGCTGGCCGCCGCCGCGAACCCCTGGCCGATTGCGGTGGTGAGGGCAGTGTGGGCTCCGGCGTCGAGGGCGGCCCCGTCCGCGTAGGACAGAATCCGGGACCGCAGCTCCGGATCCCAGTCCAGCGTGCGGGTCAGCAGCGGCACCATGGCGAGCTCAGGCGTAAGCGGGTCACCGCTGGCCTCGGCCTGGACCAGGGCAACGTCGATCCCGTCCGCGCTGGTACCGGACTGCAAAGACAGGATAATCACGCGGACGCCTCCCCGTAGACCAGCCCGGCAACGATGCCGGCGCTCAGTGCGGAACTGGCCCGAGCATCAATCCGGTCCAGGCGGTTGGCGAACCCGGGTTCCGGCGCCACTCCAACGTTGACGACGACGGCGTCCGGGCGCAGTGCCGCAATCTCCTCGAGAGCGTCCCGCTGGGGCCCGGGTACGCCGATCCGGTCTACCAGGACAATCACGTCTGCGTCCGGTTCAAGGCCCCGGAGGTTATCCGCCCAGGCCTGCGGCGCCGTCACGGGCAGCAGGGCAAGAACCGCTCGGCGTGACGCGAAGGCCCGCCGGAAGGCATCCGATTCCGCCGCGACGGCCAGGGTGGCCCGCGCCCGCAGGTCCACCAGCGCCAGCCGCCCCGCCGAACGTGCCACGGTGCCGCTGACATCGATTCCCGGGGCGGCTCCGGCGGCCCAGTCCGGCTCCGCGGTCTCTGTCATCGCCAGGTCCCGGGATGGTTCAAGATCAGCCGCCAGCGTCCTTACCCGGGCTGCGGCCTGCTCCAGCTGCTCAAGGAAGAGCTCTCCCGAGGCCACCGCCGCGAGCAGCGCGTTCCGGACCACGAGGTAGTCCTGGCAGTCGGCGCCCGCTTCATCCGTGTTGCCTGGGTTGGTCCGCGGGTTGCCGATGCACAGCAGGTCCGCACCGGCCCGGATCGCGGCGACAGCTCCGGCACCCATGCCGATGCCTTCGCGGATAGCTGCCATATCCAGTGCATCGGTGACAATGACGCCGCTGAACCCGATGGCACGCAGCTTGCCAAGGATTACGGGGTTAAGTGTGGCCGGGGCATCACCCCAGCCCGGCACCCGGATATGGGCGGTCATGACCGCGCGGACGCCTGCGCTTACGGCGGCACGGAACGGTTCGAAGTGGATCTCTTCAATCTCGCCGGTCGCCAAACGCAGTTCGGGCAGCGCCAGATGCGAGTCCGTGTGCGTGTCACCGTGGCCCGGAAAATGCTTGGCGCAGGCCGCTACCGCGCCGGACGCCTGGATGCCGCGGACTGCGGCGGCGACGTGGGCAGCAACACCACGGGGCTCTGCCCCGAAGGACCGCACACCGATCACAGGGTTGGCGGGGTTGGTGTTGACGTCCGCCACCGGCCCCAGAACCAGGTTGATCCCGGCAGCGGCGGCCCGCACCGCAAGGGCGGCACCTACCGAGGTGCTCAGGCCCATGTCCCCCGCCTGTCCCAGCTGTGCAGGGCCAGGCAGGGTGGAGCCGTGTTCGGCCTCGAGGCGGGTCACCGTCCCGCCCTCTTCATCGGCGGCAATGATCGCACTGGGCCGGCGGGAGCGGATGGCTGCCGAAAGCCGCGCGGTGTCCGGGGAGATGTTCTGGCCGAAGTACACAACTCCGGCCAGGCCGTCGTCGAGGGCCTCAGCAAGCCACTGCGGAAGATCGGTGCCGAAGAAACCGGGCAGGATCACACCGTTGACGGCTTCCAGGATTCTCCGGTCCGGGACCTGCGTCGGGGCGCTCATCCCTTGACCGCCCCTGCTACGAGACCTGACGAGAGCCGGCCCTGCACCACGATGAAGAAGATCATGACCGGGAGGGTGATCAGCGTGGATGCGGCCATGACGCTGCCCCAGTCGTTTGAGTTCTCCCCGAAGAACTGCTTGAGGCCAATGGCCACCGTATAGTTCTCGCTGGCGCCGCCGAGCAGGGTCATGGCGAAGATGAATTCGTTCCACGCCGTGATGAAGCTGAAGACACTGGTAGCGACCAGGCCGGGCATCACCAGCGGCAGCATGACCGAGCGGAACATCCGCCACCAGCTCGCCCCGTCCAGGAACGCCGCTTCCTCGAGTTCCACCGGAACGGCAGCCACGAAGCCGCGCAGCATCCAGATGCCGAAGGGAAGCGAGATGGTGATGTAGACGATGATGAGTCCCAGCAGGGTGTTGAGCAGCTGCAGGTCACGCACCTGGACGAACAGCGGGATTACCAGGGCTTCCAGCGGGACCATCTGCACTACCAGGATCATGAGCAGGACCGCCGTGCGGAACTTGAATCGAAAGCGGGCTACGGCGACGGATGCGAGCAGGGACAGGACGGCGCTGCACAGAACCACTGCTGCCGCGACCATCAGCGAGTTGCGCAGGAAGCGGGCGAAGCCGCCGTCGCTCAGGACGAAAGTGAAGTTCTCCAGCGAAAGTTTGGAGGGGAGCAGTCCCTGGGAGCCGCTCGCCGCGTTGGCATCGAAGGCGCTGGACATCATCCAGTAGACCGGAAAGAGAGTAAAGACCAGCAGCGCGGCTACCAGCACGGCCAGGATCGAATTGCGGCGGACACGCGCGCCGGTGGACCGAGCGCTCACAGCTCTTCCTCTTTCATCAGGACGCGGATGTACACGATGGTTACGGCCAGCAGCACCAGGGTCAGCAATACGGCTATCGCGGAGCCGAACCCGTACCGGTTCTGGCCGAACGATTCAACATAGGACCAGACGCCCAGGTTGAGCACGCTGCGGTTGGTGCCCGAGCCGCCCGGCATGAGGTAGACCTGCCCAAAGACCTTGAAGTCCCAGATGGTGGACAGGATGATCACCACGGTGAAGACCTGGCGGAGCGAGGGAAAAGTAATCTGGAAAAACCGGCGGAACGCGCCGGCTCCGTCCATGGCGGCGGCCTCCAGCATCTCCTTGGAGACGCCAAGCAGGCCGGCCAGCACCGTGATGGCAACAAACGGGAAACCGTGGTGCACCACGTTGATCAGCACGATCAGATAGAACGTCCAGCGGTTCGTGAACCAGTTGAAGGGCTCGTCCATCAGCCCCGCGCCCATGAGCAGCTGGTTGACGATGCCGTTGTCCGCGTCGAAGATCCACACCCAGACGTAGGTTCCCGTCACGGCGGGCATGGCCCAGGCAACCATGATGGCGCTGCCCACAACCGTGCGCCAGAACTTGCCGAGGTTGCTCATCAGCAGGGCCACCAGGGTTCCCAGCACGACTGTGCAGAACACGGCAGCGACGGCGAAGGCCACGGTATTGGGCAGCACAACCGTCCACAGCTGCCGGTCGCTGAGTGCCTCGCTGTAGTTCCCGGCACCTATGAAATTCGTATCCCCGCTGACAATCTGGCGAAGCCCGTAATCCTGGAAGGAAAACATCAGCACGCGGATGAGCGGCCAGAGGAGCAGTGCTGCCAGGACTATCAGCGCCGGTGCAAGCAGGAGCCACGGCCGCGATGCTGCGGCGGCGGCGCGCTTGCGGCGGCGTGGGCCTCCGGCTCCCGCCGGAGAGCTGGTGCTCCCGGAGGCAGCCGGAGACTTTACCGTGGTGGTCATGGGTGCGTCTGCCTACTTCTCGTTGAGGATGCTGGTCATCTCACTGGCCGCGTCCGCAGTAGCCTGCTCCACTGTCTTTTCTCCGGAGAGGATCGACTGGATCATGGTGTTGGTGGTTTTCTTGGCCTGGACTGCACCAAAGCGCGGGGTGACCGGCAGGTATGCCCCTGCATCTACCATCTGGTCGGCGAAGGCCTGCGTGATCTCATCGGCGTCAGCAACCGTAGCTTCCAGGGCCGAGGTTTCTCCCGGGAAGTAGCCGCTCTGCGTTGCCCACTCGGCAGCGAAGTCACCCGTGGTCATGAGGTCAATGAACTCCCATGCCAGGTCCTTGTTCTCGCTGGACTCAAACATGGACAGATGCGAACCGCCGAGCATCGAGGGGCTGTACCCGCCCTCCGGGCCGGGAATGGCGAAGGATCCGATCTTCCCCTCAAGTTCCGGGTTCTTCTCGAGGATGGCGGAAGGGGTCCAGGAACCCATCATTGCCATGCCAACCTTGCCCTGCGCAAAGTTGTCCAGGATGTCGGTTTCCTTCCACGTGGTGGCACCGGTGGTGGAGGCACCGTCCTTCAATGCCAAATCCGTGTAGAACTGGATTCCGTCGCGGGCTTCCTTGCTGTCCAGTCCGGAGGTCCAGGTGTCTCCCGACTGGGTTGCCACCTCTCCCCCGTTGCCCCAAACCCAGGGATAGGTGAGGTTTTCCGCGTCGCCGGCCACCGGGAACGGGATGATTTCCGGGTTGCTTTCCTTCAGGGCCAGGGCTGCATCCCGGAACTCGTCCCAGGAGGTGGGCACCGCGATGCCGGCAGCATCAAAAAGGTCGGTCCGGTACACCATGGAGCGCACTCCCGCGTACCAGGGCATGCCGTAGAGCGTGTCATCCAGCTTGCCGGGCTCCAGCAGCCCCTCGACGAGCTTGCCGTCCAGTCCCGCTTCACTGACATAGTCACCGATCGGCGCAAGGGCGCCGGATTCGGCGAATTCGGCAGTCCAGGTGCTGCCCGTCTCAGCGACGTCCGGGGTGGTGCCGCCCGCAATAGCCGTTACAAAGCGGTCGTGTGCGTCCGCCCACTGCACCATCTCCACATTCAGGGTGGCGCCGGTGCGCTCGGTGAAGGCCTCCCCTGCGCGTTCGAAAAAGTCCTCGGACTCAGCGTTGGTGCCCTGCATGATCCAGACGTTGAGCGTTTCACCGTCCCCGCTGCTGCCGCTGCTGCCTGCTGAACAAGCACTCAAACCGAGTGCGGCCGTCGCCAGGATGGCGAGTGGCAAGTGACGCTTCTTCATTGAAGTCTCCTCATACGTGGCGAATGCCCGGAACGGGTCTGAAAGAAGTATTCACGCAACTGCAATGTTGCGCAAGTAACTTTCATAAACTTTCCAAGTCCGGACATGAAGAACGCCGGCAGACTGTGGGGTTGGTTGGGGGGAACAACCCTAGTCTGCCGGCGCCGGATAGTTCACTACGCTATCCATTCATCACTCGCACCCTTATGAGGTACTAACTACGTTAGGACGGCGGTCTGAAAAGCTCCTGTCAGCAAGCTGGCAACTTCCTGAGAGTGGCCGGAAACCTACGCTGCGCGCTTCATGTCCTGGACTGCCGGAGGCGGGCCCTGGGCCTCGCCGCCGGCCCGGCTGCCCGGCCGAACGGCGGATGGAACCGGTTTCCCGGCAGCCGGACCCGAAGCCAGTTTGCCGGCCTCGGCCGGACGCGGTTTGCTGCTTTTCTTCTTTTTCGCCGAAGCTTTCTTGTTCACCACGGACTTTCCGGCGGACGGATTCTTCCCGGCCGCACCCTTCCCGGCGGCCGGAGCCGCAGCAGGCGTGCCGGCGGCAGCCTCGGACAACGCGGCGGCGGGAGCTGCCGCGGCGCCCTCCTTGCGGCCCAGCAGTTCGCGGGAAGATGCTGCCTCAGCTCCAGGTTCGCGGAAGACCGGGGCGGCGGCAGCAACCTGCCGGGAGTCCGCGGACCACGCAGATACCGCCGGACGGGCTCCCGGACGCGCCGGCGTCAGAGCGGCACGGATTTCTTCGGCAGCAAACCGGGTCGCATCAATGAACGCAGCCGCGGCCGCGTCTTCGGGTGCATGCTCAGCACGGCGGACTGCCGAGCGCTTCAGCAGCCGGTAAGCAGCGGATGCCACCACCACGATGGCCACACCCGTTCCATACATCATGGCCAGGGACAGGGCCAGGGAAGTCGTCCCGCCGGAGAAGGAGCCGTACCCCGCCACCGCCAGGACAAGCCACACCAGGCTCACTGCGGTAATGACGGAACGGGCTTTGACGTAGAAGGGGCGCTGCTGCACGCCCGCTAGCTGCGGCGGCATGATTTCTGGCACTGACGAGACCTCTCAAAAGCACAAACAGCAGGACTGGAAATAGGAAATTGGCCGGAGCCGGCCTGCCCTTCAACTGTAGGTTTCTCCGGCACTCTGATTGACCATTCCCGCGCCGTTTCTGCGATTCGTTACCCGTCTGGAATGAGAGATTGGTCACAGCCCCGCACGGGCGGGGGAAAGCGCCTCGGAAACGTTCAGGAACGGCCGCTCACCAAGCAGCTGGGCGGCGGCGAGTTCGGCTATTCCGGAAGAGGTCTGGAACCCGTAACCGCCCTGCCCCGCCAGCCAGAAAAAGCCGGGAACGGCGTCGTCGAACCCCACCACCGGCACTCCATCAGCAGCCTGCGTGCGCAGCCCCGTCCAAGCACGGCCAACGCGTCCCAGCTCCAGGCGGGCCAGCGTGTTGACCAGCGCCACCAGGCCTGCCACGTCCTCGGGCCGGTGCCGTGCGTCCTCCGGCGGGCTGGGTACCGCTTCGGACGGGGAGATCAGAACACCCTCAAGGTCCGGCCGGTAATAGAAGTTGTCCAGCGCGCCTGCAACCATGGGCCCGTCCGCAGCGGGCGGATTGCCGGCCTCCACGATTGCGGCGGTTCGCCGGTAGGGCTGGAGTCCGCGGGGCCGGGCCCCGAACATGCCTGCCAGTGAATCGGCCCAGGCGCCGCCCGCGTTGACGACTACGGCTGCGCTGAAAGTCTCACCGCCTGCGGAGACCAGCCACTCCCCCTCGCTGCGGCTGGCGGCATCCACCCGGCGGCCGGTGAGGATACGGCCTCCGCCGGCCTCGATCCGGGCCCGGTGCCAGTCCATCAGGATGTCCGTATTGCAGGAGACGGACGTTGTATCCAGCCCTGCGGCTTCGAAGCTGCCTGCTGCCAGTTCCGGGGCGAGGCCCATCGCCTCGGCCACCGTGATTGGATGCATGTGGCCGCTCGCACGGTCCCGGACATCCTCCTCGCGGCCCACGAGCATGAAGGACCGGGGACGCAGGATCGGTTCAGGCAGGCTGGCCTCCAGCTCCCGGATCAGGGCAAGGGTGCGAACCGTGAGGTCCTGGACTGCCGGCGGGCCGTAGCTGGGAATGAGCTGCCGTGCGGAGCGGGAGGAGGTGTGGTAGCCGAGTAAGTTCTCGGCTTCCAGGAGCACGACGCCGGTCGCCCGGACCAGGCGCGAGGCGAGGGACAGCCCCGCGATGCCGCCGCCAATGATGAGCACGGGAATCTCAGGCATCGGGCACCACCGTCAGGATCGTCGCGTCGTCCGCCTTTTCGCCGATGGCTTCCTGCCGGCGGCGAAGCTCCAGCAGCAGCTGCTGCGCTCCCACGGGCGTCGACGCGGCCCGGAGGAAACCACTGGGACTGTCCACCAGCCCGAGGTCCACCGCACGCCACGCCCCGTCCGAGGCCAGCACCACGCGCTTCACGGCCGGCAGACGGACCAGGTGGGCGTGCTGCACCGCTTCCGGTTCCCTCCGGGCCACCCAGAGGCGTCCCGGCGTGTTGCGCAGTTCCCGGTCCCGGCGAAGCAGCTCCCGAGCCTGGTCAGGATCTGCGGGGTGTTCGCGGTGGACACGAAGGTCCGCAGGTTCGCTGGTTACATGCACAACCGACCCGTCCTCCAGCTCCACTGCCGCATGGCAGTCAGCCAATACCATCACGTCCACGCCGCCGGCCGTGAGCTGCGCCAGGGCCAGCGCCGCACTGGGGAACCGGGTGTGTTCGCTTCCGGCCCGTTCCTGGGCCACCCGGTCCACTCGGCGAAGTGCCTCAGCCAGCACGCCGCCTGCTTCGGAACCGGCATCCGGGCCGGGCTTCGCATCGGCGCTCTCGGCGAGCAGCAGGTCCAGTGTCCGGGCGTACCAGGACGGATTGGACGCGCCGGGCAGATCCAGTTCCGGCAGCAGGGACGTGGCCCCGTCAATCACCCAGGCGCTGGCGTCCGCATAACCGCAGCTGTCCTCGCTGACGTGCCCGTCCCCTTCGGTCTGTACACGGACGGAGTGACTCCAAGAAGTGGGCATAGCCCATTCTGGCACGCGCCCTAGAACCAGGAGAGGTCGTCCGTCAGGATCTCCATGAGTGTCTCCGAACCCACCAGGTAGAGCCCGGGGTGGCGCTGCGCTCCGGCGAGCAGGTTTGAGGCCATGCACAGCGCCCAGCCTCGGGCCCGCAGCCAGACGGCCGGATCCGCGTCGTACCGCGCGCCCAGTGCTGTCCGGAAAGCGTGCCGCCCGGCCGGATTGAAAACGAGCCAGGCTGCCGCGAGGTCCGCGGCGGGGTCTCCGGCGGTAAGGTCGCCGAAATCGATGACTGCCTGAAGGGTTCCGCTGCCCGCAATGAGGTTGGCGGGGTGCAGGTCCCCGTGCAGCCACACCGGCTCCGAGTTCCAGCCCGGCAGTTCCAGCGCCTCCGCCCAGAGTTCGGCAACCCGGGCCGCATGCGGCACCATTCCCGAGTGGAGCCGTTCCTGCACGGCGTGGTCCCGGGACGCCAGCGGACCGCCCACCGCGGGGTTGCGGGGATAGTCCGGAGGGGCTGGTTGATGGAAGGCGCTCAGGAACCCTGCCAGCGGAGCGGCCAGGGGAACGTTTCGGTCCCTCGGCTGCAGCGACACATCCAGTCCGTCGTACCAGGCACTGATGCTCCAGGGATACGGGTAAGGCTCCTGGGGAACCCCGCAGTAGAGGGGCGCCGAGGTTGCCGTAGCCAGCCCGTCGGTCAGCGTTGGCAGCCACTGCTGTTCCTTGGCCATCAACACGGCCGCGTCATCCTGCCGGGGAAGGCGGACGGCATACTCGCTGCCGACCCGGAACACGTGATTCACCCAGCCGTCGCCCACCGAAGCAATTGCCTGATCCGCTAGCTGCGGCTGCTGGGTCTGCAGCAGGCCGCGGACCAGTTCGGCATCCACCCTGAGCTGGGACGTTGGCATGCCAGCACCCTACCGTGCCGCCGGACACTGCGGCAGGGCGCGTAACGCCCAACGGCCCCGGAACCGGCGCATCGGGTCAGCTGACCGTCAGCACCGGTTCCGGGGCCGCTGGGGTTAGGCGCGCAGCTAGGCGGAAACGCCCAGGCGTTCCAGGATCAGCTCCCGGACGCGGCCGGCGTCGGCCTGTCCGCGGGTTGCCTTCATGACGCCGCCGACGATCGCGCCGACGGCCTGGATCTTGCCGCCGCGGATCTTCTCCGCAACGTCCGGTGCTGCTGCGAGGGCGGCGTCGATGGCTTCGAGCAGGGCGCCGTCGTCGGAAACCACGGCCAAGCCGCGCTTTTCGATGACTTCCTCCGGGGTGCCTTCGCCGGCCAGGACGCCGTCCAGGACCTGGCGGGCCAGCTTGTCATTGATCTTGCCGGCCTGGACCAGCCGGTCCAGCTCAACGATCAGTTCCGGAGTGACGCCGGTGTCCACCGGATCCACTTCGGCTTCCTTGGCCCGGCGGGCAACCTCGCCCATCCACCACTTGCGGGCCACCTGGGCAGAGGCACCGGCTGCGATGGTCTCCTCGATGGCCTCCATAACGTCGGCGTTGACGACGTCGCGGAACTCGGCGTCGGAGTAGCCCCACTCTGCCTTGAGCCGCTTGCGGCGCTCGGCCGGCGGTTCGGGCAGGCGGGAGCGCAGCTCTTCGATCCACTCCGGCGTAGTGACCACGGGCAGCAGGTCCGGTTCCGGGAAGTACCGGTAGTCATCGGCGTCGGACTTCGGCCGTCCCGAGGTGGTGGAACGGGTGTCCTCGTGCCAGTGGCGCGTTTCCTGGACGATCTTCTCACCGGATTCAAGCACGGCGGCGTGCCGCTGGATCTCAAAGCGGACGGCGCGTTCGACGGCGCGCAGCGAGTTGACGTTCTTGGTTTCCGAGCGGGTGCCGAACTTTTCCTGGCCGTGCGGGCGCAGGGAAACGTTCGCGTCGCAGCGGACGTTGCCGCGCTCCATCTTCGCGTCGGAGACACCGAGGTTCTTCACGATTTCCCGGATGGCTGCCACGTAGGCCTTGGCAAGTTCAGGCGCGCGGGAACCGGCACCCTCAATCGGCTTGGTGACGATTTCAACCAGCGGAACACCGGCACGGTTGTAGTCCACCAGGGAGAAGTCCGCGCCCTGGATACGCCCTGCGGCACCGCCCATGTGGGTGAGCTTTCCGGCGTCCTCTTCCATGTGCGCGCGTTCGATTTCGACGCGGAACACGGTGCCGTCTTCAAGCTCGACGTCCAGCCAGCCGTCGTACGCGATGGGGTCTTCGTACTGGGAGGTTTGGAAGTTCTTGGGGGTGTCCGGGTAGAAGTACTGCTTCCGGGCGAAGGTGCAGGATTCGGCGATCCTGCAGTTCAGCGCCAGGCCAATCAGGATTGAGTACTCCACGGCGGTCTTGTTCACCACCGGCAGCACGCCCGGCAGGCCTAGGTCCACGGGCGTGACGTTGGTGTTGGGCTCGTCCCCGAACACGTTCGGCGCATCGGAGAACATCTTGGTCTTGGTGTTGAGCTCTACGTGGACCTCGAACCCGAGCACCGGGTCGTACTTCTCCATGGCGGTCTCGAAGGGAAGGGTCTCTTCCTGGGTGTGCACGGACATTACTTTCCTCCTCCGAGTACGGGTGCCGAGGCAAGCAGCGGGCCGCCCCACTTCTGCTCCAGCAGGCCTTCGAGTGCCGCGCCGGCACGGTAGAGACGCACATCTTCGCGGGCCGGAGCCAGGAACTGGATGCCCACCGGCAGCCCGTCCGCCAGGCCGCCGGGGATGGAGATGCCGGGAACGCCGGCCATGTTGGCCGGGATGGTGGCGACGTCGTTCAGGTACATTGCCAGCGGATCGTCCAGCTTCTCCCCCAGCTTGAACGCGGTGTTCGGCGAGGTCGGGGAGATCAGCACGTCAGCCTGGGCGAACGCGGCGTTGAAGTCGCGCTGGATCAGGGTGCGGACCTTCTGGGCCGAGCCGTAGTAGGCGTCGTAGTAGCCGGCGGAGAGGGCGTAGGTGCCCAGGATGATGCGGCGCTTGACCTCGTCGCCGAAACCGGCGGCACGGGTGGCGCCCATGACGCGCTCGATGGTGAGCGGCGGGTCGGCGGGCAGGCGGCGCATGCCGTAACGGACGCCGTCGTACTTCGCCAGGTTGGAGGATGCCTCCGAGGGCATGATCAGGTAGTAGGCGCCCAGGGCGTACTTGAAGTTGGGGCAGGAAACCTCAACGATTTCAGCTCCCGCGTCCTTGAGCAGTTCCAGCGACTCGTCAAAGCGGGCCTGTACGCCGGGCTGGTAGCCCTCGCCCTGCAGTTCCCTGATGACGCCGATGCGCATGCCTGCGACGCTGCCGTTGCGGGCGGCTTCGGCAAGGTTGCCCACGGGATCGGTCAGCGAGGTGGAGTCGCGCGGGTCGTGTCCGCCGATGACTTCCTGGAGCAGCGCGGCATCCAGTACGGTCCGGGAGACCGGGCCGATCTGGTCCAGCGATGACGCCATGGCGATGGCACCGTAGCGCGAGACGCCGCCGTAGGTGGGCTTCACACCCACGGAACCGGTGACGGACGCGGGCTGGCGGATGGAACCGCCGGTATCCGTGCCGAGGGCCAGCGGTGCCTCGAACGCAGCGACGGCAGCAGCGGAACCGCCGCCGGAGCCGCCGGGAATGCGGTCCAGGTCCCACGGGTTGCGGGTGGGGCCGTAGGCGGAGTGCTCGGTGGAGGAGCCCATCGCGAATTCATCCAGGTTGGTCTTGCCGAGCATCGGCATGCGGGCTGCCCGGATCCGGGAGACCACGGTGGCGTCGTACGGGCTCATCCAGCCTTCGAGCATCCTGGATCCGGCGGTGGTGGGCTGGCCCACCGTGACAATCAGGTCCTTGACGGCGATGGGAACGCCGGCAAGGGTGTGCAGCTCTTCCCCGGCAGCGCGGGCTTTGTCCACACCGGCGGCAACTTCGAGTGCCTCGTCGGTATTGACGTGCAGGAAGGCGTTGATCTCGCCGTCCACTTCGGCAATGCGGTCCAGGTGGGCCTGGGTGACTTCGACGGCGGAAACCTCGCGTGCGGCGAGCTTCTCCGCCAAAACGGCAGCGGGAGAGGTAATCAGTTCACTCATGGAAGTATTTACTCCTCATCCAGGATGGCAGGGACCTTGAAGCGGCCTTCGGCGTTGTCCGGAGCGCCGGACAGGGCCTGCTCATTGGTCAGCGTCTGCCCCACGACGTCCTCGCGGAACACATTCACCAGCGGGATCGGGTGGGAGGTGGCCGGGATATCCTCACCGGCAACTTCGCTTACGGACTTGATCGAATCCACGATGACGTCAAGCTCGCCGGCCATCTTGTCCAGCTCGTCATCGGTCATCTCAATGTGGGCCAGCCGCGCCAAATGCGCCACGGCCTCACGATTGATCTCAGACATGAGTCTCCCATGCGTCTTATGCAGTATTTTCGGCCTTACGCCGGTATCCGTACCAGTCTACGGCGTTTGGCCCCTCGGTTCGGGTGGCCGGGACATCCAGGGCGCGGCTCCTTCACTGCGTGCGTGAAGGCAGGGTCCGACGCCGGTGCCTGGCTATGACCGCCCGCTAGAGTTCCAGCCGGAAGACCCACAGCACGTAGTCTTCGCCCGGAACGGTCCAGTCCCTCTCGGGCACGCGCTCGAAGCCCAGAGACAGGTACATGCTGTGCGCGCCTAGCATGCTGGTCATGCTGGTGAGCGAAACGGCGTGGATTCCGTCCAGGCTCCGAGCGTGCTCCACGATCGCGGTGACCAGGGCGCGGCCCACTCCCCCGCGCTGGACTGCAGGGTCAACGGCCAGCATGCGGAATTCGAGTTCACCGTCGACGGCGATGTCCGTGTAGGGCTGCCCGGCGAACGTGACGGCGGCGGATCCTGCCACGGCGCCGTCTTTCTCCGCCACCCAGAGCTCGGCGTGCTGATCCCGGTGTTCAACGTTCTCGAGTTCCTGGACGTAGGGATTGTCAGCGTCAATGAACCCCGCCTTGAGGTACGCCTCGCGGGTGATCCGCCGGATGTCTTCATAGTCAGCCGGTGTTGCCCGCCGGACGGTAATGCTCATGGGTATTACGAATCCTTACGTGGTGGTTGATTTCCACGGATGATTCTATCGGCGCACCCGCACCTCCGTGCGCCGGTGGTGACGGCGCGCACAGCGGTTCCGGCGGCGCCGGGCGGCAGGCGGCAGGCGGCAGGCGGCAGGCGGCAGGCGGGCGACCGTCAACGGCGCCGGGCGGCAGCGGCGCAGGCAACACAAAAGCGCGCCTCGGGACGGATCTCCAGCCGGGCCTCCGGAATGGGCTCTCCGCAGCGTTGGCAGATTCCGTAGGCGCCGTCGTCGAGCCTCGCCCTGGCATCCAGCAGCTCCACCAGGGAGGCTTCGAGAGCCGCGAGCATTGCCACTTCATTTGCCCTCTCCACCGTGACGGTGGTGCCTTCTGGATCATGCTCGTCATCCGCAGGCGTGTCCTTCGCGGCCGCAGTCACTTCCCGGATGTCCGCCAGCACGGCGTCGATCTTGGCGCGGGCTGAGTCGATGTGCTCGTCGAGAATCGCGGCGAAGCGGGCAGCGTCCAGATCTTTGGGCGTTTCGGGCTTCTGTTCCCGGACATGTGCGGTGACGACTGGTGCCAGCTTGCGCGATGCCGCTTGAACTTTACGTGGCATGGTGCGTCCTTCCGGGTCCATGGATCTCGCTAAGTTCCATCCATTATCCGCGCGGGTAAGCCAAATACCCGCCCCGGGAGGGGCCGCTTTCCTCACGGCTTAAACCTCAGCCGCTGCCCCGCGGCAAAAGGGTGCGGTGGAGCTCAAGCGGCCCTTAGCTCAAGATTTGCTCAAGGCCTGCACAGGAAACCCATAATTCTTCCCCCGAGCAGAAAACGGGCACGCCAGACCCGACTTTTCCCTGCATTCTTTGGCTAGTCTCACTTCACCGTTCCTGATTGGTCTCGTAACGGAGTTCTAGTACTGGGGGTAGACATGAAGCAGGAAATCCGGCTTGCTCCGGGCATGATCGTCAGCTGCCAAAAGGGCATCAGTTCCGTGAAGCTGCGTGTCATGGGGGCCAGCCGCTGCGACGGCTGCAGCACCATGGGCGTCATTGTCCAAGTCATGGAAGACGCCGTAGTGGACAACTTCCATTACTGGAAAGGGCACGTCATTGTGATGGACCGGAACAGGATCACGGTCGACTCGAAAACCTCCGTGCCGTCCTGGACCGGCTCCTACTGAGCGGCCGCAGAGTCCCCGTGTATCCGGCCCCGCCTGGTCCCGCTTAGGTCTTCGTCAAAAGACCCGGGCAGTGGTCACCGCGGCCAGCCGCTCGGCGTCGTCCATTCTGCGGTCCGGCGAACCGGGACGGCCGACCGTCAGTCCGGCTTCCTCGGCGATGAGCGCACCGGCTGCGAAGTCGTGCTCGTTCAGGCCCCGTTCCGCATAGGCATCCAGGGTTCCGTCAGCCACCATGCACAGGTCCAGTGCCGCGGAGCCGAGCCTGCGCAGGTCCGCAAATCCGTCCATCTGCTCCCCCAGCGCGGCGTACTGTTCGGAGCGGACCTCCGGCTCGTAGGAGAAGCCCGTGCCCAGCAGCCTCCCCGTCCGTTCGGGATCCGGGCCGTGAAGCCGCCGCAGGCTGCCTTGCTCTGCCAGCCAGGCGCCATGTCCCCGCGCAGCCCAGTAGACCCGCACCAGCGCCGGTGCGTGAACCACCCCGGCCAGCCACTCGCCGTCGGCGTTCACCGCGGCCACGGACGTGGCGTAAAAGGGAATATTGCGGATGAAGTTGGTGGTCCCGTCCAGCGGGTCCACGGACCAGCGGATACCGGAGGGATCCTCCGGAACGCTGGCCTCCAGTTCCTCACCGGTCACCGCGTCAAAGGGACGCAGCCGGTTGATGACCTCCCGGACCGCGTACTCGGCCTCGGTGTCATAGGCGGTGACCCAGTCGCCGGAGGCGCCCTTGTTCTCCACGTGCAGCCCCTCCTCCGACCGTTTGGCCAGCACGGCGGCCCCGGCGGCAGCTGCCTGCCGGGCGACGTCGAGCAGTTCCAGCGGATCGGGGGCGGGTGCTTTGGTCATGGCGTGGTTTCCTTGTCCTCTGCGTTGTCTCCTGCGTTGCCTGCCGAACCTGAGTCCACCGGTCCGTTCTCCAGCAATTGGCGGAACCCGTCCTCGTCCAGTACGGGAACTCCCAGCGACTCCGCCTTATCCAGCTTGGTGCCGGCGTTCTCGCCCGCCACCAGATAATCGGTTTTTTTGGAGACGGAGCCGGAGGCCTTGCCTCCGCGGGTGATGATCGCTTCCTTGGCCTCGTCCCGGCTGAAGTTCGGCAGGGTGCCGGTGACGACGACGGTGAGGCCCTCCAGCGTGCGGGGCTGGGAGTCGTCCCGCTCGTCGGCCATGCGGACACCGGCGCGGGCCCAGGAGTCGACGATTTCAACGTGCCAGTCTTCGGCGAACCATTCCTCCAGCGCCGCAGCGATGGTCGGGCCAACGCCGTCCACGTGGGCGAGCTGCTCTTCGGTGGCTGCCCGGATGTTCTCCATGGAGCCGAACGCAGTGGCGAGGGCGCGTGCCGCCGTCGGACCCACATGCCGGATGGACAGTGCCACCAATACGCGCCACAGCGGCTGGGACTTGGCTTTCTCAAGCTCCTCGAAGAGCTTGCGGGTGTTGGCCGACGGCTCGGAGGGCTTCTTCGCGGTGCCCTTGGTATAGAAGTAGGGAACCAGTTCGGTACCCACTACTACGCCCTTGGAACGCTTGGGCCGTTCGATCCGCACCTCGGCCAGGTCTTCGATTTTCAGGTCGAATAGTCCTGCCTCGCTGGTCAGCGGCGTAGTCTCCGGTTCCGCGGGCGAGGTCAGCGCGATGGCAGCTTCCCAGCCCAGCGCTTCAATGTCGAACGCGCCGCGGCCAGCCAGGTGGAACACCCGTTCGCGCAGCTGGGACGGGCAGGACCGGGCGTTGGGGCAGCGGATGTCCACGTCCCCTTCCTTGGCCGGTTTCAGCTCGGTGCCGCAGGAGGGGCAGTGCGTGGGCATCACGAAGTCGCGTTCGCTGCCGTCGCGGAGGGCGGTCACGGGGCCGACGATTTCCGGGATGACGTCGCCTGCCTTGCGCAGGACGACGGTGTCGCCGATCTTGACGCCCTTGGCCTTCACCACGTCCTGGTTGTGCAGCGTAGCCATCTCCACGGTGGACCCGGCCACCTTGACCGGCTCCATCATGCCGAACGGGGTGACGCGCCCGGTGCGGCCCACGTTGACGCGGATGTCCAGCAGTTTGGTGTTCACTTCCTCCGGCGGGTACTTGTACGCGACGGACCAGCGCGGCACCCGGGAGGTGTGGCCGAGCGCGCGCTGCAGCGCGAAGTCATCCACCTTGACCACGATGCCGTCGATTTCGTGGGCCAGGCTGTGCCGCTGCTCGCCGTTCGCAGCGATGAACTCCAGCACCTCGTCATAGGTGTCCAGCACTTTGTAATAGGGCGAGGTGGGCAGTCCCCAGGTCTTGAGCAGCTCGTAGGTATCGGACTGGCTGGCTGCTCCCAGGCCTTCCCGGGCGCCGATGCCGTGCACGTACATGCTCAGTGGGCGCTCCGCGGTGACCTTCGGGTCCTTTTGCCGCAGCGAACCGGCAGCTGCGTTGCGCGGATTCGCGAACGGCGCCTTCCCGGCGTCGACCATTTTCTCGTTGAGCCGCGTGAACTCCCTGGAAGGAATGAACACCTCGCCGCGGATCTCGACCTCGGCGGGAAGGTTCTCCCCCTGGAGGCGGCGCGGGATGGAGGCAATCGTGAGCACGTTGTGGGTGATGTCCTCGCCGGTGGTGCCGTCGCCCCGGGTTGCCGCGCGGACCAGTTCCCCGTTGCGGTACAGCAGGTTCACCGCCAGGCCGTCGATCTTCAGTTCGGTCAGCCAGCGGACCTTCGACCCGGGTGCGATAGAGGCAATGGACGCTTCGGCTCGCTTGACCCAGGCGTCGAGTTCATCCAGCGAGAAGACATCTTCCAGGCTGTACATCCGGGACAGGTGTTCCACCGGGGCGAACGCCGCGGACACTTCGCCGCCGACTTCCTGAGTGGGGGAATCGTTGGTCACCAGTTCCGGATGGAGTGCCTCGAGTTTCTCGAGCCGGCGGTACAGCTCGTCGAACTCGGCGTCGGAGACCAGCGGGGCGTCCTCGTTGTAGTACGCGAAGCGGTACTTCCGGACCTGGTCAGAGAGAGTCTCATACTCTTCGCGCAGGCTGTCGCTGGGCGGGGTGTCCGTGCTGACGGCGTCGGCGGCTTCTTCGGGGGAGGTCTTGGCTGTGCTCACCTACCCAATCTTGCCGTATGTACGACGGCGGCGGGAGCTTTGCGGGGCCTGCCGGCTGCCGCGCGTCCCGGGCTGCCGAGGTGCTCCCCACAGGAACAACTCCGGACAGGCCGTCTGCTCCCCTGCTTTCCCTGTGATCGGTTCTTGCCCTTTCAGCGGAACACACACGGCGGGAGAGAACGCATGGACATGTTTCAGGACTTTCCCGAGTTGGTCAGGGACCACTACAGCACGTATTGGATGGGCGGAGGCCTCAGTTATTCCGGAGACTACTTGGGTAAGGACCGGCATGAACCGTTTCCGATCTACGTGTCGGCTTATCAGAGTGGAGACAGATCACAGCGGGCTTCGGATGGCGGAGAGGGAACTGGTAAACCAGCACCTTCCGGAGGGGTACGTGCTCTATCGACCTGCCCCCACTCTTGGGGTCGCAGCTCCCAATCAGTTCCCACGCCGTACGTCGATCGGTCGGCGCGCTCTGAACAAAACAATTTCTCCGCGGCTGTCGATATCCATGCAGCCCGTTCGACGGCATAGTAGGAGCAGCACGGAGCGCTCCCTCTAGAGGTCAGGAGAATGCCATGAAGTACATGATGATTATGCGGACCACCGATTCGGCCGTTGAAGCGTCCAAGGACATGCCGTTTGAAGAAATCATCAACGCCATGGGCGCCTACAACGAGTCGATGATCAACGCCGGTGTGCTGCTGGCCGGCGAAGGACTGGCCGAGGCAACGGAGGATGCCAACTTCCTGGTGGACTTTTCCGAAGACCCGCCGCTGATCACCGACGGCCCGTACGGCGAGACCCACGAGCTCTTCAACGGATTCTGGATTATCCAGGCTTCCTCAAAGGATGAGGCTGTGGAGTGGGCCAGCCGGTGCCCGCTTGGCCCCGGCGCGAAGCTGGAAGTCCGGCGGGTTACCGATGCCTCTGACTTTGAGGACTTCGCGGACAACGAGTACATCCAGAAGGAAGAAGGATGGCGGGAGCAGGCAGAGAAGCTGCGCGCGGAGAACCCCTAGCGCCATGGCGGATGCAGGCAGCGGGGTCCCCCCGGGTGAGGAGACGGCTGGTGCGGACGCTGCGGCCGCAGTCCGCCACCGGATAGACGCCGTTTGGCGGATTGACGGTGCCGGGATTGTCGCGGCCTTGGCCCGTGCCACCGGGGATCTGGGTCTGGCGGAGGACGTTGCCCAGGAAGCGGTGGCTGAGGCGCTGGCCTCCTGGCCGGCTGGGGGCGTGCCGCGGAACCCGGCTGCGTGGTTGACCTCCGTCGCCAAGCGCCGCGCGATTGATGCCTGGCGGCGGGCGGAGCGTCTCGAGGAGCATTACGCGGATCTCGGCAGGGAGCTCCGCGACGAAGCCGCCCCGGCGTGGGATCCGCTGCCAGACGACGTCCTGAAGCTGATTTTTGTGGCCTGTCATCCGGTGCTGTCCCGTGAAGCGCAGGTGGCGTTGACCCTGCGGATTGTGGGCGGACTGTCCACCAGGGAGATCGCGCGGCTGTTCCTGCTACCGGTGGCCGCGGTGCAGCAGCGGATTGTCCGGGCAAAGAAGACCCTGGCCGCCGCCCGGGTTCCTTTCGGCGTACCGGAACCGAATGAGTGGCGGGACCGGCTCGGCGGAGTGCTCGCGGTGATCTACCTCCTGTTCACGGAGGGGTACGCTGCCTCCGCAGGGCAATCGTGGTTGCGCCAGGACCTGGCGTTGGAGGCTTTGAGGTTGGGCCGGCTCTTGTCCCGCCTTGTTCCGCGGGAGCCGGAGGCGTTCGCCTTGGTGGCGCTGATGGAGTTCCAGGCATCCAGGTTCCGTGCCAGGACCCGTGTGGATGGATCACCCGTGCTGCTGACCGACCAGGACCGCACGCTGTGGGACCGCGCCCAGATTGAGCGCGGACGGGCTGCCCTGGCTCAAGCTGATGCTCTGGGGCGCGGCCGGGGAAACTACGCCTTGCAGGCCGCGATCGCGCAGTGCCATACGGTTGCGCCGAGTGTGGAGGGTACGAACTGGCAGCGGATCGTGCTGCTGTATGAGGCTTTGGGCCGGCTGGCACCGTCTCCTGTGGTGGAGCTAAACCGCGCCGTTGCGGTTTCCATGGCGACCGGTCCGGCAACGGCTCTGGAGATGGTGGACCGGCTTGCTGCCTCGGGTGCGCTCCGCGGCTCGCATCTGCTGCCCAGCGTACGGGCTGAACTGCTGTCCCGCCTCGGCCGGATCGAAGAGGCACGGACTGAATTCAGTACTGCTGCTGCGCTGGCGCGCAATGACCGGGAGCGGGAGGTTCTGAAGGGCCGCGCTGCAGGAATGCCTTAACGCGTCAGCAGATCGTGCTCGGTCAGCACGACGTCGCTGAGGTCTTCCCAGCGGAACGCTCCGTGATACTCGCCCCGTCCGGCAATAGTGATCTCAGGGATTTCTCCGCGGCGAATCTCACCTGGTCACCCCCGGAACGCCAGGGACGGCAACCGATTCTGGACCACCTGAACATCCTGCACCTGGGAGGCCGGCACCACCGTCCAATACACCCCGGCATCAGCCTTATTCAGCCCCAACGCCTCAGCCCGGTCAGCGTTATGCCCCGTATAGAACAACCGGTACAGCTGCCCGTCCTCACCCTGGGCTACATCCGTAATCCGGAACGGTTCACCCTGCCACGAACACGTCGCCAGCAGCTCATAGAAGTCCTGGATCTCCCCCAGCCCCACCGTCCGGCGCCAAACCCCCTTCGGGGTCCGCTCAAAACCCTCCACCCCGGGATCCGACGCAGCCGCCACTTCAACGGAACGGCCCTCGTTCACCAAATCAGCACGGAACACCTGCCCCTGCCACACCGCGGACCAGCCCATAATGTGCGACGGGCTATGCGCACCAGGCCGGGAAATCCCCGAGGCATCGGACACACCCCAGCCGGTCGCCACCTCAAAATAGACGGCAATCAGTTCCTCGGGCTGCCCGGCCCGGATACGCCACAGCTCGGCTCCCGGCGGAATGGCACATTCATCCAGGAAATACGACGGCACCACACCACCGGACCACGCCGCGAAACCCGTCCCCGTGAACGGCGGACGGTCCACAAACTCCGGATCCGCCGCATCGTGCACATACACGGACAACGGCACCTGGAACCGCAGCACATCAACGTACCCGGCGCCCCGGTCCCACGGCGACCCCGGGAAATCCAGGCCATGAACAGCAAACAAGTCCTCCGGCGTCCGCGCATTCACAGCATCCCCGGCGTTCACCACAAACCCCGAAACCGTATCCCGGTTACCACCTACCAGGAACTCAACCTGCGCCGGACTCAACGCCTTCTGCAAAAAAGTCATTACTACCCTTCGGTAGGTCAATCAGTCAGTGCCATATGGAATAGTTTCTACTCTGATATCCCGAACTCGGTCTGCGGGAAGCCAGCCACCGACAAATACGTGTTCCAACGGTTCATTCTCGCTAAACGGCTTGAAATTGTGGTTGTTGATGAGTTGGCGCTTGTACTGCGCAGCCATCGGGTCAATGCTTTCCACAGCCAGATTCCCATCATCATCTTCCGCGATGAGCACAAAGTTACGTCCCGGACCCATATTCCCCGTCACCTCGACGCTGTGTCGGTTGGTAACTTCGTCTGCCGGGACATCCAAGCTGTGGGCAAGGGGCGTTTTTGCAACTCGGTTCGGAAAGGTTGCAGTGTGCCATTCCGGTCCTGGCGAATCGCCGCCGTTCTGCACCAAGGTCAGATACCCTTCATATGGCTTCAGCGACCACAGCTCAAATTCTCGCCCCTTCCATGTCCCGTAATTTCCTGTGAGTTTTGTCCCGTCTTTTCTCCACATAATTACGGGCTCATCCATCCAGTTTTTTGATTAAAGACTCCCACTAATACTTCGTTTCCGTCCCTGTCGATCCGCCACATTTCCGCACCCGATTCCATTATTACACCCCTGTCGACCTTGAGTTCCGGCACCACAGGCAAAGCTTCAACCCTGCTGCTCGTGAGGCCATGACCGGTGTTCGGCCATTCCGCGCGGTCAGCAAGTGTTTCTGCTCCCCCTTCGGTATTCGCGTGTTCCCGGTAGGTTGCGACATCCTGCTCCATGAGCCGAATATCTTCGGGCGTGAGGGCTCCGTTGGCCTCTCTGACCTGCTCTGCGACCCGGTCACGGCGCAGCTCCTCGACGCGGAGATGGTTGGAATAGTCCGGGATGTGTATGGGGGCTGCGTTCTGCGCGTGGAAACGCACCGCGTACACGGCTTCGGTTTCTCCCACCTTGTAGGGCATTCCGCCGTTGTTCGGAAGGGCGTAATCCAGCCTTAGGCCGAGAATGATCTCGTCCACGGTCCGCAGTATTGCCGTGTCCGACGCCTGCGAGATGAACCCGCCCATACTGCCTGCATAGCGGTCCTGATTGGCCAGGACTATGCGGGCATCCTCAGCCCCCATGATTTTCTGGAACGGTTGGCTGATGTCCCCGCTGCCCAGCAGATGCCGGACGTCGTGGACCAGGATCGCCTGCGCATCGGTCAGGTCGTAGTAGTAGCGGGTCGGGATTCCGCGCAGTGCGTTCTCCAGCGGGCCGGCACCGGGGCGAACAGGTCCGCGGGTCTCGCCGTCGAAAGCCTTCTCCAACAGATCAGCGACCTGCGTCTCCACCACATTCGGCGGCAGCTTACCGTCCGGGCCGCGCAGCCCCTCCAGGGCCTGGAACTCCGCCGACGGAAGATGGGTCGCAAGGAAATCGTCGGTGTTCTTCCACGTCGCAGGATCCAGGGAACGCTGCAGCTGCGCAATCTGGTCGTTCCGCGTTGACACAGTATGCGTGCGGTCCCCGAGGTCCACCCTCTCTACCCGGCCCTCAGCGTCGTAGTGCACAACGGGCTTGGGCGCTGGTGCATTCGGCGCATCCGGCGCGTCCGGCGCGTCAGCTGACGCTGGCGCATCAGCGTCACCGTTCCGTGGTCCGCCGGCAGCATCGTCAACCGCTGCAGCACCAGGGCGCACATCGTCGGGATCGCCCTTCGCACCCGGTCGTGCGTCGTCGACGTCAACGTGCGCCGCTGGAGCAGAAGTATCCGTTGTCTTTCCTGACGGCGTGCGGTCCTCCGGCACGGCATGCCCGGGCCTGCCTGACGGCGGCTCAGCACCAGTTCCGTTGCCGCGCACCGGGGCATCCGGTGCAGATGACCGGCCGTTGCCGGAGGGCTCAGGAACGTTCGTACGCACCGGGGCATCCGGCGTCGTCGTGGAATGCGGGACCGTGGAGCCGGTACCCGAACCGCCGCCGGTACGGGCCGGCGGAGTATCCGGGGTGAAGGCCACGACGCGGGGGCCTGCCCCGCCGGCACCGACGGGCGCAGGCGTGCCAAAGCGGCCGTGGCCGGCGTTGGCCAGCGCGGCATCCACCTTGTTCACAGCCGCCCGGCCCGAGTCGATCAGGAACTGATCCGCTGCCTGCCACGCAGCGCCGACCTTCCCCACGGTCACGCGGGAGGTATCCACCACCGTGGTGATCGCATTGATCTTGAACGCCTGTGCGGCGTCGGTAACCTTCACCGTCACCCCGGCTACCTTCCCGATACCGGCGGCATTCACCACGGCCGAGACCTTGCCGGAGGCATTGGCTACATCGCCGATCTTCCCCGCCACGGAACCGACCTTCGCCGTGGCACCTGCACCGGCCGTCAGCAGGATCGTAGCCAGGTCGAACGACGTCGCTCCGGCGGCGTACGCGGGATCGGTCTGCCACTCATCCCAGTGGATGGCGGCCTTGCCAACCGCCAGCAGTTCATCCCGCGCCTGCTGAACACGGTCACTGTTGCCGCTGGCGTGCAGGGCAACCTGGACTACGGGGCTGGTCATGATGGCGACATTCACCGCCAGGTTCCCCAGTCCCTTCCAGGTTTGTTCGAAGGCCTCCGCGCCGCCGAGACCAACCATGTTGCCGAGCCCGGTGACGGTGCCGGTGACACCGCTCCAAACACCCTTTCCAAAGGAGGCCACGCCGTCCCAGGCGTCCCGGTACCAGGGTTTGTCCCATTCGGTGGGCTGCCCCCAGGGAACGTTGCCTTCCACCGCAGCGGCATCGAGCTGTTCTCCGCTGAAGCCGAACTCCACTTCGCCTGTTCCGGCGCCTTCTTCAGTGGTCCGCACATACTTCGGGCCGCCGTAGATGGCACTGATCGCGTTGGCGCAGACGCGCTGGGCTTCCTGAAGGTCCGAGTACAGCCGGTTCAGGTCGCCGATTATGTTCTGCTCGGCTTGGATTAGTCCTTCGTCGTCGTCCCAGTCGTCCTGGCTGCGTCCACGGATCCGGGAGAAAAAGTTGGCGGCGTCTGCCTTCACCGCGTCCAGCCGCACTTTCAGGGCATCCACGGTATCCGCGTAGGCCAGCACCGCTTTGTCGACGGTACCGACGTCCGCATCGAGATCGGCGGCGGAGGACGTAACCGGCCGGAAGGCGTTGAACACCACCTCGGAACCGGCAATGTCATACACGTCCGGTGACTGCAGGTGTCCCCACGCAGCGGCGGACTCCTCAGCGGTTCCTACGACGTCGCCGACCGCGCTGACCAGCGCGGCAGCCGCGGCGCGGATCACTTCCGGATCCGGCAGCACAGCCTCGAACGCTGCGATGTCGATGCTCAATGGTTTCCCCCGGGTTTGAACTGGATACGAGTGCTGGTTGGGCCTGCGGCCGGCTTAGAGGGGCTGCGGTCCCGGCCCGTAGTGGGCGGCAGGTTCAGGAGCCGGAGGCGGATCGTCCGCCGCGGACTGGGCGGCACGCATGGACGCTTCGCGGGCATCACTGGCCATCTGCCCGTCTGATTCGAGCAGGATAGCCAAGACGTTGTTGACCGCGTTCACAGCGTTCGAGGAGCGTCCGGCAATGTTGGTGAAAGCCGGGTTGATCAGCTTCTCGGTGAGGGAACCCAGTTCGGTTGCCACCGGCTCAGCCATGCAGGCCGTGGCCAGCTCGCTGATCTTCTCCCCCACGGCAGCAAATTCGGTACCGTATTCCTCCAGCAGGGGTGCCACCTGCTGGAGGACTCCGGACACGGCGCCGGGGTTGACGTTGTAGCTCACCGGCTAGCCAATGTTCTGGACAGCGCTCCTGGCACGGGAGCCCGCGCTGGACGCCGTCTGGTCATTCAGGTTAAGCGTCTGCTTGACCAGTGCGATGATGTTGCGGGTCTCGTTGGCGGCATTGCGGAAGCGGTTCTCCACCGCCTGGTACTCCTCGGAGACGCCGTCCGCCTGGAAGTCGGACATAGCCGCGTTCACGGCTTTCTCGCGTTCGCCGATCAGGGACTCAAGCCGGGCAACAATGGCCTGGATGTCTCCCTGCACGGCAGCGGAAGTATCGGTGTCATAGCTCAAACGGTCCTGGGACATGGCAATTCCTTCTCTAAGACTGTGGAAAGGGGGACGGAGTTAGCGCGAGGAGCCAAAGCGTGCGGCGTCAAAGCTGGCCGCGCCCTGCTGCTGGGCTGCGTTGTCCGCGGACTCCTGGTCGCCCATCTGGAAGGAACGGTCCATTTCCGACTGGCCCATGAGAATCGCCGACAGGGAGCTGTTGAGCTCATTGGCGATCTCATCGGTGCGGGCCTTGAACTCATCGAAGCGCACCCGGCCCTGGCCGTTGAACTTGCCCTGGAGCGGGGTGACGGCGTCCATAAGGTTGCGGACCAGCTGGCCCAGGTCCTCATTGGAGTGTCCCGTCTGCTGCGTCAGTGTGCCCAGGGTCGAGGACCCCATATCAAATTTCATTCGTCTACCACCTCCGGCACCTGCGTGCCATTCGTCCGGTCATTCCCCCCGCTGCCGGTGCTCCGGCCGTCCAGGCCACACAGAGTGGCCTGGCTTCCGCGCGGTACCCCCTCATACAAGCCGCACTTCCTCCGACCCGCAATGGGGAGAACTACCCATGTGGATAACCGCCCGGCCGCGCCGGTAATCGGCCCGGGGCATGTAAGGATATGTAGCGTACTTGTGATTGAGGGGACATGCATCATGGCAAGCGACTACGACAACCAGCTCATTGAGTCTGTTGCCGTCCGCCGAAACCGGCTGCTTACAGCCCTGCTCTACGGGGGAAACCCCAACGAACGCCGCTGGGCGGACACCGTGAAGCTGTTCCTCTTCAGCGTTGCCGTGGCCGCCCTTATTGCAGCCGTCTGCGTAGGCTACTCGTTCGTCACGAACCTGCTTGAGCAGAACCGCGCCAAGCAGGAACAGCAGCAGCAAAGCACCGCAGCAGGTCCATGGCACGACGGCGGAAGTGCAGCGGGACCGGCCGCCGGCGGTTCGGGACCCCAAGACACACGCAATGAACACCTGAGCCACGAGACAGGAGCCTGGCAGCCATGGCGCATGCCTACACACGGGTAACGCTGGTAGGCCGGCAGCGCCATCTGGATCTGCTGCTGCCCTCGGACCAGCCGGTTGCGGCTCTCCTGCCGCAGGTACTGGATCTCCTGGGCGACGAGCCTGCCGAGGACGTAGCCGCCAAGGTCCTCGTCACCCCGGACGGCTCCGAACTCACTCCCACAGACACCCTTGCCCAGGCCGAGGTGCTGGATGGCACTGCACTTGCGCTGTGCAATGCGTCCGAAGCCCCGCCAGCGCCGGTCGTCTACGACGTCACTGACCTGGTGGTCGCCGAAACCGAGGCAGTTCGCGGACGATGGACCAGGACCTGGAAAAACACCACCGCCGGTGTGTTCGCAGCAGGCGGTCTCTGGGCCGGTGCCGAACTAATCATCGCAGCGACCGCTCCGGAGGCGGCCTGGTGGCTGCTCGCCGCCCTCGCCGTTCTGGCTGCCGGAGCAGGAATCCTGGTCTGCCGGCGCAGCCCCTCATCTCCAGCCGGACCCGCCGCCCTCGGAGCCGGCTGGCTGGTCGGGCTGGGAGCCTCCCTCCACGCAGCGGGATTCATCGGCGGGGCCGACGGCGACTACGCGCGCGCCGGTCTGCTTCTTGCCGGGTCCACCGCGGCAACACTCCTGGCCCTCGGCGCAGCAAACCACCGCCCCAGGGCCATGTACAGCGGCGCGCTGGTAACGGCTCTGACCGCAGCATTCTGGAGTGCCTCGGTGGTCCTCACCGGTACCGCCGTCCAGGCTGCTGCCCTCGCCGGGATCGCCAGCGTACTGCTGCTCGGCCTGCTTCCGGGCCTGGCTCTGGCCGCCTCCGGACTGGCGGCACTGGATGACCGCCGGGCCAAGGGCGGCCAGGTGGGACGCCCCGACGCCCTCGAGGCCATCGCTTCGGCGCACGGCGGACTGGTGGCCGGCACCGCAGCCGCCGCCGCTTCCGCTGCCCTCGCGCTGTGGATCCTCGGTACGGATACAACCCAGCAGGCCTGGTCGCTGCCGCTGCTCGCGGTGCTGACGCTGGCGGTGTTCCTGCGGGCCCGGGCCTTCCCGCTGGCGCCGGAACGGCTGGCACTCTACGCCGCCACCGCCGTCGGGCTGGCCGCACTCGCGGCCGGGGGCAGCCGTTGGTTCACGGACCAGCCCTGGGCAACCGGGGTCATTGTGCTGGTGCTCGCCGCCGCCGTTTGGGTCGCGTTGTCCCTGGACCTTCCGGACCATGCCCAGGCGAGGTTCCGGCTGGCCGCAAAGCGGCTGGAGACCCTCGCAATCCTCGCGTCCGTCCCGCTCGCGGCCGGAATGTTCGGTATCTTCGCGCAACTGCTGGAGAGCTTCTAGATGACACAGATAACTCCCGGGAACGGTTTCGGGGCGCCTGCCACCGCCCAGGGCGACGGCTTCGAATCCACGCCCCAGCGCCTCCGGCGCACGCTGCGCACCCGCCCGGCGGAAGGGCCAGCACGCCGCCTGCTGCAGCAGACTGCGGACATGTTCCGCGGAGACGACTATCCTCAGTCCCTGGCAGAAGCCGCCGCGGGCGTGCAGCGTCCTGTGACAACCGGCCGGCGGATCGCGGTGACGGGTTTCCGCGGGGGTGCCGGGCGGAGCACGGCCGCTGCCCTGCTGGCACGAACCTACTCCTCCCTGCGCGCCGACGCCGCTGCCGCTGTTGACCTCTCCGAAGCCGGAACGCTCGCGCTGCGCCTCGCAGCGCCGGATGCACCTTCCCTGGACGCCGCCGCATCCAGGCTGGCACGCACCATCCCGGGTTCGCTCGCCGAAGTGCGGAACATCGTGGCATCCCCCGGTCCGGAAAACCTGCTGGTCACCGGGCGGCGGTCTGCGGCGGGAGCCGGGAAAGCCACGCACGACGACGCCACCCACCTCTCCCGGGTACTGTCCCGGTACTGCCCGGTCACACTCTTCGACTGCCCGGCGGGCCTCGGATCCGACGCCGTGCAGTGGGCCCTGGCCGACTCCCACCTGGCCCTTTTCGTCACCCCGGCCAGCGTGGCCGGAATCGACGATGCGGTGCAGGCCGCGGAGCTTTGGCGCAGGAACCCGGCACTGGGACAGGTGCCGCTGCTGGTGCTGCTCACCCGTCCCGCCCGCAGCCCGTTCAAACCCGCCGCCGAGGCCCGCAGGCTGGCCCGTTCCGGGATAGACGCCGCAGTGCTGGACTATGACGCCCACCTGGCCGCAGGCGTGGAGATCCAGCCCCGCCTGCTGTCCCGCGCCGCCCGGCTGCAGGCCGCCGAACTGGCCGCCCGGGTACTCGCGGCTGCATCTTCCGCGCCCGGCCGGCCCGGAAAGCCAGCCGCAGCCAGGCAAGCGGAGAACAGTTCCGGGAGGAGGGCCCGGGTATGAGCGTGAAACTGCTGCACCGCCCCGCCCGCACTACCCCGCCGGCACGCAGCATGGAAGCATTCACCCTGGACGCGCCGCCGCAGATCGAGGGCGGAAAAGGCGGCATGAATATGATGTCGCTGGTGCCGCTGCTCGGTGCCGGCGTCTCCATGACCGTGATGATGCTCTTCCGCGGCTCGCCGCTCGCCGCCGTCGGTGCGCTCATGATGATCGTGACCATCCTCGCCTCGATCGTGATGATGGTCAGCCAGCGCGGAAAACAGGGACGCGCCCGCCGGGAACAGCGGGAAAACTACCTCGAGTACCTTGAGCGCTGCCGCACCACTCTGCGGGTCCAGGAACAGGAGGCAGCAGCCGTCGCGCGCGCAGCCAATCCGCCGCCCGAGGCGCTGTTCGACATCATCCGCAACCACCGCCGGGTCTGGGAACGCCGCCGGCACAACGAAGATTTCCTCCGCACCAGGATTGGCACCGGCACCCGGAACAACCGGCAGATCACGGTGATGGATTCGGGGTCTGCGCTTGCCCGCGACGACACTTTCATGACCGCAGAACTGCAGATCCTCAAGAGGCGCTATGAGGCCAGTCCCGACCTGCCGGTAACGGTTCCGCTGGACGGCGCCGGATCGGTGAGCGTGGTGGGCTCCCGGGAATTCGTGCTCCGGGTCGCGCGCCTGCTGGTACTCCAGTCTGCGGCGTTCTCCTCACCCGAAGACCTGCACCTGGCAGTGGTCTCCCCTGAGCAGACGCGCGCGGACTGGGAGTGGGCATCCTGGCTGCCTCACCTGGCGGACCAGGACAGAACCCACCCCACCGGTCCCGTCCGCCGGATCGCGCCCAGCATGGATTCGCTGGCCGACCTGGTCCAGGACGACCTTTCCCGCCGCTCCAACCTGGCCGCCGAGGCCCGGAAGAATTTCCTGCGCGGCGGAATCGGCTCAGCTCTTCCGCGCCTGCTGGTGGTTTCGGACAGTTACGGCGTGCTGCCGTCCGAACTGACGTTGCCGGACCGGCAGGCCGCTCCGGGCCAGCTGGGCATCACTACCCTCTACCTTGCAGCGGACCGAGGGCAGGAGCCGGGCGAGGTGGCTGTCCGCATTTCCGAAACCGACTCGGGGTTCCTGCTGGAGAACTACCGCGAGGATCCGGTCCAGCCGCGCCTGGACAGCGGCACGCTGGACTCCCTTCCCGTGGAGCTCGCCGAATCCCTCGCCCGGAGCCTGGCTCCGCTGCGGCTCTCCCCCGATTCCCTGGAACATGAGAGCACCGGCAGCTCCGAAGGGTTCCTGGACATGCTCGGCCTCTCTCCACGGCTGGATGAGGCAGATATCCGCAGGCTCTGGCAGCCGCGCAGCGAGGTGGACTTCCTCCGGGTACCGCTCGGGGCTGACGACCGCGGCCGTCCGGCGCTGCTTGACCTCAAGGAATCAGCACAGTTTGGCCATGGCCCGCACGGCCTTTGCGTTGGCGCCACCGGATCCGGCAAGTCCGAAATGCTGCGCTCCCTGGTGGTCGGCCTGCTGGCCACGCATCCGCCGGAACTGCTGGCCATGGTCCTGGTGGACTATAAGGGCGGAGCCACCTTCGCACCGTTCGCCGACGCGCCGCAGGTCACCGGCGTCATCACCAACCTTTCCGATGACGTCAGCCTGATCGAACGCGTCTATGCCAGCCTGTCCGGCGAAATCCAGCGCCGCCAGGAAGTGCTCAAGGACGCCGGCAACCTGGCTAACATCACCGATTACCAGCTGCACCGCAAACACCGCCAGGGCCAGGGCGAGGACCTCCCGCCGCTCCCTCATCTGGTGGTCATCATCGACGAATTCGGTGAACTGCTCACCGCACGCCCCGATTTCATTGAGCTCTTCCTTTCCATTGGCCGCATCGGGCGGTCCATCGGCGTGCACCTGCTGCTCTCCAGCCAGCGGATCGAGGGCGGCAAACTGCGCGGCCTGGACACGTACCTCTCCTACCGGATCGGCCTGCGGACCCTCTCCGAATCCGAGTCCAGAACTGTCCTGGACACGCCGGATGCCTTCCACCTTCCGCCCGTGCCGGGCTTCGGCTACCTCAAGGTGGACACCACCACCTATACCCGTTTCAAGGCCGGATATGTCTCCGGCCCGCTGGAAGACGCAGCTGCCCCCGCAGAAGAGGAGGCGGATGAACAGCCGCCGGTCCTCGAAGTTCCCCGCTACGCGGCTTCGCTGGAGTCTCCCGGGGACCGCGGCGCTCCCGCGCCTGCCTCGGCGTCGTCAGCCAAACGCACCACCGGGCCTACCGTGCTCTCCACCCTCATGGACACCCTGGCCCGTTTCCCGCGCGCCGTGGACCCCATCTGGCTGCCGCCGCTGCCCCGCGGCCTGGCGCTGGACACCGCTGCCGGCGGAGTGCTCACCACCAGCCAGGGGCTGCGGCTGAACGCCGGCGGTAACCTGTCCATCCCGATCGGCCTGCTGGATGACCCGGCCAAGCAGTGGCAGGGCATCTGGAGCCTGGACCTGGCCGCCAACGGCGGGAACGCCGCCATAGTGGGCGGGCCTTCCACCGGCAAGAGCACCGCCCTGCGCACTCTTGCGGCGTCGCTCGCCCTGACCCACACACCGTCCGAAGCGGGGATCTATGCGGTGGACCTGCTCGGCAGTTCACTGCTCCCGCTGGAAGGACTCCCCCACGTAGGCGGCGTGGCAGTGCGCACCAACCGGGAAGTCGTCCGCCGGACCGTGGACGAGGTACTGGGTATGTTGAACCAGCGCGAGCGGATCTTCGAGAAGTACCAGATCGATTCGCTCGGCACGCTCCGAACCCTGCATGCCCAGGGCAGGATTCCCGAGCTTTCCAGCGCGGACATCGTGCTGCTGGTCGACGGATACGGACAACTGTCAGACGAGTTCGAGGATATTGAAAAGTCCGTCCATGCCCTGATCTCCCGCGGCGGCGGCTACGGCATCCACGTGGTGGTCACCTGCTCGCGCATGAATGAAATCCGGATTGCTCAGCAGAGCTTCTTTGGCAACCGGATCGAGCTGCGACTGGCCGATCCCGGCGAGTCCGCGCACGGCCGCAAGCTGGCCGAAGCCCTGAGCCCCGGCACCCCGGGCCGGGCACTGACAGACCGCAAACTGCAGGGCCACATCGCCCTGCCGCGCATTGACGGGAACCCGGATGACGGGTCCGCAATCCAGGGAACGCGGGACCTGGTGGCTGCCGTCGCCGCGTCCACCGACGGCCGGGCGATGGCGGTCCGTGTGCTGCCTGCCGTGGCACCGGCGGATCCCGCAGCGGTGCCGTCCGTGCCGGGCCTGGTGCCGCTGGGACTGCGGGAAACCGATCTGGGGACCGAGAACCTGGACTTCCAGGGCCGTGAGCACCACCTGGTGGTCATGGGCGATGATGCCTCGGGCAAATCCAACGTGCTTCGGAGCGTGGTCCGAACCCTCGCCGCCCAGCACACCGCCGAGAACATCGTCTTTGCTGTCTTCGATCCCCGCCGGGCACTCGCCGGCGAGGTGCAGGAGGACTATCTGGGCGGCTACGCAACCAGCGCGGCGCTGGCCGAGAAGCTGGCGGCCGCCGTCGGATCCGAGCTCGAGAAACGCGTGGGTGCCTCCCCCGAGGAAATCGCGGCAGCCCCCCGTGTGGTCCTGGTGATCGACGACTATGACGTGCTGACGGCCGGCGGTTCCTCACCGCTCGCACGCCTCACGCCGTACCTTCCGCTGGCACCGGAGATCGGACTGCACGCAGTGCTCTCGCGCAGGGTGCGGGGCGCCAGCCGCGGCATGTATGAATCCTTTTTCACCGCTCTGCGGGACTCCGGCAGCGCGGCCCTCATCCTCTCCGGCGACCGGACCGAGGGAGGCCTGATCAACGGTGTCCGGGCCCGTACGCTGCCTCCCGGACGCGCCCAGCTGATCCAGCCCGGACGTCCGGTGCAGATGATCCAGCTGTTCCTCAATGATCCGGCCGGCGACGTGGCACCCGTGGGTGGCCAGTGAGTGCGCGGTGGGTGGTGGTCAGCACCGGCGAACCGGACCGCCGAACCGTGGTCCAGGCCTTCGCCGAGACCATGCCGGAGAAGAGCATGCGCGAAGCCGCGGCCGGTCAGGTCCTGGAAATACTGGACGCAGACAGTGTCCCCCTGGTCCTGGAGCTCCCCCGCCTCATCCGGCTGCCGGGCGAAGTGCTGCGGCTGCACTCCGGCGCAGACGTCAGCGCACCGGCAGGATCCGCGGTTCCGGAGTTCTTCACCGCCGAGGGCACCGGGTCCGCGGCACCGTTGTGGTGGCTCGAGATTCATGCCACCGGCGGGGTGCCCGACGGCGGCAGGCTGGCTGACGCGCTCAGCCACACATTGGCGCGGCTAACCGGCGGCGTGGTCCTCCTCCCTGACGGGGCGCGTTCCTGATGCACGATTCTGCGTACGACTTCCTCACCGCGTCCACTGCGATGGTCTTCTGCGACCAGCCGGTGGCCGGCCTGAGTCCCTGGCTCGCCCGGGCCCACGCCGGAGCGGTGGAGTCCGGCCGCCGGTTCGTGCTGCTGACTCCCTCCGCGTCCGCCCTCACGCTTCCGCTGTCCGCCCTGTTCAACGGCGACAGCGCGTCCTGGATGGCCACCGGTTCCGACGGCGGGTTCTTCGACGCCGTGACAGGCCGGGCCCAGACCTGGGACGGCGGCGCCCTGCAGCCCGCCGGCACCGTGGCGGACGATTTCCTCGCCGCGGAACGGAGCCCCAGCGCCTACTTCCACGTCCGCGCGGCCGTGGTGCACCCGGCGTCGCTCTCCACCCGGGCCGGAACGTTCACCGAACGCGTCTTTGAAGCCGTCACCGGATCATCGCCCGTGGGCTGGGGACTGTACGAGCCGGCGAGCGAAACGTGGGACGCCGCTGCCTTCTCCGACTACTGCTACGGCCGGGCCCCGCTGCCCAGCCGGCTGGTGGTCCTTGGTTCCGCCCCGGGTTCGGTGTCCGGTCCGGGGGAAGCTGCCGGCTCGATTGCCGTGGTCACCGTGGAGCGGACCCGCACCGGTGTAGTGGAGAGCGTCGAGCTGCTGGCCGGTGCCCGGGCTCCGCTGGATGACGCCGGGCTGGATGAATTCCTGTGGGCCATGCACAGCGCCCGGGCACGCACTGCCGTGCTGGCTTACGGCCTCGGATACCGCGATCTGCTGCGGCCTGCCCGGTTCACCGGTACGGCCGTTCCCGGTGCAGCCCTCTTCGGTCCGGAGGCCCTTGCCGGTCGGCCGGCATCGTCCGCGCTGGCCTCCGCGGGCCCTCGTGCGGACCTTATTGGCACGGCCCCCGCCCAGTCCCTGGGTGTGCGCTACGCCTCCGAACAGGTTCCGGGAGAACCCCATCCGCTGGAGGCCTACGCCTGCTTGGCGGCGGAGCTGGCTCCCGAGCCGCGCCCCTGACGGGATTGGTGGGCTGACTGCAAAGGGGCGGCGAAATGCCCCGCCGAAGGTCTAGCCGACGGTAAAGTGGCGGTCGCCAAAGTAGACCGTACTGCCCGACGGCGCGAGCACGGGACTGTGCGGCGCCAAGGCCTCGTGCCGGCCGTCCGGAGCCACGATCGAGCTGCCGTTGGTGGACCCGCGGTCAGTAATCCAGAGCCCGGTTGAACCGTCCGACTGCAGATGCAGGTGGGTTTTGGACACGGAACGGCCCATGTCCGCGAAGTCGATCAGCTGATTCACTGTCTCGCCGATGGCCGCCGCGGGGTTCCGGCCCAGCAGGGCGGTGCCGGTGACCCGGACGGCGGCGCCGTCGTCGAACACCAACCGGCATCCGGCCCCCTGCCCGCGGGACACGATGCGGGTCAGCTCAACGTCCTCTTCCTCCTCCAGTTCCACGGCAGGGATGCCCACAGCGGTCTGCGTTGCGGCCGCGGCTGCTTCAGTCGTGCCGCGGGCCCCGGGTACGCTGCTGATTGGCTCAGCCGGCCCGGCCGGCGCCGCGGGCGGCGGCGCCGAAGGCCCCGGCGTCGTCGAAGGCTCCGGCACCCACCCGGTGGCCGGTGCGGCGGCGGGGACCGGCCCCGGCGCTGCGGCCCCGGCCCAGCGTCCGCCGGTCAGGAGCGGGTCCCGGCCGGCCCGGATATCGACAACGAGGGTACGGGCCGCCTTGTCATGCCAGCCCTGGCGGCGGGTGGGATGGTCCCACAGGTTGGAGACGGTCATGATCCAGGGGCCGGCCACGGTAACGGCTGAGACAGTCAGGAGCAGGTTGCGGACCAGGACAGCGGTAAAGCCCGGAGCCAGGCCGTCTTCGTTAACCGTACGCAGCCCCAGGACCCGGTTGCCTGGAGTCTGTCCGCTGCGTGCTTCCCACAGCCAGGTCCAGGCCAGGTAACCGGCAGCGGCGGCAGCGCTCAGGAAGAGGGCCGGCTGGCCCGGAACGAGCGCTGCGACCAGCACAAGAACCACCAGGGGCACGCTGTCCACCGCGCGGGCGGCCAGTCTCTGGCCCGCCGTGGCGTTCACAAGATTCGGGTTGGTCACCATTGCCTCTTCGTTCCTAGCGTCATTTCTCTCCGCGTGCCCGGGTGGGAACAGCTTCCGTCCTAGCCCTCCGCGTCAGCGGAGACCTGGTCCAGCAGGACGAGGTCCGCCGACGTCACCAGCTGCGAGGTCACGGCGTGCTCCACCAGGCGTGCCCTGCGGTTCACCGCCAGTTTTCCAGGCCCGCCGCGCAGCCCGGCGACTCCCACCCGGTCCAGCTTGTCGCACACGTTGTCCAGCTTGCGGTTGAACCGGGTCTGGGACCACCCCAGCCGTGCCGCAGCGTCCGCCGAGGTAGGCAGTGCACTGTAGCCGGTGCCGTCGCGGCGCAGCATTGGTTCGGCAAGCGCTACGATCACGGCGCGCTGCGACTCGGTGAACATTACCGGGCCGATCGTGGTCTCCCCCGATCCGGATCCATCCAGCGGGTCCGGCCGGAATGACGGTGTTTTGAGGTGGACATCGAACTCATAGGTGGTGGGACCGGCGGTAAAGATGACCCGGGTCTGCTCGAACACCAGTGGTATCCGGGCGCCCGGCGACACCCAGGCCTGCATGCCGCCCTTCGAATCGGAGATCGTCGCTGAAATCCGGCTTCCAATATTTGTCAGCCACCAGATGCCGTGTTCCTGCGAAATCGTGAGGAACTGCCGGTGCAGGTACGGGTTGTCATCGACGGCGAGGTCCCCCTCGCGTCCGATCCGGAACACAGCCCCGTCACCGGGCTCGTGCCACTCCCCGCTAAAATCGATCGCCAGATCCCCCAAGATCCCTCTCCTTCGTAGCGGCCCCGGCGCATGTCCTGCTGCGGAAGCCTTGCCTGGGCCGCACGGTGTTGGCGCTCCCCAACGGCTTATTATGTCCTATCTGCGGCCCATCCTGGCGCCGCTGCTCCCGGCGCACGGTATGTGCGCTAGCCGGTGCACACCGCTGCAGGCTCCGAGGCGCGGCCGTTGGCCCGGGCCACCTGGACCTCAATGCAGGTTTGAGCCGTGGTCGCCGGGATCTCGGCCCCGGCCTCGGAGGTGCGGACGAGCTCGCCCTTGCTCGTGGCGGTGACGGTTCGCCAAAGGTAGATGTCCCCTTCCTGCGGGTCGGGGTTATCCCAGCGGAACACCGCGCTGTCCGCCTCCCGTACACCGGTGAGGTCCGACGGCGGCGCCACCGAACCTTCCAGCCCGCCCAGTGCGTTCGACGGCGGCTGGGACGGCTGCGCAGCCTCCGGGCGTGGTTCCGGGTCCGGGGCCAGTACTGCTGCTGCCGCGACGGCAGCCACCAGCGCAGCTCCGGCAAGTCCGGCGATCAGGCGTCCCCGCAGAGCACGTTTCCGGGCAGCCGTTTGGCCTGCGTCGGGATCCTGCGGGACGGGCCGACCCGCAGCTGCGCGGGACGGTGTGCTGTCCGTTCCTGAGCGCGGCTGGGTTCCTCCCGGCACCGCCGCCCCGGGCGGGGCTGCGGTCTGTGTTCCGCCCGCGTCCACGCCGGCGTTCCCCGGCTGCGTGCCGGCAGGCAGCACGGCCGGGGCGCGGAGGACGGTTCCGTCGGCGGTGTCCTCGTTCGTTGCCGGAGCCAGGCTCGTGCGGCCCCGCAAGGTCGGCGGGAACGTGGTTGCCGCCGGATCGATCGATACGACCCGGCGCACCCGGGTGCGTTCGCCGTCGTCCTGTGCAGGTTCCTGGCGGCCGGCTTCGTCCAGCACCGCGAACTCCGTGACGGACAGGTTAAGTTCCGCCTGGATCCGCTGCAGCGCCAGGGCGAAGGCGTAGGCGGATGAATACCGGGATTCGGGGCTCTTCGCCATGGCTGTGGCGAGCGCCAGTTCCAGGGATTCCGGCACGTCGCTGCGGCCGGTGGGGGTCAGCTGCTCGGAAATGATCCGGTCCACCAGATCCCGCGGTGCGTTGCTCCGCCCGGGGCGCAGGTACGGTGATCTGCCGGCCAGCAGTGTGTACAGGGTGGCGCCAAGGGAATACACGTCGGCGCGAATGCCGTCCACGCGGGCGCCGGACAGGGCTTCCGGAGGCGACCAGGGAATGGACATTCCAACATCGCCGTCCTCATCGCCGTCCATCGTCCCGGATATGCCGAAGTCCGTCAGCGCGGGCCGGTTGTAGTCCGTGGTGAGGATGTTCGCCGGTTTGATGTCACGGTGCGCGATTCCTGCCCGGTGCGCGGTCTCAACGGCCGATGCCACCTGCACACCGACGGCCAGGACCTCAGCCAGCGGGAGCCCGCCCTGGCGGTATCTGGCATCGAGGCTTGGGCGGGAACAGTATTCCATGGCCAGGTAGGAACGGCCTTCGGCGGTTGTGTCCGCCTCGTAGATCGTGACGATGTACGGATGGGAGGAGAGCTGCGCCATAAGGTTCGCCTCTGCCTCGAACCCTGCCCGTGCGGAGTCGCCCCGCAGGTCGGACAGCAGGACCTTGACGGCCACTCGGCGGCGCGGGCGGTCCTGTTCGTACAGGTAGACGTCGGCAAAGCCGCCCGATCCCAGGTGTTCCAGGAAACGGAAACCGTGGATGGCGGGCGGCGGCGCGGGCGGCCGCTTTTTCATGCGAGCCCTTCGAAGCGGAGCGTGACGCCGTCACCCAGCTCGGCGACGTCGCCGTCCAGCAGGATCGCCGTTTCACCCTGCGCCAGGCGCCGGGGCAACGCACCTTCCCGGATCAGCACCGTCCCGTTCGTCGAGAACAGGTCCCGGAGCATCACGTGCCAGCCTTCCAGCCGGACCTCGGCGTGGGAGCGGGAAATATCTCCGCTGTCGCTGGGCACCTGCACCATCCGCGGCAGCTGTGCTCCGGCTACGCGCGACGCCGACGGCTGGCGTCCGATGATGATGTTCCGGTCCAGCTCGTACACGGCACCGGTGGACAGACGCATGAGTCCAAGGCTGGGACGGGCCTCGGGCTGCGGATCCCCGGACAGCTCCGCTCCGCAGAAACGGCAGGCGGCAGCGGTTGGGGGGTTCACGTGGCCCTGGCTGCAGGTACGGGCCAGCACGGTGGGTCCAGTGTCCGGGCCGGGCGCCGTTCCTGCCGACGCGCTGGCTGGCCGCGGCCCCGCCGGAGCGGAACGGATGGTCTCGTCGTCGTACTCCTCAGGCGCTTCCGCGGCTTCCGCGGTTCCAGGATCCGGGGAAGGCGTGCCGGGCAGCGGTGTGCCGGGTACCGCCGTGCCGGGCTGGGGCCTGAACCCCATGACCGTGTTGCCGTCATGGTCCATGGGGGGAAGGGTTTCCGTGGGTTCCCCGCCGTCCGGAGCGGCTTCGGTTTCCTGGGTCAGCGCGGCGGCGTCCGGGGACAGGGGAGGCGGCGTGAGGTTCAGCCAGGGAACAGCGGCACTGAGGTCGGGGCCTGCTGCGGGGGCAGGTTCGGCCGGCTCGGGTTCGGCTGTATCAGGTTCGGCTGCGTCGGGCTCAGCCGGGACCGGTGCCGGTCCAGCCGCGGCAGGCAGTTCGGCGGGTACAGGTTCGGAGGGAGCGGGCGGCGGCTCCGCCGGGACGGGCGGAATATCCACGGAAGCCGCGTCTCCGTGGCCTGCGGCGGCAGGCCGGGACGATGCGGGGGCCGGGGCAGGCGCCAGGTCGATTTCGATGCCCTGCACTGGCGCCATACCCTCACGCAGCTGCAGTAGCGGCGACGCCGGTTCCTGTCCCTGGCTCCCGGCCGGGCGCAGCACCAGCCTGCCGGAAGCGGGAAAGACCTGCTCGCTCCAGGTACGGAGGTTGCTGCCGGAGGCGGCCGGTACACCGTCGATGTCCAGCTCCAGCGGGCCGCGCAGCAGGACGGTCACCTGGCTGTCCACCGAGACCAGCCCGAAGGATGGCAGCCTGCTCAGTGAACCCGCCAGTCCGCCTGTGACGGCGTCGAAGACTTCCTCCACCGGCGCGCTGCCCTGCAGCGACGCCCATACTCCATCCAGCCTTTCCTGGCTGGTCTCCGCCGGCAGCAACACCACACGGGTGCCGCGCACCAGCACCAGCCAGGCCGCGCCGGGGTGCTGCCGATACCGCAGTCCGTCCATCAGCTAATCACTGCCTGTTTTCTGCCGGCTCCGCCGCATGGGATGCCGGTGTGCTGTCCGCCGGGGCCGGTGCTGCGAGACCGGGCAGCGTGATCGCCCCTGAATCGGGGTTCGACGCTCCGGAGTGCGCATCGATAACCAGTACGGTGATGTTGTCCCGGCCACCGGCCCTCAGGGCTGCCTGCACCAGCGCCGCGCAGGCGTCCTGGGGATTGCTCACGGAGGAAAGGATTTGGAAGATATGCCCGTCGCTGACTTCACCGGTGAGTCCGTCGGAGCAGACCATCAGCCGGTCCCCCGGCTCAACCGGAATCAGCCAGAAATCGGCGTTTGTGTCGTTGCCCGTTCCCAGAGCACGCGTGACGACGTGCCGGCGTGGATGAACCAGCGCCTCGTCCGGGGTGATCTGTCCAAGGTCTACCAGTTCCTGCACTTCACTGTGGTCAACGGTGACCTGTTCCAGCGCACCGTTGGAGAGCCGGTAGGTGCGGGAGTCCCCAACATTGAAGACCAGCCAGTACGGACGGGATTCTTCCTGTACCAGCACGGCACCGGAAAGCGTGGTTCCTGCACGGCCTCCGGTGGCCTCGCGGATCTGGCGGTCTGCCTTGGCCAGCAGCTCCTCGATCTCCGCAGCCGGGACCTCGGGCAGGTGCTCTCCCACCAGCCGCGAATCCCCCAGGGTGCGGACACAGATGCTGCTGGCGATCTCGCCGGCTTCATGCCCGCCCATGCCGTCTGCCACGGCAAACACCGGATCTGCCGCGATCAGCGAGTCTTCGTTCAGCTCCCGCCGCAGTCCGCGGTCTGAGGCATAGCCAAAGACCGCTTCTAGTTCCAGGGGCTCAGATGTCTTTTCGTTGGAGTTCATTCATGCCCTATCCGGAAGCGCTCACTGTAGTGATCTGTCTTACCTGTTCTCTCCATTACCCTAACGGACCCCGGGGATCTTGAGCAGCGCCGGTGCGGCGGGTCACCGTCGATGCTCCTCCCCGCAGCCGCCGAAGCAATCCTCTGAGCCGTTCCCGGCCCGCGCCGGAACGGGACGCCAGCTCGGATTCAAGCCGGAGGGAACGCAGCGAAAAGCGGGCACGCTGGCGCTGCCAAAAGCCTGCGGTGCCGGTCAGGGACGCACGGACCTTTTCGACGTCCTGCCAGTAGGCCCCCACCTCTTCCTCAGTGGGGTCACCCGGACCGAAGACGCCGGCGTCGGCCCGCCGGGCCAGTGCGGCAGTCGTTTCCGCGCCGAGCGGGAAGGCCCGGCCCAGGGCAGCGGCGTCCTGCCGGCGGGTACGCCGGCCGCTGACCATGACGCCCAGGTCCGCTGCGGCACCCAGCACTTCCCGCCAGCCTCCGGCGACCCGCTGGGCGGTGCCTCCCCTAGTTCGGCGCCTGATGCGCAGCCTGCGCTTGACCGCCCAGATCAGCAGCAGCGGGCCGAACAGGATAACCAGGGGCAGGGATGCCAATGCCAGGATGCGCAGGAACCCTGAAACGCTCTGCCAGAGATCCTCCTCCTTCTCATCGGCGTCCTGCGGGTCCGCTGCCGTGTCCGGCGGCAGTTCAGCGGGTTCCTGCGGCGGGGGCGGCGGCTGCAGAACCTGCGGCTTGGGCGTGGACTTGGGCTGCTGCTGCGGCGGGACGGGTTCATTGTCCTCATCCGGGGTGGGGAAAAACGGCACCCAGCCCACCCGCTCGAATTCAACTTCCACCCAGGCATGGACGTCATCACCGGTGATCTCGATGCTCTCCGGTGTTCCTTCGAGCTCTTCCCAGTCCGGATAGAAACCCATGACCACGCGCGCCGGAATTCCCAGCTTCCGGGCCATCAGGGCCATGGCAACCGCGTACTGCTCGTCGTCCCCGACCATCTGCTCGGCGTCGAGCAGGCTGACCATTCGGGCGGCACCGTGTCCCGGCAGTGAGGGAGTCTGTCCGTCCTTGCCGTTGCTGAAGTATCCCTCGGTGGCAAGGATCTGCTGCAGCTGCCGGACCCGCTGAACGGGCGTGGTTTCCTCGCCGGCGAACTCCGCTGCCTTGGCCCCGATAATCGGCGGGTCCTGCTGCAGCCGCGGCAGCGCGGTCTGGGCAAAACCGTACTGGGTCAGCTGCGCGTCGTCGTATTCCTCAGGGAACACCACGGCCGTCTCGTAGCTGTCTCCGGACTGGACGCCGGCGGTGGCGAGCATCGTGCCGGTCCCGGCGTCGTAATACAGTCCGGCAGCGATGTCCCGCGCGCGGTCGCCGCCGGGGCGCAGGGCCCGGATGTCTCCGCCTGAGGGAAGCCAGGCGCCGTTGTAGTCACGGATTTCGAACTGCAGGGTTGCCGCTTCGCCGTCCTCGGCGCCGCCGCCAAGCGTGCCTGCGTCGCCCACGCGGGCGAAACCGCCTGCCGCCTGGCCGCTGACGTTGTACACCACGCCGTCGTAGGCATCCATCGCCGCGAGACGGACCCGCTGGCCTTCCGGAAGGCCCTGGACGGTGAACAGCGTGGTTTCCGCGTTGTCCTTTACATAGCGCCGGAAGTCGGTCAGAGGGCTGGGGAAATTGAACAGGTCGACCGGAGGTTCCACCGTGTCGCGGAGGACTTTACGGTCCAGCTCCGTCCCGAGCAGCGGTGCCGCTGCCAGCGACAGCGCGGCCGCTGCGGCTAGGACTGCGGCCCCGTATACCCTGCGGCGCAGCCGGGCAGCACGTGCCGGCGCCGAACTCAGGGCAGCCTTCGGTGCTGCGGAAACGGATTGCGCGCGGGCGCGGCGGTAGGACATGAAAACCAGCAGACCGGCAGCCAGCAGGAGTGCCCGCAGGCCCGGCAGCGGAACATCCTTGGTGCCAAAGGCAATGCCGGCGGCGAAGAGGGCCAGGATGGGAACGGCGGGCCAGTACGCGCCGCGGAGGCGCCACGTGAGCAGCCCGGCGGCAAGTGCGGCCAGGAGGCTGAGCAGGAACGGGACCACCAGCATGCCGCCTGCCGTTCCTACCGGCGGAGCGACGGTCAGCAGGTCCTTCCAGGCGAAGACCAGGCCGAGCATCAGCACCCGCAGCGATCCGGGGGTTGGCAGCACTCCGGCGGCTGCTTCGACCGGTGCCGCCAGGGCGGACCCAAAGATGAGGTAGGTTCCGCCGGCAGCTCCGGCGATGGCCCATCCGCCCCACCGGCGGGCAGCGGCAGCTGCGGCCAGGCCAAGCCCGAGCGCTGCTCCGCCCAGTCCGGCAACGAGGTAGCGGGCGTCCCCGCCGAAGCTCGGGCCGAAACCCAGCAAGCCGGCGGTCAGCAGCAGCGCCAGCGCAGCCGCTTCGAGGCTCCGCCGCCTTGCCTCGGGGCTGGGCAGTTGCTTGCCGGCCGCCCGGCCGGGGCTCGGCCGGTTGCGTTCGCGGGGCCGCAGGGGTGTTTCGGTGCTCACGCCGTACCCTTCCGAATCAGCGCCGGAAGATCATCCAGGTTGCCGCACGCCAGCACCGTGAGGTCGGCGATGTCCCGCCGGCCCGGCGCTTCGCCCTCGGCACACCGGACCACAAGGGTACGGATACCCGGAGGGATGGCAGTCGACGCGGACCGCAGTTCTGCGGCGCCCGGAACTGAACCGGTCACCAGGATGACCACTGAAGCGTTGGGCACGGCGTCGGCCGTGAGGCCGGCCAGTTCCCGGGTTCCCTCCCGGCGGTCGGTGCTTTCAAGACGGGTCAGGCCGTCCAGGAGGATTGTTCCGCTGCCGCTGCGCATCAACCCGTCCTGGGTCAGCACGCTCAGGTCACGCTGCTCGCGCAGTGCCTGCAGGCCCAGCGATCCGGCCACTGACACCGCCAGCTCGAATTCGTCCTCGCTGCCGTAGTCCGAGCGGCGGCCGGAGAGCGCTACCGCCAGGTGGGACCGCCGGGTCTCCTCGAACTGGCGGACCATCAGCGTGCCGGTGCGTGCCGTGGTTTTCCAGTGAATGTGCCGGCGGTCGTCTCCCGGCACGTATTCCCGCAGCGCATGGAAAGACACGTCGGCGGTGCTGAGGATCCGCGTTGGCAGGCCCTCCAGGTCCTTGATGAATCCCGTGGCCGAGCCCTGCAGGTTCACGGTCCGCGGATGCACAAACAGGTCCACCGGGTCCGTCCAGCGCAGCCGGCGGCCCAGCAGGCCGAACGGGTCCCGCCGCACCGATTCCACCGGCCCCACCACAATCACTGCCCGCTTCTGCGTGGGGATCCGGAACAGTTCCTCGTGTTCGGCTCCCGGGGCCATGCGCGGCAGTTCGAAGACGGCGGTTGCTGCCCCCACGGGAAGTTCCAGCAGTGCCGGCAGCAGCAGCCGCGCACCGGGGTTGCCAACGGTCAGGGAGCCGACGGCGTCATCCCCCACGGCTACCCGGGTGCGGGTGAGGTCCAGGCGCACCGAATAGGCCTGCCGCCCCAGGACGAAGGCGAGACCTGCGGCAAGCACCAGCGACAGTGCCAGGGCAGCGATCAGTGCCTCGCGCCAGCCCAGCAGTCCGCCGGCCAGCCAGCACGCCGCGGCGAGGGCGGCAACGGTCCACCCCAGTGCCGTGACGCTGGAGAAGACAGCCTTCGGCGCGCGGAGGACGGATGCGGGAGTCCGGGGGAAACTGGGCACTTGGGCGGTCCTAGGCGTTGACGCGCTGCTGCGGCGCGGCAGTGGATGCAAGAACCTGGTCCAGCACGGCGGAGGCTGTGGCGCCGGCGAACTCTGCTTCGGGATCCATGACCAGGCGGTGGGTAAAGACGCTGGGTGCGAGCTTCAGCACGTCGTCGGGCAGTACATAGTTCCGGCCTTCGGCCGCGGCCCAGACCTTCGCGGCCCGGACCATGGCCAGGGCGCCGCGGACGCTGACACCGAGGCGGGTTTCGGGAGCATCGCGGGTGGCTGCAGCCAGGTGGGCGATGTATTCAAGCACGGAGGTGTCGGTGTGCACGGACGCGGCAAGGTCTGCCATATCCCGCACTGCGGCGGAGGTGATGACGGCGGTCAGCGCGGCCGAGCGGTCGCGGGTGGCGGACCCGGCCAGCAGCTCAACGGTGGCCGCATGATCCGGATATCCCATGGACGTCTTGATCAGGAACCGGTCCAGCTGCGCCTCCGGCAGGCGGTAGGTGCCGGCCTGCTCGATCGGGTTCTGCGTCGCGATCACCATGAAGGGGCGCTCCTGCGTGTACGTGGTGCCGTCCACGGTGACACGTGATTCTTCCATGACCTCCAGCAGTGCCGACTGGGTCTTGGGCGAGGCACGGTTGATTTCGTCCGCCAGGACCACGTTCGCGAAGATCGGGCCGCGGTGGAACTCGAAGGCCTGGGTCTTCTGGTCGTAGATGGTGATGCCGGTGACGTCGGACGGCAGCAGGTCCGGGGTGAACTGGATGCGGGACGTGGTTCCCTGCACGGTGGCGGCCAGCGCGCGGGCGAGCATGGTCTTGCCGGTGCCGGGGGCGTCTTCGAGCAGCACGTGTCCTTCAGCCAGCATGGACGTGAGGATCAGCCGCACGGCCTGCGGCTTGCCCAGCACTGCCTGGCCAACGTTGGTGACCAGTTTGGCGAAGGTCTCCGCGAACCAGGCGGCCTGTTCTTCGGTCATGGACATGGTGGTGTTCCCCTAGGTGGTGCGGATTGGGTGTGGAAAAGCCGGTTCAGCATCGGCCCATCCCGCCGGGCGGATTGTAGCCAAAGCTGGTGTGGATGCCCTTGATGTGCAGGCCATTGTTGCTGGCGTTCGGACCGCCGTGCTGGCGGTACCAGGTCTCGCCGCTGCTGCGTACGATGTAGCAGCGGGTCTCGATGCGGTCTCCGATGTAGGCCCAGTGGTTGTCCAGGCAGCGTCCGTCGCTGGTGTAGTTGGTGCTGCCCACGGGGTCCATGCAGGTGCGCCGGTCCCCGCTGTCAAGCTGGTTGCCCACGGTAAGGGTCCAGGTGGCAGGCGGCGGCTCGCTGCCGGTGCGGGCCGAGGCCTCCGCGGTTCCGCCGGCTGTTCCCTGCGAGTTCAGTACCCGCACCCGGATGCTCACCGTCTGGTCGTATCCGTTGCCGACGTCGCGGCTGCCGGAGACGCCAACGTTCTCCCACCCGCCGCCGTTGACCGAGATCTGGACCTGCGCGACATCGCGCGCGTTCTGGTTGGGCGGGGCCCAGGACAGCCTGGCCGTGCGGCTGCCCTGCCCGCCGTTTGAGCCCGACGCCGACGGAGTGCCCGGGCTGCCGAAGACCTTCACACCGGCGGAAGCTGCCGAGGCGGCGCTGTCGTAGGAAGAACCGTCAGAATTCACGACGGCGGTCAGCCGCGCAGTGATCGTGGCACCGTTGCTGAAGCCGGTGATTTCCTGGCCGCTGCTCACCGTCATTGAACGGCCGTCGCTGAAGCTTGCCCGGTAGCTGATTTCCTCTGCGCGTGCGCCGTTGCGGGCGCCCTGGGCCAGCGGAGTGAAGGTAATGGTGACCGCCCGGCCTTCGGCTCCGGTACGCGAAGCTGCCAGTGCGGGCGCGGCAGGCGCATCCGGAACTCCGACGGCACGGCGCGGCGCGGAGGTTGGGCCCCACTCGCTCCAGCCCGCCTTGTTGTAGGCGCGGGCGGAGTACGAATAGTTCTGCTCGGAGTTGTCCACCCGGACCGTCATGGCGGACGCAGCGCCGGCTTCCAGGGTCCGCACCAGGGTTGAGCCGCGGTATTCGCGCAGCTCATAGGCGGTGACGTCCGCTCCGTTGGGGGCGGCGTCGGACCAGTCGACGGTGAGCTGGCTCTGCACGCCCACCGAGTTGGCCTTGGCCGTGGTGGGTGTTCCGGGAGCGGAAGGCACTCCGGCAGGGATCTCCGGAGAGGAATATTCGCTGAACCCTGACGGCTCCGGGGCAGCGTTGCGTGCCTGGACCCGCACCCGGTAGCTGGTGCCGTTGGCCAGGCCCGTCCAGGTGGTGCGGGTCATGGATGCGGGAACGGTTTTCTGTGCCGTGCCGCCGGGCGGTGCCGGAGAGATCTGCAGGTCATAGCTCTCGATGGGAGAGCCGTCGTTTGCCGGTGCCGTCCAGGAGATATCCAGCTGCCGGTCGCCGAATGCCAGGACCGGCGGGGCAGGCTGGGCGGGCTGGGTGTCCGGCCGGGCCGCAGCCGACTGCGGGGACGGGTCCGAGGTGCCGTTGGCGTTCGTTGCCGTCACGGCGAACGTGTACTCGACATTGTTCGTCAGGCCGGCCAGGGTGCAGGTGGTGGCCGGGCAGGCCTGGCTGAAACCGCTGCTCCCGGTGACCGTGTAGCCGGTGATCGGTGAACCGTTGGCTGCCGGCGGGTCCCAGGAAAGGACAACCGTGCGGCTGCGGGTACTTTCCACTACGGGCGTGGACGGCGAGTCAGGGCGTCCCTGCACTGAAAGCCGGATCTGCGCGGAAGCCTGCCGGTCTGCCTGCCGGGTCTTGTCCTCCACCCGGTACTGCACGCTCATGCTGCCAACGAAGTCCGGGTTGGGCGTCACCACAATCGAGTCGCCGCTGACCTGCGCCGTGCCGTTGCCGTCGGCTGTCGTCTCCAGGATCCGCAGCGGCGTGTCCGGGAACGGATTGTCATCATTGGCCAGCACGTCCACCGTGACGGGTTTGCCCTGCACTGCGTCCTCCACTGAATCGTCTGCTGCAACCGGCAGCGGCCGGGTGGAAGCGAGCACTGCCAGGTCAACGCGTCCGGGCGCCGGGTCGCTGCGTCCGTCCGTCACGGAAACTGCAAGCTGGCCCAGTGTTCCTACGGCGGCGCTGTCAGCAGCGGCGACCTCCAGGATGGTGCCTCGAAGCGTCGCTTCGAAGCCCTCCGGCACCGGGCCGGCCAGGGCGAACTCGAGGCGGTCAGCGTCCTCGGGGTTGGGATCTGACGCCAGCGGTGCCAGGTCCAGCCTGACCGGTTCCTCCCCCTTGGCCGCTTCCAGCGACCCGGGGTTCATCACCGGCGGGAGGTTCTGCTCCGGCAGCGGGATCACGTTGATCAGGACGGTGAGCGTGGCCTTCAGGCCTTCCGGATCGTCCGGGCCGGAGCCGTCAGTTACTTCGAAGGTGATCGCACCCAGCCCGGCGTAGTCCTCGTCCGCAGTGTAGGCAAGGGTGTCCTCGTCTGTGACCCACGTGTCCCGGTTGGAGGATCCGATAGCGCTGACCTTGGCGGTCTCGGTGATGCGGGGCGTCCTGTCATCGCGGACCTCCACGAGATCCCCCAGCTCGAGGTCGAGGGTGTCCCCCGCCTGCACCTCCTGGACCGCGGAGGTGCGCAGCGTCGGATACTGCGCGCTCAGGCCCGGCACCCAAATCACCGCTGCTGCCGTCCCGCCGTCCATGTCCTGGACCGTGTACGGGATGGCCTGCGCTTCTTCTGTCAGTTCCACCCGCACCTTGTCGCCCACTACCGAGGCGGTAGTGCGCAGGGGGTCCACCGAAACTTCAAGGTCCTCGGCAACGCCGTCGGGGTCCTCGTCATTCTCAAGCACCGCCACGTCAACCGCGGTGCGGCCCCGGATCTCGGCGACCTCCACCCGGTCATCGCGGGCGATCGGTGCCAGCAGTTCGGCGTTGGGGTCCGAGACAACGGCAACATTGCCGTTCGCTGAACCACCGCGATTGTCCTCCACGGCGTAGCGGACGTTGTAGGTTCCGGGCTCGTCCGGGACAGTGAAGCGCACCCGGGGACCGTCGGCGCGGGCGTCCATGGACGGTTCCTGGGCGCTCACGCCGTCAGGGTCCAGCGAGATTGGATCGCCGTCGGGGTCTGAATCGTTGGCGAGGACCGGAACGGCAACCTCACGTCCCGGACGCACGGTGACGGCGTCGTTCACGGCCACCGGCTTCTGGTTCGCTTCCGCCGCCGGAGCAATACCCACCCGCACGGTGCCGGAGTTCACCAGGCCCAGGCGGTCCCGCACGGTGTACGTGAACGAATCGGTTCCGCGTCCGGACGCGGAGGCGGTGTAGTCGATGTAGTCAGGTCCCGGAACTGCGGCACCGAGTGCCGGGGCGGCGGCTATGCCGTCCAGGTAGACCGAGTCGCCGTCGGCGTCCAGCCCGTTGAGCGGAACCGGTATCCGCACCGTGGTCCCGGCAATCGCCCGGCCCTCCAGGTTGCGGGGAACCGGCGGGGTGTTCTTTTCGTCGTCCCGCGGCAGGATGTTGATGCGTACCTGGGCCGAATCGCTCTGCCCGCTGGAGTCGCGGACCTCATAGATCGCGTAAACGGTCTTGGCCGTGTCTCCCGCAACGAAGCGCAGGATATTTTCGGAGACGAACAGCTGCCCGTCTGCAGGGTCGACGCCCTGCGGGAGCACCGGGTTAAGGGTGAGTTCGTCGCCGGTGGGTGAAGTGTCGTTTTCAAGCACCGGAATGTCCACCACGTCACCTACGCGGACGGTGGCGGTGTCAGCGGACGCGGCGGGCGGGAGCAGGGTGTCCGGCGGTTCCACCGGAAGCACGCTCACCTCGCCGCTGGCGCTGGCCGAACCGTTGGACACCGTGTAGCGGAGAACCCCCTGTTCCTGCATGCCCCGCACGTCATGGATCTGAAGGATGTTGTGGTCCAGTACCTCCACGTCAAGAGGGGAACTGGCGCCGGTGTTGACCGACTGGACTACCAGCACTCCCCCGGTGGGATCGGTGTCATTGCCCAGCACGTCCACCAGCACGCTTCCGCCCCGGGGCAGCAGCGCGACGTCGCGGACTGCCACCGGCGCTCCCTGCCGTCCGGATTCCTGCGCATCCACGCGGATCAGGCCGGCAGCGCTCTGCGGCCCGTTGGTCACCAGGTACTCGAGGTAATAGGTCGACGCCGACGCGGGGGTGAAGGAAACAGCGCCCGTCTCATAGTTCGGCACCAGTGCGGAGCCGTCTTCCTGCTCCTGCTCCACCCGGGCCAGGCTGAGCTGGCCGCCGGCAGGGTCCAGGTCATTCTGCAGCGGGTAGAGGGTGACGGCCTCGCCGACGGTCGCGGTGAAGTGGTCGAAATTGGTCACCGGCGGAAGCACTCCCGCCGGGCGGACGTCGAAGGTGACGGTGCCGGTGGAGGTTTCGGTGCCGTCCGAAACGGTGACGGCAACGTCCTTGACGCCCTGTGTCTTGCCGATGTCACGGAAAGTCAGCAGGCCGTCGGAGCGGGTGCGCACCTGGTCGCCGTCAGCGGTTGGTTCCGCGGCGAGCAGGACCAGGTCGTCCCCGTCCGGGTCCATCCAGTCGTTCAGGATGTTCTGGCTGACGGATTTGCCCTGTTCCACCAGGATGCGGGTGGAGCGCCTGGGTTCGGGCGGAGCGTTCTCCCCCGCACCGCGGACCTGGACCGTAGCCGTGGCCGAAGCGGTTCCGCCCCGCCCGTCGCTGACTTCATACGTGAACGTGCTCGTGCCCGAGGCATCGGCCGGCACCACGATCTGCAGGCCAGCGCCGTTGTAGATTTCCTGGACGACCCCGGCGGCGGGCTGGTCCCCCGTCAGCCTGACGGTCAGCAGGTCGCCGTCCGGATCGGTGTCGTTGTCCAGGACGTTCAGGATGGTGGTCCGGCCGGCCCGCACGCCGAAGCGGTCGTCGGAGGCGACCGGCGGCCGGTTCTCCCCGGTTCGGTCCGGAAGGGTATTCACCGGATTCTCGCTGGCGGATTCCTCTTCGTCATCGCTTGAATCCTGCTTGGGCGGGATCACGTCGCCCCAGTTGTCCACCAGCTGCATGTTTTCAAGGACCAGCCACACGTTGCCGCCGTTGATGTCATTGAGGACCACAACGGAGCGGTTGACCCGGAACACCAGGTCCGAGGAAGCCCCGATGCCGGGGATCTCCTCGCGGAGGTTGTCCGCCTCCTGCTCACAGTTCCGCACATAGGTTCCGGCTCCGGACCAGGCGGCGTGGACACAGCCGTCCACCAGCACCGGTGGGGCCGGTGTCCCGGATCCTTCGACCTCGGTAACCGTCGCCGCGGACCCGTTCAGCGGCTGCTCGATGAGCGCGGTGGCGGTAGCCAGCGCAACGACGTCGGCCTCCGGACCTGAATCCTGCAGCTGGGCGCCGCGCGTGTTTTCAAACTCCACCGTGCGCCCGCCGGGCAGCACCAGGGTCCCCGATTCGGCGTCGAACGCCACCGGCCTGCTGCCTACGGCAGCCACCTGGACGTCGCCGAATCCCCTGAGTTCCTCCGCTTCGGTTACGGACGGCTCGCCGTAGCTTCCGTCCTCGGCAACCTGGTAGCTGTAGATCCGGCCGCCGCGCGGGTCGGCAATCACCGCGGTGCCCTCAGGAGAAACGTCGGCGGCGGCTCCGGGTGCGTTCTGCACTGCGGGTTCCTGCTCGGTGTCACTGAAGAAGGGAAGGGAACCGGTGCTGGTCAGCCAGACGTTTCCTGCAGCCGGATCAGTCACGGCTACTGCGTTTCCACCCTGGCTGAGCACGGCCGACGCCGGGAGCTGGACTTCGGTGCCCCGGGCCACGTTGGCCACGTCCACCGGTGACACCTTGGACTGGTCCGTGTTGGCGTGGAACACGGTGCTTTCGTGCTGCGTGACGTTGAAGCGGTCGCTGTTGGCCGCGTAGGCGCCGTCGAGCATTCGGGAGGGGTAGTTGAGGTGGCCGACCATGCCCTGGGTCTGGTTGGTAACCCATACGCCGCCGTCGTTGAGATCCACGTCCGCGCGGGCAAAACCGGGGTACAGGATGGCCGTGGCCACCAGTGCTCCAGCAGCTGCCACGGCGGCGCCGGCCGAGATGGCTTTTCGGTGCGTGCGCAGACGCGCAGGCACAGCCCCCCTCAATGCTGACACGTGGTTCCCCCTGTTGCGTTCCCCAATAGCCATGCCGGTTCCGCGCTCCTCCTCGGATGCGGTGTCCAGTCGCAGGGCGGCAGAACGGCAGGCAGACGGACTTAGTGTCGCATATTGCTAAGGCTCCTGCCCAAAACGTTAAGGGTGCTGTCGACAGTGGACTGTCCCGGGCCGGGTCCGCTGCGGCGCAGCGCGGACACCCGGCCACGGGTTCCCCCGAGACTCAGAGTGGGACGCCTAGTCCAGGACCAGTCCCGGCCCGGTCCCCCGGGCGAGCGTGACCGGATGGATTTCGCCGAAACCACGCACGTTGCGCGGCGAATGCGGGATGAGGATGAACCGTTCGTTGCTGCGCAGGGCGGCCGCCGTAGAAGCATCGGTCAGGACCGTTCCGGGCTCAGCGAGCGAGGTCAGGCGGGACGCCAGGTTCACCGTGGGTCCGTAGATGTCCCCGAGCCGGGAAAGGACGCGGCCCCACACCATGGCCACCCGGGCGGAAGGCAGCAGCTCATCCTCCGTAAACGCCTTGGCCAGGGCCAGCGAAATCTCCGCGCCCGCCTCCGGGGTCTCGGCGTTGAACAGGACTTCGTCGCCGATCGTTTTCACCAGCCGGCCGCCGCCCACTGAGATGATCTCGGAGCACTTGTGTTCAAAGCGCTGAACCATCTGTGCCAGCGTCTTCTCATTCATCTGCCGGGAGAGGCTGGTGTAGGAGACCAGGTCCGCAAAGCCGACGGCGCGTGCCAGCGGCAGCGGGTTGTCGTCCGTTTCCCCTTCGTGGCTGGCAAGGCCGGCCTCGGCCCGCAGGGCGAGCCGCTGGATCGCAGCATTCAGCTGCCGCTTCCAGGCGTAGACCAGCGTCTTCTCCAGCGGTTCGATCAAGTCCGGCAGGGCGGCGACCAGCCGCTTGCGTGCCTCGGCGTCGGTAATCCCGCGCTGGACCACCATTTCCTCGACCAGCGCTTCGATCTGCCACACGACCATCCGGTCCGTCATTTGGCCGATCGAACGCATGATGGAAATCGCCGCTTCCTCCGTCAGCCGTTCCTCGCGGACCAGCTCAATCACGGTGCTCAGCGCGTCCTTGTCCGCCTCCGTGAAAAACACGGCGTCGTCGTCGAGGTTTGGAAAACCCATGGCGCGCCATAGCTTGCGCGCGGAGAGCAGGGACACGCCCGCCCCCGCGGCGGCCTCGCGCCGCCTGAGTGTCCGGGGGCCGCCGATCAGCTGCGCCTCAAGCCGGCGGACGTCTTCGCGGTCAATCGATCCGGACGAGCCCGGGATCACGGGTTTCTCCGGCATGGGCACAGCGTTCATCGACAGTGTCAGCGGCTCGGGCTCGGCGGCACCGTCCGGTGCGTCCTGGCCCTGCTCACTCATCGCTGCTCCATTCGTCGTCGTAGACCGCGCTTCCTTCAATATCTACACCATCGAACATTACGGTCATTGGCAGGTCTTCTATGGTGGCCAACACAATCGATTTGAACCGGTGCACTTCCGGAACCGACGGATAATCGATGACCCGCCCCCGGCCCAGATCCACGCGCAGGGTTCCGGCACGCTGCATGCGTTGCAGTATCCCCTGCCTCGCTTCCAGCTGGTAGATGGAGGCGAGGGGAAGGTCGTGTTCGCGCCGCCTCAGCACGCCGCGGCGGTGGATCATCCTGCGGTTGCTGAGCACGTAGCGTGTCGCGTTCCAGCGCAGCACGGCAGGGAGGCAGAAACGCAGCAGGATCAAGAGCACCAGAACGACGACGGCGGGAACCAGCACCGGTGTCCAGTCCAGCAGCTCCGCGGGGGCGCTGTCCCGGCCCAGGTAACCCAGCGCAAAACCTCCGGCAGCGCAGGCCAGCGCAGCAAGCAGGACAGGGCCAGCCAGCGGCCCCGCGTGCGGCCGAGCCGAAACGATCACCTGCTCGCCGGGCTCCAGCCTCATCCGCACCTGAATCCGGGGAATCGGACACTCATGCTTCCGACGGCCTCAGGTGGATGACGTCCGCAGCGGTGATGGTCTGCCGCGCTCCGGTTTCAGGATCAACCACCACCAGTCCGCCGTCGGCAGCGAGTTCAACGGCACGGCCCACTATCTCCCCGCCGCCGGGCAGGTGCGCGCGGACCGTCTGGCCCAGGGTCACCATCCGCTCGGCAATGTTCGCACGCAGGGATCCACCGCCTGTCCAGGGTGCCAGGGCGTTGCCGTCCACCGCGCAGAAAGCTCGGTAATCCAGGTTCAGCTGGAGCAGGAAATCCTGCAGCAGGATGTTCCGGTCCGTGGTCGAGGCATACTCCATCAGCAGGCTCGTGGCGGTAGGTACCGGCTGGTCCTCGTCCGTCAGCGAGACGTTCAGGCCCGTACCGACGACGACGGCGGGCGGGTTTCCGGAGCTGTCCGGAACAAGCTGGGCCAGGATTCCGGCCAGTTTACGGCCGTCAACCAGGACGTCGTTGGGCCACTTCAGGCGGGGTTCGACGCCGGTGCGCGCTGCCACGGACTTGGTCAGCGACAGCGCTGCCAGCAGGGAGAGCCACCCGTAGGACTGCGTAGGCAGCGGCCGTCCGGCGGGGTTGACCGGACGCAGCAGCACACTGACAAACAGCGAGGACCGTTCCGGTGCCTGCCAGGAACGTCCCAGCCGCCCGCGGCCGGCGGTCTGCAGCTCCGCCGTCAGCACGGACAAATCCGGATACATTGAGGGCACCAGCCGTGCGGAGTTCGCCAGGTCCGTGTTGGTGGAGCCGGTTTCGGCTACCACGTCCAGTCGCGCCAGCGGGCCCGCAGGTGCTACGAGGCTTGCCCGGAGACGCTCCGGCTCCAGGGGCGGGCGCTCCATGCTGGAGTAGTGCAGGTGCATGTTTCCGATCTTACGCGCCACTTCCCCCGGCTTCCCCGTGGACCCGCGGGCGGCCCGCCGGACTAGAGGAAGAAATCGGCCATCAGCTTGTCTTCGGGAGCACCGAGGCTGTACTTCGTGAAGTCAGTGACGCCTTCCTGCCGCAGCACCTCTTCATCCGTATAGAAGTTGCCGGTTGCCTCGCGGGACGGACGCGTCAGGATCGCATGGGCGGCGTCGGCCATGATGTCAGCGCTGCGGGATACCCGTGCCAGCTCGGATCCGCCGGGCATGTTGCGGATGGCCGCGGTGTCAATGGAAGTGCACGGCCACAGCGAGTTCACGCCAATCCCGTCCTTCCTAAGTTCTTCCGCCAGGCCCAGGGTGGTCAGCGACATGCCGTATTTGGCCATCGTGTAGGCGAGATAGCCGCCAGCCCACTTGGGGTCCAGGTTCAGCGGCGGGGAGAGGGTAAGGATGTGTGCGTTGTCCGATTCGCGCAGGGCGGGCAGCGCGGTCTTCGACAGCAGGAACGTGCCGCGGGCGTTGATGTCCTGCATCAGGTCATAGCTCTTCATCGTCACATCGTCCGTGTTGCGCAGGTCGATCGCGGACGCGTTGTTGAGCACGATGTCGATGCCCCCGAAATGCTCAACCGTAGCTGCCACGGCGCCGGCAACGTCTTCGTCGCGGCGCACGTCGCCGATGATCGGCAGGGCCTTGCCGCCGGCGGTTTCGAGCTGTTCGGCTGCCGTGTAGACCGTGCCTTCCAGCTTCGGGTGCGGTTCTGCGGTCTTGGCGAGCATCGCGATGTTGGCGCCGTCGGCAGCGGCCCGGAGGGCAATTGCCAGGCCGATTCCCCGGCTTCCGCCGGACATGAGGATGGTGCGGCCGGCCAGCGAACGCGGTGAAGAGGATGCTGTGTTCGAAGTCATACGGACACAGTAATGCACCCGCCGGAAAAATGTTACTGGCCAGTAACATGCGGATGCATCCGACGCATGGCACCGAAGACGTCGGCCGCAGGCGGAGTCCGGTTGTCAACCCGAAGGACACTTTCAGGCTGCCCAAGGCACGCAGACACAAATTGTAGGTTTCCTACACCCTGCCCGCGTGTGGCTGCTCACTAGACTGGGTGAATCGCCCGCACGCTTGTACGAAACCTACTGAACCGGCTGTGCGGCCCCCGGGGTGGCGATCCACCAGCCATCCGTTCGACCCAGCACCGGAGAGTAAATGAGCCTCGACCAGGACATCGATCTGCAGACGACCGCCGGGAAGATCGCCGACTTCCGGCGCCGCCAGGCCCGGGCACTGGTGCCCTCCGGCGAGGCAGCAGTCGAAAAGCAGCATGCCCGCGGCAAGCACACCGCCCGCGAGCGCATCGATCTGCTCCTGGATGAAGGCTCGTTCGTTGAGTTCGACGCCCTCGCCGTCCACCGCTCCACCGCATTCGGCATGGAAAAGAAGAAACCGCTCGGCGACGGCCTGGTTTCCGGCTACGGCACCGTGGACGGACGCACGGTTGCGGTCTACAGCCAGGACTTCACCGTCTACGGCGGTTCCCTGAGCCAGGTCAACGGCGAAAAGATCGTCAAGGTCCAGGAGTTCGCGCTGCGCAACGGCTGCCCCGTCGTCGGCATCCTGGACGGCGGCGGAGCCCGTATCCAGGAGGGTGTTGCTTCTCTGGCGATGTTCGCCGATATCTTCCGCAACAATGTCCACGCCTCCGGCGTCGTTCCCCAGATCTCGCTGATCATGGGTCCCTCCGCCGGCGGGGCCGCGTATTCCCCCGCCCTCACGGACTACGTGGTGATGGTGGACAAGACCTCCCACATGTTCATCACCGGCCCGGACGTCATCAAGACCGTCACCGGTGAGGACGTGGACATGGAAACCCTCGGCGGCGCCCGGCAGCACAACGCCACCACGGGCACCTCCACGTACCTGGCCTCCGATGAGGAAGACGCCGTGGACTTTGTCCGCGAACTGCTGGACTTCCTGCCCAGCAACAACCTCGCCGAGGCCCCGCTGGTCCCGTTCGACCAGGACCCGGAAACCAACGACGGCGACCTGGCCCTGGACGCGCTCATCCCGGACTCCGCCAACCAGCCCTATGACATGCGCACCGTGATCGAGCAGGTGGTAGATGACGGGCATTTCCTGGAGATGCAGGCCCTCTACGCGCCGAACGTGATCATCGGCTACGGCCGGCTGGAAGGGCACACCGTTGGCATCGTGGCCAACCAGCCCATGCAGTTCGCCGGAACCCTGGACATTGCCGCGTCGGAGAAGGCAGCCCGGTTTGTCCGCAACTGCGACGCGTTCAACGTCCCCATCCTGACCTTCGTGGACGTGCCCGGCTTCCTGCCCGGCAAGGACCAGGAGTTCAACGGCATCATCCGCCGCGGTGCCAAGCTGCTCTACGCCTACGCCGAGGCCACGGTCCCCAAGCTGACCGTGATCACCCGCAAAGCGTACGGCGGAGCGTACATCGTCATGGGATCCAAGAAGCTCGGCGCGGACCTGAACCTGGCCTGGCCCACCGCCCAGATCGGCGTTATGGGAGCCCAGGGAGCGGTGAACATCCTGTACCGCAGCCAGCTGGCAGCCGCAGCAGCCGAAGGCCGGGACGTCGAAGAAGTCCGTCAGGACTACATCACCGCGTACGAAGAGGAACTGCTCAACCCGTACCAGTCCGCTGAACTCGGCTACGTGGACGCCGTCATTGCCCCCTCCGAAACCCGGCTCCAGCTGATCCGCGGACTGCGGGCGCTGCGCGAAAAGCGCGCGGCCCTCCCGCACAAGAAGCACGGAAACATTCCGCTGTGAGCGCCGTCGATTTCGGTTCCGAAGCTGCGCGCCCGGCCGCTCCGGCCGAGCCGTTCCTCCAGGTTGTCTCCGGCAACCCGACGGACGAGGAGCTGGCGGCGCTTACCGCCGTCGTTATTGGCCTGGGGGCCGCTTCCCCGGAGGCGGACCCGGCACACGGCACGTCCCCGGAGAGGGACCCGGCACGCACCCGCAGGGCGTGGACCCGGCGCCGGGCGCTGAGCCTTCAGCCTCTGCCAGGACCGGGCTCGTGGCGGCGCAGCTACCGCTGACACGCTACGCTCGGACGTGTGACTGAACAGACAACCACATCAGATAACCTGTCCAACGCCGGTTCGCGCACCCCCACTGCGATTGACGCCGTCGCCGAAGCTTTCACGCAGAATCTGCTCACGCTGGATCCGTCATTTGCCACGACGCTGGGAATTCCGGGCCACGAAACCGAGTACGCCGACTACTCGCCCGCCGGCCTTGAATCCATGGCCGAGGCAATGCGGGAGACCCTTGAGCGCCTTGAGGACCTGCAGCCGGTGGACGACGTGGACCGCGTCACCCTGGACGCCATGCGTGAGCGCCTGGGCCTGGCGCTGGAAATCCACGAATCCGGCTGGGACCTGGCTGACCTGAACAACATCGCCTCCCCGGCGCAGGACATCCGCGCCATTTTCGACCTCATGCCCACGGACACCGTGGAAGCCTGGGAACACATCTCCGGCCGCCTGCATAACGTTCCCGACGCCGTCGCCGGGTACATCACCTCGCTGCGCCACGGCGCCGAGCAGGACCGGGTAGCTGCCCGCCGCCAGGTCAAAATCGTCATGGAGCAGGCCGCGAAGTACGCCGAAGACGGCGGATTCTTCGATTCCTTCACCTCCGGTGCCGCCCTTCCGGACGGCGCTGCGCTGCCTGAGCAGCTGCGCGCGTCCCTGAAGGAAAATTCCGACGCCGCCCGCGGAGCCTACCGCTCGCTGGTCAGCTTCCTCGAAACCGAACTGCTGCCCGCGGCACCTGAAAAGGACGCCGTCGGAGCCGAACGCTACGCACTGTTCTCCCGCCAGTTCCTCGGCTCCGCCGTTGACCTGGAAGAGACCTACGCCTGGGGCGTGGCGGAGCTGGACCGCATCATCGCCGAACAGGAGAAGGTCGCCGGCCAGATCAAGGAAGGCGCCTCCGTCCGCGAGGCCATGGACCTGCTCGACGCCGACCCGGAGCGCCAGCTGCACGGCACCGCCGAGCTGCAGGCCTGGATGCAGGATCTCTCCGACCGCGCGGTCAACGAGCTATCCGAGACGCACTTCGAGATCACCGGCCCCATGCGCCGGCTCGAGTGCATGATCGCGCCTACCAACGAGGGCGGCATCTACTACACCGGCCCGTCGGAGGACTTCTCCCGCCCCGGCCGCATGTGGTGGTCCGTTCCCGAAGGCGAAGACACCTTCACCACGTGGAAGGAAACCACCACGGTCTACCACGAGGGCGTTCCGGGCCACCACCTGCAGATCGCAACGGCAACCGCCGCCAGTGACACCCTCAACAGCTGGCGCCGGAACGTCTGCTGGGTTTCCGGACACGGCGAGGGCTGGGCCCTGTACGCCGAGCGGCTGATGGAGGAACTGGGCTACCTCTCCGATCCCGGAGACCGGATGGGCATGCTTGACGCCCAGCGCATGCGTGCCGCACGCGTGGTCTTCGACATCGGTGTCCATCTGGAGCTGGAGGTCCCCGAGCGCTGGGGAACCGGCACCTGGACCCCGGAAAAGGGCTACGACTTCCTGAAGCAGAACATCGCCATCTCCGAAGGCCAGCTGAACTTCGAGTTCACCCGCTACCTCGGCTGGCCGGGACAGGCACCGGCCTACAAGCTCGGCCAGCGCCTCTGGGAGCAGATCCGCGACGAAGTCCGCTCCCGCGAAGGCGACGCCTACGACGCGCGGACCTTCCACACCCGGGCCCTGCGGCTGGGCTCGGTAGGCTTGGACACCCTGCGCCGGGCACTGCTGGAAAACTAGCGCTCCACCCGAACGCCCGGCCGGTCCTCCGGCCGGGCGTTTCTGCTTTCCGGGCGTCGCAGCGGGCGTCCGGCAATGGGACAATCCTCACAACCGCAGCCGGGAATAGAAGCCGGCATCTGCGGCCCGGCGCCACAGAACCGGCTCCCTCCCCCGCATGCCAAGGGCACCCGCAGGCAGCGTCCGTAACATTTCGCAATCTCAAAACGGCTCTGCTAAAGAATCACGTCTAGCATCGACGGGTGACATCACCAAAGACCTCCCCACAGTCCCCCGCCGCAGCCGAGACCCGGCGCCGGCTTCCGCGCTGGGCCACCTCGTTTGGCCCGCAGATCATCGCAGCCCTGCTGGTCGGCCTCGGCCTGGGGCTGCTGGCCAAGAACATGGGCACCGTTGACGGTGAGCCCAACTGGCTGACCACTACGCTGTCCACCATCGGCTCGAGCTACGTCTCGCTGCTGAAGGCCGCCGTCGTGCCCCTGATCTTCACCGCCGTCGTCAGCTCCATCGCCAACCTGCGCCAGGTCTCGAATGCCGCTCGCCTGGCCTGGCAGACGCTGCTCTGGTTCGCCATCACCGCGCTCATCGCCGTTGCTATCGGCATAGTGCTCGGGGTCGTCATGCAGCCTGGCGCAAACGCCGATGCCACCGCACCGGACGGATACGACGGCGGCACCGGCAGCTGGGTCGGCTTCCTCACCGGCCTGATCCCGGGCAACTTCCTGGGCCTCACCGCCTCCACCACGGAGACGCTCACCACCTCGCTGAACTTCAACGTGCTGCAGGTCCTGGTGATCGCGATCGCCGTCGGTATTGCTGCGCTGAAGGTGGGCAAGCCCGCCGCCCCGTTCCTGGCCCTGATCGCCTCCGCCCTGGCCGTCATCCAAAAGGTCCTGTGGTGGATCATCCGCCTGGCTCCGCTGGGTACCGTCGGCCTGATCGGCCGCGCCGTTGCCACCTACGGCTGGGACACCATCGGCTCCCTGGGCACGTTCACCCTGGCCGTCTACGTGGGCCTGGCCATCGTCCTGTTCGTGGTGTACCCGGTGCTGATCAAGTTCCACGGCCTCTCGGTCCGCCAATGGTTCTCCGGCGCCTGGCCCGCCATCCAGCTGGCCTTCGTCTCCCGCTCCTCCGTGGGCACGCTCCCGCTGACCCAGCGCGTGACCGAGCGCAACCTCGGTGTGCCCCGGGCGTACGCATCCTTCGCCGTACCGCTGGGTGCCACCACCAAGATGGACGGCTGCGCCGCGATCTACCCGGCGATTTCCGCGATCTTCGTGGCGCAGTTCTTCGGCATTGACCTCAGCATCGGCCAGTACCTGCTTATCGCTGTCGTCGCCGTCCTGGGCTCCGCGGCAACTGCCGGAACCACCGGCGCCGTCGTGATGCTGACCCTGACTCTCTCCACCTTGGGACTGCCGCTCGAAGGCGTGGCCCTGCTGCTCGCCGTCGACCCCATCCTGGACATGGGCCGCACCGCCGTGAACGTTGCCGGACAGACCGTGGTCCCGACCATCGTAGCCAAGCGCAACGGAATGCTGGAGCCGGAGCTCTACGACGCAGAGCGCAACGGTGATCCCTTTGCCGACGATTCGGTGGAATCGGACACACCTGAGACGGATTCGGCAGAACTTCCGTCACAGGAGAGCACATCCGCTTCATCCGCTACCGTGGAGCCGGCGAACAGAGGGTAAGGTTTTCCTGCTCGCACTTATCTGAGAACGGCCGTCCCACTGCGGGGACGGCCGTTCTTCGTTTTAGCGGCGATCCTGCCGAGCACTAGGCTTGGGGGCGTGACTGAACTAATTCTTGCCTCCGCGTCCCCGGCCCGCACCAAGCTCCTGGCAAACGCCGGCATTGCCCACCGCGTGCTGGTTTCCGACGTCGACGAGGACGCGGTGACCGCCCGCTACGGACTCACCGACCCGCAAGACACCGCGCTCCTGCTGGCCCGGACCAAGGCCGAAGCCGTGGCGTCGCTGCCCGAGTCCGAGGGTGCCCTGGTTCTCGGCTGTGACTCGGTGTTCGAGTTCCAGGGCGAGGCGCACGGCAAGCCATGGGAGCCCGACGTCGCCCGCGAACGGATCCGCCGGATGAGCGGAAACGCCGGGGTGCTTCATACCGGCCACTGGCTGGTTGACTGCCGCGCCACCGACGAGGACGGCTCCGGCGCAACCCTCGGTGCTGTCAGCTCCGCCGAGGTGCACTTCGCGAAGCTGCTTGATGACGAGATCGAGGCCTACGTCGCCACCGGCGAACCGCTGCAGGTCGCCGGTTCCTTCACCATCGACTCCCTGGGCGGTGCCTTCATCGAGAAGGTCGTCGGGGATCCGCATGCCGTGGTTGGCCTCTCTGTTTCCACGCTGCGCCACCTGCTGGCCAGTGCCGGTGTTGGTGTGACCTCGCTCTGGAGGTAGGTTTCTGGGCTCGGCGGGGCGGGCTGGTGCCGGCGGGGTCCGAGGCTGTGGGCTGCTGGGGCCGGCGGGCCGCTCTGGGCTCGCGGTGAGAAGGTGAGAGGGGCAGCTCCGGGCCGCGAGGCGCGGGCGATGCTTCAGTCCGCTCGGTGACCCGGTGTTCGCAAGGCGGACCTTGTATCACCAGGTCATGCCCTGCGACTCGTCCTCTGTCGCAATATCGCTGCTCAGCCTCACCGCCCCGCGTCCTCTGTCGCAATAACGCTGCTTCATCCCCTCTAAGGGACGGCTACGCGACACAGGATTTCGCAACGCCTTCCAGAACGACGTTATTGCAACACTAAACGCCTTAGGCCGCCGAGAGTCACCCACCCGGAGCCCAACCCCCCAGCTTCAGTCCACGCGCAACCTTCCCAGCTACCCATCCAGCACCCCGCCGCATATCCAGGGCAGAGACCTTCACCTGGTGCCAGCCCAGCTCGCGCACCAGCAGGTCACGGTTGTGGTCCCGGAGCTGCTGCTCGCGGGTCAAATGGTGTTCGCCGTCGTACTCCACACAGGTGCGGAACTCGGGACACCCAAGATCGCACCACACCACCGGCCGTCCCGCACTGTCCAACAGCGGAAGGTTCGGACCGAATTCCGGCAGCCCGGCGTCGTGCAGCAACAACCTCAGGCGTGTCTCCGGCACGGAGTCCACGCCCACCCGCGCCAGGTCCACCGCGTCGCGAGCAGTCCGGATACCCGGAACCCAGCGGATGCCATGCACGTAACTGCGCAAAGCAGCCAACTGCACCACGGCCCGTCGCGCCTGCCCGTAGCTCCGCTCATGCTCGCTAACCAGCCAGTCACCTGCGGCCACCAAATCCGGCAACGGCAGCATACCGGCGAGATCTACAAAGGTCCGTGCCGGAGAGGTAGCCCGGATGCCCACCGATGGACGGACAACGTCTACCTCCGTCAATTTCAACCGGTGGCACCGGACGTGCCGTCGGTTCGTGACAGAAGCATTCGGCTCGCGCGCCAGATGCAGCACCGCCTCATGCCGGTACGACCCCGGCAGTGGAATCCCGTGCAGCCGCGCGGCCGTCGTATGGCTCAGGACCGCATCCGGCAGCAGGTCCAGGTACGGGCGCACCCGAACGGCCAAGTCCCCCGCGCTGCCGTCGGGTAACCGCGGAACCCGGATGCCCCGGGAAGGAATCCGCAGATCGGAGGCCCGGAGCCGACCCTCGGTGAGCCCCGCCTGCAGCGCGTCAGCAGCAAGGAACGGGTTCGAGAACGACGGCGGAAGCGGCTTAGGCGTACGCATCCACCAGTTCTACCCGCGGTTCAGCGTGGCTGCCGCAGTTATCCACAGATCCGCACGAGTCCCGCTTTGCAACACCCTTTGTAGGGTCCCCACAACTAAAGGCGGCGCCCCACGCAGAAAGAGCACGGTTTATAGCGGGACACCACAAAATCGCGCTACGCTCCCAAGAGATCAAAGGAGCCAGTGCATTTCATGAGCCAGAACACCCCCGCCCCGCTGGGCAAGGTCCTGATTGCCAACCGCGGCGAGATCGCCGTCCGGATCATCCGGGCCGCCCGCGACGAAGGTATCGGCACAGTCGCCGTCTACGCGGACCCGGACAGGGACGCACTCCACGTCCGGCTGGCCGACGAAGCCTACGCCCTTGGCGGCAGCACCGCCGCCGATTCCTACCTCGACATGGACAAGGTCCTGGCCGCCGCGGCGCGTGCCGGGGCCGACGCCGTTCACCCGGGGTATGGCTTCCTCTCCGAGAACGCCGAGTTCGCCCGCCGCGTGATCGGCGCCGGACTCACCTGGATCGGCCCCTCCCCCGACGCCATCGAACAGCTTGGCGACAAAGTCCGTGCCCGCCACCTGGCCGCGAAGGTCGGTGCTCCGCTGGTTCCGGGCACCTCGGATCCGGTGTCCAGCGCCGACGAAGTCCTGGCGTTCGCCTCCGAACACGGCCTGCCTGTTGCCATCAAGGCGGCGTTCGGCGGTGGTGGACGCGGCATCAAGGTTGCCCGCACGCTCGAAGAAATCCCCGAACTCTACGACTCGGCCGTCCGCGAAGCCACCGCGGCGTTCGGACGCGGCGAGTGCTTCATCGAGCGGTTCCTGGACTCCCCCCGCCACGTTGAGACCCAGTGCCTGGCAGACGCGCACGGCAACGTCGTCGTCGTTTCAACCCGCGACTGCTCGCTCCAGCGCCGAAACCAGAAGCTTGTTGAAGAAGCTCCCGCTCCCTTCCTGACCGAGGACCAGACCCGCAGGCTCTACGAATCCTCCAAGGCCCTGCTGCGCGAAGCCGGCTACCAGGGGGCCGGAACCTGCGAGTTCCTGGTCGGCACCGACGGCACCATCTCCTTCCTCGAGGTGAACACCCGGCTTCAGGTGGAGCACCCGGTCTCCGAGGAAGTCACCGGCCTGGATCTGGTCCGCGAGCAGTTCCGGATTGCCCGCGGCGAAGAGCTCGGCTACACCGACCCCGAGATCCGCGGCCACTCCATCGAGTTCCGCATCAACGGCGAGGACGCCGGACGCGGGTTCATTCCCTCCCCCGGCACCGTCGACACCCTGCGCCTGCCCACCGGCCCCGGAGTGCGCGTCGACTCCGGCATCGAAGCGGGTGAAACCGTCGGCGGAAACTTCGACTCGATGCTTGCCAAGCTGATCGTCACCGGCGCCACCCGCACCCAGGCGCTCCAGCGGGCCCGGCGTGCGCTGCAGGAGTTCGAAATCTCCGGCCTGCCGACCGTGCTTCCCTTCCACGCCGCCGTCGTCGCGGATCCCGCCTTCGCCCCGGAGCAGGGCCCGTTCAGCGTTCACACCCGCTGGATTGAAACCGAATTCAACAACACGATCGCACCGTTCAGCGGCGAACCGGCAAACGGGAACGACGACGACGCCTCCCGCCAGCGCCTCACCGTTGAGGTGGGCGGCAAGCGCCTTGAGGTCGTCCTGCCCGCCGGGATGGCCCAGCTGGCCGGCCGCGGCGGCGCAGCCTCCAACGGCAAGCAGCGCAAGGGCCGCTCACGCTCCGCCACGGCGGCAGCTACCGGCAATGACCTCACTTCCCCCATGCAGGGAACCATCGTGAAGGTGGCCGTCGAGGACGGTGCCCAGGTTGCCGAGGGCGACCTGATCGTGGTCCTCGAAGCGATGAAGATGGAACAGCCGCTCACCGCGCACAAAGCAGGCACGGTCAGCGGCCTTTCTTCGGCCGTAGGAGCAACGGTGACCGCCGGTGCAGTGATTGCGACCATCCTGGACTAGGTCCGGTCAGTTCTTCGGTCCTCGGTTCTGCGGGGCCGCTGCCCACTGCGGGCGGCGGCCCTGTCTGCATTCCCGGGCAGGTTCCCACTGGGGTTTGACGGTTCCCACTGGGGTTTGACGGGGTTTGGGTCCTCGTAAGCGTCCGGCACGAGCGGTTACCGCCGGGTTTGGGCGGGCGACGGCTCCGGCACGAGCAGTTACCGCCGGGGCCTCTGCCCATTGTCGGCGCCATCGACCCGGGCACGGCTTCTACCCTGCGGGCCATCGGACATCATCCTGTGTCGCGATAACGTCCTTCCGGAACACCCCGCGTCATCCTGTGCTGCAATAACGTCCCTCTGCGTGCTTCATTGGAACGTTATTGCAGCAGAAGATTCCAGATGTGGGTCCTAGACCACGTTATTGCGACACAGGACGTACACCGGCTGACCCGGGCAGAACTGACGTGTCGCTTCCGGTCTCGCCGCACCCCGAGGCGTCACTTCTGCCGCGCTGCCCAGCCCACGCAACCCACCCGCACACCACGCACCAGCCAACGCACCAGGCGGACCGCAACGCACCACGCGCACACCACGCCCCAGCCCATGCACCACCCGCACACCAAGCTCCCCGCCCACGCAACCCACCCGCACACCAAGCGCCGGCACCACACAACTAGCCCGCCAACAGCAAGAGGCCCGGATCCACTCGGATCCGGGCCTCTCCGCGTTCCAGCGGGGCGAACTAGCTGGAGTGGTTTACGTAGTCCACGTCCTTGGTTTCGCGGGTTACCCACAGCGCGATGAACGTCAGCACGGCCATCGAGGAGAGGTAGACACCCACCAGCCACGGGCTGCCGTCAGCTGCCTGCCACAGGGCCACGGCGATGAACGGAGCGACAGCCGCACCCAGGATCGAGGAGACGTTGTAGGCGATCGCCGAACCGGTGTACCGGACATTCGTCGGGAACAGTTCGGGCAGTACGGCGCCCATCGGGCCGAAGGTCAGGCCCATGAGCGTGAAGCCGATGATCAGCAGCGCCATGGTGCCCACGAAGCCGCCGCCGAACAGCGGATCGAACGCGAAGCCGAAAGCAAAGATGGCGGCGGTGACCCAGAGCAGGGTCTTGCGGCGTCCGTGCTTTTCGGCCAGCGGGCCGGCAACCATGGTGAAAATGCCGAAGAAGACGACGCCGACAATCAGCATGATCAGGAAGTCATTTCGTGCGTAGCCCAGGCCGGAGGCGAAGGCATCCGGATCGAATGCCTTGCCCGCCGCTTCGGCCTTGGCAGCAGCTTCCTCCTCGGTCTTGGCGGCAGTGCCGTAGGAGAGGGTGAAGGTGGTCATCAGGTAGAAGAGCACGTAGGTGGCCAGCATGATGAAGGTGCCGGCGATCATCGGGCGCCAGGAGAACTTGAATGCAGCAGCCAGGGGCAGCTTGCTCACTTCGCCGGAGTCCACAACCTTCTGGAAGGCCGGAGTCTCCACGAGCTTCAGGCGGACGTACAGGCCAATGATGACCATGACGGCGCTGGCCAGGAACGGGACACGCCAGCCCCAGGACATGAACGCTTCCTCGGAGAGGTTGAAGCTCAGGATCAGGAACAGGCCGTTGGCCAGGATGAAGCCGATCGGAGCGCCCAGCTGCGGGAATGTGCCGTAGATGGCGCGCTTGTTGGCCGGGGCGTTCTCGGTGGCCAGCAGGGCTGCACCGGACCATTCGCCGCCGAGGGCGAGACCCTGGGCGAAGCGCATGACAACCAGCAGGGCCGGCGCCCAGAAGGTCCAGCCGGGCATGTCTGCGGTCGGCAGGCAGCCGATCAGGAAGGTGGCAATACCCATGGTGAGCAGTGAGGCCACCAGGGTGCCCTTGCGGCCCACCTTGTCTCCGAAATGCCCAAAGACGATTGATCCAAGCGGACGGGCGATGAATGCCACGCCAAACACGGCAAAGGAACTCAGCAGCGCGGTAACGCCCTCTGCGTTCGGGAAGAAGAGGATCGGGAAGACCAGGACTGCGGCCGTCGCGTAGACATAGAAGTCGTAGAACTCTATGGAGGTTCCGACCAGCGACGCTACGATCACGCGACCGCGCGAGTTTGCGGGTGCCTTTTCGGTCTCGGCACTTGGTGTGTTTGTTGACATGGCAAGTCTTTCGGGTGCGGTGGGAAAGTAGGATTATCGTAAAACCCAGCGTCCGCCATTCGGACATTGGTCCACAATGTGGACGTAACGTTGGACAAAGCCCTAAATTCCGTGCTGGAAGCCCGTGCCCGGACGTGTTCTCGCCGCGGCGCGGACCCTCCACCCCCTCGAGATTACAGAAACTGCCCGTATCAGGGCTGATACGGGCAGTTTCTGTAATCTCGTGGGGCGAGCGGGGTACCGCTAGATGTGTACGTGCAGCCGGCGCGCAGCTTCGGAAATGGAACCGGTCAGCGAGGGGTAGACGGTGAAGGTGTTGGCGACGTCGTCCACGTGCAGCTTCTGGGTGACGGCCAGGGCGATCGGGAAGATGAGTTCCGAGGCACGGGGCCCGACGACGACGCCGCCGATCACCGTTCCGGACCCCTTCCGGGCAATGATCTTCACGAAGCCCTCCTTGACGTCCATCATCTTGGCCCGCGCGTTGGTGTGCAGCGAGAGCTTGATGACGTCGCCCTGGTAGCGGCCGGCGTCGACGTCGGCTTCCGAGACGCCCACGGAGGCAATCTCCGGTGAGGTGAAGATGTTCGAGGCCACGTGCTTGAGCTTCAGCGGCTTCACGCTGTCCCCCATCAGGTGGGCAATCGCGATGCGTCCCTGCATCGCAGCAACGGACGCCAGGTTGAAAACGCCCGTGCAGTCACCGGCGGCGTAGACATTGGGTGCAGTGGTGCGGGAAACGCCGTCGACCTTGATCTGTCCGTACTCGTCCAGGGCGATTCCGGCCTCTTCGAGCCCGATGTCCTGCGTATTGGGGATGGCACCGACGGCGACGAGGCAGTGCGAGCCCTCGACCGTGCGTCCGTCGGAGAGCGTGACGAGCACGCCCTCGCCGGTGTTCTTCACTGAATCTGCGCGGGAGCGGGACAGGACGGTCATGCCGCGGGCCTGGAACACGTCTTCCAGCACCCGGGCGGCGTCCGCGTCCTCTCCGGGCAGCACCCGGTCCCGGCTGGAGATCAGCGTGACCCGGGACCCCAGGCCGTTGTAGGCCGAGGCAAACTCCGCACCGGTAACGCCGGAGCCGATGACGATCAGGTGCTCGGGAACTTCGGTGAGGTTGTAGATCTGCTTCCAGGTGAAGATCCGCTCGCCGTCGGGCATGGACGTTTCCAGTTCGCGGGGGTTCGCGCCGGTGGAGAGCAGCAGCGCTTCGGCTTCGACCGTGGTGACGGTGCCGTCGTCGACGGTGACTTCAAGGGTGTGGTTGTCCAGCAGGCGGCCTTCGCCGATCACCACGTTCACGCCCATGCGCTCCAGGGTGCGGCGGATGTCGTTGGACTGCTCGCGGGCCAGCGCCAGCAGGCGGTGGTTGACCATCTTCAGGTCCGCTGACGCCGGCTTGGAGTCACCGAAGTCAACGCCCAGGCCGGACGCCGCGTTCAAACGCGTCATCACGTCTGCGGTGGCAATAAGGGTCTTGGAAGGTACGACGTCGGTCAGGACGGCTGAGCCGCCCAGGCCGTTGCGCTCCACAATAGTGACGTCCGCCCCCAGCGATGCTGCCACCATGGCGGCTTCATATCCGCCGGGGCCGCCGCCGAGGATTGCGATTTTTCGGGCTGTGAAATCTAGTTGGCTCGTCACAACTGTCCATTCTGTCGCATCCGGGGATGCCGCTCAAACGGGACCTGGAAAGCGGGCAGGAGCAGTGCTGTCCAACACACGGTAAGTTGTACGGGTGAGCAACGACGAACCCTTTGAACTTGCCCGGCACGCCGCAGCGTACATTGCCGAGAAAACCGGTGTACCCAGCCATGACATCGCCCTGGTCCTGGGCAGCGGATGGGGTGAGGCAGCCGAACTGATCGGTGAAACCACCGCGACCATCCCGGCGTCGGAAATCCCCGGATTCTCCGCACCCGCAGTGCAGGGCCACGTTGGAACCATCCGTTCCGTCCTGACCTCCGGCGGAAAACGTGCCCTCATCCTGGGCGCGCGCACGCACTACTACGAGGGCAAGGGTGTCCGAGCGGTGGTCCACGGCGTGCGCACCGCGGCCGCCGCCGGCGCCAAGGTGATGGTGCTGACCAATGGCTGCGGCGGGTTGAACCTGGACTGGAAACCCGGCACGCCCGTGCTGATCAGCGACCACCTGAACCTCACGGCAGCCTCGCCGCTGGAAGGTGCCACGTTCGTAGACCTGACGGACCTCTACTCTCCGCGCCTGCGCGAGCTCGCGCGCACCATTGACCCGAGCCTGGCGGAGGGTGTGTACGCCCAGTTCCCCGGCCCGCACTATGAGACCCCGGCCGAGGTCCGGTACGCCAAAACCATCGGCGCCGATCTCGTGGGCATGTCCACCGCTCTGGAGGCCATTGCCGCCCGCCACGCCGGCATGGAGGTCTTCGGCATCAGCCTGGTCACCAACCTCGCCGCCGGCATCAGCCCGCAGCCGCTCAGCCATCAGGAAGTGCTGGAAGCCGGAGCCGAAGCAGGCCCGCGGATCTCCGGACTGCTGGCCGGAATCATCGGCGCCCTCTAGCCGCAAACCCCCATAGGACACCCCATGAGCCTGACCTCCACTGAACGTGACGAACTGGTAGCTGCGGCCCGTCGCTGGGCGGACACGGATCCAGACCATGCGACTGCCGCCGAGCTGCGGAAGCTGCTGGCCGAAGCGGCCGCGGACGGCGAAGCGGCAGAAACTGCCCTGGCGGAACTCGCTGACCGTTTCTCCGGCACCCTGGAGTTCGGTACCGCCGGCCTCCGCGCCGCCCTTGGCGCCGGCCCCATGCGGATGAACCGTGCAGTTGTCCGCCGCACAGCCGCCGGCATCGCAGCGTTCCTGCAGGACAAGTCGGAGGGCTGGACCCCGAGCGCCGTCATCGGCTACGACGCACGCCACAATTCGAAGGCGTTCGCCCTGGAGACTGCCGCGGTCTTCAGCGCTGCGGGAATCGAGGCGTTCCTGCTCCCCTGCACGCTTCCGACTCCGGTGCTCGCCTACGCGGTGCGGGCTCTGGACGCGGATGCCGGCGTGATGGTCACTGCCAGCCACAATCCGGCACAGGACAACGGCTACAAGGTGTACCTGGGCGGCCGGACGGTAAAGGGTCCTGGCCGCGGAGCCCAGATAGTCCCGCCGTACGACGCCGAGATAGCAGCCCGCATCGACTACTCCGTGCCGCTGGACTCGATAGAGACGGCACCCGAAGGCTGGACCGACGTGTCCGAGTCGATCGCGGCGGACTATATCAATGCCGTCGATGGCCTGGTCACCCGGGACGGCTATCCGTCCCGGGACCTGAAAATTGTCCTCACCCCGATGCACGGTGTCGGCGGGGAAACTATGATGTCCGTGCTGCGCGACGCCGGTTTTACTTCCGTGAAGCTGGTGGCAGCCCAGGCCCGGCCGGATCCGGACTTCCCCACGGTGGCATTCCCCAATCCGGAGGAACCCGGGGCGCTGGATCTGGCCGTGGCGATGGCCGCGGAGACGGGCGCTGACATTGTGCTGGCCAATGATCCCGACGCCGACCGGGCGGCCGTTGCGGCCAAGGACCCGGCCACCGGCGAGTGGCGCATGCTGCGCGGCGATGAGACCGGCGCCCTCCTGGGCGCGCACCTGGCTGCCCGCATCCGTTCCGGCAATTGGAAGCTGCGCGGCAGCGCCGGCCGCTCCCCGGTATTCGCGAACTCAATTGTCTCCTCCCGGCTGCTGGCACGGATCGCTCACTCCGCTGGATTCACCCATCAGGAGACCCTGACCGGCTTCAAATGGATTTCCCGGGTGCCGGGACTCGTGTACGGGTATGAGGAAGCGCTGGGCTACTGCGTGGCTCCGGGCCTGGTACGGGACAAGGACGGCATATCCGCCGGTCTCCTCATCGCCGAGCTTGCCGCCTCGCTCAAGGCAGCGGGACGCACGCTCTTTGACATGCTCGACGACCTGGCGCTTGAACACGGGCTGCACGCCTCTGACCAGCTGTCCGTCCGCGTGGCAGACCTGACGCTGATTCCGCAAATGATGACCCGCCTGCGCGAGCAGCCTCCTGCTTCCCTGGCTGGATCCCCCGTGATGTCCGCCGTCGACCTCTCGACCGGCTCGGCGAGCCTCCCGCCGACAGACGGGCTGCTGTACCTGACCCGGGATGACACCCGCATTATCGTTCGACCCTCCGGCACCGAGCCGAAGCTTAAGTGCTACCTGGAAGTCATCGAGCCGGTCTCCGGGCGCGGCGAGCTTGCGGCGGCCCGCTCTGCTGCTGCGGAACGGCTGGAGGCAGCGACGTCGGATATTGCTTCCGCGCTGGGACTCGGCAGCTAGGAACGCTGAGGCGCGGAGCCGCGCTAGTTTGCGGCGGCCGGCGCCTGAACGAGGGGAAGCGCCGTTCCTGCTGCAAGAATGGCCTGGATCTGCCCCGCGGCGAGGGGCCTGCTGAAGTAATATCCCTGGCCGTTGCGGCAGCCCAGCACCAGCAGGTCTGCGGCCTGGTCCAGGGTTTCAATGCCCTCGAAGACAGCTTCCATGCCGGCGGCACGGATGAGGCCGTGGACGGCATCCACGAACTGGCGCTGTCCCGGGTCCGCACTGATATCCCTAATCAGGCTGCGGTCCACCTTGACGGTCTGGACAGGCAGCCGGCGCAGGTAGCTGATCGAGGAGTAGCCGGTGCCGAAGTCGTCAATCTCGATGCCCACGCCAAGGGCGTTCAGTGACATCAAAGAGTACATCTCAACGTCCCCGCCGCTGACGAACGCGCTCTCGGTGATCTCGATGACCAGGCGGGAAGCCCGTGTTCCGGTCTCCAGCAGGTCCTGCCGGACGTGGTCCACCAGGTCCAGCCTCTGCAGTTCCATCGCCGAGAGGTTCACCCGGACCTGGAAGTCCTTATCGAGGTCCAGCTCATCTTCCCAGCGCGCCAGCTGCTCCAGGGCAGCCCGCAGTACCCAGCGGCCAAGATCCAGGATGATGCCGGTTTCCTCTGCGATGGGAATGAAGTCATCCGGCATCACCAGGCCGCGCTGCGGGTGCTGCCAGCGCACCAGGGCTTCCACCCCGCTCATCCTGCCCGTGGCAAGCTCGACGACGGGCTGGTAGTCGAGGAACAGTTCGTTCCGTCCCAGTCCCTCGCGCAGTTCGGCCGCCATATCCCGGCGAAGCTGCCTGGCGTAGAGCATCACCGGTTCAAAGGCCTTGCTTTGACCGCGGCCCGCGTCCTTGGCTGCGTACATAGCCGTGTCCGCGCGCACCATGATGGCTTCTGCGCTTTCCCCCGCCTGGGCGGCGTGGACGCCAACGCTGGCACGCGGCCAGACATCGATTTCTTCCACCCGGATGGATTCGGCGAGGGCCTCGTGTATTCGGGCGGCTACCCCCATGGCGGTGCTGAGCCCCGTGTCCGGAAGCAGGACGGCGAATTCATCCCCGCCCAGCCTTGCTACCGTGTCCCCCCGGCGGACTGCCCAGCGGATCCTCCTGGCGACTTCCACCAGCACCTGGTCTCCGGTTTGGTGGCCAAAGCTGTCGTTGATGTCCTTGAAGGCGTCCAGGTCGATCATGAGGACCGAAGGGCGCGCGCCCTCAACCTCTGAGGCGAGCAGTTCCGCCTCAATCTCGTGCATAAGGGCGGTGCGGTTGGCGGTCCCGGTCAGCGCATCGCTCATCGCCATCCGCTGCATCTGGCGGTGCGCCGCCTGGAGTTCCCTGGTGCGGGATTCAACGCGCTCTTCGAAGTCCTGGTAGACGGAATTCAATTCCTCGGCCAGCAGGTTGATTCCCGTGATGACGGCGTCCACCTCGTCACGCTTCGGTGAGGTGCGGATTTTGGTGTTCAGGTCACCGGCCGCGATCCGGACGATCCCGTCCACCACCTGCTGGAGCCTGGTGTCCCCGGCCTCCGGAGCGGTCATCGTGTTTTGGCTCTCAACCATTCAAGTGCCTTGTCCCGGGAAGAGAAGTACTTGGTGGGGCAAGACGGCAGGTCACCTCCGAGCAGGAAGTTGGCTATGACCCGGTCCACCTGCGAGGACCCCAGGACAGCAACCGCGGAAGCGTTTTGGGCGCTGCCGAAGACTGACCGGGCACTGCGCGTGATGGATTCGATTCCCGTAAGTTCCAGCAGGAGCGGCATCATTCCCGTTCGGGTTAACTGTTCGAACTCCGACGCAGCACGAGCTGCGACCCCTCCCGTGATGACGGCACCGGGAGGAAGGACCAACCTCACGAAGCCATCCTCCAGGAACACCGCGGCATACCCTTCGGCGAGTCTAGCAGCACTGGCTCCTTCTACGGGCGTGGCCTCTTCCGGCAGCGGCGCTGCACTCTCGACCACCGTCATCTGATGCCCCCGGCGCGGCCTGGCGCGGCGTTCCGAAACGCATCAGTTCCGTGTGGCCCTGCGAAATCAAAAAGTCGATACTTTCCCATGTTTCCCCCCAAAGCCAAAGGTACCCCAGCAGGCCGGGAAACGGAGGATTTCGAGACACCATTCCAGGCCTAAATATTAATTTCAGGTGTGGTCGCGGGCACCGGGATCGGGCCACCGGCGCAGGACCATTAGCCGTCGAATGGTTCCGGCGAATGGGACATGAATCTTCTGGACTGCTCCGCGCGGGCGCCGGCACCCGCTTCTTCGAACAGGTGGGCACTCTGGGCGAAGCGGTCATCCGCGTCCGCCAGCTGGCCCTCAGCACGGAGAATCCTGGCCAGCAGGAAAACGGCTTCCCCTTCGATATGCGGTGCCATGATTTCCGACTTCTCCATTACGGCGTTCATCTTGGAACGCGCTGCGGTGAGGTCTCCAGTCAGGAACGACCAGTAGGCACGGGTTATCGCCAGCTCAATTTCGTCCTGCGGTGTGCCACCGGTAATGGAGATTGCCATCTCGGCCCGCTCAATACACTGCAGGGTCTCCGGCTCGACGAGATTCGCCGTGAGGCGCATGAAGGCGGAAGCCTTGTTGAAGAGCGCCCACAGGCTCACGTCGTTGGTGGGAGAAAGAGCGGCTGAAGCAAGTCCGTGATAGTGGACAGCTTCCCGGTGCCGGCCAATCAGGAACGCCGCATTTCCTATGGCCCAAAAGGCTTTGCCAGCCACCTCGGCTTTTGTGTCATGACCGATCATGGCAGCGAAATCCTGCGCTTCACGCCAAGCAGCATCGAAGTCGCCGCTTTCGGCCAGTACTGCGACCAGAACCTGCTGGGTCTCTAGCGTGCTCTCGTATCCATTCCGTTCATCACCAGGCGAATCCGCTGCGGACCGCGCGATCGCCAATGCCTTCGGCAGCTGCCCTAGAGCCTGAAGAGCAACCGAGTGAAGTGCCCTCGCCTTGAACTCCAGATCGCGGTCATCGCAGGTTACGGCGTGCTGCACAAGAACGGTTGCAGTTTCAGCGCACTCCGCCATCTGGCCCATTTCACGCTGGCACCTGCCTACCAGAAAGACCATTCGACCCCACCCGTCCTGGTCCTCCGTATTCTGCGCGATGGAAGCGGCACGCTGCGCATACGCCAAGGCATCTGAGTATTCCCGGTTTTCCCAGTGTCGTCGAGCCTTGTACTCGTTCAGTATGAAGTCATCGATCATCCCAAAGCCACGACTTTCTCGGTATCCAGCACGGCGATTGCAACACCATGTTCATTGTTGCGTATGGGCGCCGTTCCGGACGCAACGTTACGCTGCAAAGCAAAGAATGGTCCGGATCCCCAAGTCCGGCGCAGCATATACGAAAGATACCCCGAAATTTGGATACAGGAACGGTTTCGAGGTCTCGTCGTTAGGTACACTTTATCTGTCAGCTAGCTGTGAAGACCTCACCATAGGAGCACTAATGAAGAAACTGGGCGCATCGCTTCTTCTCGCGGCAGCCATTACGGCTGTTGGAGTAGCCGCACCGGCGAACGCAGCACCGTCGTTCGGCAACAATAACGGCGGGACGGTTTCTCCGCTCGTCAATTGGTGGCCGCACTAGGAAGCTGAATGCCGGGACAATCGCAGATTGTCCCGGCATTTTCAGTTAACCGCCCAATTCGCACCGGCACTGTATCGGGAACCGGCGGGCGTTACCGGCCCGCATATGGGAGACTGGAGGACCAGTTTGGAAAGGACCGCCATGCCCACGAACGCCGCGCCTGAAGAGACTCCGCAGACCGCGGATCTCGCCTCATACATCGACCACACCCTGCTCAAGCCGGAAGCTTCCCGCGAGGACATCCTGCGCGTCTGCGAAGAGGCAGCCCAGTACGGTTTCAAGTCGGTCTGCGTAAACCCGCTCTGGGTCTCGACAGTGCATACCGCATTGAAGGACTCCGGAGTGGACACCTGCTCCGTCATTGGTTTCCCCCTCGGAGCCACCACCACCGAGGTTAAAGTCTTCGAGGCCCAGGGTGCCCTGCAGGACGGCGCCGATGAGATCGACATGGTCATAGACATTGCCGCAGCCCGCCGGGGTGACCGCGAAACCCTGGTCCGGGACATCGCTTCCGTTGCGGAGGCCGTCCATGAGGCCGGCGGGATCCTCAAGGTCATCATCGAAACCGCGCTGCTCACCGACGAGCAGAAGGTCCTGGCATGCGAAGCTTCCGTGGACGCCGGCGCGGACTTCGTGAAGACCTCCACCGGATTCAACGGCGGCGGCGCCACGGTTGCGGACGTTGCCCTGATGCGCCGCACGGTTGGCCCCGACCTGGGTGTAAAGGCTTCCGGCGGTGTCCGCAGCCGCGAGGATGCGCTGGCAATGATCGACGCCGGCGCCACGCGAATTGGAGCTAGCTCCGGAATCGCTATTGTTAAGGGTGGTAACGGCGGGTCCGGTTACTGATCCGTCCGCCGCTGAAAACTTTTTGAAACGGAGAAAATCCCATGGCACGATCCACGGCCAAGCAGCCCACGCACTCGGGCGAAGGACACCTGGCCTCGAACCTCGTCACCTTCATCGTCTTCTTCGGGCTCTTCCTCGCCTCGATCTACGCGCTGAACTGGCTGACCCTGGACGTGGTCTGGCCGATGGTGGTCTGCCTCGTCGTAGGTACGCTCGTCTACCTCATCCCCTTCATGATGGGCCGCTCGGACACCACCGTTGAGCTGGCCGAAGGAAAGTCGCACAACGAGTAAGTAAGCGGCGGCCTGAAAGCCCATAGACAAATAAGGACTGCACGCCCGGCATTGCCCGGCGTGCAGTCCTTTTTTCGGGTAAAACCGAGCAGGAAACAAGTAGCAAGTACTCTTAGCACTTAGCCGGGGCCATTCTTAAAGTCGTCTCCATGAGCACAATACTGACACGCAGGCAATGGCGCGCTGAGCGTATCCGCCAGCAGCGCTTCACCCGGTATTCCTACGCGGCGATAGCAGCCATGGTGCTGCTGGCTGCCATCGTCTTTGTCATTGCCATCCAGCAGACGTAGAGCGTCCCAGGCCGGCCGGGACCGGCCCGCTAGGGCGACGGCTCAGCAGGGACCTGCGAGCTCCAGGAGTGTTCCGGATCCTTGGCGTACCAGTCCCAGGCAACCAGTTCCGGCACCAGCGTCTCCACCAGGGCAGCTACCAGCCACAGCTCCTGCCCCGGATAGGACACGGTAAGGGCTGCTTCGGGAAAGCCCTCTCCGACGGCGACAACCCGCGCACCGCGCGGCATCATCCAGTCCAGGGCCTGCTGGTCCCACCGCGATCCGGTAAAAACTAGCGCCGGATAGTCGAGTGTCTTCGACAGATAGACATCCGCATGGGACCAGTCCCCCGTTTCACTGCCGTATGCCGGGCGGCGGGGAACCTCGCGGATCATCAGCGAACCCTGCGCCGCACTGGAGAACCGTTCGGCCGGTGCCAGCAGGAACGTACCGTCCCGGCCCAGGAGCAGTGCGGAGGCCTGCGGCAGCCACCGTTCCGAGGAGTCCAATACCGAGCGCACACCAAGCGCTGCACGCTGTGCCGCTTCCGCCAGCATCCCGTAGGAGGCACCGAAGCGTTCCAGCAGCGCAGCGATAACCAGCAGGGAATGCCTGAAGTTCCGGCAGGAAATGCCGGAGACTTCCTCCCCTGCGTTCATTGCAACCGTGAAGTCAGCCATAGCCGCAAGCGCAGACTCGGGCCTGTTGGTCACTGCCACCAGTCTTCCGGTGCCGCGGTAGCTTTCGGCCGCGGCCAGGACCTCGACGCTGGTGCCGGTCGCGGAGACAGCCACCACCAGCAGGTCCGGTGCCGGTGCCGGAAGCAGCGCCGTGCTTGCCAGTTCAACCTGGACGTTTACGCCGTCGGCACGTGCCTTCCGCGCAGCCGTGGCTGCCGCATAGGCGCTGGAGCCCATCCCCAGGATCAGGATGCGTCCGGCCGGGGGCAGCTCCGCCAGCCCGGGGTAACCGCCGTCAAGCAGTTCAGCCATACCGTCCAGGTACTCCGGGACCTGCTGCAGGTCCTCTAGGAAGCGGGAGGTGTCCACACGGGCTCCTTCGTCTGTGGGGTGCGGGAAAGGTCCCGCCGGAAACGGTAGGTGACGGCGCCGTCGGCCGCATATTGCCAGCGCGGCAAATAGCGGTGGGCGTAGATGAGTTCGCGCAGCAGCTGCTCCGCGATGAGGCCGGGCAGCACGGCTTCGTCCAGCAGGTCCGGGAAGCCAGACTCGGCGGCAGCGCAGTGGTAGGCCTGGACAAGCTCTGCTTGCGCCTCCGAGGCCCAGCCGTAGAGCCGGTCCAGTGACCGCGGATCGTCAGCCTGCAGGCGCCTGGCAGCCACCGAGGCCACCATGTCCAGGCTGGCGGCCAAATGTGCGACGTCGCGGGCGGCGGTATCGGGCCGGTCCCGCTCGGCGGCGGGCTGCTGGGGATCGCCGTCGAAATCAAGCAGCCAGTACTTGCCCTCCGAGCGCAGCACCTGTCCCACGTGCAGGTCTCCGTGCAGGTCGAAGGCCGGCGCAGCGGTCTCGGGGATGCTTGCCAGCAGGTCTCGCAGGTGCCCGGCCCTGTTCTCCAGCCGCGTCCCGGCGTCGCCGTCCGTGAGAGCCAGGGCAGCGTCCAGCACGCCGTTGGCCCGGGCCCGGGCCTCGGCCGCCCCCGGCGCCGGCAGCGGATCGGCAGCGAAGAGTGCGGCATGCACTTCGGCAGTGAGCCGGCCAAGGGCGGCCGGGAAGTCCGGCTGCGCCCCGCCGCGGAACCAGTCAACGACGTCGCCGGCGGCCCAGGTCCAGCCATCATCCGCGTCCGGTATCAGCGCACTAAGCAGCGCCAGGGTGCCGCGGCCCCGCTCCGGGTGCTCCCATTCCAGTGAACCGTAGTAGCCGGGCACGGAGTCCACGCCGGCATCTGCCAGCCGCGCCAGCAGGCGGGCAGAACGGTCGGCACCTGACCACTGGCGCACCAGCTTGATGATCTTGTCCCCGCCGATTACCACCGACAGATTGGTCATATCCACGCTGACGGCTGCTTCCTCCAGTCCGTCGCCGGCGGGCAGCCGGGTACGCACCGCGTGGAGCTCTCCTGCAGAGGCCGTGAGCGAACTCGTCGCTCCTGCCAGCACGGCAGCGGCGAAGTCTCCAGCCAGGCCCGTGCCTGCCGTTGCCGGAAGTCCGCGTGAGTCGAGCATGGAAAGGACACCGTCCGGCTGCAGTCGCATAGTGCCGTGCACGGCCTTCACTGAATCCATGAAACAACCTTTGCATTCCTTGCATGCAGGTTCAAGGACAGATTGTTAAATGCTTGTTACGGCCAAAAATAAGCGTTGTATTCCTTGAAGCTCAATGTAAAGATCAATGCAGCACCCATCCGGAGTGTGATCGACCACACAGCGCACGAGTAGGAGCCATCGTGAGTTTCCAGCGCGTTTCACGGACCGCCGCCGTAGCAGCAACAGCGGTCCTTGCTCTGTCGGCCTGCGGCGGAGGAAGCGGGTCCGCGGACCTGGATCCCGACGCCGACCTCAGTGAGCAGAAGCTGGTAGTCGGCATCTGGGCCGACTACTATCCCGAGGATCTTGCCGAGACCTTCGAAGCGGAGACGGGCGTTCCCGTCCAGATTGTGCACCATGCAACGAACGAAGAGATCATGGCCAAATTGACGGCCGGCGGAGACTCCGGAATCGACGTCGCGTTCGTCTCCGGCCAGTACGCCCAGGCCCTCAACGAAGGCGGAATGCTCCAGGAACTGGACCACTCCCTCATCCCCAACATCGAGAACCTTTATCCAGAGGCCATGGAAATGGCCTACGACGACGGCAACACCTTCTCCCTTCCCTATGCCTGGGGAACCACCGGTCTCTGCTACCGCTCGGACCTGCTGCCGGCGGAGCCCACCTCCTGGACCGAGCTGCTGGAGCCGGCGGCAGACATCGCCGGCAAAACCACCATGCTCTCCACCGAACGCTGGATGGCGCTGCCTGCCCTCAAGGCACTGGGTTATTCGGTGAACTCGGAAGATCCGGGCGAGCTGGAGGCCGTGAAGGAACAGCTCACTGCCACCAAGCCCACCCTGCTGTCCTTCGATGACACCACCTTCTACTCCAAGCTGGTCACCGGCGAGGCAGTGCTGACCGAGGCCTGGGACGGCTGGTGCAACTACGGCATTGCCGAGGACCCAAACATCAAGTTCACCGTTCCGGAAGAAGGCAGCGATCTTTGGGTGGACACGATGACGGTGCTGAAGTCCTCTCAGAACAAGGAGGCGGCAATGGCGTTCCTGAACTACGTGCTTGAGCCGGAGGTCCACTCCTGGGCCGCGGAGAACATCCTCTACAAGGTGCCGAATAAAGCCGCCATGGAGGCACTGGACCCGGAACTGCTGGCCACGTACCCGAACCTTGCCATGACCCCTGCCGAACTGGCGAAGCAGGAAGTGATTGTCGACCTGGGTGACTACAGCACTGAGTACACCCGGCTCGCCACGGAAATCTCCGCGAAGTAGCTTCCCGTGCCCGCCCTTCGCTACGCATCCTCCGGCGCCGCCTGGCGCCGGAGGATGGCCGGTTTTCCGATCCTCGGACCCGGCGTCCTGTTCCTGTTTGTGCTGGCGGTCCTGCCCGTGGCACTCGTTACCGTCTATGCGTTCTTCGAGCGCGGCCGGTTTGGCGGCGTCGAGTACAACTTTACGCTGGACAACTTCATCCGGCTGGCCGACCCGCTCTATCTGGGCGTGGTGCTGAAATCCATCGTCATCGCCGGGGCCGCCACCGGGATTGCCCTGCTGATCGGTTACCCGGCGGCCCTGTTCATCGCCCGGCTGCCCAAACGGTGGCGCACCCTGGCGCTGATAGCGGTGCTGCTTCCCTTTTGGACGAACTTCCTGATCCGCACCTACGCGTGGATCCTGCTGCTGAACAACGCCGGCTGGATCAACCAGGGCCTGCAGGCCCTCGGCATCACCGCCGAACCGGTGGCAATGCTGTACACCGAACCGGCCGTCGTCGTCGGGCTGGTCTACATGTACCTGCCGCTGATGATCCTGCCGCTGTACGCGTCGCTGTCCTCGCAGGACGCGCAGCTCACCGAAGCGGCCACCAACTTAGGCTCCTCCCCGTTCCGGGTGTTCCGCACCATTACGCTGCCGCTCTCCGCGCCGGGGGCGCTGACCGGCTGCATCTTCGTGTTCGTTCCCGCGATGGGCAATTTCATTATTCCGGAGCTGATCGGCGGCGGTAAGACCGTGCTGATCGGCAACCTCATCCGCGACCAGTTCCTCAAGGCGCGCGACTGGCCCTTCGGGGCGGCGCTGGCACTGGTCATGACGGCGTTCCTGGTGCTCCTGCTGATCCTCCAGCAGCGCGCGTCCCGCGCGGTCAGCGAAGGCAAGACCCCGCGGAAGGCGGACGCATGAGCACGCTCGCACCCGGCCGGAGGGCCGCAGGGAAAGACGTACGACGCCGGAGCGCGCGGCGCTGGCGCGGCTGGCACCTGAAGGTACCGTTTTGGGCCGCGATCGGCTTCCTCTACCTCCCGATCCTCGTAGTCACGGCCATGTCCTTCAACGCGTCCTCCAACCTCTTCTCCTGGTCAGGTTTCTCGCTGAAGTGGTACGCGGAGGTCTTCCGGTCCCCGGAGATCCTTGCATCCCTGGGCAACACCCTGGTGGTGGCCGCGGCTGCAGCCGTGCTGGCCACCGTGCTGGGCACGCTCACCGCCGTCGGCATCCACCGCTACACCAAGGGCGGGCTGATCCGGGCGATCGCCATCGCTCCGGCGATGCTCCCGGACCTGCTGCTGGCCATCGGCCTGCTGAGTCTCTTCACACTGCTGAATTTCACCCTGGGCCTGCTCTCGGTGATCCTGGCGCACACCGTGTTCGCCATGGCCTTCGTGACCGCGATTGTCCTGGCCCGGCTGGCGCAGGTTGACCCGTCCCTCGAAGAAGCCTCCCGGGACCTGGGCGCAACCCCGTCGCGGACGCTGCTGAAGGTGACTGTTCCGCAGCTCGGGCCGGCGATCGTCTCCGGCGGGCTGCTGGCTTTCACGCTTTCGCTGGACGAATTCGTGATCGCGTTCTTCACCACCAGCCCCACCGTCTCCACCCTGCCCATCAACATTTACTCGATGGTGCGCTTCGGCGTCTCCCCCGAAATCAATGCCCTCGCCACCATGCTGCTGGGCCTGACCGTCCTGGCGGTCCTGGGCACGCAGCGCCTGACCAAGATTGCGGATTCACTATGACCACCGGACACGCTCCCTCCCCCGCGGACCAGCCGCTGCTGCAGCTGCGTTCCCTCAGCCACAGCTACGGCGCCGTCCAGGCGCTGCACGGGATTGATCTGGACATTGCCGGCAATGAGTTCTTCGCCCTGCTGGGCCCTTCCGGCTGCGGCAAGAGCACCCTGCTGCGCTCCATCGCCGGGTTTGAGACGCCCGCTGAAGGCGAGATCCTGCTCGACGGCGAACCGCTGACCGCGCTGCCGGCACACCGGCGGCCGGTGAACATGATGTTCCAGTCCTATGCCCTGTTCCCCCACCTCTCCGTGGAGAAGAACGTGGCCTACGGCCTGGAGGTGGAAGGCCTGGCCAAGGCCGAAGTCCACCGCCGGGTGGGCGAGGCGCTTGAAACCATCGGGCTGACCAAATTCGCCAAGCGGCGCCCCGGACAGCTCTCCGGCGGTCAGCGCCAGCGTGTGGCCCTGGCCCGGGCCATCGTGAAGCGTCCGCGCCTGCTGCTGCTGGATGAACCGCTCTCCGCCCTGGACCGGAAGGTCCGGGCGGAAATGCAGCTTGAACTCAAGCGCCTCCAGCATGAAGCCGGCATGACGTTCGTAGTGGTCACCCATGACCAGGAAGAAGCCATGTCCATGGCGGACCGGGTGGCGGTACTCAACGGCGGCCGGCTGGAACAGGTTGACACCCCGGTGGCGCTCTACGCCGCACCCCGGACCCGGTTCGTGGCCGACTTCATCGGCACCGCGAACCTGATCGACGGCACCGCCGCCGCCGGCGGCATCCTGCTGGACAACGGGCTGGTGGTCGCCGCGGAGCATACGATCCCCGCCGGAACCGCAGCCACCGCCGTCGTACGCCCGGAAGACGTGGCACTGGCGGCACCCGGCACCGGCACGCTGTCCGGAACCGTGGTGGATACGTTCTTCCTCGGCGGCACTTCCACCGTGTCGGTACAGGTGCCCGGGCTGACGGTACCCTTCACCTGCAATGTGAGGGCCGTCGAGGTTCCGCGGCGCGGATCACAGGTGGGTTTGGTCATCGACGCGGCCAGAACCGTAGCCGTGAAGGATGACCGCGCGGACTCCCGCCACGGCGCCGCTCAGGAAACGGTCAGCTCATGAGAGGTTGCGATCCGCGCGTAGTCCGCGATCAGAAGAGCTGCCGTCTCGGCGTCGATGCTCGGATGACGGGCAATGATCCGGTAACCGTAGGCGTCCTCGAGCGCCACCAGGTTGCGGGCAACAGTGAGCGGGTCCTGCGTCAGGGCGAACATGCCGCGCGCGGCCCCCTGCTCCAGCACCACCAGGTACATGCCCACCTGCCGCTCGTAGAGCGAGGTCAGCAGGGTCGCGGTCACCGGGTTGTTGCCTGCCGAACCGCCCAGGGCACAGAGCATGGCGACCTGCGCATCATCGGATCCGGAAGGCAGACCCGAGCGGATCAGTGCCAGCAGCCGGACGGCGGGATCGTCCGGCAGCGAGGCGAGCATCTGTACCCGCTGTTCGTAGAAGCGTTCCATCGCCTCGCGGTTCGCCTCAAGCATCAGGTCATCAATGTTCGGGTAGTAGTACAGCACCGCCCCGCTGGTCAGCCCGGCCTCTTCTGCAACCCGGTTCAGCCGGGCACCGTCCGGACCATGCTTGGCCACCGCCCGCTGGGCGGCCGCCACGATCTCGCTGCGGCGTGCGGCCTGGTTCTTCGGACGTGCCATGTAAAACCTTCCTCCAATGGACTGATTTACCACCTTAGGGCACGTCCGCCGCAATAGCCGCATTTCCTAAAAGTAATTTGCATCACTCACTGATTCCAGGAGGCACCATTGACAAATTCACGCACTTTTCTTTTCATGCCGGAAAGCGCCTACGGCCCCACGAACAACTGCATCGGGATTGGCAGCGAACTCCTGAAGCGCGGGCACCGGGTGGTCTTCGCGGCAGAGTCGTCCTGGAAGGGAAAACTGGCGGCGCTGGGCTTCGAGGAAGCACTCGTGAACTTTGCGCCTCCGGCGGAGGACGACGCCGAGGCTGAAGCCGGCGATTTCTGGAAGGAATACATCAAGGCCATCTCGCCGGAATTCAGGAAAACAACGCTGGAACAGGCGGAAACGGTTATCCGGCCTATTTGGGAAGGAGCAATTGAAGGCGCCAAATACTGCGAGCCTGAATTGCGGCAGATAATCACGAACGTAAATCCGGACGTCATCATCGAGGACAACGTGGTGGCTTTCCCCGCCCTGGTAACCGCGGGCAAACCCTTCGTGCGGATCGTCTCCTGCAACCCGCTGGAGATACCCGGCCCCGGAATCGCTCCGGCCTACTCCGGCCTGGGCCAGGATGACTCCGCCGCATGGGAGGAATACCGCGCCGAATATGAGCGAACGCACAAGGACCTCTGGGAGGACTTCAACGCCTGGGTGCAGGACCAGGGCGCACCGGCGCTGCCGCGGCTCGAGTTCATCCACTCCGGGGTACACAACATCTACGTCTACCCCGAAGAACTGGACTACACCTCCCGCCGGCCGCTGGAGCCGAACTGGACCCGCGTTGACTCCGCGGTACGGGAAACCGAATCCGCCGTCGAGCTTCCCGAGAACTTCCTGGACGGATCCAAGCCGCTGGTTTACTTCAGCCTGGGCTCGCTGGGCGGCGCCGACGTCGAACTCATGCAGCGCACGGTAGGCATCCTCGGCGCGGCGGACGGCTGCAACTTCATTGTCTCCAAGGGTCCCCGGCATGACGAAATCACCCTGGCGCAGAACATGTGGGGCGCGGAGTTCCTGCCCCAGACCCGCATCATTCCGCTGGTGGACCTGGTCATCACGCACGGCGGCAACAACACCACCACCGAAGCCCTGCACTTCGGTAAGCCGATGATCCTGCTGCCGCTGTTCTGGGACCAGTACGACAACGCCCAGCGCGTCCATGAATCCGGCTACGGCCGCCGCCTGGACACCTACACCTGCACCCCGGAAGAACTGCTTGGCTCGATCGCCGATCTGCTAGGCGACGCGGACCTGCAGGCCCGCTGCCGCGCCGCCGGGGAACGCATCCGGGCTGCCGGCGGCCTGTCCGCCGCAGCCACCGCCCTCGAGCAGGTTGCCGCCGCTAACTAACTCCCGCTCCACCTGCACAGCATCTCCACGTCACCACCACTGCAAGGAAACACCCATGGCATCCGGAACTTTCATCTCCAACGGCTACTGCGCTTCACACGGCGAAGTACAGGAGCTCATCAATCCCGCCACCGGCGAGGTCTCGGGCACGCTCACCGCCTCCGCGGTGGGCGACGTCGACTCCGCCGTCGCTGCCGCCCGCGGGGCCGCAGCGGGCTGGGCCGCGCAAACCCCGGGCCAGCGTGCCCGCGTGCTGCTCAAACTGGCCGACGCGCTGGAAGCGGACGGTGAAGCGCTCACGGAACTGGAAGTCACCGAGGGCGGCAAGCCCTGGACCACAGTGCTGGACGGTGAAATCCCGTTCGGCGCTGACAACCTGCGCTTTTTCGCCGGCGCCGCCCGGTCCGTGGACGGCACCGGAGCCGGCGTGTTCTCCGACGGGTACACCTCCATGATGGTCCGCCGCCCGGTGGGTGTGGTCGCGGGAATCACGCCATGGAACTTCCCGCTGATCATGGCACTGTGGAAGGCCGGCCCCGCGCTGGCCGCCGGCAACACCGTGATCCTCAAGCCCGCCCCGCTCACTCCCGGCTCCACACTGCGCCTGGCCGAGCTGGCTGCCTCCGCTGGCCTGCCCGCAGGCGTGCTTAACGTCGTCACCGGCGGAGGGGACATCGGCTCCGCGCTGGCCGGGCACCGCGGCGTGGACATGGTCTCGGTGACCGGATCCACCGCCACGGGCCGCGCCGTCATGCAGGGCGCGGTCAAGGACGTCAAGCGCGTGCACCTGGAGCTGGGCGGCAAGGCCCCGGCGCTGGTTTTCGCCGACGCCGACGTGGCGCAGATGGCCCGCGCCGTCGCCCTTGGAGCCACCTACAACACCGGCCAGGACTGCACTGCAGCCACCCGCGTGTACATCCACCGGAGCATCTTCGACGACGCCATCGCCGCCCTGCGCGCTGAGCTGAAGGGCATCAACATCGGCGATCCGCACGATCCAGCCACACACATCGGACCGCTGATCTCCGCCGCCCACCGGGAGAAGGTGGCAGGGTTTGTGCAGCGGGCGGTCGACGCCGGCGCCCAGGCACTGGAGGGCGGCTCGCCGCTGGACGGACCCGGCTTCTATTTCCCGCCCACCCTGGTGGTCGGTGCCGGGCAGTCCTCGGAACTGGTGCAGGGCGAAATCTTCGGCCCCGTGCTGGTGGCCCTGCCCTTCGACACCGAGGAGGACGCCGTCGTTCTCGCCAACGACAGCGCCTACGGCCTGGCGTCCTCGGTCTGGACCGCCGACGTCGGGCGTGCGATCCGTGTCAGCCACCAGCTTGAGGTGGGCGTCACCTGGATCAACGACCACCTGCCGCTGGCCTCGGAGGCACCGCACGGCGGCGTGAAGGGCTCCGGCTTCGGCAAGGACATGAGCATCGAGCCGCTGTTGGACTACTCCGTGACCCGCCACCTGATGATCCGCCACGCGGTCCCGCCGGAAACCACGGGCTACCGCCCGGCCTAGTTGTACTGAGACAGCACGTTAGTTACACCTGGTGATGGGTGCTTTGCCTCCGAGGCTGCCGTGTGGGCGTTGGTGGTTGTAGAAGTCTAGCCACGGTTGCAGGGCATCGGTGCGGGCTTGGTTGGAGTCGAAGACCTGCCGGTAGGCCCAGCCTTCCTGCAGGGTCCGGTTGAAGCGTTCGGCTTTGCCGTTCTGCCAAGGATGGCGGGGCTTGATCAGGATGTGCTTGGCACCCAACGTGGACAGCACCGCCTGGAAGTCATTGGAGAGCCGGTAAGCGAACGCGTTATCCGTCATGACTCGTTTCACCGGCGCTCCGTGCGCGGCCATGAACGCGGCAGCCCGCTGCAGGAACCCGGCGCAGGTCGGACCCTTCTCATCGGGGTGGACTTCCACGAACGCGAGCCTTGAGTGATCGTCCACGGCGACGTGGACGTAGTCGAAACCGACTCTCGTGTGGCCGGTGCTGTGGTTGCGAGCGGACTGATTCGGGTCTGCCCGCCAGCCGCCCCCGTCCGGGATCCGGCCGAGTTTCTTCACATCGATATGGACCATGTCCCCGGGAGCGTCGCGTTCATACCGGCGCTCCGTTGCCCGGGCGGCACGGATGCGGATACCGGTCAGCGGATCCAGCTCCCAGAGCTTGGGGACACCGGAACGAAGAAGGATCCGGGACACCGTGCGGACGCCTACCCCGGTGCGGGATGCGATATCGGCCGGCCCGGTGCGGTGCTCGGTACGGGTTGTTAGGACCTCGGCGGTTTTCTCCGGGCTGGTCGCGTGCGGGCACGTTTTGGGCTTCGAAGAACGGTCTTCCAAACCGGGCGGGCCTTCTTCCCGGTACCGGTTGACCCACCGGTAAGCGGTGGGCCGGGAGATACCCATTTCCTTCGCGACATGGGCTACCGGCCGCCCGGAAGCGACGCGCTGGACCAGGATCATTCTTCCGGCCGGAGCCAGACGGGCATTACCGTGGGACATGAAGACCTCTTGGGTTCGGCTGTGTGTGGTAACCACCAAACCTAAGAGGTCTTCACCCTATTCACGTGTAACTAACGTGGTGTCTCAGTACACCTAGTCCGCCCCCCAGCATCCCCCTGCGAACCACACCCGATCGAAAGCAGATACCGTGCCAAGCACCACCCCCACCGTCTACGACCTGGCCGAGCAGCGCATCCCGGCCGCCACCGTCACCGCCGCCCTTTCCACCGCTGTGCCCGCCCCGTACTGGCTGGACCGCACTGAACGCCCGGCTCCCCTGCCGCCGCTTGATGCCACTCTCACGGCCGACCTCGCCGTAGTGGGCGGCGGATACACCGGGCTGTGGACGGCGCTGCTGGCCAAGGAGCGTAGCCCTTCCGCCGGGGTGGTGCTGCTGGAGGGGCAGGAAGTGGGCTGGGCGGCGTCGGGCCGCAACGGCGGTTTCGTCTCCGCCAGCCTGACCCACGGCTACAGCAACGGAGTCAAGCACCTGCCCAAGGAGGTGGACCTGCTCCAGGAAATGGGCGACGAAAACCTGGCCGAATTCGCCCGAACCATCGAACGCTACGGGATCGACTGCGGCTTCGAGTGGACCGGCACCCTGGCGCTGGCCACCGAACCGCACCAGGTGGAATGGCTGCGCGAGGAAGCCGGCCATGACGGCATCGAGTTCTTCGACCGGGACAAGGTCCAGGCCGAGGTGAAGTCCCCGCTGTACCTGGCCGGCGCGTGGAACAAGAAGGGCAGCGCCCTGGTGGATCCGGCGCGGCTGGCGTGGGGCCTGAGGCGTGCCTGCCTGGAGCTGGGCGTGCAGATCTTCGAACACTCCCCCGTGCGGTCGCTGGCCAAGGCGGGCCGAGGCGTCGAGCTGAAGACCGACGGCGGGACCGTCTCCGCGGCGAAGGTGGCGCTTGCCACGAACGCCTTCCCCTCGCTGCTGCGCCGGGCGCGGCTGCACACCATGCCGGTGTACGACTACGCGCTGATGACCGAGCCGCTCACCGGGGCGCAGCTCGAATCGATCGGCTGGTCGCGGCGCCAGGGTCTCGACGACGTCGCAAACCGGTTCCACTACTACCGGCTCACCGAGGACAACCGGATACTCTTTGGCGGCTATGACGCGCCGTACCACTACGGACGCAGCATGAAGCCGGAGTACGACCAGAGCGAGGAGTCCTTCCGACGCCTGGCCGCGCACTTCCTGGCCACGTTCCCCCAGCTTGAGGGCATTTCCTTCACGCATAAATGGGGCGGCGCGATCGATACCTGCAGCCGGTTCTTCTCCTTCTTCATGAAGGCTTACGGCGGACGGGTGGCCTACGCCGCAGGGTTCACCGGGCTCGGCGTGGGCGCGAGCCGGTTTGCCGCCAATGTGCTGCTGGATCTGCTCTCCGGTTCACCCACGCGGCGGACTTCGCTGGAGTTGGTCCGCAAGCTGCCGCTGCCCTTCCCGCCGGAGCCTGTTGCCTGGCTGGGCGTGAAGATCACCACCGCCGCCATGGTCCGTTCCGACCGCCGGCAGGGCAAGCGCGGTCCGTGGCTGAAACTCATGGACGCCGTGGGCATGGGGTTCGACTCCTAGCTCCTGCCGGCGTCCCCATGGGGTCTCCCTAGCCGGTGGCCCGCTGGGCTGCCGGTACTCCAAGCCGCGTGCCTCCTTCGGCCCGATTCCCCCTCCCGAAGGAGGCACGCTTTTTTGGCTCCGTTCCGGCTGGCCGGGGCTGGCTGCGGGGCCAGAGCCGGATCGGCGCTGAGGCGTACGGCCCGGTCCCGAGACAGCCATGGCCCATCCTGTGTCGCAATAACGTCCCTTCGGGGCCTCACTCGGAATCCTCTGATGCAATAACGCCGTATTCCAGCCTGCAGAGGGCCCGTATTGCATCACAAGACGAACGGGAACCGCGCCAAACGGCCGTATTGCAACACAGGATGAGCAGGCGTTTGGGCGAAGGGACGGTGTTGCGACACACGACGAACCAACTGGGCCAAACGGAATGCACTGCACGGGACGCCTGCTCGGCCTATTCCGCCACGTCCCCGCCCGCGCTCCGTATTCCGCCACGGCATCCAGCCAGCAGCCCTTCTCAATTCACCCGGCCAGTCAGCCCCGCGCCAACACCAACCACCCACGCGCTGGGGCGTAAGGCAGCTCCCGGACTTCCACCCCGGTGAACCCGGCCTCCGCGAGGGTGGACCCCAGCTGCGGCTGGGTGCGGAACCGCAGGGTGCTGGTGGACTCCACCCGTTCACATCGAGCACCGCCTTTACCCCGCCGTCGGATGCCAGGCGCAGGTACGTGTCCAGGTCGCTGCGACTGCCCTCAATGGCGTCGTAAACGCGGGCCGGCCTGGGGGGGAGAAGATCGCGTCCGGCAAGCCCCGACTCTACAAGCGCGAAGCCCCGGACGCCGCACCTACTCCTTGAAAATCGCGTCCAGCACCTGGTGCGCCCACTGCAGCATCTCGGCGTCCTGCAGGTCCCGGCCGCCGATCTTCGCGGTCTTGGGCTTCGGAATCAGGATTGCGTTCAGCGCCGGCTTCACCTGCGAACCGGGGTACATCCGCTGCAGGCGCATGGTCCGGGATTCGGGCAGGTCGCCGGGTGAGAACTTGATGAAGTTGCCCTGCAGCGCCACATCGGTCAGGCCGGCGGCGCGGGCATCGACCCGGAACCGGGCGACGTCGATCAGGTTCTTCACTTCCTGTGGCGGTTCGCCGTAGCGGTCCACCAGTTCGGCGAGGACTTCGTCGATCGCCTCGTTCGTCAGCGCGGATGCCAGTTTGCGGTAGGCCTCCAGCCGCAGCCGCTCTCCCGGCACGTAGTCGTGTGGGAGGTGCGCGTTGACGGGCAGCTCGATCTTCATCTCGGCTGCCTTCTCCTCGGCCTCGCCGCGGAAGTCCGCCACTGCCTCGCCGACCAGCCGGATGTACAGGTCGAAGCCGACGCCTGCGATGTGCCCGGACTGTTCACCGCCCAGCAGGTTGCCGGCGCCGCGGATCTCAAGGTCCTTCATGGCCAGCTGCATGCCGGCACCGAGTTCGTTGTGCGCGGCGACGGCCTTCAGCCGCTCCAGCGCCGTCTCGCCCAGCGGTTTCTCCGACGGGTAGAGGAAGTACGCGTAGGCACGTTCCCGGCCGCGGCCCACGCGTCCTCGCAGCTGGTGCAGCTGGGACAGACCAAAGTGGTCCGCCCGGTCCACAATTAGGGTGTTGGCGTTGGAGATGTCCAGGCCGGTTTCAATGATGGTGGTGCACACCAGCACGTCGAACCGCTTCTCCCAGAAGTCCACGATGATCTGCTCAAGCTTCGCCTCGCTCATCTGGCCGTGCGCGACGGCGATGCGCGCCTCCGGGACCAGCTCCTGCAGGTGCGCGGCCGTCTTGTCGATCGAGGAAACCCGGTTGTGCACAAAGAAGACCTGGCCCTCGCGCATCAGCTCGCGGCGGATCGCCGCCGATGCCTGCTTGTCCGTGTACGGGCCTACGTAGGTCAGCACCGGGTGGCGCTCTTCCGGCGGGGTGGCCAGCGTGGAGGTCTCCCGGATTCCGGTCAGCGACATTTCAAGGGTTCGCGGAATCGGCGTGGCACTCATGGCCAGCACGTCCACGTTGGTGCGCAGTTTCTTCAGCGCTTCCTTGTGTTCGACGCCGAAGCGCTGCTCCTCATCGACGATGACCAGGCCGAGGTCCTTGAACTGGACCTCCTGCGAGAGCAGCCGGTGCGTGCCGATGATGACGTCAACCGATCCGTTCCGCACCCCCTCGATGACTTCCTTGGCCTGCTTGGCGGTCTGGAAGCGGGAGAGCGTAGCCACGCGGACCGGGAAACCGGAGAACCGTTCGGAGAAGGTTTCAAGGTGCTGCTGGGCGAGCAGTGTCGTCGGCACCAGGACAGCCACCTGCTTGCCGTCCTGTACGGCTTTGAATGCAGCGCGCACGGCAATCTCGGTCTTGCCGTAGCCGACGTCCCCGGAGACCAGCCGGTCCATGGGAATCTCCCGCTCCATGTCCGCCTTGACCTCGTTGATGGTGGTCAGCTGGTCCGGCGTCTCCACATACGGGAACGCTTCCTCCAGCTCACGCTGCCACGGGGTGTCCTGCCCGAAGGCGTGGCCCTTGGACGCCATGCGCGCGGAGTACAGCCGGATCAGTTCCCCGGCGATTTCCTTGACGGCCTTGCGGGCCCGGGATTTGGTCTTGGCCCAGTCGGAGCCGCCCATCTTGGACAGCACCGGCGTTTCCCCGCCCACGTAGCGGGTGATCTGGTCCAGCTGGTCGGTGGGCACGAACAGCCGGTCCCCCGGCGCTCCGCGCTTGGACGGCGCGTACTCCAGCACGAGGTATTCGCGGACCGTCTTGTTCACCCCGGCGCCGGTGGCACGCTGCAGCAGTTCAACGAACCGTCCCACGCCGTGCTGTTCGTGCACCACGTAGTCGCCTTCCTGCAGCTGCAGGGGGTCGACGGCGTTGCGCCGGCGGGAGGGCATCTTGCGCATGTCCCGGGTGGAGTAGGCGCTGGCCCGGCCCAGCAGGTCCGCCTCGGTCAGCAGGCCCATCTTCAGGTTGTCGAAAACGAACCCGCGCCCGGCGCTGGCCGTGGTGATCTCGATGATGCCCGGCTGCGGTTCAGAGTCCAGGGACTCCATCCGCGTGGCGGGAATGTCATTGTCGTGGAACAGCTCGGCCAGCCGGGACGCCGGCCCGGGACCCTCGGTGACGACGACGAGGCGCCACTGGTCCTTGATCCGGGAGCCGATGAAGTCCATCATCTCCGCGACGTCGCCCTTGTAGCCGCGGGGTTCCCGGGCGTTGATGGTCAGGGTGTCGATATCCAGGACGGTCTCGTCGTCCGGGTTGAAGGACGTGATGGCCCACCACGCGACGTCATTGGCCACGGCTGCGGAGCGGGTGTCCGTCAGGGAGCGGAAGCTGGCGGCTTCCAGGTCCGCACTGAGTCCTGCGGAGAGGTCAACGGGCGCCGCACCGCCGTCGGACGCGGTGGCCCAGGCTGCGGCGAGGAATTCCTCGTTGGTGGACTCGAGGTCGTGGGCGCGGGCGCGGACCTTCTCCGGTTCGATGACCACGGAGATGGACCCGGCCGGGAGCTGGCTCATCAGCGGCACCATTTCATCCACCAGCACCGGGGCCAGGGATTCCATGCCTTCAACGGCGATGCCGCCGGCGATCTTTTCCAGCATGTCTGCGGCGGCCGGCATCTGCGGCTGCAGTTTCGCGGCCCGGCTCATGACGTCCGGGGTGATCAGCAGTTCGCGGCACGGCGGAGCGTAGAGTTCCTTCGGGTGGATGACGTGCTCGCCGGTGAGGGTGCGCTGGTCGGCGACGGCGAACCAGCGCATTGAGTCCACTTCGTCGCCGAAGAAGTCGATGCGGATGGGGTGGTCATCGGTGGGCGGGAAAACGTCAAGGATGCCGCCGCGCACGGCGAATTCACCGCGGTGGGACACCATGTCCACGCGGGCATAGGCGGCGTCGGCGAGCGCCTTGACAACGGCGTCGAACGGGCGCTCATCCCCCACTGCCAGCGAGACAGGCTGCAGGTCGCCCAAGCCTTTGACCAGGGGCTGCACCACGGCGCGGACCGGTGCCACGACGATCTGCACCGGGTCATTCCCCGGATGCGCCAGCCGCCGCAGGACCGAAAGCCGGCGGCCCACGGTATCCGAGCGCGGTGAAAGCCGTTCGTGCGGCAGGGTTTCCCAGGAGGGAAACTCCTCGATCCCGGCCAGCGGCAGATAGGAGCGCAGGGCTGCGGCGAGGTCTTCGGCTTCCCGGCCGGTGGCCGTGACGGCGAGGACCACGGGAGGTGCGCCGGAAGTGTCGCCTGCGCCGGCGTCGTGCGTCTCTGCGAGACCGTCCACCATCTCCGCCAGCAGCGCGGCCCTCATCCCCTGCGGCGCGCCGATCTCCAGGTCCTGGCTGCGCTTGGCCGGAACCCGCGCGGCGTGTGCCCTCAGGCGGGAGTAGGACTTGTCCTCGGTGAGGGCGGCGCGCAGTCCGTTCAGGCTCATTGCGGGGGTATCTCCTTCAGGGCAGGCAACGCAAGAACCCGAAGCTGGAAATCAACCCCGGGTAGGTAATTCCAGCCTACCCGCTGACCAGTGTCCCGTACCGGCGATACCGCTGAGGGCGAACCCATCGAGATGGCAGAAACTGCACGTTACAGCGCTCATACGTGCACTTTCTGTTATCTCGTTGGATCCGGGCAAAAGGAAGGCCGCCCGCAGTTCCCTGCGGACGGCCCTGCCTCGTGGGTGCGGGTGCTGCTTCCTAGCGCAGCGCCTCGTGTCCCTTGTACGCCGGTCCCTGGGTTGCCGGAGCCGAAGGCAGCGCCCGTGCCGAGACGCCTGCACCGCCGCGGATATCCGCGTCCGACTGGGCGAAGGTCAGCGTGGTGTGGGCCACGGCGTCGGACATTTCGCCGAGCGCCTGCTTGCTGATGTTGCCCAGGTCATCGCACGCTGCGTGGTAGCAGGGGTCGTAGGGCTCTCCGGCGGTGCCGCCGAAGAGCGCTGCTTCCGCTGCGGTCTTCACGCCTTCCGCCCCGGTGAACAGGCCTCCGGCGGGGATGCCGTTGTTAATGAAGGCCTGGTAGTCGGAGCGCCCGTCAAACTCGGTGGGGGCCGTGGGCAGTCCCTGGGACGCGAAGTAGTCCTCGAAGACTCCTTCAATGACGTCTGACCCGGTGGGGCCCGTCGACCCGAATGCCCCGCCGTCGCCGTCATAGACGAAGCGGACGAAGTTCGGTGAACCAAGCATGTCGAAGTTCAGGTTGAGCAGGGTATTGGCCAGCCCGGTCTCGTCCAGCTGCTCGACGTAGTGTGCCGAGCCCAGGAGCCCGTCTTCTTCGGCGGCCCAAAACGCGAAGCGCACCTGGTTCTGCAGCTTGAACTTCCCGGTCTTGCCCAGCTGGATCGCCGTCTCCAGGATCGCTGCGGTGCCACTGCCGTTGTCGTTGATGCCCGGGCCTTCGGACACGGAGTCAAGGTGCGCGCCGACCACAACCTGGCGGGTCGGGTCGCCCTTGGGCGTATCGGCAATAACGTTGAACGTCTCCGTCTCCTGGACCGTGGAGTCAACCACCAGGCGGACGGTACCGCCGTTGGTGCCGGCCAGTTCCTCACCGACCTCGAAGGTGACGCCAACGGCCGGAATCGTGGAGAGGCTGTCACCGAGCGTGCCGTTGACCAGCCCAAAGCGGTCATCACCGGGAACGTCGTTGCCCTGGTTGAAGATGATGGCAGCGGAGGCTCCGGCCAAGGCGGCATTGGCAACTTTGTCTCCGAAGGCGCAGGTGCCGCGCTGCAGAAGGGCGATGTTCCCGGCCGGAAAGCCTGAGAAGTCCCCGGGCTCACAGCCGGAGCTGTTGGCTCGGTCACCGGCCAGGTTCACGTCTACGGCGGTAACTTCGCCGGTGACATCCCCGGGGCCGGAATAGCTCATGGTGAGATAGTCCTCCCCGGCCGCGTACTCGCTGGGGTTCGGGGAGACCTGCTGCAGGGAGTCCCCGTTCAGGACGAACTGTTCATAGGTGAAGGGCTGGCGGAACGGCTCGTAGCCGGCCTTTCGCAGCTGTCCCTCCACATACTGCGCTGTGGCTTCGTATCCCGGTGTTCCGGCCGCACGGTTTCCGCCGTTGCGCTCCGCTGCTTTCTGGAGTGCCCGCAGATGCGAGTAGACCCCGTCAACGGTCACCTTGTCCCGGAGCTTCTCGGAGTCGCTCTTGCCAGGTTTGCCGGGTCCGTTGCCCGGCTTGCCGGGCTTGTCCGGCTTCCCCGCGCCGTGGCCCGGCTGGTTCTTGCCCGGCCCCTGGTGGGCGCCCGGGCCTCCCTTGCCCCCGGAGTTGATCTCTGCGGCCAAGGCAGCGGGCGCCCCGGCTGAAAGCGTGAGGACGACGGCCGCTGCAAGGGCAGCACCGCGCATGGATTTACTGAGTTTCATCGTTCCCCTAAGAGTGCGAGTGAATGAACCGGCCGGATGCGCACCGCCCCCGAGGCACAAGCCGTGCCGCGATGCTATGGCAGTGCTTCGGGCTCCTAACAGGGTGCGGCCCAACTGCTGCCGAAAATCCGCCGGCACTCTTCTCAAGACCGGCCGATTCGGCTAGGTTTCCGCCCGCTGGAGAGCGCCGGCTGTGGCTTTTCACCGGCCGGGCTGGCACGCTGAAAGGCACCGGCATCACTGCATCCGCCTGACCCAGCGCATCGGAGGCCTGCCCCATGGGACGCAAACCGGGACTCAGATCCAGCCGCAGGACCCTGTTACTGCTCGTTGCCCTGTCCGCCCTTTCGCTGCTCTTCACGGCCTGCGCAAACGCCGGGAACCAGGAGGACACCGCCAACAACGCGACTTCTTCGGCAGCTTCTTCAAGCCTGAGCAGCGACTGTGAATCCGGGCCGGAGGCTACGTCGTCGTCCTGCCAGGCAGCGGGACCGGGCCGCACCGTTTCCGCTGACCGGTGCCCGGACACGTCGCCAACTCCGCTCTCCGGAGGCGTGATCGAGGGCGCGTTCGGGCCATGGTGTGAAAACGCCATCGCCACGTCCTACCCCGCCGTCAACACGGAGACCCTCATTCCGGAGGGGGCGGAGGCAGAAATGGTCATCGGGGAGACGGATATGGACACCACCGTTGATCTGCAGGTGCAGGGTTTCGCGTCCAACCAGGCGTACACGGTCATGCTCCATGACGGGGTTTGCCCGGAGAACCCCGGCGATCTTGGCCCGGAGTACGTCCACGAGGGCAGCGGGGACAATCCGAGTGCCGGCGTGGTGCTGGACTTCACCACCGAATCGGACGGCTCGGCCTCGGCCACCGCAACTGTGCCGTTCCTCGTGCCCGACCAGGCTGCCGGCAAGTCCTTCGCCGTCCACAATGCGGATATGGACGTAGTGGGGTGCCTCCGCGTTCCGTGACGTCCTCAGCCGAGCACGGCTCGTTGGGGACAGCGCCGGGGTAGCGACTAGGATGTTGGGCGGGTCCGGTGCCGAAAGCCGGGCCTGCCGCACTTTCCTACCCGGAGGACTCCCTTGGCCCTGTCTGCTTCCACCACCCTGCCCTACGACGCCGCCACGCTGACGAAAACCTTCACCGACGAAGGATTCGTCCGAAGCATCAGCGAGCACGTGGGCGGTTCCCTGGTTTCACTGACGGTCGACGGCGATACTTCCGGCCCCTTCACGCTCACCGCCGTGCGCCAGCTGCCGACCGACCGGCTCCCGGACATGGCAAAGAAGCTCGTGGGCTCCTCCCTGACAGTGACGCAGAAGGAAGAGTGGGATGCCCCGGAAGCAGACGGATCCCGGACCGCCTCCGTGGATCTTTCCGTGGGCGGAGTGCCGCTGAAGGTCAGTGCCGTGCAGCGGCTGGTTGCACTGGCCGAAGGCACCCGCGTAGACGTTGAAGGCTCCGTGAGCTCCTCCATTCCCTTCCTTGGGGACAAGATCGCCAAGGCCGCCGAACCCATGATCGGCAAGGCCCTGACCATCCAGGCGGCCCAAGCCGGCAAGTGGATCGAAAACAACTAACCCGCCTCGCCCAGCCAGGAGTATTTCATTGGAGCTTCCCACTCCCCTCGCCCTCGTCCTGCTCATCGCCGGCCTCTGGTCGATCATGGTCTGGCCCATCTTCCTCAAGCGTGTCCTGAAAGACCCGCAGGCGCGCGATGCCAACGGCGCCCCCACCCGGTTCATGACCACCAACCTCATGATGATCAGCACCGCGATGATTTTTGCGCTGGCCACCGCCGTGGTCGGCGTGCGGGGCCTCGTCGGCTAACCGCTTCGCAGCTGCGTCCCCCGCCCCCGGGGACGCAGCCTCGGTAGAGTGGGGGAAGGTGAGCCGGGAAGTCTGGTCGGCAGCAGCTCTCCCATATCCGCTTTCCTCTTAGGAGCCTTCTTTCATGGCCGCAAACGAGCCAAATCCCCAGCCCTCCGGATCCACGAAAGTCTTTTTCGGCAGATCCAGCTACAGCGAGCACCTGCGCATCGGTGAGATCCTCCGCAAGGAAACCGTTGGCGGCATCCTGCTGCTTATTGCCACGGTGGCGGCGCTCATCTGGGCCAACTCACCGGCATCGGAAAGCTACTTCTCCGTCCGCGACTTCACGTTCGGCTACGAACCCTGGCACCTTGAGCTGAGCGTCGGGGCGTGGGCAGCCGACGGGCTGCTGGCAATTTTCTTCTTCCTCGTTGGGCTGGAGCTCAAGAAGGAGTTTGTCGCCGGTGACCTGCGCCAGATCAGCAAGGCCATCGTGCCGGTGGCTGCCGCCTTTGGCGGTGTCCTCATTCCCGCGCTGATCTACGCGGGCATCCAGGTTGCCACGGGGGCTGACGGCATGCGCGGCTGGGCCATTCCGACGGCGACGGACATCGCTTTTGCGCTGGCTGTCCTGGCGGTCATCAGTTCCCACCTGCCCACGGCACTGCGTATCTTCCTGCTGACCCTGGCCGTGGTCGATGACCTCATTGCGATCACCATCATCGCGCTGTTCTACTCCGAAGACGTGAGCCCGCTCATGCTGGGACTCATGCTTATTCCGCTGGCGGCGTTCACGCTGCTGGTCCAGCGCGCCCCGCGTTTCTTCGGGACCCGGCCGTGGGCGTTCTGGGTGTTCCTGGCGCCGCTGGCCGTAGCCGTTTGGATCCTGATGCATGCATCCGGAGTACATGCAACGGTGGCCGGAGTGCTGCTCGGCTTTGCCGTGCCGGTGCTGCGCCGCGATCCGTCCGGCGGAACTCTTCCGCACAACGAGGACAAGCCGGGCCTGGCCGAGATCTTCGAGCACCGCTTCCGTCCCATCTCCACCGGCTTCGCCGTGCCTGCCTTCGCCTTCTTCTCCGCCGGTGTCGCCATTGGCGGTATTGAAGGACTGGGCCGGGCGCTGACCGATCCCGTGGCCGTCGGCATCGTGGCCGCTCTGGTGCTCGGCAAGCCGATCGGTGTCCTGCTGACCACCTGGGTTCTGACGTTCTTCACCAAGGCGACGCTGGACCAGGCGGTGAAGTGGGTGGATCTCACCGGCATCGGCATCCTGGCAGGCATCGGCTTTACGGTGTCCCTGCTGGTCAATGACCTCAGCTTTGGTCAGGGGTCAACACATCACGAGGACGCCAAGATCGCGATCCTCACGGCGTCCGTGCTGGCCGCTGTCCTGGCGTCGGTCCTGCTCACCATCCGCAACCGCCGCTACGCAGTGCTGGAGGAAGCCGAGCGGGTGGACGCGGACAACGACGGCATTCCTGACGTCTTCCAGCAGGAGGACGGGCAGCAGGGACGCTAGGCCGCGCCTGCCGCTTCTCAGTGTGTCCCGTTGGGACAGTTGAACCAGTCCCCGTTTTCCTTGTATTGGAAGCCGCCGGCGGTGAGTGCCGCTGACGGGGTTCCGGCGACGGCAAGTGTCCCCCCGAGCTGGGTGGGCCCGGCGACGGGCGAGGTGAGCCAGGCGTTGCGGACAGAGACGTCGAACTTGGTGTTCCTGCCCGCGGCATCAGCCAGGAATGATTCGATTCCGGGCAGGGCTGCCAGCCGGACTGAGCCGGAACTTCCGGGCACCGCGTAAGTGGCCGACCCGTTCACCTGTTTGCCGTTCTTGCTCAGGAGAAGGATTTCCGCCACCGTAGCGGTGCCGCTCGGTGCACCTGCAGCGGCCCAGTAGATGGTGGTCTCCCGTCCTCCGTTGCTGCCCGCTCCCGGGTCCCGTGAACAGGTCAGTGCAGTGGGGGCAACCGGCGCTGCCGGGGTTGGCGTACCCGGCCGGGTAGGCGCTGGCGTGGGGGCAGGCGCTGGCGTCGGGGTAGGCGTAGGCGTCGGGGTAGGCGTAGGAACAGGCTTGCCGGCGGTCACCGTAATCGCCGCCGATCCCTGCTGGCTCCACAGTGCCCAGGCAGCCGGCGCGCCGAGGCCCAGCACAACCGTCACGGCGAAGGCAGCGGCGGCAATGCGGGCACCCGGAAGCTCCCGGAACCGCTGCAGAACCCTCTTCTTCCGTGGCTGGCCCACCTGCTCGTTCTTCTTCATGGCGTCCTTCGGGTTATGCGTATCCGGGCAGCGGCGGCAGCGAAGAAGGCGGCGGCCAGCAACACCATCAACGTACCCTGCCAGGTGCGGATGATTGGCTCCACGGTGCTTTCGAGAAACGACGCCGGTGTGATCCGCGGCGGAAGTCCAGGGGGGCCGGAGGCCTTGGGGAGACCCGCGGGTGCGGCGATAGCTTCTCCGAACACCGGGACAGCATTCAGCGGCGCAGCCGCTTCCCCGGTTCCGGGGATGGTGACGACGGCGGCAGCGCCGGGCGCCGTCTGCACGGCGTTACCGGACCGACCCGTGCTGCTCCCGCCGTCCTGCCCGCCGGGGGCCGGAACCTGGTTGTCCGGAGCGTTAGCGGGCTGGCAGGCCGAACGCCCGCCGGCCGCGTCCAGCAGCAGGAGGATGTCGAAGGACCCCCGCTGGTTCATGGTGGAGTTGGGGGCTTCCAGGACCAGGCCTGCGCTGAGGTCTACCCGTCGTGCTGCTCCGGCTTCGAGGAGCACGGGCGTTCCGAGGTCGCTGCAGGCGACGCTGCCGGGCAGGGCAGCGGATTCAGCACCTGCACCAGACCGGGAACGGACTTCAAGGTAGCCGGCAAGCTCTGGACCAATTCCGCGCCCGGCGACTGCCAGGGAGAGGTAAGCCGGTTCAGCTGAATTGTTGCGGACCCAGAGGGCTCCGGACTGTGAGCTGCCGGGAACCAAACGCAGTCCCTCAGGGAAGACCGGCCGGCTGGCAGACCCTGTGAAGGAGGACCCGTCAAAGCTGACCTGCAGGGATTCAGCGTCCGCGTGGGCAGCGGGGGCGGCAGCCAGCGACATGGCGGCGTACACCCCGGCTCCCAGGAGCGCCAGGCCGGCCCTGGCACCGCGGGGCGCTGAGGTCCGGCGGGAAGGAATCATCAGACTGCAACGCTCTTGGGACTGTGGGCCGAGTGGAAGCCTGAAACGGCGTGGTCGCAGTGGTCGCACTCGTGCAGGACCGGGTCATCGCTGAAGGCATCAGGGCGGGCGTGGAGGCCGGCGTCATCGCGGACGGGAAGTTCCAGGACCACCGCGTCCACTTCGGGTTCCGGCGACTTGCGCTTGGTTTCAAGGGCGCCACGGACCAGCAGGACGATTCCGTAACCGAGCAGTCCAACTGCTGCCCATTGGGCAATCTCACCCCGGTCGCTGCTGCCGAGCCCGTTAGCTACGAATCCTACGTACGGCACGGCGTAGGAAAGCTTGCCGCGGATCTGGGCTTCCTGGACGACGCCCTCATCGGCCAGGTCATTGTTGTCACCCTTCGTGGTGAAAATCCGCTCACCGTTCTGGCCCAGGCCAATGCCAATGATGCGATGAGTGATGACAGTCGGGTCCCCGGACTCGATTTGGTACGTGATCACGTCTCCGGTCTTGAGCTCATCCGCCGGAGTTGGTTCAACGACCAGGAAGGTGCCGGGCGCGTAGTTCGGTGCCATGGAGCTCGTCAGCACGGTGTAGGTCTGCGATCCGGTCACCAGGGGAATGACGATCAGGACCAGGGCGGCCAGCGCAGCAGCGCACATGGCTACCAGGCTCAGGGCCGAGCCGGTGAACTTCAGTGCCCGGAGCGCCGGTGAGGAATTGCTGCGGCCTTTTGACATGGAAGTTCCTATCCTTTTTGTTCGACGGTGAGCGGAATCGAAATTGTGGAAGCCTGGCCCTCTGCATTTGCGGCTGCCGAGAGCGTTACGCGAAAGCAGAGGACACCCGAGGTTCCCTTAGGCAGCTCGAGGGCCGGGGCTGCGGGTCCAGTGAACAGAGCCGGGTTGGAACAGGCAGCAAGGTCAGCCCCGCCGACGGCGCGCTGGTCAACTGCCAGCAGTGGCGCGAGGCTGCCCCCAACCACCGGTTGACCGGCGGTCGCTGCCAGTGTGAACGTTCCCCCGGCGTCGGTGAGGTTGGTCAGCTTCACGCCGGCGTACACCGACTCGCCGGCGTTCACCGGCCCGAGCGGAGCGGTGGCCAGGCCAACGGTGCCCTGGCTGCCGTCAGGCTGGCGCATCATGACGACGCCGGTGCCGCCATCCATCTCGACGTTGAAGGAAGCGGCCTGGAGGTTTCCGGCGGCTGCCGGTGCAGCAGCACTCCACAGGGCGTAGGTGCCCTGAACCGTCATGAGCCCAAGCAGCACGGCGCAGAGCACAAGCCCTGTTCCTTTCAGTGCTGCTTTCATTGCTGGACCGCTTTCCGGTGGTTTTGGTTCGTTTGTTTTTTTGGGGGGGGTACCGTGCGCGGCGGCGCCGCCGCGCACGGCCAGAATGAACAGCCTGTTGCTGCGGGCTGCTAGCGGATCTGCTGCAGGACGTACTTGATGCTGGAGAGATCCTGGGTGTAGTTCATGCTCTCGTTGCCGGCGGTGGACTTGAATGTCACGGTGGCCGTCACGGTTGCGGTGCCGTTGTTGTCCTCGGTGAGGACGGTGCCGGGGTTCAGTACCTTGCCGTCCTGGACGATGCTGTAGGAATAGGTGAGCTGGTTCCTGAAACCGTCCGACAGCTTGCTGTAGTCCGGGCTCAGGGTCGCCTTGAGCTCGTCGCCGGTCAGGGAGATGCTGACCGGCTGTTCGAAGCGGAGGGTCTCACCGGGGACGATGCGGTAGCTGGCGAAGTTTTCGATGACGCTTCCGTCGGCCTTCATCCAGACCGCGGTGCCGGCGTTGATGTCCATGTTGCCGGCCACAATGTTGCCGGTGTTGGCATTGGCGGTGTCGTTCCAGATTGCGAGCGTTCCGCCGCCGCCGAGAAGCAGTGCCACGCCTACGCCGGTTGCCAGTGCGCCTTTAGCCATCTTGTTCATTCTGCATCCCCTAAAGAGTTGTGTGCTGGGCGGAAACTGTTCCCGCCGACATGGCTAATCTGCTATCCGATTCTCAAGAAACCGGACGGTCCCGGCACAGGGTTTGGAAAACCTTGCAACAATGCTCAAGAGCCCCGCAACGGGGCCGCAAAATCTGCGCAACCCAGTTCAGGCACCCGCACTTTCAACCGATTTCGCCCGCAGGGGACGCTCCACACAACGAGGACCCAATGAAGATGCAGGAAGGTCCAACGGGCCACAAACCCCGGCACCGGACGCTTTTGGCGCTTGGCCTGGCGGCCTATGCGGCTCTGCTGGCCTGCATCGTCTTCTGGCCCCGGCCCGTGGACCGGGGCCTGAGCGGCTACCTGGACCAGGTCCTTAGGCTGCTGCACTCGTTCGGAGCGCCGGCGTGGGTCGACTACACGCTGGTTGAGGCTGCCGCCAACGTCCTCCTGTTCTTTCCGGCCGGCCTGCTGCTCGCCGCCTGGCTGAACCCGCGCTGGTGCTGGCTTGCCGCCGTCGTCGGCCTCTGTGTATCAGCGGGCATCGAAGCGACCCAGGCGCTGCTGCTTCCTGAGCGGTACGCCACGCCACACGACGTCGTGGCCAACGGGCTGGGAGCGGCCTTGGGCACCCTCGCCGTCTACGCGTGGCACTCCCGGAGCCCGACAGGCCGCCCGCAAACGCGCACACACCCGGATTAGGCGCCCCTGACTCTCGTCACCATCAGGCATTTTGTTTACCCGGGAGGGAGTTTCGCGGCATGATGACATAACCCACATAAATGCGTAAGGAGTACGGACGTGAGCACCACTTCCAAGACAACGGCCAGGTCCTACCGGGTAGTGAACCCCGCCACCGGTGAACCGGGGGAAGAATTCCCCCTGGCAACCGACGCTGAAATCCAGGATGCCCTTGCAGCGTCGCAGGCGGCCTACGAGTCCTGGCGGGAGGTTCCCATCGAGGAACGAGGAAGGATTGTTGCCCGCATCGGTGAGCTGTTCACCGAACGCAAGGATGAGCTCGCGGCGATCATCACCGAAGAAATGGGCAAGCCGCTTCCGGAGTCAGCCGGGGAGGCCGAGTACTGCACTGACATCTTCAACTACTTCGCCACGGAGGGACCCACCCTCGCGGCGGACCAGGAGATCAAGGCGATCGGCGGCGGCCGCGCCATGATCCAGAAACTGCCGGTTGGCCCGCTGCTCGGCATCATGCCGTGGAACTACCCGTACTACCAGGTGGCCCGTTTCGCGGCGCCCAACCTCATGCTGGGCAACACCATTGTCCTCAAGCACGCGGAGTCCTGCCCCAAGTCCGCACTGGCCATCCAGAAAATCATGGACGACGCCGGTGTTCCCTCCGGCGTTTACCAGAATGTCTTCGCCAGCCACGGCCAGATCGCGGACATCATCGCGGATCCCCGGGTCCAGGGTGTTTCGCTCACCGGTTCCGAGCGTGCCGGTGCCATCATCGGCGAGCTGGCCGGTAAGAACCTCAAGAAGGTAGTGCTGGAACTCGGCGGCTCTGACCCGTACGTAGTGCTGGACACCGCTGACGTCAAGGAATCCGCCGCCAACGCCTGGGCTACCCGGATCGAGAACACCGGGCAGGCCTGCAACTCCAACAAGCGCATGATCGTGGCGGAGGACATCTTCGACGACTTCGTCGCCGAACTGACGAACCTGGCCAAGGACCTCAAGCCCGGCAACCCCGCCGAGGCCGCTGACGGAACCTACGCTCCGCTGTCCTCCCGTGCGGCCGCCGAGGGGCTCGCGGAGCAGATCCAGGATGCCGTGGGCAAGGGCGCAACCCTGCACGCCGGCGGGACCCTGCAGGACGGTCCCGCCGCCTACCTGGCTCCGGCGGTCCTGACCGGCATCACCCCGGAAATGCGCGCCTACCGCGAAGAGCTCTTCGGTCCGGTGGCTGTGGTCTACAAGGTGGGCAGTGACGAAGAAGCCGTCCGCCTCGCCAACGACTCCGACTACGGACTGGGCGGCGCCGTCTTCTCCACCGATGAGGAGCGCGCCCGCAAGGTTGCCCAGCAGCTGCAGGTTGGCATGGCCAATGTTAACGGCGTCGGAGAGGGAACGGACATTCCCTTCGGCGGCGTCAAGCGTTCAGGCTACGGCCGTGAACTCGGCCCGCTGGGCATGGATGAGTTCGTGAACAAGAGGCTCTTCTACATCGCCGACTAAGCGTTTACAGCTCCAGAGGACGGCGTCTGCTCCCCCGCGGGGACAGGCCCCGTCCTCTGGCAGCGTCGGAAATCCTCAGCAAACTTTCTTGGATCTTGAGCCTTGCCGGGGACAGTTCCTGAGCTTGGCATGGGACCGTGGGCGGTATTGATCCATCTGCCCTCCCCGGAAGGGGACGGCGGCCCTCCAGGAGGACCCCCATGTCTCCCCGCGACAGCACCGTGCCTCCGGGACGCGCAATCCGCGCCCGCGCCGTTGCTTCTGCCCGTTGTCCGGCGTGACGGCCGTGATTGAGAGCCCGGTTTCCCACGTCCTGGTCTCGAGAGCGTCGCTGCGTGACCTCAGCCGGCAGATGGGCCCGGAGGTCTGCCGCCAGTTTGTGGGCAACTACATAGACATGTGGGAAGGGCGGTACCAGCGGCTGGTGAAGTCGCTCGATGGCGGAGACTATCCCGGCGCCATGGACGTGGTGCTCAGCATCAAGATCTCCAGCCACATGGCCGGTGCGGAGCGCCTGGCCGGCTATGCGGTACTGGCCCAGGACATGGTTGGCCGAACCGACATCCACGGGATGCAGTCCCTGCTCAAACCAATGCAGGAGTGCGGTGAAGCAACCCTGGCGTCGCTTCGGCACCTGCTGGACCGCATGTAGCCGTGCCGCGGCCGGGGTTCGGGCGATCCTGGGCTGCGCCTGGCGAAACGTGAGGTCAGGTGAACCCTTAGTTGGCCGGCGCCAGCCGGTAGCCAACCCCGCGCACCGTCTCAAGCCAGCGGGGAGAGCGGGAATCGTCGCCCAGCTTGCGCCGCAGGTTGCCCACGTGGACTTCGATAGTCCGTTCATCCGACTCGCTGATGTAGGACCCGGTGTCATAGTCCTCTCCGCGCAGCCGTCGAACGAGGTCCGTCTTGCTCCGCACCCGGCGTCCGCTCTCCAGGAGGGCGTGCAGGAGGTCGAATTCGGTGCGGGTCAGTTCTACGTCCTTACCGGACAGCACGGTGGTGCGTGTGCCGGCGTCGAGCACCAGTCCGTTATGGCTGAAAACGTCTTCGCCGTGCACGGCGGCAGTCTCTGCGGCTGCCGGACGCGGGGCGGGTGCAGCTTCTGCTTCCCGCACAGCGGGGGCCCCGTCCGTGCGGGGGCGGCGCATCATCGCGGAGATCCGGGCGCGCAGCTCGCGGGGGCGGAACGGCTTGGTGATGTAGTCGTCCGCACCGGCCTCGAGCCCCATCAGGGTGTCCAGTTCTTCGGCGCGGGCGGTCAGCATCACGATGTAGGCGTCGCTAAAGAGGCGCAGCTGCCGAATGACCTCGAATCCGTCAATATCCGGCAGGCCGAGGTCGAGTGTGACAACGGCCGGATTATGCCGGCGTACTGCCTCGACTCCCTCCAGCCCGGTGGGGCTGGCATGGACTTCAAAACCAGACTGCTGGAGTACTGCATGCAGAAGATCGCGAATGTCCTTGTCGTCTTCGATGATGACGGCGACGCGCTGAGTTTCCATAGGTTCTTGGTTTTTCCTGTCCTGCGAGACCTGCTGTACCCGCTCCCCTTATTCGGCATCCTACAGCCTCAGCGCATAAACTAAGGATTCCATTCACGGCGAAAAATGCGAGGTACCGGGCAAATGTCCAGCTTTCGGGGCAAAGCCCTGTCCGTGCTTGGAATTCGCAGGGATTTTCACGAACTGAGCCTGCGCACGCGCGTTGCCCTCAGCCAGCTGCCGCTTTTCCTGGCCACGCTCATTTCGGTGCCCATCGTTCTCCTGAACAAACCCTCCGCTTTCCAGGACCCGGTCTTCCTGTGGGGGCTGGGGCTCATGGTCCTGCTGACCCTGCTTTCGGCCTGGCTTCCGTGGGAGAAGTTCTTCGACGCGGCATATTGGGTAATTCCCATCCTGGATTTCGTAGCCATTGCGCTGCTTTTCCGGGGAGTCCAGCCCGACGTCACCGGCATGCTCCTGCTGACCGTGTTCCCCGTGTTCTGGCTCGCCTGGTCCGGCTTCGCACCGCGGGCCGCGTCAGTCCTGACCCTCGCCGGAACCATACTGGTGGTCTGGAGTCCGCTGATCGGCGCAAGCCCGGATCTCGGGGATTTCGCCCGGTCCCTGCTCGTCCCCATCATCATGCTGCTGGTTCACAAGTCGGCCACCGTCATGACCCAGGATGCCTCCGGCCAGCAGCGTGCGCTGGAAGCCAAGGACCGGGAACTCAAGCGCAGCCTGCAGGACAGCCGCCGGCGCGCCCGGCTCCTGGACGCCGTGCTGGACACGATTGACGTTGGGGTGGTGGTGCTCGCCAAGGACGGCCACATGATGCTGATGAACAACCGGCAGCTGACCACTCATGAGCTGGCACTCCCCTCACCCACCGGGGAATGGTCCGAGGCTGACATGCACCTGTACCTTCCGGACGGCGTCACTCCGATGCCGGCGGAAGAGCGCCCGGTTGCACGGGCGATGCGCCGGGAGGCGTATTCGGATGTCCTCGTCTCGATTGGCCGCGGGGCAGGTCAGCGGGCGATGGCTGTATCAGCTCGGCCGCTGACCGATGAGCACGGTGATTTCAACGGGTCGGTCATCGCGTACGGCGACGTCACCGACATGCTACAGGCGCTGCGGGCCAAGGAGGATTTCGTGGCCAGCGTCTCCCACGAGCTGCGTACGCCGCTGACCTCCATTATCGGTTACCTGGACCTGGCGATAGGGGACGCGGAGGAACGCAGCGACTCCGCTTCGCTGAGGGCGTCCTTATCTGTAGCGATGCGCAACGCTGAACGGCTGCTGGTCCTGGTCGCTGACCTGCTGACCACGGCCTCGGGTTCAGTTCACCTGCAGCCGGTGGACCTGTCCCTCCGCGAGCTGGCGGCCTCCGCCGCTTGGTCTGCCCGGCCGCGCGCCGATGCGGCGGGCGTCGAGCTGGCCCTGGACATCCCCGGGGATGTCCGTGGTTCCTTCGATCCGGTGCGGGTCCAGCAGGTGCTGGACAACCTGCTTTCCAACGCCATCAAATACTCGCCCGACGGCGGCATGGTCACTATCCGGGTCCGAGCTGAATCCGGCGTCGCTGTCCTGGAGGTGCAGGACCAGGGCATGGGGATGTCAGAGGCGGAGCAGGGTGAAGCGTTTAACCGGTTCTTCCGCTCGGCTGCGGTGAAGAAAGCGGCAATTCCCGGCGTCGGGCTTGGCCTTGGCATTACCCGGGACATCGTCGAAGCACACGGCGGACGGATCTCCGTCGCGTCCGAGGTGGGTCGAGGAACCGTGTTCCGGGTGGAGCTGCCGCTGAGGCCGGGGGCCTGAGGGTGTGACAAGGTGGGACCCCCGCATCAACTGCTACTACTGCGCTGCGAGCACGGCCTCTTCCAGCGCGACCCACGCGAGCATGGCGCACTTGACGCGGGCGGGGTAACGCGAGACTCCGGAGAAGGCAGCGGCGTCACCCAGCACTTCCTCGTCTGCTTGTACGGTTCCCCGCGAACGCATGACCTCGCGGAAGTTCTCCACCAGGCTCAGCGCCTCATCCCGCGGCATCCCTGCCATCAGGTCCGTGAGGACGGAGGCTGAAGCCATGGAGATGGAGCAGCCCTGCCCTTCCCAGCTGATTCCTTCCAGCGTTTCCCCGCCAAGGACCGCGCGCAGGGTGATCTCGTCTCCGCAGGTGGGGTTCAGCTGGTGGGACTCCCCCGCCGGCGCGCCGGCCGGCGCGTCCTGCAGCCCTTCGCCGTGCCGGGTCTTGGCGTGGTCCAGGATGATCTGCTGGTACAGCTGTTCCAAATCCGAGCTCATGGCTACTTCACTCCAAAGAACGGACGCACGCCGGCTACCGCGTCCAGGAACGCGTCGACGTCGTCAGTGGTGTTGTACAGATAGGTGCTGGCCCGGGTGGTGGACACCAGGCCCAGCCGGCGGTGCAGCGGCTGCGCGCAGTGGTGGCCCACCCGCACCGCGACTCCCTTGTCGTCCAGGAACTGACCTACGTCGTGGGAGTGGACGCCGGCGACGTCGAACGCTGCCAGTCCAATGCGCTCGATGCCCGACGGTGGACCCACCACACGGATGCCCTCTATAGCTTCCAGTCCTGAGACCAGGCGCTGGCCCAGTTCCATCTCCCAGGCGTGGATCCGATCCATCCCGGTTTCCTGCAGGTAATTCGCTGCCGCGCCCAGGGCCATGGCCTGGGAGATCCTCTGTGTACCGGCCTCGAAGCGCTGCGGGGCGGGCAGGAACTCGGCCTTGTCCATGGTCACCGTGGTGATCATGGACCCGCCGGTCAGGAACGGGGGCATGGCGTTGAGTAATTCGGATTTGCCGTAGAGCACGCCGATGCCGGTGGGGCCCAGCATCTTGTGCCCGGAGAACGCTGCGAAGTCCACGTCCAGCGCCTTGACGTCCACGGGCAGGTGCGGCACGGACTGGCAGGCGTCCAGCACCACCAAGGCCCCGTTTCGGCGGGCCATCCCCACCAGTTCGGACACCGGGTTGATGGTGCCCAGCACGTTGGAAGCATGGGTGAAGGACAGCACCTTGGTGCGCGGGCCGATGATCTGCTCGGCCTGGTCAAGGCGCAGCGCACCGGCGTCGTCCACCGGAATCCAGCGCAGGGTTGCTCCGGTGCGGGCCGCGAGTTCCTGCCACGGAATCAGGTTGGCGTGGTGCTCCATTTCGGTGACCACAATTTCGTCCCCCTCCCCCAGCGCGAAGCGGCGGGCCGCTTCCCCGCCCCGACCTGCTGAGGCGTTGGAGAAGGAATAGGTGAGCAGGTTCAGCGCCTCGGTGGCGTTGGAGGTCCAGACGATCTCATCCGAGGCGGCGTTCACGAAGCCGGCGATCGTGGTGCGGGCGTCCTCGAAGACGTCGGTGGCAGCCACGGCCAGGGTGTGCGCGCCGCGGTGCACCGCGGAGTTGCGCTGTTCGTAGAACTCCTGCTCGGCTTCGATGACACTCAGCGGGTTCTGCGAGGTGGCACCTGAATCCAGGTACACCAGCGGCCGGGCGTTGACCTGCTGGTTGAGGATGGGGAAGTCGTTGCGGATCCGCAGTACCTCGGCGTTGTCGATCGGCCCGGCTGCGGGCTTGAGGGTCTCTGGGGTTGAAACCACAGGCACGGGAAAACTCCTTGGCTGGCCGTTGGGGATGCGCACAGGTGACCGGCACCATTACGCAACACAAGTCTGTGCTAATCATCCCACTGCAGAACCGTGAGCGCACCTGAGCCGTGCCTTAGTTCCGGCATCAGTCGCCCAAGAGGCCCTGCCTGGCGTTGAACGGTTGGGAATTTACGACTATCCCGGCAGCGCACCAACAGCGCAGCTGGCAACCGTTGTCCGGCTCTCAACGTTCCTCTAAACGGGTCTGGACCGGCAAAACCATCCCGGATGTTCTACCGATCCAGGCCTGCTGGACTGGATGCTTTAGGGCGCCCCGGCGAAGGCATCCCCGGCGTTGCGTGCCTAGCCGGATATGGCGCCCTGCAGCACCGGCGCTAGGAAGCGGGAGTATGCCGGAGTGATGTGGGACGTATCCACCCGTACCGGGGTGCTTCCCACGAATCCAGGACACGCACCTGACACATCGCAGAACCACCCGTCGGTAGCGACGTAGCGTGCACCCGTGGATGCCGCGGCGCCTTTCTGTGCCTCCTGCATCCGGCGCCACTGATCGGAAACATTGCTCACGCAGTCATCCGGGGATCCTACGCGCGTTACACAGTCTTGGAGATTCCGGCCGGAGGGCGGCGGGGCCAGCAGCAGCACCTCGCCAACGCTGCCCTGCACGGCTGCAATGGTTTCCGACAAACCTGCCTCTACCTCGTCGACCGCGGAGGGAGCGCCGTCCCCACCCGAACCGGACGCCAGCCGAGACAGCGTGTTGTCTGCGTCCGCAATGACAAGGAGGTCCGGCTTGATTTCCCTTATCTGTGTCAGGGCCCATTCCCGGTGCTCGCCGCACTCCGGATAATCCGTGCCGCCGTCCCGGGTCACTTGGACCGCTGCCGCGGGACATTGGCCTTTAGTCAGCGGTACTACCCGGTAGTTGGCGGCCTCAGCGGCTTCCCGGATACCGGGCATCCAGGCGATGGCATATGAATCCCCCAGCACCGCTACCGTCTTGACAACTGTCGGGGGTGCCTGGGCGCACCCGTCGAAGTTGCTGGCAGTGATCTCGGCGCAGCCGTCGCTGTTTACCTCGTTGATCCATGCCGAGGTACCCAGCGACTCGACCGATGGTGAAAACTCCGGAAACGTCTCCGCTGCCAGAGCAGCTGAAACGGCTGCTGCAACGTCGTCCGCAGATTCCGTGCTGGCAGCCTCGCCGCCGTTGGTGGCTGCACCTGTCCCCGTGGTCGCCTGTGGAAGGCCCATGGCAGTCGCCGGGGCTGCGAGGGAAGAGGTGCTGGCTCCGAACCCTGCCGGGTTTAGGAGCAGGATAACGGCAAGCGCTGCTGTGAACACACCCTGCCCGGCGAGGGCAACGGACTTCCAGCGGGAGGGACCCCCGCCGGACGTGCCCCGGCGCCCATAGTGAACCTGGGGTGTCCCTTCCCGGCCAAACAGGCCGGAGCGCCGGATGGGGTCCTCTACCAGGTGGAAGGAAAGGACGGAGAGAACACTGGTCACGGACAGTACGGCGAACGCGTAGCCCGTCCCGGAGTCAGGGAAGAATACGCGCAGCAGAACAATGGCGGGAAAGTGCCAGAGATAAAGCGAGTAGGATATACGGCCCAAGTATTGTGATACCGGATTAGTCAGGAGCAGCATGCTTCGTAAGGTGTGTCCGGTTCCACCCGCGATCACCAGGACGGCTCCCAGTACAGGAAGCGCAGCTCCGGGAGCCGGAATTCCGCTGTCCGGATGGACAACAAACAGGCTGGCCAGGATCATCACCAGTCCCACGACCGCCATTGCGCTGCGCAGCCGTGCATCCAGCTTTCCGCAAAACGGGAGGGCCAGAGCTGCAAGCGCCCCGGCAGCGAGTTCCCAGGTACGGGTAAACGTCGAGAAGTAGGCCCAGGTCGGTGCCGCCGTCACCTGCCAGAGTGCATAACCAAACGATGCTGCTGCCACGAGCGTCATCAGTGCTGCGGTGACTCCGGTGGAGGAACGGCGTCCCGCCCTCATTCCTATGAAAGCGGCGGCTATGATCAGCCACGGCCAAAAGAGGTAAAACTGCTCCTCGACTGCCAGCGACCAGTAATGCTGCAGCGGAGACACTACTCCGTCGGTCTGCCAGTAGTCCGTACCGACGGCTGCAAAGTGCCAGTTAGCGGCGAACAGCGCCGCGAAAATGCCGTCCGCCCGGACGGACGCACCCCTTGCCGAGTTATAGAGCAGATACGTGGCAGCTACAGTGACTAGCACAACCAGGAGGGCCATGGGCAGGATTCTGCGGGCCCGCCTAACATAAAAGGCAGCAAAGTCGATTCGGCCGTTCGCCGCTACCTCGCGGACCAGCAGTCCTGAAATGAGGAAGCCTGAGATGACAAAGAAGACGTCCACCCCAACAAAGCCGCCCGCAGGCCACTCGAAAAGGTGATTGAGGATCACGGCTACAACAGCCAGGGCGCGCAGTCCCTGGATGTCCCGCCGTTGCCGAGACGCGCGGAGGGAGCCCGCCGGACCAACCGTCGCTCCGGACAGTGCATGGCTTTTCATGCTTTCCCTTTCGCATAGGACCTGCGGGACGGCAGCACATGTGCGGCGATTCTGCTCCGGTACAACTCCGGGCTGTGGCGGCTGGCTGCGGTCAGCGCATCCGCAGCAGCAAGGTCGCAATACCAGCTCCACTGGGCCAGCATTTTTTCCACGGCCTCAGCGATGGCACCGGGGTCAGACGGCGGCACCAGCCGCACGCAGCTGTAGTTGCCGGCGGCTTCCCGCAACCCTGAAGTGTCGCTGACCACGGCCGGCCGGCCGGCGAGGATTGCCTCGACGGCAGTATTGCCAAACGGTTCATCGGCACGGGAAGGCACCAGCACGATGTCCGCTTCCGCCAAGTACGGCCAGACGTCAGGTTGGAAACCGTGCAGGCGGACTCGGTCCTGGAGGCCCAACTCCCGAATGGTCTGGCGGAGCTGTTCCTCATACCCCTCGTTACCTGGATAGACAGCCCCCACTATGTCAAGGCGTGCTGCGCTCCCGGCTGCCGAGAGCTCTGCGAAAGCCTCCACTGCCACATCCACCCCCTTGCGATGAGCTAGGCGGCCCACGTAGGTGATCCGGGCGTCACCGTGCAACTCCCGCCGTAGCGGCAGCGGGGCGGGGGGTCCGGGGACAGCGTTGTCTAAAACTGTGGTGCGGCGCCTCAGACTCGGCTGGGCCGCATGGAGGACAGCTTCGCTGAACCGGCTATTCACCAGGATCCGGGAGGCAAATAGCAACGGGGCCGCCAAGGCCCGCTTGACGAGAGGCCTGGCAGAATCTTCCCCCTCATGAACGTGTGCAACCACTCTGAGTCCAAGCAGGCGCGGCAGAACCGACCACAGCGGCAGAGTGAGCGTGCTGACGTACACACTGTGCGGCTTCAGTTCCCGAAGCAGCACCAGCATCCGCCCGGTTGCTGCAACGCTAGCGGGCAGCAGCATTGCTAGGGAGCGCGGGGACAACAGGGCCTTGCGCAGAACCACCGTCCGGCACAGCACCACCTCGGCACCGCACTCCCGCAGCTCGGAGATGAGGGGTCCTTCGGCCGGAACCGTCACCACCACACGCGCACCGCTGTCCTGCAGTCCCCGAACACTCTCGAGCAGTACGCGGTCAGATCCGTACAGCTCTGCGGACGGATGCGCCACCAGCACGGTGTCCTGCCGCCCTGCTTTGACGGTCATCCCAGTTCCCCCGCGGCTGCCTCAAGGGGCCGACCGGCGCTCAAAGCCGCCAGGGCACGGCGGAGCGCCGTGCTGGAGGTGTGAACTGTGTAGGGGAAATACACAACCTCCGTACCGACGGCGGCGAAGCGCCTTTCCAGGTCACTCCCCTTAGCTGTTCCGCGCCAATCATCACCCTTGAAGAACACGTCGAACCGCAGTTCTTCCCACGTACTCATCCGGTCGGAATCAACCTCGGCGTAGGCCCTGTCCACGCACTTAATGTTTCCGACAATTTCAAGGCGTTCGGCCAGCGGAACAACCGGCCGGGCGCCTTTGGTGCTTTCACACAATTCGTCCGACACCACACCTGCGATCAGGAAATCGCAGTAGCTTTTTGCATGCATGAGGATATTCAGGTGTCCAATGTGGAACAGGTCAAATGCACCGGCCGCGTAGCCGACGGCATACTTCTTCATAGCAGCCCTTTCAATAACATGTTGGCAACGAAGCCGGTTTGTGGTTGACTTCAGGAGGTCTCGATTGATCAATTTTTTCGTTTGTCTGTGGCTGGGCGGCAGGCCTACACGAGGGACCCTTATGAATCCCACTTCTTCCCGTTCCCTCAGCCGCGTCCGAAAACACCTGCACCTTCCCGTCCTCACCTCGTTGCTGCTGAGCCTTGCCGCGCTCCCTGCGCCTGCCTTTGCAGCGGATCCGGTCGAATACGTGCCGGACACCTCGCTTCTGCAAGACAGCATGTCCCGCTCTGTCCAGGACGGCTGGGGCAAATCCGAGAACGGAACCGGTTACACCACCAGCTGGCTGCCGTCGCTCGCGGTAGCCGACGGCGCGGGTACCGTGAAAATGACGGACCCTGGCACCTCGCGCACCCTTGAAGCAGGAATTACCCCCGCGGCCGACCTTTCGGCGTCCTACGATGTTTCGGTGCCCGAACTCCCGAGGAGCGGGGGCGGAATCCATACCGGTCTCCAAGTGCGCTACAAAAGTGGATCCTTCTACCAAGCCACGCTCCGTGTCCTGCCTGGCGGCGAGGCTTTCCTGGACATTTCCCGCACCAACGACGGACCGGAAACCAAATCCGCGCTCGCCCGCTCGGTTGCCCTGCCTTTCCGCGTTGGCGCGGGGCAGAAGGTGAACGTGGAGCTGCAGGCAACCGGCAGCTCGCCTGTGGAGGTGAAGGCCCGTGCATGGCTCGCCGGAACGGCACCCGGCGATTGGCAGCAAACCGCCTCCGACTCCGCCGGTGCCCGGATAACCGCCGCGGGCACTCTCCGGATTACCACCTACGTCTCCACAGCCAGCCAGCCAGTGACAGTTGCCTATGACGATCTGGCCGCGCAGATGCTGCGAAAGGCAACGGGACCTGCTGTGCCACCGCCTGTTTCCCCCGTAGAGCCGCCGGTCACCCCCGCGCCGCCGGTAGCACCTGACACCCCGGTCGCCGCTGGTTCCGCCCCAGTGGGAGGCACCGCCTACGCCATTCCTGACCGGGCAGTTTTCGCAGCTCCGGGTGGCTCTGACTCCGCAGCCGGCACGCTCGCCGCTCCACTTCGCACCATCGGCGCTGCCATTGCCCGCGCATCCCAGGGCGGATCTATCGTCCTTCGTGGCGGCAGCTACCACGAGGAAGTCCTCATTCCGGATAACAAGACGTTGACCGTCCAGGCCTATCCCAACGAGGCCGTATGGATTGATGGAAGCCGGCAGGTGAGCAACTTCGCGGCAGCGGCCAAAGCATTCGCAGCGTCCAACTGGACGCCGGCATTCGACTCGAGTTCCACCTACCAATGGGGGGAACCTGGTACCGAACACGGCGGATCTTTCGTAGACCCAGCTCACCCCATGGCTGCCCATCCTGATCAAGTGTGGATCGACAATGTTGCGCAGCGGCAGGTTGCTTCGCTGGCCCAGGTGACCGCGGGCACCTTCTTCGTTGACTACGGAGCCAAGAAGCTCTACATCGGAACAAACCCTGCGGGAAAAACCGTCCGTGCCAGCGCTCTGGCAAAAGCCATGAGTATTCGGGCGAATAATTCGGTCATCCGGGGAATAGGCATCCGCAGGTTCGCCCCATCCGTGCCCCACATGGGCGCGGTCACCGTTGAGCGTCCCGGCGTGGTCATGGAAAACGTTGCCATCACAGACAACGCCACCACGGGGATTGCTGTGGGCGCCGTCGATGTCACGCTCCGCAACATTTCCGCTACCCGCAACGGGTTGATGGGCGCCAGCGCAGTTTACGCTGACCGGTTGAAAGTGATCGGCCTGGACGCCAGCAGCAACAACGTGGAGCGGTTCAAGCCGGCACCGGTAGCCGGCGGAATGAAGATCACCCGGACCCGTGGCGTTGCTGTCAACCAGAGCACATTCCGCGACAACCTGGCTACCGGACTGTGGCTGGACGAGTCCGTTTACGACACGACTATCATCGGCAACGAGATCACGGCTAACACGAGCCATGGGATTTCTGCCGAGATCTCCGCCAGGGTCCGGATGGTCGACAATGTTGTTGCCAACAACCGCAGTTTCGGCGTTAAGGTGAATAACACCAGCGATGTTGAAATCTGGAACAACACCTTCAGCGGTAACGGACGGCAGATCAACATCGTCCAGGACCTGCGCCGTGCCAGCAATCGAGCCACCCCGGGCCACGACCCGCGGCAGGCATTTCCCGATAAGAACATGACATGGATCAACGGCCCGGTGACCGTGCGCAACAATATTATTGCTGCCACCAGCTCCGCTGGGAACTGCATGCTGTGCGTGGAGGATTACTCCAAACAGTTCAGTGCAGAGCAGCTCCAGGTAACGGCGGAAGGAAATGTTTACCACCGCGCGACCGCGCAGTCCCCGGTATGGGCTGTGGTGTGGTCCCGCGGCGGAGGCAATCCGTCCGTCTTTACCAGCATTACTGCATTCCGCAAAGGAACCGGGCATGAAAAGAGACATCTGGAACTCACCGGAGCCAGTCCCCTGGCTCCGGTCACCTTCGTCGCCAACCGCTCTGTGCAGGACCAGGCCGGTGCAGTTGCCGTTCCACTGCCGGTGTCCATTGCCGGCTTGGCCGGACAGCCTTCGGGAGCACGTCATCTTGGCGCCTTTACCAACTGACGCTCAACGGCATTCAGCGGCCCGCTGATCGTCCTGAAACTCCGGGCGGGAGCAGCCTCCGCCTCCCCCGCCCGGGGTTCCCCGACTACCAGCGAAATGGCAAAGAACAAAAGGAAAGAAGCGCTGACCTCCGTCAGCCCGTTCTCGAGAAAACTCCGGAGCAGCAGAAACACCAGCATGGCCGGCAGGAATGAATCCGGCGTCTTCCTCAGGCTGCGAGACAGCAGGGAGAAGGACCACACGGCGAGGACCGTTGCGCCTAGGACGCCGGCCTGGGCAAGCGCGGAAATCCAGCTGGAGTCCAAAACCTGCGAATCCCAGTACTGCCCCTCGACAGCCACCGTCTTGATCGATAGTCCCTTGCCAACCCACCGCTCCCATGTGCGCGCTGCAGTGTCCAGGACGGCTTCCCACGCCAAAGTTCGGGAATTTAATGTCAGCAGGGATGCGCTCCCGGGACGCATCACCATATTCATCAACGCGGGGGTGTAGAGGAGCGCAGGTAGCACAGCTGTTCCTAGCACGAGCAGGCCGACGGCCACCGAACGCCGCATTCTCCGGAGAGCCAGGAGAATCATGGCCGCAGCCAGTGCAAGGCCCAGAAGTGCAGTCCTGGATTCAGTGGCCAGGACCGCGCCGAGCAGCAGCACGAAGAGGATTACCTGGGCGAGGGTTCCTTTGCCCCTCAGGATGTTGTGCAACAGAGCGATGGCGGGAACCCCGCAGAGCATGGCAATTGCATTGGGGTGGAGTGGTGGAATGACACCTGTAAGCCTTTGGCCGCTCAGCACACCGGGCAGGCCGGTTGCAGCACTCACGAGACCAATGACCGCCATTGCCATGAGCAGCGGCTTGAGCGCGGAAGAAGTGGGAGAAGCCGCCAGCAGGAATCCCACTGTCGCGGCTACCAGAAGCAGCCGCGCTGCCAGGACAGCTGAGGGACCCACCTCTCCAGCCGCGACAGCGCCGAGCAGCGAAACCGAAACGAAAAGAAACAGCAGCAGGAATGGCCGTCCCGGGACCCTCCGGCGCTGCGGGGCCTTGGCCGCCAAGGCGAAGGCAAGAAAGCATGCCAGCGCTTGGCAGGCAGCCTTTGCCAGGACCACTTGGTCCGCTCCGCCGTCGTAGTAGAACCCTTTGCGCCAGGCCACGGTGCTGCCCAGAAGCAAGAGCCATATCGCGTACGGGGCCGATCGAAAGATCCGGGCATTCACCGGCGTTCCTCCGCGGCCGCCAACGGCACCGCCTGGTGGGGCCGCAGGACTCCTTTGAGTATGGCGGCAGGAACATCGAGCATGACGATTCCCAGGGGTTCAATGCCCAGCGATCGCATCTCCATAACCGCTGCGTCCAGCTGGGAATCAGTGGTTGATCCGTAGGAGACCAAGACCAGCGCGCACTGTGACACGGCACCGACCGTTTCCGTGTTCAGCGGCCCTGAGCCGGCAGCGGCCAGTGTAAGCAGCACATCGAAGTCTTCCGCGAGCTCCTTGATCAGGGTTCCCGCGTTCCGGCCGGTGTCGGCTGCCGGACGGAAAGGACCCGACCCGGCTGCAACAGCGAAGAGTGAGCTTGTGCCCACCTGGTGGACTACTTCGCTCGCCTCCACAGTGCCGGCGGCCAGATCGGTGAACCCCCGGCCGTTCTGCGAAAGGCCGAAGGGAGCCCGGACGCCGTCATTCCCCTGAAGAATGCATACCCGCCGTCCGCTGTCCGCAATGAAACGGCCCCATTCCTCGAGCATCATTTCCCCGGACACTGCCGAGCGCTGGCATGCGCCTGTGGCTAGGACGATTCGGGGCAGCTGTCCTCCTGTGCGGAGCAGAATACGTGTCAGCAGAGAACGCAGCTCTGTGTCCGCGCCTGCCTGCTTGCGCAGTGGAAAACGGCTGCTTCTGCCCAACACCGGCATGCGTCCGATGAGTTCCACACCCGATGCCGTGACGACGTCTTCCGCGGAATGCAGAGCAGCTCCCCTGCGGTCTGTCACGACGGCCGCTATCAGCCCGAGGAACAACCCGCCTAGCGCCCCCAGCAGGAGGTTGGTGACGATGTCAGGTGACGCGGGATGGGGCGGAGGGTCGGCAGGGACCGTGATTTGGGGGTCAACCACAGCCGCCCTGGAGTCCTCGTCGTTCTCCAGGAGACGGATCTGGTCGGCGAGGCTTTTGGCGACCAGATTCGCTGTGGTGGACGCTTCCTCGCCCGATGCTGCGGACGCCGTGACACGCACATACACGGTGTCCTTGGGGTTTTCGGCACTGACCCGCTGGGCAAGGCCGGAAACAGTCATGCCATTGCCGAGTTTTTCGGCTACGGGCTCCAGCACCTGGGGGCTTCTCACCAGGTCCGGATAGTTTTTCACACGTTGGAGGGTGAACTGCGAGTCCTCATAGGACGAGCTGCTGGTTGACTGGGCCTTTACGAAAAGATCCGCCCGGGCCTCATACGATTTGGGGCTAATCCAGCTCACCAGGATCGCGGCATCCACTGCAAGGAACACGATGAACAGGATCAGCAGCAGCCGACGGCGGAACAGCAGCAGGTATTCACTCAGTTCCATGACTTCACCTCCCGGTACCATTTGCCGAGGGCCAGGACGAGGAACGCGGCGGTGCAGGCGAGCAGGAACATGTACAGGCCGGCAAAAAGCCAAGGGACAAAAAGCAGGAGTGACAGTACGCAGATAATGCCGAAATCTGTGGGCAGAACTGCCAGTGAATACAGCAGCGAGGACGAACGGTTCCCGTCACCGGGGGCTTTCCCGGCTGCTCGGAGGCTGCGCCGCAGCTGGTCCATCAGCAGGCCGGAGAAGAAGTGGACAGTGGCAAGTACCTGGAACAGCAGCGGCAACAGCAGCCACTTCGCCTCAAGGTCGTAGAACCGCCACCAGCAGACCAGGAAGGTGAGGTGGATCGAGCCGACCTTGAAGGCATCGACCGTGTGGTCCAGCCATTCCCCCGCCATGGACCCTCTTCCCGTCAGCCGGGACAGTTGTCCGTCCGCGGAATCAAGGGCGTAGCCCAATATCAGCAGTAATGACACAGTCAGGGAAGACAGGAAAGTTGGCTGGACCGCAACGATCATTCCGATGCCGCTGAAGGTTGAAAGTGCGCTGAGCGCCGTCACCTGGTTTGGGCTCAAACCTGCTGAGCAGGCGGCCGCAGCCAGATAACGGCCGAGTCGCCGGTTGACGTAGCGGGAGTAGGCTGGTGCGCCTTTGGCGCTTTTTTGGGCAGTCGAAAGTCCGTCCAGTGCTTCTTGGAAAGTTGGCTGCGCCCCAGTTCGCAGTGTCATTTACTACCTCGTTCTCATGTGGGCGGCGTCAGCCGCCGGTCCTGGTTCGGCTGCAGTGGGTGGGTGTGCAAAAGCGGGTGAAGGGTCCGGCACTTCGCCGCATAACGTTGCCGGCCGGCCAGGACCATGCACCTTCCACCCGGAGTCCGGGTTGCGCCTGGCTCGGGGGTTCCGGGTGCTGTTTCCGTCAGCCAGGTCTTTCGCGAGAAGCAGGTAGCCTTCGGCGACGTCGTCCCAGCGATAGGCTGCCTGCGCCCGCTCCCGGGCGCAGGCACCCATGGCTCGGGCCAGCCCCGCATCCGCGTCAAGTTTTTCGATCAGCCCGGTTAGTTGCGCCGCACCGTCGAAGTAGCGTCCAGCATCCGAACCGAGCACCTCCCGGTTGAAGACGACGTCGTACGCAAGGACCGCGGTTCCTGAACCCATAGAGCGCAGCAAGGATGGATTGGTTCCACCGACGGAATGGCCGTGGAGGTAGGTCCGGGCGTGGGTATAGAGCTGGCTCAAGAGTTCCTGGTCCCAGACACCGCCCATCAACCGGATTCGGCGATCCCCTGCGGCCAGGGCTTCGATCCGCTCGGTGTACGCCGCGGCGTAGGGCGCAGAACCGACGACGACCAGGGGCAGCTCTGCCTTGCTGCTCCGGTACCCTTCGAGGATCTGCTCAACATGGTTCTCCGGCTCGAAGCGCGCCACGACCAAATGGAAGCCGTCTGGAACCAGACCCTCTGCGGCCAGCTTGTGCGTTCCCAGGTTGCCGTCTTCCGGTGCACCGTAAACCAGGAGCCGGGTGTCGACGTCGAACTCGCTGCGGTAGTAGCTGGCAATACCTGCAGCATCGGCGATAAGCGCGTCCGCACCGCGGACGGAGGCCTGTTCCGCCCAGCGGTAGTAGCTTCGGCCTTTCCCTCCCCACTTGGATCTCTTCCATTCCAGCCCGTCCACGTGAACGGCCACACCCGTGGCTGAACGACGCAGCAGTGGCAGGAACGGTGCGTTGGCGGCATTGAAGATGAAAGCCACATCAAACTTGGGCCCGCGGAGCATGTGCATAGCTGACAGAGCGGTATGGCTGAGCGTCTCACCGGTCTTCAGTCGAAGCGCCGGCAGATGCACCAGTTTCATGCCGAGATGGAGGGGCGGACGTTCGCTATCATGCGGACGGCAGTAGACGGTGACGTCCACTCCCCGTTCCACCAGCCGGGATCCGATTTCCTCAATGGCCGTCTCAAACCCGCCATAATGCGCAGGCACACCGCGCGTGCCGACCATGGCCACCCGGAGCTGGCTGTGTTGGGTACTCATCTTGCTGTTCCTTCTTTCAGAGAGGCAGGTTCTTGGAGCGGTCGGACCAACGTCAGGGGCGGGGCTGGCCGGCCCATAGGTTGTCCGATAACGCGGTGACCGGAGCGTTGGTCGCCGACCCCGAGAGATAGCCGCCCAGGCCGATCCGGCCCTGAGCCTGCAGGGCTGCCGTGGAATCTGTCGCGGAGAGCTGCCACTGCGCCGGTTCCGTCTCGCCCGTCTTCCACACCTTGGCCCGCAGGGTTGTGGGGGAGGTACCGTTGGCCTGCACACGGACGGTCAACCGGTCGCCGGGCCGGTAAGTCAGCCCGGTGATGGTGGTTTGCGGAATCAAGTAAGAATCGTCCCGGTTCAAGCTGACTCCAACGGTGCCGTTGGACATATACCGGATTTTCGCCAAGTAGCTCCCCTTCCCGGCGATGTCACGTGCATATACCGACTGGTAGACGCCTCCACCAGTGGCTGCCTTATCCAGGCCGATATCCACCTGCATCTCCGTATCCGCTGCGTTGACGCTTGACAGGTACGTGGTGAGGCCCGCCCCGGCCGTTGCGAGGCGAAGGCGCCCCATTCCGTCTGACACCGTGAAATTCGCAGTCGAACCGACGAGGGTGTAAGCGCCGCCTCGGTCCGCCGCCAGCCAGCCGCTGGTCGCGGTTCTCCCGAACGAGTCCTGGGCATAGATCATCGGTTCCGGGCCCTCAAGCCGGATCTCTCCGGTCTGTTCAGCGGTATCTCCGTCGGAATCCGTGACAGTCAGGGTTACGGTGTACGTCCCGGCACGGGGATACGAGTGCGCCGCGGTCCTGCCGGTTCCGGAAGTACCGTCGCCGAACGACCATCTGTAGCTTGCCGGCGCACCCTCCACGTCCGTTGAACCGGAGGCGTCGAAGGCCACCGAAAGGTCCGAAACCACGGAGGTGAACGCAGCAACAGGCGCGGCATTGGCGACCCTGATGTTCTGGGTCACGGATGCCGTGGTGCCGTTGGCCGCGGTGACCGTGAGGCGCACGGCGTAGTCGCCGTCAACGGCGTACAACCGCGTGGGTGTTGGACCCGTCCCGCTGGTTCCATCCCCGAAGTTCCAGGAATACGTGGCTCCTGCTCCCGCGTCTTCTGCCGAGAATCCGGCGGACCGTCCGTTGGTGCTGGAGGTAAACGCAGCCGCAGGCGCAGGGTTGCTGACCGAAATGGTCTGTGAGACGGAATCGGCAAGGCCACCGCTGTCCGTGACTGCCAGCGTGACGGTGTATTGCCCGCCAGCGGCATAGTCGTGGACCGGGTTGCGGCCGGCTCCCGTGGAGCCGTCCCCAAAGTCCCAGGCGTAGGAGGTAATGCTGCCTCTGCCGACATCCGTCGTCGACGCGTCGAAGCTGGCCCGAAGCTCGCTGACGGATGAGGTGAAGGCTGCCGTGGGACCGATAGGGACCGGGGCGTGCGGACTGGCTGTGGCCGTTGCTGTGCTCGCAGCTCCGCGGTCGTCCACAACAGTCAGCGTGACGAGGTAGTCCCCAGGGGCTGCATACGTGTGGGTTGGATTGACTCCGGTGCCGGTGGCGCCGTCGCCGAAGTCCCAGGAGTAGGAACTGATGGTCCCGTCCGGGTCGGTGGAGTCTGCGGCATCAAAGTCGACCGTCAGGTCCCGCACCTTGGTGGAGAAAGATGCCGTCGGCGTTACGTTGGCGCGGTCAACCTTCAGCTCGGCCTGGGCTGTGCCCTTGGCTCCTAAATTGTCCGTGACGGTCAACGTGACCGTGTAGGTTCCCGGCCCTTGGTAAGTATGGCCTGAGGTTGCGCCGCTGCCGGCGGCTCCGTCGCCAAAGTCCCACGCGTAAGAGCTGATGGTCCCGTCAACGTCCTTGGAAGCGGCAGCATCAAAAGTCGCATCCAGCCCCGAGGACGAACTTTCAAACTGTGCGGTCGGAGCGGCATTGGCCACCGTGACGGTTTCCGTGGTGGTTGCTTCACCGTCCCTGTCGTCAGTTACCGCCAAGCGGACGGTGTACGTTCCCGCCGCAGCGTAGGTGTGGGCCGTGTTGACTCCGGTGCCGGTCGTACTGTCGCCGAAGTCCCATCGGTAGTCGGTGACTTCTCCATCGCTGTCGGTAGATGCTCCGGCATCAAAGCCCACTGCCAGGCCCTGAGCCGTGGCTGTAAACAACGCCTCGGGCAGGGCATTTGGTCCGCTGGTGACGATGGTTGCCGTAGCAGTGGCCTTGGTGCCCGCGTCGTCGGTCACGGTGAGGGTGACGACGTACTCACCAGGTTCTGCAAAGACATGCTGGACCCGTTCTCCGTCGGCCGTAGCACCGTCGCCCAGGTCCCACTGATAGGAAACGATCCGGCCGTCGGAGTCGGTGCTTCCTTCTCCTGACAGCACCACGTTTGATCCGTCAACGTTGGAGACGATCTTCACAACCGGAGCTGCGTTAGCCAACTCGCTGGCGTTGTAGTGGGCACGGATGCGTTCTTCAGTTAGAGCTGTGCCGTACACTGCTGCCTCGTCAATGGTTCCGCGGAAGAAGGGGCTTGAAGCACCTCCCCACGTGCGGTCACCGCCAATACGCCAAAAGCCGGTGTACGGTTCCGCTGCAGTTTGCGGGTTGGTACCCGTCAGCACGCCATCGACGTAAAGCTTCATTCCTTCTGCTGACTGGGTGGCCACCACATGGTGCCACCGGTTGTTGTTGTAGGAGCCGGGCGTGGTGATGGTGTTTTCGGATCCGGTGTAGGTGCCGAACGTCAGTCTTCCGTCATCGCGCATGTACACGTGGCGGTCGTAGCTGCCGGACAACCCGGTGTTGGAGTTGCCGAATCCGATGATTTTTCCGCCCGCGTTCGTATCGGTCTTGAACCAGGCCTCGGCGCTGTACACCGACGGGTTGTTGGCGGAAGCCCCGGCAGCGGCGATGCCGTCCGAGCCGTTGAAAGTGAAGTTCCCGCTTCCACCGACTCCTCCGGAGGCGTTCCTCGTCACTCCACCGGAAACCAGGGCGTCGTTCATGGACAAACTGGTGTCCAGAGCCGTTGACGTGCCGCCGTCATTGAGTCGCCAGAAAACCTCAGGCGAATCGCTGTAGACGGCATTTCCGTAGTTATCCGCGGGGACCGCAGGGATTTTCGGGGTGCGGCCGCTGGCGGTGTAGTGGTCAGCCACCCGCTTCGCGGTCAGCGCAGTCGGGTAAACGGCGACTTCATCGATGTTGCCGTTGAAGCTGCCTGTGGCGGGCTGGCCGGGCCATCCGGCCAGGTTGTCGCCGCCTATCCGCCAGTACCCGTCGTATGCCTGTCCCTGAGTGTTGTCAGTCCTGAAGGCAGTGCGGACGCCGTCCACGTACAGTGCCATGCCGGCGGCACTCATGGTGGCGGTGACATGGTGCCATTCGCCGTCGTTGTAGGACTTGGCGGAGTTGACCGTCACCGTCCGGCCGGGGTAGGCACCAAACCAAATCCGGCCCCCGTTGTCCATATAGATCATGCGGTCGTATGAAGACGAATTGCCCGTCCTCTGGTTGCCGAAGCCCAGGATTTTTCCACCTGTGGTGGTGGTTGTTTGGAACCAGGCCTCTGCCGTAAGGGTGTCCGTGCCCGGGGCGAGTGTGCGGTTTGCTATGGAGGCGGTTGCGCTGCCGTCAAAGCGCGAAGCTGCGCTATTGATGAGGGCCCCCGATGCACCGCGGGTAATGCCGGCCCCCAGGTCGCCGTCGTCGTAGCCAACGTGGTTGTAGGCGATGCTGCCCGCCTGCTCGTCCAGGGGATAGTACAGAAGTGCGCCGTCCTCCTTGACCATTCGTGAATAGGCAGAGGGCGTGGAGTTGGAGACCGTCACAGGATCGGAGCGCGGGCCGATGTACTCGTTTCCCGAAGGGTCCTTGACCCGGATGCGGTAGGTGTGGGTGGCTCCGGGTGTGCGGCCTGTGTCGGTAAAGCCCAGTGCCTGGCCCTTCCACCACACTGAGCGTGCGTCGACGGATCCAATGGCGGTGAGGCTGTTGTCCCGCAGCACTTCGTAGGTGAGGACGGCGTCGTCGTAGTCCCAGGTGTTGGGCCACGCCACACGGACGTTGCCTGCGCTTGTCGAGAGGGGCGAGGGCTTGAGCGCCGGTGAGTAGACCGGAGCCACCTTGTTGGGAGCGATGGACCTCTTGGCGAAGACAGCGAGTCCCTGCTGAGCCTTGCCGTTCACCGTGGTGAACTCGCCGCCCTCGACCAGGTAATCCTCATTGTTGTCCAGCGCCCATCCGCCCTGGTACTGGCGGGTGAAGGTGCCGGTGTTGATCGAAGGGTACCAGTGCAGCAGCGATGGCACCGGCTGCCCGGAGTACTTGCTGTTGCTGCCGGGAGGCGCCTGGTCTGTGCCGGTGGCATAGATGGTTTCCGCCAGGCTCCGCCGCCAGGTTTGCGGATTTGTTTCCGGAAACTCGCCCAGCGAGGAGCAGTCGTGGGCGTGTGAAACGCTGTATAGCACATCGCCCATGACAGCCACGTCCGTGGAAGCTCCATAGCAGTTGTCCAGCCAGACAAGGTCCCCGGTCCAGAAGTCCGCGGCGAAGCGACCGTCAAACCAGTGCCCGCCCATGCCGTTGGCGGAGGCGTAGATAACGCCGTCCTTTTCGATCATCTGGGTTACCCAGGACGTGTTCTTGGTCGGACCCTGCATTTTGGTCTGCGGGATGGGCGTGCTGGTCCACGGCTGGCTCGCGCCGGACGCTCCGTCTACGGCACCAATCCCTATCTGCAGGGAACCGTTGAGTGTCTGGAAACGGCCACCAAGCACGACCCGGCTGTTGTCCGCGGAAGCGATGATGCCGTGCACGATGTCATCTGTCTGGGGTGCCCACGGCAGCAAGGCCCCGGTGGATCGGTTGAAGGCAGCGGCGTTGCCGCGCGGCTGGTTGCCGGCCTGTTGGAATGACCCGCCCACGTACAGGGTGGTTGCGGTTGCGTAGACGGTCTGGACGTTGCCGGCAATGCTGACGCTGAAGGGCAGGAGCGCTCCCGACGCTGCGTCAAAGGTCGCCAGCTTGCTGCGCGGCTGACCCCCTACAGTGGTAAAGCTGCCGCCGACAATGATCTGGGAGTTGTCCGGGCTGATTTCCACCTCCAATGCCTGCGCATTGAGGTTCGGGTTCCATGGAAGGATCTTTCCGGTGGAGATTTCAAAAGCCATGGCATTATTGCGCACGACTTCCCCGGCGCCTCCCTCAGGAACGCCCGAAGGGCGTGCCCGCGTGAAGCTGCCCACGGCGTAGGCTACGTTGCCATTGACCGCGGTGCTCCAGACAACCCCGTTAATCTGCGGAGTGGTGAGAAGGTCAGCACTGAGCGTTTCGGGAAGTTCCCGCTCCGGAACCCCCTCCTGCAGGGCGGCATCAGTGAATTCCGGCTGCGCAACCGTCGCGGGGACGGGATCGGCTTGGGCCGGAGGCACTGCCAGGCCAGTCAGCAGGGACGCCGCACCCAGGACTGCCAGCAGTTTAGTGAAACTCCGGCTGCCGGCTGCTTCCCCATGAAAAGACTCCGCCCTATTTCCTTTACGCATTTTTTTCCAGCTCCCTTTCATGGGGCGTGCTGACGATAGTGCTTTTTGTTTGTGTGGTTCGCAGCGGGACCAGCAGGATCTGCCGGATGGCAAGTCCCCCCAGCGACGCCCCGAAGGCTGCAGCCAAAGGAGCCAGTGCAGCATTTGCGGTGAGGTGAACGACGAGGACGACGGCGCCAAGGGACACCGCTGTGTCGGCGGATCGGATGAGGAAGATCCGGGATGGGCTGGATCTCACGGCGGCCAAGACCCCATAGGGGGTGGCTGCAGAAACCGCCGCGGTGTAGGTCAACCAGCCGGCCACAGCGGTCAGTTCGGGCAGGGTGCCGAGCAGGAGCGGACCGGCAGCGGGCAACGCTGCCACAGCCACCGCAGTACAAACCGCGGTCATGCACAGCAAAGCCATCACTCCCCGGTCCGCCCGGCGGAGCAGCTGGTCCAGGGCAACTGTGCGGGCACGGGCAAAGGATGCAAAAAGGTACGAGGATATGCCTCCCACCACCAGCATCGCTGGTGCCGCGTAGACTCGGGCGAGCTCGAGTGCCCCACTGGCCTCGAAGGCAACCAGCATGACTACGGCGCTCCGCAGGGCGGTCAGCAGGGCCGGTCGGAGAGCTTGCTGTGCCGCGCGCCAGCTGCCATAGGCTGCGACTGTGCGCCATTGCGCACCGCGCAGACTCACCAGGACTCGTTCGACGGAGGGAAGCGCCACGGCTCCGGCGACTGCGCCGGCGGCTTGGCCCACGGCGATGGCAGCCAGGAATGATGTCACGGTCAACTCCGTCCGCTGCCCAACTACCAGCAGGAGAAGCAGAGCCGTCGCTATGACTGTCAGGTCCATCAGCATGATCCGTTGGAAGAGCAGGCAGGCCATATGCAGGCGGCGCACCACGTCCTCGATCAAATAAGCGGCAATGGCCAGACTGAGCAGGAGAGCCTGCATTGCATCGACCAGACCCAGGAACCAAACCACCAGCGGGACGGCGACGGCACACCCCGCAGACAACAGGAACAGCCACACTTGCAGCCCCGCTCGGAGCGCGTCCGACTGGCGGTTCAGTACGGTCAGGGAATCACCGACGAATCCGCTGGTAGTTGCTGCCGAGAGAACAAGTAGTCCATACAGCACGCTCAGCAGGCCAAGGCTGCCCAGGTCCAGCGAGCGGGCGGCGACAGCGAGAACCAGGAAACTGCCGAGGGCCTGGCTGGCCTGGGCACCCACGGCCCCGACTATGGCGCCATAACGGGTGGCCCCGCGCGAAGGTATGGCCTTGCGGGTCACGGCAGGTCACCGCGGAAAACCAAAGGTGAGTGAGAACCGTTCAGGTCGACATAGAGAACGGGGTCCGTGGCACCCGCCGGCAGTTGAAAGGCGTACTCGGCCTCGGCCACCGCCCCCGGTTCCAACTCTCCGGTCAGGTCGAATGCTTCAACGCCCCTGTAAACGGGCGCTGCCGACACCCGGTCTTCGCCATAAAGCAGTGTCGGGACGACCGCGGTCAAGTCCAGGGTGTTGGGGGAGCCATTGCGCACGGATACTGTAAACACGATGTATTCGGCACCTGCCACCACGCCGATGCCCTCGTCGTCGACAGTCCCCCGCCTGATATTCGATGTTGTTGCGACAACGCCGTCCTCGTACACGGCTGCCCCTTCGAACGACGAGGGCTCCACCAGTACCGGGTTCGCAGCGGCGTCACTGCGAAGAACTACGGGCGCACCATCGGCGGACTGCGCGTTCTCCGGCTCGAATGCGGGCCCGCCAAGTGGTCCTGCACTTTCGTGCGGTTCAGGTGTCGGACGCGGATCCGCAGTCACGGCTGGTGCGGACGTTGCGGGTCCGGGATCGGGAGCCTGCGTGGCGTCGGTGGCATTCCCGGAACAGCCCGCCAGAAGCAGCGCGGTTACGCCCAGCAGCACGCCCTGATACTTGCGGAAGTTATGGCCGGGAATTGCCCTTGCCGTGAATCTGTTACCCATTACGAGACCGCTTATCTTTTGAACTAACTGATATGTAGAAACTGGAGAAACTTATCTGTCTAGTGCCGAGCCATGCATAAGTACCGGCTACTTCCTTAAATAGTTTTCACTCCGCATCATCGCGGGAAATTACTTGGTTTCGTTTACGGTTTACTTGCCTTGATGCACGAGCCTGGAACTGCTCTCCGGGTTGACAGATCTAATACGCGCCGACAGGCCGAAGAAGCATCTTTGCCGTGCGCCAGAGGATGATGAGGTCGCCGGCGACGGACCAGTTCTCCACGTAGTAGAGGTCCAGACGGACGCCGTCCTTCCAATTCAGTTCCGACCGGCCGTTGATCTGCCACATGCCGGTGAGTCCCGGCTTGATGTACAGCCGCCGATGCACCCGGCCCCCGTACCGGGCCACTTCGCGCGGGAGCGGAGGACGGGGACCGACCAGGGACATATTCCCCAGGAAGACGTTCCAGAACTGGGGCAGCTCGTCGAGGGAGTACTTGCGCATCCAGCGGCCAACCTGGGTTACGCGCGGGTCGTGCTGCATCTTGAAGAGCAGTCCCGACCCCTCATTGCGGTCCAGCAGACCCGCAAGATCGTCCTCGGCGGTCTGCACCATCGAGCGAAATTTGAGCATTTCAAAGACTTCCCCGCCGCGCCCCACCCGTTCCTGCCGGAACAGGACCGGCCCGGGGCTGTCCCGCCGAACCAAGAGAGCGAGCACTAGGAACACCGGCATCAGGGCCAGAAGCGCGAGGCCGGAGAGGACCACGTCCAGGGCGCGTTTGAGCAAATGTTTGCCGCCTGCGTACTGCGGCAGCTCAACGTGCATGAGCGGCAGGCCTTCCACCGGACGGGTATGGATGCGCGGTCCGGCGACGTTGGTTAGGCCAGTGGCCAGAATCAGCTGCACCGCCGATTCCTCAAGTTTCCAGCCCAGTTCCTGGACGTAGCGGCTGCCGCCCTTGGTAGGTCCCGCAACAATCACAGCATCGGCACCGAGGTTGGTGACCGCGTCAACCACGTGCTCGGAGTCCGATACCACCGGCAAGAGCTGTCCGTCGACCTCCAAACTGGATCTGAACTTGCCGGTGAGTGCCACGCCCATGACCTTGTACGGCGCACCGGCGTCGGTGCTGATTTGGTGGATTACATAGCGGACGTCCCTAGGACGGCCCAGCACCACGACCCGAGAGAGAAAGCGGCCACGCTGCCGTTGCCTACGCAACCACTGGCGGACGATCCAGCGTGAGCAGAGGAGACCTACCGTGCCAGCTGGCAAAACATAAGCGAAATATCCGCGTGCAATGTCAAGCTGCAGCACGAAGGATGCGAAAACCAGCCCTGCAGTGGCCGCGAAGGCAGCGTTGACTACCCGCTTGTATTCGTCCGTACCTATGCCGGCGATCCTGGGGTCACGGCTGCGGTAGGCGTGCAGCGCCAGCATCCATCCTGCCCCGAGCAGGAAAGACAGGACCCAGTACGTGGTGGCAAGCGTTCCGACGCGCAGCTCCGCCGTCTGCGTCCCAAACCTGGCAACCGTTCCTCCCAGCAGTGCCGAGCTGATAACGAGAGCGTCCGTGAAGATCAGGATCAGCGCGTAGCGGCGGTTCCGGAGCACAGCGGCTGTTCTGGATGTTTGCGGCTTATTGGAAGACCTGGGAATGAAGGACGGGAACTCAAAAGGCTGCAGAGCATGGCTAACTGCCGGTCCTCCAACACCGGCTGCGGCGGGGACTTGGGTGATGGCTGCCGAGGGAGTCGTCTGGAAGCCCCAGGGATGGACACCTTGGGCGGTCAGTACTTGCGGGTGCACCTCGGCGCTGCCATGACCCGGGGCAACTGTGCGGTGGCGGATGCTCGGCGGGTTCTGGAGCTGGTCAACAACATCGTTTGTTTCCCCCAGCAGGAACTTGCCCGGCAGCAGCCGGCGTGTATTTGCGTTCATAGCGAGACCGTCATCCTTTGTGCAATGCCAACGGCCATCAATCTAGGAGTACCCGGCGGCAGCGGCACGAGTACCCGGTACTCGCCTAAACGGCGCTTCTACGCCCTGGCTTGGTGCGCTACCTGCACGGCTACGTGGTCGCTGGCGGAGAACGGGCTCGCGTTTCCCTGCATATGAGAATGCCCGGCGCGACGGCCGGGCACTGTGGATGATGAAGCGGAGCACCGCTGCTATTTCACGATGAGGAGGAGCCGGCGACGGCTGGGGGGAAGCCTGGGTCTCAGCAGACTTCGACGCCGCCGGCTCCGCTTCGGGAGGCCCGCGCACACATTGGGTACGGCCCTGTTTGCCTGGCGGGAAGCCGGACGTCCGGGTGAGGGCTGAGTCCCGGCGTACCTGGCAGTGCAGCTGTCTCCGCTGCTCCCGCACTGACAAGCCAAGTCAACGGCAGCCGATGACGGAAGGCACCAGTAGTCCACACCTCAAAAAGGCCGGACGCCACTCGAACTCAACGACCCACTACCCAGTGGCCCGCATGGGCTACTTGGACCCGAACAGGCAGTCCCCGGCCCGTCCTCCGCGGGACCAGCGCGGAATGAGCCGTCGCGGCTGCGGAACTCCCTAGTGGACCTGCTGTCCAGCCTGGACTTTTGGCTCAGCCTCCAGCGCCTGGTAAACGCCCTCGAGCTCGGTCCGCTTGCTGATGCCGAGCTTGACGTAGATGCGGTAGACGTGTCCCTCGACCGTTCGTTGAGACAAGGTGAACTTTGCCGCGATGTCCTTCGTCCCAGCCCCCTCCAGCAGGAGTTCGACGATTTCGTGCTCGCGCCTGGTCAGCCTGACCTGGTGAACGCTGGGGCTGAGGTAGGACACGGTTACCCCTGCGAGTTCCTCGCGTCGCCGCCTCAACTGCTGGATCAGTGCGCGTTGGCGACGCAGATTGTTGTGCGCACCGTAGTAGCGGATGGCATGGCCGATGCATTCGACGGCGACCAGGTATTTCCTGCGGCCCACTGCCTCGTCCGCAGCAGCGACCATCCTTTCGGGATTATCTGCTGCGACCGCTGCGGCGTAGGCATGGAGGGCCGCCGCTTCCCCGCCTTCGAATCCGCTGGTAAGGTCCATGAGGCGTTTGGCCTGCTTCAGGTCACCGACCGCGAGCGCCAGTTCCAGAATGTCCTTTTCTGTTGCGAACTGTCCCAGGGCATGCGCTTCCTCAGCCAGCGACCGCACCTGGGACGGAGGCGGTTCTTCAATGCCCTGGGGAGCCATTGCCGCCGCCGCGAAGGCACACGCAGCCAGTTCGAGTCCTTTGGGACCGGAGTATCCCAAGCCTTTCAGCTCGCCGGCGAACCGGGCCGCCGGAGAGTCGTCCTCCACCACAACGGCGGTATACCCGGCGACAGCCAGTGCGTATGGGAGCAACCTCTCCGGGTCCCTGGACCGAAGGGCGCCAATAGCCGGCTTCAGCAGGCCAAGACCTTTGCGGAACCGTCCCTGGTGTATCTCCAGTACCCCTTCAAGCAGCCCAATACTGCCGCCGTACGCCAACAGGTTATGGGGCGTCGACCTCAGCTGCTTGGCGAGCAGTTCACCAAGATCTGCAAAGCTTCCCCCGTGGAGCAACGCGAAGGCATGCCTAATCCACACGGCACCCCTCACCCTGCTTTGCGTCCGTGGTTCAAGCTCCAATTCCCGCTCCGCATGCTCGGCCGCCTGCAGTGCCCTCCCTACGGCGCCGGCGGCGGTGTATGCCTCGCACACCAGCGAATAGCCCAATGCCCGCAGCTCGTGCTGTCCCGATGTCCTCCCCGGGTTCGAGGCGTCAGCGTCCAACAGATCACGGGTAGTGGCAGGGCCTTCCCCCGGAGTCAGCAGGTTGCCGTCCGCGATCCTCGCCCACAGCGCCAGGATGCTTTGTCCTGCCGCCACCCATCCGGCCCGTACATCCGCGGAATCCTTGAGCTGGGCTTCCCGTTCTGCCCATTTTCGGGCCAGGCCGCGAAGCCGCTCGCCGGCGGATTCCGAACAGGCGGCAAGCTGCGCCGAAGCCAGTACTGCGAGGTCCAGGGTTTCTGCGTCCGCGGCTGCACTCACGGCGTCTTCCAGACCTGCGCGCGCCTCAGCCATATTCCCAAGCGTCAGCTGTGCCACGGCCGCTTCGATGCGTGCCCGGGCAGCCAGGGGTCCGGGCTGAACCGCGTGGGCAAGCCGTAGAGCCAGTTCGCAGTCGCCGTCGGCGTTTGCCGAACGCGCGGCCTGCAGCAGTTCCGCATCCTCCGGCGCTTCACCGCAGTCAAGTGCCCACGCGGCGTGGAGAGCGATGTGTCCGAAGCCCCGACCTCCGCCCTGCGTGAGCTGCCGGCGGATCTCCATACTGCGCACCGGCGGCACCAGGGAGCGGATGGCGTAGGCATGGAGCGGCTGTGCCAGTTGCAGCTGCTCCGCAGCTTTCGGAGCCTGGGTAAGATATCCGTCGTCGACGAGGGCCTGCACGGACACCGGGTCCGCCACCGCTGTCAGGGCTGGACGGGGAAAGATGCCGGCCAGGGCGACTGCCTCCAGCACCGTGCGTTCGCCGGGCGTCCTGCTTGCCAGGAGGCGCTTGGCCAGGTCCTGGACTATGGGGTCCATCCCCGCGGGCAGGGTACGCAGATACCAGGAGCCGTTGTTCCGGAGCAGTTCCCCGCGCCTGCGAGCCCCGTCCAGCAGTGCCTTTGCATAATGCGGATTTCCACCGGAAACCTGAGTCAGCACCGCGCTGGAGGCCCCAAGCACCGTTCCGCCCAGCTCCTGGACGCACAGGCGGTGAATCGTTTCGTGTGTGAGGGGCTGGAGGTCCAGACGTGAAAGCAGGCCGTCCCGTGCCAGGGAGAGTAGTTCCTGGATGTTCGTGCTGCGGGCGCGGGAGAGGATGAGCAGCCGCAGCTCACCGGACATCGCCAGCTGGACCAGCACGTGGCTGGACGCCTCGTCCAGGTGATGGGCATCCTCCACCACCAGCAGCGCCTGGGCGTCACCGGCCTCGGCACGGACACGGAAGAACCGGCGGATGTTCCGGAGTACCGTGAGCGGAGAGTCCATATCTTCAGCCGCCGCCCGTTCCATGAAAGGTGTCAGTGCACCGTAGGGGATCCGCGCCAGCACCGGGCTGCTGTGGATCCGGTAAGGCGTCACAATGCCCTCCAGCCGGCGCAGCACCTCCTCCGCGAGTGCGCTCTTGCCCATCCCTTCCGGCGCCAGCACAATCGAACCCCGGAGCACCGGGGACAGCAGGTGATTCGAAATCTGCTCGGCCTCGGCGCTCCTCAGGATGTTAGGCACCGCCCGTGGCTGCTGGTTCATCGCCGGGCCCCCTGCGTTGCGTTCGGCTGGCTGCCGCTGGTCATCTGTCCGGCTGTCAGCAGTTTGGCTAATTCCCTTCGGCTTCCCACATGCAACTTTGAGTAGATCTGGTAAAGGTGCCCTTCGACAGTGCGTACTGAGATGGAAAGTTCCGCCGCGATCATCTTGTTGCTGGTTCCAGCCGCCGCCTGCCTGGCGATTACCCGCTCACGCCCAGTCAGTCCGCGCAGGCAGTCCTCGACTTCGGCGTCGTTCTCCGATTCTCCGGACTGGGCCCGCCGGGTGCGGTGGATGAACCGGACTGTAGCCCGGTCTCCGGCCCCGGCGGCGATTTGCAGTGCGCGTTCCCCGGTCTCCCGGGACAGCAGTTCATGCCCAAGGGCTGCAGCGGCATCGGCCGCGCGCAGCAGCAGCTGCGGATCGCAGCTGGCCGCGCCCTTCGCGTAGTCCTCACACAGCCTGGCAAACCGTCCCTGCAGGCCCGATGCAGCATCCAGCAGCTGCTGTGCCTGGTCCCGGTCCCCCAGGCGGACGGCGCTGAGCAGGCTCAGCACGGCGTATGCACCGGCACCGCGGTCCTCATCCCGGACCGCCATGGCTGCCAGCGTTTCGCCTGCCTCCTCGGAACCCAGTAAATTCCGGGCCAGGACGGTGAAGTGCGCTGCGGTGCGCTGCAGCGCCCACGACGGCGTGACGGGAACTGAATCAGCCGTGCGAAGGTGCTCCTCGGCCAGCTGATGTTGGCCCTGCAGCGCGGCTGAATAGGCTGCGACTGCGCTGACCGTATGAAGGAGACCCCCGGGGTCAGAGATCGCCAGCTGCCTGGCGGCCGGGAGCAGCCGCGTGGTGGCAGCGGCCCCCCGTCCGGCGAAGGCGTGCAGGACACCCTCGCAGACCTCATGGAGGGTTCCGCCGATGCTGCCTGCTCCCTCGGTTACCGCTGCCCGGGCGAGGAACTCGCCCGCCGAGTCGAGGGCACCGGCGACCATCAGGACATGCAGTATCCGGGCCTGTGCCTGCGCGGCTTCCCCGGGGTCGAAATCCGGTTCCGGCGCGTCGGTAAGCAGTGGCCAGAGCGCTGATGCGAGCTCCAGGGCATCGGACTGACGGTCTGTCATGCCCCACCCAACACAGAGCCATGAACCCACCAGGGTCCTGAACCCCCGGCCGTTTTCGTCCCCCCGGGCATAGACACCGGCGAGGAATGATGCCGCCTGCCCATACTGTCCGTGCTGGACCAGACACCGGGCCCGTGCCAGGACGAGCTCCCGCTCGAGCTGAGCGGACTCACCGCGGGCTAGTCCGTCCGCGGCGAGCGCGGCGAGGATCTCTCCAGCTTCTTCAAGACGGGCACCGTGGGCTTGGGCCGTGCACCCGCCCACGAACTGCTGCTCCGCCATCCTCCGGCAGCCGGCTTCGGCTTCGACGATCAGCAGGCGCACGGTTTCGGGAGAACGGATACCGGATTCGCCGAAGGCGCGGTGCCGGGCGACGACGTCGGAAGCTCCTGCGGCATCACCGCCTGCCAGGACAGCTCGGGCCAGTTCAAGCACAGCACACGGCGAAGATAAATAGTTGGGGTCTGCCGTGATGAACTCCTCGGCCGCACCCGGGTCCCCTTCGGCGTTCGCTGTTCGGCCGGCTGCCAGCGCGAGCTCCGCCGGTAGTTTGACGCCTGCGGACAGCAGCCACCTCGCCGCGTGTGCCGGCCATGACACCACGGGATCCGGCGGGAGTTTCTCCAGCAGCTCCCGGCGCCGTCCCGGGTCGATCTGGCCCAGCAGCACCCTCCCAAGACCGGAATCGACCAGGGACAGGGCAGGGACCGTCCTGTGCACAAGCTGCAACAGCCCGGATTCCTGCAGGGCATCCACCTGCCGGCTCTCCACCTGCTCGAGGACCCGGCCGAGCGGCAGTGCGCCTGCCAGTGCCAGCAGGTCCAGCAGGTCACGCTGGTCATCGGTTAGTCCCGCCAGTTTTGTGCCCATCACGGAGGCGAGCCGCGGGAAGGCACAGTCCTGTCCCCGGTCCAATACCCATACGCCGTCCACGGCGCGCACCCGGCCGCTCTCGCGATAGTCCGCCGCAGCGCAAAGCAGCAGGCTGGGATTGCCCCCGCTGATCCTGATCAGGTCCTCCGCAGCGGCCCGGCTTACCGGCCCGCGCAGTTCCGCTTCCAGCAGGTGGGCACATTCAGAGGGCAGCATGGGCTCCAGGTCCAGACGGCTAAGAAGTCCTTCGCGCCAAAGCCCCATAAACTCGGCCGGTGCGGCGCTGAAGTCGCGGAAGGCCGCGAACATGTGGGCCAGCCGGTTTGCCACCATCTGGCTGAGCACCATGGCAGAGAACTCGTCCAGTTCCTCTGCGTTGTCCACTGCCAGGATGATCTGCCGCCCCTGCGCCCGTTCACGGATCAGCTCACTAAGGCCCCGCAGTATGAGCACGGGGTGGGAAACGGTCTCCGGATCGAGTTCGGACAGCAGGAACGTCAGGGCTCCGAAAGCCGTCCTCCCGGCGAACGCCGACCCCCGGACGTTCACGGTATAGGCGTCCTGCCCGTACAGCTCCAGTACATGCCGCATGAGGGCGCTCTTACCGCTCCCGGCTTCGCCGATGATGAGGCACCCTGATGCGGGGGAATCCGGGTTCAGGCACTCGGCCAGGGACCGGACCAGGGCCGCACGGCCCAGGAACGGTGAGTCGTGTCCGTGCCCGACGGGGGCAGGAGTACTGCCGGTGGTCCGCGCCTCAGGTGAGCAGGCGCCGGACGAATGATGCTTCTCCACTGTGAGACCTCTTCCTGGCAAACCGTCCATGCCCGCGGCAGCAGGCGTTGAACACACTAGGTAGGGGGCGGGGACACCGACCTGAGTAGCAATCACCAGTAATGAGCAGCACCTACTCGGGTTACACCACTGTGATTCGGGATAGCTACTTGGTTCACGCGCGTCGGTGGAACGGAGGTTACTTGGAATACTGACTCTGCTGCCTGTTGCGGCGGCCTCCGCCGTCACCGAGCAGGCGCCTCAGTTCCGCCCGCCCGGAGACATGGAGCTTCAGGAAGATTCGTCCGAGGTGCCAGTCCACTGTCCGCGGCGACAGGTGCAGCTCAGTTCCCAGGCGGGCACTGCTTGCACCGGATGCGGCCCGGTGGGCCAGGTCCCGCTCAAAGTCCGAGAGGGTCTCCAGGCGGCTCTCGAGGCTGTTGGCGTCAGCCAGCATGCGGTAGCACTCGTTCGCCACCATCCGCGCCTGCCGGCCCAGCTCCCGCTGGTTGGCTGTCTCAGCTGCGTCCTGCGCAGCCAGGGCAGCCCGATAACCGTGCAGGTAGAAGCCCCGCGCGAGCAGCGCATCAGCCGCGTCATAGAGATCCTGCGGTGTTTTCTCCACGAGCCCGGCCCCGAGGGTCTGCCACATGCGGGCCGACGTGCCGTGCCCGGCGGCTGCAGTGGTCTTCAGCATCGCAGCGGCCGATGCGTCTCCGGAGAGGGCTGCCGCTGACAGGCATAGAACTGCTGCGGGATAGTTGCCCCGGTCCGCAGCCCGGCGCCCCTGCGAGGCAAGCTCGGCGGACGGCTCTGCTCCGGGGCTGAAGCGAAGTGCCGCGGCCCGCTGGAAGTAGCGAGTTGCCGTGAGCACGTGTGAGGCGGGTGCAGCCTTGAAATCCGGGACGGCGGCGAGGCATTCAGACATCCGTTCCCAGTCGCCCCGCTCTGCGTAGCAGTAGCCCATGGCCGCGAGTGCGAGCGGCAGCAGCTCTCCCCGGTCGTCGACTTCGAGCTGGCGATGAGCGGGAATCAGGCAGTCCAGGGCAGCGTCGGACCTGCCGCACAGTGCGTGGAGCACGCCGGCCGGCAGCTCCGACCAGGCACTCAGATGGGTTTCCAGGTAACGGACTTTCCTGGCGTGCTCCAGCATTTCCAGTGCCCGCAGCGGTTCGGCACACATGATGTAGGTGCACAGGATGCCGTTCAGGGTTTCGGCACCGGCGGCGAGTGGCAGCCCACGAGAGTCTTTCAGGCTCGCCCAGAGCTCCCCGGCCTCCAGCAGTGCTTCCTGCGTCCTGCCCTCCAAAGCCAGGAGCTGGCAGCGGCTGGCCCTGGCCGGCAGCTGGACGGCGGCAGGAACCGCCCAGTCAAGACAGAGCGTCCCGAGATCGCGCGGAGCGAGCGTCGGATCGGACTCAATCGCGGCAAGGGCGGCTCGGGCCGCCGTCACCTGCTGCAGGCATTCAGTTCGCTCAGGGTCAGGCCGGAGCTGCGCTGCGGCTTCTGCCAGCTCCAGCGCTTCCGGCGGCGACACTCGGGGCGAGGGCACCGCACGGGCCACCATGGCCAGCTCCAGCAGGGCCGGTACCGTGATTGAGGGATCGTCCAGCTCAAGGAGTTGCTCCAGCTCTGCCAGGGCCGACTCCATCTCATGCAGAGCACGAAGTGCGCGGGCGCGTTGGAGCTGAAGCCGGGGGTGCGGTCCCGGAGCCTGGACAGCTTCAGCGATCCTCAGGGCGGCGGTGGGCTCCCCGTCGCAGTTAGCGGCTGCGCAGGCACGGGCGGCGAATTCGGCACCGACGGGACTGCCGGCGGCGGCAGCCCACAAAGCGTAGGCCCTGGCAGGACGGTCCGGCCAGGTTTCAGGATCCAGGCCTGCCGCACGCAGCTCCTGCCAAAGTTCGAAGAAGTGGCCGATGGGTACCCGCTCGGCAACCAGGCGGGCGTAGAGCGGGTCCCGAAGCGATACCGATCCCTCCCCATAGCTGACGGTCAGCACGCCCCGTTCTTCCAGGGCTTCGACGCTTTGGGCATCCGCCACATCCAGCAGCGCACGCAGGGGTATCCCGGGGCACAGAGACACCAAGTCCACGATCAGCTGCTCCGGGACGCTCAGCCGGCGGTACCAGGTTCCAAGCCAGTCCGAGATTTCCCCGCTGAAGGAGAGCGGACCGGCGAGGGTCCAGACTCCGCTCCGCTCCCGTAACCGCCCGGCGTTCATCTGGTCTCGGCACAGCAGCGTAGCAAAAAGCGGATTTCCCCGCGCTTGGCGCCAGACGGCGTGCGCCGCCAGCGCTGACAGCCTACCGCCGGTGATCCCTTCCATAAGGGCAACTGAATTCTTCGGGTCCAGCGGACTTAGGTCAATCCTGCGGATCATTCCCTCGGACCATAGCCGCACCAGTTCTTCTCCGCAGCTCAGCACGTCCGGAGTGGTGGCCAGCATGGCGGCAGCGGACTGGCGCGTCAGCTGGACGAGGGCGTTCTGGCTCAGTGCATCAAGTTCATGGAGGTTATCCACTACCAGCAGGGTCCGCCGTCCGCCCGCACGTGCCGCCAGGTGTTCCTGCAGCGCCCGCAGGACGTGCACCGGATTATCCAGCGGAGTTTCCGGCATCTCGCTGAGCACCCAGGCCAGCGCCCCGTAGGCTGTTCCGGCGGAGAAGCTGGTGCCGCGCACATATACTATGTGGAAGTCCTGCCGGGTTGCCGTGGCTGCGGCATTGGCCAGGGCCGTCTTCCCGATTCCCGCGGGGCCGACGATCACAGCGCCGCCGTTGGACTTGATTGCGGAGACTGCCGCGCTTAGCTCCTCCGACCGTCCGGCCAGCCGTGGCTGCGCCCTGACGGCCGCGTGTTCGCGACAGAGCGGTGGGGGTGGTGCAACGCGCATGTAAATTCCCTGCCTCAAGGTGTGGGCCCGAGACAGAGCGTAGATTCAGGCAATCCCGCCGCCAACACGTAGTTGGTACTGGCTTTGGACCACTTGCTGCCAGCGTCCAGGCTGCCTGAGAGCAGTGACTACTTGGGAGGAGCGGACACACGATGCCAGGCTGGACCGGCGACTCGCGGAAACTACTCGCCCATCAGCTCGGCGGTGAGCTCCTCACGCCTGCTGATGCCGAGTTTCTCGAAGATGCGGTAGATGTGTCCCTCCACGGTCCGGACCGAGAGGAAGAGCTGTCCGGCGATCTCCGCATTGCGGCAGCCCCTCGCAACCAGCCTGGCGACGTCCTTCTCGCGGCGCGTTAGGGACGGCGGCGCTGGGCTGCGTCCGGGCTCGGATCCTGCCAGGCGTTTGCCGATCACGCGCTGGACCCGCTGAATTTGGTTGCGGTCACCCCCGGCCTTGGCGATACGGAGTGCCTCCTGCAGCGCAAGGACCCCTAGGGCATTTGCCTCTGCGTCCGCCGGCTCGGAGGCGAAGCGGAGGAGCGCCGATACGTCCTGGTCCAGGACCGACCGGGCAAACAGCTTCACCGCGCGTCCCCTCGGGCCCTGGATGTCTTCGGAGAGCTTCAGCAGGCGGTTCATGACGGTAGGGTCACCTGCCCGCATGCTCAGGCAGCGCAGTTCGAATTCGGCTGCAGGCAGGCCCTGTTCCTCTGCCTGCTCTCCTGCTTCACGCAGTGCTGCCAGCACTTTTGCATCTCCGGTTCTGGCATAGCCGGCCGCAAGCCGGTTGCCCCTCGCGATGAACCGGGTGCTGAGGGTTCCCCGCGAAGTGATCCTGTCACAGTCGGCCAGCAGCTCGTCCGCTCGCGACAGGTCTCCTGCACGCGCGGCCAGCTGGGCAGCTATCGACAGGGCCACGGGCAGGTTGCCGTCCGGGTCGTGGGTACGCATCCCCTCGATGGCAGCCATCAGCTTCGGCCGGGCCGCTTCCATGTTCCCGCGTCTCAGCTCCATGACGGCAAGGCACATATCCACCGTGCCGCCCACCCTCAGCGAACTCCGCGACACCGCCAGCAGGTCCTCGTGAACTGTGCTGAGGACCTCGTCCCAGTAACCAGACCACAGCAGCGCAGACAGGTGCCGGTGCAGGACGAACTGATAGTAGGTCAGGAACCGGTGTTCGCTGTGGGCTACTATTCCCAGCGCCTCCCGGGTGAGCTGCACCGCACTTTCCGCACGGCCGCTGCAGGAGAGGATTTCGCCCAGGATCGTAAGGGATACCATCACCGCTTCAGCGTCCTGCGCCTGCCTGGCCTCGGCGAGCAGCTCCCTGACGGATGCTTCCTTCGCCCTGTGGTTGCCCGCGGCGACTTCTACCAGCGCCGACAGGAGGGATGCTCCGCGCCGTGATGAGTCCAGGTCCGCCCTCAGCTCCGCGTCAAGGGTACCGGAGGCCTCCGCCGCCGCCTCGATGCGCTGTATCGCAGCCTCCCAGTCGGCGCGTGCTTCGTGGAGGCCGTCCACCTCGCCAGTTAGTCTTTGCAGCAGCTGCACGCGCAGCAGGGTTCCAAGTTTCGCGGTCGTCAGGTCCGCCGCGGTTTCGACGGTTCCGGTCACGAGTTCCAACGCAGTATTGAAGTTTGCGCGGTTATAGTGGGCACGGGCCATCTGGATCCTGGCGCCAGGGAGCAGGGCAGGGTCTTTGATTTCGCCGGCGGCGCGGAGCGCGAAATCGCTGTCGAAGAAGTTGTTGGCCATGTATGCCGCCCGCAGCAGCTGCCCATCCGGAACCTCGGCTCCGCAGTCCAGCGACCAGGCGACGCTTCGCAGCAGTCCGTCCATTGACTCCGTGTCGTCCGGCATGACCTCCTGGACCCGCCGGCGCAGCCGGGCGCTTCGAGCCGCAGGAACCATGTGGCGCACCAGCTGGCCGTACAACGGGTGCCGCGGCCGCAGCAGCCTGTTCCCTTCATCCTCCACGCTGACCAGGTTTGCGGCAGTCAGGGCGTCAACTGAGCGGTGGAGACCAAGTTTGAAGGCGACAGCCACCGGCACCGGCTCTGCGAGCGCGATGATCTCCATCGCTTCCCGCTCGTCGGTGGAGAGCCCTGAGAGCTGCACCTTGAGCAGGTCAGCCAACCGCCCCTGGGGCGGATCGGTGCTGACTCCCATCAGCCACACACCGTGGCGTTCGGTCAGCGCCCCTGTCCTGCGGTTTTCGGCGATCAGGGCCAGCGTGAACATGGGGTTCCCGCCGCTGCGGATGGCGAGTTCGGCGCTGGTGGTAGTAAGCACCGGCCCGCCGAGCACCTGGGTACAGAGTTCATGGACCTGCGCTTCGGTGAACGGCTGGAGATGGTGCCGGGAGATGGCACCGCTCCATACCTGCGCCGGAATCCCGGCCGGTATTTCAGTGATGCTCCTGGTCAGGGCCAGCATCCGCACCCGTCCGGAGGCCATCAGCTGGGAAAGCAGGTCGGCGCTGGCTTCGTCCAGCGCGTGTGCGTCGTCGACGACCAGCAGCGGGGTGGCACCGGTGTCCTGTACCGCTGCCGGACGCACTCTTCCCAGCAGCGCCCGCATCACTGCCAGGGGTGAGTCCGTGTCATTCGCGGACAGCACGGGCAGCAACGGCGCCAGGGCACCAAACGGGATGCCGGTCAGTGCTGAACTGGCATGGATCCGGAATACCGGCATCTCGTGTTCGAGTTCACGGATGACGACGCCGGCAAGGGCGCTCTTGCCCATGCCTGCCTCGGCCACCAGCAGGGCGCCGCTCAGTTCAGCGGAGCGCACGTCGGCCAGGACTGCCTGGGTTTCCTTCTCCCGGCCTACCAGCTGCTGTGTCGCAAAGCCCTGCATTCTTCCCCCAAACCTGATTCTGCGGAGCGGAGAACATCCCGCAACTCAGTTCTTCCCGACACGTGCAGCTTGCGAAACAGTTTGTTTAGGTGCCAGTCCACGGTGCGCGGCGACAGGTGCAGCTCTTCCGCGATATGGTTCCTGGACGCTGGCGCGGCTGCCAGCTTCACCAGGTGCGTTTCGAAGTCACTGAGTCCTGTCAGCATGTATTGAATGCTGTTTTCCCGCAGGAGCCGGCGGTAGGCCGCGTTCTCCACTGCGGCGGCCCGGCGGGCGATGCTGCCCCCGCCGTCGGCAGCCATGCTCCGGACCAGGCCTGCGGCGCGGTGCGCCAGCAGGTGGTGGCCCAGTTGCGCAGCCCCTTCTGCGGCTTGGAGCAGGGCCCATGGATCACTGCCCAGCAGCCCCCGGGCGTAGGATCCCAAGGTCTCGGCCCAGCGTCCCGTGGCGGTGGACGCGAGCCGCGCCAGGTTCGCCGCAGCGGTGAGGTCTCCGGCCGAAGCAGCAGCTTCGTAGCAGCCCAGGGCAAAGGAAATGTTTCCGCGGGTTTCTGCCTCCTCCGCCATCTGCACCAGGCCGCGCGCCGCGGCATCTCTCTCCCGGCCCTGCAGGGCCAGTATCCGGAAGAACTCCGTCACCCGCGAGGCATGCCAGGACGGGCGGTTGCGGAACCGGGGAGCGAGCTCCTGGTACACGGAGGCGCGTGCGGTATTTCCACTCAGTCCGTGGGCGTAGGACAGAAGTGCCGCGGCCAGGGGCAGCAGGTCCTGGGCATCCCGGAACCGCAGCTGGCTCACCGCCGGTTCAAGCGCCTCCACCGCGGCATCGGACTCGCCTGCAGCCGCGCGGACCACGCCCCAAACCAGCTCACCGGCCGTACCGTAGTCGGCTTCCAGGGCACCGTCAGTGCTTTCGCGGACAAAGCGCAGTGCGCGCTTCAAGTCACCGGCAGCATAGAACGCGTAGAAAAGGCGGTTCAGGATGATGCTCCGGTCGGGCGCCGGAAAAGGTGCACGCAGCAGTTCCCGGTGTTCCTCCACCAGCTGCAGCGCTGCTCCTGCGCTACCGGTAACGGCCAGGGCTTCCGCAGCTGCCGCGACCGCGCGGGCGCGCGTCCTGTCCGCTATGCCACGGCGGACGGCGAGTGCGGAAAGGGACTGGACCACCGCGGCGTAATTTCCCTCGGCCAGCTGGAGTTCCGCCTTGGCGTAATCGATGTCGGCAGCGGTTTCCGGGCTGTCGGCAACACCGGTAGGCGGGCCGAGCCTGTCCAGGACCAAGGCCGGGGCGTCCGCCTTTGAGAGGCTGCGCAGCAGCGCCGCCTTCAGGAGCATGATCGCGACCCAGGTCTTCCGGTCCCCCGCATCGAGTCCGGATTCGGCAGCCGCCAGGACGCCCAGGGCTTTCTGGTCCTCTCCCAGTGCCATCAGTGCCCGGATTTCCTCCAGGACCAGGCCGTCCTCGCGGGTTCCAGGAGCGGCCGATCCAACGAAGGCCAGCGCCAGCGAGGGCCTGCCGGAATCGTTTGCGTAGGCGGCAGCCTCCTTGAGGAGCCGAGGCCCCGGGTCCGCCTCGCAGTCCAGCGACCAGGCGACTAAACCGGCCAGCGCGGCCGGGGCGAGGCTCCCGGGGTCCTGGAGGACATCGGTCAGCTCCTTCCACCGCTCATGGCTGCGCCCCAGCGGAACATTTGCGGCCACCACCGAGGCGAAGAACGGGTCGGACAGCACCACGGCCGGCAGCGTTCCGCGCTTCAGGGTCACCAGCCCCTCTTCTTCCAGCGCATCCAGGGTTTCCGCGGGCACCAGCTCGCACGCTGCGGCCAGGGGCAGCGGGCTAACCCGGGAGAGGACTTCGACCAGTTTCCGGCAATCTGCAGGAAGCCTGGACAACTGTTTATCAAAGAGCTCGGCAACGGCTCCCGTGTGCACGTATGTCCCGGCTCGGACCCACGTCTGTTCAGAGAGAACCAGGCGGCCCTGCCTCACCTGTTCCGCCGTCATCAGGACGGTGAAATGCGGATTGCCGCGGGTCTCCGCCCACATTGTCCGGGCTGCGGGTTCAGAAACCGGCCCGCTCAGGAAGCCTGCCATCAACGTCCGGGTTTCGGTCTGGCTGAGGGGCTCCACGTCTATTCTGTCCAGGTGCCCGTCCGCCCACAGCGACAGGATTTCCGGTTCCGCCTGGACCAGGTCCGTTGCCGTCGCCGCGAGCGTGACTTCCCCGCCCCGCACCAGCTGTGCCACGACCTGGACGGAGAGGTCATCGAGTTCATCCACGTCATCCACCACGAGCAGCAGCGGCAGGCCCGCTGCCTTCGAACGCAGGAGACGGCGGACTTCCTGGAGAGCGCTCACGGGATTCAGTCCACCGGCCAGCGGCATCTCGCTGATCAGCGGCGCCAGCGCCCCATAGGGAGTGCGCCGTGAAACTTCCGTCCCGTACAGCGCTTCGATCCGGTATCCCCGGGCACGCTCCGTCAGCGCCTGAGCAAGCGCACTCTTCCCTATCCCCTGTGGCCCGACGATGAGGGCCCCCCGTCCTTCGGCCAGGGCGGAGTCCATGCGTCCAAGAAGAGCGTCCCGGCCTACGAGTCCCGCCAATGGCCCGGGCAGCCTCATGTTGCGCCGGCGGGACGCTGATGCGGACCGCCGGCCGGCCCGTACGAAGCAGGCCCTCCCATAGTTCTCCCCCCAGATCCCCGATCAATTGCATGGTCGGTTCGCTCAAAGCTGCGCGACAGATCAAACCACTGCCGAAAGAGTACGCTCCAACGGCGCCCATAGGAAGCTATCCGAACACAGGAATTTGGGCCGGGAACCGTGGAGCGGCTGTCCGGAGCATTCTTGGGTTTTGGGGGTCGGCATTTGACGCTGGGCGGTATGCCCAAAAGTGGGGGAAATGGAGAAACTGAAAGGGACCGGCGCCGGGATGGGGGTGGCCCAGTCTCGGAGGCCTCCCGACGCCGGCCCCGCTTCAGGAGCCCGAAGGCTACCGCCAGTCTAGGCCCGGCGCCGGGACCAAACAATGCTTGTGTGGGTGACCGCGAGCACGGGTTCTATACCTAAATATTGAGCGGAGCCTACTTGGGTGCAATGACCAGCAGGTATGTCCTCGAAAAGGCGCCGGCAGCCGGCTCAGGCTCCGCCGTGGAATTTCTGCTGCGCTGCCAGCAACCCCTCGGAAAGCAGCAGCTCAACGGCGTCCGCGCCGTCGGAAACCAAGAAGGGCAGCTCCTTGGATTCAGCGGTTCCAAAGTTCTTCAGGACCCAGTCCGCGGTGTCCATCCGGCCGGGTGGACGGCCCACGCCAACGCGCACCCGAAGGTAGTCCTTGGTGCCCAGGGCCTTGCTGATGTCCCGCAGTCCGTTGTGTCCGCCTTCTCCGCCGCCGAGCTTGAGCTTGACCGAGTTGAAGGGAATGTCGATCTCGTCATGTACCGCCACGACGTTCTCCGGCCCGATCCCGTAGAAACGTGCCAGCGCCGAAACCGGACCGCCGGAGAGGTTCATGTAGGTGAGCGGCTTGGCCAGGATAACGCGCGGACCGCCGATCCCGAGCCGTCCCTCGGCAACCTCGGCCCGCGACTTGTGCGACTTAAAGCTGCCGCCCATGCGGGACGCCAGCTCGTCGAGGACCATCTGGCCCACATTGTGCCGGTTACGGCTGTAGCCGGGCCCGGGATTCCCGAGCCCGGCTACAAGCCAGGTATTGCTGGTCAAAAAGGACTACGCCTCTTCGGAAGCTGCCGGAGCAGCTTCTTCTTCGCCTGCGCCCAAATCCTGGACCGTGGACTCGGAGATGTTGATGACCATGGTCTCGGGATCAAGCAGCAGCTCTACTCCGGCCGGCAGTCCGAGGTCCTTGGCGAAGATGTGCTCGCCGGCCGTGCGGCCTTCGATGCTGACCGTGATGGTCTCCGGCAGGTTGGTGGCGTCCGCGGACACCAGGACGGTGTTCGCTTCCTGGTTGAAGACGAAGGAACCCGGGGCGAGCTCACCCTCGACGTGGACGTTGACTTCAACTTCAACCTTCTCGCCCTTGCGGACGGTCAGGAGGTCGATGTGCTCGATGATCTGCTTGATCGGATCGCGCTGGATGTCCTTGGCCAGGGCCAGGTGGCCTTCGCCGTCGACATCGATGTCCAGCAGGGCGTTCGGTGTGCGGACGGCCAGCGTGGTTTCGCGGGCGGGCAGCAGGATGTGCAGGACATCGGCGCCGTGGCCGTAGATGACTGCGGGGATCTTGCCGGCTGCGCGGGCCTTGCGGGCTGCACCCTTGCCGAAGTCGGTGCGGGTGGTGGCTGCGAGCTTCTGCTCAGACATTGCTAACTCCTGTGATGGTTCTTCCGGGATTTAAGTTGCCTATTCGGCGCCGGTATCGGAACGAACCAGCTGCATCATCCGCATCCTGAGGAGGACCCGTGCAGTTGAGAAGTTGCCAGCCACCGTCGATAACGGAGGTCCACCGGGAAATTCCGGGGGCCTCCCTCGCCTAGGCATCGGAGACAATGTTACCAGCTTCCCGGCGTCGGGCATTCCATTCCCCCCCAGCACCCCCCGACCGCCGAAAGGGCAGTTACGGCCCGTATCAGAGCTGAAACGAGCCGCAACTGCCCTCTCGATGGAGGCGGGAAAAAACTATGCCTTGCCGTCGAAGAGGCTCGTTACGGAGCCGTCTTCGAATACCTCGCGGACCGCGCGGGCAATCAGCGGGGCGATCGAGAGCACGGTCAGCTGCTCGAAGCGCTTGTTGACCGGGATCGGCAGCGTGTTGGTAACTACGACTTCGCGGGCACCGGACTCGGCCAGGGTACGTGCGGCCGGATCGGAGAACACGGCGTGGGTCGCGGCGATGATCACGTCCTTTGCGCCGGCTTCCTTGAGCACGCGCACGGCGCCCGCGATTGTTCCGCCGGTGTCGATCATGTCATCGATCAGGACGCAGGTGCGGCCTTCGATCTGGCCCACAACCTGCTTGGAGACAGCCTGGTTGGGCACGGTCAGGTCGCGGCTCTTGTGCACGAAGGCCAGCGGAGCGCCGCCCAGGCGCTCGGCCCACTGCTCGGCGACGCGGACGCGGCCGGTATCCGGGGAGACAACGGTGACATTCGAAACGTCAACACGGGTCCGGATGTAATCGGCCAGCAGCGGGATTGCCATCAGGTGGTCCACCGGCCCGTCGAAGAAGCCCTGGATCTGCGAGGTGTGCAGGTCAACGCTCATGATGCGGTCCGCGCCTGCGGTCTTGTAGAGATCGGCAACCAGGCGGGCGGAGATCGGCTCGCGGCCGCGGCCCTTCTTGTCCTGGCGGGCGTACGGGTAGAACGGAGAAACGACGGTGATGCGCTGGGCCGAAGCACGCTTGAGCGCATCGATCATGATGAGCTGTTCCATCAGCCAGTTGTTCAGCGGTGCGGGGTGGGCCTGGATGACGAAGACGTCCTTGCCGCGGACGCTCTCTCCGGGACGCACGTAGATCTCGCCGTTGGCAAAGTCATAGGCAGCGAGGGGCAGCAGTTCCGTGTCGAGGCATTTGGCCACTTCCTCCGCCAGCTCAGGGTGTGCCCGTCCCGTGGCTAGGACAAGCCTTTTTTCACCTTGTGCGGTGATTACGCTGCTCATGACTGTTCGCTTTCTCGCGTGGGGTTATCAGTACCGGAGAGGGAAGTCTGTGTCTGGGCGCGCTCTGCGGCCTCGGCTGCAGCGGAACCGGGGCGGTTTGCCGACACCCAGTTTTCGAGGTTGCGCTGGGGTGCCACGCTGATGGCCAGCGAGCCCGCCGGAACGTCCTTGCGGATCACTGTTCCAGCTCCACTGTACGCCCCGTCCCCCACCGTAACGGGCGCCACATACATGTTGTCACTGCCCATGCGCACGTGCGAACCGACCGTGGTGTGGTGCTTCTTTTCGCCGTCGTAGTTCACGAAGACCGAGGCAGCGCCGATGTTCGAGTGCTCGCCGATGGTGGCGTCCCCCACGTAGGAGAGATGCGGAACCTTGGATCCGGTGCCGATCTGCGCGTTCTTTGTCTCAACGAAAGTGCCGATCTTCCCGTGCTCACCAAGCTGTGTGCCCGGGCGCAGGTAGGCAAAGGGCCCGACGTCGGCGCCCGCGCCGATCACGGAGTCGGATCCGTGCGTGCGGATCACCTTCGCGCCCTCGCCGATGACCACGTTGGTGAGGGTCGTGTCCGGGCCGACGACGGCGTCGCGCGCCACCGCGGTGGTGCCGTGCAGCTGGGTGCCGGGCAGGACGGTGACGTCTTCGTCCAGGGTGACGGTTGAGTCGATCCAGGTGGTGGCTGGATCCACGATGGTGACGCCGGCCCGCATCCAGCGGATCAGGCTGCGGCGGTTGTGTTCGGCGTTCAGCGCCGCGAGCTGTACGCGGTCATTGGCGCCTTCGACCTGCCACTGGTCCGTGGTCTCGACCGCAGCGACGCGTCCGCCGGCGGCCCGGGCAATGGCCAGGACATCGGTCAGGTACATCTCGCCCTGGGCATTGTCGGTGCTGACCCGGGACAGGGCAGAGCGGAGCACTGCGGCATCGAAGGCGTAGATTCCCGAGTTGATTTCGTTCACGGCAAGCTGCTCGGCAGTGGCATCCTTCTGCTCAACGATGCCTGTGACGGTTCCGTCCCCGGCCCGGAGCACCCGGCCGTAGCCGGTAGGGTCCGCGACCCGCGCGGTGAGCACGGTGGCCGCGTTGGAGTCCACGTTGTGCACGGCAACCAGCTCGCGCAGGGTGCCTGCTTCCAGCAGCGGCACATCACCGTAGGTCACCACGACGGTTCCCTCCAGCGGGGTCAGGGCGTCAATGGCTTCCACTGCGGCCTGGACGGCGCGGCCGGTACCGGGAACCTCGTCCTGGTCCACGATCATGGCGCCGGGCATCAGCGAGGCAATGTGGCCTGCCACCGTTTCGCGTTCGTGGCGGACAACGACGGCGAGGGTGCGCGGGTGCAATGCGTCCGCAGCGTTCAGGGCGTGGCCCACCATGGAGATGCCGCCCACGAGGTGGAGGATCTTCGGGGTACGGGATTTCATTCGGGTGCCCGCGCCGGCTGCCAGGACGATGACCGCAGCTGGTGCGGCGGATTCGATCGGTCCGGTTCCCTGCGTATCCTGCATGCTCACGAAAATGCGCTCCTACACGTCGTCCGGCCACGGCACCGGGGCAGTTCCGAGCCAGTCGCGCGGCTGCTTCCCAGCGTTCCGCCCATAGGATTCGAACCTATACTCCACGGCTCCAAAGGCCGGGGTGCTGCCGTTACACCAGGGCGGAAAATGTGTGGCTGATGCCGCACACAAGAGTCCAGTTTGCCATGCCTGAACCCCGCTCCGCGACTCGGTGTACGGCCGGCCCGCGGGCCGGCGCGCGCCAGTGCGTAGACTGGGACGGTGGCGAGAATAACAACGGCGCGGTCACGGCCGCGTATGACAGGAGTCCAGCGGCGGGCCCAGCTGATCGGCGTCGCCCGCTCCCTTTTCGCCCTGCGGGGACTTGAAGGCGCAACCATCGAGGACATTGCCGCAGGGGCCGGCGTGTCCAAACCTGTGGTCTACGAACACTTCGGTTCCAAGGAAGCCCTGTACACCGAGGTAGTGGACACCGAATTTGACCGGCTGCTGGCGGCCATCACCCAGGCCCTGGGCGCTGAGGCGGGACCCCGTGTGCTGCTTGAGCGGGCCGCCTACTCGCTGCTCGACTACATCGAGAACCACACGGACGGTTTCCGGATCCTGGTCCGGGACGCTCCGCCGTCGCAGCCCGAAGGCACGTTCTCAACCCTGCTCTCCCGGATCGCCGCGGACGTTGAGCACATCCTCGCCAAGGAATTCAGCAGCCGCGGCCTGAGCGCCGAGGTTGGCGGAATGTACGCCCAGATGCTGGTGGGCATGGTCGCCATGACCGGCCAGTGGTGGCTGGATGCCCGCACCCCGGACAAGGCCACCGTGGCGGCGCATCTGGTGAACCTCTCCTGGAACGGCCTGACCGGCCTGCAGAAGGATCCGGCGCTGGGGTACATCCCGGGCGGCGGAGCGCCGCTGGTGCTGACACTCTCCGCAGTCCTGGTCCGGGACTCGGACGGGCGCATCCTGCTGGTCCGCAAGCGCGGCACGCGAAAGTTCATGCAGCCCGGCGGCAAGCTGGAGGCCGGCGAGGACTTCCGCGGCGCGGCTGCCCGCGAGGTCAACGAGGAGCTTGGACTCGCCGTGGCTCCGGGAGAACTCACGGACATCGGCCACTGGTACGGGCCTGCCGCCAATGAGGCCAACACCTTCATCGACGCAGGACTGTTCGCCCTCAGCCTTGCGGGCCCCCGCGGGGCGGGCGGCGCCGTCGTTCCCCGGGCCGCCGCTGAGATCGAGGAGATGCTGTGGCTCACCCCGGCCGAAGCGTTGGCACGCACCGACATTTCGCCGCTGCTGCGCGACCACGTGCTCCCGGAGCTGCTGGCCGCCGAAAGCCAGGCCGCCGGCGTCGACAGCTAGTTCCCCGGCTCCCTGCCATCGAAATCACAGAAACTGCACGTACCAGCGCTGATACGTGCAGTTTCTGTCATCTCGGCGGGATTACTCGAGGATCTCCGAGGCTTCGAGCCACTGCATCTCAAGTTCTTCCTGCTCGGCGGCGACGGCCTGCAGCTTCGCGTTCAGGTCCGCGAGTACCTCGAAGTCCGGGCTGCCGCCGGCGGTCTCCTTGTTCATCTGCTCGTGGATCTTCTCCGACTGCCCGGCGAGCTTCGTCAGCTGCCGCTCGATGCGGGTGAGGTCCTTGCGGGCGCTGCGCTTGTCCGCCTCCGAATGGCCGGACCCGGCAACCGCCGTGGCGACGGCGCCCGGTGCGGCGTCGGGGCGGGAGGCACCTGCCTGCGCGGCCCGGCTGGCCTGTGAGGAGCTGCCCCCGCCGGCACCGGAAGCCAGCGCGGCTTCCCGCAGCTCAAGGTACTGGTCGACGCCGCCGGGCAGGTCCCGCAGCTTGCCGTCGCCGAGCAGCGCCATCTGGGTGTCCGTGACGCGTTCGAGCAGGTAACGGTCGTGCGAGACGACCACCAGCGTGCCCGGCCAGCCGTCCAGCACGTCTTCCACGGCGGCCAGCGTGTCCGTATCGAGGTCGTTGGTCGGTTCGTCCAGCATCAGCACGTTCGGCTCCCCCACCAGCAGGCGCAGCAGCTGCAGCCGCCTGCGCTCGCCGCCGGAGAGCTCACGGACCGGGGTCCACTGCCGCTGGGAGCTGAAGCCCAGCTGCTCCACCAGCTGTCCGGCGGAGAGTTCACGCCCGCCCACGTTGAAGACGCGCTTCTCCTGTTCAATCACCTCAATGACCCGCAGGTCCGCCACATCGTCCAGTTCCCGCACTTCCTGGGTCAGCACGGCAGTCTGCACGGTCTTGCCGCGCTTCAGCCGGCCCGACGTCGGCTCGACGGTCCCGTTGAGAAGCCGCAGCAGCGTGGTCTTGCCTGCGCCGTTCACGCCCACTATGCCCAGCCGCTGCCCGGGGGCAAGCCGCAGGGTGATGTTCCGGAAGAGCTGGGTGTCCCCCAGGTCAAGGGAGACGTTCTCCAGGTCCAGGACGTCCTTGCCCAGCCGCGCCGTCGCCATCTTGTTCAGCGAGAGGGTGTCACGGGGTTCGGGCACGTCGGCAATCAGGGTATTGGCGGCCTCGATGCGGAATTTCGGTTTGGACGTCCGCGCGGGGGCGCCGCGGCGCAGCCACGCCAGTTCCTTCTTGATCAGCTGCTGCCGCTTGCCCTCAACGACGGCGGCCATCCGGTCCCGCTCGGCACGGGCCAGCACGTAGGCTGCATACCCGCCGTCAAAGGGCTCAACGACGGCGTCGTGCACCTCCCAGGTCCGGGTGCACACCTCGTCCAGGAACCAGCGGTCGTGGGTGACCACCAGCAGGGCGCCGTCGGAGGCCCGCCAGCGCTGCTTCAGGTGCCGGGCAAGCCAGGCCACGCCTTCGACGTCGAGGTGGTTGGTGGGCTCGTCAAGCATGATGACGTCGTCGTCGCCCATCAGCAGCTTGGCCAGGGCCACGCGGCGGCGCTGGCCGCCGGAGAGCGAGGAGACCTGGGCGTTCCAGTCAACTTCCTGCACCAGGCCGCTCATCACGTCACGGATCTTCGGGTCCGAGGCCCACTCGTAGTCGGCCGCGTCACCCACGATCGCCTGCCCCACGGTGAGGTCCCCGTCGAGCACGTCCGACTGGTCCAGGTACCCCACCGTGACATCGCGGCGGCGGGTTACCCGGCCGCTGTCCGCGCTCTGGCGTTCGGCCAGCAGCCGCATCAGCGTGGACTTGCCGTCGCCGTTGCGGCCCACCATGCCAATCCGGTCCCCCTCATCGAGCCCGAGGGAAACGGAATCGAGGATAGTGCGGGTGCCAAAGGCAATGCTGAGGTTCTCAGCGCCAAGCAGGTGTGCCAATCGGAGCTACTTTCGTCGGTGGTTCAGGTTTTGCTGGCTGTGGGCTGCGCCCCGGCAACAGGGCCGTGGACGGCCAGAGCATTGTGCCCCTCGGACCGCAGGGCGGCTTCGAGACGGGCGGCGGACACGGCGTCCGCGGCCAGGAAGGCGAGGGTGGGACCGGATCCGGAAACGATTCCGGCCAAAGCACCGAGGGCGCGTCCCCTGTCCAGGACAGGCACCAGCTCCGGGGAGAGCAACAGGGCCGCGGGCTGGAGGTCATTGGAGATAACGTCCGCCAGTGCCGCAGCGTTCCCGGTGCGCAGCGCCTCGAGCAACCGGGGGTCGGCGGCTTCCGGTTCGGGCGCCGGCGAAGCGCCGGCGGCTTCCGCCTCGGCACGCAGGGCGTCCAGCCGGCCGTAGACCGCGGGCGTGGACAGTCCTGCCCCGGAGGAGGCCACCAGGACCCAGTGCAGCGGGGCCTGCGCGGGCGCTTCGGTCAGCAGGTCCCCTACCCCGAGCCCGACGGCGGCGCCGCCTTCCAGCGCGAAGGGCACGTCCGCACCGAGGCGGGCCGCCAGTGAGCTGAGCTCGGCGGCGTCCAGCCCGGTTTTCCAGAGCAGGTTGCAGGCCAGCAGTGCGGCCGCAGCGTCGGCCGAGCCGCCGCCCATGCCGCCGGCCACCGGAACGCGTTTAGTGATGATGAGGTTTACGCCCGGATCCGGAATTCCGGCGTGTTCGGCCAGGGCCGCAGCGGCACGGGCCACCAGGTTGTCCGGTCCCAGGGGAATGCCGGCCACGGGAATCTGCAGCGGGCCGCCGCCCGTCACGGACACGGTGATGCCCGGCTGCGGGGCGGCCGCGGCCGTTACGTCCTCGCGAAGGCTCAGGGCCAGGTAGACACTCGCCACGGAGTGGTAGCCGTCCGGGCGCAGCGGACCTACCTGCAGGGAAACGTTGATCTTCCCCGGGGCACTGACCGTCACGGATGCCGGGGGCGGGCCGGAAATGCTCACGATGCGGTCTTCGCCTCGGCGATCCGGGTGTACGCGCCGATGTCCAGCACTTCCCCGCGGGCGCTGGGATCCACTCCGGCGGCGCGGAGGGCGGTTTCGGCAGCGGCGGGGCTGCCGGCCCATCCGGCGAGGGCCGCTCGAAGGGTCTTGCGGCGCTGCGCGAACGCGGCATCGATAACCGCGAAGACTTCCTCGCGGGTGGCCGTGGTGGCCGGCGGCTCGTGGCGCTCGAAGCCGACCAGGCCCGAAGCGATCTTCGGAGCCGGCCAGAACACATTCATGCCGATCACGCCGGCCTTGCGCATGGTGCCGTACCAGGCTGCCTTGACGGACGGAACACCGTAGGTCTTGGACCCGGGGCGCGCGGCGAGCCGGTCAGCCACCTCGTCCTGAACCATGACCAGGCCGTGGCGCAGGCTGGGGAACGTTTCAAGCAGGTGCAGCACCACGGGAACGGCAACGTTGTACGGCAGGTTCGCCACCAGGGCGGTGGGCTGGGCCGGCAGCTCGGTGACGCGCATGGCGTCCGCGAGGACTACGTGCAGGTTCTCCGACTGTTCCGGACGCCACGCCTGCACGGTCTGCGGCAGGCGTGCGGCCAGGACCGGGTCGATCTCCACTGCCACTACTTCCCTGGCAGCGTCGAGCAGCCCCAGGGTGAGCGAACCGAGGCCGGGCCCCACCTCCAGGACGGTCTCCCCGGGGTCCACCGAGGCAGCGCTGACGATCCGCCGGATCGTATTTCCGTCGATGACGAAGTTCTGGCCTAGGGTCTTGGTGGGACGTACGCCCAGTTCCTCTGCCAGCGCCCGGATATCGGAGGCGCCAAGGAGCGGTTTGGGCCGTGGAACAGGCGCGGAAACAGATTCAGTCACTGCCTCATACTAGCGCCCGGCAGGCCCGGTTCCTGAGCCGGCAGGCAAAGCTGCTAGTCAGGCCAGTCCCCCACCGGACAGGTGAGGCCGGGCCGAATCGTCCGCTGGAGAAGACTCATGGGTTTCCTTCCGCGCTTTGGGTATCGCTCTGCCGCTGCCGCCTGCCGGACTGTAGCGTCCTGCACCGCAGCTGGTCCCAGTCTGGCGCACCGGAAGAACGGCGGTAACGGTTATGGGTGAAACCTTTGGCAAGAAGCTCCGAACGGCCAGGCAGGACAGCCTCCTCAGCCGCAGGGACCTGGGCGCGCCCGCCCTCCGCGAGCGGGAAATCGCGCTGCTTGAAGCCGGACGCCGGGAACCTTCCCGGGATGTACTTGGGCATCTGGCCGAACGGCTGGCGGCGGCGGCTCACCGCCCGGCGCGGCCGGGCGGTGAGGACAGTGCAGTGTTCCTGGCCCTGGCCGCGGCTCAGGCGTGGGATGAACGCAGTTACTTCACCAGCCTCGAAACGGCGGTGGCGGCTGCCGCAGCTGCTCGAGCCGAGAACGATAACGAGGGGTGGTGGGAGCTGTCCCTGCTGGCCGGCAACGCACGGCTCCGGTTGGCCCACTACCCGTTCTGCATCCGGCAGGCTTCCGCGCTGGCCCGGCATCCGGTGGCCCGGTGCCGGCCCGAACTGCGTTCCCGGGCCCAGGAACTGCTCGCACGTGCCTGCCAGGGTGCCGGCAGGCTGCCCGAAGCCGTCCGCCACGGCCGGGAAGCCGTGGCTTCCGCCCGGGACGGTGCTGCGGGTACGGAGGTGTGCCTGGCCGCATACCTGTGCCTGGCTGCCGCCTTGACGGAAGCGGCCAGCTGGATGAGGCATGGGAGTACTGCCAGGTATTCCTGCGTCCGTTGGCTGAGTCGGTGCCGGACGCGCTGCTGGCGGGCAAGGGATTCTGGGCCGCCGGAAATGTGGGGTTCCGCCGCGGCGACACGGTGGCCGGGGTGGCACTGCACCAGCGTGCGGCCGGGCTGCTGAGCCGCGCGCTGGATGTGGGAGTGTGGGCTTCGTTCAACAAGGCATCGGCAAATATGCGCCTGGCCTCGGGCCTGCATGATGACCAGACGCTGGCCTGCATCCGGCAGGCGGAGACCGCGCTCGCCGTCGTAGGACCCTCTCCGGGTGAGGCACGGGAGCTGCTGCATGCCCGTGGACGCTGGCAGCACCTCAGCGGCAACTATGCGGAAGCGGTGGAGCTGCTCACCGAAGCCTGGGACGGGCGCAGCTGCCTCTCTCCCCAGACCGCTGCGGAGGTTGCGCTCCTGCTCGGGCTGAGCCTGGCTTCGCTGGGACACCCCCGGGCCGCCGCGGACCGGCTCCAGGACAGCGAGTCGCTGTTCCGCCGGGCCGGTGCACCGGACCGTTCCGGACACGTCAGGGAGCTGTCGGCCGGGCTGCACCGGGAAGAGGAGCCGGCCCCGCGGAAACGAACCTGAGCCGCGAGACGGAAAAAGCCGGCCCAGGGGACCGGCTTCTTCCGTCTCTGCCAGAGAGGCCTAGAGCAGCCCCAGCTTGCTGGCGCAGGAGGGCCAGTGGCCCCATCCGCCGTTGGCGCGCAGATTTTCAGCGACGGCGATCTGCTGCTCGGGAGTAGCGTCGCTCGCCACCGGGGCATAGGCGCCGCCGCCGGCACCAAGCCAGCTCTGGGTGCTGAACTGCAGGCCGCCGTAGTAGCCGTTGCCGGTATTGATGTGCCAGTTGCCGCCGGACTCGCACTGGGCCAGTGCCGCCCACGCACCCCCAGCGGGGGCCGAACCGGATGCGGCACCGGCCGGAGCGGCTGCTGCGGGGCGCTTCTTGGTGCCCACGGCGACCGTCTCGGCAACCGGTTCACGCGTGACGCTTTCGCTGGCCAGGACACGGCTGACCTCGCGGCCGTCCACCACCACGGTGCTGAAGATCCGGGTGCGCTCGCCGGCCACTCCAGGCTCGGTGATCTCCTTTTCGCCCTCGAAGAGCTCCGCGTCATCCACCGTGCGGGTTTCGAACGGCACCGGCTCGGTCACGGTGACCTGGGTGTCTGCGGCCACCCGGGTCACCTTCAGAGTCATGCCGTCAGCGATTGCCGCCCGGGCCGGAACTGAAATCCGGTCCGACGCTCCAAGGCTCACTCCGGCTTCAGCCAGGAGTTCCTCGACGCTTGACGCGGTGGTCTCCAGCTGTGAGGTCTTGCCGTCTGCCAGCAGGGTGACGGTCTTGGGAGTGGAGATTGAAAGTCCGCGAACGGAGACCAGGGAGGCGTCCAGCGAGGCGGACACCGAAGATCCCGCGGACACCCGCAGCTCGGAAACCAGGTCTGCCACCGTGGAGCCGGTGGTCTGAACGGTGTGCCCGGTCCCGTCAACGTTGACGTTCACGGTCTTGGCCGTGGTCACTTCAATCGTGGTGCCGTCCTGGACCTCGGTGGCCGGGCCGGGTACCACGCGGTCTGCTGCTGCAAGCTGCACGTCGGCCTTTGCGAGGACATCTTCAACGGTGCCGCCGAAGGTCATAATGTCGCTGGTTTCCCCGTCCACGCTCAGGACGACGGACTTGTTGGTGCCGACGAAGGCCACGAGACCCAGGATGAGGGCCACCATGACAGCGGCCTGGCCTCCGAGCTTCAGCCCGCGCCTCACGATTGAAGTTGCCACGGAATTCCAAACTTTTTGAGCTTCCGGGCACGGGGACTTGGGCGCACGCCGGGCAGGGCTCCGGGTCTCACGGAGTGCCGGCGCGCGCAGGCAGGGACCAACGCCGTCGTGGGTATACCGGCTGCCGAGGCAGGGCATGGTTCTCTAAGGCGGTAGTTATCAGTCCGGAAGCCTTCCCCGACCCCGGCTAATAGGTCCCTACCGTAACCGAACCGTGACCTGCGGGCAAACTCCGGTTTCGGGCCGGAGGATTGACGCCTAGTCCCAGGATCCGTAAACCGCGGTTGTGTTCGCGGCTAGTGCGGAGCAGAAATCCCCCAGGTCCGCACCCCGGATTTCGGCCATGGCCCGGACGGTGTACGGAATCATGTAGCTCGCGTTGTTCCGACCGCGGAAGGGGTGCGGGGTGAGGAAAGGAGCATCTGTTTCGACCAGCACCAGAGCCGGATCCGCAATTGCCAGGGCGTCCCGGATCCCTTCGGCGTTGCGGAAAGTCACGGTTCCGGCGAAGGACATGTACCAACCGTGTTCGTTACAGATTCGGGCCAGGTCAGCGGCGCCCGAGAAGCAGTGGAAGACGACGGCCGGCGGGAGCTGTTCCTCCCCGAGAATGCGCACAACGTCCTCATGTGCGTCGCGGTCATGAATCTGCACCGCAAGCCCCGCCTGCCGCGCAATGTCGATGTGACGGCGGAATGAATACTGCTGGGCGCCCAATCCTTCCGGCCCGGTGCGGAAGTAATCCAGCCCGGTCTCTCCCACGGCCCTCACCCGGGGATGAGCGGCGAGCGCCCCGATCTCCTCAAGCGCCTCGTCCAGCGTTCCGGCCAGGGCGAGCCCAGGCGCATCGTTGGGATGGAGGGCAACAGCGGCCAGCAGCCGCGGATCCTGTTCGGCAAGCCGCACAGCTTCCCGGGATGATTCGAGGTCCGTTCCCACCTGGACAGCGCCCTGGACACCGGCAGCCGCAGCGGCGTCGAGCGCTGCTGCGGCGTCCCCGGCGCCCGGGACGCCGAAATCCAGGTGGGTGTGGTTATCCATAACCGGGACAGGCAGCGGCTCCGGCGCGGGCGCGAAGGCCTTTTCCGCACTGCGGCCTTCCGCCCGCTGGCTGTGTCCGCGGACAAGGTAGGTCTGCGGTATTTCACCCGGGACGTAAGCGCCGTCGATAGTCATGTCTTTAAGCCTAAGTGAGCTTGTACCCTGTACGTACTAAGTGCCCCGGCGGCTGCCGGGAACGGCTGCGGCGGGGCCTCTGTGGCCCGCAGCCGGGCGGGCAGTCGCCGGGGCGCTCAACCTCCGGCCGGGGCTGAGCTCTTCCCCCGGCCCACGAGCCGAGCCCTGGAAGGTATCCATGGACACCCGCAACACATCTGCTGCCACCGCAGGATTCGATGCGCCGGGCGCCGGGGCGCCGTTCGCCGGGAGCGCGGCCGATGAAACGAACTCGTTCCTCGCAGCCAGCACCCGCATCCTGGACGCCATCAACACGGTGATCGACGGCAAGGACGAGGCGGCCCGCCTGGTGCTGACGGTCCTCCTGGCGGAGGGGCATGTACTGCTTGAGGACGTACCGGGTGTCGGGAAAACAATGCTGGCGAAGACCCTCGCACGGGCCGTGGACTGCTCGGTAACGCGTATCCAGTTCACTCCGGACCTGCTCCCCTCGGATGTGACAGGGGTGTCGATCTACAACCAGGACGCCCACCGCTTCGAATTCAGGCAGGGCCCGGTCTTTGCCAACATCGTGATCGGCGATGAGATCAACCGCGCCTCGGCCAAGACCCAGTCCGCACTCCTGGAGTGCATGGAGGAGCGGCAGGTCACGGTCGACGGCGGCACCTACCGGCTCGCCGAACCCTTTATGGTCGTTGCCACCCAGAATCCCCTGGAGATGGAAGGCACCTACGCGCTTCCGGAGGCCCAGCGGGACAGGTTCATGGCACGCATTTCCCTGGGCTACCCGGACACTGCTTCGGAGATCGAAATGCTTGAGACCCATCAGTCCGTCTCTCCCCTGGAATCAATCGTTCCGGTGGCCTCCGTGCGGGACATCGCCGCCATGACTGCGAAGGTGCGCGAAGTCTACGTTTCGGCAGCGGTCAAGGAGTACACAGTTGCCATTGGAGCCGCCACCCGGGAGCACCCGTACATCCGGCTGGGAGCCAGCCCGCGTGCGCTGCTGCAGCTGCTTCGCGCGTCCAAGGCCCGGGCGGCGCTGGAGGGCCGGGACTTTGTCCTGCCGGACGATGTCGCACGCCTGGCGGGATCCGTCCTGCCGCACCGCCTTATCCTTGAGCGGCAGGCGCTGGGCGCCGGCGAGAGCCCCGCCTCGCTGCTGGCGGCCGTTCTTTCCAAGGTGCCTGTCCCGCGGCCTCCGGGAGCCCGGCCTGGAACGGTTCGGCCGTAGCCGATGAAGAATCCCGCGCAGCTCGCGGCGAGCAGGCCTGTGCTCACCGGCCGCGGCTGGGGACTGGTTGCCGCCGGCGTCGTCTCGCTGCTCGGCGCGCAGGTCCTGGGGCGGCGGGACCTGCTCCTGCTGGGAGTGTTCCTCGTCCTCGTGCCGCTGGCCTCCGCACTGGCCCTGCGGCTGCTGAAGCCGCACTTCAGCGTGCAGCGCACCTTTCGGCCCCCGAGCGCAGAGACCGGCACGCCGGTGAGCGTCGGGCTCGCGGTGCAGCCGGTAGCGCCCTTCGGCGGGACTGCCCGCATGACGGAGGAGCTGCCGTCCCGTTTCGGCACCAGCCCCGAGTTCAGTTTCCCGGCAGCGCGGAGCGGCGACGGCCAGGCAAGCCGCTACGAGTACCGGCTTACCTCCTCCCGGCGGGGCTTGTACCGGATCGGCCCGGTCAGCGCAGGCTTCCTGGATCCCTTCGGGCTCGCATTGGCGCGGCACACCATTGGCGACACGGACAACCTTGTGGTGAAACCCGTTCCGGTGGAACTTCCCGCCGTGGTGCTGGACGGACTGAGGGGAAGTGACGGATCAGTGTCCACGAGAGTGCAGGGAGTGCCCAGCCAGGACGATGTGACCACGCGCGAGTACCGGCACGGAGATCCGATGCGCCGCGTGCACTGGTCTGCCACCGCCCGCCGCGGCGAGCTAATGGTCCGCCAGGAAGAAACTGTGGCAACGCCCCGCGCGACCCTTGTGCTTGACCAGCGCGAATCCAGCTATGACCAGGGATTCCTGTCACCGTTCTGGGCCGAAGGTGCCGACGACGCCGCTCCGGCAAGTTCGGAATCATTCGAATGGGCGGTGTCTGCCGTCATGTCCATCGGCTCGGACCTGTTGGAGCGCGGGTTCGCGCTCCGGCTCCTGGACACCCAGGCCCGCCCGGGGCTGCAGCGCTCGCCCTCCAGCCCCGATCCGGACGCGGACAGCTTCAGCGGCGCAGCGGCTGCCGCCGACCTGGGCGAAGGACTGGCAGCCCTGGGACTGGAGGAGGCTGCAGCGGCATCCGGTTCGCGGCCCCTGCCCGGCGCCCGGGCACGGCACATCCTCCGAAGGTCCGGCGGCCGGGCTTCGGCCGGTACCCGGCCGCGTTCCGAGCGGAGCGTGCAGCCGGGACCGCAGCAGCCGTTCGGCGATGCCCTGCTGGAAGCGCTGCTGGACGCCCGTTCCCGGGGACCGCTCGTGGTCATCACCGGCGCACTCAGTGAGGAAGATGCCCGCAGGCTCGCTCCGGCGGCAGACGCGGTTCCCTCCGCACTCGCCCTGGTGGTTACCGAGCGGCCTGCCGCCTCCGCAGCGCAGCTGAGGCTCCTGCGGGCAGCCGGCTGGACTGCCGAAGCCGTGGTGCCGTCCCAGCCGGTGGCCGCGGCCTGGTCCGGAGCCGCGGAGCGTGCCGCAGCACTCGCCCCGCCGGGGCTGAGGCCATGACGGCCACGCTTGCCCCGCCGGATCCGCGGCAGACGAAGCGGCGCACCCGCAGGCACCGGACGGGAGATGCCCAATGGGCGGCGGGGGCGGTTTCCGCAGCGGCTGTGCTCTTGTGCGCACTGAGCATTTCCGGAGTGCTTGACGGACTCGCCTGGGTGTGGCCGCTGGGGACCACACTGGCCGCGGTGGCAGCAGGAACGGCACTCGCACGCTGGTTCAGGGTCCCTACTGCGCTGGTACCTGTATCAGGGATGGCCGCGCTGGCCCTGATCCTCACCGTGATGTTCTCCGCGGACGCCGCCTTCCTGGGATTCGTTCCCACAGGCGCAACCCTCGACAGGGCGCAGATGCTGCTGGCGGGCGCGCAGTCCACGGTGATCACCCAGGTGATCCCGGTGACTCCGGACGCCGGTGTGGTGTTCGTTGCCTGCCTGGCGGTGGGACTGATCGCGGTCCTGGTGGACACGCTGGCAGTCACTCTTCGGTTGCCGGCAGCCAGCGGGTTCGGCCTGTTCACCGTTCTGCTGGTGCCCGCAATCATCAAGCCCCATAGCGTGGGAATTCCGGGCTTCGCTGCGGCGGCCACAGGTTACCTCCTCATCCTGGCCGCCGGAACCTGGCAGGAGCGCCGGGAGCGGTCTGCTGCACCGGACATGCCCGTCCGGCCCAGCGGGTCCCAGGCCGCGGGTGCTGCAGGAATCGGTGCGGCAGCCGTAGTGGCGGCCCTGCTGGTTTCCCTGGCCATTCCCGGCTTTAACGCCGGCGCCTTTCCCCAGGGCGCTCGGTTCAACTTCCTCAGCGGGTCCACCGGGCTGAATCCTGTTGTATCCCTGGGCAACGACCTGCGGCAGCCAACAGCGACCGGGCGGATCACCTACGCCACGGACTCCACCCGGCCGGTCTACCTCCGCTCCACGTCCCTGGAAGACTTTTCCGGGACCCGCTGGGCTCCGGATACCCGCGAAGACGCGCGCAGGTCCCTGGCGGAGGACATGGTTCCGGCAGGCGCCCCGGATCCGGCCATCCCCACGGAAACCGTGCGGACCCTGATCAGTTCTCCCAGTTATGCCAGCCCGTGGCTGCTGGCCCCCTACGCTCCCTCGTCCGTGTCCGGGCTCGACGGCGCCTGGAACTGGGATCCGGCCACCATGACCATCCTGTCCGGCAGCGGCAGTTCAGAGCCGCGGCCCGGGTATGAAGTGGTCAGCGAGTTGCCTATGGTGACCAGTGACCTCCTGTCCCGGCTTCCGGCCGCTCCCGCCGATGCGGTGGAGCCCGGATTTACGGATCTCCCGGACGATCTCCCGCAGATCATCCGGGACACGGCCCGCGAAGCCGTGGCGGGCGCTGAAGGACCCTATGCCCAGGCACTTGCCCTGCAGTCCTACCTGCGGGGCCCGCAGTTCGACTACTCACTCGAGGCCCCCGTAGAGGGCGGCTACGACGGAAACGGGATCGGTGTGCTGGCCCGGTTCCTGGAACAAAGGTCCGGTTACTGCATCCACTTTGCGTCCGCAATGGCGGTGATGGCCCGTGAGGTCGGCATCCCCAGCCGGATGGGCCTTGGCTATGCCCCCGGACGCGCGACGGGCAACACGCTGCCTGGTCCGGACGGCACGGAACTGGATGAGTATGCCGTTGACGCCCGCGACGCGCATGCCTGGCCGGAACTGTACTTTGAGGGCGCAGGGTGGGTGCGCTTCGAACCTACCCCCTCGCGCGGCGTCGTCCCCACGTACGCCGTTCAGCGGCAGCAGAACGCCGCATCCGCAGCCCAGGCCGACGCAGATCCGCGCCAGATGCAGAACCCGGCCCCGCCCGCACTGCCCTCCGCGGCTCCGGAGCCCGATGCCCGGTCCCAGCCCCTCGAACCCGGAGAGACTGCCGCGGCGCCGTGGGCAGGCGTCGGAATTGGGCTGCTGGTGGCCGGGGCAGCCGTACTTACTCCGTTGGCCCTGCGCCGGCGGAGGACCGGGCTGCGCAGGAACGAACATGCGGCGTCCGGCCGCGCTGCTCCCGTTTGGGCCGAGGCCACGGACCTGGCGCAGGACTTCGGCTACCGGGCCAGGACCGCAGACAGCCCGCGGTCCTACGCGGACCGCCTGGCCGCACAGGCCGGGCTGCCGCTGCCTGCTGCGAATGCACTGGCCAGGCTGCGCACCGCCTACGAAGCCGAGGCCTACGCAAATCCGTCGGCGGGCCCCAGCCCCCGTGCGGGAAGGCCGGCGGCGGACTGGCAGGACGTGGGAGCCCTTCGCGCCGCACTGCGCGGGTCTGTCACCGCTCCGGCGAGGTTGAGGGCCGTGTTCATACCGGCGTCGTTGTTTCCGGCACCGCGACCCAAGCCGGCACCCCGGGCGCCGGCGAAACCGCCCTCCGGGCCTTAACGGCGCAGGTCCCGCGCCGGAAAGCTTCTCCGGTGCGGGACCTGCGGGAGGCCGCGAAATGCGGCCCGGAACTACGCCGTGGGGTCGGCGATTCCGATGTACTGCGTGTACAGGTACTCCTCGATGCCTTCGTCGCCGCCTTCGCGGCCCAGGCCGGACTGCTTGACTCCGCCGAACGGTGCGGCGGCGTTGGACACGACGCCGGCGTTGAGGCCCAGCATGCCGGTCTCCAGCTTCTCGCCGATCCGCAGGCCGCGGTTCAGGTCCTCAGTGAAGACGTAGGCGATCAGGCCGTACTCGGACGCGTTGGCCAGCTTCACGGCTTCCGCTTCGGTCGAGAAGGTGATCACAGGAGCCACCGGGCCAAAGATCTCCTCCTGGAGGATCCGGGCGCCGGCGGGAACGTTCTTCAGCACGGTCGGAGCGTAGAAGTAGCCCGGTCCGTCCACGGGCGCGCCGCCCACCACAGCAGTGGCGCCGCCGTCGATCGCGTCTTCCACCAGGGAGTGGACCTTGTCACGGGACTTCGCGTCGATCAGCGGACCGATCTTTGACTCGTCCTCGGTTCCGCGCGCAGTGGTCATCGCGGCCACCTTGGCTGCGAACTTCTCGGAGAACTCATCCGCAACGTCCTCGTGCACGATGAACCGGTTGGCTGCGGTGCAGGCCTCTCCCATGTTCCGCAGCTTGGCAGCCATCGCTCCGTCAACGGCCTTGTCGATGTCCGCATCCTCGAATACGACGAACGGTGCGTTGCCGCCCAGTTCCATGGAGGTGCGCAGTACCTTGTCCGCAGCATCGCGGATCAGGCCCTGGCCCACCGCAGTTGAGCCGGTGAAGGAGACCTTGCGGAGCCGGTCGTCCTTCATGATCGGTCCGGTCACTTCGCCGGCCTTCGTGGTGGCGACGACGTTGAGGACTCCGGCGGGCAGCCCGGCTTCCATCATGACGGCGGCGAACAGCTGGGAGGTCAGCGGCGTCAGTTTGGCGGGCTTGAGCACCATGGTGCAGCCGGCAGCGACCGCAGGGGCGATCTTGCGGGTGGCCATCGCCAGCGGGAAGTTCCACGGCGTGATCAGCAGGCAGGGGCCAACCGGCTTCTTGGTGACCATGATGCGGGACTTCCCGTCCGGAGCCGTGCCGTAGCGGCCGGTAACGCGGACAGCTTCTTCGGAGAACCAGCGCAGGAACTCGGCTCCGTAGGCAACTTCGCCGCGGGCCTCGGCCAGCGGCTTGCCCATTTCGAGCGTCATCAGCAGTGCGAAGTCCTCCGCGCGCGCGGTGACGAGTTCAAAGGCGCGGCGCAGGATTTCTCCACGAACACGCGGAGGAGTGGCGGCCCAGGACTCCTGCGCGGCAGCGGCGGCGTCCATGGCTGCGGCGCCGTCCTCGGTGCTGGCATCTGCGATGCTCAGCAGCGCCTTTCCAGTGGCGGGGTCCTCGACTTCGAAGGTCTTTCCGCCGGTGGCTTCGCGCCACTCTCCGTCAATCAGCAGGCCGGTGGGAACCTGGGCCAGCAGTGCGGCCTCGCGTTCAGCGGTTACAGCCATGAGTGAGCCTCCAAAGTATGCGGGTTTTCCGGATCACAATCTGCCCGGTGCTGACTTCACCGTAAAGCCCGCCGCCGATCAGTGTAAATGCACCTCTGCACAAGGACATTTCGGCAACCCTGTGCAGTTGGCCAGAAGAGGGCTAGGGGGTGGCTCCCCGCGCCGCCAGCACTGCGGAGTAGAGCTCACGCTTGCTGATCCGGGCGTCGGAGGCAACAGTGGCAACAGCGTCCTTCAGTCGGGACCCCTGCGCAATCAGGTCATTGACTGCCCCCACATGGTCTCCGGGCGCCTCAGGTTCGGATTCCGGCGCTCCGCCGACGACGACGGCGATCTCCCCGCGGACCTCGCTGGATTCAGCCCACTCCAGGAGCTCACGCAGCGGACCGCGCAGCACCTGCTCGTGCAGCTTTGTCAGCTCCCGTGCCACGGCTGCGGGGCGGTCGGGACCGAACGCCGCGTCCAGGGCCCGCAGCATGGGTTCGAGGCGGTGCGGGGCTTCGAAGAAAACCATGGTGCGGTCCTCGCGGGCCAGCCCGGAGAGCCGGGCAGCGCGCTCACCGGACTTCCGCGGAAGGAAACCTTCAAAGCAGAACCTGTCTGTCGGCAGGCCGGAGAGCGCCAGTGCCGTCAGGACCGCAGACGGTCCCGGTGCTGCGGTGACGGCAATGCCTTCGGCCGCTGCAGCCTCCACCAGCCGGTATCCGGGATCGGAGACGGAGGGCATGCCGGCGTCGGTTACCATCAGCAGCGTGGCGCCGTCGCGTACCAGGCCCAGCAGTTCAGGCGTGCGCGACTGCTCGTTGTGCTCGTGGTAGCTCATGATCCGGCCGGTGGTACTGATCTTCAGGGCGCTGACCAGGCGGTGCAGCCGGCGGGTGTCCTCGGCCGCGATGATGTCCGCATGCTGCAGCAGGTCAATCAGCCGAACCGTCGCATCCCCCATGTTTCCGATGGGCGTGGCAGCCAGCACAATCTGGCCGGCGCCTGCCGCCGCACGCGGCTCCGGGCGCTCGGCACTCATGGGCTGCTGGGTTTCGCTGCTGCTGGAGTTCACCCTTCAACCCTACGCGACAGGCTATAGAGTTGAGCCCGTGACGCCGCCCCTGCTCCCCGCCCCGGCCCGGGCCACCGCACCCCGGGTGCAGCCGGCGGACCGGGCCTTTACGGAGCAGTTCCTGCGGGACAGGCTGCTGGGAGCCGCGCTTCCCTACCGCTCCTGGGCATGGGCCGCTGCCCTGGGCACCGCTTTGCTTGCCGGGCTGCTTCGTTTCGTCCGGCTGGATGAGCCCGGATCCCTGGTCTTCGACGAAACCTATTACGTCAAGGACGCTTACTCATACCTCACGTCCGGCTACGAACGTGCGTGGCCGGAAGACGCCAACGACTCCTTCGCAGCAGGGCAGCCCGGGGGTCTGCTGGAGGGAGCCGAGTACGTGGTCCACCCGCCGGTGGGCAAATGGATGATCGCGTTCGGCATGGCCCTGTTCGGGCCCGGGTCGAGCTTCGGCTGGCGCTTCTCCGCCGCGGCTGCCGGAACGCTGACCGTGCTGCTTCTGGCGCTGATCGCGTGGCGCCTGTTCCGGTCTCCTCTGCTGGGCGGAGTTGCCGGACTGCTGCTCGCCGTCGACGGACATCACCTGGTGCTTTCCCGGACGGCGCTGCTGGATATCTTCCTCGCATTCTGGATCGTTGCCGCCTTTGGTGCTCTGCTGCTGGACCGCGACGACGGACGGCGGCGGCTGGCGAGGAAGCTGCACCGTCCGCCGGGCAGCCTGCCGGACCGCGCCGCCCTGACAACCGGACCGTGGGTCCTGTGGCGTCCCTGGCGGCTCGCAGCCGCCGTCTGCCTCGGCCTGGCGGTAGGCACCAAATGGTCCGCCCTGGCCTTTGTTGCCGTTTTTGGCATCATGACGGTCCTGTGGGATGTCAGCGCACGGCGGGTCGCAGGAATCCGCGCCTGGCCCGCCGGACTGCTTAAGGACGGTGTTCCGGCTTTCCTGACCGTTATTCCCGTCGCGGCCGCCACGTATCTCGCCGCGTGGACCGGCTGGTTCCTCTCCAGCGGCGCCTATGGACGCCAGTGGGCTCAGGCCAACCCGGCCCCCGCGGGGCTCGGCTGGGTTCCCGATCCGCTGCGGTCCCTCGCCGAGTACCACCGAAGTGCGTACAGCTTCCACAACGGCCTGTCCTCTGAGCACTCCTATGAGGCGAGCGCCTGGACCTGGCTTTTCCTTGGCCGTCCAACCTCGTTCTTCTACGAAAGCCTGGACCCGCAGCAGGCATCATGCGGGTCCGGTTCCTGCACCTCCGCGATCACTTCCGTGGGCAACCCGCTGATCTGGTGGGCTGCGCTGCTCAGCCTGATCGTTGTCCTCGCCTACTGGCTCGGACGCCGGGACTGGCGGGCCGGGGCGGTGCTCTCCGGCCTCGCTGCCGGCTACCTGCCCTGGTTCGCTTTTCCGGACCGGACCATGTTCTACTTCTATGCCGTCTCCTTTGTGCCGTTCCTCGTGCTGGCCTTGACCTACGTACTGGGACTCGTCCTGGGACGGGCAGCAGACCGGCCGGCGCGCAGACGCCGCGGAGCAATCGCCGCAGCATGTTTCCTGGCCGCTGTGGTTTTGGTTTCCGCGTTCTTCTATCCGGTCTGGACGGCCGAAATCATCCCCTACTCTGATTGGCGGCTCCGCATCTGGATGCCGAGCTGGATCTAGGTCTCAACGCAATGTGCTCGCACAGAAAGGGAGGGCCCGTGCGCGAATCCTCCACCGGATTGTTCGTGAAGCTCCCGGAAGACTCCAACATCACCGACCTCCTGCTGGCGACGGCTGCGCGAACCCCGGACCTGGCCCTGTACGCACGCCGGACCGCCGCCGGCTGGACGGACGTGAGCGCTGCGGATTTCCTCGCCGAGGTCCGGGCGGCAGCCAAGGGGCTGATGGCGCAGGGGGTCCGCCCCGGTGACGCTGTAGCCGTCATGTCCGGAACACGGTACGAATGGACTGTTGTGGATCTTGCCATCTGGTTTGCCGGAGCGGTCACGGTCCCCATCTACGAGACCTCCTCCCCCAGCCAGGTTCACTGGATCCTCACCGATTCGGGTGCGCGGATCGTCTTCGCCGGAGACGACGCAAAGGCCAAGGTCATTGAAGCCGGCGCTGCTGCCGCCGCGGCCCCGGTCCGGATCTGGAAACTGACCGGCAGCGAGGGGCCGGACACGCTGGCTTCGCTCGCCGCCTCCGGAACCGGTGTACCGGACGAGGACCTCGAGTCGGCCCGTTCCTCCGCTGCGCTTTCCGCCCCGGCGTCCCTGGTCTACACCTCCGGAACCACCGGCCGGCCCAAGGGATGCACCATCAGCCACGGCAACTTTGCCCTCTTCGCCGTCAATGTGATTGAGCTCCTGCCCGAAATGCTGAAGCGCCCGAGCGCCAGGACACTGATGTTCCTCCCCCTGGCGCATGTGCTGGCCCGCGCCGTCCAGGTCGGCTGCCTTGCCGCAGGTGTCACGGTGGGTCACAGCTCCAGCGCCGCAGCGCTGGTTGAGGACCTCCGGACCTTCCGTCCCACCTTCCTCCTGGCGGTGCCGCGGATCTTCGAGAAAATCTACGCCGGAGCCGAGGAGAAGGCTGCTGCAGCCGGCAAGGGCAGGCTGTTTGCCGCCGCAGCCTCCACCGCCGTCGCCTACTCGGAGGCGCGGGACAGCGTGGCGCGCGGCGGGCCCGGCCCATCCCTGGCCCTGCGGCTGCGCCATGCTGCCTTCGACCGGCTGCTGTACCCGAAGGTCCGGGCCGCGTTCGGCGGGGAGATGGACATAGCCATCTCCGGTGCGAGTCCGCTCAGCCCACAGCTGGCACACTTCTTCCGGGGTGCCGGAATTGCAGTCCAGGAAGGCTACGGCCTCACTGAAACCACCGCTCCGGCGTCGGTGAACACGATTCCGCTGACCCGGGTGGGATCGGTCGGGCTGCCGATGCCGGGCAACTCCATCCGGATTGCCGACGACGGCGAGGTACTGGTCAGCGGCGTCGGTGTCTTCTCCGGCTACCACCGCAACCCCGAGGCGACGGCGGAAGCGTTCACCGGCGAATGGTTCCACACAGGCGACCTGGGAGCGCTGGATGCGGACGGCTTCCTGCGAATCACCGGCCGTAAGAAGGACCTGCTGGTCACCGCCGGCGGCAAGAACGTCGCTCCCGGCCCGCTGGAAGAAAAGGTGCGTGAACACCGGCTGGTCTCCCAGGTCGTGGTGGTCGGCGAAGGCCGCCCCTTCGTGGGCGCCCTGGTGACGCTCGACGACGAGGCGCTGGCCGCGTGGGCCCGGGAAAGCGGCATCAACGCGGCCGGCCAGCCGCTTGCTGAGCATCCCCGGGTCCTTGCCCAGGTGCAGGAAGCGGTGGACGCCGCGAACGCCTCCGTATCCCGGGCCGAGCAGATCCGCCGGTTCACGGTGCTCCCGAAGGACTTTTCCCTGGACGGCGGCCATGTGACAGCGACGCTGAAGCTCCGCCGCCAGGCCGTGATCGCGGACTTCACCGCCGAGGTGGAGAAGCTCTACGCTAACTAGTCCTGCCGGGTCTATCCGGAGAAGACGAAAGCCGGGGCCCGCTTCACGGGTCCCGGCCTTTGTCTTCTGCGGCTGCCCGGCTACAGCGCTTCGAGCGATTCAAGGTAGCGGCGGCGGCTTTCCTCGCGGGCGAGGCGGGAGCGTTCGCGGCGCCTCTTCGTCGGCCAGGTGAAGACGATCACCAGCACGCACACAATCAGGACGATCGCAGCGATTGTCCCGCCGGCATCCATCCAGAACTGGGCGGGGAACAGCCGGATCAGCGTGTCATCAAGGCGGAACGTCCAGTTGCCCTGCGCGAAGAAAACTGAGTGCACCATGGTGAAGAACTCTTCCCAGGCCAGGACTGCCGCTACCAGCAGTCCGGCAATAAGGGCCAGGGTTGCCACGGCGCCGGCAAACAGGGCGCGCCGGATTCCGCCCGGGCAGCGCCGGGCCAGGTAAATCCCGCCGGCAATGCTGAGCAGTGCCATTCCCAGCGCCGTTACGAACGCGAGGGTCAGGACAGTCTTGACGTCCGCCATGTGCGACACTTCGCTTGCCAGGTACAGCGGATCGCCGTCCGGCGTCACCAGATCCCCCAGATACCGGGGAGAAGAAAAATTCAGCAGGTAGTCCACGGCGTAGGAGCCGTAGGTCACGCGGTCATCGGTGCTGAACCCGAAACTGTCCGCGGGGAAACCCGGCCGGTTGTACTCGATCCACAGGAACAGCGGAGTTGCCACCGCGCGGATTGCTGCGGCCAGCAGCATAACCGGGAAGAACACCGCGATAGCTACCTGGATGATCCGGCCCAGGACGGGCTTGGCGCTGGCGGCGCGTTCCCGCTCCGCGTTCCTCCGTTCAGCCTCCGCGGCCGAAACATCCGGATCCGCAACGGGCACAGCTGTGGTCTCAGCCTCTGCTGCGTTCGCAGCATTGTGTTCACCGGAAGCCTGCTGCTCCCCCGTGCCCGGCCCGTACCAGGGCCCGCCGGCGGCAGTCGTGGGATGCGGTTCGGACAGTTTTGAATCCTGCCCGGATCCGGCCCGGCCGGGTGCGGCCTGATCGTCCCCGGCGCCGGGCGCAGCGGGACCGGGCTCGTCGGCGGCTGCGCCGCCGTCTGATCCGGAGGAGCTATCCGGTCCGGAGGAATTGGCGGTGCCGTAGCGGCTCAGGTTGGGCATGGTGCTGGCAGCGCGCATCGGCAGGGTGCTCCGCTGGGCGAGGGAAGGATGCCCTCCCGGTACTTCGTCACGGGTCCGGACCGTGCCTGCCGTACCGGCGGTCACGGCATCTTCTGCAGCGGGCGCAGCGGCGGATTCGGTGGACGGGACTTTGCCGGTCCCGTCCTTCGGGTCCGGAGCGGCGGCACGGGTGGTTTCGTTCCCGGCTGCCGATGGTGCGGCACCTGACGGCACGTCAGCCGGCAGGTCGTCAGCCCGTGGCGGGTTGGCTTCCCCGGCGTCGGGGGCCGTACCGGCAATACCGGCGAACTCAGCATCCCAGGCATCGTGTTCTGCCGGAACAGCTGTTGCCGGGGCCTCGCCCGTAGCAGCAGCGTGGGTTCCGCTGACTATGGTCTCGCTCGCATCGGACGGGTTCGCGCCCTGCCCGTCCGGCCGCTGGCCTGAGGGGACGCCTCCCGTAGTGGGGTCTTGGTCCTGGCTTGCCACTGCTTCGTCTCTCATCCCAATCCTGTATGAAGTCACCGGGGTGGTGGGGGGGTCCGGTGTCGTCCTTCATAGACACTACCGGCCTGCGGTCCCTGAATCGAAGGTACTCCCGGCGAGTCCGGACAGCGTTTCCGCCGGTGCCTGGAACGCTAGGCGGAGCGCACCGCGGCTTCGCCCGCATCGCGTGCCTGCAGGTCACCGCGGAACCCGGCCCGGTACGCACGTCTGCCCAGGATCAGCGTGTAGGCCCAGTAGGCGGCGAGCACCAGGGCGCCGATGGTGATGCGCAGCCAGGACGGCAACCCGCTGGGAGTAACGAATCCTTCCACCAGTCCGGAAATAAACAGGACCACCACGAGCCCCAGGGCCACAGTCATCAGGGACCGCCCCTCCTGGGCCAGTGCGGTGATCCTGGGACGCGGGCCGGGCGCAACCAGCGCCCAGAAAATCTGGAGTCCCGCCGCCGACGCAATGAAGATGGCAGTGAGCTCCATGAATCCGTGGGGCAGGATGTACGTGAAGAAAGTGTCGAGCTCGCCGTAGGACGCCATAGTGCCTGCGGCCGTGCCCACGCCGACGGCGTTTTGGTACAGGATGTAGGGCACCCATATCCCGGTGATGCCGAAAGCGACCGCCTGCAGCGCGATCCAGGCGTTGTTCGTCCAGACCATGCCGGCGAAGGACGCCGCGGGATTCTCTGAGTAGTAGGCGGCGAAGTCCGACTCCACGTAGCGGCGGAGCTCCGCATCCGTTCCGAGTGCGGAAAGGACGCCGGGCGTGTCCACCACCCAGTAGGCGGTCAGCGCTGAAACCAGGACAAAAAGCGCGCCAATGACGGCGGTGAGTATCCGGACGCGGTAGAACGCCGCAGGCAGCGAGTACACGAAGAAACCGGCCAGGTCCTCGAAGAAATTGGAACGGGCGCCGGTGAACCGGGTCCTGGCACGGGAGAGCCGCATTGAAAGCGCCGCTGAGAGCGCACCCTCGGGGGCCACCGAGCGGATGACAGAGAGGTGTGTGGAGGCACGCTGGTACAGCTGCAGCAGTTCGTCCGCTTCGGCCCCGCTGAGGCGGCGGCGGGCAATGAGTTCATCCAGCCGGTTCCAGTCCCGGCTGTGCACGGCGGCGAAGGCATCCAAGTCCACGCCTCCACCCTAGCGGGCGCAGCCGCGCTGGCCCCCATATCCGCCGCGGGGATAGGTAGAGTGGGAACCCTGACGTTGAAAGCGGAAGCAGGGGGCGCTGGCATGAGCACGGTGGTGACGGGTGAAGCCGTGGTCCTGGAGCTGCGTCCGGCCTCTTTCGCGGCGCGGGGACTCAGCGTCCTGATCGACGTCGTCTCGCAGCTGCTCCTGCTCCTCCTGCTGTTTTTCCTGATCGGCAACACTTTGGACGGGGCACTGGACCCTGCGCTGACCCGGGCCCTGCTGCTGGCCTGCGTTGTCCTGGTGATCGTGGTCATCCCCGTTGCGGTTGAAACGCTCACCCGCGGCAAATCGCTGGGCCGCCTGGTCATGGGCCTGCGCATCGTGCGCGACGACGGCGGTGCGGTACGTTTCCGCCAGGCGTTCACGCGGGGAATCCTCGCCGTCCTGGAGATCTACATGCTGGCCGGTTCGCTGGCCTTCGTCACTGCGGTGTTCAACGAGAAATCCAAGCGGCTGGGCGACATGCTCGCGGGAACGTACTCAATGCGGGAACGGGTCAAGGCTCCGCCGCCTGCCACCGTGGCAATGCCGGAAGCACTGGCTCCCTGGGCGCAGCTGGCGGACATTGGCCGGCTGCCGGATCCACTGTCCAGGCGGGTGTCCCGGTTCCTGTCCCAATCGGAGCGGATGGCACCGCCTGCCCGGTCCTCGATGGCAGGCTCCCTGGCCACCGAAGTGTCAGCTTTCGTATCCCCGCCCCCGCCTGCCGGCACTTTTCCGGAGTCCTACCTCCGCGCCGTCGTCGCCCAGCGCCGGGAGCGCGACTTCGCGCGCCTGAGCGCTCAGCATCAGCGAACCGAACAGCTTAGCCGCCGCCTGCACCGCCTCCCGTTCGCGGATCCATAGCCCGCGCAGAAGGGCCCAAGACAAAAGCCGCCCCGCTCCTTGAAGGAGAGGCGCGGCTTTTGTTCCGGCTGTCCGGCTTAGTACCGGTAGTGGTCCGGCTTGTAGGGGCCGGCCACGTCCACTCCGAGGTATTCGGCCTGGGGTTTGGTCAGCTCACTCAGTTCGACGCCAAGGGCGCCCAGGTGCAGGCGCGCAACCTTTTCGTCGAGGATCTTCGGCAGCACATACACCTGGTTGGCGTACTCCGGTGTGCCGTCCTCCCTGTCCTGCCCAAACTTGGTGAACAGCTCGATCTGGGCGATGGTCTGGTTCGCGAAGGAATTGGACATCACGAAGGACGGGTGCCCGGTGGCGTTGCCCAGGTTCAGCAGGCGGCCCTCGGAGAGCACGATGATGCTGCGCTGGTTCCCGGTTCCTTCGTCGAAGATCCATTCGTGGACCTGCGGCTTGATCTCCACCTTGCGGATGCCGGGAACACGGGCCAGGCCTGCCATGTCGATCTCGTTGTCGAAATGGCCCACATTGCCCACGATCGCCTGGTGCTTCATCTGAGCCATGTGGGAGGCCATGATGATGTCCTTGTTCCCGGTGGTGGTGATGAAGATGTCACCCTGGCCCACCACGGATTCAAGGCGTGCCACCTGGTAGCCGTCCATGGCTGCCTGCAGGGCGCAGATCGGGTCGATTTCGGTAACGATCACCCGGGCGCCCTGGCCGCGCAGCGCCTCGGCTGCGCCCTTGCCAACATCACCGTAACCGCAGACGACGGCGACCTTGCCGCCAATCAGGGTGTCCGTGGCGCGGTTTAGTCCATCCGGCAGCGAGTGGCGGATGCCGTACTTGTTGTCGAACTTTGACTTGGTGACCGAATCGTTCACGTTGATCGCGGGGAAGAGCAGCTGGCCGTCAGCGGCCAGCTGGTAGAGCCGGAGCACGCCCGTGGTGGTCTCTTCGGTGACGCCGCGGATGCCCTTGGCAATTTCGGTCCACTTCCACGGCGCTTCGGCCAGCGAACGGCGCAGCGTGTCCAGGATGACCGTGTACTCGTAGGAGTAGTCCGGATCGTCTTCGTCCGGGTTTGACGGAACGGATCCTGCGGCTTCGAACTCAACGCCCTTGTGCAGCAGCAGCGTGGCGTCCCCGCCGTCGTCCAGGATCATGTTCGGGCCGCCTGAGCCTTCGGGCCAGGTGAGGATCTGCTCTGCGGTCCACCAGTATTCCTCGAGGGTCTCGTTCTTCCAGGCGAACACCGGGACACCCTGGGGATCCTCAGGCGTGCCGTTGCCCACCGCGACGGCTGCGGCGGCTTCGTCCTGGGTGGAGAAGATGTTGCAGGAGGCCCACCGGACCTCCGCGCCCAGCGCTGTCAGGGTTTCGATCAGTACAGCGGTCTGCACGGTCATGTGCAGCGAGCCGGCGATCCGGGCTCCCGCCAGGGGCTGGCTGGGGCCGTACTCGCGCCGCAGTGCCATGAGCCCGGGCATTTCGTGTTCAGCCAGGCGAATCTGGTGGCGGCCCGCTTCGGCCAGGGACAGGTCAGCTACTTTGAAGTCGATGCTCACAGGTTCAGGGTCCTCAGTTCTCTGTATCGTCAGCCGGTGCGGCGGATTCCGGCAGCAGCACCGGGATGCCTTCCGCAATGGCATAGCGCAGCGGCCTGCCGTCCGGTCCGGGTGCGGTGGAAACGAGTTCGTTCCCCTCCTGCACAAGGTGTGAGTGGGTCTGCGGGCAGCGCAGGAGATCCAGGAGATCAGCGGTCAGGTTAGCCATGCTGCGGCACTTCCTTGCGAAACGGTTGACTGGTCACGGCCGTGGTTCGTCCCCGGCTGGTTCCCCCAGCCTATAGCGTGCGCAGCCCCTCGGCTCAGCTCAGCTTGGTTCGCTGACTTCTTCGCGCAGTACACGCAGGTGGGAGCGGCGGGAGCCGGGGAGCTCAGCCGGCGGCTCCAGGGCATGCCTGCCGCTGCGGCGCACGGGCTCATCGACGGCAGGAACTTCCTCCGGCTCGCGCACTGCATCCACCAGTGCGGAGAGTTCATCCGGACCGGGCGTACGCGGCAATGCACCAAAGTCCAGCCGGAGGACCTGCCAGCCGCGGGGGGCGGTTAGGCGCTCGGCATGGAGCTCGCACAGGTCATAGCAGTGCGGTTCCGCGTAGGTCGCCAGAGGACCAAGCACCGCGGTGGAATCGGCATACACGTACGTCAAAGTAGCGACGGCGGCCTGCCGGCACGCTGAGCGTGAACAAAGACGTAAGGATCCCACGGTCCCTTACTCTACCCCCAGGCGCCGGTTACCCGGGGCAGCCACGCCGGGTCCCGGCGGCCCCCTGCAGGGTCTCCCCGCCGCGCCGCAGGCGGGCTAGAGTAGGAGCCATGCCTCCAGGATCTTCCCCCAGCATCAACGGCGGATCCGGCGCGGGAGAGCCGGATCCCGCTGCTGCACGCCCGTTCCGCCGCCGGCGCCGGAACAGGCACGGACGGGGCCTGCGCGGGGAGTTGCTGCCGGCGCACCTGGCCGGGTCCCGGACCCGCGCCGAACGCTTCGATGACTGGGTCATGGAGTCCGCCCAGCGGCTGGAAAGGCTGTGGGGCGAAGATATCCAGAGCTACCAGTTTATTGTCCAGGAGATTCCGGACGGACTGGAGGAACTAGTCCGCCGGGGAGGCGCCGTCCCCCTGGCGTCCTCGAGTGCAGGAAAAGGACCGAAGCCCCCGGTGATCACCGTCTACCGCCGCCCCGTGGAGTCTACCGCCCGGGGACTGGTGCCGGTCAACGAGCTGATCCACGACGTCGTGGTGGAACAGCTGGCGTCCCTGAAGGGAATGGATCCCGAATCCATCGATCCAACATACGGCCGCTTTCGGCCGCTCTAGCGGCCCGCCGGTTACGGCCGTGCGTCAGTAGCCAATTCCTACCTGGATGGACTGGCTTCCCGAGGTTCCCTCCGGCAGCGGCAGCACGGATATCCCAGGGCCCTCCCCCGTCACGAGCTGCGCTCCGTAAACTGCCTCGCCGAGTGCGCTGACCAGGACGGCGGCCAGTTCGCCGCTGCCCAGGTCTCCGGGCTTCAGCGACAGTGTCCTGCCGCCGGGAACCTGGATCACCTTTTCCTGCTGCAGGTTGCCATCCGTTCCAACAGCCCGGACCCGCACCTCGGCATCCCCGTCCGGTGCAGTGAGCACCAGGGCGGAGCTGCCGCCGGGAGCCGCCACGGCCAGGTGTTCGCTGCCCAGCCTCGTCTCCGCGGGTGCTATCGCCAGCTCCACCGGCTCTTCGGGCTTGGTGCCGCGGCTGAAGACGGCTGAGGCGGCAACTGCCACGTCTGAAGACAGATCCAGCGAGTAGGTGCCGGCAGGTAGTTCAGTCAGCGGAATCTTTCCAACCGTGCCGGCCGGCACGCTGAAGACACCGCCGCCGGGAATCTCCACCTCACCCCGCTCCCCGAAAACCCGTAGATGCACGGAGGCATCCGACGTGCCCGGGACGGCGACGTTGAGGACCGGCTGAACTGAACCGTAGCCTTCCTGGTCCATGAGTTCGCGGGTCGTATCCGGGGCCTGCAGCGCAACGCCGGTGACGACCTGGCGCGGGGCGGGAGCGGCGGTGGGCTCGATGATCTCCACTCCGCCCGCGGTGAGTCCGCGCAGGATGCTCTGCTCGATGAAGGCACTGACCGGTCCCCCGGAGCTGCGTACCCGCACCGCGGCAGATTCCTCGCCCGATGCCAGTCCGGCAAGGACAATCGAGCGGGTCTGTCCAGGTGCCACGACGATTCCGCGGCTTCCGCCGGCTTCCACCCGTCCCTTTGACCCAATGATCTCAAGGTCCACGGTCGCGGCGGTCGCGGAAGGGTTGTTCAGCTTCAGTACCGCCGTAGCCCCGACCGTGGTCCGGGCACCCAGGAGCCACATGTCATTGGAAGGTGTCTGGCAGTTCGCCGACGCGAGTCCGGCAAGGTCTCCGTCGGTGGCTGTGTAACCCATGACCGCGTTGGCCGTAGCAGGCTGGTCGCCGCTGGGCTCTGCCTCGAAGGCGGTGACTGAGGTGACCTGCTGCTTTGCCAGGACACCCGCCAGCCTGGTTCCGGCCAGCGGGACGTCAGGATTGACCTTCAGGGAAGCCACGGCGTCACCGCTGTTCAGCACGGAGAGCTGGGCCGGCGGCAGTGGGGCGCCTGCTGCTGAAATAACCGCGGTGGTGACGGTCGTTGCCGCAGACTCGGAAACCGGGCTGAACTCAGCATCAGTCGAGTCCACGTTGCCGGCGAGCAGGCGCAGCGGCTCCGGGCACACTCCGGTGAGCACTCCGGCCGGAACACTGGTGGCCGGTGGCTGTACCGCCAACTCGGAACGTGCCGGTGCTGCTAGGGCCGATGCCGTGATGAGGGCGCCCGCGGTTGCCACCAGGACGGTGCCGGATACCGCGGCGTAAGCCGTCCTGCGGCCCGCAGCACGGCGTCCCCGGCTGTCGGCACGCGATGACCCGGTGTCCGTTGACCCGCTCGAACCGGGCATCAGTGCACTCCTTCAGACGAACTCTTGGTAGCTGGCACTCCGCCGTCGGACGCGCGCAGGCGGGCTTGGCCGCTTCCGCGGTTCCGGCCGCCGGAGGCCTTTCCACCGGCCGGATTGCCTCTCCGTGCGCGGCCTGCCCTGCGGTCCCGGACCCGTGCGGGTTCCTTGGCGGGCTCCCGCGGACCGGGTTCGCCGTCCCGGCCTGCCGCGTCGGCGTCGTCCGGTGCGCCCGGGGCCGCTGCCGCTGGACGCACGGGCCCCTGCTTACCGGGCAGCCGGATGACGCCGGAGCGGGACGGGGTTGGAACCGCCAGCAGAACGGTCAGCCCAAACACGATGGCCTGCACAATCGCGGTCCATGGTTCCCAGGGGCTCGAGTACCTGAGGCTGAGCTCCCCGCCTTCTTCCGGCAGGTCGAACGCCTGCGCCCAGCCGTCGGTGGTCGGCTGGAGCGGATTGCCGTTCAGCGTTGCCTGCCAGCCGGTGTCGGCGCGTTCGGCCAGCACCAGGCGCCGGCCCTCCGGACCCGCCGGAATTTGGGCATCTGCCGCGACGCGGTCGGACGGCACCAGGGCCAGCGTCTGGCCCTGGGCATCGACAACGCGGACCCGGGCAGTCTGCCCTGCCAGCGTCTCGGCGCCCTGTTCATCCAGGGCCCCGGTTACACGCCAGAGCCATCCGGAGCCGGTTTGGCCAACGGCGGCCAGGCCCGGCACGGCGTCCAGGCGGTCGGCCAGCAGTTCGGCTGCGGTGTCGGACGCCTGCAGCACCACAAAGCCCACGCCCAGCCGGCTGAGTTCCTCGCGCGGATCCACACCGGTACCGGCCGTCACAGCGGCGACGGCGCTGCGAAGGGCGGCGCTGGCGCCGTCGTCCGCTCCCAGCGTTTCACTGCCCGGCGTGCCTTCGACGGCGCGCGCCGCGTATCCGGCGCTGAGTCCGTCCAGGGTGCTTCCGCCGGAACGCATCAGCGTTGCGGTCACGTCGTCGCCGGGTCCCAGGGACAGCACGAGGGAACGGGTCTGGTCAGCACTGTTCCCGCGGTCCGCCGCCGTTGCGGGCAGCACCCGCGTTCCGGTCTCCCGGAGGACCAGCCGCAAGCCGGGCTGCGCTCCCCCGGCTCCGGCCGCGTTCGCCTCGCCCGCAGCCTGCGGAATTGTCCACGCTGCCAGGCTGGCGGCCGGTCCGGCGCCCAGCAGGATGGCCAGGACGACTACTGCGGCTGCGGCCGGACGGCGGGTTTGGCCGCTTTCGGTCCTGCGTGCTGCCAGCAGGCTGTCCAGTGCGGGCAGCGCGGCGCAGAGCAGGGCAAACACGGCTGCGGACACCAGCGGACCGGGATAAGGAGTCACCAGCCCGGCGGCGGCACTTCCGGTTACCAGATAGGCGGCAGCGCCGGACAGTGCCAGGGCGGCGATCGCCATGATCCAGCCGAGCCTTGCCGGCGCGGCGCGGCCGGGCAGGAAGAGCGCGGCGGCTGACAGGGCTGCCAGCGGGCCGCCCACCACCAGGGCGAGCAGCAGGCCCCACGGCCCCTCGGGCAGGAACCCGAGACCCGCCAGCGTATCGGAGACGCCGAAGGCTTCGGGATAGCCGAGGAGCTGCTGCCACAGAGCCGCCGGCGCGAACGCCAGCGGAACACCGGGGTCTGCAGCAACCGCCCGGAGGTTGCTGGATAGTGATAGGACCACCGGAAGCAGGAGCGCTGCCGGTGCCAGCAGGGACCACCAGAGGGTCCGCGCCCGTGAACGAAGACGCAGCGAGAGCACCAGGACCAGCAGGACGCCGAGGACAAGCAGCAGCGGCGCACTGGCGGTGAGCACGGACAGCAGCAGTCCCGCGGCGGCGGCGGCCGTCCAGCTGGGAACCCCGTGGACGCCCGGTTTGCGTGGAACCGCGGTATCGGCGTCTGCAGCACCGCGCGTATCCGGCGCGGCGGTTCCGGCACCGACGGCACGCGCCATCGCCAGGACCGTTAGCGGCAGCACGATGTGGGCAATGAGGGCGCCAAGCCGGCCTTCTCCAAGCGATGCCTGCAGTGCGGGAACCGACCCCCAGACCATGGCGGCCCAGAAGCGTGCGCCGGGGCGCCGGGTAAGGATTCCGGACGCGACCCAGGCTGCCAGCCCGGACAGCGGCATGGCCAGCAGGACAAGGACAACTACGGCGGCATTGGCGTTACCCAGCCCGGCCGCGCCGAGCAGCCACAGCACGTAGTCGAAGGGGTCTCCGTGGCTGCGGTAACCCGCTCCCACTTCACTCCACCACCCGCTGGCGTTGGCCCAGATGACGCCCAGGGAATCAGATACCGGGAGCAGGGCTCCGCCGGTGAGTGCCGGGGCACCGATCAGCCGGTGCAGGCCGGCCAGGGATGCGCCGGCAAGCAGCAGGACAGCGGCGAGCGCGCCGGCACCGGACCAGGCCCGCCCCCGCGTGGCCAGGGCCGCAAAGTCGTCATGAGCGTCGCCGCTGGGTTCGTAGGCATGGGGGGCCGGCGCGGACCCGGTCTCTTCCATCCGGTACGCGTTTGCCGCGGCCTCGGATTCGTGGACGGAACGCCGGTGCTCGCGCACTTCGCGCGGCGTCGTAACCAGTGCGCGCACGGCGCTTCGGGGACGCCTGCGGGTAGCGGCCGCCTTGCGCCGGGAGCGGTAGAGATCCACCGGCCGCAGCACGGCGGCAATGCTTGAGACCAGTGAACTTGCCGCATAGCCCGGGTCCTTTGCCAGCATCCCCAGGAAGAACCGGCCGAAACCGCCCAGAACGGCTCCCATCGCAAGGAAGGGAACCTGCCAGGCGGGAGCGTGCTTCAGGCGCAGGAAAACCTCTGCCTTGCGGGCTGCACTCGAGGAGGCGGCCGGGTTTGGCCTGCTGCCTGCGTGCCGAATGCGTGCGGAGGGGACAACCACCACACGGTTGCCCGCAAGCCGGTTCCGCCAGCAGAGGTCAATATCGTCGCCTGTACCGGGCAGCGCCGGATCAAATCCGCCGAGGGCCTCCCAGGCATCGCGCCGGATCAGCATTCCTGCGGAGTTTACCGCGAAGATGTCGCTGCGGGAGTCGTACTGGCCCTGGTCCAGTTCGTCGACGTCGATCATGGTCAGGCGTTCAGCCCAGCGGCTGATGGAGACGCCGACGTCGAGGAGCTTGCGGGGGTTCTCCCAATCCACCTGCTTGGCGCCGGCAATGGTTACCGAGGGAGCCAGTTCGACGGCGCGCAGCAACTGCGCCAGCGCGCCGGGATCGGGCGCCGAATCGTCGTGGAGGAGCCACAGCCATTCCTGGGCCGGGTCCCCTGCGTCGGCGCGCCGGCGCAGCTGCTCAAGTCCTGCTTTGACTGCTGCGCCAAAACCGGCCCGGGCGGGGGCACCGATGACGGGACTTCCCACCGGCAGTCCCAGCTGGAGCTGCGACGCCGAGGCATCCGTGGAACCGGCGTCAACGCCTATGCAAAAATCTGCCGGCCGTGTTTGGGCCGCCAGTGCGGAGAGTGTTTCGGGGAGGTACTCGGCACCGTTGTGGGCGACCACAACGGCACATACGCGGACGTGCGAAAGAATTAGACTGCCTGCTTTCGTAGCCGGCGGCGTTCCCGCTCGGAGAGTCCGCCCCAAATGCCGAAGCGCTCATCGTTGGCCAAAGCATATTCAAGGCACTGTGAGCGCACGGTGCAGGCAGCACAGACTTTCTTGGCGTCCCGAGTGGAGCCGCCCTTTTCGGGGAAGAAGGCTTCGGGATCCGTCTGGGCGCACAGCGCGTCAGCCTGCCATCCGAGTTCGCTTTCGTCGGCATAGCCGTCGCCAATTCCGGGCAGCCCAATCCATACCGGCCGCTGCTCGGTCTCTGCCGGAGCGGAGAAGAGGGACACCGGCGGATCCAGGAGATCCTCCCCGCCCTTGACCCCGCCGCCGGCGAGGGCCTCATGCGCGGCCAGGAAAGCGGTGGCCGCATCTTCCAGGCTGGCGCCGGTTCCCTCGCGGTACCGGTTGGCAGCCTCGGGATCAGCGGGGTCGACGTACCAGTCTCCGGGCACGCCGCGTGAGCCGTAACTCGTGGAAGCCTGTGCCTGGATGTCCGGCTGGCCCTGAATCTTCTCTGCTTGCCCCATCGAGTCCTCCCGGTGTAAATGCTCCAGCAGCGGATATCTGGATTCACAGGAGCGACAATCAGCCTGCTGTGAACGCATGTAGTTCATGGTTTGCTGGAACAAATCCGTTCCCTAATTACACGCGTGTAATACGGTCACGTCAAGCTGTTTCGGCATCCTATAGAGTCGGAACCGTCTGACGGCGGCGCGCCACGCCGAGAATTTGCCCCGCGGAGGTCCCGCCGCACGGTCCCGCCCAAACGAAAGCGAACAGCAAATGACGTCAAACCCGGTCCCGCGCATCCTCAACACCCTCAGGACAGAGCAGGCAACCTCGCCCGCCCTGATCTGGTACGGAACGGACTCGGAACGGGTTGAGCTTTCCGGCAGGGTGCTGGACAACTGGGCGGCCAAGACCTCCAATTACCTTGCGGAAGAACTCGATGCCGAGCCCGGGACCACCGTGGAGCTGGACCTGCCCGCCCACTGGAAAACCCTGGTCTGGGCCCTCGGAGCCTGGCAGGCCGGCTGCCCAGTTGCCTTATCGGCTGCAGCGGGTTCGCAGGTAAGGGCAACGGCGGATCATCCTGAACCGCGCAGCGCGGGCGAGGTCGTTGCGGCAGTAGCCCTTCCGGCGCTGGCCATGTCCTGGCCGGGAGCGCTTCCGGCAGGAACCCGCGACTACGCCGCGGAAGTCCGTTCCTTTGCGGATACCTGGACTGGACCGGTTTACGACGACGAGCCCTCCACGGCGCTTGCCGCCGGCACAGCAGCGGAGGTCACCGCGTTCAGCGACCTGACCGGCCTGGATCAGGATGCATCCCGGGCCACGACCATGCTGGCTCCCGCGGAGGCCGGGCTGGCAAGGATCCTCGGCACGGCACTGGCAGTCTGGTCCGCCGGTGGAACACTTGTGCTCACCGGGGCGGGAGTCGAGGCCACCGAACGGATGCTGGCGGCGGAGAAGGTTACTGCTCGGCTTGGGGCCTGAGCGGCTTGGCTGCTTCCGCGGCGGGCTCCTGGGGTGCTGAATGGGCAGGGTCCACGGTGAGTTCCATGGCCCGCTCATCGGCTTCCGCGTCACTGGCTGAGCTGTTGAATACCCAGTACCGGTAGGCGAAGAAGCGCACGACCGTAGCTACACCGATGCCGATGACCCCCGCCATGAACAGGGTGCCGTTGTCTGTGATGCCCATCGGGTACCGGGCGATCCAGGTGAACCCGGTGGAAATGAAAATACCGAGGCCGTTGATGAGGATGAACTGGCCGAACTCGCGGGCAACGTTGGACTGGCGGCGGTGGCGGAACGTCCACCAGCGGTTGGCCACCCAGGAGAAGATGGTGGCGATCGTGGCCCCGGCGAAGCGCGCCTTGGCCGGGCTGCCTTCCATGACCGAGTGCATGAAAATCCAGGTCAGCCCGTTGTCCACCACGAAAGCGACAGCGCCGACGGTCCCGAACTTGGCGACCTCGCGCCAGAAGGCGGATGCCAGGGACCTGAGCCAGGAAATAAATGATCGAATCATGACCCTCCGCGGCCAATCGTGTACGCACGGGGATCCCCGCCGGACGAAGGAACTGCCGCGCTATGGCACGGCAGTAAGAGCCCAGTTTACCCCGCCGAGCGCGGTAAATCGTGGGGACGGCCCCTGAACGCGGTTGTTCGGGCAATGACACACGGCAGGAAGTCCGTGCGGCTTCGGTAACCTGTACACGTGAGATTTCCTATTATCGGCGTTGTCGGCGGCGGCCAGCTGGCCCGGATGATGGCCCCGGCGGCCACCGAGCTCGGGTTTGAGCTGCACGTCCTGGCAGAAGGCCCTGATGTATCCGCCGTTCCCGCCGTGGCAAACGCCGTCGTCGGCGACTACACCGACTATGAGACGCTGCTGTCCTTTGCCCGCGGCGTTGACGTCCTGACGTTCGACCACGAGCACGTGCCCGGAGACCACCTGCGGGCCCTGGCCGGGGAGGGCGTCAACGTCCAGCCCGGACCCGATGCCCTGGTGCATGCCCAGGACAAGCTGGTGATGCGCGCAGCCGTTGACCGCCTTGGCCTGCCGAATCCCGCCTGGGCCGCCGTCTCTTCGGTTGCCGGCCTCATCGATTTTGGCAAGGCAACCGGTTGGCCGGTGGTCCTGAAGACTCCCCGCGGAGGCTACGACGGCAAGGGTGTGCGGATTATTGACGACGCCGCTGCGGCCGAGGCGGCCGCCGATTGGTTCACCGGCACCGCACTGCTTGCCGAGGAAAAGGTCCCTTTCACCCGCGAACTCTCGGCACTGGTGGCCAGGACGCCGGACGGCGAATCCGCCGCCTGGCCCGTAGTCCACTCCATCCAGGTCAACGGTGTCTGTGACGAGGTGATTGCGCCGGCCCAGGACCTCTCTCCGGAAACGGCCGCGGCGGCGTCCGAGGCAGCCCTGCACATTGCCGCCGAGCTCGGAGTCACCGGTGTCATGGCAGCGGAGCTCTTCGAAACGCCCGGGCGCGGACCGGGCTTCCTGATCAACGAACTGGCCATGCGGCCGCATAATTCAGGGCACTGGACCATGGACGGCTCCGTCACCGGCCAGTTCGAACAGCATCTGCGTGCCGTGCTGGGGCTGCCGCTGGGCAGCACCGCGCTCCTGGGCGGCGTGTCCGTGATGAAGAATTTCCTCGGCGCCCGGAATCCGGACCTGTACCTTGGTACCCGGCTGGCTCTGGCAGCCGAGCCCGCTGCCAAGGTCCATAATTACGGCAAGGCGGTGCGTCCCGGACGCAAGGTTGGCCACGTCAACGTTGTCGGAGCATCCGCCGCGGATCTGCCGGCCGTCCGGCGCAGCGCTGAGAGGGCCGCCGCGATTATCCGCGACGGCCGCGAACCGAATGAGGAGAAGGCATGAGCACCGCCAACAAGCCGCTGGTCGGCCTGGTCATGGGGTCGGATTCGGACTGGCCTGTCATGGACGCAGCCGCGGCTGCCCTGGCCGAGTTCGGAATCCCCTACGAAGCCGACGTCGTCTCTGCCCACCGCATGCCCGCGGAAATGATCGCCTACGGCCAGGAAGCCCACCGGCGCGGACTTCGCGTCATCATTGCCGGCGCCGGCGGCGCGGCCCACCTCCCGGGAATGCTCGCCTCCGTCACTCCGCTGCCCGTCATTGGCGTCCCCGTTCCGCTTAAGTACCTTGACGGCATGGATTCCCTCCTCTCCATCGTCCAAATGCCCGCTGGTGTCCCGGTGGCAACGGTGTCCATCGGCGGCGCCCGCAATGCCGGCCTGCTGGCCGTGCGGATGCTGGCCGCCGGCACTGACCCGCTCGCCGCCAGCCTGCAGGAAAAGCTGATCGACTTTGCCGGCGGGCTGCGCCAGACTGCCATGGCCAAGGGCGCGCGCCTTCGCACTTCCGTTTCGGAAAGCGCCTAGGGCAGGCGCATGGCCAGCACAGTGCCAGGTCCATCCGGAGCCGTCTACACTGACCCGGTCCGTTACCCCCAGTCGGCGTCGCCGCACCTGCGCAGTAAACGGGCTTTCCTGCTCCTGTTCCTGACCCTCGTGCTGCCCGGCTCGGCCCAGATTGTTGCGGGAGACCGCAGGCTGGGCCGCACGGCCCTCCGCGTCACTTTCCTGGTGTGGGCAGCGCTGATCGCGGTCGCCGTGGTGGCGGTCACCAACCGGGTCCTGCTGGTGAGCATCTTCACCAACAGCTGGGCCTCGTTCCTGATCATGGCGCTGCTGGCCGGGCTGGCCGTGGGCTGGGCCCTGTTGTTCCTCAACACCTTCCGCATCATCCGCCCGCCGCTGCTGCAGCGGAACATGCGCCCCGCCGTCGCCGGTGCCATGGCCCTGCTCATGGTGCTTACGAGCGGCTCGCTGGCATACGGCGCCTGGCTGCTCAATGTCAGCCGGCAGACCTTTGACAATATCTTCGCGTCCGGGCCTGCCTTTGACCCGGTGGACGGACGCTACAACTTCCTGCTCCTGGGCGGCGACGCCGGTGCTGACCGCACGGGCCTGCGGCCTGACAGCATGTCCGTGTTCAGCGTCGATGCGGACACCGGCCAAATCGTGACGTTCAGCCTTCCCCGCAACTTCCAGAACACCCGGTTCACTGCAGGCTCCCCGCTCTGGCAGGTATTCCCCGAAGGCTACAACTGCGGCGACGAGTGCATCCTGAACAGTCTCTACCCCGTGGTCACCGAGCAGTATCCGGACCTCTATCCGGAGTCCGAAGACCCCGGGGCCGAGGCAATGATGGATGCGGCCGGCGGCATCCTGGGCCTCGAGATCCAGTCCTACGTCATCGTGGACATGGAAGGCTTCTCCAGCCTGATCGATGCCATGGGAGGGGTGAAGATCGACGTCGGAGGCTGGGTTCCCATCACCGCCGGAGAGATCCCCGGCACCAACCGCCATTACCCGCCGGACGGCTGGATCGCGCCCGGAGTCCAGACGATGGACGGTTACACCGCCCTCTGGTACGCCCGTTCACGCGAATTCGTGACCGACTTCCACCGCATTGCGCGCCAGCAGTGCGTCCAGCAGGCAATGGTTGCCCAGCTTGATCCGGCGACCCTGCTGACCCGCTTCCAGGCGATTGCCTCCGCCGGTGAAGAGGTGGTCCACACGGACATTCCGCAGGATCAGCTGGGCAGCTTCGTGGACCTTGCCCTGAAATCCAAGGACCACGAGGTCCAGCGGATGACCATCGGCCCGCCGGACTTCGGCACGGCAGCGGACAACTTTGCAACCTATCCGGACTTCGACCTCATCCACTCCCGGGTGCAGGAGAAGCTGGCCAAGTCCGCTGCTGCCGCGGAAGGGACCGCAGAGGAGCCGGCCCCGGAACCGGTGGAAGACGGCGCGATCGGCTCGTCGGATCCTGCCGAGCCTGAGGCCCCGGCGGAGGCACCGACGGCCCCGGCACCGGAGGAACCCCCCGTTCCCGCCGAAACCGCCGGACCGGAAATCACCGAAGATTACCTCCAGGAACTGGCGCGCATTGGGGACACCGATACGCTGGCCATGCTGCTGGACAACAACGGGGCCTGCAGCGTCGGCTGACCCCGCCGGTTCCTCATCCCCGCCGCGTACCGGTTCATCCGGACCGCGTCCACCACACACCGAAGAGAGAGACATGTATCTGCTTTCAGGCACCCTCCGCCCCTACGCCTGGGGTTCCCTGACGGCCATGGCTGAGCTCTTCGGCCGTGACCCGAGCGGAGAACCCGAAGCCGAACTCTGGTTCGGCGCCCATCCCGGCGCGCCTTCGCCGGTAGTGGGCCAGGAACCTGAGACCCTGGACGAGCTCATTGCCGGAGACCCGGAGCAGCTCCTGGGCAGGGAGACCGTTGCCGTGCACGGTCCGGCCCTGCCGTTCCTTGCGAAGGTGCTTGCTGCCGGATCACCGCTTTCGCTCCAGGTCCATCCCACCCGGGAACAGGCGCAGGCGGGCTTCGCGGCCGAGGAAGCCGCCGGGGTTGACCGCGCAGCGGCAGACCGGAACTACAAGGACGCCAACCACAAACCGGAGATGATCTTCGCGCTGACGGATTTCGAGGCGCTCTGCGGCTTCCGCCCTCCGGAGGACGCCGGCGCTCTGTTCCGCGCCGTCTCCCGGCTGGTCGAGGCAACCGGCAGCCCCGCACCCGAACTGCTGGCCCAGACCGCGCTGGACCTTGAGTCCGGGCGCCCGGAAACCGAACGGCTTGAAAGCGTCTTCCGCCGCCTCATCACCGGAGGCGAGGAAGTCCGCGAGGCTGTAGCCGCCGCGGCCGGTGCCGTCCGGTCCCTGGATGCCGCCGAACGGGCCGAACTCGATCCCGCCGTCGCTGAACTTGGGTCACTGGACGGCTACTACCCCGGAGATCCGGGCGTACTGATATCCCTGCTGCTGAACCGCGTCTCGCTCTCCCCCGGCGAGGCAATCTATCTCCCGGCGGGGAACGTCCACGCGTATCTGCAGGGTCTTGGGGTGGAGGTCATGGCATCCTCGGACAACGTGCTCCGCGGTGGTCTGACGCCCAAGCATGTAGACCTGCAGGAACTGCTGAAGACCATCGATTTCCAGGCCCTGGGCATTCCCCGCGTCGAGGCGGAACTCACCGGGCTGGGCCAGGAACTCTACCGCCCGCCGTTCTCCGAGTTCTCCCTGCAGCGGCTTGAACTCGCGCAGGGCGCAGGTGAGGGAAGCATGTCCGCGGCGGACGTGCCGCTGCTTCAGAACGGTCCAACGCTGGTGATTGCGCTGCGCGGATCCCTGGTCCTGGATTCGCCCAGGCAGGACCTGATCCTGAATCCGGGAGACTGCGCATTCATCGGCGCTGACGAGGCACCGGTGATCGCCAAGCTCGCCTCGCACTCAGCGCAGCACGACGACGGCGCGCTGGCCTTCGCCGTGACGGCCGGGTCCGCAGTACCTGCCGCAGACCCGAACGCTCCCACCCTGCGCATCTAGCCGCGGACCGCCGGCCTAACGGCCCAGGCGGCTCCGGATCGCACCGAGGCCGCCGCGGACCTTCCGCAGCGCCGTCTTGGCCAGCGGCAGGGCGCCGGTGAAGACCGGGTAGAGCGGGGACAGCGGCTTGTCCCAGGTGCCGGCCAGCATGTTCTCATGCTGCGCCCAGCCCATCTTGAACTTTGAAACTCCGTCGTTCAGCAGGCCGTTGAAGTCGTAGCGGGTGATGCCGCGGGCCTTCATCTCCCGGATAGCCAGCCACTTGAGGGCGTAGTTGGCGCGCAGTCGTTCACCCTCTTCGCTCATCCCGCCGTAGAGTTCGAACGCGGTGGAACCGCTGGCGGACAGCCACAGGAAGGCGACCACGTCGCTGCCCTTGAACGCGGCATAAACCGGCGAATCGTCCCCTAGGTTGTCGAAGATATCGAAGTAGTAGGCGTCTTCGTGGATGCCGAAGCCTGCGCGTTCGGCCGTCTGCTTGTAGACTTCCAGGCACTGCTGGACTTCTTCGCGCTTCACCGCGCGGTAGTCCAGCTCTTCCCGCCCGGATTTGCGGATGTACTGCCGGTGCTTCTTGCTCATGGCCGCCAGCAGGTCCGCTTCGTCCTGCTCCAGGTCCAGGATCAGGGTGCGCGGAATCAGGATGGTGTTGGTGCTGGCACGGAACCCGGCACCGGGCAGCGTTCCTGCCGCCGGTGAGTCCGCGTCCCAGTCCGGTTCGATGGTCAGTGCCACGGCGTGGTGTTTCGCCCCGGCGTAGCCGGCGACGGCGGCGAGGAGCTCAGCTTCCCGGCCCGGCACACCCTGCGGACCGCGGGGAATGTAGGCGAGGGAGCGGAAGGGGAACGGCAGCCTGCGCAGCAGCAGCTGGGCCGTGCCCACAACAACTGTCCCGTCCGAAAGCAGGAGCCGCTCGGCCTGCCAGCCATGCTCGGCCTTGGTCTTTCCCCAGCCCCACAACTGCTGCGGGTGTCCGTTGAACTGGTTGACGAGATTGTTCCAGCGGGACGGATCGGTGCAGGGAGTAACGCTCAATGTCATGCCAACCAGCCTACTTTGCTGCCGGCACCGGCTTCGAACGCACGGTTGTTACGGAGAGTTATGGAGCTGAAACCGTGCCCGGTGTAAATCCCCGGAAACCATAAGCATGCTTTGTTAGGCTCGAATATGGCTACTTCGACTCCCAGAACATCCAGTCACTCCGAACCGGCAGGTGCGGCAGGCAAGGGATCGCAAGGCTACGCGGGCAGGGACCTGGCCCGGCAGCTTACGGTCACTGTGTCCTTCATCATCTGCATCGTCGGGTCAGTCATCGGCGTCGGTGTCTTCGGCGGCACCCCCATCGCCGAAGCCGCGGGCGGGGCCCTCAGCGCGGACGCCACCTACCTTGCCCCGGCAAGCCCGGCTTTCTCCATCTGGTCTGTCATCTACACAGGCCTTGGCGCGTATACCATCTACCAGTGGCTGCCCTCACAGCGCGCCTCCGAGCGGCAGCGCCGGCTCGGCTGGCTGGTGTCCGCTTCACTGATCCTGAACGCCGCCTGGATCCTCAGCGTGCAGGCCGGCTCCGTTCCGCTCTCCGTCCTCGTCATCGCGGCTCTGCTGGTGGTGCTGGCACTGATCTTCGCCCGCTACGCCCGCACCCGGCCGGGCAGCCTGCTCGGCGCCGTCGTCGTGGACGGAACGATGGGCCTCTACCTCGGCTGGGTCTGCGTGGCCATCTGCGCCAATATTGCCTCGGCACTGACCGCCGGCGAATTTGACGGCTTTGGCCTGGACCCCATGGTGTGGGCGGGCATCGTGCTGGCTGCTGCTGCCGCCGTCGGCGTTGGCCTCGCCTGGTACGGCCGGGGGCGCCTGGCTCCCGCCGCTGCACTGGCCTGGGGGCTCTCGTGGATTGCGGTCTCCCGGGTGAACGGAGAACTGCTCTCAACGCCAACCGCGGTTATGGCCGCTGCTGCCGCCGCCGTCGTCGTGATGGCGACGGTTGGCGTCCGGGTGGCGGAGATCCGCCGCAGCTAAGCCGCTGGCGATGCCCCCGCGGCAAAGGGGAGGGCCCGGACATTGTCCGGGCCCTCCCCTTGCGGCTTGCGCGCGCTTAGCGCAGGCGGGCGTAAGACTCCCACTTGTGTGACTGGTGCTCGCCGTCAACCATGCGGATGGTTCCGGACTTTGAACGCATCACGATTGACTGCGTGAGGACGCGGTCCTTCTTGTAGCGGACACCGCGCACCAGGTCCCCGTCGGTGATGCCCGTGGCGGCGAAGTAGCAGTTGTCGCTGGTAACCAGGTCATTGGTGGAGAGCACCCGGTCCAGGTCATGGCCGGCGTCGATCGCCTTCTGCTTTTCCTCGTCCGAGGTCGGCCACAGCCGGCCCTGGATGACACCGCCGAGGGTCTTCACGGCACAGGCGGTGATGATGCCTTCCGGGGTGCCGCCAATGCCCATCAGAGCATCGACGTCGGTGCCCTCGCGCGCCGCCGCAATGCCGCCGGCGACGTCGCCGTCCATCAGCATGCGGGTGCGCGCTCCGGCGTCGCGGATTTCCTGGACCAGCGGCTTGTGCCGGTCCCGCTCAAGGATCATGACGTTGAGCTGGTTGATCTTCTTGCCCTTGGCCTTGGCGATCAGGTGCAGGTTCTGCTTGACCGGCAGGCGCAGGTCCACCATGTCCGCGGCTTCGGGACCGGTGACCAGCTTTTCCATGTAGAAGACGGCGGACGGATCGAACATGGTTCCGCGCTCGGCCACTGCAAGCACGGCCAGGGCGTTGTTGATGCCCAGGGCGGTCAGCCGGGTGCCGTCGATCGGGTCCACGGCGACGTCGCAGAGCGCGCCGGTGCCGTCTCCCACATGCTCACCGTTGTAGAGCATGGGAGCTTCGTCCTTTTCGCCCTCACCGATCACCACGACGCCGTTGAAGTGGACGGTGGAGATCAGGGAGCGCATCGCGTCAACGGCAGCGCCGTCGGCAGCGTTCTTGTCGCCGAACCCGACCCAGTGGCCGCCGGCGATGGCGGCTGCTTCCGTGACACGGACCAGTTCGAGCGCGAGGTTCCTGTCCGGCTCGTCGTCGCCGACTGCCAGCGCGGGTGAAAGAGTTGAGTACTGGGCACCTTGGGACACGTCTAACCTCATCTTTGAAATTCGGGCCGCACTGTCCGGAAACTGTCCCCAACGGCGGGCCCGCCTGCTGTTCCTTGCTCCGATCATAGTCGCCAAGTGGTCCGCGCCACCGCCGGCGCCCGGCATTTAACGCCGCCGGAGCACCGGACGGCACCCGCTGCTGCCGGACAGGAATAGGACTTGCCGCCCCGAATAGGCGATCATGGAGGTGTGAGTGAGCAGCAGCAGCCCGAAGAGCACGTTACCCCCACCCTGACCGCCAAGCAGGCCAAGCGGGCCAACGCAACGGTCATTGGAATGCTTATCGCCACCGGAATCACGCTGGCGATCGTGCTGGTTCCGGTACTGCTGAATCCGTACCAGAAGCCGCAGCCGCGCAATGTCGATGTTCAGGCGATCGCCGCCGAAGCCGCGGCCGACGCCGGCTACGATCCCCTGGCACCGGACCTGCCCGAAGGCTGGACGTCCAACTACGCACGCTGGGACTCCGGCGTTAACTCAGGCGTACCGGCCTGGGAAGTGGGATATCTCACCCCGGACACCGAGTTCATCCGCCTCACCCAGACCAATTCCGGCAACCCCACCTGGGTTTCCCAGACCACCCGGGACTCCCTGGTTGCCGGTGAACGAAACGCCGGCGGCGCCACCTGGCAGCTGCGGGACAGCGCCAACGGCGAAGCGCACCTTGTCACCGAAGTGGACGGAATGACCGTGGTGCTCAGCTCCGAAGGAGACCTGTCCTCCGTGGACGTCCTCGCCGAAGCGGTGCTTGCGGACCTGGCAGCTTCCGGCCAGTAGTACCTCGGCACCCGCGCTGCCCGGGCGTGCGACTTCCAGCGGTAACAGACCAGCGAACCCGCTCCGAAGCGCCGTATTCTTGTATGGTGACCGAATTAAACAGCCCCCTTACTGCTCCCACCACTCCGGCCCAGGCCTGGCAGCGCCTGCGCGAAGGCAATGAGCGTTTTGTTGCCGGCACCTCCCGCCATCCGAACCAGGATGCGCCGCGGCGCAGCTCCCTCGTCAACGAGCAGAATCCCTTCGCGGTGATCTTCGGCTGCTCGGACTCACGGCTTGCCGCCGAAATCATCTTCGACCTGGGACTGGGCGATGTTTTTGTTGTCCGCACTGCCGGCCAGGTCACCGACGACGCCGTCCTCGGCTCGCTTGAATACAGCGTGGGCGTGCTGGGCGTCCCGCTGATCGTCATCCTGGGCCATGACAGCTGCGGCGCCGTCACCGCTGCCAAGCACACCGTAGACACCGGATCCATGCCTGCAGGCTACGTCCGGAACCTGGTTGAACGCATCACCCCCTCTGTCCTGGCCGCGCGCCGCAATGGCCTGGAGGACGTCAATGACATGGTCGTGGAGCACACCCGGCAGACCGCTGAGCGGCTGGTGGAGAGCTCCCGCCTGATTTCCGACGCCGTAGCCTCCGGGGAGACCGCCGTCGTCGGCCTTTCCTATCGGCTGGCCGAGGGCCGGGCGGACCTGGTGTCCAGCATCGGCCGGCTGGATCCGGAGACCACAGGCCTCACTGCGGGGTAGCGGACCGGGAAACGCTGCCCCATTCCGACACGCGTTTTCAGCGCCGGCGGGCGCGCCGACTAGGCTGGTAGCCATGACTTCCAACTCCGCTGAATACCGCATTGAACATGACACGATGGGTGAGGTCCGCGTCCCGGTAAACGCCCTTTACCGCGCCCAGACCCAGCGCGCCGTGGAGAACTTCCCGATCTCCGGCAAGCCGCTGGATGAGGCGCATATCGAGGCACTGGCCCGCATCAAGAAGGCTGCCGCCACCGCCAACGCTGAACTGGGAGTGCTCGACGACGAGCGCGCCAAGGCGATTGCCGCTGCGGCTGACGAAGTGGCCGCGGGCCAGCACTACGGCCAGTTCCCGATCGACGTGTTCCAGACCGGCTCCGGCACGTCGTCGAACATGAACACCAACGAGGTCCTGGCTGAAATCGCCACCCGCGCCCTGAAGGCCGCAGGCAGCGAGACCACCGTTCACCCGAACGACCACGTGAACGCCTCGCAGTCCTCCAACGACGTCTTCCCGACCTCCGTCCACGTTGCCGCCACCTCCGCCCTGATCAACAACCTGGTCCCGGCGCTGGAACACCTGGCCGTTTCGCTGGAGCGCAAGGCCGAGGAGTTCAAGGACGTCGTCAAATCCGGCCGCACGCACCTCATGGATGCCACCCCGGTGACCCTGGGCCAGGAATTCGGCGGTTACGCCGCGCAGGTCCGCTACGGCATCGAACGCGTCCAGGCATCCCTGCCCCGCGTAGCCGAGGTTCCGCTGGGCGGCACCGCCGTCGGAACCGGCATCAACACCCCGGCCGGCTTCCCGCAGCGCGTGATCGAGCTGCTCGCCGCGGACACCGGCCTGCCGCTGACCGAAGCGCGGGACCACTTTGAATCCCAGGCCAACCGCGACGCGCTCGTGGAGGTCTCCGGCATGCTGCGCACCATCGCAGTGTCCTTCTCCAAGATCGCCAATGACCTGCGCTGGATGGGCTCCGGCCCCAACACCGGCCTGGGCGAGATCGCCATCCCCGACCTGCAGCCGGGCTCCTCGATCATGCCGGGCAAGGTCAACCCGGTGATCTCCGAGGCCGTCCTGCAGGTTGCCGCCCAGGTTGTGGGCAACGACGCCGCCATCGCCTGGGCGGGCACCTTCGGTTACTTCGAACTGAACGTCGGCATTCCCGTCATCGCTTCGAACCTGCTGGAATCCATCCGACTGCTGGCCAACTCCTCCGTCATCATGGCGGACAAGATGATCGACGGCATCGAAGCCAACGTGGAGCGCGCGCGCTACCTCGCCGAGGCCTCCCCCTCGATCGTCACGCCGCTGAACAAGTACATCGGATACGAGAACGCCGCCAAGATCGCCAAGTTCGCGGTCAAGGAAGGCAAGACCATCCGCCAGGCCGTCACCGAGCTCGGCTTCGTCGAACGCGGCGAGGTCACCGAGGAGCAGCTCGATGCTGCCCTGGACGTCCTCTCCATGACCAAGCCTCCGCAGGCCTAGTTTTCCGCTGCATTCAGGGGGCTGCCCGGCGGGGTGGCCCCCTTTTGCATGCCCGGGACATCTCCGGTGACATCGAGGCCGCCGTTCCCGGATGCCGTGATGTGTGGACACATCTGAGGTCACACTTATGAACGGGAGTAACGATCAGTGGGAACGCCGGTTCCAGCGGACCCCGCCGGCAACCCGGACTGTTTTGCACTTCCATCCTAATCGTGCAAAAGTTTACTTTGTGACAAATAGTGCAGGTTTAGACGGCGGGCTCCGGGAGCGCAAGAGGGCGGCAACCCACAGCGCCATCACCAGCGCAGCGCGTGCCCTCACCGCCGAACACGGCCTGGCCGGGTTCACGGTGGAGGAGCTCTGCGAGCAGGTGGGCATTTCACGGCGCACCTTCTTCAACTATTTCCCGGCAAAGGAAGATGCCGTCCTTGGGGCCCCCGCCGCCCTGCCCGAAGAACTCACCGAACCGTTCATCGCGGCTGGTTCAGCCGGGCCGGAGCTTTCACCAACGCTGCTCAGGGACCTGGTGGACCTCGCCGTGGCCCATATGGAGTCGATGGCCGTTTCCCGCGCAGAGCTCGACCAGTTCAAGGATGCCCTGAACACCGAACCCCGGCTGGTCTTCAAGCTGATGCAGGGAAACCGTGAAGCAGACGAACGCCTGTGCCGCCTCATCGCCCGGCGGGAACACCGTGATCCCGCAGACCCGCAGGTCGCCGCCGTCGCCACGGTCTTCTCGGCCCTGCTTCAGCGGGCCGTCCCCGAGTTCTTCGATCCCGGCAACTCCCGCAGCTACCGCGCGGTCCTGACCTCCGCCGTCGAACCGGCCCGGGCCGCCTTATCCTCCTTCCCTCCCCTCACTGCCAGCAAGGACCCTTCATGACCACCACCGCCGCGCGATCCACAGGACCGCTGCTGCTGACCCAGAAACGGATCTGGATCATCTTCTCCGCCCTCATTGCGGGCATGCTCCTTTCCTCCCTGGACCAGACGATTGTCTCCACCGCCATGCCCACGATCGTCGGTGAGCTTGGCGGCGTCGAACACCAGACCTGGATTACCACCGCCTACCTGCTGGCAACCACGATCGTGATGCCGATCTACGGCAAGTTCGGCGACGTCCTGGGCCGGCGGAACCTGTTCCTCTTCGCCATTGCGCTGTTCACCTTGGCGTCCGTGGGCGCTGCTTTCGCCACGGACTTCTGGATGTTCGTCCTGTTCCGGGCGATCCAGGGCCTGGGCGGCGGCGGCCTGATGATCCTGTCCCAGGCGATCATCGCGGACATTGTTCCGGCTAACGAACGCGGCAAGTACATGGGCCCGCTGGGCGGCATATTCGGCCTCTCCGCAGTTGCCGGTCCCCTGCTGGGCGGTTTCTTCGTTGACCACATGACCTGGCAGTGGGCCTTCTACATCAACATCCCCATCGGCATCGCGGCCTTCCTGATTGCGTTCTTCACCCTCACCCTGCCCAGCAAGAAGGCGCAGAAGCGGATCGACCTTCCCGGCGTCGTCCTGCTGTCCATCGCCACCGCCTGCCTCATCTTCTTCACCGACTTTGGCGGCGACGCGGACCGCGGCTGGACCGATCCGCTGACACTCGCCTTCGGAGCGGGCCTGCTGGCTGCAGCCTTTGCCTTCGTGATGGCCGAACGCCGGGCCGAGGATCCGATCATTCCGCTGAGCCTGTTCAGGAACCCGATCTTCGTGAACAGCACCGCTATCGGCTTCACCCTGGGGATGGGCATGTTCGCCGCGCTGGCTTTCGTCCCAACCTTCCTGCAGATGTCCACCGGGACCTCCGCCGCAGCATCCGGCCTGCTCATGCTGCCGATGATGGTGGGCATGATGGGCACCTCGATCTGGTCCGGCCTGGCCATCACCAAGACCGGCAGGTACAAGAAGTACCCCATTTCCGGCGCCATCCTGGTCCTGGGTGCACTGCTGTGGATGACAATGCTCACCGCCGAAACACCGGTCTGGGTGATCTGCACCCAGCTGTTCGTTTTCGGTGCGGGCCTGGGCCTGATCATGCAGGTAGTGGTGCTGGTGGTGCAGAACTCCGTGCCGGTGGACCAGATCGGTACGGCAACGTCCTCGAACAACTACTTCCGTGAGGTCGGCGCCTCCCTGGGCGTGGCCATCTTCGGTGCCATGTTCACCACCCGCCTCTCGGAGAACCTGATGGGCGTCTTCGAAGGTGCAGGGTTCGACGCCGCTGCCGCCGGCGAGGCGACTGCCACCCTTCAGCCGGCTGCCATGGCCGCCCTGCCGGAGCCCACTAGGGACGGAATAGTCAACGCCTACGCCGAATCCTTGGCACCGGTCTTCTGGTACCTTGTTCCCTTCCTGGCCCTGGCCCTCATTCTCGCCTTCTTCCTGAAGGAGATTCCGCTCTCCGACGTGGCAGGCATGGTCGCACGCGGTGAAGCCGTGGGCGGAGCAGAGGCGGACCGCCTCGAGGCCGAGCGGCTTGCCGGCACGTCAGGCGGGGTTTCTGCTGCAGCCGGCGCATCAGGCGCATCCCCAGCAGATGCCGCTTCCCCGACGCAGGACACTGCGGCGGACAGGGCCTCGGCATCGAAACCTGACCAGCGCTGACCGCTGCTTCATGAGAAAGGCCCCGGGCATCATCCCGGGGCCTTTTCCTTGCACTGCTTCTTTGCTCTGCTTCTGTGCACTGCGTCTTCCGCGGCCTTCAGCTCGGCCGTCTTGTGTCCGTCGAGCTTTTGCGAAGCGAGTGTCCTAGACCTCGAAGACGGGTACTCCGGTGGAGTTGCGCGCCAGCTCCACGAGCATCCGGTGCCGGGGATTGAGGTCCGGCAGTCCGTCGACGGCGAACCAGCCCACCTCGGTGGACTCGTCGTCGTTCACCCGGGCATGGCCGGCCACCCAGGCGCACCGGAACACCAGGTTCAGGAACTGGCAGCGGTCCTGGTTGGGGAACATGATCGGGTCCGTGGTGCCCACATGGATGAGGTGTTCGAGCCGCGCCTGCACGCCGGTCTCTTCCTCCACTTCCCGGAGCAGTCCGGGGCCCGGCTCTTCGCCGGGTTCAAGGATGCCCGTAATAAGTGTCCAGCGGCCGTTGTCCGCCCGCCGGCACAGGAGCACCTCTCCTGCCGGATTGAAGACGACGGCAGCAACCCCGGGAAGCCACAGGAGATCGTGGCCCACTTTCTGGCGCAGGGAATGGATGAAGTCCGGTGTGGGCATGGTTCTACTGTAGGCCAGGCACTGCGAGCGCCAGCAAAGCGCCGGCGAGCATGAACGGGCCAAACGCGATCCGGGTCTTTCCCGTTCCGCGCCGGGATACCACCAGTCCCAGGCCCCACAGCCCGCCCAGCACGAAACCCGCCGCGGCGCCCGCCACCAGGAAGCTCCAGCCCGCAAACCCGAGGTACAGCCCGAGTACGCCGGCCAGCTTCACGTCGCCAAGCCCCAGACCGGACGGGGAAGCCAACCGCAGCAGGAGGTATCCGCTCACCAGCGCCAACCCGCCGAGCGCCATGCCGGCGAACCGCCCTGGATCTCCGGCGTTGAGTGCGGCCGCCCCCAGAAGCACTGCGGAGACCGGATACGCAGGCACTACCAGGCGGTCCGGCAGGCGCCGGGTCCTGATGTCAGCGGCGGTCAGCTTCCCGGCCAGGACCAGCAGGTAGCCGAGCGCCGCTGCGAGCAGCAGCCAGGACAGCCGCGGCCCGGCCCAGTACTCCCCCAGGATCCCCCACATGCGCCCTACGCTACGCGACGGGGCCGGGCTGCGTACCGCGGTCCGGGGCAGCTGTGGACGAACTAGCCAATCGCTCCCTCTTCCAGGAGGTCCGTCACCAGGGCGGCGATCGGTGAACGTTCCGAGCGGGTGAGGGTCATATGTCCAAAGAGCGGGTGGCCCTTGAGCGTCTCCACCACTGCCGCAATGCCGTCATGGCGCCCCACCCGGAGGTTGTCCCGCTGGGCGACGTCGTGCGTCAGGACTACCTTCGAGTTCGAGCCGATGCGGGAGAGTACGGTCAGCAGGACGTTCTTCTCCAGCGACTGCGCTTCATCCACGATTACGAAGCTGTCATGCAGCGACCGACCGCGGATGTGCGTCAGCGGCAGCACCTCCAGCATGCCGCGGTCCAGGACCTCTTCCACCACCTCCCTGGAAACCAGGGCCTCCAGGGTGTCGAAAACCGCCTGGCCCCATGGCCCCATCTTGTCCGCTTCGCTTCCGGGCAGATACCCGAGCTCCTGGCCGCCAACGGGGTACAGCGGACGGAAGACCACCACCTTGCGGTGTTCCTGCCGCTCCAGGACTGCCTCCAGTCCGGCACACAGTGCCAGCGCGGATTTTCCGGTTCCGGCCCTTCCACCCAGAGAGACGATGCCTACCTCCGGGTCCAGGAGCATGTCGATGGCCAGCCGCTGTTCGGCCGACCGTCCGTGGAGGCCAAAGACATCCCTGTCCCCGCGCACCAGCCTCACCTGCTTGTCCGCGCCCAGCCGGCCAAGCGCGGAGGACCGGCCGGAAAGCAGCACCAGTCCGGTGTTGACCGGCAGGTCCGCGGCCTGCGGGATGAACACGGGCTGCTGGTCATAGAGTTCACTGACTTCGACGTCTCCGGTTTCGATTTCCGCCATGCCGGTCCAGCCGGTGTCCCGGACCAGTTCGTTGCGGTATTCGTCCGCGGTGAGCCCTACGGCGGCGGCTTTGACGCGCAGTGGCAGGTCCTTTGAAACCACGGTGATGGTGCGGCCCTCATCGGCCAGGTTCCGGGCCACGGCAAGAATCCGGTTGTCATTCCCTGCTCCCCGGATTCCCAGCGGCAGCACCTCAAGGGAAACGTGGTTCAGTTCCACGCGCAGGGTGCCCCCTGCGTCGCCAACAGGCACCGGCCGGTCCAGGCCGCCGTGTTCCACGCGCAGGTCATCAAGCAGACGCAGGGCAGTCCTGGCAAAATAGCCCAGCTCAGGATCGTTGCGCTTGCTCTCCAGTTCGCTGATGACCACCAGCGGCAGGATCACCTCATGCTCGGCGAAGCGCAGGATTGCCTTCGGATCGGACAGCAGGACAGATGTGTCAAGCACGAATCCCTGGGGATTGCCGCAAGCACCGGCAGTCTGACGCAGGGAATCTCTGGTTACGGCCACGTAGCACTCCAGTCAGGGACCGTAGGCCCCGGATAGCTCGAAGTGTCTTCACCGCAGGCCGGCACGGGACGCCGGGCTGCGGCTTCCTGTGCGTACACACAGCGTGTGAGCATCCGGCCTCCGGTTCCATCAGCATGGGGCTGATCGATACGTACAAGCTACGCCCGCACCCGGGCCACTGGACTCAGGGACACGACGCAGTCCGATTTGTTCACACCGTGTTTACGGTGCTGCCGCTTCCGTCCGCCATGGCTAGCCGTGGCGGTGCCCCGGATGGCCCCCAGGAGGCCGCTGCCGCCGAGGCGAGGGCCACGATCGCCGGCCCAAGGGCGGCCAGTCCCAGCAGCAGGTAGCCGGCACCCCCGCAGAGCGACCCAAGAGTGAGCGATCCCCACAGCAGCAGGTACCGGTGCCAGCCGTTCCGGCGTTCTCCAAAGAGGGCAGCCGTCACCTTCTGTCCCAGCTTGACCAGGGTGCCCGTCATGTAGGTGATACCGATCGAGACTTCCCCGGCCCGCTCGAACACGGCATTGAGCAGTCCCATGGATCCCGCCAGCGCCGGCGCCAGCACCCATTCGGCCCCGGGCACCGCGGTGCTGGCCCAGGCGGCTCCGAGGACAGCGGCGGACACGATGCAGATCGCCGGCCGGCGGTGCCTGTCCATGATCCGGCGCAGTGCGGACGCGGCTACCACGCCCAGGAAGAATGCGGCGATTAGTTCGAAGGCCTGCACGAACCCGCTAAGGGACAGATGTGCCACGGAGGCACCGGCACGCGTGGAGTTGCCGGTCATGAAGGAGACAAAATAGCCGCCCAGGTGAAGGAAGCCGACGGCGTCAACGTAGCCTGCGGTCCAGGCAAGGCCGGAAGCCAGGGCAATTTCCGAACGGGTGTGCGTCAGCATAGGGGGTTGGACGGTCAGGACCCGAAACGTCGCTGGCGGCTGGCGTAATCCCGCAGTGCCCGCAGGAAGTCAACCCGGCGGAAGTCCGGCCAGAGGGCTTCGCAGAAGTAGAACTCGCTGTAGGCACTTTGCCACATGAGGAAGCCGGAGAGCCGCTGCTCGCCGGACGTGCGGATCACCAGTTCCGGATCCGGCTGGCCCCGGGTGTAGAGGTACTCGGAGATCTGTGCGTCACTGAGCTCGGCCGTAATCTCCTCGATCGGCTTGCCCCGGGACTGCGCGTCCCGCAGCAGCTCCTTGACCGCGTCGACGATTTCGCGCCGGCCTCCGTAGCCAATGGCCACGTTTACATGCAGGCCGGTTGCCGAGGCCGTTGCCTCGCCGAGCCGCTCGAGCTGGCAGGTGAGCTCAGGGGGCAGGATGTCCAGTGCGCCCACCGGATGGACGCGCAGGTCATCCTTCTCCCCCAACCGGTCCAGGGTGTTAGCGATGATCCCCAGCAGCGGCTCCAACTCATCAGGATCACGGTTAAGGTTGTCTGTGGAGAGCATGTACAGGGTCACAACCCGCACGCCGAGTTCCTCACACCAGCCCAGGAACTCAAGGATTTTGTCAGCTCCGGCCTGGTGCCCGTCCGACGTCGGTGCCCCGGCAAGCTTCGCCCAGCGGCGGTTGCCGTCAACCATCACGCCAATGTGTTCCGGGATGCGGTCGTTCACCAGGCTGCGGCGCAGGCGGCGTTCGTAATAGGCGTAAACCACACCGGGAAAGCGCACGGGTGACTCACCTGCCAATCGGTCTGAACGGATCCGCGGAACGCGGTAGCTTCTTTTCTCTAGGCTACCGCGCACCGGCTCCCGTCCCGTGCAGGCAGTCGCCGAGGCACAGGCTACCGGAAAGTAACCTACCGGGTCGTAAGTTAGGATTGGCACCATGAGTTCATTCCCGGAACGAGTACCTGCCCAGCAGGATCCGGAGTCCCGCCAAGCGCCGGGACCGCTGGAGTCAGCAGTTGAAACGGTGGCAGAGGCCCTCGACGTCAAACCCCGCCTGCGGGGCTGGCTGCATGCCGGCGCAGCGCCGCTGGCCCTGGCAGCGGGCATAGTCCTGGTGGCCCTTGCCCCTACCCCCGGCACCCGGATCGCCTCTGCGGTGTACGCACTCACCGGCATCCTGCTGTTTGGCGTCTCGGCTGTCTACCACCGCGGCAACTGGAGCCCGAAGGTCAAGACAGTCCTGAAGCGGCTGGACCACACGAACATCATGCTCGTGATTGCCGGTTCCTATACTCCCCTGGCATGGTCACTGCTGCCGCGGGAAAAGGCTGCGGTGCTGCTGATCCTCATCTGGAGCGGGGCGCTGGCGGGCATCGCTTTCCGGCTGCTCTGGCTGCACGCGCCGCGGTGGCTGTACACCCCGGTCTACATCGCCCTGGGCTGCGCCGCCGTCTTCTACATTCCCGATTTCTGGGCCGTCAACACGCCCGCTGCGATTCTGGTGATTGCCGGCGGCGCCGCCTACATTGCCGGCGCCGTCATCTACGCCATGAAGCGCCCCAACCCTTCCATCAACTGGTTTGGCTTCCACGAGATCTTCCACGCCTTCACGCTGGCCGGCTTCTCCTGCCATTTCGTGGCCATTCTGATGGCCGTGACCTCCGTCCAGGCCTAGGTCAGGTTCAGGGACAGTTCAGGATCAGGGACGGACCCGGCCTAGATGCCGGCTCTAAGCTCGGCTTCCAGCTCCTGAGCCGAGTCCACCGGCCGGCGGCAGACCATACCGCGGCACACGTAGGCCAGGGCCGGCGCCCGCGTTTCCCGTCCCTGCAGGAGCCCGACGCCGCCGGCCTCCCCGTGGGCGATGACCAGTCCCGGACCGCCGGCACTGCGGCCCGCCGAAAGCAGCCCGGCAACGGCCGCGGGGTCCGTTCCGGTGACCGCCAGTTCCTGCGGCCCGCCAAGGATGGACTGCTGCACGGACATGGACCATCCCACGGCCTGCGGCAGAGCAGGCCCTGCGCGCCGCACATGGACCGTGAGTCCTTCGGCAAGGTCGCGGTGGCGGCCCGGCCCGCCGTAGGACGCGGAGGTCAGCAGTACTCCGGCCAGCAAAGCGGTTCCACTCGGCACCGCGTCGTCCAGTGGATTCGCAGCTGAATATCCGCCCTGCGCATGCCGAACCTGTTCCGATTCACGGGCGGTGTCGGATAGCCCTTCCGGTCCCAGGAAGCGTTCGACGGCGGCGGCCGCCAGGTCCTGCGCCGCGTTGTGCCAACCCGGGTTGCCCGTCGCGGCGTACAGCGCGAACAGCCCCTCCGCCACACCCGCGTAGTCCTCCAGCAGGCCTTCGATGCCCTGTGCCTGGCCGTCGCTTGAAACCCGGCGCAGTATCCCGCCGTCCCAGTGCACATCCAGGAGGTACCGCGCCGCAGCCTCGGCCGCGGGCAGCATCCAGTCTTCAGCCATGCCCGCATCCGCCAGTGCCAGCGCCGCATCTGCCAGGCCGGCGACCGCCAGGCCGTTCCAGCCCGCCACCACCTTTCCATCGCGTTCCGGCTGAGGGCGCTGCGATCGTACCGCCGCCAGCACCATCCGAGCCTCGTCCCAGATCCCGGCCTGGGCTTCATCGGGTACCGCCCTGAGCCTTAGCGTGCTGCCCGGAAGGCGATGCGAGGCGCCGTCGTCGGCGTCGAGGTCCAGCAGGTCAAGCGCTGCGGACCCGGTACCCAGGGCTGCCTCGAGCTGGGACCGGGTGAAGACGTAGGTTGCGCCCTCCACCCGGTGTCCGTCCACCAGGGTGTCGGCATCAAGGGAGGAGGCGAAGCCACCTCCCGGCACGGCCAGCTCGGCTGCCATCCAGCCAGCTGTCCCCCGGGTCACGCGCAGTGCCAGTGACTTGAGGTCGGCACTGGCCGCTTGGCGGGAAAAATGTGCGTAGATCCGCAGCAGCTGCGCGTTGTCATAAAGCATCTTCTCGAAGTGCGGAACCTGCCAGCGGCGGTCAACGGCATACCGGGCAAACCCGCCGCCGACGTGGTCGTAGATCCCGCCGAGCGCCATCGCGGTCAGGGTGCGTTCGGCAAGCGCCGCCGCGGTGCCCGAGCCCGGTGCGCTGCTGTGGGCATAGGCGAGCAAAAAACGCAGCAGCGGTGACGGCGGGAACTTCGGTGCACCGCCGAATCCGCCGAACTCGGTGTCCTCCGCTGCTGCCAGTGCCTCGACGGCGGCTTCCAGTGCCCGGGCGGAATCATCAGCTCCATTCGGGGGCACTGCCGCGGCGGAGAGGTTCCCCACCAGGTTCCGGTTCGCGGCCTGGTTGGAGGCAAGATGGGCGGCTATCTGCTCGGCGCTGCGTTCAACCTCGCTGCGGCGGTCCCGCCAGGCACCGGCTACTGCCTCCAGCACCTGCCTGAAGGACGGCGTGCCCTGCAGCTGCCGGGGCGGAAAGTATGTCCCGGCATAGTAGGTCCTGCCGTCCGGGAGGGTGAAAACGCTCATCGGCCAGCCGCCCTGGCCCGTCAGAGCCTGGGTCGCGGCCATGTAGGCGGAGTCGACGTCGGGACGTTCTTCCCGGTCCACCTTGATGCTGACGAAGTCCCGGTTAAGGATCCGGGCAATCTCCGGGTCCTCGAAGGATTCGTGCGCCATGACGTGGCACCAGTGGCATGCCGCGTACCCGATCGAAATGAAAACGGGTACATCCCGCCGGCGTGCTTCCGCAAAGGCGGCGTCGCCGAACGGCCACCAGTCCACCGGATTTCCGGCATGCTGGCGCAGGTAGGCGGAGGCCTGGTTCTTCAGCCGCTCCGCCACAGGGACTATCCCGCCGGGTTGGAGCTCGAGCGGCGGGGATCAGCGCCGTCGGCCGGCGCTTCGGCGGTCTCCACAGCCGTTTCGGCTCCGCCCTCCGCAGAGCCGCCGCCGGCAGGTTCCCCGCCTTCGCCGGTGACCTGGGAGCGGTACCGCACGCGCCGGATCCGCTTGACCATGTCCCGGATCAGGAACACTACGCACAGGGCCAGGAACAGCGTCGCCAGGAAGCCCAGCAGGCCGGGGGTGATGTCCCCTTCCTCGAGGCCGGGCTTCAGGTCCCCCTCGATCGGGGACGTGACGGTGAGGGTGAGGCTGTACAGCAGGTTCACGGAGTTTCTCTCTCTTGGCAGAAGGCGGCGCCGGGGCGCCGGATCTGCCTTCTATCGTATGCCAGCAAAGAGGTCTGTTTCAGGCACCTGTGACGGGACCCGGGTTTCGATCAGCGAATAGTCTTCCCACGGCCATACCCGCCGCTGCATGTCGGTGCTTACCGCGAAGAAGAATCCTTCGGGGTCCACCTGGGTGCGGTGGGCCTTCAGTGCCTCGTCACGCGCGGCGAAGTACTCTCCGCAGTCGATCTGCGTGGTGGTGGGATGCAGCGGAGCCGGAGGCTGGTTGCCCTCGCTGTCCGTTTCCAGCCAGGCGGCAAGGCGTTCCGCGTACGGTGATTCAAGTCCTGCCCCGGTCAGCGCGTCATGCAGGACGCGGAAGCGTTCCGGGTTGAACCCACGGTCGTAGTAGAGCTTCAGCGGTTCCCAGGGGGCGCCGGTGTCCGGGTACTTCCCGGCGTCACCGGCGGCATTGAATGCCTCCACCGCAACCTTGTGCGCCATGATGTGGTCGGGGTGCGGGTAACCGCCGTTTTCGTCGTAGCTGATGATCACATGGGGGCGGAACTCCCGAACCAGTTTCACCAGCGGCGCGGCCGCTGTCTCAAGCGGACGCAGGGCGAAGCACCCGGCGGGCAGGTCCGGCAGCGGGTCTCCTTCGGGCAGTCCGGAGTCCATGAAGCCCAGCCAGCGGTGCTCAATGCCCAAAGCTGCCTGGGATGCGGCCATTTCGCTGCGGCGCAGGCCGGCGAGGTCGCGCTTGGCAGCGGGGATGTCGGCGGCGGCGGGATTGAGCACGTCTCCGCGTTCTCCGCCCGTGCAGGTGGCAACCATCACGCGCACCCCCTGAGCGGCGTAGGAAGCCATCGTGGCCGCACCCTTGCTGGCCTCGTCATCGGGATGGGCATGAACCGCCAGCAGGCGCAGTTCTCCGGGCACTGAATTGGTTTCGCTGGACAACGCGGCTACTCCTGACAGCCGGCGGAACGCGCCGACAAGAATGTTCGATAAAATGAAACGGTGAGCACTGAGGACAGCAATCCGGATACCACTGGGGATAGCACTGCCGGTGTAACGGCCCCCCGGCGCCCAGCGGACGGTCTGTCGTCCGAGACAAGATTAGCCAATCGATATGGCGCACCCAAGCCGGGGCTGAGCGCACGCGCCAAGATCGTCCTCGGCTCACTGGCCGGGGCCGCCGCCGTCGGTGCCGTGATCTTCATGGCCATTCCGTCCGGAACAGGAACGCTGACCTCCAAGGACGTCGGATTCACCATCCCCGACGCGTCGTCCGCCGTCGTCGATTTCAACGTCACCAGGCCCGCGGACGCGACCGTTGACTGCGCCGTGCAGGTCTTGAGCGACAGTTACGCGGTGGTCGGATGGAAGACGGTCCGGATCCCGCCGTCGGAGGATACTACGGTGTCCCTGAGCACCTCGATGCGGACCGACTCCCTGGGCGTCACAGGCGGCGTCAATGCGTGCTGGATTGTGGAGCAGGATTCCTAGCCGCTTGCAGCAGCCGGTACGCGCTACGGGAGAATCCCGGTCCGCATGTCTTGGGTTTATGGCTCCTGGTGACTAGTATGGAGGCTACGTTATGCCCCGCCCAGGTGATCGCCGGATGAGAATCCGAGCAAACCGGTCACCGTCCGGCGGGGTCTTTGCTTGTTAGGCCTTCAGCCGTCAGGCAATTTCAGCCAAGCCGAACCAGATGGATGAGTTCGGATGTCATATAAGGAGAGACCCGTGTCTACCAACAGCGCATCTGTCGCCTGGCTCACGCAAGAGTCTTACGACCGCCTGAAGGCGGAGCTGGACCACCTTTCCGGCCCGGGCCGGACTGAGATCGTTGCCCGAATCGAACAGGCACGGTCTGAAGGCGACCTCAAGGAGAACGGCGGCTACCACGCTGCCAAGGAAGAGCAGGGCAAGGCTGAAGCCCGCATCCGCCAGCTGACGCAGCTCCTCGAAAACGCGCACGTCGGTGAGGCGCCGGCGGACGACGGCGTGGTGGAGCCCGGCATGCTGGTGGAGGCCCGGATTGCAGGGGACCTCGAGCGGTTCCTGCTCGGCAGCCGCGAAATCGCAGGCGACAGTGACATCGATGTCTACAGCGAGAAGTCGCCGCTGGGTACTGCCATCAACGGCCTGCGGGCCGGAGATTCGGCGTCCTACACCGCGCCGAACGGCAAGAGCATCGCCGTGGAGATCGTCTCGGCCACGCCGTACACCGGCTAAGCCGCATGGCTGCTTAGGAACGGGTCCGCCATCCGGCGGGCCCGTTCCTGTTTTCCGGGCCCTTCTGCACGCCGGTCCTTGACCTCCGCAGCAGGACGGCGGCTGTCACTCCCCCGGCTGCGCCGAAGAGGTGGGACTGCCAGGACACACCGGCAGCCGTCGGCAGCACGCCCCACAGCAGGGATCCGTAGATCAGGAACAGCACCCCGCCCAGCAGGATCTGCATCAGGTCCCGGTTGTAGAAGCCGCGGACCATCAGGTAGGCGAACAAGCCGAAAACCACGCCGGAAACTCCGATGGTCAGTCCGCCGCCGAAGAGCCATACCCCGATGCCTGACGCCGCCCAGCAGATCGCCAGCACTGCCCCGAACCGGCGCAGCCCTTCCAGCAGCACGAGGAACGCGAACGCCAGCAGCGGCAGGGAGTTGCTGACCAGGTGCCCGGTGCCGGCGTGCAGCAGCGGAGCGAACAGGATGCCGTCCAGGCCCTCCAGCTGCCGCGGCAGGATTCCCAGGCCCCGCAGCAGCGTGGCCTGGAACGGCAGGGTCAGGAAGTACAGGATCCAGAGGCCCGCCGTGAAGCACGCGGCAACCAGCAGTGCGCTCTTTGCCCGCTGCTTCATGGCTTAGCCGTGGAGGACTACGGGTTGGAAGCCTTCGGCCCGCAGGTTCTGCAGCACCTTCTCACAGTGCTCATGACCCTTGGTTTCCATGTTGATGGTGATTGCCACATCGCCCATGCTGATCGATCCTCCAACCCTGGTGTGGTCCACTCCGGTGACGTTGGCATCGGATTCGGCGATAATCCGTGAAATCGTTGCCAGCGAGCCCGGACGGTCATCCAGCAGCATCCGCACAACAAGGTAGCGGCCGGCGGCTGCGAGGCCGCGCTGGATAACTTTCAGCATAAGCATCGGGTCGATGTTTCCGCCCGAGAGGATCACTGCCGTGGTACCGGGATTCTGGATTTTTCCGTCGAGCAGCGCTGCAACGCCCACCGCTCCGGCAGGTTCCACCACCAGCTTCGCGCGTTCAAGCAGGAAGATCAAGGCACGTGCCAGTGAGTCTTCACTGACCGTGACGACGTCGTCCACCAGTTCCTTGATGATCGAGAAGGGCAGCTGGCCCGGGCGGCCCACGGCGATGCCGTCAGCGATGGTGGAAACCTTGCTCAGCGGCACCAGGGCGTCTGCTGCCAGCGACGGCGGGTAGGCGGCGGCGTTCTCGGCCTGGACACCAATGATCCGTACTTCGCGGCCCAGTTCCCTGGCACGTTCCTTGATTGCGACGGCGACGCCGGCCAGCAGCCCTCCGCCGCCGACGCCCATCAGCACGGTGTCCAGATGCGGGATCTGTTCCAGCAGTTCAAGACCCAGGGTTCCCTGTCCGGCCACGATGTCCACATTGTCGAAGGGGTGCACGAACACGGCACCGGTTTCGTCGGCATAGCGCTGGGCTTCTGCCAGTGCCTCGTCCACGTTGTGGCCGTGCAGCACCACTTCGGCACCGTGGCCCTGGGTGGCAGCGAGCTTCGGAAGGGCTACGCCCAATGGCATGAAGATGCGGGCTTTGATGCCCAGCCGTGCCGCGGCGACGGCGACGCCCTGGGCGTGGTTGCCTGCCGATGCGGCCACGACGCCGCGTGCCTTCTGTTCCTCGCTGAGCTTGGCCATCCGGACATAGGCGCCGCGCACCTTAAAGGACCCTGCCCGCTGGAGGTTCTCACATTTAAGGTAAACCTCGGACCCGGTGAGCCGTCCCAGCGCCCGGGACTGCTCGATCGGAGTGTGGGCAATGACCCCGTCCAGCAGCTTTGCGGCCGCGTGGATGTCGTCAAGGGTTACCGGCAGCTGGGGTGAATCGGTCAACGTGGGTTCTCTTCTGTGGTTGAGGCTGGTTCTTTGTCCTGGTCTGCGCCGGGACGGAGGACTGCGAGGTCCTCGTCTTTTTCATCGGTTTCGGGTTCCGGAGGTGACGCACCCGGCGGCCCGAACTCGGCGTCCCGCTCGAGCAGCGGGTCCTGTTCCCACTGCCGGCCGGCAATGTAGCGCACCGTGGCATTCAGGATAGCCATGAGGGGAACCGCGAACAGTGCGCCGGGAATGCCGGCAACGAGGCTGCCGCCGGTGACGGCCAGAATGACGGCAAGCGGATGCAGGGAGACGGCTTTGCCCATGATCAGCGGCTGGAGGATGTGCGATTCGATCTGCTGGACCACCAGGACGATGATGAGCATGATGACGGCGTTGGGCCAGCCGTTGGCTACCAGCGCCAGCAGCACTGCGATCCCGCCGGTGACAAACGCACCGATCAGCGGGATGAAGGAACCCAGGAAAACCAGGACAGCGAGGGGAAGCGCGAGCGGCACACCGATCAGCGCTGCCCCTCCGCCGATGCCGACGGCGTCGATAAACGCCACCACGAGCTGGACGCGGACGTAGTTGGTCATGGATTCCCAGCCGCGCATGCCTGCGCCAAATGCCGCGGGCCGCGCACGCCGCGGCATCAGTCCCGCGGTGAACCGCCAGATCTTGCGTCCGTCGAGCAGGAAGAAGACCAGGGCGAACAGCGTCAGCAGTATTCCGGCGGCGAAGTGCCCGGCGCTGGCGCCGACGCTGACGGCGCCGGAGAGGATGCTGGCGGTGTTGTCCTGCAGGGCTGAGGTTGCTTCGTTGATCAGGTCGTCGATCTGGGTTGAGGTTACCCGCAGCGGGCCGTCCGCCAGCCACCCCTGAACCTGGTCAAAGCCGGTCAGTACCTCGCCCCAGAGGTCCCGGAAGCCCAGCGCCAGCTGGCGGCCCACGAGGGTCAGTGCGGCGACGATCAGGCCCAGGAAGGAGACGATGGTGACGGCGACGGCAAGACCGGAAGGAACTTTGTTCCTGCGCAGCCAGGAGCTGACCGGCGCCAGCAGCCCGGCCAGCAGCGCCGCCACCATCAGCGGAATGATCAGCAGGGAGAAGTGTCCAAGCAGCCAGACCAGTCCCGCGCTGACGATCAGCACAACCCCGAGCCTCCAGGCCCAGGACGCGCTGACGCGCAGCGCGTAGGGAACGTCGTCGCCAGCACGGTTGGCACGCACCGCTGCGGCCTGCACGGCCTTGGGCGCGGCAACCCTGCGCGCATGGGGTCTCATAGGCTCATCTTTCCATAGTCGACTGGTCGTTCCCTGACCTTTACGGCGCTCCCGGATCAAAGGGCAGCCAGGATTCCCCACTCGGCACTGAACCCCGTACCGGGCGCCAGCCAGCGCAGTCCCTCGCCGGAATTGAAACAGTTGGCCGGCGCCGTCATTGGCTCCAGGGCAACCGCGCAGTCCCGGCCCGGAAACTTGTCGGTGACGAAGACATGGACATAGCCGAATTCCGCTTCTGCCCAGAGTTGGACGCTCCGCCCGTCGGGGGCAGTGAGCCGGTGGCGGTGGAGCCCGTCGCGCAGGTAGAGGTCCGTAAACGCGGCGTCCAGCTGCAGCTCTCCTGCCCGTTTGCCGGAGCGCAGGTCCTCCCTGCCGGCTGCGAGCACCCTGCCGTTGGGAATCAGGGCGGCATCCGTGCTGAGCCGTGTCCCTGCGTCGACGTGCAGAACGAGATCCTCACTGGGCACATCACCCAGGCGAAGGAATGGATGGGCACCCAGCGCGAACGGGGCGCTCCGCGTGCCGAGGTTCCTCAGCCCCTGGCGGACCCGCAGTCCGCCGTCGGCGTCGAGGCTGTACCGGGCCTCATGGATGAGGTGGAAGGGGTAGCCGTGCTGGGGAAAGATTTCGGCGCTGAGCAGCACTGACTCGCCGGTGCTCTCCACGAGGCCGTAGCCGGTGTTCCGAAGCAGCCCGTGGATTGCGTTCTGCAACTTGGGTTCCGTGATGTCCAGCTGCTGCTCCTCTCCGTCCAGCTGCCAGCGCGCTCCGGCGATCCGGTTGGCCCACGGCGCGAGGAGGATGCCTGCGGCCGACGGCGCAATACTCTCGTCCGGGAAGGTTTCCACCAGCTGCGTCCCGCCTACGCTGTAGCTGCGGAGCCCCCCGCCCAGGGAGGCGACGACGGCGGCTGCATCGCCTCTTTCCAGGCGGTATTGAGTTCCCGTAGCCGGCAGAGCTGCATCCGTGGTCCCAAGAGTCATCTTCTTAGCCTAGACCCGGCACCGCCCTCCACCGCCGGCGCGCACCTCATTCCTCGAAGTGTGTCCTGACCCGGTCGCTGACGGCGGCCACGATTCCGGCGGCTACGCTGTGGATCTTGATGTTGCGGGTATTCGAGACACTCCGCAGGATCTCCACCGCTGCGTCCTGGCTGCAGTTGTTCTGGGCCATGATGATGCCGACGGCAATGTTCACCACGGTCCGGGATTCGAGTGCTGCCCGCAGGTTCCGCGCCCGGAACAGGTGGTTGTCGATCCGCAGGGCCAGCCGCAGGGTCCGGGAGGCTTCGGCAGCCGTCTTTTCCACCAGCCGCAGGGTCGAGGGCTGGAACAGGTGCGGACGCGGCGAGAAAGCACACAGCACACCCCTTGCTGCGCCTTCGAGCGCCAGCGGAACCGCGGCCAGGCTCCGCAGGCCCTCGTCGGCGCCCTCGCCCGAAAACCCGTGCCAGCGCCGCTCGCTCCAGACATCGGGAACAACCACGGAGGCCCCGGTGGAGATCGCCTCCTCTGCCGGGCCTTCCGCAGCGAACACCTGCCCGGCAATCCCGGCTGACCGGTCGTCGCTGTGGCCCTCGGCCCGGAGGCGGCGGGGACGGTCGATCAGCAGTGAGCAGCCCAGTATCCGGGCACCAAGAAGTGTGAGTGTCAGAACAGCCAGTTCGGACAGGTATGCCTCCAGTTCTTCAGCCCCCAACAGGAGCTCCTGGAATGCAGCAGCAGGTTCCACAGGCACCTCAGTCACGATTTCCCCCTCGATCGTAAAGACCGGATACTACGGATTCGGCGCTGGTGGTTGAAGCGAAACCACCCGGTTTCCGGCATTCTCCGGGCCTTTGGTGTGCGGCGGCGCTTTCCTGCGGCTGCGCAGCAAGGCCTGAAGGCAGACAAAAAGCGGGACCGCAGCTTTTCAGCTGCGGTCCCGCCAGTGTTTAAGTTGCCGTTGCTGTGTCCGGCCTTTTGTTCTAGTCGCTGCCGCGCAGGATCGCGAGGATGCGGATGATTTCCACGTACAGCCAGACGAGGGTGACGGTCAGTCCGAATGCGGCGGTCCACGAATAGCGCTGCGGCGCACCGGCTTGCACGCCCTGCTCGATGGAGGTGAAGTCCATGATCAGGGAGAAGGCGGCGAGACCAACGGCCAGCAGGCCAATGATGACGCCCAGCGGAATGCCTGCGATCTCCACGCCGCGGACGCCCCACGGATCATCGACGACGCCGAAGATCATCAGGCCGACGTTCACCAGCGAGAACACTGCGTAGCCAATGATCGCGATCATGAAGAAGCGCACGGCTTTGGGGGTTGCCCGCACCTTGCCGCTCTTGAACAGGAACAGGGTCACGGCAAAGACTGCCAGGGTCCCGACGACGGCCTGCAGGCCGATTCCCGGGTACATTGCGTCCAGCACCGCGGTCAGGGCGCCGAGGAACATGCCTTCGAGGAGCGCGTAGCCGAGGATCAGCGCGGGTACCGGCTCACGCTTGAAGGCGTTGACCAGTCCCAGGACGAAACCGCCCAGCGCGCCGACGATCATCAGCAGGCCGGCCGCGCCGGGCAGCACGAAGACGGGGATCGCAGCGCCCAGCAGGACAACTGCCAGGCAGCCGAGGGTCTTCATGATGACGTCGTCGTACGTCATCCGCCCTGTCTCCCGCGGACCGGCCGCAGGTGCTGAGTAAAGATTCTGCAGGTCCTGCGAGCTCATTGGATCCTGGCCCGCGAAGGGGCCGCCTGCAGGAACGGTGGGCGCTCCGCCGCGGGTTTGGGAACGGAAATTCTTTCCGTTGAAAACCGGGTTGCCGCCTAGTGCCATGAAAGTGTCCTCCGTCTTGGGGGGCTTGGTTAACGTTCAGCCTACCAATGGGAACGTACGGGCCGCGAGGAAGATTCCTGCCCCGGCCGGCGCGTTTGGTAACGGTTTGGTACGCGCAGGGGCCAAAACGTCCCCGGGACTTCCATAATGAATCACCCCCGGCGGAGTCGTTACCGGATCGCGACACAACGTCACACAATCGGTCACCCGACCGAAACAATCGCCGGGTAGCATGATCACCATTCGTGACTCACATCACAAGGTCACATATAAATTGCGCCGACAAACGACGCATATATACCCCCGGCGGAGGTAATTCACTTTGGGAAGAATATCGGCACTCGCCCGGTATATGGGGATGCTAGCGGCGGTGGTCGGCGTATTCGCCGGCCTGCTGCTTGCCGCCCCAGCCGTGCATGCAACGACAGCTCCACCCCCGGCATCGGAATCCCCGGGGCCGCAGAGCAGTACCGAGGCAACAGCGCAGGACTCCGAAGGCTCCGGAGGGGACGAAACATCGAACGGCGCCGAGTTCCAGGACCGCATCAGCGGTGTCCTGCGCAACGCCGGCGCACCGGTTGCCGGAGTCACCATTAGAGCAAGCGGCAACGGTTACGAGGCGGAAACCGAAACCGCAGAGAACGGATCCTGGTCCATAGGAGTGCCCGAACAGGGTGCGTACGAAGTGGAACTGGATGAATCCACCCTTCCCGGGGGTGTGGCACTTGCCGAGGGCCAGCAGAACCCCCGCACCGTGACTTTCGCCGGCACGTCGAACATCACCACGCTCTTCCTCCTGGGCGAAGGCATTGTCCTGCAGGGCGACACCTTCGGAACCAAGCTCATGGAACGGGCCGTCGCCGGACTCAGCTTCGGCCTGCTGCTGGCGCTGAGCGCCGTCGGCCTCTCCCTGATTTTCGGCACCACCGGCCTGACGAACTTCGCCCACGGCGAGATGGTCACCTTCGGCGCGGTCCTCGCCTTCGGCTTCTCAGCACTTGGCCTGCCGCTCTGGCTGGCCCTGGCACTGGCCGTGGCCGGCGGTGCCGGGCTGGGCTATGTCCAGGACGCCGGATTGTGGAAACCGCTGCGCAGGCGCGGAACCGGCCTCGTCCCCATGATGATCGTGAGCATCGGCCTGGCGCTGGCCCTGCGCTACACCATCCTCTTCTTCTTTGGCGGGGCAACCCAGCAGCTTCCGGCATCGCAGAGCCCCATGCTCGAACTGGGACCGATCTCCATCTCGCGGAACAACCTTGTCTCGCTCATTGTCTCGCTGGTCGTGATCCTCATCGTGGCCGCCCTTCTGCTGCGCACACGGATCGGCAAGGCCACCCGCGCCGTCGCCGACAACCCGCCGCTGGCTGCCGCCTCCGGCATCGACGTCGACCGCGTCATCCGCATTGTCTGGATGGCAGGCGGCGCGCTGGCCGCACTCGGCGGCATCCTCTGGGCGTATTACCGCCCCGGCGTCTCCTTCAACATGGGCCAGCAGATCCTCCTGCTGATCTTCGCTTCCGTGACCCTCGGCGGTTTGGGCACCGTCTTCGGCGCCCTGATCGGCTCGATCATCGTGGGTCTCTTCGTGGAGATCTCCACCCTCTGGCTCGAGGCGGACCTGAAGTACGTCGGCGCGCTGCTCATCATGATTCTCGTCCTCCTGGTTCGGCCGCAGGGTATCCTCGGCCGCCGAGAGCGCATAGGTTAGGGGCCTCGACATGGACTTTGGAAACATCCTGCTGGGTGCAGTCAACGAATTCTTCACACCCACCACCGCGGCCTATGCGCTGGCAGCCCTCGGCCTTGCCGTGCACTTCGGCTACACCGGCCTGCTGAACTTCGGCCAGGCCGGCTTCATGGCGATCGGAGCCTACGGCTTCGCCATCCCCACCCTGAGTTTCAATGCTCCCCTGCCCGTTGCGCTGCTGATCGCGATGCTCGCATCCATCGCGTTCGCGGTGCTCCTCGGCCTGCCAACGCTGCGCCTGCGGGCGGACTACCTGGCAATCGTGACCATCGCCGCCGCGGAAATCGTCCGCTATGTGGTGACCACCAACGGCCTCACGGAAGTGACCGGGTCTGCAAACGGCCTGGCCGCATTCGAGGGCGGTTTCTACTCACTCAACCCCTTCGCACCCGGGCAGTACAACCTGGGTCCGTTCAGCCTGAACGAACGTGACCTCTGGATCCGCGTGGTTGCCTGGACCGTCGTCGCGCTGGCATGCCTGGTGATCTGGCTGCTGGTACGCAGCCCCTGGGGCCGTGTGGTCAAGGGCATCCGTGAGGATGAGAACGCCGTCCGCTCGCTGGGCAAGAACGTTTACGCCTACAAGATGCAGGCACTGATCATCGGCGGCATGCTCGGGTCGCTCGCAGGCATCATCTTCACGCTCCCCCGCGGAGCCGTGCAGCCGGCAAACTACGGCACGGAGCTGACGTTCTTCCTGTACACGGCGCTGCTGCTCGGCGGAATGTCCACGGTGCTTGGTCCGGTGATCGGCGCGATGATCTTCTGGGCCGTGCTCTCCCTGACCCAGGGGCTGCTCTATGGGGCAATAGAGTCCGGGGCGATCACTTTCCTGAACACTACCCAGGCCGGGCAGCTGCGTTACATCCTTGTAGGTGTAGCGCTCATGCTGCTGATGATCTTCAGGCCGCAGGGCGTTCTGGGCAACAAGAAGGAGCTGTCATTCGCATGAGCCACCAAGCAGAGAGCCCGCAGCAGCCGCGCCGGTCCGGTGCCCACGCCGCCGAACCCGGGGCAGAAACCGTGCCGGCCGGGGCGGCGCCGGCGAAGGCAGCCCCGTTGGATGCAGCACCGTTGGATGCACCACCGGCGGAGCCGGACCAGCAGGCAGGCTGGTCAGGCAACCAATACATGGAAGATGACCGCCCGATCGCCGCCGGCGACGTCGGTCCCGGATGCCGCAAGCGGGATCCCATCCTGGTGGCCTCCAACGTGACCCGCACCTACGGCGGAATCCATGCCGTCGACGTCGAACACGTCGAGGTGCCGCGGAACAAGATCACCGCCCTGATTGGCCCGAACGGCGCCGGCAAGACCACGCTGTTCAACCTGCTCACGGGCTTCGACACCCCGCAGTCCGGGGAGTGGAAGTTCGAGGACCGGGACCTGGCCGGTGTGTCCGCTTACAAGGTGGCGCGCCTGGGCATGGTCCGTACCTTCCAGCTGACGAAGGTCATGGGCAAGCTGACCGTGCTGGAGAACATGCGCCTTGGCGCCAGCGAGCAGCCTGGAGAAGCCCTGCGGCGGGCACTGTTCCGGCCGCTTTGGAAGAAGCGGGAAAACGAAATCACCGAGCAGGCTGACGCCCTGCTGGCGAAATTCAAACTCGACACCAAGCGCAGCGACTACGCCGCTTCACTTTCCGGCGGCCAGCGCAAGCTGCTTGAAATGGCACGGGCGCTGATGGTCAATCCCAAGCTGGTGATGCTGGATGAGCCCATGGCGGGTGTGAACCCTGCGCTGACGCAGTCGCTGCTGGACCACATCAAGAACCTGAAGGCCGAAGGCATGAGCGTTCTCTTCGTGGAACATGACATGCATATGGTCCGGCACATCGCCGACTGGGTGATCGTGATGGCCGAGGGCAAGGTAGTGGCCGAGGGGCCGCCGTCAGAGGTCATGAAGGACCAGGCCGTGATCGATGCCTACCTCGGTGCGCACCATGACGTGGACCTTGGCGACTCTGAAGGTTTCGAAAAGCTGGAAGCGGTCCTTGAGAAGGATCCCGGCTCAGACATACAGGGTGGTGAGGGGCTTGCCCCCGTGACCATCCAGGAACGTGAGGACAGAGCATGAGCGCTGCGAATTTCGAGGGCGACTCTGTCGTCAAGGTGACCGACCTGGTGGCCGGCTACCTTCCGGGAGTCAACATCCTCAACGGGTGTTCGATCGAGGCCCGCCGCGGGGAGCTGATCGGGATAATCGGACCAAACGGCGCCGGCAAGTCCACACTGCTCAAGGCGATGTTCGGCCTGGTGAAGGTCCATTCCGGAACGGTCATGGTGCGCGGCCAGGACCTCACCGGGTTGAAGGCGAACAAGCTGGTTACCCGCGGCGTGGGCTTCGTGCCGCAGACCAACAACGTGTTCGCTTCGCTGACCATTGAAGAGAACCTGCAGATGGGCCTCTACCAGCAGCCGAAGAACTTCAAGGAACGCTTCGAGTTCGTGGCGGACCTGTTCCCGGAGCTGAAGAAGCGGCGCAGCCAGCGGGCAGGCTCCCTGTCCGGCGGTGAACGGCAGATGGTTGCCATGGGGCGGGCCCTCATGATGGAACCGGCCGTGCTGCTGCTGGATGAGCCTTCGGCCGGCCTCTCCCCCGTGAAACAGGATGAAACTTTCCTGCGGGTCCATGAGATCAACCGTGCGGGTGTCTCCGTGATCATGGTGGAGCAGAACGCGCGCCGCTGCCTGCAGATCTGCGACCGCGCCTACGTGCTGGACCAGGGCAAGGACGCGTACACCGGCACCGGGCGGGAGCTGATGAAGGATCCCAAGGTCATCCAGCTGTACCTGGGGACCCTTGCCGATACGGCGTAAGTCCTACGCAGAAGTGCCCGTCCGGAGTTTCGGTTCCGGACGGGCACTTTGCTTTTAAGCCGCCGGAGGCGCACGGCGAAGGGCCCCCGCCGGAGCAGGGGCCCTTCGAGTGGTGCGGTGGTGAGTGTGGTGTATCGGACCGCCTAGAGCTTGCCCACCTCGGAGCGGCTCGGAACCGGCTTGTTGTCCGCGTCGAACTGGTAGATACCGATGTACGCCTCGGTCGGGTCACCGTTCTCATCGAAGCTGATGGGTCCGGAGTAGCCGTCGTAGTCGATGTCTCCGCCGCCGCGCAGGATGGTCACGCAGCCCGCGAAGTCGAAGCACTTCTCACCATCGGACGAAACACCCGGCAGTTCGGCGGCAATTGCCTGGCCGTCAGTGCTGCCGGCTGCTTCTGAAGCCAGGGCCAGCAGGGTCACGGCGTCATAGCTTTCACCGGCATACGCCCAGTCTTTCAGGGCCGGATCCACCCCCAGCAGCGCTTCCTTGAAGTTGTCTGACGCGAACGGACCCGGGATGGTGCCCTGGGCGCCTTCAAGCGTTCCTGCTTCGAGGTCCGCGCTGTAGTCGGAGGTATTGCCGTCCACGAAGAAGAGCTGTGACGGGTCAACGCCCTTGCCGGTGAGCAGCGGTGCAATGCTCTTGGCCTGGTCGAAGCTGATGACCACGATTGCATCCGGGTTAGCGGCGGTGACGGTGTCCACCTGGCTGCTGAACTGCGAGTCGCCTTCATTGAACATCGATTCTGCGACTACCTGGCCGCCTGCGGCCTCAACCGAGCCCTTGATGTTGGACTGCAGCCCGGTGCCGTAAGCATCGTTAAGGACAATCATGCCCACGGTCTGGGCGCCGCACTCCATGATGTAGTTGCCCAGGGTACGGCCCTGGAGAACGTCGGAGGGAGCAGTGCGCCAGTAAAGGCCGTTGTCGTCCCAGTCGGTGAAGTCCGGCGACGTATTGGCGGGCGAGAACTGGATGACGCCGGCGCCGGTGATCTGGTTGATGACAGTCTTGGAAACACCGGAGGAAGCGGCACCGATGATGGCGCTGACATCCTGGCCCAGCAGGTCGGTGACGGACTGGGTGGCGATGTCCGTGGTGGTGTCGCCGGAGTCGCGGTGGACTACCTCAACCGGCTGGCCCAGGACGCCGCCGGCTGCATTGATTTCTTCAACGGCGAGATCGACGCCGGCAATTTCCGGCGGGCCGAGGAAGGCGAGGGCGCCTGTGGTCGGCAGCAGGGTCCCGAGTTTGAGCGGGGCATCCGTGGTGCCCGTGGAGGCGGGGACCGCTGAGGGGTCGCCCTTCTCTCCGGGATCCTCGCCGGTGCCTCCCTGGCTCTCCGGGCAGGAAAGGACCGAACTGTTTGCTGCTGACGAAGAATCCTCGGACGGTGAGGAGTCGGTTCCGGAGTCGCCGCCGCTGCCGCAGGCTGAAGCGAACAGGGCTACGCCCAAGCCCAGTGCTGCCATCCTTGCTGCGCGGCCGTACCCATCCCCGAGGCCAAGCGGCCCGGTCTTGCGAAGTGCAGTCATGTAGTTTTTCTCCCCGATCGAAAGGCGGGTGCCTTTGATGCTGTCATCAGGTGTTCCTGATAAGAGAAAAAGCTAATGGAATTATGTGACGAAGATAAGAGCTTCCGGTTACAGCCTTGTAACACTCATCACACTCGAGACCGGCATGTTGCACGATGCTCAAACGCGTGGTTTAAGATAGTTCACTTTGTACCCCAGGTGGGACTCGAACCCACAACACAAGGATTTTAAGTCCTCTGCCTCTGCCATTGGGCTACTGGGGCGCCCGCACGCGTGAAGGCCGGCAGCGTGCCGGGCCCAAGCGCATAAACCAGCCTACTTTAGCGCCGCTCGAGCGCAGAAACCGCCCGGTTACAAGCTGCTGCCGCTCTCCTCAACCGCCAGCGGCGGCCGCCTGGATCTCTCCGGACGGCCGCCGCTGTATGGCAGGTTAGCTGATGTTACTTGGCAGCAGGCTTCTTGGCCGGCGTTGCCGCCTCCACAAACGCCTTGCGCGGGGTCTTTAGGTGCAGCAGCTGGGTGAAGTCGCGGCCCCAGACGAAGTTCAGCACCCAGCCGGAGACAACGCGGAACTTGCGCTCGAACATCGGCATCGCCATGCCGTGGTAACCGCGGTGTGCCAGCCAGGCCGGGAGGCCCTTCATGCCGAAGCCCATAATGTTGGCAACGCCCTTGTACTGTCCCATGCCCGCGACTGCGCCGAGGTTCTTGTGGCGGTATTCGACAACCTGGCCCTCGCCGTAGCGGTCGGCAAGCAGGTTCTTGGCCAGACGCTTGGCCTGGCGGACTGCGTGCTGCGCGTTCGGAACGCAGAAGCCGCCTACGCCGCCGCCGGTGAGGTCCGGAACAGCGGAAACGTCGCCGGCCGCCCAGGCGCCTTCGAGGGGGCCGTCGTCGCCGGTGATCCGCAGTTCGGCGTTGGCACGCACTCGGCCGCGGTCGTCGATCGGGAAGTCGGTGGCGCGGACCACCGGGTTGGCCTGCACACCGGCAGTCCAGATGAGGGTGTCTGCTTCGAACTCACCGGCCGGGGACTTGTCCGCCATGTTGATGAGCTTCAGCAGGCCGCCTTCGGCGCTGGCGAGCGAGGTGTTGAGCAGCACTTCGATGCCGCGCTCACGCATGGAGGAGACAACCCATTCAGCCTGGTCCGGCTTGACCTCGGGCATCACGCGGCCCATGGCCTCGATCATGACGAAGCGCAGGTCTTCCCGCTTGAGGCGGTTGTTCTCGCGCACGGCTCCGCGTGCCATGTCTTCGATTTCGGTGAGGGTCTCGATGCCGGCGAAGCCGCCGCCGACGACGACGAAGGTCAGTGCGCGGGCGCGGGCCGCCTGGTCCGTCATCAGGGACGCGGTCTCGATGCGCTCGAGCACCTGGTTCCGCATTTCAACTGCTTCTTCGATGGTCTTCATGCCGATGCCGGCCTCAGCGAGGCCCGGAATCGGGAAGGTGCGCGTCACGGAACCAGCGGCCATGACGACGTCGCGGTAGCTGAGTTCGAATGGTGCGCCGCCGTCTGCCGGCTCAACCGTTGCGGTGTGCGTGGCGTGGTTGATGGCCACGACCTTGCCGGAGATCAGCTCGGTGTCCTTGAGGTGCATGCGGTGGGAAACAACCGCGTTACGCGCGTTGATGGTGCCTGCGGCAACCTCGGGAAGGAAGGGCTGGTAGGTCATGTACGGCAGCGGATCCACTACCGTAACGATCCCGCCGTTGGCCTTGACCTTCTTTTGGAGGTTCTTGGCTACGTACAGACCGACGTAGCCACCGCCAACCACCAGAACGCGGGGACGATCAGAGAATTGTGTTTGCGATGCCATGGGCAACATCCTACCCGACTTGTGAAAGTCTTCACTAAGTCGCACGGATAGATTTCACGACCCTTCGCCGCAGCCGGCTGCGGCCCACCCGCAGGGGGTGCAAAGGCAGCCTGCGGGCAGGCCGCTAGGGCTGCGGGGCCTTCGCTGCCGGGCGTCCAAGGTCATCTTTCGGGGCCTCGTCTTCCGGGGCGGATGCTGCGTCCGGCGCGCCGGCCCGGGAAGATCGCTTCACCCGGAGGACAGCCAGGGCGCCGCCGGCACCCACCACGAGGATCAGGCCGCTGAAGCCGAGGACCAGTCCGGCTGGGAGCGGGTCGTTCCCTGCCTGGGGGTCTGCTGCTTCGGGAACCTGCGGCTCCGGAATATCCGGAAGACTTTGGCCCGGCGCTGGCGCAGGCGCTTCCGCGCTCGGTGCTTCGCCGCGGCGGTGGATCCGGATCCACTCTTCGATGGTCCCCAGCGGGTTGCCCGCTACGGCCGGCACGTCAGTATTGAGCGCCGCGGCTGCGTCTACTATGCCGTAGCCGTACAGCGTATCCCGGCCCGGGGCCCCGCTGTCCTTGGCGGTAGTAATGATCCGGTTGATTACCTGTGCGGCCGTGAGCTCCGGATAGGCAGAACGGATCAGGGCCGCGACGCCGGACACCAGTGGAGCAGCAGCCGAGGTCCCGGACCACTCGGCATACCGGGAGGGTCCGCCGGGCAGTCCGCCCACGAGGTGTTCGGCGGGCGCTGCCACACCGATGCTGATGCCTTCCGAAGATGAATCCCAGCTGGCCCGTCCCTGCCGGTCAAGTCCGGCAACAGTCAGGACACCCGGAATGGTTGCGGGTGCACCCACCTGGGTCATGCCGACGCCGCGGTTTCCGGCGGCCGCCACAATAACGACGTCGTTCTGCTCGGCGTAGAGGAAGGCCTCGTCCCAGCTCTCCGGCCATGAGGTCGACGACGACCCCAGGGACATGTTGATGACCTTGGCGCCGTTGTCCACGGCCCAGCGGACAGCGTTGGGCAGCTGGTCGTCAATCGGAATGCCGCCGGGGTTGGAACCGCCGATCCAGGCGGACACGGAGAGGACTTCCGCTTTGGGAGCCACTCCCATGATGCCGTCCGGACCGTTTCCGGGACCTGAATACTCCTCGGCTTCTTTGTCCTTGTCCTGGTCTTTTTCCTTGTCGTCACCTTTGTCGGCCTCGGCGGCGTGCCCGCGGCCGGCCAGGAGGGTGGCAACCAGGGTGCCGTGCTCGGGGTTGACGCCCAGGCCCCGGGCGCCGGCAGGATCTCCGGAGCCGGAGACATCCGCTCCCCCGGTAACCGCTCCGGCGAGGTCGGGATGGCTTGTGTCAATGCCGGTGTCGATGACCGCGACCTTGACGCCTTCGCCCTGCGACGTCTTCCAGGCTTCGGTGATTCCATAATCTGCGAGCCAATACTGCTTGTCCCGCCATTCGTCCGCGTGTGCGGCCTGCGGCACGGCCAGCTGGAAGAGGATCACGGCGGCGAGGGAGAACGTCCCTGCACCGGCAGCACGCTTCATTGCGGCGCCCCGGTTCCGGCGCCGTCCTGCTTTCCCGCTCACCGCAGTGCGCTCAGGGCTATGCCGTCAAGGATGTCGTGTTCCGAGGTGATCGCAGAGTCCACGCGCCCGTCAGTCAGTTCTTCCATCCGGTCCACGATGGTCTGCCAAATCAGCGCGCCGGCACCGATGACGTCCACGCGCCCGGGGTGCATGTACGGCAGGTCTTCGCGTTCCGCGCGGCTGAGGTGCAGCAGGGAGGAAGCCGCCTGGTCTACCGCCTGGCTGCTGAGTTCAGTGCCGTGAATCGCCTCGGAGGAGTACTTCGGCAGCTTCAGTGCATGTGCGGTCACTGTGGTAATGGTTCCGGCCACGCCAATCAGCCGGTCAGCGGTAGCCAGCGGGACGCTTTGGAGGACCTGCGCGATCATGTCCAGGACGTCGCCGCGGGCAAGGGCGATCTCCGCCTCCGTGGGCGGGTCGGAGACGAGGTGGCGTTCGGTGAACCGGACACAGCCCATGTCCGTGCTCTTGGCGGCGAGCACTTCGCCGTCAACGCCCAGGACAAATTCGGTGGAGCCGCCGCCCAGGTCGACGACGAGGGTCCGGGCCCCTGATTCGCCGGCCAGTACGCTTGCGGCTCCGGCGAAGGAAAGGGCCGCTTCTTCGTCACCGGAGATGACCTCGGGTTCAACACCCAGCCGGGCTCGGATACCGTCGGTAAATTCCTCGCGGTTCTCGGCGTCACGGGTCGCGGAAGTGGCAGCGAAGCGGACTTTCTGCGCACCGTGTTCACGGATCAGCCCGGCGTATTCGTCAGTGGCCGCAAAGGTGCGTTCAAGTGCGGCGTCAGAGAGGCGTCCGGTGGCGTCAACGCCTTCCCCGAGACGGACGATGCGCATCAGGCGCACTACGTCGGTGAGCCGGGTGGCCCCGTTTTCCGTCCGTGCGTCGGCGATGAGGAGGCGGATCGAGTTGGTGCCGCAATCCACTGCCGCTACCCGGACAACCCCGTCCGGGCCGCCTGTTTCTTCGAGGTGTTCCATGCTGTCCTCCTGCTCCCCCGCCGCCTGCCGCTCAACCTGCAGGGCCGCACGCCGGGCCGCCCGTTTCCGGTCCAGTTCCTGAGCGGAGAGGCCCTGGGTCTTGGTGTGGCGGCTTAGGTCGCGCGAGGGTGCAGGACTACTAGTGTCCCATGCGCCGACACAATAGCACCGGTCCCCGGTCCACCACTCGGAGATGGCGTCCAGCGCCTCGTCCCCCAGCGGGTTGACGCCCTGGCCGGCGGCCAGCGAGTGGCCTACGAGGACATGCAGGCACTTCACGCGGGTGGGCATGCCGCCTGCCGAAACGCCGTCGATCTCTGGAACGGGCCCCGTACCTGTACGCTCACCAATCTCGTCGCGGACCTCCAGGTAAGCCTCGTGTGCCTGCCGGTACCGTTCGGCAAGTTCCGGGTCCTGTTCAAGCCGCGCGGTCATTTCCGCCATGAGGCCGGCGGCCTCGAGACGGGAAACTGCAGCGGTGATGACCGGGTGGGTGAGATAGTACGTGGTGGGGAAGGGAATCCCGTTGCCCAGGCGCGGGGCGGTGGTAGCCACCAGCGGGTTCCCGCAGACGCAGCGGGCCCCGATTTCGACGACGTCGCGGACCGGACGGCCAAGCTGACGGCTCAGGGTCTCCAGGTCTTCCCGGGTCGGGGTGAGCTGCTCAGGGGTCATACCGGAAGGTCCTTCCTCGGGGTCCGCACCGGACCCAAAATGATGATGTTTCAATCCACCAGCCTACTGTGCCCGGCGGACGGGTCAGGGCGCGGTGGCGGAGCGGACCACTGAATCCCAGAGTGCATCAACCCACCGGAGGTCCTGCGGAGCCTGCGCTGCGGCCTCTTCGACGTCCTCCACGCTGTTTTCGCCCTTGACGAGGTAGCGGGTCTCCCCCGGCATCACCAGGAAGATGCGTTCCCGGGCCTGAGCCTTAATGAAGGCCGGGTCTTCCCAGCGGGACAGCGCTTCCTGGAGTTCCTGTCCGGCCTCCTGTTCGCGGGCGATTTCAGCCTCCAGCGCCGCAATCTCCGAACGCTGCTGCAGGAAGGTGCGGACCGACGGCGCCAGCAGCACGGTGATGACAACCATCACGATGCCCAGGGCAAGCAGCCGCCCGGAAAACGACTTCGCGGGCACCGGTTTCAGGGTAGGTTCGTCCCGGGTGAGAGCGGGCGTGGTGTCGGGAGCCGGAACGTCCCGGCGGATTTCCGCGGCCAGTTCCTGGCGGGCGGCGGCGCGGGCCTCTGACGGATCTGCGGGTTGGGCTTTTGCCGGCCTCGCAAGCTTCCCCGGTTTGCGGCCGGACGTCCCGGCGGATTCAGCCCGGCTGCCGGCGGTACCGGTTTTCAGCGGGCGCACGGGAGATGAAACAGTCCCCGGGGGCGGCGTCGTCCGGCTTGTCCTGGCCCCGGACGGGTCCTGGGAACCGGCGGCGCGTTCTTCCCCGGCTTTCTCCCCGGCCGAGGCGGAGCGCCGCGGAGCTGCGCCGGCCTGGCCGGCGGGCCTGGGTACCTTCGGGCGTCGGGTGGACATGCTGCTCCTGTCTTGTGCGGGCTCTTCCGGATTCCTGCCTGCCGGGCGGTGCCCCCAGCCCCGGGAAGGATTAAGTCCGGGAAAGGACCGTGCAGGGAAGGACCGTGCAGGACCGAAAACAGCACCGGCGGGCACCCCCACTATCGAGGGTACCCACCGGAGGCGGTGTTGCTAGGCCGTGAAACGCGGGAACGCGCTGCGTCCTGCGTAGCGCGCGGCGTCGTCGAGCTCTTCTTCGATGCGCAGCAGCTGGTTGTACTTCGCTACGCGCTCGGAGCGGGCCGGGGCGCCGGTCTTGATCTGGCCTGCGTTGGTGGCAACGCAGATGTCCGCAATCGTGGTGTCTTCGGTCTCGCCGGAACGGTGCGAGGTGATGGTGGTGTAGCCGGCGCGCTGGGCCATGGTGATGGCGTCCAGTGTCTCGGACAGGGTGCCGATCTGGTTGACCTTGACCAGCAGGGAGTTGGCGGCGTTTTCCTTAATGCCGGTCTCCAGGCGGGCCGGGTTGGTGACGAACAGGTCGTCGCCGACCAGCTGCACCTTGTCGCCGATGCTGGCGGTGAGGGCCTTCCAGCCCTCCCAGTCGTTCTCATCCAGCGGGTCTTCGATGGAGACGAGCGGGTAGTCCCGGACCAGTTCCTCGTAGTACGCGGACATTTCGGCGGCCGTACGGTTCTGGCCTTCGAAGACGTACGCGCCGTCCTTGTAGAACTCGGAGGAGGCAACGTCCAGGGCCAGGGCAATGTCACGGCCGGGCTCGTAGCCGGCGCGCTTGATGGCCTCCAGGATCAGGTCCAGGGCCGCACGGTTGGACGGGAGGTTCGGCGCGAAGCCGCCTTCGTCGCCGAGGCCGGTGGACAGGCCCTGTTCCTTCAGCACGGACTTGAGGTTGTGGTAGACCTCGACACCCCAGCGCAGGCCCTCGGAGTAGGTGTCGGCACCCAGCGGAACGATCATGAATTCCTGGATGTCGACGTCGGAATCCGCGTGGGATCCGCCGTTCAGGATGTTCATCAGCGGGACGGGCAGGATGTGCGCGTTCGGGCCGCCCAGGTAGCGGTAGAGCGGCAGGGCGGCAGACTCGGCGGCTGCCCGGGCCACGGCGAGGGAGACGCCGAGGATGGCATTGGCTCCCAGGCCCGACTTGTTCTCGGTTCCGTCCAGGTCCATCATTGCCTGGTCGATGGCGCGCTGGTCTGCAGCGTCAAAGCCCAGCAGGGCCGGCTGGATCTGGTCGATCACGGCTTCCACGGCCTGGAGCACGCCCTTGCCCTGGTAGCGGTCCTTCTCCCCGTCACGGCGCTCGTTCGCTTCAAAGGCACCGGTGGAAGCACCGGAGGGCACTGCTGCACGGCCGAAGGTGTCGTCGTCGAGCAGCACCTCGACCTCGACGGTCGGATTTCCGCGGGAATCGAGGATCTCGCGTGCGTGAATGGCATCAATGATGGCCATGGGAATGCTCCTGTTCATTGGAACTTGGGTTGGTAATACAGCCAGGCCTATGACGGGGACCACGCTGTCTGGTCCAAGCCTAGTTGAATCCGGCTTGGGAGTAAGGGTTAGGGGGCTCAATCGGCGGTGCCGGGGCCCTGAGCCGCGTAACGGCGCACGGCCCGGCGCAGGGCGGCTTCGGGATCCAGGCCTCTTTCGGCGGCGCGTCGGACGGTTTCGAACAGGATGTCGCCCAGCTCCTCGTCGCTCTCGAAGTCCGGCAGCCCGGAGACGCTTTCGGGCACCCTGAGCCCGGCGCGGCGGGCGCGTTCCTGGGTCTTGGCGGCCAGCGCCAACGCCGGAAGGGCAGCGGGAATGCCTTCGAAGGGGGTGCTGCGGTGCTTTTCGGTCTTCTTCACCGCGTCCCAGGCACGCTCGATGTCCGCCGTGTCCGAGGTGGTGGAGTCCTGCAGCGATCCGTCGGCGCGGAACACGTGTGGATTGCGGCGGATCATTTTCTCCGTCAGCCCTGTGACGACGTCCGAAATCGAGAAGCTGCCCGTCTCCTCCTGTAGGCGGGCGTGCAGCAGCACCTGGAAGAGGAGGTCCCCCAGTTCCCCGCTGAGTTCCTGCGCGTCCTCGGCCCGGGTATGCCCGGATTCCACTGCTTCGATGACCTCGTAGCTCTCCTCAAGCAGGTACTCGAGGAGGGATTCGTGGGTCAGGGCCCCGGTCCAGGGACAGCGTTCGCGCAGCTGGGCAACAACCCGGGCCAGGCGGGAAAACTCCCGGCCCAGGTTGCTGCCGCCGTTCGGGGAATCAGTCACGTGCGCCGCTGAAGCCTTCGGTGATGTACTCGGCGAGCACCGCCCGTTCTTCCAGCGGAAGGAACGCGGCGTTGGCTGCGTTCAGGGTCAGCTCCAGCAGATCGTCCAGGCCGTAGCCGAAGGTGGTGGTCAGCAGCTCGAATTCGTCGGTCAGGCTGACGCCGCTCATGAGCCGGTTGTCCGTGTTGACGGTAACAACAAAACCGGTCTGGAACAGCAGGTCGATCGGGTGGGACTCGATGTCCGGTCCGAAGGACTCGACGGCGCCGGTCTGCAGGTTTGAGGACGGGCAGATCTCCAGCGGGATCCCCCGGTCGCGGACCCACGCCGCCACATCCCCCAGGGTGACCATGCCCACCGAGCTGTCCTCGCCGGCGTCGGGCGCTTCCTCGTCTTCAAAGTCGACTTCGATGTCCTCGGCGATCCGCACGCCGTGGCCCAGCCGCAGCGCGCGGCCGTGGACCAGGGCATCGGTGATGCTTTCAACACCGGCGGCCTCGCCTGCGTGCACTGTGACCGGGAACATCTGCTCGGCCAGGTAGGTGAAGGCATCCTTGAACCGGGAGGGCGGGAAGCCGTCCTCGGCCCCTGCAATGTCGAAGCCTACGGCTCCGCGGTCCCGGTGCCGGACGGCGAGTTCGGCGATTTCCATGCCGCGGTCGCCGTGGCGCATGGCGGTGATCAGCTGGCCAACCTGGATCAGGCTGCCGGCGGCCTCCGCGGCCTGCACGCCTGCTTCGAGGCCTTCCTGCACGGCTTCGACGGCTTCGTCCAGGCTGAGGCCGGCGGCCAGGTGCTGCTCCGGCGCCCAGCGGACTTCGGCATACACGACGCCGTCTTCAACGAGGTCCTCGACGAACTCTCGGGCAACGCGGGCCAGGCCTTCGCGGGTCTGCATGACGGCAATGGTGTGGTCGAAGGTCTCCAGGTAGCGGACCAGGGAACCGGAGTTGGCGGATTCGCGGAACCACTCCCCGAGGGCAACGGGGTCTGTGGACGGCAGCGTGTGTCCAACGGCTTCGGCAAGCTCCACGATGGTGGCCGGGCGCAGCCCGCCGTCGAGGTGGTCGTGCAGCGAAACCTTGGGCAGGACACGGATGTCGAAGCTGGAAAGGGCAGCGGGATTAGTAATGGGCTCAGTCACACGCCAACTCTACGTGAGGGGCACCCGGAGCGCTCAAGGCTCGGACTTGACGCCCTCTTCCAGCGGCTGGCTGGTGCGGATGGGGGTTGGCCCGCGCAGTTTGGCTATGATCCGGTCGATGATCAGGCCAAGCACCAGGGCAACGGCGATCGCGACGACGACGGCGAGCAGGTGGTTTTCCTTGAACCAGGCTCCGGCGAGGGCCCCGATCGCAACGGAGTACGCGGCCCAGAGGACTGCCGACATCCCCGTCAGCGCCACGAACATGCGCCGCGGATAGCGGGTGGCGCCGGCGGTCAGGTTGACCACCACCCGGCCAACCGGAATGAACCGCGCAATCAGGATCAGGGATACGGCACGCTTCTCCAGCTCGCGGCCGGCCCAGACGAAACCGCGCTGCATCCGCGGTCCGCGCATCCACCTGTACCTGTCGGTGCGCAGTGTGCGGCCCAAAGCGTAGGCGATGTTGTCCCCAACAAAAGCACCCGCTGCGGCGGAGACAAAGATCAGCCAGGCGTTGGGGCCGCCTTCGAGAAAGACGAGGGCGGAAAGTCCAACAACCAGTGACTCGCTCGGGATGGGCGGGAAGAACCCGTCAAGCAGGCAACAGGCGAAGAGCACCAGGTAAACCCAGGGGGCTCCGGAGTAGGTCAGGACAAAGTCATTGATGGTGTCCATTACGGCGTTTAGAACGTCCAATGGGCGGCACTCCTCGGGTCGGTGTCTGTCATCTACAACGATGCCACTTTTGAATCAGTGCCCGTCACCGGGCATGTCCCCTAAAACACCCTGAGCAACCCTGCCTGAGCCCTGAGTCCCCTGCCTCCCCTGCTAGCTGATCCGGTCGATGATCAGCGGCTGGATGCCCGAAGCCTGGGAAGCGATAACGGCTGCCCCCTCGAGGGCTTCCTTTGCCCGCTCGAACTTCTCCGGGGTGTCCGTCAGCAGCGTCATGAGCGGCTGGCCGGCCTGAACCGTGTCTCCGGGCTTGGCGTGCAGGCGTACGCCCGCCCCGGCCTGCACGGCGTCTTCCTTCCGCGCGCGTCCGGCCCCGAGCCGCCAGGCAGCAACGCCGACGGAGAGGGCATCAAGCTCAGTGAGCACGCCGTCTGCGGCGGCCTTGATGGTCTCCGATTCCCTCGCCACAGGCAGTTCAGCGTCCGGGTCCCCGCCCTGGGCGGAGATCATCCGGCGCCAAACATCCATGGCACGTCCGTCCTGCAGCGCTGCCGCCGGATCGGCGTCGGGCTGGCCCGCCGCTGCGAGCATCTCCTTCGCCAGTGCCACGGTCAGCTCCACGACGTCGGAAGGGCCGCCTCCTGCGAGCACCTCCACGGACTCCTGGACTTCGATGGCGTTGCCCGCGGTCAGACCCAGCGGAGTGGACATGTTGGTGAGCAACGCCACAGTGTTTACACCGGCGTCTTTACCCAGTGTGACCATGGTCCGGGCCAGTTCACGGGCGTCGTCGGCATTCTTCATGAACGCGCCGGAGCCCACCTTGACATCCAGGACCAGCGAGCCGGTTCCTTCGGCGATCTTCTTGCTCATGATCGAAGAGGCAATCAGCGGGATGGCTTCCACCGTTGCGGTCACGTCTCGCAGGGCGTAGAGCTTCTTGTCCGCCGGGGCCAAGCCCGCCCCGGCAGCACAGATCACTGCGCCGACGTCGGCCAGCTGGGACATCATCTCGTCGTTGCTGAGCGCCGCTCGCCAGCCGGGAATGGCTTCGAGCTTGTCCAGTGTCCCGCCGGTGTGGCCCAGGCCGCGGCCGGAGAGCTGCGGCACGGCCACGCCGAAGACTGCGACGAGCGGGGCCAGCGGCAGGGTGATCTTGTCCCCCACGCCGCCGGTCGAGTGCTTGTCCGACGTCGGCTTGCCCAGCGAGGAGAAGTCCATCCGCTCGCCCGAGGCGATCATCGCCGCCGTCCAGCGGGAGATTTCCTCCCGGTTCATCCCGTTGAGGAGGATGGCCATGTTGAGGGCGGCCATCTGCTCGTCTGCGATGACGCCCCGGGTGTAGGCGTCGATGGTCCAGTCGATCTGTTCCGGGCTGAGTGTGCCCCGGTCCCGCTTGACGCGGATGATGTCAACGGTGTCAAAGCGCTCGCTCATTTGCCTGCCTGCCCTTCCAGGTGCTGCGGCCCGAAAGCATCGGGCAGCACTTCGTCCATGGTACGGATGCCGCTGACGGTCAGCAGCTGCATGCCCGGTGCCCTGAATTCATAGAGCAGCTGGCGGCAGCGCCCGCACGGCATGAGGATTTCGCCTCCGCCGTCTACGCAGGTGAAGGCAACCAGACGTCCGCCGCCGGTCATGTTCAGCTGGCTGATCATGGAGCATTCGGCGCACAAGGTCAGGCCGTAGCTGGCGTTCTCGATGTTGCAGCCGGAAACAATCCGGCCGTCATCGGTCAGCGCCGCTGCTCCCACGGGGTAGCGGGAGTAGGGAACGTAGGCGTGGGCCATGGCCGAGCGGGCGGCTGCCTGCAGGATGTCCCAGTCGATTTCAGGCGCAGGGGTGGCTGCGTTCATCTATGTGTCCTTTTGTCCGTTTGGAGGGGCGGGGATCAGCTCTTGATGTAGGGAATGCCGCTGGCTGCCGGCGCCCTGGACTTACCGACCACACCGGCGACGGCGAAGATGGTCACCACGTAGGGCAGCATAGCCAGGAACTGGTTCGGCACCGGGGTGCCGAGCAGGCTGAGTACGGACTGCAGGTTGGAGGCGAAACCGAACAGCAGCGCGGCGAACAGTGCGCCAATCGGATTCCAGCGGCCGAGGATCAGCGCGGCAAGGGCAATGTAGCCCTGGCCGGAGGTCATGTCCCGGTTGAAGGAGGACACTGAAACGAGGGTGAAGAAGGCACCGCCGACGCCGGCAACCGCACCTGCGAGCAGGACGTTCCAGAACCGCATGCGGTTCACGTTGATGCCCACGGTGTCCGCCGCCTTGGGGTGCTCGCCCACGGCACGGGTCCGCAGCCCCCATTTGGTGTGGAAGAGGCCGAAGTAGATGGCCGCGACGGCAATGTACATCAGGTAGCCTATGACGGACTGATCGAACAGGATCGGGCCCAGGATCGGAATATCCGAAAGCACCGGGATTGCGATCTTGTCCAGGCGCGGAGGCGAGTTCCACTTGGCCGAGTCCGCACTGAGCACGGTGGAGAAGAGGAAGCCTGTCAGGCCGGAGACAAGCACGTTCAGCACGACGCCGACGATCACCTGGTTCACGATGTACTTGATGCTGAACACCGCGAGCACCAGGGAAACCAGGACACCGGCAACGGCCGCGGCGAACAGGCCCACGAAGGCGTTGCCGGACAGCGAGCCTGCCACGGCGGCGGCAAAGGCACCGAAAAGCAGCTGGCCTTCAATGGCAATGTTCACGACGCCGGAGCGCTCACACAGCACGCCGGACAGCGAGCCGAAGATCAGCGGGAACGCCAGCGTGAAGGACCCGGCCAGCAGGCCGTACAGTGCAACGCTGGGGCTGCGGGCACTGCCCACGGCCCAGGTGAGGAACGCGGCAATGAAGAACACGGCGAACACCGTGATCAGCCAGCCGGGGACGTGCTGGTACCGGTTGACCAGGATAAAGGCGTATGCGGCCGACGCCAGGAGGACCACCGTAGCGATCCAGCCCAGGACGGGTGCTGACACGACGATTTCGGGCAGCTGGATGGCTGCGTTGGCGTCCGTCAGGCGGAACGTCACGTCGCTGGACGGCGAGCCCAGCCCGAACATGATGAATCCGAGGATCGCCAGGACGCCCAGGATGACCGGGGTTTTCCAGCTGCGGATCGGTTTCACGTCTGCCGGCTGGCCCTTGGAGGCGAGAGTTGTTGCGGTGCTCATGCTGCTCCTTGCGCTGCATCGGCTTTTTTGGACATGCGCTTCCCGGAGGTCTTGAAAGCCCCGGGCGGCGGGATCCGGAACAGGGACCGGACCAGCGGAGGTGCGGCGATGAACAGGACAATGAGCGACTGCACCACCAGCACAATGTCGATGTTGGTTCCGGTACTGGTCTGCATGGTGACGCCGCCGGCACGGAACGCGCCAAAGAGCAGGCCGGCTGCGAAGGTTCCCCAGGGTGAGGACCGGCCCAGCAGCGCCACGGTGATGGCGTCAAAGCCGAAGCTAGCTGCAACACCGGAGGTGAGCACCTTCTCGGTGCCCGATACCTGTGCCACCCCGGCCAGGCCGGCCAGTGCACCGGCAATGAGCATCACGATGACGTAGCCCTTGGTGGTGTTGATGCCGGCGTTCCGGGCGGCTGCGGGGTTGGCGCCGACTGCGCGCAGTTCGAAGCCAACGGTGGAGCGGTTCAGCAGCCACCAGATGAACACCGTGGCGGCAATCGCCATGATGAAGCCCCAGTGCAGGCGGAAGCCGGAGCCGAACAGCGGCGGGAACATGGCGGTGGAGTCCAGCTGGGGGCTGATCGGGTTGGTCGAGCCGGGACGCTGGAACCCGGGAGTGGTGAGCAGGAAGAGCACCAGCTGGATCGCGATGTAGTTGAGCATGATCGTCACGATCACCTCGTGGGCTCCGGTCCGGGCCTTCAGCAGCCCGGCAATGCCGCCCCAGAGGGCGCCGCCGAGCGCACCGGCAAGAATCACGATCAGCAGGTGCAGGCCAACGGGCAGGTGCCAGCTGAAGCCGACCCACGCTGCGAGCGTGGCACCGATCAGGATCTGGCCCTGCGCACCGATGTTGAACAGTCCGGCGCGGAAAGCGAGGGCGACGCCGAGCCCGGCGCAGATCAGCGGGGTTGCCACTGTCAGTGTCTGGGTCAGCGGGTAGATCATGCGCGAGAAGGTGTCGGCCTCGAAGTTGAAGACCGAGCCCTGGAAAAGCGCGATGTAGGCACCCGATGCCGCGGACCAGGCAGCGCCCAGCATGTCGCCCGGACGGCTGAAGAAGTAACCCGCCGATTCCGCGACCTCTTCGTCGGTGAGGGCGATAAGCAGCCCGCCGACAACCAGTGCCATCAGCACGGACAGCACCGAGACCAGCGCGTTGCCCGTGACGATGCGGCGGAGCACCGACTCGCTGCCCGTTTCGGGATGGAGCTCGGTCCCGGCGACGGGTACGGCAGGCGGCGGCAGTGCCCCGCCTGCGGTTTCGGCAGCGTTCAGCAGCCGTGTTTCGTCAGCGGCAGCCTCCTCTTTCCGGGCCTCTGGATCGCCCTGCTGCCTGCTTGCTTCCTCCGGGCTCACTGCGCCCCTCCCTCGTTCTCGCTCTGGTGCGAAAGTGCGTCTTCAGCGCTCATGCCGGCCATCATCAGGCCCAGCACGTCGCGCGAGGTGTTCCCCGGGACAATTCCCATGACCTTGCCGCTGTACAGCACGGCGATCCGGTCTGCCAGTTCAAGGACCTCGTCCAGTTCCGTGGAAACGATCATCACCGGGGTTCCGCCGTCACGCTCAGCAACGATCCGCTTGTGCAGGAACTCGATGGATCCGACGTCGACGCCGCGGGTGGGCTGCGAGGCAATGAACAGGGACAGGGGCCGGGACAGTTCCCGGGCCATGACCACCTTCTGCTGGTTGCCGCCGGACAGGGTGCCGGCGGCGGCCTCCGCCGACTGCGTACGGATGTCGAATTCGTCGATCTTCTCCGCGGCGTTGGCGGCGACCACGGCAGGGCGCATGGACAACCCCTTGGCGAACGGAGTCTTGTGGTAGCGGTTCAGGACCAGGTTCTCGGCAACGCTGAACGTTCCCACCAGACCGTCCACGTTCCGGTCCTCGGGCACGAAGCCCACTCCGGCGTCGATGATCTGGGCCACGCGCTTGCCCACCAGCTCTTCGCCGTCGAGCGCGATGGAACCCGTGACATGCTCCTGTAGGCCCATGATGGCCTCAGTCAGTTCCGTCTGGCCATTGCCCTGGACTCCGGCAACCGCGAGGATCTCGCCCTTGGCGATCTCGAAGCTGATGTGGTCCACCACAGCCTGGCCGGTGTCCGAAAGCACTACCAGGTCACGGACCTGGAAAGTGGCCGCTCCGGGCTGCGCCGGTTCCTTCTGCAGGTTCAGGCTCACTGAGCGGCCCACCATCATGGAGGCCAGTTCCGTGGTCGAAGCGCTCGGCGGGGCGTCGCCCACCACCTTGCCGCGGCGGATCACGGTAATCACGTCGGAGACGGCCTTGACCTCGCGCAGCTTGTGGGAAATGAAGACTACGGACTTACCGTCGTCACAGAGCTGGCGCATGATCGCCAGCAGTTCGTCAGTCTCCCGCGGAGTCAGCACAGCCGTGGGCTCATCGAGGATCAGGACTTCAGCGTCCCGAATCAGGGCCTTGATGATTTCAACGCGCTGCTGCACGCCAACCGGCAGGTCTTCCACCACGGCGTCGGGATCAACGTCGAACCCGTACTGTTCGGAAATCTGGCGGATGCGTGAGCGGGTGGTTTCAAGGTTCAGCGAGCCGCCGGCGCGGGTTGTCTCGTTGCCAAGTGCCACGTTCTCCGCGACGGTGAAGACGGGAACCAGCATGAAGTGCTGGTGCACCATGCCGATTCCGGCCGCCATGGCATCACCGGGACCCGAGAAGACAACGGGTTTGCCGTTGACTAGGATTTCGCCCTCCGTGGGTTCGTAGAGGCCGTAGAGGACGTTCATGAGCGTTGATTTGCCGGCCCCGTTCTCACCGAGCAGGCTGTGAACCTGCCCCGGCTCGATCACCAGGTCTATGTGGTCGTTGGCAACCAGAGTGCCGAAGCGCTTGGTGATGCCTTTGAGTTCGAGTTTCACAACCCCAACCAATCTGTTTGTGTCTGAGTGTTTGGGTACTCCTAGAAAGGTAGGGTACCCGGAACAGAACGGACCGCTGTTCGTCCGGCTGGACGAACAGCGGTCCGGTTGATGCGGCCTGGCCCTACTTCGGGCTGGCTGCGGATTCTACGGTGATTTCACCGGAGATGATCTTGGCCTTGATCTCGTCCACTGCGCTCTTGACGTCGGCAGGAACAGCGTCTTCCTGGTCGTGGTACGGAGCCAGGGTAACGCCGCCGTTTTCGAGGGTGCCGATGTACGGGGAAGCGTCGAAGTTGCCCTCGACGTCCTGGGTGATGACCTCTTCAACGGCCTCGCCCATGAGCTTCATGACGGAGGTGAGGATGTATTCCTTGCCGGTGCCTGCGGTCTCATAACCGTCGGAGTCGACCCAGATCACCTTGTTGGCGCCGCCGCCTGCGTTGGCTTCGACGACGGCGTCGAGCGTGCCGGTGCCAACCGGACCGGCAACCGGCATGATGATGTCCGCGCCCTCGTTGATGAAGTTCTCGGTGGTGGTCTTTCCCGCACCGGTGTCGGTGAAGTTGCCGATGAAGGAGCCGGTCTGGTCTGCCTTGTTCCAGCCCAGGACCTCGACGTCGGCGCCGTTCTCCTCGTTGTAGTAGGCAACGCCGTCAGCGAAGCCGTCCATGAAGATGGTCACGGTGGGGATGTTGATGCCGCCGTAGGTAGCTACCTTGCCGGTCTCCGACGTGCCGGCAGCTACGTAGCCGGCCAGGAAAGCTGCCTGGGCGGTGTCGTAGATGATGGGCTTGACGTTGTCCAGCTCGATGGAGTTGTCATCGATGATGGCGAAGTGGCTGTCAGGGTTGGCCTCCGCCACTTCCTTGGTAGCGTCGGCCAGGAGGAAGCCAACGGTGACGGTGATGTTGCAGCCGTTCTGGACCACCATTGAATCCAGGTTCGGACCGAAGTCGGTCTCTGACTGTGACTCAGCGGTCTTGATCTCGATGCCAAGATCGGTTTCGGCAGCCTTCAGGCCTTCGAAGCCGGACTGGTTGAACGAGCGGTCATCGAAACCGCCGGAGTCTGAAACCATGCAGGCCAGGAAATCGCCGTTGGCGCTTGCCTCACCGCTGGATGCGGAGTCTTCTTCCGGGGCGGCTCCGCAGCCGGCCAGCAGAAGCGCCGATGCGCCCAGCATGGCGGCGGACACACCGGCATTGCGCTTGAAGCCGCGCGGGAAATTCTTCAATGTTCCTCCAGAAAAGAAAAGTGTTCCACCGCCCCGGCTGCGGCCTGGCCCAACGGACGGAAGGGCCTTCGCAGGGAACGTGTGGTGCGCGCTCCTTCCCTCATGGAGCGCAGCAAGACCTAACCATAGTGCATGTGTCCCACGGCACTAAGCGATGCGGCGGTCTGGGCAACATTGTTTACATGTTGTTATCAATCGGAGGGTTGTGGCGGCCGGATCAGTGCCGCAGGCCCCGGGCTGCGCGGACAGCCGCAGCGGCCATGACCGAGACGCCGCAGCTGATCGCCAGTTCGTCCGGGTTGTAGTCCCCGCGGTGCAGGTCGAAGGTTTCCCCGCCCGGTGTGCGGGTGCCCAGGCGCATCATCGCCCCCGGGATGGCCTGGGTCATCCAGGCGAAATCTTCGCCGCCCATGGACTGCGGGGTCAGGACAACGGAGTCCTCCCCCAGCTCTGCCCTGGCCGAGGCTTCGATCAGGCCGGTCTCGGCCTCGGAGTTAATGACCGGGGGCACACCGCGGGTGTGTTCCAGGGCCACGTCCACTCCGTAGGGCGCGGCAACTTCGCGAACGACGTCGTCGAGCAGTTCACCGGCGGCGTGCCACGCCTCGGCGTCCAGGCAGCGCATGGTCCCGGCCATGAAACCGTGGCCGGGAATCGCATTCGGTGCCGACCCGGCGTGGATCTGCCCCCAGACCACGGAGACGCCGCTGCGGACGTCGATCCGGCGCGAAAGAATGGCAGGCACGCTGACGGCGATCTGGCTTAGCGCAAAGACGAGGTCCTGGGTCAGGTGCGGACGCGAGGTGTGCCCGCCCTGTCCGGAGAGCTCGATGCGGATGGTGTCCGAAGCGGAGGTGATGGCACCAATACGCGTGCCAACCTGTCCCACGTCGACCCGCGGATCGCAGTGCAGGGCCAGGATCCGCGGCACTCCGGAAAGCACTCCCTGTTCAATGACGGACAGGGCGCCGCCGGGCATGACCTCTTCGGCCGGCTGGAAAATCACCCGGATCCGCCCGCCCAGGGATCCTTCGGCGTCGAGCTTCGCCAGCACCCGGGCCGCACCGAGCATCACAGTGGTGTGGATGTCGTGACCGCAGGCGTGCGCAATCCCGGTGTTCACCGACGCGTAGGGAAGGGAGGTCTCCTCCAGCACCGGCAGGGCATCGATGTCCGCACGCAGCGCCAGGCCGATCGGCCCGTCTCCGATGTCTACGTAGGCGCCCGTGTTTTCAAGCCGCCTGGGCCGCAGGCCTGCCGCTTCCAGTGTTTCGACAATCCTGTCCGTGGTCCGGAACTCCTTGTGCGAGAGTTCAGGATGCGAATGCAGATCCCGCCGGAAATCGATCAGCTCACCCAGGATTGGGGCAACACTGCCCCGGATTGACGGAACGGGTGAGCTGCTAAGTGGGATTGTCTGCACATATTCAAGGTTAGCCAACCTGTGCTGGTCTGCGGGAACCGTGTGACTTTAAGACTCCCCACGGCCCAGGAACGCGGCCGTTGGTCAGGATTCAGAGGACGTCGGTGTCTCCGCTGGCCTTGAGGTGTTCAACCGCTTTCTTTACCTCCTGGGCGTGATCCTTCGTGGTGACCAGCAGGGCGTCCGGAGTGTCCACAATCACCACATCCTCGATTCCGATCAGCGCAATAACGCGCTTGGTGTCGGACACGACAATCCCGGAAGCGTCCTCGGAGTACACCCGCGCTCCTTCGCCCATCACGGTCAGCTCGCTGTTTTCCGCGGCCGGGTTCAGCCGACCGATGGCGGCGAAGTCTCCGACGTCGTCCCAGCTGAAGATTCCAGGAATCATGGCCACGTCGCCGGCTGCGGCGGCGGGCTCGGCCACCGCATAGTCAATGGCGGTCTTGGGCAGGGTCGGCCAGACCCTCAGCACCACTTCGCGGCGGTTCTCGGTATCCCACGCTTCGGCAATTTCCATCAGGCCGGCGTGCAGCTCCGGCTCATTGTCCAGCAGGTGCTTGAGCATCAGCGCCACCGGTGCCACGAACATGCCGGCATTCCAGCTGTAGTTGCCGCTGCGCAGGTAGCCGCGGGCCGTATCCTCGGAGGGCTTCTCGACGAACTCCACGACGGAATGGGCGCTCGGCGCACCTTCGATCTCCATCGGCTCTCCGGCCTTGATGTAGCCAAAGCCCGTGGAGGGATGGGTGGGGTGGATGCCGATGGTGACGATGTAACCCTGGGCGGCAGTGTGAATGGCCTCGCGGACCGCCTCCTGGAAGACTTCCACCGGGGTGATGACCTGGTCGGCGGCGAAGGATCCCATGATGATCGAAGGATCCCGGTGGTAGAGGATCGCAGCCGCCAGTCCAATCGCGGCCGCAGAGTCCTTGGGCTCGTTTTCAAGCACAAGGTCCTCCCGCTGGATCTCCGGCAGCTGGGCCAGCACGGCGGAGCGGTGGAGCTGCCCGGTGACTACCATCACCCGGTCATTGCTCAGGGGAGCCAGCCTGTCATAGGTCGCCCGAATCAGGGTTGAGCCGGAACCGGTGAGGTCATGCAGGAACTTCGGTGCGGCGGCCCGGGAGAGCGGCCACAGGCGCGTGCCCACGCCGCCGGCCGGAATCACGCCGTAGAAGCGGTCAAAGACGTCGGCACCGGCCGGTTCCGGGTTCACATTTGTCATTTCAGTACTCATCAGTGCCAAGGTTAGCTGAGAGTCCCCACGGCCAGGTTCGCGGACACGAGTACGCACTGCGGGCGGCACGCGTGTCGAGTGTAAGCCAGGTCACACAGTAGGGGAACCTAAATTGATCCCGCTGCGGGCGGGACCTAGATTATGCTTGAGCTTATAAAGTGCTCTCGCACCGGCGTCATCACTGCGTGGAAGACGCGCTAGCGCCGCTGCGATGCAGGGAGGAATATTCAGTGTCGAAGTTACCAGCAGGCACGCTTTACCGCGGCCGCGAAGGCCAGTGGTCATGGGTGGCCCATCGGATTACTGGCGTGGTGATCTTCTTCTTCCTTTTGGTCCATGTTCTTGATACCTCGCTGGTGCGCGTGTCACCCGAGGCCTACAACGTGGTCATCGGAGCGTACAAGAACCCGATCATGGGCCTCGGTGAGCTCGGCCTCGTTGCCGCCATCGTTTTCCACGCCTTCAATGGCCTCCGGGTGATTCTTATCGACTTCTGGAAGAAGGGCCCCAAGTACCAGCGCCAGATGCTGTGGGGGGTCGTCGGCCTGTGGGCCGTGACCATGATCGGCTTCTCCATCCGCCACCTTCCCATCGTTTTCGGGGGTCACTAAGCCATGAGCACTCCTTCAATTGACGCTCCCCGGGCCGGCCGCATCTCCCCGCGGTACACCCGCAACGGGTCCGGCAAGGGCAACTTCGAGATGATCGCATGGCTCTTCATGCGCATCTCCGGCGCCCTGCTCGTCATCCTCATCTTCACGCACCTTTTCATCAACCTGATGGTCGGCGACGGCATCAAGGCCATCGACTTCGGCTTCGTTGCCGGCAAGTGGGCCTCCCCGCTCTGGCAGATCTGGGACCTGGTGATGCTGTGGCTCGCCATGCTCCACGGCACCAACGGCGTGCGCACCATCATCAATGACTACGCCGAGAAGAACTCCACCCGCATGTGGCTCAAGACGGTGCTGTATTCCGCAACCGTCGTCATCATCGTGCTTGGCACCCTCGTGATCTTCACCTTTGATCCGTGCCCGCCCAACGCGACGCTGGACCAGCTGCCGTCCTTCTGCCCCGCTCCCTAGCCCGGCAGGCACCGCAGCAACTCCCTAAGAGCCACACACAGTTTCAACAGAAAGAGCATCTGGTATGCAGGTCCACAAGTACGACGTCGTCATTGTCGGCGCCGGCGGCGCCGGTATGCGTGCCGCCATCGAATCCGGACAGCGCGCCCGGACGGCGGTACTGACCAAGCTGTACCCCACGCGTTCCCACACCGGAGCAGCGCAGGGCGGCATGTGCGCAGCACTGGCCAACGTAGAAGAAGACAACTGGGAATGGCACACCTTTGACACGGTCAAGGGCGGTGACTACCTGGTGGACCAGGATGCCGCCGAGGTGATGGCCAAGGAAGCCATCGACGCCGTACTGGACCTGGAGAAGATGGGTCTGCCGTTCAACCGCACGCCCGAAGGCCGGATCGACCAGCGCCGTTTCGGCGGCCACACCCGTGACCACGGCAAGGCCCCCGTCCGCCGCGCCTGCTACGCCGCAGACCGCACCGGCCACATGATCCTGCAGACCCTGTACCAAAACTGCGTCAAGCACAACGTTGAGTTCTACAACGAGTACTACGTCCTTGACCTGCTGACCGTCGAAGACAGCTTCGGCCAGAAGCGTGTTGCCGGCGTCGTCTCCTATGACCTCGCGACCGGCGAACTGCACGTCTTCCAGGCCAAGTCCGTGGTCTTCGCCTCCGGCGGCGCGGGCAAGGTCTTCAAGACCACCTCCAATGCCCACACCCTCACCGGTGACGGCATGGGCATCGCGTTCCGCAAGGGCATTCCGCTGGAAGACATGGAGTTCATCCAGTTCCACCCGACCGGCCTCGCCGGCCTGGGCATCCTGCTGTCCGAGGCTGCCCGCGGTGAGGGTGCGATCCTGCGCAACTCCGAGGGTGAGCGCTTCATGGAGCGCTACGCCCCCACCATCAAGGACCTCGCCCCGCGTGACATCGTGGCACGCTCCATGGCCAACGAGGTCCGTGAAGGACGCGGCTGCGGCCCGAATAAGGACTACGTCCTGCTGGACCTGACGCACCTGGAACCGGCGCACATTGACGCCAAGCTTCCGGACATCACTGAGTTCGCGCGCACCTACCTGGGTGTGGAGCCGTACACGGAACCGGTACCCGTCTTCCCGACTGCGCACTACGTCATGGGCGGAATCCCGACCAACATCAAGGCCGAGGTTCTCCAGGACAATGACACCGTCATTCCGGGCCTGTACGCCGCCGGTGAGGTTGCCTGTGTGTCCGTCCACGGTTCAAACCGCCTGGGCACCAACTCGCTGCTGGACATCAACGTGTTCGGCAAGCGTGCCGGTATCTATGCTGCCGAGTACGCCCTGCAGGCGGACTTCGTTGACCTGCCGGAAGACCCGGAAGCTGACACGATTGCCCTGCTGGATGTTGTCCGCAACTCCGAGGGCACCGAACGTGTCTCCGAGATCCGCCGCGACCTCCAGAACACCATGGACGCAAACATGCAGGTGTTCCGCACGGCCGAGACGATCAACCAGACGCTCTCCGACATTGCTGCTCTCGAAGAGCGCTACAAGAAGATCAACGTCCAGGACAAGGGCAAGCGCTTCAATCTTGACCTGCTGGAAGCCGTAGAGCTCGGTTTCCTCCTGGAGCTGGCCAAGGTCATGTCCGTGGCAGCCCTGCACCGCGAGGAATCGCGCGGCGGCCACTTCCGTGAGGACTTCCCGGAGCGCGATGACGACAAGTTCATGCTGCACTCCATGGCCTACAAGGTCGATGAAGCCGACAACGCCGAGCACACGGCCGGCATCCGGCTCGATACCAAGCCGGTTATTTTCACGCGCTACGAGCCGATGGTGAGGAAGTACTAATGACAACGGAAGTCGCTGAGCCGGCCTCGAAGATTGACCTGGCCGAATCCACTGCCGGTGAGATTCCCTCCTTCGACATCACGCTGAAGGTACGCCGCTACAACCCGGAAATCTCCGACGAGGCCCACTGGGACGAGTGGACCCTGACCATGTACGGCACGGACCGTGTGCTGGATGCCCTGCACAAGGTCAAGTGGGAGCACGACGGCACTGTTTCGTTCCGCCGTTCCTGCGCCCATGGCGTCTGCGGCTCCGATGCCATGCGCATCAACGGCCGCAACCGCCTGGCCTGCAAGACCCTGCTGAAGGACCTGGACACGTCCAAGCCCATTCTCGTCGAGCCCATCAAGGGCCTGCCGGTGGAGAAGGACCTGATCGTGGACATGGAGCCGTTCTTCCAGTCCTATCGCGAGATCATGCCGTTCCTCGTGTCCAAGGGCCACGAGCCCACCAAGGAACGCCTGCAGTCCGCTGAGGACCGCGAGCGTTTTGACGACACCACCAAGTGCATCCTCTGCGCTGCCTGCACGTCCTCCTGCCCGGTCTTCTGGACCGACGGACAGTACTTCGGCCCGGCCGCGATCGTCAATGCGCACCGCTTCATCTTCGACTCGCGTGACGACGCAGGAGACATGCGCCTGGAGATCCTGAACGACAAGGAAGGCGTGTGGCGCTGCCGCACCACCTTCAACTGTTCGGAAGCATGCCCCCGCGGCATCCAGGTCACCAAGGCCATCTCCGAGGTCAAGCAGGCCATCCTGAACCGTTCCATCTAGTTGAGGCGCCCCGCGTTCATAGGCGGAGGAACCGGATCCTTTCCGGTTCCTCCGCCTTTTGCGTATCCGGAACGGCCGTTGCAGCCGGATAGGGTTGGAGGCATGCCAGAGTTTGAATCTGTTTCCTTTCCCGGCGTCAACGGCACCACCCTGGCCGGTACGCTGGACATTCCCGACGGCGATGCGCTCGGCTGGGCGGTGTTTTGCCACGGCTTTGCCCTCGGCAAGAACAGCGCTGCGGCCTCACGCATCTCCAAGGCGCTGGCAGAGCAGGGCATCGGTGTGCTCCGCTACGACGCCGCCGGGCTGGGCCGTTCCACGGGTTCCTGGGAGGATGGTTCGTTCACCACGAAGGTTGCGGACCTTCACAACGCAATGGGGTTCCTGCGCTCCACGGGACGTCCGCCCAGCCTGCTGATCGGCCACTCGCTCGGCGGAGCGGCCGCCCTGGCGGCGGCGGCGAACGAGGAATCGCTGGCGGCTCTGGTGACCATAGGCGCCCCGTTCAGGCCTTCACACGTAGCGCATCTGTTCGCTGACGAGCTGGGAACTATCGCCGCGCAGGGGGAGGCCGACGTCGAGCTTGGCGGACGCACGCTGACGATCCGGCAGGATCTGGTCGAGGACCTGCACCGCCACGATCTCAGGGAATGCATCGAATCGCTGGAGCTGCCGCTGCTGATCATGCACTCCCCCACCGATGAGACCGTGGGAATCGAGAATGCGTCCGAAATCTTCAGCGCGGCGCGGCATCCGCGCAGCTTCGTCTCCCTTGAGGGCTCCGGCCATCTGATGCCTGACAAGGCGCAGACCACGCGGGCTGCCGCCATCATCGCCGCGTGGGCCGGGATCTACCTGGAGCAGGTGAGGGAGAAGGGACTCTAGGCTCTGTTCTGGCCTCTCAGCGGCATTTCCTCACGCAGGACCCATAGCCCGTGGGGGTCGTGCTCGAAGACGCCAATCCGGTCCACGGTGAAGCTCGCGCTGTAATCCCTCAGGGTCTGGGCGGCGTTGTCCATGCTGGCCTCGGAAACATCGTGGGCCACGGTGACATGCGGGTGGTACGGGTACGTGTTTTCATGGTCCAGCGGCCCGGACTGCAGCTCTCTGTGGAGCTGGGAGCACTCAGAGAAGCCGTCTTCCACCTGGACGTAGACCACGGGCGTTACCGGGCGGAAGGAGGCCGTGCCGCGCAGGGTTACCGTGAAGGGCGCCTGGGCGTTGGTTACTGCGCGCACATGTTCAAGGGCCGAATCCCAGTCCGGTGCCGGCGTTGTGGTTACCAGGGTGATGTGGGCCGGGATCACCGAGGCCATCGGGTCCCCGAAAGAGGCCCGTGCGCGCCGCAGTTCGGTAGCCATGGGCTCGGGCACCGGGATCACGATCCCCACCCAGCACGGGCTTTCGGGCATCCGGCCTCTACCGCCGCGTGCTGCGCCGGGTGAGGTCTGGACGGTCGAGTTCGTGTAGCCCATGAGTGCTTATCGGGCGGTTGAACCCAGTGGGAGGAAACCGATCTTCTCGTACACATCGGCTAGTGTAGCCGACGCCGTTTCCCTGGCTTTCATCGCGCCCTTGGCCAGCAGCCGGTCCAGTTCGGCGGGATCGTCAAGCAGCCCCAGGGCCCGCTCCCGAATGGGGCGGATGTGTTCGGTCGCTGCTTCTGCCAGGTCCACCTTCAGGTGTCCGTACATCTTTCCTTCATACTCCTTGACCAGGGTCTCGATGCTCCGGCCGGTGATCAGCGAGTAGATGGAGAGCAGGTTGGAAATCCCCGGCTTGGCTTCCCGGTCGAACCTGATCTCCGTGCCGTCGTCCGTCACTGCAGACTTGATCCGCTTGGCAATGACCTTGTCCGGGTCCAGCAAATTGATCAGGCCGGCCTGCGACTCGGCGGACTTGGACATCTTGGCCGCCGGATTCTGCAGGTCATAGATCTTTGCCGAGTCCTTCTGGATGAAGGCTTCCGGAACCGTGAAGGTCTCGCCGTAACGGGTGTTGAACCGCTTGGCGAGGTCCCGGCTGAGCTCTACGTGCTGGCGCTGGTCCTCGCCGACGGGCACGCCGTGGGGCTGGTACAGCAGGATGTCCGCGACCTGCAGGATGGGGTAGGTGAACAGCCCAACACTGGCGGCATCCGCCCCGAATCGCTGCTGCTTGTCCTTGAACTGGGTCATCCGGGATGCTTCACCGAAACCGGTCAGGCAGTTCAGCACCCATGCCAGCTGCGCATGTTCGGGAACCTGTGACTGGACGAACAGGGTGGCGTTTTCAACATCCACCCCGCCGGCGATGTACTGCGCGGCAGTCACGCGGGTGCGCTGCCGCAGGTCCGCCGGGTCCTGCGGCACGGTGATTGCGTGCAGGTCCGGGATGAAGAAGTAGGCGTCGTACTGCTCCTGCAGGCGCACCCAGTTCACCAGGGCACCCAGGTAGTTGCCCAGGTGCAGGGAGTCCGCGGAGGGCTGCATTCCGGAGAGGATGCGCTGGCGGGCGGGGGGCTGCGACTGCGGATGCGTCATGTTTTTCGGGCCTCAGAACTTATAGTCGACAACCACGGGTGCGTGGTCGGAGAATCGGGCGTCGTAGGTAGCTGCACGGTCGACGACGGCGCTGACGGCGCGGTCGGCGAGGGCGCAAGTGGCCATGTGGTAATCGATGCGCCAGCCGGCGTCGTTATCGAAGGCCTGGCCGCGCCAGGACCACCAGGTGTACGGACCGGGTACATCCCCGGCCAGCTTGCGGGCAACGTCCACGTAGCCGATCTCGTCACCGAAGAAGCGGTCGAAGTAGGCGCGTTCTTCGGGCAGGAATCCTGCCCGCTTCACGTTGCCCTTCCAGTTCTTGATGTCCAGGGTGGTGTGGCCTACGTTCAGGTCACCCACGATCAGCGCGTAATCACTGGTGGCAGCCAGCACCGGCAGGCGGTCCGCCATGACGTCCAGGAACCGGTATTTGTCATCCTGCTTGGGGGTGCCGGCTTCACCGGAGTGCACATAGGCGCTGACCACGGTGAGCAGCTTTTCTTCTCCGTCCACGGGGATCTTGAAGTCTGCTTCCACCCAGCGGCCGGAGAGGGCGAAGTAGTCCTCGCCGATGTGTTCACGCACAGCCACCGGCTCGGCCCGGGAGACGATCGCCACGCCGGCACGGCCCTTGGCTTCCGCTTCGGCATGCAGGATGTGCCAGCCGCTGCCCAGGAGTTCACGGACAACTGCGTCCGGAGCGCGCACCTCCTGGAGGCAGAGGATGTCGACGCCGCGCTCGGCGAGCCAGTCTGCCATGCCGCGCTTGTATGCAGCCCGGATTCCGTTCACATTGACGGTTGCTATCCTCAGCGCAGACGATCCGCTTTCAGGGCTGGAGTCCACTGTCGATTCCATGCTCACGCCAAATACCTTACCCTCCGTAGCTTTTGTTTCCGGCGGTGCCGCCGGGCGCGCAACGATGCGCCGTCCTGCCGGCTGCCTAGTCGACTACGGTGCCCTCGACCGGCCCGCCGTCGTCCTTCTTCATCATTCCGCGGGCATTGTGCGCCGTAATTTCGATCGTTTCGATGGCCCGGGCAACCTGGTCTGCGTCGGTGCCGAGGTTGTCGCGGATCACCTTTGACTGGACCTGGATGATCTTGAAGCTGTGGTCGAGCTTCTGGTCGCGGATAAGGGTCGCCTCGTCCATGACCTCAACAGAAGGTGCCGCGCCGGAGGCCCGGTTCAGGGATTCCTGGGCCTCCGCGATTTTCGCGCCGGCCTTGCGGGCGGCCCCGCGGATACTGAAGACAACGAAGGCGAACAGCAGCAGCCAGCCCAGGGAGATGATCACCACCAGCCAGCCAACGACGTCGTTCTCATTGGCGGCGAAGAGCACGGCAACAATGAACACGAAGACCATGACGGCGGTACCGATCGTGGCCATCTGGCGGCTGATACCCCTGCCGGGATTGCTTGCTGACGGCGTCTTGCCGTTACGGATGGACTGCATGTTCCCATTCTCTCAAATTTTCCGGGAGGCTCCCTCCGGCTTACCCCCTCGGCGAAACGAGAAGACAGTTACGGCTCTTTTGAGGCGCCATACGAGCTTTTTCTGCCATCTCGATGCCTGGTTGGGAACGGGGTTGGGAACGGGAGCAGGATCAGCGCAGCGTCCAGGGACGGAGTTGCCGGTGGATGGCTCCGGCTGGGAGTCTGGGCGCATGGAAATCGAACTGCTGCAGGGAGACATCACCACGCGCGACGTCGATGCGGTGGTGAATGCCGCGAACTCCTCACTGCTGGGCGGCGGCGGAGTGGACGGCGCCATTCACCGGGCAGCCGGCGGGCTGCTGCTGCAGGCATGCCGCGCCCTGCGGCAGAGCGGCTACCCAGACGGATTGCCGGTGGGCGAGGCAGTTGCCACCGAAGCGTTCAATCTTCCGGCACGCTGGGTGATCCACACGGTGGGCCCCAATGCGGTGGCCGGGCAGACTGATCCCGAGCTGCTGCGCCGCGCCTTCGCCAACAGCCTGGCAGTGGCGGAGGATTTGGGAGCCGCTACGGTGGCCTTCCCCGCCATCAGCGCCGGCGTCTTTGGCTGGCAGGCGGACGACGTCGCGCGCACCGCGGTGCGGGCGGTCCGGGGCCATCCGGGCACCGCCGTCGAGCGGGTGGAGTTCGTGCTCTTCAGCGAGCGTCTGCTGTCCGCCTTCCAAGCGGCACTGGAGGAGCACCGCTGAGAATGCTCAGCCGAAGGGGTTCCAGGAGGCACCGGGAAACAGTCCGGCCAGCCCCGCACGGAGCATGAGGAATCCGACGATGCCGACGACCCAGAGAACGGCTTCTCCCGAGACCTTGGAGAGCCAGCCGCGCAGCCGCTCCAGCGGGCCGTCCAGGTGCCTGCCTAGGACGCACCGCAAGAGCACCAGCAGCAAGGCGGGCAGCAGCATGACCAGGCAGTAGAGCGCGAGCATTCCGGCCGACACGCTCCACCCAACCCCAGCCGAAGTCAGGACCCCGACGGCGGCGAGGTAGGGCAGCATGGTGGGAAGCTCAAGCACACCGGCCAGGAGGGCAAGACCAAGGAGTCCGCCCCGGCTGTCCAGGGCTTTGCCAATGCGGCGCTGCCAGCGGTGCTCGGTGGCCTGGGACCGCTGCAGGACAGCCGCCGCCCTGCCGTTACCCGACGCACCGCCGCCGGCGCCCCCGGCGTCCCCCGCCCCGGTGTCCCCAGCCCCGGCAGCCGCTGCGGGCTCCGCGCCGGACCGTCCCGCTCCGGCCTCTCCCCCGCCGGACTGTCCCTTGAACGAGGTGTCCTTGAAGGACCAGATGAGCATGCCGGCTCCGGCAGCAATCATCAGGACCTGGACCGCAGGGAGTTCGAGGAACGATCCCACCCCTCCGCCCAGGACCCTGCCTATTCCGGCTGCACCCGAGAGCAGCAGCAGTCCAACCAGGAAGTAGAACACGCCGACGGCCCCAAGGTAGGCTGCCACCTTTCCCGTGGTCCTTCCGGCGTCACGCCGCATGAGCAGCCAGACGGGAATCACCAGGGTGCCAATGCTCGTGCTGTCGATCAGGGCCAGAACGCCCAGCTGCACAAAAGTCTCCAGAGTCATGACCACCAGCATCCCGCCGTTCCGGCACACACGAATCCGGCCTTGGGAGTACCGGGCATCGTCCTTTGGTGCCATGCCTGCGAAACCGGCTTGGCCGGAGGCAATGACCGCGTCAGGATGGAAGCATGAACTCGTCCTGGGACCAGGCACCACCGACCCGCCGGATCCGCCGTGAAGATGCGCTGCTGGCGCTGGGATACGCCGCCATGGCCTGGCTGCTGCACTCCCTGGACCTGACTGCCACCGGCAGTCCGTTGTTCCCCTCGTTGGAGCCGTGGTGGCCGGCGCTCACACTGGTGGGCTGCGGCGCCGTCGTGCTACGCCGCAGGAACACACGTGTCATGGTTGCTGTTTCTTTCACCACGGCCGTGCTCCTGGTGCTGGGCAACAGCACTGTTGGCCTGTTCCTCGCGTTCGAAGCAGTTTTCTCCCTGGTCCTTTTCGGCTCTGCGCGCGCGGCGCGCACCGCTGAAGTGAGCGTCCTGGTGCTTTGCGCAGCCTCCGGCCTTGCGGTGTGGTCCCTGACCGGAGACCTGCGCGACGGCGTCACCGTCGTCCTGCTCACCGGCATGGTGCTGGTGCTCCCCGCAGAGTGGGCTTCGAATCTGCGCAAGGCCGGCCAGCTCGCGGAGAGCGAGTCCGCGCGGGCAGCCGCGATCCGCGCCGCTGCTCGGGACCAGGAACGCCTGGCCGCGCGCGAACATGAACTTGCCCTGGCCTCCGAACGCCAGGACATGGCCAGGGAACTGCATGATGTCCTCTCTTCCAGGCTGTCCGCCATTGCCCTCCAATCCGGTGCTGCGCTGCGCAGTCCGCAGGGCAGCACCCTGCCGGCCGAGGTACTGGCCCATGTGCGCCACGAGTCGGTGAAAGGGCTTGAGGAACTGAATGGGATGATCCGTACCCTGAGCACCGGGGACCCCCGCCCCCTGACGGGCAGCATCCAGGACCTCGACGCGGTTGTCTCCGGGCACCGGGCAGCGGGAATGAGCATTGACTGGACGAATCGGGTCAGCGGTGGGCTTCCCTCTCCGGTGCAGGCTGCCGTCTACCGCATCGCCGTCGAAGCGCTGGTGAATGCGGCCCGGCACGCGGGCGGCGCACGCGTCAGCCTGCTGCTGGAAGACACGCCCTCAGGGCTGCGGCTGGTCGTGGAGGATGGCGGAGGCGGTCGGCTCACCGGACCAGCCTCGCCTGATGCAGGCACGGGTACCGGCATTCCCAGCATGCTGGCACGCGCCGAGCAGCTCGGCGGCAGGGCCTGGGCAGGGCCTGCCCCGGGCGGCAGGGGCTGGAAGGTGGAGGCCGAGCTGCCCGTCGGCCAGACGCCGCATCCGGACCAGGCAACAATCAGCGCAGGAGGAATCACGGCATGAGCGGGAACATTCGGGTTCTGCTCGCGGACGACCATGCCGCCATTCGGCTGGGCATGCGCATGGTGCTGGAAACCGAGCCCGGGTTCGAGGTGGTGGGCGAGGCGGCCGACGGCGCCACGGCCGTCAGCATGGCGCGAGCGCTGCGCCCGGACGTCGTGCTGATGGACCTTCGCATGCCGGTGGTCGACGGAGTCCAGGCCACGGAGCAGGTTGCGGCGGCGGGTCTGGCGAAGGTCGTGGCGCTGACCACCTTCGACCATGACTCCTACCTCTTTGGTGTCCTCTCCGCAGGTGCTGCCGGTTTCCTGCTCAAGACTGCTGAACCGGCAGAGATCACGACGGCGCTGCGCCGGGTCCACGACGGCGGCACCGTCATTGCCCCGGAGGTAGCCGGCCGGCTGGTGGATGCGTTCGTCTCCGGGCGTGCCAGTTCCGGGGCGGACGCGCCCGGAGCCCGGGTACAGTACCAGGACCAGACCCCGGAGCAGCCCGCTGCGCCGGAGACGGAACTGACGGCACGCGAGGAGGAAGTCCTGGACTGCCTCGCCGAGGGATTAAGCAACGTCCGGATCGCCCGCAGGCTGGGTATCTCGGAAACGACGGTCAAGACCCATGTGTCCCGGGTCCTGGCCAAGCTGGGGGTCGAATCCCGTCTTCAGGCAGCGCTGGCTGCCCGCGTCCGCACACCCTGAGCCTGCCTGCCGGTCCCCGGACCGCACGATTCCAGGATTACCAGCATGTCCCGAACGAGCAGCGACGGGGGCCGCCGGGCGTCCAGTACAACGAAGGAGGGGTACTCCGGCAGTTCCCGGTAGGCCTCGGCGAAACCGGCGAGGTGTTCAAGGGTTTCAGAATCGGTATTGCGCCTGGCGATCCGCGTGTGGGCGGTCTCAGCCGGGAGTTCAAAGTGGAACACGACGTCCGGCAGGGGAAGGGCCGCCGCCAGACGGGGAAGGATGCGGCCCGGCGACAGTCCCCGCGTCCTGCGCAGTGCCATCTGGCAGTACAGATACCGGTCCATGACCACGGTCCCCGATCCGGTACGGTGCCGGAGCTGGGAGAGCAGAACGTTGAAGCACCGGACGGCTGTTTCGACCGCATCAAGCGCTGCGGCAGGCGGACGCACCCCGTACCTGTCACACCAGGAGGCAAAGGTGCGCCGTCCGGATCTGTTCGCCGTGAAAACCGCTCGGCGGCCTGTGGAGTTCAGGGCCTCTGTAAGGAGCCTTCCCGCTGTGCTTTTGCCGGCCCCGTCGATGCCGGTGAGAACAATGATCATTCCCTGCTCTCTTCATCCTCTCCCCCGCCGTCGCCGTCCTCTTCCCCGGTGACTTCCGGGGGATTCTCCGGGCTGCCGTCCTGGGGCTCTTCGCCTTCCTGCTGCTCGAATCCCGGAACCTGCGGGAGCTGCGGATCGTCGCATCCGGTGAGCAGCAGGGACCCGGTGAGGGCGAGTCCGATGCCGAAGAAGGCGGTGGTGCGGGTTCTCATGGGAATTCTCCTTTCAGGCATCATTCGCCGGGGTGGTCCTGCGGCGGTCCCGCTTCCACAGGGGCTGCAGTGCCTCCAGCTCCTCCGGGCCCGCCGTGCGGAACGGCGGAGCTGCCGGCGCCGGCAGCGCGTGGCGTTCCCGCCCCCGGGTCTTGATCAGGCTGGCAACGACGGCGGCCGTGAGAATAGCGGTTATGACTGCCAGCGAAATCGAGGTCGGAATGTAGTAGACGTCAATCTTGAGCGCCATCTTGATGCCCACCCAGACCAGGACGAGGGCAAGCCCGGCCTTCAGGTAGACGAAACGGTGGATGAGGTCCGCCAGGAGGAAATACATCGCCCGGAGGCCCAAAATCGCGAAGGCGTTGGCTGTGAAGACCAGGAACACCTCGTCGGTGACGGCGAAGATTGCGGGGATGGAGTCGACGGCGAACACGATGTCAGTGACCTCTACCAGGACCAGTACTGCCAGGAGCGGGGTAGCCAGCAGGAGCCCGTTCTTCCGGATGAGGAAGCGCTGCCCGTGAAACGCGTCCGTCATCGGCACAAACCGGCGGAACAGCTTCAAGACCTTCGATTTCCCGGGATCAACATGTTCGTTGCGCTGGACGAGCATCCGGTAGCCGGTGAACAACAGGAATGCCGCGAAAATGTACAGCACCCAGCCGGCGCTGGAGATGATGGCGGAGCCTGCAGCAATAAAGATGCCGCGGAAGACCAGTGCGCCCAGTACGCCGAAGAACAGCACTCGGTGCTGGTACTCGCGGGGAACCGCGAAGAACGTGAAGATGATGGCCCACACAAAGACGTTGTCTACGGCCAGGGATTTCTCAATGAGATAGCCGGCAAAGTATTGCTGGCCAAATTCTGCGCCCCAGAGCCACCAGACGAGCACACCGAAGGCGATGCCGAAAAACACCCAGACCGCAGACCAGGCGGCAGCCTCACGGACACCGATTACGTGGGCCTTGCGGTGCGCAACGAGGTCCGCGGCCAGCATGAGGAGAATGAAGCCGACGACGGCGAGCCATAGCCAAAGAGGTACGTCCATGAGAAACCTTCCAGTCAGCGTGAACCAACTGGAGGTCTTTCCCGGCCGGGGTGACCGGCTTGTCCGCCGGAGAGCACTTTGGCTCCCGTATTGACGACGGACAGGTTAGGGGATACTCCCCTCCATATGTCCAGAATTTAAGCACATTTTCAGCGAATCGGGAAGAGTCAAACGCGCCCTACTTCTGGAAAAGTGCTTCGAGCCGGCGGGTAGTGACGGTCAGCCCGACCGCGATCATGACGACGAAGTACAGCAGGTGGCCGGCTGTGGCCAGGCTGAACGCACCAGCACTGATTTGGCGCAGCATCTCCACCCCGTGCCACAGCGGCAGCGCCTGGATAAGCCACTGCACCGCCTGCGGGTAGACGCTCAGCGGGTAGAAGGTGGCGGAGAAAAGGAACATCGGCAGCATGACGAAGCTGACCCAGTCCAGCTGCTGGAAGGTTTTCATGTAGCTGGTGATCGCCATTCCGAAGGACGCGAAGCCAAAAGCGACAACCACCGCGGCGGGAATCATCAGCAGCGCGGTCGGAGACGTCACCAGGCCCATGGCGGCCATGACGGCGGTAAAGCCGGTGGCATACATCGCTCCGCGCAGCAGCGCCAGCAGGATCTCCCCCAGTGCCACGTCCAGCGGACCCAGCGAAGTGGCCAGCATCCCCTCATAGAGCCTGGCGTAGTTCAGCTTGAAGAACACGTTCATGGTGGAGTCGTAAACGGCGCCGTTCATGGCGGATACGGCCAGCAGCGCCGGGGCGATGTACGCGGCGTAGCTGATCTGTTCACCGCCCGGGCCGGTGACGGTGCCAATCAGGGCGCCCAGGCCAATCCCCATGGCGAGCAGGTACAGCACAGGTTCGACGAACCCGCTGATCATGATGGACCAGTTGGTTCCCCATGTGGCTTTCAGCCCGCGGGCAAAAACGGCGCGGATATTCCGGGCGTACAGGGAACCGAGGAAGCGGCTCCCCGCCACCCCCGGTGACGTGGGTGCCAGGAAGTCCGACGCCGCTGCGCCGCTGCGGTGTTCAGTGCTCATTTACCCAGCCTCCGGGTGAAGGTGCGCCGTGCCAGCACCCAGCCGCCCGCTGCGAGCACCAGGAGGTAGGCAACGTGCACCACGGTCAGCAGGACCGGTTCGGCCAGGCCGTAGCTGAACAGCCGGCCCAGCTCGGTGGCGTGCCACAGCGGTGAGATCCAGCCGATCCAGCGGATTACCAGGGGCAGGGTGTCCAGCGGGAAGAAGGTTCCGGAGAACAGGAACAGCGGCATGACGATGAACCGCTGCACCATGGCGAACTGTCCGCGGTCCTCGGTGATGGAGGCGCTGTACGCCATGAGCGGCAGGCCGAAGGAGAGTCCGCCCAGGATGGCCGTGAGAATCATCAGCCACGCGGTGGCGGGGTTGCCGGCGGCACCGAACAACAGGAGGAAACCAAAGTAGGCGCCGCAGGTTATCAGCAGCCGCACGCCGAGTCCGAGCACGTGCCCGTCCACCAGCTGTCCGCTGGACAGCGGGGAGGCGTTGGGCCCGTAGTAGGTCCGCCGCCATTTGAACCCGGACATCACCGTATAGGTGTTTTCCTCGCTGGAGACCATGATCGCCGCCGTCGCCAGCAGCGCAGGCGCCACGAACATCAGGTAGGACACGGAGGTGCCGTTGCCGGCTTCGAATGCCGCGTTGGTGCCGGTGTCCACCAGTGAAGCAAGTCCGATTCCCATGCCGAAGAGGTACACGAGCGGGGTTCCGACGGCGGTAACCAGCACGGTGATCCCGTAACCGCGCATCCGGCGCAGCCAGTGCTCCGCGTAGTAGAAGGCACCCAGACGCCGGGCCCTGCGGGCGGTTTCTTCGGGCGTAAGCGGGGAACGCAGCCCCAGGACGGCGTGGGTGCGCTGCTCAGTCAACGAGGCTCCTGCCCGTGAGGCGGAGGAAGACGTCCTCCAGCGAGGAACGCCGGACCAGCGAGGTGATGGGCCGCAGTCCGCGGGCGCTGACCGCCTCCAGCGCCGCTTCGCCGTCGTTCGCGTAAATCAGTACCCGGTCCGGCAGCGTCTCGATGCGCTCGCCGATGCCGTCCAGTTCCGCGGCCACCGTCGTGTTGCGCTCGGATCCGAACCGCAGCTCCACCACTTCACGGGAGGAATGCGTGCGGATCAGGGCAGCCGGGGACCCCTCGGCCATGATGGTGCCCTTGTCCACCACAATCAACCGGTCGCAGAGCTGCTCGGCCTCATCCATGTAGTGGGTGGTGAGAATCAGCGTCACACCGGCTTCCTTGAGCCGGAAAAGCCGGTCCCACAGGATGTGGCGCGCCTGCGGGTCCAGTCCGGTGGTGGGTTCGTCCAGCAGCAGGATCCTGGGATCGTTGATCAGTGAGCGGGCAATGGTCAGGCGGCGCTTCATACCGCCTGAGAGGTCATCCACCCGGGCCTTCGCCTTGTCCGTCAGCTGCGCGAACTCCAGCAGTTCGTCCGCCTTGGGCTGCAGGTAGCTTTTGGGCAGGCCGAAGTAGCGCCCGTAGGCCAGCAGGTTGTCCCGGACGCGCAGCTCCTCGTCAAGGTTGTCCTGCTGCGGGACTACCCCCAGGTGTGCCCGGACTTCCGGCCCGTTGGTGTTCGGGTCAAGACCCATGATCGCCAGCTCGCCGGCGGTGCGGCGGGAGACGCCGCCGATCATCTTCATCGTGGTGGATTTTCCCGCGCCGTTCGGGCCCAGGAGCCCGAAGGACTCCCCTGCCGGAACATCGAAGCTGATTCCGTCTACGGCGGTGAAGTCCCCGTAGGACTTGGTGAGGTTCGACGCGGCGATGACCGGGTCCTGGAAGCCGCTTACGGCTGGAGTCTTGGAGGTTGTGATCTGCGGCACCCGGCAATCATAGTGCAGGGTGTCCAGGGAAACGCACAGGCCCGCCCTCGTAACGGAGGACGGGCCTGCGGGATAAGCCGGTGGGCTCAGGCGGACGGGAGGATTCCCACACTGCGTTCCGCGGCTTCAACCACGTTCGCCAGCAGCATGGCCCGGGTCATCGGTCCCACGCCGCCGGGGTTCGGCGAGATCCAGGACGCGACGGACGCAGCGTCCTTTTCGACGTCGCCGCTCAGGGTGGTCTTGCCGGTCTCCGGGTCGGTGACCCGGGTGACGCCCACGTCCAGGACGATAGCGCCGGGCTTGAGCTCGGCGGCTTTGATCATGCCCGGGAAGCCCGCGGCGGCAACAACGACGTCGGCCTCTGCCAGCAGCTCGGGCAGGTTGACCGTGCCGGTGTGTGCCAGTGTCACCGTGGCGTTGATCTGCCGCCGGGTCAGGAGCAGCCCCAGCGGACGGCCCACGGTGACGCCGCGGCCAATCACCAGGACGTTCTTACCGGTCAGGACCAGACCGTTGCGGACCAGCAGCTGCACAATGCCGTGCGGGGTGCACGGGAGCGGTGAGTTCATCGGATCGGAAACGTTGAGCACCAGGCGGCCCAGGTTTACCGGGTGAAGACCGTCGGCGTCCTTCTCCGGGGCGATGCGCTCCAGGACCGCGTTGGTGTCCAGGTGCTTGGGCAGCGGCAGCTGGACGATGTAGCCGGTAACGGCCGGATCCTCATTCAGCTCGTCGATAACCTTCTCCAGCTCTGCCTGGCTGATGTCGGCGGGAAGGTCACGGCGGATCGAGTTGATGCCCACCTGGGCGCAGTCCTTATGTTTGCCGCCCACGTAGGAGTGGCTTGCCGGGTCATCTCCTACCAGCACGGTGGCCAGACCCGGAGTGATCCCGTGCTCATCCTTGAGGACCTGGATGCGGTCGGCCAGTTCTGCCTTGATGTCCTTGGCCGCCTGGATGCCGTCAAGGATCCGGGCGGTGGCGGGTACGGTTTCCTCTGCGGTTTCCACGGCGCCTTCCATGTTCGTGCCTTTTTCCACCTTTACCATTCCTCCTGGCCCGGGTAGAGCGGGAAGTCCTCGGCGAGAGCGGTGACCCGGCGGCGCAGCGCCTCCGTGTCCGGGGCGGGCTTCAGCGCGGCGGCGATGATCTCAGCCACCTCGGTGAATTCCTTCGCTCCGAAGCCGCGGGTGGCCAGGGCCGGGGTGCCGATACGCAGTCCGGAGGTGACCATCGGCGGGCGCGGATCGAACGGAACCGAATTGCGGTTCACGGTGATGCCTACCGAGTGAAGCAGGTCTTCGGCCTGCTTGCCGTCCAGCACGGAGTTGCGCAGGTCCACCAGGATCAGGTGCACGTCAGTGCCGCCGGTGAGCACCGAAACGCCGTGTTCGGCCACGTCTGCGGCGGTTAGCCGGTCCGCGATGATCCGGGCGCCTTCCAGGACGCGTTCCTGCCGCTCACGGAATTCCTCCGAACCGGCAACCTTGAAGGCAACGGCCTTCGCCGCGATCACGTGCATCAGCGGCCCGCCCTGCTGGCCCGGGAAGACGCTGGAATTGAGCTTCCTGCCGAACTCTTCCCTGGCCAGGATCATGCCCGAACGCGGGCCGGCGAGGGTTTTGTGCACTGTGGAGGTGACGACGTCGGAATGCGGCACCGGGCTCGGATGCAGTCCTGCTGCCACCAGGCCGGCGAAGTGGGCCATATCCGTCCAGAGATAGGCACCCGCCTCGTCCGCGATGGACCGGAAGGCCTCGAAGTCCAGCTGGCGGGGGTAGGCGGACCAGCCTGCGATGATGACCTGCGGCTTTTCGGCGAGCGCCTGCTCGCGGACCTTGTCCATGTCCACGCGGCAGGTCTTCTCGTCCACTCCGTAGGCGGCGACTTCGTAGAGCTTGCCGGAGAAATTCAGTTTCATGCCGTGGGTCAGGTGCCCGCCGTGGGCCAGGTTCAGGCCCATGATCTTGTCCCCCGGCTGGATCAGGGCCGCCAGGGCCGCAGCATTGGCCTGCGCGCCGGAATGCGGCTGCACGTTGGCGAACTCCGCACCGAACAGGGCCTTGACCCGTTCGATTGCGAGGTTCTCGGCTACGTCGACCTGCTCGCAGCCGCCGTAGTAGCGGCGTCCGGGGTAGCCCTCGGCGTACTTGTTGGTCAGGACGGAGCCCTGGGCTTCCAGGACGGCACGCGGTGCAAAGTTCTCTGAAGCGATCATTTCCAGCGTGTTGCGCTGGCGGGCCAGTTCCCCGTCCAGGACCGCGGCGATCTCCGGATCAACTTCGGAGAGGGGGGCATTGGTGACGGGCTGGGTGGATAGTCTCACGTGGATCTCCTGGGGAAGGGTTTTCTATAGGTCAGGCTACCTGCCGGGCACCCCCGGGGTCCGGGCATGACAAACAGATGACAACTTGACCGAAGGCCCAGGCGTGCGATCCGCGGTATGTTCTGCTCTGTGCCGCTTCCTGGTGGTTACCCACCCAACGCCAGTTGCGACGGTTACATCCTACCGTGCAGCCAGGTCTTCCCACTCGAAACCGGTAACGGTTCCGGATTCCCAGTCGGACCGCAGCCGGCCGTAGGCAACCTCCGCAACCCGCTGCCCGTCCGGCAGCGGCCATTCCTCGCGCAGGTGCGCCTCCTTGACGAACCCGGAGCGCAGCAGCGTCTTGCGCATGGCAATGTTGTCCTCCCGCATCTTCCCCGCAAAGCGGCGAAGATGCGGGTGTTCCGTGAAGACCTTGTCAGTGAGGGCCATGAGCACGGGAACGCCTTTGCCCTCACCCCGGTACTCCTCGACCAGGCGGAGATCGAAGTACGCACAGTCCTCATTGAGGTTCTCCAGGATCACCAGGCCGAGCCGGTGGTTGTCGCCGAAAATCCAGTAGGTGCAGACGCCGTCGGACTCGAACCGTCCCTCCAGCAGCAGCCTGCGCACCAGTTCCTCGGAGGGCGAGGTGATGCGGTGGAACGGGAAACTGTTGGTGGTCAGGAACCTGACCAGCTCTTCTTCGTCCTTATCCATGAGCGGGGCGAAAGTAACGTCCATTCACCCAGCCTAGGCCGTGGGGGCCCGGGCGGTAACCTTGGGAAGGTGAGAGAAGATGCCACTGCCGGGCTGCCGGCGTCCCCCGTTTCCCCGTCCTTCGATTCCGCCGCCGCTGCAGGCGCCAGTGCCTACACCCTGACGCTGTCCTGCGCAGACCGGCCCGGCATCGTCCATGCAGTTTCCGGCGCCCTGGCCGGGGCCGGCGGGAACATCACGGAGTCGCAGCAGTACGGCAGTCCGGATTCAGGCACCTTCTTCATGCGCGTGGACTTCACCGCTCCCGGAACCTACGACGGCGTCCGCTCCCGGATAGCCCCGGTAGCAGCCCAGTTCGGCATGGACTGGGAACTGCACCGGGCCGGCGTACCGGTGCGCACGCTGATCATGGCGTCCAAGGACGGGCACTGCCTGAACGACCTGCTGTTCCAGCAGCGGGCCGGCAACCTGCCCATCGAGATCCCCGCGATCGTCTCCAACCACCGGGACCTTGCCGGCCTGGCCGAGTTCTACGGCGTGCCGTTCCACCACATCCCGGTCACCGCGGACACCAAGCAGGAGGCGGAGAACAGGCTCCGGGCGCTGATGACGGAGCTGGATATTGAGCTGGTGGTGCTGGCCCGGTACATGCAGATCCTCAGCAACGAACTGTGCCAGGAGCTCTCCGGACGGGCCATCAACATCCACCACTCCTTCCTTCCCTCCTTCAAGGGCGCCCGCCCGTACCACCAGGCACACGCCCGCGGCGTGAAGCTCATCGGAGCCACGGCGCACTACGTGACCTCGGACCTGGATGAGGGTCCGATCATCGAGCAGGAAGTCATTCGGGTGGACCACTCCCGCACCGCACAGCGCCTGGCTGCGCTCGGTGCCGGAGTTGAGGGACGCACCCTCTCGAAAGCAGTGCAGTGGCATGCCGAGCACCGCGTGCTGCTCGACGGCCGCCGGACCATCGTCTTCAACTAGGCCGCATCTTGCCGGATGCCGGGGCGGGGTGCCCCGGCACCGGCGCGCCGCCGCCCGCTAGAGTTGTCGCATGGCTCACATCGTTACCCTGCGCGGCAAGACTCCCGTCACCGACCCGTCCGTCTTCCTGGCTCCCACGGCATCCCTGATCGGCGACGTCGAACTGGGGCCTGGTGCCAGCGCCTTCTACGGCGTCTGCGTCCGCGGAGACTCACATTCGATCCGGGTGGGGGCTGGAACGAACCTCCAGGACAATGTGGTGCTGCACGCAGACCCCGGTTTTCCCACGACTATCGGCGAGCGGGTCAGCGTGGGCCACAACGCCGTCGTGCACGGGTGCACGGTGGAGGACGACTGCCTGGTGGGCATGAGCGCGACCATTATGAACGGAGCGGTGATTGGTGCCGGCTCCCTCGTGGCGGCGGGCGCCCTGGTGCTTGAAGGCACCCGGGTTCCGCCGCGCTCACTGGTGGCCGGGGTTCCGGCCAAGGTCCGGCGCACGCTGACTGACGAAGAATTCGCTGCGGTGCAGCGTAATGCGGCGCACTATCTGGAGATGGCGGCGGAGCACCGCGAGGCGCTGGCGGGGCACTAGGCCCTCCCGCTGCCCCTGGCTCTCCCGCCTCACGGTTCCGCGGGCACCCCGCGTGCACCGGCGTTGCCGGCTGCGCGAAACACGTTGCGTTCAATTCTTGACGACAAGCCCCCTGTATAGGACCCTGAACTTTATGTCTGCCGAATCACCCTCAACGTTGAGGGCCCTTCCCGCCGCCGGCCGGCGAACAAAACCCGGTTCCCAGACCGCGCTGCGCGCACGCAACCAGCAGCGCATCCAGGCGGCGCTGCTCGCTGCCGGACCCCAAACCCAGGCCGAACTCTCGCGGGCGACTGGACTGTCCAGCGCCACCGTTTCAAACATCGTGCGGCAAATGTCGGAATCGGGCCTGGTCAAGACAGAGCCCACCACCAGTTCGGGCCGGCGCGCCCTGTCCGTGCGCCTGAATGACACCGGGGTCGTGGCAGCCGGCATAGACATCGGTCGCCGCCATGTCCGGGTTGTCCTGGCTACGCTCGGCTACCGGATCATCGGAGAGGACTCGATCTCCCTTCCCGCAGGCCACAGCGCGGATGAGGGCATGGATGCAGCCGCCGAACTTTTCGAATCCGTCCTCACCGCGGCGAACGTGGGCAGGGACCGGGTGCTGGGCGCCGGCGTCGGCATCCCGGGCCCGATCGACCGGCGCACCGGCACTGTGGTGCGCGGCGCCATCCTGCCCGAGTGGGTCGGGATCAATATGCGCGAAGACCTGGCCGTCCGGCTCCGGGTGCCGGTGCACATCGACAACGACGCGAACCTCGGCGCACTGGCACAGGTGACCTGGGGTCCCCACGGGGGCTGCGATAACCTCATCTTCGTCAAGGTGGCTACCGGCATCGGTGCCGGACTGGTCATCAACGGGTCCCTCTTCTACGGGCATGTGGGCATCACCGGCGAAATTGGGCACGCGACCATCTCAGACCAGGGACTTATCTGCCGCTGCGGCAACCGCGGCTGCCTGGAAACCGTTGCCTCCACGGCGACGATGATCGACCTCCTCAGCCGGGCGGCGTCCGAACCGGTGACCACCGCGGACATTATCCGCCAGGCAGGTGCAGGAGACCCGGCAACACTGCGGGTGGTCGACGACGCCGGAATGGCCGTGGGCCGGGCCGTAGCAGGCATTGCGAACGCGCTGAATCCGGAGGTGATCGTCGTCGGCGGTTCCCTGACCGGGCTCGGCGACGCGTTCCTGAACCCCATCGAACGCGGACTGCTGCGCCACGCAGTGCCGCTGATCGGCGAAACCACAACCGTGACGATGTCTTCCCTCGGTGACCGGGCGGAGGCGCTTGGTGCGGCAGCCCTCGTCCTGGCGATGGCCGACGCTGTGCTCTGACCTGATCCGTTTCCGCGGAAGTCCTATTTATTTAGATTCTATGTTTTTTCATCGAGATTCCGCCTTGTGTTCAAGACTTGACGGCAAGCAAGGAATAAGAGTTTACTTCTCTATCGACCCACTGTTACGGGTCAGTAGCTAGACAAAGAAGTCACAACGGGAGGCACGTATGCGAGCAGCAGTTGCAGCTCGGGCAACTGGAGCGCTCAGCGTCCAGTGCCCCTACGGCGGGGAACATGCAGATGCCGCATAACCACACCATTCTGGAAATGCGTTCAATCACCAAGGAATTCCCCGGAGTCAAGGCGCTTTCTGACGTCTCCATCGCCGTAAAAGCCGGTGAGGTCCACGCCATTTGCGGTGAAAACGGAGCCGGAAAGTCAACCCTTATGAAGGTTCTGTCAGGGGTCTACCCGCACGGAACCTACACCGGCGAAATCGTCTTCCAGGGAGAGGTTGTCCAGTTCAGGGACATCCGTTCCTCCGAAGCCGCCGGAATCGTCATCATCCACCAGGAACTGGCGCTCATCCCGGAACTCTCCATCGCGGAGAACATCTTCCTGGGCAACGAGCCGCGGCGCTTCGGCGTGATCGACTGGGACCGCGCGAACCTTGAGGCCTCCGAGCTGATGGCCCGGGTGGGGCTGGAAGAAGACCCCACCACTCCGATCAAGGACATCGGCGTGGGCAAGCAGCAGCTGGTTGAAATCGCCAAGGCGCTGAGCAAGCGGGTGAAGCTGCTCATCCTGGACGAGCCCACCGCCGCCCTGAACGAGACCGATTCCCAGCACCTGCTGGACCTGATGGCCGGCCTCCGTTCAAAGGGCATCAGCTGCATCATGATCTCCCACAAGCTCAATGAGATCGAGCAGATCGCCGATTCGATCACCATCATCCGTGACGGCAAGTCCATCGAAACCATCGACGTTGCCGTCGACGGCGCGAACGAAGACCGCATTATCAAGGGCATGGTGGGCCGCTCGCTTGAGTCACGCTTCCCGGACCACACCCCGCATATCGGCGAGGTGTTCTTCGAAGTGCGCGACTGGACCGTCGGGCACCCCACGGTTCCGGACCGCATGGTCTGCAAGGGCTCGAACTTCCACGTGCGGCGAGGCGAGATTGTCGGTTTCGCCGGCCTCATGGGCGCCGGCCGCACGGAGCTCGCCCGGTCCCTGTTCGGCCGGTCCTACGGCAACTTCATCAACGGGCAGATCATCAAGGACGGCAGGGAAATCGTCCTGAAGACCGTTCCACAGGCCATCAGCAACGGGCTTGCGTACGTGACCGAGGACCGGAAGACCCTCGGCCTGAACCTGCTCGATGACATCAAGGCCACCACCGTGGCCTCGAACCTGAAGAAGATCACCAAGTGCCTCGTCGTCGACAAGGACGACGAGTACCGCTACGCGGAGGAGTACCGCAGGAGCCTGCGCACCAAGGCACCCACGGTGGACGAAGGCGTCTCCAAGCTTTCCGGAGGAAACCAGCAGAAAGTTGTCCTGGCGAAGTGGATGTTCACTGACCCGGACCTGCTGATCCTCGACGAACCTACGCGCGGCATCGACGTCGGCGCCAAATATGAGATTTACGGGATCATCCAGCAGCTGGCCAACCAGGGCAAGGGCGTGATCGTGATCTCTTCGGAGCTCCCCGAACTCCTTGGTCTCTCCGACCGCATCTACACCATCTTCGAAGGCTCGATCACCGGTGAGCTTTCCAAGGCTGACGCCAGCCAGGAAAACCTCATGAGGCTCATGACCTCCGCCGGAAAGCAAACCTCCGACCTCGCCACCCAAGGACCCCTCTCATGAAAGCCATCAAACAGCTGCTGAGCGGCAACGGCCGCCAGTTCGGCATGATCTTTGCCCTCGTCGTCCTGATCGGCCTCTTCCAGTGGCTGACCGGCGGCAAGACCCTGACGCCCACGAACATGATCAACCTGTTCAACGGCAACTCCTACATCCTGATCCTGGCCGTCGGCATGGTCTTTGTGATCATCGCCGGACACATCGACCTCTCGGTGGGGTCCGTGGCCGCCGTCACCGGCATCCTGGTGGCCATGGCGATGAGGGACTGGGGTATTCCCTGGTGGGCCGGCATCCTGCTGGGCCTGCTGATCGGTGCCGCCATCGGCGCCTGGCAGGGCATGTGGGTCGCCTATGTGGGAATTCCGGCGTTCATCGTGACCCTGGCCGGCATGCTGATTTTCCGCGGCGCCAACCAGTACTTCGGCAAATCCAACACCGTTCCTGTGCCGCAGGACTTCCAGTTCATCGGCGCCGGTTACCTCTGGGAGGTCGGTCCGGACACCGGTTACAACAACCTGACCCTGCTCCTGGGCCTGGTGCTCGCCGCCGTCGTGATCGTTGGGGAGTTCCGCCGCCGTGCCAAGACCGTGAAGATCGGCTCCGTCAATCCCCCGGCCTGGGTTGCCGTCACCAAGACCGGCCTGCTGGTAGCTGCCATCCTGTACGCCACGTACCTCTTCTCCACCGGCCGCCCGGGAACGTCCTTCCCCATTTCCGGCATCATCCTTGCAGTGCTGGTGGTCCTGTACGTCTTCATCTCCACCAAGACGGTCGTTGGGCGCCATGTCTACGCAGTGGGCGGCAACCTCCACGCAGCCGAGCTCTCCGGTGTTCAGAGCAAGAAGGTCAACTTCCTGGTCATGATGAACATGTCCATCCTGGCCTCGCTGGCAGGCATGATCTTCGTTGCCCGCTCCACGGCATCCGGCCCGTTTGACGGCACCGGCTGGGAACTGGACGCCATCGCCGCAGTCTTCATCGGCGGCGCGGCTGTCTCCGGCGGCGTCGGCACCGTGGTTGGCTCGATCGTCGGCGGCCTGGTCATGGCCGTGCTGAACAACGGCCTGCAGCTGCTCGGCATTGGCGCGGACCTCACCTCGATCATCAAGGGCCTGGTCCTGCTGATCGCCGTGGCGCTGGACGTCTACAACAAGACCCAGGGCAAGCCCTCCCTCATCGGCCTGATGATGAAGAACTTCGGGTCCAAGGACAAGCTGGCCGTCCCCGCCCCCGTGAATCCCAAGCCTGAGATGCCCACCGGCACCAAGTCCACCATCGGAACGGATGCCTAAGCCCTACCGGGCCCTCATTCCGCACCACAAAATCCACCGCACCACCCATCAAGAAAAGGAACACCATGCGCAAGTTCGCAAAGTCATTTGCCGTAGTCGCCACGGTGGCAGCACTGTCGCTGTCTGCCTGCGGCCGTGCCGACGAAGCTTCCACCGGCGATGCTGCCGGCTTTGAAGAGGGATCGGCAATCGGCGTAGCCCTGCCCCAGAAGACCTCGGAAAACTGGGTCCTGGCGGAGGGCCTGTTCAACGACGGCCTGAAGGAAGCCGGCTACGAGCCGCAGGTACAGTTCGCCAACGGCGGCGTCTCCGAGCAGCAGAACCAGATCAGCTCCATGATCACCAATGGCGTGAAGGTCCTGGTTGTCGGTGCCATCGACGGCGCCCAGCTCGGCTCGCAGCTGCAGGAAGCCAAGGATGCCGGCATCACCGTCATCGCCTACGACCGCCTCCTGACCAACACCGAGAACGTCGACTACTACGTCGCCTACGACAACTTCCAGGTCGGCCAGCTCCAGGGCCAGGCCCTGCTGGACGGAATGAAGGCCAACAAGCCCGAAGGCCCGTGGAACATCGAACTGTTCGCCGGCTCCCCCGATGACGCCAACGCCCAGGTCTTCTTCGACGGCGCCATGGACGTCCTGAAGCCGGAAATCGAAGCCGGCAACCTGAACATCGTTTCCGGCCAGACCGAATTCAACCAGGCAGTTACCCAGGGCTGGAAGGCCGAGAACGCCCAGAAGCGCATGGACACCCTGCTCTCGGGTTCCTACGGTGCCGAAGAGCTGGACGGTGTCCTGTCCCCCAACGACACCCTGGCCCGCGCCATCCTGACCTCCGTCGCCGCTGCCGGCAAGCCGGTTCCGGTTGTGACCGGCCAGGACTCCGAAGTTGAGTCCGTGAAGTCCATCATGGAAGGCGTCCAGTACTCCACCATCAACAAGGACACCCGTGCCCTGGTCAACCACACCATTGACATGGTCAAGGGTCTGGGTGCCGGCGAAGAGCTGGAAATCAACGACGACGAGTCCTACGAGAACGGCGTGAAGGTTGTTCCGGCCTACCTGCTGGAACCGCAGATCGTCACCAAGGACAACGCTGCCGAGGCTTACGCCAACGATCCGACGCTGGCCGAACTGGTCAAGTAGTCCACAGCGCATCAAGGCCGGGGCTGTCTTCCTTACCGAAGGCGGCCCTGGCCTTTTTGTACCCGCGCCGTCAACCCGCCCGCCGCTCAACAAATTGCACTGGTCTTTCGTGCAGCTCTGGGCAGTGCGCGGCGTTGCCAATAAAGTAGTTCCAAGACCTAGTCACTAGACGGTCAAGGCATTAGCCAGGTAACTCATTGAAAGTCGAGGAATATGAGCGCCCCGCAGTTTATCCGCACACCGCCGTGCGTCCTTCAGGGGGCACCCAGCCCGGTCCAGGCCACCGGCCGCACGCTTAGATGGGGCGTCGTCGCCACAGGGAGGATTGCCGCCCGCGTTACCGAGGACATCGCCAGGCTAGAGGACGCCGTGCTGCAGGCGGTGAGCTCCCGTTCAGAAGGGACCGCCGTCGACTTTGCCGGCCGCTTCGGTTTTGCGTCCAGCTACTACGACGACGAGGCACGCGGCAAGGGCTACCGCCAGCTGTTCGCAGACCCGGAAGTCGACGTCGTTTACATCGCCTCCCCGCATGCCCAGCATTATGAGCTGGCCCGAGAGGCCCTCGAGGCCGGCAAGCACGTTCTGTGCGAAAAATCGATTACCATCAACGCCGCGGAGCTGGCGGACCTGACCAGGATCGCCGGCCGCCGAGGCGTCTTCCTGATGGAGGCTGTGTGGACCCGGTTCCTTCCCTGCATCAACAGGTTGTGGGAAGTCATCTCCAGCGGTGAGCTTGGGGAGATCCAGTGGGTGCAGGCAGACCTTGGGTTCCCAGCCCCGTATGACCCCGCAAGCCGGCTGTGGGATCCCGCTGCCGGAGGCGGCGCGCTGCTGGACCTTACCGTCTATCCGCTGACCCTGGCGGTCGGGGCGCTGGGCTTCCCCCATCGGGTGCAGGCCTCGGGCACCCTGAATGCCGACGGCGTGGACACCCAGAATGCGCTGAACCTGGGCTATGCCTCCGGTGCGCAGGCCCAGCTCACGTCCTCGCTGCTTGCCTCCGGCCCCCGCACCGCCACTATCTGCGGCAGTGAGGGCTGGGTCCGGACCGGCGCTCCCCTGCACAACCCGGTTGAACTGCACATCCATCAGCACATGGGTCCGTCCCGTACCGAGCGTTTCCAGCAGGTGGGCAACGGCTATACCTACGAACTTCGGGAAGTCACGCGCTGCATCCAGGAAGGACTGGCCGAAAGCCCTACTATGCCCCTTTCCGATTCGCTGCATACCATGCAGCTGTTCGATGAGGTCCGCGCCCAGCTCGGCGTCCGGTACCCGAATGATGAGCGTCCCGCCTCGTCGCTGCAGGGGGCCGGCAAACACCCTTAGGTCCACCAGCGCGCTGCCGCTCGTCCGGAACGAGGCGTTCCGGACGAGCGGTTTTCCTCAGCGGGAAGCTGCGCGGTGTCCCGAAAACAGGCGCCCGGCCCAACGCTATACATCACCTGCCCGGCGTGGTTATCTTCATCCATGGGAACAGAGGTCAACGCCAGGTCTTTCAGCCGTGAAGAGCGGACCCGCTATCGACGCCGCCTGCTGGAGAACCTGGACCGGTTCGCCGGGTTCCTGGGAACAGCGCAGTTCGCCGATACCGCGAGCATCGGCGTCGAGCTTGAACTGAACCTGACCAATGACGACTTCACTCCCGCGCTGCGGAACTCTTCCGTGCTGGAGGAAATCGCCGATCCGGCCTTCCAGACGGAGATGGGCGCCTTCAACATAGAGATGAACCATCCCGCCTTGTCCATCCGGGGACGGGGGCTGCTGGAACTCGAAGAGAGCCTGCGCAGCCAGCTCAACCGGGCAGACGAGCTTGCGGCCAAGGCGGACGCGAACATCCTGATGGTGGGCATCCTCCCTACGCTCACCCATGAAGTGCTCGACGGCGATGCCTGGATCAGCTCCGGGGCGCGCTATGAGGCACTGAACACGTCAGTGCTCCAGGCCCGCGGCGAGGACGTATACCTTTCCCTGGCCGGCACTGAATCCCTTACCCGGTACGCCAAGAACATTGCCCCGGAAGCTGCCTGCACCTCCCTGCAGCTTCATCTGGAGGTCAGCCCTGCCGACTTCGCTCCGGCGTGGAATGCCGCCCAGCTGATCGCCGGCCCGCAGGTGGCCCTTGCTGCGAACTCCCCGATCTTCCTGGAGCATGTGCTGTGGCAGGAAACCCGGATAGAGCTTTTCAAGCAGGCGATCGACACCCGGCCCCCTGAGATGCGCAACCAGGGCGTGCGTCCCCGGGTCTGGTTCGGTGAACGCTGGATCACTTCAATTTTTGACCTCTTCGAGGAGAACGTCCGCTATTTCCCGGCCCTGCTCCCGGAGCTCTCCGCTGCCAGTTCCGGTTCCACGGATGCCGGTGCTCCCCTGCTGCCGGAGCTGCGTCTGCACAACGGCACCGTCTACCGGTGGAACAGGCCCATCTACGATCCCGGTACCAACACTCCCAACCTGCGGCTTGAGAACCGTGTGCTTCCCGCCGGGCCGACTGTCCTCGATGTGAGTGCCAACGCTGCGTTCTTTTACGGCCTGGTCCAGACCCTGCGTACCGCGGACCGCCCCTTGTGGACCCGCACCGCGTTCAAGACGGCGGCGGACAACTTCCTGGCCTGTTCGCGGCTGGGACTGGATGCCACGGTCTACTGGCCCGGCATCGGGGACATTCCGGTGACTGAACTGGTGGTCCGGCATCTGGTTCCCATGGCAGCTGACGGCCTGCGCACGCTCGGAGTGGATGATGCGCTGGTTGAGCGCTACCTGACGGTGATCCGGGAAAGGGCGCAGACGGAGCAGAACGGCGCGTCCTGGCAGGTTTCGGTTCTCTCGAACCTGGAAGCGGAGGGCTATGACAGGTCCTCGGCCCTGGCCGAACTGACCCGCCGCTACTGGCACCATATGCACAGCAACGAACCGGTGCATCTGTGGCCGCTGGATTGACCTCTTCGAGACGGTTTTCTTTGCGGAGCCCTAGCACTCGATATTGGCGAGTGCTAACCTATTTGCATTCTTGAGTGCAGCTGGCTCAACCCGATCCAGCCGCTCAGGTAATCGACCCTTCGTTATTCCTGTCAGTGAAGAACACATCCACCCGTCTGAACGGGACGGGTGAAAAGGAGTTGATGAGAATGGCCATGAAATTCGATCCTTTCCGCGAACTGGACCGCATGGCAGGTGCCCTCTTGGATCCCAGGCAGCGGCTGCGGCTGATGCCGATTGATCTGTACCGCGAGGGCGACCACTACATCTTGAACGCAGACCTGCCCGGCATAGATCCGGGATCGGTCGATGTGGATGTTGACGGCCAGCTGCTGACCATCCGGGCAGAACGCACCATCCACGTGCCCGAGGGCGCAACCTGGTTGAACCGGGAACGCGAATCGGGCACGTTCCTGCGCCAGCTGAACCTCGGTCAGGGCATCAACATCGAGGGCATCTCAGCGAAGTATGAGAACGGTGTCCTGAGCGTCTTCATCCCCGTGAGCGAACGTGCCAAGCCGCGCAAGATCGAGGTGTCCTCCTCGTACAGCGGCGAAAGCAACGTTATTAGCGGCGAATCAGAGACCGTCAGTTCGTCCGTCTCCTCAGGTTCCGGCTCCGGCAGCATGGGTTCGGGTTCCTCAGGTTCCGGCTCCGGCAGCATGGGTTCGGGCTCCTCAGGTTCCGGCTCCGGCAGCATGGGTTCGGGCTCCGGATCGGGTTCTTCCGGCTCCTAGCCTGGAGCCGGCTCGTCCGGCACGGAGCGCCCGGCTCATCGCTGCGGCGTTCTCATGAAGGGCAGGCATGGCCCCCGAAGCGTGAAGCTCCCGCTCATGCTTCGGGGGCCGCAGCCTTTTCATGAGGCTCCGTCCTGCTCCGGCCGGCGCGGACGCGCCGTGAGGTACAACCTCCGGCCACTGGGGCTGCAGCATCGCGGGGCTGCAGAATCGAGAGGCACAGCCCTGCTTTCGCGTGCGGCCGCAATGCACTCCTCGAGGGCACCCCCAGGTGCCATACGAGCCCGCCGGACGGGCCGGGTTAGGCGGCTTCAATACTCCAAGCGAGCTCCGCGAGCGAAGGAGTTTCGTTGCCGCCGTTCCGGCCCGCCCTACATGCCACGCACCCCAGGTGCCATACTTGCCCGCCGGACGGGCCGGGTTAGGCGGCTTTAATACTCCAAGCGAGCTCTGCGAGCGAAGGAGTTTCGTTGCCGCCGTTCCGGCCCGCCCGGCTGGCGGACCCGCGGGCGGCCGTCGCAGCGCGACACCCCGGAGGGCACCAGCCAGCCACCACAACCCGGTAGACCAACAGACAACCCGGGCCACAAAACAGCCAGCCCCAGTCCTTCCGGACCGGGGCTGGCTGCTTATTGCTGTGAAGCTTGGGGACTTAGCCCAGGCGCACCTTGAGGTTCTCATCCAGTGCGGCGAGGAATTCCTCGGTGGTCAGGTACGGCTGGTCGGGTCCGACCAGCAGTGCCAGGTCCTTGGTCATCTTGCCGGATTCGACCGTCTTGACGACTACGTCTTCAAGGGTCTCGGCGAAGTTAATGACCTCGGGGGTGTTGTCCAGCTTGCCGCGGTGCATCAGGCCACGAGTCCACGCGAAGATCGAAGCGATCGGGTTGGTGGAGGTGGGCTTGCCCTGCTGGTGCTGGCGGTAGTGACGGGTCACGGTACCGTGTGCGGCCTCAGCCTCGACGGTCTTTCCGTCCGGGGTCATGAGTACGGAGGTCATGAGACCCAGCGAGCCGAAGCCCTGGGCAACCGTGTCCGACTGGACGTCGCCGTCGTAGTTCTTGCAGGCCCAGACGTAGCCGCCTTCCCACTTCATCGCGGAGGCAACCATGTCATCGATCAGGCGGTGCTCGTAAGTGAGGCCGGCTGCTTCGAACTGGTCCTTGAACTCGGCGTCGAAGACTTCCTGGAACAGGTCCTTGAACTGGCCGTCATAGGCCTTCAGGATCGTGTTCTTGGTGGAGAGGTACACCGGGTAGTTGCGCTGCAGGCCGTAGGCGAAGGATGCACGCGCGAAGTCCTTGATGGACTCGTTGAAGTTGTACATGCCCATGGCCACGCCGCCCTCTTCGGGGTACGTGACTACCTGGGTCTTGATCTCTTCGCCGCCGTCAGCCGGAGTGAAGGTCAGGGTGAGGGTGCCGGCACCCGGAACCTTGAAGTTGGTGGCCTTGTACTGGTCGCCGTGGGCGTGGCGGCCAATGATGATCGGCTTGTTCCAGCCGGGAACCAGGCGAGGGATGTTGGAGATGATGATCGGTTCGCGGAAGACGACGCCGCCGAGGATGTTACGGATGGTTCCGTTCGGGGAAACCCACATCTTCTTCAGGCCGAATTCTTCAACGCGGGCCTCATCGGGGGTGATGGTTGCGCACTTGACGCCCACGCCGTGTTCCTTGATGGCATTGGCTGCGTCGATGGTGACCTGGTCGTCCGTGGCGTCACGGTTCTGGATCGAGAGGTCGTAGTACTTCAGGTCTACGTCCAGGTACGGGTTGATCAGGCGGTCCTTGATGAACTGCCAGATGATCCGCGTCATCTCGTCGCCGTCGAGCTCTACGACAGAGCCCACAACCTTGATTTTGTCAGCCACACGGTCTCCTTGTGGAATGGGGGTCCGGACATGGCTTTAGACATGCGGGGACCCGGCTTTTGGGTCTGGTTTCTGTGTCCAACTATGCCACAGCGCAGAAGTGCACCCTAAACCGCGGGCCGCATGCGGACATCATCCGCGCGGCCCGCGGGCGGGCGTTGCCGGTGGGTTACTAGTGGAAGAAGTGGCGGGCGCCGGTGAAGTACATTGGCACGCCTGCTGCGTTCGCTGCAGCGATGACCTCCTCGTCGCGGACGGATCCGCCCGGCTGCACGATGGCGCGGACGCCGGCGTTCAGCAGGATCTCGAGGCCGTCGGCGAAGGGGAAGAAGGCGTCCGACGCCGCGACGGCACCGCGGGCGCGCTCATCGCCTTCGCCTGCCAGCGTGTTCGCGCGCTCGACGGCGAGCCTGCAGGAGTCAACACGGTTCACCTGTCCCATGCCCACACCAACGGAGGCGCCGTCGCGGGCCAGCAGGATCGCGTTCGACTTTGCGGCACGGACTGCACGCCACGCGAAGACGAGGTCCGCCAGGGTCTGCTCGTCTGCGGGTTCACCGGCTGCGAGTGTCCAGTTCGCCGGATCGTCGCCTTCGGCTTCCACGGTGTCCGGCTGTTGCATCAGCACACCGCCGGAAACCTGGCGGAACTCCAGCGGGTTGCGTCCGTAGCCGTCCGGAAGGGTGAGCAGGCGGATGTTCTTCTTGCGGGAAAGGATCTCAACTGCCTCGGGCTCGAAGTCCGGAGCGATGACAACCTCGGTGAAGATGTCCTTGACCGTCTCCGCCATGCCGGCCGTGACCGTCCGGTTCGCTGCAATCACACCACCGTAGGCCGACACGGGATCGCACGCGTGTGCCTTCAGGTGCGCGTTGGCGATCGGATCCGAGGCATCCGGGGACGCCACCGCGACGCCGCACGGGTTGGCGTGCTTGACGACGGCGACTGCCGGCTCGTCGAAGTCGAACGCGGCGCGCAGGGCGGCATCGGCGTCGACGTAGTTGTTGTAGGACATCGCCTTGCCGTGCAGCTGGTCTGCCTGTGCGACTCCGGGCATCGAATCCCGGTCCGCGTAGAGTGCAGCAGCCTGGTGCGGGTTCTCGCCGTAGCGCAGCACCTCGGAACGCTCCAGTGCCATACCGGTGTAGGCGGGCCAGGCCGCCCCTTCCTCGGTGCCGTCGCCGAACTGCGCGGCAGTCCATTTGGCCACAGCCGTGTCATACGCGGCGGTGTGGGCGAACGCTTCCGCGGCCAGCCGGCGTCGTGCGTTCAGGTCAAAGCCGCCTTCAGCGGCAGCAGCGGTGACAGCGGAGTACCTGGCCGGGTCCACCACTACTGCGACGGAGGGGTGGTTCTTGGCGGCGGCACGGACCATGGACGGGCCGCCGATGTCGATCTGCTCAACGACGTCGTCCCGTGCGGCGCCGGACTTCACCGTCTCGACGAACGGGTACAGGTTCACGACCACCAGGTCGAAGGCCTCGATGCCGAGCTCCTCCAGCTGGTCCCTGTGGTCCTGGCGCCGGCGGTCGGCCAGGATGCCGGCGTGCACGCGCGGGTGGAGGGTCTTGACACGGCCATCCAGGCATTCCTGAAAACCGGTAACCTCGGCAACCTCAGTGACCTCGATGCCTGCTGCGGCGATCTGCTTGGCGGTGGAACCGGTGGAGACGATGCTGACCCCGGCTGCGGCGAGGCCCTGGGCCAGTTCCGTCAGGCCGGTCTTGTCGTAGACCGAGATGAGGGCCCGGCGGATGGGTACACGGTCAAGGGGGGTGTTGCTCACGGGGAAGTCACTCCAACTGGGTATCGGCGAACGATGCACGCGCCGCCCGTGGGCGGCCCAAGGATGAGTTTATGCCTTGGCCGCTCCGGGGACAGGTCCGCGGGGTAATAGTTGCCGGCGCGGCCGTCACCCGTTTGACGCGACCGGTTTTTGTGATGCGGGAGGCGGCCCGGGGCGGGGACGCACCGCGGCCCGGGTTTGGATGCATGGCGGCGCGGGGAGGGCGAACCGAGGCCCGGGGCGGGCGAACGGGTGCCCGGGGGTGCGAACGGAGGCGGGGCGGGCGCACGCAACGTTACGGGGAGCGGCCGCCTTCCGGCGCCGGGCGTTGTAGAGTTTCCCCCAGTTAGTGCATTGATGACTATAAGTGCCGGCGGAAGGCCCTCCACCCCATGACCACGACCCATGCCCTGCCTACGGGCGACGAAGTAGTCCAGAACCTCCCCTGGCGCTGGCGGGTTCAGGGCAAGATCTTCCTGATCGGCGGGCTGGGTTTTATGTTCGATGCCTGGGACGTGACGCTCAACGGCGTGCTCATCCCCCTCCTTTCCCAGGAATGGAACCTCGTGCCGGCCCAGGCAGCCTGGATCGGCACGGCGAACCTGCTGGGAATGGCCATCGGCGCGTTTCTCTGGGGTTCGATTGCGGACGCGATCGGACGGAAACAGGCCTTCACCGCCACGCTGCTGATCTTCTCGATCTTCACCGTCGCCGGCGCGTTTGCCCCGGACATCGCGTGGTTCTGCGTCTTTCGATTCCTGGCAGGCGTGGGGCTGGGCGGCTGCGTTCCGGTGGACTACGCGCTGGTTGGTGAATTCACCCCGCGCAGGCAGCGCGGCCGGGTGCTTACCGCCATGGACGGCTGGTGGCCGGTGGGTGCGGCACTTTGCGGCGTCACCTCCGCCGTCATCATGGCGACGGTCGCGGACTGGCGCTGGACCATGCTGATTATGGTCATCCCGGCGCTGCTGATCTTCTGGGTCCGCCGTTCAGTGCCCGAGTCCCCGCTGTTCCTGGTCCGCAAGGGCCGCACCGAGGAAGCCGGCGCCGTCATCAATGACCTGATCCGCCGTACGGGAGGAACGCAGACTGAGTGGCGGCTTCCGGAACCGGAGCCTGCGCAGAAGTTTTCCCTGAAGACCACCGGCAGCCAGCTTGCCGACCTCTGGCGGAGTAACCCGAAATCCACGGTGACTGCGTGGTCGCTGTTCGTGACCGTCCTCCTGGTCTACTACCTGGCCCTGCAGTGGATGCCCAAGATCCTCGTGGATGCCGGCTATGCCGAGTACAAGGCGTTCCTGACGACGTCCGGCATGGCTGCGGTGGGCCTGCTGGGTGTGGTTGCTGCCGCGCTGCTGGTGGAGCGGGTCGGCCGGAAGTGGCTGCTCGGAATCACTGGTCCCGCGGCTGCGGCTTCACTGGTTGTGGTGGCCCTGGTTGTTGATGTTCCGGCTGCTGCGACAACCTGGCTTCTGGTCTACGGATTTGTGGTGCAGGTGGCCATTCCGGTGCTCTACACCTATGTTTCCGAGCTCTACCCCACCCGGCTGCGCGCCAGTGGATTTGGCTGGGCGTCTACGGCCTCCCGGGTTGGTGCCGGGTTCGGTCCCCTGCTGTTCGTTTCCGTGCTGTGGCCCTACCTGGGACTGCCGCTGTCCTTTGCCGCAGCCGGACTGCTTGTGCTGGCTGCGGTGCTGTGGATGGCGAAGTTCTCGCCGGAAACCCGGGGGGCTGCGCTGGACTAGGGGTTTCGACGGCCGTAGCCGGGCTGTATGCCCGGTGCCGGGCTGTCCGGCGTAGAGCCGCGGGAGTCCGGTTTAGAGCCGCGGGAGTCCTTCTTTGCTGATCTTGCGGAGTGTCTCGATCAGGAGCCGGCGTTCCTGCACCTTGATGCGCTCGTGCAGCGTCTCCTCGGTATCGCCGTCGAGCACCTCCACTGCTGTCTGGGCGAGGATCGGACCCGTGTCCACACCGGCGTCGGCAATATGAACCGTGCAGCCGGTGACCTTTACCCCGTACGCGAGTGCGTCCCGCACACCGTGCGCACCGGGGAAGGACGGAAGCAGCGCGGGATGCGTGTTGACGTAGCGGCCCTCGAACGTATCGATGAAGTGTTCGTCCACTATGCGCATGAATCCGGAGGAGAGGACGACGTCGGGTTCGTAGGATTCCACCGTCTCGGTCAGGGCGCGGTTCCAGTCCGCACGGACCGGATAATCCTTGAAGTTCACCACGAATGTCTCGTATCCGGCTGCGGCAGCACGTTCTACGCCGTAGGTTCCGGTCCTGTCCGCACCGACGGCGGCGATTTCGACGTCGAGCTCCCCTGCCACAACGGCGTCGAGGACGGCCTGGAGGTTTGACCCGGTGCCGGAAACCAGAACAACAATTCGCATGTGTCAACCTTAGGTCGAAGCGTCACCTAGGCTTAAACCATGACTAACGACGGCCCTGATGTACGCCCGCGACCGCCGTTTCCGCCGGCTACCCGCAAACCGGAGCCCTCTGAGGCGCAGTCCAGGGAAGCCCGGTCCTACATGTGGGTGTTCATCGCCCTGCTGCTGGGAATGCTGCTCAGTGCCGATTTGATGCTGCCCTGGAAGCTGCTTCCGCTGATGCTGGGTATTGCGGCTGTAGTCGTCAGCATCATCACCCTGGTGAAGGTTGTCCGGTATGGTCTGGGCGCGTTTATGCGCATCGTGGTCTCGATGGGTCTGGCCGCGGGTGCGTTTATGACGCTGGGTGTGGCTGCCCAGGTGGCGCTGTGGCCGCTTACCGCCAAATACGAGACCTGCATGCAGTCTGCCCTAACGGTCCAGGCCACGGAGACCTGCACCAAGGACTACCTGACTTTCGGTGGGATGCTTCCCCAGCCGTAGCTTCGGCTGCCCTGCAGCTAGTGCGTTCTGCCGCTACGCCTTTGTTGAGGCAGCTACCGGGCGCCTTGAGCCTTCACGTTCCAGCCAGGGGCCAGCGGCGTAGCCAATAACGACGCCGACGGCGACTTCTGCTGCGATCCAGATTCCGGTCCAGAGCGGGTCGGGGCCGATCTCGATGAATCTGCCGATGCCAAGCGATCCGCGGGCGATCAGTGCCGCAGCTGCTGCCAGGAGTCCTGACACCAGTCCGATTACGGCGCCGAGGCAGATGGTCGACACGGATGCCGTGAACCACCTGGCGCTGATCTTGATGGAGATCCATTCGTCGAAATGGTTCTCTCCCTCGCGCAGGAACCACCATCCTGCCAGCACTCCTGCCACGACGGGGATGAGCAGTGCCGCGTAGGCGTATTCGGGCTGTCCGCTGGGAAGGGCTGCCAGTACCGGGACCGCGGGCAGCGGCCCGACAGTAGTTTCGAGCGGGCTGATGATGCTTCCGGTCCCGATGCTGAATCCCGCACCAGATGCCCAGGCGAGTGTCCACACCACCAGGTTTGGCAGCAGCCCCAGCTGCGCGACGGTGAGGACGATGCCTCCGATGATTCCGGCGTCGAGCTTTTGGTAGACGGTTGCGATCTCTGCCCAGCTCAGTGCCAGTGCCACTACCAGCAGAACTGCTGCGAGTCCGACAGCTGCCACGATTCCGATGACTCCGGCCCGGATGGCAGCCCACAGGTAGGATCCGGCCCAGCGTGAATGCTGGCTGGTTCTTGCTATCCAGTCTGTAAGGTCGACTCCGATAAGCCGCACCCAGGAACCGGCTTCAATTCTGGCTCCGATGATCACACCGAGTCCTGCTGCGATGAGTGGTATCAGTCCGCCCGCAGCGAGGGAGATGCTTACGTCCTCGTTTGCGGAGAAGTATGCCGCAGCTGTCCCCAGCAATGCGTAGGTTCCCAGCGCTCCGAGCAGTGCCTGCCATAGCTGGTCTGTGTAGCAGGCGCGTGCGAGTCTGCGTCCTGCTCTCCAGCAGAGGAAGAAGGGTATAAGTGTCAGGCCCAGCGGGATAAGGGACAGCAGTCCTCCGGATTCTTCCGGGCCGGCCGTTCCTGCCGGGAATGTCATTGACAGCGGTACTCCGTGCAGCAGCAGCCAGGCTTGCCCGCTCAGCCGTGCCAGGGAAGCGTAGTCCCGGTCTGAGAACCCGTTTGCTGCCCACACTCCGGTGAGCGGCAGGATCACCACCAGGGCTGACAGTACTGCTGCCTGGCCGAGTTCGAACATTCCCTGCAGCCAGAGTGGCATGGGCAGCACACCCGGTTTCTTCGGGCGCTTAAAGAGTTTCATCGCTTTCTATCGTGCCATTCTCACGTGTCCCAGCTGTTGAGGGTGCGGGTGTGAGTCGAGGTTTTGGTTTGTAGTGGAGGTGGGCGGGGTTGTGGGGTGTGGGGTGTGGGGTTGGCGGG
>NZ_JADKYW010000003.1:434518-444250 GCF_015355785.1 Arthrobacter gandavensis
GTGACTGCAGCTGTGGCTGCGGCTGCCGCTGCCGCTCTGGCGCTCTGCCGCTCCGAGGTGACTGCAGTTGCCGCTGCGAGGTGACTGCAGCCCTCGGAGGGACATGCCCGAACGCACTGGTCCACACTTTGGCATTCGGATACCGGCTGAGAGTGTCTTGAACCCACTGAACACTAGAACGGAGGGGGATCGTCGTCCGGCTTCTGGGTGCTTCTACCGGGCGGTTGCGGGGTTCCGGGGCCATGCTGCCGCGGTTGCGGGGTTCCGGGCTTTGGTGGGGTTGGCAGGTAGTCCAGTGCCGGGTCCGTTGCGTAGGTGCGGCCGGCAGGTGAGTTCCATTCGATGGTTCCAGGTTCTGGCTGGCGAGCCTTCCAATGGCCCAGGGTCTTGAACCGGTGGTGTTTGGGACAGAGGTGTTCCAGGTTCGAGTGGTCTGTGGGACCCCCGCGTGAGTACGGAGTGGTGTGGTCGATCTCCGTGTGCGTGACGTTCACGGAGCAGCCGGGGAACCGGCAGGTTCCGTCCCGGGCCTGGAGCCAGCGTTTGAGTCCGGCCGGGATGCGTCGTGTTCGTCCGACGGTGAGGATTTCACCGGTGGCGGGGTTCTGGAGCAGGGGTGTCCAGTGCATTGCGTTGAGGATCATGGTGCGTGCGGTGTCGGCGCTGATGGGTCCGTAGCCGTTGAGTTCTGCCGGGTTTTCGTCCAGTCCGGCCAGGGTGTCCGCGTTGATCAGGACCATGACCTCGGTACGAACCCGGGAGCGGTTCTGCTTCCGGTTCGTGTTTTGGTTCCTGTTCCGGTGCTGCTCGGCCCGGTGGGGATGCTCGGCCCGGCGGGGCCGCCTGTCCTGCCTAGTGCTGCCCGCCGGGTTGCCGTCCGGATCGGGAACGAGAATGCAGGCGGCGGATTCGTTCGCAGGGATAACCGAACCGGAGCTGGTGTCTGGTGTTACCTGGCCAGGAACGGGTGTTGCTCCGTGGACGTCTTCGGTGGCTGGTGTGCTTCCGGGAGGTGAAGCCGCCGTGTCTGGGGTCGCAGCCCGGACTTCCGGTGCGCCTGCGGGCGGGGCTTCGAGGAGCAGTTCGGTGAGGGTGTCCGCGCGGAGCTGGTCCATGGTGCGGGGATCCCCGGCGTGTTTGCCGGTTTTCGCTGCACTGGTCAGGGCAGCGAACATGGTTTGTCCTTTCTCGGCGGCGATGACCGCGCTGAGGCAGGACATGCCATCGGGCAGGGGCTGGAAGCTCACACGTCGTTTGTCCTTGGCCTGCCGGTGCCGGACAGGAATCAGGTCAGGAAAACGGGTTTCACGCAGCCTGCGGGCACGGCGTCCGAAGCCGGCAGCGGTCCTGCCCTCCGCCGCAGCAAGCAGGTCCCGTTCGAACGCGCCCCGCACGGTGAGCACGGCACCGGACCCGTGATCGGCACCGGACGCGTCACTTCCGGGTTCGTCTGCGGGTTCGGTTCCATCCGTCGCACGGGGTGGGTCCTGCATGCCGGGCCCGTTTGCGCTGTCCTGCGCATCCGGGGTGTTCAGGCCGAGGTCCAGCTGGCCTGAGTCCCCATCAGCCGGTGGGCCGGCGCGCTCTGGACCTGTGTCACCGGAACCATTGCCGGGTGCTGTTTCCTCGAGGAGATCGGCGGGCAGGTTGTGGGTTTCGTCCAGAATGATGCGGGCGTGCTGCAGAGCGATCTTCCCCTCGGACAGCCGGGCCAGAGTCTCCGGGGTCTCAGAGCACAGCCGGGTGGATTCGCTGATGAGCTGCATCGCGCTCATGTGCGGGATGTTCAGTGCGGTGGAGGCTTCAGCGGCGGCGAGGCTCATGGCCAGGGCGGGTTCTTCCCGCCCGCCGGAGGCCTCGGCAATGTCCCTGGCGAAGAGCACTTCCAGCCGGGCAGCGACCCGGGCCTGCTGAGCCTGGGCCCAGGAGATGAGCATGCCCAGGCGCTGCAGCGCGGACACGGTCTCCTCGTACCCCAGGAACTCTGCACCCCGCAGCGACAACCGGCCAGTAAAGCCCTCCGGCAGCAACGGTCCAGAAGCCTCCCCCTCCGCCGCAGGATCAGCACAGAACACGGCGCTGGAAATGACGGCAGCACTGCGGCCTTCCCGGTCAGCTGACCGGGAAAAGAACGGAGTGTCCGAGGAACGGTTCATACCCCTAGACTTTCAGCTGCCACTGACATCCCGGGGCCTAAATCAGCCCTTTTCAGGACCGCAGGCTACCGGTCATTTACCTGCTTTAAGATGCCAAACCAGGCTCTCCTACGGGCCCTCGCTAACAGCATCATCCGGTCGCCCCAGTCCGCCGGGTTCTGCGCGTCAAGAAGCGCTTCCGACGGAAAGGACCCCACCTGTCGCGGCCGATGCCGCGACGCTCGGGCCCCTCCCCGACAAACCGCACCAAACACGCACAGCCGGGCTCCGGCGTCGGGCACCGCCTCCCAACACGGCTCTCGGCACCGCCGCCCAACACGGCTCCACCAGCGAGCTCCGGCGTCGGGCGCCGCACAGCGGGCCCCTCCCCAACACGGCACCGCCCAACCGGGCTCCATCCAAAACCACCCAAAACCGCCAGTTCAAAACGGCACCTGCCATCGGCACCAGCCATCGGACAGCCGCCGGATCAGGCAGCGGGCACTCAAGCCATCAGATCGATGATGCCCTTGGCCATGGCAGCACCGGCGCCGAGGAAAGCGACCACGATGACTGCGAAACGGACGTGGTCGTCACGGATATGCTTCTGCAGCCGCTCCCCCGCATAGATACCGCCAATGATCATGACACCAATCAGCACCCAGGCGATGACGCTGAACGGAGGCATCTGCCCCGGGTCCGTCGCAAGCTTCACGGCAAGGGTCACAGTCGCGATAGTGACAAAGAACGGCTGAAGGGTTGCGGCAAAAGGCCGCTGCGGCCATCGGGCCATCACGGCATAGGCGCTGACGGCCGGACCGCCAACCCCCGCCACAGCGTTCGTCACTCCGGACGCGAAACCGGCGATCGCCTTGGCAGGATTGCCGGTCACCACAACTGAATTGCGGGCCAGAACCAGAGACGCGCCCAAGGCCACGAGGACGATCGCACCCACAATCACAGCCATCGGCGCGGCCGGCAGATACACGGCAGCGACGGAGGCAGGGATGCTCCCGATCACGGCAGGAACAGCCAGCCATCGATACATGTTCCAGTCCACGTCCTTCCAGACACGGAACATGATCAGCAGCGAGGACACGAGCCCGCACACGTTCACCATCAGCACGCCCGCATGGGCGCCAAGGATGATCACCAGGAACGGCGAAATGAGGAGGGCGAACCCAAGACCGGCGATCCGCTGGGCCAGCGCCCCGACAAAGATCGAAGCCAGCACAACAATCAGCAGTCCCGTAGTCACCCGAACACACTACGCTGGAGATATGGTTTCCCCCGATTCGGCACTCCGGACGGCCGACTGGCGCCGTCGCATGTTCGACATATACGCCAAGGCACGGCACGCTGTGGAGACCGCTTCGCCGTCGTCAGCCCATGATCTGTGGCGCCGCGAACGGGACGGGCTGTTCGCCTCCCACCCCGCATCCCCGCTCGGCGAGGCAGCCAAACACCGGTTCACAGGCCTCGCCGTCGCACCCTATGATCCTGAGCTGCGCTGCGAAGCGGCAATAGACGACGACGGCGCCGGGCAGCGGCTCGAAGTGCCCACCGGAACAGACGGGACCGTCTATTTCGAACGCCTCGGAACGGTTACGACGCCGATCGGCAGGCTGGCGCTGTGGCGCCTGGCCACGTATGGGGGCGGTTTGTTCCTCCCTCTGCGGGATGGTCTGGCCGGCAAAGCGGGCGGAACGTACGGCGGGGGCCGGTACCTGCTGGACACGATCAAAGGGGCGCACCTCGGCGAGGGTACGAACGATTCACTGATCCTGGACTTCAATTTCCTCTACAACCCGTCGTGCGCTTATGACGAACGCTGGGCCTGTCCCCTGCCAGGGCCGGATAACCGGGTTGCGGAACCGGTGCTGGCGGGGGAACTGTATGCCGAGTACTAGGTCCTGAGGCCGGCGTGCAGACATTCCTTCCCTATGAGAATTTCCGGCGAAGCGCCGAGGTGCTCGACTCTCCTCGTCTGGGAAAGCAGCGGGTTGAAACCCTCCAGATCCTGCGAGCGCTCGCGCTCCCCGACTACGGCTGGCAGAATCACCCGGTCACCCGGATGTGGATGGGCTACGTTCCCGCCCTGGTGACCTACGGCCTGGCGATGACCGATGCCTGGACCGGACGGGGACACGCAGACACCGTGCGGGAGCAGCTGGTCGAGTTCGCGCCGGACGCCGACGGCGGGGACGCGCCTTCGCCCCCTTGGCTGGGTGATCCGCAGGTTCACAAGAGCCACCGCTCGAACCTGCTCGCCAAGGATCCCGCATTCTATGCGGACCTGTTCCCCGGCACTCCGGCAGATCTGCCCTACGTGTGGCCGGAACCTGAACAGCTGATTCTGCCCGCCGACCCCGGACCGGATTCGCTGTGGGTTGCCCGTCCTGTTGCCGGGGACGACGGACCGGTGATTGAGCTGCCGATGCTGTCCGCTCGCGGTACGCCCGTGACTGGAAAGAAGGCACGCCAGCTTGAGCGCTTCCTCGAGGAAATGGACGACGGCGATGAGGTTGCCTTGTTGGGGCCAGACCGGACTGTCCTGGAGCTGGGAACCGTTGGGGAAGTGTCCCTTAAGAATGACGCTGCCCTCCGAACAGTTCAGGTTTCCGGAACTGTTCTCCGGTCCGCATTTGCCTACCCGGCACTGTTGCAGGATCCGCGGGTGCTTTTTGCCGTGCCGAAACCGGGCCGCTAAACGGGGACACTATCCCGGCCATCCCGTAAGCACTGCTGTGTCCACGTACCAGCCGTCTCCGGTGAACGTTGCCTCCAGGAGCATGTGACTGGAGTGGAGATTACCGGCAACCACGTCGACTGACGTGCCCGACCTATCCCGGAAGATCATCTCTTTCTGCCTCACCGACATCGTTGCCTGGCGCCGGTTTTCCGGCGTAAGTACAAAAGCCGACTCGAGCTTGTCCATCTCAACCAGTCCGCCTTCCACCCATCCCCCATCCGCATAGGCCTCCGGGATCCTCCCGTACATGCCTCCGCAGACGGCGCACTCCGGCGTTGTCACCACTCTGAGCAGTGCGGCGTCTCCGGTTTGGTACGTGTAATCGACAAGCTCAAACCAATACTCGGCGAATGCCAGCAGCCCGTCCTTTGTCTCCTGGCGTGCTGCCTCTGGGAGTATCGGCAGCTCCACATTGGCAGCCGGGCCCGCGCCGGAAGCCTGGCTGTACGAAGGAGTGGGTGTCGGCGCCGGCGGTTCCGCAGGTGCGGGGGTGGAGGAACCCGTCTCCGCGGGTTCAGCCTGGGACGTGTTCACCGCCGGTTTGAAGCTGACCATCGAGCAGCTACTCAGCAGGAGGGTGAGCATGCCAGCCAAGAGCACTCGGACGACGGCTCTTTTGGACCTTCCAGCTCCCGAGGGAATCCGTGTCTTCTGCATAGCCATCTCCGTAAGTCCGGCGGACGTTGTGGCTTGAGGCTATGCCTATCTCTTACGGTGATTTGGCTTATCCACAGGGAGGATTTCGGACGATCAGCAACCGACTCCGGTGGGGTTCACCAGACAGTTGTCCGCAACGTTGCGGGACTCCGAACGCCACACACTCAGGACCTGGGACGGTGAGGCTACTTCGGCGCGGCCGTCGATGGGAATCATTGGGCCGCCATTGACGGAGTATCGGCCCGAGAAGAAAGTCGTGATGCTAACCGGAACATCACCGGTCTGCGAATACCGGTGGCTCGTGGACGTTTGTTCTCCCCAGCGCGCTTCGGGCAGCGGGCCTCCCGGTGTGGAGACCGGACCGTGGACCGTTCCATCACCGTAACTGAACGTGTACTCCGTTGGCTCCACCTCTATGCGGATGGACTGTCCGAGAAGCTCCATGTCGAAAACCTGAGGCTGGGCTTCGGCATAAACGTTCGTGTGAGCGCCGATAAGTGTGTGAGGGCTCGGCTGCAGCGTCACGGTTCCCGGCGCGATCGGGGCCTCTTGGAGGGCTCTGAGTATGGCCTCTCGGAGGCGTTCCTGAAAAGCGGCAGGGTCTTCTGAGTAGATGCAGGTTGGCGCTTCACTCAATCTTTCCCAAACCGGATTATCATCGCCTTTCAGCGCGGACGACCACCAAACAAGGCGACCGTTCGGGCCTGCGTTGCATTCAAGCCCGTACCGCACAAAACAATCGATATCCCCATTGTCCTCGTCGAAACAGGCCGCTTCGTATTTGTACTGCATGGGGTCATCGGGTAGACCAACTTGAAATGTCGCCCATGCGCCGCTGGTTGGATCCTGGTAGAAAGTTGCATTGCCCTGCACGTTGCCTTCGGAACCAAGGTCACCAGTTCCCTCCCCACTTCCAGCCAACATGCCGAGGATTATGGACAAACTGATTACTTGCCCGCCAAATGGAGACAGCGTCATGGCATTTGTTTCATGGTTACAACGTCCACTGCGATCCATGACCCGTCCCGGAAACTGGCGTCCATTAGCTGCACATACGCATCTCCTTGCCCCACCGTCCGGATGAGTCCCTCTGGGCCGTAAATATCGATTGGTACCTGCTTGAACATAACCAGCGCCTGCCGATTTCCGGATTCGGTGAGTGCGTACTCTGAGGCCGCGGATGTCACCTCAATCTGACCGCCTACCGTCCACCCACCACCTTCGAACCAAGTCGCGAGCGTCGAATAGGCGCCGTTGCAAGCCGTGCAGTCCGGGCCGCTGATTTCTCTCAAGGGATCTACCCCTCCGGTTTCGTATCCGTAGGCAGCGGCCTCATACCAATACCGCGCAAAAGCAATAAGCCCCTCCTTGGACTCGACCTTCGCCTCCTCCGGCATCACAGGCAGCGGAACATTCTCGGCAGGCCCCTCAGCAGAAGCGGGTTTGTACGTAGCAGACGGCGTAGGAGTCGGACTGGGAGATGCGCTGGGCGAAACCGAACTGATGGGCGATTGGGCCGCATCAGCATCGGGATCATCCGAACCGGAACAGCCGGAAAGGACAAGAGAACCAGCCAGAGCCAGGGAAACCGCAGCGAACCGGCGTCGAACACCAAGACTGGACATTGAAACCCCCGTGATAGGCAAGGCAGCGTGCGGTAGATCCTACTGAAACTGCCGCAAAGCATACGTACTTATCCACAGCACGCCACAGCAAAAGGGCACCAAGCGCAAAAACTCAGTCAGAATTGCGCAGTGAAACCAGCATCCGCCTCACATCGCGGTACTCTTCAGAGCCCGCATACGCCGCAGCCTTCTCCAAGTGGGCAGCTGAGTCCGTTCCCTCATCAGGAGGCACAACACCAGAAAACCGACCCCCGCTGGACTCAGTCAAAGTGAAGAAATCAAAGAGACCGCAGGCAGCGTCTCCCGCGGGCGGTGGAGGAGCACTGACCACCGCATAGGTCACCAGCGCCTCACCGGCAGCAGGAGCCACAGAACGGTACACAAAACGCTGCGAAGTCCCCTGCCGGGATTCAAGCTCAGGCATAGGCTGGGAATCGTACTCCGTATAGACCACGGGTTCCTGCATTCCCATGCACACCTGATCCGTAATAATCCCGGTGTCCAGCCAGGCAATAACGTCGCCGCCGGCGTCGTGAACCCGCAGGGAAACACCGCCGGAAGGGTCATTGGCCAGCGAATCAACCTGCTCAACCTGCCAGTCAGAGCGGTACTCAAACTCCAAAAAGTCCTCCGAAACCGTATAGGAAGACCACGTCGGAGCGGCAGTCCCGGAAGGCTGTGGCGCAGCACACGAGGCCACGGCAAGCCCCACCGTAACGGCGGCACACAACAGGGTGTTACGGTATCTCACATCGGCTCCCGGAGGTTTCCGCGTGCAAAGCATCAATGCTACGCAGCCCCGTCAGCGCCGCCCATAGCACCCCGCGGTTACGCACACCGGCAAGGCACCAAAACCTGCAGGTGAGTTCCAACGGTCCAGCTACCGTGCAGCGTCGCACGCTTCCCCCTTTTTTGTGCCTAAACGGCCCGACCCCTGGAGGCTCCAATTACCGACATCACTGCAGAGCACGACGTCTACTTCGGTACACCGGAAGAAGGCGCAGAGGCAGAAGACCTCCAGACAGCGTCCCTGGCTGTCATTGAACGGGTTGAACACCGCCCGAACGTCCGCAAGGTCAAGGGCCGGCTGACTCTCATGGACACCGGCCTGACACCGCACCAGGCAATGGTGGAAGACCTGCTTTTCGTACGCCGGGTACTGGACGACGCCGGAATCGACTACCTGCTGGTCCGAGGCAACGACCAGCGGCCGGTCATCGCTATAGACCTGCGCCTGCGGGAAGACCTCCGCGACGCCCTCGTGGCAGCCTGCAGGGAAGAACCGTTCTACTCCCGCAGCGTGGACACCGAGAAGTCACGCACGCTGCTGGTGGCCGACGGCGAACTCTCGCCTTATCAGAGAACACGCATCATCCGCCTGTTCCGGCCACGCGGAACCAGCGGAACCAACCTCTTCTTCGGACCGTCAGCCGGGGTCCAGGTTGAACTGTGGGAACTCGGCGAGAAGGAGATCACGCTCCCCGTCGAGAACTCCCTGACCCGGCGCACCCTTCCGGCCTCCGAGGTGATCCGCGGCAGCGTAGACAAGCACGGCCTGACCTGGCCCACCATCGAGAACATGTTCGCAGACCACGCAACGGATATCCGGTTCGATGTGGACCTGGTCTTCTCCTGGGTGGATGGAAGCTCGCCGGAATACCGCGCACGGCGCGCCGCACTGATGCAGGACGCCGTTGTGGGCGAAGGCGATGACCATGAAGCCCGCTACCGGCAGATCAACGAACTGAAGTACGCGCTGCGCTCCATCTACATGTTCGCGCCCTGGATCCGCAGGATCTTCATCGCCTCCGACTCCCCTCGCCCGGACTGGCTGGCAGACCACCCGTCCGTCACATTCGTCCCGGCAACGGAGCATTTCCGCGATCCGTCCGTGCTGCCCACGTTCAACTCGCAGGCAGTTGAATCCCAGCTGCAGCACATCCCCGGGCTCTCCGAACACTTCCTGTACTCCAATGACGACATGTTCTTCGGCCGCCCGGTGGGACCGGACCTGTTCTTCTCCCCCGGCGGGATCACCAAGTTCATCGAAGCCAGCACCCGCATCGGCCTCGGCGCCAACGACCCCGAGCGCAGCGGATTCGAGAACGCCGCCCGCGTGAACCGCAGGCTGCTCTGGGAACGCTTCGGCCGGATCACCACGCGCCACCTTGAACACACGGCGGCGCCGCTGCGCAAGAGCGTGCTCGTGGAAATGGAAGCGGTGTTCCCCGACGAGTTCGCGGCAACGGCAGCGAGCAAGTTCAGGGCGAAGGACAACATCTCCGTCACCAACTCGCTCTACCACTACTACGCCCTGCTCACCGGCCGCGCCGTCACGCAGGAAACCGCCAAGGTGAAGTACGTGGACACCACCTCCTACCGTGGCCTCAAGGACATGGACCGGCTGCTGGCGAAGCGGAACAAGGACCTCTTCTGCCTCAACGACGGCTCCTTCCCCGAGGTCCCGACAGAAGAACGCACGGAGCGGGTCACGGACTTCCTGGAGAAATACTTCCCCATCAGGGCCCCCTGGGAAAAGTAGCGAACTGCTTACGACGGCGGC
>NZ_JADKYW010000003.1:444387-469609 GCF_015355785.1 Arthrobacter gandavensis
CTTCTTCCACATCCGTGGACTGGAATTAGTCCGGTGCATCCCATGCGCCAGCACCTCGCTGCACGGCTCTGCTTCACATGGATTGCTTTCACATGGATTGTTCCTGCACCGCCCAGCTCCGGCGAACGGGGAACCGAAGGGAAACCGAGGAACCAGCATGGCTAAGGCCCGGGTCGGCTGCACGCAGGTCGGCTCAAACACCGGCTGGCAGCGCAAGGCCGCTCAACCACCGTCTGGGAGAGCGCGAGCGTGGCGTTGAGCGGCTCTGAGGCCCAGTCCCCCGGCAGTACGGAGCGGCCGCTGATCGGCATCACCACGTACTACCAGGAAGCGGCCTGGGGGGTCTGGCAAAGACCCGCAGCGCTGATCCCCGGTACGTACGTCGAGGCAGTGGCGGCTGCGGGCGGCGTTCCGGTGCTCCTGCCGCCGGTAGCAACGGGGGAACACGTCCTGGACCGGTTGGACGGACTCATCACCGCCGGCGGGACAGACGTGGATCCGGCCCTGTACGGGCACGAACGGCACCCGCTGACGGTCAGCCAGCCGCATCGGGACACCCATGACCTGGCCCTGACCCGGGCCGCCTTGAACCGGGGCTTGCCGCTGCTTGCCATCTGCCGGGGCGCCCAGGTTCTGAACGTGGCGCTGGGCGGCACGCTGATCCAACACCTGCCCGTTGTCCGTCCGGAAGCCACCTACCAACCCTCACCCGGAGTCTTCGGGGAGGTGCGTTTCACCACCGCTCCGGGCTCCCTGGTCTCGTCCTTGCTCGGCCCGCAAGCCAGCGCCCCGTGCTACCACCACCAGGGCATCGCCGAACTCGGTCACGGCCTGGCTGTCACGGCAGTGGCACCGGAAGGCACCATCGAAGCCCTGGAACTGCCCGGCACCGGCAGCTGGGTCCTTGGAGTGCAGTTCCATCCTGAACAGAATCCGGAGGACCTGCGGCTGTTCCGGGGGTTCGTTGCCGCTGCCGGATCTTCGCAACGGTGATCGCAGCCGTCCCGTCCACCGAGGGGAAGACACCCATGTGGCAGGAACTGTCCAGGGGACGCCGAAACGGGCCGGATGCACGAACGGCGGCCGGTTGGGCCGGCCGCCGTTGGCGTGGAACGGTAGTGCGCAGGAACTAGCGGGAAACCACCACGTGCTCGTTCGGGACACAGTGGGTCATGGTCAGGCCCTCCACGTTCCGCGGGCCGTTGCTGCCGAGGTTCTTGACCCGTCCCAGTTCCTCTTCGGTCAGGGTCTGCGCGGGAAGCGGTCCCAGGTCCTTGATCTCAGCCAGCCCGATGCCCAGGCCCTCGCCTACGCGCGAACCCAGTTCGTCGTCGCACATGTAGAAGTGCCACAGCATGCGCTCCTGCACCGGACGGGCCGCCTGGGCAATGTTGTCCACGAAGTTCCTGACCAGATCCTCCTTCTCCCACTGCTCCATCAGCTGGAAGCGCTGGCCGGCCTGCAGGTAGTCATTCGTCCGCTCGATCCGTTCCCGGGTCAGGCGGCCTTCCAGCTCCGGTCCCACGGCGGACGGCACCTGCTTCGGAGCTTCCTGGACGCCGCCGGTGATGCTCGGCTCGTAGTTGACGTGCGGGTTCTGTCCCGGCGCCAGGTCGGTGCCGTAGGACATCTGCCCGCCCCGCTGGTTCGTGGCAACCTTCGCGTTCTTCGCGGAGTTGACCGGAAGCTGCAGGTAGTTCGGACCCACGCGGTAGCGCTGGGTGTCCGAGTAGCTGAACGTGCGTCCCACCAGCATCTTGTCATCGGAGAACTCGAGGCCGTCCACCAGCACACCGGTGCCGAAGGAGATCTGTTCGTTCTCGTTGTGGTGGTCGGAGACGTTCCGGTTCAGGGTCATGGTGCCAACAAGCTGCGGCACAAAGACCTCTTCGGGCCAGGTCTTGGTGTCATCGAGCGGGTCGAAGTCCAGCTCCGGGTGGTCGTGGTCATCCATCATCTGCACGTACAGGTCCCACTGCGGGAAGTCGCCGCGCTCAATAGCCTCGTAAAGGTCCTTCGAGGCATGGCCGAGATCGCCCGCCTGGATGTTCGCAGCGTCTTCCTCGGTCAGGGACTTCACGCCCTGCCGCGGCTGCCAGTGGTACTTCACCAGCTTCGACTCGCCCCCGGCGTTGACCCAGCGGTAGGTGTTCACGCCGAAGCCCTGCATGTGCCGGTAATCTGCGGGGATGCCGCGCGGGCTGAACAGGTTCACCAGCATGTGCATCGACTCCGGCGTCTGGGACATGAAGTCGAAGATCCGGGCCGGTTCCTGGCGGAAGGTCACGGGATCCGGCTTCAGGGAGTGGATGACGTCCGGGAACTTGATCGCATCACGGATGAAGAAGACTCCGAGGTTGTTGCCGACCATGTCCCAGTTGCCGTCTTCGGTGTAGAACTTCACCGCAAAGCCGCGGGGGTCACGTGCTGCTTCGGACGAGTCGCGGCCGCCGATCACCGTTGAGAAGCGGATGGCGACGTCGGTCTTCTTGCCCGGCTCCGAGAAAAGCTTGGCCCGCGTGTACCGGGAAATGGGTTCATCGCCCCACTTGCCCGTTGCTTCGAACTCGCCGTAGGCCACGAACCCGCGGGCGTGGACCACGCGCTCCGGGATCCGCTCCCGGTCAAAGTGGCTGATTTTCTCGAGAAGCTGGTAGTTCTCCAGGGTCGCCGGTCCGCGGGACCCCACCGTGCGGGTGTTCTGGTTATCCGAGACAGGGTGGCCCTGGCGAGTGGTCAGGTGTTCCCGGGGCGAATACTGCTTGTCGTCCGTCATCATGCTCTCTCTCAGTCGAGGTCGTGCCGATTAGGTCAGTAAGCTTACCGTTTCGGCGCCTGCGGTGCAGGTTGAAGGAGCCGTGCGGTTACGGAACAAGTCTCTGGCGGCACGGAGCCGGGGTTGGCAGACTGGTGGCATGACTACTGAAGAACGGCCTCCGGTTGTTGAGCTGACGGAAGAAGAAGCCTGGAAGTATGTCGAGAAGACGTTCCATGGGCGGCTCGCCTTCAGCGTGGGCAACCAGCCCGACATTTTTCCCATCAACTACTACGCACACGACGGCGTCCTGCTGTTCCGGACTGCGCCCGGCACCAAACTGGCCGGCGTGACCATCAACTCCCACGTAGCATTCGAGACCGACGGCATTCTGAGCGACGAGGCGTGGTCCGTCATCATCAAGGGAACGTGCCGCGAGCTGGACCACAGCGCAGAGATCGAGGAAGCCGAAAAGCTTCCGCTGAAGCCCTGGGTCAGCACTCCCAAGTACCGCTTCGTGGAGCTGACGCCCACTTCCATCAGCGGACGGTTCTTCAACCTCGGACCGGAACCGGATCCCGACGAACTCTAACGAGATGGCAGAAACTGCTCCTTTGGAGGCTGAAACGGCCAGTTTCTGCCATCTCGGCGGTGCTAGGCGTTGCTGAGCGTACGGGCGTCCAGGATCCGCCGTCCCGCTGCCTCCAGCCGACGGCGGGTCTCTGTTTCGTCCACCCGCTCGCCTACGGTGCTGCTTTCCTCCAGCGGCACCACGGAGTGGACCACCGAGTCCTCGTACACGTGGATCATGTTGAAGCCCTGGCCCGCGTCCTGGCCCCGGGTTCCCGGCGTTGCCAGGTCCTGGGTGTAACAGGTTGCCGACGCCACCGAGACCGGGATTCCGGCGAAAGTGGTGAAGGTTGAATAGTGCAGGTGCCCGGCGATGACAGCGCGGACATCGGATCCTGACAGGGCCGCCGCGAGGTCCCGCTGGTGGCGCAGCTCCACCAGGACTGTCAGGTCCTGGACGCTGGGAACGGGCGGATGGTGCAGCGCGAGGATGGTGCCCTCCGGGGCGGGGGTCCGCAGGACGGACCGCAGCCAGGAAAGCTGGGAGTCGCTGAGTTCTCCGTGGTGGTATCCCGGCACCGTCGAGTCCAGGGTCACGATCCGCAGGCCGTTGACCTCATAGACGCGGTCCATCGGCGCCATGTCAGGTGCTTCGTCCAGGAGCCGCTCTTTGAAGTGCTGCCGCTTGTCATGGTTGCCCATGACCCAAATGACCTTGGCCCCCATCCGCTCTGCGGCCGGCTCTACGATTGAGCGAAGTTGATCATAGGCTTCCGGTTCGCCCTTGTCCGTCAGGTCGCCGGTAAAGACGATGGCTTCGGGTTTGCGCTCTGCCTCGGCCAGCCGCTCGAAGAGGGAGATCAGCTTGGCCCGGCTGTCCACCGTTCCATACAGCGGATCCGGTCCAGCCAGGAGGTGGGTGTCGCTCAGATGAAGGATGAAATGTCGCGGCCGGGGGTGCTCGGCCGGGAGGTAATCCATTGGTGACCTTCTCGTGTCGATTACGGGTTTCCCAGTACCTTCCTTAATAAAAGCAGAAATCGTGCCCGCGGGGGCAGTTTGCGTCGGCATGTTGATCCTCCCGCACCGAATGTGCATCTCCCGGCCATGCGCTGTTGGCCCACGTCCGGGGACGCATCCGGGTTCAGGTTCTTCCGCCTGCATACCCCGCGGCCTCTTCCGCCCGTTCGGGGTGCAGCCGTAGGCTCATGCGTGGAAACTGCCCTCTCCGTTAGGACCCACCATGAAACTCAGCCACATTCCGCTGCGGCTCACTACCGGCGCCTACATCCTCAATTCGGGCCTGAATAAGCGCAGCCTGGACGACGAGTCCGCCGCCGGGCTGCAGCACCTGGCCGGCAACGCCTTCCCGCAGGTCCTGGACCTGGAACCGGCGCGCTTCGGAAAACTGCTCTGCGCCGCCGAGATCGGCGTTGGGCTGACCATGCTGACTCCGTTCGTGCCCAGCCGCCTCGCGGGCCTAATCCTTGGCGCCTTCTCCGGAGGGATGATGAGGATGTACCTGAAGACCCCGGACTTCACTGAGGAGGACGGCATCCGGCCCAGCGCTGCGGGTGTGCCGTTCGCCAAGGACATCTGGATGCTGGGAATCGCCGCCGCCCTGGTGCTGGATACCAAAAGCAGGACCAGGACTAAAACCAAGGTCGTGAAGGTCCCGACGCCGGTGAAAGCGACCGCGGCTGCCGCAGCGGTGAAGGCCGCGAAGGACCTCAAGGAGTCCAAGGAGTCAAAGGGGTCAAAATCCAGGAAGGGTTAGGCGCAGCAGCCCCTGGATCAGGTGGATGACGCTGGAAAGTGCGGTGCGCTGCTGCGCACCGCACTTTCCAGTATTCTTGCCGGCCCGGCTGCTGCCGGCCAAAACCGGCGCAGAAGGACTAGGAGGCCGTGAGAATCACCTTCAGCGCATCGGTTTCCGCGGCACGCGCGAAGGTGTCGTACGCGGTCATCATGTCATCGAGCGGATAGCGGTGGCTGATGAACTGCTCGGCCGGAAGCTTCCCCTCAGCCATGAGCTTCAGCAGCATGGACAGGGTGTCCGTGTTGACCAAGCCCATGCTGATGTCGATGTTCTCGATCCAGAGCCGCTCCAGGGCCAGGCTGACCGGCTTGCCGTGGACGCCGACGTTCGCCACGCTGCCGCCGGGACGGACGATCTCCGTGCACATTTCGAAGGTCCGCGGAATGCCCACCGCCTCCACGGCGACGTCCACGCCCCAGCCGTCCGTCTGGGACATGATCTGCTCTTTCCAGTCGGAGTCTCCCGAATTGACCCCGTGGGTGGCACCGAAACGCCGCGCCTGGTCCACCCGGTTCTGGTCCAGGTCCACCGCGATGATCTTGGCAGCGCCGTACAGGCCCGCTGTGGAGATAACGGCCAGGCCAACAGGCCCGGCACCACTGACCGCTACGACGTCGCCCGGCTTGGTCCGGCCGTACTGCACGCCCATCTCGAATCCGGTTGGGAAGATGTCGCTCAGCAGCACGCCGTGCTCCGCAGGCACACCCTCCGGAAGGATGTACATGGAGGTGTCTGCGTACGGAACCCGAACGTACTCGGCCTGTGTGCCGTCGATGAGGTGCCCAAATATCCAGCCGATGCCTGACTGGCCTTCGGATCCGGTGCAGTGCGAATACAGGCCCTCCTTGCAGAAGCTGCAGGAGCCGTCAGCTGACACGCAGGCCAGGATGACCTTGTCCCCCGTCTTGAAGTTGGTGACACCGGACCCGGTCTCGGTAACGGTTCCCACCCCTTCATGGCCGAGGATGCGTCCCGGTGACACGGCAGGAACGTCGCCCTTCAGGATGTGCAGGTCCGTGCCGCAGATGGTTGTCGTGTCGATCTTCACGATCACGTCGCGCGGGTCCTGGATCGTGGGATCCGGGACGTCCTTCCAGGCTTTTTGACCGGGGCCTTCGTAAACGAGTGCTTTCATGGTGTCCTCGTTCTGCTGGGGGTCCGACCACTGGCAGGCGCGTACGCCTGTTCGGGAGTCTTCCCTGTGCAGGCCCGGGGTGACGGGCCCGCCGTCGGACGCTTGTTAACCCTAGGCTTGCCGCGCAGCCGGGGGAAGGCACCGGCCCCCTAGTCGCCCGCTACGTACAGCCATCGCCCTCCTTCGCGTACGAAGGTGCTGCGTTCACGCTGGACGCCGTGCGCTCCGTCCAGGCGGTAATGGGCTTCAAACGTGACGGTGCCGGTGGAATCCAGCGGAGAGCCGGCAACGCTGGAGACAATGTCCAGCCGCCGCCAGTTCATCTCCGGGTCAAGGTCCAGGTGCGCGGGCCGGGAGCTGGGATGCCAGGTGCGGACAAGGTAGTCCGTGTCCCCGGTGACGAAGGCCGTGTAGCGCGAACGCATCAGCGCCTCCGCGGTGGGTGCGGGGGACGTACCTGCGTGGAAGCGCCGGCAGCAGTGCCGGTAGGTCTCACCGCTCAGGCACGGGCAGCGGTCAGTCTCGGATAACGCCGGAAAACTCATCTGTCCAGTATGCGAGAAAGTGGCCGTGCGAACCTAACACCGCCGTGTGTACGTTTCCGGGCGCCGGGACTTACGGAGGGCTGCCCGTGCTGGTTCCGCCGACCTGCCCGGGCACCGGCGAACGGTTCACCGAGTCGTCCGCGCCGACCCTGCCTGCGGCCAGCACGACGGCGACAGTCAGCACGGTCATCGCCAGGACCGCCAGCAGCGCACGTCCTGCGAGCACGGCCCGGCCCGGCTGCAGCGGAAGGGCGGCTGCCGGGGCGAGGGCCGCCCTGGACCCGTTCGCGCGTCCCTCACCGGATTCGCTCCCCGCTCCCGCGGCGGCGGGGGCGACCCGCCCGATGGAGGGCGGGGTGGGAGGTGCGGCTGGAGTGTGGATATCCGGATGGTCGGATTCATCCCTGGCAAGGTAGGCGGCGGCGGCCCGTTCCATTGCAGGTGTGCGGAGGTCGGAGCCGCGGCTTGAGGCGGCATTCCCGGCCGGTTCAGCCGGTTCTGCCCGGCCAGGCGCACCCGCGCCGGGCGGGAGGGAAACTCCTGCAGCGCCGTCGGCCGTTGTTTCGCCGGAGACGTGTGCCTCAGGAACCGGCCCGGTCTCCGGTGCCCGCTCGGCCACGGCAGCCGGAACCGCCCAGCGGTAGTCCAGGAGAGCCGCCGAGACTTCCGCTGCAGTCGGTCGTGACTCCGGGTCCCGCTCGGTCATGCCGGTCAGCAGCGAGGACCACCGAGGACCCAGCGACGGTGGGATTTCCGGATCCCTGCTCAGCCTAGAGACTGCGGCCTCCAACGGGCTGCCGCCAAACTCGATCCTCCCGGTCAGGCATTCGAGCAGCACCAGGCCCATTGAGTAAATGTCCGAAGCCGCTGACGCGGACTGTCCGGACGCCTGTTCGGGGCTCAGGTAATTGGCGGTGCCAAGCGTGGCTCCGGTCGCTGTGTACCGGGCGCCGTCGAGCATCCGGGCAATGCCGAAGTCGGTGAGCTTGGCGCGTGGCGCCGTGCCCGCGATGGCCGGAGGCAGGAGGATGTTGGCCGGTTTCACGTCCCGGTGAATCACTCCCCGGGTGTGGATGTAGGCCAGGGCTCCGGCGAGCTCCGCTCCCACGTAGGCTACGTTGGCGCCGGGCACCGGGCTCTCACGCAGGCGCCTGCGCAGGTCCGGGCCATCCACCAGTTCCATGACCAGGTAGGCCCGCGGCTCGCCGTCCGGGCCGTCGTCCCGGCCGGCGTCGTCCTTGCCCGCGTCGTACAGGGTGACGAGCCCGGGATGGGAGAGGGACGCCAGAAGCCGCATTTCGGTTTCCTGCCGCCCGACGTCGTCGGGATCAACGGCACTGGCCCGGAAGAGCTTCACGGCTACGTCTCGGCCGAGAGCTTCATCCAGTCCCTTATAGACGGTGGCCATGCCACCGTGGCCAATTGGTTCGATGAGTCGGTACCGGCCCGCAATCACACGATTCAGGCCACCCGCTGCGCTGATTTCCATGCTGCAACCTTCTCTCGCCACAACAGCGTAACGGAGGGTTTCCAGCGCGCACCTGGGGTCCGGCTACATATTTTCGAACTGTGTTTTTCCCTCGAAGATGAAGGACCGATGCGCTAAACTGCCCTGCCCCGCTGATGCGTGGCAGGGCAGTTTTCCGGTGCTTAGATCCCGCTCTCCGGAACCGGCGGCGGGACCGGGCCCGGGGCCTTGGGTTACTCCCCGCCGAAGACCGGTGCGAGAGCCTTCCAGGCCTGCTGCAGGCCGAGAATGATAAACAGCAGGGCGGTGATGCCCAGCGCGATGTTGGTGTGCAGCCGGTTGGCCCATTCCTTGGGAATCCGCTTGCCGTTAAGCAGTCCCAAAAGCGTGACAGCCAGGAACGGCATGAACAGGGAGCCAAGCACACCGTAGGCCAGGATCAGGCCGATGGGCTGGCCCAGGGCGAACAGGATCATGGGCGGGAAGGTCAGCCACAGGACGTAGAACTTGAAGTACTTGCCGCCCACGCGGGTATCCGGGTGTCCCGATTCCTTGCCGCGCATGTTGCCCCAGAAGTCGGCGAACATCAGGGAGACACCGTTCCAGACGCCGATGATGGAGGAGAAGGACGCGGCCCAGAAACCGACCAGGAAGCCGGTGCCCACGAAGTCTCCGTATTCGAGCTTCAGCACGTCGTAGAGGTCGAGGAGGCCCTTGTCTCCGGCGCTGAGGGTAATGCCTGCGGTGCGTACTACCTCGGCACCGACAATGAGCATGGCAATGACGAAGATGCCCGTCATGACGTATGCCATCGAGTTGTCGATGCGCATCACCTTCATCCACTTGGGCGTGTACCAGCCCTTTTCACGCAGCCAGTATCCGTAGGCCGCGAGGGTGATGGTGCCGCCAACGCCGCCGGCCAGCGCCAGGGTGTAAACCACTCCGCCTTCCGGGATCATCGGCACCAGGCCCTTGAACATCTCCGGGATGTTGGGGGTGGCGATGATGGCAAGGCCTACGACGGTGACGAACATCAGGCCAACCAGGCCGGCCGTGATCTTTTCGAAGGTGGCATACTTGCCGAACCAGACCATCACAAAACCTGCCAGGCCCATGAGGATTGCCCAGGCCCACAGCGGCAGGAACGGGAAGACGGCTGCCAGCGGAAGAGCGGCCGAGGACATGGCTGTGGCTCCGTAAACGAAGCCCCAGATCATGATGTACGGACCGAAGTACCAGGTGGTCCACCGGCCAAGGGAGCGCCAGCCTTCAAAGATTGTCTTGCCGGTGGCGAGCGTGAAGCGGCCCGCGCCTTCAACCAGGATGATCTTCAGGATGACGCCGAGGATAACCGCCCACAGCAGTCCGTAGCCGTAACGGGAACCGGCCACCAGGGTGGCGACCATGTCCGCAGCTCCGACGCCCGTGGCCGCAACCACAAGTCCGGGGCCAACTATTTTCCATTTGGCAGCTTTGCCGCCGTCATCGTCGATCCGTTCCGAATGCGGTACCGCGTCCGCGCGGGAAGTGTTTTCAGCCATCGGCCAGGAATTCCTAACGTGCGAGTGTCCGCGGCGCCAAGACAGCACGCGGAAGTGTGCCCGGCCTCGCCCGGGACAATGAATTCTCTCACAAGGGGTTGCACTCAGCCGAATTCCGTGGATGGGCTAACAGTGCGCGCACCGCAGTCCGCAAAGACCTCAGGCTCAGCAGTCACAACCGTGAGGTTGCGCGCCAGGGCCGTTGCCGCCAGCCACGTCTTCAGGCAGCCGCGGACGTCCTCCGGCGCCGGGGGCGGCAACGTCCGCCACAGCAGGGCAACCTCGCAGTCCACCGGGAGGATGTTCTCCGCAAAGCGGGAAGACAGTTCCAATAGCCATCCGGGTGTGGTTGATTCGAGCTCGCCCACGGTCAGCGCGGAAACGAAGACGCGCAGATGGCTGCGCCTGCGGAGGAACTCGACGACGGCGCGGTCCGGGGACCCGCTGCGGACCTCCGCCACGACGGGGGTATCCAGAAGCAGTCCCGAAGGACCGCTCATGCCGCGGCGGCCGGTTCGCCCAGCAGGAAGTCCACGAAGGCTTCCCGAATACTCACCAGGGACCCATAGTCCTGGAGGCTGACGGCATTCAGGCCGCTTGCGGGAGGGAACTCAGAATTATCCATGGGTGCGGCGCCGGGCGCCGGTCCTTTCGGCGTGCTCTTGCCTGGCACCGGCTGCCCCGGAGGGCGAGTGCAGGCCGCTTCTTCATCCGAACCACCCAACGAGCGTGGGGTTGGTATGCGGCCAAGTCGGAGCTTGGCGGCCGCAGTTCTTGAAGCTTTTAGGAGTATAGACAGAAGTGCACCGGTTTCGCGTACCGCGTTACGTCAACCCATCGCTTAAACAACAGATGCAGGACGGAAACCGTCCTGCATCTGTGTCCAGCTGGCCCGTGAAGTGGGCCGGGAGTCTTAGTTAGACAGCCTGGATGTTTACCGCCTGGGGGCCCTTGGGTCCCTGTTCGGTATCGAAGCTAACCTTCTGGTTCTCTTCGAGGGAGCGGTAGCCGCTCGCATTGATGGCGGAGTAGTGGGCGAAAACATCGGCGCTGCCGTCATCGGGCTCGATGAAGCCGAAGCCCTTTTCGGAGTTGAACCATTTCACGGTGCCTGTTGCCATTTTTAATCATCCTTCTGAAGCGAAACATCCCCGACCGTCGAGGAGTTTCCAGCTGAAGTGTTTCACGCAGCGTCAGACAAGAAAAGCGGCTGTCCCTGGATTCGGGGTTCGCCGCTTCAAGTCAAAACGCTCAACACAACAACTGCGGCCAGTATACACAGAGGTAACGGTCAGGTCACGGGGTTTCCGCGGCCCCGTAGGCTGGTTGGATGGACTCCCCGATCGATCATTACCTGCAGCGAATCCACACCGAGATAGCGGACCTGAAAGACGGCAAGCCCTACAGCTCCATCCCTGCGATGGCCAACGTCGATCCGAACAACTTCGGCATAGTCCTGGCGACTGCGGACGGGTACGTGTACGAAGTAGGGAATACCCGCGAAGAGTTCAGCATCCAGTCGATCTCCAAGCCGTTTACCTACAGCCTTGCCCTGGCGGACCGCGGCATGGACGACGTCGATGCGAAGGTCGACGTGGAACCGTCCGGTGATTCATTCAACGAGATTTCACTCGCCGAAGGCTCGGGACGTCCGGCAAATGCAATGATCAATGCCGGCGCGCTCACTGCTACGTCGCTGGTCCGCGGGTCCGGCGGCAATTCGAGGTTCAAGCGGATTCTTAATACCTATTCGGCGTTCGCCGGCCGCCAGCTCTCCGTCAGTGAACGGATCTACCAGTCCGAGCTCAAGTCCGGCCACCGCAACCACGCGCTGGCATACCTGCTGCGCAGTTTCGACATTATTGAATCGGATCCCACGCCGGTGATTGAGGACTATTTCCGGCAGTGCTCGGTCATGGTCTCCACTCTTGACCTGGCCATGATGGCGGCCACCCTGGCGAACAGCGGCCGCAATCCGCTCACCAACGATCAGGTGCTCGACATTGCCCCGGTGGAACGAGTGCTCTCCGTCATGGCCACCTGCGGAATGTATGACGACGCCGGCGCCTGGATGAGCAGCGTCGGCATGCCGGCGAAGTCCGGCGTAGCGGGCGGCACCATTGCCGTGCTTCCCGGACAGATCGGACTCGCTGTCTACTCGCCGCCGCTGGACGAACACGGCAGCAGCGTGCGCGGCGTCGCCGTCGCGCAGCGCCTTTCACGTGACCTTGAACTGCACTTCGTCCGCGCCGGGCGGACAGGCCGGTCCGCCCTGCGCGGTTCCTACGACATCGGCACCACCCCCTCCGGGATCCGCCGCAGCGAGGAAGCAGCCAACGTGCTGCGTGCCAACGTTGGCCGGGCCCGGATCCTGGAACTGAACGGTGACCTGCTATTCGCCGGTGCCGAAGCCATGGTGCGTGAACTCGCTTCGTTGGATGACGACGTCGAACTGGTGGTCCTGGACCTGCGCAGCGTTGATGAGGTGTCCGGGGTGGCGATGCGCATGTTCGCTGAAGCCGCCCAAATGCTGACTGATTCCGGCCGCGCCCTGGCCATCGTGGACTCCGCAGGTGCCGTGGCCGAAAGCCTGATGGAGGACGGCCACAGCATTCAGTCCTTCGCCACCCGGTCAGCCGCGGTTGAGTGGTGCGAGGAGGAGCTGCTGGGCCGGCATGCGGCGGACCTGGTGCAGCCTGCGCGGATCCTGCCGGTCAACTCGCCTGCCCTGGCCCCCATGGACGAGACCGATTCAAAGGACGTAGCCGCGCGAATGGAAAAGCTGATGTTCGACGACGGCGACGTGATCCGCCGGATCGGCCAGCGCTTTAGCGGCGTTTACTTCATTGCGTCCGGACATGTGCAGACCCTCATGCCCGGATCCGACGGACACCGGGTGAAACTGAACCGGCTCGGTGCCGGCATGACGTTCGGTGAAATGGCCCTGGGTGAGGACAAGCGGCAGGAAACCACGGTCAAGGCCGACGGCGCTGTGGAGGTGTGGCGGCTGCCTGCGGAGGAGATCGCGCGGATGGAGGAAGAAGAGCCGCGCCTGGCCATGCAGTTCTGGCGCGCACTCACCCAGGACGCGTATACCCGCGTGGAGCAGTATCTCCGCGAAGCCGCTGTCCGGGTACAGGACTAGCTTCCTCTTTCCCTGTCTCCCCCAACCAAACCCATCGAGATGGCAGATAAGGCTCGTTTGAGCGTCCAAACGAGCCTTATCTGTCATCTCGGCGGCGCGGGACCGTGGTTAAGCAAGAAGAGCAGGACGGTTGCCCGTCCTGCTCTTCTTTTTAGAGGCCTGCCTTAGCGGCGGCGTCTAGGCTTCTGAAATTAGAGGCCCTGAATGTTCGTAGCCTGCGGACCCTTGGGGCCCTGCTCGGTGTCGAAGGAGACCTTCTGGTTCTCTTCGAGGGACTTGTAGCCGCTGGAGTTGATAGCGGAGTAGTGAGCGAAGACGTCGGCGCTGCCGTCGTCCGGCTCAATGAAGCCGAAGCCCTTTTCGGAGTTGAACCACTTCACGGTACCTGTAGCCATTTTAATATTCCTTCTGGATTGAAACACTTCCCGACCTTCGGGAGGTTTCAGTCGCGGTGTTCCTTTACCGCTTTTACAGAAAAGCGGCTAGCCCGTTTGGGTTTCGCCGCTTGAAATACAAAATGCGCAACACAACAACTGAGAAAGACTCTACACGGGATCCCCCCAAACGCCTAATCGTGCATCAGGGCGGAGCCGGCCCCTGGAGTTCCGCTAGGAGCCGGGGCGTCTGTCCCGCTCCGGCAGCAGAAGCTCACCGGGAATCCGGTCCCTGTCAGCCACGCGCCGCAGGAGCTCGCGTTCCACCGGCACTCCCCTCCGCAGCACGCTCACGTCTCCGGTGGGCTCAAGCAACACTATTGAAACCTCGGAAAAGTTGTGGATCCCGGCCTGGCGCAGTTTGAAATAAAGCTCGTCATTCTGGATGCGGGCTTTCCTCAGGTTGTCAGCCAGGATTTCGTTCCCGGCCATCAGCAGTACCGGCCTGCTGCTGAGGTAGACGCCCCGCTTGGTGCGGCGGAGGTACTCTTCCAGCCGCATCATGGTGAACAGGGTCAGGAGTCCAATGATCCCGGCAGCGAGGGTAGGCGTGTAGCCAAGGATGACCCGCCCTACGACGCCGCCCAGGGCAATGACGATGGCCTTGTCCAGGGTGGACCAGCTGGCCAGTGACCTTTGGCCGAAGCCCCTGATCAGGACGAAGAACACGGCATAGATGCCGACGGCCGAGACCACCACCCACAGGGCTTCGACGGGCGTTATGCCAAGGCTGTACCACGGATCATTCGACACGGATGTGCCTCCTCCAGCAGTGGATGGTTCCCCGGCACCTCAGGCAGGCAGCTGACTCAGATGGTAGTCCCCCGGACTTCCGCCCGGGACCCGTCAGGCGAAGACAGACGCGCCGGTGTACTGATGCAGCAGCTGGCGCTGCCGGGAAGAGACCCGCTGCAGCGCCCCGCTGGTGCCGTCCACGAACGCCAGCGTGGTTTCGGCCTTCATGCACGGCTTGCTGGTCACCGGGTCCGACACCAGGTACGAAATAGTCAGGCTGGCTCCTTTGACGGAGCTGAACCAGATGTCCACGTCCGCCGGAACGTTCCGGTATTCGAGCGGGGCGAGGTACTTGACCCTGTGCTCCGAGACGAGGGACTGCGTGTTCGGCGGAACAGTATTGAAGAGCGGAACCGGAGGCTCCGTTCCCGGCGCACCGGTGCCGCCGGGCGGGCCAAATGCCAGGATTCTGGCTTCTTCCAGCATCCGGATGACTTCAACGTTGTTGATGTGGCCGTACGCATCCATGTCGGACCAGCGCATGGGCACTCGAACCCGGATGACGTGGGCAGAAGTTTCCATGCCTAGATTCTGGCACAGCGCGCTGCCGGGAAGCCGCCGTCGTTCTACCACCGCACATCCGCTGCTCCCTTAATCGAGATGGCAGAAACTGCCCGTTTGAAGCCTCAAACGGGCAGTTTCTGCCATCTCGGTGGATTTGGGTTAGGCGGGGATGAGCTCCGCCGCCTCGGCCAGCAGCGTGAACGAACGCAGGCGCTGCTCGAGGGTGGGAGCATGCGTAGCCACGATGAGCTCATCAGCCGAGGCATGCCCGGCGAACCAGTCCAGATAGGACCGGACTTCGGACGGGGTTCCGACGCCGGAGTAGTGGCCCATCATCTTGATGTGCTGGCCTGCCGGCGATTCAAGCACCAGGTCTGCCTCTTCATCCGTGTAGGTGCGGTCCTTGCCAAGCAGCTGCGTGACCCGCCGCCGCTGGGACTGCTTGAAGATTGCCTCCGCCTCTTCGGTGGTGGGCGCGGCGAGGGCATTGACCCCGGCGATCACGTACGGCTCGGCAAGCTGCTCGGAGGGCTGGAACTCGCGCCGGTAGAGCGCGACGGCGTCCTGCAGCGCCTGCGGAGCGAAGTGGGAAGCGAAGGAGTACGGCAGGCCCAGCGCGGCGGCGAGACGGGCACCGAACAGTGAAGAGCCGAGGATGTACAGCGGCACGTTGGTGCCCTTGCCCGGAATGGCATCGATGCCCGGAATCAGGCTGTTGCCGGTGAGGTAACCCTGCAGCTCCTGGACGTCACGGGGGAAGCTGTCCGCGGACATTGGATCCCGGCGGAGGGCACGCATGGTTTTTTGGTCGCTGCCCGGGGCGCGGCCGAGGCCAAGATCGATCCGCCCCGGATACAGGGACTCCAGGGTGCCGAACTGTTCGGCAATGGTCAGCGGAGCATGGTTGGGCAGCATGATGCCGCCGGCGCCGAGCCGGATGGTGGAGGTGTTGGCTCCGATGAAGGAGATCAGTACGCTCGTTGCCGACGAAGCGATGGTGGGCATGTTGTGGTGCTCGGCGTACCAGACGCGGCGGTAGCCGAGCTTTTCGGCGTGCCGGGCCAGCGCCAGGCTGTCCCGGAAGGATTCGGCTGCAGTCCCGCCCTCTTCAATGGAGGCGAAGTCGAGGATTGAAAGCGGGTACGTCATGGGACAGCTGGCCTTTCGTTGCACTGGGTGGGCTTAGCAGTACAACCGAAGGACCCCCGGGGTTATTTCAGGACGGCCGTGCCAGAAACGCCGCCAGCCGGGAAAAGGACGAGTTCCAGCCCGTTTCATGACTGTCCCTTTCCGCCGCAGTGGGAAAGGGTCCCTGCGCGAAGGACATCTGCGTTCCGTCCTTGCGCGCTTCCAAATCCACGGCGATCAGCGTGGTGTTGCTGGCCGGGCTGCCGTCCGGCTGTTCCCACTGCTGGGTCATCGACAGGTGTTCCGGCGGGTCAAGCCGTTCAAGGGTTCCGCCCCACCACAACTCGTCCCCCGTGATGGTATTCACCATGCAGGCCTGGTAGCGGCCGCCTTCCCTGTTCTCCATGCGCACCCGGTCCGCTGGAACAATGAATCCCTCCGGCCCCCACCAGTCCGTGACGTGGGTGAGGTCCGTCCAGGCGTTGTACACGGCGTCCGGCTGTGCCCGGAGGTTCCGGACCATCCGCAGGTAGATCCCCCGCCGGGCCGGCTGGTCCGGCGGGTCAGGCTGGTCCGGCTGGTCCGGCTGGTCAGGCTGTTGCGGCTGTTCTGGCGAATTCATGACAGGTCCTTTCCCGGGCAGCGACGGCCGTCTGAGGCTCCGCTTCCAGTCTGCCGTTCACCCCCTGCCCATGGGTACGCCGCCGGGCAGTTTTCGCCGGCCCGGGAGTACCTTGGTTCCACCGGACAGAAGGGAGCGTCGATGGGGCAGCTGCTGATCGGAACCTCCGGCTGGACCTACCGGGACTGGCGCGGAGTGCTGTATCCAAAAGGCGTACCGACGGCGAAGTGGCTGGAGTACTACGCCGGGCAGTTCAGCACCGTGGAATTCAACGGGAGTTTCTACCGGTGGCCGCGCGAGGAGGCTTTTGCCCGTTACCGGGCCCGGCTGCCGGAAGGATTCGAGTTCTCCGTGAAAGCTCCGCGGGGACTGACGCATGCCCGCAAGCTGCGGGAACCCCGGGAATGGATCGGCAGGATACGCCGCTGCTGGGAGCAGCTTGGATCCCGGGCAGGTGTCCTCCTGCTGCAGCTGCCGCCGGATTTTGAGCGCGACGACGAGCGGCTGGGCACAGTGCTCGCTGGCCTCCCGGACGGCATCCGCACAGCAGTCGAGTTCCGCCACGGGTCCTGGAACAACTCCGAAGTCTATTCCCTGCTGTCCCGGTACAACGCCGCTTACTGCGTGATGAGCGGGGCCCAGCTGCCCTGCATCCTGGAAGCCACAGCGGACTTCGTCTATGTGCGCCTGCACGGGCCGGACGAACATTCCCTCTATGCGGGCTCCTATCCGGACCGGGACCTGCGGTGGTGGGCCGGCCGCATCCGGGAGTGGCGGGCCGGCGGGCGGGATGTTTATGCGTACTTCAATAACGACGGCGGAGGCGCCGCGGTTCAGAACGCGCGGCGCCTCCGGGAACTGCTCGCCGGGCCCTAGCGGGCCGCCAGCATCTTGGCCCGGCGGTGTGCCAGGACCTGTCCGCCGATCACGACCAGCAGGGAAATGATGAACATGGCCGAGCCAATCACATTGGCCTGCGCCGGGATGCCCCGGGTAGCCGCCACGTAAATGAACTTCGGGAACGTGTCCAGGTTTCCCGAGTTGAAGTTGGTGATGATGAAGTCATCAAAGCTCATCGCGAAGGCAAGCAGCGCGGCCGCCACGATGCCCGGCAGCAGCAGCGGGAAGGTGACCCGCCAGAACGCCTGGACCGGCGAGGCGTAGAGGTCCCCGGCCGCTTCCTCCAGCTTCGGGTCGAGGCTCGCTACGCGGGCCTTGACCGTCACCACCACGAAGGAGATGCAGAAGATGGAGTGCGCGATGATCACGGTGCCCATGCCCAGCTCAGCTCCGATGTTCAGGAACTGCGCCAGCAGCGAGGCTCCCAGTACCACCTCGGGAGTCGCCAGCGGCAGGAAGATCAGCATGTTCGCGGTCGCATTGAACTTGAAGCGGTAGCGGACCAGCCCGACGGCGATCGCTGTGCCCAGCGCCGTCGAAATCAGCGTTGCCGCGAGCCCCACCTGCAGGCTGTTGCCGAGCGCTTCGCAGACGCCCGGAGCACCGCAGGGGTTCTTCCAGTTATCCAGCGTGAAGCCGCGCCATGAAAGGTTGGTGCGTCCGGCGTCGTTGAAGGAGAACGCGAAAACGTAAACGATCGGAACCAGGAGGAAAAGGAAGGCCAGTCCGCCAAACACCGGCACGAGCCAGCGGCCCAGTTTTTGTTTCATGTTTGGTTCCTTACATCAGTTCTTTGGTGCCGAAGCGCCGGACGTACAGGATCACCAGGAACAGGATCGCCAGCATCAGCAGGAAGGAGAGCGCCGAGGCGCCCGGGTAGTCCACCACCCGGAAGAACCGCGAGTCGATGACCTGGCCAATCATGGTGGTGTTCTGGTTGTTGCCGAGCAGCGCGGCGTTCACGTAGTCGCCGGTGGCGGGGATGAACGTCAGCAGGGTCCCGGCCATGACGCCCGGAAGGGAAAGCGGGAAGGTGATCTTGCGGAAGGTGGTGAAGCCGTTCGCGTACAGGTCCCCGCCGGCCTCGATCAGCCGGGTGTCCAAGCGTTCAAGGTTGGCGTAGATGGGCAGCGTCATGAAGGGCAGGAAGTTGTACGTCAGGCCGCAGATCACGGCGAAGGCCGTGGCCGTGAGCCGTCCGTCTTCCGGCAGCAGGGACACCGCCCGCAGCACCGAAACCACCGGGCCCTCATCAGCCAGGATCTGCTTCCAGGCCTGGGTGCGCAGGATGAAACTGGTGAAGAACGGCGCGATGATGAGCACCAGCAGGATGCCCTTGAGCAGCTTCCGGTCCCGCAGCCGCACCGCCACCAGGTAGGCCATCGGGTAGCCGATCGCCAGCGCGGCGACCGTGGCGATCAGTGCGAAGCCGAAGGATCGGAGCACCGCCGGCCAGTAGTTCTGCAGCACCACCACGTAGTTGCCGAATTCAAGGGCCGGAACAAACTGCCCGACGTCGGCACCTTCAGGCTTGATGTAGAGCGAGGTTGCCAGCAGGGACAGCACCGGCATCGCAAAGAAGAGCAGCAGGAAGATGAACCCGGGCAGGATCAGGAGGTAGCCGATCCGTCCGCGGCGCTTGCTGGCCTCCTCCTCCGCGGCGCTGGGCCCGGTGCCGGTGGCCTTGCCCGCGGTGAGGAGCGCCATTAGAAGCCGTCCTCTCCGGCGCCGGCCTCCCGGTCCTCGCTTCCACTGAGGCCAAAGGCATGCTCGGGATCCCAGGCAAGACGCACCCGGTCCCCGTCGTTGAACAGGGGCCCGCCGTGGTTCTGTGCGAATACGCCGACGGTGCCGATGCCCTCGGCGTCGACCAGGTATTCGGTGCTGGCACCGGTGAAGGAAGCGTCGAGCACCACGCCGCGGATCGAACCGGGTGCGGCAGCAGCGGCGTCGGCTTCCATCCGCAGCTTCTCCGGACGGATGCCCACCAGGATCTTCCCGGTGTGGTCCGTGGCCCGCTCCTTGAGCAGGGTCAGGGAGTTGCCCGCGACGTCGATCTGCAGGTACTGCCCCGCCTCACCGGTGACCGTGGCCGGCATGAGGTTGGACTTGCCCAGGAAGTTCGCGACAAAAGCGGTTCGCGGAAGTTCGTACAGTTCCTGCGGCGGGCCCATCTGCTCAACCTCGCCGTGGTTCATCACGGCCACGGTGTCCGCCATGGTCATGGCCTCTTCCTGGTCGTGGGTGACGTGGACGAAGGTCAGGCCGACTTCGGTCTGGATCTTCTTCAGTTCAACCTGCATCTGGCGGCGCAGCTTCATGTCCAGCGCGCCGAGCGGCTCGTCGAGGAGCAGCACGGCGGGCCGGTTGACGACGGCGCGGGCGAGGGCGACGCGCTGCTGCTGGCCGCCGGAAAGCTGCGCCGGGCGGCGCGCACCCAAGTGCGCCAGTTCCACGAGTTCGAGTGCAGCCTTTGCCTGGGCTTCGGCGTCGCGGATCTTGCGGCGCTTGAGCCCGAAGGCCACGTTGTCCAGCACGCTCATGTGCGGGAACAATGCGTAGTTCTGGAACACGGTGTTGACCGGGCGCTGGTACGGGCTGGTGCCCGTGATGTCCTTGCCGCCAATCGAAATGGTGCCGGCTGTGGGCTGTTCCAGTCCGGCGATCATCCGCAGGGTGGTGGTCTTTCCGCAGCCCGAGGGTCCGAGCAGGGCGAAGAAGGAGCCTGACGGGATGACAAGGTCCAGGTTGTCCACGGCCGTGAACTCGGTGAAACGCTTGGTGACTCCGGAAAGGACGAGGTCCGCTCCGGTCCCCTTGATGGCGCCGGGGTCCCGGGAAAGTTCTGTGGTGCTCATGGTGCCTAGTTTCCGATCGCGGTCTGGAAGCGGTCGCTGAAGTCGGTCTCTTCGTCCGGGGTGAGGGTCCGCACCACGTGGGTGCTGGCGAGGAACTCGTCTGACGGGAAGATCAGCGGGTTCTCGACGAGATCGGGATCGATCGCTTCCATGGCTTCCCGCGCACCCTCAACCGGGCAGACGTAGTTCACGTAGGCCGCTACGGTAGCCGCATTCACGGGATCGTAGTAGTAGTCCATGAGCTTCTCGGCGTTGGTCTTGTGGGTGGCCCCGATGGGTACCAGCAGGTTGTCCGACCAAAGCGTGCCGCCGGCCTCCGGAATGGCGAACTCCCACTTGTCCCCCTCCTCGAAGTTCAGCTGCGTGATGTCGCCGGACCACCCGATTACTGCCAGCGCGTCTCCCGAAATGAGGTCCTCCTTATAGGAGTTGCCCTTGACCTGGCGGATTTGTCCGTCAGCAATCTGCTTGGACAGGACGTCCAGCGCGTTCTCGAACTCGTCCTCGCCCCACTCGCCGGTGATGTCCACGCCCTGGTCCAGCATGAGCAGGCCCATGGTGTCCCGCATTTCATCCAGGACTTCCACACGGCCCTTGAGCTCGGGCTGCCACAGATCCGAGACGGACTTGAGGCCCTGAGGGAAGGCTTCCTTGTTCCAGGCGATTCCGGCGAAACCGGTCTGCCAGGTGAGGGAGTGCTTGCGTCCCGGGTCGAAGTCCACGTTCTGAAGGGATTCGAGCAGGTTCTTGGAGTTGGGGATGTTGGCCAGGTTCAGTTCCTGGGTGTAGCCCAGGCGGATCAGCCGTGCCGCCATCCAGTCAGTCAGAGTGACGATGTCCTGGCCAATGTCCTGGCCTGAGGACAGCTGGCCCTGGACCTTTCCGAAGTACGTGTCATTGCCGTCCACGTCCTCCGAGTAATTGGCCTTGATTCCGGTGGCTTCGGAGAAAGCCTCAAGCGAGGGGTAGGTACGGGTCGAGTCGTCGTAGTCCAGGTACAGGGTCCAGTTCGCCCAGTTGACGACCTTGTCCGTATCCGAGACGTCGGTTGCGGGGCTCGGCTTGGCGGAGGATCCGCCTCCGGTTCCGCCTCCCGTGCCGCAGGCAGCCAGCATGCCGGCGAGGGACAGGCCACCGGCACCCATCAGCAGCTTCCGCCGGGAGAGCTGGGCGTTGACGATACTCCGTAGCATCGGATCGTTCACGGGGCGCTTCGACATGGGAACTCCTTGCTGGCACTACTGCACTGCGGACGGGTGTTGATGATTGATAGTGCCAGACCGAATTCCGTGGAGACAAGGCTTTTCGTTGTAAAAGTTTTGTTACACAACGGTTTCCAAATGAATATGCCTAACATCAGTACGCTTTCGGTTCTCAAAAGCCTTGATTTCGCATGAAATAAAAGATTCAATGGCTACCACTCAGGCAGTCTCAGCTATCGAATCCGCACTTGGAGGTGGCGCTAACCATGGATTCCGCGCCCGGAAACCATTCCGTCGACGACATCTCCAAAGCGATCATCGAACAGCTGCAGGAGGACGGACGCCGATCCTACGCCGCGATCGGAAAGGCTGTTGGTCTCTCCGAAGCGGCCGTTCGGCAGCGCGTCCAGAAACTGACGGACAGCGGAATCGTCCAAATCGTCGCTGTAACCGATCCCCTGCAGCTGGGCTTTCCCCGGCAGGCGATGCTGGGGATCCGGGTCAACGATGACGTCCTGGCGGTGGCCGACCGCATCTCGGCCATTGATCAGGTGGACTACTGCGTTGTCACAGCCGGCTCGTTCGATCTGCTGGCTGAAGTGGTGTGCGAAAACGACCAGGACCTGATGCTGCTGGTCAACCGGTTCCGCAGCATTCCCGGAATTTCAAGCACCGAAACCTTCATGTATCTCTCCCTGCGCAAGCAGGCCTACAACTGGGGCACCAGATGACCGAAACAACTGTCCAGCCTTCAACTTCTTCGTCAACGACGCCGCGGGGAACAGACCGCCAGCAGGCGGCCCGGGACCACCTGTGGATGCATATGGCCCGCCACTCGGGACCGGTTGCCGGTGGAAATGTTCCGATTATTACGCGCGGCAAAGGCCACCACATTTATGACGACCGCGGCCACGAACTGATTGACGGCCTGGCCGGGCTCTTCACGGTGCAGGTCGGCCACGGCCGCGAAGAGCTGGCGGAGGCAGCCGCCCGCCAGATGCGCGAACTGAGCTTCATGCCGCTGTGGTCCTATGCCCACCCGCCGGCCATCGACCTGGCCGAACGCCTCGCCGCAGGAGCGCCCGGCGACCTGAACCGTGTCTTCTTCACTTCCGGCGGCGGCGACTCCGTCGAATCCGCATGGAAGCTGGCCAAGCAGTACTTCAAGCTCACCGGCCGGCCCACCAAGCACAAGGTGATCTCCCGTGCCGTTGCGTACCACGGCACTCCGCAGGGCGCCTTGTCCATCACCGGCATCCCGGACATGAAGTCCGCCTTCGAGCCGCTTGTTCCCGGTGCCTTCCGCGTGCCGAACACCAACCAGTACCGTGCACCCGTTGGCTTGGAGGATCCGGAGGCCTTCGGCCGCTGGGCCGCGGACCGAATCGGCGAAGCCATCGAATTCGAAGGTCCGGACACCGTGGCCGCCGTGTTCCTGGAACCGGTGCAGAACTCCGGCGGATGTTTCCCACCGCCCCCCGGTTACTTCAAGCGGGTGCGTGAGATCTGCGACCAGTACGACGTCCTGCTCGTCTCGGACGAAACAATCTGCGCCTTTGGCCGGGTAGGTTCAATGTTCGCCTCAACCGACTTCGACTACGTGCCGGACATCATCACCTGCGCCAAGGGCATCACCAGCGGCTACGCTCCCCTGGGCGCGATGATCGCCTCTGACCGCCTGTTCGAACCGTTCGCCAAGGGCGACACCACCTTCTATCACGGCTACACCTTCGGCGGGCACCCGGCCTCCGCCGCCGTCGCCATGGCCAACCTGGACATCTTCGACGCCGAGGACCTGTTCAACCGGGTGAAGACCAACGCCCCCGCCTTCCGCGCCACGCTGGAGAAGCTGAAGGACCTGCCGATCGTGGGCGATGTCCGCGGCGAAGGCTACTTCTACGGAATCGAGCTGGTGAAGGACAAGGCCACCAAGGAGACCTTCTCCGCGGACGAGTCCGAGCGCCTGCTGCGCGGCTACGTTTCCACCGCGCTTTACGACGCCGGCCTGTACTGCCGCGCCGATGACCGCGGCGACCCCGTCATCCAGCTCGCCCCGCCGCTGACGATCGGCCAGCCCGAGTTCGACCAGATTGAGTCGATCCTCCGCGCGGTCCTCACGGAAGGACTCAACCACCTCTGATGAGCACCTCCACAGCCCCGGTAAACGGCAACGTCTCCTTCTGGTACGCGGAAACCGGCCTGCCGGATCCGCGTCCCGGCCTGGACGGGAACCGAGAGGCGGACGTCGCCGTCGTCGGTGCCGGTTACACGGGGCTGTGGACTGCCTATTACCTGAAGAAAGCCAGGCCGGACCTGTCCGTGGTAGTACTCGAGTCCCGGTTCGCGGGATTCGGTGCCTCCGGACGCAACGGCGGCTGGCTCACCAACTCGATCACCGGGGGCCGCAGCCAGTACGTAAAATCCCACGGCCGCGCCGTCGTGGGGCGGTTCCAGGAACTGCTCAATGAAACCGTGGATGAAGTTATTGCGGTTGCCGGCGCCGAGGGCATCGACGCCGCCGTAGCCAAGGGCGGGGAACTCAATGTTGCGCGCAACGAGGCGCAGCTCGGACGGCTGCTGGCCTGGGCCGAAGACGAGGCGGCCTGGCCGGAGGCCGGAACACGCCTGCTAGATGCCGCCGAAACAGCCCGGCGGATCCAGGTTGCCGGTGCCCTGGGCAGCGTCCACCATCCCCACTGCGCCCGCATCCATCCTGCCCGGCTGGTGCGCGGGCTGGCCACCGCCGTCGAACGCCTTGGGGTTCCCATTTATGAGGGAACCACCGTGACGGACATCCAGCCCGGCCGCGCTGTGACCGACCGCGGCACGGTAAGCGCAAGATACGTGCTGCGCGCCACCGAGGGCTTCACAGCGAACCTGCGCGGCCACCACCGCGAATGGCTGCCCATGAACTCCTCCATGATCGCCACCGAACCGCTCCCGGACTCGGTCTGGCGGCAGATCGGCTGGAATTCAATGGACACCGTCGCAGACATGGCCCACGCCTACATGTATGCGCAGCGCACTGCCGACGGGCGCATCGCCCTCGGCGGACGCGGGGTGCCCTACCGTTTCGGTTCCCGCACGGATACCGACGGCGCCACCCAGCCGGAAACCATCGCCAGCCTCACCGCACTGCTGCAGGACATGTTTCCTGCCGCTGCCGAGGCCCGGATTGAGCATGCCTGGGCCGGCGTCCTGGGCGTCCCGCGGGACTGGAAGGCCACTGTTGGGCTGGATCCGAAGACCGGCCTGGGGTGGGCGGGCGGCTACGTGGGTACCGGCGTCGCGGCCACGAACCTGGCGGCCCGCACCCTGCGAGACCTCGTCCTTGAACCCGGCAGCGAACTCACCCGCATGCCGTGGGTGAACCGGAAGGTCCGCAGATGGGAACCTGAACCGCTGCGCTGGATCGCGGTGAAGGCGATGTACGCGGCGTACTACGCTGCCGACCGCGCCGAACGCAACGGCCGGAGCACGACGTCGCCCATCGCCAGGGCTGCGGACCTCGTCTCGGGACGGTAGCCGGGCGGGCGGTAGCCGGCCTTCTGCGGGGCTGGGTTTCTGCTATGGCTGGGGCCACCGTCGGGTTCCCACGCACTGTGACACCTGTGCACTCCCGGGGTCCCAACCTTCACCACCGCAACGACGGCCGGGAAACCGAGCCGCCGCGAGGGGTCCGCCGTCGGGGTGGGCCGCCGGGGCTGGGGCCGCAGTCGGGACTCCCAGCACCGTGACACCTGTGCACTCCCGGGGTCCCAACCGTCACCACCGCAACGACCGCCGGGAAACCGTGCCGCC
>NZ_JADKYW010000003.1:470027-666528 GCF_015355785.1 Arthrobacter gandavensis
AGCTCAACCTCCACGAAGGAGAACTCAGTGTCCGTCTTGTTGATGACGTTGTGTTTGCTGCCGGCTTCGCGTGCGTAGGAATCCCCCACTACCAGGTCCCGGGTGGCCTGGCCGCCGTAGGCCGTTTCGTAGCTCATGTGCCCGGCAGCGGTGGGAACCACCACGTAGTCCAGCTCATGCCGGTGCCAGCCGGTCTGGGTACCGGGAGGGAACCGCCATTCCGTGACGCGGACCCTGTCGTTGTCGATCTGCACGGTGGCAACGGCCTGTCCATAGTCCAGCGATGATGAGTTCATGGGTTGAACCTACCGTGGCAGGATCGGCCCCTCTGACCAGACGGGAGTTTGTTACCGCACCCATCAGCCCGCAGGCGAAAGCGACTGCAGCTGGCGCAGCAGAACTGCCACGTGCAGCGAGGTCCGGGACTCCGGATCGTCCAGCGAGACCCCCAGCCGAGACTCAAGCTTCTGCAGCCGGGCGTACAGCGTTGGACGGCTGAGGTAGCCGCTGCGGGCAAGCGCCGTCTTGTTGCCCCCGCACTCCAGGAACCGGGCCAGGAGCGCGAGGTCATCCGGTGCATCAATCCCCCGCAGCTCCGCCTCCGCAAAGGAAACCGCCCGCGGGTCTTCCCGCAGCAGCGCCAGGAGCCCGCGGAGCCGGACGTCGGTGGACCGGAAATACCGGTTGGCTCCCGCGGAAAGCGTGCTCGCCGTCTGCGCGACGTGCGCTGCCTCGTCCAGGCCGGCAGCGGCATCGGACAGCCGGGACCTGGCCCGGCCCACGCCGGCGGTCCAGCGCAGTTCCCCCGCCCCGGCGGAGGTACGCGCCGCAAGGTCCCCGCAGATGCGCTCCAGCAGGCTGTCCTCCAGCATCCGGGCCGGAAGCGCGAGCAGCACCGCCACCTGCCCGGTCCGCAGTGCAGCCGCGAGCGCGCTGTTCCGGGTGGCCGCAAGCACTGACTCGAGCATCTCCAGCAGGGCGCGTTCCTTGCGCTGCATTGACATCGGATCCTTGCCGGACCCGGAGTCAAGGTGGAGCACCAGCGGCAGGTAGGCCGGTGAAGGCTTCAGTCCCAGTGCGGATGCGCGGGTGAGGGCCTCATCCTCGTCCTGGGCCCGGGCGCCCCGCAGCTCATGAATCAGCCCGGCCTGTGCCTGCTGGGCCAGGCCGGCCTGGTCCCGTTCGGCCAGGCGGTTGATGGACAGCGCCTGCCCGCCACGCTCCAGGACCATGGAGGCCTCGGCGGCAGCGGCCGGACCCACCGGGACGCCGGGCAGCACCAGCCTGCCCCACTGAGCGCTGCCCAGCCCCACCGGTGTCTGCAGCCAGCGCTCGTCACCGGCCACCTTCGTCTCCGGGTAGGCGTGTACGGCCCGCGAGCGCCGCTGCCAGTCCCGCAGGAGTTCCTGGGCCGGCCAGCCGGCGGCGGCGAACGCCACTACCAGGTGCGAACTGTCCTCCAGTACCACCGGCGCTCCCAGCAGCTCAGCGGTGCGGTCCACAATCTCCTGCACGTCGGCGCTCTCTAGGCTCAGCATGGTGAAGACTTCATGCACCTGGCGGGCTTTTTCAACCTGCTCAAGCTGGCCGGCAACAATCCTGCGGTGCACCACCTCGGTGACCTCCACGAACCGCACGGTCCGGTGCAGGCGGACCACCGGCAGCCCGCGCCCGGCGGCAGAACTCACCGCCCGTGCCCCGGCGGCCAGTGCCTCCGCAGCCCTCGGCCGTTCCGCTGGAATCTCGACGACGACGCCGGCCACTCCCGCGGCCTGGAGCCCCGCGAGGTACTCCGCAGCCTGGTCCGCCGACTCTCCGAAGGCCAGACCGGTGGTCAGCACCAGCTCCCCGCCTTCGAGGAGATCTGCCAGGCTGAACAGCTCGGCCACGTGCACCCAGCGGACCGGCACATCCAGGATGTCCCTTCCCGCGAGGACTTCCGGTTCCCCGGCCCGGACCACGTCGAGGTCCAGGACGGTGCTCAGCTGCAGGCTCATGCTGGGAGTCTAGGCAGGACCCGCACAATCCGCCCGACGAAGTGTAAAGATTTCCGAATATTTCCTGACACCATGGCAATGTCCGCCATACGGCAGCTGCGGCTTAGATGGTGTCCAGCCCACCTTCTACGCCCCAAGGAGCAAACGTGCAGACCACGCAGCACTGGATCAACGGCGCCTTCACGGCACCGGCAGACACCCGCCTCGCCGACGTCACCAACCCGGCCACCGGCAAGACCACCTCCCAGGTAGCCCTGGCCAGCGAGGAAACCGTCAACGACGCCGTTGCAGCGGCCGCTGCCGCCTTCCCGGCCTGGCGCGACACATCCCTGGCCCGCCGGGTGCAGATCCTGTTCAACTTCCGCGAGCTGCTCAACGCCCGCAAGCCGGAGCTGGCCGCCATCATCACCGCGGAGCACGGCAAGGTCCTCGACGACGCACTCGGCGAAATCAGCCGCGGCCAGGAAGTGGTCGAATTCGCCTGCGGCATCCCCCACCTGCTCAAGGGCGGCTTCACGGAGAACGCCTCCACCAAGGTTGACGTCCACTCCATCCGCCAGCCGGTTGGGCCCGCAGCCATCATCAGCCCGTTCAACTTCCCGGCCATGGTTCCCATGTGGTTCTTCCCGGTGGCCATCGCCACCGGCAATACCGTTGTGGTCAAGCCCAGCGAGAAGGACCCGACGGCCGTCAACTGGATCGCCGAGCTGTGGAAGGAAGCCGGCCTGCCGGACGGCGTCTTCAATGTGGTGCACGGCGACAAGGTTGCCGTGGACACCCTGCTGCACCATCCGGACATCAAGTCCGTCTCCTTCGTGGGCTCCACCCCGATCGCGCAGTACGTCTACCGTGAAGGCACGGCCAGCGGCAAGCGCGTCCAGGCCCTGGGCGGCGCCAAGAACCACATGATCGTCCTGCCCGATGCCGACCTGGACCTGGCAGCCGATGCCGCTGTCAACGCCGGCTTCGGTTCCGCCGGGGAGCGCTGCATGGCCATCTCCGCGCTCGTCGCCGTCGGGCCCGTGGGTGACGAACTGGTTGCCAAGATCGCCGAGCGCACCCGCACGCTGCGCATTGGCGACGGCCTGCGCGGCACCGACATGGGCCCGCTGGTCACCTCCGCCCACCGGGACAAGGTTGCAGGCTACATCGACGCCGGCGAAGCCGCCGGAGCCACCGTTGTCCTGGACGGACGCAAGGTGGAAGCCGACGCGGACGGTGAAGGCTTCTTCCTGGGCCCGACCCTCTTCGACCACGTCACCCCTGAGATGTCCATCTACACCGATGAAATCTTCGGTCCCGTGCTCTCCGTGGTCCGCGCGGACAGCTATGACGAGGCACTCGCCCTCATCAACGCCAACCAGTACGGCAACGGCACCGCGATCTTCACCAACGACGGCGGTGCCGCCCGCCGTTTCCAGAACGAAGTCCAGGTGGGCATGGTGGGCATCAACGTGCCGATCCCCGTTCCCATGGCCTACTACTCCTTCGGCGGCTGGAAGAACTCGCTCTTCGGCGATTCCCACGCCCACGGCACCGAGGGCGTGCACTTCTTCACCCGCGGCAAGGTTGTCACCACCCGCTGGCTCGACCCGAGCCACGGTGGCCTGAACCTCGGCTTCCCGCAGAACGCCTAGGCACACGGAAGGATTTCAGAATGAGCACAACCGCCGAAACGGCAGTCACCGAAGAGGAACTGGCCGCAGGACGCCGCGCCCATGAGCTGGACCGCAAGCACGTGTTTCACTCCTGGTCCGCCCAGAAGCAGATCAACCCGATGACCATCACCCGGGCCGAAGGGTCCTACGTCTGGGACGGCGAGGGCCGCAAGCTGCTGGACTTCTCCTCCCAGCTGGTCAACACCAACATTGGCCACCAGCACCCCAAGGTAGTAGCGGCCATCCAGGAACAGGCCGGCAAGCTCTGCACCATTGCTCCGCAGTACGTCAACGATGCCCGGTCCGAAGCGGCGCGCCTGGTCTCCGAGCTGACCCCGGGGAACCTGGACACGGTGTTCTTCACCAACGGCGGCGCCGACGCCATTGAGCACGCCATTCGCATGGCCCGCCTGCACACGGGACGCTACAAGGTCCTGTCCGCGTACCGTTCCTACCACGGCGGCACCGCACTGGCCGTGAACGTGACGGGCGACCCGCGCCGGATTCCCAATGACTACGGCACCTCCGGAACCGTGCACTTCCATATTCCGTTCCTGTACCGCAGCCAGTTCCACGCCGCCACGCAGGAAGAAGAGGTCCAGCGGGCACTGGACCACCTGGAGCAGCTCATCCTCCTGGAAGGTCCCGGTGCCTTCGCCGCCCTGGTCCTTGAGTCGATTCCGGGAACCGCCGGGATCATGGTTCCCCCGCCCGGCTACCTGGCCGGAGTCCGGGAGCTGACCCGCAAGTACGGAATCGTGTTCATTGCCGACGAGGTCATGGCCGGTTTCGGCCGGTCCGGCAAGTGGTTCGCCGTAGAGCACGCCGACGGCGTGGAACCTGACCTGCTCACCTTCGCCAAGGGCGTGAACTCGGGCTACGTCCCGCTGGGCGGCGTGGCAATCTCCGACGAGATCGCCGGCACCTTTGCCAACTCGCCCTACCCGGGCGGCCTGACGTACTCCGGCCATCCGCTGGCCTGTGCGGCTGCCGTAGCCACCATCAATGCCATGCGCGAAGAAGGCATGGTGGAACACGCCGCGAACCTCGGTGAAACGGTCTTCGGACCGGCCCTGGCCGAACTCGCGCAGAAGCACCCTTCTGTGGGCGAAGTCCGCGGAACGGGCGCGTTCTGGGCCATTGAGTTCGTCCAAAACCGCGAAACCCGTGAACCGCTGGCCCCGTACGGCGGGTCCAGCCCGGCGATGAACGAACTCATTGCCGGCTGCAAGGAACGCGGACTCCTGCCGTTCGCCAATTTCAACCGCATCCATGTGGTGCCGCCGCTGAATATCACCGAGGAGGACGCCCGCACCGGCCTGGGCATCCTCGATGAAGTCATGGCGATTGCGGACGGTTACACCGAGTAATCCGGTACGCGGCATGTGTCCAGCGGCGGGATCATTCCGGATCCCGCCGCTGGACTCGCGCATGCAAAGACAGAATGAACGCCCCAACTACGCAGGCTTTCCGCGAGATTGCCGCCGTTGACAAGCCTGCAGGGCTCCCGTTTGATAAGAGCAGCCGTTGCTTATGAATGGCATTCATTTAAATGCCGGATCCGGCAAAGTGCTGGCTGCTGAACCCAATATCGACTGAAAGCATTCGAAGCGAAGCGAGGTTTTTGTGCCACAGTTCGAATGGATTTTCCATTCCGGGGCGGTCTTCGACGGCCACCGCCTGGTCCCCGGGGCCAGCGCCGTGGCCGTGTCCGGCGGCGTCGTCTCAGCAGTCGGAACAGACGCAGGGCTCAAAGCCCAGGCCGGCCCTGCGACCCGGACGGTGGACCTGGCCGGAAGGCTGATCACCCCGGGGTTCACCGATGCCCACATCCACGCTGCCTACGCCGGCGTGGAACGCCTGGGCTGCGACCTCGCTGAACTTAGCGGCGCACAGGCCTGCCTGGACCGCATCGCCGAGCACGCGGGACAGCCGGCCGGACCGGAGAACCCCGCCGGCTGGGTCACCGGCGGCGGCTGGTACAAAGGTGATTTTCCCGGCGGCTACCCGGACCGGCACGCGCTCGACGCCGTCGCACCCCACCGCCCGGTATACCTGATCAACCGGGACCACCACAGTGCCTGGGTAAACACCCTCGCCCTGGAGCTGGCCGGCATTGACGCTTCCACACCGGATCCCGCGGACGGGCGCATAGAGCGCGATGCGGACGGCTTCCCCTCCGGCACCCTGCACGAGGGCGCCATGGACCTGGTGGCCCGGGTGCTGCCGCCGGTGACGGACGAGTTGCTCGCGGCCGGAATCCGCCACGCCCAGGAACACCTCTTCTCGGCGGGCGTGACCGGCTGGCAGGAGGCCATTCTTGGCAGCTACGGCGGCTACCCTGATGCCTCCGCCGCGTACCGGTCCCTCGCCGCGGACGGAACGCTGAAGGCCCGCGCGGCCGGGGCGCTGTGGGTGCCGCGGGACACCACCGTGGATTCGGTTCCGGCCCTGGTGGAGTCTTTCGTGGAACGCCGGGAAGCAAACGCTGCAGCGGGTTTCCGGACCACCAGCGCGAAAATCATGGTGGACGGAGTTCCGGAAAACTACACCGCTGCCATGCTGGACCCCTACCTGCGCCCCTGCGCCTGCGCCGGCGACGCCCCGGCGGATGAACGGGGCCTGCTCTATCTCTCGCCCGAGGTCCTCACCGCTGTGTCCATCGCCCTGGACGCTGCCGGGTTCGACCTCCATTTGCACGTGATTGGGGACCGCGCGGTCCGTACCGGGCTCGACGCCGTTGCTGCCGCCCGCGCCGCCAACCCGGGCTCCGCCGGACGGCATCACATGGCGCACCTGCAGGTCATCCACCCCCGGGACGTTGGCCGGTTCGCCGAACTGGACGTAACTGTCAACGCCCAGGCGCTGTGGGCCTGCAACGATGACCAGATGACGGAGCTGACACTTCCCCTGCTCGGCGAGGAACGTTCGGGCTGGCAGTATCCTTTCGCCAGCCTCGAAGCTGCCGGTGCCAGGCTGGCGATGGGATCCGACTGGCCCGTGTCCAGCCCCGATCCATGGCAGGCGATCCATGTGGCCGTCAACCGTACCCACCCGGACTATCCCGATGCACCGCCGCTGGTCCCGGACCAGGCACTTGCCCTCACCAGCGCCCTCGCTGCCTACACCTCCGGCTCGGCCTGGCTCAACCGGTCCCGCGGCGGGACCCTGGCCCCGGGCACACCGGCGGACCTCGCCGTACACTCCGCCAATCCCTTCGACCTGGACCCCTCAGGCCTGTCCTCGCTGCAGAGCGACATGGTCCTGGTGGGCGGCGAACCCGTCTATATCCGTTCCACTGCCGATTCCGGCGAAGCATTACTCCAAAGGACCGCACCATGATGACCGTTTACGACCTCGCCGAGAACCAGTACGGCAAGCCGCGCGCCGCGAAGGCCCTCGCCGGAGCTGCCCGCGAGCCGTACTGGCTGGACGACCCGGAGCGGCCGGATGCCCTGCCCGCCCTGGAGATCGACACGGAGACGGACCTCGCCGTCGTCGGCGGCGGGTACACGGGCCTGTGGACGGCGCTGATGGCCAAGGAACGCGATCCCGGCCGCCGCGTGGTGCTGCTGGAGGCCTCCCGCATCGCCTGGGCGGCCTCCGGCCGCAACGGTGGTTTCTGCGAGGCGTCGCTGACCCACGGTGAGTCGAACGGGTTGAAGCATCTCCCGGACGAGGCCGAGCAGCTGGACCGGCTGGGCCGGGAAAACCTGCGCGAAATGGCCGAAACCATCCAGCGCTACGGCATCGACTGCGGCTTTGAACTCACCGGAAGCCTGTCCGTGGCCACCGAAGCCCACCAGGTCCGGTGGCTGGAGGAAGAAGCAGACGCGGACAATCCTGACCTGGTGTTCCTGGACCGGGACGAGGTGCGCAAGGAAGTTGCTTCCCCGCTCTACCTCGCCGGCCTCTGGGACCGCACCAGTACGGCGCTGCTCAACCCGGCCCGGCTCGCCTGGGGGCTGCAGCGGGCAGCCCTGGAAGCCGGCGTCGAAATCTACGAGGACTCTCCGGTGCGGGACCTCAGGAACGCGGGCGGAAAGGTCCGGGTACTGACCGACGGCGGGACCGTCACCGCTGCCCGGGTTGCCCTGGCCACCAACGTGTTTCCGTCCCTGCTCAGGCGCACCCGGCTGTTCACTGTCCCGGTCTACGACTATGCGCTGATGACCGAGCCCCTTTCCGCAGACCAGCTCGCAGCCATTGGCTGGCACAACCGCCAGGGCCTGAGCGACCTCAACAACCGGTTCCACTATTACCGGCTCACCACGGACCGCGACGGCGCGGCCCGCATCCTGTTCGGCGGCTACGACGCCGTGTACAACTACGGCCGCCGCATGAAGCCGGAGTATGAGCACCGGCAGGAAACCTACGAGCGGCTCGCGTCCCATTTCGCCGCCACCTTCCCCCAGCTCGCCGACGTGGGCTTCAGCCACGCCTGGGGCGGGGCGATCGATACCTGCAGCCGGTTCTTCGCCTTTTTCACCACCGCGTTCGGCGGAAAAGTCGCCTACTCCGCCGGTTACACCGGCCTCGGAGTGGGTGCAACGCGCTTCGGTGCCAACGTTCTGCTGGACCTGCTCTCCGGCGAGAAAACCGAACGAACGGAACTGCAGATGGTCAGACGCAAACCGCTCCCGTTCCCTCCCGAACCGGTGGCCTGGCTGGGCGTCAAGATCACCACCGCGGCCATGGTCCGGGCCGACCGCCGGCAGGGCCGCCGCGGCCCGTGGCTGAAGGTTATGGACGCAGTCGGGATGGGGTTCGACTCATGACCACCACCTTGCTGCCCGCCGGCGTGCCCGTGCAGCCCGAGGCCCTGGACCTGGTCCGCGAACCCGTCCCCGCCGAGGCTGTTGCCTCCGGAACCCCTGCCACCGCGGTCCACCCGCTGGGGAACTTCGGCGGAGTGGACCTGGGCGTCTGGGAGATGACCGAAGGCGGCATGTACGACACCGAAGCCGACGAGGTCTTCCTGGTGCTCTCCGGCGCCGCGGCCGTCGATTTCCTGGCCGAAGACGGCACGGTCGCCTCCACCGCCGCGCTGGGTCCGCACACCCTGATGCGGCTGGCCGCCGGAACCCGAACCCGCTGGACGGTCACCGAAACCCTTCGCAAGGTCTATCTGACCAGTTAGCGTCCGGAACCCCGGCCGCGACCAGTAACCCCAACACCTTCACGGAGTAAGACATGCACCAGTTTTCCGACGGACACCTCTTCATCAACGGCAGCTACCGGCAGGGCCGCGGAGAGGAGGCCAAGCGCATCAACCCGGCCACCGGGAACGCAGACGAGACCCTGCGCTACGCGGACGCAGCAGATGTAGACGACGCCGTTGCTGCTGCCAAGGCGGCGTTCGCCGGCTGGTCCCGCCGCACGCCCGGAGAGCGGTCCGAGGCAATGCTGGCGCTGGCCGCGGAGCTGGAGAAGCGCTCCGCGGAGCTGGCTGAACTGGAGACCGCGCAGACCGGCAAGTCCATCCGCATGTCCACCGAATTCGATGTGCCCGGAACCGTGGACAACGTGTCCTTCTTCGCTGGCGCGGCGCGCCAGCTGCACGGCCTCGCCGCGGGCGAGTACGGTGCCGGGGGCACGTCCATGATCCGCCGGGAGCCCATCGGCGTGATCGGATCCATCTCGCCGTGGAACTACCCGCTGCAGATGGCGGGGTGGAAGATCCTGCCCGCGATCGCCGCCGGCAACACCATCGTGCTCAAGCCCAGTGAGCTCACCCCCGGCACGTCCCTGATCTTCGCCGAGGCTGCCGCGGCGGCGGGAATTCCCGACGGCGTGATCAACGTGGTCACCGGTTCCGGCCCGGTGGCCGGCGAAGCCCTGGTAACCCACCCGGATGTTGTGATGACCTCGTTCACCGGTTCCACCGCCGTCGGCCGGAAGATCATGGCGATGGCGGCGCAGACCGGCAAGCGGGTGCACCTGGAGCTCGGCGGCAAGGCGCCGTTCCTGGTGTTCGACGACGCCGACGTCGAGGCCGCAGCCCACGGCGCCGTCGCCGGGTCCATCATCAACGGCGGGCAGGACTGCACCGCCGCTACCCGCGCCTACGTCCAGGCCCCGCTGTTCGACGCGTTCACTGCCCGGGTGGCCGAACTGATGGACGCCGTTGTGGTGGGCGACCCGACAGATCCGGACACCGACCTCGGTTCCCTGATCAGCCACGCCCACCGGGACAAGGTGGCCGGGTTCGTGGACCGGGCCCGCGAAGCCGGTGCCCGGATCATGGCGGGCGGCGTCGCCCCCGGAGGCGACCTCGCCGCGGGCGCCTACTACCGCCCCACCCTCGTTACCGGCGCGGCGCAGGACTCCGAGATTGTGCAGGACGAGATCTTCGGCCCGGTGCTCACCGTCCTGCCGTTCGGCTCCGATGACGAGGGTATTGCCCTGGCCAATGACACCCCCTACGGGCTGGCGGCCTCCGCCTGGACCCGGGACCTGAACCGGTCCCTGCGCGCCAGCGGGGAAATCGCCGCCGGCTGCGTGTGGGTGAACGACCACATTCCGATCGTGTCCGAAATGCCGCACGGCGGCTACAAGGCCTCCGGGTTCGGCAAGGACATGTCCGTGTACTCCTTCGAGGAATACACCAACGTCAAGCACGTGATGATGAGCCGCGACGCTGCCGCCCACAAGGAATGGCAGGACACGGTCTTCAGGGAGCGCTGACTGTCGCCTAGATTCCCAGCGAGGCGAGGTTCTGCTTCAGGGTCTCCGCGGAGTCCTGCAGCAGCTGCTCCTCCTGCTCGTCCAGCGGCATTTCCAGCATCTTGTACACGCCGCCGGACCCCACGATCGAGGGTAGGGACAGGGCGACGCCGGAGATCCCGTGCACGCCGCGCAGCAGCGCCGAGACCGGCAGGACGGCATTCTCGGCCTGGAAGACCGCCTCGACGATCCGTACTCCGGCCAGGCCGATCGCGTAGTTTGTTGCTCCCTTGCCTTCGATCACCTTGTAGGCCGCGTTGACGACGTCGTCCGTAATGGACGCCAGCACCTCGTCGGTAAAGACCTGCCGACCGCTGATGGTCCATTCGCGGATGGGGACGGGCCCAATGGTGGCACTGGACCAGACCGGGAATTCGCTGTCCCCGTGCTCGCCGATGATGGTGGCATGCACGCTGGTCATCAGCACGTGTGCCTGCCGGGCCACCAGCAGGCGCAGCCTCGAGGTGTCCAGCACCGTGCCGGAAGAGAAGATCCGGTTTGGCGGCAGGCCGGTGATCTTCTGCGCCGCGACCGTCAGCACATCGCACGGGTTAGTCACGAGGATGTAGACGGCCTCCGGTGCCTGCTCCATCAGGGCCGGCATCAGGGTCTCCATGATCCGGACGTTGGCGGCCGCCAGGTCCAGCCTGCTCTGCCCCGGCTTCTGCCGCGCCCCGGCGGTCACGACGATGACGTCCGACCCCGCCAGCGCTTCGATCCTGCCGCCGCCGGCCACGGTATTGGCGCCGGTGAACTGGGTTCCGTGGGAAAGGTCCAGCGCCTCCGCCTCGGCACGGGTCGCATCGATGTCATAGATGACGATTTCCCGGGCCGCCTCCCGGATCAGGGCAGCGTACGCGAGCGCGGTGCCCACGCTTCCCGCCCCGACAATTCCAAGTTTGGTGACTGGTCTGGTGGTGATGTTGGCCATGGCCCTGCGCCCCGCTCACGATAGGAGGATCCCCCTTTATGGCACTATAGGGTCGACTCCCCCGGCGGCGGAACGGCTTTCGGCACGGGCAGCGCCTCAGTTCGGGAAACGGCTCAGGAAGGACTGCTTTGACTGCTGGATGTGGGCACGCATCAGCGCCTCCGCCTCGGCAGCGCTGCCGGCGTCCACGGCCGCCAGGATGGGGCGGTGTTCGGACCATGAGTCCCGTCCGCGGAACCCGACGTCCGACGCGTAGAGCCACTCAATCTTTCCGGCCAGCTGGGCCAGCAGAGCCTGCAGGGACGCGCTGCCCGCCAGTTCGGCGATGCCCCGGTGGAAGTCAAGGTTCAGTTCCGGCAGGGCGTCCAGCCGGCCGTCTGCCGCGGCGGCATCCCCGGCAGCCAGGATTTCCCCGAGCCGGCGGCGAACCGCCCACCAGTCCGGATCCGGGGAACCCGCAGCTGCCTGCCGGGCAGCACGCTCCGCGGCCCGCCGCGCCGTCGCGCCTTCCACCGCTTCCCGGACCTCGAACAGGTCCCCGGCTTCTCCCGGGTCCAGCCGGGCAACACGGGACCCGGCGTAGGGCCGGGATTCAACGAACCCTTCTGCGGCGAGTGTCCGCAGCGCTTCGCGCACCGGAACCCGGGAGGATCCGTAGCGCGCGGCCAGGGCTGCCTCGGTGATCTTGGCCCCCGGTGCCAGTTCGCCGCGGATGATGTCTTGCCGGATCCGGTCCCGGATACCCGGCTCGCCGGGAAGCTCAGCGGCCCGCGGCATAGCCCTGCGCCCCGCGCGGATTGGCGGCCGCCATCAGCACGCCGGTCCGCGGATCACGCACGACGGCGGAAAGCCGGCCGAGTGCCCAGTCCCCGGCCCGGGTGATGACGTGTCCGCGGTCTGCCAGGGCCTCGATGACCCCATTCCCCAGCCGGTCTTCCACCACCGCGCCGCCCGGCGTCCAGGTCCGCGGCCAGAACGAGCCGGGCAGGGAGGTGGTATGGAAGGCCGGCGCGTCGATGGCCTGCTGCGGCGTGTACCCGCCCACGATCGTGCGCAGCAGGTACAGCAGCTGCCACTGGTCCTGCTGGTCTCCCCCGGGTGAGCCGAGGGCGGCAACCGGCTTTCCGTCCTTCAGGACGAGGGTGGGCGTCAGCGTGGTCCGCGGCCGTTTTCCCGCCCGCAGGGTCGAGGGCGCTCCTTCTTCCAGCCAGGTCATCTGCAGGCGCGTGCCCAAACAGAACCCAAGTTCCGGAACCGCGGGCGAGGACTGCAGCCACCCGCCGGACGGGGTGACCGAGACCATGTTGCCCCAGCGGTCAACCACGTCCACGTGGCAGGTGTCCCCGCGGGTTTCCCCGGTGGGAGAGACTGTCGGTTCGCCGGTTCCGTCACCGCCCGCTGCGGCGTCGCCCGCCAGTGCCGGCGGGACGTACCCGGTGCGCAGCGGCGGCAGGAACGGAGAGCGGCCGGGAACCTGTCCGGGACGGAATTCACGCGAGGCCTGAGGGGTGATCGCTTCGCGGCGCTGCGCTGCGTACTCTTCGCTGAGCAGGTAGTCCAGCGGGACGTGACTGTCCCCGTAGTAGGCCTCCCGGTCCGCGATGGCGAGTTTCTGCGCCTCCAGGATCGTGTGCGCTCCCAGCTCGGTGGAGGGGTCAAGGTATTCATCGGCGAACCCGTCCAGGATCGCCAGTGTCTGCAGCAGAGCCGGCCCCTGGCCCCAGGCGCCGGTCTTGGCGATGGTGTAGCCGCGGAACTCGAACGTGACCGCCGGCTCGTATCCGGCTTCGGACGCCGCGAAATCGGATGCCGTGATCACCCCGGCGTGGTCTGTTCCGGAGGAATGCCGGTGCGGTTTGGCGGCGAACCCTGCGGCAGCCTGCGCCACGAATCCGGTGCTCCACTCCCGGCGTGCGGCATCAATGCGCTCCTCGCGGGTGCCCGCACCGGCTCCGGCTTCGGCGAGCCGGTCAAGCACCTCGGCGTAGGCCGGGTTGGTAACCAGCTCCCCTTCTTCCGGCGGCCGGCCTTCGGGCATCCACAGTTGGGCGGAGGTGGGCCAGTGTTCCTGGAACAGCTTGGACACCTGCCCGATGGTGCGCCCCACCTGGGCCAGCACCGGGTGCCCGTCCCGGGCGTAGCCGGCGGCGTAGGCCAGCACATCCGCCAGCTCCCAGGTTCCGTGATCCCGGATCAGCAGCAGCCAGGCATCCACGGCGGCCGGAACAGCGGCCGCCAGCGCGCCGGACCCGGGAACCAGTTCCAGGCCCTCGGCCAGGAAGTGCTCCCGGGTCGCTGCTGCCGGAGCGCTTCCCTGTCCCATCAGGACCACCGGCTCGGACGGGTTGTCCGCGGTGGCAAAGACTCCGGTGAGGTCGCCGCCGGGACCATTCAGGTGCGGCTCCACAACGTGCAGGACAAAGCCGGCTGCCGCGGCGGCGTCGAACGCGTTTCCGCCGCGTTCAAGAACGGACTGCGCGGCGGCGGTGGCGAGCCAGTGGGTGGAAGCGCTCATCCCGAAGGTTCCCTGCAGGGTGGGCCGGGTGGTGAAGGTGCCGGGTTCGGTGAAGGACATGGTTTCGCTTTCGTAGGTTACGGCGGCGGCTGGAGTGCGGCGAATTGACTGAAGATTGAATACAAAACCCACATGTCAGTCGGTTTCGTATACATTAGGCGGCGTTACTGCGGAAAGGGAAGTTCATGAAACGCCTGAATGCCGTGCCTACCGAGCGGGTTCACTTATGGTTGATGCTGGCGCTGACGTTTTCCACCGGGGTGATCGACGCCGTCGGCTACCTCGGCCTGGACAACGTCTTCACCGGGAACATGACCGGCAACGTGGTGCTTCTTGGCATGGCCTTTGCCGGCGGCGCAGACCTGCCGGTGCTCCGGCCGGCCCTGGCCCTGGTGTTCTTTATGCTTGGGGCTGCACTGGCCGGGCGGATGCTGCGCAAGGGGCCCGAAGGATGGTCAGGCCGCGTTTCCGGGGCACTGATGGTCGTGGCCGGAGGGATTACCGCACTCGCCGTGTTCACCGCGGTGGTGGACGTGCAGGCGAACGATGCCCTCGGCAGCATCACCACCTCCTCCATGGCCACGCTGATGGGCGTCCAGGCAGCCACTGCCAAACGGCTGAAGGTCGCTGAGGTGACCACCGTCGTCGTTACCTCCACGATTACCGGCCTGGCCTCCGAATCGCGGCTGGCCGGCGGGGACGGCAAGTTCTGGGCGCGGCGGGCGCTGGCGATCGCACTGATCCTGGCCGGCGCCGTAGCCGGTGCGGCGGCCCTGAACGTGGGGCTGTGGCTGGGCCTGGCTCTGTCCGCCCTCCTCTCGACTTCGGTGGCCGTGTTCGGCTACGTCCGCCACCACCGCGAGCTGCGCGCCCTCCCCCAACCATCCAGATGACAGAAACTGCTCGACAGAGGGGCCTGACGAGCAGTTGCTGCAATCTCGATGAGGGCGGGAGGGGCTAGTAGCTGGCGGGAGCGGAATCGGATCCGGCGGAATCCTGCGGCACGTATGTAGCCGCGAGCGCCTCCGACGCGCGGGCCAGCAGTGCCACGTCCGCGCCCACGGCGATGAAGTCCGCTCCGGCGTCAAGGTAGCGCCGGGCCGTGGCCTCCACGAAGGCGTTCACACCCACGGGAACGCCGAGTTCCCTCGCGGTGCGGACACAGTGCTCGACGGCGGCAACGACGTCCGGGTGGTCCTGCCGGCCCAGATGCCCCATGGACGCCGCTAGGTCCGAGGGGCCGATGAAGATGCCGTCCACGCCGTCGGTCCCGGCGATCTGCGCCACATTGGCAACGGCTTCGGCGGTCTCAACCTGCACCAGCAGGGTGATGGTCTCCTCGGCACGGTCCAGGTAGCCCTCAATCCGGTTCCAGCGCGCTCCGCGGGCGAGCGCGCTGCCCACGCCGCGGACGCCGCGCGGCGGGTACCGGACCGCGGCAACGGCCTGTTCCGCCTGCTCCGCGTTATCCACCATGGGAACGATCAGGTTCTGGGCCCCGAGGTCCAGATACTGCTTGATCAGCACCGTGTCGTTGGACGGCACCCGCACCACGGGGAATACCGGGTAACCGGCCATCACCTGCAGCTGGATACTGATGGACTCCAGCGAATTGATGCTGTGTTCGCCGTCAACCAGCACCCAGTCGAAGCCTGATCCGGCGCAGATCTCCGCGAGCAGCGGGTTGCCGGTGCAGGCCCACATCCCCGCCTGGGCGCGCCGGCCGCTGCCCAGGACGGTCTTGAACGAGGGGGCAGGTTCTACTCGAAACGGCATGTCACCGACCCCAGCTGTCCGTAGTCTGCGTGGACGGTGTCCCCCTTATGGACCCACATCGGGCGGGTGAAGGAACCGGCCAGGATGATCTCACCGGCGCCAAGGCTCGCTCCGTGGGCCGCGATCTTGTTCGCCAGCCAGTAGACACCGGCGGCCGGGTGGTTCAGCACGCCGGCGGCCACACCGGTTTCCTCGATGGTCTGGTTCTTGTACAGCAGGGCGGAGATCCAGCGGAGGTCGACGTCGTCCACCTTCACCGGGCGTCCGCCCACCACCATGGCCCCCATCGCTGCGTTGTCCGCGATGGTGTCCACAATGGTGCGGCCTTCCATCTCGATCCGGGAGTCGAGGATTTCCAGGGCCGGAACCACATACTCCGTGGCATCCAAGACGTCGAAAATCGAGCAGTTCGGTCCGGAGAGGGGCTTGCCCAGCACGAAGGCCAGCTCCACTTCGATGCGCGGATGCGTGTACGCGTCCCACTGAACCGTGCAGCCGTTTTCCAGGACCATGTTGTCGAAGATGACGCCGTAGTCGGGCTCCGTGATTCCGGTAGCGTCCTGCATGGCCTTCGACGTCAGGCCAATCTTGCGGCCTGCCAGCTTTCGGCCCTGCTCCTGCATCCGGCGGCTCCACAGTTCCTGGACGGCGTAGGAGTCCTCCACCGTCATCTCCGGATACCGGGCCGTGAGCCGGGGCACCGGCGTGCGGCTGGCGCCCGCGGCCACCAGCTCATCGGCGATCTTTTCTATGGTCTGTTTCTCGAGCACGCTCACTGCACCACTTTCGAAGGAACACTGGTCCGATCCATACGGCTGAAAAGGATTGTATATGATCCAGGACACATTTCAGCTGAAACAGACCCGCTGCGCACCGCTACATTACGCTGAGGAGATGCCTGCTCCCCGCTTCCATCGCCTGCTGCCCGTGACCGCGGCGGCGGCCGCAGCAGGGGCCGTGGCCGCCTGCCTGCTCACGCCCCGGCCGGCAGCATTGCTGATCCGGGCGGTCTTTCACCGCGGCGCACAGGAGCTGGTCCGCCAGATGCGCCCGTACGCGCCAGCCGTGAGCGAGCACCGCGGCCTGGCTTATACGTCCGACGGCGGGACCCGCCGGCTGGACCTCTTCCTGCCTGCCGGGCACTCTGCCCGTACCGGCAAGAAAGTGCCCGTGATTCTCTGGGTGCACGGAGGGGCCTGGATTTCCGGTACACGCCACGATGTTGCCCCCTACCTGCGGATGCTGGCGGCCCGCGGGTACGCCGCCGTAGGAGTGGACTATTCGGTGGCTCCGGGAAGCAGGTACCCCCGGGCACTGCGGGACGTGGACGACGCGGCGTCGTTCCTGCAGGAGGCGGCCTCACGTTACGGCCTGGACATGGACCAGGTGATCCTGGCCGGAGACTCCGCCGGTGCACAGCTGGCCGCCCAGCTTGCCGCCGCGGTGGCCTCCCCCGGGTACGCCGCCGCGCTGGGCTTCTCACCGGCCCTGTCCCGGCAGCAGCTCCGCGCAGCCGTCCTGCACTGCGGCGTCTACGACCTGCGGGCCATGGGCCGGCTGACCGGTGTCCCGGGCTGGGGGTTCCGGACGGCGCTCTGGGCGTACATCGGCAAGCGGCGGTTCAGCGGCAGCGCCGCAGCCGAGCAGATGTCCGTCATTTCCCACGCCTCGCCCGCGTTTCCGCCCACGTATATCAGCGGCGGGAACGGAGACGGCCTGACTCTGCAGCAGTCGATGCCCTTTGCGGACCGGCTGCAGGACCTGGGCGTGCCCGTCACCAGGAAGTTCTGGCCGGCAGCGCTCTCTCCCGCACTGCCGCACGAAGCGCAGTTCCAGTTTTCCCGCCCCGAGGCACGGGCCGTCGTCGACGAGACGGCCGCCTTCCTCGCCGCAGTCCTGTCCGGCCGGGACGCGGCTCCGGCAAAGATCCCGGCAGGCATACCGGAAGCACCAGCCGTTGCCGGCAGCCTCCGTTCCGCCGCCAAGCAGCCCGCCTAACCGAACCGCCCGCCTATCCGAACCACACAAGGATTAGCCCATGCGCCGAATTCTGCTGACTCTCCTGACCGCCCTGCTGGCGGTAGCCGCACCGGCATCGGCGGCCATCGCCGTCGAACCCGTGGACATTGTGGTGGATGACAACGCCGGGGTCCTCGACCGGAACACGCTGCTGCCGGCGCTGGAACAGATCCAGTTCCGCGACCCCACCACCGTGGCCATCTACACCTACCGCGGCAATCCCGATTTTGAGTACGCCGACGATGACACCGTGATGAACGAAGAGACACTCCGCTACGCGCGGGCTGAGCACCCGGAGTGGATCAGTGCCGACGGACAGAAGTGGGCGGACGGCCTGTTCCTGTTCACGCTGGACCCGGACGGCCGCTGGATAGGCACCTATTTCGGGGAGGACCGGAAAGTGGACAGCTCCCAGGCGCAGCAGATCAGGGATGAAGCAGCGGAGCTGTTCAGGGACGCGCAATGGACAGACGGCACAATCGCCGCGGTGGAAGAGGCAGCCAAACTGATCAACCGGCCCTGGTACCTGGACCCGTTTGCCTGGTTCCTGGGCGGAGCCGCACTGCTGCTGGCGGGCGGCACCTGGGTGGCAGTGGTCCTGGTTCGGCGCAGCCGGCTAAAGACCAACCGAGCGCTTATTGCCGCAGGCGAGAAGTCCTATGCCAGTGTCAGCATGGATCTGGACGCTACTGAGCTGAACGCCCACACCATTCCCGACACCTCGCGGTACGGCGCAAAGGTGCTGGAAGAGCACCGCACGTTCCGCGCCCGCTACAACCGGGCCACAGAGCTGGGCAACACCGTGCGTGCTTTCACCGACAAGGACCTCAAACGGGCCAGGGCACGCAAGCCGGCGGAGGAGTTCGCCGAACTGTCCGCAGCGCTGGACGGCATTGACGACGTCATAGCGGACACCAACACACTGCTGAACATGGGTCCGGGCTGGCAGGCGGCCTGGGACCGCCAGTCCGGGCCGCTGCTGGAGGAACTGGACAAGCTTGAAGACCTGTTCGAAAAGGACAAGACCGCCGGTACGGCAACTGCGGCAGCGTTGCTCGCTTTCCGAACGGAATGCCGACGCCGGATGCAGGCGGCCGCTGCCGGCCTCGCGGATGGAAGCATGTCCCCGGAATCAGGACTCGACGTCATCCATGACTGCGGCCGGGAGCTCGCCGCACTCCTGAAGAACCACTCGGAAACCGTCATTGAGAAGGCCGCGAAGAACAGTGCCGAGAAGAAGATGATGCGGGAGGCACTGGAGGATCAGCGCACCCGCACCCCCAGATACCGGAACGGCTACCGCCCGGGCATCCTGGACACCGCCTACCCGAAATACTTTTGGAGCGTGGCGTCCTTCAACGCCGGGGTGCAGACCGGAACCAGCAAGATCGAGTCAGCCCGGAGCTCCGCTTCCTCGGGCTCGTCCTCCGGCTACGGTGCAAGCGGCGGCAGCTTCAGCGGTTCGGGCAGCTCCTCCCGGTTCTAGGTCTCGTCTCCCGCCAGGCCTCCGGGCCGGGCTCCCGTCCGGTCTCCGGGCCGGGCACGGAACCCAGTGCCCGGGCGCCTGCCCGGGACGTTAAACCGACCGTGGACACCGGACCGCCCGCTGGCTAGGGTGTTCGGCATGAACCCCGTGGACCCTGCCTCTTCGCTGCTGGCTGACTTCTCGCTCGAAATGACCGGAAAGGACGTCCCCGCCCTCACCGAAGCGCAGGACGTCCTGCCCTCCGGCACCCGCATCAATGTGACGTTCCTGGGCAATGAGGACCTGCCCATGCGCCTGGCCGCCGCCTCGGCGGTCAAGGCCGGCGGGCATGTGCCGGTGCCGCACATCTCCGCACGGCGGCTGGGATCTGCGGCAGAGCTGGAGAAGTTCCTCGGTGCCTTGTCCGAGGCCGGGGTCGTGGAGAACGTCTTTGTGGTGGCCGGGGATCCGGCGGAGCCTATGGGACCGTATGAGGATTCGCTGGCCGTCATCGCGTCCGGACTGCCGGCGGCGCACGGCGCCCGTCACATCAGCGTCTCCGGCTACCCCGAAGGCCATCCGGACATTGATGACCAAACCCTGTGGTCCGCCCTGGAGCAGAAGCTCGCAGCCGTCCGGGACCAGGGACTGGAGGCATCGATCATCACCCAGTTCGGCTTCGACACCGCCCCCGTGCTGGCGTGGCTGGAAGAACTGCGCAGCCGGGGCATCGACGTCCCGGTCCGGATCGGCGTTCCGGGGCCTGCCGGCGTCAAACGGCTGCTGGGCTACGCCCGGCGGTTCGGCGTCGGGACCTCCGCGTCCATCGCGCACAAGTACGGTTTCTCCCTGACGAACCTGCTCGGCACCGCAGGCCCGGACCGTTTCCTGAACCAGCTCTCTGCCGAGCATGATCCGGCCCGGCACGGCGTGGTGAAGCTGCACTTCTACACCTTTGGCGGCCTGCGCCCCACAGCCGAGTGGGTGCGCAGCTTCCGCGGCTACTAGGGACGCGAAAACGCTCCGCTTTGTGCTGTTCGCTCCGCCGCGGGGCGGAGCGTCAGGCACAAAGCGGAGCGTTGCTGCGAGACCTGTGGCCGGACTTAGTCCTGCGGCAGGAGCTCGTCCATGGCAGGCAGTTCCTCCACCAGGCCGCGGTCCTGGGAAATTCGGGCCACTTCCTCGACCGACGCGCGGTTCACCTCGGTGCCGTACCGCGGAAGGGTCAGCTGCTCGATGACCGCGGGTTCAAGCGAGGTGTACGCGGGCAGCACGGCCCGGACCTTGTCCGGGTTCTGCTCCGCGAACTCCTGCGAGGCGTTCATCGCCCGGGCAAACTTCTCCACGATTTCCGGGTTCTCCTGGACGTACTGGTCCGAGGTGAAGTAGACGGCCACCGTCAGGTCATCCACCGGCTCGGCGTAGTTGGAGAACACCGGCACGGCGCCGTCGGCCCCGGCAATGGTGACGAAGGGCTCGACGGCGGCGATCGCGTCCACGGTACCGGCCGCCAGCTGCCCGGACAGCTCCGGGAACGGAATCTCGACGAACTCGATGCTCTCGTACTCCCCGCCGGCCTGCTTTACTGCTTCCGAGATGGTGGAGTCGGAGATGTTGTTCAGCGTATTCACTCCGATTTTCTTGCCGGCCAGGTCCGTGACCGTCTCGATCCCTGAGTCCGGGAGCGTCATGACGGACGCGAAATCCGCGTCCGTGTCGCCCGTGGAGCTGCCTCCGGGGGCGACCATCGTCACCGGCAGTCCCTTGGACCGGCCAACGATCATGGACGTGATGTTGGAGAAACCGAAGTCCATCTGTCCGGCTGTCACGGCCGGAACAATCGCGGCCCCGCCCTGGGCCAGGGTGAGCGTGACGTCCAGGCCTTCCTCTTCGAAGAGCCCTTCCTGCACACCCAGGTAGATGGGTGCGACGTCGACGATGGGAATGACGCCCACCTCGATGGGAGTGAGTCCCTCCGCTCCCCCGGACGCCGATGCCGATTCCTCGCCCGAAGTCAGCGACCCCGATCCGCAGGCCGTCAGGCCGAGCAGCGCCGCCGTTGCCGCTGCCGCCAGCAGTTTCCTCATGGTGTGCCTCCTCGTTCGGGTACGGCCGTGCCGCACCGCGGGTGTGATGCAGCCCACACTATCTATCCAGATAGGCATTCACCAGACATTTCTTTGTGTTCCCGCAGACCCTCGACTTACCTATGTCGATAGATATAAAGTCGGCGGCACCGGCGTGCGGCCGGTCCCCCGTCCGACAGAAACAGAGGTTCACTGTGGCACCAAAGAATCTGCAGGAAGTCCTGGATGCGTCCGGGTCTGTGGTCGATCTGCTCCGCAACTCGCAGATCGGCGCGTACATCTACCCCGTCGTCGCCCCTGAATTCACGAACTGGCGCAGCGAGCAGCGCGCCTGGCGGGAAACCGCCGTGCTCTTCGACCAGTCGCACCACATGGACAATGTGTTCATCAAGGGCCCCGACGCCTTGAAACTCATTTCCGACACCGCCATCAACTCCGTGGCCAGCTTCCCGGTGAACAAGGCGAAGCAGTACGTGCCGACGACGCCGTCCGGCCACGTGATCGGCGACGGCATCCTCTTCCATCAGGACGAGGACGAGTACGTCTACGTGGGCCGCGCCCCCGCCGCCAACTGGCTGCTGTTCCACGCGGAGACCAGCGGCTACAACCTGGAGATCGAGGTGGACCGCCGCTCGTTGTCGCGCCCCATGGGCAAGCCGGTGAGCAGGCGCTACTGGCGGTTCCAGGTCCAGGGACCCAGCGCCTGGGACATCATCGAGAAGGCCAACGGCGGCCCGCTGGAACAGCTCAAGTTCTTCAACATGGACACCATGAACATTGCCGGCGAGCAGGTGCGCACGCTGCGGCACGGCATGGCCGGCGCGCCCGGGCTCGAAATCTGGGGCGACTACGCCTCCTATGACAAAGTCCGCGATGCCCTGATGGAAGCCGGCGCCGAGTTTGGCATGGCTGCCGTGGGTGCCCGCGCCTATCCCTCCAACACGCTCGAATCCGGCTGGATTCCCTCCCCGCTGCCGGCCATCTACACCGACGAGCGGTTGCGCCCGTACCGTGAATGGCTCGGAGCAGACAGCTATGAAGCGACCAACGCCGTCGCCGGCAGCTTCGTCTCCGACAACATCGAGGACTACTACCTGACCCCGTGGGAGCTGGGCTACGGTTCCTTCGTGAAGTTCGACCATGACTTCATTGGCCGGGAGGCGCTCGAAGCCATGAACCCGGCAGCGCAGCGGCGCAAGGTCACCCTCGCGTGGAACCCGGAGGACCTGGGCAGGATCTTCACCTCGCAGCTGGACACCGAGCAGACGCCGTACAAGTATTTCGACCTGCCGCTGGCCAACTACGGCTCCTCGAATTACGACTCGGTGATCGACGCCGACGGCAACGTAGTGGGCGTGTCGATGTTCACCGGCTACTCCGCCAACGAACGCCGCGGACTCTCACTGGCAACGGTGAACCCGGACGTCCCCGAAGGCAGCGAGCTGCGCGTGGTCTGGGGCGAGCCCGACGGCGGCACGGCCAAGACCACCGTTGAACCGCACCGCCAGCTTGAGGTGCGCGCGGTGGTCAGCCCGGTTCCGTATTCAGAGACCGTGCGGAAGGAGTACAAGGGCGGCTGGCGCACCGGCTACACGGAAGCCTGAGCGCGCAGAACCGAGAAGGAGGCCGGACCCGGCGGGCCCGGCCTCCTTCGGTAGACCCGTGCAGGTTCAGCGCGAACCGGCTAGCTGCGGACGATAATCACGTCCAGGGTGCGGGGACCGTGCACGCCCTCGACCCGTTCAAGCTCGATGTCGCTCGTGGCACTCGGACCGCTGATCCAGGTCAGCGGCCGGGTGCCGTCCAGGCGCCGCAGCGCTTCCGGCAGGATCATGGTGATGTCAGCGGCCCGCACCACGCACACGTGGTGGTCCGGAATCAGGGAGATGGCACGCCGGCCCACGCCTTCGCTGCCGTCCAGGATGATGGTTCCGGTCTCGGCCACCGAGACGGCGCTGACGGTCACCACAGCGGATGTACCGTCCAGTTCGGTGACGGTCAGCGGTTCGGTGCGGGAGTCGCTGCGGCGCCGGCCCGGCTGGGCCGCATCGGCGTCAGCGAACCAGGCTTCCTCGATCCCTGCCGGCACCACATAGCTGGCAGCACCGTCGAGCAGTTCCGCAATGCGGGGTCCGACGCCGGACTCCTCCACCACGGTGACGCCCGCCTTGTAGTCTTCCAGCCGGTCCACCAGCACGCTGATGCGTTCGTCTTCCGGAGCGTCGACGGCGGTGCGGTAGGTGCGGGGCACCTCGGGGACAGCCGGGGCGTCCTTCAGGGCACCGCGCAGGCGTTCCAGGATTTCTTCGCGTGCGCTCATGCCTTCTTCTCCCCCTGGGCCGGTTCCGCGGCCGCCCGGCCGCCCTCATGTTCCCTGGCCCACCAGTCCCGGAAAGACTGGGCGGGCGGCGCCGGAATGTCCCGGCTATGGGTCCAGCCGGCGGCGATGCCGGGGAGCTTGGTGATTTTGCGCTTCCGTCCGGCCGCCAGCCTGCCCAGCGGCAGGCCCTTTTCCAGCAGGCCGAGGTTCCGGCCGCGGGAGAACGCCCAGGAGGCGCCCTTCATCATCAGGTCCATCTGGGTGGGAACCTTCTTGGCGCGCTTGCTCTCCACGTCCACGGAGCGCAGGTGAACGAGGATTTCCGGAATGTTGATCTTCACCGGGCAGGCGTCGTAGCAGGCGCCGCAAAGGGACGAGGCGTAGGGCAGCGAGCTGTTTTCCTCGCTCTGGATGCCGGTCATCATCGGGGAGAGGATGGCTCCGATTGGCCCCGGGTAGGTGGAGCCGTAGGCGTGGCCGCCGGTGCGCTCGTAGACCGGGCAGACGTTCATGCAGGCGCTGCAGCGGATGCAATGCAGCGCGGAACGGCCCATTTCATCCGCCAGCGCGGCGCTGCGGCCGTTGTCCACCAGGACCAAGTGAACGTTCTGCGGCCCGTCTCCTTCGGTGACGCCGGTCCACAGCGAGGTGTACGGGTTCATCCGTTCCCCCGTGGAGGACCGCGGCAGCAGCTGCATGAAGACTTCGAGGTCGCTCCAGGCCGGCAGCAGCTTCTCCACGCCCATCACCGTGATCAGGGTTTCCGGCAGGGTCAGGCACATGCGGCCGTTGCCCTCGGATTCGACTACGGCAAGGGTGCCGGACTCGGCAATGGCGAAGTTGGCGCCGGAGATGGCGACCTTTGAGGACAGGAACTTGCGCCTCAGGTGGGAGCGGGCGGCTTCGGCCAGTTTTGCCGGCTCGTTGGTGAGGTCAGGATCCACGCCGGGCATCTCGCGCAGGAAGATATCCCGCACCTGGGTGCGGTTCTTGTGGATCGCGGGCACCAGGATGTGGCTTGGCTTGTCATGGTCCAGCTGGACGATCAGTTCCGCGAGGTCCGTCTCGAAGGCGGCGATGCCCTGCTCTTCGAGGTATTCATTCAGGCCGATTTCCTGCGTGGCCATGGACTTCACCTTGACCACCTCGTCCACGCCCTCGGCACGGATCAGGTCAGCGACAATTCCGTTGGCCTCGCCAGCGTCGCGGGCCCAGTGGATGATGCCGCCGCGGGCGGTGAAGTTCTTCTCGAACTCCTCCAGCAGTTCCGGCAGCCGCGCCATGACGGATTCCTTGACGGCACTGCCGGCACTGCGCAGGTCCTCCCAGTCCGCGAGTTCGCCGACCACGCGCAGCCGCTTGTCGCGGATGGTGTGCGTGGCGTGTTCGAGGTTGGCGCGGAGCTGGGTGTTGCCCAGTTCCCTGCGGGCAGCCGCGGGGAAGGAGTCGACGGCGTTGAGGTTGCCCTTGCCGTAGACCGGCAGGGTCGGCATGCCAAGGTAGGTGCTCATCGGACGGCCTTTCCGCTGACCAGGACGTCGCCGGTGATGGAAACGGGGTTTTCCCGGGTGCTGGCCAGGATCTCTGCAAAGTGCAGGGTGGAGACGTCGCTGCCCTCGCGGGACAGCCCGCCGCCGATGTGCAGCAGGCAGGAGGCATCGCCGCCGGAGCACAGCGAGGCGCCGGTGGCTTTGATGTTGGCTGCTTTGTCCTCGAGCATCGCGGAGGAGACGTCGGCGTTCTTCAGGGAGAAGGTTCCGCCGAATCCGCAGCACTGGTCTGCCTGCGGCAGTTCGGCAACCTCGATGCCGCCCACGCTTTGCAGCAGGTTCAGCTGCCGGTCGCCCAGCCGCAGCAGGCGCATGCCGTGGCAGCTGGGGTGGTAGGTGATCTTGTGCGGGAACCAGGAGCCAAGCTGCTCTGCGGCATTGGTGATGCCCATGACGTCCGTCAGCAGTTCGGAGAGTTCGTAGGTGCGGGCGCCTACGGCCTCGGCCCGGGCTTCCAGGTCCTTGTCCCCGGCGGAGCGGGCAACCATTGGGTGCTGATGCTTCACCGAGCCGACGCAGGAACCCGACGGCGCAACCGCGACGTCGTAGTCAGCGGCGGTGAATGCCTCAACGTGGTTGCGGACTACGGGCACCGCCTCGGGCAGGTAACCGGAATTGACGTGCATCTGGCCGCAGCAGGCCTGGCCGGAGGGGAACACCACTTCGTGTCCCAGCCGCTCCAGGATCTCTACGGTGGCGCGCGCCGTCCGCGGATACATCGCATCCACGATGCAGGTGGCAAATAGTGCAATTCTCATGGGTGCCTCTCAACGGGGATGCCCCGAAGCTCGTGTGGTCAGACCATAGTAGGCACGTTGCCTGCGACACACCAAAGCATCCGGAGCAGGTGGCCATGATCACATGCGCCGCAGGAGTGCGCTAGAGTTCCTTGGTCTGACCATTGTGGTCTGACCAACTTCCAACCAGTTCACCATTCCCCCGGAGGTCCCCCGTGGATCACTTCACCGCCACCACTGACCCGGTGTTCGGCAGCGTCGCCGCATCCGCCGTCGTGGCGCTTATTCCCCTGCTCACATTCTTTGTCCTGCTGGCCTTCGTGAAGGTGAAAGCCCATGTGGCAGGCGGACTGTCCCTGCTGGTGGCAATCGCCGTCGCCATCTGGGCCTTCAAGATGCCCGCCGGACTGGCACTGCTTTCCGCGTCCCAGGGCGCGGTGTTCGGCGCGTTCCCCGTGGTCTGGATCGTCATCATGGCCATCTGGCTCTACCAGGTCACCGTGGTCAGCGGCCGGTTCGAGGACCTACGCCGCGTCTTCGACGTCATCGGCGGCGGAGACGTCCGCATCCAGGCCATCCTGGTGGCGTTCTGCTTCGGCGGCCTGCTGGAAGCCCTGGCCGGATTTGGTGCCCCCGTGGCGATCACCGCCACCATGCTGGTAGCGCTGGGACTGAAGCCGATGAAGGCCGCAGCCGCCGTGCTGGTGGCCAACACCGCACCGGTCGCCTTCGGCGCCATGGCCATCCCGATCACTACTGCCGCCAACCTCACCGGCCTCGATGCGGACCACATCGGTGCCGTCGTCGGCCGCCAGGCGCCGCTGCTCGCCGTCGTGGTTCCGCTGATCCTGGTCTTCATCCTGGACGGTTTCCGGGGTATCCGGGAGACCTGGCCCGCCGCCGCCGTTACCGGTGTTGCCTTCTCCGCCGCGCAGGTGCTGTGCTCCACCTACTTCTCCTACGAACTCACCGACATTGTTGCCGCACTGGCAGGCCTGGGTGCCGCCGTCGTGTTCCTGCGCTTCTGGCAGCCGCGCGGCGTGGAGGGCGCACGGGTGCGCATGGGCCTCTCGGAAATGGCCGTATCCGGTGCCGGCACGTCCGGTTCCGCCGGCGGTTCCGTAGCCGTCCGCGACGGGAACTCGCTGACCGCGTCCCGCACCTGGCTGGCCCTGTTCCCGTACTTCCTGGTGATCATCATCTTCGGCGTCGCCAAGCTCTGGAAGATCGGCGTGGACATCCCCGCGTTCCTGGCGTCGACTGACGTCAAGGTTCCGTGGCCCATCCTGCACGAACGCCTGGTCGATGCGGCCGGGGAACCGGTCTCCTCCACCATCTACACGTTCAACTGGCTGTCCACCCCCGGCACGCTGCTGCTGATCACCGGCCTGATCGTCTCCTTGGTGTACTCCAGGTTCGACGACGGCGGACGCTACACCATGTCCGTGGGCGCCGGTGTGGCAGAGATCGGCCGGACCGTGTGGAACATGCGCTGGGCGGGCCTGACCATCCTCTCCGTGCTGTCCCTGGCCTACGTCATGAACTTCTCCGGGCAGACCGTTTCGATCGGCACCTGGCTGGCCGGTACCGGTGCGTTCTTCGCGTTCCTCTCCCCCGTGCTGGGCTGGGTGGGTACGGCCGTCACCGGTTCCGATACCTCCGCGAACGCACTGTTCGCCCGCCTGCAGCAGACCGCCGGCCTGGAAGCCGGGATTGATCCGAACCTGCTGGTGGCGGCGAACACTACCGGCGGCGTCGTAGGCAAGCTGATCAGTCCGCAGAACCTGGCCATTGCCGTGACGGCGGTCAAGCTGGACGGCCAGGAATCGGTGCTGTTGCGCAAGGTGGTGGGCTGGAGCGTCGCCCTGCTGCTGGTTCTCTGCACCGTTGTGTACCTGCAGTCCACGCCGGTCCTCGGCTGGATGCTTCCGTAACTGGACGAACGGCGGCCGGGCGAACCCTTAACCGGTTCTTCCGGCCGCCCTTTTTGTACCCTTACGACCAGCAGGACCAGCCTGCCCGCCGCGCCCGTGCAAGGATATTGCAGTGACTTCTCCCGCCTCCCTTCCGCCCCGCCGCAGCTATGACCTGCTGCTGGAGAACATCGAAGCCGACCTGCGCTCCGGTGCCATCAAACTCGGTGACCAGCTCCCGGGCGAGCGGACACTGGCCGAAACCTACGGCATCTCACGGGCATCTGTCCGGGAAGGCATCCGGATCCTGGACGCCATGGGGGTGCTGCGCTCCTCCGCCGGTTCCGGCCCCAAGTCCGGGGCGATCATCGTTTCCGAGCCTTCCGCCGGCCTCTCCTCCGCGCTGCGCCTGCATATGGCCAGCAGCAGGCTGTCTGTGGAAGACATCGTGGAGACCCGCGTGCTGCTGGAAACCTGGGCCGCGCAGGCTGCCGCCGGCGCCCCGGACAGCCCGGAAAAACAGGCGGCCCTGGACCGCGCCCGCGACCTGCTCGAGGCCATGGACCGCCCGGACCTGGACCGGGACACCTTTCACACCCTGGACGCCCGCTTCCACGTGGAGCTCAGTTCCCTGGCCGGAAACTCCGTCATCGAAACCATGATGGACTCCCTCAGCGGTGCGATCCGCGGGTACGTCAAGGAAGCCATGGACAACTTCGATGACTGGCCGCGCGTCCTCGCCTCGCTGCGGGAGCAGCACCACGGGATCTACGACGCCGTTGCTGCCCGCGACGGTGCACTGGCTGCCGACCGCCTGCGCGAGCACATCACCTGGTTCTACGCCCAGATTCCGGCAGCGGAGGGGTAGGGGCGGACCTGGCTGCCGGGTGCTGTCCCGTGCGGCACGTTTCCCTCCGGTTCGGGACATCCCCAAGTGAAGTGAAAAGGAAGTCAGCCGGCTCGCTCGGGGCGGTCATGCCTGGCAGGGCATCCGCAGCGCACTCTCCAACGCACCACCGAGCTGCACCCGGATAGCGCCGCCACACCGACCGAGACTGCGCCACGGCACGGCGACTGCACCCGGGCTTGCCGCCGCACCACCGGCAAAATCCCGCCTCCCCCGAAATACCCGGGGGAAAACCCCATGGTCCAAGCACACGGACACATAGGAAGCTGGATCCATGACCAACATCTACTCCGACCCCGGTGCCGTGCCGGAACCCGTGTTCGCACCCGCTCCAGCGCCCGCTCCCGGACAGGACAGGCAGCTCCGCCGGCCCGCGTTCTTCCGCAGCACCACCTGGCGTGCCTTCTGCTACCACTGCGTGAGCCTGCTCCTGGCACCTCTGGCCTTCACCTATGCGGTAACCACGGTGTCCCTCGGAGCTTCCCTGCTGGTGACCGTCGTGGGCCTGATCGTTGTCGCCGCCATGGTGGTCGCCGCCAGATACTGGGGCACCGTCAACCGCGGCCTTACCCGGTCCCTCCTGGACCGGCACGTCCCGGCACCGGTCCCCTTTGCCTCCCGGCCCGGATTCTTCGGCTTCCTGCGCTCCGGACTCGCTGACACTGCCGGCTGGCGTGCCATCGCCCACATGGGCGTCAGTTTCGTGACGTCCATAACCGCGGCCGTCCTCAGCATCACCTTCCTGGTCACCGGCCTGGGGTGCATGACGCACTGGTACTGGTCCCAGTGGCTCCCGCCGATGCAGGCCTCCGACGGCAGCTGGCACCGCGGCAGCATGATCGCCCCGGACGTGTTCGTAGACGGTTTCTGGTGGCAGGCGGCCTATGCGGGCGCCGGAGTGCTGCTGACCTTTGTACTCTGGCCAGCTGTCAACAACGGAGCCGCCAAGCTCCAGGGCCTCCTCGCGGCGTCGCTGCTGGGTCCTACCGCCGCGCAGGAGCGGGTCCGGGATCTGGAAGCCAGCCGCAGCAGCTCCGTCAACACCGCGGACGCACGGCTCGCCCGGATTGAACGCGACCTGCACGACGGCACGCAGGCGCAGCTGGTTGCCATCGCCATGAAACTCGGCGACGCCCGGGACCGGCTCTCCGCCGGGGACACGAACGAAGACCTGCAGCGCCTGCTGGACAGCGCCCACGGAACGGCAAAGGACGCTTTGGCGGACCTGCGCGGAATTGCCCGCGGCATCCGCCCTGCAGTTCTGAACGACGGACTCGACGCCGCCCTGGAGTCACTCGCTGCAACGGCACCGCTGCCGGTGGAGCTGGACTACCAGCTTGGCGTCCGGCCCGCTCCCGCAGTGGAGGCCATCGCCTATTACAGCGCGGCTGAAGTGCTGAACAACGCCGTCAAGCACTCCCGCGGCACCGGTGCCTGGATTTCAGTTTCCGGCCAGGACAACCGGCTCTTCCTCACCGTCACTGACAACGGGACCGGCGGCGCCGATCCGGCAGCCGGCACCGGACTTGCCGGTCTGGCCGAACGGGTCCGCACCGTGGACGGCACACTGCACATCTCTTCTCCGGCAGGCGGTCCCACAGCGGTGACGGTCAGCCTTCCGCTTGGGTAGCGGCACCGGGATGCAGGCGTACGGCAGTTCCATGCGGCAGGCTACAGGTATGAGGATTGCGATTGCCGAGGATTCGGCGCTGCTGCGCGCCGGACTGGTGGAACTGCTGGCCGGCCGCGGCCACGAGGTGGTGGCCGCAGCCGGGGACGCCGAACAGCTGTTCGCTGCACTTGAAACCGCACGGCCCGACGTCGTCATCCTGGACAACCGGATGCCGCCCACCCACACCAGCGAAGGCATCCGGGCTGCGCTAACCTTAAGGGAAACCCGGCCGGAGATCGGAGTCCTGCTGCTGTCCCAGTACGTGGAGACCCGCTACGCCACCCGGCTCTTTGCCGGCGAGCCCAGTGGCACAGGCTACCTGCTCAAGGACCGGGTGGCGGATGTGCGCACCTTCCTGGACACACTCGAACGGATCCGGGCCGGGGAAACCGTGCTGGACCCCGAAGTGGTGCGGCAGCTGATGGGTGCAGGGAAGGCCGCTGGCCTTGGATCGCTCACCCCGCGGGAGACGGATGTCCTGGACCTCATGGCGCAGGGACGGACAAATGCCGGCATTTGTGCTGAACTGTTCCTCTCCGCCGGCGCGGTGGAGAAGCACATCACTTCCATTTTCAGCAAGCTGAACCTGGCACCGGCGGCAGGGGACCATAGACGCGTCCTGGCCGTCCTGCAGTACCTCCAGGCCGCCTCGCCGGGTTTGGCCTGACCATTCCACCGTGTCCCGGGCATAGAGTTGAATCGGGAGACCAATCCCCGTCTATGTCATGGATCAGGATCGTATGTCAGTTACAGCACAGGAAACCGCCACCGCCATCTCCGAACTGGGGAGCGGAGGAATCAGCACCCGGGAAATCGACCGCCGGAAAATGGCACACGATGCATCCCATTACCTCCTGATCCCGCAGGCGGTCGCCACGCCCTCCACCACGGATGAAGTGGCACAGCTGATGCGCCGCAGCCGCGAACTGGGCATCCCGGCAACGTTCCGCTCCGGCGGCACCTCACTCTCCGGCCAGGCCGTGAGCGACAGCCTCCTGATCGATACCCGCCACCACTTCCGGGACATCGGAGTGCTCGACGGCGGCGCCCGCGTCCGCGTGGCTCCCGGCGCCACCGTACGCTCGGTCAACTCCAGGCTGGCAGCATTCGGCCGGAAGCTTGGCCCCGATCCCGCCAGCGAAATCGCCTGCACGATTGGCGGCGTCGTGGCCAACAACTCTTCCGGCATGGCCTGCGGCACCGAGTTCAACACCTACCGGACCCTCGAATCGATGGTCCTGGTGCTGGCCAGCGGCACGGTCCTGGACACCGGAGCGCCGGACGCCGAGGAGAGGCTGCGCGCCCTGGAACCCGAACTCTTCGAAGGACTGCTCCGCCTGCGCGGCCGGATCGTGGCGAACACGGACTCCGTTGCCACCATCACCCGCCTGTTCTCGATGAAAAACACCATGGGCTACGGGCTGAATTCATTCCTTGACTTCGAGAGCCCGGCAGACATCCTGGCGCACCTGATGATCGGCAGCGAGGGCACCCTGGGCTTCGTGGCGCAGGCGACCTTCCGCACGGTACCTGCCCTGCCCAAGGTCGCCACCGGCCTGATGTTCTTTGACACGCTCGACGCCGCTGCCACCGCCCTGCCCAGCCTCACCGCCACGGGCCTGGCAACCGTTGAGCTCATGGACGCCACCTCCCTGCGCGTGGCCCAGCTGGCAGCGGATGCACCGCTTGAACTGCGGGACCTGGAACTCAAGTCCCACGCCGCCCTCCTCGTGGAGCACCAGGCGGCCACTGCCGAGGAGCTGGAGGCCAAGCGGAATGCATCCCTGCCGCTCTTCGAGTCACTGAGCCTGGCAGCACCGTTCGCCATGACCACCGATGCCCGGGACCGCGCCGGCATGTGGCACATGCGCAAGGGCCTCTACACCACGGTGGCCGGTGCCCGCCCCTCCGGCACCAATGCCCTGCTGGAGGACATTGTGGTTCCGGTGCCGTCGCTGGCACGGACCTGCGCCGAGCTGGCCACCCTGTTCGCGGCCCACCACTACAAAGACTCCGTGATCTTCGGGCATGCCAAGGACGGCAACATCCACTTCATGCTCAATGAGAACTTCAGCGATCCGGCCGAGCTGGCCCGCTACGAGGCCTTCACCGAGGAGATGGTGGACCTGGTCCTCGGCGAAGGCGGCTCGCTGAAGGCCGAGCACGGCACCGGCCGGATCATGGCCCCCTACGTCCGGCGCCAGTACGGCGATGAGCTGTACGAAATCATGGTGGAGGTCAAGCGCCTGATCGACCCCGCGAACCTGCTCAACCCGGGCGTGCTGATCAATGAGGATCCGCGGTCCTACGTGCAGAACCTCAAGGTTGCGCCCACGGTCGAGACGGAAGTGGACCGCTGCGTCGAGTGCGGCTACTGCGAACCGGTATGCCCCAGCAAGGACCTGACCACCACGCCCCGCCAGCGCATTGTGCTCCGCCGCGAAATTGCCGACGCCGAAGCCCGCGGCGATTCGGAGCTCGCCGCCACCCTGCGGGCGGACTACGACTACGACGGCGTGCAGACCTGCGCCGTGGACGGAATGTGCGGCACGGCCTGCCCCGTGCTGATCAACACCGGCGACCTTGTTCGCCGGCTCCGCGCGGAGAACACCAGCAAGGCAGCAGACGCCGGCTGGAAAGCTGCCGCCGGACGCTGGGGGACCATGACCTCCGCGGGCGGCAAGGCCCTGACCCTGGCCAAGGCCGTCCCCCCTTCCCTGCCCAGGCTCGCCACCGCCGTCGGGCGTGCGGTCCTCGGTGCCGACAACGTGCAGTCCTACGAGACCGTGCTTCCCGCCGGAGGCACCCGGCGCACCCCGCATGAGGACGCGGATCCGGTGGCTGTGTTCTTCCCTGCCTGCATCGGCACCATGTTCGGGCCGGCCGCAGGCGGAGAAGGATCCGCCCCGGCGTTCATGGAAGTCTGCGGGCGCGCCGGGGTTGGGCTGCGCATCCCCAAGGGCATTGAAAACCTCTGCTGCGGCACTCCGTGGAAGTCCAAGGGCTTCTCCTCCGGCTACTCGGTGATGACGGAGAAGGTCCTGGCCAACCTGTGGGTGGCCACCAACGGCGGACAGCTCCCGGTGGTGTGCGACGCCGCATCCTGCACTGAAGGACTGGACACCATGAAGCGCCTGGCCGGGGAGAGCCCGGTCTACCCGGGCCTGAGGTTCGTGGACTCCGTTGACTTTGTCCGGGAGAGCATCCTTCCCCGGCTGGAAGTGACCCGAAAGCTGGGCTCGCTGGCGCTGCACCCCACCTGCTCCTCCACCCAGCTGGGGGCCAATGACGCGCTCAGCGAGATTGCCGCTGCCGTCAGCTCCGAGGTCTTCGTGCCGCCGAGCTGGGGCTGCTGCGCCTTCGCCGGGGACCGCGGCCTGCTGCATCCCGAGCTCACTGCGTCCGCAACCCGGAAGCAGGCCGGGGAAATCAATGCCCGGACCTTCGACGGGTACGCCTCGGTGAACCGCACCTGCGAAATCGGCATGAGCAAGGCCACGGGGCAGAGCTACCGCCACATCCTGGAGTACCTGGCCGAAGCCACGCGCTAATGTGCGCGCTGGCCGTCGGCGATTCCGCCGGGGCCGGCGCCGTTTCCATCGTCCCGCGCCGGTTCGCTAACCGGCGCGGGGTCCCCTGCTTCGAACACTGAGCGGGACATCCCCCCTCGGCGCACCGCCGTCGTCACGCAGGAAAAATTCCTTGCAATCTTACTTTCTTCACCGTATAAAGTAAGAATGTCGTCCACCTCACATGCACCAACCGGCCGCCGGGAACTCCGGCGGATCCGGGTGGAGTCCGTAATGGGGGCCCTGCTGTCCCACGGCCCCATCTCCCGCACCGACCTCGCTGCGGCCACCGGATACAGCCCCTCCACCGTCACCGGAATAGTGCATGAGCTGCAGGAACTGGGATACCTCCAGGAAGTCGGCCAGCGCGAATCCACCGGCGGGCGCCGGCGCACGCTGATGGAGATCGACCGCTCCGCCGTGGTCCTGGTGGTGGCCGAGGTGTCCCGCGGAGCCGTCCGCGCCAGCCTGGTGGACCTGGACGCCGCAGTCCTTGAAACCCGGGAGTCGGTGTTCGACGCCGGGGACCCCGTGTCCTCCACCGCCCGGGCAGTAGCGGAACTGGCTGCCGCCGCGCCCCGCAGGCCTGCCCGCCTCGTCCTGGCGCTCCCGGGCGTCGTAGGCACGGACGGTACGGTCAGCCTCGCACCGGATTTCGCCGCAGCCAACGGCTCCGAACTCGCCGGTGAACTGCAGCGCCGGACCGGACTGCAGGTCACGCTCGAGAATGACGTCAACCTGGTAGCCCTCGGCGAGCGCAGTGCCGGTGCCGCCGCCGGCGTCGATGACCTGGTGCTGATCCACGTGGCCGAGGGCATTGGCGCCACAATCCTGAGCGGCGGCAGGCTCCTCCACGGGGCGACGCGTTCCGCCGGTGAGGTTGGCTTCCTGCCCGTGGCGCCCCGCCCGCTCCCCCACGGAAACCGCGGCCCCTTCGAAGCTGCCTGGAGCACCCCCGCGATTGCAGCGGCTGCCTCCTCTGCAGGGCTCGACGCCGGCGGGCCGGTGATCGCACGGATCTGCAGCGACGAACGCACCCGTGCCCTGCGCGACGAGGTACTGGACGCCTGGGCGTGGGCCGCCGTCGTCTGCGCCTGTGTCCTGAACCCTGCGCTCGTTGTTTTCTCCGGCGACGCCGTGGACCTGGACAACCCGGCCCGCGCCGCACTGGCCGGCCGGATCCGCGCCGCAGCGCCGTCGGCCCCGGATGTCACTTTCGCGTCCCTGGGCGATGCCGGCATCCTGCACGGTGCCGTGGCCCGCGTCCTGGAAGACCCCTCAGCCCTCCTCACACCCGGCAGCTAACCCCGCCGGCATTACCAACCACCCGCACCACCCACACCCAAGGAGAAGTACATGATCCGCACTGTCCGCAAGCCGCTCGGCGCCGTTGCCGGCGGCCTCGCGCTGATGCTCGCTCTCTCGTCCTGCGGCCTGGACGATTCGTCCTCCGGTTCCGAAGGTTCCGACGGCGGCACCCTCACCATCTACACCGCCCGGGACAAGGGCCTGGCCGAAGCGGTCGTGGCCGATTTCGAGGCAGCCAACCCGGATTACGCCGGCAAGGTGGAGATCCTTACCCTCGGTGCCCAGGAAGCACTGGAGCGCATCCGTGCGGAGAAGGCCAACCCGCAGGGCGACATCTGGTGGGGCGGCACCGGCCAGCAGATGAAGCAGGCAGCCGGGGATGACATCCTCGCCGCCGCTCCGGAAGCAGTGATCGACGCCGTTCCCGAAGACCTGCGTGACCCCGCCGGCCTCTGGGTTGGCGAAATGCAGCTCGCCGAGGTGATCTTCTACAACCACGACATGCTCGGCGAAGAAGAAGCCCCCAAGGACTGGGATGACCTGGTTGCTCCGGAAATGGCGGACAAGCTGGCCATCCGCGACGTCGAGGCCTCCGGCACCATGCGCAGCATCTACTCCGCCATGATCGACCGCCAGTACGACGCCGCGGGCTCGCCCGAGGCAGGCTACGACTGGCTGCGCAAGCTCGACGCGAACACCAAGGTCTACGCTGCCAACCCCACCGATCTCTACCTGCGGGTAACCCGGCAGGAAGCCGCAGCCAGCGCCTGGAACCTGCAGGACGTCATGCTGCAGATCGAGAGCCAGAATGCCCCCTACACTCCGGTGATTCCCGAGTCCGGCGCTCCGATGCTCGTGGACGGCGTGGCCAAGATCAAGAACGGCCCGTCCAGCGACGCCGCTGACGCGTTCCTCGAGTTCCTCTTCAGCGAGGAGACCCAGAAGGACCTCTCCGAGACCTACTACCAGATCCCCTCGATCGAAATGACCGAGACCCCGGCCTGGCTGGCCGAACTGGACCTGGTTGAAATGGACGTCGACTGGGACCGCATTGGCCAGAACGAATCCGAGTGGATCGGCTACTGGGCCGAAAACATCAAGGGCAAGGGCTAACCCAGCCCGGACAGGCAGCCGGCGCCCCGGCGCCGGCTGCCTCCCCCACCTTCCAACCCCCTACCCCCTGCGGAGAGCAGCCATGACACGAGTCCTCCTCGAATCGATCGAAAAACGGTACCCGGGTGCCGCGCCTTCAGTGGCAGACCTTAACCTCACCATCGAAGACGGCGAGTTCTTCACCCTCCTGGGCCCGTCGGGGTGCGGCAAATCCACCACCCTGCGCATGGTTGCCGGCTTCATCCAGCCCTCCCGCGGGCGGATCCTGTTTAACGACCGCGATGTCACGAACACCGCGCCCAACCGCCGCGACACCGGCATGGTGTTCCAGAACTACGCCCTGTTCCCGCATATGACGGTGCGCGCCAACGTGGGCTACGGCCTCAGCGTGCGGCGCACCGCGCGGGCAGAGAAAAACAAGCGCGTGGACCGCGCCCTGCAGCAGGTTGGCCTAGACGGCTACGCAGAGCGCCGCATCGACATGCTCTCCGGCGGACAGCAGCAGCGCGTGGCGCTGGCCAGGGCCCTGGTCATCCAGCCCTCGGTCCTGCTGCTTGACGAGCCGCTCTCCAACCTGGACGCGAAGCTCCGCGAGGAAACACGGGCAGAAATCCGCGGGACCCAGAAGGCTGCCGGCATCACCAGCATCTATGTCACCCACGACCAGGCGGAAGCCATGGCCATGAGCGACCGCGTCGCCATCCTCGAGTCCGGCCGGCTGCACCAGGTTGCTCCCCCGCGCGAGGTTTACCACCGTCCGGCAACATCCTTCGTGGCCCGGTTCATCGGCCGTTCCAACGTGCTTGAATGCACCGTGCTGGAAACCGGCACCGACTCCGTGCACCTCAAGCTGGCCGACGGTTCGGTGCTGCGCGCCCCGCGGGTAGCCGGCACTGTCTCCGGAAGCGCCGGCGCCGGGGACATCGCCGCCGTCAGCCTGCGCCCCGAATCATTCACCATGCACACCGATGCCGGCGGCGAGAGCCGCCCGGGCACCCTGCGCGGCACGGTCAAGACAGCCGAGTTCACCGGTGCCGTCAACGTTTACGAAGTTGAATGGAACGGCCAGGACCTGGTGGTCTCCGTTCCCGATTCCGAGGACCGGGCACAGCCCGGGGACAGGGTCACCCTGTTCCCGCATCCGGACCGGGTCTGGCTGGTGGCCCCGTGACCGGCCTCGCTGCGAAGCTGCGCAACCGCAGCGGAACCACGTCCTCAGACCGGTTCATCTACTGGCTGGCCGTTCCGCTGGCCCTCATCCTCCTGCTGTACATCGTCATTCCCATGTTCGCGACCGCCCGCACCAGCGTCGACGGTGGAATCGGCAACTACAGCGGCTTCTTCGGCGGGAACTCCGGCCGGGCACTGGGCCTCTCCGTAGGCATCTCCGTGGTCTCCGTGATCACCACCGGCGTGATCGGCACGGCGCTGGCCGTGCTGCTGACCCGCTTCGACTTCCCCGGACGCAACGTGCTGCGGCTGTTCGCGATGCTGCCCATGGCACTGCCGCCGCTGATCGGTGCCGTCTCCTTCTACTTCCTCTACGCGGAAAGCGGGATCCTGCCGCGCTTCCTGGCGCAGTACTTCGGGGCAGACCCCGGAGCGGTTTCCGCCAACGGCGTCCTGGGCGTACTGCTGGTCCACACCATGACCATGTACCCCTACTTCTATCTGGCCGTCTCCTCCGGCCTGGCCGGTTCCGACGCCTCCATGGAAGAAGCCGCGCTGAACCTGGGTGCCAGCCGCTACACCATGTGGCGCACGGTGCTGCTGCCCATGCTGACTCCGGCCCTGGTTTCCGGCGCCCTGCTGACCTTCATGGTCTCCATGGCGTCCTTCACCGCACCGCAGTTCTACAACGTGCAGACGCTGACCATGCAGATCGTGGCCTCGCGGACCTCCGGTGCCTACGAACTCGCCGCTGCCCAGTCCACGGTGCTGTCCGTCGTCTCCATCCTGTTCCTGCTGGCAATGCGCTGGTACCAGAACCGGCGGGTGCACCGCAGTGCTTCCAAGGGGACGCCGCAGGCAGTGAAGGTCATCCACGGAGCCCTTCCCCGCCTTGGTGCGGGACTCGGTTCCGCCGTCCTGGTGCTAATCCTGATGGCACCGGCCGCCGTCATTGTGCTGCTGGCCTTCACCGTGGACGGTTCCTGGACCGTGCAGATCCTGCCCAGCCAGTACACGCTGGGGAACTTCTCCCGGATCTTCACCGATCCGGCGACCCTGCGCCCCATCCTGGTGAGCAGCCAGATGGCGTTCATCGCCATGATCGCGTGCACCGTCGTCGGCGTCATTGCCTCCTGGGTCGTCACGCGGTGGAAGGGTCCGGGCAAGGGACTGCTGGACGTGATGGTCATGATTCCCTGGGCACTGCCCGGCACCGTCGTCGGCGTCAACCTGGTGACCGCATTCGCCAGTCCCTCGCCCTTCAACCTGGGACAGGTGCTGATCGGTTCGCTGTGGATCCTCCCGGTCGCCTACTTTGTGCGGTTCCTTCCGCTGGTCTTCCGGTCCGCCAACGCGGCGCTGGCCCAGATTGACCCCTCCGTGGAGGAAGCGGCCCGCAACCTTGGTGCCGGCCACTGGCGGGTGCTGCGGACCGTGACGGTTCCGCTGATGTACCGCGGCATCCTGGCCGGCGCACTGATGGCGTTCATCCAGGGCTTCGGGGAGTACGTGGCTTCCGTGGTGATCTATCCGGCGCGCTTCGCACCGCTGTCCGTGGAGATCTACAACCGGATCTACTCCAACGAGTTCGGCACCGCCGCAGCGTACGGCACCCTGCAGATGGGCCTGATCCTGATTGTCCTGATCATCTCGCAGCGGCTTGAAAACCCGGGCAGCGGCGGCATCGCCAAGATGCTCAAGCGCCGCCGCCGCCCCACCGTGGAGACTCCGCTGGTTGGACCCATGCCGCCCACCGCCACCCCGCTGCCGATTCCCTCTTCCGCCGCCCCCGACCTGAAGCCGGTGAAATAAGCATGACTATCCCCTCCCGTCCCCTCCTGACCGACCGCCCGGACCTCTCCGTTTACTGGGACAACCACCTCCGCGATGCCTTCGAGGAAGCGGCAGCCAACATCTATCCGCCCATGGTGGAAGCCTCCCTGGCGCATGTCTGGATGCTCGACGACGAAGGCATCCTGCCGCGCGAACGCTCGGCCCGGCTGGAGAAGGGCCTGCTGGAACTCTGGGAACGGATTACCGACGGCCGGCAGGAATACGTCTTCGACGGCTCCGTGGAGGACCCGTACTACTTCATGGAACAGCAGCTGGCCGCTGCCTGCGGCATCTCCACCTCGGAGCTGGACGTCCAGCTGGCCCGCAGCCGCAACGACCTCGACGCGGGTGCCTTCCGGATGGTGCTCCGGCGCCAGATCCTGGACCAGGCGGACCTGGTGTTCCAGGCTGCCGCCGACGCCGCTGAACTGGCCCGCCGGCATGCGGACGCACTGATCATCGGCTTCACCCACCGCCGCCCGGCCCAGCCCACCACCATCGGCCATGTTCTGGGAGGCCTGGCCGAAGCCCTGCTGAGCCAGGGGCGGGAGCTGCTGGACATCTACGCGGAAATGAACGTTTCCCCGCTGGGTTCCGCCGCGTTCACCGGATCCGATGTGCCGATCAACCCGCAGACCGTCGCCGGCCTGCTGGGCTTCGATTCAACGTTCACGTCCAGCTACGAGGCGGTGGCCGGGGCGGAGCACTTCATGCGCCTGGCCGCTGCCCAGGCCCGGATCTGCGCCACCGGGGCCCGGTTCTCCCGCGTGCTGCTGGAATGGATGACTTTCGGCTGGGTGGCCACCCCGAATGCCTACACCCAGGGCTCCTCGATCATGCCGCAGAAGAAGAACCCCGTGGTCCTGGAGCACATGGTCTCCATGGCCGGTGCCGCCGCCGCGGACATGTCCGCCACCTACGCGAACATCAACTCCGGCTGGTACGAGGACTCCAACAACGCCACCACGGATGTGCAGAAGCACCTGTGGCGCGCCTCGGACCGGGTGATCCGGTTCGTGCGGATGCTGGACGGCCTGCTGGGCGAATTCACCGTGCTGCGGCTTCCGGACAAGGCGGAGATCGTCCGCTCGGGTGCCACCACCACGTCCGTTGCGGAGGCGCTGGCAGTCGCCGGGGTGCCCTGGCGCGGAGCGCATGACGTCGTCGGGCGGCTGTTCAAGTCCGCTGACCCCACGGCGTGGTCGCGGGAGCAGGTGACCGGGGCCCTGGCCGCCGGGAACATCAGCGCGGACCTGGCCGATCTGGTGCTCGCCGCCGGAACCGATCCGGGACGCATCCTGGACCGGCCGCAGGCCGGCAGCCCCGGTATCAAGGCCGTCACCGCAACCGCCGACCTGGCGGCGGAAGCTGCCCGCACCCTGGCCGTCCGTACCGCCGAACTGCGCGCCGGCATCGACGCAGCCCGCGCTGGCCTGCTGGAACGCGCCCGGGCGCTGGCGGCCGCGGCATGAGCGGTGCGCAGGCCGGCATCACCGTTGTAGGGAACACCAACCTGGACATCATGGTGTCCGGGACAGCAGAACTCCCGAAACCCGGAACCGAAGCGATCGTGCCGGGCATCGACATCCGGCTGGGCGGGTCTGCCGGGAACCTCGCTGTCCGCTGCGCCGGGCTGGGACAGGACACCGTCCTGGTCAGCAGGGTCGGAGACGACGCGTCCACCCGGCTGGTAGAGCAGGAACTGGCCCTGCCCGGGCTGTCGGCGATACTGGTGCGGGACACTGCGCTGCCCAGCGGCATCACCGTGGCCGTTGAGGCACCCGGCCGGGACCGTGCCTTCATATCCTCACTGGGAGCCATGGCGGAGCTGACGCCGCGGGATGTTCCTGCCTCCGCCCTCGGCGCCGGCACGGTGGTGCTGGCCGGCTACTTCCTGCTGCCCAAACTGCGCGGGAACGCCGCCGCTGGACTCTTCGCCGCGGCCCGTTCAAACGGGGCCCTCACCGTGCTGGACACGGGCTGGCCTGCCGAAGGCTGGACCGAAGAGGTCCGGGCGGAGGTCCGCGGCGTGCTTGATTCCGTTGACCTGTTCCTGCCGAACAACGATGAGCTCACCGGCCTGACCGGGAACCCGGATCCGCAGGCCGCCGCCCTGCTGCTGGCGGGGCAGACGTCCACGCTGGTGGCCGTGAAACTCGGAGCCGACGGCGCCGGGCTGGCGCTGCCTGACGGAACCTGGCTGCACTCGGCTGCCCGGCCGGTAATGCCGGTGGACAGCACCGGCGCCGGGGACGGCTTCAACGCCGCGTTCCTGGCCTGCCTCGCCCGCCGGGACACCCCCGCGCAGGCCCTGGCCGCCGCGGTCAGCTACGCCACCGAGCTGGTGGCCACCGCTCCCGAGCGGCGCAGCGCCGTCGTCCTGCCCGAAACCCAGCCGCTGTCCCTGTAGGAGGACCCCGTGCACGTCTCCCGCATTGGGAACCGCCCTGTAGTGCAGGGCCTGTCAATCGTCGATTTCCATCTGCATTTCAGGATGCCCTTCGATCCGCTGACCCGTCAGCTCTCCGGCGGCCAATTTGCCTGTGAGGAGTCCAGCGCCGCCGCCGCGGAACGGGCCGCCAAGGTGGCCGGAATGTCAGCGCAGTGGCGGCGCAGCTGGGACTTCGCTGACCCGGAGAGCACCGCGAAGGACGCCGGGTGGGAAGCGGAAGCAGACCGCTGGACGGCCGAGCTGGACCAGCACCATATTGAACACGCCACGTTCGTCACCGCCGGCGGGAACAAGGAAATGGCTGCGCTGGTGGAGCACGGAGCCGGGCGGTTCCTCGGCCTGGTGGCCATGGCCGATCCCTTCGCGCCGGGTGCGGTGGAGGAATTCCGGCGCGCGGTCCGCGACGACGGACTGCGCGGCCTGAAGCTCTTCGCCCCGCTGATGTCTTCCCGGATCGATGACCCCGCTGCGGATCCGCTCTGGCGGGTCGCCGCGGAGTACCAGGTGCCGGTGCTGATCCACTTTGGGCACTGCGGCTCCGCCGGCGGGATTGCGCACAACGCGATGATTGAACCGGCCTGGCTGGAGGCCGTGGCCAAACGGCATCCGGACGTGACGTTCGTGATTCCGCACTTCGGAATCCAGCACGTGCAGCAGGTGCTGTTCCTGATGTGGGCCTGCCCCAACGTGCTGGTAGATACCTCCGGCTCGAACCAGTGGGTGCGGTTCATGGCCCAAAAACTGACCCTTGAGGACCTGTTCCGCCGGTTCTACGAAACCCACGGACCGGAACGGATAGTCTTCGGCACCGATTCCTCCTGGTTCCCCCGCGGTTACGCCCGGCGCTACCTGGTGGACCAGCTGCGGACCTGCTGGGAGATGGGCATGCCTGCAGCTGACGTGCAGAAGATCTTCGGGGCCAACGCCGCCCGCCTGCTCGGACTGGCGGACTGGGCACCGGCAGATCCGGAGCTGGCGCGGGCTCTCTCCCGGGAAGGAGCCGGAGCATGAGCGTGCAGATTCTGGTTGCTTCCTCTGTTCAGGATCAGGGCGTTGCCGCAGCGGATGCCGTGCTTGACCGCCTGGCTGTCCGCCCCGACCCCGTGCTGGGCATCGCCACCGGTTCCTCCCCGCTGCCGCTGTACGCGCAGCTCGCCGGGCGGGCCGGGGAGCTGCCGCGCCTTCGCTGCTTCGCGCTCGATGAATACCTCGGCCTGCCGGCGGACCATCCGCAGAGCTACCACGCCGTGGTCCGGCGGGAGGTCATTGAACCGCTGGGCCTGGATCCGGCTGATGTGAAGGTGCCCGACGGCGCCGCGCCTGCTCCGGAACGCGCCGCCGCTGCCTACGAAGCCGCCATTCGGGCCGCCGGGGGCATCGACGTCCAAATCCTCGGTATTGGCAACAACGGGCACCTGGCCTTCAACGAACCCGGGTCCGCTCTGGATTCCCGCACTCGCGTGGTGGAGCTGACTCCCAGCACCCGCGAAGCGAACGCCCGCTTCTTTGCCTCGCCGGAGGACGTTCCCACGCACGCACTGACGCAGGGGCTGGGAACCATCCGTGAAGCGCGGTCCCTCGTCCTGCTGGCTTCTGGCCCGGCGAAGGCAGAGGCGATCGCCGCAGCACTGACCGGTCCGGTGACCCCGGACATTCCGGCGTCGGTCCTGCAGCTGCATCCGGATGTGACGGTGCTGCTTGCCGGCGGCGCCGAGACCCGGCTGGACCCGGGCAGTTACAGCCTGGTTAGAGAAACCCGTACCGCCGGGCGCTGACTACGCTGCTTCAGGTGCCCTGCTGCTTCCGGCTCCGCGCGCTTATTGGGCGGGCAGGGCCGGAAGTTCCTGCAGGAACCACTGGTTGCCGTCCGGGTCGCTGAAGTACACGAAGGTTCCCCAGTCCAGCGGCGTCACGTCGCTCACTCCCGCCACCCCGCCGTCGAGCAGGTGCTGGCGCGCTTCAGCGGCACTGGGCACCACTATTTGGATGCGTTGCGTGCCGGGAACCATATCCGTGGTTCCCTCACCGATCACTACCGAACAGGCCGAGCCGGGCGGGGTCAGCTGCACGAAACGCAGGGATTCATTTACCCGCTGATCATGGTCGGCAGCGAAACCCACCTGCTCGACGTAGAAGTGTTTGGCGGCGTCGACGTCGGACACCGGCACGGGCACTAGCTCAATTTTCCAGTCCATGCGCGGGAACATACGCCCGGCTGGAACCTGAAAAAACACCTGCGCGGACAGCTTTGGTCCGCATTGCCGCACACCACGGAATAAGCCTGCTTAGTATTGGGTTGTAACCCGACATGACTGAGCAGAGGAACAACACTTTGTCCGCAACCATCGACTTGAAGGATCTGGGCACCGTGAACCGGCTGGGCTTCGGTGCCATGCGCATCGTGGGTCCCGGAGTCTGGGGCGAACCCGAAAGCCGCGGCAGCGCCGTCGAGGTAGTGCGCCGCGCCGTCGAACTGGGCGTCGATTTCATCGACACCGCCGACTCCTACGGCCCCAACATCAGTGAAGAGATCATCGCCGAAGCGCTTTACCCCTATCCGGACGGCCTGAGGATCGGCACCAAGGCAGGGTTCGTGCGCACGGGACCGGATGAGTGGATTCCGCTGGGACGCCCCGAGTACCTTCGCCAGCAGGCCGAGCTGAGCCTGCGCAAGCTGAAGGTGGATTCCCTGGACCTGCTGCAGCTGCATCGGATCGATCCCACGGTGGACGCCGAAGAGCAGTTCGGCGTGCTGGCCGAGCTCCAGAAGGAAGGCAAGGTCAAGGCGCTCGGGCTCTCCCAGGTGAGCGTCGGGCAGCTGGAGGCAGCCGGCAGGCACTTCACCGTCTCCACCGTGCAGAACCGCTACAATCTCACGGACCGGTCTTCCGAGGACGTACTTGAATACGCCACTGCCAACGGAATCGGGTTCATCCCGTGGGCACCGATTTCAGCCGGTGAACTTGCCCGGCCGGGAGGCGTGCTGGACGACGCCGCCAAAAAGCTCGGCGCCACCACGTCCCAGGTGGCCCTGGCCTGGCTCCTGAAGCGTTCGCCGGTCATGATGCCTATTCCGGGCACCGGCTCGGTGGCCCACCTCGAAGAGAACCTGGGCGCCCGGGAGCTGGTGCTGGACGACGCCACGTTCGACGCGATCGACGCCGCCGCACGCTAGCAACCCCTACCCCGTGCTCCACACCCCCAAAGGAAGGACCCCCATGAACAACATCCTGATGGTTGTCTCCGCCGCTGATTCCCTCACCATGAAGGACGGCTCCGAACACCCCACCGGCTTCTGGGCCGAGGAACTGGTTGAGGCTCACCGCACGCTGACCGAGGCCGGGCACCGCATCACCTTCGCCACTCCCGGAGCCAAGGCGCCCACCGTTGATCAGGTCAGCCTGCAGCCGGACCAGGCCGGCGGTGAAGAGAAGGCCGAGCACCTGAAGTCCTACCTGGAGGAGCTGCGTCCGGAACTGAACTCCCCCATGGCCCTGGCGGACGTCGCGCCCCTCGAATACGACGCCGTCGTCATCCCCGGCGGGCACGGCCCCATGGCGGACCTTGCCAGCGACTGGGACATGGGACGGATCCTGATCGCAGCCAACGACGCCGGTATGCTCATTGCCCCGTTCTGCCACGGCCCGGCAGCGCTGCTCAGCGCCGAAACCCCCGAGACCGGCTTCGCCTTTTCCGGCCGCCGGCTCACCGTCTTCACCAACGAAGAGGAATTGAACGGCGGCACAGGGGAAAACACTCCCTGGATGGTTGCCGACGCGCTGGCCGAAAAGGGCGCGGTCGTCGATGGCGGACCTGCCTGGGAAAGCTTCGTGGTCACCGACGGCAACCTGATCACCGGACAGAACCCCCAGTCCAGCGTGGATGTGGCCCGCCAGGTCCTCGCGTCCCTGCCCGACTAGATCTTTGGCAGACTAAAGCCATGACTGTCCTGATTGCCGGCTGCGGCGACCTGGGCACGGAAGCCGGCCTGCGGTTCGCCGCGGCCGGCTTTTCCGTGCTGGGCTGGCGCCGTTCCGCCGAGAAGATTCCCGCTCCCCTTACCGGCCAGGCTGCCGACCTCACCGGCCGGCTGCCTGAAATCCCCGCTGACACCGGGATCGTGGTGATTTCGACTGCCGCCCGGGAACGTTCAGAAGCCGCCTACCGCGCGGCCTACGTGGACGGTACGGCAAACGTCCTGGATGCCCTGGAACGCGACGGCGTCCGGCCGGACCGGATCCTCTTCGTGTCCTCCACGGCCGTCTACGGCGACGCCGGCGGCGGCTGGCTGGAGGAGGACTCCCCCACCGCTCCCGCATCGGTGACCGGCGCCGTCATCCGCGAAGCCGAGGACCTGCTGCACTCCCGCCGGCCGGATGCGATCGTGCTGCGCCTGGCCGGGATCTACGGCCCCGGGCGCACCCGGCTGATGGACCGGGTCCGTGCCGGAGCGGCGGATCCAGGCCCGGGACAGCTGACCAACCGCATCCACCGGGATGACGCCGCCGCGGCGATCGTGCACCTGACCACCGCCGTTGCTGATCCCGCTCCGCTGTACTTGGGCGTCGACGACGAACCCGTGGAACAGCGCGAAGTGCTTCAGTTCCTGGCCGGTGAACTTGGTACGGAACTGGGTCCGGAAGAGCCGGCGAACCCGTCCCGCGGCGGCAACCGGCGCCTGTCCAACGCCCGGCTGCGTTCCACCGGGTTCGAGTTCAGGTACCCGACGTTCCGCGAGGGATACCGGGCGGTGCTGGCCGGGGACGGCGTGCGGCACGGCTGAACCGGAACCAGACGGCCGTTACAGCTCCGGGTACGTTCCAGCCCAGGGACGAAGCGCCTCAATGGCAGCACCGACGCGGAAGACGGATTCCTCCGCGAACGGGTGGCCCACTACCTGCACACCGGTGGGAACGCCGTCGGCTCCAAAACCGGAGGGCACGGCCAGAACCGGGCAGCGGTTGGTGATGTTGAACGGCGCCGTCAGGTGGCCTTCCCAGTAGTGCTGCAGCGTCCACCCGGCCACCGAAATGCCGTCCAGATAGTCCCCGTCCGCGGCGAGGGATCCGGCTCCCGAGGTGGGGCAGAGCAGCACGTCGAAGCCGGCCATTGCCGTTGCCAGCTCCGCCTGGATCCTGGCCTCCTCCGCCAGTCCCTCCACCAGCGTCCTTCGCTGCGCTGCGGAACGGGCGTCCGCCATGAACCGGCGGGTATAGGCAGCCAGTGAGTCAGCATTCCCGGCGGTGGCCTCCTCCATGGCTGGTCCCAGGATGTGGCCAAAGTGGGTGAAGATGGTTTCCCGAATGCCCGCGGTGGTCCACGGCAGGTCAACTTCTTCCACCACGGCACCGGCCGCCTGCAGCATGGCGGCAACGGCTTGGGTGTTGGCTTCGACCGCCGCGTCCAGCGGATAGTCCCCCAGCCGAAGACACAGCGCCACGCGCAGCCCGGCTGCTTCGCCGGCGTCGGGATAGCGCAGCGGCAGCACGCCTGGACCGCCGACGGAGGCGTGGTCCCCCGGGTGGCGTCCGGACATCACGTTGGCCAGCAGGGCGGTGTCCGCAACCGTGCGCGCCATGGGCCCGTCCCCGCGGTACCAGTCGGCGGAGAGCGGAGCCTGTCCGGGGATCCTGCCGTAGGGCGCCTTGTAGCCGACGGTTCCGGTGAACGCTGCCGGCAGGCGGGTGGATCCCGCTATATCCGACGCCGTTGCCAGCGGCGCCAGGCCCGCGGCCAGTGCCGCTCCCGCTCCACCGGAGGACCCCCCGGGTGAGCGGTCCAGGTTCCAGGGGTTGCGAGTGACGCCCCACATGGGACTGTGCGTCACAGTGGCGCAGCTGAACTCCGGAGACGTAGTGCGGGCGTGCACGATTCCGCCGGCGGCACGGATGCGCGCCACCACGGGATGGTCGGCCGGGGCCAGCGTGCCGGTGTGGGCAAGCAGCCCCTGGGAGAGGCTGCGCCCGGCCAGGGCGTGCTTCTCCTTGGTCGCCACGGGCAGTCCCAGGAGCGGAAGCTCCCCTGTGTCGCCGTTCAGGTACGCCGCTTCGGCTTCCCGTGCCTGCACCATGGCGTCGTCGAACAGCGTTTCAGTCAAGGCATTCACGGTCGGGTTCGCCGTGTCCGTCCGCTCCGCGACCGCCGTCAGCAGTTCAACGGGCGAGAGGGTGCCGGAGCGGAACAGCTCCAGCGCGGAGACGGCGTCCAGGTAATGCAGCGGCGGGTCCGCTGCGGGACGTGCGGCGAGGCCTTCGCCGGTCACCGGCGTGCTCATGCTGCCGGACCCGTGGCCTGGTCAGTCAGGGCACCGTGGATCAGCTTCCAGCCGAGTTCGGTGAGGGCATCCAGGCCGGTAGCCATGTCCTCGTCCGTGGTGAACTCGCGTTCGCAGTGGGAAACCCCGTCAACGGAGGGAATGAACATCATCACCGTGGGGGCGATGCGGTTCAGCGCCACGGAGTCGTGGCCTGCCATGGTCTGGATCCGGCGGATGCCGAGGCCCAGCCCGGCGGCAACCTTCTCGGCCAGCTCCAGCCCGTCCTCGGGGTAGTACTGGATGCCGCGGATATCGAAGTCGTTCACATTGATGGTGATGTCGTGTTCCCGGGCGATGGCGTCGATGTCCGCGAGCAGGGACGCACGGGCTTCGGCAACGATCTCCGGCGAGGCCGAGCGCAGGTCCGCCACCAGGTGGACGCGGCGGGCGACGACGATCGGCGAGTTCGGTTCCAGGGTCATCCGCCCCACCGAGGACACCAGTGCCTCATCCGCGAACTGCTTCGTCACGTCGTGGACCAGCAGCACCACCTTGGAGGCAGCCACCAGGGCATCGTGCCGGTCCGCCATGGCAGTGGCTCCGGTATGCGACTGTTCGCCAAGCACCTCGATATCCAGTTTCTGGGTGTACCAGGAATAGTCGACGGCGCCCAGCGGGAGCTGCTCTCGCTCCAGGATGCGGCCCTGTTCAATGTGGATCTCCGCGTAGCTGGCCACTTGGGGCCGCAGATCCGTGCCGAGGTACCCGATGCCGGAGAGTGCCTCCCGGACGGAAATCCCGGCAAGGTCGCGGACCTCCAGCATGGCTTCCTCTTCCATGAGTCCGGCAAATACGGAGCTGCCCATGATGGACGGTGCGAACCGCCCGCCTTCCTCGTTGAACCAGTTCACGACCGCCAGGTTGAAGACCGGCGTGCCCCCGGAGGCCCGCAGGCGTTCGGTGATCCGGGACGCCGCGTGCAGGCCCGCGATCACCCCGTACGCGCCATCGAACCTCCCGCCCAGCGGCTGGCTGTCCAGATGGGAGCCGACCAGGACGTACGGTGCGCCTGGAACCAGCTCGATCAGCGCGAACATGTTGCCGATGCCGTCCACCCGCACCTCCCAGCCGCGGGTCTCGGCATAGGCGGCAAACCAGTCCCTGGTCTGCTTGTCTTCAGCGGTGGCTGCTTGCCGGTCGACGCCGTTGGCAGCGGTGGCGCCAATGGCGGCGACGTCATGGAAGTCCTTCAGGAAGGCCTGGGGTGAAGTCATGGTTCTGGTCCTTTGAATCAGGCGGGCGCGGTCCGTGCGGTGTACGGGGCGGTGCTAGCCCATGCGGCCGCGGGTTTCCGGCACTTTGGTAAGGGTGAGCAGGAGCAGCACGATCACGGCTGCGGCACTCATGTAGAAGCCCGGCGAGTACGCCACGTCCGTGGCTGCCACCAGTGCGGTGCCCACGAACGGCGCGGTGCCGCCGAAGATGGCGTAGGCAACGTTGTAGCTGATGGCCGCGGAGGTGAAGCGGGTCTTGGTGGTGAAGATTTCCACGAAGAAGGTGTAGCAGCCGCCGCCGTAGATGCAGAGCGGAATAACGAAGAGCAGCTGGCCCAGAATGGCCAGTCCCAGCACGCCGCTGGTCACCAGCATGAAACAGGGAACGGCGAAGACGGCCAGTGCGGCCGAGCCGGCGATCAGCATGGGCTTGCGGCCCACCCGGTCGCCGAGAATTCCGCCCAGCGGCAGCAGGATTGCGTAGAACGCCATGGCGGCGGCGTTGGCCAGCAGTGACTGGTCCCGGCTGAGGTTTCCGGTGGTCTGGACGTAGGAGACGAAGTAGCCGGAGAGGAAGTAGAAGCCCATGGCGGTCAGGCCCATAACGAAGATGACCTGCAGCATGCGCACCTTGTTGGTGCGGAAGGTCTCGCGGATGGGGCTGTATTCCTTGGTCTGGTTCTTGGCCAGGACTGCCTTGAAGACTTCGCTTTCCTCGGTCTTGGCGCGGATCCACAGGCCAAAGAGGGACAGCGGCAGCGCCAGCAGGAACGGGATGCGCCAGCCCCAGCTCTGGAAGTCGGCTTCGCTCATGGACTGGCTGAGGACCAGGATCAGGGTTCCGGCCACCACTGAAGGCAGTGCGGTGGCCGCCAGGGTGATGTTGAGCCAGAAGCCGCGGCGGTTCGCCGGTGCGTGTTCAAAGACGAACGACGGCGCGCCTACCGATTCGCCGCCGGCCGAGAAGCCCTGCACCAGCCGGCACAGCACCAGCAGGGCCGGGGCCAGCGCGCCGATGGTGGCGTAGGTTGGCAGCAGGCCGATGCCGGCGGTGGCTGCACCGATGGAAACCAGCGTGATGTACAGGACGCGGCGCCGGCCGATCCGGTCCCCCAGCGCACCGAAGAAGAGTCCGCCCAGCGGCCGGATGAGGAAGGCGACGCCGAAGGTCGCGAAGGTGGAGAGCAGGCCGATGAAGGCGCTTTCGCTGGGGAAGAAAAGTTGGGAGAGCACCACGGCGGAGAGGCCGTAAAGGGCGAAGTCGTAGAACTCAATGAACTGGCCAACGCTGCCGCCGGCCAGGACACGCTTCTGCATCCCGGTGAGGCGGGGCTTGGTACCTTCCGCCGGAGCGGACTGGACACTGGTGTCCTTCGGAGTCACTTCGTTCGTAGTCATGGGAGCCACCGTACGCAAACCGGGTTTTGGCGGCGTTGCCCGCGGTTTCCGGAAAGTAACGCCTGGCTGAAGCGTATGTCGGCGGCGTTTCCCGCGGCCGGGCCGTGCTCCGCGGGTTGTGTAATGCCGCGGAAACGTGGGTCTGATCTGTTCAACTGCGCTCCTGGGGGATTCAGTACCGGCTTGGGCCGGGATCTCCGCGGCGTTGCGGGGATCCAGCGGCCTGCCACCGTCGGGCAGAGATGATGATGGGTCAACTCTGGTGACCTGCGTCACAGATGTCCAGTTGATGTTTCTGAAGTTACTAATCGATTTTTTCGATGCGAGGGTCAGTTGCCCGCGCCGTACAGCCTGCCGCAGACGGCTTCGAACGCCAGGGCGCGGCGGGTGGGGCGAACCCCCGCCGGACGGACCAGCATCACTTCGATTCCGGGAAGGTCGTCGGTCAGGCGAAGCGGAACCACCCGCCCGCCGGCATAGGTCTGGTCATGGTGCAGCCGCTGGTTCAGCACCGAGTAGCCGTGTCCACGGCCCACGAATGAGCGCACGGTCTCGTAGCCGGAGGCGCGGTGGCGGATCTTCGGGCGCACTCCGGCCGCCGCGAAAAGACTCATGAAGTACTCCCGGGTGTGCGGAAGGTCCAGCAGGATCAGCGGTTCATCTTCAAACTGGGCCAGGGACACCTCACCGTCCGGGCTGGCCGCCAGGGGATGGTCTTCCGCGACGATCACGTGTGCGGAAATCCGCTCGACAACCTTGGTGGTGAAACCTTCATCCAGCCCCAGGCCATACATCAGCGCGAGTTCGCACTCGCCTTCCAGCAGCGAACGGCGGAGGTATTCCTGGTCTCCTTCCAGGAATGAGAGCTGCACTCCCGGATGGGCTGTTTCGAAAGCCTGCAGGATCACCGGGGCCCGGAAAGCCGCCAGCGGCGCAAAGACCCCTACGCGCAGTTCGCCCGTGAGAGCATCCGAATAACCCCGCGCGGCTTCGTAGAGTGCATCGGCTTCTTCAAGGAAGGGCGCCAGGTCCTTGGCGAACTGCCTGCCGGGCGCAGTCAGCCGCATTCCCCGCTGCTGTCCACGGATGAACAGCTGGACGTCCAGGTCTCTCTCCAGCTGCGAGATCGCAGCGGAGAGCGCCGACTGGGTGACGTTGAGTTCCTTCGACGCCGCAGTCATGCTCTCTGCCGCCGCCACCGCGGAGAAGTAGCGCAGCTGCACCAGGGTAAACGGTTTGGCCATGCGCCCATCCTGCCAGCCCGGGTGTGCGCGGGGACGTCACATGACGCGGGTACATGACATCCGTGTCCACGGCCGGGATCACCGGGGCACGGCCGGGCAGCCGCAGCTGCCGGCCGCGCCCTGGCTGCGGCAATCAGCCGATGGGCTCGGCCATCCGGCGCACACCGTAGCCCAGCGAGAGGGTTTCACCGGTAACCGGATCAGACATTTCTACTTTCCAGCTGCGGGCAAACTGGTCCACTCCGTGCAGCATGGCCACGGTCCCGGAAATCAGGACAGTCCCGGGCTTGTCCAACCCGCGCCCAGCGAGGATGTCCAGCCAATAGTCAGGCGTCAGCAGGGCTGCCAGCGAGCTGTCCTGGATCAGGGTGTCCGGCGTTTCCCCTGCCCCAACCCAGGCCTTCAGCGTGATCTCATCCAGGTGGTCCCGGACGTCGTCCAGCCGCCAGGCCCGGCGGCCCAGGACGTCGGGGCTGGCATTCTTGCTCCAGGCAACGCCGTGGACTTCCAGTTCACGGTCCGTGTGGTCACATGCCACAGTGAGCAGCGTCCCGGCATCGCTGATGACCAGCGCCCATTCCGCCTCGCCGGACGTTTTGCCATGCTGAACGCTGACCTCATCCACCTGCTGGGCGAGGTACGGGGACACCGGATAGAGCGCCGGAGTTGCGGACGGGCCGGGGACGCCCAGTTCCGCCAGTTCCTGGATGTGCGCCTGGACTTCATCCTGTTCACGGCCTGCGTAACCGGCGTTGAGCAGGTGCTGGACGTCTACGGCAACGTCGGCGCCGTCCGGAAGCTCGAATGTCAGCGTTGTCATGTTTGGGCCCTTCGAAAGTGAGATTTTACAAACCGGAAATGGAAACCCTCGCCAATCTACATCAAGTATGCGTAATGTATACATCGTTCACACAAGTGGCTTGCATCACTCCCGTCCATACCCCGGAGGTCCAACAACCGTGACAACCACCCCCGCCCCCGGCGCCAGCCGGCCGCCGCAAACGTCCTCGCCGGACAGACCAGCAGGCCTCTACAAGGCCTTCGCCGCCAGCCTCACGGGGACCGCCCTGGAGTGGTACGACTTCGCGGTCTATTCAGCTGCAGCCGCTGTTGTCTTTCCCATCATCTTCTTCCCCTCCTCGGACCCGCTGACGGGCACCATCCTCGCCTTCTCCACCTACGCCGTGGGCTACGTGTCCCGCCCGGTCGGCGGAATCATCTTCGGCCGCCTCGGAGACCGGATCGGACGGAAGAAGGTGCTGGTTGCCACGCTGATGATCATCGGCGTGGCCACAGTGCTGATCGGCATCCTCCCCGGCTACGGCACCATCGGTATCGCTGCACCGCTCATCCTCGTCCTGCTCCGGTTTGCCCAGGGCGTGGGCGTGGGCGGGGAATGGGGTGGCGCCGTCCTGCTCTCAAGCGAATACGGGGATCCGAAGAAGCGCGGCTTCTGGGCTTCCGCTGCGCAGGTTGGTCCGCCGGCCGGCAACCTGATGGCAAACGGCGCCCTGGCCATCCTCACGGTTGCCATGACCGAGGACGCCTTCATCAGCTACGGCTGGCGCATTGCCTTCCTGTTCTCCGCCGTCCTGGTGGGCTTCGGACTCTGGATCCGCCTCAAGCTGGAAGACACCCCCGTCTTCAAGGCAATCGAAGCCCACGGTGACCGTCCGCAGGCGCCGGTCAAGGAAGTCTTCACCACCCAGCTGCGGCCCCTCGTTGCAGCCATCCTGAGCCGCGTGGGACCCGATGTACTCTATGCACTCTTCACCGTCTTCACCCTGACGTACGGCATCCAGTTCCTCGGTTACGAGCGCAACCAGGTCCTCACTGCCGTCCTGGTCGGATCCGCTTTCCAGCTCATCACCATTCCGCTGGCGGGAGCCGTTTCGGACCGCATCAACCGCCGGGTGGTCTACGCGGCAGCGGCGATCCTCGGCGCTGCGTGGACCTTTATCTTCTTCGGCATCCTGGGCAGCAACAACCAGGCAATCCTGGTTATCGGCATCGTCCTCGGCCTGACCTGCCACTCATTCATGTACGGACCGCAGGCCGCGTTCGTCGTCGAGCAGTTCTCCCCGCGGCTCCGCTCCACGGGCAGCTCACTGGCCTACACGTTTGCCGGTGTCATTGGCGGCGCCATTGCCCCGCTGATGTTCACGCTCCTGCTCAGCGAGTTCGGCAGCTGGGTCCCTGTTGCCGCCTACGTTGGCGTGGCAGGCATCCTGACCCTGATCGGCCTCGCACTCGGACGCGACCCGCACAACACCGAGGACGAGGAATACCGGACCATGCTGGAGAGCGAAAAGGTCTAGCCGCGGAGCAGGAGGCCCAGCGTCACGTCAAGGTGGCGGCTGATGGCCTCCTGCGCCGCGTCGGCACTCCCTGCAGCCAGCGCGTCGAGGATCCCCTGGTGCTCGCCGCACACCTGCCGCCTGCGGCCGGAGGTCCGGAAGAGCGCTTCAACGCCAACGAGGATCTGCCGGACCTGCAGCTTGGCGTAGGTGCTGGATATCAGCTCGTTGCCCACCGCATCCACGAGCAGCTGGTGGAAGGCCGCGTCGAGGCGGATGAACTCGCGGGCACTGGCCGCGTCCAGCAGGTCCGGGAGTCCGGCCTGCTGCTCGAGGGTAGCGCGCATCGCCTCTTCCGGAACGGTGCCCGCACCAATGGTGTGGACTGCAGCGTGGCGCTCCAGCACGCCGCGCAGCTCCATCAGCTCGGAGATCTGCCTGCCGGTGACCGCGGGAACGTAGGCTCCGCGCTGCGGGATCAGCTCCACCAGGCCGTCCGCCACCAGCAGGAGCAGCGCTTCACGCACGGGCGTCCGTGAGACTCCGATCTCAGCCGCCAGCTCCTGCTCATTGAGGAACGTACCCTGGCGCGCAGGGTCCACCAGGATGTTCTCCCGGAGGTAGGAAAAGGCTTTCTCGCGGCTGGATGCGGCTGTCCCCGTGATTTTAGGCATACATTATGTATACAACAAGGAAAGGGGAATCCCATGCGCATCGCGCTTGCCCAAGTTATCAGCAGTTCAGATCCGTCCTCCAACCTTGACCTGGTTAGCGACTACGCCGGCCGGGCGAAGGCGGCCGGTGCCGAGCTGGTTGTCTTCCCCGAAGCTGCCATGTGCGCGTTCGGGAATCCGCTCGGCTCTGTCGCGGAGCCGCTGGACGGGCCCTGGGCTTCCACGGTCCGGCAGATCGCCGCAGATCTCAGCATCACCATTGTGGCCGGCATGTTCACTCCCGGCAGCGACGGCCGGGTCCGCAACACCCTGCTGGTCACGGGCCCGGAGGCCGAGACTTCCTACGACAAGATCCACCTCTTCGACGCCTTCGGCTTCGCCGAGTCCGACGCCGTGGACGGCGGGGACGCACCGGTGACCTTCACCGTGGGCGGTATGACGTTCGGGCTGGCAACCTGCTACGACGTCCGCTTCCCTGCCCTCTTCACCGCGAACGCGCGTGCCGGTGCGGACGTAAACATTGTGTGCGCCTCCTGGGGGGCCGGCCCGGGAAAGACGGAGCAGTGGGACCTGCTCGTCCGGGCACGCGCACTGGACAGCACCACCTACGTCCTTGCCTGCGGACAGGGCGACCCGGCCTCGCTCGGCCGGCCCCAGGAAGGAACCGCACCCACCGGCGTCGGGCACAGCGCCGTCGTCTCGCCGCTGGGCGAGGAGCTGGCCTCCCTCGGGGAGGCACCCGGGCTGGCTGTCCTCGACCTGGATCCGGAGCTGGTAGCCCAGGTCCGCGAGCGCCTTCCGGTGCTGGCCAATGCGAAGGATTTCGCGGCGGCCTAGGCTGCAGGCACAAAAACGCGCCGGCGGTTCCCGATGGGGATCCGCCGGCGCGTTTTCTATAACAGCTCTTAGCCCTTCGGGATGGGCGGGCCCAGATACAGCAGGATGGAAAAGACGACGGCGACTCCGGCGACGGCAACCAGGGCGGCCGCCACGGGGCGGCGCAGCACCAGGGCCTGGACCTTGTCCACGAAGTTCTTCGGCTCCTCGCCGCCCGGGCCAAGGCGCCAGCCGCCGTCGAGCAGTCCGCGCTTATCCAGCGACTTCTCGAACGGAATGGTGGCCCAGGGAACGACGGCGAGCGCAACGCCCAGCACACCGGTAGCCGCTGACCACTTCTGGTTAACCCACACGAACACGGTCACCGCGGCATAGGAGAGGAACACGAAGCCGTGCAGTCCGCCGGCAGCGGGGGTGAACGCCTCGTTGCCGAAGGCATATTTGGCCACCAGGGCCGCGATCAGGAGGGTCCATGTGACGGCCTCGGCGAAGGCCAGGGTGGTGAACAGCTTGCGTGGAGTCATGGAGCAGGGCCGCCTTCCGAAGGGGGTTTACCAACATTATGTCAGCATGCCCCCGGATGGCCCTAATCGGGAAAGCCCCGCCTACCGCTGAGCCGGGGCCGGATAAGTCAGCGGTTCAGTGATCCACTCCAGGTCCGCCCAGCGGTCCATTCGCTGCACAATCTCGAAGCTCGAGCGGCACATGTCCAGCACCGCCTGTTCCGGATCCGGATAGGAGAAGGCGTCCTCCAGGGTGAGGATGAACTCGCTCATCTGCGGCTGGAACTCCGCACGGTCCGGCTTCAGCATGGACGCGTAGCTTCCGATGCCGGAAAAGAACGGATACGGCATGCCGAAGAACCCCGGCTGGGACATCTTCACGTCCCCGGGCCAGAACCCGTACTCCACGAACTTCTCGTCAAAGCAGTTCACTCCGATCACGTCGGTCCCGCTGTACGGTGCGGCCTGCCCGGCGAACACCGAGCCGGAGAGGTCCATGGTGCCAAACCAGAACTCCGGCATGTCCACCTTGCCGCGGAAGGGCGAGAGGAACCGGGACAGGCAGCGGTAGGCGAAGTGCAGGTTCTCCAGATAGGCCTCCACCGCTTGCCGGTCCCAGGAGCGGTGCTTGGTGTCCTCATCGAACGGCGTCTCGTCGTAGAACTCCTGCGGAGTGGTGTTGATCGTCGTCGGCGCCCCGATGTAGTCCAGTGCAGCCATCAGCTGCGAGTGGAACTCGGCCACGCTCAGTCCGTCACCGAGCGGAATACGTGACGTGACGCCGTCGGTGTTCTGCACGTCCACGTGGTGCCGGCGCAGGTTGAAGTAGATCTCAAAGCTGAATCCGCCGGCCGGAATGATCCCTGTGCCGATCCCGTTGATGGTCAGCGGCAGCCGCACATGGGCCCAGCCCGGCCGCTTGCTGCTGCGTTCAACCTTGACCTTGCCTGCCATCTGGAGGAACAGGTGCAGGGTGTCTGCCGTGTCCTGCCAGTCGGTGTAATCGAGGATCCGTTTTTCCATGCGTATCGCCTCAGCTCGGGTGGCAGCCAACGGGGGGACTCAACGGGGGCGGACTGTTCCTCCAGTGTGAAACCCCGTCCTGCCCCGGTCAACGCTTCCGTCCCCTCCCCGCCGAGATGACAGAAACTGCACGTATCAGCGCTGTAACGGGCAGTTTCTGTTATTTCGGCGGGACTATACTGGCCGAGGCCCACCGTCTTCATCATCCTGCTTAGGAGCGCTTACCCGGTGTCCAAAACCTCCCCCGCACGCACCTCCTCCCGCTCCCGCAGCCTGAAGTACATCCTGATGCTCGGTGCCCTCGCCGCGCTGCCCGCCGTGACCACCGACATGTACCTTCCGGCATTGCCTGAAGTCGCCTCGGACCTGGCAACGACGACGACGGCGGCCCAGTTCACGCTCTCCGGCACCCTGCTCGGAACCGCCGTGGGCCAGCTGGTGATCGGCCCGCTGTCCGACCGCTTCGGCCGGAGGCTGCCGCTGCTGATCGGCATCTCAATGCACGTGGTGACGTCGCTGCTGTGTGCGATTGCCCCGAACATCGGCCTGCTGATCGGCCTGCGCATTATGCAGGGCTTCTTCAACGCTGCTGCCTCCGTGGTGGCCATTGCGGTAATCCGCGACCGGTTCACCGGATCCGATGCCGCCCGCCTGCTGTCCCGGCTGATGCTGATGATCGGCCTCGCGCCGCTGCTGGCACCCACCCTGGGGCAGGCCGTTGCCGGGATCTGGGCCTGGCGGGCTGTGTTCTACGCGCTGGCGCTGATCGGGATCATCCTGGTGGTCATTGTCTGGCGCTGGATGCCCGAAACGCTTCCGCCCGAACGGCGCCTGGCCAAGGCGAAGAAGGGAACCCCGAACTCCGGCAGGCCCGGCGGCTACCGGATCCTGCTGCGCGACCGCCGTTTCCTGGCATTCGCCGTCATTCCCGGCCTGTCCATGGGCATCATCATGAGCTACGTGGTCGGTTCACCGTTCGTGATGCAGGAGGAGTACGGCCTTTCCCCCGCGACGTTCGCGCTGGTTTTCGCCATCAACGGCGTCGCCATGGTGACCTCCTCACAGGTGAATGCGTCCCTGCTGAACCGGTTCCCGTCCGCAGGAATCCTGCGCGTCGCCGCGCCGGTGCTGCTCCTGCTGGCCGTGATCCTGCCGATCATCATCGCCACCGGCTTCGGCGGTGTGGTCGGCCTGGTTGCCGGACTCTGGGTTACGCTGGGCATGCTCGGCTTCATCTTCTCCAACGCCACCTCCCTGGCACTGGACGGCTACGGGCACATGGCCGGAACAGCCGCGGCGCTGCTGGGCTGCCTGCAGGTGGGCCTTGCCGGGCTTATCAGCCCGCTGGTTGGCGTGTTCGGCGGCTCAGCATTGTCCATGGCCGGGGTGATCATCGGCTGCGCCGTGCTGATCAACCTAGTGCTGGCGACGACGCCGGCCTACCGCCGCGGCGGGCGCCGGCTTGGTGCCGCTCCCCGCCCTGACGGGATCGGCACGCCTGACCAGGCCTAGGCGGGGCGGACCCGGACGGCCGGATGCGGGGCGGATGCGGCGCGACTGCGACGAGCGGACCGGAGTCGGGAGGGGCAGCCGCTCTCTGGTCCGGGCTGTACCGCAGTACCGCGCACACTCTATGCATCCTGTGCTGCAGTAACGCTGTTTAGCTCCTATTTGCACATCTTCTGTCGCAATGACGCTGCCACAGGCAGCAGAAAACAACGGTAATGCGACACAGGACGTGCAAACCCCCGCCAAAACAACGGCAATGCGACACAGGATGCAGGTATGGGTTGGAGCCATCCTAAGGAGCCCAACCCAGGACCCCGCCCCCAAAGACAGCGCCCGGAAAACCGACGCATCGGACCGCGGCGCCGGGAGCCACTGCGAATCCGACTCGGCCGTGGCGCAGACTTATTCCCGGTTTAGGCCCCATCCCGGTCCGGCACGCAAATTCGCCCCCAACACCCCTGGCCGGAGGCTACTTGTTTCCTTCCGGCGGAACAGCAGTGCTTTGCCGAATCACCAGCGACGTCGACAGGTCCAAGCGCGTGTTTTTGGGCTGCTCCCCGTCCCGCAGCATCAGCACCATGCGCGCCGCTTCTTCCGCCATCTCAATCAGCGGCTGGTGCACGGTGGTCAGCGCGGGCGAAGACCAGCGGGCCACCTGAAGATCGTCATAACCCACCACGGAGAGCTGCTCGGGCACCGCAATCCCAAGCTGCCGGGCGGCGTCCAGCACGCCGAGCGCCTGCAGGTCGCTGCCGGCGAAGATGGCCGTAGGCCGGCCGGGCTGCGAGAGCAGGTCCAGCGCATGGCCGCGTCCGCCGTCAACGTGGAAGTTCCCGTACCGCACCAGCTCCGGATCGAAGTCCAGTCCAGCTGTATTGAGCGCTGAGCGGTAACCGTCAATCCGGGCGAGTGAACACATCAGGTCCTCCGGGCCGGTGATGGCGGCGATCCGCCGATGGCCCAGGTCAATGAGGTGGCGCGTCGCCATCATTCCGCCGGCCCAGTTCGCCGACCCCACCGAGGGAACATCCGGCGCCGGGTCCCCCGCCGGGTCGATAATCACGAACGGGATGCCGCGGGACTCAAGCAGGCGGCGGGACTCCTGCGCCAGGTCGGCAAAGACCAGTACGACGCCGGCAGGGCGCCGGGCGATCACACCCTCCACCCATTCGGGGCCGGGTGAATGCCGGGTGCCGCTCTCCGTGAGCACCACGCTCAGGCCGTGTTCGCGCGCCACGTTCTCCACGCCGCGGATGATTTCAAGTGCCCACGCGCTCTCCAGCTCATGGAACACCAGCTCCAGCAGCCCGGATTTGGCGCTGCGGCTCGCCCTGCGCTGGTAGCCGTGCCCGTCCAGGAGGGCCTCAACTTTCGTCCTGGTTTTGCGCGAGACATCGGAGCGCCCGTTCAGGACTTTCGAAATTGTCGACAGCGAGACCTCCGCCTCGGCCGCAAGTTCAGCCAGGGTGACGCGCCCGGCCGCAGGCGTTTCTGCCATTCGATTCTCCTCCGTGCGAAAGTCTCCGGCGCTATGTCACTCAAAGAAGTGTTGCGCATCACATCCTTGCATCCTAAGCTAGCCGCATTCCAGAACTTTCGGCAAGTGTTTCGAAACTTTCGGAACTCAGCTTCCCGGAAGACCTTCCAGTGAGGAGCAGTTCAATGAGGAACAACCGCAGCTGGCTGAAACCAGCTACCGCAGCCGCGGGCGCGCTGGCACTCGGCATGTCCATGGCCGCCTGTTCAAGCGGCGGCGACTCGGCCGCGAACAACCGCCCGGAAAACGAAATCCATGTCCTGGTCTACGGGGACGCCGCCAACGACGTCTAACGGGCCATGGTGGACAAGTTCAACGAAACCTCGGACGTCAAAGTGGTCCTGGACACCATCCCCGGGGCCGACTACCAGCAGAAGCTGCAGACGGTCATCGACACAGACTCCGCCCCGGATGTTTTCTTCAACTGGGGCGGCGGATCCATTACTGATTACGTGGACGCCGGCCTGCTGATGCCGCTGGACGACTTCATCGAGGAGGACCCGCAGCTCAGGGAGGCCTTCCTCCCCTCGGTCTTCGATACCGCCGTGGTGGACGGACAGGCGTACGGCATTCCCATGCGCGGCACGCAGCCGGTGATGCTCTTCAGCAACGAAGAGGTCCTGGCCGGCGCCGGCGTCGACGGCGCTCCGGAAACGTGGGACGAGCTGCTGGACGCGGTGGAGAAGCTCAAAGCGGCCGGGGTCACTCCCATTGCACTGGGCGGGGCGGACGAATGGCCCACCCTGATGTGGGTTGAGTACGTGTATGACCGCGTCGCCGGACCGGAGCTCTTCGAAAGCGCCCTCTCCGGGGACACCGAGGTCTGGGAATCCGAGGAAAGCAGGGAGGCCCTGGGCATGCTGCGTGAGCTGGTGGACGCCGGCGCCTTCGGCACCAACTTTCAGTCCGTGAAGTTTACCGACGGCGGCTCCGCATCGCTGCTCTCCAGCGGCCAGGCCGGCTTTGAGCTGATGGGCTCCTGGGCCTACTCAACACACCAGGACGCTGCTCCGGAGTTCGTGGAGGCAGGGTCCCTGGGCTACAGCGAGTTCCCCACGATCGACGGCGGCAAGGGCGACCCCGCCAATCTGGTGGGCAACACTAACAACTTCTACTCCCTCCTGGCGAACACCCGGTACCCGGACACAGTCCGCGATTTCCTGAAGCTGATGTACTCGGATGACTTCGTCCAGGAGCAGGTGGCGATCGGCAACCTGCCCACCACCACCAGTACGGAGCAGTTCCTGGATGCGTCCGCAGATCCGGATTACGCCCGCTTCCAGTACGGGCTGGTGGAGAAGGCACCGGCCTTCCAGCTCTCCTGGGACCAGGCCTACCCGCCCTCCGCGACCCCTGCCATCCACGGCGCCATGTCCGACTTCTTCAGCGGACGGATCGACGAAGACGGTTTCATTGCCGCCATGCAGGGCCTCTAGGAATACCTCCTCATGACTGCGCTGCTACCGCCCAAACCGCCGGCACTGCCGGACGGATCCGCACGGGTCCGTCCGGCAGCCTCCGGCCGCTCGGCCCGCACACCCCGCCCCGGGCTGGCCTGGACCCTCCCGGCCACCGTGTTCTTCCTGCTCTTCGCCGTGATCCCGCTGATCGCCGTCGTCGTGCTTTCCTTCATGAGCTGGCGCGGCATCGGTGATCCGAAGTTCGTGGGCACGGAGAACTGGCAGGAACTCGCCGGAGACCCGGTGATGCTCAAGAGTCTCTGGCTGTCCCTGCTCTTCATCGTCCTCGGTGTTGCCACCCAGACCCCGGTGAGCATGCTGCTGGGCGTGTGGGCTGCCGGGCCGCAGCGCAACCGCGCTGTCCTCAGCGCGATCTACTTCGTGCCGCTGCTGCTCTCCTCGGCCGCCATTTCGGTGCTGTGGCGGGCGCTGCTGGATCCCAACTTCGGTGTGCCGTCCCAGTTCCGCTGGCTGTTCGGGGACGGGAATCTGTTCGGCCACCAGGCGACTGCCATCGGCGTCATCATCTTTGTGAGCATGTGGCAGTTCACGCCGTTCCATACGCTGATCTACCAAGGTGCGGCCCGGGCCATTCCGCAGGTGCTCTACCAGGCCGCGGAGATCGACGGCGCCGGGCGGGTACGGACTTTCTTCAGCATCACGCTCCCCCAGCTTCGAAACTCCATCATCACGTCAGTGATCCTGATGGTGGTGGGCGGCCTGACCACCTTCGAGACCGTGCTGATCCTCACCAACGGCGGGCCGGGAACGGACACCACCATTACGGCCTTCTACATGTTCGAGCAGGCCTTCCGCCGCTTCGACTTCGGCATCGGAGCCGCCGTTGCCCTGGTGCTCGTGGTCGTGGCCACCACCATCTCGCTGATCATGGTCAAGGTCTCCGGCTACGACAAGATGCGCAGCACGCTGGAAGGGGTCTAGATGCGTACGCGACCCAATTACATTGCCGGAGCCGCCGCCGTCGTCTGGCTCCTGATCGTGGCCCTGCCGCTCTACGTGATGATCGCGGCCAGCGTCCAGACCCGCAGCGGGTTCAGCGCCGGCGGACCGCTGTCCTTTCCAACCAGCTTCACGCTGGAGAACTACGCGGGCGTGTTCCAAAGCGGGTTCGGGCTGTACTTCCTGAACACGCTGATCGTCACCGGCGGAGTGGTGGGAATCGTGCTGCTGGTGGTGCCGCCGCTGGCCTACGCCATTGTGCGCAACCAGTCCCGCACCACCACGCTGATCTTTCGGTTCTTCCTGCTGGGCCTGGCCATTCCGGTGCAGGCAGTGATTGTTCCGATGTTCTACCTGATCAACACGGCGGGGCTCTATGACACCCTGCTGGGCATCATCCTGCCCACCGCGGCGTTCGCCCTGCCGATCTGCACGCTGATCCTCTCCGGAACCATGCGGGACATCACCCCTGAGCTGTACGAGGCGATGGCCGTGGACGGTGCCGGAACCTGGCGGACGTTCGTGCGGCTGGTGCTGCCGCTGTCCAGGCCCGGGATCTCCACGATCGCCGTCTTCGCTGCCCTGCAGGGGTGGAACGGCTTCCTGCTGCCGCTGATCCTGACCCAGTCGGAGTCCACGCGGGTCATCACGCTTGGCCTCTTCAATTTCCAGACCCAGTACGGCATCAACGTTCCCGGCATCCTCGCTGCGGTGCTGCTTTCAATGATTCCCGTGCTGCTGGTGTACCTCTTTGCGCGCCGCGCACTAGTCCAGGGCCTTATGGGCGCTGGCGGAAAGTGACCCATGTTAAACACCACCACCAAGCGCGTCCCCTGGCGGGATGCCTCCCTTCCCCCCGCCCAACGCGCGGACGCCCTGCTGTCCCGGATGACCCTGGAGGAAAAGACCGCGCAGCTGATCGGCGTGTGGGTCGGCGCCTCAGCCGACGGCGCCGAGGTAGCGCCGCACCAGCATGAGATGAACGAGCCCCCGGACCTTGAGTCGCTGCTCCCCGCCGGGCTGGGCCAGCTCACCCGCCCGTTCGGCACCAAACCGGTCGACGCCGGTGCCGGCGCCCTCTCGCTGATGCGCACCCAGGAGCGGATCGCCGCCTCCAATCGGTTCGGCATTCCCGCGATGGCCCATGAAGAGTGCCTGGCCGGCTTCGCGGCCTGGGGCGCGACGGCGTATCCGGTGCCGCTGGCCTGGGGTGCCACGTTCGACCCGGAGCTCGTCCAGCGCATGGCCGGAGCGATCGGCGAGGATATGCGCCGGGTCGGCATCCATCAGGGACTGGCTCCGGTACTGGATGTTGTCCGCGACGCCCGCTGGGGCCGGGTGGAAGAGACCATCGGCGAGGACCCTTACCTGGTGGGCACCGTGGCCACCGCGTACATCCAGGGCCTGGAGCAGGCCGGAGTGGTGGCCACCCTGAAGCACTTCGCGGGCTACGCTGCGTCCCGGGCCGGCCGCAACCTCGCGCCGGTCTCCATGGGTCCGCGGGAATTCGCCGACGTCGTCCTGCCGCCGTTCGAGATGGCGGTGCGGGAATCCGGGGTGCGCTCGGTGATGCATGCCTACACGGATACCGACGGCGTGCCCTCCGCAGCAGACCGCTCACTGCTGACCGGGCTGCTGCGCGATACCTGGGGATTCGAAGGCACCGTGGTGGCCGACTACTTCGGCATCGGGTTCCTGCAGGACCTGCACGGCGTAGCCGGGAGCCGCGGTGAAGCGGCCGGCGCAGCGCTGCGCGCCGGGGTGGACGTGGAGCTGCCAACGGTCGACGCCTACGGGGAACACCTGCTGGCGGAGCTTGCCGCCGGCCGGGTTGATCCGGCCCTGGTGGACGCCGCCGCGCGTCGGGTCCTGCTGCAGAAGATCGGTCTTGGCCTGCTGGACGAGGACTGGAGCCCGGTTCCGGAAGCCCTGGCCGCCGGCGCCTCGAACCTCGAAGCCGTCCAGTCCACGGTGGATCTGGATCCGCCGGAGAACCGCAGGCTGGCCCGTGAGCTGGCGGAGGAGTCGATCGTCCTGCTCAGCAACAACGGGATGCTGCCCCTGCAGGCTCCGCGGCGCATCGCCGTCGTCGGCCCCAACGCGGAGAACCCGATGGCTTTCCTGGGCTGCTATTCCTTCCCGGCCCACGTCGGCTCGCAGTTCCCGGAGATTGCCGCGGGGATTGGGCTGCCCACGGTGGCGGCCGCGCTGCGGGACCAGTTCCCGCAGAGCAGCATCGACTACGTCCCGGGCTGCGGAATCGACGATCCCGACGCGTCCGGAATCGCTGCCGCCGTGGCAGCGGCACAGAACGCCGACGTCGTCATTGCAGCGCTCGGTGACCGCGCCGGACTCTTTGGCCGCGGCACCAGCGGCGAGGGATGCGACGTCGAATCCCTGGTGCTGCCCGGTGTGCAGCAGCAGCTGCTGGACGCACTGCTGGATTCCGGAACCCCGGTAGTGACTGTGCTGCTGACCGGCCGGCCGTATGCGCTGGGTACGGCGGTGTCCCGGGCCGCCGCCGTCGTGCAGGCCTTCTTCCCCGGTGAAGAAGGCGGACCGGCGATCGCCCGTGTGCTCAGCGGTGCGGTCAACCCATCCGGAAGGCTGCCGGTCAGCGTCCCGGCCACACCGGGCAGCCAGCCAGCCACGTATCTGGCGGCGCCGCTGGCCGGGCCCACGGATGTTTCCAGCATCGATCCCACGCCGGCCTTCGGATTTGGCCACGGGCTCAGCTACACGCAGTTTGCCTGGGACTCGCCGTCCGTGGACAACGCGGAGACCAGCACGGCGGGGAAAGCTGCTGCCTCCCTGACCGTGGCAAACACGGGCAGCCGCGACGGCGTGGAGGTGGTCCAGCTCTATCTTCACGATCCGGTGGCGTCCGTTGTGCGGCCCGTCCAGCGGCTGATCGGCTTCGCCCGGGTGCCGCTGCGGGCCGGGGAATCCGCCCGGGTCCGGTTCACCGTGCCGGCGGACCTCACGTCGTTTACCGGCACGGACGGGCAGCGGCGCGTGGAACCCGGCGCCCTGGAACTGCGGTTCGGCGCCTCCAGCTCCGACATACGGCTGGTTGCCGCGCTCACGCTCACCGGCCCGGTACGCTCGGTGGACCACACCCGGAAACTGCACTGTGCCGTGGAAGTACAGGCGCTGCCCGTGTAAGGGCAGCTGCTGCTGGCCGGGTGGGGAAAACAACGGCTTCGTAGGAGGAACAAACGTGTATTCGGATCTGCCCGCTGACCAGCTCACTGCCTACCGTGGCAGCCAGCAGGACCCGGAGGACTTCGACGCATTCTGGGCGCAGACCCTGGCCGAAGCCCAGGCCCATCCGCTGGATGTTCGGCTGGAACGCGCAGAAACGGTGCTGTCCACCGTGGACGTCTGGGACGTGACCTTCAATGGTTACGGCGGGGAACCCATCCGGGCCTGGCTGCGCCTGCCGGCCGGTTCAGGTGGACCCTTGCCCGGCGTCGTGCAGTTCGTGGGTTACGGCGGCGGCCGCGGGGACGCATCCGAGAACCTGTTCTGGTCCTCGGCCGGGTTCGCGCACCTGCAGATGGACACGCGCGGCCAGGGTGCCGGTTGGAGCAAGGGCGCGACGCCGGACGCCTCCGGCAGTGCCGGCCCGCAGGTCCCGGGAGTCATGACCCGCGGCGTCCTGGATCCGCACACCTACTATTACCGGCGGCTGTTCACCGACGCCGTCCGCGCAGTGGCCGCACTGCAGTCCCTGGACGCTGTGGATCCGGCGCGCTGCGCCGCGGTAGGAAGCAGCCAGGGCGGTGCGTCGGCTCTGGCTGCCGCTGCGCTGGCTCCGGGGCTGGCGGCCGTCTGTGCGAACGTGCCTTTCCTCGCGGACCTCCCGCGCGCCGTGCACGTGACCGACGCGTATCCGTACCGGGAAGTGCGCGATTACCTGGCCGTCCATCGGACTCAGGCAGCGCAGGTGATGGACACCCTGGCGTACTTCGACGTCGTCAACTTCTCCCGCCGGGCGCAGCCGCCGGCCCTGTTTTCGGTTGCACTGATGGATGTGGTCACTCCCCCCTTCACGGTGTACGCCGCCTACAACACCTACGCGGGCACCAAGGACCTGTTGGTGTGGCCGTACAACGGGCATGAGGGCGGCGGCGTTGAGGACCAGATCGCCGCTGCACGGTTCCTGCGCCGAACCCTGGCGCCAGTGAGTTCGGCGACGGACAGCGTCAATGCTGCGGCCGGCAGCACGGCATAGCTGCCGAGCCTTACGGCGCCCGTTACTGGTCCTTGAGCTCGACGAAGAACACATGAGTGTCCGTGTCGCCGATGTTCTCACCGACGTGTTCCTGGGCCGGAAGCCATTGGACCATGCCGGCAGGCAGCTCAACCTCCCGCTCCTGGCCGCCGGAGGTTAGCCGGCGCCGGAATGAGCTGGCGGTGATCATCACGCTGTCCGGGTGGCGATGGACGACGGTCTTTTTTCCAGGGCCGTCGCTGTATTCGAGCACCCGCACCCTGTCGTTCTCAAAGACCACTGCGTAGTTCTCCGGATTGGACTGGACTGGATCCTGTGTCATATCCCGAAGGGTAGGCCTGCCGGCAGCTTCGCTAAAGGGGGCCGGGCCAAAGGGCACCGGCCGGCACTACCAGAGCTGGCCGGGGAGCTTCAGCTTCTCCTTCCGCGGGAAGCGTGCGTCGAACGCGTAAACGTCCTCGTCGCTCAACGCATAGCCGGGGAGCGCCGTCATAGTAGATCCCCAATGCCTTCGCCTCCGGAATACGCACTAACCCGGTCCCGCTTCCTGACAGGAGGCGGGACCGGGTTAGCGGGTATTGACCGGGCTAGTGAACTGAGTTACTGAACTGAGTTGTTGTAGTTCTCGATTTCGGTCTTGAGCGCGTCAACGGACTTGGTCAGCTCCGTCTTGCTGTCTCCGCCGAGCAGTGCGCCTTCCAGCGCGTCCTCAGCGGCCTTCCGGGCCTGCGGCATGGAACCGGCGGCGCAGCCCTGGGTGGCAGCGGTCAGTTCAGTTGCCTCAAGCTGCTGCACGGCGACGTCGAACTGCGGGTACTGCTCGCGCCAGGCGATGTCCTCGGGCTCATCCAGTGCGGCCTTGGAGATCGGGAAGTAGCCGGTGCCGGTGTGCCAGGTGGCCTGTGTGGCCGGCTCGGCAAGGAACTGCATGAACTGCCAGGTAGCTTCCTTCTCGGCGTCGGAGTGGCCTTCACCGGAGATCCAGAGCGAGGCACCGCCGATGATGGGGCCGGAATCGTTCTGCTCGATCTTCGGGTAGAAGCCGACTCCCAGTTCGAAGCCCTGCTCCTCGGCTGCCTTCTGCATGCCGCCGAGGGCACCCGTTGATTCAAGGGTGATGCCAATGGTGCCGCTCTTGAAAGCGTTCTGCGCGTCCGCGGTGGCACGGCCGGTGTTGCCGGCAACCCCGTCAGCTACCAGGCCCTTCCACCAGTCCACGAACTCGACGGCGGTGTCATTGTTGAAGCTGTAGTCCGCAGCGCGTTCGCCGGAGCGGCCGTTGTCCGGGCTGCAGTAGAGAGCTCCGTTGGCTGCGATTTCCTGCTCCAGGAGCCAGCCGTAGATGGCGGCGTTGAACCCGAACTCCGCCGGTCCGCCGTTCGTCTTGGACAGCGCGGCGGCTGCTTCGCCCACCTCGTCCAGCGTTTCGGGTGCGGTCTCCGGGTCCAGCCCGGCCGCTTCGAACAGGGTCTTGTTGTAGTACAGCACCGGCATGGAGGTGTTGAACGGCATGGACCAGAGGTCCTCGTCGATCGTGTAGTAGCCGGCGATGTTGGGCTGCAGGTCCGAGACGTCATATTCGTCCCGGTCGATGAAGGACTGGGTGGGCACAACGGCGCCCGAGTCGATCATGAACTGGGTACCAATGTCATAGATCTGCACCATGCTGGGCGTGCTGTTGGACTGGACCGCCGCCTTGTACTTGGTGATAGTGGAGTCGTAATCGCCCTGGTAAACGCCCTTGACCTCAATTTTGCCCTCATTGGCAGCGTTGAATTCGTCAATGAGCTTGCCCAGGGTCTCGCCGTTGGTGCCGTCCATCGAGTGCCAGAAATTGACGGTGGTGACGCCGTCGGCTGACTCAAGTGCATCCGCGGCTGGCGCTTCGCCTGCCCCGCCCGTGCTGCTGCCTCCGCCGCAGGCGGACAGTACCAGGGCAAGCCCCGCGGCACCGGCAGCCATCATTGGCAGCCGGCGTCCTCTGGTTGTAGTTCGCAATGGATATCCCTTCAGGATTGGCCGGAGACAAGTCTCCGGATAGCCGTGGTGTTTGGCCGGGGTGCGTTTATTTGATGGAACCCGCGGTCAGGCCGCGGACAATGAACCGCTGGCCGAAGATGACCAGCAGCAGGGTGGGGATGATGGCCAGGACCGTTCCGGCCAGCACCAGCCCGGCGTTGAAGTTGTCCGCGGAGCGCAGCTGGGTGATGCCAATCTGGATGGTCTGCATCTGCGGGGTCTGGGTGACCAGCAGCGGCCAGAAGTACATGTTCCAGGCCGAGAGGAAGGCCCAGATGCCCAGTGCTGCCAGGGTGGGCTTGGACAGCGGCACCAGGACCGAGACCAGGAACCGGAAGTGCCCGGCGCCGTCGATCTTGGCTGCTTCCCAGAGTTCCGTGGGGAAGGACAGGAACGCCTGCCGGAGCAGGAAGATGCCGAATCCGTGTGCCAGGAAGGGCAGTGTCAGCGCCGGAATGGTGTTGATCAGTCCGGCGGAGGACATGGTCAAGTAGTTCGGGATGATGATGGCCTCGGCCGGCACCATCATGCTGCACAGGAACAGCGCGAACCAGAAGGCCCTGCCCCGCACCTTCAGGAAGACCAGCGCGTAGGCCGCCAGCAGGGAGGTCACCAGCTGGCCCAGCGTGATCAGGCCGGCCATCACCACCGAGTTCACGTACTGCCGGCCAAGCGGAATCGAGTTCAGCGCGCCGGCAAAGTTCTCCACGCGGAATCCGTTGAACGGCCACAGCGACGCCGGGTACGCATTGATGTCCGCCGGGCCCATGAAGGATCCGACGAACCCGAAATAAACCGGGAACAGGACGATCACGGCGCCTACGCTCAGCGCCGCGTAGGTCAGCACCCGTCCGGCTGTCAGGGGACGGCGCTGGCGCTTCTTCAGGTCCCTGGGACGGCTCGGCGCCGCCGCGGGTTTCGCGGGCGCGGGGGCTGCTGTACGGCTCATCGGTAGAAGACCTTCCGTTCCAGGACACCGAATTGGATGGCGGAAACCACTACCACGATGATCAGGAGCACCACGGCCTGCGCGGAGGCGTAGCCGAAGTTTGAGTTGTTGTTGGCGAATGCCTGCTCGTAAATGGAGTACACGAGCGTGGTGGTGCTGTCCTGCGGTCCGCCCTTGGTCAGGATGTGGATCTGGCCGAAGCTCTGCAGGGCGTGAATGGTTCCGGTGACCAGCAGGAAGAACATCTGCGGGGTGAGCAGCGGCATGATGATTGACCGCTGCATCCGCCAGCCGTGGGCGCCGTCCAGCCGGGCTGCTTCTACTACGTCTTCGGAGACTGCGCCGAGTCCGGCGGAGAGCACCAGCAGGTTGTAGCCAAGCTGCATCCACACCGTGGCCAGGGATACCGAGACAAGGGCCCAGGCCGGGTCCGTAAGCCAGCCGACCCGGTCAAGCCCGAAGAAGCCGAGCATACCGTTGAGCACACCCGTGGCCTGGTTGAACATCACGCCAAAGATGACCGACGCCGTGGCCACGGAGTACGCAAACGGAAGGGCAAAGGCAGTGCGGAAGAACCGGATGCCCTTGATCTTCTGGTGCAGCAGCAGCGCCAATGCCAGTGCGATGCCGATCGAGGGAATCACGGTCAGCACCGTGAATCCCAGGGTTACGCCCATCACCGTCCAGAAACCGGTATCCGTGAACATGCGGGTGTACTGGTCGAAACCCACAAATCCGGAGGGACGGCCGAACAGGTCGCTGCCCTGGAAGGAAAGAAAAACGGAGCGGCCCAGCGGGTAGAAGAGGAACAGCGCGAAAACCACCAGCGCCGGAACGAGGTACCACAGCGCGCGGATGCTGCCGCGGTCCGTGACGCGCTCGGGCAGGGTTTTCGGTGTTTCCTGTTTGGGTGCGGTGGCCGGTTTGAGGGCGCTCATGCCCCGGCGCCCGGGAGGGGCCGGCCGGGGTGGCGATACGAACAGCGGACGGTTCCATCCGGCTGCAGCGATTCACTGCAGGTAGCTTTCATTGACTCATTCCGTCCATCATTCTGCGGCGCGCCAATGCGCCGGATACAGGAGTTACGCCCGTCACAGTACCCAGTAATTTTTACCCATGGCAAACGGGCTTGCCGTTGCCGTGGGTAAAGCTTCGCCGCAGGTCAGCCGGCGGACCCGTGCATGCGCTGCGCTGCGGCACGGTAACGCTCCAGCACCAGGGGCGCCGCCGGGGCAGAAACCGTCAATGAGTCCTGGGTTTTCCACTCCGGCCAGGCTCCGGAAAGCACTGCGGCAGCCTGGCGGGCAGCGCCGTCGGCCACGTACTCCCCCGGCTCCGGAACGTCCACGGGCATGCCCAGCACGGAGGACAGCGTCTGCTGCATGGCCACCGAGCGCGCCCCTCCGCCCACCAGGATGACGCGCCGCGCCTCGATCCCCAGACCGGTCACGGCGCGGAAGGCGTCCGCCAGCGAGCACGCCACGCCTTCGAAGGCCGCGCGGGCCAGGTTGGCTGGCGTGTAGTTGGCCAGCGTCATGCCGTGCAGGCTGGCCTGCGCCTCGGGCAGGTTGGGCGTGCGCTCCCCTTCGAAGTAGGGAACCAGGGACAGTCCTCCGGCGCCGGGCTCGGCGGTCAGGGCCAGTTCGGTGAGGGTCGGAAGGTCGACGCCGAGCACACCTGCCGTGGCATCCAGGACCCGGGAGGCATTCAGCGTCGCGGCCAGCGGAAGGAAGTTGCCGGTGGCATCCGCGAACCCTGCCACCAGTCCGGTGACATCCGCCGTGGGGTCCTCGGTCACCGCGAAGACGGTCCCGGAGGTTCCCACGGACACCACAACATCGCCCACAACGGCGCCGACGCCGAGTGCTGCACCGGCGTTGTCACCGGTTCCGGGCCCGATGACGGTCCCCGTGGCAGTCTGCAGCCCGGGCTCCAGCGGACCAAGGACCACGGGCAGCGCGGGAACGTGCCCGAGCGTCGCGTCCAGGACCTCCGGCAGGTACTGGCCGGTCGCCGGAGACCAGTAGCCGGTGCCGGAAGCGTCTGAGCGGTCCGTGCGCAGGGCCGCCAGGCCTCCGCTGCCCGGCCCGTGTCCGGCCAGCCGCCAGGAGAGCCAGTCATGCGGCAGGCACACCGCGGCGGTCCTAGCGGCATTCTCGGGTTCGTTGTCCGCCAGCCATTTCAGCTTCGCGGCCGTAATGGAGGCAACCGGAACGGTGCCGGTGGTCTGCGCCCAGTAGGCCGCGCCGTCGGGCCCGGCGTCTTCAATCATGTGCCGGGCCGCGGCGGCGGACCGTGTGTCATTCCACAGCAGCGCATCGCGCACCACTGCCCCGTCTGCGTCCAGGCAGACCATGCCGTGCTGCTGGCCGGACACCGCTACGGCGGCGACGTCATCCAGGCCGCCGGCGGCCGCGGCAGCCTCCAGCAGCGCCCGCCACCAGGTTTCCGGATCCACCTCGGTCCCGGGCGCGTGCCGGGCTGTTCCCTGGCGGTGCAGGGCCCCGGTTTCGGCGTCGCGGATAACGACCTTGCAGGACTGCGTGGAGCTGTCCACTCCTGCGACAAGCGGCATATCGGACCTTTCAACAGGCGGAGCGGGCTTCAGTGCCCGGCCCTTGGATGCTAGCAAACCGCTCTGCAGCGCCAGGTCAGCGCGCGCCGAGCAGGTGCTCCAGGGCAAGCTGGTTCAGCCGGATAAAGCCGAAGGAGCGCTGGGCGGCAGCATCGGCGTCGAACTCCTCGAACGCGGCGGTGTCCGCGAGCAGGTCCGCGGTGCTCTCCCCCGCTGCCAGCGTGGGTTCGGCCAGTTCGCCGACGCCGGACGCCGCCAGGGCTTCCTGGACTTCCGGATCGGCGCGGAAAGCCTGGGCGCGTTCCTTCAGCAGCAGGTACATGGACATGTTCGCCGCGGCCGACTCCCACACGCCGTCGTACCCGTCGGTCCGGGAGGGCTTGTAGTCGAAGTGCCGCGGGCCGTCGTAGACCGGCCCGCCGTTCGGGAAGCCGTTCTCCAGCAGGTCCACCGTGAAGAAGGCGCTGGTCAGGTCACCGTGCCCGAAGACGAGGTCCTGGTCATACTTGATGGATTTCTGGCCGTTGAGGTCGATGTGGAAGAGCTTGCCGGCCCAGAGTGCCTGCGCGATGCCGTGCGTGTAGTTCAGCCCGGCCATCTGCTCGTGCCCGGTTTCCGGGTTCAGCCCCACGATGTCATGGTGTTCCAGCTGGGCGATGAATCCCAGAGCGTGGCCGACGGTGGGCAACAGGATGTCCCCGCGCGGTTCGTTGGGCTTGGGCTCGAGCGCGAGCCGCAGGTCATAGCCCTGCTCCTTGATGTACCCGGCCGCGGTGTCCACGCCTTCGCGCATGCGGTCCAGCGCCGCGGAGATGTCCTTGGAGCCGTCATACTCCGCGCCTTCGCGCCCGCCCCACATCACGAACGTCTTCGCACCAAGGTCTGCGGCCAGGTCCAGGTTGCGCAGCACCTTGCGGAGGGCGAAGCGCCGCACCGAGCGGTCATTGGAGGAGAACCCGCCGTCCTTGAACACCGGGTGGCTGAACAGGTTGGTGGTGACCATGGGAACCTGCAGTCCGGTGTCCGCCAGCGCGGCCCGGAAGCGCTTGAGGATGAGGTCCCGCTCCTGCTTGGAAGAGCCGAAGGGAACCAGGTCGTCGTCGTGGAAGGTGACGCCGTAGGCGCCCAGGTCCGCCAGCTTATGAAGGGCTTCGACTGGGTCCAGGTCTGCCCGGGTCGCGGTGCCGAACGGGTCATTGCCCGTCCATCCCACGGTCCAGAGTCCAAAGGTGAAGCGGTCGGCAGGTGTTGGCGTCTTTGTCATGGTGCTCTGCTCCAGAATGTGGGTCCACTGAATTAGTTGTGGTCAACAACATATGCATGCCCCAAGCCGCTGTCAATGGGTTCCCGGCACACCTTTCCTAACGCAACGTGCTGTTGAAAATGGTGTTCCGTGCAACAATCAAGCGTCCAGTTCTCTCCGTAAAGGACCCAGCGCATGCCGAGCAAACCGGCCACCGACAGCATCCGCGTGCAGAACCTGTCCCGGGTGCTGACCCTGCTGCACCGACGCAGAGCGCTCTCCCGGGCAGAGCTGACCCGGCTCACCGGGTTCAACCGGTCAACCATTGGTGCACTTGCCGCCGAGCTGTCCCGTCTGGGGCTGGCTTATGAGACCGAGCCCGCCGCTGCCGGCCGGGCCGGGCGGCCCAGCCCCCTGGTCCACCCCAACGAACGAATCGCTGCGCTGGCCGTGCATCCCGACGTCGACGCCGTCACTGTGGGCCTGGTGGGCCTGGGCGGGAAGGTGCACCGCCGGGTCCGGTACGACGCCGGCACAGTGCCGGGAGTTCCGGAAACCCTGAGCATCACCCGGGCGGTGGTGGAAGGCATGGCCGCCGAACTGGCCACGATGGACCGGGTTGTGGGAGTGGGCGCCGCCGTTCCCGGACTGGTGGACAGCGCCGACGGATCGGTACGGCTGGCACCCCACCTGGGCTGGACGGATGAACCGCTCGCGCAGGCCCTGTCCTCGGCACTCGGGCTCCCCGCGTTCGCAGGAAACGACGCCACCCTTGGCACGCTCGCCGAGTCCGTCTTCGGTGCAGGCGTGGGACAGGACGATGTGGTGTATCTCAACGGCAGTGCCAGCGGAATCGGCGGCGGCGCCGTCGTCGGCGGTGTGCCGCTCGGCGGGCAGGCCGGATTTGCCGGGGAACTGGGCCACACGCTGGTCCGCTCGGACGGGCTGCCCTGCTTCTGCGGCCGCCGGGGCTGCCTTGAAACGGAAGTGAACCTGGGCGGGCTGCTGGCGCCGCTGGGACTCGAGCACGCGGACCTCGATGAACTTGAGGCCGCCATGTCCGGCCGCCGGACCGCGGAGTTCGACGCCGTTGCCGCCCGCCAGCTGGACCTGCTCGCCGAAGCGCTGGTCAACTTCGTGAACATCTTCAATCCGCGCACCATTCTCTTGGGCGGCTTCCTGGGCGTGCTGTTCTCCTTTGACCCGGAACGGCTGCAGGACGCCGTAGCTCAGGGCGCCATCGGAGGCCTGGGCCGGCAGGTGCAGATCAGCAGGGCGGCGCTCGGCGCGGACCTGCTGCTGGTCGGCGCGGCCGAACTGGCGTTCTCCGGGCTGCTGGCTGCGCCTGCGGCTGCGCCGGCCCCGGCTTCGGAGCCTGCGGCCCAGGCGGCCGCCCGGTCTTAGTTCCTCTGGCTCCCGGACTGACGGTTCGGCTGGGGCCAACCGCCCGGCGATTTGCCCGCCGCCGTCAAGATTCCCATCCGAAGTCGAAGCGTTCGGGCCGGAACGGCTCCAGCAGGGGATGCCGGCGGCCGGTAAGGATTTCATCCGCCACCAGCTCACCGGCGATCAGCCCCAGCGTGGCGCCGGAGTGCGTGAACACCGCCCAGCATCCCGGCAGCGCGCGCAGTTCGCCCAGCACGGGTTCACCGTCGCCGGGCACGGGCTTCAGCCCCGCATGCCAGGACTTGATCCGCACCTCCGGGTTTCCTGCCAGCAGCCGTCCTGCCTCGGCAGCCACGTCCTCCAGGACATCTGCGGGAACGTCCCAGCTGCCGTCCTCCCGCCGGTGGACCAGGTCCAGGTACCAGGTGTGGTCCATGGCCAGCCGGCTTCCCGGGTGCGGACGGACGGAAAGCCGCGGCGTATTCAGTACGGCCCGGAGCCCGTGGTGCAGCGGCTCCGAGACCAGGAGCACGGCGGGATCGGAGGCGTCCGGCAGCACGATCCCGGCCCCGGCCAGCACGGCGGGGGTGCCCGCACCGCAGGCCACCACCACCGTTCCGGCTTCGTACTCGTCGCCGTCCGTGGTCCGCACCCCGGATGCCCTGCCGTCCTCCCCAGCGACGACGGAACACAGCCCCGCATCCTCGACCAGCGTGCCGCCGCGCGCGGTGAACTCTTCAGCCAGCAGCCGCATCAGCTGCGGCAGCGCCACCCAGCCTTCGCCGGGGTTGAAGAGTACCCGGTGCGGAAGGACACCCGGATCGATTCCGGGCACCCGGGCCGCGGCGTCGCCGCGCTCCAGCATCCGGGCTTCATAACCGTCCCGGGTCTGCCGGTTGTGGCGCTCAATGACCTCGAACGGGTCATCATCCCAGTACAGGCCGCCGTCGAACGCCAGCCAGTCCGCCCCGGGACGGCGTGCCAGCAGCGAGCGGTAGCGGTCGATTCCGGCCATCCGCAGCCGGAAGTACTGCTCCCCGTACGCCCCGCCGGCATTCAGCCAGGACAGTGAACGCTCGGAGGCCCCGCCGCTCGCTTTCGCCTCGGTCAGCAGCAGCACCTCCGCCCTGCCGCGCAGCAGCTCCACCGCGGTGGACAGGCCCAGGACGCCGCCGCCGAGTATGGCGGTCCGATCAGTCACGGGTTGGGCACCAGGACCGCCCGGCCGGTGAGTTTTCCGGCGTCGAGGTCATGCAGTGCCTGCACCGCGTCAAGCAGGTCATAGGAGGTGGTGTGCAGGGCGATCTCCCCCTGTGAGCTCAGCGTCATCAGTTCCACCAGGTCCTGGTAGGTGCCCACCAGGTTTCCCACCACGCTGATTTCCCGGGAGATCAGGTCAATGGTGGGCAGCGCCAGAGTGCCGCCGTAGCCGATGGCGTAATAGCTGCCGCGGTTGCGGACCATAGCCGGTCCGGTGATTTCGGTGCCGTGCTCACCCACGAAATCGAAGACCACGTGCGCGCCCCCGCAGGTGATATCCAGGACCGCCAGCACGACGGCGTCTGCCGGGGGTCCGCCGACGGCGCGGGCCGCCGGATGCAGGTCGTTGGGATTCACGGTTGCGTCGGCACCAAGTTCCTTGGCCAGTGCCAGGGCTGCGTCCGAGGTGTCCACCACGGTGATGTGCGCTCCAGTCAGTGCCTTCAGGGACTGCACGCCAATGTGCCCCAGCCCGCCGGCACCGATCACCACGGCTTCGGAACCGGGCGGCAGCAGCGGCACGGCCTTGCGCGCCGCGTGGTAGGCGGTCAGGCCGGCGTCGGCCAGGGCCGCCACGTCCGCCGGCGCTACGGAGGAGTCCAGCTTGACCACCGCCCTGGCGCTGGTCTTGAGCAGCTCCGCCATGCCGCCGTCGGCGTTCAGGCCGGGAAAGCTTGAGGCCTCGCAATGCGAATCTTCCCCGGCCCGGCACGCGGCGCAGAACCCGCAGGTGACCACGGGGTGCATAATCACCGTGTCCCCGGGCTGGACACTGGTCACCGCTGAACCGGTTTCCAGCACCCAGCCGGCGTTCTCGTGCCCCAGGATATAGGGCAGTTCCGGCCGCTGGATCGCATCCCACTGTCCCTCCAGGACGTGCAGGTCCGTCCGGCAGACTCCGGCCGCGCCCACTTTCACCAGCACATCCCACGGGCCGGTGATTTCCGGCTCCGGCACATCGTCGATGGAGGCGTCTTCCCCGTAGCGGTGCACTCGTACAGCTTTCATGCCTGCTCCTTTGCCATGAACTATGTCTGCAATGGATTGTGTCTGCAATGGACTGTGGCCGGAATCGTATCCCGCGGCTCAGCGCCGCCAACAGTCCTGAACCGCTCAGGCCGCCTGCGCACCGCCGTCGTCCTCCGCCAGCATGTGCGGCGCGGTGGTGACCACCAGCCAGGCGGGCAGCACGGCAAGGCACAGCATTGCGGTCACGGCCGCGTCCCCGGAGATAACGACGCCGATGAACAGTGCCAGCCACCCGTCGCGGGCAATGGCAAGTACCAGTCCCAGCACTGCGGCCGACACCGCGACGTCCGCGCGGATATCCGGCAGGAGGGCCGCTGCGGCCAGCCCGAACGCCACGCCCACAAACACGGACGGGAAGATCCGGCCGCCGCGGAACCCCGCGGAGGCGGCAACTACCAGCGCCGCCAGCTTCACGACGGCCAGGACGGCCAGCGTGGCGAGGGATTCGCTGGGGTCGTGCAGCAGTTCCTCGGATTCTTCGGCGCCCTTGAACAGCGTGAGCGGTCCGCCAAGGACACCCAGCAGGCCCAGCAGCGCTCCGCCGAGGGTGGTGAACAGGACGGGGTTGCGCAGCCTGTGGAACATCCGGTGCGCCGAGCGGAACGCGAACACCCCGGCCAGGCCAAACCCCGCCGCAAGCGGGGCGATGACCATGGCGGCCAGCACGTCCCAGCCTCCGGGGTTACCGGCGGCTTCCGGAATACCGGCCGGCAGCATTGTCCCGCCCAGCATGGTCATGGCGGCCGCGCCGGCCCCGGCGGAGACCAGCGGCAGGAACAGCTTGTCGAACAGCGCTCCGGGGCCCGTCATTGCCCCGGCCATGCCGGTAAAGAGCAGGGCCGCGGCCACCGGAGTGCCGAACAGCGCCCCCACCGTACCGGCCACCGTGAGGCCAACCACCAGCCGTGCCGGTATCCGGCTGAAGAACCGGGCCAGCAGGGCGGTAAGCACGGCGGTGTTGATGGCGATGACCGGGTTCTCCGGGCCCAGGCTCACCCCGCCGGCCAGGCCGAGGACGGCCACGGCGGCCAGCGAGGGAACCACTTTCAGCGGCAGGGCGGAGCCGCCCAGTTCCGCGGCTGCGGAGTCGGGTCCGGCATGGCCCGGGAGGTACCGCACCATCAGGCCCACCGCCAGTCCGGTGCCGGTCAGCATCCCGAAGATCCACCAGCCGCCGTCCGGATCAATGCCCGCAGCGTGCGGCAGGACGTCCCAGAGCACGTCCTGGAGCAGCCGGCTCAGCTCATCCAGGCCGTAGAGGCTCACGGCCGAGACGGCGCCGATGAGGACCGCCGGGACCGAGAGTACGGCCAGCGTCCGGATGCGGTTTTGTCCCAGGCCTGGTTGGGGTTCGGTCATCGCTCACCTCCTGGGCCGGCGGGAGCCTGCGCACTGCTAAGCCCAGCGTACGGCGCAGCAAAGATGTCCGGACAGGGAGTGCGGAACTTCAGGTGCTCAAAACGCAGGACGACGGCGGCACCGCAAAGCGCCGCCGTCGTCCTCTGTTGACGTGTACTAGTGCTGCACCTGGCGCGCCGGGAGCAGCGGGGCGAAGAACTCGGCCAGCTCTGCCGTGGCCGTCAGCGGCAGCACGTTGGCGACGTACTGGTCCGGGCGGACCACCACCACGACGCCGGAGCGGTCCAGGCCGCGCGCCTCGAAGATGTCTTCCTCCGGGTTGGCGCCGTAGACCTTGTTCAGGTCGGTCAGGCGGAACGGGCCAACCTGCGGTTTGAAGACGGAGGGCACGGCGTTGATGTCGATGCCGGTGTGGTCCTGCTGGTAGATGACTTTCACGTCGAACCAGGCGTCGGCGTCGCCTCCGGCCGGCTGGGCTGCGAGCGGGGATTCAGGTGCGTTCTGCAGCCACTCGGCCAGTTCGGTCACACCCGACTGCGCGCCGGCGGGGGCTGCGTCTGCGAAGACGTAGATGCGCCACCGCCCGTCGGCCTTGGCCTGGTGGCCCAGCTGCAGCGGGTTGGTATCGCTGACACGCAGCACCGGTGCGGACTTGAAGCGCTTGCCGATGGTAAAGCCGGCGGCCAGGTCCTGGTGCCTGGCCTCGCCGATCAGCATGGACGGCGTGTATTCGGTCATGAAGCCGGCCGGGAACTCGGCGGTGCGGACGTAGAAGTCCTCCAGGTCCGAGGGGTTCTCGAACTCCTCCGGCTTCTTGGCCATGAGGGTGGACCATTCCTTGTCGAAGTCGATCAGGTTCTTGGCCACCACCTGGCGCTCCGCGGAGTACGTGGTGAGCAGGGATTCCGGGGCGCGGCCGTCCAGCACGTGGCCGAGCTTCCAGGCGATGTTGAAGCCGTCCTGCATTGAAACGTTCATGCCCTGTCCCGCCTTGGCGCTGTGGGTGTGGCAGGCGTCGCCGGTGATGAAGACGCGCGGGGTGCGGGTGCCCACTTCCTCCGGCTTGACGTCGTCAAACCGGTCGGTGAGCCGGTGGCCTACCTCGTACACGCTGTGCCAGGCCACGTTGCGCACGTCCAGGGTGTAGGGGTGCAGGATGGCGTTGGCCTTGGCGATGATCTCCTCGATGCTGGTCTTGCGGACGGCGCCGTTGTCCCCTTCGGGGACCTCGCCCAGGTCCACGTACATGCGGAAAAGGTGTCCGCCTTCGCGCGGGATGTGCAGGATCGAGCCGCCGTTGGAGGACTGGATGGCGCACTTGGTGCGGATGTCCGGGAAGTCTGTGGAGGCCAGGACGTCCATGACGCCCCAGGCGTGGTTGGCGGCGTCGCCGGCCAGGGTGGAGCCAATCGCCTGGCGGACCTTGCTGCGGGCGCCGTCGCAGCCCACCACGTACTTGGCCTTGACCGTGCGCTCGGTGCCCTCGTCATCGCCGGCAGTGCGGCGCAGGGTAACGGTGACCGGGTACTCGGCGGCGTCGTCGACCTCCAGGTCCACGAACTCGTAGCCGTAGTCCGGCTTCATGCGCGCCGGGGAGTTGGCCATGTACCGGGAGAAGTAATCCAGGACGCGGGCCTGGTTGACGATCAGGTGCGGGAATTCGCTGATCCCGGCCGGGTCATCCAGCGCGCGGCCGGAGCGCACGATGTTTTCCGGGTTCTCCGGGTCCGGGCGCCAGAAGCACATCTCGGTGATCCGGTATGCCTCGGCGGTGATTTCCTCCGCGAAGCCGAAGGCCTGGAAGGTTTCCACGCTGCGGGCCTGGATGCCGTCGGCCTGGCCGATGACCAGGCGGCCCGGGCGGCGCTCCACGATGCGGGTGGTGATGTTGGGGAACTGGGACAGCTGTGCCGCAGCAAGCATCCCGGCCGGGCCGGAGCCCACGATCAGGACGTCGACTTCCCCGGGGAGCTCTTCGGGGCGGTCAATGCCGACGCCGGCTGCCGGCTCGATGCGGGGATCTCCGGAAACGTAGCCGTGGTGGTGGAACTGCACAGTGTCCTCACTTCTCTGGTTCTTCGTGTTCGATATTTGAACAACTAGTTCAATATTCGAATCAAGCTCGGGATTACTGTACTTGAGGCATGACGCAGGTCACAACAGGGTGCGGGGTTGTGACATGCGCGCTCCGATCCTCCCCGAAATGGCAGAAACAGTTATGGACTTTGCTAAGCACTTAGGCAATTATGGCTAAGTGCTTAGAAAAATACTCGGGGTACTGTTCCTGACCGCCCTGGCTCCGGCAGCCTGGGGCACCACCTATCTTGTGACTACCGAGCTGCTGCCGCCGGACCGCCCCCTGCTGGCTGCCGTCCTGCGTTCCCTGCCCGCCGGGCTGGTGCTGCTGGCGCTGCTCCGCCGACTGCCGGCCGGCGCCTGGTGGTGGAAATCGGCCGTGCTGGGCCTGCTCAACTTCGGTGCGTTCTTCGCGCTGCTGTTCATCGCCGCCTACCGGTTGCCGGGCGGCGTCGCGGCGATGGTGGGGGCGGTGCAGCCGCTGCTGGTGGCGGTCCTGGCGGCGCGGGTGCTCGGCGAGCGCCTGGGTCCGGTGAAGCTCAGCGCCGGCGTCGCAGGAATTGCCGGGGTGGGCCTGCTGGTCCTGTCCGCGGACGCCAGGCTCGACGCCGTCGGAGTCCTGGCAGCCCTTGGCGGGGCGGCTTCGATGGCAGCGGGCATCGTGCTGACCAAGCGCTGGCAGCCTCACGCCGGACCGCTGGCGTCCACCGCCTGGCAGCTGGTGGCCGGCGGGGTGTTCCTGGTGCCGGTCATGCTCGCCGTCGAAGGTCCCGCCCTGCCCGTCTTCACCGGCGCGAACCTTGCCGGCTACCTCTACCTGGCCTTGGTGGGAACCGTGCTGGCTTACTGGCTGTGGTTCCGCGGGATCGCACGGCTGCCGGCATCAAGCGTGAGCTTCCTGTCCCTGCTCAGCCCCGTGGTCGCTGCCTCTGCCGGTGCTGCCGTGCTTGGCGAAGCTTTCTCGCCGGGGCAGCTGGCCGGCCTTGCCCTCATCCTCGGAGCCCTGGCCGCCGCCAACACTGCAGGGCTGACTGTCCGTTCGAGCTCGGGCCCGACCGGAAGAGGACGACGGCGCCCGGTTACTCGGTCTGCCAGCTCGCCTCGGTCGGTTCGGTAAGTCCGAAGGTGTCCTCCACCAGGACGCGCTGGCCCGGAAGCGCCGCGGCGGGAACGTCCATGCAGACCTCATACTGGGCCTCGCCGCCGTTTTCCAGCGTGGGCACCGAAGTTCCCTGGAGATCCAGGACAGCGAGGCACGTCGACTCGTCATATTGGCGGTTGTCGGAGCCCACAAAGTTCGTCCTTAGGTCCAGCCACGGATCTCCCTCTTCGGTGCCGTTGTAAACCACGTCAAGGGTGATCAGTACGTACTGCCCCTCGGGTGCCTGGTTGAACTCGTTGAAGCCAAGGATCGCGTCGGTCGCGCCCAGCTGGACGCTGGAAACCGTGACGGCGTAATCCCCCACCTCCCCTGCGGTGCCCAGCGGAAGCAGTTGAGCACTCGCCGTGGCCGAGGCAGAAGAGGACGAGGTCGCGGAACCGGACACGGGCGGACTGTCCGTGGCACCCCGAGTGATTGTGGAGGAGGAGTTGTTGCTCGCCTCGTCATCCACCGCGCTGAAGAGCGCACCCCAGAACGCCGTAACCAAAATGGAGGCAAGCAGGGCTACACCGGAAACCACCACGGCGGCGATGGACAGCCCCCTCGCCGACGTCCGCTCGCGGACCGCAGTTACCAGGGCTGCTATGCCGAGTCCCAGGCCCACGAGCGCCATGACCAGCGCCACCCAGCTGATAATCGGAATCCAGAACAGGAACAGTGCCACAATGCCCAGGATCAGTCCTGCCAGGGCCATCCCCCTGCCCTTGTTGGATTGTAGAAGTCCCGGCGGGGGCGGATACCCCTGTCCGCCGTAGCCGTACATCGGATCGTCTGGACCTGTACCCATGATCGCCTCGCCTGGATTCGGACGCCGCAGCAAGGGAACCCTGTTTCTGGCCCTCCCGGCAGCGGGTCGATTTTTCGGGTCACTCAACGGTAGGCGCGCACGGCAGGGGCTTCAAGGATCTGCCGGATTACCGGGCCGGCCACACCGGATTACTCACTGGATCAGCGGGAGGCGGTGGCACCGCTGGTCGGCACGGCGGGCGGGGAAGTTGTCCCGGCCGTTCCGGTGGGAGTGGACGACGACGGCGGGCTGGCGGTCCCGGCCGTCGTGGACGGCGGCGCGGCGGTGCGGGTGACCGTGCCGGTGGGCTCGGGCGAGGGGGTCACGGTATTCCGCTCCATCGGCGTGAACAGTGAGGCCCACATGATCGCCCCGAGGACGCTCATCGCCAGCGCGGCAGCGGAAATGATCACTGCCGCAACCGAGAGTCCCTTTGCCGAGCTCCGGGCCCGGCCGGCGGCTGCCAGCGCGCCGATGCCCAGGCCCAGCCCGATGATGGCGAGCACCACGGCCGCGAGGTTGAGCACAGGAAACCAGAACAGCAGCAGCGCGAGGATGCCGGCGACCAGGCCGGCGGCCGCCAGCCCCCTGCCCGCGTTCGGGTTCGGGTTCCGGTTCGGCGGCGGATATCCCTGGGAGTCCCGGGGATCGAACGGCTGGGAGCCCATAATCGCCTCGCTGGTCCGGACTCGGCAGGAAAGCCTGCGGGTCAGTGGTTTCGCACTTCTCCCACGGTAGGTGCGCCCGGTAGACCCGGCAACGCGGAGGGCGGTTCCGGCCCCTCCCCTGCGAGCTTTTCCACCTGCGTCCTCAACGCGGATTCCAGCACCGGCCCCGGCTCCGGCCCGGCACGCCCGCCGGGCCGGGCCCGGAGCGCCTCGGGACCGCAGTCGTCCGCGTTCCGCGCATCCGGGGCAGCCGGGGATGGCATCCGCGCCGCCGCCGGGCCTGGCTCCGCACCGGCGGCGAGCTCCTCCCGGGCCGTCGCTCCGATCAGCCGGAACAGCTCCTGGTCTTCCCGGGTCGCCAGCGAGGAAGTCTTCAGGTCATTGAGCACGGCGAGTCCGGCCAGCGACCTGCGCGGATTAGCGCTCAGCGAAGCCTCGAGTGCCCACTGCGCCCGCACCCACCACTGCGCCCGGCGGTCTGCCTCGAGCTTCTGGCGGTACGCAAAATAGGCAACGAGCGCCGTCGCCAGGATTCCCAGCGGACCCAGCACCGGTATCCACGTGATGGCCCAGTCCGTGACTGCCGGCCAGAATTCTCCCCAACCCATGCCCGGAGCCTAGCCCCGGGGACGGACACCGCGGGAGGGCGGACGTCAGTCCAGCACGGCCACGGCTTCGATCTCCACCAGCAGTCCGGGGCCTGCCAGGGCCGCCACGCCAATGCCGGTGAACGGCGGAAGCGGCTCGGTGATGCCCAGCCTGGAGATGGCGCGGTTCCGGCCTTCCATGAACAGCGGGAAGTCCTCCGGCGCGTAGTCCACCAGGTAGCAGGTCAGCTTGGCTACGTCGGCAAACGTTGCGCCCGCTGCCTCCAGGGCTGCGGCCAGGTTCAGGTACACCTGCTCTGACTGAGCGGCGAGATCCCCTTTCCCCACGAGGCCGCCGGAGGAGTCCACGGCAACCTGGCCGGCGATGAAGACCATTCTTGATCCGGAGGCGACGGCGACCTGACGGTACAGCGGCACTTCGGGGAGGGCATGAGGGTTCAGCAGTGTCACGGCCATTGCCGAATCCTACCGCCAGCACGGCATCAACCGTCCTGGCCAGCGATCCGCTCACCGCTCCTCCACAGAACCTGCTGGCCAACCGCGTGTTACTGACCGTTACCGGCGGTGAAACGGTCTTCGACGCCGCTGCCGCTACCCTGAGCTAAACGACCCGTAAGGATCCACCCATATGTCTTCGAGCACCACTTTCATGCCGGCCGAGTGGGCACGCCACGAGCGCACCTGGATGGCCTTCCCGCCGTCGAATGAGACCTTCGGCAAGCCCGGCAGCAGCACCCTGCACCGGGCCCGTACCGCCTGGTCCGCCGTCGCCCGCACCATCGCCCGATACGAGCCGGTCACGGTGCTGGCCGAACCGGCAGACCTGGATGCCGCCCGCGAATACCTCGGCGACGGGATTAGGGTCCTGGCCGCAGAGCTGGACGACGCATGGCTGCGGGACTCCGGGCCCACGTTCGTCCACGCCGCGGACGGCTCCGTGGCGGCCGTGGATTGGATCTTTAACGGCTGGGGCGCCCAGGACTGGGCAGCGTGGGACAAGGACCAGCACCTGGGCCGGTTCGTGGCCGGGCAGGCCGGCGTGCCGGTGCACTCCAGTGGCCTGGTCAATGAAGGCGGCGGCTTCCACACCGACGGCGAGGGCACCGTGCTGCTCACCGAAACGGTGCAGCTGGATCCGGGGCGCAACCCCGGCGCCACCCGGAAATCCGTCGAAGCTCAAATCCACGCCCGGCTCGGCACCACCAAGGCCGTCTGGCTGCCGCGCGGCCTGACCAGGGACTACGACGAGTTCGGCACCCGCGGCCACGTGGACATCGTCGCGTGCTTCGCCTCCCCGGGCACCGTCCTGCTGCACCGGCAGGACAACCCGGCCCATCCGGACCACGAAGTGATGCGGGAAATCCGGGCGGTCCTCGACGCCGCAACGGACGCCCGTGGCCGGAAGCTGGAGCTTATCGACGTCCCCGCCCCCGCGGTGATCGATGCCGGCGACGGTTTCGTGGACTACTCCTACATCAACCACTACGTCGCCAATGACGCCGTGATCCTCTGCGGTTTCAATGACGCGAACGACGCCGCCGCCGCGGACATCCTGTCCCGCGTCTACCCGGGCCGCACCATCGAACTCGTGGACGCCCGGGACATCTTCGAATTCGGCGGCGGCATCCACTGCATCACCCAGCAGCAGCAAACTCCCCGTCCTGGTCTTGCAGGAGCAGATGCCTGATGTTCGACGTCGTTGAAGCCGGCATTGCCGAGCTGCGGGAGGCGCTTGAATCCGGGAAAACCACCAGCGAGGAACTCGTCGCCGCGTACCTGGCGCGAATCGAGGCGTATGACAGGTCCGGGCCTGCGCTGAACTCGGTCATCGTGGAGAACCCGGACGTGTTGGAGGAGGCCCGTGCCTCCGACGCCCGGCGCGCCCGCGGGAAAACCCTGGGCCCGCTGGACGGCATTCCGTACACCGCGAAGGACAGTTTCAAGGTCCGCGGGCTCACCGTCGCTGCCGGTTCGCCGGCCTTCGCGGACCTGGTGGCCCGACAGGACGCGTTCACCATTTCCCGGCTGCGGGAGGCCGGCGCCGTACTGATCGGCCTGACGAACATGCCGCCCATGGCCAACGGCGGTATGCAGCGCGGACTGTACGGCCGCGCTGAAAGCCCGTACAACGCGCAGTACCTGACCTCGGCGTTCGCGTCCGGTTCCTCCAACGGGTCCGGGACGGCGACCGCAGCAAGCTTCGCGGCCTTCGGCCTGGGTGAGGAGACGTGGTCTTCGGGCCGCGCACCGGCGTCGTGCAATGCGCTCTGCGCCTACACTCCCTCCCGCGGCGTGATCTCCATCCGCGGCAACTGGCCCCTGGTTCCCACCATGGACGTGGTGGTTCCGCATACCCGCACCATGGCGGACCTGCTGGAGGTCCTGGACGTGATCGTGGCGGACGACGCCGAGACGCGCGGAGATTTCTGGCGCGCCCAGCCGTGGGTGAAGCTGCCTTGCGCATCCGCGGTGCGTCCGCCGTCGTACCCGTCCCTGGCGATTGGCACCGAGGCCCGCGCAGTGCTGGCCGGAAAACGGTTCGGCGTGCCGAAGATGTACCTCAACGCCGATCCCGAGGCCGGCACTGCGGACTCCCCCGGCATCGGCGGGCCGACCGGGCAGCGGATCGACACCCGGGCCAGCGTGCTGGATCTGTGGCAGGCCGCGCGGCGTGACCTGGAAGCTGCCGGGGCCGAGGTGGTGGAGGTCGACTTCCCGGTGGTCTCCAACTACGAGGGCGACCGGCCCGGCGCCCCGACCGTCGCCACCCGCGGGCTGGTCAGCCCGGAGTTCCTGCGGCGGGAAATCGTGGACCTCTCGGCCTGGGCATGGGATGACTTCCTGGCGGCCAACGGCGATCCGGCGCTGAACTCGCTGGCCGACGTCGACGGCGCCGCCATCTTCCCGCATCCCGAAGGCGCGCTGCCGGACCGGTACACCGGGTTCGATGACGACATCGCCATGTACCCGCAGCATGTGCGGGAGCACCCGGCGGACTCCTTCACCGACATTCAGCATCTGGCAGACGGCGTGCGCGGACTGGAGGAAACCCGGCGGATCGACCTCGAGGAGTGGATGGATTCGCTCGGGCTGGATGCCGTGGTGTTTCCGGCCGTGGCGGACATCGGGCCTGCCGACGCCGACATAAACCCGGATTCCGCGGATCTCGCCTGGCGCAACGGCGTGTGGGTGGCAAACGGAAACCTGGTGCTGCGGCATCTGGGCATTCCGACAGTTACGGTGCCGATGGGTACCCTGCCGGATATTGGCATGCCGGTGGGGCTGACCTTCGCCGGGCGAGGCTGGGAAGACAACGCGCTGCTCCGGCTGGGTGCTGCGTTCGAGGCCACCGGATCCCGCCGTACCGATCCTCCCCGAACGCCCCGGCTGTAGCGGAGGCGAGGGGCGGGCCCCACCCCGGAAACAGCAAAAGCCAGCGAATCCTCTTCGCTGGCTTTCACCCGCAATCTCCGCTGGTCCCCCACAGGCAGCGGATGTTGCTCGACCGTCCGGGCGTACCGGAGACGGCCCAAGAACGCGGACGGGGTGCGCGGCTCCGGAACTAATCCTCATGCCAGGGCCGCAGGCGTGATCCCCCAATCACATAGTGCCTGCGGCTTCACCGTTGGGTGAGCGCATTCCCCGTCCGTCATTCTTGGTTTCACTCATGTTTCACACATGTGTGAGACATGAGTGACACCATAGCAGTGCACTCCGGACCGGTCAAAACGTCCCTAGTCGGTTTCGTCCAGGATCCTGGCGATGGCCCGCAGCGCTTCCGGGTCCACCGGGCCCAGGGCGCGGGCAGCGAAGTTGCGGACTTCGGCGCGGCGCAGGCTGCGGATCAGCTCGAGTTCGGCTTCAACCCGTTCGGGCAGTTTCCCGCCCTCCTGGAGCAGGTACTCGGGATCGACGTCGAACACCGCGGCGATGGCATGCAGGGCCTCGTCAGGAACCACCTGTTCCTTGCCGGACTTCAGCAGCGACCACCGGGTCCGGGAGAGGTAATAGCCGGCTTGCTGGGCGCCGTCGCGGATAGCCGGGTAGTCGAAGGGCTTGCCGGATTCGGACATGATCACGTCCAGGAGCAGGTTGATCTTCCGGGCCAGCGTTTCCGCGCGCCGCAGTCCCGCTGCCCTCTCAGGGGGAAGATCGAGGTTCTCCACGTTCAGCTCCATGTCATTGCTATGAGGAAACAGCAGAAGGTAGCCGTTCCCAGTGCCGCGCCGGAAAATGCCTCCGGCCAGGTGTGCTCACGGAGAGAAACCCTGCTGAACATCATCAACGGCGATAATATCAACAGCCAGGCCCACGCTCCTCCGAATACGGCCACGACCCACAGCGCACCGAACGTTAGAACGGACACATGCGCGGACACGTTGAGCCAGCGGCGGAAGAACACCAGCCCAACGTTGCCCACAAAGAGCGCCGCCACGGTCAGCGGAACCGGTGAATCGAGCCCCAGCAGGAAGCAGGCCACCGTACCGGCGAAGGTCGCCGCTCCCAGCAGCTGGACCCGCAGCCCGTCCGGCAGTCCACGCCGCCGGAACGGCTGCTTCACCAGTTTGTAGAGCAGGCCGGGTACGCCAATGATCGCCGCCAGCAGCACGCCGGCACCGAAAATACCCAGCCCGGCCTCGAGCCCGGCCAGAAGCACCAGGACCGCCAGCACCAGTGCCGGCGGCAGGACCCGGGAGAGGTTAGCGGCCAGCGCCAGTGGAGCGCGGGACCGGTGAACCGTTGTGCTCAATGCGTTTGCCTATCTCGTCAAGAACTGCGGTTTCCTGCCGGGAGAGCAGCGCCGGATCCAGGATCCGGACGTCCCCCACGAAGATGAACCAGCGGTAAAGCTGGACCCTGGATGGGCGCTCTTCCAGGAAAATCCTTTCAGCACCCATCGCACTGCGTCCCTCCGGTGTCTGCACCAGTCTCGCGAGAATGGGCCTCAGCGTGGCAATGTCCTGTTCCCGCTGGCCCCGGGCCCTGAAGGTGGACCTGATCCTTTCAGCGGAAGGAAGAATAAAGCCGACGGCGAATCCTCCAACCATCAGTGCCAGCAGCACCTGGTAGGCCGCCGCCAGAGCTCCCCCGGAATCAGTGAAGCCCCGCTGTTCCATCCCAATCTGAATCATCTTCAGGACCGCCGCCGCAACGCCCAGCACGCACCCGGCGCCCAGCACATCGAATCCGATCCGGAACGCCCGGGATTCTCCGCTGCGGTTGCGGAGCATCATTTCAATGGCGGTGTAGACGCAAATCATGGCGAACCAGCCAAAGAACGTCGCCTGGTACCAGGCGATGGTGGGGATGCTGCCGAAGGTGTCCGTGAAACTGGCAGCGGACCCCCGGGTGTCGGAAACGGCCAGCAGCACGATCTGTCCTGCCGCGACGACCAGCCACACCGCGAACAGCACCTTCACCCGCCGGCCCCGGCCGGTCACCTGCAGCAGCAGGCGGCTAAGCAGGGTCATGCCGGCGCCCACCAGCAGGTGGATCAGCAGGTTCAGCACGTTCCGGCCGCCCAGGGCCTGGTCCACCGCCAGGTACACCGGATCGATGTTCAGGGTTCCGGCGAGTGCCACTGCGGTCACGGCCGGCAGCACCCCTGCCTTCCAGCCGTAGCGCAGCCCGAGAAGCCGGATGGCCACCACGGCCCACAGCACCAGGACGGGCAGGACCTGCAGGCAAGTCATATGAACGTCCGCTCGAAGTCGCTGGAACTCCAGCGGTCCCCGGCCAGCAGTGCGAGGGAGAGCAGGTAGGCAACGTGCTCGGCGGCACGTTCGGTCTCATTCCAGTCCAGGGACCGGGCAAGCATCGTCTTGATTCCCCTGCGGCTGCCGATGTGCGCAAAGACCGACGGCGTTGCGGTCTCCACTCCCCCGCAGCCCTGGTGCTGCAGGAGGATGTGGCCGAATTCGTGGCAGGCCGCGTGGGTGCGGTGGAGACGGTTGTCCCCGGCAGGCAGCAGGATGACGGACTTATGTTCCCTTTCGACCCACAGGCCGGTGACGGCGGGAATGATCGCATGGTCTATGTCCCGCAGCTCAATGGGTTTGCCGTGGGCCGTGGCTACGGCTGCCAGCAGGTCCTCGAAGCTCACGTGCTCGGGCAGATTCAGTGCCTCCACTACTGCCCTGGAAGCCGCACGTTCCCGCTCACTGCCCGCTGACTTGGTAAAACGCAGTGCCATTGAATCCCCATCGTTGTCCTACACCCGCAGCCGCGCCCTTGGTGACGGCGCGGACCCTGCGACTTTATCCCACATTCGGGGCACGGGGCTGCTGCCCCTCAACGTCAGGGCGGCGGTGCCGGTGCGGCGGGTCTCAGGGCAGCAGCAGTGCGGCAGCGAAGGCAATGCAGCCGGCCAGGTGACCGGCCAGCACCTGGGTGGGCGTGTGGTCGCCGAGCTTGATCCGGGACCAGCCGGTCGCCGAGGCAAGCATGAGCGCCAGGGCGGGTCCAAAGACCGGAACGGGGGCGAGCAGTGCCAGGCCCACGTAGGCCGCGACGGCGGCATGGACGGAGAGTTTCCAGGCCAGGTTCGCTGCCATGCAGATCATCAGTCCGATGAACACGCCGCCAATTTCACCGAAGAGGCCGGCCGGGGCGTCCAGCAGGAGCAGGACCAGCGCTCCCACGCCCAGGGACACCGCCGACGCCGCCAGGATCGGGGCGCGCTGCGAGCGCACCCCCACGTGGTGGTCGGTGACGGACCCGCGCCCCTTGAGCCAAAGGATGAGGCAGAACGGCAGACCCACCGTAAAGACGGCCGCTGTGATGCCCTGCAGCCAGGTCACGTCAGGACGAAGCGGCTGCAGGAGCAGGAGGATGCCCACCAGGACGGCCGGGGCCGTGGTTTCGGTGACGAGGCGCGCCAGCCGCAGGGACGCTGACGCGGACGGGCCGGCTGCGGCCTGCTGGGTTTCTGGCATCCGTCGATTCTACGGGTGGACGGGTTACCGGCTGACCGGGGCGGCGACGAATCCCAGCTGCTTGTCCACCACGTTCTCCAGCGGCTTCCCCTCCAGGTACGCCCGCAGGTTCGCCTCGAACTGCGCCGCCATCGCCGGCAGGTGCGACCGGGAGTCCCCGGACAGGTGCGGGGTGATAAGCACGTTCTCCAGCCCCCAGAGCGGACTGGACTTCGGCAGCGGTTCGGGACTGGTCACGTCCAGCACCGCGCCGCGGATCCGCCCGTCCCGCAGCATGCCCTCCAGGGCGCACTGCACCACAAGCTCACCGCGGCCCATGTTCACCAGCACGGCGGAGGAACGCATGGCACCCAGGACCTCGGCGTCGAGCATGCCGCGGGTATCGTCGGTTAGCGGCGCGACGAGCACAATCCAGTCATAGTTTCCTGCTGCCGCGGCGAAGTCCGCACTGGCGTGCACGGCGCCAAAGTCCGCATCGCCGTCGCGCGCCGTCCGCCCCAGCCCGTCGGTTTCAATGCCGACGGCGCGCAGCAGCCGGGCTGTTGTCCGTCCAATGCTTCCGGTTCCGGCGACCAGCGCCCGGGTCCCGGCCAGGTTGGAGGTGCCGAAGTGCTGCCAGCGCCGCTCGGCCTGGTTCAACCGGGCGGCCGGGACGTTCTTGGCGAAGTACAGGATTCCGGCCAGCGCGTACTCGGCCATCGCGGCGTCGAAGATCCCGCGGGCGTTCGTGACGGTGACGTTGGAGGCGGCGAGCTCGGGGAACAGCAGCCGGTCCACTCCGGCGGCGGGCAGGTGCACCCACTGCAGGGCGTCGGCCCGGTCCCAGCCCGCGCGCAGGCCGTCGGCGAAGTAGTTCCACAGATACACGATTTCGGTGCCCGGCAGCGCGGCGGCCAGCTCATCGGCGTCGGCGGCCAGCCGCACGTCGGCGAGCGCACGGAGGTTTTCAAGCCCGGTCACGTCGCGGTTGCCGGTGAGGATGGTCAGCACTGGTTTAGCCATGCGCTCAGGCTAGGCGATCGGCGCCGCCCGGCCTGCATCCGTTACGCCTGTCCGGCGTTCAACCACGTGGTGCCGCCCCAGCGGCAGGACCAGCGGTTTGCCGGAGGCCGGATCCGTGATGACCCGGTTCTCCAGGCCGTAGACCGCCCGCACGTTCTCCTCCGTAAGCACCTCGACGGGCGTGCCGGCGGCGTGGATCTTCCCGCCGGCCATGGCCACCAGGTGGTCCGCATAGCGGCCGGCCAGGTTGAGGTCATGCAGCACCATGACGATCGTGGTGCCGCGGCTGCGGTTCAGGTCGGTGAGCAGGTCCAGGACTTCCACCTGGTGGCTGACGTCCAGGAACGTGGTGGGCTCATCGAGCAGCAGCAGGTCCGTCTGCTGGGCCAGGGCCATGGCGATCCAGACGCGCTGGCGCTGCCCGCCGGAGAGTTCGTCCACGGAGCGCTCGGCCAGCCCCGCCGTTTCGGTGGCGTCCAGCGCGGCGGCGACGGCGGCGTCGTCGTCCGCGGTCCACCGGGCCAGCAGCCGCTGGTGCGGGTGCCGGCCGCGGCCCACCAGGTCCGCCACCGTGATGCCTTCGGGCGCCACCGGGGACTGCGGCAGCAGGCCCAGGGTGCGGGCCAGTTGCTTGGGCGGCATCCGGTGGACCTCCTTGCCGTCCAGCAGCACGTGCCCCTTCTTCGGGACGAGCAGCCGGGACATGGAGCGCAGCAGCGTGGACTTGCCGCAGGCGTTGGCGCCAATGACGGCGGTGACCTGGCCGGGCGGTACCAGCAGGTCCAGGGAATCGATGACCGTGCGGTCTCCGTAGCCGAGGGTGAGGCCTTCGACGGCGAGGGTGTGGGCAGCGGTCACAGTGAGGCTCCTGCACGGTTGACGCGGACAATGAGGTATACGAGGTAGGGGGCGCCGAGCACGCCGGTGACCACTCCCACCGGGAAGCGGGTGCCGAAGGCGTACTGCCCGCAGAAGTCGGCCACGAGCACCAGCAGCGCTCCCATCAGGGCGGCGGGGACCAGCAGGGACGGTCCGGGGCCCACCAGCCGGGCGGCGATCGGTCCGGCGAGGAAGGCGACGAACGCGATGGGTCCGGTGGCCGCCGTCGCAAAGGAAATCAGCAGCACCGCGGAGATGATGATCACCAGCCGGGTGCGGCCCACGCGCACGCCGAGGGCGGAGGCGGTGTCATCGCCCAGCCGGCTGGCGCCCAGGTTGCGGGCCTGACCGAGCAGCACCGGACCGCAGATCAGCAGGGCGGCAAGGACGGGCAGGGCCTGGTTCCAGGAGGCGCCGTTGAGGCTGCCGGTGAGCCAGCGCATGGCTTCCTGCAGTTCCCAGTCGGGCGCCTGGTTCAGGATGTACGCGGTGACCGATTCGAGCATCGCGGCGATCCCGATGCCCACCAGGATCAGCCGGGTATCCGCCACACCGGCCTTGTAGGACAGGGCATAGACCACCAGCGCGACGGCGAGCCCGGCGGTGATCGCGAACAGGGACACCGGCGCTCCGCCCAGGCCCAGCCCCACGATCGCGAACGCGGCACCCGCTCCGGCGCCGGAGCTGATGCCGATGATGTCCGGGCTGGCCAGCGGGTTGCGCAGCATGGTCTGGAAGGCGACGCCGGCCAGTCCGAAGCTGGCACCGGCGAGCACTGCCAGGACCGCGCGGGGCAGGCGCAGGCGGCCGACGGCGAAGGACGCTCCGGGCACATCCTCGCCGAAGACCACCCGCAGCACGTCGCCGAGCGGATAGAAGGTACGTCCGGCCATCACGCTGAGTGCAAAGACGGCGAGGATCAGGAGAGCCAGGACCGCGACGACGGCGCGCAGCCGGACGCCGCGGTTGCGGCGGCCGCGGACGACGGCGGCGACTGTGGCGCTGCTGCCGGTTTCTCTATCCGGGGCCATGTCCGCGGCTGGAGCGGAAGAGACGTTCACAGGGCTCGGACTTTCTGCCGGCGGACAATCCAGATGAAGACGGGGGCGCCGATCAGCGCGGTGATGATGCCGACGTCGATCTCCGCAGGGCGGGCGATGACCCGGCCCAGCACATCCGCGGACGTGACCAGTGCGGCCCCGGCGACGGCGGAGAAGGGCAGCAGCCAGCGGTGATCCACGCCGGTGAGCAGCCGGCAGGCGTGCGGCACCATCAGGCCCACGAAGGCAATCGGTCCGGTCACGGCGGTGGACGCCCCGCACAGCAGTACCGCTCCCAGGGCGGCGGTGCCCCGGGCCAGCGCGACGCGTTCACCCAGGCCGGCAGCCAGTTCGTCACCCAGCGCCAGGGAGTTCAGCGACTGGGCCGTGACCAGGCAGACCAGGAGGCCGGCCGCGAGGAACGGCAGCACCTGCCCAACTGCGTCGAAGGATCCGCCGCCCACGCCGCCGATCTGCCAGGACCGCACGCCCCCGGCGAGGTCGTTCCGCGGAAGCACCACGGCGGAGATGAAGGAGGCCAGGGCCGCGGAGATCGCGGTGCCGGCCAGGGCGAGTTTCAGCGGGGTGGCCCCGCCGCGGCCCAGCGAACCCACAACGTAGACAAACAGCGCGGTGAGTCCGGCGCCGAGGATCGCTGCCCAGACGAAGCTGTTGGCGGCGGTCAGGCCGAAGAACGCCATGCCCACCACCACGGCGATGGAGGCGCCCATGTTCACGCCGAGGATGCCCGGGTCCGCCAGCGGGTTGCGGGTCACGCCCTGCATCACCGCTCCGGCGACGCCCAGCGCGGCACCGGCGAGCACAGCCAGCAGGGTGCGCGGAATCCGTTTGGCCACGGCGGCTTCGCTGAAGCCGTCCGCCGAGCCGCCCAGTGCGGCAGCAATGTCCGCCCACCCGACGTCGCGCGCCCCCACCGTCACGGAGGCCAGCATCAGCAGGCCCAGGATTACGACGGCGGCGGCGAGCCAGAGGGCGCGCAGCCGCCCCGGGCGCCGTGCCGCAGATCCGGAAGCGAGGAACTCCGGGGAGTCCTGGTTTCCGGGTGCGGGGGCAGCGGCCGGGTCGGCTGGGCGGGAAGGATTTGTCACTTGGCGGCGTCGGCTGCTTCTGCGAGCACGGTCAGGTAATCGTCCAGGACCCAGCTGATGGCCAGCGGAGTGGGGTTGGCGGCGGTGCCCAGCGGATTGTCGCCGGGCAGGGTGACAATCGCGCCGTTGGCAACGGCTGGAATCTGGGAGAGCAGCGGATCGGATTCGAGGGCGGTGACCAGTTCGTCGCCGCCGTAGGTGACAATGATGTCCACGTCGGCGAAGGCGTCGGCCTGCTCGGCGCTCTGGCTAAGGGAGAACTTCTCGGTTTCGGCGGAGGCCTTGGCGATGCTGCCGGCCACGCTCATGCCCAGGTCTTCGAAGAACAGGGTGCGCGGGTCATGCGTGGTGTAGAAGCTGACTTCGCTGAGGTCCGTGGTGTCCACGTGGGTCATGAACATGGCGGACTTGCCGGCCAGGGACGGGAACTTGGCGGCGGCGTCGGTCATTTCCCGCTCCAGGTCCGCGACGAGCTGCCCGCCTTCCTCGGCGAGGCCCAGGGCGGTGGCGTTGTATTCGACCATTTCGCGCCAGGAGGTGCCCCAGGCGGTTTCCGGGTAGGCGACCACGGGGGCGATTTCGCTCAGGGTGTCGTAGTCCTCCTGGGTCAGGCCGGAGTAGGCGGCCAGGATGACGTCCGGCTGGGTGTCCGCCACGGCCTCGAAGTCGATGCCGTCGTTCTCGTCGAACAGCACCGGTGCGTCGCCGCCCAGTTCCTCGAGCTTTTCCTCGACCCACGGGAGGATGCCGTCGCCGTCGTCGTCGCCGAAGTTCGCCGCTGCCATGCCCACGGGCACAATGCCCAGGGCCAGCGGTACTTCGTGGTTGGCCCAGTTGACCGTTGCCACGCGCTCGGGCTTTTCGTCGATGACCGTGGTGCCCAGGGCGTGGTCGATGGTGATGGTTTCCCAGTCGCCCTCCGGTGCGGCCTGGCTTTCCGCCGGAGCGGAGGAGCAGGCGGCGAGGGATGCGGTGAGCAGGGCGGCGGCTGAGAGCGCAGCGAGTTTGGAGGAGCGCAAGTGTCGTGTCCTTTAATGCAGGTGCGGGCCGGTCCCGGTTGGGGCCGGCGGAAGCCTTCCTGCGACGCTCCGGATACGTACTTAGGTCAGGCTAACCAAGGCAAGCCTAAGGCGATTTGTGGCGCCTGTGAAATTTGGTGACAGAAAGATGTCCTAATTCGTGCACGGACGGGTTCCGGCACGGACATGATGGGCTGCAAACTCCCCGATCATCACAGCGGTCGCGGCGGGTCCGCGCAGTGGAACGGTTGGAAGAACCGACGTATCCGCCACGCGCAGCCCCTGGACTCCGTGCACCTTCCCATACGGATCGACCACGGCCTCCGGGTCCTCCGCGGGCCCCATCTTCGCTGTTCCGCTCAGGTGCAGGGCTGTCCCGAGCCGGGTTTGTACCCAGTCATCGAGGAGGTTGTCAGCTGCCAGGATGTCCGGGGAAGGCTCTGAAATCCCCCGGCTCAGGGGACGGAAGGCCGCCGTTGCGAGCAGGGCTGCGGCGGTACGGACGGCCAGCCGCATCCGTGCCCGGTCCTCGGCCGTGGAGAGGTAGTGGTAGTCCAGCCGGGGCGGTTCATGCGGATCGGCGGACTGCAGGGTCAGCTGCCCCCGGGCGGTCTCCGACTGCAGCGCCACGAGCAACTCCAGCTCGTCCTGGTGCCGCCAGTCCTGCAGCAGCCGCCGCACCGGGATGGACCGCAGCGCCCGAAAGGTCCGCAGGGGATGCCGGAGGGCAGGGCGGATGCCCAGGCTCATGGACTGTTCGGATCCGGAGAGGAGATAGCCCGTGGGCTTAAGCAGCGGGAGGATCTCCAGGTCCCCAGATGCGGCACTGCCGGGCAGTCCGGAGGAAAAGTTGAGGCAGCTCTCCATGGCCCGGGGCAGGGCGTTATCCACCACTCCCCGCCGCGGGCGCCACCGCACGGAGACCTCCGGATGGTCGGTGAAATTGCGTCCGACGCCGGGGCGGTGAACCACGGGCGCGATCGAGTGGGCCGCGAGGTCCTCCGTAGAGCCGATCCCGGACAGCAGGAGCAGGTGGGCAGTCTGAATGGCTCCGGCACAGAGAAAGATCCTGGGGCACCGCAGCTCCGACACCTTGCCGCTCCGTTCCACTTCCACGCCGGCGGCACGGGTGCCCTCGAAGAGGATCCGGCGCACCAGGGTGCCGCCCTGGACGGTGAGGTTCTTCCGGCCCGCGGCCGGTTCAAGGTAGGCCAGCGCGGTGTTGAGCCGCACGCCGTCGGCAACGTTCATCGGCAGGGGCCCGACGCCGGGGAGCTGGCTGCCGTTTTTGTCCGGCTCGTCCGGAAACCCGAGGGTGTGGGCTGCTTCGCGGAAGGCACGGGTGATGGGATGTTCCTGCGGCGGCCGCTCGATGAGCATTGGGCCTTCGGATCCGTGGCCCGGCAGGTGAGCGAACTGCCGGTCCGTTTCGAGGCGGGCGTAGAACTCCCCCATCCTCGCGGCGGACCAGTCCGGTCCGGCAGCGGTTTCCCAGCGGTCGAAGTCCTCCTGGCGGGCCCGGACGAAGTAGCCGCCGTTCACCGCGGTTGACCCGCCGGCCGTCTTGCCCCGGGCAATGGCATACGCCAGGGCGGGCGTAAGCTGCCCGGGGAAGGACCAGTTGTTCGGGTGGCCCGGCATGGCAGCCTGGATGGTTCCGGCATCAAGCAGTTCGGGCGGGTACTGGTCCCGCGAGGCGTAAGCCGGTCCCGCTTCAAGCAGCAGGACCCGCCTGGCGGGGTCCTCGGAGAGGCGGGCGGCCAGCGGGGCGCCGCTGCCGCCGGCACCCACTACGATGCAGTCCGCGTCCATTTGCTCCCCCGCCTGTTCGCCATTGGTCCAGTGTTTCCCCGGGCATCTGTCCCGGTTGTGTCCCCTGCCGTGTCCGGGCAGCCTAGGGCAGGCCGGCCGGCTCGTCGAGCACACCTTCAACCAGCTTCAGCGACTCCAGCAGCACTTCGGTCAGGTCTGCATCTTCCTGCAGCAGCCACTGTTCATACGCGGCCAGGCATAGGCCCAGCAGCGCCCACGCCACGGCCTGCGGCTTCAGGCTCGCCTCGGGCAGCTGCATCCTCCGGGCCACGTGCTCGGCGATCACCTGACGCCAGGCAGTGTAGCGGAGGGTCGAATGCGCCAGGAGGGTGGGCACGTGGAGCAGCAGTTCCATCCGCTGACGGTGGTACGGGATCTCTTCCGGCGGAAGCCGGTTGAACTCGATCACTGCCTGACACAGGCCCGTGCCCAGCGGCTGGTCCCCGGGCAGCCCGGCCAGGAACCCACGCATGCGTTCCAGCAGTGCTTCGAAGTCACCCCACGGCAAATCGTTCTTGGACGGGAAATAGCGGAAGAACGTGCGGCGCCCAATTCCGCCGGCCGCGGCAATCTCATCCACCGTCACTGCGTCGAAACCGCGCTCGTTGAACAGCATCAGCGCAACGTGGCTGAGTTCGTCCCTGGTGGTCACCGGCTTCCGTCCGGTCCGGACCTGCGGTGTCTGTCCGGCTGAAGCAAGCACGAATTACCCTTCCCTTTGGCACTGGGTGCCGTTACTGTCTCCGGCACAGAGTATCGCCACCGACGCCGGTTTCTGACAGAGGAGCAAAACAATGTCCGTCATTCCCGCTTCAACCGAAGGTTCTGCCACCCAGGATCCCGCGTCCGGAACACCGGAGGCGGCCGAAGACCTGCTGGTGGAGGAAGTGTCCATCGACGGCATGTGCGGCGTCTACTAGGCGCCGGCGCCATGCCCAGCTTCGATATCAACCGCGCCTGGCAGCTCCACCCGCAGGTCTCCGTCCGCCCCGAACCTTTCGGGGCGCTCCTGTACCACTTCGGAACACGGCGGCTGTCCTTCCTTAAGGACCGGACCCTGCTGGCCCTGGTGCAGCGGCTGCGGACAGAACCATCCGCCCGGTCCGCCTGTACCGCCGTCGGACTTTCCGGAACGGACCTGCAGCGGTACGAACAGGCGCTCGGCGTGCTTGCTGCCTCCGCCATGGTCATTGAGAGGACGCCATGACCCTTCTGCACCCCGCCCCGCCGCTTCCCGTGAACCGGCCACCGGCCAAACCCGGCACGCTGGTCGACCTGTTTGAAACAGGACTCGACGCGCCCATCTGCCTGACCTGGGAGCTGACCTACGCATGCAACCTGTCCTGCGTCCATTGCCTGTCGAGTTCAGGCCGCCGGGATCCGCGGGAGCTCAGCACCGAGGAGTGCAAGGCAGTCATCGACGAGCTCGAACGCATGCAGGTTTTCTACGTGAATATCGGGGGCGGGGAGCCCACGGTGCGTCCCGACTTCTGGGAACTCGTGGACTACGCCACCACGCATCACGTGGGGGTGAAGTTCTCCACGAACGGCGTCAAGATTACGCCCGACGTCGCAGCGCGGCTGGCCGCCTCCGATTACGTGGACGTGCAGATCTCCCTGGATGGAGCCACGGCCGAGGTCAATGACCAGGTGCGGGGGCCCGGATCCTTCGACACCGCGCTGCGGGCCATGCAGAACATGGCCGACGCAGGGTTCACCGGGTTCAAGATCTCTGTGGTCTGCACCCGGCAGAACATCCCCCAGCTCGATGAGTTCAAGGCCATCGCAGACCGGTACAGCGCTCAGCTGCGGCTGACCCGGCTGCGTCCTTCCGGCCGCGGTGCGGATGTCTGGGACGAACTTCATCCCACGGCCGCCCAGCAGCGGGAGCTGTACGACTGGCTGGTGGCCAACGGAGAAAACGTCCTGACCGGCGATTCGTTCTTCCACCTCTCTGCCTATGGCGGTGCGCTGCCCGGGCTGAACATGTGCGGTGCCGGCCGGGTGGTGTGCCTGATCGATCCCGTGGGTGACGTGTATGCCTGCCCGTTTGCGATCCATGACTCGTTCCTGGCCGGCAACATCCGCACACCCGGCGGATTCACCGAGGTCTGGCGGCATTCTGAACTCTTTACGGAACTGCGCAGCCCGCAGACCGGCGGAGCCTGCGCGTCCTGCAGTTTCTTCGATTCATGCCGCGGCGGCTGCATGGCCGCCAAGTTCTTCACCGGACTGCCCCTGGACGGCCCGGACCCGGAGTGTGTGCGCGGCCTGGGCGCAGAGGCACTTGAGGCCCGGGATGCGGCCGAGGTGCCGCGCACCGGCGTCGACCATTCCCACCGCACCTCACCCCCGCGTCCGCGGCCGGTCCCGGTGACCCTCTCCGTGCGCCGCCCGGACTCGCCGCCGGTGAGCGCCTGCGCGGAGAACCCGCTGGCCGGGTTCGACCCGGGCCGGCAAACAAGCGGCTGCGGCACCGGGGGCTGCGGCTGCGGCTAACAGAGTTCGGGCTGCAGAAGGCGGCCCGCCGATAAAGAAAGAAGGTGCACGCAATGGGGCGAGTAGAAGGAAAAGTCGCATTCATTACCGGTGCTGCCCGCGGGCAGGGCCGCAGCCACGCACTCCGTCTCGCCGAGGAGGGCGCCGACATTATCGCCGTGGATATCTGCAGCCAGGTGGAGACGGTGAATTATCCAATGGCAACGTCCGAGGACCTGCAGCAGACGGTCCGGGACGTTGAGGCGCTGGACCGCCGCATCGTCGCCGTCGAGGCCGATGTCCGGGACCTCGCGGCGCTCAAGGCGGCAGTGGACTCCGGCGTGGCCGAGCTGGGCCGGTTGGACATTGTCTGCGGCAACGCCGGCATTGCCGGATTCGGGCCGGCAGACGAGCTCACGGATGAAGAGTGGGGGGACATGCTGGACATCAACCTCACCGGCGTGTGGCATACGGCCCGGGCCGCCATTCCGCACCTGAAGGCCGGCGGCAACGGCGGTTCCATGATCCTCACCAGCTCCACTGCCGGCCTGATGGCCATGGAGAACCTGGCGCACTACATCGCCGCAAAACACGGAGTGGTGGGCCTGATGCGGGCCCTCGCGCTGGAGCTCGCGCCGCACATGATCCGGGTCAATTCCGTCCACCCCACCAGCGTGGACACTGACATGATCCACAATTCGGCCACGTACAAGCTCTTCGCCCCGGATCTGGACTCCCCCACCCGGGAACAAATCGGTGAACGGTTCCGGACGTTGAACGCCCTCCCCATCAACTGGGTGGACCCGCGGGACATCAGCAACGCCGTCCTGTTCCTCGCCTCGGACGAAGCCCGCTACATCACCGGCGTGACCCTCCCGGTCGATGCCGGATCCGTCATCAAGTAGGCCCCGAAACCACAGCAGGAGGCATGCCATGGGGCGTGTAGAAGGCAAAGTTGCATTCATAACGGGAGCGGCGCGGGGGCAGGGCCGCAGCCATGCAGTCCGGCTGGCACAGGAGGGCGCGGACATCATCGCCGTCGACCTTTGCGACGACATCCCGGGCATCGGTTATCCGTCCGCGACCGCCGAAGACCTCGCTCAGACCGTCAAGGAAGTTGAGGCCCTGGACCGGCGGATCATCGCCACCAAAACGGACGTCCGGGACCGGGCAGCCATGAAGCAGGCCATCGACGCCGGTGTAGCCGAGCTGGGACGGCTGGACATTGTGGTGGCCAACGCCGGCATCTGCATCATGAAGCCGTGGAATGAGGTGACCCCGCAGATCTGGGACGAGACGGTCAGCACCAACCTCACCGGCGTGTGGAACACGGTGCAGCTGGCCGCTCCGCACCTGATCGATTCCGGCGGCGGGTCGGTGATCCTGACCAGCTCGGCGGCCGGGCTGAAGGGGCTGCCCTTCCTGACCCCCTACGTCGCGGCGAAACACGGCGTCGTGGGGCTGATGCATGCCTTTGCCACGGAACTGGCCGAGCACTCCGTCCGGGTGAACTCCGTCCATCCCACCGGTGTCAACACTCCCATGGCGTCCGGCGACGGCATGGCGGCCATGGGTAACATGCTCGCCGCGCATCCCCGTCTCGGCCCCATGATGACCAACCTGCTGCCGGTTGAAATCACCGAACCGGTGGATATTTCCAACGCCGTGCTGTTCCTGGCCTCCGACGAGGCACGTTACGTCACATCCCTGACCATGACCGTGGACGCGGGGAACACCCAGTACTAGCCAGAGAGGCAACACAATATGGGAAATCTTGAAGGCAAAGTCGCCTTTATCACCGGGGCCGCCCGGGGCCAGGGCCGCAGCCACGCGCTGCGCCTGGCCCGCGAGGGCGCGGACATCATCGCGGTGGACCTCTGCGCCCCGGTTGAAAGCGTCACCGGTTTCTATCCCCCGGCCACGCCGGAGGACCTGAAGGAAACCGTCCGCCAGGTCGAGGCACTGGACCGCCGGATCGTAGCGGTGGAAGCGGACGTGCGGGATATCGACGCCATGACCGCTGCCGTGAATGAGGGTGTGGCCCAGCTTGGCAGGCTGGACATTGTGGTGGCCAACGCCGGGATCTTCACCTTCGGTGAGGACACCCATAAGGTCTCCGAACAGTCCTGGACCGAGCTGATGGACATCAACGTCACCGGTGTGTGGCACACCTACAAGGCAGCAGCCGAGCATTTGATGGCCGCGGGTCCCGGGGGCTCGGTGATCATCATTTCCTCGCTCGCCGGATTCAAGGGCCTGGCCAACGTCGCGGCATACACCACCACCAAACATGCGGTGGTGGGCCTGATGAAGGTGCTCGCCAACGAACTGGGTCCGCTGGGCATCCGGGTGAATACCATCCATCCAAACTCGGTGGACACCCCGATGGTGAAGAACCAAAAAACCTACCGGCTGTTCCGTCCGGAGCTTGAGGATCCGCAGCCCGAAGACGCCGAATCGGCCTTTGCCGGCCTTAATCCCATGGGCAAGGCCTGGATTGAACCGGAGCACATCTCCAATGCGGTGGCCTGGCTGGCCTCGGACCAGTCCTACTACGTCTCCGGCGGGCAGATTCCGGTCGATGCAGGCGGAGCGGTCCACTAGGTACGAGGGGACACAACACCGTGCAGACAACGGCTATCACCGAAACCCGGGACCGGATTGCCGCGCACCTCGTCGGCCGCGAGCGGGAGCTTGAACTCACGCTCGCGGCCGTCGCCGCCGGACGCGACATTGTGCTCGAAGGCCCGCCTGGCACCAGCAAAACCACCATGCTGCGGGCCATCACCGGTGAATGGGGAATCCCGCTGCTCTTCGTGGAAGGCAACGCCGACCTCACTCCGGCCAAACTCGTGGGCCACCACAACCCGGCCCGGGTGCTGCGGGAGGACTACAGTGCGGACAACTTCGTGGCCGGCCCGCTGGTGGAAGCCATGCAAACCGGCGGGTTCCTCTATATCGAGGAGTTCAACCGCGCACCGGAGGACACCCTGAACACACTGCTGACCGCCATGGCGGACCGGTCCATCGCCGTCCCCCGGGTTGGAAGCATCACCGCGCTTCCCACCTTCCGGGTCATCGCGTCGATGAATCCCTACGACAATCTAGGCACCACCCGGCTTTCCACCTCCGTACACGACCGGCTTAACCGCCTGTCCATCGGTTACCAGGATGACGCCGCCGAGCGCGGGATCGTCACGCTGCGCACCAATGCGTCCGGCAGCCTGGGAGCTGCGCTGACGTCCGACGCCGTCGCCGTCACCCGCGCAACGCGGGAACATCCGGACGTCCGCCAGGGCTCCAGCGTGCGCGGGGCCATTGACTGCGTGCTGGTCGCGCGGCAGCTGGCTGGGCTCCGGACGCTTACCGATCCGCAGGATGAGCGGTACGCGGAAATGGTCTTTGACGCCATGGTGGTCTCCCTGTCCGGCCGGATCCATCTGGATGAGGCAGCAGACACCACGCCGGAGCGGGTGCTGCGGGAGATCTGGGAGGACCACTTCGTGCTTCATCCGGCAGCGGCGGCACCCGGATGAAGAGAAGTCGCCGCCGATTCACCGTTGGCGAGGCGGAGCAGCCGGCGCCCGCAGACTGCGCTGCGCCGCACGCCCAAGAAGCTCTCCGAGGAACCCACGGTGTTTGAACCCGTGCCGGGCAGCGGCGGAGCAGCGATCCGTGCCCTGCCCTCCCGCGGCCGGGACCGGCCCGCTGCGAATGTCCCCGGCGCTTCCCGGCCGGGCTTCACCGACGAGGAGGCCACGCTGGTCACGCCCGGGGTGTCCGACGCCGCGGTGGATCCGGCCGTACGGGCGCGGATGCAGCAAATTGCGGCGCGGCTTTCAGTGCGCCGCCCGCGGCGGGACTCCGATGCGCACCGCGGAAGCGGCACACTGGCCAGCATGCCGTACCGCGGAGGCAGCGATGAGATTGACCTGGACCGGACGCTGGAACTCCTGGCGGAACGGCCCGTCCCGGAGGATGAGGACATCATTGTCCGTGACCGGATCCGCACCCGCCGCTCGGTGGTGCTGGCGGTGGACGTCTCCGGCTCCATGAAAGGCGAGCGCCTTCAGACAGCCGCCGCTGCGGTGGGCGCGCTGGCTTCAGAGCTGCACCGCGATGCCCTGGGCGTCATCGCGTTCTGGTCCGACGCCGCGCGCCTCCTGCCGCTGGGCGGGGAACTGAAACCGATCGAGCTGCTGGACGCGCTGCTCCGGATGCCCGCACGGGGGCTGACCAACATCAGTTTTCCCCTGGAACTGGCGCTCAAAGAGCTCTCCCGTGTGCCGGTCCGTGACGCCCGGGTGCTGCTGCTCTCCGACTGCGTCCACAACGCCGGCCCTGATCCGCGGATCGTGGCAGCCCGGCTCCCGCGCCTGGACGTGCTGATCGACGTGAGCGCGGAAACCGATGCCGAGCTTGGCCGGGAACTCGCTCGGGCCGGCCGCGGCCAGGCCCGCCAGATCCGCAGTTACCGGGATGTTGCTCCCGCCGTCGGAGAGATTTTCGACTCGTGAAACCTTGCCGCACCAACGAAGAAAGGCAGTGCCATGTTCAGGAACCCATGGTTTGAAACAGTCGCCGAGGCCCAGCGCCGCGCGGAGAAGAAACTTCCCCGGTCCGTCTACGGCGCACTCGTGGCCGGGTCGGAACGGGGTGTGACGGTGGAGGACAACATCGCGGCCTACTCGGAGCTGGGCTTCGCACCGCATGTGGTGGGAATGTCCTCCACCTGGGATATGAACACCACCGTCATGGGCCAGGAAATCTCCCTGCCGGTCATCATCTCCCCCACCGGCGTGCAGGCCGTGCATCCTGACGGGGAAGTCGCCGTCGCCCGGGCCGCTGCCAGCCGCGGCACCGTGATGGGGCTGAGTTCCTTTGCCAGCAAACCCGTGGAAGACGTCGCCGCCACCGGCGCGCCCGTGTTCTTCCAGATGTACTGGAGCGGCACCCGGGAAGCGATGGTCCAGCGGATGAACCGTGCCCGCGAGGCCGGCGCCGTCGGCATGATCTCCACCCTGGACTGGTCCTTCTCCAACGGCCGGGACTGGGGCAGCCCGGTGATCCCGGACAAACTCACGCTCAAAGCCATGGCCCGGCTGTCCCCGGAAGTCCTGCCGCGCCCTGCCTGGCTGCTGGACTTTGTCCGCTCGGGCAAGCTCCCGGACTTGACCGTCCCGAATCTGGCGCCTCCCGGCGGACCCGCGCCCACGTTCTTCGGTGCCTACGGCGAGTGGATGCAGACCCCGCCTCCCACCTGGGAAGACGTTGAATGGCTCCGGAGGGAATGGGGCGGGCCGTTTATGCTCAAGGGCGTCTCCCGGGTGGATGACGCGCGCCGGGCCGTCGACGCCGGTGTCACCGCCATCTCGGTGTCCAACCACGGCGGCAACAACCTGGACGGCACCCCGGCCACCATCCGGATCCTGCCCACGGTGGCGGACGCGGTGGGAGACCAGGTGGAGATACTGCTCGACGGCGGTGTCCGCCGCGGCAGCGACGTCGCCAAGGCCCTGGCGATGGGAGCCCGCGCCGTCATGATTGGCCGGGCGTATCTGTGGGGGCTGGCGGCCAACGGCCAGGCCGGGGTGGAGAACGTCCTGGACATCCTGCGCGGTGGACTGAGTTCTGCACTGCGCGGGCTGGGACACACTTCCATCCACCAGCTGAGTCCGGCAGACCTTGTGATTCCGCCCGGGTTCAGCCGCACGCTGGGTGTACCGCTGGCGGTGCGGGAATCAGAAGTTGGCTGACCCGAGGTCGGCGGGTCCAGAACCGTCAGCCCCGGGCCCGCGTGGCCCGACCTCGGCTGAGTCGGACCTGACGGCACTGACCTGGCCGCAGGTTCCGGCCGGGCCGGTGGTCCTGGTTCCCGTTGGGTCCACCGAACAGCACGGCCCTCATTTGCCGCTGGACACGGATACCGTGATCGCCGCTGGGGTGGCGCACGCCGCCGCAGAAGAGTGGGCCCGGACGGCGGACGGGAGCAGGGCGGCCGCCGTCGTTGCGCCTGCCCTGGCTTACGGCGCCAGCGGCGAGCACCAGCACTTTCCCGGCACCGTGTCCATTGGTCAGGAGGCCCTGGGCACGGTGCTGGTGGAGCTGGTGCGGTCACTCGCCGTCTGGGCGGGAAGCGTGGTGTTTGTGAACGCGCACGGCGGGAACGTGCAGACGCTGGCCCGGACAGTGCCGCAGCTGATCGCGGAGGGGCACCGGGCAGGATGGGTGCACTGCCGGTTCGACGGCGCTGATGCGCACGCCGGGCGGACAGAGACCTCGCTGATGCTGCACCTCGCCCCCGAGCGGGTGCAGCTGCACCGTGCGGAGCCAGGCAACACCGCGACGGTCGCTGAGCTTCTGCCGGCCATGACCGCCGGTGGCGTGCAGGCGGTGTCCGCCAACGGGGTCCTGGGCGATCCGGTAGGTGCCAGTGCCGAAGAGGGGCGGATCCTGCTGGGTGGTGCCGTTGCGGATCTGCTCCGCCGGCTGCCGGGCGGTGCTGACCGGCATGGCATTCTCCAGCCGCTTCCGGAGGGTGGGCCAGTACCGGACGGCATGCCAGTGCCGAAGGGCGGGCCGACGCCGGACGGTTGCCTGATGCCGGACGGCCGGGTAGTGCCGCAGAGCCTGCCAGTACCGGAGGGTGGGCCGGCCCCGGAACGTGTTCCGGCCACGGGGCACGCGGAGGCGCCCGCGGAGCCGGCATCGGTGCCGGGGGCCGCCGGATGAGCCGGCCGGTCGGGCCGCCGCCCGCCGGGCTGCCGGACGGCTTCCGGGTCCGGCTCTCACCGACGGTGCGGGTGAGCAGGGACCGGACGGTGCTGAGTGGCGGTTCACCGGTACGGGTGCTCTTTCCGGGCGCGGCGGCCCGGCAGCTGCTGGCCGGTCCGGAGATCGAGGTGCGGAACCCGGTCTCCCGGCACCTGGTGGACAAGCTGCTGGGCTACGGCCTGGCGAATCCGGTCCCGGACGGCATTGAAGCCGCCGCTCCGGACAGCATTACCTATGTGATTCCGGTCCGGGACCGGCCGGAATCACTGGACCGTCTGCTCGTCAGCATCGGATCCGGCAAACGGGTAATTGTGGTTGACGATGCGTCGGTGGACGGGGACGCCGTGGCCTGCACCGCTGCCTCGCATGGCGCCGAGTACGTTCCGCTGGCCGTCAATGTGGGGCCGGCCGGAGCGCGGAATGCGGGGCTGCGCCGGGTCCTGACCCCGCTGGTGGTGTTTATCGACTCGGATGTGGTGCTGGAGCCAGGCACCGTGGATTCCCTGATGCGCCACTTCGCTGACCCGCGGGTTGCTGCGGCAGCGCCTCGGATTCGGGCGCTGGAAACCGCTCCGGACGGTTCCCGGGCAGCCGGCGGACCGGGCTGGATCGGCAGGTATGAGGCCGCCCGGTCCTCCCTGGATTTAGGTCCGGCGTCCGCACTGGTCCAGCCGCGGGGAACGGTCTCCTGGCTGCCGGCGGCCTGCATTGTGGCCCGGGTGGAGGCTCTCGGCCCGGGCTTCAGCGACGGTCTGCGGGTGGCCGAGGACGTGGATCTGGTGTGGACCCTGATCCGCCGGGGCTGGCGGGTCCGCTACGACGCAGCCGTTGCCGTGCGGCACGACCACCGGCAGGCATTCGGTTCGTGGCTGGCGCGGAAAGCCTTCTACGGCTCCGGGGCTCACGAACTGGCGCGGCGGCATGGGCGCAATGTTGCCCCCGCGGTCCTGGCTCCGTGGAGCGCGGCGATGCTGGTGGCGCTGCTGGCTCAGCGGCGCTGGTCCGTGCCCGCGGCTGCCTGCCTTGCCGCGGCGACTGCGCTGCGGCTGGGCGGCAAACTCAAGCGTGCTCCCCGTCCCCTGCCGTTTGCCCTCCGGCTGACGGGGCAGGGCGTCGTTGCCTCCCTTGGCCAGGGATCGGCGCTGCTGCTGCGGCACTGGTGGCCGGTGGCAGCGGCAGGCTGCGTGGTCTCCCGCCGGATCCGGCGTGCTGTGCTGGCTGCTGCCGCTGCCGACGTCGTTGTTGAATACGTGCGCACCCGCCCGGACCTGGACATTCTACGGTTTGGGCTGGCCCGCCGGCTGGATGATCTGGCCTACGGCGCCGGCGTGTGGCGGGGTGCCGTTCGCGGCCGGTCGGTGTCAGCGTTAATGCCGGAGATCACCGGGCTCCGCCGGCGCTAGGACCAGTGCACCGGCACCGTGAGCCGGCGCTGTTCAGGGGCTGCCTGTGCGGGCACCGGAAGGCCGCGCACTTCCAGGGCACGCAGGTCAAGCCGCCGCAGCAGCAGCTCCACCGCCTGCCGCCCTATCTGCGTTCCGTCCACGTCCACCGAGGGCACGCCGGAGGAACCCAGCGCGCGGGCGATCCGGGCGTCCCCGCTCACCACGATGTCCTGCGGCACCCCGATGCCGCGCAGCTGCAGGGCGTACATGAGGCCCAGGGCGATCGGGGCGGCGTAGACCAGGACGGCGGTGGCGCGGGCGGCAAGTACGTCCTCGGCAAGGCGGATGCCGCTTTCGGCCAGCGGAGGCAGCGGACCAAGGACCGTCAGCTCCGCCTTCCCCGCCAGGGCATCCTGCACGGCTTGGGTGCGCATGCTGTCCGGCCAGGAACCGTCCGGCCCGCCCACGTACACGATCCGGGTGTGGCCCCGGGCCGCGAACTCCGCGGCGAGTTTGCCGAAAGCCGCGGGGGTGTCCGCCACCACCGAGGGGATGCCGGAGAGTTCCCGTTCGATCAGCACGGTCAGCGCTAGGGACTCGGCATGGCGGACCACTTCGGGACTGGCTTGTGACGCGTTGAGGATCAGGCCGTCCACCTGGCTTGCCAGGCGTTCAAGAGCGGCGTTGTCCGCCGGCGATGCCAGGTTGCTGACGGCGATGGTCAGGTGGTTGCCCGATTCCTCGGCGGCCGCCTGGGCGCCTTCGATGATCGGCGCAAAGAAGATGTTCTGCAGGCTGGGAACCACCAGCGCCAGCAGCCCGGTGCGGCCGCGGGCCAGGGCCCGGGCAATCCGGCTCGGCTGGAAACCAAGGGAGTCTGCGGCGGCACGGACCCGCTCGATGGTGTGCCGGGCCACCAGCTCGGGCCGGCCCAGGGCGCGGGAGGCAGTCGCCTTGGACACGCCGGCCAGCGCGGCGACGTCGTCCAGTGTTGCCATGAGTTCCCCCTCTCCCTAGCCCGTCATCTTAGCCGTGACGTGGGAACACGACTGCCTGTGAAGTTCGGTAACAATGCCGAAACACGATCCTACTAGGCTAGGGTGCAATCGGTTCCACAACCGGTTTCATCACTCCATTCGGATTCGGGGATATCGCTTTATGCTGCGCAGACCCAAGCTCCTGCTTGCGCCGGGGGCCGTAGTTCTGGTGCTGGGATTCGCCATCCCGGCGCTGGTAATGCTCTTCAGCCCGCCCGGCACCGGTCCGGGTGAGGTGTTCGCCCGTCTCTGGCAGATGCTTGGCGACCCCTATGACCTCGCCATCATTGGCCGCACGCTGTTCTTCGGGCTCACCGTTACGGCGCTGTGCATTCTCCTTGGCTTCCCCATCGCGTTCCTGCTGGCCCGTTCCACCTCGCGCTTTGCCGGGGTCTGGCTGGCCCTGGCCATCTTCCCGCTGCTGCTGAGCAACGTGGTGCGCACGTTCGGCTGGCTGGTGATCCTGGGCAGCAACGGCGCCGTGGGCCAGCTGATCGTCTGGCTGGGCCTCAGCGAGCGCGGACCGCAGCTGCTCTACACGCCGCTGGCCGTGATCCTGGGCATGCTGCAGCTGTTCCTGCCGCTGGCCATCATCACCTGCTATTCCGCGATCGCGCAGGTGGACAAGAACCTCGACGACGCCGCCCGCGGCCTGGGCGCTTCCCGCACCCGCACGCTGTGGAGCGTGGTGGTGCCGCTCTCCCTGCCCGGCGTCGTGGTGGCCGCCACGCTGGTCTTTGCCGGCGCGGCCACCGCCTACACCACCCCGTACCTGCTCGGCGGCACCGGACAGCGGGTGCTCTCCACCCAGCTGTTCACCTATTCCTCCGTGACCGTGAACTGGGAAGCGGCCTCGGCCACGGCCCTGATCATGACCGTGCTGGTCTTCGCGGTCTCCGGCCTGTCCTCCGCCCTCGGATCACGTAAGGGAAAGGTCGAATGAGAACCCGTCCAGTCCTGCTCAGCCTCGCGGTGATCGGCTACCTCGTGATGATCGTGCCGATCCTGTTCGTCGTCCTGACTTCCTTCACCGCCGGACGCTCCCTGGCCTTCCCGCCGTCGGGCTTCTCCCTGCAGTGGTTCGAAAAGGCGCTCTCCTACGCGCCGTTCATGGATTCGCTTGTCTCGTCGCTGCTGCTGGCCGTGGTTGCCACCGTGCTGGCCCTGCTGCTCGGTGTGCCGGCAGCCCTGGCCATTGCCCGCAGCCGGTTCGCCGCGAAGGGCGCGGTGCAGACGTTCTTCGCTTCGCCGCTGATCGTGCCGGAGCTGGTGATTGGCCTGGCGCTGTACCAGCAGCTGGTGATCGCGCTGCGGGCGGACACCTTCTGGGTGCTGCTGCTGGGGCACGTGGTGATCCTCATGCCGTACACCGTCCGGGTCACCGGTTCCACCCTGGTGCTCAGCGACCTCAGCGTTGAAGACGCGGCCCGCGGGCTGGGGGCGACGCCGCTGCACACCTTCCGCACCGTGACGCTGCCGCTGATGCGCCCGGGCCTGATTTCCGCGGCGCTGCTGAGCTTCATCACCTCGTTCAACAACGTTCCGCTGTCCCTGCTGCTGCAGAGCCGGGACTTCAGCACCTTCCCCATCACCATGCTGGATTACGTCCAGCAGTCCTACGACCCCATGATTGCCGCCATGTCCACGCTGATCATGGCCGGAACAGTCGTCATCGCCATTATTGCCGAGCGGACCGTGGGCTTCGCCAAAATCTTCGGAGGTATCAACTCGTGAGCACGCCCGCAGCAGAATTCGTGAACGTGAGCCAGAACTACGGCTCCTCCCTGGCCGTGGACTCCATCAACCTCCAGATCGAGGAGGGCAAGCTCACCACCCTCCTGGGCCCCAGCGGCTGCGGCAAGACCACCAGCCTGCGGATGCTCGCCGGGTACCTGCAGCCCACCGCGGGGCAGATCATCATCGGCGGCTCCGATGCCACCCGGCTGCCGCCGGAGAAGCGGAACCTGGGCATGGTGTTCCAGTCCTACGCCCTCTTCCCGCACCTGAGCATCGCGGACAACGTGGGGTACGGCCTGAAGCTGCGCAAGGTTCCCGCTCCGGAGCGCAAAGCCCGCATCGCCGAGTGCCTGGACATGGTGGGGCTGGGACACCTGGCCGGCCGCAAGCCCAAGGCGCTGTCCGGCGGGCAGCAGCAGCGCGTGGCTCTGGCCCGGGCCATCGCCATCCGCCCGCGGCTGCTGCTGCTGGATGAGCCGCTCTCCAACCTCGATGCCCGGCTGCGCGTGCAGATGCGCGCCGAGATCCGCCGCATCCAGGCCGAAACCGGCCTGACCGTGGTGCTGGTGACGCATGACCAGGACGAGGCCCTGGAAATGTCCGACTCAATGGTGGTGATGCGTGCCGGCAGGATCGAGCAGACGGGCTCCCCGTCCGAGGTGTTTACCGCGCCGGCCAGCCGCTTCGTCGCCGACTTCCTGGGCTACGAGAACTTCCTGGAGCTGCCCGGCCGCGGCCTGGTGACCATCCGTCCGGAGCACCTGCACCTCGCCTCCGCGAACCAGGTGCACGACGCCGGCGGGCTGGATGTTCCTGCTGTGGTCACCTCGGTGGCCTACCGCGGAACGGACGAGATCCTCACCGTGGACGCTGCCGGAACGCTGCTGAAGGTCTCCGTGCACCGCAACTCGCAGAGCGCGGCCCTGCCCGCGCTTCGCCCCGGCGACCCGGTGCGGGTCACCGCCTCCGGCGGGGACATCGTGGCGCTGCCCGCCGACGTCGTTCCCTCCGCCGCCTAGACCGGACGGGAGGCGCCGAGTTCTCCCCCAACCGGCGCCTTCCGTCCTTTCCCCATCCCTGTATTGCCCTGAACCTACGCGGCACAGCTGTGCCGGGTACCACCGAAAGGAAATCCCCATGTCCCTCCCCCGCAACCGTGCAGCGAAATTCTCCGTTGCCGCCGTCGCCGCTGCGCTGCTCCTGTCCGGCTGCGGCTCGGATTCTTCCGCCGACGGGGATTCCAAGACCCTGGTGCTCAGCGCTTTCCCGTTCGGCGCTGAAGCGTTCGAGGAAGCCGTGGTGAAGCCTTTCGAGGACAAGACCGGCATCACCGTTGAAATCGAGACCGGCTCCAACGCTGACCGGCTCTCCTCGCTGGAACTGGCCGGCGGTGACTCCGGCGTGGACGTGATGCTGATGTCCGACTTCTACGCCGCCATGGGCGAAGAGAAGGACCTGTTCCAGGCCGTGGACGCGGAGAAGATCCCCAACCTGGAGAACATCGCGGACTTCGCCGTCTCCGATGACTTCTCCGGCCCGTCCTACAGCTACCAGCTCAACGGCGTGCTGTACCGCACCGGGGACGTCTCCGCTGAGGAAGCCGCCAGCTGGGACCTCTACGGGAACTCCGACTACGCCGGCCGGGTAGCCTTCCCGGACATCTCCACCACCGGCGGCCAGCTCTCCGTGACCGGGGTGGCGGACACCTACGGCCAGGATCCGTATGACATCGATGCGGCGCTGGAGGCGATTGGCGGCTGGTCCCCGAACATCCTGAAGTTCGTCTCCTCCTCCACCGAAATCACCAACCTGCTGGTGCAGGGCGAGATCGTGGCATCCCCCACGCTGAACGGTTTCGCCACGGACCTGATCGAAAACGGCGAGCCGGTGGCCTGGACCGCCACGGATGAAGGCCGCTACATGGCCACCAACCGGGTGCTGATCCCCTCGGGCGCCAAAAACGTGGATGCCGCACACGAGTTCATCGACTACCTGCTCTCCACCGAGGCGCAGACCGCTTCGGCCGAGCTGGTGGGCGACCTGCCGGTGAACCCGGAAGCCACCGTTCCGGATTCGCTGACCGCCGTGGTGGGCGACATTGCGCAGGATCCGATCGCTGCCGGGTTCTCCACCCTGGATTTCCCCACCATCGTGGCCAACTACGACACCTGGGTTGACCGCTTTGCCCGGGAAGCTTCCTCCAAGTAGTGCCGGCGGGTTCCGGTTCCGGCCGTCGCGCCGGAACCGGAACCCGTTCGTTTTTTGCCAGCATTTTCCGTCTTTACCGCAGCACTGAAAGCCAGGACGCATGACCACCGAGACCTCTTCCGAGACAGCAGCAGCCACCGAGTCCACAGCCCTGCAGCAGTTCGCTGCCCGGATTCCGAAAACGGACCTGCACTGCCACCTCATCGGCACCGTGCGTGCTTCCACGTTTGCTGATCTGGCCGCCAAGGCCGGGATGGTGCTGCCGGAGGATCCGGAGATGATCTTCGCGAACATTTCCTCGGTGATGCGGGACTTCACGCCGTATGAGAATGCCCGGATTCCGATCGTGGAGGACTACTCACTGGACCCCTCCGGCGACCGGTATTCGCTCTTCCAGGCCTCGGACTGGGTCATGCAGGCCCTGACCGAAGCGGAAGACCTGACCCGCATCACCTACGAAGCCTTCGAAGCGGCGCACCGCACCAGCAACACCCGGCACCTGGAACTGTTCATCGATGACGTTCCCCCCGCCCTGAAGGAACTGGGGTACGCCGGCTGCATTGAGGCCTATGCGGAGGGCATCCGGAGGGCCGAACGGGACTTCGGTATGAGCGGCCGGCTGATTGTCGGCATCGACCGCAGCAAGGACGGCGCCTACGCCGTGCGCCGGGTCCAGCAGATCCTGAACGCCCCGCATGAGTATGTGGTGGGCATCGGCCTGGACAACCTTGAAACGGCCGGGCCGCCGGAGCGGTTCGAGGCGGCCTACCAGCTCGCCGGCCGGGGTGGGCTGAAGCGCACCGCGCATTCCTCCGAGCATGCTCCGGTGGCTGTCAACACCATCACCTGCCTGGATGTGCTGGGCTGCGACCGGATTGACCACGGCTACTTTGTCATGGAGGACGACGCCGTGATCGCCCGGATGCGCGAGGAGCAGGTTCCGTTCACCGGCATCTTCACCACCTCCCGCCGGTCCTGGCGGCCGTGGCGCCGCGCCTCGATCAAGGCCATGGTGGACGCCGGCCTGAACGTGATCCTCGCGTCCGATGATCCGGGCATGTTCCCCACCACCCTGGCCAACGAATACCGGATCGCCGTCGATGACCTGGGACTGGACCGGGCCTGGCTGCGGAAGTCCGCGCTGGCCGGCGTGGATGCCTGCTGGCTCCCGGATCCGGAGAAGGCCGCACTGAAGGCCTCCATGACGGCGGAGATTGATGCACTGGAGCAGGAGCTGTTCGGCTAACGTTCCTGCGGAGCGTTTCCGCGAGCAGCGCGGGGTTCCAGGAACCGCCGGGCGCCGGCCCGGGCGAGCATCAGCACCACAATGAGCGCCGTCACCGGGAAGAATCCGCCCAGCTGCACGTACCCGCGGAACACCAGCGCCGTGAGCTCCAGGACCAGGAACTTGCTGCCGGGCAGCACCAGCAGCAATGTTGCCGCGCTGATGATCCGTGCCGCGCCCGGCGGGCCGGATTTCACCCGCCGCAGCAGCCGGGTCTTGGCCCAGACCACTGCCTCCAGCGCCAGTTTCAACAGCACGGCGGTGAGCAGGGTGATCAGGAAGGACTCCGCGATCACTGCGGGAAAGAACTGCACGAACAGTCCCAGCACCACGGTGTAGGCGAAGACGTCCACCACATCCAGGGGGCCGGCGCGTTTCATACCGCCGATGGTAGAGCCGAACCGCCGTCCGCGGCAGCACTGGAGGGCAGCTGGCCGCGATATGCCCGGGTTGGCCGGGCACTGGCTTAGCCGGGGACTCGGGCTAGTCCAGCGGGTCGCGGATGATCGGGCAGGTCATGCAGTGCCCGCCGCCGCGGCCGCGGCCCAGCTCGGCGCCCACAATCGGAATTACTTCCACGCCGGCGTTGCGCAGCGCGGCATTGGTCTGGGTGTTGCGGTCATAGGTGAGCACCACGCCCGGCTCCAGGGCGACGGCGTTGTTCGCGCTGTCCCACTGCTGGCGTTCGGAGGCCGGGAAGTCACCGGCGGTTTCCACCAGCCGCAGCCGCCTGTGGCCCATCGCTTCGGCCACGACGTCCACGAAGCGGCGGTCCCGCTCGTCGCGTACTTCCAGTCCGGGGTTCTTGTCCGAGGGGTGGATGGTGAAGGCATGGATGCCGTCCACGATGGCCGGATGGATGGTGGCCAGGTCACGGTCCGCGAAGGTAAACACCGTGTCCAGATGCATGGCCGCGCGCAGCTTTGGCATGCCGGCCACCACAATCCGTTCGGCGGACTCCGCCTGGAACAGTGCCTGTGCCAGCTGCGTGATGGCCTGGCGGGAGGTGCGCTCACTCATGCCCACCAGCACGGTGCCGTTGCCTGCGGGCATCACGTCTCCGCCTTCCAGGGACGCCTGCCCCCAGTCCTGTTCCGCGTCTCCCCACCAGATTTTGGAGCCGGTGTAGTCGGGATGGAACCGGTAGATCGCCTGCATCAGGAGGGTTTCGTCGTGGCGTGCCGGCCAGTACAGCGGGTTCAGCGTCAGGCCGCCGTTGATCCAGCACGTGGTGTCCCGGGTGTAGAGCGTGTTCGGCAGCGGCGGGAGCAGGTATTCGGGCCGGCCCACGGAGTCCCGCACCAGCCCCGCGTAGCCGGAGAGGTAGTCGGAGGGGAGGTCCGACGTCGTGAGCCCGCCAATCAGGATCCGCGCCAGGGCCGTGCCGGACAGCGAGTCCAGGAAGGCCCGGGTGCCGGCCACCAGTCCCAGGCCCACCCGATTGGCGACGATGCGGCGGTCCAGCAGCCAGGCCCGCGCGTCGGGCAGGTCCATGGTGGCGCCGAGCAGGTCATGCAGTTCAACGACGTCGACGCCGCGGTCCGTCATTTTGGTGACGAAGTCGGCGTGGTCCCGCTGGGCGTTTTCAACCCACATCACGTCGTCGAAGAGCAGGTCTTCGCGGTTGCTCGGCGTGAGCCGTTCGTGCGCCAGGCCGGGAGCGCAGACGAGGACCTTGCGCAGCTTGCCCACCTCCGAGTACACCCCGTAGCTGGAGGCGTCTGGTGCGGAGGTTGGGGGAAGCATGGAGTTCTCCTCAGGATGTGGACTGCGTCGGTGCCGTGGCCGGAATGTACAGCATGTACCGCACCTGCTGGCAGCGCGGCGGGTTCCCCATCCTCGCAGACGTCAGGACGGGGTCCGAATCCGGGCTGCGGCGGGGTCCGGGCGGGGACCGGGTCCGGCCCGTTTTTTGTGGGGGTGTGGACTGCTGCGGGTCCGGCTTCCGGCGACACCGGCCACTTGTCACTTGTCACTTGTCACTTGTCACTTGTGCGCAGGATCGCGGGGCGCTGCAGTACCTTGAGCTGTCAGTTGCTCGGAGGCGGTCCAGAGCCGCCGCGAGAGCACGGGATCCTTGGCGCGGCGGGACCGTCCAATGACCTGGGCTCCGCCGCGCATGTGCATGAGGTGGCGGGGGCCGGTGAATGTCGCATCGGGCAGGTCCCCCGTGACGGCGAGCAGCACCGGCAGCGCTCCTTGGGCGGGCTGCTGGCCCGCAAGCGGGAGGAGTCGGTCCCACACGCTGGCGCGGCGTCGCTGGGGATCATCGTAGATTGCGGTGACCACCAGGCCGGGGTGGGCTGCCATTGCCTGCACGGGTGAGCCGGCGGCCCGCAGCCGGCGGTCCAGTTCGGCAGTAAACAGCAGGTTGGCCAGTTTTGAATCGGCGTAGGCGCGCCCCGCCCGGAAATCACGCTGCTCCCAGTTCAGGTCCTCGAGGTCGAGACGGCTGGCGCGTTCTGCCTGGGAGGCCACGGTGACCACCCGGGCGGCAATTTGCGGCAGCAGCAATGTTGTCAGGAGGAAGTGGCCCAGGTGGTTGGTTCCGAACTGCAGCTCGAAGCCGTCGGTGGTGCGTTGGAGCGTGGACGAGGCGACGCCCGCGTTGTTCACCAGAGTGTCGATTGGCTCGGCAGTACTCTGCGCGAAGCGGCGCACGGAGGCCAGATCGGCGAGATCCAATGCCCGAACCTCATGCTTGCCTCCCAGTTCTCTGGCTAGGGCCTCACCTTTGGCGGTATCCCGCACGGCCAATATCAGGCGGGCACCAGCGGCGGCCAGAGCAATGGCCGTGGCGCGCCCGATGCCGCTCGTCGCACCGGTGATGAGAACCGTGCGCCCGGACATTGAGCGATGTCCCTCCGCAGGGGCGGGTGTGGGAAGCAAAGAAGATCGTGAAAGCATCATGGGCTCAAAGTAGACACTGTAAATATTGTTGTCAATGTCTACATCACGTTAGAATGAGGAAATGTCCACCACGCCGTATCACCACGGGTCGCTGCGCCAGGTCCTTCTCGAGGAGGGCCGGCTGGTGTTGGCGGAGCGGGGAGTGGCGGCCGTGACGCTCAGGGAGCTGGCACGGCGGGCCGGAGTGAGCCACGCAGCGCCGTTGAGGCATTTTCCTGACCGGGAGGCGCTGTTGGATGCGATAGCCGCTAAGGGGTTCGATGAACTCACCGCGGCGTTGGAGTCGGCCGACGCACCTACGGATCTGCACGAGCGGTTGAGCGTCTATTCGCATACCCATGTCCGCTTTGCCCTAGCCAACGCGGCGTTGATGGAGCTCATGTTCTCCCGTGACCTGAACCCTGGAACGGGCGGTGCGGCGGCGCAATCGGCGGCCAGGTTCTTCACCCTCGGAGCACAGCTGCTGGGGGAAACAGATCCCCAGGCGCCGGGGCCGCTTCCCTACTTGCTGACCGGCATGCTGGAAGGCCTAAGTTCACTTGCAGCCCGCGGCCGGCTTCCACAGGATCGCGTCGAAGAAATCACCTCGGCTGCCGTCGAGGTCATGCTGCCTGCAATCCAGAAACAGCTTCGCCACTCCCCCGCAGCCGGGGACCGGCGAACACCCTGATACGGCCCCCGGCAGGGCGGAAACCCTAGAGCTCCGTGGTCACCTTCCACGACGAGTGGATGGCGCCGTGGATGTAGTTGACCGCGCCGGCGTCACCGACGACGTCGCAGGGGATGCCCGCATTCCGCAGCTCGTCCGCGAGCGGGGCTGCCGACGTCGTGCCGTCCGCGTAGACCACCATGGCAGCGGGCGCGGAGAAGGACTCCTCCCCCACCGCCCATTCCACGGACTTCTCGGTGATGCGGGTGATCACGGCGTTGCGGTGGATCTGCACGCCGTGCTTCTTTGCGTCGCTGACCGCGGTCCAGCGGCGCGGCATGGCCAGCGGCAGGCCGAGCTGCTGCTTTTCGTGCAGCAGGGTGACGCGGCGTCCGCGTTCGGCGAGGAATTCTGCCAGTTCCAGGCCCACCAGGGAGCCGCCGATCACCACCACGTCCTTGCCCATAGGCAGCCAGAACTTGGTGAACTAGCGGACGAACTCGGGGCTCTTGGTCACGCCGGAAAGCCGGCCCATCTTGCCCAGGGTGCTCAGCACGGCACCCGCTTCCTCGGCTGTGGCGGTGCCGAGCATCATGGCGCGCAGGGTGTCGCCGGTCTGCACGATCGGCAGGTCGCCGCCCGGGAAGTCCGGCTTGGGGCGGACCGCGCCGGTGGCCACAATGACGTGGTCCGGGTTCAGCGCCCGGATCGTGTCGACGGTGGCAGGGGTGTTCAGTTTGACCGCGATGCGCAGCCGCTTGATCTCGGCCTTGAACCAGCGCAGCAGGCGCTCGTTGTCCGGCGTCGTCATGGTGGAGAACCACATGGTGCCGCCCAGGCGGTCGGACTTGTCGATCACGGTGACGCGGTGGCCGCGCTCGGTCAGCACGCGCGCGCTTTCCAGGCCCGCAGGGCCGGCGCCGACGACGAGCACGTGCTTGGCCTGCGAGGCGGGCTTGAGCGGAAGGACGGCTTCGTTCCCGAGGGCCGGGTTGACGGCGCAGAACGGGGTGTCGTCGAAGAAGTTCTCGGCGACGCAGAGGTAGCAGTTGATGCAGGGGCGCACCTCACTGAATCTGCCCTCGCGCAGTTTGTTGGGCAGTTCGGGGTCGGCGAGCAGCTGGCGGCCCATGGCGGCGTAGTCGATCTTCCCTTCGGCGATGGCCTTTTCGGAAATCTCCGGAAGCATACGGCCGACGGCGATGACCGGGACATTCACCGCTTCCTTGATCGCGGCGGCGTTCTCCAGGTATGCGCCGACCTTGTTGGGCAGCGGGCCGTCAGTGAAGTTGTCGAACGGGTTCCGGCCCCAGCCGGTGACGTGGACTGCGTCCGCTCCGGCCTCCTCGAAGAGCTTGGACGCTTCGATCGCTTCGTCGCGGGTGAGGCCGCCTTCCTGGCCGTATTCTTCGCCGGCGACGCGGACAAGGATGGCCAGCTTGTTGCTGACGCGTGCCTTGACGGCGGCGATGACTTCGCAGGCCAGGCGGGCACGGTTGGCGAGGGATCCGCCGTAGGCGTCGGTGCGCTTGTTGTCCCGCTGGTTCAGGAAGACGCCCAGGATGTAGCCGTGGGCGGCGTGGATCTCGATTGCGTCGGCTCCGGCCTTCGCGATGCGTTCGGCGGCGTCGGCCCAGGTCTGAATGAGCCAGTCGATATCCTCCTGGGTCATCTCCTTGTAGGTGGTCTGCTTGCCCGCGGTCGCGGCACCCATCTTGCCGAGTTCTTCGCGGGTGCTGTCTGCCAGGGCGGACATGTCGTAGCTGTAGTCCGGCTGGTTCGGGGCGAGGACCGCGCGGTCATTGGCGACATCGACGCGGGCTACCTTGCCGTGGTGCGTGGACTGGATGCAGAGCTTGCTGCCTGCCGCGTGGATCGCGTCGGCGAGGGCTTTCAGGCCGGGAATGTACTTGTCATCGGAGAGCCCCGGTTCTTTCATCGACGCTGCGCCGACGGGGAACGCGATGGCGCAGGCGCCGGTGATGATCAGGCCTGCGCCGCCTTTGGCGCGGGCCACGTAGTGGTCAATCTCGGTCTGTTCGATCTCGCCGTGCTCGGAGACGTTCATGTCCATGGCCGGCAGGACGATGCGGTTGGGGGTTTCCATCGGACCAATGCGGCCCGTGGCCATCAGGTGCGGGAAGGTTCTGGTGCTCATGGTTCGAATTTTAGTCGTGTTGTTTACAGCGTATACACGGATTCGCGGGTGCTGGGATGTGTTCTGTGCGACAGGTGTGGGCCGTGCCGGCGGGAAGCGTGTGCGGGACTAGTTCTTCCCGGGACAGGCGACCAGGATCAGCTCGAGTTCGGCCGCGACTCTCTAGTGATTGCTTGGCCGATCCAGACCCCTTCCACGAAGGCGGCATACTTTACCAATCCGAGCAGCGTGATCTTGGACGAGACTGGGTGCCGTCGGACTTCTTCTTCGTGAGGCCGTCAAGAGTTACAGCCAGCACGCAGCGGTGCTGGTCGATGACCGGGACTGATTCGCGCATCGAAGGATGCGAGGTATCTGTCTTGGCCATCTTGTTTCGTGCACTTGGTCCTCCAGTGGCCTCGGGGCAGAACCTACAGGACACGGGAACGTTAGCCCTTGGCATCCTGCCTGGAAAGATCCCCGTTGGACTACTCTCCCGCCCCCAAAAAACCGTCTGAGTGCAATATGTGCATGGCGTATCTGCCAGACGTCCGCATTGCCGAAGGGGCGGGCGATAGCCTTGTGATTCAGATTGATTGTCGAGGTGATCTCGGATTCACCGAGTTGCACGGTTATGGAGAGGCGTGGCATGGATTGGGCAATCGTTTTTAAGGCTCTGGCGTCGCTTGCCGGGCGTGCCGCAGGAGCCTCCGTGCCGGGACTCATTAGATCATGGCGTGTTGCCTTCGAATCTAGAAGAAGAGCAAAGAAATCCGGCATCGAAGTCCGGTACTTTGCCCTTCGGAATTTCATCGATGAATGGCGAATCTTCGAGCTCTTCAACTCACCAACAACGGAGCGCATGAATGAGGTGGCACCTGCGCTTCAAGACTGCATTAAGCCCGATGGCCAAAGTCGTTCTGACATGGTTCCCGAGCTACTCGCCATTATCGCGGATGCCTATGTGCGTAGTCTTCCCCCATCTGAAGCATCACGTTTCGAGGGTGAAGCCACGCGTAAACATGTGACCAGCGAAGTATCCAAGCTCCACGTGAGCAGTCTCAACACGTTGGACATCGAGGCTAATTGTGCCCTGCTGAGTGCATACCGCGCAGAGGAAGCGCACCAGGTTCATAAACAGTGGCCGGCCCTTTCGCGTGTGTTAGCGGCGGTCGTTACGGCTGAGGACCGCAACCAGCTTTTCCATGATTGGGCGGCTAACAGGCCCTCTTGGCTGGTCGATGCCCCCGTTCCCGTTCTCTGTTGGCTGTCTTCTGCGGCAAAGGATTATGGAGCAGTGGAAGCGGCACAAAAGTTTCTCCATGAGGCAATTGCCGGTGGCGCCTCGCCACGTTCCTATTGGGTCGCCAAGGCGGCCCTCGCCGCACCACTTTCCCTCGAGGAAGCCAGGAAAAAGTTAGGGCAAGCAAAAGATCATCCTCTCAGCACGGCCCTCTGGTCTGAGCTGAACGGATCGCATCATGCAGCGATCGAAGAAATTCAGACTTGGAAACCTGTATCGCAAGAAGACCATGCGACGAAGAAGCTTATCTTGGCACAGTCCCTTGCTGCTATTGACGATGAGGATCGCGCTATCGCCGTCGCCCTCGAAGGGCACTCTGAGCACGGGAGCTCAGAGTGCGCACTTTACGCCGCGAAACTGCTTGTCCGAAGAGGGTCGTCCCGCCAACACCCAAACTTCATGAGGGATCTCGCTAGGGCCCTTGAGCTTGCTAAGGCCGTGCGCACATCAAGACGCACGTGGGGAGGTGACAGCGCCGAGGCTGTACTTACAATGATTAGCGCCTACAGATTACTTGGGTCCCCGGAGCGAGCCTGGCGAACCGGAACTGTAGAGCCGGAAGGCTCTGCAACCCTACGAGAGGCGTCAGACGTCCAAGTGCTTACCGAGACAGCGCGAACAGCGGCGGAGCTGGGTATGGATCAGCGCGCCCGCGACCTGGCTGTCCTTGTTCCGGTAGGCCCAAGCAGGGACTACATAGACGCAATTCTCACTGAGAACGAGTCCGGCTTTGAATCGGCTATTCCCTTTTGGACTAGCGCTCTGGCGTCTACGTCAGACCCGACGGACGCCCTCAACGTTGGATTGCGGCTTGCTCATCACGGGTACGCCCCTGAATGGCCAGCTTGGGTAACGGCGGACTACGGCTCCGATGTCGCCGACATCGATCTAATCTCCGCACTCATCCGGGTGCTTCCCGGCGCCTTACAAAAGGCAAGGGCACGAGCGGCAACCTCGCGGCAAGTCTTCCACGGGCTCATGTTCTATTACATCTCCCGTAAGGACTACGCTTCAGCTGCAGACGTGGCAGAGACAGGTGGAGGACGGTGGAACGATCCGGAAGCCTGGTTGAAGGCTGCAGAGATCTGGGTTCAGGCCGAACAACGAGGCCGAGCAATCGAGGCTGCCGAGCAAGCTATTCGGGTGGGAGGAACGGCCTGGCTAGGCGTGAAGAATGCCCGGATGATCCTCATTGAAAGTCGCAGTACGGAAAGGCAGTGGGACGAAGCACTTATCGAGGCAACAAGGCTCCTGGAGGTCGAACCTAACTCAGGCGACGCCCAATGGACATTTATAACATGTCAATTCATGACGTCCGACTATCAAGGGGCTTGGGAAAGCTTCGAACGCCTAGGAGCGCCAAGTCCACGCAATCCTGGCGATGCCAAGATTTGGCTGCAGTTGCACTCTCGCTATGCTCTTGATTTGGGATACATCCGTCCGGCCGCAAGCCTGGCTCAGCATTGGCCAGAAAACGAACAATTGCGTGCCGGGATAGTCCTCTCTATGATGCATTCCAACGCGAAACCGGAAACTGAGGATCAAGTCCGACTCTACCAGGAACTCCTTGCCAACTTTATTGCTGACTTCCCGGAGAGTTCTCTAATACGAGCAGTCAGCGTAGATGAGGGCAACCCCTTTGAATCAATCAAGACAATGCTGCCTGATCCAACCAGCCGACACGAGGCAATGGAGCCCATCCTAAAAGGAGAACTACCACTAGGGCTCGCAACTCATTTATCTGGCAAGAGCTACGCTGAAGTTTGCCTCGTTCGGGGTGCTGGTAAAGTCTTCGCAGGTGACCTTTTAAATCTAGAGAACGAAATTGAAGTTATTGGGAAAAACTTGAATAAACGGGTGGTCATCGACACGACTGCGCTTAACACGTTCACCATTCTCGGAGCAGAAATTGCGCGAGAGTGGTTGGGGTTGTTCTCCTCCGGAGTCACGCCAACCGAAGCGATCCATGATGCTCAGGGCGCGGTCCGCAGTCTTTCCCCCAGGAGCACGGCCTCCATCGGTATAGACGCAGTCTCGGGTCGCCCGAGAATCTACGAGATCTCGGAGGAAGAGGCAGAAACTCGGTGGAATCGGGCCACCATCCTGTTGTCCATTGGGAGGGAACTCATATCAGTCCCACACCCACAGACTACAGAACTACCCCGTTTGAAGTCCACAGACAAAGAGTTTCGATGGCTGCTTTCACTAGACCTTGCCAAGAAGCTCGGCTTGCCGTTTTGGTGCGACGACAGGGTGCTACGAGGGCTGGCCGCGGATGCTGGTGTTCCATCCTTCGGAACTACAGCTTTGCTGGAATCTTTCCGAAGGAATGGCTTTCTTAGTGTGAACGGCGTAGACGCATACGAAGCCAGGCTCATCCACCACTATTACGCCGGCATCCAATTTAACTCATCAGTTATGGAGCTAGCGGCAGAGATGGATGGGTGGAAACCTTTGGGAACCGCGGCAGCCATTTCGGAGTCGGGGCCCACGGCTACTCCGAAACAACAAATCCACTTTGTGCTCCAGGCGTTGCAGCATTGTGCAGAAGATCCGGAAGCCGTTCAGATCTGGGTCTCATCTGTCGCATCCTGGTTGGATTCAGTTTCGCCAGATACTCCAACTGCGGAAGCCAACCTCCGCTTTTGGTTTTCAACGCTGCTTGAACAAAAATGGATTGACTCAAGCTCGTTGCCCCACGTCCTCACAGGACTCCGATTACAAACACCTAGGAAAACTGATCTTTCAGCACTCGTACCCGAGGTACTTGGTGATTTTTACACTACTGTTGCGGCTCAAACGGACCATGCGATAGCCGCGGAGTATGTCCGTGAGTTGATAAGGCTTGCCCCAGCTGAAGACCAGTCCGGAGTCCTCCAGCGCATCATCGCCCTTTAGCTAATCCTCATGCTGGCTTTCGGTGCCAAGACTCCGCGTTCTCGTTGACCCGTGAATTCACCGCTGACTACGGCGCCGCAGCACGAGCCTTGACATAAACATCCACTGGCATCGGCCGGTGCAGCTTCCACACAATGCCGACCGGCTTCGACCCGGAATGCGACATGTAGTCCAGCTGCCCGAGGCAGGTGTACGGCATCGTCATCCCGTTCTCATCGCGCTGCCGAGGGCGGGCGAAAAGCAGAACCTTCGATTCCAGAGCCTTATGGTTGATGTACCGCTGGCCGGTCGTGCTTTCGGGAGACGTCGCGTTCTGCGACTCCCAGTGAAAAACCTCCGGACTCATCGCATAGTCCTTGTACATGATGGACGCCGCGCGTTCTTTTTCATCCTTCTCCAACGTCACGAAGAACGCGTCGGTCTTCGTCTCCGCACACCAAGCGACACCTTCCCGGTGGCTGGTCTTGCCGCCGAGCGCGAAGTACCCCAGCGCGGCCAGGACTTCCTCGCGCCGGTAGGTGGCGTGCGAGTACAGCGGGATCTGCTGCAGGCCCAAGCCGAGCCCCTTGGGCGCATACCCGGAACGCTGCACACCCAGGGCAGCCAACTGCCGGATCTCCGCACAGACCAGCGGATAGCTGCGCAGGAAATCGAGTCCGGCGTCGTACGACGTGTGCCCTCCCCCATTCGGCCACAGCGCAAAGAAGAGCATCCGGGCCAGCATCTGCTCCCGGTCACTCAGCTCGTCGTAGCGGGGCGCATTCTCCGAGACCAGGTTCGTGTAGGTCTCCGCCCGCTCAGGATCATCGATGCAGAGCATCGCGGTCATCCGGCGCAGCAGGTCCTCTTCCAGCGCTGAAGTCTCGTTCAGATGGGAGGCCAGTACGACGTCGTGCGTTTGTCTGATGTCCACCAGCCCGGCTTCGCGGATCAGTGAGGTCCAGGAATCCCCCGTTTTGCGGTACACGTCGGGCAGGTCCCGTCCAGATTCCCGGAGATAGTCCTCCAGCAGGTGCTCGCCGTAGGACCGAACTTCGGCCACTAGCTGCTTGCGGCTGACCCGGAGCTGGTCCCGGATGTTGGCCAGCACGGTCTGCTGCGCCACTCGGTCCAGGATGATCTGAGATCCGGACGGCAGGTAGGGGAACCCGTCCTCCACAGCCTTCTCCAGGGCTTTGCGCCGAAGACCTGTGAGGGCTTTCAGCTTGGCGTCGAACCGGAACTCCCGGCGCTGCTGGCCGATGTAGTCCAGCACCGTAAGGACTGACTTGCCCTTCGCCCGCCGCAGGCCGCGGCCAAGCTGCTGAATAAACACAGTCGCGCTCTGCGTGGGCCGCAGCAGCATAATCGTATCGATCTCCGGTAGGTCGAGGCCTTCGTTGAAGAGGTCGACGGCGAAGAGGCAGTTCAGCTCCCGGTCCCGAAGTCTGCGCAGGGCTGCGGCACGTTCCTCCTCGGGCGTCTCACCGGAGACCGCCAGCGACGCGATGCCGGCGCGGTTGAAAACCTCTGCCATGTAATGCGCGTGCTGCACCGAGACACAGAACCCTATCGCCCGCATATCGCTGGTGCTCGTCACCTTGTCGCGGAGTTCAGCGATGACCTTGGCCGCGCGGGCGTCGTTGCCGGTGTAGAGCGTGTCCAGCTGGGTGATGTCATAGCTCCCGCGCTTCCACTCCACGTGGCTGAGGTCGACGTCGTCCGTCACACCGAAGTAATGGAACGGGACGAGGAGATCGGCGTCGAGAGCGTCCCACAGCCGCAGCTCACCGGCGATGCGTCCCCCGAAGAACTGATCAGCCACGTTGATCCCGTCGCCGCGCTCCGGAGTTGCTGTCAGCCCCAGAAGTTCCTGTGGCTGAAGATGGTCCAGCAGCCGTCGGTAGGTGGGCGCCTCGGCATGGTGGAACTCATCGATGACGACGACGTCGAACTGCCGCGGATCGAGCTTGTCCAGTCCCAGCGCGGCCAGTGACTGCACGCTCGCGAAGACCTTCTTCCACTGCGCGGGCTTGTGGTCACCGACATAGAGCTCGCCGAAGGAACCGCGTTGCATGACGTCCCGATAGGTGCGCAGTGACTGTTTGAGGATCTCCTGGCGATGGGCGACGAAGAGCAGGGACAGCTCACGGCCTTCCGCTTGGCAGAGCCGCTTGTAATCCAATGCAGCGATGACCGTTTTGCCGGTTCCCGTGGCGGCCACCAGCAGGTTTCGATGCTGGTCGTCGACGTTGCGCGCCGCGTCGAGGTTCTCCAGCATTTCCTGCTGGTGAAGGTACGGCTGGATCTCCAGTCCCGTGGTGCTGTCTGGTCTGGCGGTCTGCCGGCCGCCGTTGCGGGCCAGTGCGGCGTCGAGGCGGTCGCCGTCCACTGCTGGATCGTATGGTTGGAAGGCCGGCTGCTCCCAGTAGCTGTCGAAGGTGATCTCGAATTTGCGGAGCAGGTCCGGTGTGCCGACAGAGGAGAGCTTCACGTTCCATTCGAGGCCGTCCAGCATCGCGGGGGCACTCAGGTTTGAGCTGCCGACGTAGGCCGTGTCGAAGCCGGTGTTCCGACGGAATAGCCAGGCTTTGGCATGGAGGCGGGTTGCGTGGGTTTCGTAGTTGATCCGGACTTCCGCGCCGTACTTGAGGACCAGCTCATCGATCGCTCGCCGTTCTGTGGCGCCCATGTAGGTGCTGGTGATGACCCGGATGGGGATGCGGTCGCATGCATCTTCGAGGGCTGATTCAAGGAGCCGCAGACCCGTCCAGCGGATGAACGCGCACAGCAGGTCGACGCTGTTCGCGGAGCCCATTTCTGCGCGTAGTTCTGCGGCGAGGTTGGGATCATCCTTTCCGTTGGTCAGGAGGGCCGGTTTGCGCAGAGGCGTGGACGGGCGTCTGACCTGGCGGCGCTTCAGGGAGTCCGGTGGGAAGAGGGACAGGAGCTGGGTGGGGCCTGGTTCTACACGGTCTGCACAAATGCCCGCGAGAATCGTATTGGCAAGCGCCACCCGGTCCTCCGGGTTAGCTTTTGCGAGCACTTCCCGTGCGTGGCCTGCTATGTGTGCCGCCAGAAGCTCCGGTGACTCATCGTCGGAGACCTGGCTGAATGATGCGCGGAGTCCAGGAGCCGTGCCCAGAAGGTCCTGCAGCTCTCGAGTGCTCAGCGCCTCATAAAGACCGTGGTCCAGGTCTCTGTTTCCCCCAGGAATATTCACCTCTTTAGGCTACCTGCGGAACATCACAAACCGCTGTCCTACTGCACCCCGTGCAAAGAAACCGTCACCCCGGCGTCCTTCAAGCGGAATCCGGTTGGAAGTAATACCTAAGGTACTCACGCAGGGCCGGGTCACAGACATACACGTAGGTGCCTAAGATTCCACGGGTAAGGAGCACCGCGTAGATGTTTCTCACGTAGTGGAGGATGTCATCATCGTCGTAGGTGATGCCCCGCTTAGAATTGTTCTCGCGTCCCTTTACGTCGAAGTACTTGGCGCGATCAAAAACAGTCCTACCACTAGTGGGGTCGTACCGGAGGTCCTCCCCTATGATGACTCCCGCATAGTTTAAGTCATACCCCTGAACGGTATGAATTGACCCAACCTCATTCTCAGAACCGGGGCGATTGATCCAATCTCTCTGAGTAGAGTTCCAGCGAAGTTTCTCGCCGTCCATTTCGATATCGAACGCAGCCTTGTCAGTTTTACTTCGCCATGGCCACGCATAGCCTGCTACCATACGAGACAAGCCGTACTCGCTGTCTCTCTGAAGTATTTCACGCTTCATTGTTCCCAGATCGGCGAAGAAGCGCAGATCGTAACCATCGAAACGTTCCGCAGACTGTGGTGGTGCGCTGCTTAGGATCGCTCGTACATAGCCAACGTAATCCTGGTCCGCAGATATCCTCATTTGGGAACGTAAACGGTATATGCGGCCGTTGGCTGACGCTTCCTCTAGAAGAGATGTGGTCAAGGCTGCGGGAAGATCCGCTGGCCGTACGCTCTGTCCGGCATCTAGCATGAGGATATTGGTTTTACTCTGCTGTCGAATCCAGTCCAGCTGCGTGAGGTTAGGATCATCCGCTCCGAAGAGGTTTTCGTTGATTTGCGCAAACTTCTTGTTGAGACTCCCGGAAGCCTGGTTTGCTCGTTGATTCAGGCGGTGGGCTTCATCGACAATAAGCAAATCGAAACGCTCCTTGCTTTCACCGACCTGGAACGGTGTGAGTACAAGATTCTTGTGGAGTCCAGGAGTCAGTGCGAACACTCTGGCAATAGAGTCACGTAGTGATTGCTGAGGTACGACCAGCCCGATCCTCAGGGAGTTCAGCAGCTCGGCATGGCCCGCGGTGAAGAAATCACTGAAAATGGAATCATGATCGAGCGGATCCTTCGGGTCATGGCCTGCTATGTCCTTCAGTAACTTTATGAGATAGATCGCTACGACCGTTTTTCCCGTTCCAGGCAGACCTTGGACAACGACGGTGTTGGATCGACTCTGTTCAAGGTCTTCGAAGAGTCCTTCTAAGATATCTTCGACGGCCAGGGCCTGATCATGGTTGAGCGCCTTGAAAGGAGACAGCTTGAACAGGTCGCTGTTGATTATTTCGGGCAGTGTACGTTGGAAAAGATGCTCCTGTGACCGCAGCATTTCAAACACACGATCGAATGTGTCCTTGTAAGTGGCTCGGTTGTAGTAGTCAGAATCGGTGATGCCGGCGTTGTGATTAAGCACTTTTAGCCGGCCCTCACCCGAGAACATTCGGATCAGAAACGATTCTAGGTCCAGGCACGCGGACTTGTTGAAAGTCGAATCCAGGACGACACGCGCCCACTTTAACCTTCGCTTATCGCTGGATGCGAGGTGCTGCCGCATCCGACCCTCCGCATTGAGCGATTCCCCCACGTAAACTTCGGTGTCGTTGTTCATTACATATACCACGGGCCAGTTTCGATGGAGGGGGTCTGCCTCACCCCATGCCCGGACTACCTCAGAGTCGAGAGAGAACTTGTCCAGCCTAAAGCCGGTCATATTTCTCACTTCTACCACGGGCTTGGGCTATGGGGTATTTCTCCCGGGTCCTCGATAGTTTTTCCATGACGATCGTGCCGGGCTCAAGGTTGAGACGGTCAGCTAACAGGAGACAGTAGGTCAGGACATCCGCCAATTCATCTTTAGCAGACGCTAAATCGGCGTCGCCCCACTGGAAACATTCGAGGAGCTCGGCGGATTCAATGCTGATGCTCTTCGCAAGGTTCTCAGGCGTATGAAATTGTTCCCATTCCCGCTCCTTCACGAACTCTCTCAGAGCGCTGAGTACCGCTTTCTCTTCACGCATCCCTAAAAGTTATCAGCACTCTACTCTTTGACAGAGTTTGCACTCGCCGGGCCACCTCGCAGTTGCCTCTGGTCGCTCCATTGGAGGGCATGAACTGTGCTTGCTAGCTCCCGCTGTTCCCTACCACCCCGCCGTTCATCAGCATCCACCCGGTTCTCCTCCAGGTGCACCTTCTTCGACAGCCAAACAGACTCCTCCTTAGATGTCCCGAAGAATCTATAGCGCTAACCCAGAGCCGGCCCCGCCATGCACCCCGTAACACCGCAACCCGAGACGCACAGCTCATGCCAGAATGTGATGGCAAACACATAAGGACCCACCGCTGCAGCGCAGGACCCGCACCGCGAAGGACACGCCACCAACGCGGCACTGCAGTCTCGAGGAGAAACTTGAACAACGAAGAAACCACCGTCCTGCAGGCCTCGGCAAACGTGTTCCGGGCCCACGGGATGACCACCATCTTCGGCAACCCCGGGTCCAACGAGCTGCCGTTCCTGGCAGGCCTGGGCGGGGACTTCACATTCGTTCTGGGCCTGCACGAACAGGTGGTCGTGGGGATGGCGGAGGGGTACGCCCGGGCTACGGGTCAGCCGGTCCTGGTGAATCTGCATGCTGCCTCCGGAACCGGAAACGCCATGGGAGCCCTGACGAACGCACACTACTCGCATGTTCCGCTGGTGCTGCTGGCCGGCCAGCAGGTTCGCCGCACAGTAGGCCAGGAGACCATGCTCGCAAACGCGGATGCCGGCATGCTGACGTATCCCCTGACCAAATACGCCCACGAGCCGCTCTCGGCCACTGACGTTCCGCGCGCCCTCTCCCAGGCCGTACTGGAGGCTACGACTCATCCGCAGGGCCCGGTTTATGTCTCCGTTCCCCTGGACGACTGGGCGCAGCCGGCCCTTCCCGACGACGACCTGCTCACCTCCCGGTCCGTGACCGTGGCCGGCGGCCTCCCCGCGGATCTGGCCGATGAGCTGGTCAACGCCGTCGATCAGGGCCGGGACCCGGCCCTGATACTCGGCCCCCAAGTGGACGCCGCCGCCATCAAGGATCCGGAGGTTTACTCCCAGGTGGTGCGCCTGGCCGAGCGCCTCAACGCGACCGTTTACGTCGCCCCGTCCCCTCCGCGCGGCCCCTTCCCCACCACTCATCCGAACTTTGGCGGCGTGATGGTTCCCGGCATCGATTCCGTCCGCCGCCGGCTCTCCGGCCATGACACCGTGCTGGTGATCGGAGCCCCCGTGTTCCGCTATCACCGCTGGGAGCCCTCGAACTACCTCGATCCCGGAACGCAGGTCTGGCAGCTGACCCAGGACCCATCCGAAGCCACCCGCGCACCCTTTGGCCGCGCCGTAGTGGCAGACATCGCTGCGGCCGTCGCCGTCCTGGCCGAAAACGTGCAGGACCGGGGAGTCCGCCGGTCCGCCCGTGAGCTGCCCGCGGCGGCCACCTCGCCGCATGGTATGACGGGCACCGAGATCCTGGAGGTCCTAAACGAACAGGTCCGTGACGACGTCGTCTACGTCAACGAGACCACCACCCTGGACCTGGACTATCTGGAACGGGTCGCCATGGACCGCCCGGGGATGTACCACTTCCCTGCCTCCGGCGGACTCGGCTTCGGGCTGCCGGCCGCCGTGGGCATAGCGCTGGCCAAGCCGGACGCGACCGTCGTCGCCACCGTTGGGGACGGGTCCGCCAACTACGGCATCAGCGCCCTCTACACGGCAGCCCAGCATGGAACACGGACGGTCTTCATCATCGTGAACAACTCCGGCTACGGTGCACTGGCAGGATTCGCCGAACGCATGGGCGTGCCGGACGTACCGGGACTGACGCTCGGCGGCATCAATTTCGTGTCCCTGGCCGAGGGCTACGGCGTCCCGGGAACCCGCACTACAACCCGGGAAGAGTTCGCAGCCGCCTACCGGAAGGCCCTGGAAGCGGAAGGCCCCGTGCTGATCGAAGCGCGGGTGGTCTAGGGAGGAGAACAGCAGGGCTTGGGCCGCCGTCGCTGGCCTTGTCCTGCACCCGCCCATAACAGCAGGATTTCCTGCAACAGCCCCCGCGGGGACGGCAGGGCAGAAGCCGTTACCGCTTCCGCTGGTACCCGGCAGCCTGCACCGTCAGCAGAGTGAACGCCCCGATAAGTCCGAACAGGAACGGCATCGCCCCCATGCTTTGAAGATTCATGACGATCACGCCCTGGGGAGGAGTAATGCTGTTCCCCGAAGGATCGAAGAGCATTTGTGCCGGGGGCAGAACCCCGGTAAACCGTGCCAGCCCCGCCGCCAGCAGCAGCCCAATCAGAATCCACGCTGCCGCCAGCGCAACGTTGAACCGCCGCCAGAACGGCAGCGTGTCCGGCTGCGAACCCGCGGTCTTCACAGACGCCGGCGCCGCGGCCTCCCGCGCATCGCCGTCTGCCCCGGCAGAGCCAGGCACCGCACCGGGGGCGGCGCCGTCATCGACAATGTGCACAGCGGGCTGTCGCTCCCAGTCCCGATCAATGCCGTCTGCCGGCCGCCGGTAGTAGTCGTAGTCCGCCCCTTCAGGCGTCTGTGTGTTCCCCATGCGGCGTAGCCTACCGAACCGTGTCCACCGGGCTTCGCTTCACTCGCCGGGCAAACCCGGCAACGGAAGGATTATGGGCGCCGCCGGAACCGGGCGCTTTGCACCACCAGCAATGTGAACGCTCCCATGATCCCGAGCAGCAGCAGAAACGCTCCAATGCCGTAGAGGTTCATCGCGATCTGGCTTGAGGTCTCAATGAGCTGCTGGGTGCCTGTTGGGTCGTAGTACGTCTTCGGCATGGGGTAGCTGCTCGTGAGCCACCACAGCCCGACAGCCAGAAATGCACCAACCAGGACCCCTGCCGCAACAAGCGCGAGATTGGTCCGGCGCCAGAACGGCACGGGAGCCGACGGCGTACCGCCACCTCGCGCTGCACCACCGTCGGGCACTGCACCGTCGGGCACCGCACCGGCGTCGGGCACCCCACCGCCGTCGGATCCTGAGCCGTCATCAACGATCTGCACCCGGTAGTGCTCCGCCCCACCGGGCGTCTGCGTATTCCCCATGGCGGGCAGCCTACCCAACCGCGCCCTGCTGTCTACAGTCACGCCGCCTTGCACGGCCAGCGCGAAACGCTCGCAGCAACCCGCCCCACCTCCTGCTGGCGTTTCACCACCGGCACAGCGAGACTGATAGCCACAACGGAGAAGGGGGAACTCGCAGCAGGCCTTGGTGCCAGCCGAGACAGCATTCATGGGACTCATCACCAGACTGGACCTCCACCCCCTCAGCCTCCCGCTGACCGGCACCTTCAGCACCGCGGTCCGGACCTCCTCCGTCCTGGAAACCGTGCTGTTCCGGCCCCAGGACGCGGACGGCCGCAGCGGATGGGGAGAGGCTCCGGTAAGCCGGGTGACCGGCGTCAGCATCCCCGAGGTACTGGCGAGGGCGCGGCAGGACCTCGCTCCCCTGGTGATCGGCCGCTCCACAGACGAGCTGGACAGTCTCGCACAGCGAATCGCCGCAGCCCCGGTACCTGCGGCAATACGAATGGGTCTCGACTGTGCCCTGCACGAGCTGGCAGCCGTAACCGCAGGCCTGTCCCTCCACAGCTTCCTGGCAGCCGCCTACCCACAGATCGCGGCTGCAAACCCGGACGACGCCGTCCTCACGGACATGACCCTCTCGGCAGCAGAGCCGGACGCGTTGGCGGCAGCCGCCGCAGCATGGGTACACAAAGGGTTCAGCTGCCTCAAGGTCAAACTGCGCGCGGACCTCGATGCGGTGGCCGGTCTGGCCGCTGTCCGCGGCGCAGTGGGGCCGGACGTCCAGCTGCGGGTCGACGCTAATCAGGCGTATTCACCGGATGAGGCGGTGCGGGTCCTGAACGCGATGGCTGACGCCGGCGTCGGCCTGGAACTTGCCGAGCAGCCGGTAGCGGCCGGCGACTGGACCGGACTGGCTCAGGTTGAAAGATCCGTCGACGTACCGGTGATGGCCGACGAGTCCGTGCAGAATGAAAGCGACCTCGCACCGCTCCTCCGGCACAACGCGGCTCCGCTGGTGAACCTCAAGCTGGCCAAGGCCGGTGGCATCTACCCGGCCGTCCGGCTGCTGGCCGCGGCCCGGCAGCACGGCCTGGGTGTGCTGGTGGGCTGCATGCTCGAAAGCGCCGTGGGCGCCGGAGCGGGCGCCGCACTGGCTGCGGCCGCCGGTCTGGGCACACGTTTCCCCGGACGCAGCGGCCAGGATCTCGACGGCGGCCTCTGGCCCGCGGTACCGTCCGTGGCCGGCGGGGTCCGCTATGACGGACCCATGCTGCACCTGCCTTCGGCTCCCGGACTGGGCATTACGGGCCTCCACCCCGGCTTGGCGGCCGCCGGCATCGGTACCGGCCCGGCTTAGTCTGCGGCCGCTGCTGCCGTCGCCGGCACCTCCGAGCCGCCCGGCACCACCGAATCACCCGGCACCTCCGAACCGCCCGGAACCACAGCACTCAACCCGGGACCGGCAAGCGCCGCCGCCAGCCCCGCAACGGCGGCCACCACTTCCTGACCGGCCTCCGCCTCATACCCCCGCGTGCAGACGGCGAGCACCCATGCACCTTCCAGCGGACCCTCCATCGACGTGCCGGCGGGAGCGAAAAACGCCACATCGTGGCTGATTCCGGTCACCCAGCCGGACTTGCTGCCCCAGACGGTGCCCCGTGCAAGGCCGACAGCAATATCAGCGAATTCCTGCCGGGCCAGCAGACCCAGTGCGAACCGGGTGGACTCCGGGCCCACCGCCTCGCCGGTAATCAGGGCATGCATGGTCCGGGCCAGGTCCGCGGCCGTGACCTGATGGGTCAGCCCGGCCGCCAGGGCGGGCAGGTCGCCGATGTAGCGCTGCATGAAGGACGACGCCGCGCCCACACCGGCGAGGGTGCGGTTCACGGCGTCGAAACCCACCAGGTCAATGGCCATGTTCGTGGCCGCGTTGGAGGAGACGGTGATCATCCGGTCCAGCACGGCGGCCAGGGACATCGGAGTACCTGCCGCAGGCATGCCGGGATCTGCCTCATCGCCCGGAAAGCCGAACTCGCCGCCGTCGGGCACCGCGCTCATGAACGTGCTCCGGGCGGCCAGCTGCATTTTCAGCGACAGCTCGCCGCGGTCCACGGCCTGCAGCACCGCCAGCAAAACGGCCAGCTTGATGGTGCTAGCCGAATAGAACGCGGTGTCCTCTCCGCGGGCGGCGGCCGTTCCGCCGTCGGGCCGCAGCAGGCAAAAGGCAATCTCGGGTGTGCCGTCACTGTAATCCGATACAACGGGCATGGTTCCTCCTGGAAGGTGTGGGGTGGTGAGTCAGGCGGCGGCGTAAACGGTGTTGCTGACGGTTTTCCGCAGCACGGCAGCATCCGTTCCGTCGCGGGTGGGATGGACCCGGTTGGTCAGCAGGACCACACTCAGCCGGCGGGTGCGGTCGGTCAGGAAGGAGGTACCGGTGAAGCCGTTGTGCCCGCGCGCTTCCGCCGCATCCTCGCCCATCCAGCCCAGCTGCCCGATCCGCAGGCCCACGGACTGGCCGTAGCCCACGGCGCTGCGCGCGGCGTCGGCGGCCGGGCCCAGCAGCCGGTCCAGCTGGTCTGCCCACAGGACGCCGGCCAGCCCTTCGGGCAGGACCTCCGGCAGGCCGCCGCGGAGCGCCTCCGCGAACCGGAGAACCCCGGCCGCGGTGCCGAACAGCCCGGCATTGGCAGCTGCACCGCCCAGGGCGTGCGCGGATTCATCATGCACTTCGCCCCGGACCAGTGCCCGGCCGTCCGGGGTGCCGCACTCCGTGGCGGCACACCGCTGCGGATCCGGCCGGAACGTGACTCCGCCGCCCAGGTCCAGGGGCTTCAGGACGAGCCTCTCCACCAGCTCGGCCCAGGTGCTGCCGGTGGTGGTTTCGGCCAGCGCCAGAGCGGTGTTGTAGCCGACGCAGGAGTAGCTGAAGCCGCCGCCCGGGCTAGTGTCCAGGGGTACCGAAAGCAGGGAATCCACCGCGGCCTCGCGGTCTGGCAGGGAATTCCGCCACCCGTTCCAGGTAGCCGGAAGCCCCGCGGTGTGGGTTAGCAGGTGCCGCAGGGTCACGAGTTCGCGCCGCGGATCCGGCCAGCCGTCCGCACCGGCGAAGGCCGGCAGCCGCACGGTCACCGGTTCGTCCAGGTCCAGGACGCCGTCCCGGACCAGCGCCAGAAGTGCGACGGCGGAAAACGGCTTCGTCACGGAGGCCAGGTCATACCAGGTCCCGGCATCGGCGGGCACCTGTTCGGCTTCCGGAAGCTGCACTCCTCCGGGACCGTACCGCAGGGCCAGGCCGGCGGAAAGCACCGGCAGCGCCTCGCCGTCGAGCGCGACGGCGCACACCGCCGAGGGCACACGCCGCTGGTCCACGGCGTCCTCCAGCAGCTGCTGCAGCCGCACCGTCAGCTCCACTGCGCTCCCCCGCTAATCCAGCACCAGCTGCGGCTCCGAACCGGCAGTGAGAGTGGCGGGGACACCGAGCGGAATGCTGTGTGCCGCGGGTCCGTGCCCAAAGCCCAGTTCCCATACCAGCGGTATGCCCAGCGGTGCCAGCAGCTCCTCGCAGAGGGACCGGACGTCGGCGAGGTCTCCGCACTCGGACCAGGATCCCAGTGCCACTCCGGTGAGGCCGTCGAACCAGCCGGCACGCAGCAGCGTCTGCAGCATGCCGTCGATCCGGTACGGCTCTTCGGTGACGTCCTCCAGCAGTCCGATCCGCCCGGTGTTGTCCACCGGTTTCCGGTTCCTGGCGCCATTGAGCATGGCCAGCAGGGCGAGGTTGCCGCCGGTCAGGACGCCGTGTGCGGTGCCGGGTACCAGCGGCTCGGCAGCGGCTGACGTGAAGGCGCGCCCCGCATACGGTTCCAGCAGTGCCCGCCGCACGCCGTCGGCTGCTACCGGATCGTCCAGGAACGCGCCGGTGGCGATCATGGGCGTGAACCAGGTGGCCAGGCCAAGTTCCTCGGCCCAGAACACGTGCAGCGCAGTGATGTCCGAGGAACCTACCAGCGGCTTGGGCCGGGCTGCCGCGAGCGCGGGCACGTCCAGCAGGTCCAGCAGCCGGACCGCCCCGTAGCCTCCCCGGACGCACAGCACCGCGTCCAGCGAATCATCGCACCAGGCGTCCTGCAGGTCCGCGGCGCGGTCCGCATCGGTGCCGGCCAGGTAGCCGGCCCGCGGGTGACGGTCCAGGATGTGCTTGCCGGGAACCGGTTCCATGTCCCAGGAGCGCAGCACGTCCATGGCCTTCTCCAGCTGCTCCGGTTTCGGCGGGCCGCTCGGTGCCACCAGGCCCACCCGGGCTCCCGGCTGCAGCGGCCCCAACTCGGGACGCGCGCTCATGCCGGTTCCTCCACGGAGGCGCCGTCCACGGAGGCGCCGTCCACGGACGCCCCGTCCCCGGCGGCTCCACCGGCGGTGGGAACCACGCTGAGCAGCCGGCGGGTGTATTCGTGCTGCGGATCCAGCAGCACCTTCTCCACCGGGCCCTCCTCCACGATCTTCCCCTGGTACATGACCACCACCCGGTCCGCGATGTTCCAGGCCAGACCGAGGTCGTGCGTGATCACCAGGGCTCCCAGCCCGAACTCGGAGCGCAGCCGCAGCAGGAGCGCGAGGATTTCCGCGCGCACCGATGCGTCCAGGCTGGCCACCGGCTCATCGGCCACCAGGAACTCGGGGTCCAGGGCCAGCGCCCCGGCAATCACCACCCGCTGCCGCTGGCCGCCGGACAGTTCCTGCGGCAGCGCCGGGCCGAACCGTTCCGGCGGGCTGAGCTCGGCCTTCGCCAATGCCTGGGCGACCAGCTGCGCCTCGTCACCGGGGAGTTTGTGCAGCCGCGGCCCCTCGGCCACCGACTCATAGACCGTGTGCTTCGGGTTCAGCGCGGCGGAGGGATCCTGCAGCACAAACTGCACCGCCCGCCGGTAGGCCTTCAGCGCCCGCCGCCGGTGTGGCAGCGGCCTGCCGTCAAAGAGCAGTTCACCCCCGGTGGGTTTCTGCAGTCCCAGCAGGGTGCGGGCCAGGGTGGTTTTCCCGGACCCGGACTGGCCGACCAGGGCCACGATTTCCCCGCGGCGGCAGGCGAGGCTCACGCCGTCGACCGCGTTGACCGTACCGGCGCCGCGGCCGGCGAAGCTCACCGACACGTCCCGCGCCTCGAGGACGGGTGCGGCGTCGGGGTCCGGGGACGCCGGCGCCGCGGCGTACCCGGGAAGGCTCAGCCGGGACGCGGGGTCCCCGATGGTGGGGAACGCCGCGGCCAGGGCCTGCGTGTGCGGATGCTGCGGTGCGTGCATCACGGAGGCGGAAGGCCCTTCCTCCACAATCCGGCCGTTCTGCATCACCACGATCCGCTCACAGGTGGACGCGAGCACTGACAAGTCATGGCTGATCATCACCAGCGACAACCCGCGGCTGGCCACCAGACCGGAGAGCACCTGCAGCACCTGGTCCTGGACAATCACATCCAGGGCGGTGGTGGGCTCGTCGGCGATGATCAGCTCCGGCTCGCAGGCCAGCGCCATAGCGATCATGACGCGCTGCTTCTGCCCGCCGGAAAGCTCGTGCGGATAGGACTGCGCCTTCGCCCGGGGCAGATCCACCAGTCCCAGCAGTTCGGTGACCCGGGCCCGCCGTAGCTTCTCCTCGGCGTAGGCGGGATCCAGTTCGCGGGCATGGATACGCAGGGCCTCCTCGATCTGGTCCCCGATGCGCTGCACGGGGTTCAGGGAGTGCATGGCGCCCTGAAACACGACGGCGGCGGAGGTCCAGCGCACCGCCCGGAGCCGGCCCCAGCTGAGGTCGGAAACGTTCTCGTCGCCCAGCAGGATCCGTCCTTCCACCCGGGCGTTGGTCGGCAGCAGGCGCAGCACGGACATGGCCAGCGTGGATTTGCCGCAGCCGGATTCACCGGCCAGGCCCAGGGTGGACCCGGGCTCAAGAACCAGGGACACGCCGTCGACGGCCACCAGGTCCTTGGGACCGTCCTCGCTGCGGATCGTGTAGGTGACACGGATATCTTCAAAAGCCAGCCGGGGCATTAGCGTCCTCGCAGGGTGGGATTGACAACGGTTTCCAGCGCACGGCCCACCAGGGTAAAGCAGAGCACGACGACGACGATCGCCACGCCGGGCGGGAGCACGAACCACCAGAACCCGGCTGTGGCGGCACCGGTGTCCAGGGCGGACTTGAGCATGGAGCCCCAGGAGATGCTGCTGGAGTCCCCCAGGCCCAGGAAGCTGAGCGTGGACTCCGCGATGATAGCGGAGCCGACCGTCAGGGTGGTGTTGGCCAGCACCAGCGGCATCACGGCCGGCAGCACGTGCCGGCCGATAATGTGCCCGTCCCCGGCGCCGAGGGCCCAGGACCGGTCAATGTACGGCCGGGACTCAATGGTCAGGGTCTGCGCCCGGACCAGCCGGGCAGTCGAGGCCCAGGAGGTGATGCCGATGGCCGCGACGATGGTCACCACTCCGGCGCCCAGGATGCTGGAGAGCACAATGGCCAGGACCAGCGAGGGCACCACCAGGAAGAAGTCGATGATGCGCATCAGCACGGCCTGCGTGGCTCCGGAAAAATGCCCTGCGGCCATGCCCATCACGGTGCCGATCACCATGGACACCGCCGTCGCGGCGAAGCCGACCAGCAGGGAGACCCGGGAGCCCCACAGCAGCATGGCCAGCACGCTGCGCCCGGACGGGTCGGTGCCCAGCGGGTTGGCCAGCGACGGCGGTTCGTTCTGCAGGGATTGAAGCCGGGTGACGTCCAGCGTCGCCGCAGGAGCCAGCACCGGCGCCAGCAGCGCCAGCGCCACCACGATGAGCAGGATGATCAGCCCGGCAAGCCCGGCTTTGTTGCTGCGGAACTGCCGCCAGCCCTCGGCGGCAGCGGCGCGCCGCCGCCCCCAGGCCGCGCTTGCGGCGGTTTGTGTTGCGTTCATGAGGCCCTCAATCGGGGATCGAGCACACGGTAGAGCAGGTCCGCGGCGAAGTTCATCAGAATCACGATCGAGGAAAAGACCACGAACGTCCCCTGCAGGAGCGGGAAGTCCGGTGCGGACAGGGCCTGGAAGGTGAGGTAGCCAAGTCCCGGCCAGGAGAACACCGTTTCAACGGTCACCGCGCCGCCGATCAGCCCGCCCAGGGTCAGGAAGATCAGCGTGACGGCGGGCAGCAGCGCGTTGGGCACCGCGTGCCGGCGCCGTACCTCGTCATCCCGCAGCCCCTTGGCCCGCGCGGTGGTCAGGTAGTCGGAGGTCATCTCTTCCAGCAGCGAGGCCCGCATGACCATCAGGTACTGGGCATACACCACGGCCACCATGGTCAGCACCGGCAGCACCATGTGATGGGCAATGTCCAGGACGCGTTCGAGCCCGCCGGCACTGCTGCCGGCGGTGACCATGCCTCCGGTGGGGAACCAGTGCAGGGTCCCGGCGAACAGCAGGAGCAGCAGCAGGCCCAGCCAGAACGTCGGCACCGACCAGAAGATCAGCGCCAGCCCGGTTTGCGTCTTGTCAAACATGCTGCCGCGGCGCCATGCCGCCTTCTGGCCCAGCCAGAGGCCGAGCACCACTGAAATCAGGGCCGCGGTGCCGGTGAGCAGCAGGGTGGGGCCCAGCCGTTCACCGATCAGTTCCAGGACCGGCCGGTTGTAGGTGTAGGACTCCCCCAGCTTTCCCTGGAACAGGTCCGTGAGGTATCGCCAGAACTGGCCGATCAGGGGCTGGTCCAGCCCGTACTCCCGGCGCAGGATGTCCATCTGCTCCGCAGTGACCTGCCGGCCGTCTGCGAGGGAACGCACCGGATCTCCGGGGAGGATCCGGAACGCGAAGAACCCCAGGACCACCACCATGACCAGCGAGACGGCCGCCCCGCCCGCCTTGACACCGGCGTAGTGCAGCCAGGAGGAGTTCCGGCGCGGCGCATCGGTGTCCTGCCGGGCGGGGGCAAGGTCCTGTTCGCTGAGTGCTTCCGCCACAGCTACTCGCGGTCGTCTGCAGTGGCGGAGCGGCGGCGGATCAGCAGGAAGGCCACCAGGCCCGCCACCAGCACGGCACCGGCGACGCCGATAACCAGGCCGGTGTTGCTGTTCGAGTCCGCGACCGCACCGGCGTCGGAAAGTTCCCCAACCGGGGTGGCCTCGTAGTAGCTCCACGGGCCGTTCTGGCTGGTGATCACGCCGCCTTCGGCCGGCTGGGTGACAAACGGCTCCCAGCGGTCCGAGCGGTAGGCCTCCAGGCTGTTGGCGTAGTAGAGAACCTTGTTCACTGCCGCGTTGTAGATCATGTCCTGTGCCTGCATGACCAGCTCGCTGCGCTTTTCCTGGTCCAGTTCAGCGTGCTGGGCCTTGAACAGCTCATCGAAGGCCGGGTCGCAGTAGTTGTTCTCCGACGTCGCGCCGGTGCCGTCTGCGTTCGGGCGCGAGCTGCACTGGTTGATGGAGAGCTGGTAGTCCGGATCCGGTCCGATTCCCCAGCCCGTGAAGTAGAGGTCATAGTTGCCAACCGTGGAGTCATCGTTGACCTGGGCGGCAGCCTTCATTTCCACGGAGGTGTCAATGCCGATTTCCCGGAGCCAGGGTTTGACGTAGTCCGCCATCTGCTGGTGCGTGGGGTCCGAGTTGCGGCCCATCAGGCGCAGCGAGAGCGGCTTGCCCTCCTTGTCCAGGCGGATGCCGTCGGCTCCCATTTCGTAGCCGGCCTCATCCAGCAGCTTGTTGGCGGCGTCCGGGTTGTAGGCCAGGGGCAGCTCATCGGTGTCCCAGTGGTAGAGGGGGTAGGTCATGGGAATCTCACCCGTGGCCTTGTCGCCCAGGCCCTGCAGGACCTTTGCCAGGAGCGTGTCGCTGTCGATGGCCATGGCTACGGCCTGGCGGACGGCGAGGTCCTGCAGGGCAGGGTTTCCGTCCCCCATGGGCGTGCCGTCTGCGGTCTGGGCGCCGGGGTTGATGCCAATCGCCTGGTAGCGGCGGCCGGTGCCGGCGTTGGTGGTGATGTTGGGTTCGTTCTCCAGGGCCTGGAACTGGGCGGGCGTGAGGCCGCTGACAATGTCGATTTCCCCGGTGCGCAGTGCCTGCACGGCGGCGTCGGAGTTCTTGTACGGAACCCAGGTGACGCCGGAGATCTTGGCCGCGCCGCGCCAGTAGTTCGGGTTGGCGGACATGGTCACGCCGGCGGCCTTGTCATAGCTGTCCACCACGAACGGGCCGGAACCCACGGTGTCCTTGTCATTGCCGTAGCCGGCCGGATCCTCCAGGTCAGCCCAGACGTGCTCGGGCACGATCGGCAGTTCGGTGCCGGGGTTGACGGCCTGCGCCTCGCTCAGGGTAATCACCAGGGTGGTCTCGTCCTCGGCTTCGACCGATTCCACACTGCTGAGCAGTGACCCGTTGGCCTGCTTCAGGTCGTCATTGTCCAGGATGGCGTTGTAGGTCCACTCGGCGTCTTCGGCGGTGATGGGCTCGCCGTCGGACCACTTGGTGCCTTCCGGCAGGGTGAAGGTCCAGACGGTTCCGTCCTCGGAGGTCTCCCAGCTTTCGGCCATCCCCGGGATTTCCTCGTTCGCTTCCGCGCCGTAGGCAACGAGCGGCTCGTACTGCAGGCGCAGCACGTTCGAGGTGGTGGCGAGGATGGAGATGAAGGGGTTCAGGGTGTCAATGTCACCGGTGAGCGCGAGCTTCAGGGCCGGGGCGTTGTCTTCCGCGGCCGCTGCGGGCGCCGCCGCTGCTGCGGGAAGGGCCAGCGCCGCGGCCAGGCCCAGGGCGGCGGCAGCGGTGGAGGATCGGAACCGGAGCCTCGGCGGGTGCGGGATATTCGGCGTCACTTTTCTGTTTTCCTCCGTAACGGACTGGACTTATTTTCCAGTGGAAATATGCAAACAAATGGATTCTTTATCCACGGTCCCGTTTCTTGGGCATGGCGCGATAGCCAGGTTGAGTTCCGGCATAAAATTCGATCGCGTATAAATCGCTGTCTGAACACTAATAACTGAAGGGTCCCAAATCAACAGATTTTTCATCTATTTTGGTTACTGTCTTGTAAAAACCTAAGGGGCCCCCGCATGCACGATCCGGCAGAACTCTGCGCAGAACTGATTCGCTTTGATACCTCCAACTACGGTGAGGGCAAAAGTAACGGAGAGCGGGAGGCCGCCCTCTGGGTAGCGGCCCGGTTATCCGCCGCGGGCCTGGAGCCGGTGGTCCTGGGCCCGGAGGAAAACCGGCAGTCCGTGGTGGTGCGGGTGCCCGGGACGGACCGCTCTCTGCCGGCGCTGCTGGTGCACGCGCATCTGGACGTTGTGCCTGCCGAACCGGAACAGTGGAGCATGCCGCCCTTCGAGGGGCTCATCCGGGACGGCTGGATCTATGGGCGCGGTGCCGCCGACATGAAGGATATGGCCGCCATGACCCTAGCCACGCTGCTGAACTGGGCGGACTCTGGCCAGCAGCCGGCGCGGGACATCGTCGTTGCCTTCGTTGCGGATGAAGAGGACAAGGGAGCCTACGGCGCCGACTGGCTGGCCACCGAACACCCCGAACTGTTTGCCGGGGTTGAGGCTGCCATCGGTGAATCCGGCGGCACGGCCACGCTGCTCAGCGGCGCCGACGGACGCACCGTGCGTCTCTACCCCGTGGGTGCCGGCGAGCGCGGCACCATGCACATCCGGGTCCGCGCGGACGGCATCTCAGGTCACGGATCCCGGCCTGTACCGGTAAATGCGGTCAAGAACCTGATCTCCGCCCTTGACCGGCTAGGCAACCACCGGTGGCCGCAGGTGCTGGTGCCCGTGGTCCGCTCCTACATTGAACAGACGACGACGGCGCTTGGTTTCAGCGCGGACCTCAGCACCGAAGCGGGTGTGGAGGCTGCCATCGATGCCATGGGCGAGGCGGGACGGGTAGCTCGGGTGACTGTACGCTGCTCGGCAACGCCCACGGTCCTGCGGGCCGGCTACAAAACAAACGTCATCCCCGGCATGGCGGAAGCCGACGTCGACATCCGCTGCCTGCCCGGGACGGAGGAGGACACTCTGGCCACCGTGCAGGAGCTGCTGGGTCCGGACGTCAGCCTGTCTTTCCTGGCCCGGGAAAGTCCGCTGCAGTCCCCTGAGGATTCCCCCTGGTTCGATGCCATGCGGCAGGCCCTGGTACGGCATGATCCCGAAGCTGTGGTGGTGCCCATGTGCATGGGCGGCGGCACCGACGCGAAGGCGTTTTCCCGGCTGGGCATCCAGTGCTACGGCTTTGCCCCCCTCACCGCAGACCCTGAAGGACGCGAACCGGAGGGAGTGCACGGAGTGGACGAACGGGTACCCGTTGCCTCGGTTCGGGGCGGACAGCTGGTGCTGCAGGATTTCCTTACCCATGTCTGAGGCGGCGGGCTGCCCGTGGCCCCGGGCACAGCTGGAGGCCCTCTTCCAGGCACGTTTCGAGCACGGCAGCGCTCCGGCGCTCGCGGCTGAGGTGACCCGCCCCGGACATCCGCCGGCCCGCGCCCTGTGCGGCGCCGTGGACGAGGCGGGGCACCCGCCGTCGGAACGGACGGCGTTCCGCATCGCATCCTGCACCAAGTCCTTCACCGCCGCGGCCGCGCTGGTGGTACGCCGAGCCGGCGGACTGGACCTGGACACGGACATCCGCGAGTGGCTGCCGGAACTCAGGTTCACCGGAGCCTTCGCCGCGGAACCGGTCACAGTCCGGCAGCTGCTGACCATGTCCTCCGGCCTGCCCGAGGACGATCCCTGGGCCGACCGGCAGGAATCGATGCCGCTGGAAGAGTTCGAACTGATGATGGCTGCCGGTGTCCGGCTCGCTTCAGCACCCGGTGCCCGCTTCCGCTACTCGAACCTGGGCTACGCGCTGCTGGGCCGCATCCTGGAACGGGCGTCCGGAACGACTTACCGCGACCTGGTTACCGGCAGCCTGCTGCGGCCGCTCGGACTGTCCGATACGGCGTTCACCGCCGAGGAGCTGACGGTTCCCGTGGTGCGCGGCTACCGGCGGGCGCCGGACGGCTGGCAGCCGCTGCCCTTCTCCGGCCCCGGCGGGTTTTCGCCGATCGGCGGGCTTTTCTCCACCCTCCAAGACCTGCGTCACTGGGCACAGTGGCTGGCCGCCGGCGCTGCTTCGGCGGATCCATCCGCTGCAGGAACGCTCTCCGGGGGGCCGCTGGATGTGGCGGAGCGGGCCGAAATGCAGCAGATCCAGCAGCCAATGCCGCTGCGCCCCCAGGATCCGCCCGGAACCCGCCGCGGCTACGGGTTCGGCCTCAACGTCCTGGAGCATCCGGCGGCCGGGCGCATTGTTTTCCACTCGGGCGGCTATCCCGGGTTCAGTTCGCAGATGCGCTGGCATCCCGCGTCCGGCACCGTGGCGCTGGGCCTGGAGAACGCCACCTACTCCCGCGTTGGGGAGGCTGTCACGCAGGCGCTGGAGACCGCCGTTGGGCTTTCCCCGGCCTGCCCCGCGGGCCCACCGGTCCTTGCGGTGGCGGAGGAGCAGTGCGACGCCGAGACCTGGCCGGAGCTGCAGGAGGTGCGCACCGCACTGGGCGCCTGGCTTTCGGACCCCACGCAGGCTGCCGAGCGGGACCTGCGTGCCCGGTTCTCCCCCACCATGGACCAGGACCAGCCCTGGGGGGAACGAAGGGCGGAATGGCTGCGGCTGCGCGCTGCGGCAGGTCCGCTGCGTCCGGATGAAGTCCGTCCTGACGGCGGTGATGCTCCGGCTGAAATCCGCTGGATCGTGCCCGGCGAACATGCGGATCTGGCCTGCCTGGCACAGCTGACCCCGGTGGAACCGCCGCTGGTGCAGAAGCTGGAAATCACTGCGGCGGACGGCGCTTAACGCCGGACGGCGGCACCCCGGAACCCGGGGTACCGCCGTCCATGACGCAATTACGGCGTGTTCTCCGCGAAGGACGCGTCGATGTAGGCATCCTGGTCGATGCTCTCCGCGTACTCAATGGCGCCGGACTCCATCCACACGGCTTCCATGCCCTTGAGTTGTTCGGGCAGCGGTTCCAGGTTCGGCAGCCAGGTGTAGAGAGGAACAGACTTCAGTTCCTCCACAGTCTGTCCGGTTGCCTCGGCGATGATCTGCAGGTTCTCGTCCGAATAGCGCTCTTCGCCCTGCAGGTCCTGCGCTGCCTTCGCGACGGCGTCGAAGAATTTCTGGGCGTTGTCGCTGCCGGCGAACTGGCCGCCGAAAATCATACCGGTGCCGGAGGTACCGGCCGGCGGTACGGCCATGGAAACCCCGGTGCCGTCCTCGATCGCGAGGGTGGAGAACGGTGCGGAGATCAGACCGGCGTCCAGGCTTCCGTTTGCCAGGGCCGTCGGCATGTCGGGGTTGCCCAGGTTCACAACGTCGACGTCGTTGATTCCCAGCCCGGCTTCTTCCAGGGCGAGGCTGAGCAGAAACGCTCCGGTGCCACCCGCACCGCCTGCGGCCCCGATCTTCTTGCCCTTGAGGTCGGCGATGCTCTCAATCTCACCAGAGTCCACCGCTGCGGAGGAGACCACCAGGTCCGTCGGGCTCTCTTCCGTGTTCCCGTCGCTGACTCCCATCGAAGCCACAACCTTGATGTCCAGCCCCGTCTCGATGGCGCTGAACATGCCGGCAGAGAATCCGGCCGCAACGACGTCGAGCTTGCCGCTGGATGCCAGCGGAACCGCGTCCTGGCCGGACTTCACGGTTTCCAGCTGGACCTCGAGCCCCGCCTCCTCGAAGTATCCCTTCGCCTCCGCAACGTAGATTGGCGCGAAGATTGGGAGTTGGACAATGCCGACCTTCACGGTCGCGGACTCCTGCCCGTCTCCCTCGGCGGATGCGGACGTGTTTGAACCGCAGGCGGAAAGGGCCAAGCCTGCCAGCACCGTCGCTGCCAGGACCTTCATGTGCTTTTTCATTTCCTGTCTTTCTTCTTGGATCCGGTTGAGTACTTCCAGGGCAGGACTGCCCGTTCAAGCAAAATGATGAGAGCGGTGACGGTTGCGCCAACGAGTGACACCACGATCAGGCCGACGAACATCTTGCTGGGCTGGAACAGCTGCCACGAGTTCCAGATGAGGTATCCCAGGCCGTTGTTCGAAGCTACGAATTCGACGGCGGTGATCACGATGACGGACATGCCCGCCGCAACGCGCAGCCCGGTCATGATGGCGGGGGTGGCGCCGGGCAGCAGCACGTACCGGAAGAGTTTCAGGCCGCCGGCCTTGTAAGCGCGTGCCGCTTCCAGGACCCGCCCGTCAATCTGCACGATGCCCGCCAGGGTGTTGATCTGCATGACGAAAAAGACCGAGATGGCAACGGAGAGCACCTTGGGTGTCTCAGTGAGGCCGAAGATCAGCAGCAGCAGCGGCAGGATCGCGATCTTGGGCAGCGCGTACAGGGCAGTGAATGTGGGGCCGAGCGCCGCCCGTACGGGGCGCCAGACGCCCATGAGCAGTCCTGCCAGGATGCCGGCGGCAGCGCCTGCCACGAATCCGGTGAGCAGGCGGGCCACGGTAGCTGATGTGTGCTGCCACAGCTCTCCGCTCAGCGCCATGGCTCCTGCCTGCTGGGCGATTTCCGTTGGCGGGGTGAAAAGCCGCGCATCCAGTGCCCCGGATCGTGCCGCGGCTTCCCAGAGTCCCAGGAGCAGCAAGGGAGTGAGAACTGACAGCAGGAGATCACGGTAGCGCAGACGCACGGTACGCCGGTACTCCCGTCCGATGGCACGTTCGAGTTCAGGTCCCTTGCCGCCGGCGTGCGCGGGGGCGGGTGCGGCAGCGGTTGCGTGTGTCATTTATGAGTACCTCAGGGATGCTTGTACTTCGTCGCGCAGGGAATCCCAGATCCCCTGCTTCATGGCGGCGAATTCCGGTGTGCCTTCAATTTCCATGCTGCGCGGGCGGCCAAACGGCACGTCGATGATCTCCTTGATTCGCCCGGGACGCGCAGACATCATGACAATCTGGTCGCCGAGCAGAAGCGCCTCTTCGATTGAATGGGTCACTAGGACGACGGTCTTCCGCTCCAGCTCCCACAGCCGAACGAGCTGCTCCTGCATGAGCATCCGGGTCTGGGCATCCAGGGCTCCCAATGGTTCGTCCATCAGCAGCGCCGGGGACCCGGTAGCGAATGCGCGGGCGATGGCGATGCGCTGACGCATGCCGCCGGAGAGCTGGTGGGGGTAGCTTTCTTCAAATCCGGTCAGCCCTGCTTCTGCAATCCAGTGGCGTGCGTGTTCCATTCGTTCGCGCTTGCCGACGCCGGCCATATGCTCGCCGAACGCAACGTTCTGGAGGACATTGAACCAGGGAAAAACGCCGTGTTCCTGGAATACGAAGGCAGATTCGGGAATGCCTTCAGCCGAGAGGTTCCTGGTGACTGTTCCCGACGTCGCTGTCTCCAGTTCACCGAGGATCCGCAGAAGCGTGGACTTCCCGCAGCCGGACGGACCCACAATGCAGGTAAAGGATCCCTCGGTCAGTTTGAGGTTGATGTCGTCGAGCGCGAAGACTTTCTGCGACCCGGCGAACACCTTGTGCACGGATTCGACTTCGAATGCGTACCGGGCGGTGGGCGGAGCTTGTGTCATGTAAATTTCCTCGTCATCGTGAGGTTTGGGGCGCCAGGTGGCGGGGTGGGTTCGGGGAGCAGAAAACGCCGCCGATGTAGGAGCGGTCCCACTCGGTTTCGGACGCTGCCTCCGGGGTGTCGGGTTCAGTGAATTCCTGCGCGTAGTTTTCGGCATTGTCCTGTGGGAAGTAGCCGATTGCTGCGCCGCCGTCAGGGGAGAGATAGCTTCGGGTATTTGCCGAAACTCCCCAGAGGATGCGGAAACCATGCCCTGGATCAGCCAGCGCAGCGATGCACAGACGCGCGGCATCATCCGGTGAGAGCCAGGTGCTGAGCATTCGTACATCCCGCGGTTGGTCAAAGCGGGAAGCAATCCGCAAACACAGCACGTCCATACCGTGTCGATCCGCATAGTAGCTTCCCAACGCCTCAAGAGCCGCTTTCGAGACGCCGTACAACGTGTTGGGACGGACCGGCGTCGTATCGGGGATCAGCTCCCCGTGCGCAGGCACGGCGGTGAATCCCGCGGCATGGATCGAACTGGCCAGCACGGCTTTTGGAACCCCGGCCTGCCGGGCGGCCTCCAAGACCGAGTGCGTCCCGTCGATGTTGGCGGCAAGGAGCCGGTCCCAGTCATCCTCGAGCGGTATGCCGGCAAGGTGGATGACGGCGTCACACCCTCTGAACGACTCGACCAAAACCTCTGTTTCGGCCACTTCCGTCAGAGTCCATTCCTGCCCAAACCCATCTTCGGGGGCCACCCGGTCCACGCAGGAAACGGTGTACCCGGCGGACACCAGGCGCGGGATGATGTCCCGGGCCAGGCTGCCCGCAGCACCGGTCACCGCGATGCGCCGCCGGGAGACCTGCGCCGCCGTCACAGCAGTGCCCCCTGGTCCAGAAGCAGCCCGCGGAGCTTGGCAACGTCAACGCTGCCGGCAGAAGCGTGCAGGAAGGCGGCCAGCCCGGCGGCGTGGCCGGTGGCGAAAGAGGTTCCCATCACCCTGAGGGAGGCGAAGGAGCGGCTGTCGCTGCTGGTGAGCCGGCCGGCGCCCCAGAGGTTGCCAAGATTGGCGCTGGTCACCGCACCGTAAGGAATGTCGTACCACTTACGTCCCTTGATCCCGCTGTACGTCGTGGAACCTGGGGTGGCGTGGTCCTCCATGGGCCAGCCACAGCGGGCAATGCCGTCTTCCGGCCGGCGCCGGGCGGTCAGGACATCCTCTGCGCTGACGCTTTCCCGGCCGAGCATCCTTCGTGCCTCCCGAATCCCGATCTGCGGTCCGGTGGAGGCCAGGAAAGCCTGCTCCCAACCCTCCATTCCCGCCTTGAGTGCCTCCAGGTAATGCCGGGCCTTGGCCCTGGCATTCTGTTCCGCCTGGGACAGGTGATACACGTCCAGGACGTCAATATGCTCGTCCGGAAGCAGCAGCATAAGCTCTCTGGATCGCGGCATCCGGACGCAGGTGCTGTTGCTGCGAGGAAGGACCTGCCCTGTGGAGCGGCCGTATGCGGCGAAGGCCGCGTCCATGGCGTCGGTAGACAGGTCAGCGTCTTCCCGGACACCCCCAACCCGCATCACCAGAGTGCTGGCCTGCCGGCGTTCGGCCGGGGACAGCTGGAACTGTCCGCCGGCAGCTGCAAGCAGTGCCCCGTCTCCGCTGCAGTCCACAAAGGCCGCACCTTCGACCCGCAGAATTCCGCCGCGGTGCGCCAAGTCCACGGAGGTAATCGTTCCGGCTTCGGTTTGGGCGCTGATGAGCGTGCTGTGAAGCAGCAGGGTCACTCCGGCCTCCCGGACGAGGTTGTCCAGGACTGTCTTCGTGGTCTCCAGGTCAAGGACAACGATCGTATTTCCGGTAACCGGTGAGGTCTCGAAGTGCAGCAGCTCCTGGCGCTGCAGTTCGTCCAGGAAATCCTGCCCGATACCGCGGACCACCTGCTCCTTTGTCTGGTCGAAAAAACCGCAATAGGCCAGAACCGAGCTGTTGGTCGCCGCGCCGCCCAGAAATCCATATTGCTCTATGAGGCAGACCCGGGATCCGGCCCGGGCGGCGCTGACCGCGGCGGCAATGCCGGCCGCTCCTCCGCCCACCACAACAACGTCATAGGCGGTTTGAGGGAAAAGGGAAATCATCAAAATCCTTAGTTACAGTTCCAGTGGTGATCTGCGTCACCACTTCCGCTATGAACTCTCTGTCACCGACAGCCATAGATCAAATGCCGAAATGTTCGCCTGGCCATGCCTTTTAGGCATAGGCTGCCGGAATGGAATTGAGGCAGCTGAAGTATTTTGTCCGCACGGTGGAATCGGGGACCATTAGCGGCGCTGCAGTAGAGCTGCACATGACGCAGCCGGCGCTGAGCCGGCAGCTCGCAGATCTTGAGAAGGAGTTGGGTGGACCGCTGCTTCAGCGAACGCCCCGTGGAGTCTCCCCGACCTCTCTGGGGCTGGCCATCAAAGCGCACGCTGACGGCATCCTCGCCCAGGTGGACCGGACGCCCGAGCTGGTGCGGCTCGCGGCCAGCAAATCCTCGCTCGTGCGGGTGGGGGCTCCGCCTGGCATGCCGCATGACTGGTTCCAGCGGGCTGTTCGGGCTGTCTCATCGGCTGGACTGGACGTACACTTTTCGCTCTATGAGGGCAGCAGCGACGAGCAGGCCCGGTTGCTGCGGTCCGGTGACATTGACCTGGCGCTGCTGCATACCATGCCCGCCGACGGCATCAATCACCAGCATTTGTTCATTCAGCCGCTCGGCGCCGCTGTGCGCCCCAGCTCTCCGCTGAACACCCGCGCCGTTTTGGGTCTAGAAGACCTCGATGGACTCACCGTGATGGCCCACGCAGCGGGCGAGATCCGTGTCCAGGAGGTGAAGCTGCGCAGTGCTGCCGAAGCCGAAGGCATCCGCACCCACTGGGTGTTCCGCAGGTTCAGTCATCACAGTGTGCTGATTGCTGACCTAGCCGGGGCGGACGCCGCGTTGACCACAGAGGCCTCAGCGCGGACCAATTTTTCCGGCTGGAAATGGATCCCGCTTGCTGCCAAGGACGCCAGCGGCCGCCCACTCCAGGTAGAGACGTGGGCTGCCTGGAGGCCCGCCTCCGCACCGGAGCTGCGCAGGATCGCGTCGCTGTTTCGCACGGCTGCCGTCGAGGAGGCGAAAGCCTAGCCGATGCGGGCCCTCAGGGTGGCCGCAGGTAACCGGTCCCCAGCGTGCAATGGCCGGCACCCCTGACGGTGGGGCGCCGGCCGTCGGCGTTTCAGCGGTCAGCGTTCGGGCCGTTGCACGCAGGCTACGGCGCAGCGGTCCACATCTGTTCGAAGTTCTCCCGGTACTGCAGGTAGATGTCCCGGTTCGAGGTCTCCACGATCGCTTCGTCGTTGCGGCGCAGGGACGTGGCGTTGTAGTTGTGGCTGCCGGTCATGACCACATTTCGGCCGGAGTTCTTGCCGGTTGCATCCTCCACGATCAGATACTTTGAATGGATCCGGCCCGGCAGTGCCCCGGAGTTGAGTTCGCGCAGTTCCACGCCGGGCTGTGCGGCCAGCAGATCGAGGACCGTACTGTCCATTGGACCGTGCACGATCCGCACGGAACAGCCGTCCTGGGCCATCGCCACCAGCCGGTCGGCGATGCCGATTCTGGATTCATCCCATTCGGACATGCCGATCCGCACCTCGGTGGCTCCATTCGACTTGCAGCCCAGTTCGGAGAGACGCTCCTGGATGGGGTCCACGGTGGCACTGGGGAAGAAGTGGGCCGTCACCTTTCCGCCCTGCATTCCAGAAGTCACCGTCCGGTAGTAGTCCGGCTGCTGGACTTCCTCCGCAAGGTCCTCGAAGTACGAGGCGTAACCGTCATAGAGCCCCCGGTTGCCCGTGAAGGTGACCGCGTTGTTCCAGTAGGTCTGGGAGTTGACGTCCGTGAAGTTGGCAGAGGACTGCACTACGACGTCCTTCTCCCCTCCCGTCTCGGAGAACAGGTAGAACTTGTTGTGCTGTCCCTTGGTGCCGATGCAGGAGGAAGTGTTTCCCTCCGGAGACTGGTTGCTGCAGACATGGACCCATGAGCCGGAGCTTTCATCCGTGCCGAGTTCGCTAATGAGTGTGGCCGCGGCGGGCCTATCGATCTGCCATCCATCAATCACAACCTGGATGTCCACCCCGCGGCTGCGGGCGGCAAGCAGGGTTTCCGTGAAATCCATGCCGGCGGCGCCCGAAATGACGAAGTTCGCTATCTGTATTTTGGACCCGGGTGCTGCCTGGTTGACGAGGTTGCAGATTTGCTCCACCACCCCGGTGGGCCGGCCGGCAGCGGGATTGTTGAAGGCCGCACCCGTTGTCACCGGTGCGGCCGGAGCCGTGAGACAGGGGGCCGCCGCAGAGGCGGCGGCTGGCCCCTGGGCATTCGCCGCGGAACCGGCAGTGGCTGCCAGCATGACGGCCATAAGGGATGCAGCCAGGGCTTTGTACGTCGATTTGGGCATGCTCTTTTCCTTTGTGAGTGCGGGAACTTAGCGGTGCGGTGGTTTTCAGTGCATTGACTTACGGTGCGGTGCAAGTCCCCGGACCGCGGGACTGGGTCCGGGGAATAATCCGTGGCGGTCAGGAAACTCTGGAGTGCGCGAATTCGGGATTGGCGCAGTGCTGGAGCGGTTCGCCCCTCAGGTATCTGCCGACCTCAGCCGCGCCGATCTCGGCGGCTTTGTGAGCGGTTGGCTTACTCGCGCCGGCCAGATGGGGTGTCAGCACCGCGCTGGGGATGCTGCGCAGGCGTGACCCGGCGGGCAGCGGTTCGGACGGATAGACGTCAAGGCCAGTGCCGTACAGGTGTCCGGCTTCGAGCGCGTCGCAGAGCGCGTCGTAATCCAGCAACGCTCCGCGGGCCGCATTGATGAGGATCGACCCCGGACGCATCAGGGCAAGTTCCCGCGCGCCGATCAGCCCCGTGGTTTCCGGTGTGAGGCGGGCATGCAGCGTGACGATGTCCGCGGAACCCAGGAGTTCGTCTAGCGTTGACGCCTGCTCGAATTCCGCTGGCAGGGTTCCGGGCTGAATGAACGGGTCGAAGACGAGGATCCGTGCACCGAATCCGTGCAGGATCGCAGCGACACGCGATCCGATCGCCCCGTAGCCAATCAGGCCCACGGTCGCGCCGCTGATTTCCGGTCCAACCTCGTTGTAGCGGTAGTAGTCGCTTCGCCAGGCACCGGCGAGGAGCTCGGCGTTCCGCTGGGGAATTTGCCGCACTGCGGCCAGCGTCAGCGCCACGGTGTGCTCGGCGGTGGCGGTGGCGTTCCGTCCCGGGGCGAACGTGACGGCTACGCCGTGCGCGGCAGCGGCAGCGAGGTTGGCGTTGACCGGTCCCCCGCGGGTCACCGCGAACAGCCGCAGCTCGGGACAGGCACGCAGGACCCGCTCCGTCAGCGGCGCCATCTGGGTCAGGCAGATCTCGGCGCCTTGGAGCGCGTCAATCAGTTCGTCCTCGTCTCCGGAGGCCTCATCAACTTCCGCGATGCGGTGAAACGGTTCCACCGGCCAGGGAAGGGTCAGTTCGGCTGGGTCCGGCAGGTCCGGCGTATGCCGTGAGAGGGCTTCGCGCAGAAGGGAATTCAGGACAAAGTGGTCGCCTGCAATGAGTATGCGAGACACGGGGTACCCCAGTTCGGTTGGTGGAAGGTTCTTCAGGAAGGCAGCGGTGCGTTGAAGTGGAGCAGGGATGCCCGGCCGGCCGTGAGCTCAAGTTCCGTGAGCGCGCAGTTGGCCAGTTTGGGAAACACCCGGCGGTAGTGGCGAAGAGGTATCCCCAGGAAGCTGCACAGCAGAAGGCGGATGAGCGTCGAGTGCGCCACCACCAGGACGCGGGCCTCGGGATGGGCAGTGAAAATCTCCTCCAGCGCCTCGAGGCCGCGGGCTGCCGCATCCGGCGGAGGTTCCCCGCCGGGGAGGTGGTTCAGTGCCGGGTCGGTGAGAAAGGATTCATAAACCCCCGGATAGGCCTGCCGGATCTCGGCGGCTGTCAGGCCCTCGGCGTGGCCAAAGTGGAGCTCCCGAAGCCGGGTATCCTGCCGGAGCTCCTGCCCGGACGCGGCAGCCGCCGGCTGCGCCGTCGCTATGGCTCGGGCCAGGTCAGAGGTGACGACGGCGTCGAGGTTCTGGCGGCCTGCCCAGGCCGCGAGTGCGCGGGCCTGGGCCGTGCCGCGCGGGGTCAGGGCGACGTCACTGGATCCGGCGTATCGGTTTTCCTTGTGCCACACGGTTTCGCCGTGCCGGGCCAGGATGATTCGTGTCATGCGGCAGCTGCTTCCTGGGCATTGTCCCGGGCGTGGTTCGCCAGTGTGGTTCCAAGCCAGTTCCGGGACCGGAGCTCACTGACAAGCTGAAGGTAGGGTTCCATGTATTTCGCGGTAGCTCCCGGTTCAGGATCGAGCACTTCATCAACCGTGACCATGGCGGCGGCCGTCTCGGCGAGGGAGCCGGACCCGGCGGACGCAGCGAGGATGGCCATGCCCAGTGCGGGCTCGGCGTTCTTGACCAGCGTCACGGGCCGGCCCAGGACGTCAGCGCGCAGCTGGGACCAGCTCCGGCTGCGCGCAGCACCGCCGGTGAGGACGAGCGGCCCGCCCGTCGGTGCGCCCAGGCTCCGCAGGTGATCGAACGCCAGCCGTTCAACGAAGGAGATCCCCTGGATCAGGGCTGCGTAGAGTTCAGCGTCGCTGCCCGTGCGGCCCACGGTGAAGGCGAACGCGTCCGGGGCAACGAAAGGAAACCGTTCCCCTTTGGCGGATGCCAGCGGATAGATCACGGCTTTCGCGGGCAGGTGCCGGTGCGCCTCGGCGGAAAGGGCGTCCAGGTCCCGTCCGGGCAGCCGGGTGGTGATGTACCCGGCACCCGTGCCTGACGCCCCGCCGGGCAGCCATCCGCCGTCGGGCCCCCGGTGGGAATAGACAACTCCCGATGGGTCCTGCAGCAGCTGCTTCGTAGCGCCTTTGAGCACCAGGGTGGTGCCGATAACGGAGTTCCAGGCTCCGGGCGCCAGGGCACCGGAACCCAGCTGGGCCGCGCATCCGTCCGTCATACCGGCTATGACTGGAGTTCCGGCGGGTATGCCGGTGGCCTCCGCCGCGCCGGCACACACCTGCCCAAGGACAGTGCCGGAAAGTGCCAGTTCCGGCAGGACTTCCTCCCGAATCTCCAGCGCAGTCATGAGATCCTGCGGCCAGCAGCCGGCCTGCAGGTCACATCCCGTTTTCAGGGAGCTGCTCAGGTCACTGGCAACCGGCGCACCGGTCAGCAGCTCGTTGATGAAGTCGCTCTGGTGCAGGATGCGGTAAGGCGTGTTTCCCGGCGCGTTTTCCATCAGCCACACGGCCTTGGGAAGTCCCCACGAGCTCTGGACTTTTTGGTAGCCGAGCCGCCGAAAGAGATCCTGTCCCGCGTCGTTGACGCGCTCCGTTTCGACGGCGGCACGGGTGTCGTCATACATGAGGCCCGGGGTGAGGTTCTGCCCGGGCCTCCCGCCCAGCAGCACGGTTCCGGAGGTCGCGTCGACGGCCACACCGCGAATGGTGCCGTGCAGCGCGGCCGTTGCCTGTGCGCAGGCGTCGGTGACGGCATTCCACCACTGCCGCGGGTCCTGCTCATGCCGGGCGCCGTTCCGCACGCTGTCCAGGGAACTGCGGCCGGAGCCCATTACGGTGCCGGCGGAGCTGACGGCAAGAACGCGCACGCTTTGGGTTCCCAGATCGATGCCGATCCAGCAGTCTTCACCTGTCCGTGCCTCAGGCAGCATGGACTGCCCCTCCGCTGTGAGCCCCGCGCAGCTGCTCCAGCTGGGGCCACGCCCCGCGCGCAGTGGAGCGCAGGGCGAGGAAGGCGCTGAAATGCTCCGAGTAGGCGGCGCTGGATGGGCCGGGGCTGAACACGTCCCGTTCCCGGCTGTAAAGCTTGGCGCCGGCCTCCAGGTCTGGAACCGCGCCCAGCGCGGCCATCGCGGCGATAAACGCCCCTTTGGCCCCGACTTCGGAGTCCGCCGAGCGGATAATTGGCACGCCCGTGACGTCCGCGAGGATCTGCGCCCACGCAGCGCTGTTCGCTCCGCCGCCGCAGATCCGCAGTTCCGACGGCGCAGTGCCCGAGGCTTCGAGGCAGTCGCGGATCACGAAGCTGAGTCCCTCCACCACGGCCCTGGCCACGTGCGCCGGGGTGGAATCGAAGGAAAGCCCCAGAAGCATTCCCCGCGCCTGCTGGTCGAGGAAGGGCGCGCGTTCCCCCGCTGGTGACAGGTAGGGCAGGCAGACGAGTCCGCCGGCCCCGGCGGGGGCCCCGGCGGCCAGCGCGCAGACCGCGGCGGGGCCGTCCAGTCCCAGGAGACCGGCCGCCCAGGCGAGCACCTCCGTCCCGGCGAGGGTGGGGAAGGCCCGGAGATACTGTCCGGGCGGACCGATGGGTATCGTCGCGCCGGCGCCGTCGCCGTCGCCGTCCGGGGCATGAACCGGCGTCACGGACTGGGTGCAGAGCGTAGTGCCCAGGATGGTGCACGCACTGCCGGCCGTGACCGTTCCCGCGCCGATGGCCGTGGCCACGATGTCGTACGGCGCCATTACCACCGGTATGCCGGCGGCCAGCCCCAGGGCCTGCGCAGCTTCCGGACTGAGCTGCCCCACCCTGGAGCCGTCGCTGATCAGCGGCGGCAGGAACGCGCCCATCCAGGCAATTCCCAGCTGGTCCAGCTGGGGCTGGCTGTAAGCGCGGAGGCGGATGTCCAGGAACGGTGCCGCGGCATCTGACTCATCCATAGCGGCGGTGCCGGTGAGGCAGGCGTACACCCAGCCGTTGCAGCTCAGCGACGTTCGTGACCGTTCCAGCCGTGCCGGGTCATGCTCACGGAGCCAGGCCATGATCGCGTGGGGAAGTCCGGCGAAGGTCCGGGTCCCGCTGATCGCGAAGGAAGCCGGTTCATACCCGGCCGCGGCCCACCGGTCTACGATTCCTGCGGCGCGGGCGTCGTTCCAGAGGATGGCGTTTCCCGTCGGCTGCAGGTCTTCGTCCACCAGCCAGCAGCCGTCCCCCTGGCCCGTGATGGTAAGCGCCTCCACCTGCTGTCCTGCCCGCTGCGCCGCCGCCCGGACCGTCTCCGCGACGGCTGCCCAGACTTCGTGCATGTCCTGTTCCGCCCAGCCGGGTTCGGGATGCAGCACCGTGGTCTGCCTCCGGGCCACCGCCAGTTCGGTTCCGTCCCGGTGGTAGGCAACGGCTTTGATCATGGAGGTGCCGGCATCAACGCTGATAATCGCCATGGGAATCCTTCCAGTGGCTGGAGCGGTCAGTCGAGGGGAAAGTGGCAGGCAACGGCGTCTTCCCCCGATCGGTTTTCCAGGACCGGGGCCTCGGTGGCACAGCGTTCCTGCGCCTTCCAGCATCTGGTGCGGAAGCGGCATCCGGACGGTGGGGAGAGCGGGGAGGGAACATCTCCCTTCAGGATGATTTCGGTATCTTCAGCGTCCATCCAGTCATCCATGCTGGGAGCCGCGGAGAGCAGTGCCCGAGTGTAGGGGTGCCTCGGATGGCTGAAGATGCGGCCGGCATCACCGGTCTCCACGACGGTTCCCAGATACATGACGGCTACCCGGTCTGCGATATGCCGGACAACTCCCAGGTCATGGGAAATGAAGATGTAGGAAATGCCTGATTCTTTCTGCAGGTCTTCAAGCAGGTTCAGGATCTGCGCCTGGATGGACACGTCCAGAGCTGAGACGGCCTCGTCGCAGACAATGACCTGCGGCTTCAGCGCCAGTGCCCGGGCGATGCACAGGCGCTGGCGCTGTCCTCCGGAAAACTGGTGCGGGTACCGGCTCGCGTGTTCGGGGCTCAGCCCAACCCGTTCCAGGCAGCGGGCTATTTCTTCGGGCCATTCGCTTTTCTCCACGATTCCGGGGTGGATTTCCCAGCCTTCGGAGATGAGTTCACCGGCGCGCATGCGGGGATTCAGGGATGAGAACGGGTCCTGAAACACCATCTGGATGTGCCGCCGGGCCGGACGCAGCTCGCCTGCTTTGAGGGTGCCGACGTCCCGTCCGTCAAAGTGGATGCTTCCGGCCAGCGGTTTGAGCAGGCCGACGAGCGTCCGGGCCAGTGTGGACTTGCCGCAGCCCGACTCCCCCACGATGCCCAGGGTCTCGCCCCGGGCCAGCGTCAGGTCGACGCCCGAGACGGCATGCACGGACCGTCGTTTACCCAGCCAGGATGCGGACTTAACGCTGTAGCCGGCTACGAGCCCCGTGACGTCCAGCAGGGCGGTGTTCTCAGACATGGCTTGCTCCCGTGGAGTCGTGGGCCTGGACCCGTTCTGCGTGGTGGCAGGCACAGCTGCGGCCTGTCCCAAGGTCCCGCAGGGCGGGAACGACGGCGAAGCATTCGTCGGTCGCGAAGGGGCACCGGGGGTTGAAGTCGCAGCCCTGCGGCCGGTTCCGGGGATCCGGCGGATGCCCCGGAATGGGCACGGCGCGTCGCTGTCCGGATCTCTCCGGCGTCGCGGCCATGAGTCCCTTGGTGTAGGGGTGGGACGGCCGGGTAAAGATCTCTTCCACCGTTCCGCACTCGACGATCCTCCCGGAGTACATGACAGCGACGGCGTCAGCCGAGCGGGCAACCACGCCTAGGTCATGGCTGACGATGATCATGGACATGCCGCGGGCCTGGCAGCGCTGGCGCAGCAGCCGAAGAACCTGCGCCTGGACCGTGACGTCCAGGGCCGTCGTAGGTTCGTCCGCGATGATCAGGCTGGGCTGCAGCGCGAGGGCGATGGCGATGACCACCCGCTGGCGCATTCCGCCTGAAAACTGGTGCGGATAGTTGTTGTACCGGTTGGCTTCATCAGGGATGCCTACCTCGCGCATCAGGGACAGCGCCGCTTCTCTGGCTTCCGGGCGCCGCATCCGGCTGGACCGGATGAACATCTCCGCGATTTGCTTGCCAACTGTGATCACGGGGTTCAGCGCAGACATCGGATCCTGGAAGATCATGGAAATCTGCTGGCCCCGGATGGCGCGCCAGTCCTTCTCGGACAGGCCCACCAGTTCGGTTCCGCGGAATTTGATGCTTCCGGCGGAAATTTCCGCTCCCGGCGGCAGCAGTCCCAGCGTTGCCAGGGAAGTCAGGGTCTTTCCGCTGCCCGATTCTCCGACGATGGCCAGGGTCTTGCCCTCTTCCACGGTGAACGTTGCGTCGCAGACCGTCTGGACAGGCGTGCCGTCGGTCCGAAAGTCGATGGACAGGCCGGATACGTCAAGCAGCGGCCCTGGGGCATTGGAGGTGTTGAGGCTCATGTCTTATCCGTTCTTGCGCAGGTCGGAATGGTCGCGGAAGGCATCGCCCAGGATTCCGACGCACACCACTACGAGCGCGAGGGCCAGTCCCGGAAGCGTGGCGATCCACCAGGCGCTGGCAAGGTGGTCCCTGCCGTTGGCGATGGTGGCGCCCCAGGAAGCGTCGGAGAGGGGAACGCCCAGCCCCAGGAAGCTGAGGGACGCTTCGGCGACCATCGTCAGGCCCACCTGGACGGTGGCGGCGACAATCAGCGGCTGCCAGCAGGAGGGGATGATGTATTTCAGCAGGATGCGGGTGTTCGAGGCCCCGAGCACGCGGGCGGAGTCGACGAAATCCAGGTGCCGGGTGGAGAGCGCCGAGGCCCGAACCACCCGGGCGAAGATCACCCAGCGCGTTATGGCCAGCGCCAGGATGACGTTCACCAGGCTGGGACCCAGCACGCCGGCCAGGAGAATGGCCAGCAGGATTGAGGGGAAGGCCAGTTGGATGTCGCCCAGCCGGGAGATGAGGGCGTCCCACCTGCCCCCGAAAAACCCGGAGGTTACGCCGAGGATGAGTCCCACTGCGCCGGCTATGGCAATGGTGGCGAAGGCAACGGTCAGGGAAACCCTGCTGCCGGCGACTACCTGGGCCAGCATGTCCCGTCCCAGCTGGTCGGTGCCGAGCAGCGCCACCCCTCCCCCGCTCAGCTCCGCCCCGGGCGGAAGGAGCCGGTCGGGAAGACTGGTGGCAACGCCGTTGTACGGGAGGAGGAAACTTCCAAAGATTCCCGCGCAGACGAAAAGGGCCAGAATGACTGCGGCGCCCAGCACCATTGGGCTCCGGAAGGTCCTGGGACGGCGCCTGCTCCGGGGAGCGGCTTCCGGGACGGGGAGTTTTGTGCTCATGAGGAAGTCTCCGGCGTGAGGCGGGGGTCTACGGCGAAGTACAGCAGATCCACGGCCAGGTTGATGATGACGTAGGCCACCGTGATGGCGATGACCGTGGCTTCCGCAATGGCGTAGTCACGGTTGGTAATGGAATCAACCATGAGTGAACCGATGCCGGGCCAGGAGAAGACGTTTTCAATGATCACGGCGTCGGCGATGAAGTTGCCAAGGATGAAGCCCAGTGCGGTCACGATCGGCACCAGGGTGTTTCTCATGACGTGGACGTAGAAGATCACCCCGGGTGCCAGTCCCTTGGCTTTTGCCGTTCGGACATAGTCCTTGCCGATTTCCTCCAGTGCCCCGTTGCGCACCAGGCGGGCAAGCCAGCCGATGAAGGGCAGGGCCAGCGTGAAGGCCGGCAGGATCGACGTTTTGAAGGTCCCGTCCGGGACTGCCGGCACAAGGTTGAGCCATCTGGAGAAGACCAGGATGAGCATGATGCCAACCCAGAACGCGGGCAGGGCCTGGCCGGTCAGGGACATGACGGAGACGATTCTGTCCGCGATTGTTCCGGGACGCCGGGAACAGTAGATCCCCAGCGGAACACCCAGCGCCACAGTAAGCACGAAGGCGTAAAAGGCCAGCAGCAGGGTGGCCGGAAGCCGGGACAGGGTGATGGCCAGTGCGTCGCCTCCGAGCCGCCAGGATTCGCCGAAGTCCCCCTGCACCACCTCCCACAGGTGCTGGAAGTACTGGATCCACAGCGGCTCGTTCAACCCCATGTCGATGCGAACCTGGTCGACTTCCGCCGGCGTCGCGTTGGCCCCGACCATAAGGAGCGCAGGATCTCCGGGGATGGCGCGCAGGACTATGAAGACGATCGTGATGGCACCGAAAATCAGGATCAGGGTTTGCCAGATGCGTTTCGCGAGGAAGGTCTTCATTCGGACGTTCCAGCCGGGACGAAAGCATCCTGACGGACGCGTGTGGATTCCCGGAGGATCATCTGCGCGGGTTTGACTATGTGGGCGGGTTCGTCCGTTGACGCGGTGCCGTCAATCCGCTGAATGAGCAGGTTCACTGCTGACGCGCCGATGGATTCGGCCGGCAGCGCCATGGTGGACAGCGGCGGCTGCATGTATGCGGAGAAGGGGTGATTGCCGTATCCGAAGACTTCGATGTCTTCCGGTACGCGCAGTCCTGCCTCAGCAAGTGCCTTGTACAGTCCCAGCGCAAAATGGTCGTTGCCCACCAGGATCGCTGATCCGGGCGTGAAGTGCTGCAGCAGGGCCCGCGCGGCCTGGTAGGCAGCGGCGGGGTCCCAGGGCAGCGTGCTTGAGTCCTGGCGGTTCGTGGGGACTCTTTCCACCAGCTGGTGTTCTTCCCCGTGGCCCGCCTCCTTCATGGCACGGGCGTAGCCGTTGGTCCTGGAACGAACCGTGGATATCTCCAGGTCTTCCTCAAGCAGGCAGACGCGGCGCTGGCTATCCGTATGCAGGAGGGCCCTGGTTGCCTCGTAGGCCCCCTGCTCATGGTCAACGCCAACGAAATCCCAGTTGAAGCCCTCCAGGAAACGATTGATGAGAACCATGGGAATGCCGTATTTCCGCAGGAGTTCCCAGGGCTCGGCGGTCTGCTGGGAGGGGACGACGATTGCACCGTCCACCCCCCAGCGGTAAAGCGTCTGCACCGCCGAACGCTCATTGTCCGGGTTTTCCTCAGTGGCGAACAAAAGCAGCGAATAGCCGTGGTTCCGGCACCGTTCCTCCACTGCGCTAATAAGGCGGGCATAAAACGGGTTGGACGGGTTGGTGATAACCAAACCAATAGTCATGGCTTTTCCCAGGACCAGCGACCTGGCCATTGAGTTTGGAACGTAGCCCATGTCTGCTGCTGTTTTTTCGATCAGCTGCCGGGTGCTTTCCTTGACGGCATCCTTGCCGGCGAGCGCCCTGGAAACGGTATTCACGGAAAGGCCTAGGGCGTCGGCCACCTTCTTTAGCGTTGCTCTGTTGCTGCTCAACGGGTACCTTCTTCAGTCTCCGACGGTTCGTGGGCCGGTCCAACCCCGGGTGTCACTTGGCGTTCAGGGATATGCGGGACAGATCCGGCTGGTTGCTGGCCACGGGAACAAACCCTTCGAGGCTTTTGCGCCGTCCGTAGGCCGTCACGATGCTTGCCGGGAAAATACCCGCTGCTTCATCCCAAATTGTCTTGCACGCTTCGGCGTACAGCTTTTCCCGCTCCGGCTGCTCGGCTATGGAATGTGCCTTGTCCAGGACGGCGTCCAGTTCCTGGTTGGAGTACCCCAGCCGGTTCGCGGCTGAGGTGTACAGCCTGCCGAGGGTGAAATCCGCGTCTCCGGTTGTGACCGTGTTGGTCTGGAGGTCCATATCCCAGTCCAGGGTATTCAGCCGCTGCAGCCAATCCGCCTTCTCAATGCTCTGGGCCTCTACTTTGACCCCGATCTTGGCCCAGTCGGAAATCATGGCCTGGGCCAGTTCCGTGGCGGACGGGCCCGTTCCGGCGAACCACATGAGCGAGGTGGAGAAACCGTCCGCCATTCCCGCTTCCTTCAGCAGTTTCCGGGCCAGATCAGGGTCGTGCCGGTACGGTTCCTGCTTGGCGTAACCGAAGACTGTTGACGGGATAGGCGCCGTCATTACCTCGGCGCCCTCCCCATAAAGGGTGGAGACGATGGTCTCGACGTCGAGTGCGTGCCACATGGCCCGGCGCACGTTGGCGTCCGTAAACGGAGGCCGGCTGCAGTTGAACCAGTTGAAGTAGTAGACGTAGCTGGGGATTCTTTCCACCGTTGCATCGCCAATGGCCTCAACCTCCTTGACCTGATCGGCGGGGACCGGCCAAAGAAGGTCCACTTCCCCGGTACTCAGGGATGTGATGGCGCTGGAAGTTTCAGCGATGTAGGGCATTTCGATGTCAGCGACCTTGCCCGCATCGCCCCAGTACTGATCGGACCGCTTCAGTTTGAGGGATGAGGAGGGAACAAAGGATGCCACCGTGTAGGGCCCCGAACCGACCGGGTTGGCAAAGAAGTCGGGGCTGTTGGCCGACGCCGCGGGGACGATGAAGAGCAGTGTCAGATTCACCGGCAGTGTGCCCAGCGGCCCGTCCGTCTTAAAGGTCACGGTTGACGTTCCGGTTGCTTCGGCGGATAAGACCGGCGCCCAGAGGGGCGTCTGGGCCGAAGTTACTGACTGGATCCGTTTGAGTGACTGCACCACGTCCTCGGCCGTCAGCGGCGTGCCGTCGTGGAAGCTGACGTCATCACGCAGAGTGAACACCCAGGTGGTGGGATCCGCTTGTTTCCACTCCGTGGCCAGGGACGGCACAATCTCCGTGCCGTTCCGGCGGACCAGGGTGTCAAAGATGAGGTACTTCGCGATGAGCGAGGCTTCATCCACAGCGGTGTTCGCTGCGTGCGGGTCGAGGTCGGTTATCGGCTGGCTGAAGACGGCTTTGAGTGCCCGGTCCGCGCCTTCCGTTGTTCCTCCCCCGACCCCGCAGGATGCCAGGAACGTTGCCGCCGCTCCCGCGCCCGTGAGGAACATGAAATTGCGTCTGTTTATCTCAAGCCCACCGGGCGTCCTCTGAAACATCTTTGTTCCCTTGTTCGTTTGCTGCTGTTGGGGTGGTTTTAGCCCTTGAGGGCCAAGTAGATCTGGACTTTGGCGCGCCCGTCGGGAGCACCGCTGTCATTGCGGACGTCTCCCTTGAGCCGGAGCCATCCGCCGAAGTCGGACGTGGTCCAGCTGACCGTCCCGGTTTCGGACACGGTCTTGGGTGAGTCGTCGATGTCGCACCAGTTGAGTCCGTCCGGTGAGACCTGGACCTGCGCGTTCATGGCCGTGCCGGGATCGATGGAAAGCGTATTGATGAACCAGCGTGCTTCGCTGGCCCATGCCACTTCATAGGGTTCCGTAGCGAACTGCCCCTCGAGCGAAGAGTTTCTTTCCAGTACGGCGGTGAATGATTGCTTCATAAGATTTTTTACCAATCTACGGAGATGAGGACTGAATCCAGGTATACGAAGTTGCGGACATTGGCGTGGGTTCGCACGGAAACATAGAAATTGAGGAGGTTGCCCAATGAGCCGTATTCCTCGTCATACGCCGGAACCGGAACATCCCGCATATCGAATACTTCGTCGTTGACCTGCAGCTCAACATTGGAACGGGTCTCCGTGTCGATCACCCAGCGGACGTAGTGCCAGTTGACCTTGGTGGGGACTTCGTTGAAGCACAGTTCCTGGCGCGGCGTGAAGGAGTGCCAGTCCTCGGGGTTGGGGGCGGTGAAGTCTGCGGTGCGCGGCAGTTTGATCTTGCCTTCGAAGTGTTCACGGGGAGTCGGTTCCGGCACGGACGGGTATACCCATTCCTGGACGAGCTTGTTGTCCAGGTCCGTGTTCAGATAGCGGGCTACGCAGTGGTAGCGGACGCCGTCGCAAATATCCGTTGCTATGGTGAGGGCGCCGAACTGCCGCTCGGAGGGATGGAAGTTCGCGTCCCAGTTCCCGCTGCCTGCCTCGTGCGCGGCACCGTTTTCCTCAGAATGGGCCTCTGCCTTGTAGGCGAGGTACGTCTCGAATTGCACCTTGCCCTTTCCAGCCATGGTGAGCCGGCGGATGGCCACGCCGGTGTGTCCGGCCTCGGGGCGGGTCGAAACCTTGAGGGCGTATGTCCCTGACATGGCGCCGTGCGTTCCCACGTCGAAGAAGTTGCAGGAGCTGAGCTGCGGCGGGCGGAAATCGCGCATGTGGTCATCGACTGTGTCGAGGTTGCCAAACTCGTCGTGGTTGCCGATCAGTTCAATCCACCCGTGCGTGCCGGTGTTGAAATCGTCATGCACCAGAATGCGCGGCAGCGGGTTGAATTTGGACAGTGCTGGATCTGCGGCGACGGCGGATTTGCGCAGCGCATCCACCAGATCGTTTGTAGCGTCAATACTCACTTGTGCTCCATTCAGGAATTAATCACGCGGAGCAAAATTAACGTTCACGATAACGTTAATTTTTTGTGGCCGAACCATCATCGCTCCGAATAATAACGTTCACGATAACGTTCATGTTTTCGGCCGTCAAGGGTTTTTTGTGGCCTGCATCACTAGAGCGAATTTGTTACGGAGCCAGCCTGCCAGTCGGATTCGATGGCGCTGATCCAGGCCGGCACTGCTCGAAACGGCAAAGGCCGGCACCCCGCGTTCTGGAGTGCCGGCCGCTGCCGGATCTTAGAAAGGAGCAGGAACCAGCGCCTGGCCTCCCGCCGGAACCGTGTGGCCGGCACCGTCATCGAAGGGACGCTCCCACGTCCGTGCCGGTGTATTCCCCATGCCCGGCAGCCGAGTCAAGGAAAACTACCGTGCACTCCTTCCCCGCCGGGCGAACCCGACGGCAACGGCCAGCAGCAGCACCAGGCCCTTGATTACCTGCTGCCACGCGGCGTCCACGGACAGGATGGACAGGCCCTGGTTCAGCACACCCATCACCAGGCCGCCAATCACCGCACCCACCACGGTGCCCACACCGCCCTGCACCGACGCACCGCCGATAAACACGGCAGCGATCGCATCCAGCTCAAACCCGCCGCCGGCCGAGGCCACGGCACCGCCGGCACGCGCCGTGCTCACCACGGCAGCGAGCCCGGCCAGGAACCCCATGTTCACGAACACCAGGAAGTTCACCCGGCGGGTCTTCACCCCGGACATCATGGCCGCGTGCAGGTTCCCGCCCATGGCGTAGATGTGCCGGCCGAACACGGTCCGGTTCAGCAGGAACGAGTACGCCAGCACCAGCCCGGCAAGGATGATCAGGATAATCGGCGTTCCGCGGTTGTAGGCCAGCAGATAGCAGAGGTACATGATCGCGGCGACGGCCACGGCGTTCTTGAACACGAACGACGCCGTCCGCTCCCGCGGCAGGTCAAGCTTCCGCAGGTCATTGCGGGCCTTCAGCTGCTGCACCACCAGGGCCACGGAGGCGAGCGCCCCGATCCCCAGGGTGAGCAGGTCCGGCGTGCCGGTGGTCGGCAGCGTGCCGGAACCGATCGCGTTGAACGGCCGGGGCAGGCCGCTGATGGTTCCGCCGGTCAGCAGGATCAGCGCGACGCCGCGGAACACCAGCATCCCTGCCAGCGTCACGATGAACGCAGGTATCCCCACGAACGCCACCCAGAATCCCTGCCACGCGCCGATCGCGGCCCCCACGAGCAGGGAAATCACGACGGCGGCCCACCAGGGCAGGCCCCAGCTGTTCATCGCCAGCGCGGCGACGGCCCCCACTGTGGCGACCACCGATCCCACGGACAGGTCGATGTGCCCGGCGATAATCACCATCACCATGCCGATCGCCAGGATCAGCACGTACGCGTTCTGCTGAATGAGGTTGCTGACGTTGCCCGGATACAGCAGCCGGCCCCCGGTGAGGACCTGGAACAACAGCACGATCACCACCAGCGCGGCCAGAATGCCGTACTGCTGCAGGTCGATCCGCATCCGCTTCCGGCCGTTTCCGCCCGCAGGCGGCGGGGCAGGCGTCTTGGCCTGTTCAGGAGTTGTTGTGGTCACGTTCCTTGTGTCCCTTCACTTCCAGCGGATTTCGTTCGGACGGATTCGGCAGCGGCGGATGGTTCAGCCGGCCCGGTTCCGTTCCTGTCGGCGGTCATGTGCCGCATCAGTTCTTCCTGCGTTGCGTCGGCCCGGGGCACCTCTGCGGTGAGCCGGCCTTCGGCGATGGTGTAGATCCGGTCGCACAGCCCGATCAGCTCCGGCAGCTCACTCGAGATAACGACCACGGCCCTCCCCTGCGCGGCCAGCTCGTTGATGATTCCGTAGATCTCGAACTTGGCGCCGACGTCGATGCCCCGGGTGGGTTCGTCCAGGATCAGCACATCAGGTCCCGAGTAGATCCACTTGCTCAGCACCACCTTCTGCTGGTTTCCGCCGGAGAGGTTCGCGACGACGGACGCCACGGTTGGGGTGCGGATGTTCATCTTCTGCCGGTAGTCATCGGCCACGGAGTACTCCCGGTGTTTGTCGATCACGCCCAGCCGTGCCAGCTTCCCCAGCGCTGCGGCGGACACGTTCACCACCACGGAGCCGATCAGGTTCAGCCCGTACCGTTTGCGGTCCTCGCTGACGTACGCGAGTCCGTGCCGGATGGCCTCGTCCACCGACCGGGTCTGGATTTCGGCACCGTCCTTGAATACCCGCCCGGACACCCCGGTCCCCCAGGACCGGCCGAAAATACTCATCGCCAGCTCGGTGCGCCCGGCACCCATCAACCCGGCGAACCCCACGATCTCCCCGGCCCGCACGTGGAAGGACACACTGTCCACCACCACGCGGTCGACGTCGATCGGGTGATGGACCGTCCAGTCCTCCACCCGGAATTTTTCCTCGCCGATGTGGGGTTCCCGGTCCGGGAACTGGCTGTCCAGCGGGCGGCCGACCATGTCCCGGATGATCCGGGTTTCGATCTCATCGCTGTCCTCCACCGGGAAGGACTCGATGGTCTTTCCGTCGCGGATCACCGTGACGGTGTCCGCAATGGCACGGATTTCCTTCAGCTTGTGGGAAATGACAATCGAGGTGATCCCGCCGTCGCGCAGCTGGTCGATCAGCCCCAGGAGGTGGGCTGAGTCGCCGTCGTTCAGTGCCGCCGTCGGCTCATCCAGGATCAGCAGTTTCACTTCCTTTGACAGCGCCTTGGCGATCTCCACGAGCTGCTGCTTCCCGACGCCGAGCTCGAGGATCTTCGTGGCCGGGTTCTCGTCCAGTCCCACGCGTTTGAGCAGGGCGGCGGCCTGGAGGTTGGTCTGGTTCCAGTCGATCACCCCGCCGCGCTGCACCTCGTTGCCGAGGAAGATGTTTTCCGCGATGGACAGGAACGGGCTGAGTGCCAGCTCCTGGTGGATGATCACGATTCCGTCCCGCTCGCTGTCATTGATGGAGTTGTAGCGCACCTCCTTTCCTTCCAGGGAGATGGTGCCCGTGAAGCTGCCGTGCGGGTAGACGCCGCTGAGCACGTTCATCAGCGTGGATTTTCCGGCGCCGTTTTCGCCGCAGATTCCGTGCACTTCTCCGCGCCGGACGGCGACGGATACGCCGTCCAGCGCCCGGACGCCGCTGAATTCCTTCACGATGCCGTCCATTGAGAGGATGACGTCCTGATCGATCATGTGCTGCCTGTTCTTTCCGGAGGACGCGGGGCACGACGTCGCTGGCAAGTGCCGTCGCCGTCGTGCCCCGCGGGGCGGGCTGCCCTAGAGTCCGATGTCGCCTGCCTCCACGAAGCCGGAATCCACCAGCGTCGACTGGACCTGGTCCTTGACCACTACCTGCGGCTCGAGGATGTAGGTGGGCACCACCTTCACCCCGTTGTCATAGGTTTCGGTGTCATTGACGTCCACCTCTTCGCCGTTGACGATCTGCTCGATCATGGTGTCCACCTGCGCACCCAGTTCACGGGTGTCCTTCCAGACGGTCATGGACTGCTGGTCCGCGAGGATCGCCTTGATGTTTGCGACGTCGCCGTCCTGCCCGGTGATCACCGGCCAGTCGGTACCGGGCGTGTAGCCGGCGCTGGACAGCGACTGCTCGATGCCCAGGGCCAGGCTGTCGTTGGGCGACAGCACGACGTCGACCTTGTCCCCGCCGGTATAGAAGGACTGCAGGCGGTTGTCCATTTCCGCCTGCGCATCCGCGGATCCCCAGCCGAGGATGCCGATGGTCGCCCAGTCATCGTTCGAGGCCGGGGACTTGCCGGAGGGAACCACCAGCTGGCCGCTCTCCACATACGGAAGCAGCACGTCCCAGGCGCCGGAGAAGAAGAACTTGGCGTTGTTGTCATCCGGGCTGCCGGCGAACGGTTCAAGGTTGTATGGGCCCTCGCCGTCGGCCAGGCCCAGCTGCTCCTCGATGAACTCGCCCTGGAGCTGGCCCACCTTGTAGTTGTCGAACGTGGCGTAGTAGTCCACGGCGTCGGTCCCGTTGATCAGGCGGTCATAGGCGATCACGGTGACGTCCTGGCTCTTGGCGTCCTCCAGGACCGGACCCAGGGTCTCGCCGTCGATCGCGGCGACCACCAGGATCTTGGCGCCGCCGGCCACCTGGTTCTGGATCTGGGAGATCTGCTGGTCTGTCTTGTCATCGGCGTACTGCAGGTCAACGGTGCAGTCCCGGGCCTCGAGGTTTTCCTTCAGCCCTTCGCCGTCGTTGATCCAGCGTTCCAGGCTGCGGGTGGGCATGGAGATGCCCACATTGCATTCGACGCCGTCGCCGCCTTCACTGTCGCTGTTTGTGGTCCCGGCCGGGGCGCAGGCCGCCATGCCTGCTGCCAGGCCGAACGCCAGGAAGAGGGCCGAAACATTCTTTCTTTTGCTCATGGTCGAACCTTTGAAAAGGATCCTGCCGCCGGCAAGGCACTGCGCGGCGAGACTGCGGGAAACATCCTTGTGACCCGGACGGCTGGATCGAGCGGATACAACGCTGTAGCGCCCTGCCGGTACCCCTACCGACAATTTGTAGGCGAGCACAACATATGCCCGTGACGTGGATCACTGCAAGGGGTTTCCGTAACGTTATTCAACCGCAATGCGGGCATTTGGGGAGGTTTTGCGGGCTGCGGGGTTGCAGTGTTGGGGCGAGAGCGCTCGGTGGGACGGTGGGCGCTGGGGCTGCGGCGGTGAGCCGGTAGGATCCGGCGGCAAGCGTGGGCGGTAGGGGCGAGCGGCGCGGCCGCGGGCGGGAAGGCGGAGCGATGGCACGCGTGGGCTGCCGGCGACGCTGACCCCCTTCGGAGAATCCTTTGTCGCAATAACGCTCTTATCAGAGTCAGGGATTGATCCTCTGCTGCAATAACGTCCCCTTCACCGAGCGAGAGCAGCGTTATCGCGACACAGGATGTTCCGGGCAGCTCCCAAACAGCGTTATCGCCACACACGATGCCCCGGGAAGCTCCCAAACAGCGTTATCGCCACACAGGATGCACCTCCACCCGGTGCAGCACTCGCTCAGCACTCGGCTTGGCTCGAGAAGGCCGCTTGGGACGTTCGTCAAGAGCAAAAAAGACACATTTGGCCCCAAGAACCAGAGACGCAGGGAATCTCCGCCGCAGCGCGGCAGGCTAGCCCGGCCGGCCCCGGGCCACACGACGTAACATCCCCTGACTTCTCCCAGATTCGGGCTCTAGGGTTGGTGCTTCGCTCCGGCCACTACAACCGAAGGAACCGCATGTCACCCGCTGCCACCGCAGAGACCGCCAAGACCCTCGACGCCGCAACCCTGAAGACCCTGCTCGAGGACAACCCGAACCTCACCGTCATCGACGTCCGCAACCCTGCAGAGTTCGAGTCCGCGCACGTCGCCGGCGCCCACAACATTCCCCTTTCCCTGCTCTCCGCCCACACTGTTGAGCTGGCCGCCCGGCTGGAGGACGGCGTCGTGCTGATGTGCCAGTCCGGTGTCCGCGCGAAGCAGGCGCAAGAGCGCCTGGCAGCAGCCGGACTGCAGGGCGGGCAGGTGCTCACCGACAGCGCAGCCGACGTCGAGAAGGCCGGCGGGGCCGTGGTCCGCGGCCGGCAGGTCTGGGACATGGAGCGCCAGGTGCGCTTCGCTGCCGGAAGCCTCGTTGGGCTCGGCCTGCTAGCCGGACGCATCGCGTCGCCGAAATTCCGGGTCCTGGCCGGCGGCATCAGCGGCGGGCTGGTTTTCTCCGCTCTCTCCAACACCTGCGCCATGGGCAAGGCGTTGGCCTACCTGCCCTGGAACCAGGGAGCATCCGAGCCGTCCTGGGAACAGATCCAGGCGGAGCTGGACCGCTAGGTTCGAGCACAAAAGCACCCCTGACCTCCGGCAACGGCCCGCTCCGCCCCAACGGAGCGGGCCGTTCCCAGATTAATCATCTATTTGCGCCGGAAAAATTATTTGCCCCCAAAACCACTCCAGTATCACCAGCACCGTTGCATTCCGGGCACGCAGGGACTAGCTTTGGCTCTGCCAGTCCCCGCGCTGTCAGTCCCCGCTCCGCCAGTCCCCACCCGCCCCCGCCTCACGCCGGTACCTGCTGGGCGTGAACCCCAGCACGTCGCGGAAAACGTCCGTCAGGTGCGCGTGGTCGGCATAGCCCAACTCGGCCGCGACGTCGGCAACGGTCAGGTCCGGATCGGTGCGCAGCCGCTCCGCCGCTTCCTGCAGCCGGTAGCGGCGGATCATCGCCAGCGGCGGCAGCCCCACATGCTTTCGGGCAATCCGCTGCAGGGTGCGCACGGAGACCCCCAGCAGGTCAGCGGCCTGGTCAACGCGCGTCAGGGACGGATTCGCCTCGATCAGTTCCTCGAACCGGTTGGCCAGCTGGCCCTCCGGTGACGGTTGGGGCAGCGTGGCTGCCGCCCAGCCCGACGCCGCCGCAACGGCCGCCGCGCGGCGGGCACCGCCGTCGTCGTCAGCAGGTGCATCCATCGCGGCGGTGACGGCGGTTCGCAGGCCGGGCGCGTCCAGCACCTCATCGGCATCCCGCAGCACACCCGGATCCGCGCAGAGGAACGGAACCGCCGCCGGCCGCAGGAGAATGCCAAACGCCCACCCGGTACCGGCCAGGTCCCGGTAGGACCGCCGCGTTGCGGGTCCGTACAGCCGCACACGGCCCTGTTCCACCACCAGGTTCAGCGCCGGGAAGGGGAGAACTTCCTGCCGGGAGGTCCTGCCCGGCTCAAGGTTCCATTCGGGGATCCAGAACCAGCGGATGCGGTCCGCCAGCGGCGCGGGCGCCGGAACCCGATGAAAAGAAGGCAGCCGGGATGGATACAGCGGGCCGCGCCAGGACTGCGTCATTCATCTCCTCCTGCACATCCCACCCGGGATCGAGAGATGATGCCCGGATGTCGCGAATCGCCAAGACGCCGCGCGGCCCGCGTTCCTAGCCTGATTCAATGACTACAACCCAGAACCGTAACCCGAACCCCGGAGTCACCGGCCGGCACACCACCGATGGTATTCCCCGCGGCCTGACCAGTCTCACACCGTTCATCGCCGTCCCGCGAGCGGCGGAGGCAATCCGTTTCTACCGGGACGTTTTCGGCGCACGGGTGGTGGACGTGACGGAAATGAACGGCGTGACCGTCCACGCTGACCTTGACCTCGGCAGCGGCCATCTCCAGCTCGGCGAACCCAACCCCAACTACGGCTTGGTGAACCCGCCGGAGCCGGACGCGGCCTGCTATTCGCTGGGCTTCTACTGTTCGGACGCGGATACAGTGGTGGCCCGCGCGGAAGCGTCCGGCGCCGTCGTGCGGGAACCGCTGGCCACCTTTGTGTCCGGGGACAGATTCGCCAGCATCCGTGATCCCTTCGGCATCCGCTGGACCATCATGACCCGGGTGGAGGACCTGTCAGAGGAGGAAAGCACAGCACGCGTGGCAGAGTGGGCGGCGCAGCAGGGCTGAGCAGTTCTCAGGCACCGGCGTGGTCCCGCAGCATCCGTTCGATGCTCTCCGCGGACAACGCGTACTGGATGGCCAGCACCCCGGCTCCGCGCATCCCGGCGTCCAGCCCGGACACCGACTGCACAATCCGCAGGTGCTGCGTGGCCAGGGGCATAGTCCGGGAGTAGACGACTTCCCGCACCCCGGCGATGAAGTGCTCACCGGTCAAAGCCATCGACCCGCCGATGACGATGACCGCCGGGTTGATCATGGACAGACAGGCGGAGAGCACTTCCCCCACATCCCGCCCGGACTGGCGGACGGCGTGGGCGGCCTCGTGGTTGCCCTGGTTCACCAGCCGCACCACGTCACGGCCGTCCCGGGCGTCCAGCCCGGCGGCCTGCAGCTTTTCCGCGACGGCGTTGCCGGAGGCCAGCGCCTCGAGGCAGCCGTAGTTCCCGCACCGGCAGAGCTTGTCCCCGCCGCCGCTGACCCGGATGTGGCCGATGTCCCCGGCCACGCCGTCGGCGCCGCGGAGCAGCTCGCCGTTGCAGATGATGCCCGCGCCGATGCCGGTGGCGACCTTCAGGAACACCAGGTCCGCGACGTCGGGCCACGCCGCTTCGCGCTCACCGACTGACATCACGTTCACGTCGTTGTCCACCAGCACGGGGACGCCGAAGTGAGATCCCAGATACCCGGGCACGTCGAAACCGTTCCATCCGGGCATGATCGGCGGGTTGATGGGCCGGCCGGTCCGGTGCTCCACGGGGCCGGGAACCCCGATGCCGACGGCGAGCAGGTCCCGGGAGGTGCGGCCTGCTTCGCCGAGGAGCCGGTCCCCCAGCTTTGCGACGGTATCCAGTACGGCTTCCGGCCCGGCGCTGACCTGCAGTTCCTCGGTGGCGGCAGCGAGCGTGTTTCCGGCGAGGTCGCAGACTCCCAGCCGCAGGTGGGACGCCCCGATGTCCACGCCGAGGACCACCTGGTTGCCGGTGTTCAGGGCGAACCGCGACGACGGACGCCCGCCGGTGGACACCGCATCCTCCACGGGAGCAACCAGGCCAATCTCCATGAGCGCCTCGAGCCGGAGCACGATGGTCGAGCGGGCCACTCCCACAATATCCGCCAGCTCCGACCGGGTGCGCGGCTGCCCGTTCCGGAGCAGCTGGAAGAGTTCACTCGCTCCGGAGACCACGGAGGCATTCCTTATATCGACCACCGGGCAATTCAAGCACAGGAATCGGCGTTACTCTGCAGGGCAAGGTTGCGGCCGGGGCCGGGGAATCTCATATCGCTCCCTTGCGCCGGGTCCCCCGGACCGCGAACCGCTGCTGGAGCAGCACCGCCACCACGATGATGACGCCCTTGGTGACGTTCTGCACCGAGGTGTCCAGGTTGTTCTGGACGAAGACGTTGGTGAGGGTGCTGAAGAGCAGGACGCCCAGGACGGTGCCCACGATCGTTCCCCGGCCGCCCACCAGCAGCGTCCCGCCCACCACGACCGCGGCGATCGCGTCCAGTTCATACAGCGTCCCGTGCGTGGAGGTTCCGGCCGTGGTGCGGCCCATCATCATGATCGCGGCGATGCCTACCGTGATGCCGGAGAGCACGTATAGCCAGACGATGTGCCGCTTGACCTTGATCCCGGCCAGCCGGGTGGCTTCAAGGTTGCCGCCGATCGCCACCGTGCGCCGGCCGAACGTGGTGCGGTTGAGCAGGAACCATCCGGCCGCCGCCACGATCACGAAGATCCAGACCAGCAGCGGAACGCCCAGGAAGTTGGAGCGCAGCACGGAGGTGAAGTCCCGGTTGGTGACAATCTGCGTGCTCCGGCCGGAGATCAGCTCCGCCAGTCCGCGCGCGGCGACCAGCATGGCCAGGGTGGCAATGAACGCCACCACGTTTCCGTAGGCAATGATCACGCCGTTAATCAGCCCGGCGAGGGCACCCACGGCCAGGGCCACCGCCACCATGAGCAGCCAGCTGCTGTTGGTTGCGGCGGCCTGCACCGCGGCGAGGCTGGCCACCACGCTGGCTAGGCCCATCACCGACCCAACGGAGAGGTCGATACCGCCCGCGGTGATGACGAAGGTGACCCCAATGCAGATCACCCCGATGATCGAGGCCAGCCGCAGGATGGTAAGCATGTTGTCCACGCTGAGGAACTGTGAGCCGCCGGTTGCCGCGCCGACGGCGATCAGCAGGCCCAGGGCGATGATCAGGCCGAGGTTGCGGACACCGGATCCTCCCATGAGCTGCCGGACGCCGCGCTGATGGGCGGCAGCGGTAGCTCCCCCGCCTTCGGAGGACGGCTGGAGCGTCGTTGTGTTTTGGTCGCTCACTGGGAGTTTCCTTTCAGGACGAGGTCAAGTACGGAATGCTCATCGATGTCTTTCGCGTCGCTGACGGCCAGCATGCGGCCGGCATCCAGCACCAGCACGCGGTCAGCGAGGCCAATGACTTCTTCGATCTCACTGGAGACCACCACGATCGCAACCCCCTGGGCGGCGAGCTGGCGGATCAGTGCATAGATCTCGGCCTTGGCGCCGACGTCCACTCCGCGGGTAGGTTCATCCAGCAGCAGGATCCGCGTGCCGTGGATCAGCCAGCGTGCCAGCAGGACTTTCTGCTGGTTGCCGCCGGACAGCGTGCGGGCCGGCCGTTCGGTGTCTGCCGGCGTGAGCTGCAGTGCCGCCGTTTGTTCCTGCGCCGCTTTTTTTTCGCCGCGTTCGTTGAGCAGCCCGCGGCGCGCGAAGCGGGCGAACGTGGACAGGGTGGCGTTCTTGTAGATCGGCTCATCCAGGAGCAGGCCCTGGCTTTTGCGCTCCTCCGGCGAAAGCCCGATCCCGGCCCGAATGGCTGCGGCCACCGATCCCGGCTGCAGTTTGCTGCCGTCCACGCTCACGCTGCCGGCGGTGGCCCTGCGGGCACCGTAGATGGTCTCCAGGATTTCCGAGCGGCCGGAACCCACCAGCCCGGCCAGGCCGAGAATTTCCCCGGGCCGCACCGAGAAGCTGATGTCCCGGAAGGATCCGGCCAGTCCCAGCCCGTCTACTTCGAGCAGCGCCTTCCCCTCCGCCACCGGCGCCCGCAGCGGGAACACGTTGGTGGTCTCCCGGCCCGTCATCAGCTTCACCAGCTCCGACCGGGAGACGGACTTGACCGGCAGTGATGACGCGGTGCTTCGCCCGTCCTTGATCACGGACATCCGGTCACCGATCTGGTCGATCTCCTCCAGCCGGTGGGAAATGTAGACCACGGCGATTCCCTGCCCGGTGAGCTGGCGGATGACCCGGAACAGGTTGGCCACCTCACCGGTGTCCAGGATGGCGCTGGGCTCATCCATGATGATCAGTCGTGCGTTGCGGGACAGCGCCCGGGCCATGCTCACGATCTGCTTGCCTGCGGCGGACAAGGTTCCCACCTCCGTGCCCGGGGAAAGGTCTTCGTGGCCCAGCCGCGCCAGCAGCTTGCGTGCCCTGTCCTTCGCATCCCTTACCCGCAGCACCCCGGCTCGGGCGTCCTCGTGCCCCAGGAAGATGTTCTCCGCGACGTTCAGTCCGTCAACCACGTCCAGTTCCTGGTACATGGTGGCGATGCCCAGCTCCAGGGCATCGGTGGGAGCCGTGAGCTGCACCGGCTTCCCCTTCCAGCGGATCTCGCCGCCGTCGGGCTGGTGCACCCCGGAGAGCGCCTTGATCAGTGTGGATTTCCCCGCGCCGTTCTGTCCGAGCACGCAGTGGACTTCTCCGGGCACCACCTCAAGGTTCACACCCTGCAGTGCCCGCACTCCGGCGAAACTCTTGCTCAGGTTGCGGACCTCAAGCAGCGGCTGGAGGCGTTCTGGGACATCGCTGGCCATCGACATGGAACGGAGCTTACACACTTATGTCGATCACTGACAGTATCTTGCAGTTTTTTCGGCGGACTTCTGTTAGTGTGACGGCCATCACGATGAGGCGCAGGGCATGCAAGGTGCCAACAGGCCTCTTGGAGAAGGAACACCGACCGATTAGAGGAGACAACCATGCAGGCACTACGCATGCCGGGCCGGAGGCAGCTCGTAACCACCGCGGCGTTCATCGCCGTTGGCGGACTCGTCCTCACCGGATGTTCAAGCGGCGAAGAATCCAGCAGCGAACCCACCAACAACTCGGTTGAAGGCAACCAGGCCGAGGGCGACACCGTAGTGATCGGCTTCTCCGGTCCGGCTGCAGACCACGGCTGGCTCGGGGCCATCAACTCCGCTGCGCTGGCCGAAGCGGAGAAGTACCCGGATGTTGAACTCCGGGTGGCAGAGGGCACCAATGACGCCAACCTGCAGATCAGCCAGGTGGAGCAGTTCATCAACGAAGGCGTGGACGCCATCGTCCTGCTGCCCACGGACGGTGCGGCCCTGACCTCCGTAGCCACCCAGGCGATGGAAGCGGGGATTCCGGTGATCAACGTGGACCGCGAATTCTCCAGCCCCTTCGCCGCACGCACCACCATCCTGGGTGACAACTACGGCATGGGCGTCAGCGCCGGAACATACATCTGCGAACAGGTTGGAGACGATCCCAACGCCGTCGTCGCCGAAATCGCCGGCATCGACTCCCTGCCGCTGACGCAGGACCGCAGCGCCGGCTTCAAGGACGCACTCGAAGGCTGCGGGCTGGAGGTCAGCAACCGGGTTGCCGCCGACTTCACCGTCCAGGGCGGCGAAGCGGCCACGTCCCAGCTGCTCTCCGCGGCTCCGGAAATCGACGCGCTGTGGAACCACGACGACGATCAGGGGATCGGCGTCCTGGCCGCCATCGATGCAGCGGGCCGCGACGAATTCATCATGGTGGGAGGCGCCGGATCCGCCAACGCGATGCGTGAGATCCAGTCCGGTGAGAGTGTCCTGAAGGCAACCATCATCTACCCCTCCACGCAGGCTGCGGACGGTATCCGCCTGGCCCGCCTGCTGGTCCAGGACAAGGCCATGAGTGACCTGGTGGAGATCGAAGTACCCAACCGCGTGGTCCTCTACGCGCCGGTGGTCACCGGCGAGAACGTGGAGAAGTACCTGCCCACCGCGTTCGAGTCCTAGAGACGTCCAGCAGCGGGGCGTCCCTGCAGGGGCGCTCCGCAGCTGGACCCCGGGAATCATTTCCGCCACGGTTTTCCGCGGCAGCTAGGAGAAAAACATGCACAAACCGCTGAAGATCGCACTGGTGGGACACGGGTTCATGGGTGCGGCGCATTCCCAGGCCTGGCGGGTGGCGCCGCGCTTCTTCGACATTCCACTGCAGCCCGAAATGGCCCTGCTGGTGGGGCGCGACGCCGGCCGGACGGCGGCGGCGGCCGCCAAGTGGGGCTGGGCGGAGACATCCACCGACTGGCGCGAAGCGGTGGAGCGGGAGGACATCGACGTCGTGGACATCGTGACGCCGGGCGCTTCGCATGCCGAGATTGCCATCACCGCCTTGGAGGCGGGTAAGCACGTGCTGTGCGAAAAGCCGCTGGCCAACAACGTTGAGGAAGCAACCGCCATGGCCGACGCCGCCGCGCGTGCCGCACGCAACGGCGTCCAGGCGATGGCTGGGTTCACCTACCGGCGGCTCCCCGCAACCACTCACGCCCGCGATCTGGTGGCAGGCGGGGCGATCGGCGACGTCCGCCAGGTCCGCGCCGCCTACCTGCAGGACTGGCTGGTGGATCCGGAGGCGCCGTTGTCCTGGCGGCTGGAACAGGACAAGGCAGGTTCGGGCGTACTCGGTGACCTGGGTGCCCACATCATCGATCTGGCACAGTACGTCACCGGCCGCCGGCTTACCGAGGTCAGCGGCACGCTGGCAACACTGGTGGACAGCCGCCCTCTGCCGGATTCGTCCGGGGCCGACGGCGGACTGGGCGGCCAGCGCGGCACCGGTACCGCCCGCGGCCCTGTGACGGTGGACGACGTCGCGCTGTTTACCGGCCGCTTCGAGGACGGTGTCCTGGGGACGTTTGAGGCAACGCGGATGGCCACCGGGCGAAAGAACGCGCTGCGCCTGGAAGTCTCCGGCAGCCGCGGGGCAATCAGCTTCGACCTGGAGGACCTGAACTTCCTTGAATTCTGCGACTTCACTGCCCCCGCTGACCGGCAGGGCTTCACCCGGATCATAGTCACCGAACCGGTCCATCCCTACGTTGGTGCGTGGTGGCCCGCGGGGCATTCGCTGGGCTACGAGCACGGCTTTGTCCATCAGGTGAGCGACTTCGTCACTGCCGTGGCCGCCGGGAGCCCGCCGTCGCCGTCGTTCGCTGACGGCCTGCAGGTCCAGGAAGTCCTGGACTCCGTATCCCGCAGCGCCGCCAAATCAAGCATCTGGACTTCAGTGGGAACCACGAGCTAGGTCCCGCCCCCGATTCCTAGGCGAAGGAGCCGAACATGTCACGACCGATCACCCTGTTCACCGGCCAGTGGGCCGACCTGCCGTTCGAGGAGGTGGCCCGGCTCGCGTCGGAGTGGGGCTACGACGGCCTGGAGATCGCCTGCTGGGGCGACCATCTGGATCCCTGGCGGTGGGACGAGGACGGCTACGTCCAGGGCAAAAAGGACATCCTGGAAAAATACAACCTGCAGGTCTTCGCGATCTCCAACCATCTCAAGGGCCAGGCGGTCTGCGACGATCCCATCGACCAAAGGCACCGGGACATCCTGCCCGACCAGGTGTGGGGCGACGGCGATCCGGAGGGCGTACGGCAGCGCGCCGCCGAAGAGATGAAGCACACCGCCCGGCTGGCTGCGGCACTGGACGTGAAGACGGTTGTTGGCTTCACCGGCTCGTCGATCTGGAAGTACGTGGCGATGTTCCCGCCGGTGTCCGCCGACGCCGTAGACGCCGGCTACCAGGACTTCGCCGACCGCTGGAATCCGATCCTGGACGTCTTCGACGAAGTGGGAGTCCGGTTCGCCCATGAAGTCCATCCCAGCGAAATCGCCTACGACTACTGGACCACGGTCCGCACGCTCGAAGCGATCGGACACCGTCCGGCGTTTGGGCTGAACTGGGATCCCAGCCACTTCGTCTGGCAGGACCTGGATCCGGTGAGCTTCCTCTGGGACTTCCAGGACCGGATCTACCACGTTGACTGCAAGGACACGAAGAAGCGGATGTCCAACGGGCGGAACGGCCGGCTGGGCTCCCACCTGCCCTGGGCGGACCCGCGCCGCGGCTGGGACTTTGTCTCCACCGGCCACGGCGACGTGCCATGGGAGGACGCGTTCAGGATGCTGAACAGCATCGGCTACGACGGCCCAATTTCGGTGGAGTGGGAGGACGCCGGCATGGACCGCCTGGTCGGCGCGCCGGAAGCGCTGGCCTTCGTCCGGTCCCTCGCCATGGAACCTCCGGAGGCAGCGTTCGACGCCGCTTTCTCCTCCCGCTAATTCCTGCAAAACCCCAAACGGTCCCGCGGCGATGTGCCGCGGGACCGTTCGGCTGGCAGGACCCTCTCGCCGGTTAGGACAGGCGCCAGTAAACCTCGTCGTCATTCTCCTCAGCGAGAATCATGCGCATGGTCAGCCGGGAGTCCTCCCCCAGGGCACTGTCCGGAACGTCGAAACACCTTTCAACGGTCACGGAGTCCCCCGCACTGAGCGGTTCCTGGTCAACGCTGCGCTGTCCGAGGCTGCTGGAGCAGCCCAGGACGCTGTAGATCCGGTTGTCGGTTCCGATCAGTTCCGCCGGCAGGTCGAGCCAGGGCCGGCCCTCACCGCTGCCGTTGTAGACGGCGGTGAAACGGGCAATCACGTAATTGTGGTCAGGTGCGCCGGATTCGGGATCCCGCTCCTGCACCTCAGCTGCGGCGTCCCGGTCCAGCTCGGTGAGCGTGACGGCGTAATCGCCCACGGTCACTTCCTCGCTTGCTGCGTTGGCCGGTTCGGAGACGAGGCTGCTGATGTAGCTCTCCGAGTATTCGTAGGAGTAGTCCTGCTCTTCGGCATCCAGGAGCTCTTCGGAATAGTCCTCGGTGTAGGAGTCCGTACCGGCTTCGGTCTCGCTTTCCCAGTAGCCCGCGTCCTGGAGCGACCCGACGACGAGGGTGTTCACGACAATCCCCACGACGATGGACAGCACCGAAACGGACAGGGCGGCGATGGACAGCGGCTTTGCGATGTTCTTGGACTTGATGCCCTTGATAAGTGCCGGAATGCCCAGCCCCACGCCAACGATCGCCAGCGGGAAGGCCACCACGTTCACGAACGGAATCCAGCACACGAGCAGGGCCAGGATGCCCAGGACCAGGGCTGCGATTGCCAGCCCCTTGCCCGGAGTGGGCGGCGGCGGCACGTAGTTGGGGTAGCCGGACTGACCGGGGTAGCCGGGGTGACCGGGGTAGCCGGGGTAACCGGGCTGGCCAGGGTAGCCGGGCTGCCCCTGGTTCCCGTACGGCCCCGGCTGAGCGGGGTAATTCGGCTGGTAGCTGGGGTAACCGGGCTGGCCGGGATGCGTGCCTTGGTTCCCTGGCTGGCCGAACTGCCCGGGCTGGTCTTGGCCCTGGCCGAACTGGCCGGGCTGGTCTTGGCCCTGGCCGGGCTGGCCGAACTGGCCCGGCTGGCCCGGGTAACCCTGGCCCTGGTGCTGGGGGGTCTGGCCGGCGTCGTTATCCTGGCCGGCGTCGTTGTCCTGGCCGGCGAAACCCTGGCCGGCCAAACCAGGGTACCCACCGGGGTTGGTGAACGGGGCTTGTTCCGGCTGTCCGGGGTGCCGGCTGCCGCCGGGTGCTGAGGGCGCGCCGGGAACCGAGGCGTAAGGGTTGTGCGGCGGCATCGGAGGCATCTGGTCCGTTCCGTAGGGAAGGGACGGCCCGCCGTCGAACCCACCGGGTGCTGCAAAGCCGCCTGCCTGTGCAGGCGCCGGCGCATCCGGTGCCTGCCCGGCCTCCGGCGGCAGCGGCGCCGTCGGCATGCCGTCATCCTGGTTGCCGGAGCCGCCATCACCGTGGCCGGCTTCGCCGGTATCAGCACCGGCCGCGCCAGCGGCGGCGTTGCCGGCATCTCCGGCGTCCACGACGGGACGGTTGCCGGCACCATCGGCGTCGGCCGCGCCGGTACCAGCACCGGCTGCGCCAGCGGCGGCGTTGCCGGTGCCGCTGACGGAATCGGCGCCTTCGCTGGCGTCGTGGTCCGCAGGCTCGGGCTGTCCCTGGTCCCTGTCCATGTCTTTTCCCCCAAATTGAGTTCTTCGTCTTGCGTTGAGGCGGACCGTCCAGAGACCGCCGCTACCTATCCTAGCCAAGCACAATTCCGTGTTCTGCCTAGTCACAGACCGCTGGGACAGTTCCAGCCGGGTTAGCTACCCGGAACGCACAGCAAAGGCCCGCCCCGCAGACGCGGAACGGACCCCTGCAGCGAACTGAGGCTACGCCAGGGCGGCCACCGCGGCGTCGTAGTCCGGTTCAGTGGTGATTTCGGGGACGAGCTGCGCGTGCAATACGCTGCCGTCCACGTCAAGAACGACGACGGCGCGGGCCAGCAGGCCCTGCAGCGGACCTTCGGCCTGGGTCAGCCCGAAGTCCTCGCCGAAGCTGCTCCGGAACGCCGATGCGGCAACGACGTTTTCGATGCCCTCTGCACCGCAGAACCGGCCAAGCGCGAACGGCAGGTCCTTGGAGACACAGACAACTGCAGTATTCTCAAGACCGGCAGCAATCTCGTTGAAACGCCGGACGCTGGCGGCGCAGACTCCGGTGTCAACGCTGGGGAAAATGTTCAGGACTATCCGTCGTCCGGCGAGGGCCTCGCTGGATACCTCGGACAGGTCGGTTCCAACCAGCAAGAACGCGGGAGCAGGAGTTCCCGCAGCGGGGAGTTCACCGGTGGTGCGGACAGGATTTTCTTTGAATGCGGTAGTTGCCATGCTCTGTGTTTATCACGTTCGCGTTGCCCGGCACGGCTACGTGACCTGCAGGAACATCCTGCAGCGAGAATCCCGCCAAAAAATTGCCGGGCAGGGGGGTTCCCTTCAGCAGTGACGGTGTTTTACTGAAAGTGGTTCCTTAAGGCGGGACCAGAACAGGTCCACTTGGCCGGGACCGAAAGGTTCATCGGCCGGACCTCGGAACGACTCCCTGGCTGCGGCTGGGGAGCCGTTCCGTGTGCGGCCGCACTCCAGTTTCAGGCACTGCCCAGTTTCAGGCACTGCCCAGTTTCAGGCACTGCCCAGTTTCAGGCACTGCCCAGTTTCAGGCACTGCCCAGTTTTAGGCACTGCCCAGTTTTAGGTACTGCCCAGTTTTAGGTGCTGCCCAGATTCAGGTCCTGCGCTGATCCGCTACTGAGCGGCCCAGTAAACGCGGTCGTCCCGGAATGAGAACAGGCTCTCCACCAGGATCTTTGCGTCGGTAATGGCTTCAGCCGGCACATCAAAGCAGACGGAGTAGCTGCCGGCACCGCCCTTGGTCAGCGTGGGGACCTCATGTGCCGGGTTTGGTGCAACGGCCGTGCACGTGGAGGTTGAATACTGCCGGGCATCCGAACCCGCAAGCTCGGCAGTGAGATCGACCCAGGGGTCACCTTCCTCGGCACCGTTGTAGACAACCGCCATATCAACCAGGACGTACTGGCCGGCAGGCGCCGCGTTGAACTGATTAGCTGCCACGACCTGGTCATTCGCGTTCAGGTTCACGCCGGTGACCGTGACGGTGTACTCACCGATTTCCGCCGAGGTCCCCACGGCGAGCGAATCAGCAGCGGCTTCAGTCTGCTCCGGGTCTGCTGCAACGACGCCGTCGGCGCTGTCTTCGATGGACTCCACGACTGAGTCGAGGGCAGCCGAGTACACGGCCTGCGTTGCGAACACACCGATGATCGAGAGGACGCTGAGGATCAGCCCGGCGATGGGCATCCCCTTCGGGGCGCGGCGCTTCGCGGCGGTCACCAGCGCCGCGATGCCAAAGCCGAGACCGGCAAGCCCAACGAACAGGAACACGTTGTTGAGCACGGGAACCCAGCAGAGAGCGAGGGCGACTATGCCCAGGACAAGGGCGGTGACGGCCAGCCCCTTCCCGGGTCTGGCGGGCGGAGCCGGGAGCGGTGCCGGAGCCGGCGAGTAGGTTTGGTTTTCCATTGCGAATCCCCCATAGGATGCGATGCCTGGCGGCCCCGCGGGGCCGCCGCAGGACGTTCTTGTCCTGCGCCGCCCACCCTAGGTGCCGCCTCTGACATTGCCTTCCGGCCGGACCCTGAACGCCTTCCCGCACCCCGGGCAGCGTGCCCGCTATTCCCCGGTGACGCCGTCGAGCAGCTCGCGGATGATGTCCAGATGGCCGCAGTGCCGGCCGGTCTCCTCGACCATGTGCACCAGCACCCAGCGCAGGTTGTGGCCCGCGCTGTCCTCGGCTTTGCACCTGTCCTCCAGGCCGTACCGGGCAGCGACCGCGCGGGACTCGTCGCAGGCCGCCCGGTAGTCGACAATGATCTCTGCCAGGCTGTCCTGTTCGGTGACCCGGAATTCGGCGTCGGGATCGTCGCTGCTCCAGCGGGTGGGAATTCCTTCCTGGCCGTCCAGCTGCGCACGGAACCACCAGCGTTCGACGTCGGCAAGGTGGCGGAGCAGCCCGGAAACCGTGAGCAGGGACGGCAGCACGCGGTGGGCAGCATCCGCATCGCTGAGCCCTTGGGCCTTATAGATAACGCTGGCACGCAGGTAGTCCAGGAAACCGTTGAGCGTTCCCCGCTCGTCGGCTGCGTCCGGCGGATCGATTCGTTCGTCTGTGAGCATCCGCCCAGCGTAGCGGCGCCCTGATCTGTGTGGTAAAGCCCCGCCGTCATAATGCGGCGACCCACGGGACGTGCGCCGGGCGCATCGGCGCCGCAAAAAAATCTCCCACACCCCTTGCAGCCGGGACACGGCGGGCGTACCTTCGTGGGTAATCAACCAGATGGTTGATCAACAAACGGGTTGGATACCGTGGGAACGGCGACAGCCCGCCGTTTGAAAACCGGCAGATTCAACTGCAACGCGAACGTTGGCCCTCATGACCGAAGCCCCGGAAGACGTCCTGCTGGACAGGGCGTTCCTGGCCCTGGCTGATCCGGCACGCCGCCGGATCATCGCCAGGCTGTCCCGGGGCCCGGCCACGGTCAACGAACTCGCCGAGCCCTTCGAAATCAGCAAGCAGGCGGTTTCGAAGCACATCCAGGTCCTCGAGCAGGCACAGCTGGTCACGCGAACCCGTGATGCGCAGCGCCGGCCCGTCCACCTGAACCCCGCACGGCTGGAGGCACTCACTGCCTGGATCGACCGTTACCGGCTGGTCATGGAAGGGCAGTTCCGCAGCCTGGATGCTGTGCTCCACCAACAGGCCGCCGAGCGCGGCCGGCAGTCAAAGGACCAACAATGACCAACGCACTGCAGCTCTCCGTCCCCGACGGCGTCCCCTTCATTGACTATTCGCGGGAACTCGATTTCCCCGTCGCGGACGTGTTCCGCGCCCACGCGGATCCGGACCTCATCAGCCAGTGGCTGGGACCGCGCGGCACGAAGATGGACATGGACCACTACGACTTCACCACCGGCGGGACCTACAAGTACACGCATATCGGTCCCGAGGGCATCCCGTACGACTTCACCGGAATCTTCCACACCGTCCGGGAGAACGAGTTCGCGATCCAGACGTTCGAGTTCTCCGGCTATCCCGACGTCGTCAGCCTCGAGTTCAATACCTTCGAGGACCTGGGCGACGGCCGCACGCGCATCACCGTGCATGCCGTGTATCCCACCCAGGAGGCACGTGACGGGATGGCAGCCTCCGGCATGGAGGACGGCATGACCGATTCGTACTCCCGGCTGGAGGAACTTCTCGCCTCCCGAGCCGAGATCAAGACCCCGCAGGAGGCATCATGACCAACGCACTGGAAGTCACCCTGCCCGACGGCGCACCGTACATCGACTACGTCCGCGAGTTCGACTACCCCGCATTGGAGGTCTTTCGCGCCCACGTCACGGCGGATGCCTACGCCCAGTGGGTGGGCCCAGACCACCTGGACACCCGCATCGACGCCTTCGAGGCCACCCCGGGCGGCTCCTACCGGTTCGTGCAGAGCGACGACGACGGCGAGTACGCCTTCCGCGGCGTCTTCCACAACATCCGGCCAGGCGAGTTCATCCTCCAGACCTTCGAATACGAGGGATATCCGGATCAGGCGAGCCTTGATTTCCTGCGCTTCGAGGACTTGCCCGGCGGACGGTCCAGGCTTGTTGGCCATTCGGTCTATCCATCGATCCAGACCCGGGATAACTTCGTGTCCTCGGGCATGGAATCAGGCATGGCCGCCGGCTACGACAAGCTCGAGCAGCTGCTCGCGTTCGCAACTGCCTGACTCCTGAGGACCACGTTTGGAGGAATCATGGATTGGACCCTGGAAGTCATCCGCGTACCGGTCAGCGACCTGGACCGCAGCATCGCGTTCTACTCCGACTCGGTTGGCTTCGACCTGGATCACCACACCGTCAACGAACACATGGCGTTCGCCCAGCTCACGCCCCCGGGATCGGGCTGCTCGATCGTCATCGGCCACCTGCCCGGTGACGAGTCCATGGAGCCCGGCTCCCTGAAGGGACTGCAGCTGGTGGTTCCGGATGCCGCTGCAGCCCGCGAACAACTGCTGTCCAGGGGCGTGGAGGCCGGCGACGTCACGGTGATGGATGAGCGCGACGGCGGCACCCTGTTCGGCTTCTCGGATCCGGACGGCAACACCTGGGTAGTGCAGCAGATCAAGGCGCGGGCGGACCATCCGCTGATCCCCTACAGCGCACGCCCGCAGCTGGGCGAGGGAATCTAGGCCGCAGGCTGCGGAAGCGGGCGGGAGCGCATCAGTCCGAGAGGGCTGCTGCGACCCGTTCGATTCCGTAGTCGAAGGCCTTGTCCAGGTCCCCGCCCAGCCGAAACGCCCCGGCCAGTTCCATGGTGATGAACCCGGTGAGCCACGCCGTCATGAACCGTGCAGCCTCCAGCGCCTCGGCGTCGCCCACCGCGTTCCGCGCCGCAGCCAGGACCGGTTCGCTGGCCCTTGCCAGGTCCTGGGCGGATGCCGTCCGCGTCTGGATCAGCCGGAATCCCTCCGGGTGCCCGTGCGCGAAAGACCGGTAGGTGCGGGCCAAACCCGCCAGGGATTCCTGTCCCTGCATCCGCTCCCGCAGGTCATCAAGGGTGGCAGCGGCAATCATCCCCAGCAGCTCGTCCCGGTCCCGAACCCGTTTGTAGAGCGACGGAGCCCGGACACCCACCCTGGCGGCCACCGCATTCATGGTGACGCGGTCCGGCCCGCCCTCTTCGAGGGCCTCCCGGCCCGCGGCGACGATTGCTTCGAGGGAGGTTCGCTGAGGCGAAGGCATGGTTCTCCTGGCATTTCGCTGGCTATTGACATTAGCCATCATAGCTAATTACGTTAGCCATATAGCCCGGACACACCGGACACCCACTAGGAGACAGCCATGAAGCTCGCACCCAACCTGCACCGGATCGGCAATGACATTGTTGCCGCCTACCTGGTGGTGGCCGACGGCGGCATCACCGTTGTAGACGCGGGTCTCGCCGGGCACTGGCGGAACCTGCAGCGCGAGCTCACTGCCCTGGACAAGACCCTCGAAGACATCCGCGGCGTTGTCCTGACGCACGGCGACTCGGACCACATCGGCTTCGCGGAGCGCCTCCGGCTGCAGACCGGCGTGCCGGTATATATCCACGCGGCAGACGCGGCCCGGGCCCAGGGAACGGAAAGCTACAAGCCGGCACCGGGGTCTGCGCGCGGCATGCGGCCGGGTCCCGCGGCGCGGTTCCTCGCCTATTCAATGGGCAAGCAGGGTTGGCGCACCCATTACCTCACCGACGTCATTCCGGTTGCGGACGGCGACGTGCTGGACCTCCCGGGCTCACCACGGATCATCGGACTTCCCGGGCACTCCCCCGGCAGCGTTGCGGTCCACGTTCCCGAGGTGAAGGCCCTGTTCGTCGGGGACGCACTGACCACCCGGAATGTGCTCACCGGCAGGACGGGGCTGCAGCCCTCGCCCTTCACGGACGATCCAGCCCGGGCCCTGGAAACACTGGACCGGCTCACGCCACTCTCTGACGTGGAATGGGTCCTGCCCGGCCACGGCGCACCGTGGAATGGTCCGGTCAGCGAACTGGCCGGTTCCGTGCGCGCCGGGGCCTGAGCGGGAACCTCCACCGGGCCGCCCGGGTCAGCGTCCCCCGGGTCCAGCGACTCGGCACGGCGGTCCAACAGCAGCGGTGTCGCCACTGCTTCCCGAACGGTCCCCTCCAGGTATTCCACCGGAGCGAGGATGTCCGCCAGGGTGTGCATGGTCAGCACCGGGGAATTGCAGACGGGTCCACGGCGGCTGCCAGACTGGTCAGAGGACGCCGATGTCCTCGTTCCACAGAGCGGGATAGTCGGTCATGAACTCCTCCATCAGCATCACGCACGCCGGATCACCCAGAACCTCTACCTGCACCCCGCGTTCGCGCAGCAGGTCCTCCGGGCCGCGGTAGTTGCTGTTCTCCCCAATGATCACGTGTGGAATCCGGTACAGCAGGATCGCTCCGGTGCACATTTCGCAGGGGGAAAGCGTGGTGACCATCGTCGCCCGTGAGTAGGAGCCCGCGGGCAGCCGGCCGGCGTGCTCCAGGCAGTCCATTTCGGCGTGCCGAATAACGCTGCCCAGCTGCTGGCGGCGGTTGTGGCCGGTCGCCACGATGGTGCCGTCAATATACATGGCCGCGCCTATGGGGATGCCTCCCTCGTCTTTGCCCTTTCGGGCGGCGTTCAGGGCGGGCAACAGCAGCTCCGATGTCATTTCCCCACATTAGGACTCCGGGTTCCGGCGCGGAAGGCCCTCCCCTTCCCGAGCCGTCCGGGTACCCTCCAACGTTGTTCCCTGCGCTGTTCCTGAGCGGAAAGCTGCCACCTTTTCCCGCACCGCCGGGGCCACCTCCGCACCGAACCGGGTGATGGCGCCGGCGTCGTCGGACGCGAGGATGAACCCCGAGATCCCGTGCTCCAAAGCCATGCCAGTAAGTTCTTCCACCCATCGGGTCACGGGCCCCTGAAGCAGTCCCCTGCCCGTTGCCTCGAACGAGCCGCTGATGTTCAGCAGCCGGCGCACCGCGGCAGGATCCCGCCCGGCGGCGGCAGCGGCGTCGTCAATCTGGGCGTTCAGCGGCACCAGGTCGACCGGCCCGCCGCGCAGGTAACCCAACGACGGCAGCCAGCCGTCCGCGGCCTCTCCGGTGAGGCGCAGCATGCGCGGCTTATAGGCACCAAGCCAGATGCCGACGTCGCGCGCCGGCGCAGGACCCCGCTTGGCACCGATCACCCGGTGGATCCTGCCGTCCACCCGCAGCGGAGCTGAATCGCCCGCGTTCCAGACCCCGCGGATGATGCGTATTGCCTCTTCGAGGCCCGTGACGGCATCGCCCGGAGTGAGCCGCTGACCTCCCGCAGCCGCGATCGCGTCCCAGAACGCTCCGGTGCCAAGCCCCAGTTCGAGCCGTCCGCCGCTGAGCAGGTCCAGGCTCGCGGCGCTGCGGGCTATCACCACGGGCTGTCGCAGCGGCAGGTTGAGCACGTCCGGCACCAGCCGGATCCGGGAGGTGCGTGCCGCCGCGTAGGAGAGCAGCGTCCAGGTGTCCAGGAACCTTGGCTGGTACGGGTGGTCCTGGAACGCGGCCAGGTCCAGCCCCGCCTTCTCCGCAGTGACAACCAATTCCACGGCCTGCTGCGCAGGCGCTGCAACGGGAGTGATGAAGGCTCCGAAGAGCAGGTCGCGGCCGTAGTCGGGCATGGTTTGCGGCTCCTTCGGGGAGGCTGTCTGCCGTTCTGCCCGCCAGTCTAGTGCCGGGTGCGCACTCCAGCGCCGGGTGCGCCGATGCGCTCCGGGGTTTGTAGGCTGGAAGGCGTGCCTTCATTTTTCCCCGCTTCCGCCGGTGCCGGCCGCTTTGCTCCGAGTCCGTCCGGCGAACTGCACGTCGGCAACCTGCGGACCGCCATGCTCGCCTGGCTGTTCGCGCGCAGCAGCGGACGCCGGTTCATCCTCCGCGTGGAGGACCTGGACCGTGCCCGGGCAGGAGCGGAGGAGGTGCAGCTGCGAGATCTCGCCGCCGTCGGCCTGGACTGGGACGGCGAGGTGATCCGCCAGTCCGACCGGACACAGGTTTACCTTGAGGCGATCGCGAGCCTCCGGGCCGAGGGACGGGTCTACGAGTGCTTCTGCACCCGTGCAGAAATCTCCGATGCGCCGCGGGCACCGCATTCCCCGCCCGGCGCGTATCCCGGCACCTGCCGGGGTCTCTCCGAAGCTGAACGGGAACGACGGCGGCGCGACCGTCCCCCGGCCCTGCGGCTGCGCGCGGATGTGCAGGAGTACACGGTCCATGATGTGCTGCACGGCCCGTACACCGGAGTGGTGGACGATTTGGTGCTGCTGCGCAACGACGGCGTGCCGCCCTACAACCTCGCTGTCGTCGTCGACGATGCCGCCCAGGGCATAGACCAGGTGGTCCGCGGGGACGACCTCCTCTCCTCCACACCCCGGCAGGCGTACCTGGCGTCCCTGCTCGGGCTGCCTCCGGTCGAGTACGTCCACGTTCCGCTGGTCCTCTCGGAGAGCGGCAGGCGGCTGGCGAAGCGCGACGGCGCCGTCACCCTGGGCGCGCTGGCGGAACTGGGGATTTCCGCGCCGGAAGCGGCCGCGGTAATCCTTCAGTCGCTGGGTCTTCCCGGCACCCTGCCCGAAGCGCTGGAGGCTTTTGATCCGGCCCGGTTGCCGCGGGAACCGTGGATCTTCACCCCGCCCTCGGCGTCGTCCTCCTCCTGAGATCCGCTGGTGCACTGCCCCGGATTGGGTGTTAACTGGGGCGCATGCCCCTAACCGGTGAGTATGTCCCCAGTACCTCCAAGCGCGCCCGCGACCAGGCGGAGGAAATTGAGTCCTCCGGAGGCACCCGCGGCACCACCATGGGCGGACGGCCAGTGGTGCTGCTGACCACCAAGGGCGCAAAGAGCGGGAAGCTGCGCAAGACTCCGCTGATGCGGGTGGAGCACGACGGCGATTACGCCGTCGTCGCATCCATGGGCGGAGCGCCGAAGCATCCCGTCTGGTACTTCAACGTCAAGGCACACCCCCATGTGGAGCTGCAGGACGGCCCGCAGAAGTGGGACATGACAGCCCGCGAGATCACCGGCGAGGAGAAGGCCGTCTGGTGGGAGCGTGCCGTTGAGGCGTACCCGCCGTATGCGGACTACCAGGCCAAGACGGACCGGGAGATTCCGGTCTTTGTGCTCGAGCGGATGGAAGTCGCCTAGCCCGGTTCCCCGGGTACGGCTTCCCCGGGTACGCGGGGCAGGTCCACCTGCATCCAGCTGACGTCCTGCCAGGCGCCGTGTTTCCAGCCCACGCGGCGGAACACGCCAACGGGCTGAAATCCCAGTACCGTGTGCAGCCTTTCACTGGCTGGATTGGGCAGCGTCATGCCCGCCACTGCCGTCCGGTAACCCAGTTGTCCGAGGCGTTGGAGCAGCGCTGTGCAGAGGGCGGATCCGATGCCCCTCCCCCAGGCTGACTGGGCCAGATAGACGCTGGTTTCCGCGGTCCGTGCGTAGGCCGGGCGACTTCGCCAGCTACCGGCGTATGCGTAGCCGGCCACCCCGCCGTCGTGCTCTGCCACGAGCCACGCGTGCCGTTCCTGCGCTGCGGCTATCCGGTCCGCCATCTCCTGCGCCGTTGGAGGGTCCGTCTCAAAGGACACCTCGGTGCTCAGGACGTAGGGACTGTAGATCGCTGCGCACGCGACGGCGTCCGCTGGTGTTGCGTCCCGGATGGTAGCTCGCATGGGCTTGATGCTAGCGAACTCCTCAGAGCGCAACAGTCCGCGTAACCCACAACCGGTAGCGGAAGCCGCCGATCCGTAGCGTGAAAACAGGCGCATCGACTTTGGCCCGTCTGCGGCGTCTCGCCGGTCGAGGCAGCTGGTCCTCGCGTTGGTGTTCGTGCCTCAGGCGTTCCGCGGACTGTATCCGCTCCGCATAGTCGAGTTTGGCAAGTTCAATTTCAAGCAGGCCCATGTCCGTTCTTCCTCTGCGTTCTTATCCACGGCCAGGCTCGCAAGACTCCTGCGAATCCCGGTACGGAACTGCCTCCACGCTAGGCGCGCCCGGGGAACTGCTCGACGGACATCAGGACAGTTTGGGTCCGCGATAAAACGCCATGCGGACACCTTTGGTCCGCATAGCCTTCAACGACTCAGTGCAGCGTCAGGACGTGCAGCCGACGCCGTCGCCGTCGCCGTCGAACTTCGGGTCCCAGCCCTGATCGCCGGGACGAATGGGAGCTGCTCCCGCGGCCTTGACGGCCGCGCAATTGGCGTAGACCGGCGTCGTACTTCTCTGCCCTTCGGCAGCATCCTGCACCGCGCCGGCAGCCGGAGCGGTCCGTGGCGCGGTTCCTTCGCGTGCCGGCACGGGTTCCTCCGGGCATGCGGCCAGGACTGCGGCGATTGCGTCGTGCTCCGCCTGCGTCATCCACAACCGGTACTCAGCCTTGACTGCCGTCTGGCGCGCAACGTATTCGCAGCGGAAGGCCTTGTTCGAAGGAAGCCAGGTGGCGGCGTCGGAATCTGATTTCGCACCGTTTGCCGGGCCGTCCGCGGCGAACAGGTTCAGCGGATCGTTGGCGAGCTGGCGGCGCTCTTCCGCGGTGAGCTGCTGCGCGCCCTTCTGCCACGCGTCCGAGAGCGCCACCACGTGGTCGATCTGAACGGCGGTGCTGGTGGTGTTTCCGCGGACAAAGCTGATGATGGTGCCGGTGTAAGGGTCCGCGAAGGCCCCCGAAGCGACTACACAGTCCTGGGTTCCCGGCTTGAAGGACTCCTCGGTCAGGTCCCGCGCGAGGATGTCGTTGCGGGTGTCGCAGCCGTTGCGGTCGACGTCGGCCCAGGCCGGTCCGAACTCCCCGCGGCTGTAGCCGGTTTTCGGTGCCCTGCCCTTGACGGGAATGCTGCCGAGCTGTTCGAGCGCGGTCCCCGCCTGTACCTGGACCGGGGCTTGGGTCTGCACCTCAGACTGGATCCCGGCCTCCGCGGACGGAGGTGCGGCAGAAGTTCCGGTGTCCTGCGGAGCGCAGGCTGTGCCGAACAGGATCAGCGGGGCGGTAGCGGCGGAAAGCAGGGCGGAGCGCAGGTATTTCATCGCCGTCAATTATCCGCGCCGTCATTGGCATTCCCGGGTAGGCTCGCGGGCTGCCCTTCCGCCGCGCCGCGTGCTCCGCGTAGATTCGCAGCAGGACACCACTCGCAAGGAGATTCTTATGGCCACGGGCAAGAACGGTTCCCGGTCCGGTACCAAGGCTGGCCAGGCGCCGGCGGAGGAAACCGCGGAGCGCAAAGCAGCGTCCGACGCCGCGACGTCCGGTTCCGAAACGTCCGGTTCCGCGACGTCCGGTTCCGAAAGGGACAGGGTCTCGGTGGCTGAGGACTACGCCGCTGAGCTCGATGAGCTCGGCGAACTGGATTCGAAGACCCGCAAGGTCCGGGACAAGTCCGACGACGCCTGGCGGCACAACTACCCCTACGACAAGAAGCTCAGCCGCCGCAGCTATGAGCGGCAGAAGCGGCAGCTGCAGATCGAACTGCTCAAGATGCAGCTGTGGGTCAAGGACACCGGCCAAAAAATGCTGATCATCTTCGAAGGCCGCGACGCCGCGGGCAAGGGCGGTGCCATCAAGCGTTTCAACGAACACCTCAATCCCCGCGGTTCACGGGTGGTGGCGCTGGAAAAACCCACCGACCAGGAACGCACGCAGTGGTACTTCCAGCGCTACATCTCCCACTTGCCCAGCGGCGGGGAGATCGTGATGATGGACCGCTCCTGGTACAACCGTGCCGGCGTCGAACGCGTGATGAACTACTGCACGCCGGCACAGTACCTGGAGTTCATGCGGGAAGTTCCCGAGCTGGAGCGCATGCTGGTGAATTCGGGCGTTCTGCTGCGCAAGCTCTGGTTCTCCGTGGGCCGCGCGGAACAGCTGGCACGGTTCGCGGCACGGGAAACGGACCCCGTGAAGCAGTGGAAGCTCTCCCCCACAGACCTTGCCAGCCTGGATAAGTGGGATGACTACACGCAGGCGAAGGAAGCGATGTTCTTCTACACGGACACGGGTGATTCACCCTGGACCGTGGTGAAATCGAATGACAAAAAACGCGCCAGGCTTGAGGCCATGCGTTATGTCCTCGCCAGTGTCGACTACCCGAACAAGGACGCCGGCATTGCGCACGCCCCGGATCCGCTGATTGTGGGGCCTGCTGCGAGCCACATTGAGGAAGGCGAGGAGCCCGACGGGCTGTTTCCGGTCGTCAAACCGCAGTACTGAGCACGCGTTGCCTAGAATGAAGGGGTGACTGCCACCCCGGAATCCGCATGAGTTCGCGCCTGCACAGCCTCGTCATCGAATCATTGGGGCGGCGGATCGTGTCCGGTGAGCTTCACGCCGGGGACACGATGCTCTCTGAACAGCTCGAGACTGAACTGAACGTCTCCCGTTCCGTTGCCCGCGAGGCTGTCCGGGTACTGCAGTCCCTTGGCTTGGTGGAGACCGTCAAACGCGTTGGCATCCGGGTTCTGCCGGAGACTTCCTGGAACGTCTTCGATCCGTACATCGTCCGCTGGCGGCTTGCGGCCAAGACCGGCAAGGGCGCCCAGCTGCGTTCACTGACGGAGCTGCGTTCCGCCGTCGAGCCTGCCGCCGCCGAGCTTGCGGCACAGTACGCTCCGGAGGACATGTCCGCCGAGCTGATGGCTGTTGCAGCGAAGATGCGTGCCGTGGGCCGTGCGGGAGACCTGCAGCAGTTCCTGGAGCTGGACATCCACTATCACGCACTGGTCCTGGCTGCTTCGGGGAACGAGATGTTCGGCCAAATGCAGTCCATGATCGCGGAGGTCCTGCGCGGTCGGACGGATTACGGGCTGATGCCGTCACGGCCGCACGAGGAAGCACTCCAGTGGCACGTCGACGTCGCCAACGCCATCCAGGCGGGCAACCCTGATGCTGCACGTGAAGCGATGGACCAGATCATGCGCCGGACCAAGTCCGAAGTCGAGAGTGTCTGGAGCGATGAACCCCGCATCTTCTCTCCGCCGGAGCGGCCGGGGGTTGTGGAGGGGTAGTTGCGTGGTCGGTGCCGGTTGGCGGTGGGCGCTGGCGGGCGGCGGGCGCTGGCGGCGGTGGCGCCGGCGGCGGTGTTGGAGGGGCCGGCGGCGGCTGGTGTTGGAGGGGCCGGCGGCGGCTGGTGTTGGAGGGGCCGGCGGCGGCTGGTGTTGGAGGGGCCGCGGGCGCTGGCGGCGGTGGCGCCGCAGGCGCTGATGCCGGAGGGCCAACCGCGGGCACTGGTGCGGGTGGCCAGCGGCGGGCGCTGGCGCCGGAGGGGCCGCAGAGGCCGCAGGTGCCAGCGGCGGGTGCCAGCGGCGGGTGCCAGCGAAGGTGCTGGCACCGGGACGGCGGCGAGCATGGCTCGCCCACTATCCCTCCCCGACGACGCGCACGCACCACGCACAGAAGTTGTTTTCCCCATCGCCGCCCCATACTGGCCCATCACCATGGGGAAATTCATAGCCTGTGGGCATGTTGGAAATGGAAGCACGGCCGCCCTCCCTGCGGCATCCCCCGGCGCAGTCCGGTCCGTTATCGGGCCGACCCGTACCTATTTCGGAGAGGTTTCACGGTCCTGCTGAGCCAGATCGGTTCTCTGCGGCAGATCGGCTCACGGCGACAGATCGGTTCTCTGTGGCAGATCGGCACTCGGAGGCAAATCAAGATTCCGTTAGCGGACGTCCAGAATCGCCTCCTGCCTCGCGTGGGCTGTTGGACAACGTAAGCGTGTGGCTGCACTGCCTGCGGGACCCGGCTACCTGTTCAGACCTTTCTGACGCCTGGGCTGATCCCCAACTCATTGATCTGTTGCGGGTGCTGGAGGAACTGAAATCGGCTGCCGCGGCGGTTCAGGCCCGGGCTGCGGCTGCATTTGATGCCTCCCAGCGCCGGGCCCAGGCCCGTGCCGGTGTCCCGGCCGAGCATCTTGGCCGCGGTGTCGGAGCGCAGGTAGCCCTTGCCCGCAGGGACTCCCCGCACCGCGGCAGCCGGCACCTGGGATTCGGCAAGACACTGGTCCACGAAATGCCGCACACCCTGGCAGCCCTCGCATCCGGAGTGCTCAGTGAATGGCGGGCAACCCTCCTGGTCCGGGAGACAGCCTGCCTG
>NZ_JADKYW010000003.1:666795-829386 GCF_015355785.1 Arthrobacter gandavensis
GCTGGTCATCAGCGACCGGACCCTGTTCACCGATCTCCTGCACCCGGATCCCGAGGCTGGAGAAGACACCTCGGCCGGACACGCCGTAGCGGCAGGACAGGAAGCGCGGGCAGGACACGACGCAGCGGCAGGACAGGAAGCGCAGGCCGGACAGGGCGTGGTGAGAGTGCCGGCAATGGGCGGACCGGGATCAACAGGGACCGGCGTGCCCGCTAATGCACCGGCGTACTTCCCCGGGTACGGGATCGTCCCCGGTGCGTGGGGTCGGGACCTGATCCGCTCGGCATTGGGCACACTCAGGTACCGGGAGGCATCGCCTGGCAGGGAAAGTTCCGGTCAAGCAGCGGCGGTACTGCCTGAAACGGAGCCGGCGGCAGGACTAAAGCCGGTGCCGGTGCCTAAGCCCCCGCCCTCGCAGGAGTCGAAGCCCGGGCCGGGACCAAAACCCGTGCGGTCCACACCGGCGGAAGGGTCGACGTCCGGGCCAGGGTCCACCCCGGGGAGGGACTCGAGATTGGCGGACGGGTCCAGATCCATGCCAGGGACGATGGCCGCGCCGGTATCGACCTCCGGAACGGGGAGGATGCCCGGAACAGCAATGGAACATGGTTCTGCAGTGAGCCTGCGCCGTCTCTACCTTGACCCTGTCTCCGGGGACCTGACAGCGATGGAAGCCAAAGCCCGGGCCTTCCCGGCGGGCCTGGCACGAATGATCCGCACCCGGGACCAAACCTGCCGCACACCCTGGTGTGATGCGCCTATCCGGCACATCGACCACATCCGTCCCCACGCAGAAGGCGGACCGACCAGCTACTCCAACGGACAGGGACTGTGCGAAGCCTGCAACCAGGCCAAGGAAGCACCCGGCTGGAGTGCCAGTGCCGATGCCAGTGCCGCCCGGACAGAAACGTCGGGTGCAGCGAGCCGGAGCGTGCCGGGAAGATCTGCACATATGCTCCGGCCATCGATCTCCACGCCGGCGCCCTCCACCTCGTCGCACCGGCACTCCGTCAGGATCACCACGCCTACCGGCCACCTCTACGCTTCGACGGCTCCGCCGCTCCCGGGCGTCCCGACTCAGCTGCGAGGCAACCAGACTATGGATGCGGACCATTCCGGTGCGCACCCGTAGGGGCCACCGGCCCGAGCAGACCGAGCCGATCCACCTCAGCGCGAGCTGGCAAGCTTCGTCCGGCTCGGCCCGGGCCAGCCAGGCCACCCGGGCCAGCCCTGCCTCGCCCAGCCCAGCCCAGCCTCAGTCCGCTCAGTTCCCGAAGCGCAGCAGAACCTTGCTGCTAACCGAGGCGTCCCTGGCAACTTCGAACGCCTCCAGCGCATCCTCCACGGCAAATTCGTGGGTGATCACCGGATCGGCCTGCAGGCTTCCGTCGGCGAGGGCAGCGATAACCTCATCAATCTCGTCGTTGAACCGGAAGGAGCCCACCAGTTCCAGCTCGCGCGTGATCGCCAGCGAAATCAGTGCCGGCTGCTCGCCGGACGGCAGCAGTCCCACCATCACAACCCGTCCGCCGCGGGTCGCACCCTGAACAGCAGACATCAGGCCGCGGTAACTGCCCGAGGACTCGAAACAGATGTCGGCATCCACCGCAGCAATACCGTCGGCATCAGTCGCCAGGAGGCTGCGGTCGGCACCGACGGCACGCGCGGTTTCCATCGGGAACTCGTGCATGTCCGTCGTGATGATCTCCCCCGCACCGCGTGCCCGAAGCACCGCCGTGATCAGCGCACCAATCGGGCCCGAGCCGGTGACCAGCACCCGCTTGCCCCGCACATCGCCGGCACGCGAAACTGCGTGCCAGGCAACGGCGGCGGGCTCAACAAGCGCAGCGCGCCGCAGCGGCAGGTTCTCCGGCAGCACCCGGAGCATCCGCGCCGGCAGGTTCACGAACCGGGCAAAGGCACCCTCGGTATGCGGGAACCGGGCAGCACTGCCCAGATACGTGCAGCCCGGTGACAGGTTGGGCCGGTCCTCGGGGTACCGGGACCCGTCTCCGGGACCGGGCGTCGCCGGATGAACGGCCACGGCGGTCCCCTCCGCCGGTCCGGTACCGTCGGCCGCAGCCCGCGCAACCCGCCCCACAACTTCATGGCCCAGCAGCATCGGTGCCTTCAGGATCGACTCGCCCGCAGCACCGTGCTGCCAGTAATGCAGGTCCGATCCGCACACCCCGCCGTAGACGATCTCAACAACAGCCTCATCGGCCGCCGGTACGCCAGGCTCAACGGGTTCAACCCGCAGGTCACCGGCACCGTGAGCTACTACCCCAAGAGTTTCCATGGTTTCCTCCTCAGACCACAGTGGTCATGCCGCCGTCAATGAAGACGACCTGACCGTTGACGAAATTGGACGCATCGGACGCCAGCCAGATTGCCGGGCCCACAATGTCTTCCACGCTGCCCCACCGGTGCGCCGGAGTGCGGCCCAGGATCCAGGAGTTGAACGCCTCATCATCGACCAGGTTCTGGGTCATCTCGGTGTGGATGTAGCCGGGCGCAATCGCATTGATCTGCAGTCCCTCGGCGGCCCACTCGGCCGTCATGGCACGGGTCAGGTTCCGGATTCCGCCCTTGGACGCGGTGTACGGCGCGATCGTCGGCCGCGCCAGGTCTGTCTGCACGGAGGCAATGTTGATGATCTTGCCCCGTCCGCGCGGAATCATGTGCCGGGCAGCCTCCCGCCCCACCAGGAACGCACTGGTCAGGTTGGTGCGCAGCACGCGTTCCCAGTCCGCGACGTCGAGCTCCAGCATCGGCACGCGGTGCTGCACTCCGGCGTTGTTGACCAGGATCTCGAGCGGACCGACTTCGCGCTCCACCCAGGCAACGCCGTCGGCCGCTTCAGCGGCGTCCGTGACATCGAAGCGGCGGGCGAAAATCCGGTCCTCGCCGAACTCCGCGGCCAGCGCGGACCGCGCAGCTTCCAGCCGGCGGGCATCCAGGCCGTTCAGGACGACGACGGCGCCCGCACCTGCCAGCCCGCGGGCAATCGCGTTGCCAATTCCCCGGCTGGAACCGGTCACCAGGGCAACCCGCCCGGAAATATCAAACATGTCTGCAGCCATCGCTGCCGCTCCTCTCCGGAACCCGGGGAATCCGGGTACCAAAACGGCCGGGAGCAAGGCTGCTCCCGGCCGGATGGATGTACTAGAACCCTGAGGCGACCAGGTAGATCGCCAGGGCCAGGATGAAGCCGATGACGCCGATCAGCGCCTGGCCAACGGTCCAGGTCTTCAGCGTGGTCTTGGTGTCCATCTGGAAGAACCGGCTGACCAGCCAGAAGCCGGAGTCGTTGACATGGCCGGCGAACACCGAGCCGGCGGCCAGCGCCAGCACGATTGCCACGGTCTGCACCGCGTTGAAGTCCGGGTTGTCCAGGACCACGGGCTGCACCAGGGCGGCTGCGGTCGTCAGGGCAACGGTGGCCGAGCCCTGCGCAACACGCACGATCGCGGCGATCACGAAGCCGGCCACGATGACGGGCAGACCGATCGCGTCCAGAGAGTCCGCGATCGCGTTGCCGATGCCGCTGGCACGCAGCACGCCGCCGAACATGCCGCCGGCACCGGTGATGAGGATGATCGAGCAGACCGGGCCGAGGGCGGAGTCCACAACGGTCTCGATCAGGGAGCCCTTCTTGCCCTGGCGGCGGCCGAGCAGCCACATTGCGAGGAAGACGGTGATCAGCAGGGCTACCGGCGTTTCGCCGAGCGTGCGCAGGACCTGCACCCAGGTGTCCTCCAGGGAGACCAGCTCAGCGGTGGCAGCCATATTCAGGCCGGTGTTCAGGAAGATCAGGACGAACGGGAGCAGCAGAAGGGTGATGATGCTGCCCAGGCTGGGGGAGGAACGAAACTCGGACTCAACCGATCCCCTGGGGGCGTCGAGGAGGGTGGGTACCGGGATGTTGAACTTGCGGCCCAGGAAGTGGCCGAACAGGTAACCGGCGAGGTACCAGGTGGGGATCGCGACGATGAGGCCGAAGATCAGGACCAGTCCGACGTCGGCGCCCAGCAGGCCGGTGGCGGCCACGGGGCCGGGATGCGGCGGCACGAAGATGTGCATCGCTGAGAAGGCTGCAGCTGCGGGGAAGGCGTAGGTCAGCAGCGATCCGCCCATGCGGCGGGCAACGGTGAAGATGATCGGCAGCATGACCACGAGGCCGGCGTCGAAGAAGATCGGGAAACCGAACAGCAGCGAAGCCACAGAGAGCGCCAGGGAGGCGCGCTTCTGGCCAAACTTGTTGATCAGCGCGTTGGTGAGCACTTCAGCTCCTCCGGAGACCTCCAGCATGCGGCCAAGCATGGCGCCCAGACCGACCAGCAGCGCCACACTGCCCAGGGTGGAGCTGAAGCCGCTCAGCAGCGTCGGCACAATGTCCCCGGCCTGGACGCCGGTCGCAACCGCGGTCAGGAGGCTGACCACGATCAGCGCCAGGAAGGCGTGGATACGGAATTTCATGATCATCACGAGCAGCAGGGCAATTGCTGCAACGGCGATCAGCAGGAGGCCGGGAGTTCCCAGCGTCCAGTTGAGCTCAAGATCGGTCATCGTCGTCCTATCAGGATGGGGGGTGTGTTGCCGGGGTCAGGACCCGGCAGGGGTGAACGCAGCTGCAGCGGCCGCCGCGATTTCATCTAGGGTCAGCGTGATGCTCAGCCGGATTCCGGCCTCATCCTCGCCGAGGGGTTCAAGGGTGGCAAACTGCGAGTCCAGCAGGGTCGGCGGCATGTACTCGTGGTCCCGCCGGCTCAGCCGCTCTGCGATCAGCTCGCGGGAGCCCTCCATGTGGATGAACTGCGTGCCCGGCGCGAAGGAGCGGATCAGATCACGGTACTGGCGCTTCAGCGCCGAACACGCAACCACGGTGGCGGTTCCGTTTTCGAGCCCGGCCGCAAGCTCACGGCCGATTGCGCGCAGCCATGGCTCGCGGTCCTCGTCCGTCAGCGGATGCCCGGAGGCCATCTTTGCCTTGTTGCTGGCCGGATGCAGGTCGTCACCGTCCAGGAACGGCAGTTCCAGCCGGGCCGCCACGGCCTGTCCGGCGGTGGACTTGCCGCAGCCCTGTACTCCCATCACCACAAGCGGGGGATATTGCTCGTTCGCCAACAGCATGGCAAAACTCCTCAGACGCGTCATTACATCTGATTTGCTCGTGGCTGGGCCAGTAATAAATCAGATTTATCAGGACCAAGATAGCACCCACAACGACGGCGGCAAACACGCAGCGATCACGCATACCCCCATAGGTATTTTGATTTATACCCCTGGGGGTATTACGGTTGTAGTACCCCGATCCCCAAAGGAGTACCCATGCTCATCGAACGCATCTACGACGAGGACCTGGCACAGGCCAGCTACTTCATCGGCTGCCAGCGCCTGGGCGAGGCGATCGTCGTCGACGCCCGCCGCGACGTCGCCCCCTACCTTGAACTTGCCGCTGCGAAAGGCATGAAGATCACCGCGGTGACCGAGACCCACATCCACGCCGACTACCTTTCCGGCACCCGTGAACTCGCCGCAGCCACCGGCGCGCAGATCTACATCTCCGGTGAAGGCGGAGCCGACTGGCAGTACGGCTTCGAAGGCACCCGGATGTACGACGGCGATGCCATCACCATCGGCAACCTCACCATCAAGGCCCTCCACACCCCGGGCCACACCCCCGAGCACCTCTCCTACCTGGTGACCGACGGCGCGTTCACCGACCAGGCCGGCTACCTGCTCTCCGGGGACTTCGTGTTCGCCGGTGACCTCGGCCGCCCGGACCTGCTCGACGAAGCAGCCGGCGGCGTCGACACCCGCTTCGAAGGCGCCAAGCAGATGTTCGCCAGCCTGCGGGACAAGTTCCTCACGCTGCCCGACTACGTCCAGGTGCACCCGGGCCACGGCGCAGGCAGCGCCTGCGGCAAGGCGCTGGGCGCCATCCCCTCCTCCACGGTGGGCTACGAGCGCCTGTACGCCTGGTGGGGCAAGTACCTCGCCGCGAATGACGAGCAGGGCTTCATTCACGAACTCCTCGACGGGCAGCCCGAGGCCCACGCCTACTTTGCCCGCATGAAGAAGCAGAACAAGCAGGGCCCGGCAGTCATGGGCCCGCGCGAACCGCTGGCGGAAATCCCTGCGGCCGACGTCGTGTCCCGCCTGGAAACCCGCGAAGCAACCTTCGTGGACACGCGCAGCGTCCCCGAGCTCCACCAGGGCACCGTCCCCGGCGCCCTGCACATCCCCGCCGGCGGCAAGACCGCCAGCTTCGGTGCCTGGGCCGTGGACCCCGAATCAGAGAGCACCCGTCCGCTGATCCTGCTCACCGCGAACCAGGACCAGGCCCACGCCGTCCGCGATTCACTGGCACGCGTTGGCATTGACGACGTCGCCGGCTTCGTCACCAGCCTGGAAGGACTCCCCCAGTCCGCACCGGCAACCATCTCCGCCACGGAGCTGGACTCCTTCGACGCCGCTATGGTCCTGGACGTCCGTGCCCGCATAGAGCACGCGGCCGGCAACATCCCCGGCTCGCACCAGCTGCACGGCGGACGTGCGCTGTGGAACCTGGATCAGCTGCCGTCCGACGGCAAGATCGTTGCCTACTGCGCCAGCGGCATGCGCAGCTCGATCGTCGGCAACGCCCTGCGCAACGCAGGGTACGACGTCGTCGAGCTCGAAGGCGCCTACCCTGCCTGGGCTGCCGCCCACGCTTCGTAACAGCAGCGAAAAATCCCCGGTCCGCGCGGACCGGGGTTTTTCGCTGCCCCCGTAACTACCTCCGCTGAGCCCGCAGGCGCACCAGCCGCAGCACAACGCCCACGGCGAAGACCGCCACCCCGCCCAGCACCGAGGCCAGGGGCAGGGTAAGTGCCAGCACGGCGCAGGACACAGCCCCCAGGACCTGGAGTGCCCGGGGATAGCGGCGGTCCGCCGACGGCTGCGTCAGGGCGGCCAGGTTGGCCACGAGGTAGTAGACCAGCACACCGAAGGACGAAAAGCCGATAGCTCCGCGCAGGTCGGCTACCAGAAGTACGCAGCAGATCACGACGGCGATCGCCACCTCGGCACGGTGCGGCACCTGGTATGTCGGATGGACCGCTGCAAGCCAGGCGGGCAGGTCTCCGCCGCGGGACATGGCCAGGGCGGTCCGGCCGAGCCCGGCGATCAGCGCCAGCAGGGCTCCCAGGGAGGCGGCTGCGGCACCAATCCGCACCACCGGACCAGCCCAGGCCAGCGGGCCCGCTTCGACGGCGGCGGCCAGGGGCGCAGGGGCGGCGGCAACGCCGTCGGGCCCCAGCGACGCCAGCAGCGTTACGGCAACCACCGCGTAAACCGCCAGGGCTAAGCCCAGGGCCAGCGTAATGGCGCGGGGAATGGTGCGCCAGGGGTCGCGGACCTCTTCTGCCATGGTGGCGATCCGGGCATAGCCGGCGAAAGCGAAAAAGAGCAGTCCGGCGGACTGCAGGATCCCGTACCACCCGCCGGCCAGCAGCCCCTCAGAGAGGAAACTGCTGGCGTTTGGGTCCGTGCCGGCCCAGGCGGCAACCATGCCCAGGGCCAGTGCAGCGAACACCACGGCAACAATGATCCGGGTCAGCAGGGCGGTGCGGGTAATGCCGCGGTAGTTGACGGCAGCAAGGAGCACAACGGCGGCCACCGCCGCTGGCCGCTCCCAGCCGGCCGGTGCCGCATAGGCTGCGAAGGTCATGGCCATGGCGGCCGCACTGGCGGTCTTGCCGATGACGAAGCCCCAGCCGGCCAGGAAACCGGCCCAGGGGCCCAGGCGTTTCCGCCCGTAAACGTACGTCCCGCCGGACGCGGGATAGACCGCTGCCAGCTGGGCGGAGGAGGTGGCGTTGCAGAAGGCCACCAGCCCGGCAACGGCGAGTCCGACCAGCAGTCCTGAACCCGCGGCGGCCGCCGCAGGAGTGAAAGCCGCAAAAACCCCGGCTCCAACCATGGAGCCGAGGCCGATGAGGGTGGCGTCTGCGGTGCCGAGCCGGCGGGCCAGGACCGGCGCACCTGAAGATCCGGGAGCCGGCGGCCGGGGTTCGTTGCCCATACGGCAAGTATGCCCCGGCCGCGGCTGTGTTACATGCCCAGGATTTCCTGGACCAGCACGAAGCCGCCCATGGCCAGCACGAACCAGCCAAAGGCCTTCCGGAGGGCAGCCTCGGGAATCCGGCCGACCAGCTTGGCGCCGATGAGCGAGCCGACAATGGCCATCGCGGTAACCGCCAGGGTCATGCTCCAGTTGATCTGCACCGTAGTCAGATATCCGGCAAGTCCGGCGAAGGACTTCATGGCAATCACCACCAGTGAGGTGCCCACCGCCATGGCCATCGGCATGCCGCCAAGCAGTGCCAGGGCCGGAACCACCAGGAATCCGCCGCCGGCACCGACCAGGCCGGTCACCAGGCCAACCACCGCGCCGTCCGCCAGGATGCGCAGGATCGGCAGGTCAGAATACGCCTTGTCCGGATCGACCTTGCGCCGGCCGCGGAGCATGGCAACCGACGTCGCGATCATCATGAGCGCAAACGCGATCATCAGCACCACGGAAGGAATCCGGCTGCCCAGCAGGCCGCCGCCAAACGCGCCGGCCATACCGGCGGCGCCGAAGATGAGTCCGGTCTTCCAGCGCACGCGGCCGTTGCGTGCGTGGCCGATCACGCTCACCGCCGAGGTAACGCCCACGACGAACAGTGAGGAGGCGATGGCCTCCTTGGCGCCGAACCCGGCCACGTAGACCAGGATCGGCACCGTCAGAATCGAACCACCGCCGCCCAGCAGGCCAAGCGACAGACCGATCAGCAGGGACAGGCTGAGCACCAGCACCAGCGTGGAAGTCATGAGGCTACGGGTCCGCCCTGCTTGGGCAGCGACTGGATGGCGGACTCGCGCGTGGGCTCGGAAGCGGTCTTGTTCCACGGCATCCTGGCCAGGGCCGCACCCATGGCGCAGGAGTTGGTTGCCGCGGAGAAGGTCAGCCCGGCACCAATGCCGCCGGCAAGCATCCGCAGCTTCGGGGAAACAAAGCGGCCGCCGGCCAGCCCCAGGACGACGGCGGAGCCGGCCACCATGCGGACCTGGCGTTCCAGGTCCCACCGCTTCTGCCCGCGGACAACGTCGCCGCCTGCAGCAGCGAAGGCGGGAACGCCGCCGGTCAGCACGTGGGCGGATCCGATGCCTGCGCCGCCAAGGCGGGTGCGGGCCTGCTCGGCGCGGGTGCCGGACTGGCACACGAGGACAACGCGCTTGCCCAGCCGCTCGGCCAGCTCATCGGTGTGCTCGGAGAGCAGCGGAAGCGGCACGTTGTAGGAACCGCGGATGTGCATGGCTTCGAACTCGGCCGCGAAACGGACGTCGATGACGATCAGGTCATCAGGATCCTTCATCCAGGTGCGCAGTGTCTCGGCATCGACGGAGGTTACGGCCGCGGTGGTGTTCGCAGTCATGGGGGTCCTTTCGGAGGAAGTGGGGGAACCTCTACGTTCCCACATACCCGTGGGGGTATGCAAAACACCCCCGGGGGTATCCGAGCTCGCTACCCCTTTCCCACGCCGACCGAATCTGGGACTGTTGCTCCATGGAGACGGTGCTGCTCGGCCTGGCAGTGGGACTGGCCGTCGGCGCCGTCGTGGGACTCGTTGGCGCCGGCGGCGCAATCATTGCCGTGCCGGCCCTGGTTTACGTGGTGGGGCTGGACCCGGAGGAGGCCGTACCCACGTCCCTGATCGTCGTCGGGCTGGCATCGGTGGCCGGCGCACTGCCGAGGCTCCGCCGGGACGTGAGCTGGCCGCTGGTGCTCCTGGTCGCCGTGCCGGGGATCCCCGCGTCCTGGGCCGGGACCGCGGTAGGAGAACTGCTGGACCCTAACTGGCTGATGCTGTGCTTTGCCCTGGTCATGATTCTCGCCGGAGTGCGGATGCTGGCCGGCGCCAGGAAGACGAATCCCGCTGCGCGGTCCGCTGAGCTGGACGGCTGGGGCGGACTGGCACTGCGCGGCATTCCCGTGGGACTGCTCGTCGGCTTCCTCACCGGGATGCTCGGGGTGGGCGGCGGCTTCCTCATCATTCCCGCACTGACCCTGCTGCTGGGCGTGCCGGTGCCCCGCGCCATTGGCACCTCGCTGGTGATCATCGCCGTCAATTCAGCCTCCGGTTTCGCAGCGCACCTGGACGGCCTAGTCATCGACTGGCCGCTGGCCCTGAGCTTCGCCGCCGTGGCGATTGCCTCGTCGCTGGCTGCTGCGCGGCTGGCCCACCGCCTTGACGAGGCACTGGTGAGCCGGATCTTCGCGGCGGTGATCTTTACTGTCGCCCTGGGTGTGCTGGTGCAGACGGTGCCGAAGCTGCTGCCCGGCGCTGCCGCCGGGCCGCCGGCAGATCCGCCCGCGGCCAGTGCCAGCCTGGCGTCGAGCCGGCTGAGCTTCGGCGAACGGAGCCTGAATGTACTGGTGGAGAACCACACTGCGGAGGACCTGGTGATCAGCGCCGCCCAGCTGGAGAGCGCCGCCTACTCCGGACCCGCGCCGTGGACTCCGGCCGACGGCGATGCCGCCACCCTGCGCCCGGGCGGCAGGGTGGCGCTTCCGGTGGAACTACCCGCAGCGGCCTGCGGCAACAACGGTGAAGGCTTCGAGGCCGATGTCCGGCTGGAGCTTGGCGCTGCGGGCGCGGGCGCCGGCTCTGGCGCCGGCAGTGGCGCTGACACCGGCACTGAGAAGGAACTCGTCCTGCCGGCGGCAGACCCCTACCGGACGGTCGCCCAGGCCCACGGCCAGGATTGCCTGCGGCAGGAGGTCGACTCCGTTGCATCCTTTACCCTGGCGCCGGACCTCGAGGTCGCTGCGGACGGGCAGTCCGCCGTCGTTCGCATTCGGGTGGCTCCGAGCGGAGGGTCCGGCGGGCTCAGGGTACGAATCGGTTCGACGACGCTGCTCACCGAAGCGCCGGGCCACCCCTGGCCGCGGGAGATCGGGGTGGATGCAGCTGACGGGCCGTCGGTGATTGAGCTGCACGCCGTTCCCGCCCGCTGCGACGAGCACGGGTTGGCCGAGGACAAGGCTGGAACAAGGTTTCCACTGGAGGTGGAAAGTGCCGCCGCGCGCAACGGCCAACTGAGGCTGGAACCGCCGGTTGAATTCACGGCTGCGGCGTACGGCTTCGTCCGCTCCGCCTGCTCCCTGCAGTAGGGAACGCAGATCACGCCTTTGTGACCTGCGTTACAGGTGATGCTATCAAGCGGCTGCAGCAAAAGGCCAAACGGCGGCGCCTCCCAGCTGCGACCTGCAACGACGTCCGCGCGTGGGGAGTGTCGGCAGTGCGTGCGACGATAAAACCATGCCCGCCACCATGCCCCTGATCGATGTCACCGACATCATCCGCGTGGTCGGCGGCTCCGCGTTCCAGCGCGGGCAGGGCTATGCCAAGGGCGGGGCGGTTGACTCCCTGGACTGGGACGCCGCAGGCGGCGTGCTGCGCGCCCGCGTGCACGGCCACGCCAACACGCCGTACAGCACGATGCTGGTTTTGGAAGCCAAACGGCAGGGCGACTACCGACTGGTGGACAACCACTGCAGCTGCCCGGTGGGCTTTGACTGCAAACATGTTGCCGCCGTGGCCCTGCACAGCAACACGGAACACCTCATTGGCCGGCAAAAACTGCGCAGCGCCTCCTCCGCACCGGCAGTGCCGGCCTGGCAGGCTTCGCTCCAGGATCTGCTGGCGGGCTCGGCGGACAGCGGTCCCGTCAAGGTCACACCGCTGGGCCTGCAGTTCGAGCTGCGCCGGCGCGACGGCGGTGCCTCCGGTGTGTGGGGGCCGCCGCCGGCTGCCCGCCCGAGCGTCCGGGCACCGGCCTGGCGGCTCGGTGTCCGCCCGGTGGTCCGCAATGCCCGCGGCGCGTGGGTGAAGAACAACCTCGCCTGGACCAACCTTGCCTACCAGACCTACGGCCTGAAACTGGACGCGGAACAACACCGCTGGTTCTCCCAGTTCCCGGCCCTGCACCGCTCCAACGGCGTCAGCTATTTCGGCCAGAATGACTCCTGGCTCTATCTGGACGACTTCGCCAATCCCCTGCTGTGGCAGCTGCTGGCCGAAGCCCGGCGGCTGGGTGTTGAATTCGTGGGGACCAAGAAGGATATCAGCGTGCAGGTGGGCTCCGAGGCCGTCCTGGCGCTGGACGTGCGCTCAGCCCAAACCGAAGCAGCGGCACCGCTGCAGCTGCTTCCCAGCCTGGAAATTGACGGGCAGTCCTATCCGCTGGACACCGCCGGGATCATTGGCAGCCATGGATTGTACGTGCAGTCGGCCGGCGGCCTGATCCTGCTGGCGCCCAGCCCGCGGACGCTCACGGAACAGGACCGCACCCTCCTGGCTGGAAACGCACCCGTCACCATCCCGGAGTCGGACACCGCACTGTTCCTGGAAAAGTTCTACCCCAAGCTCCGGCAGGTCATTCCGGTGACCAGCAGTGACGAGTCGGTCCGGTTCCCCGAGGTCGAGCCGCCCGTCCTGGTGCTCACCGCAGGGTTCCAGCCGGAGGATGAGCTGGCGCTGGAATGGGAATTCGAATACCGGCAGGGCACCTCTTCCACCCGGATACCGCTGGACAGCAGGCCCTCCCCCGCGGATCCGGCCGCACGGGACGTCGGAGCTGAAACGGAACTGCTGGACTCGGCCCGCCAGGTGCTGGGCAGGACTCCGCACAACACCGTGCTGCACGAGATCGAGACCGCCGAGTTCAGTGAGTACACGCTGCCTAAACTGCAGAAGGCAGACGGCATCCGGGTAGACATCCTCGGAGAGCGGCCGGATTACCGTGAGCTGACCTCCGCACCGCAGCTGAAGATCACCACCGTTGAAACCGAACGCCGGGACTGGTTCGACCTCGCTGTGATGATCACGGTGGAAGGCCGCCAGGTAGCCTTCGCCGACGTCTTCAAGGCCATTGCCAAGGGCAAGACCAAGATCAAGCTGGTGGACAACACCTACCTCTCCCTGGACCGCCCCGAATTCGAACGGCTGCATGCCCTGATCGAGGAAGCCCAGGCGCTGCAGGAATGGGACACCGGCGAGCTGGGCATCAGCCGGTACCAGGCCGGGCTCTGGGCAGAACTGGAGGAACTGGCCGAGGAAACCGAACAGGCCGCAGCATGGCGCAGCGCAGTCGGCGGGCTGCTGGAACTTGAATCCGTGGAGCCCGTCCCGCTCCCGTCCGGACTGAACGCCGAGCTGCGCCCCTACCAGCTGGAGGGCTACAACTGGCTGGCCTTCCTCTGGGAACACGGCCTGGGCGGGGTCCTGGCCGACGATATGGGACTGGGCAAAACCCTGCAGACCCTGGCGCTGATCGCCCGCGCCCGCGAGCAGCAGGCCCCCGGCACCGGCGGGAAAGCCGTCCGCCCGTTCCTCGTCGTGGCTCCGACGTCGGTGGTCCCCAACTGGATTTCCGAAGCCGCGCGGTTCACGCCGGGCCTGCGGACAGTCTCCATCCCGGACACCAGTGCCAAATCCCGGCGCAAGCTGGGGGACCTCATCTCCGGTGCGGACATCGTGGTGACGTCCTATGCCGTGTTCCGCCTGGACTTCGCGGCCTACCGGGTGCAGGACTGGGACGGGCTGATCCTGGACGAGGCGCAGTTCGTGAAGAACCGCACTACGCGCGCCAACCAGTGTGCCCGGGAGCTTCCGGCGCCGTTCAAACTGGCCATCACCGGCACGCCCATGGAAAACAACCTGATGGAACTCTGGTCCATGTTCGCCATTGTGGCTCCGGGACTATTCCCCTCCCCCCGGCGCTTCGCCGAGGAATACCAGCGGCGGATCGAAAAATCCCAGGACATGGCCCAGCTGGGCAAGCTGCGCCGCCGCATCAAGCCCCTGATGCTGCGCCGCACCAAGGAAGCCGTCGCCTCGGACCTGCCCGCCAAGCAGGAGCAGGTGCTGGAAGTGGACCTCACCCCCAAGCACCGCAAGATCTACGAGACCCATCTGCAGCGCGAACGGCAGAAACTGATGGGCCTGATCCAGGACATGGACCGCAACCGGATGATCGTGTTCCGGTCATTGACCCTGCTGCGCATGCTGAGCCTTGATGCGTCCCTGGTGGATCCGGAGAACTCCGGAGTGCCGTCCGCGAAACTCGATGCACTGCTGGAGCAGCTGGAAGACGTGACAGCCGAGGGACACCGAGCACTGGTCTTCAGCCAGTTCACGTCTTTCCTGAAGCTCGCGGCCCAGCGGATGGACGACGCCGGAATTGCCTACGCTTACCTGGACGGGTCAACACGCAACCGTGCCGAAGTGATTTCAGCGTTCAAGGACGGCCAGGCTCCGGTCTTCCTGATCAGCCTGAAGGCCGGCGGGTTCGGCCTCAACCTAACCGAGGCCGACTACGTGTTCCTGCTGGACCCTTGGTGGAACCCGGCAACGGAAGCGCAGGCGGTGGACCGCACGCACCGGATTGGGCAGAAGCGTTCAGTGATGGTCTACCGGATGGTGGCCCGGGGAACGATCGAGGAAAAGGTCATGGCCCTCAAGGAGCAGAAGGCTGCCCTGTTCTCCTCGGTGATGGACGACGACGCGGTGTTCAGCTCCGCACTCACCGCAGAGGACATTCGGGAACTGCTGCAGTAAGGCCCAGGCACGCCGCCTGCGCCACAGCCTCCCATGAATTCAGGCACAGCTATCTGTCCCGAATCCGCATGGTCACGCGCCTGTCACGCCGGCGCACCAAGTTCTACAATATGTAGAACTCGGTAAGTTGGATTCCATGAGCTTGAAGGAAGCCGTCCGCCCCGTCGAGGCACCACCGGCGGACAGTGATGAACTGGTGCATGTCTTCTGCACGCCCTGCAAGCGGCGGGCCATGCAGCGTGCCCGCAAGCCCCGCCCGTACTGCGGCAAGGAGATGCCCAACCGGCCGCTCCGCAGCGACAACGCACATCTGCCCATCTGCGTGGTCTGCGTTGAACTGGCGCGCTCCGGACCCTGCCCTTCCTGCGGAACGCAGGCCCGCCTCTAAGCTGCCATTCCCAGCGCCGGTCCCGGTTTGTACAGTGGGTGGATGGCTACCCAGGAACGTCCCATAGGCTTTTGGCTCAAACTGCTGGACCAGCTGGTCGATGAGCAGTTCGGCGCGAGTTTTGAAGAACACGGTGTCACCCGGCGGCAGTGGCAGATGATGAACCTGCTCACCAACGGACCGGCAAGCGAAAAGGAACTCTCCGACCAGCTCAAACCTTTCTTTCCCGCTGTGGAAGCCGGCACGTCCGGAGAACTCATCGAGGAGCTGGCCGAAAGCGGCTGGGTTGCGGTGCGCGAGGGCCAGTACTCGCTGACCGATCTCGGGGCGCGCAGCCTGGAGAACCTCCGCGGCGCCGTCGAGCGCATCCGGGACCAGCTGACGCAAGATGTTTCGGAGGAAGAGTACACCGCTCTGGTTTCCGTGATGCAGCGGATGGCCGCCAACCTGGGCTGGAAGGACGGCCCGGACACCCAGGACACGCCCGGCATGTGACTGCCTGTCCCGGAGACGGCACCGCGTGGACGGGTAGTCTCCTGACATGGGGAAACAGGTCTATGTCGAAATACCGGTCCGGGCACCGCTGGAGCGGCTGTGGGAACTCACCCAGGACCCGTCCAGCCATCCCCGATGGGACCTGAGGTTTACCGCGATCATTCCTGCTCCCGGCACGGTGCCGCAGCAATTCAGGTACGAGTTCAAGCTTCCCGTTCACACCATCCACGGAACCGGAACTTCCCTCGGCACGCGGACCGGAGACCAGGGCCAGGCGACCTCCGTCCTGAAGTTCACCACCCGGGACGTGCTCTCCCCGATTGGACCGGGCGCTGGATACTGGCGGTACATCCCCGGGCCGGACGGCATCCGGTTCATCACCGGCTACGACTACTCCCCCGGCTGGGGACGGCTGGGCCGCTGGCTGGACGGGCCGCTCATCCGCCCCGCACTTGGGTGGGCAACGGCGTGGAGTTTCGACCGGCTGCGGCTCTGGGCGGAAGATGGAATCCTGCCCGAACGGGCCCGCCGTGCCTGGCTGGTGGACGCAGGACTCCGCGCCGCGGCCGCGGCGGGCGCACTGTACCTGCTGTTTCGGTACCCTCGTGCCGGAACAGCGTTCGCGGCCGTCGCCGCGGTGGCCTGCGCCGGGATGTTGCCGGCGGGCAGCAGTGTCCCCCGGGCAGCGCACTGCCGCAGGCAGCCGCCGGACAGGCATTCCTCCCGCCCACCGGCTTCCCTTGCTGCATTGCCGGAGCCGGCATGAGCAGGCTCCCGGAACGTCCAACCGGACAGTCGATGTTCGCCCGGGCCCTCGGCGCCGATTTCGACAGGCTGCATCCCATGCTCCAGCGGCGTTTCGGCGTGGATCCGGCCGCAGGCTATGCCTGTGTGGGCAACGGCGTTTTCTCCGAAGTCCGCCGCGGATCATGGTGGACCGTGCCCTTCCTGAAGTTCGGTGCTTTCCGTAACATCCTCTTTCCGGAGCACGGCAGCAACGTGCCGTTCAGCATCGAGAACTTTCCATACGTGGACGGATTCGGCCGCCCAACCGTGACGTTCACCCGCACCCTGGAAGTCCGGCCGGGCCGGCCGCGGCGCTTCGACGCCAGCATGGTCTACAGCAGTACCCGGGGAACTGTGGTGGATTACCTCGGCACGCATCAGCATCTGGCCACGGAGCTGGACCTGTCCGTCCGCGAAGACGGCTCACTGCACCTGCGCACCGGAGCACTGCGGTTCCATGAGGGGCCGGTGAGTTTCACTATTCCCCGGTTCCTGACCGGCGCGGCAGATCTTCATGAAGCGTACGACGACGAGCGGCAGGCCTACACGATCCAGCTGCAGGTGCGGAACCCGGTTTTCGGATTCATCTTCGGCTACCGCGGCGAGTTTACCTGCACCTTTCCACCCGTCACCGGAACGGCGGTACCGGCCCGGCTCAAACCCGTCCGGGAGGAACTCCGGGACTAATGCTCCGGGACAGCTGGCGCGTCAGCGTGCGGGCCGTGCCGTCGTCGAGCACCAGGTCCGTGATCACGCCGGCGCGCAGGGCTGCGATCAGCCCGGGCACTTTGTGGTCCCCGGAGACCACGCAGAGCCGGCGGGGAATCCGCTTTAGCTCCTGCGGGGTGGGCCCGGAGGCCCGGCGGTTCAGGCCGATGTCCGCGTAGCTGCCGTCCTCGCGAAGGAACACCGTGCACACGTCGCCCACCACCCGGTGCGCCGCGAACTCCCGGAACGCGTCCTCGGTGAGGTAGCCGCCGCTGTATACCTCCGACGGCGAGGGGCCCTCGAACGCACCCACGCTGAACACCGCCAAGTCAGCCTCGGAACGTACCGCCAGCACCCGCCGCACCGTGGATTCCTGCCACATCAGTTCCCTCGTGCGCTCATGGTCGAAGAAGGCAGGGGCAGGAAACTGGATCAGCGCGGCATCAAAGGAAGCCGCCATCCGCGGCAGCAGTCCGGGAGAGGCATTCAACTGCGCGGACCGGGCACTGACCGCGCCGTTCATCTGCACCACGGTCGCGTCCCGGGTCAGCTTCGGCTGGAGCGCGGCAGCAACCGCCGACGTCGTGGTTCCCCAGGCCACAGCCATGGTCATCCCGTCGGAGAACCAGTCATGGATCAGCACCGCGGCGTGCCTCGCTGCGGAGTCCAGCCGCTTGGCGTCGGAGGCGGTAGCCGGAGCCGCAGCCAGATAGGCGGTCACTCCGAAGGACTTCTGCAGGATCCGCACCAGTTCACTGCGGGTGTCCACCGGCGCGGTCAGGGTGATGCGGACGATCCCCCGCTCCCGGGCCGCCTGCAGCATGCGAGAGACGGTAGAGCGGGAGACATTGAACCGTTCCGCGACCGCATCCATGGTCGCGCCCTGGACGTAGTACAGCTCCGCTGCCCGGTACAGCTCGGCATCTTCGTGCATGGCTTTCCCTTCGAGTGTGCACATCCGTTCATCTACGTTGATCGTACTCCCAGCCGAGGCCTATGGTTCGACGAAGACTCCGGGCCAACGGTCCGGCCCGAAAGCGAAAGGCCACCCCCATGTCACCTCGCCTGCCCTCAGCTGGAAACCGCGACGCCGTCCTGGACGAGCTCGCCGACGGTCCCGAACTTGACGTCCTCGTGGTCGGAGGCGGGGTGACCGGCGCCGGTATCGCCCTGGACGCCGTCTCCCGCGGTCTGCGCACTGCCATTGTCGAAGCCCAGGACTGGGCCGGCGGAACCTCCCAGTGGTCCTCCAAACTGGTCCACGGCGGCCTGCGCTACCTGCAGCAGCTGGACTTCAAGCTGGTAGCCGAGGCCCTGCGCGAGCGCGAACTGCTGCTCGATTCGCTGGCACCGCACCTGGTCAAGCCCGTGCCGTTCCTCTACCCCATCACCCACCGCGCCTGGGAACGCCCCTACGTCGCCGCCGGCATCGGCCTCTACGACACCCTCGCGCACGTCGGCGCCAAGAACGCCACCATGCCGATCCAGCGCCACCTCGGCATGAAGGGCGTCAAGGAGGCCTTCCCCGACGTCAAGGACGGCAGCATGGTCGGTGCCATCAAGTACTGGGACGGCAAGGTCGACGACGCCCGCCTGGTCCTGACCCTGGTCCGCACCGCCGCGCGCCTGGGCGCCACGGCCGTTACCCGGGCCAAAGCCGTCTCCTTCCCGCAGGACGCCTCCGGCCGGGTGTCCGGTGCCGTGATCCGCGACCAGGAGACCGGCCGCGAGCGCACCGTCCGCGCCAAGTCCGTGATCACCGCCACCGGCGTGTGGACCGAGAAAACCCAGGACCTCGCCGGCGCCGACGGCGGACTGAAGGTACTTGCCTCCAAGGGCATCCACATCATCGTCCCGCGCGAGCGGATCTCCGGCGAGTCCGGCCTGATCCTGCAGACCGAAAAGTCCGTGCTGTTCGTAATTCCCTGGGAGCGCTACTGGATCATTGGCACTACCGACACTCCGTACCATCAGGAACTGTCGACGCCCGTGGCCACGAGCGCGGACATCGACTACGTCATTGAGCACGCCAACGTGGTGCTGGACAAGCCGCTGACCCGCGACGACGTGATCGGCACCTATGCCGGCCTGCGCCCGCTGCTGCAACCGGGCACCAAGGGGGACGAGCAGTCCACCAAGATCTCCCGCGAACACACGGTGACCGAGGTGCTGCCCGGCCTGATCGCGATCGCCGGCGGCAAGCTCACGACGTACCGGGTCATGGCCGAGGACGCCGTGGACCTGGCGCTCGGTGACCGCGCTAGGGAACTGCCCTCGGTGACCGCCAAGACTCCGCTGCTGGGCGCCGACGGCTACCTGCCGCTGACCCGCCAGGCCGCCGCGCTGGGCGCAAAGTACGGCTGGACCGGGCAGCAGGTCATCCGGATGCTGGACCGCTACGGCTCCGCCATCACGGAGATCACCGAACTCGTGGACGGGCAGCCCGAACTGGCCGCCCCGCTGCGGGGAGCCCCTGCCTACCTGCGTGCTGAAATCGTGCATGGCTGCACCCATGAGGGCGCACTGCACCTGGAAGACCTGTTCGACGTTCGTACCCGCCTGACCTGGGAAGCTCCCAATCACGGCCTGGATGCCGTCGAGGAGATCGCCGACCTGGCCGCCGAAGCCCTGGGCTGGGACCAGGCCCGCCGGGACGCCGAGGTACGGGCCTACCGTGCTCGCAGCGAGGCCCAGGACGCCGCCGCTGCGATCGCGGACGAGCACACGGCTGCGACCGTGCGCTCCGAGGTGCCGGGGGTTATCGAGGCCGTGGCGCACGGCGTGAACTAGCGCCGTGAACTAAGCGATCGGCCGGATCCTGCTGATCCGGCTAGTGTCCCTTGAAGGCCTCGGCCAGCCACCAGGCGCCGCCGTCGGACGCAATCTTGGCGTCGATCACCAGCGGTGCGGTGCGCGGGCCGTCCAGCCAGCCGGTTACGGCGGCGAGGTCCGCGCGGGTGCGGACGGTAATGCCGTCCGCACCGTAGCCGCGGGCGAGAGCTGCAATGTCGGTATCCGGGAAGGTCACGGTTGCCAGGTCCGCCGCTGCTCCGTCGTTCATGGCGCCGTCGCCGGCAGCACCAAAGTGGTGCACCTCTGCCCCGTAGGCGGCGTCGTTGTAGACGATCACCACGAGCGGCAGGTTCAGGCGTACGGCGGTCTCGAGTTCCGAGATGCCCATGAGGAATCCGCCGTCCCCGGTGCCCAGGACGGGGAGCCGGTCCGGGCGGGCCAGCGCAGCACCGATGGTGGTGCCCAAACCCAGGCCGACCGACTGGAAGGCCTGGGTGAAGCAGAAACCAAACTCATCCGGAACTGACAGGTGGGTGGAGGGGTAGCCCATGAAGTTGCCCGAATCCACGGAGACGAGGCGCTCGGCGGGCAGCAGCGCATCCAGGTCCAGGGTCAGTACCCGCGGGTCGATCCGCTCGGATGTGGAAAGGTCCTCCACCGGCACGTCCTGCCAGCGCGCACCTGCGGCGATGCGGGCTGCGGTCTCGGCCGTGCGGTATTTCGCTGCCGGCACGGGCACGGTGGCCTGCAGCTCGGCCAGGACGTCCGCGGCGGTGGCAGCACAGTCACCGATCACGCCGAGGTGGATTTCCCGGTTGGCGCCGAGCGCCGAATCTTCCAGGTCCACCTGCACCACTACCGCGTCCGGGCTGATCAGCGTGCCGTGGCGCATGGTCCACATGTTCAGGGTGCAGCCCCAGCCGATGAGCGCATCCGCGTCACGGATCAGGGCCGCCGTCTCCGGAGTGGAGAATCCGCCGGAGATGCCCAGGTTGAACTCTTCGCCTGCAAACAGACCGTTCGCCACGGCCGAGGTGGCCAGCAGGGCGCCGGACTGGGCGGCAAGGGCCTTGAGCTCGTCGGCGGCGTGCCGGGCACCGCGGCCGGCGACGAAAACCGGCCGTTTCGCGGTGCTGAGCACGTCCGCAAGCCCGCGCACCAGGATGGGAGCGGGCCTGCCCGCCCCGGTGGGCGCCACCGGCGGCACCCGGCCGGGCGTACCGGCGGGAACGGGCTGCGCCTGGACGTCCAGGGGAACGCTGAGCACTACGGTGCGGCGTTCATTCTGCGCGGTCCGGAACGCGCGGACTGTGTCCGCGACGGCGCTCCGGGCTGAGTGCACACGCTCCGGCACCGCCCCCAGGCTGCGGGCCAGCCCGTCCTGGTCGATCCGGAAGTTTGACCGCACGGCTGAACCGGCGGCGTCGGCGGTCAGGACAATCATTGGTGTCCGGGACTTGGCGGCCTCCCCGATGCCGGTGGCCGCGTTGGTGAGGCCGCAGCCCTGGTGTGTGGTCAGGATCGAAACCAGCCCTGACATGCGCGAATAGGCATCGGCCATCGTTGCCGCGCCGCCCTCGTGCCGCGCGGCGGTGAACGGCACGCCGTGCTCCCGCAGCGCGTTGGTCAGGTGGAAGTTGCCGCTGCCCACCACTCCAAAGGCTTGGGCGGCGCCAAGCTGGGCCAGCGTGCGGCCTATGAGCCCGGCAATGTTCGTCTGGTCCAACGTCTGACTCCTGGGATTGCGCGGGCGAGGTCTACCAGAATCCTAGGACCGCCCAGCCGCCCCGGCCCAAACGGTCCTGCGTCATGTTGCGACCCAGTCGGGCCGCACGGCGGGGTTCCCCGGTATTCTCAGGCAAACGTTTTCACCCTTGGACAGGAACCGAACATGTCTCTTCCCAGCACTGAACCCGGGTTGCTCCAGAGCCTGATTGGGGCGCTCGACGGCGGCGCCCTGGAGGTCGTGGACCTCACCGCACCGCTTTCCGCAGGAATTCCCACGCTGAAGCTGCCGGACCCGTTCGTGAACCTGATCGATTTCAGCCTGGAGCAGGTCAGCGCCTTCGACGAGCCGGGCCCGTTCTGGAAGCACAACAACATCCACACCGGCGAGCACATTGGCACCCACGTGGACGCGCCGTCGCACTGGATCACCGGGCGGGACGGGGACGACGTCTCCCAGATCCCCGTGCGCCGGCTGGTGGGCCCCGCCGTCGTGCTGGATTTCAGTGCCGAGGCAGCCGCGGATCCGGACTTCCTGGTGGAGCCGGAGCACATCCAGGCCTGGGAAGCGGAACACGGCTCATTGCCCGGCGGCGCGTGGCTGCTGCTGCGCACCGGCTGGGACAAGTTCATTGACGACGCCGATGCGTTCCTGAACTTCGACGACTCCGGATCCCACACCCCCGGCATTTCCGCCGCCTGCGCGAAGTGGCTGGCGGAGGAGACCCCGATTGCCGGCCTGGGTGTGGAGACCGTGGGGATCGACGCCGGTAACGCCGGTGCCTTCGATCCGCCGTTTCCGGCGCACTACTACCTGCTGGGCAACAACAAGTACGGCGTGACGCTGCTGCAGAACCTCGCGAAGCTGCCGGCTACGGGCGCCATGGTGGTTGTCTCGCCGCTGAAGATCGTGGGCGGTACCGCCAGCCCGGCCCGGGTTCTGGCAATCGTTGAGCGGAGATAACTCCGTGGAGCGGGAGAAACCCGGGCATCGGGCCGGGGCCGCCTCCGGCTAACCGCGGGGCTGGATCTGGGCCAGCAGCTGCTCGAAGGGCAGCGACTCGTTCGCGTCACGCCGGGGCCGGGAAGCCGGGGCGTCCCCGAGCAGGGTTACCAGTTCCGCCGCGGCACGGCGGACCCGGTCGTCAAGGGCGGAAACGCCGTCGCTGCCGGCACCCCAGTCATCCGGGGCTGCATAGACGGCGGTGGGCGCCACCCGCGCCCGCAGGTAGCCAAAGAGCGGACGCAGCGCGAAGTCCAGCACCATGGAGTGCCGGGCACTTCCGCCGGTGGCTGCGGCCAGGACCGGCTTTCCATCTAGGGCGTCCTTATCCATGACGTCGAAGAAGGACTTGAAGAGGCCGCTCATGGAAGCACTGAAGACGGGGGAAACCGCAATCAGCGCATCGGCGTCGGCCACGTCGTTGAGCAGGGATTCAAGCTTGGGCGCCGCGTAGCCCGACACCATCGCGTTGGCGATATCCACGGCAAACTCGCGCAGTTCGTAGGTGGTGACAACGACTTCGTGCCCCAGCTCTTCGAGGCGGCCCGTGGCCGCCGCACCCAGCTGGTCTGCCAGCATTCGACTGGAAGAGGGCACACCCAGTCCGGCGGTTACTGCGACAATCCTGCGTTCGGCCACAACGGCACCTTCCTTACGTCCAATAGATGCATGCTATTGCATCTATCTCGGCAACGGTGCGTACCCCGCAATAATTCCCTCCCCTGCCTAGGATGAATCCCATGCATGCGAATCCGTTCTCCACACCCGCAGTGCTCGAGGGCGGCGCCGTCCGGCTGGAGCCTCTGTCTTTCGAGCACGTCCCGGAGCTGGCTGACGCCGTGAAAGACGGAGAACTCTGGAACCTCTGGTACACCCGCATTCCCACCCCGGACGGCATGGCGGCGGAGGTGGAATCCCGGCTGCGGCAGCAGGCCGCGGGGAGCATGGCACCGTGGGCGGTCCGGCGCCTGGACACAGGTGCACTGTGCGGCATGACCACCTATATGAACATCAAGGCCGAGCACCGCCGGGTAGAGATCGGCTCCACCTGGCTGGCGGCGGGCGCCCAGCGGACATCCGTCAACGCAGAGGCAAAGTACCTGCTCCTCTCCCGTGCGTTTGAGGACCTGGACTGCATCGCCGTCGAATTCCGAACCCACTGGCACAACCATGCATCCCGGGCGGCGATCGCCCGCCTCGGCGCCAAGCAGGACGGGGTGCTGCGGTCGAACGAACTGTGGCTGGACGGCTCCCGCCGTGACGTGGTGGTGTTCTCTATCCTGGACAGCGAATGGTCATCGGTCCGGCTGGGACTGAGGCACCGGCTCGGGCTCCGCTAGCGAAGGCTGTTACCCGCGCATCGCGGCGTACACAACGTAGTTGTCATCGAACGTTCCCGTCGCGGGGTCGAAACCGTCGCAGGTGATCAGCCGCAGCTCCGCGCCGGCGGTATTTCCGTAAACCTCCAGGGTAGGAAAACTGTCCTTGCCGTACTGTTCGGCCCGTTCAACCGTGAACTGCACGGTGGTTCCGTCCTGCCGTCCCACCTCCACGACGTCCCCGGGCACCAGGGAGCGCAGGTCCGCGAAGACGCCCGGGCCACCGCCGGTAGCGTTCACATGCCCCAGGAGTACCGCCGGGCCGGGCTGGCCCGGGGCCGGCGAGCCCGAATACCAGCTGGCCGGAGCTCCCGGGCCTTCCGGCGGAACTTCCAGGGAGCCGTCCTCGCGGAGTCCCAGATGCAGCAGGTCGCCCTGCGTTCCAGTGGCCGGAATCGCAAGGCTCAGCGGAAGTGGAACCGGTTCGGGAGTTACCGCCCCGGTGCCGGACGGTGCCGGCGCGGGAACAGCTGCCGCGGACGACGGCGCAGCGGAGGACGCTGAATCCGGTGCCGGGGCCGGGGCCGCCGAGCAGCCACCCAGCACCAGCAACAGGGACACCGCGCAGGAGATGAGTCCTGCGCGGTGTCCGCTGTGGATTGCCTGGTGCTTAGCCACGGGCGCGGCGGCGGGCCAACATGGCTCCGGCCAGGGCCAGCACTCCGGCACCTGCGCCTGCTGCTGCCAGGGTGGTTCCGTCTACCGCGCCGGCGCCGGTGGCGGTTTCGACGCCGGTGTCAGCACCGCCCTCAGGCATGGCACCCATCTGGGAGACCGCAACGGTGCCGCAAGCTGCCGGGAGGGTGGCTGCGGCAGGCAGGGACGGGTCCAGGTCTGACATCTTGGCCGCTGCTGCCTCCGGCATCTTCGAGGGATCCACGCCGTGGACCACAACTACTGCCGTACCGTTCTCGAGCGACTCGGCGGTCTCCGGGTTCACTTCGAAGGTCCGCTCGTAGTTGTACGCAGATCCGCCCGGGAAACGCTCTACGGCCAGGCCTGAGTCAGCGCTGGTGTCCCCTTCCGTGGTGAGCGAGGTACCGATGTGTCCGTAGAACGGGTGCCCCTCGGTGGTGTTGACGACGCCGTCGCCGTCGGTATCCGCGTCCATGCCGGGGCAGACGCCCTGCGCGGCAATGTGGATGTGCTGGGCGTGGGGGAAGGGTCCGTCCATGAAGGTCTCTGCCGCGCCGGTAACGTTGACCGTCACTTTGGCTTCGGTCCCGTGCACCTCCACCATTGCCTGACCGGTGGTGCCCGAATTGTTCAAGCTGTTCAGGGTTGCCTGGCCGGACCATGAATCCGGTCCGTGGGCAAGCGCCGGAGTTGTCGAGAGTGCCAGGGCGCCAAGGGCAAGGGTGGGAACGGCGAGGAGCCGCAGCTTTGTATTCATGATCGGTTTCCTTCGTCTGATGAGTCTGCAAATCGGTGTGAATGCAAAGGGAGTTCGGAGCCGCGCAGCATCCGGATGGGTCCGTTTCAGAAAAACTTTTGCCGGCCGGGTGCGTAGCGGAACCGGCTGGCACAGCGGCCTCCCGATATGGCAGAGTTCAGGTCCTGAGCGCGTCTGCTGACCCCGTAGCGGATGCCGCCGCCGATAGGGCCGTCGAAAGGGATGGGCAGTGCAAGCCGATGACTGAGCCGGGTACAGCGCCGGGCGACCAGTACGGCGTCCCCCTCATGGGCCGGACCGCTGTGGATCTGGCCGGCCTGGTGAGCCGCAGCGCGGGCGGAGACGAAACCGCCTTTGCGGACCTGTACGACGCCACGTCCGCCAGGGTCTACGGTTTAGCAGTACGGATAACCCGTTCTCCTGAAATCGCCGCCGAGGTGGTACAGGAGGTCTACCTGATGGCCTGGGAACAGTCGGCGCGTTTCGCCCCGTCCCGGGGATCGGTCATGGGCTGGCTCTGCACCATGGCCCATCGGAGGGCGGTGGACCGGGTTCGCCAGGTTGCCAGTGAACGGACCCGGGACCAGACGTATCAGGATCAGCGCCCAACGACGGCGGCGGACCAAACCTGGGAGGAGGTGGAGCAGTCCATGGCTGCCCAGGAAGTGCGGAACGGGCTGGGAACGCTCAGCCCGCTCCAGCGCGAGGCGGTTGCCCTGGCGTATTACGGCGGGTGCACCCACCAGGAGGTTGCCAGGGCGCTGGATATCCCGCTGGGGACCGCGAAAGCCCGGATTCGGGACGGATTGAACAGCCTGAGATCGGCTCTGGGGGGACGGCGATGAACGATCAGTATCCCGGCAGCGGGGTTCACGAACTGGCTCCGCTTTCTGCCATTGATGCCCTGGATCCGGCCGAGCGGTCGGCCTTCGAAGAACACCTTGCCGGCTGCGCCCGCTGCCGCTCCGAGGTCGCGGACTTCGCTGAGGTGTCGGCGCATCTTGCCGCCGGAGCCGAGCAGGAGCCTCCCGCGGAGCTGCGCTCTTCAGTGCTCGCGTCCATTCACGGCACCCGTCCGGCTCCCGGCCCCCGCAAGCAGCCGGCTGACCACACCCGGCCCCTCGATGTCAGCGGCAGGGACCATGCAGCGCCGGCGGATGCGCCCATCCCCCTCCATCGCCGACGTCGCCGGGTGCTGCTGGCCGCCGCAGCGGCAGCCCTGCTGCTGCCGGCCGCAGGCCTGGCCGGGTGGGCCCTGGGCATACAGTCGGAGCAGGGCCAGCAGCAGCAGGCGCAGCAGCAGTCGCGCGAAGACCGCCTCCTTGCCGCTGCGGACCTCTCGGTTCAGCGCCTGGACGTGAACGGGCAGCAGTCGACCCTCCTCGTCTCGGAACAGGAGGACGCTGCCCTGTTCCTGGCCGGGGACCTCCCCGATCCCGGTGCGGACCGCGAGTACCAGCTGTGGCTGCTGGAAGACGACACCCCCGTCCCCGACGTGCACTTTGGCGGCGGGGCAGTCCGGGTGTGGCTCAGCGGTGACGTCTCGCGTGCCGGAACAGTGGCACTGACCATTGAACCGGCCGGCGGCTCGACGACGCCCACCTTTCCCGTGGTGGCCGCAGCGGAAATTTAGTGTCAGGCATGCGCCGTAGTCCTTGCGGCGCAGTTCCTCCCGGAAACAATGCCGAAGATTTCAGCCTTAGTGGGGAGGACTGAACGGCATCCTGCGGCTAGGCTGGCTTGGTCATGCGCCGTCGGATCCTGCAGCCGCCGGCACTCAACCGCATCGCAGACACTTATGAGGGGAATTATGTCCGAGCAGCAGCCTCCGGCAAACAACTACAGCTACAACGCCTATGCCGGCAATCAGCCTGCGGCAGCGCCGCCGGCACCGGTGCGTCCCAAGCAGGTTGACCTGGGCTTCTGGCTGCTGATTGCAGCGGCCGTCGTCTCAGCAATCAGCATCCCGGTGACGATTTCCTGGATGAACTCCGACGGCTTCCGGAACTCGATCGCCGAGACCGGCACCGTGGCCATCAGCCCCTCGGAAATGGACGGGATCATCGCGATCTCCGTTGCAACTACGGTGTTCTTCTCGGTCGTCAGCCTGGCCATCGCCCTGCTGGTTGCCCTGTTCATCCGCAAGGGCTACAACTGGGCCCGCATCGTAGCCACCGTCTTCGCCGTCCTGGGCCTGTTTGGGCTGGTCAACCTGACCACGGCCGGCTCCCTCATGGCGGTCCTGTCGGTCCTCGGCGTGCTGCTGCCCGTCGCCGCGGTGATCATGCTCTGGATGAAGCCTTCCACCGAATACTTCAACGGCTCCAAGGCCTACCGCCAGTTCAAGAAGTACAACCCGGGAGCCTAGCTTCCTCGGGCGGTATGCGTTGGGCCGGTACCGCAGCTGCGGTACCGGCCCAACGTCTTGATCCGTCCCCGGGCCCCTGGAGTTCTCGCCAGGCAGGTTCTCGGGGCGGCGTCAGCGGGCCGCGTCAGCGGGCGGCGGCCCGTCCGGCGGCTCGGCCGCTGAAGAGGCAGCCTCCCAGGAAGGTTCCCTCCAGCGACCGGTACCCGTGCATCCCGCCGCCGCCGAACCCGGCGGCTTCCCCGGCCGCAAACAGTCCGGGCACCGGTGTCCCGTCCGTGCCAAGCACCCGCGAGTCCAGGTCGGTTTCAAGCCCACCGAGGGTTTTGCGGGTCAGCACGGACAGCCGCACGGCAATCAAAGGCCCGTCCCTAGGCTCAAGGATGGGCCGCGGCGCAGCGGTACGGATCAGCCGGTCCCCCAGATAAGTCCGGGCCCCGCGAATGGCCGTGATCTGCGCATCCTTGCTGAACGGGTTGGCGATCTCCCGGTCCCGGGCCTGCAGCTCGGCTAGCACGGACTCCGCAGAAAGCACCGGCGCCTCACCGTCCGTCGAGGACTTGGCCAGCTCGTTCATGGCCGCCACCAGTTCCGGAACGCTGCCGGCCGTCAGGAAGTCCTCCCCGTGTTCCAGGAACTTCTGCACCGGCCCGGGGACATCGGCGGTGGCGCGGCTAAGAACCCCGCGAAGGGATTTACCGGTCAGGTCCGGATTCTGCTCCGATCCTGACAGCGCGAATTCCTTGCGGATAATGGCCTTGTTCAGCACAAACCAGCTATAGTCATACCCCGTGCCGCGCAGGTGCCCGAGCGTCCCGAGCGTGTCGAATCCGGGAAAGAGCGGGCCCGGCAGGCGCTTCCCCGTGGCATCAAGCCACAGCGATGACGGCCCCGGAAGGATCCGTATGCCGTGGTTGTGCCACACCGGATTCCAGTTCCGGATCCCCTCCATGTAATGCCACATCCGGTCCGGGTTGATCACCCGGCCTCCGGCGCCCTGCGCAGCGATGATCCCGCGGCCGTCCACATGTCCTGGAACCCCGCTCAGCATCGTCTTGGGCGGCGAGCCAAGCCGCTGCGGCCAGGCAGCACGCACCAGGTCATGGTCGCCGCCAATACCGCCCGTCGTCACGACGACGGCGCCGGCGGAAAATTCGAACCCGCCCGCCGCGGTGCGCTCCGCGGTCCGGCCGCGCGGCGTCGTCGTCCGCTCCAGCACTGTCCCGCGGACCCCGGTGACGGTGCCTGCGGTGCTGACCAGCGAATCCATCCGGTGGTTGCAGGCCAGCCGCACCAGTCCACTCTCGACGCCGGCGCGCACCTTGGCCACAAACGGTGCGGTGATGCCGGGCCCGGTTCCCCAGGTGATGTGGAACCGCGGGACGGAATTCCCGGGTCCGCTGGCACCGTAGCCGCCGCGTTCTGCCCAGCCGACAACGGGGAAGACGCGATGTCCCAGCTGATGCAGCCAGGCCCGCTTCTCCCCGGCCGCGAAATTGACGTATGCCTCGGCCCAGCGGCGCGGCCAGTAATCTTCCTTGCGGTCAAAGCCGGCTGTCCCCTGCCAGTCCTGCCAGGCAAGTTCCACTGAATCCTTGACCCGCAGGCGGCGCTGTTCCGGGGAGTCCACGAAGAAGAGGCCGCCGAAGGACCACCAGGCCTGGCCGCCCAGTCCCTGCTCGCCTTCCTGCTCCAGCAGGATCACCGACCGTCCGGCGTCAACCAGCTCGGCTGCGGCTACCAGGCCGGCAAGCCCGGCACCCACCACAATGACATCCGCGTCTCTTGGCTGCATCCGCCAAACGCTACCGGCAGATGGATCGCCTGCCTAGGGATGTCCTCGCGGCGTCAACCCTGTTGGGAGCACAGGCAGGTTCCTAGACTGGAAAGGCAGTTGCCGGATACCAGCTACGGAGGCACTCATGAGTACCACCCCGAATGACGAAGACCGGACCCACAATGAGGAACCGTCAGAGGGCGGGGAATCGACCCAGCCAGACTCCTTGAGGGATCACGCACAGAACGCCGCGGAAGGCGACGAGGGCCAGTCGTAGAAAAAGGCCTTTCGTTCCCGATGCCCCCAGGGGAGCCGGGATCGAAAGGCCTTTCCAGTAAGACTACGGGGCAGGGCCAGGTCAGGATGCTTTGGCCCTGCCGGTATTGCGTTTGGCGTCCGCCACGACGTCGGCGTCCTTGCTGTGGTCCACCACCGGCCCGGTACCGGCGATTTCCCTCAGCTGCTCAATACCTGCGGCCGCAGCTTCCTTGGTGGGGAACATCGCGGACACTGCCATCAGTGCTCCATCTCCGGAAATGAGCTTGATCCGGAATGCGCCGTCATGGGCGTCAACCAGTTTAAAGTAGCCCGACATCTCTTACCTCCTTGTAAGGGGTACCTTCAGTGCCATTAATACTAAGCCGACTTAGTGATTTTGGGACCCCTTCCGCAGCAACTCCGGGCTGCCGATACAGGATCGAGACCCCGGGGCTAGCGGCTCCGTGACGTCCCGGTAGTGAGGGCCTGGAGGATTTCCTCCTGGGTGGCGGGCAGGGAGGTCAGCAGGGCGGCCAGCATCCTGGCCTGGACTGGAGCAAGGTCCCCGCCGGGGATGGCACCGGCGCGGACCAGGTCCACGCCACCGCCGGCACCGTACGCAGGAACCACCGGACCGGCAGGCACCCGGGTGCACAGGACCACCGGGCAGCCTCCGTGCACCGCGTCCTGCACGGCCTCTGCAAAACCTGCCCCCGCGTTCCCCATCCCGGTTCCGGCCAGGACAATCGCGTTGGCACCGGCACGCACGGCATGGCTGAAAAGCTCCGGGTCTGTTCCGAGGGCGCAAACGATGATTTCCACGCGGGCGTTATCGAAGTCCTCACCCGGCATCGGCAGGGGTGCCGGGCGGACGGGAATCGCCGTAACGTGCAGGGTGCCTGCCACAAAATGTGCCACCTCCACTCCGCCGGCGAACGGATTGGCGGCGACGGTGTGGACTTTCCTGGCTCCGCGCGCTGACTGGACCTGGCCGGCGAAGGAAATCAGCACGCCGGCGCCGCGCAGTCCTGCCGCCGCCGCGGCCACCACGGCTTCTTCCAGGTTGGCCGGTCCGTCAGCAACGGGGCTGTCCGCCGGGCGCTGCGCACCGGTGAAGACCACCGGTTTCGGAGATTCATGCACCAGGTCAAGCGCGAACGCAGTCTCCTCCATGGTGTCGGTGCCGTGAGTGACTACCACGCCGTCCACGCCTTCATCCGCGACGGCGGCGCGGACAGCCTCCGCGATGATCCGCACGTCCGCCAAACGCAGTTGGAAACTGTTGGCATTGGTAATGTCCTGGACGGAGTAGCTGTGCCGTCCGGACAGCGAGGCCGTGAGGTCTTCGGCTCGTCCAGCCGATGCTGCACCGTCCCTGCCGGTGCGCGACGCAATAGTCCCCCCGGTCGCCAGGATTTTGATGTGGGCCATGGAACAACAGTCCTCTCGCCGGTCACCACAACATATGCCTGCCTCGCACCCGTTGGCTAGGACGTCCCGGCTTCCGGCGGCACCACCGGGCAAACCAGTCCAGGGACCTAGACTGGCCGCATGGCAGATACGGTTTCCGCAGAACAGCGCAGCCGCAATATGTCCCGCATCCGGTCCAAGAACACCAAGCCGGAGCTGACGGTCCGCCGGCTCCTGCATCGCTCCGGCTACCGTTTCCGCCTGCACGGGGCGGCTGCCGGAAGCTCCCTTCCCGGCAAGCCGGACCTGGTGTTCGCCGCACGGCGCAAGGTCATCTTCGTCAACGGCTGTTTCTGGCACACGCACAGCTGCCCGGCAGGTTCCCATGCGCCGGCTACCAACCCCGAGTTCTGGGCTGCCAAGCGTGCACGTACCGTTGCGCGGGATGCTGCAGCGCTGAAGGAACTTGAGTCCGCCGGCTGGGAGGCCCTGGTGGTGTGGGAGTGCGAACTCCGCGACCCGTCAGCCCTGGAAACGGAGCTGGCCGCTTTCCTCGGACCGCCTGGACGAGCTGCCTCGGTAGACTCATCAGACACACTGCACCCAACCCGAGGGATATCTGATGACCAAGAACTCCCGGCCGCTGCGCGGCGCCCTCTTTGACGTGGACGGCACCCTGGTGGATTCAAACTATCTGCATACCGTTGCGTGGTGGCAGGCGTTCCGCCGCCTGGACTATGACATTCCCATGGCCAACATCCACCGGGCGATCGGCATGGGCGGAGACAAGCTCATTGGCCATTTGCTGGGCGGTGATCCTGAACCCGAGGTCGAGGAAAAGCTCGATTCAAGCCACGGAGCAATCTTCTCCACCTCCTGGCCTGCGCTGCGGGCGTTCGACGGCGCCGCTGACCTGCTGCGTGCCTGCGCATCCCGGGACCTCGCCGTCGTGCTCGCTTCTTCTGCCTCGGAGCCGGAACTGCAGGCCCTGCGCCGGGCGATCGACGCCGATGATGCGATAACCAGCGCGACCAGTTCCTCCGATGCGGCGGAGAGCAAGCCTGCTCCGGACATCCTTCAGGCGGCTCTGGATTCCGCCGGGCTGGAGGCCGACGCCACCGTCTTCGTAGGCGATTCAGTGTGGGACGTGTTGTCCGCCGCTGCCCTGGGAATCCCCACCATCGGCCTGACCTGCGGTGGCACCAGCGAAGCCGAACTGCGCGATGCCGGAGCCGAACAGGTCTATGAATCACCCCGTGACCTGCTAGAGAACCTGCAGGGCAGCCTGCTCGGCTCCGATCAGGCAGCCTAGGACCCAGGTCCCGCTTCCAGCCCACGACGAAAGGACCCCGCCATGACTACAGAACCCACCGGACCGGCAAACGACGCCGAGGACCCCCTGGGTCCGAGTGCACCGCAGCCGGAGCCCACCGGCTCGCCCCGGACCCCGGGCAGCGCCGGCACGTCTGCCGGAAACATCCGTGAGGAACAGGGCACCCATGCTGCCGGCACCGTGCCTCCTTCCGGCGACGAAGACATTCCTTCCGCGGACTGAACCGGCTGCTGGCCCCGGGGGGGCTAGGCCAGGCCGGCCCGGCGCAGCGCGTCTGCCATGGCGCTGTCCGGTGCTGCCTGCGGCCGGCGCTGCGTGTTGCCGTCTGTGCTGCCCCGGGGCTTCGCGCCGTCCTGCGCCTTCCGCCCGCTGCCTTTGCCGTTTGACTGCGGCCGCTTGCCCTGCGGCCGGGAAGCGCGGGGGCTGCTCTTTGCTGAGGCGGCGCCCGGTGCCGGAGCGTCATCCTGCAGTCGGAGGCTGAGCGAGATCCGCTTCCGTTCCGGATCGGCCTCCAGCACCTTGACCTTGACCACCTGGCCCGACTTCACGACGTCATGCGGGTCGGAAACAAAGGATGAGGACATCGCGGAGATGTGGACCAGGCCGTCCTGGTGGACTCCGATGTCCACGAACGCACCGAAGGCCGCCACATTGGTAACCACGCCGTCGAGCACCATGCCCGGCCGCAGGTCCGCGATCTTCTCGATGCCTTCGGAGAAGGTGGCGGTCTTGAACGCCGGCCGCGGGTCACGTCCCGGCTTGCGCAGCTCGGAGAGGATGTCCAGGACGGTGGGCAGGCCGGTGGACTCATCCACGAATTCGGCCGGGTCCAGGCCCGTGAGCTCCGCACCGGAAGGCGTCATCTCGGCTTTGGCCGCGGCCAGGATCCGGCGGGCGATTCCATAGGATTCAGGGTGCACGCTGGACGCGTCCAGCGGCTCGCTGCCCCCGGTGATCCGCAGGAAGCCGGCGCACTGCTCGAAGGCCTTGGCCCCCAGCCGCGGCACCTTCAGGAGGTCCTTACGGCGGGCGAACGGCCCGTTGGCGTTGCGGTGGGCCACAATATTTTCGCTCAGCAGCGGCCCGACGCCGGCAACGCGGCTCAGCAGGGCCGGCGACGCGGTGTTCAGGTCAACGCCCACGGCGTTGACGCAGTCCTCCACCACTGCGTCCAGGGACCGGTCCAGCTTCGCCGCGGTCACATCATGCTGGTACTGGCCCACGCCAATGGACTTGGGATCAATCTTTACCAGTTCGGCCAGCGGATCCTGGAGCCTGCGGGCAATCGAAACCGCGCCGCGCAGGGACACGTCCATGCCTGGCAGCTCCGCAGCCGCCAGAGCCGACGCGGAGTAAACCGACGCACCGGCTTCGGAAACCACCAGCTTCTCCAGCCTGGCGTCCGGCAGCAGGCGGATCAGTTCGATGGCCAGCTTGTCAGTCTCCCGGGAGGCGGTGCCGTTGCCGATGGCCAGCAGCTCAACCCGGTGCTTTTTCACGAGGTCCGCCAGGCGCACAAGGGCCTCGTCCCATTTGCGGGCCGGCGCATGCGGATAGACGGTGTCCGTAGCGATGACCTTTCCGGTCCCGTCCACCACGGCCACCTTGACCCCGGTGCGCAGGCCCGGGTCCAGGCCGAGGGTGGCCCGGTTGCCGGCGGGGGCGGCCAGGAGCACATCGCGCAGGTTCGCCGCAAACACGCGGACGGCCTCAGCTTCGGCGTCCTGGAACAGGCGGACCCGCAGGTCCACGGAAAGCTTGGCGAGGACACGGCGCCACGCCAGCTGGACCGTCTGCTGTAGCCACGCGCCGGCAGCTCCACCGGCAGCGGCAGCACCCAGCCGGAAAGCTACGGAATTCTCGAAACGCCGGCGGGCAGCAGCCAAGGCCTCGGCATCCGCCGGATCCGCCTCGGCCAGTCCCAGTTCCAGGATGCCTTCCTTCTCGGCGCGGAGCAGTGCCAGCACCCGGTGGGACGGCATACCGGACGGCGCCTGGGCGAAGTCGAAGTAGTCCGAGTACTTCTGCCCTTCCGCTTCTTTTCCGGCCCTGACCTGCGAGCGCAGCCGGCCCTGCTTCCAGAGCTTCTCGCGGGCCTCGGTCAGCAGATCGGCGTCCTGCCCGGCACGTTCAACCAGGATGGCGCGGGCACCGGCCAGGGCTTCTGCCGCGTCCGGAACCGCCTGGTTCACATACCGGGAGGCTTCGGTTTCAGGATCTAGCCCCGGGTTGGCCAGCAGCGCATCGGCCAGGGGTTCCAGGCCGGCTTCGCGGGCTGTCTGCGCCTTGGTGCGCCGCTTGGTCTTGTACGGCAGGTAGATGTCCTCCAGCCGGGATTTAGTTTCCGCGGCTTCGACGGCAGCACGCAGCTCATCGGTGAGCTTGCCCTGCGCTTCGATGGCTTCCAGGACGGCGCCGCGGCGTTCAGAGAGTTCGCGCAGGTAGCGCAGGCGCTCATCGAGTTCACGCAGCTGCGTGTCATCCAGGGTGCCGGTTGCTTCCTTGCGGTACCGGGCAATAAACGGAACCGTGGAACCGCTGTCCAGGAGCTCGACGGCGGCACGCACCTGCCACGGTGCCACCCCCAGTTCGGCGGCGATCTGGGCGTAGATCCGGGCTGCGGCATCGACACCGGCGGGCATGGCGTTGGACTGGCGGGCGGGCTGCGGGGCGTTGGCGGAACTCACCTGCCCAATTGTTCCCCATGACCGGACCACGCAGCCAACACCGAACGCGGGCGGTGTGCCCGGCGGAAGGACCTTGCGCTGACACATTGGCACATGATCTGCGGAACGGGAGCACCCATGGGGTAGAACATAGGGATGCCGGACGCCCAGGGGGCGGACGGCAGTTCAACGTTTCAATGACGAAAGGTCGAAGATGACGCAGCCTGCACCGCCCTCCCCTCCCGCTGTCCCAGGCCCGGAGGTGAAGAGCGCCGGCCATGTCATTGTCGATTCCCTCATTGCCCACGGCGTGAAGCGCACGTATGTGGTGCCCGGAGAGAGCTTCCTCGACGTCCTGGACGGCCTGCACAACAGCCCCGTCGAAACCGTGGTCTGCCGCCACGAAGGCGGGGCCGCCTACATGGCCGAAGCGGACGGCAAGATGAACCAGCTTCCCGGCGTCGCGATGGTGACCCGCGGACCGGGTGCGGCGAACGCGCACGTCGGGCTGCACACTGCCTGGCAGGATTCGACGCCCATGGTGCTCTTCGTGGGGCTGATTCCCTTCGAGCACCGGGACCGGGAGGCGTTCCAGGAGTTCGACATCAAGGCCTGGTTCAACACCGGAGCCAAGCGCGTGATGGTGCTGGACCACCCCGAGCGTGCGTCCGAGATCGTGGCCGAAGCCTTCTTCGCCGCCATGAGCGGCCGTCCCGGCCCCGTCGTCGTCGGGCTGCCTGAAGACATCATCCGCAAGGAAGTCTCCGCTTCCCTCCATCCGCCGATTCCGGTGGCGCCCGGCGGCATGACCGTCACCGACTGGAAAGCGCTGCAGGCCGCCCTCAAGGCAGCGGACAAGCCGCTGTTCGTCATCGGCGGCAACGACTGGACGCAGGAGGGAGCCGATACCCTCACCCGCTGGCTGGAAGAGCACCACCTGCCCGCCGCGGCTGAATGGCGCTGCGAAGGCACCATTTCCTTCGACTCCCCGTCCTACGTGGGTCCCATCGGCTACGGGCGGCCCAAGCCCACCTATGACCTGCTGGAGGAAACCGACCTGCTGGTCTTCGTCGGCACTGTTCCCGGCGACGTGATCACGGACGGTTTCGTGGTGCGCCAGAACTGGGAGAAGAAGAACTTCCTGGTCACGATCGATCCTTCGCTGCGCGGACGTTCCGGCCCGGTCTCGTACCAGATCGTCGCCAAGCCGGATGTCTTCGTGCGGGACCTGGTGATGATGGACCTCCCGGTAAAGGAAGAGTGGAAGGCCTGGACGTCCCGGATGCGCGGGGAGCAGGAGAAGTTCGCGGCGCTTCCGTCCGCCGACCCGTCCTCCGGCCAGGCCCGGATGGACACCCTGATGGCCAACCTGGTGCCAACCCTGCCGGAGGACGCCATGATCACCCTCGGCGCCGGTGAGCACACCAACTGGGCGCACCGCTACTTCCCCACCCGCCGCTACGCCTCGATGCTCAGCGCCCGCAACGGCTCCATGGGATACTCGGTGCCCTCCGCCATCGCAGCGTCCCTGGCACATCCCGGACGGCGGGTGGTCACCATCGCCGGCGACGGCGAGTTCATGATGAACGGCCAGGAGCTCGCCACCGCGGCCCAGTACGGCGCCACCCCGCTGGTGGTGGTGATGGACAACCAGGAATACGGCACCATCCGCACCCACCAGGAACGGCACTATCCGGAGCGGATCTCCGGCACCCAGCTGAAAAACCCGGACTTCGCGCTGATGGCGCAGGCGTTTGGCGGGTTCGGTGTGCGGGTGGAGAACGACGCCGATGTGCCTGCCGCCGTCGACGCCGCCCTGAGGGCTATCGACGAGGAGGGCAAGTTCGCGCTGATCCACCTGATCGTGGAGCAGCGGATCAAGGCCTACTAGGCGGGTCCCCCTCAAGTCCATAGTTCGCCTCACGCCCGCTCAAGCTACTCGTCATCGCTGCTCAGCACCCGTCTGCGGGTGCTGAGCAGCTGCACCTCGGGCCGGTAGGCAACCAGCCGCTCTGCGCTGTCCAGGACCTCGACCACGTGCGCACGGTCCGCAGAGACAATCCCAATGCCAATCTCCGCACGGCGATGCAGGTCCAGCTGGCCCGTCTCGGCGGCCGACACGGCGAACCTGCGCTGCAGCTCAGCCACCAACGGCCGCACCAGTGAGCGCTTTTGCTTCAGCGAATGGACATCATCCAGCAGCAGGTCGAACTCAAGGGTTCCCGTCCACATGCTCCCCATCCTCGCCGCGGATTCGGATCTGTCAACGCAGGCGCATGGACCCGAGGGTTCAACCGGAACCGGCGCGGTGTTACGTTCGAAAGCATGACGCGGGCCTCGACAGTGCGTTCCCTTCCTGTCCCCTCACCGACTCGCCCGGCAGCACCGCATGCATAACCACGGTGATTTCCCGGCCGAGTCCCTCTTCCTCATCCCGGCAGTCGCTGCGGTTGCTGCCTACTGGGCCGGAGTGCGCTCCCCCGGAGCGGGTAGCTGGCCATACCGGCGGCTCGTGTCCTTCCTGGCCGGGGTGCTTACCGTCCTGCTGACAGTGCTGGAGCCGCTGGCGGGTTGGGCACACACCAATTTCGGAGCGCTGGCCGTTTCGCATGTCCTGGCCGGGATGGCCGGGCCCTTGCTGCTGGTCCTCGCCCACCCCGTGGAGCTGGCGCTGCGGACACTCGACACCGTTCCGGCAGCGCGGCTGCGCCGAAGCGCCCATTCTCCGGCCGCCCGTTTCCTGACCCACCCTGCCACCGCCACGGTGCTGGTAGCTGCCGGCATGTGGGCAATGTTCCACACCCCGGCGTTGACTGCCATGCAGCAGTCCATGCCGGTGCACTGGCTGGTCACCGCGTACCTCACGGCCACCGGATGCCTGTTCACCGCTGCCGTCCTCAACTGCGGTCCGTCGCCGCACGGAATCCGTCCGCGGGCCGGGGTGCTCGCGGCCGCCGCAGCCCTGCACGCGGGTTCGGCAGCCTGGCTGCTGGTCTTCCCGCCTGCGGGCACCGGAAGCACTTCCGTCGGTGCACTGGTTCTGCTCGTGTCCGGGCTGGCGGTGCAGGCCGTCCTGGCGCTGCTCCTGCTGGGGCAGCAGCGGGGCACCGCCCGGCTGCTGCCCCAGGTACGCGGCACCTGAGTGCCCTGCCTAAAGAACCTGCGGGAATCCCAGGTCGATTTCCGACGTCGCCGGGTCCGGCCAGCGGGTGGTGACCACCTTGCCGCGGGTATAGAAACGGATCGAATCCGGGCCGTACATGTGCGTATCGCCGAAGAGCGAATCCTTCCAGCCGCCGAAGGAGAAGGATCCCACCGGCACCGGAATGGGCACGTTGACGCCCACCATGCCGGCCTCGACGTCGAACTCGAATGCCCGGGCGGCCCCGCCGTCGCGCGTGAAGATCGCCGTACCGTTGCCGTACTGGTTCTCGTTGACGAGCTGCACTGCGTCTGCGTAGGTTGCCACCCGGACCACGGAGAGGACGGGCCCGAAGATCTCATCGTCGTAGGCCTTCATGCCTGGTTTGACGTGGTCCAGGAGGCTGACGCCCAGGAAGAACCCGTCGCCGTCGAACGCCGTCTGACGGCCGTCCACCACAACGGTGGCTCCCTCCTCCGCAGCACCGGCTACGTAGGAGGCCACCTTGTCCCGGTGCTCGGCAGTAATCAGCGGGCCCATTTGGGAGGACGGATCAGTGCCGGGTCCGATCTTGAGGTCCGTCATTCGCGAGCGCACGGCCTCAACAAGATCATCGGCGATTCCGCCCACGGCCACCAGCACGCTGACGGCCATGCACCGCTCCCCCGCGGACCCGTAGGCCGCAGAAACCGCGGCGTCGGCAGCCATGTCCAGGTCAGCGTCCGGCAGCACCACCATGTGGTTCTTGGCCCCGCCCAGGGCCTGGACCCGTTTGCCGTGTTCGGCAGCCCGGCTGTAGATGGTGCGGGCAATCGGCGTGGATCCCACAAAACTGACGGCCTTCACAACGGGATGTTCCAGCAGCACGTCAACGGCTTCCTTATCCCCGTGCACCACGTTCAGCACGCCGTCCGGAAGTCCGGCTTCGGCGAACAGCTCCGCGATGAACACTGCTGCGGACGGGTCCTTTTCGCTGGGCTTCAGCAGCACGGTGTTGCCGCAGGCCAGGGCGCTGCCGATCATCCAGAGGGGCACCATGGCCGGGAAGTTGAATGGGGTGATGCACGCCACCACGCCCACCGGCTGGCGAATTGAATGGACGTCGACGCCGGAAGCGACCTGCTCTGACCGCTCTCCCTTCAGTTCCAGGGCGAGCGCGGAGGCGAATTCGATGTTCTCCAGCCCGCGGGTAATCTCCCCCTCGGCGTCGGAAAGCACCTTGCCGTGTTCACTCGTGAGGATCGCGGCAAGCTCTGCCTTGCGTTCGGTCAGCAGCTCGCGGACCTTGAAGAAGATCGCCGTACGGCGTGCCAGCGAGGTGGCCCGCCAGCCCGGAAGAGCCTCCCGGGCGGCCTGGATTGCCTCTTCCACGCGGGCAGCGGACGCCAGCGCCACTTCTTTTTCCTGGGCTCCGGTCGCGGGGTTGAAGACCGGCCCGTACCGCTCGGCGTCGGGAACCTGCCTGCCGTTGATGATGTGGGGAATGCGCTGCATGAAAAGCTCTCTTCGGTAGGGCGCCGCTACGGCGCTGGGACCTGGTCGGGGGTGGCGGCGAGTGAGCCGTCCACCAGTTTCACGATCATGGAGCAGTCCTTCCCGGACTGCCCGGCGTCGATCAGCCGGGCGAACAGCTGCTGGACGTGTTCGCCGATTTCAAGCGGCGTGCCTGTATCCCTCGCGGCCGCGATGGCCAGGTTGATGTCCTTGTTCGCCAGCTCGGTGGTGAAAGTAGGTTCGAAGTCATTGTTCGACGCCGCCGTGGAGACGACGCCGGGGACCGGATACCAGGTGCGCAGCGCCCAGCTGTCCCCGGAGGAAACGGAGGCGATGTTCCAGAACACCTGTTTGTCCAGCCCCAGTCTCTCGGCCAGCACGGCGCCCTCCGCGGTGGCTGCCAGGTTGATGAAGAGCATCAGGTTGTTGCAGATCTTTGCGGCCTGGCCAGTGGTGGCCGCGCCGGTGGGAATCACGTTCCCTGCCATCGGCTCTATGAAGCCGGAGGCATCGGCCACCGCGTCCGGGGCGCCGCCCACCATGAAAGTGAGGGTTCCGGCCTGTGCTCCGCTCATTCCGCCGGAGACCGGGGCGTCCACGAAGCGGAAGCCGGCGGCAGCTGCGGCGTCGTGCAGCGCCTGCGCCGATTCGACGTCGATGGTGGAGGAATCGACCAGCAGCGTCTGGGTGGACGCATGGGCCAGGACGCCGTCCGGCTCCAGGTACACCGCTCGGGAGTGCTCGCCCTTGGGGAGCATCGTGAACACCACGTCTGCTCCGGCTACCGCCTCCGCGATGCTGCCCGCCGCATGGACTCCTGCTGCCTCGGCGGTGGCCACGGCCCGGGGGCTGAGGTCGAACCCGCGTACGTTGTGACCGGCCTTCACCAGGTTCCCCGCCATGGGTGCCCCCATGTTTCCCAGTCCGATCCATCCAACTTCCGCCATGGCTAAGCTCCTTTGCCTAGTTGTGCTGCCTGAGTTGTGCTGAGTGTGCGCCGCCCGGTTGGTGCTGCCCAGCTGCCGCGCGTCCGCCGCGGAACCAGCGTGGCACCTGCGCTAGAGTGCGTTCAAGACCAGAATCCACAGACCCCCTGTGCACCCGTGCACATCGTGGAGAGGAGGATCGGCCCTGGATACCACCAGCCGGCTGCCGAGTCCGGATGACCTGCTGATCCTGCTCACCGTGGCCCGGCTGGGACGTTTTACCGCCGTCGCCGAGACCCTGGGAACCACCCACACCACCATTTCCCGGCGGATCATCGCGCTGGAAAAACAGCTTGGGGGCCGGACGCTGTCCCGGACGCCGCGCGGCTGGGAACTGACAGCGCTGGGAGCGCAGGCGGTCCGGGCAGCCGAATCCATTGAAGAGAGCCTTGGCGCCCTCCGCTGTGCGCTGGCGGACGACGCCGATCCCCTGGCCGGCGTGGTGCGAATCAGCACCGTAGACGGCTTCGGTTCCGAATTCGTCACCCCTGCACTGGTGAAGCTGCAGGCTTCCCACCCAAACATCAGCGTTGAAATGTTCTCCGCCACGCGCAAGGTCAGCCAGAACCGGTCCGGGGTGGACCTGGAGGTGGTGGTGGGGCACACGGATGTCCGCACCGCCCATGCGATCCTGCTGGGCCACTACGTGCTGCGGCTCTATGCGGCCGAAGGGTACTTGCGCTGCCACGGCACTCCGCAGGTTCCGGCTGACCTGGCCAGGCACTGCTTCGTCTCCTACGTGGAGTCCGCGCTGCTGGTCGAGGAACTGGGCCACCGGTCCACCGGACTGCCGGATCCGAGGTCCAGCTTCCAGGCCACCAGCATCTTCGCGCAGGTGGAGGCGGTGCGCCGGGAGGCCGGAGTGGGGCTGCTGCCCAACTTCATGGTCGCCGGACGGGACGGCTTCGTGCCGGTGCTGGCGGACTCCTTCGAAAGGCGACTGCCCATTTGGGCGGTGGCCCGCCCGGAAGCCCTGCGCTCGGCGCGGGTCCAGGCCGTCATCGAGGCCATCCAAGCCGAAGCCGCTGCCCGCCGGGAGCACCTGGACTTCTGACCGGCAGCGGCGTTCGGCAATACGCGGGTTCAGTCCGCGGCGGCGGCGGTCTTCTCTCCGGCTGCCTTGGACGCGGCCAGCAGGTCCGCGGTGCCCTGCGCGTCGGCGGCATCCACATCATGCAGTGAAATGCCGTTGGTTTCCCGCAGCAGCAGTACAGAGATGGCAGTGATGACGCAGGCGCCCAGCAGGTACAGGGCCACCGGCGTGGATGAATCGAACTCGGCCAGCAGTGACGTGGCTATGATCGGGGCCAGTGAGCCGGCCACGATCGACGTCACCTGGTAGCCCAGGGAGACACCGGAGTACCGCATCCGGGTGGGGAACATTTCGGCCATGATGGACGGCTGGCCCGCGTACATCAGGGCGTGGAACAGCAGGCCGATCGTCACCGCGGCCAGGATCATCAGGTCATTGGCCGTGTCCATCATCGGGAAGGCGAAGAAGCCCCAGGTGGCCCCCAGTACTGCCCCTGCCAGGTACACGGGCCGCCTGCCCAGGGAGTCGGACAGCTTTCCGGCGAGCGGAACCGCACAGAAGTGGAGAAAGTGCGCGATGAGCAGCAGCAGCAGGATCCGCGAGGTATCGGTGTCCACCACGATGCGCAGGTAGGTGATGGAGAACGTCACCACCAGGTAGTACAGGATGTTCTCCGCGAAGCGCAGGCCCATGGCGGTGAAGACGCCGCGCGGGTACCGGCGGAACACTTCGAGCACCCCGTAGCCCTTGGCCTCCTGCTCCACTTCCTTCTGCGCTTCCAGGAAAATGGGGGCGTCCGAGACCTTGGTGCGGATGTAGTAGCCCACCAGCACGATCACTGCCGAGAGCCAGAACGCCACCCGCCAGCCCCAGCCCAGGAACGCCGCTTCACTGAGCATCGCGGAGAGGACGAACAGGACGCCGGTCGCCAGCAGGTTGCCCATCGGAACGGCGGACTGCGGCCAGCTGGACCAGAATCCGCGGGACTTGTCCGGGCTGTGCTCGGCCACCAGCAGGACGGCGCCGCCCCATTCCCCGCCCACGGCGAAGCCCTGGATGAAGCGCAGGGCCACCAGCATTGCCGGAGCCCAATAGCCGATTGAATCGAAGCCGGGCAGACAGCCCATCAGGAAGGTGGATACACCCACCAGGATGATGCTCAGCTGCAGCAGCTTCTTGCGGCCAAACTTGTCCCCGAAATGCCCAAAGACAATTCCGCCCACCGGCCGGGCCACGAAGCCGACGGCGTAGGTCACGAAGGCTGCGATGATCCCGTCCAGCTCGGTGTTGGCGTTGGGAAAGAACAGACGGCTGAAGACCAGGGTCGACGCCGCGGCGTAGAGGAAGAATTCGTACCACTCCACGACCGTCCCGGCCATGGACGCCACAACAACCTTGCGCAGGCCTTCCGGCACCGGTGCCTTCTGCTGCCTGCTCCGCTTGGGAATATCAGTGCTCATCCGCTCTCTCCTTTGGTGTCTTCGTTGACACTGCAGCACCCCGCAGGGCGCGGGGCGCCCCGAGCGGAGTAAGCAAGAGTATGGTGCGGTGCGGGCCGCCCGCTCAACCGCCAAAACCGCATGGCGTATCTGCACAAATGCACAGGCCCTTCAGGTACAGCAGCCGGGCGCGCCGGGTCCGCCGCGCCGCGCCATTGTGCCCCGAAGGTAGTTCACCTAACAATGGAGGATGACAGTTACGCTCAGATCACTCGAAACTGCTGTCCCTTCTACCGTCCTGGTGCAGGACCAGGTCCGCGACGTTTTCGCTGCCCAGCCCGGGCTCACACGCCTGGGGACCCGCCTTGTGAACACCTGCTTCAATGGTGCGGACATCGACACGCGCCGCACCGCCCTCGAGGAGCTGACCCTCTCCTCCACGGTTGAAAACCCACAGTTCTTCGATCCGCAGACCGGCCTGCTGCTGATGCCGTCCACCAAGACCCGCAATGACATTTTTGCCACCGAGGCCACCAAGCTCTTCATCGAAGCCGGCCGGAAGGCCGTGGAAAACTGTCCCGGAATAGGACCCGAAGACGTCACGCACGTCATCACGGTCTCCTGCACCGGGTTCTTCAACCCCGGCCCGGACTACAAGCTCGTGCGGGCCCTGGGCCTGAACCCGTCGGTGCAGCGCTACCATCTGGGTTTCATGGGCTGCTACGCCGCCTTCCCGGCGATGCGCGCCGCTAAGTCCTTCTGCGACGCAGACCTGGACGCCGTGGTGCTGGTAGTCAGCGCCGAGCTCTGCTCGCTGCATGTCCGCTCCTCCAACGACCCGGACATCATCATGGGCTCCTCGCTCTTCGCGGACGGCGCCGCAGCGGCCGTCATAACTTCACGGGACCTTCCCGGGGACAGCCCCGCGATCGTGCTGGACCACTTCGAGACAACGCTCACCCCGGTGGGCGAGGAATCGATGGCCTGGAACATCGGCGACCACGGATTCGAGATGGTGCTGGGCACCTACGTACCGCACATCATTGACGACCACATTGTGGGCGCCCTTGAACCGCTGCTGGCCAAGGATCCGTCCCTCGCACCGCTGGCCTACAACGAGATTGGGCACTGGGCCATCCATCCCGGCGGCCGCAGCATCCTGGACAAGGTGGAAGCGAAGCTGGAGCTTTCGGAGGAACAGCTGGTTCCGGCCCGGGAAACCCTGCGCAACTTCGGCAACATGAGCTCGGCCACCGTGATGTTCGTGCTGAAGCACATCCTGGACCAGCCCTTCACCGGCGGCAACGAGCGGATCTGCTCCATGGCGTTCGGGCCGGGGCTGACCGTTGAGACCGGCCTGTTCACCCGGGTTCCCGGAAGCCGGGCCGCAGCAGCTGCGGACGCACTGGCGGCGGAGCCGGTTGCTGCCGCCGTCGGATAGTGCGGTGAGCCTGCTGGAGTCGAATCCGCCCCCGTTCCTGCCGCCGGACCTCAGCCGGCGCGCGGCGGATGCGGTGGAAGAGATGGACCGCCCGGACTGCGATCCTGTCCGACTGGAGCGGACCTACGCACAGTTCCCGCTGATCAACGCGGTGGTGTCCGGCTGGCGGCGGAACTACCGCCGCTACGTGCGGCCCGTGCTGGCGGCCCGGGGCGGAGGTACGGTGCTGGACATCGGAGCCGGGGGCGGCGACCTGGCCCGTGCGCTGGCCCGCTGGGCCCGGCGCGACGGCCTGGCCGTGCAGGTCACCGGCATCGATCCCGATCCGCGGGCCCATGCCTATGCTTCCGGCCGCCCGGCTCCCGAGGGGTGCAGTTTCCGCGCGGCGCTGAGCTCGGACCTGGTGGCCGAAGGAGCGGTGTTCGACGTCGTGGTCTCCAACCATGTGCTGCACCACCTGGACGATGCCGCATTCCATGGCATCCTCGCCGACTCGGAACAGCTGGCCGGCTCACTGGCCCTGCACAGCGACATTGAACGGAGCCCGTGGGCTTACGGCCTGTTTTCCGCAGGAACCCTGCCCTTCTTCCACGGCTCCTTCATCCGCCGGGACGGACTGACCTCGATCCGGCGCAGCTACACGGCCGAAGAGTTCCGGGCCGCTGCCCCGTCCGGGTGGGAGGCCCTGCAGGCACGTCCGTGGCAAAACCTGCTGCTGTACCAGGCAACCGGGCGCGCCGGGGGCGGGCAGTGAACCGTCCGGAAGTCGACGTCGTTATTGTGGGCGGCGGCCCGGTGGGCCTGTTCCTGGGCATCCTGGCCCTGCAGGACGGCCTGCGGGTCAGGATCTACGAGGCACGGACCACCCGAAGCTCCCACTCCCGCGCCATCGGTATCCATCCGCCGGGGATGGCAGCCCTGGAGGCGGCCGGCGTCAGTGCGCAGCTCGCGGCCGAAGGCGTGCAGATCCGGACGGGGCAGGCCCGTACGCGGGACACCACACTGGTCTCCCTCAGCTTCGAGAAGACCTCCACCGCCTACCCGTATGTGCTGGCGATTCCGCAGGAACGCACCGAATCCGTGCTGCAGGCGCGCCTTGAGGAACTCGATCCACATGCCCTCCGGCGCGGGCACCGGGTCACCTCGCTGCACGACGACGGCTCCGGCGTATCCGTTGCCGGCACCAGCGCCGGCGGGGGCTTCACCGTGCGTGCCTCCCGGGTGGTGGCGGCCGACGGCGCCCGGTCTTCCGTGCGCGGTCTGCTCGGGATCCCGGCGGCCGGAAAGCTGCTGCGCGATTCATACCTGATGGGCGATTTTCCGGACAACACGGCAGACGGGCCCGTGGGGGTGCTGTACCTGGAACCGGAAGGCATCGTGGAGTCCTTCCCGCTGCCCGGCGGCAAACGCCGCTGGGTGGCGCATACCAAAACCCTGCAGTCCGACGCCGACGCCAAGGACCTGGCGCGGATCGTGGCAGCGCGCACCGGCCGGCCGCTTGATGCGGCGGCCAGCACCATGTTCAGTGCCTTCCCGGTCCGCACCACGGCCCTGAAGCAGCTGGTCCATGGGCGCACCGTGCTGATCGGCGACGCCGCACACGAGGTCAGTCCGATCGGCGGACAGGGAATGACGCTGGGCTGGATCGATGCCGCGGAGCTGGCCCCGCTGCTGGCCGCAGCGGTGCGCGGCGCTGACGTTGGGCTCGCCGCCTTCGACCGGCGCCGCCGCCGCGCCGCTGCTGTTGCCTCTGCCCAGGCGCGGCTGAACATGGCGCTGGGGCGCCCGCTGCCGGCACCGGTCATGCGGGTGCGGAACAGGGTACTGGCGGGGATTTTCCGCTCCCGTACGCTCAGTGACGCCGTGGCCCGCCGGTTCACCATGCAGTAGTGCTCCAGTCCCCCAGCGGCCTTCTGCCCCAGTGCCTAGTGCCCGCCGCGGTCCAGCGTCACTGTGCGCAGGTCCAGGCGGCGCAGCACCCTGTCCACCGCTTCCGGATCCATGCCGGACTGCCGGCGTGCGGCCAGGACTTCCTTCCGCGCCGCGGCCAGTGCCTCCCGCTGGACCGTGTCCATGACTTCCAGAGTGGCCTTCATCTGCAGCATCTTCTGCGGATCGGATTCCGAGTCCCGCTCAAGGATCGAGTGCAGGGAGGACATCCGCCGGGCCAGGGCCGCCCGGCGTTCCTGCGGCAGCTTGTCCGCGGCCCGGGAGCGTTTCATGGTTTCCAGGGCAACACGCTCGGCACGCCGGGCCAGTTCGCGTTCCTGCTTGGCGACGGCGCCGTGGTCGCTGGGCAGCTTGAGCCGGCGCATCAGCCAGGGCAGGGTCAGCCCGGGCAGCACCAGAGTAACCAGCAGGACTGCTCCTGCACACACGATCATGAAGTTCCTGCCGGGGAGCGGTTCTCCCGCCAGCGTGGTGGCGGGCATGGCGAGGGCTAGCGCCAGGGTGGCGAGGCCGCGCATGCCGCACCAGGTCAGGACCAGGACTTCCTTAAGGGAACCGGGCACCCGGTTGAGCCGCGCGGTGCCGCCGAACCGGTACAGCCCGTACATCCAGGCGAAGCGCACCAGGACCACGGCGGCGCAGACCGCGGCAACACCGGGAATGAATCCGAAGATCTCCCGGCCTTCGTCCTCAATGACATACCGCATTTCGATTCCGACCAGACCAAAGGCTACGCCGGTGGTCAGGAGTTCCACGACGTCCCAGAACGCGGTGCGGGTGAGGCGTTCCTCGGAGTCCTGCGGCCGTGCGCGGCGCCCAAGCTCCAGTGCGGTCACTACGACGGCGATAACACCGGAGAAGTGAACCTCCTCCGCGAGGACGTACACCGCGTAGGGCGCCACCAGGGTGACCGCAGAGCGGGCCACGAGGTTTGGGACGAAGCGGTTAAGGGCGCCCACCAGCCAGCCCATGGCCAGGCCCAGCACCACGGCGCCGGCGGCACCGATCAGGAAACTCGGAACGATTGACCAGCCCACCTCCCCGCCGCTGATGGAGGCTGTTACGGCGGCCTGGAAGATCACGATGGCAATGGCGTCGTTGAACAGTCCTTCGGTCTGCAGGACCGTGATGAGCCGGCGCGGCATGCTCACCTTGCCGGCCACGGCCTCCACCGCCACGGGATCGGGAGGTGCCACTATCGCTCCCAGGGCGATGGCCGCAGGCACCCCCAGGGCGGGAACTATTGCCCACGCCACACCGGCAACGGCTCCCACCGTCACGGCAACCAGTGCAACCGCAAGCAGCACCAGGGAGCGCCACCGCAGGCGGAACACCGACCACGAGCTGCGCTGGGCAGCAGCGTAAAGCAGCGGCGGCAGGAAGAGCGGCAGGATCAGCTCGGGATCAATGTGGATTTCCGGAATCATCGGCAGGAAAGCGAACAGCGCTGAGAAAACCAGCATCAGCACCGGGTACGGAAGCCGTACCCGTTCACCTATCCCCACCACCAGCACCGTGCCGAACAGCAGGCCAATGAGCAGGATCAGGAAGTCCATTCGGCGCGCCCCGTTCCCGCGGCACCGCTGCGTTCGTTTGCCGTGAGCACCATCAACCTCCTCTAGTTGCCTGAGGTAACTTTACCGCCGGCAACTGAAAGGTTTCCGGATGCCTAGCCGCCCAGGTGCGTGGGAGCGAAAAGCCTCAGCAGGGTTTGAACCACCACCACGTTCGGCCCCTGCTGAGCAAAGGATTCCTCCAGCGCCTGGCGGACACCGGCGGGATCCGTGCGGCGCGCCGGAACTCCGAAGGATTCTGCGAGCTTTACGAAGTCCGGGCCTGCCAGTTCAGTGGCCGTTGCCTTGCCGAAAGCGTCCACCATGTATTCCCGCAGGACGCCGTAGCCACCATCGTCCACGATGAGCCAGGTAACCGGAAGATCATGCTGGCGGGCTGTTGCGAGTTCGGCGATGGAGTACATGGCAGATCCGTCACCGGAGACCGCCAGCACACGCTCGCGGGTTCCCACCGCTCCGCCGAGCGCACCGGGGTAGCCGTAGCCCAGCCCGCCGGCACCCTGCGCGGAGTGGAACTGGCCCGACTTGGCATCCCAGCAGCTCCACGCCCAGTAGGCGGCGATGGTCATGTCCCAGTAGGTCTGCATCGCATCCGGAACCGCGGCACGGATGTCCGCCATGAACTTCCGTTCAAGGCCGAGGTCCTGGGCATCGAGCCGCGCACCGATCCTGGCGAGGGTGTCTGCAGTGACTTCCTCCGCCGTCCTGCCGTGCCAGTCCGGGGCAGTGTCCGGAACCTGCAGTGCGGCGTCGAGCGCGGCCATGGCCTGCCCTGCGTCGGCGCGGATGCCCAGTGCGGGACCATTGGATTCAAGGACCCGCGGTTCGGCGTCGATCTGGATGATTCGTCCGCGCGGAGCGAAGGTGAAGTAGTTGGACGTGACTTCGCCCAGTGAGGAACCGATGACCAGCAGGACGTCGGCGTCCTCCAGCAGGTCCGTGGCATGGCGGTCTTCCACCCACGACTGCAGGGACAGCGGGTGGTTCCAGGGAAAGGCGCCGTTGCCGCCGGGCGTGCAGATCACGGGGGCATGGAGCTTTTCGGCCAGGGAGAGCAGCGACTTTTCGGCGCGGCCGCGGCGGGTGCCGCCGCCGGCGATGACGGCCGGCCGTTTCGCGGCGGACAGCCACTTCACCGCTTCGGTGACGAGTTCGCTGCGCGGCGGGTTGTCGAACGGCTCTGCGAGGGCGTCTTCGACGGCGGGAACCATCACGGGGGCCAGCAGCACGTTCTGCGGGACTTCCACCCACACCGGGCCCATGGGCGCGGAGATCGCTTCGGTCCAGGCGTCCTGGATGGCGGACGGAATTCCGGAGGCATGCTGGATCAGGCGCTGGCTCTTGGTGACGTTTGCCGCGGATGCCTTCTGGTCATCGAGCTGGTGCAGCATGCCGCGGCGCCGGGCACCAAGGCCCTCGATGGGGATCTGGCTGGCGACCACCACCATGGGCACGCCGGTGGCGTAGGCCTCCTGCAGCCCGGCCAGGGAGGTGAGGGCGCCGGGGCCGGTGGAGAGGAACAGGACGCCAACCTGGCCGGTGGCACGGCTGAAACCGTCAGCGGCGAAGGCGGCGTTGTTTTCGACCCGGGAAGAGACGAACTCCAGCGTGGAGCGGGAGAGCGCATCGAACAGGCCCAGGGCATGCTGGCCCGGAATGCCGAAGACCGTGGTTGCGCCGAGCGCTTCCAGGGTTTCGACCACCAGGTCCCCGCCGTTGCGCACCTCGGCTCCGGGTTCAGTGCTCATGATTCGAGGCTCATGAGCGTGATGAGGTCGTAGGCAACGTGTGAGGCGGCTACGGCAGTGATGTCCGCATGGTCGTAGGCCGGGGCAACTTCCACGACGTCGGCGCCAATGAGGTTCATCCCCCGCATGCCGCGCAGGATCTCCAGCAGCTCCCGGCTGGTGATGCCGCCCGCTTCCGGGGTGCCGGTGCCGGGGGCGTGGGCAGGGTCCAGGACGTCAATGTCCACCGAGATGTAGAGCGGCCGGTTCCCGATCCGGTCACGCAGCTTCGCGACAACCTCATCGACGCCCTGCCGGAACACATCCGAGCTGGTCACGATGCCGAATCCGAAGCGGCGGTCTTCGTCAAGGTCCTTCTTGCCGTACAGCGGTCCGCGGGTGCCCACATGGGAGATCGCCTCGGTGTCCAGGATCCCTTCCTCCACCGCACGGCGGAACGGGGTGCCGTGGGTGTACTCGGCACCGAAGTAGGTGTCCCAGGTGTCCAGGTGGGCGTCAAAGTGAAGCATGGCTACCGGCTGGCCGGCGCGTTCCGCTGCTGCACGCAGCAGCGGAAGGGCGATGGTGTGGTCACCGCCCAGGGTCAGCAGCCGGGTGCCGCCCTCGGTCAGGTCCAGGGCCCCGGCCTGGATGGTTTCGATGGCTTCGTTGATATTGAACGGGTTAACCGCCAGGTCACCGGCATCAGCGACCTGCAGGTTCGCGAACGGGGAGGTGTCCTGCGCCGGGTTGTAGGGACGCAGCAGGCGGGAGGCCTCACGGATGTGGTTGCCGCCAAAGCGGGCGCCGGGGCGGTAGGAGACACCGGTGTCGAACGGGACACCCACAACAGCGACGTCGGCGTGCCCCACTTCGTCCAGGCGCGGGAGACGCGCGTACGTCCCGGCGCCCGCATAACGCGGAACCTGGGCTGCGTCGATGGGGCCTACCTTGCCGTTGGAGTTGATGCGCGGCTGGTTCTGGGACATGTCCACTGTTGTGTTTCTCCGGTTTCGCTAAGGGTCTGGCGCCTGGATTCCGAGCCTACCCGGCGGGGCGGCCAAAGTTATCAAATAGGCATCAAATGTTTATCGGAAGGCTAAAGTGGAACAGCCGTCGGCGTCAAGACTAGGCTGTGACTATGGCGGACCGGGTTTCCTATGCGAACAATGATGGAATGAACTACGACGTCGATGTCCTGATCGTGGGTGCCGGGCCCACCGGGCTCGCCCTCGCGGCGCAACTCGCCGGTTATGGAACGAGCTTCAGGATCATCGACCGCAGGCAGGGTCCCTCGACCCAGTCCCGGGCGCTGGCCGTGCAGCCGCGCACCCTGGAGGCGCTGCGGCCCTTCGGGATCAGCACGGAGATGGCGCGAGCCGGAACCCCGGCACATCAACTTCACCTCCACCTTCCGGACGAAACGGTCCAGATTGGCCTCTTCGACATCGGAATCGAAGACTCGGCCCACCAGCAGCTGCTCTTCCTGCCCCAGTCTGAAACCGAGCGGATCTTCCTGAACTACCTGGGCGCCCGCGGAATCCGCGTTGAGCGCGGAGCCGAGCTCCTGGAACTCGAACGCCTGGACCCCGAGGACCCCTTCGCGGGCATGGAAGCCCGGGTCCAGCGGCAGGACCGCGGCATCGACCGGATCCGGGCGCGCTACGTGGTGGGGGCCGACGGCGCGGAGAGCACCGTCCGCCGCCGCGCAGGCATGGACTTCCGCGGATCCGGCTACGCAGACACGTTTGTCCTGGCGGACCTGGAAGTTGACGGCGTGGCCCCCGGCGCCGTGCACGCCTACCCCACCGGTGACGGCTTCATGGTGCTTTTCCCGCTGGGAAACCCGGCGTCCTGGCGAATGATCAGCCTCAGGGAGCGCGGAGACACCAGCGCCGTCACCCTCGAGTACCTGCAGGGCATCGCGGACAAGTTCTCCGGCGGCGGACTCACCCTGCATGACCCGAAGTGGATCAGCTCCTTCCGGCTGTCCCACCAGATGGCGGAGTTCTTCCAGTCCGGTTCAGTGTTCCTTGCCGGCGACGCCGCGCACGTCCACTCCCCCGTGGGCGGGCAGGGCATGAACACCGGAATCCAGGACGCGCTGAACCTCGGCTGGAAACTTGCCCTCGGCGCCCGCGGCCTGGCCTCCGACGAGCTGATCGACAGCTATGACGCCGAACGCCGGCCCGTGGCGCGCGGAATCGTCAGCTTCACTGACCGCCTCTTCAAGCTCGCAACCAGCCGCAGCGCCCTGGCAAAGCTGCCCCGCACCAAGCTGCTGCCCGCATTGGCCCCGTCCCTGGCATCCAGCGAGCGCCTTCGCGCCCGTGCGTTCCGCACCATGTCCCAGCTAGGCATCCATTACCGCGGCAGCACCATGACCGCCGCCGGCACCAACCGCCTGCCGGCCGCACTCGCCTCGGGACCGCGGCCGGGAGACCGGCTGCCGGACGCCGTCGTGCACTACCAGCAGAAAGAACGGCGACTGCAGGACCTGGTCTCCGCTCCGGGCTTCAACATCCTCCTCACCGGGCCGGGCTGGCCGGAGGACGCTCCCCACCAGCTGCACGCCGCATTGACCGGCCTCGGCCCGCTGCTGAACGTGCAGCGCCTGGTGGTGGGCAGCACGCTCACGGCCTCGGGCCCCGGCATCATCGAAGACGTCAGTGGGCTGGCGTTTGAGCGCCTTGGCCTGTCCGCCCGGCGGCCCGAGGTACTGGTGATCCGGCCGGACGGGTACATCGGGTACCGGTCCAACGGAACGGACGTCAACGGCGCGGTGGCCTATCTTGAACGGCTTACCGGTGCAGGCGCACGGTCTTCACTTCAAACGGCCTGAACTCAAGCTCCCACCGGCCGTCCTTCCGCCTGGGCAGCTGCGCGTCCGCTGCCTCCGGGCGTTCCAGCAGGTCCGTCAGGACGGCGGCGCGGGCCGGGAACCCGGCAGAAAGTACGGCGCTGGTGTGCCCTCCGAGTGACTCGTAGAGCCGCAGCACCACGTCCCCGGAGCGGTCATCCGCGAGCTTGACCGTCTCCACCAGCACACTCCCGGGCGCCAGGACAGCCAGCGGAGCCACGCTTCCGGCACCGGCATCGTGGACCGTGCGCGGGGGAAGGTTCAGCCGGTACCCTTCCAGCACCGCTTCGGCCACCGTGGCGTCCGGGCGCAGCGAAAACCGGAGGCGGTGCACTCCCTTGTCCGCCCCCGGATCCGGAAACAGCGGCGCCCGCAGCAGTGAGGCCCGCAGCAGGGTCCCGGTGCCCGCGTCCCTGGAACCGGTCCGGGTGATGTCGTAGCCGTACGTTGAATCATTGGCCAGGGCCACTCCCCTGCCGTGCTCCCCGGCGTGCACCCAGCGGTGGGCCGGAACCTCGAAGCGCGCGTGGTCCCAGGACGTATTCTGGTGGGTGGGGCGCTGGATGTGCCCAAACTGGATTTCAGCCGTGGCCCGGTCCGCAAGCACGGCCACCGGAAAGCCGAGCTTCAGCAGCTTCTGCCGCTCCTGCCAGTCCACCTCAATGTCCAGGTCAAGGGCGCGCCCGTCGGGGCTCAGCGAAATCCGTTCCCGCAGCGACGAACTGCCGAACCTGCAGTCCAGCACCAGGCTGTCCCCGTCCGGGGTAAGGGCGCCGCGAAGCGTGAGGGCTCCGGCACGGTCCGCGGCGTCGATGTCCCACGCATCCCACTGGTTCGGAGTATCGCGGAAGAGCTGGAACCGGTTCGCATCCTCCCCGGGGACCACGAGTTCCCGGCCGCTCCCTCCGCGCAGCGAGCAAAGGGCACCTGTTGGACCAAAGCGGGCGGTAAGCCGGTCGGAGGAGAGTTCCCAGCCGCCGTCGTACGCCTGGATCTGAACCGCGGCAGGCGCCGCAGGTTCGGCTGCGGCTCCCATGGCCGGAATACCCCGCAGCGCCACGGGCGCCGCGTTGAAGACCAGCGCGCCGGTACCCTCCCGCGCCAGAGCCCGCAGGGACCGGCGGATAATCAGTTCCAGCTGCTCCGCGGTTTCCGCATAGGCACGCTCGGCGTCCCGGTAGACCCAGGCGATGGACGAGCCGGGCAGGATGTCGTGGAACTGTCCCAGCAGCACGGTTTTCCACGCCGCTTCAAGTTCCTGGTAGGGGTAGGCCGTGCCGCAGCGGACCGCAGCGGCGGCCGCCCACAGCTCGGCTTCCTTAAGCAGTGCCTCGCTGCGCCGGTTGCCGCGCTTGGTCCGGGCCTGGGAGGTATAGGTCCCGCGGTGGAACTGCAGGTACATTTCTCCGGACCACACGGGCGGGTCCGCATAGTCTTCCTCGGCCTGTGTGAAGAATGCCTGAGGGCTGGAGAGCTGCACCTGCGGGGAACCTTCCAGCGATGCCGTGCGGCGGGCGGCGGCCAGCATTTCGCGGGTGGGCCCTCCGCCGCCGTCGCCCCATCCGAAGGGCACCAGGGAGAGGTTCGTTGCTCCCTTCTCGCGGAACTGCCGCTGTGCCCGGGCCAGTTCCTGGCCGGTCAGCGCCGAGTTGTACGTATCAACGGGCGGGAAATGGGTGAAGACCCGGGTTCCGTCGATCCCTTCCCACAGGAACGTGTGGTGCGGCATGGCGTCGGATTCGTTCCAACTCAGCTTCTGCGTGAGGAACCACCGCGAGCCGGCAGCGCGGATCAGCTGCGGGAGCGCCCCGGAGTAGCCGAATGAGTCGGGCAGCCACACGTCCAGCGGCTCGACGCCGAATGCGTCCAGGAAGAAGCGCTTGCCGAACGTGAACTGGCGCACCAGCGATTCGCCGGAAGGCAGGTTGGTGTCTGCCTCCACCCACATTCCGCCTGCCGGGACAAACCGTCCTTCAGCGACCCGGGCGGCAACGCGGGCAAACAGGGCCGGGTGGTCCTCCTGCAGCCAGGCGTACTGCTGGGCCGAGGACGCCGTGAAGACAAATTCCGGGTCCTTGTCCATCAGCGCCAGCACATTGGCGAAGGTGCGTGCCACCTTGCGGCGGGTCTCGCGCACCGGCCACAGCCAGGCGCTGTCAATGTGGGCGTGCCCGACGGCGTGAACCCGGTGCGCGCTGGCCGCTGCCGGAGCGCTGAGCACGGGTTCCAGCACGTCCCGGGCTGTTCCGGCGGTTCCGGACACATCCTGCGGGTCCACGGCGGCAGCAGCGCGTTCCATGGCCCGCAGCAGTTCATGCCGTCGCGGAGAGTCCATCGGCAGTTCATGCATCAGGCCCCAGAGCACGGAGAAGTCCTGGACAAGGTTCCAGACCTGGACATCCAGCAGGACGGTATCTGCCCGGCGCAGGACGTACAGCGGCTCAGTGCCGGCCGTGTCCGGGTCGCCCAGCGGCGTGGGCAGGAAGCTGAAGTCTCCAATCACGTTCGGGGTGGCCGCCGCCTCCACCCAGAGCAGGATGCTGCTGCCGGACTCCTGTTCCAGCGGGACCGTCATGCTGGTCGATTCGAGCGCCTTGAGCACGTCCCCTTCGGCGTTGTAGACCAGCCCCTCGGCCTGAAAGCCGGGCATGTCGGTGCTGAACCCCAAATCGATCAGTGCCTCCGGAAGGAAGCCGGGCGCTGCCGCCGGAACCGTCCCGGTGAGGCGGAACCAGGTGCTTCCCCACGGCCTGCCCCAGCGGGTGCCGGGGGTTACGGGCCGGTAGTCCTGCCCTGCGGCATCGGCGAAGGACACCGGTTCTGCCGGGGCATCCCAGGCCGCGGCCTGAAGCGGCTCCGGCGCGGTCCACAGATGCGGCGGCAACCGCTGGGCAAGGAAACGGGCAAGGCGGCGTTCGGTCAGTTCGCGGTCCGGATGCATGCGCCCACTCTGCGCGACGCGCCGCCCGGTTGGGAAGGGACCTAGGCGGAGCCGGGGCTGACCAGCGTCCAGATCACGACGGCGGAGGCATCGGGATCCGGGTTGCGCCAGGAGTGCGGCTCCTTGCCGGGGAATGTCACGGTGTCCCCGGCCGTGAGGTTCATGGTCTCAGCGGTGAAGATCAGTTCCAGCCGCCCGGCGGCGACATGCAGTACCTCCACGTCACAGTCCACAGAGTACAGGTCGGCCTCGCCGGTGCCGCCGGGAACAATCTCGGAGCGGATGACCTGCACGCGGCGTTCAGTACGCGGAGTGACCAGACGCTCGTTGATGCCGTTGCCGCCCAGGTTGACGCCCGGCGCCTCGGGCCAGCGGACCAGCGTGGTCTGCGGCGGCAGGAACAGGTCCCCGATGGAGATTGAAAGCACCTGGCAGAGCGTAACCAGCGAAGCCACTGACGGCGAGGTGAGGTCCCGTTCAACCCGGCTGAGGAACCCCTTGGTAAGTCCGGTGGAGTCAGCTACCTGTTCAATGGTCAGGTGGCGTGCCTGCCGTGCGGCGCGGATCCGGGAACCGATGGCAATCGGCGCGTTGCTTGGTTCGACCGAGAGAGCCTTCATCCGGGCAGCCGTCCTTTCGTTCCCGTATCAGTTCCTGCCATCCGGTCCCGCCGGGAGATCCGGAAGGCGTTGCCTGCGCCGCGGAGTTGGCGTGCTTTACGTTTCACCCTAATTGACCCGCGCCTCAGGCGACCACTAGCGTGGGTAAACAATAGTTTCGTGACCTACAACGCCGGATAAACCGGCCCCCAGTACCGCACCGGGTCCGGACGGTTCATCCCCTGCCCGTCCGGCCCCGGTGCTTCAACTCTCCGCCGGGTGGTCTGCTGAATCCGCATCCTGCGCCGGGGAAGCAACCTCTGCCACTTCGTGGGGATCGCCCGTGTCTTCGCCGATCCAGACCTTGATTACTGCCCAGCCAACGGCGGCCAGCGGAACCGAGAGGATCGCGCCAATGATTCCGGCGAGGATCGTGCCGGCGGTCAGCGCCAGCAGGATGACCAGAGCGTGGATGCTCAAGGTCCGCCCCATGACCACCGGCTGCAGGAAGTTTCCCTCGAGCTGGTTCACGGCGATGATCACGATGACGACGATCAGGGCCACGACCGGCCCGTTTGCCACGAGGGCGATCAGCGCAGCGAGGGTACCGGCCGCCGTCGCACCGACCAGCGGGATGAAGGATCCAACGAAGACGATCACGGACAGCGGCAGCGCCAGCGGCACGCCGAGAATGAACAGTGCGGCACCGATGCAGATGGCATCCACGGCGGCAACGATCGCTGTGCCGCGGACATAACCGCCCAGCACCTCCATGCTGCGGACTCCGGCAAGGGCTGCCTTCTCCCGCCGCTCCCCGCGGAACCAGCGCAGGATGAACGCCCAGATCTTGTCCCCGTCCTTGAGGAAGAAGAACAGCACCACGGCCATCAGGACGAACCCCGTGGCGAAGGACCCTGCTGCGGAGAGCCCGGCGATCGCGCCGCTTCCCGCGGTGGAGGAGGTCGCGAAGTCCAGGACGGCGTCCCGGGCATCGGAGATGGCCGAGTCGTCGAGGGCCAGGGGACTGTCCTGGACCATCGAGTACAGCTCGTCGAACCCGGCAGCTGCCTGGTCCACGAGCGAGGACCACTCGCTGCGCACCGCAAAGACGATTCCCGTGATAAGCCCGCCGAACACGGCCAGCAGCAGCAGGAAGGATGTGCCGGTGGCCAGCGCCCCCGGCCAGCCCCGGCGGCGCAGCCAATTGACGAAGGGCGCTATTGCAGCGGCCAGGATCAGGGCAAGCAGCAGCGGGATGACCACCAGGGTCACCCGCGTCAGGCCGTAAACGGCCACTCCGACCAGCAGCAGGACCAGAAGCAGCTGGGCTGAGCGCACAGCTGCATGGCCGAGGCCGTCGTTCCAGTATCCGGCCAGCCGCTTCGGCTCGGACTCGTTCGGACTTGAGCCGGGCTGGCTGTCCATGGATTTCCCCTGTCTAGGTTGTGGGTCCGGCCTCGTGGCCGGTTCCCTTGTGCTGCAGAGACTCTTTGACGTGGCGCCGGAGCACCTTGCCGATCAGGGACCTGGGCAGGTCCGGGATCTGCACGATGCGGCGGGGCACCTTGTAGGCCGCCAGTTCCGCCCGCACAAAGGAACGCAGTTCATCAGCGTCGAATTCCATGTCCGGACGGGCGACGACGGCGGCTACCACGTCTTCTCCGCCTCCGGTGCGGGTCAGGCCCACGACGGCGGCCTCGGCAACCGCAGGGTGGCGTTTCAGCGCTTCCTCAACCTCGGAAGGTGAGACGTTGAACCCTCCGGTAATGATCAGTTCCTTGATCCGGTCCCGGATGGTCACGAAGTCGTCGTCGTCCACCGAGACGATGTCTCCGGTACGGAACCAACCGCCGTCGAGCAGTGCTGCCCGCGTTTCGGCCGGCTTGTTCCAGTAGCCCTGGAAGACCTGCGGTCCGCGGATCAGCAGCTCGCCGGCTTCGCCGCGGTGGCGTTCCCTGGTGGGATCTTCCGGGTCCACCACCTTGATGTCCGTCAGCGGGAAGGGAACACCCACGGTGCCGGCCTTGCGGGTTGGCCCCATGGGGTTGCCCAGTGCCACCGGCGAGGTTTCCGTCAGGCCGTATCCTTCGATCAGGTAGCCTCCGGTGGCCTTTTCCCAGGCGTCCACCGTCGCGGCGGGGAGGTTCATGGCGCCGGAAATTGCAAAGCGGACGCCCTTGAGGGATAGGCCCTGCTCCTGCGCACCGGCAACAATGCGGTCGTAGATTGGCGGCACAGCCGGGAGGAAGGTGGGCGGAGTCTTCTTCGCCGCCTTCAGGACCAGGTCCACGTCGAACTTCGGGAACAGGACCAGCTTGGCACCAATGCTCATCGCGAAGGTGAGGCTTAGGGTCAGGCCGTAGGCATGGAACATGGGCAGCACGCCGTAGACGGTTTCCTTGCCCATCCGGATCCCGGGAATCCAGGCCCGGCCCTGCGCGGCGTTGGCCATGAGGTTGGCGTGGCTGAGCATTGCGCCCTTGGGCGCTGCCGTGGTTCCGGACGTGTACTGGATGGCGGCGAGGTCCTCCGCCGTGGGGTGCGGAAAGCGGCGCGGCAGCGGCCGGTTATCCAGCAGTTCCTTCCATTCAAGGACCCGCCGGCCGGCACTGCGGGGCTTCTTGTCCGGGGCCAGGGCGCTGCGGCTGCGGCGGGCAGCGGGAAGGGGAAGCTTCAGGAGCAGCCGGGTGGTGCGCGGCATGGCGCTGATCAGGTCGACGGACACGATGGTCCGGACCGGAATGTCTGCGGGCAGGGACTGGATCCTGTCCGCCACCTTGTCCCAGACGATGGCCACGGTTGCTCCGTGGTCCTCGAACTGGTGGCGCAGTTCGCGGTCGGTGTAGAGCGGATTGTGCTCCACTACCACCGCGCCCAGGCGCAGGACGGCGTAGAAGGCAACCACGTGCTGCGGCGCGTTGGGCAGGACCAGGGCAACACGGTCTCCGGGCCCTACGCCGAGGCGCTTCAGGCCCGCTGCGGCGCGCCTGATCTGCTCCCCCATGTTGCGGTAGCTGGTGGTGGCGCCAAAGAACTGCAGGGCGGGCTTGGATCCGTACCTGCTGACGGATTCTTCCACCATGTCCACCAGCGACCCCTTGGGCAGCTTGAGGTCCTGCGGCACGCCTTCGGCATAGTGGCGTGTCCACGGCCGGTGGATGTCAGGAAATCCCTTGGAAGCTCTACTCACGGTTTGAACTCTATCCCTTGCTGGACGGGAGCAATGCACCCGGATGGAACGGGGACCAGCCGCATTTGGGTTCCCCTCCGAAGCGGAATCGCTGCTGGCCTGGGCTACACTTGAAGGCTGAAGGGGAGTAGCTCCGGTACACCTCCAATCTTAGTTTCGGCTCCGGCCGCATCGAAATTGGAATTCGAACCGAGGCCTGTCGACATACTGGCTGCGCATGCAGCCCGGCAGTCCACCCGCGGTGCACGCCACCGGGGCGAGCGAGACCTTCGGCCAGACGTAGAAGCTGGCCGGAGCCCTCCCTGTTTGCTCCGGCCATGACCAGGAGCGCGTGTGAAAAACCCACCAACCCAGGGGCAGCCGCCCCCTGAGCACCCCAAGCCGAGCCCGGCCGACCGCCGCCGCTGGAGGCAGTACCTTGCCGACGAGCAGGCCGAGGCAGCCACCTACCGCTATCTCGCCGAACGCCGTGAGGGAGAAGAGCGGGACATCCTGCTGGCCCTGGCCGAGGCAGAAGGCCGGCATGAGGAGCATTGGCGCCAGCTGCTCGGCCCGGAAGCAGACAAGCCCATGCGCCCGTCCCTGCGGAACCGCATGCTTGGTCTGCTGGCGCGCCGGTTCGGGTCAGTGTTCGTGCTGGCCCTCGCGCAGCGCGCGGAAGGACGCTCCCCCTACAGCGATGATCCCAACGCCACCAGCGCCATGGCCGCCGATGAGCAGATCCATGAAGAGGTGGTGCGCGGCCTGGCAACCCGCGGCCGCACCCGGCTCTCCGGCAACTTCCGGGCAGCAGTGTTTGGCGCCAATGACGGGCTGGTCTCCAACTTGGCCCTGGTCATGGGCATTGGCGCGACCGGCGTTTCCAGTACCTTCGTGCTCTTCAGCGGTATTGCCGGCCTGCTTTCCGGAGCCTTGTCCATGGGCGCCGGCGAGTATGTTTCCGTCCGGTCCCAGCGGGAGCTGCTGGAGGCCTCCAAGCCCACCCAGGTGACGCTGTCTGCCGCCAAGTCCCTGGACATCGATGCCAATGAGCTGGTCCTGGTTTACCGGGCCCGCGGCATGTCCCGGGAAGCCGCCGAACACCGGGCGGCGGAGCGTATGGGGCTGTACACGTGCGACTGCGACCCGTCCTTGTCCCTGCAGCCGGAAAAGATGGAGGCAGCCGGCACCGATGAGCATGAGACGGTCGGCACCGGCCTCGGCGCCGCCGTTTCGAGCTTCTGCTTCTTCGCCTCCGGCGCCGTCATCCCCGTTATTCCCTACCTGTTTGGAATGGGCGGACTCGCCGCCGTCGTGCTTTCCTGCACCCTGGTGGGAATCGCGCTGGTGCTGACCGGCAGCGTCGTGGGCCTGCTCTCCGGAGCTTCCCCGCTCAAGCGCGGCCTGCGCCAGCTGGGCATCGGCCTCGGGGCCGCCGCCGTGACCTACGTTCTGGGGATGATCTTCGGAACCACGGTGGCTTAGCCCGCACCCCATCGAGATGACAGAAACTGCCCGTATGAGCGTTCATACGGGCAGTTTCTGTCATCTCGATGTTCGGGGGGGGTCAGCGGGACGTCGGTGCGCTGACCTGCCGCAGCTCGGTGGTGCTTGGACCGTTGCCCGCGTCATCGGCACTGATCAGCACGTTGCCTTCCCCAATTGCTTCAGGCATGACCTCAGGTTCAAGGCGGGTGGCCAGCGGCTTCTCCTTGATGAACAGGCACAGGATCGTCGCCACCACGGCCATGGGAACCATGAACAGGAACAACGGGATGAGCGCCTCGTTGTAGGACCGGATAATGATGTCCTGGATTGCTTCCGGAAGCTCGTGGACAAGCTTTGGGGTCAGCGAGTTGCCGCCGCCGGTCGCCGAGGCTGCGCTGGCCGGGAGCCGCTCCGCCAGCAGGTCCGAAAGCCGGTGTGCGAACAGGCTGCCGACGACGGCGGAGCCCAGCGTGGCGCCGATCTGGCGGAAGTAGTTGTTCGCCGCGGTGGCGGTTCCAACCTGCCGCATCGGGAAGGAGTTCTGCACCACCAGGACCAGGATCTGCATGTTCAGCCCCAGGCCCAGGCCCAGGACGCCGATGTAGACGCACAGCTGCCAGACCGGGGAGTCGGCCGCGATGGAACCCATCAGCACCAGCGCCAGGATCATGATCGCCGAGCCGGCGATGGGCATCCACTTGTAGCGTCCGGTCTTGGAAACCAGCGATCCGGACAGTACCGAGCTGAACAGCAGGGCACCCATCATGGGGATCATCAGCATGCCGGCCTCGGTGGCACTGGCACCGGTGGCCATCTGGAGGTAGGTCGGCAGGTATCCGATCGCACCGAACATGGCCACGGACGTGAGCAGGCCGGAGGCTGTGGCCAGGTTGAAGTTGCGGTCACGGAAGAGCTCCATGGGGATGATGGGCTCAGCCGTCCGGCGTTCAACCATGACAAAAACGACGGCGGCGAGGATCGTGCCGCCAATCAGGCCCAGGATCACCGGGTCGCTCCACGCGTAGGTGCTGCCGCCCCAGCTGCTGACCAGCACCAGCCCGGTGGTGGCCAGGGCAATGAAGACCATCCCCCACAGGTCGATCCTGGGCCGGGAAGTGACCGCACGGGGCTTCAGGAAGAACAGGGCGCCAAGCAGTGCCAGCACGCCCACGGGAATGTTGAACCAGAACGTCCAGCGCCAGCCCGGCCCCTCAGTGAGCCAGCCGCCGATCAGCGGCCCCACCACCGAGGAGAAGGCGAACACGCCGCCCATCCAGCCCATGTACTTGCCGCGCTCACGTGCCGGCACGACGTCGGCGATGATGGCCTGGGACAGGATCATCAGTCCACCAGCGCCGATGCCCTGGATTACCCTTGCGATAATCAGCCAGGCCATGTCCGGTGCCAGGGCACCAACCACGGAACCGGCCAGGAAGATGACGATCGCAGCGACCAGCAGGTACTTCCGCCCAATCAGGTCGCCCAGTTTGCCGTAGATGGGCATCATCACCGTGGAGGCAAGGATGAAGGCGGTGATGACCCAAAGCATGAGGTTGGCGCCGTTGAGCTCACCCACGATGGTGGGAAGGGCGGTGCCAAGGATGGTCTGGTTCAGCGCCGACAGGAGCATGGCCAGGACCAGGGCGGTGAAGACAAGCACGAGGCTGGGTTTTTTCCCGTGGCTTGCGGGCGCTGCGGCGGCAGCTGAATTCGTCATAGGAGTTCCTTGAAGACGTCTCGGAGAAGGTCAAGGCCCTGATCGAGGGCCTTGAACTGGGCGGTGGCGGTCGGGTTGGACCAGGTTTTCTGCATCACGTGGCGCATGCGGGTGCTGGCGGTGAGGACGATGGTGAAGGCGACGTCGTCGACGTCGTGCCCCTGCCAGGCCGAGCCGGCCGGCTGTTCGCGCCAGCGCCGGGACTCGGCGAGCTGACCGCGAACCGTCTCAAGGACAAGCTGCTCGACCTTGAGGATGTACTGGTAGCGCCGGTGGCGCAGGTGGGGATAGGCCTCATAGATCCGTCCGCGGAGCTCGGCTGAGTCGTCCCCGCCCTGAATGGTGCGGGCGACGGCGAGCATCAGGCGGCTGACTTCCGCGAGGAGGTCCCCTTCAATGTTGAACGCCGACAGCATCTCAGGCTCTATGGAGGGTTCCTGGAGCCCCAGGACGGCGTCTTCCTTGCACGGGAAGTAGTTGAAGAAGGTCCGGGCGGAAACGCCTGCCTCCTCAGCGACTACTTCGACGTTGACGCCTTCCAGCCCCTCGCCCAGGGCGCGTGTTGCCGCAGCCGCATGCAGCGCTGCCCAGGTTTCGGCGCGCTTTCGATCGCGGAGGGAAAGTAGTTGACTCACCGAACTACTTTGTCATCAGTAACATTTTTTCACAACTGCAAAATTGCAGATGTGTAAGGAATCACAGCATGCTGCCGGTCCTGCTAGGGCTTGAGCATCACCTTTACCGACTGCCGCTGGTCCATGGCAGCGTAAGCCCGGGGTGCATCCTCCAGGGGAAGCACTGAATCGAAGACCTTTCCGGGGTGGATCCTGCCGGCCAGGACGTCTTCCAGCAGCTCGGGAAGGTACGTGCGCACCGGCGCCATGCCGCCGCCCACAGTGATGTTCTTGGCAAACAGCACCCCGATGGGCAGTTCCGCACCGCCGGCGGGGACACCAACAAACCCAACCCGTCCGCCCGGACGGGTGCAGCGCAGGGCCTGGTCCATCGATTCCGCCGTTCCGACGCATTCCAGCACGGCGTCCGCCGGCACTCCCCCGAGGAGCTCGCGCACCCGCGCCGCCCCTTCCTTGCCGCGTTCAGCCACGACGTCGGTGGCTCCGAATCCGCGGGCAAGCGCTGCCCTGTCCTCATGGCGGGACATGGCGATGATTCGACCGGCACCGAGGCGCGAGGCAGCCAGCACGGCACACAGCCCGACGGCGCCGTCACCCACCACCACCACGGTCGATCCCGGGGCGACGCCCGCGCTGACCGCGGCGTGGTGTCCGGTGCCCATCACGTCGGAGAGGGTCAGCAGGTCCGCGAGCAGGGAGTCGTCGGGATTCGACACGCCGGGAACCTTCACCAGGGTCGCCTCGGCGTTGGGGACCCGGACCGCCTCGCCCTGGGCGCCCTGGACAAAATCGCCGTGGGTGTCCTTGCTGCCCCATCCCACCAGTTCCTCACAGGCGACCGTCACGCCGGAACGGCAGGGCGCGCACTTGCCGCAGTTGCCCGTAAAGGGGGCAACGACGAAGTCGCCGGGTGCCAGCGAGGTGACATCGCTGCCCACGCTTTCAACTACGCCTACAAACTCGTGGCCGATGGCACGGGGCTCGGGGGTCTCCCGGATGCCGCGGTACGGCCAGAGATCCGATCCGCAGACACACGCGGCGCCGACCCGCACTACCGCGTCTGAGCTGCGGAGGACCGCAGGGTACTCGCGGTCCTCGACTCGGATGTCGCCGGGGCCGTGAATGATGGTGGCGCGCATGGCTGCCTTCCTGTTTACGGGCTGAGGTTCCATACCAGCCTAGCTCCGGAAGGGAAAGCCGGGTGCATGGGTAGTTCTCCCCATGTCCAGTTCGTGGGATCCGGTTTAGCGTGTTGACGGGGCAGAACAGGAAACTGACGGACAACGTCGCGAGAAGCCAAAGGACAGGTGGAACATGCTGAGGCACTGCAAAGGATTGCCGGTCCGGCTGGCTCCGCGTGAGCGGATGCCGCGCACCTTGTGCCGCCGCAACTGGAACCGCATTCCCCGCTGCGTACGTGCGGCCTAGTTCCCCGCCCCCGATAGATTTCTTCTCACCGGCATAGCGGCCGCAGCTGAGAAGGCCAGATCCACGCTCCTCGTGCGTCGTAGCCGCCGGGATCGTGCTGGCAGCAGAACCGGCACCCCCTGCCGCCTGCTGCCCCCGCCGCCGGTCCCCCAGCCGGCGGCGACGAACGTATGCCGCCGCTGAGACCGGCGTAGCGTTGCAGGCCGTGGCTGGAGCGGGAGGACGGACCCGCTCCAGCCACCGCCGGGCTGTCCAATCCGACCGGCAACCCAATGGACTCCCGGGCTACTTGGTGCCCAGCTTCAGTTCGAGTTCTTCCAGGGACAGGCCCCGGGTCTCCGGCATGAACCGGCGGACGAACAGCACGGCGCAGATCCCCAAGCCCACAAAGATGAAGAACGTGTTGGAGATTCCCAGCGCGGCCATCAGCATGGGGAAGGAGAACCCGACGGCGAAGTTGGCCATCCACTGCACGAACACGGACAGGCCGATGCCAAGGCCCCGCACCCGCAGCGGGAAGATCTCGGCCAGCATTAGCCACGTCACCGGAGACACCGCACCCTGCTGGAAGGCAAGGAACAGGACGGTCAGAGACAGGACAGTGAAGCCGCGGGCGGTGCCTTCGGGCATCAGGATCGAGGCGGTGCCGATGAGTGCCAGCGTGATGGTGGTTCCGAGCAGCCCGGTGATCAGCATGGGCCGGCGGGCCACCCTGCCCAGCAGCCAGATGCCGAGCAGCGCCGCTGCGACGGAGACGACGCCGTTGGCGATGTTGGCGGTCAGCGCGGCTTCCGTCCCGAATCCGGCGTCGGCAAGGATCTGGGTGCCGTAATAGATGATCGCGTTCACGCCGGTGATCTGCTGGACGATCGACAGGCCCATGCCGATCAGCAGAACGCGCAGCAGCCACGGCTCGGCGAAGTCCTTCAGCCGGCCGGTCCTTGCAGAGCCGGCCAGCCCCTTAATCTCTTCGTACTCCGCCTGGGCATCCTCGGCGCTGCGGATTTGCTGCAGGGCGGTGAGCATCTGCGCGTAGCGGCCCTTCGACCCCAGCCAGCGCGGGCTTTCCGGCACGAAGTGCATGCCGATCCACAGCGCGATGGCCGGGAGCGTGGCGACCAGGAGCATCCAGCGCCAGACGTGCCCTTCCTCGCCCCAGAGATTGCCGATGACGGCATTGCAGACGAAGGCGGCAAGCTGACCGCTGACGATCATCAGCTGGTCCCTGGTTACCAGCTGTCCGCGGCGCGCCGCTGGAGCCAGCTCGGCCAGGAACATGGGCACGACGGCGGAGGCACCGCCCACGGCGAGGCCCAGGACCACGCGGGCCAGCACCATGAAACCTACCCCGGGAGCTGCGGCGGTGCCGGCGGCACCGAGCATGAACACGACGGCGAGGATCAGCAGCAGCCGGCGCCGGCCCAGCCGGTCGGCGAGCTGTCCGGCGCCGACGGCACCGAAGGCAGCACCGAAGAGCAGGCTGGAGGTGATGAGGCCTTCGGCGAAGGGGGTCAGCCCCAGGTCATCCTGCATGTAGGGCAGCGCCCCGTTGATCACGCCGGTGTCGTACCCGAAGAGGAAGCCGCCCAGGGTGGCGATCCAGGTGGCGCGGCGCAGTGCACGCCGGTGATCGCCCGGAATGGTCGGGGAAGCTGGCTTGGAACTCATGTAGTTGTTATGTCTTCCTGGAGGTGGACGCACAAAACCCCCGTGCACCGGAAAACCGGGAACGGGGGTATGCGCTGGTGGAGCTAGAGCGAAGCGTAAACTTCGCGCAGCAGCTCGGCGGTCTCGGACGGCGTCTTGCCGACCTTCACGCCTGCTGCTTCGAGTGCTTCCTTCTTGGCCTGTGCGGTCCCCGCGGAACCGGAGACGATGGCGCCGGCGTGGCCCATGGTCTTGCCTTCGGGAGCGGTGAAGCCTGCCACGTAGCCGACAACCGGCTTTGTGACGTTGGCCTTGATGAAGTCCGCTGCGCGCTCTTCGGCGTCGCCGCCGATTTCACCGATCATCACGATCGCCTTGGTCTCGGGATCAGCTTCGAAGGCTGCGAGGGCGTCGATGTGGGTGGTGCCGATGACCGGGTCGCCGCCAATGCCGATGGCGGTGGAGAATCCGAGATCGCGCAGTTCGTACATCATCTGGTAGGTCAGGGTGCCGGACTTCGAAACGAGGCCGATCGGGCCCTTGCCCGTGATGTTGTTCGGGGTGATGCCAACCAGTGCTTCGCCCGGGGTGATGATGCCGGGGCAGTTCGGGCCGATGATGCGGGTGACCTGGTTGCCGTCGGCGTCCACCTTGGACTGGGCGTGGGCCCAGAACTCGGCGGAATCCTGGACCGGAACACCTTCGGTGATGACCACAACGAGGCCGATGCCGGCGTCGATTGCTTCCATCACGGCGTCCTTGGTGAAGGCCGGCGGAACGAAGACGATCGAGACGTCAGCCTCGGTCTTTTCCATGGCCTCGGCCACGGTGCCGAAAACGGGAAGCTCAACATCGCCGTGAGTCACGGTGGTGCCGGCCTTGCGGGCGTTGACGCCGCCAACAACCTGGGTCCCGGCCTTGAGCATCAGGGCGGTGTGCTTGGTGCCTTCGCCGCCGGTGATGCCCTGAACGATGACCTTGGAGTCCTTGTTCAAGAAGATAGACATGTGTGAATTCTCTTTCTGGGGATCGGCTCGGTCAGCGAGCTGCGTTGGCGAGCTCGGCAGCCTTGTCGGCGCCGTTGTCCATGGTGGTTGCGAGGGTAACCAGCGGGTGGTTGGCCTCGGCCAGGATGCGGCGGCCTTCCTCCACGTTGTTGCCGTCCAGACGGACGACCAGCGGCTTGTTGGCCTCGTCGCCGAGGATCTCCAGGGCCTTGACGATGCCGTTGGCAACGGCGTCACAGGCGGTGATTCCACCGAAGACGTTCACGAAGACGGACTTGACCTGCTCATCGTTGAGGATGACGTCCAGGCCTGCGGCCATGACGGATGCGGAGGCTCCGCCGCCGATGTCCAGGAAGTTGGCGGGCTTCACGTTGCCGTGCTTTTCGCCTGCGTAGGCAACGACGTCGAGCGTGGACATGACCAGACCGGCACCGTTGCCGATGATTCCAACTTGGCCGTCGAGCTTGACGTAGTTGAGGTCATTGGCCTTGGCCTTGGCTTCCAGCGGGTCCGCTGCGTCCTTGTCTTCCAGCTCGGCGTGGCCGGGCTGGCGGAAGTCAGCGTTCTCGTCGAGGGAGACCTTGCCGTCCAGGGCAACGATGTCCCCTGCGCCGGTCTTGACCAGCGGGTTGACCTCCACGAGGGTGGCGTCTTCCTTGGTGAAGACGTCCCAGAGCTTCAGGATGGCGTTCACGACGCCTTCGCGCAGTTCCGGAGCGAAGCCGGCTGCGTCAACGATTTCTTCGGCCTTGGCCTGATCGATGCCGACTGCCGGATCGACGGCGACGCGGGCGAGGGCGTCGGGGCGCTCCACGGCGAGCTGCTCGATTTCCATGCCGCCTTCAACCGAGCACATGGCCAGGTAGTTGCGGTTGGCGCGGTCCAGCAGGACCGAGAAGTAGAACTCTTCGGCGATGTCCGCACCCTGGGCGATCATGACCTTCTTGACCGTGTGGCCCTTGATGTCCATCCCGAGGATGTTGCTGGCGTGCTCGAAAGCCTCATCAGCGGTCTTAGCCACCTTGACGCCGCCGGCCTTGCCGCGGCCGCCAACCTTTACCTGGGCCTTCACGACGACGACGCCGCCAATCTTTTCGGCTGCGGCTTTGGCTTCTTCAGGAGTGTGCGCCACGATTCCGGCGAGCACGGGTACTCCGTGCGCCTCAAACAGATCGCGCGCCTGATATTCAAACAGGTCCACGGGCTAGTGTCCTTCTACGTCGAAGTAGGTTTACATATTGATCAGCTGATCAAGAAGCAGATGCATCGAGCCGGGCTGCCCCAATGGCACTTTAGTCCCTTGGCGCCGGGGGCCCACCACAGACTACCGCTTTAGTGACAAAGGGCACAGTTCGACGGCTTGTAGAAGAACCGGCCTTTCCGCTATGGGGCTGAGGCTGTGTTATGACTCCTTGGTCAGCGGCGCGTAACGCAGCAGCAGCCGCTTCTCACCGACGTCGAACTTCACCTTCGCCACGGTCTTGTCCCCGGAACCTTCCACGGCCAGCACCTGGCCGTGGCCGAAGGACGTGTGGTTGACCTTGTCCCCCACAGCAACCGAAATGACTTCCTTCTGCGGCTGGACGCGGCCCATGGCCTTGGAGACGGGGGCAGCGGCGATGCTTCCGCCGGTGGAGGAGGCTGACCCCGCACCCCAGTGCGAGCCGCTGTAACGGCTGGAGGTGATGCTTCCGCCCCCGCCCCAGGCAGGCCGGTCCATGCCCTCGCGCTTCCATTCGATAAGTTCCGAGGGCACCTCCCCCACGAACTGGCTGGCGGGGTTGTACTGGCTCTGGCCCCACATGCTGCGAACCTCGGAGCGGGTGAGGTAGAGCCGCTGGCGGGCGCGGGTCAGGCCAACGTAGGCCAGGCGGCGTTCCTCTGCCAGTTCAGCCGGGTCCGTAGCCGAACGCTGGTGCGGGAAGATCCCCTGTTCCATGCCGGTCAGGAACACGACCGGGAATTCGAGGCCCTTGGCGGTGTGCAGGGTCATGAGGGTCACCACGCCCTGGCGGCGGGATTCCTCGACGGCGGCGGCCACTTCTTCGGCGGAGCCCTCCGGTGCGTCCGGAATCTGGTCCGCGTCCGCCACCAGGGAGACCTGCTCCAAGAACTGTTCCAGGGTTCCTTCCGGATTGTCGCGCTCGAATTCACGGACGACGGCCACCAGTTCGGCCAGGTTCTCCACCCGGGATTCGTCCTGCGGGTCGGTGCTGGAGCGCAGCTGCGCCAGGTAGCCGGTCTGTTCCAGCACCGCTTCCAGGGCCGCTGAGGCACCGGAGCCGGAGGCCACTTCGGCCAGGTCATCGATGAGTTTCACGAATCCGTTGACCGCGTTCAGTGAGCGGGTGGCCAGGCCGGGGGCGTCTTCGGCCCGGCGCAGCGCAGCCATGAAGCTCATCCGCTCGCGTTCCGCGAGCGCCGCCACGGAGTACTCGGCCCGGTCGCCGATGCCCCGCTTGGGTTCGTTCAGGATCCGCCGCAGGTTCACGACGTCGTCCTGGTTCACCAGCACGCGCAGGTACGCCAGGGCATCCTTGATTTCCTTGCGCTCGTAGAACCGGGTGCCGCCAACCACCTTGTACGGCAGGCCCACGCGCACCAGCACGTCCTCGAGCGAGCGGGACTGGGCGTTGGTGCGGTAGAAGATGGCGACGTCGCCGGGCCGCAGGTCCTCTTCGTCCTGCAGCCGGTCGATTTCCTCGGCGATGAAGCGTGCTTCCTCGTGTTCGTTCTCCCCGACGTAGCCGACGATCTTCGCGCCGTCGCCCTCCGCCGTCCAGAGTTTTTTCTCCGGCCGGTTGGGGTTGCGTGAAATCACCGCATTGGCTGCGGAGAGGATGGTCTGCGTGGACCGGTAGTTCTGTTCCAGCAGGATGGTGCGCGCGGACGGATAGTCCTTCTCGAAGTCCACGATGTTGCGGACGTCCGCGCCGCGGAAGGCATAGATGGACTGGTCGGAGTCGCCCACCACTGTCAGTTCGGCGGGCGGAATATCCAGGTGGCCTTCGCCTTCGACGCCCACGAGCTCGCGGACCAGGGCGTACTGGGCGTGGTTGGTGTCCTGGTACTCGTCCACGAGGATGTGCCGGAACCGGCGCCGGTAATATTCGGCCACACCCGGGAAGGCGCGGAACATGAAGACCGTCTGGGCAATGAGGTCATCGAAGTCCAGGGCGTTGGCCTGGCGCATCCGCTGGGTGTACCCGGTGTAGACCTGGGCCACGGCCTGCTCGAACGGATCCGAATAGTTGGCACTGGAGGCGTAGGACTCATCGTCGATGAGTTCGTTCTTCAGGCCTGAAATCTTGTTGGCAATGGCCTTGGGTGCAAACCGCTTGGGATCAAGGTCCAACCCCTTGGCCACCAGCGTGATCAGGCGCAGGGTGTCCGCTGAGTCATAGATGGAGAAGTTCGAATTCATCCCCACCGCCTTGGCTTCCCGGCGCAGGATCCGCACGCAGGAGGAGTGGAAGGTGGAGATCCACATGGTCTTGGCTACCCCGCCTACGAGGGACTCGATGCGTTCCCGCATCTCCGCAGCTGCCTTGTTGGTAAAGGTGATGGCCAGGATCTGCCCGGGGTTGGAGCGGCCCGTGGCCAGCAGGTACGCAATCCGGTGGCTAAGCACGCGGGTCTTGCCCGAGCCGGCGCCGGCGACGATCAGCAGCGGGGATCCGGCGTGCTTGACTGCCTCTTCCTGCTGCGGGTTCAATCCGCGCAGCAGGTCCGCCGCGCGGGCTTCATCCACGCGCCCGGAACCGCCGCGGTGCTGCCCGGCAGCCGCTGGGGTGTCCGCGCCCGGCTTCCGCGCGGAGTCTTCCGCGGCCGTGGCAGCATCCGCGTCAGCGGAGGCCTTGGTCTTGGCGGGCGTGGAAAAGTACGGATCAAAGAGATAGTCCATGGTGGTTTTAAGTCTAGGTGCTGGCCCCGACATTTGCCCGGACGCCGTTTCCGTCCCGGACGCCCGGGCCCGCTAGCTCGTTGAGAGCCGGTGCTGGATCTCCTTCACCGCCGCCGCGGGACCGGCAATGTGCCAGCGGAATCCGTTGACTTCCAGGACCGCCGTCGTTCCTCCGGCCGCTTCAACGATTGCTTTGCCCGGCAGCCAGTCCCACTCCGGGCAGCTGTGCTGGAACCAGGCACCCAGCCGGCCGGAGGCAACCGAGCCAAGGTCACAGGAACCGCTCCCCAGCATCCGCAGGGTTGCCGTGCCGGCGGCCGCCCTGGTCCAGGGTCCGGCAACGTCATCGCGCCGCAGCCAGGTGGGGTGCAGGTACGTGCCGGCGCTCAGCCGGTCCAGGGCAGCGTCTTCCAGCGGCGCCAGTGCCTCGCCGTTCAGCGTGGCTGGATGTCCGGGGCCGCCGAGCCACAGCTGGTCCTCCTGCGGCTGGAAGACGGCACCAAGCAGCACCGCGGGGTCCTGGCCGACCGTTTCCGGGGACGGCTCGGTGCGCAGCGCCAGGGCGGAGCACCAGTAGGTGGAACCGGAGAGGAAGTTGTACGTGCCGTCCACCGGGTCGATCACCCAGGTGCGGCCGGAGGTTCCCTCGTGACTGGCGCCTTCTTCACCCAGGATCCCGTCCTCGGGGCGAAGCCTGCGGAGGGTTTCAAGGACCAGCTTTTCCGCCGCGTGGTCCGCTGCGGTCACGACGTCGGAGACAGAGGTTTTTTGTTTGCCCGTCAGCCCTTCGCTGCGCATGGCCAGGGCCAGGGCGCCGGCCTCCCGGACCAGGGACCCGGCTAGGGCCAAATCTTCTGCAGTGGCATTCGCGCTCATGCGCCTTAGCCTAAACCGTTCCTCCCCCGCCGTCCTCCGCGGATGCCGGCGGCGCCCTCCGCCATACTGGAGGCATGGCTAAAACTCCCGCACAGCGCGCCGCCAAGCACGGCGGCAGGGCACAGCTCCCGGCAGGGCAGCAGGTCCCCGCCAATCCAACAACGCAGCGGACGCCGCAGCAGGCCAAGACCAACGCCAATTTGGTCGTGATTGCCGCGGCGGCCACCGCACTGTTCATGTTTTGGTACTACCACTTGCTTGTCCTGAACCAGATGACCCAGCTTTCGGGCGGACTGGCCATGCCGGACTCGCTGATCGGCGGGTACAGCATGCAGTACCTGGCCGCCCTGCGCTCGGCAATGGATGCCGATGCGCTGGGCCAGCTCAGCTACGTCCACAAGACGGCAGGTACCCTTTTTCCCCTGATTTTCGGATTCGCATGGCTGCTGATCATTGGGCTCAACACCCGGCGCCGTTCGCTGCGCTGGATATTGTGGGCCGCGCCGATCCTCTTTGTCATTGCGGATCTCTGGGAAAACGTCGTCATTGACGGCGTTCTGGGGTCTGCTGAGCTGGCGTCAGGAGACGCTGCCCTGGCCAGCGTCCTGACGGTCGCTCGCTGGGTCCTCCTCGGTCTCAGCCTGGTGGCGTCCGTGCTTGCCGTCTTTAGTTCCCGGACGGCTCGGCCACCAGAACTTGTCGCCGAGGACAAAGACTAGGGCCGGCACGATCACGGTCCGGACAATTAGGGTGTCGAACAGGACACCGATTGCCACGGTGAGGCCCACCTGGGCCAGCGTGACCAGCGGCAGGACGCCAAGGACCACGAACACTGCAGCCAACAGGATGCCGGCGCTGGTGATGACGCCGCCGGTGGACCGGAGCGCGGCCAGCATGCCCTTCCTGGTTCCCATAGTGGCGGCGTTCTCCCTGGCCCGGGTGACCAGGAAGATGTTGTAGTCGACGCCCAACGCCACCAGGAACAGGAAGCTGTACAGCAGGGTCAGCGTGTCAAGGGCCGGGAAGCCCAGGACGTTGACGAAGAGCAGCCAGCTGATGCCGCTGGCGGCGAAGAAGGTCAGCAGCACCGAGGCCACCAGCAAGACCGGTGCAATCAGGGACCGCAGCAGGGCGACGAGCACGAGGAACACCAGCAGGATCACCAGGGAGACCACCAGCGTCACGTCGTGCGTGTTCGCGTCCAGCTGGTCAACCCGCTCTGCCGCCTCGCCGCCTACCAGGGCGCCGTAGTCCGGGTTTTCGGCGAGGTCCGAGCGGAGGTCACGGATGAAGGTGTTGGCCTCGTCGGTCCCGGCTTCGAAGGTTGTGATCAGGTCAATCCGGGTCAAGCCGTCATGCTCGCTGCCGACGGTGGCGTTGTCCACGCCGTCCACGCTGCCCAGCTCCTCGACTGCAGCTTCCGCTTCATCCGAGTTCACCAGCACGATCACAGGGAAGGTGGAACCGGCCGCGAAGCCCTCTTCGAGGGTCTCTGCAGCAGTTACGGCTTCCGGCTTATCCGTGAACTGCTCGTTTTCGCTCAGCCCGATCTTGGCGGTGAAGAGGGCACTGGCCATCAGCAGGAGAACGACGACGGCGATGCCCGCGATCGTCTTCGGCTTGCGGGCGGTCGCGTCGCCCAGCCTGCCCCAGAACTTACCTTCGCGTGCCGGGTCCCCAACCTTGGGGACGAAGGGCCAGAAGAGCTTGCGGCCCAGCAGCACCAGCGCCACGGGGAGCAGGAAAAGTGCGCTGAGGATGGCAAACACAATGCCTAGTGCGGCAGAGAAGCCCAGCCCGCGGTAGCTCATGGTGTCGGTAAAGAGCAGGGTCAGCAGTGCCAGGATGACGGTGCCTCCGGAGGCGATGATCGCTTCCCGGGTGCGGCTCAGCGCCTTGCCCATGGCTGCGTAGACGCTCTCATGGATGCGAAGCTCTTCGCGGTAGCGGGCAATCAGGAGCAACGCGTAGTTCGTTGCGGCACCGAACACCAGGACACTTGTGATGCCGACCGCGGAGGGGTCAACCTCGATCCCCACGATTGGCGCGATCACGTCCACCATGCGCAGGGAGAGCTGTTCGATGGTTCCCACAATCGCCAGGGGGACAATCCACAGCCACGGAGAGCGGTAGGTAATGATCAGCAGCAGCGCCACCACTGAAGCGGTAACTGCAAGAAGTGTGAAATTCGCGCCGGCGAACACCCCGGCAAGGTCGGCGGTGAATGCAGCGCCGCCGGTCAGCTCTGCCTTGGTGCCTGCGGGTGCTGCATTACTGACTGCCTCACGCAGGGCTGCGACTTCCTCGCCAACGGCGTCGCCGTCGTCACTCGCTGCCTGCAGCGTGACCGGAATGAGGGCTACGACGCCGTTCTCGGACACCAGCGGCGGGGCCTGGGCAGGCGGAGCCTCGACGCCGGCGTCCGTCGCCGCCGCACTGATGTCCGCAATGCCGGCAATGTCAGCTTCACTCAGCTCGGAGCCGTCTTCCCGGGAAATGACAATCAGGGCAGTGGACTGCTGGGCATCGGGAAATTCCTTGAGCAGTTCCTGCACCTGGGTGACCTGGTACTTGTCACTGAGCTGCCCCACGGTCGAGGATTCGTTCTCGGGGACGGGTATGGCGAACAGCCCCACGATCACTACCAGGCCAAGGAACAGCGTGACCAGCGCCGCCTTGGCCGATTTAACTATCTTCGCGCTCATGGGGGGAGACTCCAGGGTTGTAGGTATTGTGATCAAGTAACTAGGGAACAAAGTATCTCTTATTTAGAGATACTTCAACGTGAAGCTACTATGTGGGAGTGGAGATGAACGCGCTGCGACGGCAGATCGTAGAGTCTGTCCGGGGAATGGGACTCGACGGGCAGCTGGTTGCCGACGCCTTCGCCCAGAAGCACGGCCTGAATCCCACCGACATGCGTGCACTCACCCTGGTCATGGAGGCTGAAACGCGTGGCGTGCCGCTTACCGCGGGCCAGCTGAGCACATTATTGGGGACCTCCACCGGGGCCACCACCGCCGTCATTGACCGGCTTGAGCAGATTGGCCATATTCACCGCGCACGCTCCGAAGCGGACCGCCGCAAAGTCACCCTGCACTTTGAGCCCCTCGCCCGCGAGCTGGCCGGCGCCTACTTCGGGCCGCTGGGTGCGCTGACCACGGAGGTCATGGACCAGTACACGGAAGCTGAGCTCGAAACCGTCCACGGCTTCCTGGCCGGAATGCGCCAGGCCTACAACATCTACCTGCAGCGGCTGGAGGAACCTGCCGAACAGCAGACCTCCCCGGCGCCGGAGGCAAAGCCGCAGCAGCGCGTCCCCGCAGGCCGCGCGGCACCAGCGGCCGAAAACGGGTAAGCTGTTTATCGCTGCCGGACGCCGGCGGCGACGCCTCCGTAGCTCAGTAGGATAGAGCGGCCCTCTCCTAAAGGGCAGGTCGTCGGTTCGATTCCGGCCGGGGGCACTTTTTTGTATCCGGGCAGCGGCTATTTGACGGCGCCGGCAGTCAGCCCACCGATGAGCCGCTTCTCAATTACGGCGAACAGGATGATTACCGGAACAATCGCGACGATCGAGATCCCGAAGACGTACTGCCAGCTCGTGGAGTACTGCCCAATGAACTTTGTCAGCGCCACTGAAAGCGGCTGGTTTTCCGCCGTGGACATGATGACCAGGCTGGCAGCGAATTCGTTCCAGGCGGAGACGAAGGTAAAGATCACTGCGGTGACAATGCCCGGCCAAACCAGCGGCAGATTCACAGTGAACAGCACACGCAGCCGGCCGGCGCCGTCAATCTGGGCGGCCTCATCGATTTCCCTGGGGATGCCGGCGAAGAAACTGTGCATGATCCACAGCGCAAAGGACAGGTTGAAGGCAGCGTTGATCAGGATCATGGCGAGCCACGTGTCGTTCAGGTCCAGCCAGAGCATCTGGCGGAACAGGCCCGCGGTCAGGACCGCAGGCTGCAGCATCTGCGTGACGATTACAAGGAAGAGGAAGATCATTCGTCCCGGGAACCGGAAGCGGGCCGTGTAGTACGCCGCGGGTGTGGCAACCAGGAGCACAAGGACCGTTGAACACACCGCAATGATGACCGTTGACATCAGGTTGAAGGGCAGCGGTGTTTCCGGCGTGTCCCACATGGTGGCGTAGTTGCCGAACTGCAGGCCGTCCTGCGGCAGGTAGGCCGGCGGAACAGCCAGGATCTCGGACCGGGTTTTCAGCGATCCCACGGCCATGATCAGGTACGGGGTGAGAAAAGTCAGGGCAATGACGGCTCCCACGGCCGAACGTATTGCCATCCTGCGGCTGCTGGACCCGTCGGACCGCCGCTTCGCAGCACGTCCTCCGGGCAGCTGCAGCGGAGCCGGGACCTTGACCGGGGCGGGGGCGGTTGCGGCCATCTCAGACTTCCTTCATGGGCTTGACGATTTTGACGTAGGCAGCGACGATCACCAGCACCACGGCGAAGTTAACCACGCTGAGGGCGCTGGCAATTTCCAGCCGCCGCTCGAACTGGAGCACCTTGAAGATGTAGGTCATCAGGGTGTCTGCGTTGTAGCCCGGTATGGAACCCGTCATGATCCGCAGGATCGGCAGGTTGTTGAAGACATTGATGATGTTGATGAGCACGGAAACAGCCAGGGCGCCGCGCAACTGGGGAAGGACGACGCCGAAGAAGGTGCGGACCGGCCCGGCGCCGTCCATCTTGGCGGCTTCGAGCGTGTCCCCGGGGATGGCCTGGAATCCGGCGAGCAATGTGTAGGTGGTGAAAGGCAGGGATACAAAAACACCAATGAGGATCGCTGCCGCCAGCGCCGAAGCCACGTTCTTGGTGAAGCCGTACGGGGAGTCCATCAGTCCGACGTCCACCATGAACTTGTTGATGATGCCGTAGTCCCGATCCAGTCCGTAGTAGAAAACGGTGGTGGTCATGACAACGCTGGCGGCCCACGGCACAACCACCGCCATCCGCACCAGCGTGCGTCCCGGGAAGGGCTTGTTCAGGAAGTTTGCGAGCGCCAGGGAGAGCAGCACTGTCAGGGTCACCACCACAACCACCCAGACGAGCGTGTTCAGCAGGATCCGGGGCAGGTTGGGGTCCGCGAACACCGTCGCGAAGTTCGCAAGGCCAACACCTTCGACGTTGGTTCCGGCCTGGCTGATCCGCCGGGTGGAGCTATAGACCATGTAGCCGGCGGGGAAAATCACAACGCCGAAGATCAAAAGGAGCACCGGCCCAATCCAGGGCAGGGCGGCCAGGGTCTCACGTGCCTTGCGTGGTTTCTTGAAGGTGGCCGTCCGCGGCCGGGTCAGTGTAGTCATGTGCTGGTCCCGTTCTTGGGCTGAGGGGCCGGCTCCCTGCGCAGGAAGCCGGCCCCGGGTGAGGCTGCTTCTAGGAGGCGTCAGCCTTGGACTGGATCTGTCCAAGCACCCCTGCTGCGTCCTGGTCCTCCAGCTGGCCCATCAGTGACTTGAACGCGCCGTCCGTAGCGTTCCATGCCGGGTTGGTGGTCGGATAGAAGTTGGCGCTGGGCAGCATCTCAAGGAAGGGCTTGAGCGTCTCGTCGGAGCCCATGGATTCGGAGCCGCTCTTCGTGGTGGGCAGGAACCCTTCGGTCTGGACCCAGTTGACGTACTGGTCTTCGGCGAAGAAGAAGTCCATGAACTTGGTAACGGCTTCGGCCTTGTCGCCGTCGTTCTTGAAGGCCATGAGGCGGTCCGCCACGCCCAGGGTGGAGGGTTCACCGGTGTTCGTGGGAACGGCTGCCACACCGTAGTTCAGCTCCGGGTTGGCTTCCTCGATCTGGCCGACGGTCTGCGGCAGGGCGTAGACCATGCCGATCTGGCCCTGGGCAAAGACGTTGAGCATCGGAGTGCGCTGAGTTGCACCGGGGTCAGGCTGGGTGAGTCCATCGGTGATCATCTTCTTCATGAACTCCGCGGCCTCGACGTTTTCGGGGCTGTCCACCGTAATGGTGGACTCGTCGCCAAACCCTCCGCCGTTTCCGGCGAACCAGATGAGGCTCTCGCCCTGGGCTTCCTCGGAGCCGAGCGGCATGCCATAGCCGGGGGTTCCGGTTGCGGAGATCTTCTTGGCGGCGTCGTAGAGCTCGTCCCAGGTTTCCGGCGGCGCCTGGACGCCAGCTTCGTCAAAGAGGTCCTGGTTGTAGAACAGAGCACGCACCGACGCGATCAGCGGAAGCCCGTACTGGGTTCCGTCGAGGGCCTCGTTCTGGGCAAAGGATTCCTGGAAGTCGCCTATGGTCGCTTCCGAGGCAACTTCCTCCGCCGGGTACAGCAGTCCCTCTTCGGCGAACGCGGAGAAGGCGCCGCCGTTGTAGATATCGGGAGCCTCGCCGGCCTGGATCTTCGTCTGCAGGACGGACTCGATGTTCTCCCACGACTCCACCTGGAGAACGACGTCGATATCTTCGTTCGCTGCTTCGAAGTCTTTTATGACTCCTTCCCACAGCGCCTTGGTGCCGTCTGAGTAGGTGGGAACGAGCATATTCAGGGTCGTGGCGCCGTCTTGGCCGCCGCCGCCCCCGCCAAAGCCGCAGGAGGAGACCGCCAGGGAGCCGGCGGCTGCCACGGCGATCAAGCCCAGTGGGAGTTTTCGCTTCATTGAGTCCTCTTTCAAGTGATGGAACCGGCAGCGCACCCGGGTCGCCGCTGCGTGCGGGACCTTGGTTACCGTCGCGGATGATGCATTATGACAATTTTTGGCTGCTCCCAATCACAACTGAGCAGACGATTTCCACATAGTTTCCTGCGAAATGCGCGCAGTCAAGACCTATCGAAAAGATTCACAGGGCCGAAACATTGCGGCAGGCCGGCGACGGCGATCATCGCAAACCCGTTGCAGTGAGTCCGAGAATGTGATTATTTGTGATTGCTAAAGTCCTAAAAAGATCATTGATCACCATGAAGCATCCATACGTCCCTGCGTTGGGCGTATCTCAAGAGGAGCGCACCCGCATGTCTGAAACTGCACCCGTACCAACACCTGCCTCCGCCCTGCCCGGCCAGTGGATGCGCGAAGAGCTCGAGTCCCAGCCAGTCGTTTGGGAGCAGGCGGTCCGCCAGGCTGAATCCGAACAGCTGCTGCCGCGGTCCGGCGCCAGGGTAGCCGTTGTGGGCTGCGGCACCTCATGGTTCATGGCCCAGGCCTATGCCGCGGCACGCGAATCCGCGGGGCAGGGAAGAACGGATGCCTTTGCCGCGTCCGAAGCAGAAGCCGTTCTGCGGCGCGGATATGACGCGGTTATCGCGATAACCCGCTCGGGAACCACCAGCGAGATCATCGACCTGCTCACCAGGCTGCGGGAAACCGGAACTGACACGGTGCTCCTGCTCGGCGCGGAGGATACTCCCGCTGCCGGACTGGCGGATGCCGTCGCTGCTCTTCCCTACGCTGACGAAACCTCGGTAGTCCAGACGCGATTCGCCACGGCGGCGCTGTGCTACCTCTTGACTTCGCTCGGCGTGGACCTCTCCGGGGCAGTCGCTGACGCCCGCGAAGTGCTGGCGGAAACCGTTCCGGACGAACTGCTTGCTGCCGAGCAGTTCACGTTCCTTGGCCGCGGCTGGACCATTGGGCTGGCCCACGAGGCTGCGCTGAAGATGCGTGAAGCTGCCCAGGAATGGACCGAGTCTTACCCCGCAATGGAGTACCGCCATGGGCCCATCGCGATTGCGGCCGCCGGCCGGGTCACATGGCTGCTTGGCGATGAGCCCGCCGGGCTGAGCCAGGATGTGCACGCAGCCGGAGCCCGGTTCGAGGCATCCGGCCGCCACCCGCTGGCCGAGCTGGTACGGGTCCACCGCCTGGCGTTGGAACGCGCGCTGGCAGCCGGCCTTGATCCGGACAGCCCGCGCAACCTCACCCGTTCCGTGATCCTCGCTGGCTAGTTCCGCCGTGCACAGCGCAGCGCCGCCGGATGGGGAGGGACTCGTCCTGGCACTCGACGTCGGGGGAACTGACATCAAGGCGGCACTCCAGGATTCCGCCGGCACTTTCCACGGGCTGCGCCGGCTGCCGACGCCGCGGGACCGTAAACGGCCCGGGGATGCGATCGTCCAGGAGACGGCCCGCCTCCTGGGCGAATACCAGGCCCTGGCTGCCGGTGCCCCCATCCGCTCGATTGGCCTGGTTGTTCCCGGGCTGGTCGACGAAACGGCCGGTGTCGGCATTCTCTCGGCAAACCTTGGATGGCGGGATTATCCGTTCGTCGCGGAAGTCCGGAGCGCCACCAGGCTCCCTGTGGCCTTCGGCCACGATGTTGGCCTGGCCGGGGAAGCCGAAATGCGTCTCGGAGCCGGTCAGGGGCTGCATGATGCCGTGGTCATGATCATCGGCACCGGAATTGCCGGGGCCTTATTCAGCGACGGGCGCAGGGTTCGCGGCGGAGGATTCGCCGGCGAAATAGGGCATGCGCCCGTCCCCGGAGGACTTCCCTGCTCCTGCGGCGCCGTCGGCTGCCTGGAGACCGTAGCGTCAGCCGGTGCCATCGGCCGGCGCTGGGCCAGCCACACCGGGGCCGGCAGCGCCGGCGCCCGGGAGGTCCTTGCAGCTGCAGCCTCGGGAGACGCGGCCGCACGGCAAATCTGGGATGAGGCGGTCGAGGCCCTGGGCACAGTGATCAGCCAGGTGACCGCAGTCCTGGGAAGTGAGGCAGTGATCCTTGGCGGAGGCCTGTCCCAGGCCGGACCGGCGTTGCTGGACCCGCTCGCCGGGATTGTGGACAGCCGGCTCTCCTTCCATCGCCGGCCGAGGCTGCTCGTTTCCGCTTTGGGGCAGGACGCCGGACTCGCCGGTGCTGGAATGGCAGCCCGTGACATCCTGGCAGCGGCATGAACCGGTTGTCCGAGCGGAACCCCGGCACCGTGCTGACCGTGACGCCCAACCCAGCGCTGGATGAGACCTACCAGCTGCGCAAGCTGACTCCGGGAAGCACCCACCGTGTGCCGCCGCCACTGACCCGGGCTGGCGGGAAAGGGCTGAACAGTGCGCGGGTAGTGCACCAGGTGGGCTTTCCGGCCTTGGCGATTGCACCGTTGGGCGGCCCCGCCGGGGACTCCTGCCGAACCGAACTCGCTTCCGCCGGCGTCCCACACCGGCTGGTGGACGTCTCGGCTCCCACCCGGCGAAGCATGGCTTTTGTCGATGAAGAAAGCGGCCTGACCAGCATCTTCAATGAAACGGGCGTCCCGCTGCTCCCCGAAGAATGGGTGGACCTGCTCCGGGTCATTGAGCATGAGGTTCCGCAGGCAGCCTGCGTTGTGGGCACCGGAAGCCTGCCGCCGGACGCACCTGCCGATTTCTTCGCCGGGCTGGTACGTCTCAGCAGCGATGCCGGCCTGCCCTGCATCGTCGACACGTCCGGTCCTGCCTTGCTGGAGGCCGCCGCAGCCGGGGCCTTCCTGCTCAAGCCCAACCGGGAGGAACTGAGGGAGGCGACGCAGTGCGCGGATACGGCAACCGGGGCGGAGCTGCTCCTGGCCGCAGGTGCCCAGAACGTCCTTGTCAGCAGCGGTGCCGATGGCATGTGCCTCTTCAGTGCCGGTACTCCGGGCAGCTGCCTGGCCGCGACGCTGGGCCGTTCACTGCCGGGCAACCCAACCGGTGCCGGAGATGCCGCCGTCGCCGCTCTTGCCGTGCTGCTGGCCTCCGGTGAACGCGCTCCGGAGGAGCTGCTGCGCGCCGCCACTGCGTGGTCCGCGGCAGCCGTCCTGATGCCTGCGGCAGGTGAAATCTCGCCGCGTTACGCCGAGTTCGCCGCGCAGGTGCAGATCAATCACATCACCCGCGAAAAAACCCGCTTCCAGAAGGAAACCAGATGAGTCTCACTCCTACCCGCGCGCTGGTCCAGTCCGCTGCTGCGGCCGGCACCGGAATCGGCGCCTTCAACGTCCTTCACCTGGAGACAGCCGAGGCTATTGTCCAGGGCGCCGAGGCGGCCGGGCTCCCCGTCATCCTGCAGGTCTCCGAAAACTGCGCCGCGTATCACGGCGCCCTTGAACCCTTGGCCCGTGCCTGCCTCTCCGTCGCTGCCGGCGCCGCTGTCCCGGTTGCCCTTCATCTGGACCATGCAGAGGACGAGGACCTGGCGTACCAGGCCGTGGACCTGGGATTCGGGTCGGTCATGTTCGACGGCTCACGGCTGCCGTATGCCGAGAACGTTGCCGCCACGGCCCGCGTGGTCAAGCATGCCGAAGCCGCGGGAGTCTTCGTCGAGGCCGAGCTCGGTGAGATCGGCGGCAAGGACGGGGCGCACGCGCCGGGGGTGCGTACGGACCCGTTCGAAGCCGTGGACTTCGTCCTGGCAACCGGGGTCGGAGCCCTCGCCGTCGCCGTCGGATCCTCCCACGCCATGACCGAGCGCAGCGCTGCCCTGGACCTTGAACTGGTGGCTGAGCTGCGCCGCTCACTGGACGTTCCCCTCGTCCTGCACGGCTCCTCCGGAGTGAGCGACGAGATGCTGGTGCGCGCCATTCGGGCCGGAATGACTAAGATCAATGTTTCCACGCATTTGAACACCTTTTTTACCCATGCCGTCCGGCGGGCGCTCGAAGACAACCCCTCCCTCGTGGATTCACGGAAGTACATCCACGCCGGCAGGCAGGCGCTGTCCCCCGAAGCGGCGCGGCTGCTGGCACTTTTCGCGCTCCGCGGGGACTCCCCCGCCGGGGAAGACTAGGAACACATGGAAAAATCAGAGCGGCTCAACGCGATCCTCGATCTGCTCGCCGAACACGGGCACGTGCAGGTCGAGGACATTGTCTCCGGACTGCAGGTTTCCCCGGCCACGGCCCGGCGCGACCTTGATGCCCTCGCGTCCCGGAGGCTGCTCACCCGGACCCGCGGCGGAGCCACCATGGAAGCGGTAGCCTACGACCTGCCCGCGCGCTATACCCGGGATGACCAGGCTGCCGAGAAACAGGCGATCGCCCAGGCTGCGAGCGCCCTGGTGCCCCGTGGCGCAGTGATCGGACTGTGCGGCGGAACCACCAGTACCGCCATCGCCCACGAGCTGGGGATGCGCAGGGACCTCATGGAGCCCTCCAGCAAACCCACGCTCACCGTGGTCACCAACGCCATCAACATTGCGTCCCAGCTGGTAGTCCGGCCCAACATCCGCGTCATGGTGACCGGCGGCGTGGTCAATCCTCGTTCCTACGAACTGGTGGGACCGTATACGGACACTATCCTGCAGCGGGTGGCACTGGATTTCGCCTTTGTGGGTGTCAATGGGCTGGATCCGGAGGTTGGGCCCACCATCAACGATGAAGCCGAAGCCGCGGTGAACGCCCTGATGTCCCGGCGTGCGTCGGAAACCTATGTGGTCGCCGACTCTTCCAAGATCGGCAGCCGCAGTTTCGCTACGCTCAGCGGATTCGTTTTCAGCAACCTGATCACGGACAGCGGAATCACCGACGAGGCAAAGGCGGCCTTCGAATCCTCCGGCACCAGGGTGATCGTCGCAGCGTCCAGGAAGTAGTCCCGCTACTGCACCGGCGACTGCCCGCTGAGCGCTTCGGGCTCGGATGCTGCGAACTGGGTGTTGTAGAGCTCGGCGTACCGTCCGTCCCTGGCCAGCAGCTCCGTGTGGGTTCCCTGTTCGGCAATCCGCCCATCCTCGATCACCAGGATCCGGTCCGCATTGCGGATCGTGGAAAGCCGGTGGGCAATCACGACGGCGGTGCGGCCTTCCAGCGCCTCCGTGAGGGCTGCCTGGACCGCGGCTTCCGACGTCGAGTCCAGTGCCGCCGTCGCCTCGTCCAGGACCACGATGCGCGGCTGGGCGAGCAGCAGGCGGGCGATGGTCATGCGCTGGCGTTCACCGCCGGAGAGACGGTAGCCGCGCTCCCCCACCATTGTTTCCAGACCGTCCGGCAGCGAGCTGATCAGGCCCTGCAGCCGGGCCCGGCGCAGTGCGTCCCAGATCTGCTCGTCAGAGGCTTCCGGGTTGGCCAGCAGCAGGTTGGACCGGATGGTCTCGTGGAACAGGTGCCCGTCCTGGGTCACCATGCCCAGGGCGCCGCGCATATCTTCAAAGCTCACGTCCCGCACGTCCGTGCCGGAGAAGCGCACTGCGCCCGCATCGACGTCGTACAGGCGTGAAAGCAGCTGCGCGATCGTTGACTTTCCGGCACCCGAGCTGCCCACCAGCGCCACGGTCTGGCCGGGCTCTACCCTGAAAGACACGCCATGCAGCACGTCCTCGCCGCCGCGGCTGTCCAGCACCGCCACGTCCTCAAGGGAAGCCAGCGAAACCTTGTCCGCCGTCGGGTAGGCGAAGGTGACGTCGTCGAACTCCACACCCAGGGGTCCGTCCGGCACCGGGGCCGGATTCTCCTTCTCCTGGATCAGCGGCTTGAGGTCCAGGATCTCGAAGACCCGCTCAAAGCTGACCACGGCGCTCATGATCTCCACCCGGGCGTTGGCCAGGGACGTGAGCGGGGCGTAAAGGCGGGTCAGCAGCAGTGCCAGCGTGACGACGTCGCCCGCGTTGAGGGTTCCGGTCATGGCGAACCAGCCGCCGAGCCCGTACACCAGGGCCAGGGCCAGGGCGGACACGAGGGTCAGGGCCGTTACGAAGACGGACTGCATCATGGCCGTCTTGACGCCAATGTCGCGGACCCTCGCGGCACGCACGGCGAACTCCGTGGATTCCTGGTCCGGACGGCCGAACAGCTTCACCAGCGTGGCTCCCGGAGCGGAGAACCGCTCGGTCATCTGGGTGCCCATCGACGCGTTGTGGTTCGCGGCCTCGCGCCGCAGGGCGGCGAGGCGGCTCCCCATCCGCCGTGCGGGCAGGAGGAAGACCGGCAGGAGCAGCATGGCAAGGATGGTGACCTGCCAGGAAGTTGTCAGCATGACGATCAGGGTGAGGATCAGGGCTACGAGGTTGCTCACCACTCCGGAGAGCGTTCCGCTGAAGGCCTGCTGGGCCCCAATGACGTCATTGTTCAGCCGGCTCACCAGCGCTCCGGTGCGGGTGCGGGTGAAGAAGGCGATGGGCATGCGCTGGACGTGGTCGAAAACCTTCGTCCGGAGGTCCAGGATCACCTGTTCGCCGATGCGCGAGGAGAACCAGCGGGTGGCCAGGGAAACCGCGGCATCCGCGATGGCGACTACGGCGATCAGGACCGCCAGCCACACCACGGTTTCAACGGAAGTTCCGGCCACGATCGCGTTGACCACCTCACCTGCCAGGACCGGCGTCGCAACCGCGAGGAACGCTCCGACCGTTGAGAGGACCAGGAACCCGAAAAGCTGCCGCCGGTACGGGGACGCGAACGCCAGGATCCGCCTAAGGGTTTCCCGGGAGATCTTGTTGTCTGTGCCCTTGGCCGTGGAGATCTTGTAGAGCGAACTCCACGCCGCACTTTCCATGCTCATACTGTTTTCTTCTTTCACGTAGCCCGGTACCCAGCTTAGGCGCGGGGCAGGCGTTCCCGAGTTCCATAACTGCCGAACAGGACACGGAATTCCCGCAGTTGGCACCACCGGAGCGACACAGTAGCGCAGCCCGCTTCACCACGAGTAACAGGGGCCACACTGCGGTACACTGCAAATCGGTCCGACCTGTCCGGGCCCCCCAAACGAAAGGCCGCTATGCCGACGGCGCCGACTTCCGAGGGCCTGTCCACGGACTCCCTCAGCGGGGACCTGCCGGCTCTCGTAGCCGTCAGCGATCCTCAGCTGCGACGCGAGGTGGACGAGGCACTGGGGCTGGCCGGGCTGCGACCTGTGCAGCACGGGGCTCCGCCGGAGACCGAGCTGCCCGTGCTGGCCGTCGTGGACACCGCTGCCCTCCAGCAGGCAGGCACCGACCTGCGCCGCTGGCTCCTGCCGGCCGCTGACGGCTCCGGACCTCCCGTCATCCTTGTCACCCCCGGGGACCTGCCCGACGTCGAAGACATGGTCCGCCGGGGCATCACCGACTTTGTGCTCAGCCCCGTCTCCGGCAGCGACCTGTCCTACCGGGCAGCCCTGATCCGCGCGGAGACCCTCGCGGTCCGCCGCCGCCGAGAGGTGAATGCCGTCCTGCGCGGGAAAGCGCGGGTCATTTCCGCAGCCGTCCGGGCCACCAATGATCCCCACGTCATGTCCGAGGCCGTGGTGTCCGGACTGGGAGATGCCTTCCGGGCAGACCATGTAGCCCTCACGACGTTCCCGGACGAACGGGTTCCGGAGCTGCTCACCTCCTGGAGCCGGCCGGGAACCGCGCATGCCATCCCCGCGCCGGACCCGCGGCTTGCCGCTGATGTGGCCGACATGCTCTGGAACTCCGGAAAGATGCTTGCCGCACGCGACCACCAGGACCCCGAGCCGGATGTCCATCCAATCCTCCACCCGGCACCCCGGGACGCCGGACTGCGGACATCCGTCATTGTTCCCCTGGGCCACGGCGACCGCCCGTTTGGCTTGATTTGGCTGGCCGGGGAGAACGCCGCCCGCACCTGGACACCCACCGAGCTCGCCCTGATCCAGCATGTCAGCGGAAACCTTGCCCACGGCCTGGTGCAGGGGCATCTCATCACGGCCCAGCGGACGGTCCTGACCAGGCAGCGCGAACTGGACCGCGAGAAAACAGACTTCGTCGCCACGATCAACCACGAGCTGCGCACTCCGCTGACCTCGATCACCGGCTACCTGGACCTGATCCTGGACGGCTCGGGCGGCGGCATCTCACCCGAAATTGCCCAGATGCTGGAAATCGTGGGGCGCAACGCCACCCGGCTGAACCACCTGATCGGGGACCTGCTCACCATTTCCAGGGCGGACGCGGATGAGATCCGGATGGACGTCGAAGAGCTTGTGCTGCAGGACCTGCTGGACCAGGTCATCGCTTCCCTGACGCCTGCGGCAAACAGCCGGAACATCAATCTGACGTTTGACGAGCAGAACCCCGAACTCCGCCAGGACCTGCGCCTGGACGGAGACCGGGAGCAGCTGGAACGGGTCTTCATGAACCTGATTTCCAACGCGGTGAAGTTCACCCCGCCCAACGGCTCGGTGCGCCTCACCGCAGGGCTGCACGATCCCGGGGACGGAACCGCCCCCATGATCCGCGTCTGTGTGCAGGACACGGGTATCGGCATCCCGAAAGAAGACCTTCCCAAGCTCTTCAGCCGCTTCTACCGCGCCTCCAACGCCACCGCCGCTGCCATCCCCGGCACCGGCCTGGGCCTGTCCATCGTGCAGGACATCGTGAATCAGCACGGCGGCAGGCTTTCCATCTCCTCCACCATTGGAGAAGGCACCTGTGCTGAAGTGATGCTTCCCGCGACCTAGCTTCCCGCCGCTGCCCGTGCCGGCACCTGCGCCTGGATCCGCTCCGGGAAGCAGTAGCAGTTCAGTGAGTGGCCGCGGCTGAAGCCCACCAGGGTCATGCCGGCGTCGCGCGCCAGGTCAACGGAGAGGGCCGACGGCGCTGAGACCGCCGCAAGAACCGGAATCCCGGCCAGCTGGGCTTTTTGAACGAGTTCAAAAGAGGCCCTCCCTGATACCTGCAGCACCGTGCCGCGCAGCGGCAGCATTCCTGCACGCAGCGCCCAGCCCACCACCTTGTCCACGGCATTGTGCCGTCCCACGTCTTCCCGCAGGCACAGCAGGTCGCCGTCAGCCGTGAACAGTCCGGCCGCGTGGACGCCGCCGGTCTTCTCGAACAGGGCCTGGCTTTCGCGCAGCCGGTCAGGCAGGGACGCCAGGACCTCCAGCGGCACCCGCACGCCGTCGCCCGCGACGTCGAAATGGGATGACTTACGCACCGCTTCGATCGACGCCGTGCCGCAGATGCCGCAGGAGCTGGAAGTGTAGACGTGCCGCTCCATACCGGTGTCCGGCAGCGCCGTTCCGGGGCGCAGCTGCACATCGACCACGTTGAAGGTCTGCTGTCCCTCTTCATCGACGCCGGCACAGTAGCGCAGGGAGATGAGCTGTCCGGCCTCCCAGATAACCCCCTCCGAGACCAGGAAACCGGCTACCAGGTCAAAGTCGTCACCGGGGGTGCGCATGGTCACGGTAAAGGATTTGCCCTGGAAACGGATCTCCAGCGGTTCCTCTCCGGCCAGCACGTCATCGCGCCGGCTTACCGCCCCGTCAGTGCGGAACCTCGTAATTCGGGCACGCCGTGAAACCCGTCCCATCCCATCGCTCCTCAATAAGTCTTAGACTGGCCTCACTTCAGATTAGGGGATTTCCTACACAAGGACGTGGTGGCTGTGCCAAGCAAGGCTCCGAAAGATGGAATCAACGAATCAGAGCTGCGGGTAGGTGATCCGAAAACCCACGCCGTCGGGCTGCCGGCAGTGATCAACTCGCTGCGCATTTCCTTCGACCAGATGGGTCCGCTGCGCAGCGCCAAGACACTGCTGAACGTCAACCAGAAGAAGGGCTTCGACTGCCCGGGCTGCGCCTGGCCGGAGGGCGATAAACGCCATGCCGCTGAGTTCTGCGAAAACGGCGCCAAGGCTGTGGCAGAGGAAGCGACCAAACGGAAGGTGCCGCCGGAGTTCTTCGCCGAACACTCCGTGGCGGACATGCTCGAGAAGGACGACTACTGGCTGGGCCAGCAGGGCCGCCTGACCCACCCCATGGTCCTTGAAGCCGGAGACACGCATTACCGGCCGATCAGCTGGGACGGCGCCTACAACATGATTGTCGAAGAGCTGGCCGCGATGGACAGCCCGGACCAGGCGGTTTTCTACACCTCCGGCCGAACCTCCAATGAGGCAGCTTTCCTCTACCAGCTGATGGTGCGCGGGCTGGGCACCAATAACCTGCCGGATTGTTCCAACATGTGCCACGAGTCCTCCGGATCCGCCCTGACCGAAACTCTCGGCGTGGGCAAGGGGACCGTCAGCCTCGATGACGTCCAGGGCTCGGACCTGATCATCGTGGCCGGACAGAATCCGGGCACCAACCATCCACGCATGCTGACTGCCCTTGAGCGGGCCAAGAAGAACGGCGCCACCATCGTGGCCGTCAATCCCCTGCCGGAAGCGGGCCTGCTCCGCTTCGACAACCCGCAGACGGCCTCCGGCCTGCTGGGCACCAAGTTCGGAGGCGGCACGCAGCTGGCCGACGATTTCCTGCAGATCCGCCTGGGCGGGGACCAGGCACTGTTCCAGGGGCTGGGCAAGTATCTGCTGGAACAGGAAGAGGAGCACGGGAACGTTTTCGACCACGCCTTCATTCGGGACTACACGGACGGGCTCGATTCATATCTTGCGGAGATCCGGAACGCCTCCTGGGACGAGATTTGCCTTGCCACCGGGCTGACCCGCGCACAGATCGAAACCACGGGCGCCCGGCTGACCGCCGCGAAGTCCACTGTGGTGTGCTGGGCCATGGGCCTCACACAGCACAAGCACTCCGTGGCAATGCTGCGCGACGTCGTCAACGTGCTCCTGCTGCAGGGCAACGTTGGCCGCCCCGGTGCCGGCGTCTGCCCGGTCCGCGGGCACTCCAACGTCCAGGGTGACCGCACTATGGGCATCTTCGAGCGCATGCCCGATTCGTTCCATGACAAGCTCGACGCCGAATTCGGCTTTGCCTCTCCGCGGCGCCACGGATTCGACACAGTCAACGCCATCCGCGCCATGCGGGATTCAAAGGTCCGGGTCTTCATGGCAATGGGCGGCAACTTCATCCGCGCCACCCCGGACTCCGCCGTCACGGAGGATGCGCTGCGCAACACGGCGCTCACGGTCCAGGTGTCCACCAAGCTGAATAAGTCCCATTTGGTCCACGGCCGCCGGGCGCTGATCCTCCCCGCCCTGGGACGTACGGACCGGGACACCCAGGCCAGCGGAGACCAGCGGGTCACTGTAGAGGACTCAATGAGTGCGGTACATGCCTCGCAGGGGCGGCTCGACCCTCCGGGTCCCGAAGTCCGGTCGGAAGTGGCGATCGTGTGCGAGCTGGCCGAGCGCCTCTTCGCCGGGGAGAAGGCACCGTTCCAGGCGAACGCCCCGCAGCTGGACTGGATAGCCTGCCGGGCCGACTACTCGCTTATCCGCCGGCACATCGAGAACGTCATTCCCGGTTTTGAGGGCTTCGAGTCCAAGATCAAGTTTGGGGGCGGCGGATTCGTCCTTCCCAACGGGCCCCGTGACGGCCGCAGGTTCGCAACGGCAACCGGCAAGGCACGCTTCACCGCCAATGAACTGGACTATCCGAAGGTGCCCGAGGGACGGCTGATCCTGCAGACCCTGCGCGCCCATGACCAGTACAACACCACGGTCTATGCCAAGGACGACCGCTACCGCGGCATCTACGGCGGCCGCCGGGTGGTGTTCGTGAATGAAAAGGACCTTGCTGCAGCCGGTCTCAAGGACGGAGACCTCGTGGACATGGTCTCCGAATACGAGGACGGCGTTGAACGGCGCGCCGAGTCCTTCCGGGCGGTTGCCTACAACACTCCCGTGGGCTGCGCTGCCGCGTACTACCCGGAGGCGAACGTGCTGGTGCCGCTGGACTCCGTGGCCAAAGTCAGCGGCACCCCCACGTCCAAGTCGGTGATTATTCGGCTGGAGGCTGCTTCACCGGCCAAGGCAGCGGCAGCGCACTGACAGCCTGGTCCATGGCGCAGCCCTCTTCGGGCAGCACCATGACCGCGTCCGCCTCGGCCAGTCCCCGGAGCATGCCGGAGCGGAAGTACTGTGAAGGAAAGGCGCGCCCGACCTGGATACGGCACGGGACCAGGCGGGTGCGTCCCGGCAGCGGTGCCACGTCGACGCCGGCCAGCACGTGGTAGTCCTTCCCCGCCGGAGCCCCGCGGAGTCCCTCCAGCAGCGGCTCAAGCACCGTGAAAACAGCCATCATGGCCGCCAGCGGGTTGCCGGGCAGCGCTACGACGAACCGGCCGTCCTGCAGCCGCGCCATCAGCGTGGGATGGCCGGGGCGCATGGCGATGCCGTCGATCAGGAGTTCGGCATCTACGGCTTCCAGTGCCCTGCGCAAGTGGTCGGCGTCGGAAATTCCCGTTCCTCCGGTGGTCACCAGCACGTCGCCTGAAGACATGGCAAGGGAATGTTCATCAACTGCGTCGGTGCTCAGCGCGGCAATCACGTCATCCAGGCGGTCCGGCAGCCTGCGCACCACATCCACGCGCCCGCCCAGCATCTCCACCAGCTGCGGAAGCTGCGGGCCAAAGGTGTCACGGACCTGGCCGGAGTCCGGAAGCCCGGACTCAATAACTTCGTCGCCGGTGAAGAGCATGGAGACGCGCGGAGCCCGCAAAACGGGCAGCGTGTCGTGGCCGCACACTGCAGCCAGCGCAATGTGGGCGGGGTTCAGGACCGTGCCGGCCGCAATCGTGGTCTCTCCCGCAGCGGCTTCTTCGCCGGCCGGCCGGATGTGCTCCCCGAGCCGCGGTTCGTCTTCCCGTGCGGTAGCTGCACGGCGCAGCACGGCAGGATCTCCCGGGGACAGCTCCCCGTTCTCCGTCCGCAGCACCGCCTCGGCACCCGCGGGGACGAGACCGCCCGTGAGGATGGATACGGCTTCACCCGGCTGCAGCGGGCGCCTGCCGGATTCCTTATGGATCTGCCAGGGTTCCGGTTCCGGCTCAGGCACCACGATCGTCCACGGTTCCGGCCCGGCCACCGCCCATCCGTCCATGGCAGAGGAGGCATAGTGCGGCACCTGCAGCAGGGCGACCGCGTCGGAGGCGAGTGTTTGGCCCAGCGCCTCGGCGAGGGGCACCGTTTCAAGCGGAAGCGGGCGCGCGGCAGCGTGCGCTGCTTTCCTTGCCTCCTTCCAGGAGGTGTTGGGCTGCAGGGGCAGGATTACGGGTGCGGGGCCGTTCACTTGGCGTCCCTCCGATCTGCTTCAGCATCGCATTCGCGCTGGGCCGCCCGGATGGCCGCCCGCATGGCGACGGATTCGTCCGCCTGTCCGCTTCCGGCGGCGAGGCCGGCGGCGAGCCCGGCAACGAACGTCGTGAGGGGCGCAGCCGGGCGGACCACGTTGTGGGCGGCGGCTGCCGCGAGGTCCAATACGGCGTCGATGTCCACCTGTGTTCCGTCAAGCTCAAAGGCCTGCAGCAAACGCTGCGTCCACGCCTCGAGTTCCTGCTGCTGGGTTCCCATGCTGGCTCCTTACTCCTTGGCTGCAGCTGCGGGTCCGGATGAAGGAGCGGCGCGTGCCCGAGGCATGATGCCCCATTTGCGGGCATCGTCCCAGGTGTCCACGTCCGCAGTGCTTCCTTCCGGAACAGCAACCTCTCTCCACTGCACCCTAGCAAGCATGCTGAACATAGAGAGATTTACTAGTGACTCCGGGCCGCCCGCCACGGCCTGCAGCAGCGCATCGGTGCGGTAGAGGCCCGCAAGCGGCTGCGTTTTGCCGGCACCGTCCCGGGCCAGCACGGAACGGCCGGGATCCTGGTCCGCCGCGGCCAGCAGCACCGGAACGGCAGACCGGGCCTCAGGCATGTCGCAGGCGAGGACCAGCGTCCACGGCCGGCGGGTAGCAGCGCTGCCGTCCGATCGCCTGCCGATGGCAGCTATCCCGGCTCCCATTGCTGCGGCCGGGCCGGAGAACGGCGGCTCCTCCCTGACCAGGACAGGAGCTGGGACTGAGCGGGAAAGCGCCCCCGCAAGTGAGGGCGGACCCACCACAGCCGCGCAGGCGGCGTCCCTCACCGCGTGCAGGGTGCGCAGCAACAGCGTCTCGCCTTCAACGACAAGTTCTGCCTTCGGCTCACCGCCTAGTCGGGATGAGCGCCCGCCGGCCAGGATGACGGCGTCGTAACCTGTCAGTCCCGGGCCGCTCATGCAGCGGTGTCTCCCAGGAACGGGCTCCACTGGGCGGCAGGCTGCTCCAGTTCACGGATCTGCCAGCGGGTCCCGTGCGGTGCCCCCGGAGTGAATCGCAGTTTCCACCCAAGCTGGTTCAGCGTCCTGTCCCCCTTCTTGTTGTTGCAGCGGAGGCAGCATGCCACCAGGTTCTCCCAGCTGTCCTGCCCACCGCGTGATTTGGGTACCACATGGTCCACGGTTGCTGCCGCCTTGCCGCAGTATGCGCAGCAGTGGCTGTCCCGTCGGAGCACGCCCCTGCGGGTCGCGACACTTGAGTCCCGGTAGGGAATGTTCACGTACCGGTTAAGCAGAATCACGGAGGGGCGTCCAAAAACATCGCCGGGACCTACCACCGGGTCGCCGCTCTCCGCCAGGACACTGGCCTTTCCGGTAAGGACGAGTACCAGCGCGCGCCGGAAAGTGACCACAGCCAGCGGTTCATAGCCCGCATTCAGAACCAGGGTTCGCATGCACGTTCCTCTTCGCCTGCCCGCCGCCGGAAAAGAAACAACGTCCACCGGCCTCGCGGTACTTCGAATGTTCACTGCAAGGGTAAGCCGCGAAGGCCAATCCCGCCATTTAAACGGGTCCAAGCGCACATCCGCAGGTGCCGGGAACGGCAAAAGGGCCCCGCCGTTCCCGGCGGGGCCCTTCTCTGTGTCATTCGTGCGTCTTAGCCGCCCACGCGGATGTAAACTCCGCCGGAACCGAGCTCAGCCGGGGCAACCACGGTCTGGTTTCCGAAGAAACCGCCGTGGACAGCCTGGCCGTTGCCCACGTAGACAGCGATGTGGGCCATGCCCATGCCGCCGTCGGCGTAGTAGATCAGGTCACCGGGAATCGCTTCCGCAGCGCTGACGGTCCGACCCAGGGAAAGGTAACCGGCGGGCCAGCCGTGGTAGTTGATGCCAGCTGCTGCCAGCGCGTTGGTGGCGAGCATCGTGCAGTCCTGCATGACGCCCAGCTGAGCGTAGGCAGCTGCGGCGATGGTTGCTGCCACACCGGAGGAGGACGCGGGGGGTGCAGCCGGCGCTGCCTGTGCTGCGGCCGGAGCTGCGGCAGTGTTGCCGGCGGCGGTGTTGCCTTCAGCGGTGTTGCCGGCCGCAGTTTCCTGCACGGCCGGGGCGTTAACTTCCTGGGACTGGACGGTGACCTCGGGGGCCACCGTGACGCCCGGAACGGGAGTGAGCGTCAGGTTCGGTCCAATCGCATCGGCCGGGACCTGGAGCGGGATGGAGGACAGATCCAGCTTGCTGGTCTGCACATCACGGGACAGCTCGGGTCCGGCGGCGTTTGCAGCCACACCGGTGCTCAGGACGAGGCCGGAAGCAGCGGCGATGACTGCTGCCTGGCGGCCTACGGTACCTGCGCTGCTCACGGCATCCGCCAGGGCGGTCAGGGACGCATTGCGCTGCACGGGCGCACGGTGGCGCGCACGCTCAGTTGACGTGGTCATTTTTCTCCGTTGTTTCTGGAAACTGAGCGATTAGCTGACGCGGACGAAGCTTGCGCCGGGCAGGTCGGACAGGGAGTGCAGGCCGGTGTTCATGCCGTTCAGGCCACCGCTGATGACCTGGCCGTTGCCGACGTAGATTGCAACGTGGCCGCCGGTGATGACGAGGTCGCCGGCCTGGGGGCTGCCCACAACGGAGCCGTAGGCGAAGAACTGGCCGGGAGCCAGGTCGCCAACGGACTTGCCGACCGAGCGCAGTGCCTTCTCGACCATCGCGGTGCAGTCCTGCGCAACGCCGATCTGGGCGTAAGCGGATGCAACGAGGCCGGCGGCAACGCCGCTGGCGGCTACCGGTGCGGAGGATGCGGTGGTGACTTCACCGGCAGCCTGTGCTGCCGGGGCTGCGGCCGGAGCAGCCTGTGCGGCCTGTGCGGGAGCTGCGGCCTGCTGGGCGGCGGCGGCCTGCTGCTGCTGTGCAGCTGCAGCGACGGCTGCGGCTTCTTCAGCGGCGGCCTGCTCGGCGGCGGCGATCTGGGCGCGGGTTTCGGCTCCGGAAACGGAACCGGCCAGCGGCTGGACCGGGAGTTCGAACGGTGCCTGCTCGGAAACCGTGACGGTTCCGTTGGAGGTCACAACGTTGAGGGGGGTGGATTCAAGGGCCTGGCGGTCGGTCGGGACCGGGGCTGCCTGGGCCGGCATGCCTGCGGCCAGGACGAGGCCGGAAGCAGCGACGACGACGGCGGCCTGGCGACCAACGGAGCCTGCATTGGCGGTAACAGCTTTGGACAGCGCGGTAAACGGAGTTACCGGCGCGGTGGCAGCACGACGGCGGCCGGAATTGACTGATGACACAGTTTTGCCTCTCCCAGTGCCTACGAGGTGAGCTGTCGGATTCGGATGGGAGTCACCCGGTTGCTGGACTGCTAGGTCCTGCAACTTAACCCCAAGGGCTTCTTACGAAACCCGAATGTGGTTCCCCCGCCTCTGCCATGCGATTTTGCGAACGGATCTCGGACAGTGGCAGAGCTCGGCAATCTGTTCGAGAGTGTCTGATCTTTGGCGAATCAGGCACGGTGACGAGAATATAACAACATCACTGGAATGTCACGCTCAGGTCACGAAAGCGTGTTGGAGCGGTCACAGCCAGCCCAAGGGGTCGACTGGAGTGCCGTTTACGAGTACCTCGAAGTGCAGGTGGCAGCCCGTCGAGGCTCCCGTGGTGCCGCTGGCGCCGACGAGGTGTCCGCGCTCCACAGTGTCCCCGACGGAGACACTGATGGCGGAGAGATGGTTGTACGTGGTTTCGACGCCGTTGCCGTGGTCCACCACGACGCGGTTGCCGCCGCCCAGCGCGTGCCAGCCGGCAGATTTCACCGTCCCGGCAGCTGCCGCGGTTACTTCGGTGCCGCACGCTGCGGCGAAGTCCTGGCCCGTGTGCAGTTCGCCTGCGGAACCGGTGATGGGACTGACCCGGTAGCCGAAGGACGACGTCTGAACGAGGTCCGACGTCAGCGGAGTTGCCAGCGTTCCCTTTGCCGCCGCAGGGATGACGTCCGTTCCGGCTACGCTCAGGCTGCGGAGCTTGGCGTCCGGATCGAATTTGGAGCTCAGAGCGGTCCGCTCGAAATCCAGGACCGCATTTGCGTCTGCGGAGACCGGATCGGCAGCGACCGGCTGGGGCTCAACGGCCGGGTCGGTGGCTGCCGCCGTCGTCGGGACCGCTACCGTCAGCACCAGCCCGGAGGCGGCGGCGGCAATGGCGAACTTTTGGGCGGCTCCGCCCACGGGGCGGTGTGCGGGTTCAGCGCGGCGCCTTCCGGCAGTCCGTGCAGCGGTGCGTGGGCGCAGTTCTGCGGCCGGAGCTGCAGCCCTGCGCCTGCCCGAAGCAGCGTGCTTCGACAAGTGTTTCCCTCTCTAACAAGCCTGCGAAGTTAGCTGTCGGATTCGAGTAGAGAAACTCGGCCCACGACGCACGTGCTGATCCGGTGTGGATTGTGCCGTGCTGCTCGAAGGCTTCACCCCAAGGCAGTAATACTGCCGCTTGGTGGGTCCTCCGCCCCTGCCCGCGAACGGTTACACCTGCGGTCCAGTGGCAGGGTTAGGCTGTTGGACCGGTGAACGGTGATGTTGCTGTAGTCAGATGCCACTATAGGGGAAAAGGTCCAAAAGATACCATTCCGTTATCTGGCGGTGGCAGGTCACGAAGCGGGAGCGGAGACAAAGACGTGCGAGGCCACCTCTGCGGGCAGCTCAAGGGCACCTTCGATCCCGGGCACCCGTACGGAGATGTACCCGCCCACCACCTCGGCGGTGATGCTGGCGCCTGGCCGCAGGCCTGCATCATCGAGCTGGGTCAGGAGCTCCGGATCCACCTGGATCGGTTCGGCGAGCCGCTCGAGGAGCATCGGCTGCCCGGCACTGTCCTGCGACACGGCGGAGAGCAGGTCCCGGTAAGGGGTGGGCGGCTGCAGCACCGCTTCACCACCGAGGGCTTCCAGCCCTGGAATCGGATTGCCGTACGGCGATTCGGTCGGCTTGCCCAGCAGGTCATAAAGCCGGCGCTCCACCCGCTCGCTCATTACGTGCTCCCAGCGGCAGGCCTCGTCATGGACGTAGGCCCAGTCCAGGCCGATGACGTCTGCCAGCAGACGCTCCGCCAGGCGGTGCTTGCGCATGACTTCGGTGGCGCGCCTCCTGCCCAGGTCTGTCAGTTCAAGCTGCCGGGTCCCCGACACCACCACGAGCCCGTCCCGTTCCATTCGCCCGATGGTCTGGGAAACGGTGGGGCCGGAGTGGCGCAACCGCTCGGCAATACGGGCCCGCAAAGCCACGATGTTCTCTTCCTCGAGCTCAAGGATCGTCCGAAGATACATCTCAGTTGTGTCGATGAGGTCCGTCATGACCAGCCGCTCCTAGCAATCGTGCAAAAGAGAATCACCACAGCGGCGCAGAACGCGCCGACAGTTTTGTTCCCACGTTAGCCCATCGCCGCAAACCCGGGTGAATTCCGGTGTCCGTCCCCTGCCGAGGCCGCCGGCCGGTCATAAATAGGACCGGCACGTGCGCGGGGTGTTGAATGGAAGAGTACGTGAAGCACCCTGCCAACCCGCTTGGAGCATACAGAAATGGGCGATACCGCCGTTACGATTCCCGCTGAACTTCTCCCCAAGGACGGGCGCTTCGGAGCCGGTCCTTCCAAGGTCCGTCCGGAGCAGATCCAGGCACTGTCTGATGCAGGAGCCAAGCTGCTGGGCACCTCCCACCGGCAGGCACCGGTCCGGAACCTTGTGGGAAGCGTCCGCGAGGGCCTCTCCTCGCTCTTTTCCGCACCTGAGGGATACGAAGTAGTCCTCGGCGTCGGCGGCTCCACGGCATTCTGGGACATCGCGTCCTTCGGCCTCGTGGAGAACAAGGCCCAGCACCTTTCCTTCGGTGAATTCGGCTCCAAGTTCGCCGCAGCCACCAACAAGGCACCGTTCCTAGCTGCGTCCAGCATCATTAGGGCCGAGCCGGGCACGCGGCCGGAGGCCGCTGCCGAAGAGGGCGTGGATGTCTATGCCTGGCCCCAGAACGAAACATCCACCGGCGTGGCTGCTCCCGTGCGACGCGTCGCCGGAGCCGATGAAGGTTCCCTCGTCCTCATCGACGCGACTTCCGCTGCCGGAGGCCTGGACGTGGACCTTGCGGAGGCGGACGTCTACTACTTCGCCCCGCAGAAGAACTTCGCGTCCGACGGCGGACTGTGGCTGGGCATGTTCTCCCCGGCGGCCCTGGAACGCGCCGCCCGGATCAATTCCTCCGACCGCTGGATCCCGGATTTCCTGAACCTGCAGACGGCGGTGGACAACTCACGGCTGAACCAGACGTACAACACACCCTCACTCTCCACGCTGGTGACCCTTGAAGCGCAGATCAAGTGGCTGAACTCCAATGGCGGGCTGGGCTTCGCCGCGGCCCGCACCGCGGACTCGGCCGGGCGGATCTACTCCTGGGCGGAGAAGTCCAGTGCGGCTTCGCCGTTCGTCAGCCGCCCGGAGGACCGGTCCAACGTCATTGCCACCATCGACTTCGACGATTCGATCGACGCCGCGGCCATCGCGAAGACACTGCGCGCCAACGGAATCGTGGATGTTGAACCGTACCGGAAACTGGGCCGCAACCAGCTGCGGATCGCTACGTTCGTTGCGATCGACCCCGAGGACGTCAGCGCACTGCTTGAGTGCATCGACTACGTGATCGAGCACTCCTAGCCGATCCGCCCGGGCCTGCGTGACGGCCCGCAGGAGGACTCCGATCCCGCTAGCGCGGGCCGGGGTCCTCCTGCGTCAGGTCCCCCGCATTCTCATTGGCGCTGCTTGTCAGGTAAAGGCGCCGGCGCACGGACCGGTCATAATGCAGGCGCAGATGGTGTGAACGCCAGGCCCAGACAAGGCCGATCACCGCAGTGACCAGCCCGGACGCCGCGGCGACACCCAGGCTCCAGCGGGGACCGAAGGAATTGGAGACCCATCCCACGATCGGGGCTCCCAGCGGGGTGCCGCCGAGGAAAATGGCGAAGTAGAGTGCCATGACCCGGCCCCGCATCACGGGCGTGGTTGTGGTTTGGACGTAGGCGTTGGCGCTGGTCATCAGGGTCAGGGCGAACAGGCCCACCGGAATCAGGGACAGCGCAAAGATCCACAGGTTCGGCGACAGCGCGGCGATGAGGCAGGCGGCACCAAAGGCTCCGGCAGCACCGAAGATGAACCTGAGCCGCGGCTTGTCCCGGCGGGCGGAAAGCAGCGCACCGGCAACCGATCCAATGGCCATGATGGAGTTCAGCAGGCCAAAGATTCCGGCGTCCTGGCCGAACTCGGTGCGCGCCATCGCCGCGATATACACCGCGAAGTTCAGCCCGAAAGTGCCAACGATAAAAATGGCCAGCAGGACCATGATGAGGTCCGGCCGGTACCTCACGTACTTCAGGCCTGCCCGGATCCGGCCCTTGCCAGGCGGGGCTTTGGGCAGCACGCGCAGCTCCGACGACCGCATCTTCAACAGCGCCAGGACCATGGCCGCGAAGGTCACGGTGTTAATCAGGAAGACCCATCCCGGCCCGACGGCGACGGTCAGCAGGCCCGCAGCCGCCGGGCCAACCATGCGTGCCCCGTTGAAGGAGGCACTGTTAAGCGCGACGGCGTTGGGAAGGTTCTCCTCGCTGACCACCTCGGAGACGAAGCTCTGGCGGGCCGGAGCATCAATCGCGGAGACCACTCCCAGCGCCAGCGCGAAGGCGTATACGTGCCAGAGTTCCGCGTGGCCGGAGAGCACCAGCAAACCAAGTCCTGCACCAAGTGCGGCCATAGCCACCTGGGTTGCGAGCAGGACCTTCCGCCGGTCATAGGTATCCGCGACGAGCCCCGCCCACGGGGCAAGCAGCAGCTGGGGACCCAACTGGAGCGCCATCACAATACCCATGGCGGCGGCATCCTGGTTGGTCAGGATGTCATAGACCAGCCAGTCCTGCGCCGTGCGCTGCATCCAGGTTCCAATGTTGGAAACCAGTGCTCCCAGGAACCAAATGCGGTAATTGAAGATGCGAAGGGAACGGAACATCTGGGTTCACTTCTCCCTTCCGGGATTGTGAACCGCGTTCCGCGCACTCACTGCTTAGTCGTCCTCCGATGCGGCAGGCGTGCCTGCGGCTTCTTCCTCTGCCGCAGGCACCGCAGTGCCCTGTTCCTTCTCTGCTTCCTGCGCAGCCACGTCCTCCGGCCGGATACGCATGGACCACGGCACCCATTCCGGAGCCAGGACGGCCTCAGCCGAGGGCAGCAGGCCCACTTCGCAGACCGTGGCGGCCTTGCCCCGGGGAACCCGTGCCACGGTGGCGAACCATTCCCAGCCGCGGTAGCCGGGCCGGTTGGCCCGGAAGCGGTGGGTTACCAGCCGGTCCGCCTCGGGAACAGCACTCAGCCACTCCCCAACCTGCTCCTCGGGCACGACTTCAAGCAGGCCCGCACGGGCCGTTTCCCAGGCAGCTGCAAGCACTGCGTCCGGTTTTGACGGCTTGCGCGCAGGTTTCCGTGCGGCAGCAGGCTTAGGTGTTTCCTGGGTCTCGCTGACTTCGGTGTTTTTCACTCGGTGGTTCTGTCCCTACGCATCAAGGTCGTCTGCAACAGCCCGCAGCACCGCGGCTACCTTGGCTGCATGCTTCTTCTCGGGGTACCTGCCCCGGCGCAGTCCGTTGGAGATGCCATCCAACAGTTTAATGAGGTCTTCGGTGATGACGGCCATGTCGTCCGCCGGTTTGCGCGTGGCCTTGGCTACCGACGGCGGAGCCTCCAGGATGCGGGCAGAGAGCGCCTGCGGTCCACGGCGTCCGTCAGCCACGCCGAACTCCATCCGGGTCCCGGGCTTCACCTCGCTGACACCAGCGGGAAGCGCAGAAGCATGCAGGAAGACTTCCTGGCCGTCGTCAGTGGCCAGGAAGCCGAATCCCTTGCCAGTGTCGAACCACTTGACCTTGCCGATGGGCACTTCGCTTACCTCGTTCTTAGGTATCGGGTGCGGGCTTTCGACCGCATCTGGTGATGAAAGGGGTGTTACGTCCGCGCGTATCTGTCTTCCGGAGTCCAAACGGTCCGGCGGCGGATGCCTGTTGAGATACTACGGGGAAGAGTCTTCCCTTTAGAATATCCCGCGCCCCCAAATGCTGGGCCCGTGCCGCTTTGGGTGCGCGGGATATTCTAGCTGTTAGCGTTAAAGACCATGGAACACCTGGGCCCAACTCCCGCAGACAATGCAGCCGCCGGCACCCCCGTGCAGGGGGCGGCGAGCGGAAGACGCTCTCCCTTCCGCACGCTGGCAACAACACTGGCCGCGGTACTTGCCGTGGCCGGCGTCGGGAGCCTTGCCGCCCTGCTGCTGGAAGCACTTCGCGGAGAAGCCGTCTGGCCCGGTTTCGCTGCCGGCGCGTTCTATTGCCTGCCCCTGGCGTTCCTCATGATGGCCGGGCTGGTAATTGACTCAATCGTGCGGCGGCGCCGGGGCTAACCCGTTTGTTTTCGGTGCCACTCGGGTAACCTGTTTGACGATGTCCGCGATCCGAGCCCTGGCTGAAGACCTTGCAGCGCGCAGTGACGAACAACTGCGTGAACTCCTGCTCGCCCGGCCGGACCTGGCCCTTCCTCCGGTGCCGGATTTCCAGGCGCTGGCGGCCCGGGCGTCAACCCGCATCAGCGTTCAGCGCGCGCTCGAAAAACTCACGGCTCCCCAGCTGCAGGTGCTTGAAGCGCTGGATTTGACCACCAATGAAGACTCGCACCTGAGCACCACCGCGTCCTGGCTCAAATCATCCATCTCCGGGTCCACCATCAAGTCGCTGGACGCGATCCTGGGCTACCTGCACAGCCTCGCCCTGCTGCGCCGGGCCACCCCCCATCCGGGGGCTCCGAAAGCCGACGCCGGGCGCCGGTTCTACCTCCCGGTCTCGGTCCTGGGTGAAGCCCTGGGCGCCTACCCGGCCGGTCTGGGCCGGCCCTATTCCACGCTGGCCGCCCAGCAGCCGGAATTCGGGCAGCGTCTGGTGGGCATTGTCGAGAGGCTGCGCCAGCGTGGTCTTCCCGTCGAGAAGGCAGACACGCCGTCGACGGCGGCCCACTCGCTGCACCATCTGGTCTCGGATCCGGCCGGCTGGGAAGCCCTGCTGGCCGGGGCTCCCCCTCAGACCAATGATCTCCTCCGGCGGTTCAAGTACTCGCCGGTGGGAACCGTCCCGCGCAAGGCCGCCATGAGCCGGGCAGTCCTGGACAATCCCTCCCCCACGCCCGTTGAGTGGCTGGTTGCGCACGGTCTCCTGGTGCCGCTGGATGCCCTGCATGTTGAATTGCCCAGGCCGGTGGGGCAGGCTTCCCGCGGCCATGTGATCGTTTCCGATTTCCAGCTCGAACCTGTTCCCCCAACGCCCCGTCCGGTGCCGCACGCCCTGCGGGACAACGCGGCCTTCGGCGCCGTGGCGGAAACACTGCGGCTCGTCACTGAGCTGCTGACGCTTGCTGCCCAAGCCCCGATCGGCACGCTGCGGTCCGGCGGCGTCGGGGTGCGGGAGGTCCGGCGGGTGTCGGAGGCCCTGCGGCTGGACGGAGCGGCCACCGCCTGGCTCCTTGAGCTTGCCGCGCTGTCAGGGCTCCTGGTCCTGGACGCGGCAACGTCCCGCTGGGGCACCGCGGAGAGCGAATGGCACACCATGGACCGGGAACTGCAGTGGCAGCACCTGGTGAGCGCCTGGCTCGAGGCAGAGCGGGCGCCGTCGCTCGTCGGCGGACCGTTGCCGGGCGGTGGATCCGTAAACGCCCTGGCCGCCGAGCTGTCCCGCCCTGACGCGCCGCTGGTCCGCCGGCGAATGCTGGAGATGCTCGCCGCCCTCGCCGCAGAGGAAGCCGTCGAAGACGGCCATTCCGGCGCCTATGACGCAGAAGACCTGATCAGCGCGCTGACCTGGTACCAGCCGCGGCTGCAGCGCCGCTTCGCCCGGCTTGTTCCCGGCATCCTGAAGGAAGCCGCGCAGCTGGGACTCCTTGGTTCCGGAGCCATGACGGAACTGGGCCTCGCCGTTGCCGGGGCAGACATGGACCGTGCCGTGGCCCGGCTTCGGGCAGCGCTGCCCGAGCCGCTGAGTTCCTTCCTGCTGCAGGCAGACCTCACTGCGGTTGCTCCGGGGTACCTGGACCCCAAGGTCGCCCAGCAGCTGGCCCTGCTGGCGGACGCCGAAGGGCAGGGGCCGGCGACGATCTACCGTTTCTCCGCGAACTCGGTGCGCCGCGCGCTGGACGCGGACATGGACGCGGCGGCGATCCTTCAGTTCCTGGCGCGCTACTCGGCTACCGAAGTTCCGCAGCCCCTGCGCTACCTGGTGGAGGATACCGCCGCCCGGCACGGACGGCTGCGCATCGGCGCCGCGTGGTCCTACCTGCGCAGCGACGACGAAGCGGGGCTGAACGCCCTGATGGCGGATCCCCGGGCAGCCGTCCTGGGCCTGACCCGCCTCGCGCCCACCGTGATCGCCTCTGCAGCGACGCCGCAGGAGCTCGCTCTGGCGATCCGCAGCCTGGGCTACGCGCCGGTCATGGAGGGGCGCGCACGTGAAGCGTCAGGTTCCCATGCCAGGCCGCCCGTACCGGCGCCGTCGTCATCCGCCACGCGCGTAAACCAGTGGGAACTCACCGAGGAAGACCTCGAGGCGCAGCTCGCTGCGCTGCGCGGGCGGGGACCTGCCGCAGCGGCCAAGCCGGATGAGTCGGTTCCGCTGGTGGGACTGGAGACCCTTCGCAAGGCCATCCGCACCAAGAGCTCCGTCCGGATGGGGGTGGTGGACGGCCAGGGGAATGAACGCCAGGAGATCTTCGTTCCCCTATCCGTAAGCGACGGACGGGTGCGGGTCTTCGATCCCCGCCGGGACGTAGAACGCGTAGTGTCGATACATCGGATAATGGATGTGGAAATAGTGGAGGGCAGCCCAGCACATGGTTGACGGACCTTTGATCGTCCAAAGCGACAAGACCATCCTGCTGGAAGTGGACCATCCATCGGCCGTAGAGGCCCGGCACGCGATAGCAGCATTCGCTGAACTCGAGCGGGCTCCCGAGCACATCCACAGCTACCGGCTCACGCCGCTGGGGCTCTGGAACGCGCGGGCCGCCGGGCTGGATGCCGAGCAGGTGCTCAATACCCTGCTCACCTACTCCCGCTTTCCGGTACCGCACACCCTCCTGGTGGACATTGAGGAAACCATGTCCCGCTACGGGCGGCTGCGGCTGGAGAAGGATCCCCAGCACGGGCTGGTGCTGCGCACCAATGACTACCCCGTCCTTGAGGAAGTGCTTCACGCCAAGAAGATCCAGCCGCTGCTGGGCCCGCGGATCGACGGTGAAACGGTAGTAGTCCAGTCTGCGATGCGCGGCCAGCTCAAACAGCTCCTGCTGAAGCTGGGCTGGCCGGCGGAAGACCTGGCCGGGTACGTGGACGGCACACCGCACCCGATCCTGCTGGATGAGGACGGCTGGGCGCTGCGTCCCTACCAGAAGCTGGCTACTGAGAACTTCTGGGCCGGAGGGTCCGGCGTAGTGGTGCTTCCCTGCGGTGCCGGAAAGACGCTCGTCGGTGCTGCCGCCATGGCCACCAGCTCCACTACGACCCTGATCCTGGTCACCAACACTGTCTCGGCCCGCCAGTGGAAGGACGAGCTGCTCAAGCGGACCTCGCTGACCGAGGACGAGATCGGTGAGTACTCCGGCGCGGTCAAGGAAGTCCGCCCGGTCACCATCGCCACGTACCAGGTGCTCACGCTCAAGCGCGGCGGACTGTATCCGCACCTCGAACTGCTGGACGCCAATGACTGGGGCCTGATCATTTACGACGAGGTCCATCTGCTTCCGGCACCGATCTTCCGCATGACGGCGGACCTGCAGGCCCGGCGCCGGCTGGGCCTGACTGCCACGCTGGTGCGCGAAGACGGCCGCGAGGGCGAAGTGTTTTCGCTGATTGGCCCCAAGCGGTACGACGCGCCCTGGAAAGATATCGAGGCGCAGGGCTACATCGCGCCGGCGGAGTGCATTGAAGTCCGGGTGGACCTGCCGCGGGACGAGCGGGTTGCCTATGCCATGGCCGAGGACGGCGACAAGTACCGCCTGTGTTCCACCTCGGAGACGAAGTCCAAGGTGGTGGAGGATCTGGTACGCCGGCATGAAGGCGACCAGATCCTGGTGATCGGGCAGTACATCGACCAGCTGGATGAGCTGGCTGAGCGGCTGGATGCCCCGGTCATCAAGGGCAGCACCGCGGTCAAGGAACGCCAGCGGCTCTTCAATGATTTCCGCGAAGGCAAGCTCAAGACGCTCGTTGTGTCCAAGGTGGCCAACTTCTCCATCGACCTGCCCGAAGCATCGGTGGCCATCCAGGTCTCCGGTTCCTTCGGCTCCCGCCAGGAGGAGGCCCAGCGGCTGGGCCGTCTGCTGCGTCCAAAATCGGACGGCCGGGCCGCCCACTTCTACACCGTGGTCGCGCGGGACACCCTCGACCAGGACTTCGCGGCCAAGCGGCAGCGTTTCCTGGCAGAGCAGGGCTACGCCTACTCCATTCAGGACGCCGCGGATATCGAAAAGCCCGCCTAGCGTCTTTCAATTCCCCCCTTTTCAGGGAACAGCACGGGTTATCCCCATGGACAGTTCTCCACATAGCCCCCTTTTCTGTCCTGCGCGCACGGAACTCGACGCCGACCGCATCGACCGCTATGAGTCCCTGGTCCAGCTGGATTTCGTTAGTCTCCCCGATCTGGCCCGCCTGGTAGCCTCATGGCTGGGTCTGGGTCCGGCCTGGACCCTCACGACGGGGAGCCTCGATCTCCCGACCGAGGTCTTCGACCGCCGGATTGCATCCGCAGACGAGGCGCCGCCCACGGACGATCCAGCGTGGATCCGGATGTGGAACGAACCTTGGGTTATCTGGCGGGTCCAGGTGCAAACCGCCGACGGCGCGGCCCCTGAATGGGGCTAGGTGGACGCGGGCCGTGCGGGGCAGCATCTGCCTACGGTCGATGAGGAGCGCGCCACCCTGGAGCCGGTGACTACCGCCATGGCCTACCGCGATCTCGTTTCCGCTTTCACCGGTTCCCGACGCACCTCATGAGTCCCGGCGGCGTCACACAATAGCGCCCCGGAGTTGGCAGCGGTTATCTTGAACATGCTTCCGGGCGCGCTTCCGCGCGGCTTCGGGCATCCACGTCCCGCCGAGCCGGATCCAGCCACATGCCGCATTTCGCCGTAGTCCCGGGCCCCCCGCGCCCGAATCCGCTCGTCCTCTCCCGCGCCAGGCTGCTCCGCGCGCTCGACGACGACGCCGCCCCGCTGACGCTCGTGCGCGGCCCGGACGGAGCTGGAAAAACCACCCTCCTGCAGGACTGGGCCGCCGCACGGGACCGGCCGGCTGCCTGGATTTCGGCCCGCAGGAGCGCCATCGCACCCGCCGGGCAGCCCGGCGCAGCAGCGCGGTTCCTTTCGGCGTTGCTGGCCGGGGCCTTCGAATCGGGGAACGCGGATGAGGCAGCACTCCTGGAGCAGGTTGCCCAAGCGGCCGCGGACGGCGCTGACCTTGAAACGCTGCTGCCCCGCCTCGCCCGGCTCCCGGCACGGGACCTGCTGATCCTCGACGATCTTCATCTGGCCACCGGCTTCCCGGCCGAGGAGCTGTTGCTTGGCCTGCTCCGGGCCATGCCGGGGCTGCGGATAGTAGCCAGCACTGCGTCGCTGGGAGACATCGAGCTGCGAAGAGCTCTCCTGGAGCTGGACGTAGCGGTGGTAGGCCCGGAGGAACTGGCATTCACCGTGAACGAATGCGCCGGGGCGCTGGCAGGAACGGGCCTGGATGAGCACGCGGAAGAAGTCCGGCACCTGACCGGCGGTTTGCCCCGCTGGGTCCGTTTCCTGGTGCTTAGCGCGGCAGTACCTACGCGGTCCCGGCGCGGACAGCTGCTTCCAGCCGTGCTGGATTCAGCTGCAGGCGACCTCGCCGGACTGCTCTCCCCGCCTCGGGTCACAGCCGCATTCGCGGATTTCATGCTGGCAGCCGCGGTACCCGAGGTCCTGCCCGCTGCCCTGGCAGCCACGCTCTGCGGTGACGGGAACACCGAAGAACTGATGCGCAGCTCCGAGCAGAAAGGGTTCATCTCCCGGACGCCCGACGGCGGCGCCGCCGTCGTTCCCCTGCTGCGCGGCGCCCTGCTGTCCCAGGCACGCAAAACGCGCAGTGCGCGCCTTTCCGCCCTGGAAGAAGCGTGTGCACGGTACTTCCTGGCGGAAGGGCTGGCGTTGGAAGCCCTCCGCCACGCGATGGGTGCGGACAGCCTGGATCTTGCCACCGACGTCATTCGCAACTGTGCCTTGGAGCTGTTCACGTTCCACGAAACGGAGACCAGAAAACTCCTTGAAGGAGTGTCGCTGCTCCGGCTGGCACGGCAGCCTGCCCCTGCCCTGGCCCTAGCCGTCCTCTACAACTCGTCAGCGTTCCGGCGCATTCGGGGTGCGGAACTGGCAGCCCTGGCGTTGTCCGGCGCCCGCATGATTTTCCGTTCGATGCCCGCGGCTGAGCGGTTGTTGCTCATCCTGGTTGAGGCAGTCACCCTTCGTGGAAGCGGCCAGACAGATAGGTCAGCGGCACGCGCAAGGACCGGGCTGCAGATATACGCGGAAATGCCGCTGGCCGAACGCGAGAGGATCGGACCGCTCGAATCCGTCGCCGTAGCGCACCTGGGAATCTCGCTCTGGCGGCACGGAGCCACAGAGGAAGCCGAAGACGCGTTCACGCGGGCCGCTTCCTTGGCAGCGGCGCAGCACCAGCCGGATTACGAAGGCTACTACCACTCTCTCAGCGCCTGCATCCTGGCCGGCCGCGGTGACCTGACCGGCGCTGCCCGGTTCCTGCAGCGCTGCAGCGACCTAGGTTGGGGCAGCACGGAACTGCACCACTATTCGGTGACCCCCCTCCGGCTGGCCCAGGCGATGGCCGCACTGGAGACCGGGGACGCCGCTGCCGCCAAAGCAGCGCTGGCCGGCGTCCTGGGCCAGGCGGACACCATGGAACTGTGGCCGCGGGTCAGATACCTGGACGCCGTCTCAGACCTGATTGCAGGCAACCCTGAACCGGCCGCCGCGCGGCTGGAAGACGTGATCGCAAATAGGTCCGGGCTTCCGCCCATCAGCGGGCCAGAGCACGCGCTGCTGGTTCGGGTACAGTCGCTCCTGATGCTGGCGGGTGGGTTCCCGGGCCGCGCCTTGGCCGCAGCCGAAAGCCTGCCCAGGTTTGAACGGGACTTGGTGACGGCACGTATCCACCTCGCAACCGGGCACGCCGGCAAGACCCTTAGCGCAGTCATCCGGCTTGGCGCCGGTGGTTCCCTTCGAGAGCAGGCAGAGGTGGCCGGCCTGTCGGTCGCTGCCCGCCTGCAGCTGGAATCCGCGCTGGCGCCAGGGGTGAAACTGGAGCTCGCCCGGTTGTCGGTCCTGTACCAGGAGCATGGACTCAGGCTGTCCACGGCGCTGCTGCCCGCAGCAGACCTTGAACGCGTCCGGAACGCCGCCGCGGAAACCGGGCACGACGTCGGACTGGGCCCGTTCCCGGAGAGCATCATAGGAAGCACGGCGGGGATGCCTGACCTGACACCGCGCGAACTGGCCATCCTGAACTCGCTGACCCAATCGGGTTCTCTCGCCGAGATAGCAGGGATTCACTTCGTTTCAGTGAACACAGTCAAGTCCCAGCTCCGGGCGCTGTACCGCAAGCTCGGAGTCACCGGCCGGGCCGAGGCCCTGAACGAGGCACTGCGCAGGGGCCTGCTCTAGCCGGGAATCCAGGCTCCGCCAAAGAAGCCTGGATTCCCGGGAGGCGGCTCACAGGTGTTGGGGCACCAGGTTGCCGCCGTGGGCCGGGGCTGCCGGGTTGGGTGGCCGGCCTCGCTCCGGCGGTCTTGGGTCAGGAAAAACCGCTGGTTTCATCTGGGGTCAGCGGAACCTCCGGTTGCCGGTAGAAGCTCACCGGCCAGTATCCCGCGATGACGGCGCCGACGGGGACAGATCCCAGTGTCCCGGCCGCTGCGGGGACACCCTTCCGGGCCGCCGGGCTTTCTGCGGACTTACCGGTCACGGCCAGACTCTCTCCGATGCCGTATTCAGCCTTTGGGTCCGTGCGGCGCCTGGACCCAGGCACAGTTCCGAGCATCTGCCTTCCGCTTTCTCTAGTTCATGCGCTGTCAGTCAATACTCTCCTCCGGCAGGAACGGGGTGCCGAGATCACAGCGGGTTTCATCCCGCACTTCACCCTCGCCCGGTCAGCCACCAGTTCACGCTATTTATCCAGCAGACGCTGAGTTAGCATTCAGGAAACGATCAGCCAAATGCTAGAAACTAGGACTTGTGACTAAATCTGCTCCTGAGGCCAGGCTCCTTGTTGTCGATGACGAACCCAACATCCGTGAGCTTCTGTCGACGTCGCTGCGTTTCGCCGGCTTCGACGTCGTCGCTGCAGGCAACGGCCGGGAAGCCCTTGCCGCGGTTGACGAGCACAGCCCTGACCTGGCCGTACTGGACGTAATGCTTCCGGACATGGACGGGTTCACCCTTACCCGCCGCCTGCGTGCCGCCGGCCGCCATTTCCCAGTGGTATTCCTGACAGCCCGGGACGATACCGAAGACAAGGTCACCGGCCTGACCGTAGGCGGGGACGACTATGTCACCAAGCCATTCAGCCTCGACGAGGTGGTCGCCCGGATCCGCGCCGTCCTGCGCCGCACCCAGCCCCTCGATGACGACGACGCCGTGATCCGGGTGGAGGACCTGGAGCTCGACGACGATGCGCATGAGGTGCGGCGCGGCGGAGTCACGATTGACCTGTCCCCCACCGAGTTCAAGCTGCTCCGTTACCTGATGCTGAATCCAAACCGGGTTCTGTCCAAGGCACAGATCCTCGACCACGTGTGGGAGTACGACTTCAACGGTGATGCATCGATCGTGGAGTCCTACATCTCCTACCTGCGCCGCAAGATCGACGGCCGCCCGGATGCGCCGGCACTGATTCAGACCAAGCGCGGTGTGGGTTACCTGCTGCGCACGACGGAGAAACGCTAAGCCTTGCTCCGCCGCTGGAAGTCCGCCTCGCTGCGTTCGCAGCTGGTGGTCATCATGGCCGTACTGATGGTGGTCACCGTAACCATCACGGGACTCGCCACCATCTATGTCCTGCGCCAGATCCTGATCAGCCGCCTGGATACCGATATCCAGGACAACGCAGGTGCGATCTCCCGGTACCTGGTGTCCGGCAGCCCCACCACAGATGCCTCACTTTTCCGTTTCTACGGGCTCTACCTGGATGAAGACGGAACCCACGGCCCCGAAACCCATTCCGAGCCGACCTTCGACATCCCCGTCATTGGCAACTTGACCTCGGCGGACGTTGACGCCAAGGGCGGCCGGGGTTTCGACGTACCGGGCACAGCACCCAGCAGCAAGGGCTGGCGCGTGATGGTATTCCACATCGCGAATTTCCCGGGGTCTATCGCCGTCGCAGTGCCGCTGGATTCGGTTGCCGAAACCGTCGATGAGGCGGCCTCCCTTGTCTTTTCAGTGGGGCTGCTGGGAACGCTGGGAGCCACCGGCATTGCCTACTGGGCCGTCACCCGCCAGTTCAGGCCACTGAGCCAGGTCGAGAAGACAGCTGCGGCCATTGCCGCCGGCGATCTCTCCCGCCGCGTTGAAGTAGGCAATCCCGCAACCGAGATCGGCCGGCTCTCCCGCTCCCTTAACGCCATGCTGGCACACATTGAAACTGCGTTCGCCGCCCGGACCGCTTCCGAGCAGAAAATGCGCCGGTTTGTCCAGGACGCCTCCCATGAGCTGCGCACTCCGCTGGTGACAATCCGCGGCTTCTCCGAGCTCTACCGGCACGGCGCCCTGCAGGAACCCGAGGACGTCAGCGCTGCCATGGGGCGCATCGAGAGCGAGGCCAAGCGGATGGGCCAGCTCGTGGAGGACCTGCTGACACTGGCACGCGTGGATGAACAGCGCCCGCTTGAATACGGTCCGGTGGATCTGATGATCCTGGGCAACGACGCCGCCCTGGATGCTCGTGCCAGCGCGCCGGACCGGGAGATCCGCGTCATCGGCCTGGATGGCAACTCACCGCGGAGCGCGCCCACCATGGGCGACGAGGCAAGGCTGCGCCAGGTCGTGGCCAACCTGATGACCAACGCCCTTCGGTACACTCCGGCAGGCAGCCCCATCGAGGTGGCGGTGGGTGTTGCGCCGGTGATCCATGACCGGATGGACGCTGTCCTGGAAGTTCGGGATCACGGTCCGGGTATCTCCGAAGAGGATGCGGCCCGGGTCTTCGAACGTTTCTACCGGGCGGACTCCTCCAGGTACCGGGAAACAGGCGGTACCGGACTGGGACTGGCGATCGTCGCAGCGCTTGTGGCGCAGCACGACGGCACCGTCCGGCTGACGGAAACCGAGGGTGGCGGCGCCACCATGTCCATTCGCCTTCCATTCAGGTCCCCCGATGGCTCACCGGAGCAGGAACCGGCCGAAGACGGGGGCAACCTCGAGAAGGAATAGCACCCAGTTTCAGCTCCCGGACTGGCGGACGCATATGGGCCTCCCCTGCACAGGCTGCGGTGCCCTGCCCAGCCGGACTGCGCTGTGGACGGACTGGACGGGGTGCTGGCCGCCGGCTGCGGCCGGCACATAACCTTCTTTGCCAGGAACCGCACCGGGCGGTCCCCTGGAACGGGAGGCGATCATGGCGGGTTTTTTCGTAGACAGCGACATACTGGCGGCTCGGAGTGCCGAAGTCCGAGGCACCATCGAACGGCTCCAGGCAGACGTCAACACCATGCAGGCGGGCCTGGTCTCGCTGGGTGATTCATGGCAGGGCCAGGCAGCGGCGAACTTCCAGCTGCTGATTACGGATTGGAGAGCCACCCAGGCCCGGGTTGAGGAGTCCCTGGCAAGCATCAACCAGGCGCTTGCCTACGCCTCGGCACAGTACGCCGATACCGAGGCCGCGAATACGGCACTCTTTATGCGGTAGCGCGGCGCTGTCGCGCTGGCCGGGTCGAAGGCCGGGCGGGTACAGGGGCAGGCACTAAGGCCGGCCATGTACGCTGCCTGAACCCGTAAACAACGCAGGAGCGCGGCACCCGAAGGTACCGCGCTCCTGTGTAGGCATTCGGCCGGGCGAACCGGCCGGGCATGGGGGCTAGAAGCCGCCCATACCGCCCATGCCGCCCATGTCGTCTCCGCCGCCCATAGCCGGAGCAGCCTTTTCGGGCTTGTCCGCAACGACTGCTTCGGTGGTGAGGAACAGACCGGCGATGGAGGCCGCGTTCTGCAGGGCAGAACGCGTCACCTTGACCGGGTCATTGACGCCGGCAGCCAGCAGGTCTTCGTACTCACCGGTAGCGGCGTTCAGGCCGAAGCCTTCTGCCAGGCCGCGGACCTTGTCCGCAACAACACCGGGCTCGAGGCCTGCGTTGAAGGCGATCTGCTTCAGCGGAGCGTCGATGGCAACCTTGACGATGTTCGCGCCGGTCGCCTCGTCGCCTTCGAGGACCAGGTTGGCGAATGCCTTCTGGCCGGCCTGGATCAGGGCGACGCCGCCGCCGGCGACGATGCCTTCTTCAACAGCAGCCTTGGCGTTGCGCACGGCATCTTCGATGCGGTGCTTGCGTTCCTTGAGCTCGACCTCGGTGGCGGCACCGGCCTTGATGACCGCAACACCGCCGGCCAGCTTGGCCAGACGCTCCTGCAGCTTCTCGCGGTCGTAGTCCGAGTCCGAGTTCTCGATTTCGGCACGGATTTGGTTGACGCGGCCGGCGATCTCTTCGGGGTCGCCCGCACCTTCGACGATGGTGGTCTCGTCCTTGGTGACAACAACCTTGCGTGCCTTGCCGAGGAGGTCCAGCGTGGCGTTCTCCAGCTTGAGGCCAACTTCTTCGGCGATGACCTGGCCACCGGTGAGGATGGCGATGTCAGCCAGCTGGGCCTTCCGGCGGTCGCCGAAGCCCGGAGCCTTGACGGCAACGGACTTGAAGGTACCGCGGATCTTGTTGACAACCAGGGTTGCCAGCGCTTCGCCCTCGACGTCTTCGGCGATGATCAGCAGTGGCTTGCCGGACTGCATGACCTTCTCCAGGACCGCAACGAGGTCCTTGACCGAGGAGATCTTGGAGTTGACGATCAGGATGTACGGGTCTTCGAGGACCGTTTCCTGGCGCTCTGCGTCGGTGACGAAGTAGCCGGAGATGTAGCCCTTGTCGAAGCGCATGCCTTCGGTGAGCTCGAGCTCCAGGCCGAAGGTGTTGGATTCCTCGACGGTGATGACGCCTTCCTTGCCCACCTTGTCCAGTGCTTCGGCGATCAGGTCGCCGATCTGCTGGTCACCGGCGGAGATGGAGGCCGTAGCCGCGATCTGTTCCTTGGTCTCGATTTCCTTGGCGGAGGAGAGCAGTTCGGCCGTGACGGCGTCGACTGCCTTCTCGATGCCGCGCTTCAGGCCCAGCGGATCAGCGCCGGCAGCAACGTTGCGCAGGCCTTCCTTCACGAGGGCCTGGGCGAGGACGGTTGCCGTGGTGGTGCCGTCGCCAGCGACGTCATCAGTCTTCTTGGCAACTTCCTTGACCAGCTCAGCGCCGATCTTCTCGTACGGATCGTCGAGCTCGATCTCCTTGGCGATGGAAACGCCATCGTTGGTGATCGTGGGGGCGCCCCACTTCTTCTCGAGTACGACGTTGCGGCCACGCGGGCCGAGGGTGACCTTGACGGCGTCGGCGAGGGTGTTCAGTCCCCGCTCGAGGCCGCGGCGTGCCTCTTCGTCAAATGCAATGATCTTGGCCATAACGGCTATCGTCCTTCCGGAACAGTCATGCTTGGATGTTGCATTCCTGGCTGGAGTGCCCGCGACGGACGGGACTGGGCACACGATCTCTTTACGTGCTTCCCGGCCCCTCACTCCAGTGGCTTGCTGGTTCACTCAACGCCGCTGACTTAGCAGTCAGCCTGCAAGAGTGCTAAGTCAATAATTAGCACTCCCAACCTTTGAGTGCAAGCAGTCACGGTCCCCTGTGACCGCCGCCTTGCCCCGTTTTCACCCCCGGCGCAGAAACCCCGGGCGAATCGCCGGAACTGCACGTCGCACGGGCGCGCATCGGCGTAGATTTAGGATCAGCACGTCCCGGCCACTACACGGCACGGCACGGTGCTTGCCAATCGACGATGCCAACGATGCCAAGGAGCAGGCCATGGCGCCCAACCAGCCCCCGAACGATTTCTCTCCTCCCGCTAACGAGGGAGACGGAACGCACGCGCCCGAGGCCCACGGGTCCAGCGCGGCTCCTGCGCCCTACGGCACACCGCCGGGCGAGTATGCAGCCGGCACCGGAACAGATTCAGCTTCCCGGCCTGGCCATGAGCCCGGGTACGCGCAGGACGGTTACCAGCAGGGCGGCACACAGCCCACGCACGGCGGTTACCAGCAGGGCGGCACACAGCCCACGCACGGCGGTTACCAGCAGGGACCTCCTCCCGGCAACTACCAGCCCGGTTATCCCCAGGGCTACCAGCAGGGCTATCCCCAGGGCTACCCGCCGGGCGCGCCGTCCCCATACGGCGTATGGCCCGAGCCGAAGTCGCGGCTGGCAGCGGGCCTGCTGGGCATTTTCCTCGGGGGACTCGGCATTCACCGGTTCTACCTCGGATACACCACACTGGGAATCGTGCAGCTCCTGGTCACCCTTTTCACATTCGGCTTCGGAGCCATCTGGGGCTTCGTCGAAGGGATCATGATCCTCGCCGGAGCGCAGTCGTTCCGGACCGACGCCCGCGGAGTGCCGCTGCGGGAATGAACCCGCGCGGACCGGAGAAAAGCGCCCGAACCGAGAAGTGAGCCGGTGCCCGTCCGGCACCGGCTCACTTCTTTGTCTACCCGGTCTGTCCGGGCTGCTGCCTAGACGGTGCGAACGTCCTCGGCCTGCGGCCCCTTCTGTCCTTCACCAATTTCAAACTCGACCCGCTGGCCCTCTTCCAGCGTCCGGTACCCAGCGGACTGGATCGCGGACCAGTGGACGAAAACATCAGTTTGGGCTTCGTCAACGGTGATGAAGCCGTAGCCCTTTTCCCCGTTGAACCATTTGACGATCCCCTGCGCCATATTCATTCTCCCCTTTTAGGTTCCGCTGCCGCGATGGTGTTCCACGGCAGCAGCCAGACAGGAACAGCAGGTGGTTGCCTGCCCATCCCTTTCGGCTGGCCCTTACTTTAGCCACCGGCTGCGGCTTCACCCACGCGGTGCGGGGATAGTTATCGAGTCTTAACTAAACCTGCGTGGCCACAGGTTTTACTGGAATCCGGGACCAGCCACGACGGTGACCATGGTGAACTCGGGAGACTCGGTAACGGTCGCGATTCCCAGCAGCTCAGCGAGTTCCTCGGCGTTGGCCCGCTGGGCTTCACCGTTGTAGAAGATCACCGATGTCTGCATCGGCATGCCGGCCCAGTTGCCAACCTGCGCCGTCGTCCAGCCGTCCGCTCCGATCCGGGTTGAGATTCCAGCACCCAGCCCGGAGACGCCGCTTGCGTTGAGCACCACCACGGGCTGTGTCCGGTCGGCCGCCGGAGCCTCCGGCGTCGGCTCCGGGGTGGGGGTCGGCGACGGCGTCGCTGAGGGGGTGGGAGAGGCGCTGAGACTTGGGGACTGCGACGGTTCGGCTGCAGGTGCACTCGATTCCGAGATGGCGGGGCTGGCGCTGCTGCCGGCGCCGATGCCCAGCCGCGGGAGCACAAAATACGCTGCCAGGCCCACCAGGAGGGCAAGGACACCCACCGTGATGATCAGGCCGATTCCGCTGGAGCGCGCCGGAATAAGCCGCTCACGGTGAACGCCTTGGCGGGTCGAGGTCTCCGGGACCTTGTCGAACTCATCCCTGGGGTACTGGCTCATGGCTGCGTTGTCTGTCCTTGTGTATGGGGAATGCCCTAGGCGTCGGTGCCCATGCGGCGGGCCGTACGCGCGCGCTGGCGTGTAGTACGCAGTCTACGCAGCCGCTTTACCAGCATGGGATCGTGTGCGAGGGCTTCCTCGGTGTCAATCAGTGCGTTGAGGACCTGGTAGTAGCTTGTGGCTGACATGCCAAAGAGATCGCGGATCGCTTGTTCCTTGGCCCCGGAGTACTTCCACCACGAGCGTTCGAGGGCGAGCATCTGCTGGTCGCGCTCGCTGAGGGGACTCTGGGGATCCACCGCACCGTCGAGTGAAAACGCCTCGGCTCCGGCTGATCCTGCCAAAATGTTGTCCCCGTTTCCCGGTGCGCCCGGCCCCGGGCACACGAGGGCACGGTCCAGGCAAGAGTTTGCTTCCTCAAGCAATCCTAAACCGGAACAACATGGTTGTCATTCAGGCGGCACTGCCCGTCGGCTGGGATCCTGCCCCGGCTTCCCGGACACTTGAAGTGTGAACAGCAGCCATGAACCGGCCCTTTTTGACCTCCGCAGCAGCGCCACCGCCCTGCCGGGTGAACCCGTCCCTTTCACGTCCGGCAGCCCGCTGTCCGGCAGCATGGCCGGGGACTGGGCGGATCTCCTGGCGCCGGAGGCAGGCCGGATCCACCGCATCGGCGACGAACTCCAGCGCCGGATCGACGCCGGGGAGCACATCCTGCCCCCGCCTGGACGAATCCTCCGGGCATTTACCCAGCCCGCGGAGCAGGTGAAGGTGCTGATCATCGGACAGGACCCGTACCCCACGCCGGGCCACGCCGTCGGGCTGAGTTTCTCCGTAGATCCCGCGGTGCGTCCGCTGCCGCGTTCACTTGTCAACATCTACAAGGAGCTCCAGGCTGACCTCGGTATTGAACCGGCACTGCACGGGGATCTCAGCGCCTGGACGACGCAGGGCGTGCTGCTCCTGAACCGCGCCCTGAGCGTCACCGCCGGCCAGGCGAACTCGCACCGAAAACTTGGCTGGGAACCAGTCACCGAACTTGCCGTACGTGCCCTGGCCGCGCGCCGGCGCCCAGACGGTTCCCCGGCCCCGCTCGTGGCGATCCTCTGGGGGCGCCAGGCGCAGTCCCTTGCACCCCTTCTCGGAGAGCTGCCGCGGATTGAATCGGCACATCCCAGCCCGCTTTCGGCGTCCCGCGGCTTCTTCGGCTCCCGCCCGTTCAGCCGGGCCAACGAGCTCCTCGTGCAACAGGGAGCAACACCCGTCGACTGGAGATTGCCCGGGGTACGGTAGAACAACTACCGCATCCTAGGAGAGAAACCGCAATGCCCGATGCCCCCGCAACCCGGACGCCGGCACCTGCCCGGCGCGCGCGCCCCATGCACACCATGACCGTGCTGCGCCGGGAGCAGCTCTCCCCCCACATGGTGCGGATCGTGGCGGGCGGCCCCGGCTTCGACACCTTCGCCCCGAGCAGCAGCACCGATGCGTACTGCAAGATCTGGTTTGGCCGCGACGGCAGGCCGCTGGACGGCACCGCGTCCTTGGAGGAAATCCGGGAGCGAACCCCGCGGGAAGACTGGCCCGTTTCACGGACCTACACCGTCCGGTGGGTTGACGTGGAACGCCGTGAACTTGCCATGGACTTCGTCGTTCATGGCGACGAGGGCCTTGCCGGCCCGTGGGCCAGTTCGGCCCGGCCCGGGGACGTCCTCACGTTCGGCGGACCCGGCGGCGGGTACGCCCCCGATCCCGACGCTGACTGGTATCTCTTTGCCGCCGACGAGTCCGCGATCCCGGCAACCGCTGCTGCGCTGGAGGCGTTGGCGGACGACGCCGTGGGCCACGCCTTCGTCGAGGTGCGGGGACCGCAGGACGTACTTCCGTTGAAGTCCCCCCGCGGTGTTGTGGTGACGTGGCTCTACCGTGGAGAGGACGAGCCTGCGGGCCGGCTGCTGGTTGCCGCCGTTGACGCGCTGCCCTTCCACGCCGGCGTCGTCCAGGTCTTTGCCCATGGTGAGCGCGAGGCCATGAAGGGCCTGCGAGAAATATTCTTTACCCGGCATAAACTCGAACGCAGTGCCGTCTCGCTGTCCGGGTACTGGGCCGCGGGACGGACCGAGGACGCTTTCCAGGCGGAGAAGCGCACCCCGATCGGCAAGATCCTCTAGTCCGCACCCACGCAGTCAGCGGCGGCGGTTGCGCCGGTCGTTGCCGTTCAGGTTCCGGGTCAGCGGCCGTGCAAGGTTGTCGCCGAAGACCACGCCGCCGGCGATCGCCAGGATAACGGTCAGCGCGTTGAACAGGCCGATCACGCCCGCAGAAATATCATCCAGCCCTATGCTCAGCCCGTACATCGACCGGAAGATGCTCAGCCCCGGGAAGAGGAACAGGATCGCGGGAACTGCGATGACCAGCTGAGGCGCACCCATCCGCAGGGCGACGATCCGCGAGGCCATGCCGATGACGATCGCGGCGACAGCCGGTGTCAGCCGCGGCCCGACTCCCGCAGCCTCCGAGGCCACCGAAACCAGGAATCCGGCGACCCCGATGAGCACGGTGGGCAGGACCAGGTTTGCCGGTGACTGCTCGGTGATGCTGATGGTGGCCAGCGCCACGGCCAGCACCAGCACCGTCACGGCAAAGGGATACGGCGAGGATGCGCCCGCGGTCACCTCCAGCCGGGGCATTCCCACCAGGGCTCCGGCAACGAGGGCGACGGCGATGCCTGCCACGATCGCGCCGAACGTCAGGAAGGCAGAGAGGAAGCGGCCGGCGGCTGTTACCGGGAAGCCGTTGATCGCATCCTGCACCGCAGAGACCAAGCGGCCGGTAGGCAGCAGCAGCAGGATCCCGCCGGCAACAACGATCCCCGGTGCTATCTCCAGTTCGGCAACATCCGTAGAATCCAGCCACCAGAACAGCATGGCCAGCGCCGTGACCAGGAATCCGCTGGCAGCGGTGGTGAAGAAGTCCGGGACGCGCCAGCGTCCAAGGACCCGCTGCAGCAGGCTGACCAGGATGGTGCTAGCGAATCCGACGGCGGATCCAAGCGGGCTGCCCCCGATGAACGCCACGATCGCGGCCGCGAAGAGTCCCGCCGAAAAGGTTACGGCCCAGCGGGGAAAGGGTTTGGGCTGATGCACGATTGCATTGAGCTGCTGGGAGGCCTCGGCACGGGAAACATTGCCGTCCACGATGTCCGTCACCAGCCGGTGCACCAGTGCCAGGCCCGCATAGTTGTTGGTCCAGGACCGGACCACCCGCATAACGGTGATGGGAGTCTGGTCCTTGGGAGAATAATTGAGCAGGACGGACTGGTTGGTGATGTCCACCTCGATGTTCTCGAGACCGTACGCAGCGGTGACGGCGATCATCGCCGTTTCCACCTCCAGGGCGCCGGCACCGTACCGGAACATGGTCTCGGCCATGCCCAAAGCCAGGTCGAGGGTCTTGCGGGCGCTGGCGTCCGGCCCGCCGGAACGGACCCTGGGATTGGCGTACGGACTCCCGGCCAGGCGTTCGACGATGGACATGGCCTGGGTAGGCGGCGTCTCGCCCTGTACCAGCCGTTTGAGCACGCGCCGCGCTGCGGCGGAGGATGAATCCGCCCGCGGGGCGGATGAGGGACTGTGCTGGCGCGGAGCCGTCTTCCGCGCACGCGGTTTGCCCGGCCGCGGAGCGGTTCCCGGAGCCGGCCGTCCGGGCTGGCCGGCAGCAGCGGCTTTGCGGGCAGCGGCTGCCTTGCTGCCCCGGGGCATGCGCGGCACCGAGGAGGTGGCCGGCGGCGGCTTCGGCTTTGTGCTCCGCAGGCCGCCCGGCCCGGGAACTGCCGGCAGGGCGTCAGCCGGAGTCTCGATTCCGGCTGCTTCCTGGACCGGTGCCGGACCGGAACGCGGATGCCCCTCATCGTCCGGGCGTCCGGGCACCCTGATGATGGGAATCAGGCCGGCCACGGGCTCCGGTGTGGGCGCAGGCCCGCGGCGGTCGTCGTCGTTATCCACGGTGTCCACCCCTGCTTCGCTGCTGGTGAGTCGGTTCAGTAGAACGGCTGGTGGTGGCGCCGCCAGTAAACCTGGCGCGTCACGCGTTCTCCAATGGTGTTCCAGATCCGGTAGCGGAGCGGATCCAGCACCACATCCCAGCAGCCGGTGAAGTCGGTGACGGTCTTGGAGAAGCTGGTCTTGAACAGGCCCAGCCCGTGGTGCGGGTGTTCCTTGTTCTTCAGTTCGCTGCTGGGCGGAGTTCCGCAGAAATCGTATTCCTCGATTCCGAAGTCTTCCTTAAGCTCCGTGAGTGCGGTCCACTGCACCAGATGGGAGTCCCCGTACTGGTTGCGGCGCGGTTTGGAGCCGCCGTCCTTGTACGTTCCCTTTTTCCCGTAGGCGATCACGAATGCGCCCACGTTGGGTTCGCCGTCCTCGTCGAAGGCAAAGTAGAACCGGCCCTGGCCGGCGTCGACGAAGTTGGACCAGAAGCGGCGGTAGTACTCGTAGGACCGCATCCGGGCATCCGAGCGGTCTTCAATGTGGCTCATGAGCTTGTACATAGTCCGCATGTTTTCTTCGGTGGGCTCCACGCGGCGCACGTCGGCGCCTTCGCGGATGGCCCGCCGGACGGCGTTGCGGGCGCGGGAGGAGATGCTCTTCAGGATCTGCTCCGTGTCCGGGGTGGTGTCCAGCAGCGCGGTTGAGTCGTTGGGCTGCAGGTTGAACGTCTTGACGAACCCGGCAGAGGTGAACAGGTCCCGGACGTCATCCCCGTCCACGATGTCCGGTTCGACCTTCAGAGCGAAGACGCGGCGGCCCGTTTCCTTCGTGAACCGGCCCAGTGCCCGCGCCATTGCCGGCACGTCCTCCGGGGCGGCGGCGTCGGGCCCCTTGATGAGGTACCAGAGGCTGCCGAGCAGCGGAACCTGCTTCTCGATCACCAGATTGTAGGAGGTGTATTCCGGGCAGCTGAAGACCACGTGGACCGGGTTCCAGCCGTGATGGGACTTGACCTCGGCGTAGGCAGCGGACTGCAGTACGTTGCCGCCGTTGGGATTGGACTGGACCAGCTTGTCCCAGTCCGCAACCTCGTCAGCGGTGGCCAGGCGTGCACTAAAGTCTCGCAAAATTCCTCAACTAGTCCTCGTTGGTGGATCATTCTTCCGCCCCCGCACGGAGCACCGGCTCCGGGCCGTTTCCAAGTCTATCCGCCGGGTGCCCGCACCCTGAACGGGCCCCGCCCGGCGTGCCGGGTGAACGCTTGGCGCGCGCGGCAGGGGAATAGTCGGCGGGAAGCCGGGGTTGTGCGCAACAATAGATGCATACGCATATTTACGACGACGAAGGCGGGCGGCAGTGGCACAGCACATCGAACTGGGACTGGACACGTTTGGAGACGTGACGCTGAGCGGGGACGGAACCATCCTGCCCATGCCCGAGGTCATCCGCAACGTGGTGGCTGAGGCCGTGCTGGCAGATTCGGTGGGCCTGGACTTCATCGGCATCGGCGAGCACCACCGTGACGACTACGCGGTGTCCTCACCGGAAACCGTGCTGGCGGCAGTTGCCGGCCAGACCAGCCGCATCCGCCTGGGCTCCGCTGTGACGGTTCTCTCCTCCGACGATCCCATTCGGGTGTTCGAACGCTTCGCCACCCTGGACGCCGTTTCGAGCGGCCGGGCAGAGGTTATCCTGGGCCGGGGTTCCTTCACCGAGTCCTTCCCGCTGTTCGGCTTCGACCTCTCCGACTACGAAGTGCTCTTTGAGGAGAAGCTGGACCTGTTCACCAGGCTGCTGCGCGAGGACCCTGTCTCCTGGGAGGGCAGCATCCGCCCGCCGATGCGCAACGTCCAGGTCTACCCGCCCACGCAGGGCGGACGGATTCCCACCTGGATCGCCGTCGGCGGCACCCCGCAGTCGGTGGTGCGGGCCGCGCACTATGAACTGCCGCTGATGCTGGCGATCATCGGCGGCGAACCGGCACGGTTCACCCCGTTCGTTTCGCTGTACAAGCGTGCCTTGAAGGAATTCGGCAAGCCGGCACTGCCCGTCGGCGCGCACTCCCCCGGCTATGTTGCCGCGACGGATGAGCAGGCACTTGACGAAGCCTGGCCGCACTACGCCCGGATGCAGAACCGCATCGGCCGCGAGCGCGGCTGGCCGCCCGTTACCCGCGCCGAGTACGAAGCCGGCGCCGGCCCCGAGGGCGCCCTCTTTATCGGGTCCCCGAAAACGGTCGCGGACAAGATCATCCGGACCGCACGGACCCTGGACCTGTCCCGCTTCGACCTGAAGTACAGCCTGGGCACACTCCCGCACGAGAACCTGATGAAGTGCATCGAGCTCTACGGCACCCAGGTGGCGCCGGCTGTCCGCGCCGCGCTGGCCGCAGACACCCAACAGGACTAGGCATCGGCCGGGAGGAACCAGCGAGTGAGCGGTTCCTCCCGGGCGAGCCCTGCGGCGCGCGCAATATTGCTCCGGTCAGCACCGGTGAGCCGCTGGTGCTCCTGGCGCAGGTACTCACGCCAGGTGGGAACGTCGTATATCTCCCGGAACTGGCTGGAGTCCGTGACCGAGTGAACCAGCTCCCAGGTCGTCGCCCCGGTGCGCAGCCGGGAGAGCTCCACTTCACGCATGGCTTCCACGAATTCGGGGGCCTCGTCCGGGGCCAGCTCGTAGGCAACCAGGATAGTCACGGGTCCGGATCCCGGGTTTGGTTCGGATTCAACCTCCAGTCCCAGCTCCGGTTCGGGAACACTGCGGTCCAGCTTTCCGGTACCGGGCAGCAGCGGCAGCGGCACCACGCTGGCGGCAACCAGCAGGAGAACGACGGCGGCACCCGCCAGCACCGGTGCGTAGCCGAACGCTGTGGCCAGGGCTCCCCACAGCACCGACCCAAGCGCCTGGGTTCCGGTGAGCACCATCAGGTATACGGCGAGTCCGCGGGCGCGAACCCATTCCGGCAGGGTCAGCTGCATGGCGCTGTTCAGGGTGGAGAGGGTGTTGATCCAGGCCATGCCGGCCAGCACCAGGAGAACTGCCAGCGGAACAGGCGGCAGGTATCCGGCGGAAAACACTGCCACCCCGAAGACAGCGGCGGATGCACCCAGCAGCGCCGTGTCACCGAGCAGCTTGCGGGTCCTCACCAGCAGGACCACGCCGAGGATGGCCCCGCTGCCCAGCGCTCCGAGCAGCAGCCCGTACCCGGAGGATCCCATCCCCAGATGCCCGTTCACGGCAACAGGGAGCAGTGCGTAGAGGGCGCTGGCCGGAACCAGGAACAGGATGCAGCGCAGCAGGATGCGGCGGATCCGCGGTGCCGCCCGAATGTACCGCCTTCCGGCAGCGAGCGCTTCGCCCAGGTGTTCGCGGTCCTGGGGACTCTGCGGCGCGCTGCGCCAGAGGAAGACCGCCAGGGCTGTTCCGAGAAAAGACAGGGCGTTGAGGCCGAAGACGAAGGCGGGACCGATGGCGGAGACCAGCACGCCGCCCAGCGCCGGGCCCACGGCAAGTGCTGCGTTGACCGCCACGGACCCGAGTGCTGACGCGGACCGGATCTGCCCGCGCGGTACCAGCGATGGGGTCACCGCCTGCCAGGCCGGGGCACTCAGGGCGACTCCGCAGCCGATCAGGAATGTGTAGAGGAGCAGCGAATCCGGCCCCAGCAGGAGCGCGGGAGCCAGTGACGCCGACTGCACCAGGGAGACCAGCACCGGGCTCGCCCCGCTCTCCACGAGGTACCACTGCGCGCCGACTGTCTGCATCCAGCTGCCGATGTTGGATCCCAGCTGCGCCAGCCACAGGATCAGGAACCACCGGTTGCGCAGCGGCGCCCAGGGAGATTCCATCGGATTCCTCCCTCTGTGGCGGCGCTCCCGGCCGGGAAGGGAATTACGGACCTGAGCGCGTCACTGGCAGGGTAGGTCCGCGGGATACAGGGAGTCCAGAGCACGCCTCCCTCAGGAGTATGGCTGACGCCTTGTCGTCAAAAACCTGGGCAGTGCTGCACCGTCATCAAGGACGCGGCTGCCAGGCCGCAGCCTGGCAGTTTGTGTGGAGGCGCCGCTCACCAGCCGTGCGCCGCTGCGAACCCTTGCCAGAGGCGGCGGAAATCCTGCTCTGCCGCGCGGCCCTGCTGTTCCTCCACAGCGTGGAGCCGCCCGTAGGTGAAGCCGCTGCCGCCACGGCCGGGGTGGGCCCCGAGCCACACCAGCAGTTCCCGGGTGACGACGCTGTCCTGATGCTCGCCGAGCGCTTTCTGGACCGTTTCTGCTGCTTCCACCATGGCTGTGGCGCGCTCTCCGCCCACGGGAACGTAGGCCTCCGCGGCATAACGCAGCCGTTTGGCATCCTTGCGGGCCTCGTGGAAGATTTTGGCCCGCCGCGCGTCGTCGTTCTCCTCGCGGGCTTTGCGAACCCGGCGGCGGAGCCGGCGAAGGTCGCGGCGGATGAGCCGTCTGCCAACCTTCCGCGCGGACCGGCTCGCTGTGCCGGTGAGCTGCGGGTCCTCCAGCAGCTCCCCCAGTTCACGGACCAGGGCTGCGTAGCGCTTCGCGCCTAGTTCGCGGTGGACCGTTTGAGCAGCCTCGGCATAGCGTGCCGTCAGTTCCGCGTCGATCCGGGCCGAGACAGGGCCCTTTACGAGGTCATCCTGCTGTGAAGCCACCAGCTCCAGCAGCCGGTGGCGCATCACCTGGGCGTCGCGCGCCGCACCCAGGACCTGGGCCAGCCATTTGAGCTCGGCACGAATCTGTTTGGCGGGCTGCTCGGGAAGCAGCTTGCGGTAGCTGGCCAGCACGGACCGCAGCCGACGGGTACTGACCCGCATCTTGTGGATGGCATCGGCCTCGCCGGTGCGCAGCCGCCCCTCCTGCCGCAGCATTTCCGCGTACTGCTCCGCGACGTAGCGCAGCAGTGCGTCTCCGGCCGTGCCGTCCGGTCCTGCCACAGGGGCGGCTGGCAGGTCAGTCGCGGAAGCCATGGCTCAGTATAGGCAGGCGCGCCCCGTGCCGGGCAGGTCCCCTGTACCCGGAGACGGACACGGCCGTAGCATCGGCTGTACCCGGCCGCACACCGGGTACAGCTGCCGCCGAGCCCTCTGGAGGCAAGGTCCATGAACTCGATGCGCTACGTGAAGCTTGGCCGTTCCGGGGCAACCGTTTCGGCCGTCGGCCTGGGTTGCCTGAGCTTCGGGGACCCTTCCCGGGGGACCCATTCCTGGACACTGAGGGAGGACGATTCGAGGGCTCTGATCCGCAGGGCGCTGGAACTGGGCATTAACCTCTTCGACACTGCGAACGTGTATTCGGCCGGTGACAGCGAACGGATCCTGGGGGTTGCGCTGCGGGAATACGCCCGCCGGGAGGAAGTCGTCATTGCCACCAAGGTGCATGGGGAGATGTCACCGGGCCCCAACGGCTGGGGACTGTCCCGCAAGCACATCCTTTGGCAGGTGGAGGAATCGCTGCGCCGGCTGGGCACTGACTACATCGACCTGTACCAGATCCACCGCTGGGACAGCTCAACGCCGCTGGAGGAGACCCTGGCCGCCCTGGACCAGCTGGTGAGGGACGGGAAGGTCCGCTACGTGGGTGCTTCCACTACGTTCGCCTGGCAGTTCGCCAAAGCCCTGGGCCTGCAGCGGGAGAACCGGTGGTCGCCGTTCGTCACCATGCAGGACCATTACAACCTGATCTACCGCGAGGAGGAACGGGAGATGTACCCGCTCTGCCTCGAAGAAGGCATCGGGGTGCTGGCGTACTGTCCGCTGGCACGCGGCCGCCTGGCCCGGCCCTGGCACGGGGAAAGCCGCCGGCGGGGGCACGATGCCCTGGCGGATGCCATGTACGGAGCGCACCGGGAAACCGACCTGATGGTCTCGGATGCGCTCGGAACCGTAGCCCAGGCGCACGGGGTGTCCCGGGCCCGGGCGGCCCTCGCCTGGGTCCTGGGCCACCCGGTGGTCACCGCACCTCTGGTGGGCGTCACCTCACTGGCGCAGCTTGATGACGACGTCGCCGCCCTGGACCTGGAGCTGACCGCCGAGGACCAGGCACTGTTGTCAGAGCACTACGTTCCGCACGGCGTCGCAGGTTTTTGACCCTCCCCTAACCCTTGACCGCACCCGCCACGAGCCCGGAGGCGATATAACGCTGCAGGAACAGGAACAGTGCCATCACCGGCAGCGCCGCAAGCACTGCCCCTGCCGAGAACACGCCCCAGGTACGGGACTGGTTATCCCCCACGAAGGAATACAGGCCGACGGCGAGGGTCTGGCTGTCCGGATCATTAAGCACAATCGAAGCGATCATGAACTCGCCGGTGGTGGTGATGAAGGTCAGCAGGCCCACGATCGCCAGGATGGGTGTCACCAGGCGCAGGATGATGGTGAAGAAGATCTGGAAGTGGCCCGCACCGTCGATCCTCGCGGCCTCGTCCAGGGTCTTGGGAACCGTGTTGAAGAACCCGTACATGAGGTAGGTATTCACTCCCAGTGCCCCGCCCAGGTAGACCATGATCAGGCCCAGCTGGCTGCCCAGTCCCAGCCACGGAACAATTTCGGAGATCTCGGAAAGCAGCAGGAAGATTGCCACCACGCCCAGCATCTGCGGGAACATCTGCAGCAGCAGGAGGCTCAGCAGGCCCATGCGCCGGCCGGTGAAGCGCATCCTGGAGAAACTGTAGGCGGCCAGCGCTCCGAGGAACACGGTGGAGGCGCTGGTAATCAGTCCAATGACCACGGTATTCAGGAACCAGCGGGCGAAAGGTTTCTGCGGGTCCGTAAACAGGGCCTGGAAGTTGTCGAACCCAATGTCGCGGAACAGACCGCTGGAGGCCACAAGCGTTCCGCTTGGACTCAGCGCGGCCGAGAGCACGTAGGCCAGCGGCAGCAGGGCGAAGGCCGTCATGACCAGGCCAACCAGGTGCCGCCAGCCGGTGTCCTTGAACCAGGAGCCGAAACTGCGGCGCCGTACCGGTTGTCCCGGGGTGCCGGCGGTCCCGGCAGATCCGGCAGCGGGACGGGGAGGAAGGGCGGTGGAGGTGCTCATGAATTCACTTCTTCCAGCGACTTGGTCTGCCTGAAGCTGACGGCGGAGATGACGGCCACGATGATGAAGATCAGGATTGCCAGGGCACTGGCCAGCCCGTAGTCGCGTCCGGTGCCCTGGCCAAAGGCGACCTTGTAAACCACGGTGATGAGCAGGTCGGTGGCGCCGATGTCCTGGCTCGTTCCCGGGAAGCGCGGACCGCCCCCGGTGAGCATGAAGATCACGTTGAAGTTGTTGAAGTTGAACGCGAACGTGGAAATCAGCAGCGGTGCAGTGGAGACAAGCAGCAGCGGCAGCTTGATGGAGCGGAAGATCCGCCAGGCACCGGCACCGTCCATCCTGGCTGCTTCGTTGACCTCCTCCGGAAGGGACTGCAGTGCCCCGGTGCAGACCAGGAACATGTACGGAAAACCAAGCCAGGTGTTGACCAGCAGCACACTGGCCTTGGCCAGCCATGGGTCGTTGAGCCAGGGAATTGAAGCTCCCCCGAAGAACGTGCCGTTGATGAACCCAAACTCCTGGTTGAGCATCCCGGACCAGACGAGACCCGCCAGGAAGGCCGGGAAGGCGTACGGCATGATCATCAGCACGCGGTAGATCTTCTTGCCGCGGAGAGTCGGGTGGTTGAAGGTGATGGCCAGGAAAAGTCCCAGCCCAAAGCACAGTGCCACGGAAGCGACGGCGAAGGTGAAGGTCCAGCCGATCACGCTCAGGAGCGGGCCCCGCAGGTCCGGATCGGTGACGGCGCGCTGGAAGTTTTCGAAGCCGACGTTGATCTTCCATCCCGTGGCCAGCCGTTCCCCGTCCTCTGAGACGAAGGACCCCTCGCCGCCGTCCCGGTACACCGTGCCGGTTTCGGAGTTGGTGAACGTGTCGGCAGCTTCGTCGTAGACCAGTACCGGTTTGTAGACATAGGCATTGGACCCGTCTGCGGTGGCAAGCGTGCCGTCATCAAGGTCTTCCGAGAAGGGAACCTTGAGCGCCAGTATTTCGCCCTGGCGGTTGAGCAGGTCGTTGAAGGCCAGGGTTTCATAACCCTCGACTCCGGTTGCTGTGCCGGTGCTGTCCGTCTGGGCGTCCCTGACCTCTTCCAGCGGCATGTCCGCACCGCCCAGCCGGACCTCCCCGTCAGGGTCCGTGACCAGCAGGAACAGCTCGCTGTCCTGCTCCAGCACGGAAACTGCGTAGGCCGGGGAATCAGGCACCCGCTGCTGCGCGGTGAGGGAGATGGCCGCGACGGCGTCTTCCTTGGTGCTGTTGTGCCCGTCGCCGTAGTTGGTGAAGGCCACGTAGCCGCTGTAGACGACCACAAACACCTGGAAGATGAGCAGGAACAGCACACCGGGGGCCAGATACTTTGCGGGCAGGCCCCCGCGGCGCAGGTAGATCCAGTTAACGGTCAGCGTGACCGCCGCGGCGACGGCGAACACCACCCACTCCTCGTTGAGGAAGAGTGCCATCAGCACATAGACGGCAAAGGCGTCCACGAGTCCGAGCAGCACGATCTTCGCCAGGGTTCCGGCCAGTGAATCGGGGGTACGCCGCGCGGCCTTGGCGGGTGCGGGTCCTACGGGGCGGACGGGGGCGTCCGTTGAAACGGCCATGATGTTCTCCTACGAGTGGCCCGAACGGAGCCTCAACTCCGCTCGGGCCACTTTCTCGCCTGGTGGCTGTGTTGGTCCCGCTACTTGCTGATCTTGGCCTCGATGTTGGAGACCATCGCGGGCCAGGCCGCAGCCGGGTCCGCCTCTCCCTTGATCAGGGACAGCTGCGTGCCTCCCCAGTCAGCCCAGACGGCTTCCATCTCCGGAATGGCCGGCATCGGAACGCCGTTGGCGCCGATTTCACCGAACGCTGCAACGATCGGGTCCGCGGCGGCCTTGTCGAAGGAGGCGGTCAGGGCCGGCGGGCGCCCGCCGGCGTCGAACATTGAATCCTGGACTGCCTCGGTGGTGAGGTAGTTCAGGGCAAACTCGTTGGCCGCGAGGGCATTCTGGCTCTTGGCGCTGACGAAGAAGCCATTGACGCCGACGAACGGCTGGGCCGGGGCATCGCCCGCAGTGGGCAGCGGATCGACGGCCAGGTTGATGCCGGCCGCAACGGCATCGGGGACGTTCCAGGGCCCGGTCAGCCAGTACGGGGACTCGCCCGCATAGAATTTTTCCTTGGCAATGTCCGGAGTGATGCTGGAGTTGAAGATCCGTTCGCCGGAATCTCCCCAGGCCACCAGCTTCTCGGCGAACTCGACGCCGCCGGGGCTGCCCAGTTCCAGCTTGGAAGCGTCGTAGCTGCCGGCTTCATCGGTGCCGAACACTGCCACTCCCATGGAGGTCTGCAGCGGGTACAGGTGGTATGGGTCGCCCTGCTTCGGGTCCATCTGGACCAGGAACGGGAACTCGGCCTTGCCTTCGGCCACGGCTGCCTTGCCGTTGGCAATCACTTCGTCCATGGTGGCTGCCGGCTCGGAAACGATGTCCGTGTTCCGCAGCAGCCCGATGTTTTCGATCGAGTAGGGCACACCGTAGGTGTTGCCCTCGTAGGTCATGGCCTGGACGGCGCTGTCCTGGAACTGGGCGGCCTTGTCTCCGAGCTCGATCGGGGCCACAACGCCGTTCTGGACAAACTTGCCCAGCCAGTCGTGCGGTCCGACGATCAGGTCCGGGCCCTTGCCGGTGGGAACCTGCGTAATGAAGTCGTCCGAGACCTGCTGGAAGTCCTTGGTGACCAGCCGGACTTCAATGCCGGTGTCTTCCTTGAAGCGCTCAGTAACCGGCGCAAGAGCGGGAGCGCGCTCGGAGTCCACCCACATCGTCAGCGTGGTTGCACCGGCGGAGGCGAGGTCGCTCGATTCGGCTTCCTCGCCGGTATCGGAACCGCCGCCGCACGCGGTGAGGACAAGGGCAGCGGTGACCGAGACGGCACCGAGAGTAAAGGTACGGCGGCCAAAGCCCGCCGTACCCGTTGTGCGCACCTTCATTGGTGTACCTCTTCTGTTTTCAGGCCCCGGTGTACCGGGGAGGTATTGGTGCCCGCCCGTGACCCGGACCATGGCATGCAGGCAAGTGTAAGCGTGTGCGCAGTGTGCGTCCAGTCACATGCTGCATCATTTTTCCGCGCGCCTTCGGCTCGCGCCAGACCGAGTGTCAGGGCAGGTCACCCCGATCCGTGGAGCACCAGGAAACGTTGAGTTATATTGTGGAAGCGTTTGCAATCACCTTGGGTGGGTCCTCTAGGATGCTAGGCATGCTCAGCACTATCGCAGCCCCGTCCGTCCAGCTCCCCGGCGCCGGCCTGGTTCCGGTCCATGAAGCCTCCACCGGGCGTGAGAGGCAGTGGTGGCGCTCCTCGGTGATCTACCAGATCTACCCCCGCTCCTTCCGCGACCTGCGCGGCGACGGCATCGGCGACCTGCCCGGCATCACCGCCGAAATCCCCGCCCTCGCAGAACTGGACATCGACGCGATCTGGCTCTCCCCCTTCTACGTCTCCCCGCAGAAAGACGCCGGCTACGACGTCGCCGACTACTGCGACGTCGACCCGCTCTTCGGCACCCTGGACGACTTCGATGCCCTCGTCACCGCCGCCAAAAACCACGGCATCCGCGTCATCGTGGACCTGGTCCCCAACCACTGCTCCGAGGCGCACGCCCTCTTCCAGGCAGCCCTGGCCGCACCGGAGAACTCCCCCGCCCGGGACATGTTCATCTTCCGCGACGGCACCGGAGAACACGGCGAAAACCCGCCAAACAACTGGCAGTCCCACTTCGGCGGACCCGCCTGGACCCGCGTCCACAACCCCGACGGCACCCCCGGCCAGTGGTACCTGCACCTCTTCGACTCCTCCCAGCCGGACTTCAACTGGGACAACCCGGCCGTGCACGACGAATTCGAACGCGTCCTGCGCTTCTGGCTCGACCGCGGCGTCGGCGGCTTCCGCGTCGACGTCGCCCACGCCCTGATCAAGAAAAGCGGGCTCCCGGACTGGGGCGGCCGCGCCGACGGCGCCTCCTCCGACGGCTTCCCCGGCGAGGCAGCCCCCATGTTCGGCCAAGCCGGCATCCACGACATCTACCGCTCCTGGCGCCGGATCCTTGACGAATACGACGGCGACCGCGTGCTCTGCGCCGAAGCGACCATCGACCCGCTGGACCGGCTCACCGACTGGGTCCGCTCCGACGAAATGCACCAGACCTTCAACTTCGCCTACCTCCACCACCCCTGGGACGCGGAGGAGCTGCGCCGCATCATCACCACCAGCCTCGAAGCCTTCGACAAGGTCGGCGCCCCCACCACCTGGGTGCTCTCCAACCACGACGTCGTCCGCCACGTCACCCGCTTTGGGCAGGCTCCCGGGCACGCCCGGCTCGGCGACGGCCTGGGCCCGGAAGATGCTCAGCCGGATCATGAACTGGGGCGGCGCCGGGCCCGGGCAGCGACGCTGCTGATGCTGGCCCTCCCCGGCGGCGTCTACCTCTACCAGGGTGAAGAACTCGGCATGCCGGACCACACCACGCTCGAACACGTCCACCGCCAGGACCCCACGTTCCACCGCACCGGCGGCCAGCGACTGGGCCGGGACGGTTGCCGGGTGCCGCTGCCCTGGCGGGCCGATGCGCCGTCGTACGGGTTCAGTTCCACCGGCGAGTCCTGGCTGCCGCAGCCGGAGCAGTGGCGTGAACTCTCCCGGGACCTGCAGCAGCAGGATCCGAACTCGACCCTCAATGTCTACCGGGATGCCCTCGCGCTGCGGCGGGAACTGAACCTGGGCCACGGGTCCCTGGCCTGGTGGCCCGAACACGACGCCGAGGGGCTGGTGGCCCTGGTCAACGGCAATGTCCTGGCCGTGATGAACATGGGATCCGAGCCCGTGGAACTGCCCGCCGGCGAGATCCTGGTGCGCAGCATTCCGGATGCGGGCGGCAACGGTGTCCTGGTACCGGACGCCGCCGTCTGGATTCGGCTACCCTGAGCCAGTGGAACGCAGCGCCCGCGGGGCAGGTATTCGGGAAGTCGCCGCCAGGGCAGGAGTCTCGGCGGCGACGGTTTCGCGGGCGCTGAGCGGCAACGGCAGGGTTTCGGAGCAGACCCGGCGAAGGGTCCAGGCCGCGGCGGAGGAACTCGGGTTCGTCATCTCCTACAACGCCTCCTCGCTTGCATCGGGCCGGAGCCGGAACATCGGAATCGTCATACCCACGGTTGGACGCTGGTACTTCTCCCAGGTCCTCGAGGGAGCCGCTTCCGCTCTCATCGAGGCCGGGTATGACCTCACCCTGTACAACACGTCCGACGGGCCGGGCCACCGCGAAAGCGTGCTCAAGGAAATGCTGCAGCGCAAAAGGCTCGACGCCGTCATCACCGTGGCCCTGAGGCTCACCGAGGAAGAGCTGGCACAACTGCGTGAGGTCGGCAAGCCGATCGTTGCCATCGGCGGCCCGCTGCCGGATACCCCGACGGTCCGCGTGGATGAGTTCAGCATTTCCGCCCTGGCTACCCGGCACCTGATCTCGCTTGGCCATACCCGGATCGGCCACATAGGCGGCGGCGAGGAACTCGAACGCGACTTCCGGATGGGAAGCACCCGGCAGGACGGTTACCGCTCTGCCATGGCCGAAGCCGGACTCACTCCCCGGCCGCAGTGGCTGCGCAGGTCCGAATTCAGCGTTGCCGGTGGATTCACCGCAGCCAAGGCACTGCTGGCTGATCCGTCGGCCAATGTCACCGCAATCTTCTGCGCCGCCGACGAGATCGCGGTGGGTGCGATCCTTGCTGCCCGGGAGCTGGGCCTGCGGGTGCCGGAAGACCTCTCCGTGATCGGCATCGACGGACACGAGCTCTCGGCAGTGTTTGGCCTCACCACCATTCGCCAGGACCCGGCAGGACAGGGGGCTGCCGCCGTCGGTGCTGTGCTGTCCCTGCTGCGCAAGGAACCGGTAGCCGGCGATCTGCTGCACGGCACCTACCCCACCGAGTTCGTTGTCCGGTCCAGCACTGCGGTGCCGCCCGGATTCCAAGGCCGGACCGCACCGTAACTGTGCCTGGGCGGAACGGCTGGATAGGATGACAGAGCCGGGCCTGACCGGAACGGAACGGGGGATTGAGGAACATCCATGCTGGTGTTTTTGTGGGTAGCGGAAATCGTGCTTGCCCTGCTGTACTTCGGCCTCGGAGCCATGCGCCTGATCCAGCCCTATGCCAAGCTGGTCCGGGTCCTGCGATGGCCCGCTGACTTCCCTGCCTGGGGAGTCAAGCTGATCGGCGTGGCTGAGATCCTCGGCGCCCTTGGCCTGATCCTTCCGGCCGCCACCGATGTTGCCCCCACTCTCACTCCCATCGCCGCCTGCGCCCTGGCAGCGATGATGGCCGGCGCGGTGGCGGTGCACCTGAAGCGCAATGAACGCCAGCGCGTCGCGCTTCCCGCGATCCTGCTGGCGGTGAACGTCTTCGTGGCCATAGGCCGGTTTGGTCCCTACCCGGGATGAGTCCATCCCGGCGTTCAGAGGCCGCAGAACCGGCGGAAGCAGTCACCCGGCTCTACGGGCTGCTTCCGAGCGAGTTCACTGCCTCGCGGAACGCCGAAGCGGCGGCAGCCAGCCGCGACGGTCAGCCCGAGCTCGGTAAACGGTTGAAAGCCCTGCCTAAACCATCCGCCGCGGCCTGGCTGGCCAACATGCTCATCCGCGAACAAGGGCAGTCGATCGTCGGCATGCTGGCCCTTGGCGCATCCCTGCAGGAGGCCCAGGCAGACCTGGACCGGGAAGAGATGCGCAGGTTGAACTCCGAACGCCACCGCATGCTCAGGAGCCTTGCCCGGGACGCGCGCGGGCTGGCGGAAAGACTCGGCAATCCGGTCAGCACCGCAGTGGCTGCCGAAGTGGAGCAGACTCTCTGGGCCGCGATGACGGACCCCTATGCGGCCGCAGCCCTGGCCTCCGGGCGGCTCGTCCGCGGGCTGGAAGCGAACGGCTGGGAGCCTGTGGACCTCGACGGCGCCGTCGCGGATCCCGAGTCTGCCTTCCCCCTGGTGGCTGCGGGCTCCCGGACGAAACAAGCCCCCAGTGTAGATGCCGGCAAGGCTCCGGACAGGGGAACCTCCCGCCAGCAGCAGGCAGCCCGTGCACGGGCCCGAAAGGAAGCCGAGCAGGAATTGGCGAAAGCCCGGGAAAACGCAGAGCAGGCCGAACAGAAGCTCGCGGAAGTCCAGTCCGAGGTTGCCGGCCAGGCCTCATTCCGCGACGGACTGACTGATGAGATCGATGACCTGCGCGAGAGGATCCGTGAACTTGAGCGGGAGATCAGTGACCTGGACCGGCGACGCGGAGCACTGGAGCGCACCCGGGACAAGGTGCGGCGTGAGGCAAGGGCTGCCCGCCGCGCCGTGGAGAAGGCAGAGACGAAACTGGACTCGCTGCGCTAGCCGGCGTCCTGCCGGGGCGGTATCACCGGCACCTAAACCGGGACGGGAGAGGTCAGCATCCCGAACCTGCTGCTGATCCTGGCCAGGTCGACCCCGTGGGCAGTACCCGGGAACGTGCCCGCGTAGTTCCTGAAGCCCAGCACGTCCAGACGGCAGCCGGCGTCGTACAGCACGTCCACCAGGTTGCCGAACCGCTGCCAGGTAAACGGGTCTTCATGGGTGGTGTCCGGAACTCCGGACACCACCCAGTGTCGGTATTCACCGGCAAGCGCCAAATAGTCCGACGCCGCAGACCGGGCCCCGCACAGGTCCGCAAAGCTGAACCAGAGCTGCCCGTCCGCAGCCCGGGACGCTTTCAGGGGCACGGTTCCGGGGGACAGTACTGTTGCTTCGTCCGGTCCCGGCGGCCGCAGCCCTGCCGCCGCCAGGCTGGCCGTGTCCGGCTCGCGGAGATGGTGCCCTGAGGCGAACCCGGACGCCCCGCGGGGGCGGGCAGCGCGGTAGTCCAGGGGGCCGTCCAGTGCCGCAACCTGCAGCTGCGTAGTGATCAGTTCGATTCCGGGCTCAAAGAGGTGATGGAACATCGGGTCCGGAAGCAGCTCGTCCGGTGCGTAGTTCGACGTCGCCACCAGGACGATCCCGCGCTCCGCCACCTGACGCAGCAGCCGCGTCACGAAGGCTGCATCGGCGGGTCCGTTGACGTGGAACTCGTCGAAACAGAGCAGGCGGGCGTCCCCCAGCAGGGCGTCCAGCCCGGCGGCGAACGCAGACTGCCGGGCGGCCCCCTTCCGCCCATACCCTTCGAACGTCCGGGCATGCAGCTCACGGAAGAAGTCATGGAAGTGCAGGCGGCGTTTTTCACAAAGGGGAACGGCTTCGAAGAACGCGTCCAGCAGCCAGGTTTTTCCCCGGCCGGGAGGGCCCCACAAATAGACGGAATTGCCGGTCTCACCGGAGACGGCCGCAGTCCCGGCCCGGGCAAGCAGCGGAAGCACCGCCAGCTGGGCGGCGTCAAGCTCCAGGCCTTCCGCATCGGCCGCCTGCCGTACCGCTGAGGCAATGGATTCAACGTGCACGGAGGTCATACACCGGTTATACCGAGTCGCATCAGCGCCTCCAAATGCTCCGCTGTGGCAAGATTTCAGCGGCAGCACAGATGGCTGCCGTCATATGTCAGGACAGCAGGCAAGGAACAAAGTGCGGCAGTTGTGGGCGGGCCTGGATTTTTGGACTATCAGCCAGACAACGGCACTGATCTCAGCGGTTTTCGGCCTCTTCATCGTGGCGCGGGCGTGCTGGGACAACACGGTCCTGCCGGCCTTGACCGACCGCACCCTTGAACTCGTCTGCCAGCGCGCAGCCGAACTGCGCCAGACGGCTGAACAGCCGGACCGGTCCGCGGCGGCGCTGGGCCGGCGCATGGTTCGGACCCTGACCGACCCGCGGCTCATGCTTCCCTCCCCGGACGAGGCCGCTTGGGTGCGGAAACAGGAGCAGCGCCGGAAGGCAAGGCCCTCCCCCGCACAGCGCCGCCAGAGCGCCGTGGCATTGGCAGCGCTCCTGCGCCGGCCGCACCTGGTCACCGAACAGCAGACGCTCCTTGCCGAGGCGGTGACCGGGCTCTCGCCGGCGCTGGGCTCCGCCGCGGACTGGAACGAACTCCGTGCTGCCCCACGGGAGCACTCCAGGGCAGCGGCGTCCCTGCTGCGCAGGGACGCCGCCCGGCGCTTCGTATCAGTCTTCCTTCCGGCAATGGGACGCTACCTGGACTTCGTGGGTCGCGGCAGCGCACTCGGGCTCGCCGTGGGCGTCCTGGCATCGGGAGGCTTCAGCGGCGACAGCACGCTGGTGGGCGTGCTCACCACCGTCTGCGGAATCGGTGGAGCCATTGTCTTCACGGCGACTGTCATCCGCTGCGATGCCCGTTCCTGGCCCGCGCCGCGGGGGCGGGTGCCCGCGACGCTCCGCCGGATCTACCCTGAAGCCTCGTTCCTGCTCCGGCTCCTGCTCACGGTTGCTGCCGTCCTGGTAGGTGTTTCGATCCTTCGGCAATAGCTCCGGCGCGCTCCCCGCCCGGCGAATTACGGCCAAAAAATTCGTGCTAATTATTCGCCGCTAACGGTGGTACTTTCGGAACTCGGGCACGATCCAATCCGGCACCAAGCACGGGAGGAACCATGACTGACCACGTAGCACCCGTATCAGACTGTTCGGTCCGCAACTGCGATTTCAACCACGACGGCTGCACTGCGTACGCCATCACCGTGGGAGGCTCCCAGGACCACGCCAGCTGCGCCACCTTCATCGACACCTCCGCCACGGGCGGCCTTCCAAAGGTCCTTGCCACGGTTGGCGCCTGCCAGCGGGAAGAATGCCGCTACAACAACCACCTAATGTGCGACGCCCATGATGTGCGGGTGGGTCCCGGCGCGGAGCTGGCCGACTGCCTCACCTACCAGCCGCGTTGACCACAGCAGGCCGGAACGGCACATGACCGCGCTCCTGCTCGTCTGGGATCCGGTCTGGCCAGAGGCATGGCAGCCCGACTACCTGGAGGCTGCCGCCATAGCTGCCGACGCCGGTTTGTTCCGTGCGGTCTGGAATGTCACCTCAGCGGGGAGAGGGCTGGAGCCGGGTGCGGATGCCTGGTTCGTGGTCCCCGGCGAGCGCGCCGGACTGGCCGGCCACGGCCTGGTGGTTTCCTCCATGTACGGCATCGCGGACCCGCAGGGAGCGCCGGACCCCCGGGCCCGGCTTGCGGATATCGATATTGACGTCCTGCTGCCGCTGGACGAATTGATCGCCCTGTCGGATCTGCCGGAGGAGATCATCGACGCCCGCCCCGAACCCGGCGGGGCCGTCCTCCTCACCCAGTTCGCCGGGGAGGAACTGCGCCGCACGTGGTCCCGGCACGGTGCTGTGGAATCCTGTGCAGGCCTGCTCCCTGGATCCTTGCCCCAGCACGCCGTCCGCTGGTCCCTCACCAACCGGTGGGAGAACGACGCCGATGCCCGGCGCGTCTGCCTCGCCCACCATGGTCCGTCCTGTTCAGCCTGCGGATTTGACCCGGAAGCGGTGTTCGGCCCTGACGGTGCCGGCGTCCTGCAGGTGCACCACATTGTTCCGCCCAGCCTTCTCCAGCAAACCTACGCACTGGACCCGGTAACGGATCTGGTACCCCTTTGCCCTACCTGCCACGCTGTGTCCCACCGCGGATTTCCGGATCCGTTCACCCCTGCTGAGCTGAGGCGGCTGCTGGCATCCCGGCGCGCACCCCTGCACGACGCAGTCCTCCAGGGCTCCCTTCCGTCTGCGGACCAGCTGCGTGCCCAGGACGATGCCCGCAAACTGCTCGGCTTTCAGAGCAGGCAGGGCGACTCGGCAGACTAAACTCGGGAATCACCATGAGCATTCCGAACAGCAGCTCCCGGCCGGTGCGCATCGACGCCTGGCTTTGGGCTATCCGTGCCTACAAGACCCGGTCCGCGGCAACGGCTGCCTGCCGGGCGGGTCACGTGAAGCTCAACGGCAACGCGGCGAAGGCCGCTGCTCCGGTTCAGGCGGGAGACACCATCCGTGTGCGGCAGCCCGGTTTTGACCGCATCCTGGAGGTCCGCGGACTGATCGCCAAGCGTGTGGGAGCCGAAGCGGCGTCCCATTTCTTCACCGACCACACCCCGGAACGCCCTGCCGTCCCGGCCCTGGGCATTCCGCAGCGCGACCGCGGCACCGGGCGGCCAACCAAGAAGGACCGCCGGGAGCTGGAACGGCTCCGGGGCGCACGCTAGCAGCTGTCCGCCCCGGCCCGCCGGAATTCAGCGGTGCCGGGCCTCCTCCAGACAGGAACGGCACAGGCGGCGCTTACCTGCCGCCTCCCGGCCGCAGACCTGCAGGGCAGGCCGGTTGAACTCCCAGGTCCGCTGGACAACCTGACACCAGGTGGAATGGAAAACGGTACCCCGGCGGGTGACATAGACCTGCTCCGGTTCCAGCGTCGGAGGAGCCGGGACGTCCGGGGACCGGCTGGCCAGGATCCACCGGCCGGCTGCCGCGCCGGATACGGGATTCAGCACATCGTTTACGGGCTTCGTTCGTGTGAGCGTGTTGTAAGTCCCCATGCAGGAACTCTAGGAACCCGACATTCTGCATCCGCGAAAGATCCCCTCATTTTTTGCTCAAGTTCCAGCGCGCCGCCCACTAAACACCGCGCTGCACCTCTATGGTGCAGCTCCCCTGGCGGTGTGCGCAGCCGCGTTCCCTGCCGTATTCAAGCTTCGGAAGCTATCCTGTGGGCATGCTGAAGAGGATAGCCCGAAGGATCGCCGCGGCCGCACTGGTTGTTTTCGCGCTCGCCTCCGGATTGGTGGTACTGGGCGTCTATTCGCTCCTTTCCTTTGCGTCCTGGGCGATCTTTGGCGCCGTGCCGCCGGCATACACCTTTGCCCTGGCCTTCATCGTTCCACCCGCCGGCATCGCGGTGCTGACCGGCCTGGGCCTGGCAACCGGAAGATCCGCGCGCGTCTTCAAGGCACGGCAGAGCCGGCGGTCCCGGGCAGCTGCGGCGGAGACTTCCTGGCAGCATGCCCACAGCCGGAGGGACGCAGCACTGGTCGCCTGGTCCCGGTACGAAACAGATGTTTCGCTCCTCATCGAGTACCCGGTGATGACCGACTACAGCGACCCGGTGGTCAGGGAGGTCATCGTGGCCATGCAGGGCATTCGCGAGGCGGAACGCGCAACGGACCCGGACAAGCTGCACAGCGCCGTCGACCGTTTCGAGGTGGCGCTGCGCACAGCGGAGAACTATGCCCGCCGCTGCGGACAGTCCCGGCTCACTGACTCGGAGCGGCGGAAGCTGGCAACAGCCCGGTCCGCCCTGAATCTCCTGCTCGACGGCGGCGCATCACCAACCGAGGTCGAGGGCGCCTACCGGAGCCTGCGCCGCTCCCTGAAGGGAATTATCGACCTGCCTGCCCAGGCCGCCGCAGATCTGGATGCACGGGCCAGGGACGCCCGTCGGTTGGGCGCGCTGCGGGTGGCAGGCTAGCAAATACGGCGGTCGAGCCATCCCGGAACCGGGCAGGTCTCCCCGAAAGCCCTGCCGGGGAGTAATTTGTCACCCATGACGCCACAGCCAGCAGCCCGCCCCGGAAGCAAAGGCGCCAAGGGTGCGCCCGGCCCGGGTCTCCGGGACCAGGTCCGGCGCGAGTTCGGGCTGTACACGGCCGGTGAACTGGCTGCGCGGCTGGATTTCGGCGGCCCGGCAAATCCGCGGGCGCGAAACCTCACCGGCAAAGCCCCGGTGCTGGCACTAGTGGAAGAGGGTGTGCTCTATCCCGGTTTCCAATTCGACGAGAAACGAAACCGGGTACTGCCCGCGGTTAAGGACATAGTCCGAATGGCACGCCTTGCCGGATGGCGGGACGAGGATCTGGTCACTTGGTTCTTCCGGCCCAACCCCCTGCTCTCCGGCAAGCGTCCGGTGGACTTCCGCGAAGACGAGGAACGGCTGCTGCCAGCTGCGGAAAAGGACTTTGACCGTTAGCGGCGTGGCGCGGGAACTTCTGCCGCAGCGACGAACGCCGTCGCCGAGCCGGGGTCGATTTCGGTAAGGCCGGCGTCAACAATCAGCGGTCCCGCGCCTGGGCCTGAGCTCAGTTCCCGGAAGCGTGCTGCCGGAACTTCGGCGGCTGCGGCATCCGGGTTCGCCGCGAATGCTGCGGCTTCCTCCGGACCAAGCTCGAGGTACCAGGCCAGAAGCGCGTGGGCAGCCTGGGCTGCTGCCTTGCCGGTGGACATCTCGAGATCCCTGTTGAGGACTATGAGCGGACTGCCGGGCTGGGCCGGCGCCGGGTTCCCGGCGGGAAGCTGGGTCCCGGAGACCTGCAGGGAACGCAGCACCCGCGGCATGTCTTCGTAGCGCTGCGGTTCGAACGCCGCAGCCTCTGCCTTGCCAATCACTACCGTTCCGGACGGCGCGTCCGCGGTGAGCATTGCAAAGGGCCGGGGACCGGCACGGCGTACGGTCTTGGTGAAGCGTCCGGCAACCCAGTCCGCCCACGATTCGTCACTCGTCCTGCGGGCAAACGCCAGGACGCAGGCCACGGCGGCCGCAGCTACGGCATCGGTGTGTGCCGCCGGATCCTCCTTGTCCACGCGCAGCAGGATGGGCTGAACCGTATCGCTGAGTTCCACTCCTCCACTTTCCCATGGGTGCCGGTGTCATGCTGACAGGGGGTTCGTTCCGCAGGGATGCGGTGAGCCGGTGAGTGTTGAGCAAGCCCGTCTTGGCTTCGCCGCCGTCGCCGTCCTGCTGACCATCCTTCCGGGCCTGGATTCGGCTATGGCGCTGCGCTCGGCCATCAGCCAGGGCCCCCGCCATGCCGTCGCCACCGGTCTGGGCATCAACACCGGTGCGTTCGCCTGGGGCGCGGCCGCCGCCGTCGGGATCTCCGCGCTGCTGACGGCGTCCGAGACCGCGGAGGTCTCTCCCCTGCTCATGGGCCTGGCCCTGCCGCCCCGGGGTAACAAATCGGCAACGCATACCGCATGTGCCTCTGACTAGGGCAGACGCCACGTGCCTGCTCCTGCTAGGTCTGGGAGGACGGAGTGAAGACGCTCCGTCCCCACACCATGAGGAGCACTACATGAAGTACCGCCTGCTGCCCGTTTTCGCCGCCGCCGCACTCCTGGCCACCGGATGCTCTGCCTCTGCGGACGAGCCGCCGGCTGCCGCGGAAGATTCCGGCACCGAGTCCCGGCTCGCGGCGGTCACGGAGCGCGGTTCCCTGAAGGTCTGCACCACGGGCGACTACCGCCCCTTCACCTACAAGGATCCGGACACCGGCGAGTGGACCGGAATCGACATTTCGATGGCCAGGGACCTCGCCGCCAGGCTGGACGTCGACGTCGAGTTCGTGCAGACAACCTGGAAGGACCTGATGCCCGATTTCCTGGCCAGCTGTGACATCGCCGTGGGCGGCGTATCGATTTCGCTGGCCCGTGCCGAGCAGGCGTTCTACACCGATCCAGTCCTGGACGACGGCAAGACGCCGATCGCGCTCTGCGGCAAGGAGGAGCTGTATGACACCGTGGAGGAGATCAACAGCCCAGAAGTCCGCTCCATTACCCCGATCGGCGGCACGAACGAGATCTTTGCGGACACGAACTACCCCAATGGCGAGATCATCCGCTTCGAGGACAACAACACCATCTTCGATGAGATCGTCGCCGGCCGGGCGGACGTGATGACCACCGATGCCGCGGAGGTGAAGTGGGTGGCCAACGAATACCCCGAACTCTGCGCGGTGGACCCGGACAACCCGTTCAACTTCTCGCAGAAGGCCTACCTGCTGCCGCTCGGGGACACCGTATTTCAAGAGTACGTCAACCAGTGGCTGAACCTCGCGGAGAATGACGGCACGTACGACGCCGCCAAGGAACCCTGGTGGGGCGAGGCTGAGGGTTAGGCCCCGGACGCGCTGAAGTACTCCAGCACCGCGGGGCTTTGCCAGATCTCCGCGTACTTTGCCTGCAGGTCGTAGAGCGAACCGCCGTGCACGGTTTCGTCCCGGTCCCCGACGGCGTCGGCAACCACGATCGGGATGAAACCGTGCTGCACCGCATCCACGGCGCTGGCGCGGATGCAGCCGCTGGTGCTGGTTCCCACGATCACCACGGTGTCCACGCCCCAGGTGTGCAGCAGCGAGGCCAGATCCGTGCCGAAGAACGCGCTGGCGTACTGCTTCACCAGCACGGTTTCCCCGTCCACGGGCGCCACCTCCGGCATGATCTGTCCCAGTTCACTGTCCCCGATCAGCAGCCGCAGCGCGGGGATCTTGCGGATGAAGACCCCGCCGTCCGCGCCTTCCGGGCCGTAGCTCACCCGGGTGTGCAGCACCGGAACACCGTTGGCGCGGGCGGATTCAAGAACCTGGGCTGCGGTGTCCAGGAACTGCTTGTCCGGCAGGCACAGCGGGCTCTGCGGTTCGAAATAGGCGCGCATCAGGTCCACGGACACCACGGCCGGGGCGCCCCCCGGTGCCAGGGTGCCGTCGAAACCGTCCGCAAACGTCATGGCATCACCACCGGAGCGGATGGTGCCTTGAGCCCGGTTTCGGCTTCCGCGTTGGCGAGCAGGTCCTCAAGGTTCCCGCCGCGGTTGAACAGCGGCAGTTCTTCCGGGCGGCCCTCGCCCAGCTCCATGCGCAGCGCAGCGGTCGCATCGGCGTCGAGCTCTCCGTCTTCGGAACAGACCACGCCGTAGGCCCGGGCGCCTTCAGGAGTCACCAGCCCGCGGCGGACCTCCCTGCACACCAGCTCGGGGTCCCGCTGCAGCGGGTCCCCCCAGCCGCCGCCGCCCCAAGTGACGAAGTGCAGGACGTCTCCCGGCGACACGGACACGTCGTGGACTTTGGAGGGCAGGACAACGGTGGAGCCGTCCGCCTTGTCGATCCATTTCCGGCCGCGGGCGCCGGGTTCTCCGCCGCGCACGCCCCAGGGATAGGTGAGCCAGCGGTCGTCGTGGATGGCTATGGTGCCCGGTTCCAGGAAGCGGTACGCGACGTCGACGCCGTTGCCTCCGCGGTGCAGGCCGGCGCCTCCGGTGTCCGGAATGGTTTCCCAGCGATCGATAACCAGCGGGTAGTAGGACTCCAGGTACTCGCACGGGATATTGGTGAAGGAGGGCCAGAGCGAGTGTCCGTCCGGTCCGTCGCCAACCGGGCGTCCCGGGATTCCGCCGAAACCGATCGAGTAGAGCTGGAACCATTCCCCGCTGCGATCCCCGGAGCTGTAGTTTCCGGAGTACATGAAGTGCGGCGAGGAGGAGAACCCTGCCCCGTTGAGCAGGTCCGGGTTGGCCTGGCCCAGCAGCCCGCCGAAGAGGTCGAAGAGCCGGCCGATGCCGTGGTTGCGGCCGTTCAGGGCCGCCGGGTAGCGGGGTTTCCAGAAGGTATCCTCGGGGATTTCAACGTCCACCAGCGGGTAGAAGCCGTCATTCCAGAGGATCTGCGGGTCCGCCACCGTGATCATGTAGATGCCGAAGAACATCCGGATCAGGTTTTCGTTGATGTAGTAGTTGATCGGGCCCTGGGCCTGCGGGCTGCTGCCGGTCAGGTCGATCAGCACCTTGTCCCCGGTGCGGGTGATGGTCATCTTCAGTTCGTACGGACCAAAGCCGCGGCCGTCGTCGTCGATGTAGTCGGTGAAGGAGAGCGGTTTGCCTTCCTCGAAGACCATTGAGAGCAGGGTTTTCATGGCGCGGTAGTTACGGTCCAGCAAGGCATTCAGTGCGGAGGTGTAGGTGTCCACGCCGAAGCGGGCGCACATTTCCTGCACCCGCCGGGAGGCGGTGCGGCAGGCGGCGACCAGCCCGTTCAGGTCTGCCCGGTTCCAGTCCGGCTTGCGGACCTGGTTCAGGATGATGCCGAGCGCCGTGTCATCCCGTTCTCCGCGCCGGTAGAGCTTGAACGGCGGGATCACCACTCCTTCCTCGAAGATGGTGCGCGCGTCGGTGGGCATGGAAGCCGGCGTCTTGCCGCCGACGTCGGTCATGTGGCCGAACTGCGAGGCCCATCCGACGATCCGGCCCTCGTAGAAGATGGGCATGACCACCAGCCAGTCATTGGCGTGGCTGATCGCTGCACCGCAGGAGTACGGGTCCGAGGTCATCAGGACGTCGCCCTCTTCGATCGTCCCGTGGAAGTTCTCCAGGAAGTCCGGAATGGAGAGACCGAACTGGCCCACGATCATCTTGCCGCCGGGGTCCGCGATCAGCGGGAACTCGTCGTGCTGCTCCCGGATGCCGGGGCTGAGGGCGGTACGGAACAGGGTTTCATCCATCTCATAGCGCGCGCTGCGCAGCGCGTTCTCGATCAGGTCAAGGGTGACGACGTCCACGTCCACCGCGCGCAGCGGCTCGGTGGCGGTTTCCACTAGCTGTGCCATGGGGGCTACTCCTTCGAATCTGCGGGACGGATGAGCAGGCTGCCGTGCTCATGGACGGCAGCAGTGTGTCCGGGGAGGACCAGGGTGGTGGAGTCCATCTCGGCGATGATGGCCGGTCCGGGCACGACGTTTCCGGCCAGCAGGCGGTTCCGGTCGTACACCACCGCCTCAACGGTTTCCCCGTCCACAAACAGGCTGGTCCGGGTACGTTCCGCAGCGGACGGGTCTTTTCCGCCGGACTCCAGGGTGATCGAGGCGACCTCAGGATGCGGGCCGTTGACCGTGGCCCGGACCGTGACGAGTTCGTGCTCGTTGTCCAGCAGGAAGGAGAAGAGCCGTAAGTGCTCGGCATCGAAAGCTGAACGCAGGCCCGTGAACCCGGCGCCCTCCCCCGCGGCGAAGGCCGCGTAGTCCAGGGGTACCGGGATCTCGAAGCCCTGGCCGTGATAGCGGACGTCCGCCGAGTAGCCGACCGTGAGGTCCTCTTCCCCCAGTCCCGCGGTGAGCAGGGATTCGCGGGCGGTGGCGGCAAGCTCATCGAGCAGGCCGGCCAGTTCGGAGTCGGTGAAGTCGCTGAACGGGCGCACCAAAGTGCGGGCCGCCTCATCCCGCAGGCTGGTTGTCGCATCGCCGTAGGCGGAGAGCACCCCGGGGGACGGCGGAATGATCACCGGCCAGGCGCCGGTGAGCTTGCCAAGCGCGTTGGCGTGCAGCGGCCCGGCGCCTCCAAACGCAACCAGTGCAAAGTCCCTGGGATCAAAACCTTGCTGGGTGGACACCAGTTTCAGCGCACCAAACATGTTCTCGTTCACGATGTGGACGATTCCTTCGGCGGCCCGCTGGACATCGTTCAGCCCGGTGGCATCGGCGATCGTCTTCACCGCTGCAGCCGCGGCCTCGGTGTCCAGGCCAATCTCGCCGCCGGCCAGCTCGGCAGGCAGGTAGCCCAGCACCACGTTCGCGTCGGTCACCGTTGGCTCAGTGCCACCGCGCCCATACGACGCCGGCCCGGGGGCGGCTCCGGCGGACTGCGGACCGACGCGCAGGGCCTGGGTCAGCGGCGGCACGTGGGCGATCGATCCACCGCCTGCACCCACCGTGCGTACGTCCACGGAGGTGGCACGGACGGTGAGGTCACCCACCGTGGTTTCGCGGCCGATCCGCGGCTGCAGGTTCTGCAACAGTGCCACATCCGTGGAGGTTCCGCCCATGTCGAAGGTCAGGAAATCGGTGTACCCGGCCTGTTCGGCGGCCCAGGCTGCGCCGGTGACGCCGCCGGCCGGCCCGGAAAGCAGCAGGGAGACAGGGTTGTCGGCCGCAACAGCGCCGGAGACGAGTCCGCCGTCGCTGCGCAGGATCGAGAGCTGGGCGTCCATTCCGGCGCCGGTGAGCTGCTCATCCAGGCTGCGGACGTACCCGGAGACCTGGCCCTGCACGTACGCGTTGGCAACCGTAGTGATGGCGCGTTCATATTCGCGCAGCTCGGGCAGCACCACGGAGGACCGGGAGACCGGAACGCCGGGCAGTTCTTCTGCCGCTATCTCAGCGATGCGTGCCTCGTGGTCGCCGTTGGCGTAGGCATTGATCAGGCAGATACTCAGGGCTTCAACGCCGTTGTTCCGCAGTTTGGCGAGCTGGCGGCGCACGTCGTCTTCGTCCAATGTGGTCAGCACTTCCCCGGTGGTCGAGACACGCTCCGTTACCTCAACCGTGTCCTCCAGGTCTGCCAGCGGTTCCGGCTTGGGCCAGATGATCCAGCCGGCCAAGCCGCCGGGAACAAAGGACCGGGCAATCTGAAGCACCTGTCGAAAGCCCCGGGTGGTTACCAGGCCTACCCGGGCACCCTTCTGCTCCAGGATCGCGTTGGTGGCAACCGTGGTCCCGTGCAGTACGTCTTTGACCTCGGCAGGTTCAATACCGGCCGCAGCGCACACCTGCTGGATCCCGTAGAGGACACCCACTGACTGGTCCTGAGGAGTGGAGGACGTCTTGTAACGGTGGGTCTGGCCGGTGTCTTCGTTCACCAGCAGTATGTCCGTGAAGGTACCGCCCACATCAACGCCTAGCCGAAACGCCATCAGTTCTCCTTGGGGATGGTGCCGGGTCCCTCTCGGGAAGGACACGGCGGAGGGAATCCGAGCCGGGGAATGCGCCGCTGTTAGCTGGGTCACATTCGTGGGATCAGGCTAGGTGCGCAGTCAGGGACTGTCAAGGGATTGCATACAACACAGCCCGGCTGTTCGAACTTGGCCTTGACACCCGGAGAGCTGACTGACAAGTTGTATGCAGATTGGCCATGTCCCGCAGTGACGAAGGAGTACTCCATGGCAGCAGAGACGGAACCCGGCGGTCCGCTGACGGGTATTCGCGTCGTCGAAATGGGACAGCTGCTGGCAGGCCCCTTCTGCGGGCAGCTCCTCGGAGACCTGGGCGCGGACGTGGTGAAAATCGAAGATCCGGAACGCGGGGATCCGATGCGGCAATGGGGCCGCCAGCTGCCGCAGGGCGTTTCGCTGTGGTTTTCCGTGGTGGGCCGGAACAAACGTTCGGTGACGCTGAACCTCCGGGAAAAGGAGGGCCAGGACCTCGCCCGGAAGCTGATTTCAGAAGCCGACGTCGTCATCGAGAACTTCCGGCCCGGCACCATGGAACGTTGGGGACTGGGGTTCGAGGACCTGCGGCGGGAGAACCCTGGACTGATCATGGTTCGGGTGTCCGGCTTCGGGCAGGACGGGCCCTATTCCCAGCGTGCCGGCTACGGCGCGATCGGCGAGGCCATGGGCGGGCTGCGCTACGTCGTCGGCGACCCCTCGACGCCCCCGTCCCGGGTAGGCATCTCCATCGGCGACACCCTCGCTGCAATGTTTGCCACCATCGGTGCGCTGGCCGCCCTGCAGGAGAGGAATTCCTCCGGCCAGGGGCAGATCGTGGATTCGGCCATCTACGAGGCAGTCCTGGGAGTGATGGAATCCCTGGTTCCCGAATGGCAGGTCACCGGCTACCAGCGCGAACGCACCGGCGCGGTCTTGCCCAACGTGGCTCCGAGCAACGTTTACCCCACCCGGGACGGACAGTGGCTGCTGATCGCCGCCAACCAGGACACCGTGTTCTCCCGCCTCGCCAAGGCCATGGGCGCTCCGCACCTGGCCGATGACCCCCGGTACGCAACCCACGGCGCCCGTGGTGACCGGCAAAGCGAGCTCGATGACCTCATCGCGGGATTCACCTCGGGCCTCGATGCAGCGGACCTTGAGCCGCTGCTCGAGGAACACGGAGTGCCGTCCGGGCGGATCTTCCGGCCCGTGGACATGTTTTCTGATCCGCAGTTCGCTGCCCGCGGGTCCATAACCGAGGTGGAGCACCCGTCACTTGGCCCGGTGTCCATGCAGAACGTATTTCCGCGGCTGAGCCGCACCCGCGGAACCGTTCGCTGGCCCGGCCCGGAGCTGGGAGCCCACACGGAGGAAGTGCTTGCCGCCATCGGCGTCAGTGGAGACCGGCTGCAGGACCTCCGTGCCCGGGGTGTGGCGTGAGCCTGCCGGGCCTCCCGGCGTCCGTCCGGCTGGTGGAGGTTGGGCTTCGGGACGGGCTGCAGTCGGTACCGGAGCCGCTGCCAACCGCAGCAAAGGTTGAGCTGGTGCAGCTGCTCATCGATGCCGGGGTCCGGGAGATCGAGGCGGTCTCCTTCGCCCACCCGAAAGTGCTGCCCCAGCTTGCCGACGCCGCTGAGGTCATGGCGGCAGTTCCCCGGGTTCCCGGCGTCCGCTACCGCGGCCTGGCCCCGAATTACCGGGGGGCCGAACGGGCAGTGGACTGCGGACTGGATGAACTGGTGGTAGTGGTTTCGGCTGACGAGGAGGTCAGCCTGCGCAACCAGCACCTTTCCGTGAACGAAGCACTCGATGGACTCACGCGCATCGGAAAACTGACCCGGGCCGCCGGCCTCCGCCTGGTTACAGCCGTCGCCTGCTCCTTTTTCGCGCCGGCACGCGGACCGGTGTCCCGCGAGGAACGCCTGCGGGTGGTGGACGCTGCGGTGTCCGCGGGATCGTCCGGAATCTATCTGGCCGGCACCTCCGGACAGGAGGGCCCGGGTGAGTTTTATGACGGAATCCGGGAAGTCCGTGAGCTGCATCCGGGTCTGGAGGTGGGCGTCCATCTGCATAACCGCAACGGCTTTGCCCCGGCGAACGCGCTGGCGGCGCTGCAGGCGGGGACGGACTGGATCGAAGCTTCCTTCGCCGGACTGGGCGGAGACCTGTGGTTCCCCGGCGACCCGTCGGTGCTGGGCAACGCACCTTTTGAGGATCTGGTCCACCTCTGCGACGGACTGGGCGTTCACACCGGGGTGGACCTTGAACGCTACCTGCTGGCAGCCAACCGGGTCGTGGAGCTCACCGGCCGCGCATCGGCGTCGTTCGTGTCCCGCGGCGGCACGCGCGCCCAGCTGGCCGGGGCCCGCTGGCCGGCGGAGGAACCTGCCTCCGGCAAGGGATAACGTAGACCGCATGGACCCTTCCCCCGCCGCGGATCCGGACAGCCCTTACGCCCGGCTGCGTGCCCTCATTGCCTCCGGCGAGGTTGCGCCGGGTTCGTGGCTCCGCGAAGCGGCACTGGCCGAGCGGCTCGGTGTGTCCCGGACCCCGGTCCGCGAGGCACTGAACCGGCTTGCGGCGGAGGGAATCGTTGAGATCAGCCGGAACAAGGGCGCCCAGGTAGTCTCCTTCACGCCCGAGGATGTGGCGGGCCTGTACGACGTGCGGGCCGGCTTTGAACCGCATGCCGCGCTGCTCGCCGTCCCGCGGCTCTCGGATGACGACGTCGACCGGCTGGCAGAGCTGAGCACGGCGATGGAGACGGCGGCGGCGGAAGGCGACATGAAGACGCTGGGCACGCTCAACAGTGAATTCCATGGCCTGTTCGTTGAACGCTGCGGCAACCGGCACTTCGCGGTGGCGCTGCAGACCCTGATGCGTCCGGCGGTGGTGGCGCACACCTTCGGGAAGTACAGTCCAGAAGCGCTGCGCCGCAGCATGCTTCACCACGCGGAGCTCGTGGCTGCGGCCCGGGCGCGCGACGGCGAGTGGGCGGAGGCTGTGATGCGGACCCACATCCTCGCAGCCCGCAACGCAGCGGGGGCCCGCCCGGCGGCCGGCTAGCAGCTTGCCTAAAAACAGGTGCCGGCCCGGAGCCGGTGATTCCACCCCCATGGAAATCACCGGCTTCGGCCCGGCGCTTGCGTCTGTACGTTGTCCTCAATGAGGATAGCGAAGATCGGGATCGGCCTTCGCCGCTTTTGGACACGAATAGATATCAAACAGGTCAGCCGGCCTGTTTTCCTGCTGTAGACCCCGGGGAGACTAGGGCGATGCCGAAGTTTCCCAGCGTTCCGCTCCACGACGGCTGACAGTTTTCAGCTTAAGTTTCAGCGAAAGCGTGTCGTAAACGTGTAGCGGGCTCGTTTCGTCCCATAAGAAAACCCCTCCTGATCGGGCGTTTTACCTGATCAGAAGGGGTTTCACGGAGCCCCCTGCCGGATTCGAACCGGCGACCCCCTGTTTACAAGACAGGTGCTCTGGCCAACTGAGCTAAGGAGGCGCGGGCCGTTGCCGGCCCGCGGCGTCGTACTCGCAGTACAACAGCGCTAGACAAGATTAGCCCAGCATGCCCGCCGGAACGAAACCAGGGATGGTTTCCTTCCGGCGGCCAGCCGGACCGGGGTGGAACTAGGAGGAAGCCTCAGCCTTGTTGCCGTCGATGGCTGCCTGGACCGTGTCCACGAAGGAGTTCAGGTCCGCTTCGGCGCCGTTGACGTAGACGGTCGGGGTGCCGCCTACCTCGGCTGCGCGGGCCAGGGCGTCGGAGTACTTCACGTACGTGCGGAAACCGTCATTCTGGATGCAGTCCGCGGCGTCCGAAGCACCAACAGACTCCGCCATGTCTGCGAGCGCGGCGTTGTTGATTTCACCGGAGGCATGCTGGGCGAAGATCGCCTTCATGAAGTCCCAGTAGGACTCCGGGTTGGTGTCAGCGACACATGCGGCAGCGTTGGCGCCGCGGGAGGAATAGTTGGTCGGGGAGCCGCTGTCCAGGAATGCCACCGTGCGGTACTCGAGGGTCACCTCACCTGCGTCAAGCCAGGTCTTGACCTGGTCCGAGTAGGTGGAGGAGAAGTCGGCACAGTGGACACAGTTGATGTCCACGTATTCAACGATCTGCACCGGCTCGCCGGGAGCGGCAGCTTCAACGCCTGCGGGAACGGTGTCACCGGCCTCATTCGTGGTGGTCGCTTCCGGAAGGTTGTTCACGTCCACCTCACCTGTGTCCGCCGGTTCCAGCGAGGTTGTGGAGGTCAGCGTGAACCCGCCATTGACATTGCCGGTGGCCGGAGCCGGTCCCGCGTCGGGGATCCCGCCGCGGACACTGTTGACGACAATCACAGCAACGACCACCAGAACGGCGACGATTCCGGCAACGATTCCCCAGCGGGTCAGCAGTTTGTTGCGGCGCTCCTTCTTCAGCTGTGCCTCACGCAGGGCCCGTGCCTTCTCGCGGGCCGCGGCCTGGCGCTCGGCCTTGGTGACCTTGGGATTCCGGTCGGTCATAGTTCCTTCTGTCTCTTAAACGGCCACCGTCGGGCGGCATCAGGTACACGGTCTTCAGGGACAACGATAATCCCTGCACCTCCCCGTCAACGCCCGGAGTGGGTACAAAGGTTCCCCTGTTGGATAGAGTGGCGAACAAAGAAGTCAACTGAGGAGTGCAAAAAGTGAACGCTGTTGCCGCTGAATCGAAAACTGAGATTTCAACGGACGGGTACGGCGATTACGACTTCATAGTGGTCTCCAACCGCCTGCCTGTGGACAGGGTGGCGGACAACGGTTCTGAGGGCGGGGACAAATGGCGCCGCTCCCCCGGCGGGCTGGTGACGGCACTGGCGCCGGTCATGGCAAAGGCCGACGGCGCTTGGGTGGGCTGGCACGGCGCCCCGGACGAAACGCTGGAACCGTTCGACCACGGCAATATGCACCTGCGCCCGGTGCCGCTGAGCTCCTCCGAGGTGGAGCTTTACTACGAGGGCTTCTCCAACGCCACGCTCTGGCCGCTGTACCACGACGTCATTGCACCGCCGGAGTTCCACCGAACCTGGTGGGACTCCTACCGCACCGTCAACAGGCGCTTCGCTGAAGCCGCTGCGGAGGTTGCCGCCGAGGGCGCCACCGTGTGGGTGCAGGACTACCAGCTGCAGCTTGTCCCGCAGATGCTGCGCAAGGCCCGCCCGGACCTGAAGATTGGCTTCTTCAACCACATTCCCTTCCCTCCGCTGGAAATTTTCGCCCAGCTGCCGTGGCGGCGGGACATCATTGCGGGCCTGCTGGGCGCAGACCTGATCGGTTTCCAGCGGCCCAGCGACACCGCCAACTTCCTGCGCTGCGTGCGCCGCTTCGCCGGGCACTCCGTACGCCAGCAGCAGGTCCACATCACTGACGAGGAAGGCAACACCTACGTCTCCCGGGCCGAGGCCTTCCCGATCTCCATTGACGTGGACCAGATCACCGAACTGGCCCAGCGCGAGGACATCATTGAGCGGTCCAAGCAGATCCGCCGCGAACTCGGCAACCCGAAGGTCATCCTGCTCGGCGTCGACCGCCTGGACTACACGAAGGGAATCAGCCACCGTCTGAAGGCCTACGGCGAGCTCCTGGAGGACGGGCGGATCAGCGTGGAGGATGCGGCACTGATCCAGGTGGCCAGCCCCAGCCGCGAGCGGGTGGAACAGTACCGCCTGCTGCGCGAAGAGGTGGAAGGCACCGTCGGCCGCATCAACGGCACCTACGACACCATGTCCAACACTGCCATCCGCTATCTGCACCATTCATACCCAGTCGAGGAAATGGTTGCCCTCTACCTGGCATCGGATGTCATGCTCGTGACCGCACTGCGCGACGGCATGAACCTGGTGGCGAAGGAGTATGTGGCAGCTCGGACGGAGAACACCGGTGCCCTGGTGCTCAGCGAGTTCGCCGGTGCTGCGGACCAGCTCCGCCAGGCCGTGCTGGTCAACCCGCATGACATCGACCGGCTGAAGGACGCCATCGTCTCCGCCATCCAGATGCAGCCGCGCGAAGCCCAGCGCCGCATGCGCCTAATGCGCCGCCAGGTGCTGCAGAACGACGTCGAGCGCTGGTCACAGAACTTCCTCAACGCCCTGCGCCTGGAAGGTGAGCAACAGTGATACCCATGGACCTGCGCTCGGCCCTTGCTACGCTCGCGGCCACAGACCACCTGTTGGTCGCCGTCGACTTCGACGGCACCCTGGCACCCCTGGTGGAACGGGCCGAGGACGCCCGTCCGCTCCCCGCCGCGGCGGCGGCGCTGCGGTCCCTGGCCGGTGTGCCCCAGACCGCGACGGCGCTGATTTCCGGGCGCGCCCTGGACAGCCTGCGGGAAGTGGCACGCCCCGAGCCGGAGACCCTGCTGGTCGGCAGCCACGGTGCCGAGACCTGGACAGGCCCCAACGCGGCGCCCCTGCAGCTCACCCCGGAGCAGGCAGACCTGCTGGCCCGGGCCCGTGCCGCCGTCGAGGAGGTGGCCCGGTCATGGGACGGCTGCAGGCTTGAAGACAAGCCGGCTGGCGTAGTCCTGCATACGCGCAGCGCTTCCGACGACGACGCCGCCGCCGCGGTGGACGCTGCCCGCTCACGGCTCCAGGAGCTGGACGGAGTGCAGGTCACGGACGGCAAGCGTGTCCTGGAGGCCTCCGTAGTGCACGCGAACAAGGGCGAGGGCATCGCCGCGCTTCGCGAGCTGACAGGTGCCACGGGGGTGCTGTTTGCCGGAGACGATGTCACCGATGAGCGGGGCTTCGCCGTGCTGCAGGACGGCGACGTCAGCATCAAGGTGGGAGCGGGCGATACCGCCGCGCAGTTCCGGGTTGAGTCCCCCGGGGAGTTCGCCGAAGTTCTGGAACACCTGCACGAACTGCGCCTCGCCGCCGTCGGGAATTAACCTCCCGGCTGCCTGTTTTGCTTCGCGCCGCTTGACGGACGTGGCATACTTGCCAGCAGCGGACGCTTTCCGTGGCGCCCGTCACTGCTGTTTCACAACTGAACATCCACCCATTCACAACGGATCGTCGGGCACGTACCTGCCCGTGAAGGGAAATATCATGGCAACGGTAACGTTTGACCAAGCTACGCGTCTGTACCCGGGCACCGATCGCCCCGCAGTCGATAACCTCAGCCTCGAAATCGCCGACGGCGAATTCCTCGTGCTCGTTGGCCCCTCGGGCTGCGGCAAGTCCACCTCACTGCGCATGCTCGCAGGCCTGGAAGACGTGAATTCCGGGCGCATCCTCATCGGCGATCGTGACGTCACCGATGTTCCGCCAAAGGACCGCGACATTGCCATGGTGTTCCAGAACTACGCCCTGTACCCGCACATGTCCGTGGCGGACAACATGGGCTTTGCGCTGAAGATCGCCGGTGTTCCGAAGGAGGAGCGCCTGGAGCGTGTCCGCGAGGCGGCCAAGCTGCTGGACCTCGAGGACTACCTGGACCGCAAGCCCAAGGCACTCTCCGGCGGCCAGCGCCAGCGTGTTGCCATGGGACGTGCCATCGTGCGGAACCCGCAGGTCTTCCTCATGGATGAGCCGCTCTCCAACCTCGATGCCAAGCTGCGCGTGCAGACCCGCACCCAGATCGCGTCCCTGACCCGGCGCCTGGGAGTTACCACCGTGTACGTCACCCACGACCAGGTTGAGGCTATGACCATGGGCGACCGCGTTGCCGTGCTGAAGGACGGCGTGCTGCAGCAGGTTGACACTCCCCGGAACCTCTACGACAAGCCGATGAACGTCTTCGTGGCCGGCTTTATGGGCTCCCCGGCGATGAACCTGCTCGAGCTGCCGGTGACCGAGGGCGGCGTAACGTTCGGCGGCACGGTGTACCCGGTCCCCCGCAGTATCCTCGACGCCGCTGCCGGCAACACCGTGACCTTCGGCGTCCGCCCGGAAGACATGGATGTGGCACCCGACGGCGAGGGCCTGAAGGTCGAAGTGGATGTGGTCGAGGAGCTCGGTGCAGACGCGTTCGTCTACGGACACACCTTCCTGGACGGCCAGGAGCACGAGATCACGGCCCGCGTGGATGCCCGCAGGCCCCCGGCCAAAGGCGACACCCTGTTCGTGACGCCGAAGGCCGGTCATGTTCACCTCTTTGACACCAGCACCGGCAAGCGACTTGCTGACGAAGCGTAGCCTTTAGCAACAGTGTGCGCGTGCGGTGGCCGATCCCCTGATCTAGACTTCAGGAGAAGGCCACCGCACTGGTTTAACCCCCATCCCAGCGCCGATAGAAGGCATCAAGGTCCATGACAGAAGCACCGCGCGCCAACTGGCGTGATGAACCAACGAACTGGGAGCAGCACGGCAAGCTCCCCCGCAGCCACAGCGAAGCGACACAGGAACCGCTCGGTTCGCTGAACATCACCGCCGCTTCCATGGATCCGGCGCTCCTGGACCTGCCGTGGTCAATCCCGCTGGAGGACTGGCCCAAGGAGAACCTCGCCGCCCTGCCCCGCGGCATCTCGAGGCACGTCGTCCGCTTTGCCCGCATGGGCGATTCGCTTATTGCCATCAAGGAGACCAGCGAGCACGTGGCCCGGCAGGAGTACCACATGCTGCGCAAGCTGCGGCGGCTGAATGTTCCCAGTGTTGCGCCGGTGGCGGTCATAACCGGACGCCAGGATGCCGAGGGCAATGAGCTGGCACCCGTGCTGGTGACGCGCCACCTGCGCTTTTCCCTGCCCTACCGCGCAGTGTTTTCCCAGACCCTCCGTGAAGTGACGCTGACCCGCCTCATCGACGCTCAGGCGCTGCTGCTGGTACGGCTGCACCTGGCGGGCTTCTACTGGGGCGATGTTTCGCTCTCGAATACGCTGTTCCGCCGTGACGCCGGTGCCTTCGCCGCCTACCTGGTGGATGCCGAAACGGGTGAACTGTACCCGGAGCTCTCCCGGGGGCAGCGCGAGTATGACCTGGAGATCGCCCGTGTGAACATCGCCGGAGAGCTAATGGACCTGGCTGAGGGCGGCCTGGTCGAGGAGAGCATCGACCCGCTGGCCACCAGTGAACGCATCATGGACAGCTACCGAAATCTCTGGGCTGAACTCACCGAGCAGGAGTCCTTCGAACTCGGTGAACGCTGGCGCGTCAACGTACGCATCCGACGCCTCAATGAGCTGGGGTTCGACGTCGACGAACTCACCATCCGCACCACGCCGGACGGCTCCCAGGTGCAGCTCCAGCCCAAGGTGGTCGACGCCGGCCACCACCAGCGGCGGCTGCTGCGCCTCACCGGGCTGGATGCGCAGGAGAACCAGGCCCGGAGGCTGCTGAACGATCTTGACTCCTACCGGGCGGACAACAACCCGCAGATGGACGAGGAACTGAGCGCCCATCTATGGGTCACGCAGGTCTTCGAACCGATCGTGAAATCCGTGCCGCGGGAGCTTGGCAGCAAGCTGGAGCAGGCCGAACTGGTGCACGAGGTGCTGGAGCATCGGTGGTACATGTCGGAGAAGGAGAACCGCAACGTCCCCATGGCAGAAGCGGTCCAGTCCTATCTGGACAACGAGCTGCGCCACCGCAGGGATGAGGCGGCGATTCTGCTCAATCCGGATACCACCACCATGCGGATCCTTGAAAGCGGCGCCTCACCGGGATAGCGGCACAGCTCTCCAACGACGGCAGGCCGGGACCTCACGGTCCCGGCCTGCCGTCAATGGCGGAGTTGTACGTCCATGGCTTAGCTAGAGGGACTGCTGGAAACCGTCAACGCCGCACTCGTAGATTTCGCCGTCCACGACGTGGGTTCCGGGACCGAGGTCGTCGCAGACCTCGATGAGCGTACCCACCTGGTCCATTGCGAAGACAAAGATCGCAATGGTGGCAATGACGGTCAGCACAAAGACAACCCCGCCGATGATGATGCCGGCAAGGGCAGGCCCATTGCTCATCTTGGCTTTCCGTGACTGGACAAGTCCCACGATGCTGAGGATCACGCCCACCAGGGAAGCGAACGGGATGAAGAACAGGCAGGAAAGGATCAGGCCCACAATGCCCATGGTCTTGCCCGGCTGCTGCGCGGGCGCCTGGTAGTTCCCGGGGTAGCCGTAGGGCGACGGCGGAACACCGTAACCCGCGCCGTAGTTCGGCTGGTTGCCGCTGGCTGCTTGGCCAACGGCCGGCTGGTTTGGCTGCGGCGGCCGGTTTGGCTGTGCCGGCTCGTTCGGCTGGCTTGGCTGGGCCGGCCCGTTCGGCTGGCTCGGCTGGGTCCAGCGCTGATCCTGCTTTTCCCCGGCGGGATCGCCCGGGACGTCGTTGCGGTTCTCTGACATGCTTCTCCCGAAAAGTGGTGTTGTGTGGGGGTTCGAAAGCCAGCCTATCGTGTTGCACCGCCAGCAAACATTGGCGGATTCCAGCCTGACGTGCGGCGATGAGCTGTGCGGCTTCTCACGGGCGCAATTCGGCACAAGCTGGCGGACAACCTCGTTTAAGGTGGTGTACCAATACCGCACGAGACAAGAGGGATGATTCTGTTCATGGACAATGCTCCCGGCGTACCTGTCACGCGAAACGGAGAACTCCGCCTGGTTCCGGTCCATGAAGCCTCCACCGGGCGTGAGAGGCAGTGGTGGCGCTCCTCGGTGATCTACCAGATCTACCCCCGCTCCTTCCGCGACCTGCGCGGCGACGGCATCGGCGACCTGCCCGGCATCACCGCCGAAATCCCCGCCCTCGCAGAACTGGACATCGACGCGATCTGGCTCTCCCCCTTCTACGTCTCCCCGCAGAAAGACGCCGGCTACGACGTCGCCGACTACTGCGACGTCGACCCGCTCTTCGGCACCCTGGACGACTTCGATGCCCTCGTCACCGCCGCCAAAAACCACGGCATCCGCGTCATCGTGGACCTGGTCCCCAACCACTGCTCCGAGGCGCACGCCCTCTTCCAGGCAGCCCTGGCCGCACCGGAGAACTCCCCCGCCCGGGACATGTTCATCTTCCGCGACGGCACCGGAGAACACGGCGAAAACCCGCCAAACAACTGGCAGTCCCACTTCGGCGGACCCGCCTGGACCCGCGTCCACAACCCCGACGGCACCCCCGGCCAGTGGTACCTGCACCTCTTCGACTCCTCCCAGCCGGACTTCAACTGGGACAACCCGGCCGTGCACGACGAATTCGAACGCGTCCTGCGCTTCTGGCTCGACCGCGGCGTCGGCGGCTTCCGCGTCGACGTCGCCCACGCCCTGATCAAGAAAAGCGGGCTCCCGGACTGGGGCGGCCGCGCCGACGGCGCCTCCTCCGACGGCTTCCCCGGCGAGGCAGCCCCCATGTTCGGCCAGGCCGGCATCCACGACATCTACCGCTCCTGGCGGCGGATCCTTGACGAATACGACGGCGACCGCGTGCTCTGCGCCGAGGCGAATGTTGATCCGCTGGACCGGCTCACCGATTGGGTCCGTTCCGACGAAATGCACCAGACCTTCAACTTCGCCTACCTCAGCCATCCGTGGGACGCGGAGGAGCTGCGCCGCATCATCACCACCAGCCTCGAAGCCTTTGACAAGGTCGGCGCCCCCACCACCTGGGTGCTCTCCAACCACGACGTCGTCCGCCACGTCACCCGCTTTGGCCTCAAGGGGAATGAACTTCGGCTCGGAGACGGCATCGGTCCGGATGACTTCCAGCCGGATCATGAACTGGGGCTGCGACGGGCCCGGGCAGCGACGCTGCTGATGCTGGCACTCCCCGGCGGCGTCTACCTCTACCAGGGTGAAGAACTCGGCCTGCCGGACCACACGTTGATCCAGGAAGAGTTCCGCCAGGACCCCACGTTCCACCGGTCCGCCGGGGTGCGGGTTGGCCGCGACGGTTCCCGGGTGCCCCTGCCCTGGCGGGCCAACGCGCCGTCGTACGGGTTCAGCTCCACCGGCAAGTCCTGGCTGCCCCAGCCCGACCTGTGGGGAGCCAACTCCCGCGATGTCCAAAAACGCAATCCGGACTCGACGCTGAACTTCTACCGGGATGCCCTCGCGCTGCGGCGGGAACTGAACCTGGGCCACGGGTCCCTGGCCTGGTGGCCCGAACACGACGCCGAGGGGCTGGTCGCGTTCGTCAACGGGAACGTCCTGGCCGTAATGAACATGGGAACAGAATCCGTGGAACTACCGGAGCTCGAGGTTCTCTGTGAAAGCTCCCCCAGCGCCATGGAGCTAACAAGGCTGCGTCCCAACCGTGCCGTCTGGATGCGCGTCCCATCCTAGGAACTGCGTGCCCGCCTAAACCGCAGGAATCGCTTTCCCTGGATTGAGGATTCCCATTGGATCGAAAACGGCTTTGATCTGCTGCTGAAGCGCCAGCACTTCGGCCTGCTGCTCCTGCGGCAGCCAGCGCAGCTTGAACTGCCCAACACCGTGCTCGCCGGTAATCGTGCCGCCCATGCGCAGGGCAACTGTGATGGATTCGTCCAGGGCGGCATTGAGCCGTTCGACGCCGTCGGCGCCCTCCTCTGAAGCGATCCAGAAGGTGGGGTGCAGGTTGCCGTCACCGGCATGTGCCACCACCTTGAGCTGCACCCGGTGGTCCGAGGCCATCCGCTCCAGTTCGGCAACGTAGTGCACCAGCTGTGACCGCGGCACGGCGACGTCCTCGCCTACGCGGATCTCATGCTCGACGTCGTCCCCCCGACTGTGCCTTCGCAGGTCCAGGAGCCGCTCGGCTTCCTCCGACCCCTCGCTGCTGACGGTACCGCCGAGTTCGGTGAGGACTGCCCGGACTGCGGCTGCCTCGGCTTCGGCGCCGAATCCATCCGTCTGGATCAGGAGCAGCGCGCCGCCGCGCGCACCCAGGTCAGAGCCGTGGGCGCCGTCGAGCGCCGCCATGGTGGCGCCGTCGAGCAGTTCCATGATGGACGGCTGGACCCGTGCGGCGCCGACGGCCAGCACTCCTGCTGCGGCGGTGCGGAAGTTGGGAAAGAATGCCGCGACGGTCCGTACGTCGCTGGGCAGGTACCGAAGCCGTACTGTCACGCCCACCACAATGCCCAGCGTGCCTTCGGATCCGGTAAAGAGTCCGGTCAGGTCGTAACCGGCCACGCCCTTGAAACTCTGGTGTCCGGTGTGGATCAAGGTGCCGTCGGCCAGCACCACGTCCAGCGCAAGCACTGAATCCCTGGTTACGCCATACTTCGCGCAGCGCAGGCCTCCGGCATTGGTGGCGACGTTGCCTCCGATGGTGGAGATCTTGTAGCTGGCCGGGTCCGGCGCATACATCAGGCCATGCGGCTTCACCGCTTCGTTGAGGTCGGCATTGACCACCCCCGCTTCTACGACGGCCAGTTCGTCACCGGGGCGGATAGCAAGGATGCGGTCCATTTTCTCAAGACTCAGGATGATGCAGTTGCGGGTGGCGTGCGCTCCGCCCGATACCCCGGTTCCGGCGCCGCGGGGAACGACGGCGGTGCCGGTGCGCGAAGCCCAGCGTAGGGTTTCCTGCACATCGGCTACCGATTCCGCCCAGACGACCGCGAGGGGATCGATGAGTTCCTGCACCGGGCCCTGGTCCCGGGCATACATTCTCAGTGTCTCCGGGTCCGTATCGATGCGGATGCCGGGGATGGACACTTCCAGGTCATGCAGGGCAGGCGAGCTCATGGAAGAAGGCTACCGGCCGCCCATGAAACGGCCATAACGTTGCAGAACGTTGCGCCACAGGGCTTCTGCTTCCTCGCGCTGACCTGCGCCGTCTAGGACAGCATCAAACCCGGTGTGTGTGATCGTCACTGCCGTACCCGCCCCTTCAGCGGAGAAGCTAATGGTTACCGTGGCGGAGCCGGTACCCGGGTTCCAATCCAGCTCAAGCAGTTCGCCCGGCCGGATCTCCCGGACCTCAGCATGCGTAACCGTCTCCTCTTCCTCACTGGTTTCCACCAGGGCACCGCCTTCGAACTCCACGTGCGTGCCTTCGCCGAACGCCGTGAAATCCGCAGGCCACCACAGGTGCGGGTACTCGTGGAACCCCCGGAAGGCCTCATCGGTTTCACGGGGAACCAGGCAGGTCTCCACTACGTCAGCTCTCGGCTCACGGAAGTTGGCCGGCTCAGGTTCCGGGGCATGGGAGAAAAGCGATGTCATCTTCCCAGCCTACGCAGTCTCGCTGGCGGCGCTCCACCGGGTTCGGCTTTGGTTCCCAGCTGGCGTGATGGGTGATGCCCGTGTGACCGCCGCCCGTCGTGGTTCTTCAGCCGCTGCGGAGGTATTTGTGTGGAAGACTCACCGCCGACGGTGGTTCCCAACCGTCGTGGCGGCTGGGCCCATGGGATTCTCCGGTATCCGTGGTTCCCAGTCGTCGTGGCGGTTGATGCCTAAGGGACTCTGCAGCATCCGTGGTTCCCTGTCTTCCTGGCTGCTGATGCCCATGGGACTCTCCGCCAACCGTGGTTCCCAGCCGTCGTGGCGGAGGTGGCCCGTGAGGTTTTCCGGCTCCCGCGCTTCCCTACCGTCGTGGCGGATGTTGCCTAGTGTGGTCCAGGGGGTGAACGGATGTCACAGAGGGTGGGAGCCCGGCCGGGCGGCTGCCTCTGGGCGGGGTGCGGCGGCCGGGAACGAGTCCTCGTGGCGGGGGCGGCGACAGAGCTTCCCAGCCGTCGTGTCGGCTGATGCCCAGGGGACTTTGTGCGCACCGTGGTTCCCGGCCGTCGTGACGGTTGTGGTCCGTGAGGCACTCCCCTGCGATGGTTCCCAACCGTGGTGACAGGTGTTGCCGCATGTGGCCCCGCTAGCACCAAGTTCCACAAAGGATGGGAAGCGCGGGCGTGCCGGACTAGGGGAGGAAGGAGAAAGGATCCGGGACGGTTGCCGGGCCGGGCCGCCGCCCTCGACGGGGCGCGGTGGCTGGAACGAGGCCTCGTGGCGGGGACACCTACCGTGCTTCCCAACCGTCGTGGCGTCTGATGCCCATGGGACTCTCCGCCAACCGTGGTTCCCAGCCGTCGTGGCGGAGGTGGCCCGTGAGGTTTTCCTGCTCCCGTGCTTCCCTACCGTCGTGGCGGATGTTGCCTAGTGTGGTCCAGGGGGTGAACGGATGTCACAGAGGGTGGGAGCCCGGGGCGGGAGACGTCCTCCGTGCGGGGGGCGGCGGCCGGGAACAGGTCCTCGTGGCCGGGCCGGCGACAGTGCTTCCCAGCCGTCGTTGCGGTTGATGCGCATGGGACTCTCCTCCATCCGTGGTTCCCAGCCGTCGTGGCGGCTGATGCCCATAGGACTACGCACCATCCATGGCTCCCAGCCGTCGTGACGGTTGTGGTCCATGAGGCACTCCTCTGCGAAGGTTCCCACCCGTGGTAACAGGTGTTGCCGCATGTGGCCCCGCTAGCAGCAAGTTCCACAAAGGATGGGAAGCGCGGGCGTGCCGGGCTTAGGGAGGCAGGAGAAAGGACACCGGGACGGTTGCCGGTCCGGGCCGCCGCCCTGGGCGGGGCGCGGTGGCTGGAACGAGGCCTCATATCGGGGACACCTACCGTGCTTCCCAGCCTTCGTGGCTTTGACACCTGTAAGGCACTGCACCATCCGCGCTTCCCATCCGTTGTGATGGAGGTGGCCCGTGAGGCATTCCCCGGGGGATGGTTCCCTGCCGTCGTGACGGTTGTTGTCTGGTGTGGTCCCGGGGGTGAACAGAAGTCACAAGGGGTGGGTGTAAGGTCCGGGCCGCCGCCCTCGACGGGGCGCGGTGGCTGGAACGAGTCCTCATATCGGGGAGACCTACCGTGCTTCCCAACCGTCGTGGCGTCTGATGCCCATGGGACTCTCCGCCAACCGTGCTTCCCGGTCGTCGTGGCGGAGGTGGCCCGTGAGGCACTCCCGTGCGATGGTTCCCGCCCGTCGTGACGGTTGTTCCCTGCTGTGGTCCCGGGGGTGAACGGATGCCTCAGGGGGTGGGAGCCCGGGTCCAGGCCGCCGGCCGTGGACGGCAGCCCCGGGCAGAAACCACAGCCGGGCAGAAACCACACCCGGGCAGAAGCCGCAGCCGGGCAGGACCGGCGCGGGCAAGGCATCAGCCGCGGGTTCCCGGTCCAGGGCCACAGGCCATGGTCCAGGGTGAGCGCACGGCAGCCAGACAAGACGAGAAGCCAGAGAAGGCAGGC
>NZ_JADKYW010000004.1 GCF_015355785.1 Arthrobacter gandavensis
CGGGGTGGACCGGGGTGTTAAAGAGGTTCAGGCCCCGCAGCGCTGCGGGGCCTGAACCTGTCAATGATTGTCCGGCGGTGACCTACTCTCCCACACCCTCCCGAGTGCAGTACCATCGGCGCTGCGGGTCTTAGCTTCCGGGTTCGGAATGGGACCGGGCGTTTCCCCCGCGCAATGACCGCCGTAACCCTTGAACCCGACCCCCGCGTGTGTGCGGGGTGGGTAAACCTGATGGGGGTACGTGGTACCAGATGCTCCCGGCCCCTGATACCAGGGCCGGCAGCTATTCAGTTATGTTCCCTGCAACAACGCGGGTTGTTGGTTGGGAACCACATAGTGGACGCAAGCAGCATGATCTTCATACCCCTTCTTTGGCGGAACCGTTTGAAGTCGTGTTCTGCCCAGGATATGTGTGGTGTAAGTTATCGGCCTATTAGTACCGGTCAGCTTCACGGGTCTTTAGTCCCCGCTTCCACATCCGGCCTATCAACCCAGTGGTCTGGCTGGGGGCCTCTCACACACAAGGTGCATGGAAATCTCATCTTGAAGCAGGCTTCCCGCTTAGATGCTTTCAGCGGTTATCCCATCCGAACGTAGCTAATCAGCGATGCACTTGGCAGTACAACTGACACACCAGAGGTTCGTCCGTCCCGGTCCTCTCGTACTAAGGACAGCCCTTCTCAAATTTCCTGCGCGCGCAGCGGATAGGGACCGAACTGTCTCACGACGTTCTAAACCCAGCTCGCGTACCGCTTTAATGGGCGAACAGCCCAACCCTTGGGACCTACTCCAGCCCCAGGATGCGACGAGCCGACATCGAGGTGCCAAACCATGCCGTCGATATGGACTCTTGGGCAAGATCAGCCTGTTATCCCCGAGGTACCTTTTATCCGTTGAGCGACGGCCATTCCACAATGTACCGCCGGATCACTAGTCCCGACTTTCGTCCCTGCTCGAGATGTCTCTCTCACAGTCAAGCTCCCTTGTGCACTTACACTCGACACCTGATTGCCAACCAGGCTGAGGGAACCTTTGGGCGCCTCCGTTACTCTTTAGGAGGCAACCGCCCCAGTTAAACTACCCATCAGGCACTGTCCCTGACCCGGATTACGGGCCGAAGTTAGATATCCAGTATGACCAGAGTGGTATTTCAACGATGACTCCACCCGAACTGGCGTCCGGGTCTCACAGTCTCCCACCTATCCTACACAAGCCACACCGAACACCAATACCAAACTATAGTAAAGGTCTCGGGGTCTTTCCGTCCTGCTGCGCGTAACGAGCATCTTTACTCGTACTGCAATTTCGCCGAGTTTATGGTTGAGACAGCGGGGAAGTCGTTACTCCATTCGTGCAGGTCGGAACTTACCCGACAAGGAATTTCGCTACCTTAGGATGGTTATAGTTACCACCGCCGTTTACTGGGGCTTAAATTCCCAGCTTCGCCCGCAAGGGCTAACCGGTCCTCTTAACCTTCCAGCACCGGGCAGGAGTCAGTCCGTATACATCGTCTTGCGACTTCGCACGGACCTGTGTTTTTAGTAAACAGTCGCTTCCCCCTGGTCTCTGCGGCCCACACCCGCTCCGGAAAGCAAGTCTCCATCACGGGGCAGGCCCCCCTTCTCCCGAAGTTACGGGGGCATTTTGCCGAGTTCCTTAACCATAATTCTCTCGATCGCCTTGGTATTCTCTACCTGATCACCTGTGTCGGTTTGGGGTACGGGCGGCTAAAACCTCGCGCCGATGCTTTTCTAGGCAGCATAGGATCACCGGATTCCCCCGTTCGGGGGTCCCATCAGATCTCAGGTGCGTCATCAAAGACACAGTGACGGATTTGCCTATCACTGACCCTACATCCTTAGACCAGGACAACCATCGCCCGGCCCGGCTACCTTCCTGCGTCACACCTGTTAATACGCTTACCTCCCGGGATACGGTCCCGCGCTCCACCAAAACCCGGAACACCACAAGGGTGCACGGGCAGGTTTCGGGCGGTTAGTTTCCCCCGTTCAGTATGGGCGGTTTTTCGCCGGTACGGGAATATCAACCCGTTGTCCATCGACTACGCCTGTCGGCCTCGCCTTAGGTCCCGACTTACCCAGGGCAGATTAGCTTGACCCTGGAACCCTTGATCATTCGGCGGACGGGTTTCTCACCCGTCTTTCGCTACTCATGCCTGCATTCTCACTCGTGTAGGCTCCACCACTGGTTTACACCGCAGCTTCACTGCCCACACGACGCTCCCCTACCCATCCAGACGGCTGAACCACGAAGGCTTACCAAAAATCTGAATGCCACAACTTCGGCGGTGTACTTGAGCCCCGCTACATTGTCGGCGCGGAATCACTTGACCAGTGAGCTATTACGCACTCTTTCAAGGGTGGCTGCTTCTAAGCCAACCTCCTGGTTGTCTGGGCAACTCCACATCCTTTCCCACTTAGCACACGCTTAGGGGCCTTAGTTGGTGGTCTGGGCTGTTTCCCTCTCGACTATGAAGCTTATCCCCCACAGTCTCACTGCTGCGCTCTCACTTACCGGCATTCGGAGTTTGGCTGACGTCAGTAACCTTGTAGGGCCCATCGGCCATCCAGTAGCTCTACCTCCGGCAAGAAACACGCAACGCTGCACCTAAATGCATTTCGGGGAGAACCAGCTATCACGGAGTTTGATTGGCCTTTCACCCCTACCCACAGCTCATCCCCTCCATTTTCAACTGAAGTGGGTTCGGTCCTCCACGACGTCTTACCGTCGCTTCAACCTGGCCATGGGTAGATCACTCCGCTTCGGGTCTAGATCACGCCACTCACTCGCCCTGTTCAGACTCGCTTTCGCTACGGCTTCCCCACACGGGTTAACCTCGCGACGTAACACTAACTCGCAGGCTCATTCTTCAAAAGGCACGCCGTCACAGCTACAAGGCTGCTCCGACGGTTTGTAGGCACACGGTTTCAGGTACTATTTCACTCCCCTCCCGGGGTACTTTTCACCTTTCCCTCACGGTACTTGTCCGCTATCGGTCATCAGGGAGTATTTAGGCTTACCAGGTGGTCCTGGCAGATTCGCACGGGATTTCTCGGGCCCCGTGCTACTTGGGATCCTCTCCAAGCGGCAGCATACATTCCGGTTACGGGGCTAACACCCTCTACGGCCTGGCTTTCAAACCAGTTCACCTATGCACCTGCACTCACTTCACCAGTCCGGCAGAACTGATACGGAAAGTCCCGCAACCCCAGTGATGCAACGCCCGCCGGCTATCACACACCACTGGTTTAGCCTCTTCCGCGTTCGCTCGCCACTACTAACGGAATCACTGTTGTTTTCTCTTCCTGCGGGTACTGAGATGTTTCACTTCCCCGCGTTCCCTCCACGCACCCTATGTGTTCAGATGCGGGTCACCCGGTCACTCGCGCGCCGGGCGGGGTTTCCCCATTCGGACATCCTGGGATCACCGCTCGGTTATCAACTCCCCCAGGCTTATCGCAGATTCCTACGTCCTTCTTCGGCTCCTGATGCCAAGGCATCCACCGTGTGCCCTTAAAAACTTGACCACAAAGATCAACAATTAATATCGCTATCGAGAAAACCATGGAAAACCAGTACAAGACCGGTCACCAGGTTTATCTGAAATTGCACTTAATAATTTTTAAGATGCTCGCGTCCACTATGTAGTTCTCAAACAACAACCCCGTCACACCCATCCACCGGAAACGGCACCCCGCAAAGGGAACCACCACCCGGCCTCCGGCATGCGCAGGAAAACCAGAAACAACAGATCCTGTTGCCTCAGGACCCAACAGTGTGCCAAACGCTTCCCCCGGGCAACCGCCCGGACCCGCTTTCCAACCCCCAGGGGGGCGTACTCACAGACCCGGAACAACCCGGACAAACCTGTTCATTGATATTCCACCCATGAGCACCCGCCGAAGAACAAACGCCTTCGCAGCGGGCATACTCCTGGAAACCGTGCATCCAACACTGTGGAAGAACACAAACAGTTTCAGGTGCTCCTTAGAAAGGAGGTGATCCAGCCGCACCTTCCGGTACGGCTACCTTGTTACGACTTAGTCCCAATCGCCGGTCCCACCTTCGACGGCTCCCTCCCACAAGGGGTTAGGCCACCGGCTTCGGGTGTTACCAACTTTCGTGACTTGACGGGCGGTGTGTACAAGGCCCGGGAACGTATTCACCGCAGCGTTGCTGATCTGCGATTACTAGCGACTCCAACTTCATGAGGTCGAGTTGCAGACCTCAATCCGAACTGAGACCGGCTTTTTGGGATTAGCTCCACCTCACAGTATCGCAACCCTTTGTACCGGCCATTGTAGCATGCGTGAAGCCCAAGACATAAGGGGCATGATGATTTGACGTCGTCCCCACCTTCCTCCGAGTTGACCCCGGCAGTCTCCTATGAGTCCCCGGCATAACCCGCTGGCAACATAGAACGAGGGTTGCGCTCGTTGCGGGACTTAACCCAACATCTCACGACACGAGCTGACGACAACCATGCACCACCTGTAAACCGGCCACAAGTGGGGAGCGTATTTCTACGCTTTACCGGTTCATGTCAAGCCTTGGTAAGGTTCTTCGCGTTGCATCGAATTAATCCGCATGCTCCGCCGCTTGTGCGGGCCCCCGTCAATTCCTTTGAGTTTTAGCCTTGCGGCCGTACTCCCCAGGCGGGGCACTTAATGCGTTAGCTACGGCGCGGAAAACGTGGAATGTCCCCCACACCTAGTGCCCAACGTTTACGGCATGGACTACCAGGGTATCTAATCCTGTTCGCTCCCCATGCTTTCGCTCCTCAGCGTCAGTTACAGCCCAGAGACCTGCCTTCGCCATCGGTGTTCCTCCTGATATCTGCGCATTTCACCGCTACACCAGGAATTCCAGTCTCCCCTACTGCACTCTAGTCTGCCCGTACCCACTGCAGACCCGGGGTTGAGCCCCGGGCTTTCACAGCAGACGCGACAAACCGCCTACGAGCTCTTTACGCCCAATAATTCCGGATAACGCTTGCGCCCTACGTATTACCGCGGCTGCTGGCACGTAGTTAGCCGGCGCTTCTTCTGCAGGTACCGTCACTTTCGCTTCTTCCCTGCTGAAAGAGGTTTACAACCCGAAGGCCGTCATCCCTCACGCGGCGTCGCTGCATCAGGCTTTCGCCCATTGTGCAATATTCCCCACTGCTGCCTCCCGTAGGAGTCTGGGCCGTGTCTCAGTCCCAGTGTGGCCGGTCACCCTCTCAGGCCGGCTACCCGTCGTCGCCTTGGTGGGCCATTACCCCAACCAACAAGCTGATAGGCCGCGAGTCCATCCAAAACCGCAATAAAGCTTTCCACCGCCATGGCATGCGCCAGGAGGTCGTATCCGGTATTAGACCCGGTTTCCCAGGCTTATCCCGAAGTTAAGGGCAGGTTACTCACGTGTTACTCACCCGTTCGCCACTAATCATTCTGTGCAAGCACAGAAGTCATCGTTCGACTTGCATGTGTTAAGCACGCCGCCAGCGTTCATCCTGAGCCAGGATCAAACTCTCCGTAAATGTTTTACAGACACACAACCGGAGCCAAGGAAAATTGGCTGCACAGTCATGCACTAAATTCGAAACCAGCTAAAAAAACCATCCACAGCCCACGGGGTGGGCGGGACAGCCAATTCAACCAATTAAAATAATCGGTATCAATAAACTTGGCACACTATTGAGTTCTCAAACAACAGGCACATCCGG
>NZ_JADKYW010000005.1:0-128706 GCF_015355785.1 Arthrobacter gandavensis
CTTTCTTTTCTTTTCGCACCGCTGTGGTGTTCTACCAGCATATTCCATCCGGGCCATTTTAGCAATTCGGTGAATTCCAGGGAATTCGATCCAAACCGGCTATTCCAGCCTTTCCGGACCCACGATAACTGTCCGGATTTACCCGGTTGGTTTGTGTGGGTTTTGTTGCCGTCCGGCCTCATCGGCACCGCGGCAACTCGTTCTACTTTACACATCCGGTGAGCCCTGCGCAACTCGGCAGGTGTGTGACCTCCTGCACGGATTTGCGGGCCCCGGCGCTGCGCCTTTTTCCGGTTCCGGCGTACCGTCCCCGTGCATCAGCGCGATTCAATTTTAGGGAACTCAGCCTACCCCTGCGCAAGTCCGCACCGGGTGGGAGTGCTCACATGGTTCGGACGTTACCCACGGACCCTAAGGTACTCCAGCTGCGCGGCCACGGAGAGTTCGGCAGCAGCCCGGACGGACTCCGGGACATCGGCATAGACGGCATTGGCGACCTGATCAACCGTGGCGTCCCCGCCCAGCAGGCTAAGCACTCCCCGGATCTGCGCCAGCCGCTCATCCCGGTGGTCCCGGTAGGTCAGTACAACGGATTCAAGGTTCTCAAGATCCGGTCCGTGGGCCGGCAGCACAGTGGCCGGCCCCAGCCGTCCAAGTTTCTCCAGGCTTGCCAGGAAGTCCTGCAGTGTTCCGTCCGGGTAATCGAGGACGGTAGTTCCCCGGCCCAGGATGGTGTCCCCCGTAAGGACCGACCCGGTGGGTCCGTCCGCCGGAAGGAAAAAACATATCGAATCGGAGGTGTGTCCCGGAGTGGCCAGCACCTGGATCTCCACTCCCCCGGCGGAAATGGTCTCCCCGTCCTGCAGGGGTGAACCGCCAAAGCAAAACGCGGGATCCGCTGCCCGGACGGGGGCGCCGGTGATCTCGTGGAAGCGCTCCGCGCCTTCGGTGTGGTCAGGATGCCGGTGCGTTATCAGCACGAGTTCCACTTTCCCCGCGGCAGCCAGGGCAGCAAGGTGACCTTCATCAGCCGGGCCCGGGTCCACGATGGCACACGGTCCACCGGGCTCGGCCGCAAGGATGTAGCTCTTGGTGCCGTCCAGGCTCATGGGCCCGGGATTATCGGCCAGCCGGTACCGGGCCAGCGGTGTACTGCTGACTATCCGGCCCGGTGCCGGCTGCGCCGATGCACTCATGCTCTCCCCTAGGCCAGACGGGTCAGCCAGCCGCGGGTATCCTCCACGGCGCCGGTCTGGATGCCCAGCAGTTCACGCCGGATGGACATGGTGATTTCACCTGCAGCAGCTTCCGGGGAACCGATGGTCTCGGTCTCGGACTTCAGCTCGCCCACCGGAGTGATCACGGCTGCGGTACCGCAGGCGAAGACCTCGGTGATGTCCCCGGAGGCAACGCCGTCGCGCCATTCGTCCAGGGTGATCTTGCGTTCTTCGACTGCGAGGCCGCGGTCCCGGCCAAGCTGGAGCACCGAGTCCCGTGTAATCCCGTGCAGGATGGTGCCGGAGAGTGCGGGGGTGACGAGGCGTCCGTCCTTGAAGACGAAGAAAACGTTCATGCCGCCGAGCTCTTCAACCGCGTTGTCATTGAACTCATCCAGGAACAGGACCTGCTTGCAGCCGTGCGCCTCGCCTTCCATCTGCGCGATCAGGGAAGCGGCGTAGTTGCCGCCGCACTTGGCTTCGCCCGTGCCGCCGCGGCCTGCGCGGGCGTATTTGGTGGAAAGCCAGATCGAAACCGGCTTGAGTTCCCCGCCAAAGTAATTGCCGGCAGGTGAGGCGATGACGCGGTACGAAACCTCCCGGGCGGGCCGCACGCCCAGGAACGCCTCGGTGGCGATCATGAACGGACGCAGGTACAGGGATTCCCCGTCACCGGAAGGCACCCAGTCGCGGTCGACGGCGACGAGCCGGCTCAGCGATTCGAGGAACAGTTCCTCGGGCAGCTCGGGCAGCGCGAGGCGGCGCGCCGAAGCGTTCAGGCGCGCGGCGTTGGCTTCGGGGCGGAAGGTCCAGACGGAACCGTCCCCGTGCCGGTAGGCCTTCAGCCCTTCGAAGATTTCCTGGCCGTAGTGCAGCACGGAGGCAGCGGGATCCATGGCAATCGGCCCGTAGGGTTCAATGCGCGCGTTTTCCCATGCACCTTCGCCGGATTCCCCAACGCGGTAGTCAATGACGGCGGTGTGGTCCGTGAAGTGGTTTCCAAAGCCCGGGTCGGCCAGGATCGCGGCGCGTTCCTGCCGCGACTTCGGCTGGGCGGATAGCTTCTGGGTGAACTCCAGAGCGCTGACAGACATTGTTCCTCCACGGTGAACGGCGCGGCCGTCGTTCGTCTTCCTATTTATCGGGTCACTGTTGAGCTTATGACACAGCCGCGGCGATCGCATCGCCGATTTCCGCGGTGGTGCGCGTGTTTCCTGCGCGGGAAGCGACGTCGGCTTCCACAGCGCGCTCCACGCGCGCGGCCTCACCGGTAAAACCGAGGTGTGCCAGCAGCAGGGCTGCGGAGAGGATCGCTGCGGTGGGATCGGCCTTCTGCTGGCCCGCGATGTCCGGGGCGGAACCGTGCACCGGCTCGAACATGGACGGGAACGTTCCCTCCATGTTGATGTTGCCGGAGGCTGCCAGGCCGATGCCGCCGGTGATGGCCGCCGCGAGGTCGGTGATGATGTCCCCAAACAGGTTGTCCGTGACAATGACGTCAAAGCGTGAAGGGTCCGTGGTGAGGAAGATCGTGGCGGCGTCCACGTGCAGGTAGTCGACCTGCACCTCGGGGAACTCGGCAGCCACGGCCTCGACGGTACGCTTCCAGAGGCTGCCGGCGTAGACCAGGACGTTGTGCTTGTGGACCAGGGTCAGTTTCCGGCGGGGCCGTTCGCTGGCGCGGCGGAAGGCGTCGCGGACCACGCGCTCGACCCCGTGGGCGGTATTGAGCGAAACCTCGGTCGCGATTTCGTGCGGCGTTCCGGTGCGCAGCGAACCGCCGTTGCCGACGTAGGGGCCCTCGGTTCCTTCCCGGACCACGATGAAATCGATCTCTCCGGGGTTGGCCAGCGGGCTCGCGACGCCCGGGTACAGCTTCGACGGACGCAGGTTGACGAAGTGATCCAGGCTGAAACGCAGCTTCAGCAGCATCTCTCGCTCGATCAGGCCCGAAGGCATCTGGGTGTCCCCCGGCGCGGCACCTACGGCGCCGAACAGGATCGCGTCGTGCTTCTTGAGCGCATCGAGCGTCGCATCCGGGAGCGTTTCCCCGGTGCGCAGCCAGTGCTCGGCACCCAGCTGGTATTCGGTGAGGTCGAACTGCGCAGGACCGGATGCGGTGACTGCTTTGAGCACTTTGACGGCCTCCGCCGTGACTTCCGGGCCGATTCCGTCTCCGGGAATAACTGCCAGTGAAATGACCTTTGACGCTTCTTCGCTCATGCTTCAATTCTAGGAACCGTGTCCAGATGGCGGTCAATGTGTTTCATATAATGAGACGCACAAGGCTCAGACCTGGGCATGAGGCGCAGCACCGCCGTCGCGCCTAAAGTTGTTATCCATGCTGCTGCACCAACGCCTCTATGCCTGGACCCAGGCCAATCCTTTCAAGGTTGACCTGGCCGGCGCCCTGCTCGCGACTGCCCTTTTCGCACTGCCGCTGCTGCTGGGGGGAGCCCGCACCGGCGTCCTTGAGTTCGCCCTATCAGCAGCCATCTGCCTGCCGCTGGCCTGGCGCCGTACCAATCCGGTTCCGGCCGCGGCCGTGATGGCCACTGCCTGCCTGATCCAGCTCCCGACGGTTCCGGAGACCGGTCTGCCGGCAGATGTCTTTGTTCTCGTCATGGTGCACGCCCTCGCCGCCTATGCCCCGCGCTGGGCCAGTCTGGGCGGGCTGGCACTCGCGCTGACCGGCGGCATCCTGTTGATCTTCCAGTACCTTGCACGTCCTTCCATGTCCTTCACCGCGGAGCCCGGCATGGTCTCCGGCCCCACCACCGGAATGATCGCCTTCTGGTTCATAGCGCTCGTGGCAGTCGAAGCGATGGTCCTGGTGTCCTGGACCTTCGGCGACCTCGCCCGTACGCGGCGCCTGGCCATGGAATCCCTCCGTGACCGGGCCCGCCGTCTCGAAGTTGAACGCCAGCAGGAGCGGGACCTGGCGGCCGCGGATGAACGCACCCACATCGCCCGCGAAATGCATGACATCGTGGCGCACTCCCTCTCGGTGATCATCACGCAGGCCGACGGCGCCAGGTATGCGAGCGCCCAGGACCCGGAAATCGCTGCGGCGACACTGGGCACTATCGCCGAAACCGGCCGCGGATCGCTGCGGGAGATGCGGCGCCTGCTTGGTGTGCTGCGCGGTGACGACGGCGCGTCCACCCGTCCGCTGCCTTCACTGGCGGACATCGGGGACCTGGTCGACGGCGTCAAGCGTGCAGGACTGGACGCCCAGGTTATTACTGCCGGCGCCATGCGCCGGGCCCTGCCCGCAGGGGCCGAGCTCACGGCCTACCGCGTGGTGCAGGAGGCACTGACCAACGTGCTCAAGCACGCCGGCCCGCAGGCGCGTGCAAAGGTGGATCTGGAATGGACTGCGCGCGGGCTGGGCATCACAGTGGTCGACGACGGGCGCGGCGCCGGGGCGGATCCGGCGCAGGACCGGAACAGCACGGCCGACGGCGCTTCCCACGCCCCCGGCGCCGGGCAGGGCATTGTCGGTATGACCGAACGCGTGGCGCTCTACGATGGAACCCTGGAAGCCGCACCCGCCCCCGGCGGCGGATTCCGCGTCGCCGCTTTCATTCCCTACACGGAGGCCTAACGCATGACCACCCCCTCCCCCGGAGTTCCCGGGGAGACAGATACGCCCGCGCCCATCCGGGTGGCCCTCGTCGATGACCAGCAGCTGGTCCGCGGCGGTTTCAAAATGCTGATCAACTCGCAGCCGGACCTGACGGTGACGGCCGAGGCCGGCAACGGTGCCGAAGCCGTGCGGGTACTCTCCCAGGCGACCGCCGACGTCGTGCTGATGGACGTCCGGATGCCGGGCATGGACGGCATCGAGGCCACCGCACGGATCCTCGAGCAGGCCGGCTCCCGGGGAGCCGGGGTCAAGGTTGTGGTGCTGACAACCTTCGACCTTGACGAGTACGCACTGTCCGCCATCCGTGCCGGGGCCAGCGGTTTCCTGCTCAAGGACGCGCCGCCGGAGGAACTGCTCGAGGCGATCCGCACCGTGCACCGCGGCGATGCGGTGATCGCGCCGTCGACCACCCGCCGGCTGCTGGACCACGTGGCCCCCATGCTGCGCGAACCCACCCCGGAAGTCAGCCGGCATGCTGCCAGCGTGGAGACCCTCACTCCCCGCGAGCGCGAGGTCTTTGCCCTCATCGCCGGCGGACTCTCCAACCCGGAAATCGCCGCGAAGCTCTTCCTCTCCGAGGCCACGGTCAAGACCCACGTGGGGCACATCCTGGCCAAGCTCGGGGCGCGGGACCGCGTACAGGCTGTCGTCATCGCCTACGAGACAGGTATCGTCACGCCGTAAATCCCCGGAGCTGACCGTGGTCTTCGTCGGCATTCGCCGAGGATGTCCGCTCCAGACTGCTGCCGGACTCGTACCAGCGCTCCGGCCCGATTCCACCCACGGGATGAGAAGGGGCCCGAAACAACCCGTCCGTCCTCCGATGTGCCGGGGTAGGTGACCCGAATAGCGTTGAAGGCATGACAACCCTTACTGAGCACTCCTCCGTGCCCGGCCCCGGCAGCTCCACGGCTGCCGCCGCCGCACAGGCCCTGAACAAGACCTACGGAAAAGGCGACACGGCCGTCCACGCCCTGCGTGACGTCGACGTCCGCTTCGAAACCGGAACCTTCACCGCCATCATGGGCCCTTCCGGATCCGGCAAATCCACGCTGATGCACTGCCTCGCCGGCCTGGACAGCGCCGATTCCGGCCACATCTGGATCGGCGGAACCGAAATCACGTCGCTCAAGGACGCCGACATCACCCGCCTGCGCCGCGACAGCGTGGGCTTCGTGTTCCAGTCCTTCAACCTGGTGCCGACGCTGACCGCCGAGCAGAACATCACCCTGCCGGTGTCCCTGGCCAACGGCAAGGTCGATGCGGCCTGGCTTGCCGAGATCACGCGCACCCTCGGGCTCGAAGGCCGGCTCAAGCACCGCCCCCACGAGCTGTCGGGAGGCCAGCAGCAGCGCGTTGCGGTAGCCCGCGCACTGCTCACCCGCCCGCACGTCATTTTTGGCGACGAACCCACCGGCAACCTCGATTCACGTTCGGGTGCCGAAGTGCTCTCCCTACTTCGGCGTTCTTCACGCGAAATGGGCCAGAGCATCATCATGGTCACCCATGATCCGGTGGCTGCCTCCTACGCGGACCGCGTCGTGCTGATGAACGACGGCGCGCTCGTGGGCGAGCTGAACGATCCCACGCCGGAGAGCGTGCTGGCAGCGCTGACGAAGCTGGGGGCATAACAGTGCTGCAGGTAGCCCTGGCGCAGGTGCGCCTCAATGCCCGCCGTTTCATCGCCGTCGGCGTGGCGGTGATGATCGCCGTCGGCTTCCTCACCGCCACCCTGATCATCAATGCCTCCTCGAAGGCCTCCCTGACCCAGAGCGTCGGAGAAAGCTTCCGTAATGCAGATCTGGTGCTTTCCGCCGGCTACGACGACGCTGCCGGCGACTGGGCCGTCCTCGACGAGCAGACTGCCGGCCTGGCCCGCAGCACCGACGGCGTGGAAGACACCTACACGGTGCTCTCTTCCTCAGTGGCGGTTCGGGACGGCCGCGGAAGCTCCTACGCGATCCTGGCCAATCTTCCGGACGACGCTTCCCTGCTGCCCGTGGACGTAGTGAAGGGCAGCCTGCCGGCAGCAGCCGGCGAAACAGCGATTGATGAGCAGACCGCAGAGCGCCGGGGAATAACAGTCGGCTCGGTACTGCCCGTGGTGTCGGCGGAGAACCTGGAGGGTGCTGAAACTCCCCTTACGGTGACGGCCCTGGTTGAGGCCTCCTCCGATCCGCGCTCGATGGGCGCCACCCAGCTCTACGCAACCGCTGCAACGGTCGCCCCCTTCGCCAACGCGGAGCTCGGCTACGAATCCATCCAGCTCGCGTTGGCGGACAATGCTTCGGTGACAGCCGTCCAGGCGGCCCTGACGCAGGCACTCAGCGACGCCGGCATCAAGGCCGTCACGGTGCGCACGGTGGAGGAAGAGACCACCGAACTCATGGCCGGATTCACCGGAGGTCAGGACAGCCTGACTGTCATCCTGCTTGCCTTCGCCGCCGTCGCGCTCCTGGTCTGCGCACTCGTGGTATCCAACACCTTCTCCGTGCTGGTGGCCCAGCGCACCCGCGAGCTGGCCCTGCTGCGCTGCATCGGCGCCGGCCGCTCACAGATCCGCCGTTCCGTCCTCGTGGAGGCCCTGCTGGTCGGAATCGCCTCTTCCATCATCGGCGTGCTGGGAGCAGTGGGCCTGGTGGGTGGAATCGTCGCCTACCTGCGGACCCTGCCGGAAAGCGGATTCGCCACCCTGGACGTTCCTCCGCTGGCCGTTGCAGCGGGCATCGCCGCAGGCGTGATCCTCACTGTCCTCGCGGCCCTGGTACCTGCGCGCGCGGCGACTGCCGTCGCACCGCTCGCCGCCCTCCGTCCCGCTGATGAAGTCCGCACCGGCACCCGGAAGGGCCGGGTCCGCCTGGTGTCGGGACTGGCGCTTACCGCCGCCGGTGCCGCCCTGCTCGGTTACGGTGCTTTTCGGAGTGACCTGCTCGTGGCACTGCCGGGTGGAATTCTGAGCTTCGTGGGCATCCTGATGTGCTCCACGCTCTTCATCCCCCCGCTGGTCCGTGCAGTTGGCTTCCTCGCCTCCCCGCTCGGCGTTCCCGGCAAACTGGCTGCGGTCAACGCCGTACGCAACCCGCAGCGGACATCCGCCACCTCCTCTGCCCTGCTCATCGGTGTCACCCTCGTGGTCATGATGATGACGGGCGCTGCCACTGCCAGGAGCGCGTTCAACGACACTCTCGCCGGCGAGTTCCCGGTGGACGTCACCGTCCGCGGGGCCATCCCGGTTGAAGCACCCTTCACCGCGAAGGATGCCACGGCCGCGGCAGCCGTCGAAAACGTGGACCGGGCAGCGTTCCTTCCGGTCGCCGGCCTGATCATCAAGGACGAAGAAGAAATTCCGGTCTACGCCCTGGAGCCTTCTGACGGTCCGGTCCTGCAGGACGCTTCCATGGTCCCCGAGGCAGGCACCATCACCATGCCGCAGGGCACCAAGGGAGAAACCCTCACCGTGCACGGTGCCGGAGGGGACGTGGAACTGAAGGTCGTGACTTCCGAAAGCCGTTCCTTCTCTCCCCTGGTTAGCGCTGAGACCGCACGTCTGCTGGGCGGAGTGCCCCAGGAGCAGACGCCGGAACAGTTCCGGGCCCAGCCGCTGCTGTGGATCGCCATCGCCGACGGCCTGAACACGTCCACCATTCTTGAACTCCAGACGGCCCTGGCGGAAGCACTGAGCGTCCAGGACTACCAGATTGCCGGCGCGGCCATCGAACGCGCTGCGTTCGAACAGGTGATCAATGTGCTCCTGATGGTGGTCACCGGACTGCTGGGAGTCGCCGTCGTCATTGCCCTGGTGGGTGTGGCGAACACGCTTTCCCTTTCCGTCCTGGAACGGACCCGTGAGTCTTCACTGCTGCGGGCCCTGGGTCTGACCAAGGGCCAGCTGCGCGGCATGCTGGCGCTGGAAGCGGTGCTGATTGCCGGAGTTGCCGCCTTCCTTGGGCTGGGGCTCGGAGCGGTGTACGGCTGGCTTGGCGCGCAGTCCGCACTGGGCGCCTTCGCCGACGTGGCACCGGCGCTGCCCTGGGTCCAGCTGGGCGGAGTCCTGGCCGTCGCTTTGGTGGCCGGACTCGGGGCATCCCTGCTCCCGGCCCGCCGGGCAGCGCGCCTCTCCCCCGTTGCCGGGCTGGCTGCGGACTAGCTGCTGCGGAGCAGGCGCGAGGCGGCACCCGTCGGGTGCCGCCTCGCGCTTTGTGACCCTGATCTGCGAAGATACGAAGCAGACTGATAACCGGAGCCGGTGCTGTTAGCCGTGCAAGGAACAGAAAAGGAGCCGCCATGCCGCAGAAAGAAACCGGCCGCACGCCCCGCCACGAGTCGCTGGCTGCCTACCTGGACGACCACCTGCTGGGTGCGGAGACCGGAGTGCGGCTCTTCAAGGCAGCCCGGGAAACCTGGCGGGGCACCGAGCATGAGAGCGTCTTCGCGGACCTGGTCCAGCAGATATCCGACGAGCGCGATGAGCTGGAAACCCTCATCCTGGCGCTGGGTTACCAGCGCAGCAGCTTCAAGAAGGCACTGGCGCTGGTGGGCGCTGCAGGCGGTCGGCTTGGCCCCATTAACCCGCTGAGCACCGGGAAGGGAACCACCGGCCAGCTGGAACTGGAAACGCTGCAGTCGATAGTCCGGGCAAAGGAGTGCCTTTACCGGACCCTGCTGGTGCTTTCCGCCCACGACCACCGGTTCCATGCCCCGCGCATCCGCGAGCTGCTTGAGCTCGCCCAGGACCAGCAGGATGCCGTGGCCAAGGTCATGGAGGAAACCGTTCCCGCCCGCTTCCTCACCTAGCCCCCCTTTCACCGAGATAACAGAAACTGCACGTACCAGCGCTGGTACGTGCAGTTTCTGTCATCTCGTTTGGGGTTACGGTTCCTCGAACTTCGGGAAGATCGGCGCCGGGGCGGGCAGTTCGGTGCCGGGAACCAGCGGGGTGTCCAGCGCCGCGAAGGCGCGGGCCTCGCCGTCGGGCTGGCCCAGCACGTCCAGCAGCTTGCCGGCGCTCACAGGCATGACCGGCTGGATGAGGATCGCTACGACCCGCAGCACTTCCAGCGTCACGTACAGCACGGTGTTCATGCGTTCGACGTCGGTCTTCCGCAGCACCCACGGGGCCTGCTCGGCGAAATAGGCGTTGGTGTCACCGAGGACCTTCCAGGTGGCTTCGAGCGCGCCGTGGAAATCCTGGACGTCGTACGCCTCGCGGGAAACCTGGAGCAGTTTTCCGGCGGCTTCGAGCAGTGCTTTGTCCTCCTCCGTGAACTTCCCGTGCTGCGGAACGGCGCCAGCGCAGTTCTTGGCCACCATGGAGAGCGAACGCTGGGCCAGGTTGCCCAGGTTGTTGGCTAGGTCGGAGTTCATCCGGCCCACCACGGCTTCATGGTTGTAGGAGCCGTCTGCACCGAAGGGCACTTCGCGCAGCAGGAAGAAGCGCACCGAATCCAGCCCGTACTGGTCCGCCCAGTCCTTGGGTGCCACCACGTTGCCCAGCGACTTGGACATCTTGACGCCCTTGTTGTGCAGGAAGCCGTGGATCATGATCCGCTTTGGCAGGTCCAGCTTTGCGGACATCAGGAACGCGGGCCAGAAGATTGCGTGGAAGCGGGAGATGTCCTTGCCAATCACGTGAACATCAGCCGGCCAGTACTTCTTGAACGCTTCGCTTTCGGTATCGGGGAAGCCGACGCCGGTGAGGTAGTTGGTCAGCGCGTCCACCCATACGTACATCACATGGTCCGGGTTGCCGGGAACCGGAACGCCCCAGTCAAAGGTGGTGCGGGAGATCGACAGGTCCTCCAGTCCGCCCTTGACGAAGCTGATGACCTCGTTGAAGCGGGAGCGCGGCGCGGCGAAGTCCGGCTGGGATTCATACAGCGCCAGCAGCTTGTCCTGGTAGGCGGAGAGCCGGAAGAAGTAGCTCTCCTCTTCCGTCCAGGTCACTTCGGTGTCGGTTTCCTTGGAGTAGCGCACCCCGTCTTCGCGGACTTCGGTTTCGTCTTCGCTGTAGTACGCCTCGTCACGGACGGAATACCAGCCGGAGTACTTGGACAGATAGATGTCCCCGTTCTCCTCCATCCGCTTCCAGATGGCCTGGGCAGCGGCGTAGTGGTCCGCGTCCGTGGTGCGGATGAACCGGTCATAGGAAGTGCCCATGTCAGTTTCCATCTGCTGGAAGGCAGCGGAGTTGCGGTCTGCCAATTCCTTGGCAGGAATGCCCTCTTTGTCCGCGGACTGCTGCATCTTCAGCCCGTGCTCGTCCGTCCCCGTCATGAAGAACACGTCGTAGCCGTCCAGCCGCTTGAAACGTGCCATCGCGTCAGTGGCGATGTGCTCGTACGCGTGGCCGATGTGCGGCTGGCCGTTGGGATAGGAGATGGCTGTGGTGATGTAGAACGGAGTCTTGGCGTCGGTTGAAGTCACACTAGAAAATTACCCTGTTTCGGCGCGGCTTGTCGCTTCGGTGCAGGCACGGCCCAGCCCGAAGCAGCGCGTGTCAGTGCGTGCCGGCCTCAAGGACCGAGGTGAGCACCGGGGAGGTGGCCGCGAGACCGGCACGCACCAGCAGGATTCCCACCGTCACGGAGACTGCCAGGAACCCCATGGCCACCGGGTTGAAGATGAAGGCGGCACCGACAACCGGGAAGAGCAGCGCGCCGGAGACGGCTGCGGATGCAGTGCTGACCAGCACCACCGGCTGCATGACCGCACCGGTGCGTGCCGCGTCGATGACCTTCCGCGGCATCCCCATCCGATGCAGGCTGCGGTACAGCTCGGCGCGGTCCAAGACGGTTGCTGCCTGGTTGATGCCGGCGGAGCAGGCCACCATCAGGAAGCCGGCGATGACGGTGATGAAGACGCCGGTCATCATGTCCTGGATCAGGAAGTCGTCCGGCCCCTCGGACTGCGCAGTCTGCAGCAGGGCAGTCCCGGAACCGGCAACGACGGCGGTAAAACAGACCATTGCCAGGGCGCTGACCTGCCGCCAGGCCGCCTTGGGCGCATCCAGCACAATCCGGGCGGCGAGCAGTGCCTGCGGGGTGGCGGCCCGGCGCAGGCGCCGCTTGGCCGAGAGTGCCACGATCCACGGGCCCACCAGGTTGAGCACGGCGAGGCCGCCGGCGAAGGCGCCGAAGATAATGGCCAGTGCAAGCGCCGCAGCGCCAACCGGAGTCAGCAGCCCCGCTACGCAGAGTCCGACGATGAGCACGGCGATCCCGGCGCGTGACCAGTGGACCTTCTGTGCATCGGCGCGGGTGCGCACGCCCAGCGGGGAGACCACCACCCGGCGCAGGCTGATCACGGAGCTCAAGGCAGCAAGAACTACGACGGCGGCAACCCCGGCTGCGGCAGCGGCCGGATGCAGCCAGTAGGCACTTCCCAGCGCAGCACCGCGGAAATGGATCAGCTGGACGAACGGTGCGAGCAGGACGTATCCCAGTACACCGGCGAGTGCCCCGGCGAGGGCCTGGGCGGCGGCTTCCAGGACGGTGACCTGCCGGACCGTCCGGGCAGTGGCACCGAGCAGCCGCAGCGTGGAAAGGTGCTCATCGCGGCGCCGAGCGGACAGGCGGGCCGCGGATCCGCCCAGGGTGAGCAGCGGAAGGACCAGCAGAATGAGGGCGAAGGCTGCCAGCACCAGGTACAGGTTTCCCTCGTCATCTCCCCACTGGGTGAAGGACAGGGCACCGGCGAGCACGGTCAGCAGCAGCGTGGTGACGACGGCGAAGGACGCCGCGGGCAGCAGCGCGGCAGCGGATCCGGAGGTGCCGGGCCGGTTCAGCAGCCACGTCAGCCGCAGCGGAACCGCCCACGGGGAGGAATCCACCGCCCGTGCCGCAACGGCGGATGCACTCATCGGGCTGCCCCTGCCGTATCGGCGACAATTTGTCCGTCGGCCAGGGTGACCACCCGGCTGCACCAGCGGGCAACCTCGGGATCGTGGGTGACCACCACCAGGGCGCGTCCCGTTCCCGCCACGGACTGCAGCAGCAGCGCCATCACCTCCGCCGAGGTCCGTGAGTCCAGAGCTCCGGTGGGCTCATCCGCGAACAGCACCCGGGCCCCGTTCACCTGGGCCCGGGCGATGGCCACCCGCTGCGCCTGCCCGCCGGAAAGTTCACCGATCCTGCGCCCTTCCATTCCGGCCAGGCCCAGCGCTGCGAGGGCAGCGGCTGCCTGCTGTTCGGCTGCCGCGCGCGGAGTTCCGTTGAGCATCAGCGCCAGCGCCACGTTTTCTCCGGCGGTCAGCTCGGGGATCAGCAGGCCCTGCTGGAACACGAAGCCGAACTCGGTGCGGCGCAGCGCAGACCGTGCCTCATCCTGCAGGGAAGTGACATCCACCGGCGCGGCTCCGGAGTACCGAACGCTTCCGGCGTCCGGAAGCACAATGCCGGCCAGGCAGTGGAGCAGGGTGGTCTTGCCCGAACCGGAGGCACCCATGACGGCGGTAGCTTCTCCGGCCCGCACCTGCAGGCTGACACCGGCCAGTGCTGTCGAGTTTCCGTAGGACTTGGTCAGGTTGGCGGCTGCAAGCAGGGGCGCGCCGGGCAGGGATTCACTCATGGATCCATCCTGTCCCGGCGGGCCCCGGACGCACATCGGCTTGCGGCCTGAACCAGGCGGCAGCCGGCGTCGTACTGCGGGTGGAGGCCGAGGCCGCGGTGCTGCTCCCCCGGACGCAGCAAAGGCCGGCCCCGCGTCCATGAAACTGCTGGGCGCGGGAGCCGGCCTTTTCTGGACCGGGGCGGATTAGTCCTGCAGGTCCACCTCGCGGGCCACGGTTGCGCCGATGGCTTCGCGGACGGTTTCAAGGACCTCCTGCGGCACGGAGGAATCCACCGTGAGCAGGGACAGGGCCTGGCCGCCCTCGGAGTTGCGGGCAACCTGCATGCCGGCGATGTTGATCTCCGCTTCACCCAGGATGCGGCCCAAGGCGCCGATGACGCCGGGGCGGTCCTGGTAGATCAGCACCAGCAGGTGTTCGCTGATGGGGATCTCGAGGTCGTAGCCGTTGACGCCCACCAGCTTCTGGATCTGCTTCGGGCCAGTCAGCGTGCCGGCCACCTCAAGCTGCGTACCGTCGGACAGTGCGCCGCGGATGGTGAGCAGGTTGCGGTAGTCATCCACGTCCGGGGTGGTGAGGAGGCGGACGGCGATGCCGCGCTGCTCAGCCAGCACCGGAGCGTTCACGTAGGAGACCTGCTCCGAGACGATGTCGGTGAAGATGCCCTTCAGTGCGGCCAGTTCAAGTGCCTTCACGTCCAGGGACGCGATCTCCCCGGCCACCTCGATGTCGATGGCGGTCATTGAATCGTGGGCCAGCGCGGTGAAGATCCGGCCCAGCTTCTCGATCAGCGGGATGCCCGGGCGGACGTCCTCGGCGATGACGCCGCCGGCGACGTTCACGGCGTCGGGCACCAGTTCACCGGCCAGGGCCAGGCGCACGGACTTGGCAACGGAGATGCCGGCCTTTTCCTGCGCTTCGTCGGTGGAGGCGCCCAGGTGCGGGGTGACAATGACGTTGTCCAGGCCGAAGAAGGGCAGGTCGGTGCTGGGCTCCTTCACGAAGACGTCGACGCCGGCACCTGCGATCTTGCCTTCGGTGAGGGCGGTGTAGAGCGCGTCTTCGTCCACCAGGCCGCCGCGGGCCACGTTCACCACGTAGGCGGTGTCCTTCATCTTCTCGAACGCTTCGGCGCCGAGCATGCCCAGGGTCTCGGGGGTCTTGGGCATGTGGATGGTCACGAAGTCCGACTGTTCCAGCAGCTCCTCCAGCGTGACCAGCTTGACGTTCAGCTGGGCGGCACGGGCAGAGGTGATGTACGGGTCATAGGCCAGGACCTCGGTGCCGAAGCCCTGGACACGGGCTGCCACGAGGGCGCCGATGCGGCCCAGGCCGATGATGCCGACCTTCTTTTCGAACAATTCGGTGCCGGTGTACTTGGAGCGCTTCCACTCGCCGCCCTTGAGAGCGCTCGACGCCTGCGGGATGTGGCGGGCCAGGGAGAGGATGTGGCCGACCGTCAGTTCGGCAGCGGAGATGATGTTCGACGTCGGGGCGTTGACCACCATGACGCCGGCCTGCGTGGCGGAACGGATGTCCACGTTGTCCAGGCCCACTCCGGCGCGGGCGATGACCTTGAGGTTCTTGGCGGCAGCGATGGCTTCGGCATCAACCTGGGTGGCTGAACGCACCAGGATCGCGTCGACATCCGCGATGGCGGAGAGCAGCTGGGAACGGTCTGCGCCGTCGGTCTGGCGGATCTCAAAGTCGGGGCCCAGGGCCTCAACCGTGGCCGGGGAGAGTTCCTCCGCGAGAAGTACTACTGGTTTGGTGGCAGTCACCGATGACCTCTTTAGCTGTGTGTCGATGTGGTTTTGGATATTTCACGCCGAAGGCCGGACCCCGTGCAGGGCCCGGCCTCCTTACCGAAACGGCTTGCTTTTCAAGCGTAGCGCCGCGGTAACGGACACGGAGAATCCGTGCCATTGTTACTGGCGGAATTAGCGGGCGACGGAGCCTTCGGTGTAATCGTCGTCGGACTTGATCCAGGAGAACAGCTTGCGCAGTTCGCGGCCGGTGGCCTCGATCGGGTGGTCCTCACCCTTCTGGCGCAGTTCCTTGAACTCCGGAGCGCCGGCGTCCTGGTCATCGATGAAGCGCTTGGCGAAGGCACCGTTCTGGATGTCCGCGAGGACGGCCTTCATGTTTTCCTTCACCTCGGGGGTGATGACGCGCGGGCCGGAGACGTAGTCGCCGTACTCAGCGGTGTCGGAGACGCTCCAGCGCTGCTTCGCGATGCCGCCCTCAACCATCAGGTCAACGATCAGCTTGAGCTCGTGCAGCACCTCGAAGTAGGCGACCTCCGGCTTGTAGCCGGCCTCGGTCAGGGTCTCGAAACCGTACTGGATCAGCTGGGAAGCCCCGCCGCAGAGCACAGCCTGCTCGCCGAAGAGGTCGGTTTCGGTCTCTTCGGTGAAGGTGGTCTCGATGACGCCCGCGCGGGTGCCGCCAATGGCCTTGGCATAGGAAAGCGCCAGGTCCTTGGCCTTGCCCGAGGCATCCTGCTCGACGGCGATCAGGTCCGGAACACCGCGGCCCGCTTCGAATTCGCGGCGGACAATGTGGCCCGGGCCCTTCGGGGCAACCAGTGCGACGTCGACGTCGGCCGGCGGCTGGATGTAGCCGTAGCGGATGTTGAAGCCGTGGCCGAAGAACAGGGCGTCGCCGGACTTCAGGTTCGGGGCGATTTCCTCGGCGTAGACGAAGCGCTGGACCTGGTCCGGGGTAAGGACCATGATCAGGTCTGCTTCGGCAACGGCGTCGGCAACGCTGAGGACCTTCAGGCCTTCTGCTTCGGCCTTGGCTCGGGACTTGGAGCCTTCCTTGAGGCCAACGCGGACATCGACACCGGAATCGCGCAGGCTCAGGGCGTGTGCGTGGCCCTGGCTGCCGTAGCCGATGACGGCGACTTTGCGTCCCTGGATGATCGACAGGTCTGCGTCGTCGTCGTAATACATGTCAGTCACTGAAATATCTCCTGTTTGGGTTCTTGGATGAAGGTTTGTGGGTGGAACTAGGCGCTGCGCAGCGCGCGGTCGGACATCGACTTCGCACCGCGGCCAACTGCCAGGGTTCCGGATTGAACAATTTCGCGGATGCCAAAGGGCTCCAGCACTGAGAGCAGTGCGTTGAGCTTTTCGGCGGTGCCAGTTGCCTCAACGATCAGGGAGTCTGTAGACACATCTACCACTGAAGCACGGAACAGCTCGGCTGCCTGGGTTACCTGCAGCCGGGTTGCGGCATCCGCGCGAACCTTGACCAAGATGTGGTCGCGTTGCACGGAAGAATCGGGAACAAGTTCGACAATCTTGATGACGTTGACGAGCTTGTTCAGTTGCTTGGTGACCTGCTCCAGCAGGTCACCTTCGGCCTCGACGACGACGGTGATGCGGGACAGGCCCGCAACTTCCGACGGGCCCACGGCCAAAGAATTGATGTTGAACGCCCGGCGGGCGAACAGGGACGCAACACGGGTCAGGACACCGGGTACGTCTTCTACGAGCACGGAAAGGGTGTGGCGTGCCATGTCCCCTACTCCTCCTCTTCCCAGGTGGGCGTCATGTTGCGGGCAATCTGGATGAGGTCGTTGCTGACTCCGGAGGGAACCATCGGCCAGACCATGGCGTCGCGGCTGACCACGAAGTCGATGACTACTGGACGGTCGTTGATGGACAGTGCCTTCTCGATCGTCGCGTCGATGTCCTCTTCGCGTTCGCAGCGCAGGCCCACGCAGCCGTAGGCATCCGCGAGCTTCACGAAGTCAGGAACCCGCACGGTGTCGTGTCCGGTGTTCAGGTCCGTGTTGGAGTAGCGGGACTCGTAGAACAGGGTCTGCCACTGGCGGACCATGCCCAGGGAGGAGTTGTTGATGATGGCAACCTTGATCGGGATGTTGTTGATCAGGCAGGTGGCCAGTTCCTGGTTGGTCATCTGGAAGCAGCCGTCGCCGTCGATTGCCCAGACCACGCGGTCCGGGTCGCCGACCTTGGCACCCATGGCTGCCGGGACGGAATAGCCCATGGTGCCCAGGCCGCCCGAGTTCAGCCACGCGCGGGGACGCTCGTAGTTGATGAACTGGGCAGACCACATTTGGTGCTGTCCCACGCCGGCCACGTAGACGCCCTCCGGACCCGTCAGCTCACCGATTCGCTTGATGACCTGCTGCGGGGCAACGTGGCCGTCTTCGGGTTCGGTCCAGCCCGTGGGATAGGTTTCCCGGATCCGGTTCAGGACCGCCCACCAGGCGGTGATGTCCGGGGCTCCGGAGGCTTCGAACTGGCCGCGGACCGCTTCGGTAAGTTCGGGGATGATCTCCTTGACCGAACCCACGATCGGCACGTCCGCGGTGCGGTTCTTCGAGATTTCCGCCGGATCAATGTCCGCGTGGATGACCTTGGCTCCGGGCGCGAAGGAGGACAGCACGCCGGTAACGCGGTCATCGAACCGGGCGCCCAGGGTGATCAGCAGGTCAGACTGCTGCAGGGCGGTCACGGCCGAGACGGAGCCGTGCATGCCGGGCATGCCCACATGCTGCTTGTGGGAGTCGGGGAACACGCCGCGGGCCATCAGGGTGGTCACCACAGGGGCACCCACCGTTTCGGCCAGTTCCAGCAGTTCAGCCGAGGCATCCGCCTTCAGCACGCCGCCGCCAACGTAGAAGACCGGCCGCTGGGACGCAGCGATCAGCCGGGCGGCCTCACGGACCTGCTTGGAGTGGCCGCGCACCACGGTGCGGTAGCCGGGCAGGTCGATCTTCGGCGGCCAGGAGAAGGTTGTCGTCGCCTGCTGTGCGTCCTTGGTGATGTCCACCAGGACAGGCCCGGGACGTCCGCTGGTGGCGATGTGGAACGCTTCGGCGAGTACCCGCGGAATGTCATCGGCCCTGGTCACCAGGAAGGAGTGCTTGGTGATCGGCATGGTGATGCCGACGATGTCCGCTTCCTGGAACGCGTCGGAACCGATCACGGCGCTGTTGACCTGGCCCGTGATGGCAACCATGGGCACCGAGTCCATGTGTGCATCGGCGATGGCAGTCACCAGGTTGGTGGCACCGGGGCCCGATGTCGCAATGCAGACACCGGCGCGGCCGGTCACCATGGCGTAGCCTTCGGCAGCGTGGCCGGCTCCCTGTTCGTGGCGGACCAGGATGTGCCGCAGCCTGGTGGAGTCCATCAGCGGGTCATAGGTCGGCAGGATCGCGCCGCCGGGCAGACCGAAGACGTCATCGACTCCGAGTTCTTCCAGCGCACGGACGATGGCCTCCGAACCGGTCATCTCGGTGGGCGGCACTACGTTGTTGGGTCCCTGGACTCGCGTGTCCACTGCTTCAGCAGGATTGACAGAAAAAGCTGCATCTTTGTGCTTGGCCGGCGCCGGGCGTGCCGGGCCGGTCTTTTGTGCCATCAGCGACGGGCTGGCTGGCGATCCCTTACTCATCGGAAACTTCCTTTGCGGATACATATCCATTTGTTCTGATGCGGCGTACCGCCCGGAAGGTAAGCCCGGAGCGGTCTCTGTGCTTTCTGAAGCCAATAAAAAAACCCCTCGTGCCTGTTGGCTCCGTAGGGGTCCGCGCGTGACGTCTTTTTCAAGTCGGGCTGTTACGCCACGCGCTTGCTAAGGACGACGGTTACGATCTGCATAAAGATCAGTGTTCCCCTCCTCCGGCAACGGTGTCAACCGGAGGTTCATCCGTCTCATTATATGGACATTTCCGTCCCACTCTCCGGACACGGGTTTAAGGCCCGCGTGCTGGCTCTGGACGTCTGGGTTTACTTCCCGCGCCAGCGGGTCTACAGAACCCGCCCGCAAAAGGCGGCAGGGCTTAATAAGGTTGAAACCCTTTAGGGGCCCCAGCCGCAAGGCGCTCAGCGCCTTGCGGCTGGGGAAGGGTTTCAACCGCAGTAAGCCCCGGTGGAAGCCGAGTTGACCATCTTGGCGTACTTGGACAGGACACCCTTGGTGAACTTGGCAGGCAGCGGCTCCCAGCCGACCTTGCGCGCTTCGAGCTCTTCCGGTTCCACCAGCAGGTCGAACGTGCGGGCGGCAATGTCCACGCGGATGCGGTCGCCGTCCTGGACAAAGGCGATGGGCCCGCCGTCGACGGCTTCCGGTGCCACATGGCCGATGCACAGGCCCGTGGTGCCGCCGGAGAAGCGGCCGTCTGTCAGCAGGAGCACGTCCTTGCCCAGGCCCGCGCCCTTGATCGCTCCGGTGATGGCGAGCATCTCGCGCATGCCCGGGCCGCCCTTGGGTCCTTCGTAGCGGATGACCACCACGTCGCCGGCATGGATCTGGCCGGCGTCGAGCGCGTCCAGGGCACCCTGTTCGCGTTCGAAGACCCGGGCGGTGCCTTCGAAGACGTCCGCGTCGAAGCCCGCGGACTTCACGACGGCGCCCTCCGGTGCCAGCGAGCCCTTCAGGATGGTGATACCGCCGGTCTTGTGGATCGGGTTGTCGATGGCGCGCAGCACCTTGCCGTCGGGATCCGGCGGGTTGATGGCTTCCAGGTTCTCGGCGACGGTCTTGCCCGTGACGGTGAGGCAGTCGCCGTGCAGCAGGCCGGCGTCGAGCAGCGCACGCATGATGACGGGCACGCCGCCAATCTTGTCGACGTCGTACATGACGTAGCGGCCGAACGGCTTGAGGTCACCCAGGTGCGGGATCTTGTCGCCGATGCGGTTGAAGTCCTCGAGCGTGAGGTCCACTTCGGCTTCGCGGGCGATGGCCAGCAGGTGCAGGACGGCGTTGGTGGAACCGCCGAAAGCCATGGTCACGGCAATCGCGTTCTCGAACGCCTTCTTGGTCATGATGTCACGGGCAGTGATGCCCTTGCGCAGCAGGTTCACCACGGCCTCGCCGGACTTGCGGGCGAATTCGTCGCGGCGGCGGTCAGCCGAGGGCGGTGCTGCCGAGCCCGGCAGGGACATGCCCAGTGCCTCGCCGATGCAGGCCATGGTGTTGGCGGTGTACATGCCGCCGCAGGCACCTTCGCCGGGACAGATGGCACGTTCGATGGTGTCCAGGTCCTTGAGGCTCATCTTGCCGGCGGCGCAGGCACCGACGGCTTCGAAGGCGTCGATCAGGGTGACTTCCTTCTCGGTTCCGTCTTCAAGCTTGGCGAAGCCGGGCATGATCGAGCCGGCGTAGAGGAACACGCTGGAAAGGTCCAGGCGCGCGGCTGCCATCAGCATGCCCGGCAGGGACTTGTCGCAGCCGGCCAGCAGGACGGAGCCGTCGAGGCGCTCTGCCATCATCACGGTCTCAACGGAGTCGGCAATGACTTCGCGGGACACCAGGGAGAAGTGCATGCCTTCGTGGCCCATTGAAATACCGTCGGAAACGGAAATGGTGCCGAACTGCATGGGGAACCCGCCGCCGGCGTGTACGCCTTCCTTGGCGCCCTGGGCCAGCCGGTTCAGGGAGAGGTTGCAGGGAGTAATTTCGTTCCAGGAACTGGCAATGCCGATCTGGGGCTTGGCGAAATCGTCATCGCCCATGCCGACTGCACGGAACATGCCGCGTGCAGGCGCTGCATGGATCCCGTCGGTTACGACTCGGCTGCGGGGTTTGATGTCAGGGGTGCTCTCCGTGGTCATAGCAAAATCCTATTCCTTTCGTGTCCGGGCCGGCGCATCCGGCAGCAGCCCCGGGGGCCGTGTTACGTCCGGGTTACGCACACTGCACAGCTGAATGAACTTTGCCCGCTGCCGCGGCGGCCTTCCCCGGATGGGGGTGGGTGTCCATACACTGGGGAGCATGAGTGCGGAAACAGGACCGGAAGACAGCCAGGCCAGCGATGAACTCAAGTCCGCCCTCCGCAGCGTCTTCGACTCGCAGATGCCGAACTACGGCGACTACAACCTTGTCTGCGCCACTCCCCTGCCGGATTCAGCGGGCTACTTTGTCCTCGGCTACCGCTGGAGCCCGCCTGAGCTGGTGTTTGCGCCGTTCGAAACCGGCTCGCTGCAGGGCCTGGAACCGCCCACCGCAGTCAACACCACCAACCTGTCCCATGCCGATGAGCTGGCACCTGGAAGCTATGAGGTAGGCACCAGCACCGGACGGGTGTTCCGCTTCGGCGTTGAAGCCGAGGCAGCACTGCCCGACGCTGCGGGCGGCGCCCGCCGGATCCTCCGCCAGGACGGAGACCGGTCCGACTTCAACTCTTTCCTGGATGTCTTCCTGGACCTGGCCTAGGCTCAGCCCTGCTTCCAGGGTCCGGACCGGACCAGGTTCAGCGGCTCTTCGCCGGCCGCCAGCCGTTGTACCTGCCGGCGCAGGAAGCCCTCGATCCGCGGGGTAAACGCATCGGAGTTGCCGCCGACGTGCGGGGTGATGATCGCGTTGGTGCAGCTCCAGAGCGGATGGCCGGCCGGCAGCGGCTCCGGGTCCACCACGTCGAGGGCCGCTCGCAGCCTGCCGGATACCACCTCGCGGGTGAGGGCGTCCGTATCGACCACGGGACCGCGGGCAACGTTGACCACCAGCGCCCCGTCCGGCAGCGCGGCCAGGACCTGTTCCCCGACGAGGCCGCGGGTCGTCTCGTTCAGCGGCGTAATGACAACGAGGACCTCGGTGTCCGCGGCCAGGTGCACCAGTTCATCCGTGCCGTGGACGCGGCCGCCGTCGTCGTTCCGTGCAGTGCTCCCCACCCGGGTGAGCCGGACGTCGAACGGTGCCAGGCGGGCGGCGATTTCCCGGCCGATTCCGCCGACTCCCACCAGCGTGACATGCCGGTCTGCCAGACCGGGGTACCGGTGCGGGTTCCAGTGCCCGTCGCGCTGGTCCCGGACGGCCGCATCGATGCCCCGCAGCGAGGCGAGCATCAGGCCGACCGCAAGCTCCGCGGTGGCAGCGGCATGGACTCCGGCGGCGCTGGCCACGGCCGCCTCGCCCGCAACCTCGGGCAGCCCGTCATAGCCGGTGGTCTGCGCCTGGAGGAGCAGCAGGTTCGGCACCCGCTGCAGGCCCTGCTGCCATCCGTCCCCGCCCGCATACGGTGCGACGACGGCGTCGATCTCCGCGTAGCCGACGCCTTCCGGGTCTGAATCGAAATCCCAGAGCGCTGCGCGCATCCCGTCCGGAAGCGGTAAGAGCGAAGCAAGGAGCTGGCGGGTGGGCACGGTAATGGTGCGCACTTTGGGTTCGGCTGACATGCTTCCATAGCCTAGCCGCGCTCTTCCGCGGGCATAGAAAAACACCCCGGCCAAGTGACCGGGGTGTTTTGCCGTGGTGCGCGAGGAGGGACTTGAACCCACACGTCCGAAGACACTGGAACCTAAATCCAGCGCGTCTGCCAATTTCGCCACTCGCGCGCCGGCCAGGCCGGTTTCCCTGCCAAAGCCAGCCTCCAGTGTACCCGAGGTTCAGTCGAGACCGAGATCACGGCGCAGCTTGGCAACATGGCCGGTAGCGCGGACGTTGTACTGGGCGAGGGAGACCCTGCCCTCGGGATCGACGACTACTGTGGACCGGATGAGCCCTTCGTAGGTCTTTCCGTAGTTCTTCTTCTCGCCCCAGGCACCCCAGGCCTCGGCTACGGCGTGGTCCGGGTCGGAGAGCAGCGGGAAATTGAGGGACTCGTCCGCGGCGAATTTCGCCAGTTTCTCCACCTTGTCCGGCGAGACCCCGAGGACGGCGTATCCCGAAGCAGCCAGCGAGTTCAGGTTGTCCCGGAAGTCGCACGCTTCCTTGGTGCAGCCGGGCGTTGCAGCTGCCGGGTAAAAGTAGACAATGACACTGCGGCCGCGCAGGTCCGCCAGGGATACAACGGAGGAGTCCGACGCCGTCAGGGCGAAGTCGGGCGCCTGGTCACCGGGGGTGAGTTTCGACATGAGAGACTGGGCTCCTTAGGTATCAATTAGGCAAAGGCTGTGTCACAGGAGGACAGCAGGCTTGCGGTTGGCTATCCTAGACACTGGATTTGTAGGCTATCCGATCAGGCCGCGTGAATCCGCACTCGAAAGGAAGAGTTCAGTTTTATGCCGGATATGGAGCATTGGCCCACCGGTCGCCTCTTGTCGACAGCCGCCCGCCTGGTTGAACATGCCTGGAATGAGCGGCTTGTACGCATAGGGGTGACCCACGCGGGCGTCATCGCCCTTGGAGTCCTGGATTCACAGGGCCCCATGACCCAGGCGCACCTCGCCCAGCTGGTCCGCGTACAGGCACAGACAATGGGAAAGACCCTGGCGCGCCTCGAAGCACACGGTCACGTTACGCGCGTCCGCAATGACCTGGATAAGCGCAGCCACATGGTGTCCATCACTCCCGCAGGCGTCGAGGCCCTGCATGAGGCGCAGGACATCGAGCGCACGCTGCTCGACGGCGGAGAGCTGCTTTCCGAAGACCTCCGCAGCCAGCTGCGCACCGTCATCCGCGAACTGGGCAATCCACGCTGGCACATGGCCGTGGATGTCCCGGGCCTCCCGGTGCCCCTGGACGCACCGCTGGACGTCCCGATGGATACGGCTTCCCGGACCGCCTAGCAGCCGGGCAAAGGGCTTAGATGCCGGAAGGGCGCACCGCAAAGGTGCGCCCTTCCGGCATTTAAGCCTTCGCCGTCAGCTGCCGGCGACGGGCACGTCCACCCATTCCGGTCCGCCCCGACACCGAACATGCATGCTCGCCGGCAGATGGTAGCCGCCGTGACGGTGCAGGTGGAATTCGACATTTTCCTCCGACGCAAGATCCGTTCCGGATGCCGCGGGAGACAGCTCTGCCGCCGAAAGGCTCCCGGAGCGGGGCAGCGCCGGGACCGGACAAACGAAAAGCCCCGCAGGTCCCGGCTGCTGCCGGAACCTGCGGGGCTTTCCTCAACTGTGCACCCCCCGGGACTTGAACCCGGAACCCATTGATTAAGAGTCAATTGCTCTGCCAATTGAGCTAGAGGTGCGTGGCGGTGATCCTGCGGAATATACTTCCCCGGCGATCAGCACCGGGAAGATACTCTACCATCCTTTCCGCGTCCTGCCTAAACGGCCGTCCGGACGGCCCCGCGGCCGCGGTCGGCGGCACATCCCTCCTAGGCGGGCGGCGGCGCCGGCACAAAAAAATCCGCCGCCCCGGTGACCGAAGCGGCGGATTTATCCTGTGCACCCCCCGGGACTTGAACCCGGAACCCATTGATTAAGAGTCAATTGCTCTGCCAATTGAGCTAGAGGTGCGTGGCAGATGCCGTGCTTGTTTCGGCTGGTCAAACCAGCTGTTCCTGCTCGGCAACGACATGAAACTCTACCAGCACTTTATGCGGGGCGAAAACCGAATCCGCCAAGTGAGAGCTGATTCACAACGAAGTGCCGTGCTGCTCCCCGGCGCGCTCCGGCTGCACCATGAGCTCCCCCGGTCGGGACTGCCATTCCGGGCCGTTGTGGACAACCCAGGTACGGCGCGGGCTGCCGGGTCCCGCTTCCAGCGATCCAACTTCAACGGTCACGGTCTCCGGCGTGCCCGGCATGCCCTGCCTCCAGTCCGGCAGGTTCGGGTCCTTGCGGGCACTGATGGGAACGGACCCCGCTGTGGCAGGGCCGGGGGCTGGCGCGGAACGTTCAGGCTGAAGAGGAATCCTGCGCAGCCGCTCCAGGAGCGCTCCCGCTGCGGCAGCTGCCAGCCCAAGCACGGCTCCGGCTGCGAGCGCTGCCAGTCCGGACCGTCCGATTCCCGCGGAAGAGGTGCCCACGCTTCGACGCTACGGCCGGCCCGCGCGGCTGTCCACACAATGCCGGCAAATCCCGCGACGGGTGTGTAACCGAATTGTGACCGCGCTCAACACGCTTAGCGTCCCAAACCATCCCGCCGGTGCCGCTAGGCTCTGGGACTACACATGTGTTCCACAACACAGCGATGCGTCCGGCCAACCGGCAGGAACGCACCTCACGCCCAGAGGAGATAGAAAAATGACCCTTGCTGGCAGATTCACTCTCAGCCGGCAGGCCCGGCGACGGGCTGCCGCCCTGACTGCCGGGCTGGCAATGAGCGCCCTGGTGCTCTCCGGCTGCGCCGAAAGCAACCGGGACGCAGCGGACGACGGCGCGACAGCCTCCGAGGTTGACGGCACCTTCGTCTTCGCCGCTTCCTCCGATCCCAAGACACTGGACCCTGCCTTCGCCTCGGACGGCGAGTCCTTCAGGGTAAGCCGCCAGATCTTCGAAGGCCTCGTGGGCGTGGAGCCCGGCACGGCCGATCCCGCACCGCTGCTGGCCAAGTCCTGGGAGACTTCCGAGGATGCCCTGACCTATACCTTCGACCTCGAGGAAGGCGTCACCTTCCACGACGGAACTCCGTTCAACGCCGAAGCCGTATGCGCCAACTTCGACCGGTGGTACAACTTCACGGGTATCCAGCAGGCCGAAAGCCAGGCCTACTACTACAGCAAGCTCTTCAAGGGCTTCGCCGACACCCCGGAGAGCGCCACCTACGAGTCCTGTGAGGCTCCGGCCGAAAACCAGGCCGTCATTACGCTGGCCAAGCCCTTCGCCGGGTTCATCGCCGCACTCTCCCTGCCCGCGTTCTCCATGCAGAGCCCGACGGCGATGGACGAATACGCAGCCAACGAAGCTTCCGGGACGGCCGAGGCTCCCACCCTGACCAGCTACGCCAAGGAACACCCCACCGGAACCGGCCCGTTCAAGTTCGAAGGCTGGGAGGTCGGCAACCAGATCACGCTTTCCGCCTACGGGGACTACTGGGGCGACCAGGGCCAAGTCACGGACATCATCTTCCGTGTCATTGATGATCCGAACTCCCGCCGCCAGTCCCTGCAGTCCGGCGACATTGACGGCTATGACCTGGTGGCTCCGGCCGACACCCAGGCCCTGGCCGACGCCGGGTTCAAGGTCATTCCGCGCGACCCCTTCACCATCCTGTACCTGGGCATGAACCAGAAGGTCGAGCAGCTTGCCGATCCGCTGGTGCGCCAGGCGATCGCACACGCGATCGACAAGGAGGCACTGGTCAGCCAGACCCTGCCCGAGGGCACCAAGGTTGCCACGCAGTTCATCCCCGACGTCGTCAACGGCTACAACGAAGACGTCACCGAGTACGAGTACGATCCGGAGAAGGCCAAGGAACTGCTGGCGGAAGCCGGCTACCCGGACGGCTTCACCGTGGACTTCAACTACCCCACCGGCGTCTCGCGCCCGTACATGCCAACCCCTGAGCAGGTCTTCTCCAACATCTCCGCACAGCTGGAGGAAGTGGGCATCAAGGTCAACCCGCAGCCGAGCAAGTGGTCCCCGGACTACCTCGACCGCGTCCAGGCCACTGAAGACCACGGCATCCACCTGCTCGGCTGGACCGGCGACTACAACGACACGGACAACTTCGTAGGCGTGTTCTTCGGCCAGGAGAAGCCTGAATTCGGCTTCACCAACCAGGAGATCTTCGACCAGCTCGAGGCCGCCCGGCAGGTAAGCAGCCTGGAGGAGCAGACCCCGATGTACGAGAAGATCAACGACGACATCGCCAAGTTTGTCCCGGCTGTTCCGCTGGCACACCCGGCGCCGTCGCTCGCTTTCTCGGACCGCGTGGATTCATACCCCGCCTCCCCCGTGAACGACGAAGTGTTCAACCAGATCAAGCTCAACAAGTAGCGGCGAAACGGACCGGGATCCAGCTGGCGCTGGGTCCCGGTCCGTTCTGTCCTTACCTTTTCCGCAGCCGCACAACCGGCTGAGAAAGGACACTCGTGCTGCGAGTTATAGGCAAGCGCCTGTTAATGCTGATCCCGACCCTGATCGGCTTGTCCATCCTTCTGTTCATCTGGGTCCGCAGCCTCCCCGGCGGTCCTGCGACCGCCCTTCTGGGAGACAAGGCCACACCCGAAGCCATAGCCCGGATCAATGAGGCCTACGGCTTCGACCGTCCGCTCCTCGAGCAGTACTTCACCTACGTTGGAAAGCTCCTCCAGGGCGACTTCGGCGTGTCGACCGTCACCGGACGTCCGGTGCTCGAAGAGTTCGCCACGCGTTTCCCTGCCACCCTGGAGCTTGCCGCGGTCGCCCTCATTTTCGCGATCGGCATCGGCATTCCCCTCGGCTACCTCGCCGCGCGGCACTACGGCCGATTCTGGGACCACTCCTCAGTGGTGCTGTCACTGCTAGGCATCACCGTGCCGGTCTTCTTCCTGGCCTTCATCCTCAAATGGATGTTCGCCATCCAGATTCCCCTCTTCCCCACGGACGGGCGGCAGGATCCACGGATCAACGCCACGCATGTCACGGACTTCTACGTCCTGGACGGCTTGCTGACCAGGGAATGGGACGCCTCGTGGGATGCCCTGATGCACCTGGTGCTCCCCGGCATTGCGCTGGGCACCATTCCGCTGGCCATCATTGTGCGGATCACCCGTGCCTCCGTCCTGGAGGTCCAGGGCGCCGACTACGTCCGGACGGCCCGGGCCAAGGGCCTCATGGAGCGCACTATCCGGAACCGTTTCGTCCTGCGCAACGCCATGCTCCCGGTGACGACGACAGTCGGCCTGCAGACGGGCCTGCTGATTTCCGGCGCCGTGCTGACAGAGACAGTCTTTGCGTTCAGCGGCGTCGGCAGGTTCCTGCGCGATGCAATCTTCAACCTTGACTATCCGGTGCTGCAGGGATTCATCATCTTTATTGCCGTTGCGTACTCCCTGATCAACCTGCTGGTTGACGTTTCGTACGGCTTCATCGACCCGAGGGTGAGGGTGCAATGAGTACAGTTCTTCCACCGCCGGCCGGCGGAGCCGTCCGGCCCGACGAACCAGCCGCCCCCGATACCCGCGGCAGCGGCATGTGGCGCGATGCCTTCCGCAGGCTCCGCCGCAACCCGGCAGCCATCGCCGGTGCCGTCATTGTGGGCCTGTTCCTGCTCGTGGCCATCTTCGCCCCGATCCTTGCACCGTACGGCGGCGAGGATCTGCCCGGCCGCACCGAGATCACTCCGACGTCGATCCCCGGTCCCGGCGACATCGACGGATTTCCGCTGGGCCTGGACCGCTTCGGCGGAGATGTGCTCTCCAAGCTCATCTGGGGTGCCCGGGCGTCGCTGCTGATCGGCGTCATATCGACTGCACTCGGCCTGGCCGGCGGAATGCTGCTCGGCGTCATTGCCGGCGGCTTCGGCGGCTGGGTGGACAACGTGATTATGCGGTTCGTGGATATCCTGCTCTCCGTTCCGAACCTGCTGCTGGCCGTGAGCATCGCGGCGGTCCTCGGCCAGACGCCGACGGCGGTGATGATCGCCATCGGGGTTTCCCAGGTGCCCATATTCGCCAGGCTCCTGCGCTCCTCAATGATCAGCCAGCGCGGGGCAGACTATATCCTCTCCGCGCAGGCACTGGGCCTGAGCACCCGGACCATCACCATGAGCCATCTGCTGCCCAACAGCGTGGGCCCGGTGATTGTCCAGGCGACCCTGACGCTCGCCACCGCCGTTATCGACGCCGCTGCACTGTCCTTCCTGGGCCTCGGCGGCGGCCGTCCGGAAAGCGCGGAGTGGGGCCGCATGCTCACCTATGCGCAGAATGAACTGGCCGTAGCACCGCAGCTCGCGTTCCTGCCCGGCATCTGCATCGCCGTCACGGCCCTTGGCTTCACCCTGCTGGGCGAGTCCCTGCGGGAAGCCCTGGACCCGAAGACCCGGCGCAAATAAGCCTGGTCTTCGAACAACCCGGGAACACCGAAGGGCCCGCATCCTCTGCCTGAGGATGCGGGCCCTTTCGCCGGCGGTTAGGACGCCATTTCGTCCTGGATGTTCAGTTCGTTGCCCGGAATGGAGGCGAGCAGCTTGCGTGTATAGGGGTGGCGCGGATTCTGGAAGACTTCCTCCGACGTCGCCGCCTCCACGAGTTCACCGTCCTTCATCACGCACACGTAATCCGAGATCAGCCGCACCACAGCCAGGTCGTGGCTGATGAAGAGGTAGCTCAGTCCCAGGTCCCGCTGCAGGTCTCCGAGCAGTTTGAGGATCTGGGCCTGCACCAGCACGTCCAAGGCAGAGACTGGCTCGTCACAGACAATCAGTTCCGGGTTCAAGGCCAGCGCACGGGCAATCGCCACACGCTGACGCTGCCCGCCCGAAAGTTCAGCCGGGTAGCGGCGCAGCATGGAGACCGGGAGCGCAACCTGTTCCATGAGCTCGCGGACCCGTGCGGCGCGTTCCTGGCGGTTGCCGCGCTTGTACGTCCTCAGCGGCTCGTCGAGGATCCGTTCGATGGTGAACATAGGGTCCAGGGAGGAATACGGGTCCTGGAAGATCGGCTGGACCCGCTGGCGGAAGTCGCTCAGCTTGCCCTTCGCCAGGGACGCGATGTCCACGCCGTCGAACGTCATTGAACCGCTGGTCGGTTCGATCAGCTTGAGCAGCATCCGGGCCGTGGTGGTTTTGCCTGAGCCGGACTCGCCGACGATCGCCACGGTGCTTCCGCGCGGAATCTCCAGGCTTACGTTCTTGACCGCGTGAAAGTCCCCGGATGAGCCGCGGGTCTTGTAGACCTTGCTGAGGTCCCGGATTTCAACGATGTTGTCCGGAGCCGCTTCAGCTTCCGGCGCCCCGTCATGCGGCGCCGGCGGCTCCTCCACAACTGCGAGGCGTTCCTCGGCGGGAGCCGCGAACGCTCCGGGACGCAGTCGGACGGCGGCGACGCTGGGGGCGGCGCTGACCAGCGACTTGGTGTACGGGTGCTGGGGATCTTCAAGGAGCTGACGCGCCGGGCCTGTTTCGACCACCTCGCCGCGGTGCATCACCACCAGGTCCGATGCGCGTTCGGCAGCCAGCCCAAGGTCGTGCGTGATGAGCAGCACGGATGTGCCAAGCTCATCCGTCATCCGGCCAATCTGGTCCAGGATGGTGCGCTGCACCGTGACGTCCAGTGCGCTGGTGGGTTCATCGGCGATCAGCAGGCGGGGGCGGCACGCGAGGCCAATGGCAATCAGTGCCCGCTGGCGCATGCCGCCCGAGAATTCATGGGGGTACTGCTTGGCCCGCTCCGCGGCGTCGGGCAGTCCGGCCGCGGTCAGCACCTCGATAACCTTGCGGTCAACGTCCCTGGACGTCGCCATACCATGCACGAGGAGCGTCTCGGCAACCTGTGTGCCGATCTTGGTCACCGGGTTGAGGTTGGACATGGGGTCCTGGGGCACCAGGCCAATCGACCGGCCGCGGATGGCACGCATCTTGGACTCTGACAATCCCACCAGTTCCTGCCCGTCAAACCGGATACTGCCGGAGGAGACCTTGCCGTTGCCCGGCAGCAGTCCAATCACCGCCATCGCCGTCGTGGACTTGCCGGACCCGGATTCGCCCACGATCGCCAGGGTTTTCCCGGCAGCGAGGCTGAATCCGGCGTTGCGGACCGCCTGCACCGGGCCATCCATGGTTTGGAAGCCAACAGCGAGATCGGTCACTTCGAGCAGCGGAGATTCAGGGCTGGTTTGAGTCATTTCCATATCCTGCCTTACCAAAGCCCGGTTGTGAGGCAACTCTCACCCGGCTTTACCGGTTTTTTATCATTTAGACTAAGAAATCCACCGCCCAGGCCGGGATGGTGCCTGCCTCGAGGAGAACCCAGCAGCTGTGACTAAATCCGCCACGCGGCGCTCCGTGATCAAAGCTTCAGCCGTTGCCGCAGCCCTTGCCCTGACCGGGTGCACCGCTGCGCGGCCGGAGGAAGACTCCCCGAGCAGTTCACCTTCTGCCTCTGCGACGGGCGGCCCTGCTGCCGCCTTCGCGTTCGCCACTGCCGCACGTCCGTCCGGGCTGGATCCGTTCCTGGCAGTGGATACTGAATCCCACCGGGTGACCAGGCAGATCCTTGAAACGCTGGTTGGTGTGGACTCCCTGACCTCCGCGCCGGTGCCTGCACTCGCCGAGGAATGGGACGAATCCGATGACGGGCGCACCTACGAGTTCACGCTGCGCCGCGGCGTCACCTTCCATGACGGCACCGCGTTCAACGCCGAGGCGGTGTGCGCGAACTTTGACCGCTGGTACAACCTGCCTGCCTCCGCACGGGGGCCGGAGGCGCTGATGTTCAGCTCCGTCTTTAAGGGATTTGCCGACACGCCGGATCTTTCGGCCTACAAATCATGTGTCCCTTCCGGCGAATTCACCGTCCGGCTGGAACTCAATACCCGCCTGCCCGGCCTCATCGCCGCCTTGGCATCCCCCGAATTCGCCATCTCCTCCCCAAAGGCCCTGGCCGAAGGGACCGCCGACGAGCTCAGCGAAGAGCGCAACGGAACGCGGCTCTCTGCCTACGCCCAGCACCCGGTGGGCACCGGCCCCTTCATGTTCTCCAGCTGGGAAGAGGACGAGCTCGCCCTCGTGTCCTATCCCGGCTACTGGGGAGATCATGGCCAGATCAGCGACCTCGTATTCCGCACGATCACCAGCCCCGAGTCGCGGCTCCGTGCCCTGAAGAACGGCGAGGTGGACGGCTACGACCTGGTGACAGTCTCCGACGTCGGCGAGCTGGCGCGTGCAGGCATGCAGATCCTGCAGCGGGACCCGTATTCGATCCTGTACCTGGGCATCAACCAGAACTTCCCCGGGCTGGACGAACCGAAAATGCGCCAGGCTATTGCCCACGCCATCGACAAGCCTGCCCTGCTGGACGGCCTGTTCCTGAACGGCACCAAGTCTGCTAACCAGTTCCTTCCCGAAAAGCTCGGACTGCGCTCGGAGAACGTGACCAACTACGGCCACAACCCGGAGCGTGCCAAAGAGCTACTCGACGAGGCCGGTTATGGCGGCGAAGAACTGCCCTTCTACTACCCCCGCCGCGTTACCCGCGCCTACCTGCCCAACCCGGAGAAGGTCTACGCGGAACTTAGCCGGCAGCTGACGGCAGCTGGGTTCAATATCCGCCCGGTGCCGATGGAATGGTCTGAGGGATACCTGGAAACAGTCTCCAGGAACGGCGACCGGGCGCTGCACCTGTCCGGCCTCTCGGGCAGCTACATGGATGCGGATAACTTCGTCGGCACGCTCTTCGGTTCCTACACGGAGGAATTCGGGTACGACGACGCCCAGCTCTTTACGAAGGTTGACCGTGCCCGCACGCTGGCCGACTCCGATGAACGCGCCGATGCCTACCGTTCGATTTCGGACCGGATTTCCACCCGGGTACCCGCAGTTCCGCTGGCGTTCCCCATCTCAACGCTGACCGTCTCGCCCCGGGTCTCCCAGTACCCGACATCCCCTTTGCTCAATGAGGTCTTCAACAACATCCGCCTCACGGACTAGCGTGGAAGTCCCGGGGAGAAGTCCCAGGGGACATCACGGCGGGAATTTTAGTAAGCGCCACCGGGAGGGATAGTCTTCTTAGGCTAGCGTCCACGTGACTTGGAGATATGAAGTTGACTGCTGAGAGCCCGGCGGAGAAGTCCGCAAACAGAACTGATGTACTGCTGATCGGCGGCGGCATCATGAGCGCGACCCTCGGGGCGTTCCTGAAGCAGCTGGCACCGGACTGGGACATTTCCCTCTATGAGCGGATGGATCGTGCCGGGACCGAGAGCTCAGATCCCTGGAACAACGCCGGCACCGGCCACGCGGCACTGTGCGAGCTGAATTACAGCCCGGCCGGCCCGGACGGCACCGTTGACCCGGCGAAGGCGATCGGCATCAACGAGCAGTTCCAGGTCTCCCGCCAGTTCTGGTCCCACCTGGTGGAGAAGGGGCACATCTCCGGCAGCTTCATCAACCCGCTGCCCCACATGAGCTTTGTTTGGGGGAACGCGCACTCGGAGTACCTGCGCAAGCGCTACGAGTCCCTCAGCGCCCAGCCGCTGTTCAAGACGATGGAATTCTCGGAAGACCACGGCAAGATTGCCGAGTGGGCTCCCCTGCTGATGCAGGGCCGCGACTCCGGCCAGCGCGTGGCTGCGTCCCGCGTCGCCGGCGGCACCGACGTTGACTTCGGCGCCCTCACCCGCGAACTGGTGAACTTCCTCGGCGCCAACGGCGCTGACCTCAACTTTGGCCACGAAGTCACCAACCTCACCCGCAATTCGGGCGGCGGCTGGGACGTAACGGTCCGCAACCGCGCCACCAAGGCTTCCAAGACTGTCTCGGCCCGCTTCGTCTTCATCGGCGGTGGCGGCGGCGCCCTGCACCTGCTGCAGCGCTCCGGCATCCCCGAGGGCAAGGGCTTCGGCGGTTTCCCCGTCTCGGGCCAGTTCCTGCGCTCCACCGACGAGTCGATCATCTCCGCGCACAACGCCAAGGTCTACGGCCAGGCATCGGTGGGCGCGCCGCCCATGTCCGTTCCGCACCTCGATACCCGGTTCGTGGACGGGAAAAAATCCCTGCTGTTCGGCCCCTACGGGGGATTCTCCCCTAAGTTCCTCAAAAACGGCTCACTTACGGACCTACCGTTCTCCGTGCGCCCGCACAACCTCGTGCCCATGCTCGCCGTGGCCAAGGACAACATGTCCCTGGTGAAGTACCTCGTCACGGAGGTACTGAAGTCCCGCGAAGGCAAGACCAAGGCGTTGCGCGAGTTCTTCCCCGATGCCGCCACCGAGGGCTGGGACCTCATTACGGCCGGCCAGCGTGTCCAGGTCATCAAGAAAGATCCGAAGAGCGGAGGCGTGCTGCAGTTCGGCACCGAACTCATTACCTCGGCAGACGGCACCGTTGGCGCACTGCTGGGTGCCTCCCCCGGAGCTTCCACCGCCCCGCCCATCATGATTAACCTGATGAAGCGCTGCTTCCCGGCGGAGTTCCCGGGCTGGGAAGCCAAGATCAAGGAAATGATTCCCGGCTACGGCGTCAAGCTCAACGAGAATGAGTCCCTGGCCGACGAGATCATTGCCGAAACCAACCGCGTGCTGAAGCTGGCCTAGGCGCCGCAGCACTCCACGGGTGTCCCGGACTGCCGATGCAGTCCGGGACACCCGTCTTTTAAGCCGGTCCGGCAAACCTGGCGGCGTCTCGGGCCGCACGCGGGCGGACGGGAAGACGCAGCTGCGCACGTATGATGAATCCGTCTACGAATAAAGGCAGGTTCATGGATCGTCTGGCCAAACTCTCGCTCTCCAACCGGGCGCTCATTGCACTCATCACAGTCTTTGTAGCGGTCTTCGGCGTGATCTCGCTGAATTCCCTCAAGCAGGAGCTCATCCCCGCACTTGAATTCCCCCAGATCACCGTGATTACCGCCCTGCCGGGCGCTTCTCCCGAAGTCGTGGACGCACAGATCAGCGAGCCGCTCGAGGCCGCTCTCACTGCTGTCGAAGGGCTGGAATCATCGTCCGCGACGTCGCGGTCATCAATCTCCGCCATCAACCTCACGTTCGCCTACGGCACCGACCTTGACCGTGCCCGCGGCCAGGTTGACCGGGCCATTTCCAACGCGCGGCAGTCACTCCCGGAAGACGCCAACCCGCAGTCCCTGGCCGGCAGCATCAGCGACTTCCCCATCGTGTACCTGGCCGTCTCCAGCGACTCATCGCTCAGCGAGCTGAATTCCGAGCTGCAGCGCCTAACGGTTCCCCGGCTGCAGAAAATCGAGGGCGTCCGTACGGCGGAGGTGACCGGCGGTTCCCAGCGGCACGTCGCGATTACCCCGGACCAGGCGGCCCTCGCTGCGCTGGGGGCATCGCCGTCGGCCATTGCCGCGGCACTGGAGAACAGCGGTGCCCTGATCCCCGCCGGCACGGTCCAGGAGGAAAGCCGCTCGCTCTCCATCCAGGTGGGCAGCCCCCTGGATTCGCTCGAGAAGATTTCAGCGCTGCCCATTGAAACCGAGGGCGCATCCCCGGGTTCCGCCCCGCCAACAATCGGGGACGTCGCGACGGTCGAAATCATCGATGACGAGCAGACTTCCATCACGCGCACCAACGGCGAAGCCACTCTGGCGATCTCGATTACCAAGACCCCGGCCGGAGACACCGTGGGCATCTCCCACGAAGTCCTGGATCTCATTCCCTCCCTGCAGGATGAGCTGGGCAACGGAGCGAAGTTCACCGTGATCTTCGACCAGGCTCCGTTCATCGAGAAGTCGATCTCCGACCTCACCACCGAAGGCCTGCTGGGCCTGGGCTTTGCTGTCCTGGTGATCCTGGTCTTCCTGCTGTCCGTCCGTTCCACGCTGGTGACCGCGGTTTCGATTCCCCTCTCACTGCTGGTGACCTTCATTGGCCTGCTGGCGTTCGGTTACTCGCTGAACATCCTGACGCTCGGTGCTCTGACCATCGCGATCGGCCGGGTGGTGGACGACTCGATTGTGGTCATTGAAAACATCAAGCGGCACCTGGGCTACGGCGAAGAGAAGCGCACCGCCATCCTCACCGCCATCCGCGAAGTAGCCGGAGCCGTCACCGCCTCCACCCTGACCACCGTCGCCGTGTTCGCCCCCATCGTCTTTGTGGGCGGGCTTGCCGGCGAACTGTTCCGTCCGTTTGCCGTCACCACGTCCCTGGCCCTGCTCGCCTCGCTGCTGGTGTCGCTGACGATTGTCCCGGTGCTGGCCTACTGGTTCCTGAAGTCCTCCAAGCCGGTTCGCGATCCGGAAGCATACCGGGCAGGGGTCGAAGCACGGGAACAGAAGACGTTCCTGCAGCGCGGATACCTGCCGATCCTCCGCGGCACGCAGCGGCGCCCCGTCTTCACGCTCCTTGCCGGCGTCCTGATCCTGGGCGGAACGGCAGCGCTGACCCCGCTCCTGCAGACCAACCTGCTGGGCGATACCGGCCAGAACACGTTCAGCGTACGCCAGGAACTGCCGGCCGGCAGCTCGCTCCAGACGACGTCCGCAGCCGCCGAGACGGTGGAGGAGGTGCTCTCCGGCACTGAAGGCGTCAAGGATGTCCAGGTCACCATGGGAACCTCGACGTCGGGGATCGCCGCGTTCACTGCCGGAGGCGCTTCGGTAGCCAACTTCACGGTCATCACGGAACAGGACGTGGAGCAGGTGGAGCTGCGTGAGACGGTCCGGCGGGAGTTCGAGGGCCTGGGCGAGGATGCCGGCACCGTTTCCCTCGGAACCCAGGGCGGCGGCTTCGGCACCTCCAACACCGTGGACATCGAGGTCTCTGCCGGGGACCCCGCCGAACTCCAGCCCGCCTCGGACGCCCTGGTTGCGGCCATGTCCGCCCTGCCCGGCGTAGCAGAGGCCACGTCCAACCTCTCCAGCGCCGAACCGGTAGTCCAGGTGACCATCGACCGCGCCAAGGCCGTGGCGGCGGGACTGGACGAACAGCAGGTTGCCGGAATCCTGGCCTCCACGCTCAGTCCGCTTCCGGCGGGAACCGTCCAGCTTGGGACGGACGATTTTCCCGTGCTCATCGGCGAAGGGACCGAAGTAACCACCCTGGACCAGCTCTTCGGGATTGTGGTGCCGACCGCGGGAGGACCCGTGCCGCTGAGCGACCTGGCTGTCGTCGAAGAAGTGGAGGTACCGACGTCGGTCTCCTCCTCCGGCGGCGAACGCACGGCAGTCGTTTCGGTAACTCCGTCCGGCGAAAACCTTGGCGGTGCAATTGCCGAGGTCCAGGCCGAGCTGGACAACGTGGAGCTGCCCACGTCGGTGACCGCGACGCTCAGCGGCGCTGCCACCCAGCAAAATGAGTCCTTCACCCAGCTGGGCCTGGCACTGCTGGCAGCTATCGCGATTGTGTACGTCATTATGGTCGCCACGTTCAAGTCCCTCATCCAGCCGCTGATCCTGCTGGTCTCGGTGCCCTTCGCTGCCACCGGCGCCATCATCGCCCTTCTCATTGCCGACGTTCCGCTGGGCCTGCCGTCCCTCGTTGGCCTCCTCATGCTGGTGGGCATTGTGGTGACCAACGCGATTGTGCTGATGGACCTCATCAACCAGTACCGCAGGCCGCATGGGCGCGAACCCGGCATGAACGTGCGGGAGGCGATCGTCCGCGGTGCCCGGCAGCGCCTGCGTCCCATCCTCATGACTGCCCTGGCCACCATCCTGGCGCTAACGCCGATGGCACTGGGCGTTACCGGCGAAGGCGGATTTATTTCCCGGCCGCTGGCGATCGTCGTCATTGGAGGCCTGATCTCCTCCACGGCGCTCACCCTGGTTCTGGTGCCCGTGCTGTACCAGCTGGTCGAAGGCCCCCGGGAACGACGGGCCCTGGCACGGGAGGAAGCCGAGCGCGAACGGCGCCAGGCGGAATCTGCGGGCTGATCCCTCAGCGTGGAAGACGCTGCAGTGCCGGCCCCGCCAGGCGCCGGCACTGCAGCGTTAAGCCGACGGAGCCGGAGGGAATGAAATGCGGCGGCTGCCTGTTGTAGACTCACAGTAGATGCAAATGCATCTACCTTTCGGGCGGCGGCTGCCGCAGGGAAAGCGCTGCAACAGGAGGACACCATGCAGATCGGCGTATTCAGCGTCAGCGACATCACCCGGGACCCGGTTACCGGCCGGATGCCAACAGAAGGTGAGCGCATCAAGGCGGCGGTTGCCATTGCCCGCAAGGTCGAAGAGATCGGCATGGATGTCTACGCCACCGGCGAGCACCACAACCCGCCGTTCTACGCTTCCTCCCCCACTACCCTTCTCGGCTACATCGCCGCCCAGACCGAGAGGATCATCCTCTCCACCGCCACCACGCTGATCACCACCAATGACCCGGTAAAGATCGCCGAAGACTTCGCGATGCTTCAACACCTCTCCGGCGGCCGCACCGATCTGGTGCTGGGCCGGGGCAACACAGCTCCCGTCTATCCCTGGTTCGGCAAGAATCCACAGGATTCAGTTGATCTTACGGTGGAGAACTACAACCTGCTGCGCCAGCTGTGGGACAACGAAACCGTCAACTGGCAGGGCAAGTTCCGCACCCCGCTGCAGAACTTCACCTCCACTCCCCGGCCGCTCGACGGCGTCGCCCCCTTCGTCTGGCACGGTTCGATCCGCACGCCGCAGGTCGCGGAAATCGCCGCCTACTTCGGCGACGGCTTCTTCGCCAACAACATCTTCTGGCCCAAGGAGCACTACATGCAGCTGATCGGCCTGTACCGCGAGCGCTACGAGCACTACGGCCACGGCTCCGCAGACCAGGCGATCGTGGGCCTGGGCGGCCAGTTCTTCATGCGGAAGAACTCGCAGGACGCCGTCAACGAATTCCGTCCGTACTTCGACAACGCTCCGGTCTACGGCCACGGCCCCTCGATGGAGGACTTCACGGCGCAGACCCCGCTCACGGTGGGAAGCCCGCAGGAAGTCCTGGAGAAAACGCTCACATTCCAGGAGTACTTCGGGGACTACCAGCGCCAGCTCTTCCTCATCGACCATGCCGGCCTGCCGCTGAAGACCGTGCTTGAGCAGCTGGATCTCTTCGGCGAGTACGTGCTGCCGGAGCTCCGCAGGGAACTGGACTCCCGCCGTCCGGCACACGTGCCGGACGGTCCCACCCACGCCCGACGCGCAGCGGCTCGCGAGGCGTCGGTGTCCGCTTCCGCCCCGGTAACTTCAGTAGGCTAATGGCATGAGTTCCGAGACCAGCCACTCCACCACCGTCAAAGAGACCGCCGAGGCGTGGGAATCGCTGTTCCGGGCGCAGGTGGGCGTCATGCGCCGGCTGCAGCGCGACCCGGAGTTCAAGGAACTCACCATGCGCGAGTATGACGTGCTCTTCAACCTCAGCCGCTGCCCCACCGGCTGGACCCGCCTCAATGAGCTCAATGAACACCTGCTGATCAGCCAGCCCAGCCTCTCCCGGATGGTGGAGCGGCTGGAGAACAAGGGCCTGGTCCAGCGCCGGCCCGCACAGAATGACCAGCGTGGTGTTGAGCTGTCCCTGACGGCAGAAGGGCGGGCGGTGCAGAAGCGCCTCGGCCGGATCCATGTCCGCGGCATCCATGACCTGCTGGCTCCGGCACTGACCGGCCAGGAGCTGGCCCAGGTCAAGGAACTAATGGACAAGCTCCTCATCGGCCTGAACTCCGAGGGTCCGGGCAGCACCGCCGTCCGGGCGGCGGACACGGAAGGCCTCCGCTGACCAGTAGCCCCGGCTTCAGCCCGGGCTACCTTGCAGCGGTGTCCCCGGCCCCGGTATCGCTGTTTCCGCTTATGCCGCTCTCCGGAAGAATCGGCGGGTCGGCGAAGGCCAGGCGGGGAACCAGCAGCAGCGCAGCCGACGCAGCAAACGCTGTGACGGAGCAGACAGCCCACACCGTCAGGTAGCCGGACAGCGGTGCCGCCGTCGCCGCCCCTGCAACGTCCCCCAGGGACTGGCCCGCCGCGCTGAGCAGCGCTATCCCGAACACAGCCGAGGCGAAGGACCCGCCAATGGTCTTGGTGGTGTTGGTGAGCCCCGTCGCCATGCCCGTCCGGTTCAGCGGAGCAGCAGCGGCCGCGGCCGAAGGCAGCGCTGCAACCAGCGCACCCGAGCCCAGGCCGGCGATCACCATGTTGGTCAGCGTCTGGGTCAGGGAATCGTGGAACGGCAGGAACAGTCCGTACCCGATGCCTACCACCGCCGCTGCCCCGGACAGGGTGATCCGCGGGGTGCTCAGCCTCGCAGCCAGCGGGAACAGCAGCGCACCCGCCAGGACGGACAGGATATACGCTCCGATGATCAGTGATACGGAGCCGGCTTCCAGCCCCAGTCCGTAACCGTGTACTTCCCGGTCTGTCCGGGCGAAGGTGGACATGGGCGCCTGGGCACCCAGCACCGAGATGCCGAACAGGCCGGCGGTCAGCTGGACCGGCCACATGGTTGGCGCACACAGCATGCGGATATCCACCAGGGGCTCATCGAGGCGCAGCTGGCAGCGCACGAAGGGAACGAAGGCCGCCAGGCCCGCGGCCAGGACGGCCCAGACCCACCAGGTTCCGGGTCCGTTGATGCGCAGGAAGGTCAGTCCGGACGTCAGCAGCACCAGTCCAACGGCCAGCATCGCGAATCCCCGCACGTCCAGGGTGCCGCGCGCCCTGAGCCCGGACTCCGGCACCCCGAACCAAATGGCGAGGATGCACAGGGTGGCCGCCGCCGCAGGCACCATCAGGGTCAGCCTCAGGTCCCCTCCGAAGACGTCCACGAGTGCTCCGGCGGCGAGCGCCCCGGCAATGACGCCGAACTGCAGGCCGCCCACCAGCACGCCGGCTGCCTTGCGGGTCAGCGCTGCCCGGTTCGGGGCCGACGCCGCCCGCGCGAAGATGAGGGCGACCTCCAGGGGCAGCCACACCACGTAGAACCCCTGGAGTGACCAGGCCACGAGGAAGGTCCAGAAGTCGGGTGCGAACGCCACGCCCCAGGAGGCGGCCGCCGTGAGCACGGTAGAGACCAGCAGGATGCGTTTATGCCCGTACATGTCCCCCAGCCGGGCAAGGACGGGCACGGCCAGGGCACTGAACATCAGCTGTGCCGCCTCGAACCAGTTCACGTCGCCGTCGGCAATTCCCAGGTTGCGGGCAATGTCGGTGAGGATCGGTGTGTAGTACCCCTGTAGGATCCCGCTGGTGATCTCGACAAGCACCAGGAAGAGCACCACCGGGCCCAGGGCACGCATCAGGGCACCAGGTTCTGCAGCAGGCGGCGGTAGAACGCAATGCCCTCGCCGAAGGTGCGAACCGAAAGCTTCTCGTTGTCCGCATGGATCGATGCCCGTGCTGCCTTGTCCATCCGGAATGGGGCGAAACGGTAGACGGCGTCGCTGATCGCGGTGAAACGGCGCGAGTCCGTGCCGCCGAGCATGATGTACGGCGCGGCGATGGCATCCGGGAACACTTCACGGATCGCCGCCTCCAGCGCGGCGAACTGGGCGTTCGACGTCGGGGAAACCGGCGATGGTTCGCTGCCTTCCACGACCCGCAGGGAGACTTTCCGGTCCCGAACCGTGCGGCGCATCCGCGTCAGCACGGATTCGATGCTCTCCCCCGGTGCGATTCGGACATTTGCGTTGGCGGTTGCCCGGGTGGGCAGGACGTTGGAGGCCTTGGATCCGGCCAGCTGCGTGAGGGCGACAGTGGTTCGGGTCAGGGCATTGGGCTCTCCGCCCAGGGCACCAAAGATCCTCGTCAGCGGTAGACGCAGCGAACCGGCACGGGCAAACAGTGCCGCCGGCAGCGGGGAAGCCCCGGCAGCCAGCCGGCCCAGCATTTCAATGGTGACCGGGTGCAGGGACGCCGGGAAGGGCCTGCGGTCCAGGCGCACGACGGCGCGAGCCAGCCGGGCAGCGGCACCGAGGCGGTTGGGCGTGGAGGCATGGCCTCCGGGATCTTCCACCGACAGCTCGACATCCAGGATGCCCTTTTCCGAGACACCGATGACGGCGACCGGTGCGTTGACGAACGGAAATGCCTGGCCGGCGACTGCCCCGCCTTCATCCAGCACCAGCCAGGGCCGCACGCCGCGGTCCTGCAGCAGGGCAGCAGCCCGGGCCGCCGTGTCACCGGCGGTTTCCTCGTTGTCTCCAAAGGACAGCCAGACGGTGCGGGAAGGAGCGAACCCTTCTTCGAGCAGGGTTTCGACGGCTTCCAGGATGGCTGCCAGCGACCCCTTGTCATCGAGGGCTCCGCGTCCGTGGATGCAGCCATCCGCCAGGACACCGGCAAAGGGCGGGTGTTCCCAGGCCGCCTCGTCCTGGACCGGCACCACGTCATAGTGCGCCATCAGTACCACCGGTTCGAGCCCGGCTTCCGTGCCCTGCCAGCGGAACAGGAGCCCGCCGCCGACTTCCTCGCGGGCCAGGTGCTCGTGGACCAGCGGAAAGAGGACGGCGAGCTCATCCTGGAAACGGGCGAACTCGGCGTCGTCCACCTCCTCGGGAACGCGGGAGGAAACGGTGCGGCAGGTAATGAGCCGGGCCAGCTTAGGGGCCGCGGTCTCTCCCCTGTCCCGGGGCAGTGCTTCTGCCGGTGTGCTCGTAGACATGGAAGCAGTGTAGGGCCGCTATGTTACCGGCGGGTTTTACGACGCGATGCTACGTGCCGGCCGTCCCGCAGGCCCGGGCTTATGAACGCGGCCCGGCGGAGCCCGCCAACCCCCGAACGCGTTCCACGGCACCGGTGAGGGCGCGTGCCGCCAATGCAACCTCGTTCTCCCGCACTGACGGGGGGAAAGTGAGCCGGACGGCGGTCTGGGCAGTTTCCCTGTCCATCCCCATGGCGGTCAGCACTGCGGACGGCTCGTCCGAGCCTGCTGCGCACGCCGAGCCGGAGGAGCACAGCACCCCTGTCCGTTCGGCTTCCAGCAGGACCGACTCGCCGCTGGTTCCGGGGAAGCAGAACGAGGCGTGGCCGGGCAGCCTTTCCGTCCGGTGTCCGGTCAGCAGGGCACCAGGCACCGACTGCAGGACGGTCTCAATCAGGTAGTCGCGCAGTTTCACGGCACGGGGTGCTGCAGCCTGGCGTTCCCGGTCTGCGAGTTCCAGCGCTGTGGCCATGGCCACAGCACCGGCAACATTTTCGGTTCCTGACCGGCGGCCTCGTTCCTGGCCGCCGCCGTGAAGAAGCGGTTCGAGGGGCAGGACCCCGCGGACGTAGAGCAGGCCGCAGCCCTTCGGTGCGCCGAGTTTGTGGCCGGAGAGGCTCATGGCGTCGATTCCCGTACCCGTTACGGACACCGGCAGCCAGCCGGCGGCCTGCACCGCGTCGGTATGGAACGGTATCCCGCGGGTTCGGCACGCATCGGCGATCTCCGCGACCGGCTGGAGGGTTCCCACCTCGTTGTTGGCCGTCATGACGGTGCAGAGGGTGGTGTCGTGTGTCAGCGCAGCTTCAACTGCGGCTGCATCCACCCGCCCTGTCCCGTCCACAGGAACCAGGGTGATGCGGAAGCCGTGGAGGCGCTGCAGGTAAGCCAGGGACTCCAGCACCGCCGGATGTTCGACGGCGGTGGAGACGATGTGGCGTCCCTGCGGTGAGGCGAGGGCCAGGCCCTTGACGGCGAGGTTGTCCGCTTCGGTGCCGCCGGAGGTGAAGACAATGTCCCCTGGCCGGCAGCCGAGCACCTCCGCGGCAGTGCGCCGGGCATAGTCCAGGGCACGGGCTGCCGCCTCACCCGCCGAGTGTGTGCTGGAGGGGTTCCCGAAATCGCTGGTATACAGGGGTGCCAGCGCAGCCAGGACTTCGGGCCGGACCGGGGTGGTGGCAGCGGCATCGAAGTAGATCATGCGCGGATGTCCAGGCCGAGGTCCAACGCGCGGACGCTGTGCGTCAGGGCACCGGCAGAGATGATGTCCACTCCCGTGGCCGCAATGGCGGCCACGGTGTCCAGCCGGACATTGCCGCTGGCCTCCGTCAAGGCCCGTCCGTTGATGGTTTCCACTCCGCGGCGCAGGTCTTCGACGCTGAAGTTGTCCAGCAGCACGGTGTCCGCTCCTCCGGCCAGCACGGCTTCAATCTGGTCCAGGGAATCCACTTCCACCTCGAAATGCACGGTGTGGGAGAGCCTGTCCCTGGCCTGGCGGAGCGCCGACGCAAGGTCGGCACCCATTGAGGCAAGGATTGCCAGGTGATTGTCCTTGGCCATGACCGCGTCGGAGAGGGAATGGCGGTGGTTGGACCCGCCTCCGCACCGCACGGCGTAGCGTTCGAGCGCCCGCAGCCCGGGGGTGGTCTTGCGGGTATCGGCGATGCGTGCCCGGGTCCCCTCGGCTTCGGCAACGAACCGGGCGGTGAGGGTGGCGATCCCGGAGAGCCGCTGCGCAAGGTTCAGGGCCACCCGTTCGGCGGCAAGGATGGTCCTCGCGGGCCCGGTGATTTCGGCGAGGATCCCGCCGGCGTCGAACCGCTCTCCGTCGCGAACCAGGCCGATCACCGCCGCGCCGGGTCCGGCGAGCCGAAAGGCCGCCTCAAGAACCTGCTCGCCGCAGAAGACGCCCTCTTCCCGGGCAGTCAGGAACGCGGTCGCTGCGGTTTCCGCCGGGATCAGGGCCTGGGAGGTGAGGTCTCCCCACGGTGAGTCCTCCGCGAGCGCGGCGGTGACCACCTGATCCACTGCGTGGCCGGGAAGGGGCAGCGGCAACGCCCCGGCGTCCCGGGGCAGCGGTTTCGGGGAACCGGTTTCGGCTTGCGGGGTCTTCGTCATGGGGTATTCCGTTCTCGGGTCAAACAGGTTCGGTGAGCGGGAGCGTGCCCGGGCAATGGTCGGCCGTGGCGGCCTGCGGGGCCGGCGCCCGCTGCGGGTCATCGGTGCGGAAGTGCGCTCCGATCGGGGAACTGCGGCGCAGCGCCGCTGCAACGACCAGCCGGGCGCAGGTGAGCAGGTTGGCGTCTTCCAGTGCCTTGACCGGCTCTCTTTCGGAGTGAACCGGAGCGGCCGCGGCGCCGTCGAGCAGCCCTGCGGCCTCACGCAGGCCGCTGCCGCTGCGCAGCACGCCCGCATGCTCCCACATCAGGGACTGCAGGGCGGCGCGTTGGAAGGGCCGCCTTCTGGTCGGGTCTTCGCGGGAGGACTGGAAGGACGCCGTCCCGGAACAGGAGGCGCCGGGTGCCTCCGGGCCGGGCCGGATTCCTTTCCACAGCCCCGCGGGTGTCCCTGTTTCCCAGGCCCGTCCGGCATCCTCGGCGGTGCAGGCAGCAGCAGCCCGGGCTCCGAAGACCAGGCCTTCCAGCAGGGAGTTCGAGGCAAGCCGGTTGGCGCCATGGACACCGGTGCAGGCGGCCTCTCCTGCCGCGTAGAGTCCGGGAACCGAGGTCCGCCCGGACAGATCCGTGGCAATGCCGCCCATCCAGTAGTGGGCGGCGGGCACTACCGGCAGCAGATCGCGTTCCCAGTCGAACCCGTGCGCGGCAGTAACGGCGGCCAGGCCAGGGAACCGGCGGGCCAGGAATCCAGCGCCCCTGCGCCGCACGATTCCGGTGGCATCCAGCCAGACGGTTCCCTCCCCCGTGGCCGCCAGGTCCCGGACGATCGAGCGGGAGACGACGTCGCGCGGCGCCAGTTCGGCGTCGTCATGGTACCGGTGCATGAACCTGCGGCCCCGGGCATCGCGGAGCACCGCCCCTTCGCCGCGGACGGCTTCGGAGATGAGCGGTGTGCCGGGTACCGCAAGTGCCGTGGGATGGAACTGGAAGAACTCCTCATCCCTGGTTTCCGCGCCCGCCCGCGCTGCCAGGGCGACGCCGTCTCCGGTGGCGCCGGAAGGGTTGGTAGTGTGCCGGTAGAGTTCGCCCGCACCGCCCGTGGCCAGGAGAACAGTATGCGCGTCAATCCGCTGCTCCCGCCCGGCGGCCAGGACATCAAGCCCCGAGACGGCACCGCCCGTGAGGACCAGGCGGACCGCGAACGTGTTCTCGAGGACGGTGATCCCGGGATGCGAGCGCGCGGCCCGAATCAATGCCGCGGCTATGCCGGCGCCGGTTGCGTCCCCGCCTATGTGCAGGATCCGCCGGGCGGCGTGGGCTGCTTCCCGCGCGAGCGCCACGGACCCGTCAGGGTTGGCATCGAAAACGGCACCCAGGTCCTGCAGCCGCAGGATATGGGAGCCGGCTTCCCGGCAGAGCACTTCCGCAGCGGCACGGTTTCCCGTCCATGCCCCTGCTGCCAGGGTGTCCTCGCAGTGGGATGCCGCGGAGTCAGCGCCGGAAGACTCCGTTACTGCCGCGATGCCGCCCTGCGCGTGCCAGGTGTTGCTGTGCTGCAGCACTGACTTGGTCACCAGCAGCACCTCAGTGCCCTGCGCTGCCGCGCAAAGTGCGGTGTACAGGCCTGCGATCCCGCTGCCGACGACGGCGATGCTCAAGGCCGGACCGCCAGCATCCGTTCCAGGGCGGTGCGGGCCGCGGCCGCGGTGTCAGCCGGGACGGTGATCCGGTTGCGGACTTCTCCGGACACGAGTCCCTCGAGCACCCAGGCGAGGTAGCCCGGGTGGATACGGTACATGGTGGAGCACGGACAGATAACCGGATCGAGGCAGAAGATGGTGTGTTCCGGGTGCTGCGCGGCAAGCCGGTTCACCATGTTGATTTCGGTACCGATTGCGAAGGTGCTCCCGGCGGGCGCAGCAGCAACCGCTTTCCGAATGTAGTCGTGGACCCGGATTCATCCGCCGCGTCCACGACCGGCATGGGGCATTCGGGATGCACAATCACCCGGACATTCGGATATTCGGCCCGGGCCCGCTCTATCTGCCCTTCCGTAAAGCGCTTATGCACGGAGCAGAAGCCGTTCCAGAGCAGGACCTTCGCGTCCAGCAGGCGCTCTGCGGAGTTGCCGCCCAGCGGGAGGCGCGGGTTCCACATGGGCATGGCATCCAGGGGAATACCCATGGCTTTGGCCGTGTTGCGGCCCAGGTGCTGGTCCGGGAAGAAAAGGACCCGCTGGCCCCGTTCGAATGCCCATTCCAGCACGGACGCGGCGTTAGAGGACGTGCAGACGATTCCGCCGTTTTCCCCGCAGAACGCTTTCAGCGCGGCGGAGGAGTTCATGTAGGTCACGGGGATGACCGGCTGCATGCCGCCGGTTGCCGGGGACCGGCCGTAAAGTGCGGTGAGCTGCTCCCAGCATTCGGCGACCGAATCGGCGTCGGCCATATCTGCCATGGAGCATCCTGCGGCGAGGTTCGGCAGCACAACCGCCTGGTTCGGTGCGGAGAGCAGGTCCGCTGTTTCCGCCATGAAGTGGACGCCGCAGAACACGATCGCCTCAGCCTCCGGACGGCTCTTGGCGGCACGGGCGAGCTGGAACGAGTCCCCCACAAAGTCTGCATGCCGCACCACTTCGTCCCGCTGGTAGAAGTGCCCGAGGATTACAACGCGGCTTCCCAGCGCTTCCTTGGCTCGGTGGATCCGTTCGTCCAGCTCGGCTGCGTCCGCTTCCCGGTATTCAGCCGGAAGTTCGCCCTGGCGGGGTGTTCCGGCAGGGACAGCATCGGCAAGGGACGCACCGGGGCCGTATCCCGGGTCACCGTCGAAGGACCAGGGGTCGGCGGCGAGGCCCGGGGTGCAGGTGGCGGCTGCCAGGGCCTGCGCCTCTTTCGGCCCGGACAGCAGCGCGATCCTGGTGGCTACGCTGCCCTCCGGCGCCGGAATAGTGTCAGTCATGTCGTTGCTCCGTTGCTGCTCGTCGCGGACTGGGAAAGGATTCGTCACGGGGATCCGGGCCGCTGTAGCGGTACAGCCGGGGCGGCCGGTGACGTCCGCCCTGAAGGTAGTGCTCGGTGGGCTCGATGTGCACCGATGCCTGCAGCTGGCGGCGGAAGTTTGCCGGGTCCAGATCGCGTCCCAGGACGGCTTCGTAGACCTCGCGGACCTGGGCAAGGGTGAAGGTGGACCCGAGGAAGGCGTAGGCCACGGTGCCGTACTCGAGTTTGTTGCGCAGCCGCCAGAGTGCATAGTCAACGATCCGGTTGTGGTCGAAGGCCAGGGTCCCCACCTTGTCTGCCCGGAACCAGGCGACGTTTTCATCCTGCCTGGCCAGCGCGGCCTCGTCCGGCTGGACCAGCGCCCAGTAGACGATCGAGACTACCCGGGGGGTCGGTGACCGGTCCGGGCCGCCAAAGGCGTAGAGCTGTTCGAGGTACCGCGGCGTCAGCGCCGTGGTCTCCTGCAGGTTCCGCGCAGCGGCGTCCTGGAGTGATTCGCTGGGACGCAGCGGACCGCCGGGCAGCGCCCACAGGTCCAGGTAGGGCTGCCTGATCCGGCGCACCAGCGGCAGCCACAGTGTCAGGTTTCCGGTGTCCGGGTCCGGGCGCAGGGCAAAGATCACCGTTGAAATCGCCAGCGACGGGGGCTCCTGTTCCCGTTCGGAGACGTTGGCGTACCTGGGGCTCATCCCTTGTCTGCCTTTCCGGCCAAAGGCCCTCGGCGATCGGCGTGATTAGTAAGAGTCATATTGACTGTAACTGAAACTGCGGCAGAAAGCGCCTTCCTCCGGCACGTTACGCGCGCTTTTCCGGTTCCCCGGCGCCCGATTCAGCAGCCGCATGCAGCAAGGGCAGCATACGGCCCTCGAAGTGGGTGTTGAGGACAATCACGGACGATGACCTCAGCACCGCACCGGTAGCGACCATGGAGTCGATGACGCGCTGCAGGTCGGAGTTGGACCGGGCAGCCACCCGGGCAATGAGGTCACTTTCCCCGGACACGGTATGGGCCTCCTGGACCTCCGGGATCTCGGCAAGGGCGGCAACGACGGCGTCGTGCCCCATGTCCTGCCGGATCGTCAGTGAGCAATAGGCTGTAACAACATACCCGAGGGCCGCCGGGTCGAGCCTTGGCCCCCATCCTGCTATGACGCCGCTGCGCTGCATCCGGTCCAACCGTGCCTGCACAGTAGCGCGGGCCACCTTGAGTGTCCGTGATGCCTCCAGGACCGACATCCGCGGATCGTCCGTAAAAAGGGACACAATCCGCGCGTCGAGCTGATCTGTTGCCATGGCGACCTTTCCCTGCTGGAGATCCGGGCGGAACCGGACATCCGCCCGGACAGGGGCGTACTGTGCCGCCCCTCAGGGAACTTTAGCGGCAGATGACGCTGTACCGCACCGCACCGCGCCACGCATGCAGGTCAGGGCGCACCCCTGAACCTCGAGGTGCAGGGCAGAAAAATGCAGGCCTTTCCAGAACGTAATCCACGGATTTTCCCCAGGCAAATTAATTGCCCGGGGTTAGACCACGGCTGGGCGCTTTTATAATTTCCGAAGGCTTTCCGCGAAACCCCGAAAATCCCGGCGAAACGGGTTCCCCGGGAAACGGGCAGATAAATGCACATTCCAGCGGCACCCGGACCTGACGGCTTCGGCAACGGGAGCCCCGGCCACCGGCCGGCGCTCCCGTCCTGCCCGATGCCCGGCGGCCGGCAGGGCAGCACCGGGTGCTGCGACTACTGGCCCTTGCGCTTCCGCGGAGCCGGCTCGGCGCCCGCAGACTTGGCGCGCTTCTCCGCGCGCTTCTCCTTGATGGACTTACCTGGCTTTTTGGCGTTTCCGGACAATTTGTTCTCCTTGACGTCTGGCCAGCGACTTTCCGGAATGATCCGGTGCCGCCTTGCTTTTATCCACTGCGGTTTTTCGCATTTGCTGAAGAACCGACAATCCAGACCATACCCGGTAATAAAATAAATGCCAGTCCTGGACGGGCACGTAGCGCGGCCGGCCGCCGGCCAGCTTGGTGGAAGCGGCCGAATCCCCTGCCGGATGGAACTGTGCGGCCCGAGCATCGCGGGTTTTGGACGGACACTTTGTATAGGTACTTAGCACTCAAGGTGCACTATATGTACAGTATGCACACACCATTGATAGCTGTTTGCATGGTGACGTGATGCCGGTTACGTTCTCCATATGGACCTAGACACAACGAGCATCCCGGAGCTCACAGCCGAGGAACTGCGCCAGCTGTACAAACTGCTCATCGCAACCCGTGACCTTGACGTGGCAGCCGTGGCCTGGCAGCGCCAGGGTATCCTCCCGGGCTACGCCCCGGAGCTTGGGCAGGAAGCCGCCCAGGTAGGCAGTGCCTTCGCCCTCGACGCCTCCCGAGACTTCGCTTTCCCCACATACCGGGAGATGGGCGTTGCCCTGTCCCTGGGAGTGGACATGGTCGAATACATGTCCACTCACAAGGCCAGCTGGCACGGAGGTCTCTACAACCCGGTCAGCACGCGGCTCGCGCCGATCCAGGCCGTGGTTGGCGGCTCGGTACTGCACGCCGTCGGCTGGGCCCACGGCCAGCGGCTTGCCGCCGGCAGTCCCGAGGGCGGGATGCCCGCCGCCATCACCTACTTCGGCGACGGCGCCAGCTCACAGGGCGACGTGCATGAAGCCATGAACTTTGCCGGCGTGCTCAAGGCTCCGGTGGTGTTCTTCGTCCAGAACAACGGCTGGGCCATCTCCCTGCCGACCGAGGAGCAGGTTGCCGGCGGCACCGTTGCACCCCGCGCCGCCGGGTACGGCATGGCCTCGGTTACCGTTGACGGCAACGATGCTCCCGCCGTCGTCCGTGCCACCCGCGCCGCCCTCGAACATGCCCGGGCCGGAAACGGGCCGGTGCTCATCGAAGCAATGACCTACCGCCGCGGACCGCATTCCACCAGCGATGATCCGGGGCGCTATCGCACGCTCGACGAAGAGCGGCGCGACGGCGGCGAGGATCCCGTAGCCCGCCTGGCAGCCCTGCTGCTGGCAACCGGCGCAGCCGACCAGGCGTTCCTGGACGCCGCGGCCGCAGAGGCCAAGACGCACACTGACACCGTCCGGGATGGCATCCAGGCGCTCCAGCCGCGCCCAGGACAGGAAATGTTCGACTTCGTCTTTGCCGAACCCACTGACGCACTCAAGGCCCAGGCCCGCGCCTGGCGGGAGGAATCCGAACATGTCTAGCCAGCTGACCGAAGAAGTACGCCCCATGGATTCCGGCTCCGCTTCGGACTCCACCGAAACCCTGTCCATGCAGGCTGCCCTGAACCGGGCGCTGGCCGAGATCCTCGCCGATGACCCCAAAGCCATCGTGCTTGGGGAAGACGTCGGACGGCTCGGTGGGGTGTTCCGTATTACGGACGGACTGCAGAAGCGCTTCGGCGCTGACCGGGTCTTCGATACGCCCCTCGCGGAATCCGGCATCCTGGGGATGTCCGTAGGCCTGGCCATGGCCGGCTTCCATCCCATCCCCGAGGTCCAGTTCGACGGATTCGCCTACCCGGCGGTCAACCAGATCATCACCCAGCTGGCCCGGATGAACTACCGCAGCCGCGGCACCATGCCGATGCCGGTGACCCTTCGTGTACCGAGCTTTGGCGGAATCCGGGCACCGGAACATCACGGCGAATCACTCGAAGCGCTCTTCGCGCACGTTCCGGGGCTGAAGGTAGTCTCACCCTCGAACCCGCACCAGGCCTACCATCTGCTCAAGCACGCCGCAGCGCAGCCGGACCCCGTCATCTTCATGGAACCGAAGTCCCGCTACTGGCAGAAGGACACCGTGGACCCGGGCACCCCCGGCAACCTGCACGGTTCGCACGTGGTTCGCGAGGGCAGGCACCTGACCCTGGTGGCCTGGGGCGCCATGGTTGCCCGCTGCCTGCAGGTCGCCGAGCTCGCCGCCGAGGACGGAATCGACATCGAGGTCCTGGACCTGCGCTGGCTGAAGCCCGTCGACGCCGAAGGACTGGCGGCCTCGGTCTCCAAGACCCGGCGCGCCGTCGTCGTGCATGAGGCCCCGCTCACTGCCGGGCTGGGCGCGGAAGTTGCCGCGCTCATTACCCAGCACTGTTTCGACACACTCAAGGCTCCGGTGGAACGGGTCACCGGATTCGACGTACCGTATCCCTCGGGTGACCTGGAAGACGAATACATCCCGAACATTGACCGCATCCTCTTTGGGATCCAGCGAGTATTGGAGTACCGGCGTGGCTGAAATTTCATTTCCCCTGCCCGACCTTGGCGAAGGCCTGATCGAAGCAACCGTCCTGGAGTGGCTGGTCGCCCCCGGCGACCAGGTGGAGCGCAACCAGCCGCTGGTGGAGGTTGAAACGTCCAAGTCCGCCGTCGAGCTGCCGTCCCCCCAGGCCGGCGTCGTTGCCCGGATCTACGGAGAAGCCGGCGAGAAGATCAACGTGGGCGAGCCCCTGGTGGTCTTCGAGGTCCCGGATGACACTGCCGGGATTGTCGGCACCGTCCCGCAGGAAGCACCGGCACGGCGCCGGGTCCGGCTCTCCGCCGTCCTGGACGAGGACTAAGCGTGGGTACGGGCGTCGAAACTGCTCCTGCCCTGTACAGCGAAGTCCACGAACCCGGCGGCGGTGATTCGCTGCGTCCCGTGCTGGTGCTGCACGGGTTTGCCTCCTCGACGGAGCTGAACTGGGAGTCCACGGGCTGGATCGCCGCATTGACCGGGGCCGGGCGGCGGGTTATCACCGTTGACCTGCCCGGACACGGGCGCAGCGAGGCGCCCCGGGAACGGGAGCACTATTGTCCGAGCCGGATCCGGGCCCGCCTGCTGGACCTGCTGGCAGAGGCTGGAGTGCGCCCGCTCGCCGAAGACGACCCCTCCTCCGGCGTGGACGTGGTCGGATATTCGCTGGGTTCGCGGCTGGCATGGGAACTGGGTGCAGCCGCTCCCGGGCTGGTCCACCGCATGGTTCTGGGCGGACCGGGAGCCGGGGACCCGCTGGCGGACTTCGACCTGGAAGGTGCACGGCAGTTCCTTGCCCACGGGACCCCGCTTGCGGATCCCGTGAGCGCCGATCTGCTGCGGATGGCCCAGCTTGTGCCCGGCAATAACCTGGATGCCCTTTTAACCCTCATCGAGGCAATCAAGGAAGAACCTTTCCGCCCGGCATCAGCCGTACCTGCCATGCCGCTGTTGCTGGTAGCCGGTGAACAGGACGAGCTGGCCGTGACGGCGCCCGAGCTCGCGGCACTTAACGGGCACGCGGACCTGCTCATGCTCCCCGGCCGCCGGCACGCCAACGCCGTGACATCGCGGGCTTTCAAGAACGCGGCTGTGGAATTCCTGAACGTCCGCCCCCTGACTTAGGTCAAGACTTGGTTACAGCGGTCCAAAACGGAACTGTAAGGGTGTCTTCGCAGGATAGGATCGAATAGTCAGTACACTGAAATTGAATTACTAAGTGTGCTTTCGATTTACTCCCGACCATTAGGTGCAGCATCCATCCATGTTCCATCCCCGCAGTTCAACCCCTAAGTGAGGACGCCCGTGGACTTATTCCTGGGGCAGCGTTACCGCACCACCGACCTGATCGGCACCGGTGGCGCTGCTTCCGTGCACCGGGCGATGGATGAGAACCTGGGCCGCGAAGTAGCCGTCAAGGTCTTCCGCTCCTCGGTCCAGGAAGACGACGACTACCGCCGCCAGCACACCGAAACGCTGCTCCTGGCGACACTGAACCATCCCGGGCTCGTCACGCTGCTGGACGCGGGCCAGCATCACGAGGACGACAGCCAGGTCCTGAACTACCTGGTCATGGAACTGGTGGACGGGCCCGACCTGCGCCGCACCCTCAAGTCCGGGCCGCTCCCGGCAGTTTCGGTGGCTTCGCTCGGAGCAGACCTGGCTGACGCCCTCGCCTACGTGCATTCCAAGGGCGTGATCCACCGGGACGTCAAGCCGGCGAATATCCTGCTCTATCCCCAGGAGCACGACTCCCGCCTGTACCCCAAGCTCACCGACTTTGGCATCGCGCGCCTCGTCGAAGCCACCGTCGCAACGGCGCACGGAGCTACGATCGGTACGGCCAACTACCTCAGCCCTGAACAGGCACAGGGCGGTACAGTGGCGCCGTCCACCGACATCTATTCACTGGGCCTGGTGCTGCTGGAGTCCCTGACCGGCGAGAAAGCCTTCCCCGGTCCCATTGTTGAAGCCGCCGTCGCGCGGCTGCTGCGCGATCCGGAGATACCCGATTCCCTCGGTCCGGAGTGGGTGGAGCTGCTCCGCGCGATGACCAACCGTCTCCCGGATGCCCGGCCGGCTGCGCACGAAGCAGCGTCGGCCCTTCGCGCCCTCGCCGTGGAGCCGGAGACAGCCGTCCCGCATTCCGACGTTGACGAACCCGATGCCGAGGAAGTCTGCACGGGCGGAGTGACAACGGGAAACATCTATATCCCGCTGCCCCCCTCGCACGCCCCGAGCCTGGGCTAGGCCTCCGGCCCAGCCAGACCGGGTCAGCCCGGATCAGGAACCGGCGTCTGCGTCCTCTTCGGGTTCGAAGCTGGATGCCTCATCAGTGCTGGACGCGGCTACCCCGTCACCTGACTCGGGGATGGTGCCCTCCGGACCTGCTCCGCCGTTCTTGTCCTGCTCCTCGGGTATTCCCTTGCCTGCATCAGTCATGTTTTCCTCTCCTGGGTGACCTGCCCGCCAAACCGGCAGGCAGGCGCCTGACTTCCGATACTAGGCCTCCGGCCGCGCACAGGACAGGGCCGGTGATTTCCTCCCCCATGGAGGGAACCACCGGCCCTGTCCTGCAGCCGCTTCGACTGCAGGCTAGGAGCCGTCTCCGGCACCGCTTCCGTCAGCCAGCACTCCGTGCGTGGCTGCCGGAACGTGAGGGACCGTGGTCCGCGGGGCCGCGGCAGCAAGGGAAGAGGACTGGCCCTTGTTCTGCTTGGCAACCTGGATCTGCTCGTACACATGGTTGCGAAGCTCCACGAAGCGGGGAAGCGACCGGGTGGTGAGCTGGTCCCGTTTCTCCGGAAGGTCGATCACGATGTCCTCCTGCACTACGGTCGGCGAGCTGGAGAGGACCACGACCCGCTCCCCCAGGTAGACGGACTCGTCGATGTCGTGGGTGACGAACAGGATCGTGACGCCGAGCTTCTCCCACACGCTCCGCACCAGGTCTTCGAGGTCCGCCCGGGTCTGGGCATCGACGGCGGCAAACGGCTCATCCATGAGCAGCACCTTGGGCTGGTACGCGACGGCGCGCGCGATGGCCACGCGCTGCTGCATGCCGCCGGAGAGCTGCCACGGATAGCTGGTGGGCACGTGTGCCAGGCCCACGGCTTCCAGGGCATTGTCCACCAGCTGGTTGCGCTCGACCTTGGCGATCCCCGCGTTCTTAAGCGGAAGCTCTACGTTTCCGCGCACCGTCATCCAGGGGAAGAGGCTCCGCCCGTATTCCTGGAAGACGACTGCCATGTCCTTCGGCGGCTCGGTGACCTTCTTCCCCGCCAGGACCACCTCGCCGGAGGTAGGAGCCATCAGGCCGGCGATGATCTTCAGCAGCGTGGTCTTGCCGCTGCCCGAAGGGCCAACCAGGCAGACGAGCTCACCCGGGCGAAGGTCGAAGGTCAGGTTGCGGACAGCTTCGATCTCCCCGGCATCGACCTTGTAGATCTTCTGGACGCCCCGGACCGACAGCAGCGGCTGGACGGAACCTTCCGTGGGATTACTCTGCATGTTCTACCTCTCTCAAACCGTGGTACCAGCCGAGGATGCGGCGTTCGGACCACTGGAACAAAAATGACATGGCCACGCCGATCAGGCCAAGGACCACGATGCCGCTCCACATTTCGGGAATGGCGAAGGAGCGCTGGAACTGGACGATGGTGAAACCGAGGCCTTCGGAGGACGCGAACATTTCCGAGATGACCATCAAGATCAGGCCGATTGACAGGCACTGGCGGACGCCGGCCATGATCTGCGGGCTGGCGCTGGGAAGCACCAGGTAGCGCAGGCGGGCAAACCCGCTGATGCGGAACGTCCGCGCGGAGTCGCTGAGCACACCGTCAACGGCGCGGACGCCTTCAATGGTGTTCAGGAGCACCGGCCAGATGCAGCCGGAGACAATGACGGCGATCTTCATCTGGTCATTGATGCCGATCAGCAGCATCAGGACCGGAATGAGCACCGGCGGCGGGATCGCCCGGAAGAATTCCAGCACGGGTTCCATCAGGCTCCGCAGCCAGCGGGTGGTACCCACCAGGATTCCCAGGGCGGTGCCAAGCACAATGGCCAGCGCGATGCCCGTTACGAGGCGGATGAGGCTGGGCATGACGTCCGTCATGATGCGGTCCCAGGTCCAGACCGTCACGAACTTCTCCACCAGGGTGCCGGGCTTCGGGACAAAGAAGTTCGTGCTGCCCTGGGTGCTGATCCACCAGATGAAGATCAGCAGTGCCGGCAGTCCTACGAGGTAGCCCGCTTTCTTGAGCGTGTTCATACCACTACCTCCCCGCGGACCGAGCTGTGCCAGGACAAGGTGCGGCGTTCAACAACGCGCATGCCCATATTGATCAGGATGCCCAGCACACCGGTGGTCAGCACCAGTGCGTACATCTGGGCGATGGCACCGCCGGACTGGGCGTTCGCAATCTCCTTGCCCAGGCCGGGCGAACCTATGATCAGGCTCGCGGTGATTGCCAGGATGAGGGCCACGGCAGCGGCAAGCCGCACGCCGGTCATCAGGTACGGAAGCGTGGTTGGCCACACGACGTAGCGGATTCTTGCCAGGCGGCCCAGGCCGAAACTCTTGGCCGTATTGTTGGCCACCGGGTCCACGTCCGCTACCCCGTAGAGGACCTGGATCAGGACCTGCCAGAAGGAGGCGTAGACCACCAGCAGGAGCGTCGATTCAATGCGGAAGCCGAACAGCAGGACGGCCAGCGGAATCAGCGCCACCGACGGGATGGGGCGGAGGAACTCGATGGTGGAGTTGGTTGCCTTGCGCAGGAAGCTGCTGGAGCCGATAACCAGTCCCAGGACCACGGCCGCGACGGTGGCGATCAGGAGGCCGAGGAACCAGCCCGTCATGGTGTCCACGACGGCGGCCCAGAACGCACCCAGGCCCAGGTTGTTGATGAAGACTCCCAGCACCTCACTGGCCGGAGGCAGGAATCGGGGATTGACCACTCCAAGCCGGGGAATCAGTTCCCAGGTCAGCAGGAACCCGAGGATTCCAGCCAGCCCCAGCAACGGCCCCGTGGGGAGACGTTTAGCGGATTTCATATGCTCTCGTTCTTCTCGAACCGGACGGAGGGGGCGCGCTGCTAGTCCTGTGCCGGAAGCATGGCGTCCAGGTCCGGAGCCTTGGACAGCGTGCCGTAGCTGGCTGCTGCTTCACCGAGGATCGCCAGGCCTTCACGGTCGAAATCTGCGTGGAAGGCAGGCAGGACCATCTTGGCGCGCATTTCTTCGTCGATCTTCGTGTAGGTACCTACGATGTCCCGGACAGCGTCGGGGTTTTCCTGTGCATATTCCAGTGACTTCTTCATGGCCCGGGTGAACTTCTCGACGGTCTCGGGGTTCTCCTCGATGTAGGCGGAGGTGGTGAAGTAGCCGCTGATGTCCAGGCTCGGGTGCGTTTCGGCGAAGTTGTAGGCGATAACCCGGGCACCGTCTTCAACGGTCTGGGTCAGGAAGGGATCAAGGATCCAGGCGGCGTCGACCTGGCCTGACTCGACGGCGGCGGGTGCGTCGGGGAAAGCAACCTCGACGAACTTGATGCTCTCATGGTCCCCGCCGGCGTTCTCCACGAGCTTGCGGATAGTGGTGTCACCGATGTTCGAAAGGTTGTTGACGGAGACTGTCTTCCCGGCCAGGTCTGCCGCGGTCTGGATATCCGATCCGGCGGGAACGACTACGGCGCCGAAATCCGAAGACGTGTCTCCGGTAGTCGAATTGCCGTTCGAGACCAGCTCGATATCCAGCCCTTTGTCATTGGCGACCATCACGGAAACGACGTTGCCGAAGGCAAAGTCGAAGTCGCCGCTTACCACGCCCGGCACGGCAGCAGCGCCGCCCGTGGTGGTCTGGATGTCCAGGTCCAGCCCTTCGGCCTCAAAGAATCCCTGCTCCCTGCCCAGCCAGATGGGGGCAGTATCAACGATCGGCATGATCCCCACCGAGAGGGTGGTGAGGCCGGAGGTGTCTTCTGTGCCTGTTGTGCTCTCGTTCCCCGAGAGGGATCCGCCTCCACACGCGCTGAGGGTCAAAGCGGCCGCTGCGGCCAGGAGGACGGGGGCATTGCGTTTCACTTAAAGCGCTCCTTGTACGGTGGAACCCCGCGAAGACGGCCGCAGGGCCAGAACTCCGGTTCACCCGCCATTCCTGAAAACCTGCTTGTGCTGGAATGTTCGTATGTTGAACAGAAGTTCTACAGGTAAACGCTATGAAATGCGTCACTTCCCGTCAAGGAAAATAAGTGATTGGAAACACAATCGAGACCGGTTGCGTAATGTTACCCGCGCCGTGCCGGCAACCCGCTTCTGCGCGGCAGCGCCGGGCTATGCTGTTGGGTCCTTGGCCCGCCGAACGGCGACGGCAGAAGCGAGGCCCAGGATTAGCAGTGATGCTGCTGCACCGGCGCTGACCAGGAACGCTGCCGGGTGGCCGAAGGCTTCTGCCAGCGGCCCCGCCAGCCCTGATCCAACTGCCGTGCCGGCAACCGTGCCGCTGGCCAGGAGGGTCATGAAAGTGCCCATCAGGTGCCGGGGCGCAAGCTCAGCTCCAATGCCGAAGATGCTCACCATTGTTGGGCCCACCGGGATGCCCAGGACGAAAAGAACAGCAAGCATGCCGGGGATGCCTGAGGGGACGAGCAAGAGGAGGGCTGCTGCCGTCATTGCCGCGGCTGAAGCCACCCAGCGCGCGGACTGACTGAAACGCTGGGACCAGAACGCCACTGACAGCGCGGCTGCGGCGGAGCTGACTCCCATGATCGAGTACAGCAGCCCGGCGGCATCAGCTGCTCCGAAGGTTCCGCCAAAGGCGGCCAGGGATGCCTGGGCTGATCCGAAGAAGGTGCCCATGGCCACCATGCCCAGGATCGGCAGTGCCAGCAGGCCCCAGGAAGTGCTGCCGCGCGCCCGGCGGGCACTCGGCGTCGTCATCTTCTCCCTGCCGCGCCTGGGGGCAGGGACGACGACGGCTGCGGAGCGGTGGAAGGCGAAGGCACTGACCATCGAGGCCGAGAGCACGGCCGCCAGCGCCAGGGGCAGCCACGGAGCGACTGCGGCGGCGAGCAGGCCCACGAGTGCCGGGCCAAGTACGAAGCTCAGTTCATCGGCCATGCTCTCGTATGACAGGGCTGTACCCATTTCCCGTCCGGTCCGGTCCCGGGAAGTTAGTGCCATCCAGCGCACCCTTGCCAGCGGCCCGACCTGCGGACCGGTGGCTCCCATGCCAAAGGCTGCGGCAAGGACGGCAGCGAACGGACCGCCGTCGGGAAGCTGCAGGGCAGTCAGTATTACCGCGATGATAAGGAGCGGATTGGCGACGGCGGCAGCCAGCAGCACCTTGCGCTGGCCGATGCGGTCCGCAAGGTAGCCAAGTGCGGGACCGCCCAGGGCGGATCCCACTCCCACGGCTCCAGCGGTAAAACCGCCCTGTGCATAGGAACCCGAGATGCTGGTGACCAGTGTCAGGCCGCCGATGGTGATCATCGCCAGCGGCAGCCGGGCAAGAAAGGCGATGGAGAAGAACGCGGGCCCTGCGATTTGGAGAATGCGGCCGTAGCGGCCTCTCCCCGGCGCTGCGGCAGGGGTTTCCGGGCCAGGCGTTTGAGAGCCGTGGTTCTTGCCCACGGTGAGGTCCGGTGCAGCGGGCGCCGGATTTTCGGGGCCGGACGGCTCGTCAGACGTAAAAGGTTTCATGCGGTACTCAGTTCAGGCGAAAAGCGCGCATCGTCCCTCCTCCCGATGCGCCCGACCCGAATACATGCCGATCTTACCCCGCCGGAATCGCTGCGGCGGCTCATGCTCGCTCCTGGCGTACAGGGCGGGCGCGGTCCGGGCAAGTGCTGGCCGGCCGCTTCCGGGCACTGTCCATCCGCGCCGGCCGGACCTGTTAGACCGGCAGCGCATCCACGGTGCGGTAACTCACGGTTGAACCGTTGCGGCCGCGGCTAATCTGCAGCTGCGCGCTGATGCGTTGCTTCATCTCGCTGACGTGGCTGACCAGGCCAACCACCCGTCCGCCGTCGCGCAGCCCTTCCAGCGCGTCCATCACCTGTTCCAGGGCTTCCTCGTCGAGACTGCCGAATCCCTCATCCACGAAGAGGGTTTCCATGCTGGTCCCGCCGGATTCCTGCTGGACAACGTCCGCCAGGCCCAGGGCAAGGGCCAGGGAAGCCATGAAGGACTCTCCGCCGGAGAGAGTTGAGGTGTCCCTGCGCACACCCGTCCAGTCGTCAATGACATGCAGGCCAAGCCCCGCCTTCCGGTTTCCGGACCTTGAGTCGTCGTGCACCAGGGAATACCGCCCGCCGGTCATTGCCGCGAGCCGCTCCGTTGCCGCGGCGGCTACCTGCTCCAGCCGGGCCGCGAGGACGTAGGTGCTTAGCGCCATCCGGTAGTTGTTCTCCCCGTTGCCTCGCGCCGTATCGCTGAGGGACGTCAGGAGGCTGCAGCGCACCTGGAGCGGTTCCATCTCAGCCTCCGCCCCGGCCAGCCGCCCCGCAAGGTCCTCGAGGGTACCTGCCGATCCTTCCAGAAGTCCGATTTGCACCGCTCCGTCGGACACGGCCTGACGCGCCGCGTCGGCGGCTTCGGCAGCCTCCGCGACGTCCTCCTCATTGGGCATAGGCTCGGGTACTCCCGCACTGTCCAGCTGCGCAAGCGCCTCTTCATCCTCCCGGCGCATGGCCAGGCGTGCGGCCTGCGCATCGAGTGCCGCGAATTCGGCACGCAGTTCCTCCGCCTCGGCCGCGGGCAGCAGTGCTGCGCGTACCGCCCCGGCATCGGGGAAAGGAGTCCCCGACAGCGCGTCCTGCAGCGTCCGGGCTGCTTCGGCCTGGAAGCCGCCCGCCTGCCGGGCTGCCTGCAGTGCGCTCCTGGCGGCGACGGTGAGGCGGCGTACGCTTTCGAGCTGCTCCAGCCGCGCAGCGAATGCCCCCCGGTCTGACAGGTCCCCCGGGCCCCTTCGGCTCAGCTCGACGGATTCTTCCTCAGCAGCAGCGGCACGCGCCTGTGCCTGTGCGGCCGCCTGGAGGTGGCTGGAGCGTGCCTGCTCCAGCTGGCCGAGTTCGGCCTCGATGGCCCGGAGCCGGTCTTCCGCCTCGCCGAGCCCGGCGGCCGCCTTCTTCGCGGCACGGAGGTCTTCCTCCGCTTTGACCCCTGCCCGCCGCGCTTCGTCCGGATCTGAGTCTCCGCCTTGGGCGCGGAGGGCAGCTGCCGCCGAAGCATCCGCCTCGGCCAAGGCACGTGCCGCTTCCCACTCTTTTTCCGCGGCACCGCTGGCTGCCCGGGCTTCTGCTTCCTCCTCGCGTGAGACGATCTGCCCGCCCTCCGGCAGGGGCGCCGGGGCAGGGTGGGAGGTGCTGCCGCAGACGGGACAGTCCCCGCCCGGTTCAAGGGACGCAGCCAGTTCCGCGGCTGCCTGGTCCAGCCTCAGCTGCAGCAGGTCCTGCCACCTGCCGCGCGCATCCTGGAACCGATCGCGGGCCTGCGCCGCGCGCTCCGCTGATTCCAGGGCGGCCGCGTGGGAGGTTTTATAGTTGCGGATCACCTCCAGCGTGCCGGCAGCCTCCTGGATGCGCCGCCGGGCAGCGTCCGTTTCCGCCGCGCCGGTCCGCAGCGCAGGCAGGGCCGCACGCAGGGAAGCCTGTTCTTCCCTGAGCGCGGCAGCGGCGTCCTCTGCCCCTGCGGCTTCACCGCGGAGCTGGGCTTCCCGGGCCGCTTCCCGCTTTTTCAGGGCAGCAAGTTCCGCGGCGCGTTCAGCATCAGCCAGTGCGTTCTCGGCCGCCGACAGTTCCTTGCCGGTGCGCTCCTCCAGGTCCGACAGTGCGTCGGCGTTCGGCAACTGCGATCCGGGCGCAGGCTGAGCCGCGGTTCCTTCCGGGATAAGGTCCCCAAGGCCTGCCGGAGCGGCTGCGGCACCAAGGGCAGCAAGCGCACTGTGTCCTGCAGCTTCCGCGCGCCGGAACCCGTGCTCCGCGGAGGTGAGCGCGTCCAGGTAGCCCTTAAGGCCTTCCGCCCGCAGATGGGAGTCAAGCAGTGCCCGTTTGGGCAGGCCGGCGGCCTGCCGAGCGGCGTGTTCACGTTCTTCGGCCTCCAGCTGGAGCCTGGCCAGTCCCCGCGCACGGCGTGCCTCTAACCTGTGCAGGAAGTCCTCGGCCTCTTTGGATCCGGTGATCTTTCCCGCCTGGGCCTCCCGCAGGGACGAGAGCTGGTCACTAACCGCAGCGCGCACGGCGCTGATCCATGCTGAACCGGCCTCAGCCGGTTCCTGCTCTGCGGCAGGGGGGACCGCCGGCGCTGCTGAACCCGCAGCCCGGCTGCCCAGCAGGCGGGCGCAGCGTTCAGCCTCGCTTTGTGCCCGGGCGCGGAGGAGTTCCGCATCGGCCTGGGCCAGTGACAGCTCCGTCCTGGCTGCCTCAGCCTCGGACTTGAGCTGCTGTTCAATCTCCTCATAGCGCCAGGTTCCAAAGAGCCTCTGCAGCAGCTCCGCACGGGAGGTCGCATCAGCGCGCAGGAACGCCGCGAAGTCGCCCTGGGGCAGCATCACCACACGGGTGAACTGCTCGCGGCTCATCCCGAGCAGGTCCTGGATCTCCGTGGCAGCCTCATCATTGCGGGCGGTCTTCTGCACCCACTCCCCCTGGACCAGTTCGCTGAGCAGGGTGCGGGCCTGCTCGGTCACGGTTCCGGTGGCGCTGCCGGCGCGCTTGGCCGGGCGCTCCCACTGCGGCCTCCGGATTACCTTGAACCTTCGGTTCCCGGCGCTGAAATCAAGCAGGACTTCGGGGGCAACACCCGGAGCAGCGTGGTCGCTGCGGAGTTTCCGTGCCTCCTGGCGTGCGCCCGGGACCGATCCGTAGAGCGCAAAGCAAACGGCATCCAGCACACTCGTCTTTCCTGCACCGGTGGGTCCGTTCAGCAGGAAAAGTCCCTGCGCACCGAGTTCATCGAAATCGATTTCCTGACGGCCGGCGAACGGACCAAACGCCTGCATTTCCAGCCGGTGGATCCTCATTTGGCCGCCTCCGCAGCGCTGACTTTCTGAAGCACTTCGGCGAACACGGCCCGCTCTTCGGCCGAGGCTTCCCGTGAGCGCACATGGTCCAGGAACCCGCAGCAGACATCAAGATCGTCCGTGGCCCTGGCCAGCCTCCGGCTGTAGCTCTCGTTGACGCCCCGCGGACCCGAGGCCGGATCGAAGGAAAGCACCAGCGTGTCCGGGAAACGCGTCCGGAGCTGCTCCATGGCCTTGGCCGGACGCATGTCATCGGTAAGGGTGACCTGGCACCAGGCGTCCTCAGCGTGGGCATGTGCCGGATCTTCCAGGAGTTCCCCAAGCGTTCCCCGAAGCACGGCCAGCCGCTTCGGCGCCATCCACGGTACGGGTGCTACCCCGGCCAGGCCGAACGGACTGACGTCCACCAGCAGACCTCCTTTCGCCTGGCGCGCTTCGGAGAAGGAGTACGGCAGAGGGGAACCGCTGTACCAGACGTTCGGGGCCAGCTCCTGGCGCCCGTGCAGGTGGCCCAGCGCGGTGTAGGTAAAGGAGGTGAACAGGTCCAGCGGTACGGCACCTACTCCGCCCACGGACAGGTCCCGTTCGCTGTCCGAGGTGATGCCTCCTGACGCGAAGGTATGCGCCATGACTACCGGCAGGACCGGTTCACCGGCCTCCCGGCGCTCCTGGACGTCCAGCCGGATTCTTCGAACGGCCTCGCCCAGTACGCCGGCGTGGCTGGGCGTAACATCGGCGCCAAGCTCGGGCGCTGCGAGCCGCGGTTCCAGGTAGGGAATGCCGTACACCGCCACATTGGCCGTGCCCTCGCGCAGCAGGACCGGGGAGGTGATCGCTTCGATGCCTGTCCTGAGGTGCACTCCGCCCTGCTCAAAAATACGTCCGCCGAAACCAAGGCGGGCTGCGGAATCATGGTTGCCGCTGGTGAGGATCACCTTTGCACCTGCTGCCGTGATCCCTGCGAGCGCTTCATCCAGCAGCCGAACCACGTCTACTCCGGGCAGGGCACGGTCATAGACGTCCCCGGAGATGAGGACGGCGTGCACCTCCTCGCTGCGGACGGTTTCCAGAAGCTGGTCCAGGAAGGCGTGCTGCGCCTGGAGCATCCCCACGCCGTGGAAGGAACGGCCCAGGTGCCAGTCGGAAGTGTGCAGGAATCGCATACCAATAAAACTACCGCCCGCCGGTGACACAGCAGATTCTCGGGCCGGGGGCTGGCCGGAGTCTGCTGTGCCGCCTGCGGGCGGCGGTGCGTGCGGTTATACCGCCGGCGATGCTAGGAGCGGGGTCCGCCTGTGCCGTTGCCGTCCGCTTCGTCTTCCTTGGCGGCGTCGTCAGAGTCGGCTTCGAAGAATCCGCGGGCAGCGGCGTCGTCGGACTTCGTCCGGGCGGCGTCCTCACTGCCGGCAGCTGCTGATTCGGCAGCCGGCTCGGCGGGAAGCTCCTCGTCGTCTGCAACAATCTCATCCTCAACGATCTCGTCTTCGACGACTACCGCGGAAGCGGGCACCGCGAAATCAAGGCTGCGGTAAATCAGCCCGGTGATGGCCGCGCCCAGCAGCGGTGCAACCCAGAACAGCCACAGCTGCTGGATAGCCCAGGGTTCGGCGAAGACTGCCACGGCCGTGGAGCGGGCGGGATTGATGGAACCGCCGGTGATGGGAACCAGGAAGGTCAGGAGCGCGGCGTAGGTAACACCGACGGCGAAGGCACTGGCCGCGCTGGAAAGGCGTGTTCCGGCGCCGAGGAAGACCGCTGTCAGCAGTGCGGCCGCGATGACCTCGGTCAGCAGTGCGCCGGCCAGCGGGAACTGCGTGGCCGAGTTCTCGGCGAAGCCGTTCGCAACGGCGGCAAAGAACGGCTGCGTCTCCGGAATCTGCGGGTGTCCGGTCATGGAGACCCAGAGGATCAGGGCGGCAAACAGTGCACCAACGAGCTGGGCCACGATGTACGGCAGCACTGCCCGCCATGACGTGCGTCCGGCCAGTGCGGAGCCAACGGTGATGGTGGGCAGGAAATGCCCGCCTGAGATGTACCCGAAGGCAACCATGGCGGCCGCCAGGACCAGCCCGAAGGCCAGCGGAGCAGACAGTCCTCCCGAGGGATTGAAGAACGCGACGCCCAAGCCCGCCAGCACCAGCAGGAAGGAACCCGCCGCTTCCGCGATGCTGCGGCCCAGGAGCCCGTAGGAGCGCAGGGACGTGATGGTTGTGCCTTCGGCAGCTGCGGCGCCCGCGCCGGCTGGGTTATGTGGCTCTGCAGTCATTGGAGGAGGTATTCCTATCAGTTGGTGAAGTACATGGTTCCGTGCGCGCAGTGTCCGGACAGGGCCGCGGCCGCGCAAACACCCCAGCCTTCCACCGCTTCCTGTGAGGCTGCTGGGTGCGCACTGAGCATACACTCGCCCTCTGCCACGGGAGGGTCCGGCCGCGGAGACCTATGCTGGACTCGTGAACAATTCCGTGCCCCTGCCGCAGGCAGATCCTGAACTTTTCCGCTCCAAGGTCCGGGCGTGCCTGCTGGGCGGCGCCCTCGGCGATGCCCTCGGATACGCGGTTGAATTCGATTCCCTGGACGGCATCCGCGCCCGCTTCGGTACCGCCGGCCTCACGGACTTCAGCCAGCTGGATAAGCCTGCTCCGGTTTCCGATGACACCCAGATGACCCTGTACACGGTTGACGGGCTGGTGGAGGTACTGCAGTGGGCCAATGACGGCGTGGGCGCCGATGAGACGGCGTGTCTCTGGCTGTCCTACCTCCGCTGGCTTAAGACGCAGGGTGAGTCCCTGCCGGCCAACGCCCCGTACCAGCCGGACCGCTGGATCGATGCCCAGGACGTGCTCCATCACCGGCGGGCTCCCGGCAACGCCTGCCTGTCCGGGCTGCTGACCGGCGAGATGGGCACAAAGCAGAGGCCCGTGAATGCCGGGTCCAAGGGCTGCGGCACAGTGATGCGCTCCGCGCCCTTTGGTCTGCTCCCCTACGTTTCAGACGAAACTGTCTACAAATTCAGCGCCGACGGCGCTGCCCTGACCCACGGGCATCCGTCGGCACTGCACAGCGCCGCCGTCTTCAGCGCGCTGATCCACGACCTGCTTCCCTCCGGAGCTGCCCTGGAGGACGCTGCCGCTGCAGCCGTGGAGCGAGCCTTGGCCTCCGGGGTGCCCGAGCTGGCCGAACGCCTCGCTGCCGCCGTGCGCCTGGCGGCTGAAGAGCGCGCCGGCAGGGCAGCTTCCGCCCCGGATCGAATGAAGGATGCGCTGGGAGAAGGCTGGGTTGCCGAGGAAGCACTGGCCATCGGCCTCTACGCGGCCCTGGCCGCCTCGGATGCCGGTACGCCGCAGGAACACTTCCGCCGCGCCGTCGCAGTGGCGGTGAACCACGACGGCGCCAGCGACTCTGCTGCCTCGATGGCGGGAAACATCCTGGGTGTCCTCTACGGGACCGCGGCGCTCCCTGCGGACTGGCTGCAGGCCATCGATGCCCGGGAGACCGTGGAGGCAATGGCCGACGCCTTCATCGGCGTTACGGCCGGTTAGCGGGCCCGGAACCGGCGGGCCCGCAGCCTACTGGCTGCCGGCCGGCCAGGTTCCGCCGATCATCTGCAGGAACTCCGCTTCGGAGAGCACCTCGATGTTCTGCCCGCGGTCGTGCAGTTCCAGCACCCGGCGTGCCTTGCCCGTGACGCGGCCGCCGCGCAGGTCCCCTGCCTCGAACCCGTCGCCGACCACCAGGACGGTAGTGGACCGGGTGACGTTGCTTGCGGTACGGGCGCCGAGTTCTGCCGCCCGTTCCTTGGCACTCTGCCGGGGCATGCCCAGGTTCCCGGTAAAGACGACCGTTTGCCCGTAAAGCGGGTGCCCGGGACGGGCGTCCGGGTTGGGCGGCGGATTGACGCCCTCAGACGGCCAGCCGCTGAAGAACGACGACGCTGCTGCCGCGGCCGCCGTTCCGGTTCCCCGTTCAAGTGCGTCCCGGGTGGCTTTGGAGAGCGGGTCTATTCCGGGCCGGTAAGCCGGTGCATGGTTGGGCCGCAGCCCCTGCAGGGCGAAATACTCTGCCAGGCTGCCGGCCCCGGAGCGCGCCACAATATCAATGAGGATTCCAGCGCACGCCCGGGCGTCCGCCGTGGCGTCGTGGTGGTTCTCCAGCGGAACGCCGGCTGCCTCCGCTACGAACGGCAGTGAATGTGAGGGCAGCGAATAGGTCCGCCGGGACAGGACCACGGTGCAGGCATAGTCATACGCCGGTACTGGAAGCCCGGAAACTTCCAGGGCGGACCGGATGACGCCAAGGTCGAAGGCTGCGTTGTGGGCCGCCAGGAGGTCATCGCCAATAAAGGCACCGATCTCCGCGAACAGCTCCCCGAACCGCGGCTTTCCTGCCACCTGGTGGGCTTCGATTCCGTGGATGCGGATATTGCGCCGGTCGAAGAAGTCGTGACCGGCAGGCGGGCGCATCAGCCAGGACGCCTCTTCAACGATCCGTCCGTCCCGGACCTTGCTCAGGCCGACTGAGCAGGGGGAGCCCCGGAAACCGTTGGCTGTTTCAAAATCAATGGCGGTGAAATCTACGCCCACGTCAGGACTCTTCGGCCGCGCGCTGGGCCTTTCTCCGACGGTAGGAACGGATTTTGGACGTGACGTACCAGATGCCCGCCACAATAACTGCGGCAATGACTATCTTCTGGAAAATCCCGGCGTATTCCTCCACGATGTGCCAGCTCTCCCCCAGGAAATAACCCGAGAACACGAAGATGCTGTTCCAGATCAGGCTGCCGGCGGTGGTGAGGCCAATGAACTTGGGCAGGGGCATCTTTTCGATGCCGGCGGGGATTGAGATCAGCGACCTGAAGATGGGAATCATCCGGCCGAAGAAGACGGCTTTGTAGCCGTGCTTCAGGAACCAGGCCTCGACCTTGTCCACGTCCTCGATATCAACCAGCGGCACCTTCTCGACGATGGCGCGCATGCGGTCCCGGCCCAGCCAGGCGCCGAGCCCGTACAGCGCCCAGGCGCCGAGGACGGAACCCAGCGTGGTCCAGATCAGTGCCTCGACGATGGAAAAGTTCCCCTGGCTGGCAGCGAATCCAGCCAGTGGGAGGATGACTTCGCTCGGCAGCGGGGGGAAGAGGTTTTCAAGTGCGATCGCCAGGCCCGCACCGGGAGCGCCGATGGCTTCCATGATGTCCACGGCCCACTGGGCTACCCCTCCCAGGGCCGATGTGGAACTGGCGGGGTCTGCGGCGGCGCTGGTCAGGATACTCATATCGCAACCCATTGTGCCCTACCGTCCTGCCGGACAAGAACGAACCCGGCCGCGCCGGGGCGCCGCCGCCGCGATCCGCGGCGGCTCCCCGTGTGCTAAATCACGCGCCGCTGCCGGCCGGCGGTGCCGCCAGCACACGGACTATGGCCGGAAGCAATGCCCGGAATGCCTGTCCGCGGTGGCTGATGGCGTTCTTCTCGCTGCGCGAGAGTTCGGCACAGCTCCGGGTCTCCCCGTCCGGCTGCAGCACTGGATCATAGCCAAAGCCGCCGGTTCCCCGGGGTTCGGAGAGCAGCGTGCCGCGCAGCTCTCCGCGCTCCACGACGTCCTCTCCGTTGGGAACAGCCAGGGCTGCCGCACAGATAAACGCTGCACCGCGGTGCTCGGGGCCAATGTCGCCCAGCTGCGCCAGGAGCAGGTCCAGGTTGGCCTGGTCATTGCCGTGCACGCCGGACCAGCGTGCGGAGAAGATGCCGGGCGCCCCGCCCAGGACGTCGACGGCGAGGCCGGAGTCGTCCGCGATTGCCGGAAGCTTGGCTGCTTCGGCCACCGCCCTGGCCTTCAGAAGAGAGTTCTCTTCGAACGTGACCCCGGTTTCCGGCACGTCCGGAACGCCTGCTGTTTCGGCGTCAATGACCTGCGTATCGACGTCGAGCCCGTCGATCCGCCCGCGCAGCAGGTCTCGCAGTTCGTTCAGTTTCCCGGTGTTGCGGGTGGCCAGCACCAGCCGGGGCGCCGGCGCGTTCACGAGGCGGCCAGGGTCTCGCGCTGGATCTCGGCAAGCTGGGAGGTGCCCAGCAGCGCCAGGTCCAGCAGGGCATCCAGCTCGGCACGGTCGAAAGGAGCGCCTTCGGCGGTGCCCTGCACCTCGACGAACTTTCCGCTTCCGGTGACCACCACGTTCATGTCAGTTTCGGCCCGGACGTCTTCCACGTAGGGCAGGTCCAGCATCGGCACGCCGTCGATGATTCCCACGCTTACGGCAGCAACGGTGTCCAGCAGGGGGTTGGCGCTGCGTGCCACCAGCTTGTTTTCCTTGGCCCAGGCCAGCGCGTCCGCCAGTGCCACGTAGGCGCCGGTGATCGCGGCCGTCCGGGTACCGCCGTCGGCCTGCAGGACGTCGCAGTCCAAAACCACGGTGTTTTCGCCGAGGGCCCGGGTGTCGATCACCGAGCGCAGCGAACGCCCGATCAGGCGGGAGATCTCATGGGTGCGGCCGCCAATCCTGCCCTTCACCGACTCGCGGTCGTTTCGGGTGTTCGTGGCGCGCGGAAGCATGGCATATTCGGCCGTGACCCAGCCCTTGCCTTCCCCTTTCAGCCAGCGCGGTACACCCGCAGTCAGGGAGGCGGTGCACAGCACCCGGGTATTGCCGAATTCGATCAGTGCCGATCCTTCGGCCTGGGTGGACCAGCCGCGGGTGATGCTGATGGTGCGAAGCTGGTCGGGGGTGCGGCCGTCGGCGCGCAGGGCAGGCGAAGAATTCGGAACTGTAGTCATGCGGCCAGTCTATCGGCCGTGGACCGGCCGTCCCGAGGCAGGGTGCTCCAGCACTTCGCTCCCGTTCGCGGCCAGCGGCGGCGCGAAGTCGGTGCCGACATCGTAGGAGACACCGGCGACGGCCACGGCCAGGTCACCGTTGTACGTCTCACGGGCCTCGGCAACGGCGGTGTTCGCATCGTTCCATACCGGCAGGTGAGTGAGCAGCAGCCGGCGTGCCCCGGCGTCTGTTGCCGCCGCACCGGCACGCTTGCCGGTCAGGTGCACTCCGGCGATGGCGTCGTCGCGCCCCTCGTGGAAGGCGGCTTCGCACAGGAAGACGTCGGTGTCCCGTGCTGCCTCCACCAGGCCGGGGCATGAGTCGGTATCTCCGGAGTAGGCCAGCGTCCGTACCCGCCGGCTGCCATCCTCTGCGGGCTCCACTGCTTCGACGCGCAGCGCGTACGCCTCCTCCGCCGGGTGGGCCACGGGATACGGAGTCACGGTAAGCGGGCCGATCCGGACGGGTTCGCGGGCCTGCCACTGCAGGAACTCGAAATCTTCGTGCATGCCCGGATCCGGTTCCAGCCCATAGGCAACCGCGATCCGGTCCGCGGTCGCGGCGGGTCCGTAGACCTTGACCCGGTCACGTCCCCACCCGGCCGGATCCCAGTGGACCGCCACGTGCAGTCCGCACAGGTCCATGAAGTGGTCCGGGTGCAGGTGCGTGATAAGGACGGCATCGATGTCCTTCAGGTCCATGTAGCGCTGCAGGGTCCCCAATGAGCCGTTGCCCAGGTCAAGCAGGATTCGCCAGTCACGGACGCCGTCATTGGCTGTCACCAGGTAGCAGGAGGCAGGCGAGGCCGGTCCGGGGAAGGACCCGGAGCACCCCACGATCGTCAGTTTCATCGGGCACCGTTCCCCAGGGCAGCGTCCGCGGCCGGCAGTCCGGCCGAGGCGCGTGCCGCGGCAATCATTTCGGGCGTGATCCGGGCCAGGACACCGGTTGGATACCGTGCGGCCACGGAGTCCGCATGCTCCACCCGGAGGACCTCGGGACCGAGGAAGCGCCGGGCCAGCAGTTCAAACGAGTCAGCGTCCCCGGTGGCCACGAACCGGTGCTTGGGCGCAGTGCCTGCAGTGCGGGCCAGACCGTGGGTTATCAGGGCCCTGTACACGTCCTTGGCGGTTTCTTCGGCGCTTGAAACGAGCGTGACGTCCTCGCCCATGACATAGGAGATCACCCCGGTCAGCAGCGGATAGTGCGTGCAGCCCAGTACCAGGGTGTCCACACCGCGCTGCTTCAGCGGCGTGAGGTAGCCAACGGCGGCGTCCAGCACTTCCTTGCCGGCAGTAACCCCGGCTTCCACATACTCGACGAACGCAGGGCAGGCCACCGAGGAGACGCTCAGGTGCGGGGCGGCGGCGAATGTGTCGTCATAGGCGCGGGAACTCACCGTGGCGGCCGTGCCGATCACACCGATGCGCCCGGAGCGCGTGGCGGCCACTGCACGGCGGACGGCAGGCTGGATAACTTCCACGACGGGAATGCCGTAGCGGCCGGTATACCGTTCCCTGGCATCCCGCAGCACCGCGGCTGACGCCGAGTTGCACGCGATCACCAGGAGCTTGACGCCGGCGTCCACCAGTTCATCCATGACTCCCAGGGCATACGCCCTCACATCGGCGATCGGCAAGGGCCCGTAGGGGCCGTGGGCCGTGTCTCCGACGTAGAGAATCGATTCGTTCGGCAGCTGGTCAATCACGGCGCGGGCAACGGTGAGGCCCCCGACTCCGGAATCGAATATTCCAATCGGTGCGTCGGTTGTCTTCGGCAGGTCGTCCTTCAGCAGTGAAGTACCCGGATGGTCAGAGCTCATGATGTATCGACAATAGTCCCCGGACACCCCGGCATGCACTGCACCGCCAGTGGTCTTAGTCACAGAAACGGCGGGCCGGGCCCGCCGTTCAGCGCCGCGGGAGGCCGTCCAGCAGCGCCTTCATCAGGGTTTCCTGCAGCCAGGTGACGAAGTTGTAGATGAGCGCAAGGTACTGGTCCACGTCCTGCGCATCACCCGGCCCGGTGATCTCATGCAGCGCTTCGGCATCCTTGTCCGTCTTCAGGCCGAGCCTGGAGCCCAGGACAAGCCGTACGTCATTCAGTGCCTGGGCGAAGTGCCTGGCCTGCTCGTGGTCCAGGTGCAGCGGGCTGGACTCCAACGCCAGTGACGCTGCCCGCAGGGATCCGGTCTTTGCTTCACGCAGGGAGCGTTCGGTGAGCCGCCGGAACTCCAGGGCGTCGTCGTCGTTCCCTGCCACGGCATTCGGCAGCAGCCGCAGCAGTGCAGGATCTTCGGGTGCCTCGGCGCTGGTGTCCAGGCCGACCATGGCTGCCAGCGGATCTTCCGGCGCAGGGGTGGGAGGTTCGAGCATGGTGACGATGTCGGCGAACAGCCCGCGCAGCAGCGAGCGTTCGCCCGGCTCCAGCTGGGCGGTGATGCCTTTGCGGGTGAGCTTGAATCCGGTAGCCAAGAAGGACCTTTCCTGTGGTGTTCGGCCGTGCTTAGGCCTGGTCGGCTTTCTGGAACGTAGCCCAGAGACCGTAGGAGTGCATGGCGAGGGTGTGCCGCTCGGCTTCCTCGCGCGGACCGGTGGCCACCACCGATTTGCCGTCGTTGTGGACCTGCATCATCAACTGGTTCGCCTTGGACTCGGAGTAGCCGAAGTAGCTCTGGAAGACGTAGCTGACGTAGCTCATCAGGTTCACTGGGTCATTCCAGACAATCACTACCCAGGGCACATCGGCGGCTGTTTCCTCACTGGCCAGGAAGTCTGTCTGGGTCCCGGCGTCCGGGAGGGTGGCAACGCTCATGCTGCCAATTGTAGTTTGGGCAACGCGTCATACGGCCAGCGCTCCGCTGCCGCCGGGTGCGGCGCGGGCCGGGGGCGGCGGGTTAGAGTTTTGGATGTGAACGCTACCACCGCGTGGCAGCAGCCAAATGCTGCCCTGTACACCGACCACTACGAACTGACCATGCTGCAGGCCGCCCTGCACTCAGGCACGGCCGAACGTCGCTCAGTGTTCGAGGCCTTTGCCCGCAAACTTCCCGACGGCAGGCGCTACGGCATCGTCGCCGGAACCGGACGCCTGCTCGAGGCCCTGGAGAACTTCCGGTTCGAGGAACCGCAGCTGAACTTCCTGGCCGCCAACGGCGTCGTTGACGACCGGACGCTGGACTGGCTCGCTGACTTCCGTTTCTCCGGCACCATCACCGGTTATGCCGAGGGCGACGTCTATTTCCCCGGCTCCCCCATCCTGCAGGTCGAGTCGAGTTTTGGTGAGGCCTGCATCCTGGAGACGCTGATCCTCTCGGTGCTGAACCACGACTGCGCCATCGCATCAGCCGCCTCGCGGATGACCAGTGCCGCCGGCGGGCGCCCCTGCATCGAAATGGGATCCCGCCGCACCCATGAGGAAGCAGCCGTGGCTGCGGCGCGCGCCGCGGTCATTGCCGGCTTCGACAGCACCTCCAACCTGGAAGCCGGGCTCCGGTACGGCATCAAGACGGTGGGAACCGCGGCGCATTCCTTCACCCTCCTGCACGATTCGGAGGTGGACGCCTTCACCGCGCAGACCGCGGCGCTGGGAGTCAACACCTCACTGCTCGTGGACACGTACGACGTCGAACAGGGGGTCCGCAACGCCGTCGCCGTCGCGGGCCGGGAGCTGGGCGGCGTCCGGCTCGACTCCGGTGACCTGGTGGCCCAGGCCCAGTGGGTCCGCGAGCTGCTCGATGACCTGGGCAACACGTCCACCCGGATCATGGTGACCTCCGACCTGGATGAGTACGCCATCGCCGCACTGGGTTCCGCACCGGTGGATGCCTACGGCGTGGGTACCTCCCTGGTGACCGGCTCCGGAGCCCCCACTGCCGGGCTGGTCTACAAGCTCGTCAGCCGGGAAGGTACGGACGGAAACTTTGTTTCCGTGGCCAAGGCCGCCAAGAACAAGGCGTCCCAGGGCGGACACAAGTACGCGCTGCGCCGGATCAACGAGCGGGGCCGCGCCGTGACCGAAGTTGTGGGCGTTGGCGCCCTCCCGCTCAGCGACGGCAATGACCGCGAGCTGCTCGAGACCTTCGTCGCTGACGGCGCCGTGCAGCCCGGCTGGACCGGACCGGACGCCGTAGACCGCGCCCGTGCCCGCCATGAAGCTTCGCTGCTTGAGCTGCCGGCGGCGGCTTACCGCCTGCAACGCGGAGAACCCGTGATCCCCACCGAATTCGAGGAGGAAACCCGATGACACGTGCACTGATTGTGGTTGACGTCCAGAACGATTTCTGCGAAGGCGGCTCCCTGGCCGTGCCCGGCGGAACCGATGCCGCGGCGGAAATCAGCGACTACATCGAAACGTCCCGGGACAGATACGCGGCCGTCGTCGCCACCCAGGACTGGCACATTGAACCGGGCAGCCACTTCTCCGACAACCCCAACTTCCGTGATTCGTGGCCGGTGCACTGCGTGGCCGGCACTCACGGGGCGGCGCTGAACCAGGATCTGGACACGGAGTTCATCGACGCCTACTTCCGCAAAGGACAGTACGAGGCCGCTTACTCCGGCTTCGAGGGGCTGCTGGCTCCGGACGTCGAAGTGCCCCTAGGCGACCCCGACGCCGAGCCGGCGCCGGACGAGGACGCCGTCAGCCTTGACGACTGGCTGCGGGACAACGGCGTGGACGAGGTTGTGATCGTGGGCCTGGCCACCGACTACTGCGTCAAGGCAACTGCGCTGGACGCCATCGCGGCCGGTTACAACACTGCCGTCATCCCTGAGCTGTGCCGCGGCCTGGACCGGGTCGACGTTCGCGCCGCCCTGGACGAGCTGGAGGACGCCGGCGTCGAGCTGCTGGACCTCTAACCCCATCGATATGACAGAAACTGCCCGTATCGGCTCCGATACGGGCAGTTTCTGTCATCTCGATGAAGGGGCGGACTACTTGCGGCCGATAAACCAGTCCTGGAGCTTGGCAAGCCGCTTCTCCAGCTGCTCCTCGTTGGCCTGGGCCACGGCCGGTCCGCCGCAGATCCGGCGCAGTTCCGAATGCACCACGCCGTGCGGCATGCCTGACCGCGCGGACCAGGCGGAGACGTTCTTGGCCAGTTGGGCACGCAGCTCGGTCAGGTGCCGGTGGTCGGCAACTGACGGCAGCTGGTCCGGCACCACTTCCTCCGGCTTCTTCCGGCCGCGGCGGGAAAGCTGCTCCTGCTGACGCTGGCGGAGCAGCATGGTCACCTGGTCCGGGTCCAGCAGCCCGGGGATGCCCAGGAAGTCCTGCTCGTCCTCGCTGCCCAGCTCGCCGCCGGTGCCAAACTCGCCGCCGTCGAAAAGCACCCGGTCAAAGGACGCCTGCGACTCAAGCGCTTCGAACTTCTGCTTCTGCAGCTCGCCGGAGGCCTTCTCCTCCCGGTTCGCAGCTTCCATCAGGGAGTCGTCGAGGCCGAAGCCTTCTTCCTCCGCATGGTTCTCGGGCCGGTCCAGGGCGTGGTCGCGCTCAACTTCCATCTCATTGGCCAGGATCATCAGGTGCGGCACGGAGGGCAGGAACACCGAAGCCGTTTCGCCGCGTTTGCGGGCACGCACGAAGCGTCCCACGGCCTGGGCGAAGAACAGCGGCGTCGCGGTGGAGGTCGCATAGACGCCGACGGCGAGACGGGGCACGTCGACGCCTTCGGACACCATGCGCACGGCCACCATCCACCGCGAGGTTCCGGAGGAGAAGTCGTCGATCTTTTCCGACGCCTTCGCGTCGTCCGAAAGAATCACCGTGGGTGACTCCCCGGTGATTCTCTTCAGCTGGCCGGCGTAGGCCCGTGCGTCCTCGTGGTCGGTGGCAATCACCAGGCCGCCGGCGTCGGGCACGGTACGGCGGACCTCGCTCAGCCGGCGGTCGGCCGCCGCCAGGACGGCCGGGATCCACTCGCCCGTCGGGTTCAGTGCGGTGCGCCAGGCATGCGCCGTGATGTCCTTGGTAACAGCGGCCTCGCCAAGCGACGCAGCCATTTCCTCCCCGGCACTGTTGCGCCAGCGCATCTGGCCGGAATAGGCCATGAAGATCACCGGACGGACAACGTGGTCCTTTAGGGCCTGGCCGTAGCCGTAGGTGTAGTCAGCTTTGGAACGCCGGATTCCGGCGCCGTCCTCGATGTAGTCCACGAAGGGAATAGGCGCCGTATCCGAGCGGAACGGAGTACCGGTCAAGGCCAGGCGCTTCGCAGCCGGTTCAAAGGCCTCCCGGATGCCGTCGCCCCAGGACAGGGCATCACCGCCGTGGTGGATCTCGTCCAGGATCACCAGGGTGCGTGCCGCCTCGGTCTTGGCGCGGTGCAGCATCGGCTTGCTGGCAACCTGGGCGTAGGTGACGGCAACGCCGATGAAACCGTGGCCGTGCCTCCCGTCGGCGTTCTTGAAGTTCGGGTCCAGCGCGAGGCCGACGCGGGCGGCAGCATCAGCCCACTGCCGCTTCAGGTGGTCCGTAGGCGCCACCACGGTTATTCGGTTGATGATCCCCCGGTCCACCAGCTCGGTGGCCACGCGCAGGGCGAAGGTGGTCTTTCCGGCGCCGGGCGTCGCGACGGCGAGGAAATCGCCGTCGTTCTTCGCGAAGTATCGCTCCAGGGCTTCGGCCTGCCACTGGCGCAGCTTCGGGGCTGTTCCCCAGGCTGCTCGCTCAGGGTATGCAGGGGGCAATGCCGGTCCGCCGCCGAACAGGGTATCGGGACTCACGCTTGGGAATGCACCTTTCCGGTACTTGGTCTAACACTTGCACTGCGGATGCCCGCTGCCGTTCCAATCACGGCGAACACCGCCAGGACCAGCCACATCAGGGAATATCCGGGTTCCCGGCCCACCGGCTGCTGCACCAGGACCGCCAGCAGCACCCCGCCCAACGCGGTGCCTGCTACGGCGCCCACCTGGTCGGAGAGCTGGAGCGATGCGGAATTCCTCCCCCGGTCAGCTGCCGAGGACGCGTCCAGCACCAGGACCGAAGTACTGGAAAGCGCCGCACCCATGGCCACTCCGGCCAGCGACCAGACGGCCACCAGGAGCCAGAACGGGGCCTGCGCTCCTGCCAGCAGACCGGTGCCGCCAATCGAGAGTGCCAGCAGTCCCGAACCTCCGGCCAAAAGCAGGTATCGCCGTGGCCCCGGGACCCGTGCCTGCACGAAGGATCCAATGGCCCAGCCTACCGCGCCCGCGGTCAGCGCGATTCCGGCCGTGGCCGGGCTCACCCCGTAAACGGCCAGCAGCATGACGGGCATAAAGGCCTCGGCGGAAACGAACGCGGCGTTGATCAGTCCGCGTGTCGCTACGACTGAGGGCAGGCCGCGCCGCAGCCAGAGAGTGCCCCGGGGCAGCAGCACGGCAAGCGCCGCCGCGGCAGCCAGCACGCCGGCGGCTGCCAGCAGGCCCAGAAGAGCCGATCCCCGGGCGGCGGCTTCGTTGGCGGCCCACTGAGCGGCGAATACGCCGCCGGCCAGGAACATACCCCACACCGCACGGCGCCGGCCCAGCGCAGGGTCAAGCTCGGGATTCTCCGGGGCACCGAGATGCCGTACCCGCGGCCACACGAGTGCGGCGGCAACCACCACGATCGGAATGGCGACGGCGAAGACCCACCGCCAGCTCGCGTACTGCGCCAGCAGCCCGGCTGCCAGCGGCCCCACCATCGACGGCAGGATCCAGGCCGTCGCAACCCACCCAAAAACCACGGGCTGCAGCCTCGAGGGATACACCTGGCCGATGATCACGTACAGCGCAACCACCATGGCGCCGCTGCCCAGTCCGGAGACTGCCCGGCCGGCGGTGACCAGCCAGAACTCCCCCGCGGCGGCCGACAGCACCAGTCCCGCAATCAGCAGGGCCATGCCGGTCAGCAGCGGACGGCGGGGTCCCTCGGCGTCGCAGCGCGAACCGGCCACCACGGAGCCAAGCAGCGACGCCGTCAGGAACATCGAGAAGGCAAGTCCGTACCCCGCGCCGGCCCCCAGGTCGTCTCCAATCACCGGCATCGCCGTCGTGACCGCCATGGCCTCGAAAGCCACACAGGTGACAATCGCTACGACGCCGAGGGTCAGCGGCCGGAAGGCAGCGGACATTGCACCGTCAGGCCTGTCCGCGGGCAGGGGCTCACTCATAGGGGCATCAGGACTTTACTGCCGTCTGGTGTGCGACGGCGACGAGGGGCTGGGGCAGGGCGGAGCTACTTCTTTCCGCCGTCATCCTTGCCCGGGCGCAGCCCTTCGTAGATCTCCTTGCAGGCGGGGCAGACCGGGAACTTCTTGGGGTCCCGGCCCGGAGTCCAGACCTTGCCGCACAGGGCAATCACCGGCTCCCCCGACAGGGCCGATTCCATGATCTTTTCCTTGCGGACGTAGTGCGAGAAACGCTCGGCGTCGCCCGGCTCAACCAGCTCGCGCTGCTCTTCGCGCTCGATGACTGCGGTGGAGGAACCGCTGTCAGCCCGGCGCATGGGGTCGGATTCGAAGGGATCAGGAGGCAGAGTCATGTCCCCATCTTAGTACCCGGAGCATCGGGAAGCCCGGCTCCTACTTGTTCACGGATACTGCCTGCAGGACCTCGGGACCGCGCCTATCCAGCCAGCGCCCGCCTATCCGAATGCCTGCCGCCATTGCCGCGGATCCGTAGACCACGCCCACGGCCAGGCTCACCCAGCCCCAGACACTTCCCAGCCCGAAGACGTACAGCGCCGCGGGAACGAGCAGCGGGATGGTGATCACGAACTGCATGGCCATCCACAGGAACTGGACCAGCATGGTCCGTCCTGTCGAACCGGGAGGCGTCTTGAAGGCGTTCTCCCCCGGCAGCGGCACGTTGTAGGTGTACCGGGCGGAGAAGACACTGGAGAGTCCCAGCCCGCTCAGCAGCAGCCCAAGGCAGAGTCCGAGCAGCACAGGTATGTCCTCCGGCCTGCCCAGGACGACCGGCGGGACGATGGCTGCGGCAAGCGTTGCCGGCAGGGCAAATACGGCACAGGCAAGCGCGCGCCCGGCCCGGTCTGCGGTCCCGGTAACTCCCGTTGAGAGATGCAGGGCAAACGCGGTGTTGTCGTAGGAGATGTCCGCCGAGATGCCGAAGGCGAGCAGGAAAGCCACCAGCGGGCCGATGCCCAGGACTACCGGTGGCAGCCCCTCGGTCTGCACCGCAAAGATCAGGACGACGGCGAGCACCGGAACGATGATCAGCGAGGCACTGTAGCGCGGGTCGCGGACCCAGTACGTGAGCGCCCTGGCCGCTACGGCACCCGTGGGCGTGGCCGGGAAGCGGGCAAAGAAGCCGAGTTTGCCGGCGCTGCGGCTCGCGGTGGCGTTATGGGCGGGGGTGACGAGGGCCCTGGCCAGCAGCGCTTTCCAGGCCCATGAGATCAGGGCCAGGAACAGGACGGAGATGACCAGGCGGAGCATGCCCGTGCCGGCGCTGCCAAGTGCGACGTCGCCCGGGACCGCCCAGGCTGCGCCCAGCGGCGTCCAGGCCAGAATGCCGGCCAGCCGGGCGAGGAAATCTCCCTCAATGGTGATGGCGGTGGCGGTGAAGCCGATGACCGGGCCGATGAACATCAGCGGAATGATCAGCACGAGTCCCGAAACGTCCTTGAAGCGGCGGCTGGAGGCCAGCGACGTCGTGGCCGCCACCCCGAGCCGGGCGATGACCACGCAGGTCAGGACGGCTACCAGTGCAGCCGGAATGCCGGCAACGACGGCGGCGGGATGCTGCCACCAGGCCACGGCCTGGATCAGCGCGGCGCCCAGGGTGATGATGCCGGGGATGCCGATGAGGGAAGCAAGCGCCAGGCCCAGGATCATCTGGCGCATGGGAATCGCAAAGGTCACGAAGCGGGCCGGGTCCAGCGTCATATCGACGCCGGTGGCCACCACCGGGATCACTGCCCAGCCCAGGACCGCAGCGGAACCGCCGAGGACCACCAGGGTCCGCGCAAGCTCGGGATCGTTGAGGGTGAGGAAGAAGAGCCCGGCAAGCATGAGCCCGAGGATGCCGAGGCCGTAGAGCGCGCCGAAGGCGATGCCGACGATCTGCCACGGACTGCGCTTGAGCGAGTTACGCAGCAGGATCAGCTTGAGCTTTAGGAGGTGCGCAACCATGAGAGGCCCTCCGAGGTGCTGCGTCCGCCCACCAGGCTCACGAAGGTGTCTTCAAGGCTCTGCCCGCCGCGGACTTCGTCCACGGTTCCGGCTGCCAGGACGTTGCCGGCGGCCACCACGGCAACGTGGTCGCACATGCGCTGCACCAGGTCCATCACGTGGCTGGAGACGATCACGGTACCGCCCGAGGAGACGTAGTCCGCCAGGATGTCCCGGATGTTGGCTGCGGACACGGGATCCACCGCTTCGAACGGCTCGTCGAGGACCAGCAGCCGCGGGGCGTGGATCAGCGCGGACGCCAGGGCGATTTTTTTGGTCATGCCGGCGGAGTAGTCCACCACCAAAGTGCCGGCGTCGGCTGCCAGATCCAGGGCCTTGAGCAGGTCTGCGGTCCGTTCGGCCACGGTTTCCCGGTCCATGCCGCGCAGCAGGCCGGCGTACGTGACAAGCTGTTCGCCGGTCAGCCGGTCAAAGAGCCGCACACCGTCCGGCAATACGCCCATCAGCCGCTTGGCTTCGAGCGGCTTCTCCCAGACGTCAACGCCGTGTACCCATACCTTGCCGTAGTCCGGGCGCATGAGTCCGGTGGCCATGGAGAGCGCCGTGGTCTTGCCCGCGCCGTTGGGGCCAACGAGACCGTAGAAGGACCCTGCCGGCACGTCAAGGTCGATGCCGTTGACGGCAATCTTCTCGCCGAACCGCTTGGCCAGCCCGCGGATGGCCAAAGCAGGTGCCGGCTGGCTTGATCCGTCCGGGGCCGGCTGGACGTTCTGCGGTTCTCCGCCGGGCGCGGCGGCAGGATCAGGAATTCGGTTCATACCAAAAACCTAGCAAGCGGCGCCTTCACAGACCTCCGCCTTACGAAGGAAATCCGCTTCGGGAAACGGTGCCCGCACCCCGCCGCCCGGACTAGGAACTTTAGAACAGAGCCCGGGCCAGGGCGGAGCGGGCCTTGGTCACCCTCGGATCTGACGGCCCGGCAATTTCGAAGAGGTCCAGCAAACGCAGGCGGACACGCTCGCGGTCATCCCCGCTGCTGCGGGAAATGAGCCTGACCAGCCGGTTGAACGCGTCTTCGACGTGGCCTCCGGAAACATCAAGGTCCGCTACCGCAAGCTGGGCATCGACGTCGTCGGGCTTTTCCGCAGCCGCGGTGCGCAGCGCCTCAGCGTCCGCGTCCTTAAGCCGCTGCATCAGCTCAACCTGGGCGAGGCCGGCCTTGGCGTCCGCATCCGCGGGCTGTTCCGCCAGGGCCTTGCGGTAGGCGGCAGCCGCGCCGTCGTAGTCCCCGGCCACTATTGCGTCATACGCTTCCTGGTGCAGCGGCGGAAGCGGCGCTTCCTCCTCCGCCGCGGGGCCTGCCTCGCCAAGTGAACCGCTGACACCGTTCGCCTCGGCCACCTGCATCAGCTCGGTGATCAGGGCACGGATCTGCTCGGCCGGAGCCGGGCGGTCCAGCAGCGGCACCGGCTGGCCTTTGACGACTGCGGCGACGGTTGGCACCGCAACGGCCTGGAACGCCTGCGCTATCTGCGGGTGGGCGTCGACGTCGACGTTGGCCAGCAGCAGCCGTCCCTGCCGGTCTGCCGCCTCCTGTTCCAGCACGGCGGTAACCTCTGCCGATTCAGGACTCCGCGGGGAGTAGAGGTTTACGATCACGGGCACCGTGGCTGAAAGCTGCACCACCTGGGGAAAGGTCTGTTCTGACACCTCCACCACATAGGAGGAGGGCCCCTCCCCTGGTCCGCCGGCCGCAGCGGGAGGCGGGGCGCTCGCCCGGTTTTTGAGTGCGGAGAGGTCCACCGCTCCCCGAAGGTTCATGGACGGAGCGGGCGCAGGGCGGTGGTTCGGTGTGCTCATGGCTTCAACCCTAATACGGCTTCCGCTCTCCCGGGCAAGTGTCCGTGGACAGCGAAGCGGCGCCGCAGGCATCTGATGCCGCGGCGCCGCCGTCTTTTCAGTGCTGCCTCAGTGCGGGCGGGTTACTTGAGGGTGGCGGAGAGCAGCTGCTGCGCGGCTCCGATGACCTCTACCTGCTCCTCTGCGTCGGCCGGCGGAACGTAGATCATCACGGCTTCGCCGTACGCCACGTCGATGCCGTCCTCGGTGTTCTTCTCGCCCGTGAGGGTCTCGTAGATGGTTCCCTCTAGGTTGATCGAGTCCCCTGCTTCGCGCGGGACGCTGGAGTAGCTGTGGGCCATGTACCCGAACACGATCGCACCGCCGTCGGCGGTCCGCAGCGCCCGGGTGTCGGACGGCACCGCGGTGTGGCTGAAGGTGATGGTGGCGAACTCGTTTGCCGGGTTGGCGGTCACCTCGGCCTGGAACGTGGTGACGGCCTCAGCGAAGCTGTTCGGCGCGAAGGTCGCCTTGTTTCCGCCGTCCGGCTTGGTCAGCGCGTCGGCAAGGGCATCCACAGCTTCCTGCGGGGCCATGGCCAGGTCCTCACCGGAGTCGGCGGCGACGGTTTCCACTCCGCTGCCGTCCGCGGGCGGCTGCGGGAACGTTGTTCCGGGCAGCATCTGGATGGCAGAGACCAGCTTGTAGTTTTCCCGGGCCGAGGCCTGCACCAGTACCAGCGCCTGCGGAACGGTGTTGTCACCGCCCTGCGTCACGGCTACTACCGTGCGCGGGAACGAGGTGTCGCTGGACACAAGGTCGGTAAGCACCGGTGAGGCCGCCACTGCTGCCGGGGCCTTCGTATCCGGAACTTTCGAAGCCGTGGCGTAGTTGGCCTTCCGCAGCTCCAGGGCAGTCGACGCCGTGCGCTCGCGCAGCAGCGAGGCGTCCTTGGCGGCGTCGGCCTCCTGCACCGTTCCGGCCACGGAACTGAGAATCCGGGACAGCTGCCCGTCCAGGACAACCGGGTGGTTCTCTTCCTGGGCCGGGGCATCGGCGGCGGTTGCTGCCCCGGGTATCAGGCCCACCGCCAGGCTGCCGGCAAGCGCGGCGGCCGTGAGCCCGGCTGCCGTCCGCTGTGCCGTTGACGACGAGGACTGCGATTTCTGTCCGCTGCGGGCGACTATGCGCTGGGCGGCGGTATCGGAGTCGCGCACCGCGCGCCGGCTGCCGGGCGCCGGCGGAGTCGGTTTCCGTCCGCGGGACAGGAAAGCCAGTGCAAGACCAAGCACGGCTGCCAGCGCACCCGCGATGATCAGGGGAACTGCAAACGGCGTGCCCTGGTCATTCGGCCAGCTGACAGTGATGTCGGTGGGTGCAGGCGCGGTTCCGTCAGAGGCGATCAGTACTGACCAGTCCCCCGGAGCCGGCTCAGTCCAGGTGTAGGAAAGCTCGCCGTCCACTGATTCCTCGCTGACCCAGAGATCGGATCCGGCGGGGCTGGGCACGCTCGCGTCGCCTTCGCTGGTTTCGGCGCTCAGTGAATCGTCGGCGCCGGCGCCGATCCGGGTCACTGCAGCGCCGTCCACCCACGCGTCGACGTCGGCCGAACGCCCCACGGCCAGGAAGACGCCGTCGTCGGACCGCACCGTGATCTCCGCGCCGTCCGGGCGGGAGGCCAGGAGATCGGACTCAAGGACGGTCACGGGTGCGGCGCCGGAGGCCTCCGGTGCCTGAGCCGTTACGGTCTGGGGCGGCGCCCAAATAGTGCGCTGGCCAATCCCGACGAGCATCATCAGGATTCCGAGCACTATGAGCGGAACTGCAATTTTGTTTCGCACAGCTTACCTATCGTTGGTCACGGTCCTCCGCGCGCCTGTAGGCAGCGGGAACGGGACTGATGCCCCTATGTCATCGTGGTTGGCGGGTTGCTTTATAACCCTATGGTAACGAAAGGCTTAGCAAGAGCACATTTCGGCGCCCGGACCGTCAACCGCCGCGTGCAGCGGGCCTACCCGCGCGTCCGGTGTTCGGCTGATAATCTGACGCGGCACGGTACACCCCGCGCACCAGTGCAGGCACCGAGGGAGAGCAGGGCAGATGAGCGAGGACCGGGACCTTCCCGTCGACGAACCACTCCCCGCTCCCGGCCCGGAACCCACCCGCCGTGAGCGCCTGTCCTCGGCCGGCTCACGCGCCTGGCGCCTGTTCTCCCGCATTCCCGGGGCCCGCCCGCGCCCGCAGTTCGATTTCCCGCCCGAGGAGCAGGACCCTGAGGTCCTGCCCGAGCCCGAGGTTGATCCGGACGCAAAGCTCTCTGATGAACGACGCCGGTTTGGCGGCACTCCCCCGCCGCTTTCATCGGGCGCCGGCCCGGACAAGCACCCGATCCGTTTCGGTTTCATGTTCACCGTGGGTGTTGGATTCGCCCTGCTGCTGTTCTTCATCATCACCAACGTCGGTGAACTGCTGGTTTGGATCGGCGCTGCACTGTTTATTGCCCTCGGTCTGGATCCGGTGGTTCGCTGGCTCAGTGCCCGCGGGGTCCCCCGTCCGGCCGGTATCGCCATCGTGGTGGTGGTCCTTGCCGGTGCCGTCACAGCCTTCTTTGCCACCCTGATTCCGACGATCGTCAGCCAGACCACTGAAGTCGTCAACAATGCACCAAGCTATGTGGACCGGTTCCTCTCTTCCGATTTCTTCGTGACGATCGAGGCCCAGTTCAAGATCCGCGAACGCGTGGACGAAGAGGTGCAGAAGTTCTTCTCCAACGCCGACGCAGTGGGCGGGATTTTCGGCGGCGTGCTCAGCGTGGGCACCGTTATTGCCAATGGACTGTTCGGCGCCCTGATCATCCTGGTACTGACGCTCTACTTCCTTGCCTCCCTGCCGTCCATGAAGAAATGGGCCTACCGGCTGGCTCCGCGCAGCCGTCGCCGGCGGGTGGAAGCACTCTCGGAGGAAATCACCGGCAGCGTTGGCAACTACGTGATCGGCCAGGGGTTCGTTGCTCTGCTCGACGCGCTCTACGCCTTCATCATCATGACCATCACCGGCGTTCCCTTCTCCGTACTGCTGGCCTTCGTGGTGGCACTCCTGGCATTCATTCCGCTGGTCGGCCCGCCGATCGCCCTGGTGCTCGTTTCCCTCATTGCGCTGACGTCGAGCTGGCAGACGGCGGTGGTCTTTGCCATCCTCTACATGGCCTATCTCCAGTTCGAGGCATACTTCGTGTCACCGCGCGTGATGCAGCGGGCGGTTGCGGTGCCGGGCGCCGTCGCGGTTATTGCCGTGATCGCCGGCGGCACGCTGCTGGGTGTCCTCGGGGCGCTGATAGCCATTCCGACGGCCGCTGCCGTGCTGCTGCTGATGAAGGAAGTCGTCATCGCCCGCCAGGACCGGCTCTAGCCGGTCCAGCCAGGGCTAGCGGCGGGGAACTGATCCGGGACGCGTACGCCAGCACCGGGCATGCCAGTGGCGCCGGTCCTCGACTGCGCTTTGCCGGCCAAAAAGGGAGTCTTCCTGCCAGACCACCAGATGCTCGGTCCCGGGCGGAATCACCTGCCCGCAGCCCGGGCAGCGGTAGTCCTTGGCCGCGTTTCGGGCCGTGATACGGCGAACCGACCATTCGCCGTCGGACGCCGACTCATGCTGCGGCAGCCCGGCCCGGGAACGCTCCAAATCAATCTCCGGAACCGGCGCGGCCCACTTGCGGCGGGCGTTGCGCCCTGCTGCGGTGCTGGAGGCCGGCAGCTGCCGGCGGGGACGGTTGGAGCGGGGCATGAAACCATCTTGCCGCAGCCGAACCGGTAAAGTGCAACTGTGCGTTTAGTGATAGCCCGCTGCTCCGTTGACTACGTCGGCCGCCTCCGTGCCCATCTGCCCCTTGCTACCCGTCTGCTGATGGTCAAGGCGGACGGTTCCGTGCTGATCCATTCGGACGGAGGTTCCTATAAGCCGCTGAACTGGATGAGTCCGCCTGCCACGCTCCGAATTACCGGGCCGGCCGAGGACGACGCCGAGGCGGGAGTGGTGGAGGTCTGGAACGTCCAGAGCGCCAAGACGGATGACAAGCTGGTGATCAGTGTCTACGAGCACATCTCAGACGTTGCCCACGAGCTCGGCACCGATCCCGGACTGATCAAGGACGGGGTGGAGGCGGACCTCCAGCGGCTCCTGGCGGAACAGATCACCAAGCTGGGTGAGGGCTACACGCTGATCCGGCGCGAATACATGACCGCCATTGGCCCGGTGGACATCCTTGCCCGCGACGCCGACGGCAGCACCGTGGCAGTGGAACTCAAGCGCCGCGGCGACATTGACGGGGTCGAGCAGCTCACCCGGTACCTGGAACTGCTGAACCGCGATCCCCTGCTGGCGCCGGTGCGCGGCGTGTTTGCCGCCCAGCAGATCAAACCTCAGGCCAGGGTCCTCGCAGCGGACCGGGGCATCGATTGCCTAACCCTGGACTATGACGAAATGCGCGGCGTCGACGATGTCGAGTCGCGCCTGTTCTAACCTTTTCCCTGCAGTTAACCGGTACGTTATCCATACCCTTTAAGCGTGCAAAACAAGCAGCGGGTAATCTGCGAAAATTTTCCTTCGAATCCGTTGACGGCTCTTTAGTGGTATGTAACGCTATAACCAGTCTTTGTGTAGGTGTTTTTCATGCTCGCAAGACGGTTGCGAGCGTGTTGCTCCTGTAGGAACTGCCTTACCGGCAGGGAACCTGGACTTCCCGCTTCGGTAACAACCACAGGCACGAAGTGTGCCGGTACAGTTTCAGCACTAAAGGAGATAGGCAAATGGCACAGGGAACCGTCAAATGGTTTAACGCGGAAAAGGGTTTTGGCTTCATTACCCCGGATGATTCCGACGGAGACGTTTTCGTCCACTACTCGGAAATCCAGTCCAACGGGTTCAAGACCCTGGATGAGAACCAGCGCGTTCAGTTTGAGATCGGCCAGGGCGCCAAGGGACCCCAGGCTACCGGCGTAACCGCGCTCTAGTTCTCAGCAGAGCAACAGCGGGGACCTTCGTGGTCCCCGCTGTTTTTGCGTCCCGGCCCCCCCACCCACCGAGAGGCCAGTTACGGCTCTTGCCAGGGCGGTGAAGTCATAAGGAGCCGTAACTGGCCTTTCGGCGGAAGAGAGTGGCGTGATTCAGCTGCGGCGGCGCAGCACGTTGGCGCCAAGACCGCGCAAGGACTCCATGAACCGCTCGTAGCCGCGGTCAATGTGGTCCACTCCCCGCACTTCGGTGGTCCCCTCCGCGGCGAGCCCGGCTATGACCAGTGCCGCACCGGCCCGGATGTCATTCGCCTCCACCGGCGCACCGGAAAGCCGGGACACTCCCTGGATCAGGGCATGGTGGCCGTCCAGGCGCACTACGGCACCCAGCCGGGCGAGTTCCGAGGTGAAGCCCCAGCGGGCCTCGAACACATTCTCCGTGACCATGCCGGAGCCGGTTGAAACCGCGTTCAGTGCCACCACAAAGGGCTGGAGATCCGTTGGGAAGCCCGGGTACGGAAGGGTGGAGACGTTGATCGGTTCCGGGCGGGACGGTCCCTTGACGGTGAAGCCGTCCTGGCGCGTCTCCACCGCACAGCCCGACTGGGCAAGCTTGTCCAGCACCACGGTGAGGGCCCTCGGATCGGCGTTGCGGACGTCGATGTTGCCGCCGGTAATCGCCGCTGCGAAGGCCCACGTTCCCGCGACGATGCGGTCCGGAACCACGCGGTGTGTCACCGGCGACAGCTCCTCCACGCCTTCGATCACCAGGGTGTTGGTTCCGATTCCGCTGATCTGTGCGCCCATTGAGCAAAGCATCCGCGCGATGTCGGTGATCTCGGGTTCGCGGGCCGCATTGTCGATGATGGTGGTGCCGCGGGCCAGGGTCGCGGCCATCATGATGTTCTCCGTGGCCCCCACCGAGGGAAAGTCGAGGACATGCCGGGCACCAACGAGTCCCTCCGGCACCGAGGCAATCAGGTATCCGTGGTCGATGGAAATGGAGGTGCCCATCGCTTCCAGCCCGGCCCGGTGCATATCCAGGCCCCGCGAGCCGATCGCGTCTCCCCCGGGCAGGGCAACCTCCGCACGGCGGCACCGGGCTACCAGCGGCCCGAGCACGGAGATCGAGGCACGCATGGCCCGCACCAGGTCGTAGTCCGCCTGGTGTCCGGGAACAGCCGGAACGTCGATGCGCACCTCGGCGGCGTCGGCGTCGTAATCCACCGTGCAGCCCAGGCGGCGCAGCAGCTCAGACATAATCCAGACGTCCTGGATGTTGGGCACGTTGGTGATGATGGAACGTCCCTGCGCCAGCAGTGTGGCTGCCATGAGTTTGAGGACCGAGTTCTTGGCCCCCGGGACGGTCACCGAGCCGTTGAGCGTGGAGGGGCCGGTGACAACAATGACGTCTTCCATGCCTCCATACTAGGTGGCGCCGGTCCCTGCCGCCTTCCGGAGGCTGGATACGGCAAAGGCGCAGGGAAGATTCCCTGCGCCTATGCCGTACTTAGTCCCCCGGCCCTACCGCCAGGTGCCGATGCCTATCACCGGTCCGGCTTCCAGCCAGGAAGACAGCCCCGTGTAGACGTCGTATTTCATTGCCACGAGCAGCTCGCGCCCCTCGTACTCGAGGGTTACTACCAGGGCTCCCGGCTGGATACGGGCGCGCTCAGCCTCGGTTGGCTGGCGCCACCCCTTCATCTCCAGCGAACTCCGCAGGAACCTGTACGGCGGGCGCGGGCTGAGAGAGAACAGTCGGAGCCATTCAAGATGGGTGTCCGTATAACGGCAAACCCCCATCCGCCACCCGCCGGGCGGGAAGCAGATGGAGGCGTCAAAGGTACCCAGGGTGCGCCGCAGCTGTGTGCGGCGCACCCAGAAAAGCGCCGTTGCAAGTACCAGCAGCCCGAAGAAGGCCGCCAGCGCAATGAACACGTAGGTACTGTCCATTGGGAAGGGTCAGCGGGTCCCAGCGTTGGCTGCGTCGTTCAGCTGGGCATTGTCCGCGACGATGACCACGCGGTTGGAGTCGACGGAGAAGAACCCGCCGTCTACACCAACGGTGATACGGCTGCCGGACACCGGTTCGATGGCCAGCTCGCCCTCGGCCAGGATCGCCAGCACCGGCGCGTGGCCGGGAAGGATCCCGATTTCACCGTCGGCAGTGCGTGCCTTGACCAGCTTTGCCGGACCGGACCACACGAAGTGGTCGGCCGCGACAATCTCGACTTCGAGTTCAGCAGTGTCAGCCATGGGGCTTACTTCCCGGTCTGCTCTTGGATCTTCGCCCACTGACGCTCAACATCGTCCATGCCGCCAACGTTGAAGAAGGCCTGCTCGGCAATGTGGTCCACGTCGCCGTCGCAGATGGCCTTGAAGCCTTCGATGGTGTCCTTGACGGACACGGTCGAGCCTTCGACGCCGGTGAACTGCTTGGCGGTGTAGGTGTTCTGCGACAGGAACTGCTGGATGCGGCGTGCACGGGCGACGACGATCTTGTCCTCTTCGCCCAGCTCGTCGATGCCGAGGATGGCAATGATGTCCTGCAGTTCCTTGTTCTTCTGCAGAATCTGCTTGACACGGACAGCCGTGTCGTAGTGCTCCTGGCCAACGTACTGCGGGTCGAGGATTCGCGAGGTCGAAGTCAGCGGATCCACGGCCGGGTACAGGCCACGGGATGCGATTTCACGGGAAAGTTCCGTGGTGGCATCCAGGTGCGCGAAGGTGGTGGCCGGAGCCGGGTCAGTGTAGTCATCAGCCGGGACGTAGATAGCCTGCATCGAGGTGATGGAGTGGCCCTTGGTCGAGGTGATGCGCTCCTGCAGCAGACCCATCTCGTCAGCCAGGTTGGGCTGGTAACCCACGGCGGAAGGCATGCGGCCCAGCAGGGTCGACACCTCGGAACCGGCCTGGGTGAAGCGGAAGATGTTGTCGATGAAGAGCAGCACGTCCTGGTTCTGGACATCGCGGAAGTATTCCGCCATGGTCAGGCCGGACAGTGCAACGCGCAGGCGCGTTCCCGGCGGCTCATCCATCTGGCCGAATACAAGGGCGGTGTCCTTCAGGACGCCTGCCTCTTCCATTTCGACCCAGAGGTCGTTGCCTTCACGGGTGCGCTCGCCAACACCGGCGAACACGGAGGTTCCGCCGAAGTTACGGGCAACACGGGTGATCATTTCCTGGATCAGCACGGTCTTGCCAACGCCGGCGCCGCCGAACAGGCCGATCTTTCCACCCTTGATGTACGGGGTGAGGAGGTCGATGACCTTGATACCGGTTTCAAGCATCTCGGTGGAGCCCTCAAGGTCCGCGAAGTTCGGGGCCTTGCGGTGGATCGGCCAGCGCTCGTTGATTTCCAGCTGCTCGGCCGGAACATCCAGCGGCTCACCGAGCACGTTGAAGATGTGGCCCTTGACGCCGTCACCAACGGGAACGGAGATGGGAGCACCGGTGTCCACCACGGCTGCGCCGCGGACCAGGCCGTCGGTGGCCTGCAGGGAGATGGCGCGAACGAGGTTGTCACCCAGGTGCTGGGAGGTCTCGAACGTGATGGTCTTGGTCTCACCGTTGAGCGTCAGCTCGGTGGTGAGTGCGTTGTAGATGGTGGGGATTGCGTCAGCCGGGAATTCGACGTCGACAACCGGGCCAATGACACGGGCAATACGGCCTGTGGCGCCCGGGGCTACGGAGGTTGCTCCGTGCTCGGCAGTTTGGGCAGTCATCTCTCTCACTTCACTCAGTTAGATGGCGTGTGGACTAAGTATTTTCTGGTGGATCTCTGCGAAGGCGGGCTAGGAAGCGCTGAGCGCGTCCGCACCTGCCACGATCTCGGAGAGTTCCTGGGTGATTTCAGCCTGACGGGCGTTATTGCGAAGTCGCGTGTACTTCTTAATAAGTTCGGAGGCGTTGTCCCCTGCGGACTTCATGGCGCGCTGGCGGGCTGCGAGCTCGGAAGCGGCGGCCTGGAGCATTGCTGCGAAGATGCGCGACTCGATGTAGCGCGGCAGCAGTGCGTCAAGGACCTGTTCCGGCTCGGGCTCGTACTCGTAGAGGGGCAGGATGTCCGATTCGGACGGTGCTTCCTCTTCGACTACTTCCAGCGGCAGCAGGCGGATTACCGCAGGTTCCTGGACAACCATGGACTTGAAGCGCGTGAACACGATGTGGATTTCGTCCACGCCGCCGTCTTCGTAGGCCGTATTGAAGTCATCGAGGAGTGTCTTGCCGATTTCACGGGCGGTCTCGAACTCGGGCGCATCCGTACCGCCGGTCCACACGCGTTCATAAGCGCGGTCGCGGAAGTCGTAGTACGCCTGGGCCTTGCGTCCCACCAGGTACGTCTTTACCTCTTTGCCCTCTTCACGGAGCAATTCGTTAAGCGATTCGCTCTGCTTCAGGACGCCGGCGGAGTAAGATCCGGCAAGACCGCGGTCGGAAGTCATGATCACTACTGCGGCCCGGCGGATCTGCTCCGGCTCGGTAGTCAGCGGGTGATCGATTTCCGACTGGGACGCCACAGCAGAAACGGCACGGGTGATCGCATTGGAATAAGGCAGCGCCGCGGCAACGCGGGTGCGGGCCTTTCCAATGCGAGAGGCAGCAATCAGCTCCATCGCCTTGAAGATCTTCTGCATCGACGTAGTCGAGGCGATCTTCTGGCGGTAGACCCGAATTTGGGCTCCCATACTTTTCCTTTCGGTTCCTAGTTGAGACTAGGGGCTAAGGCAATGGCCAGGGGTTCCGCGGCCGGCTCTCACCGGCCGCGGAACTCGAAGCCGCTAGCGCTTCTGCTTGACGATCTTTTCCTGGTCGACTGCGTCCTCGTCCAGAGCCGAAGCCTCTTCGTGGCCGGCGGCAACCATGCGGTTGTCGCCTTCGCCGAAGAAGCCCTGCTTGAAGTCGGTGATGAGCGTCTTGAGTTCGTCCACCGTTGAGTCTTCGAGCTTGTTGGTCTCGGCCAGAACCGTCATGACCTTCGAAGAGTGGCGGACGTGGTCAAGGAACTCGGATTCGAAGCGGCGTACATCTTCCACCGGAACGTCATCGAGGAAGCCGTTGGTGCCGGCCCAGATGGAGACAACCTGGTCTTCAACGGGGAACGGAGCGTACTGGCCCTGCTTGAGCAGTTCCATCAGGCGTGCACCGCGGGTCAGCTGCTGGCGGGAAGCCGCATCCAGGTCCGAGGCAAACATGGCGAATGCCTGCATGTCGCGGTACTGGGCGAGTTCCAGCTTCAACGTACCGGAGACCTTCTTCATCGCCTTCTGCTGTGCAGCACCGCCAACGCGGGAGACGGAGATACCAACATCCACGGCGGGGCGCTGGTTGGCGTTGAAGAGGTCCGACTGCAGGAAGATCTGGCCGTCGGTGATGGAGATGACGTTGGTCGGAATGTAGGCCGATACGTCGTTTGCCTTGGTTTCGATGATCGGCAAGCCGGTCATCGAGCCTGCGCCGAGCTCGTCGGAGAGCTTTGCGCAGCGCTCCAGCAGGCGGGAGTGCAGGTAGAAGACGTCGCCCGGGTAGGCTTCGCGTCCCGGCGGGCGGCGCAGCAGCAGCGACACGGCGCGGTAGGCTTCAGCCTGCTTCGAGAGGTCATCAAAGATGATCAGGACGTGCTTGCCGCCGTACATCCAGTGCTGGCCAATGGCCGAGCCGGCGTACGGTGCCAGGTACTTGAAGCCTGCGGGGTCAGATGCCGGGGAGGCCACAATGGTGGTGTACTCCATGGCGCCTGCATCTTCGAGGGTCCGCTTGATCTCGGCGATCGTGGAAGCCTTCTGGCCGATGGCCACGTAGATGCAGCGCACCTGCTTCTCAGCGTCACCCGAGGCCCAGTTGGCCTTCTGGTTCAGGATGGTGTCGACGGCGATGGCGGTCTTGCCGGTCTTGCGGTCACCAATGATCAGCTGGCGCTGGCCGCGGCCGATCGGGATCATCGCGTCGATGGCCTTCAGGCCGGTCTGAAGCGGTTCGTGAACCGACTTGCGCTGGGTAACGCCCGGTGCCTGGAGTTCCAGTGCGCGGCGTGCCTCAGCCTGAATCGGGCCCATGTCATCCATGGGCTCGCCCAGGGGATCGACGACGCGGCCGAGGAAGGCATCCCCAACGGGGACGGACAGGACTTCACCGGTGCGGTGAACTTCCTGGCCTTCTTCAATTCCGCCAAAGTCGCCAAGGACAACGACACCGATTTCACGGGTGTCGAGGTTCTGGGCCAGGCCCAGCGTGCCGTCCTCAAACCGAAGCAGCTCGTTCGCCATAACGGAGGGCAGGCCCTCCACACGGGCAATGCCGTCGCTGGCGGTGGTTACGCGGCCAACTTCAACGCGCTCTGCGTTTCCGGGTTCGTAGGACGCCGCAAATTCATTCAACGCATTACGGACGTCGTCGGCGTTGATGGTCAATTCGGCCATCTGCAGTCCCTGCTCTCCTATGTTGTGATCATCGCTTCGTGCCGATGACCTTCGATTGGTTCTCAAATGTTTCTCATGGCCCGGTAAGCCACAAAGGGTGGCTAAACCGCGAGCTTCCGGCGGAGTTCCGACAAACGGGTCACCACGGTGGAGTCGACGACTTCATCGCCCACCGTAACCCGGATGCCACCGACGATCGAGGGATCAACAGTTGCGTTGACCTTCAGCTCACGCCCGTACAGGCCGTTCAAAGACGCCTGCAGGCGTGACCGCTGCTCATCGGTGAGTGGCCGGCTGGTACGCACTTCGGCGATCCACCGCTGCTGCCGTCCGGCAACCAGTTCAAGGAACCGGGTGACCAGGGCGGTCGGGCGGAGTCCACGCGGAGCGGTGACAGCCTGACGGATCAGTACCTTCGCAGCGTCGGAGCTGCCCGGCACCAGTTTCCCTGCCAGCTCGGCCCGTGCCTGCAGGCTGGCCTGCGGGTTGGACAGTGCTCGCTGCACCTCATGGCTGGCTGCCACGGTCTCGTTGAAACGGAAGAGGTCGCCCTCAAGTTCCTCAAGGCCGGCAGCGCCGGGGCCCTTGTTTTCCGCGACCGCGGAGACAACAGTTGCAGCCAGGGTTTCCAGAGCATCACCGAGGTCGCGCGGTGTGCGCCACCGGGATTCAACCAAAGAAGCAACAATCTGCTCGGCGTCGGCCGAAACCTTGCCGCCAACCAGTTTGGAGACCAGGGCTGCCTTCTCATGGCCGTCACGAGCCGGATCAGTCAGGGCCCGCAGCAGGCCGGTCTGGCCGTCCAGGAGGCCCAGGATTCCAAAGAGTTCCTCGGCAAGGCCGAGGGTCGCGTTGGGAAGGCGTGCTTCCAACTGACCCTGGGCCGCTGCCAGTGACTCGCTCGATATACCTGCCATTACTGAACCGCACCTGCATTCTGCGAGGTTTCCAGCTCATCCAGGAAACGGTCGATCACGCGTGCCGAGCGTGCGTCGTCTGCGAGGGACTCGCCAACGATCTTGCTTGCCAGCTCGGTGGCCAGGGTTCCAACCTCGGCGCGGAGCGAGACAACTGCTGCCTGGCGCTCGGCTTCAATGGTCACCTGGGACTGTTCCATGATGCGTGCCGATTCGGCAGCAGCCTTTGCCTTCAGGTCGGCGAGAATCTGAGCGCCTTCAGCGCGCGCTTCCTCACGGATCCGGTTGGCTTCGGTGCGTGCGTCGATCAGCTGCTGCTTGTACTCGTCCAGGGCAGCGCTGGCTTCAGCCTGTGCTGCCTCGGCCTTGGCAAGTCCGCCTTCGATGGCCTCGGTACGTTCTGCATACGTCTTCTCGAACATCGGGACGACGTACTTGACGACGATGAACATCAGCACGGCGAAGCCAAGCAGTGTTACCAGGATCTCCCAGATGTTTGGGATCAGAGGATTAGCGCCTTCAGCGGCGGCGAGGATAACTGCCTCGTTCATTTCTCATCCGTCCTATCTACTTGGTGTGGGAAATACGCGCTGACGTTAGAGGACGAACGCGAAAACCAGACCAAGGATGGCGAGGGCTTCGGTCAGGGCCAGGCCCAGGAAGGCGATCGGCTGCAGCACGCGCTGTGCTTCCGGCTGGCGGGCAACACCGTTGATGTAAGCGGCGAAGACGAGGCCGACGCCGATTGCACCGCCGATTGCGGAGAGACCGTAGCCGACGAGGTTGATGTTGCCTTGGATATCACCAGTCATTGTGGTTCGTTCCTTTCAAGATGCCCGGAGGCAGGTTGTTTGGTTCAGGGGGTTCCCCCGAAGGGGAGGTTTTAGTGCTCCGCGGCTGCTACTGAGCCTTGGATATAGATCGCAGTCAGCAGGGTGAACACGTACGCCTGCAGGCACTGGATCAAAACTTCGAACAAGAACATTCCCACGCCGCCAACCAGGGTGAGCGCACCGAGCGGCTTCAGCAGGCCCTCGGCCTCCAGCAGCAGGAATTCGGTGCCCGAAGCGGCAAGCATGATGATCAGGTGGCCTGAGAGCATCGTGGCGAAGAGTCGGAGGCTGTGGGTGATCGGGCGGACCAGGAAGGTCGAGATGATTTCGATCAGGACCACCAGCGGCAGGATAAACACCGGAACACCGGAAGGAACGGTGGCGTACTTGAAGTACTTGATGCCGTGCTTCTTGATGCCCAGGATGATCCAGGTGAAGTACACGATGGCGGCCAGCGCGTACGCGGTGCCCACGTGGGAAGTGGTCGGCAGCTGCGCGAGCGGGATGCTGCCCCAGAGGTTGTTCAGCAGGATGAAGAAGAACAGCGAGAACAGCAGCGGAACGAAGGGACGGAAGTCCCTTTCACCGATGATGTCGCGGCCGATCGAGTTGCGGACCAGGTTGTAGCTGAATTCGCCCAGGAACTGCAGCCGGCCCGGAACAAGCTGCCGCTTCCGTGCGGCAGCGATAAAGAACCAGCTGATCAGGGCGACGGACAGCAGGATAAGCAGCATCTGCTTTCCAAAGCCCTCGCCGTACTCGGCACCCCACGGGAGGATCTCAGGGAGGTGCATTTCATCGAGGGTTGGTGCAACAAACCCCTCTTCATTGGCGGCGGGAAGCGCAAGCGCGATCAACGCGTTTCCTCTCTGCTTTGTCCATCGTTGGGCATTTCATTGGCGGGGGCATGTGGCATGCATCCGTTTACTAAGTTGTGTGACATTGCTTCGTCTAAACCTCATCCGGCCGTTCTCCACCCGTGGGTGGTTTTGGCTTAGTGGAAGTGAGCCCGTGAGCGGCGGCGACATAAAAACCGCTCAGCCCGCCCAGGGCAATACCTGCAAAAAGAATCCAGCGGGTCCCCAGAAGACTGTCCAGCCCCCACCCTATCAAACCAAGGGCAATGATTCCGGACAGGACATATTGGAGGATTGCGCGGCGCTTGCTGAGCGGTGCTTCGAACGCCGCAGGGACCTGCCCGGGCTCATTCTTCTTTGACTTGGCCACGTCAGTCTCCTCTCGGTGAATTATCGGCGTTCAGGGGAACCTCGGAGAATATAAGCTGCCTGGTGCGCGAAAAGGCACGGATTTCAGCAGTCTGCCAGATGACGACTGTGCCAAGGGCAGCAAAGGCAAACCATGGCCGGTCAAGCCAGGCGGGGACTCCCACCATCCACAACACGACTGCGAAGCCGACGACCTTGACGGCATAAGTCACGGCGAACATTCCTATGGCACCTGAGGGGTTCTTCCGTCCTACCACGTGCCCTACCAGAAGGCTGATACCGAAGAATATCGCGATCAGGCCCCAGCCAGCTGCGACGCTGGCTGCTCCGGCCACACCGGGACCCAGGAGCGCCGCCGAGGCAGCAGCTGCAGCTGGAATCGCGGTCCACACGAGGGACGTCCACAGGATGCGGAGCCAGGGTGCGTCCGTGGGCCCGGAAGCACTGATCCGCGTAGCGCGTGCGCCGTCGGCTTGGCTCATGGCTGCAGGATCATCCTTGTGCTGTGGGGGTAAGCGGCTGTGGAAAAAGCAAGTGCGGACGCAGCTTTGTACGTCGCGACGCTTGAATTCTACAGTACATAGAACAGCACTGTGACATTCGTGCCGGCGGCAGGAGCGCCATGGACTCCCCGGCAAGGCATCAGTTGCGCGCCCGAAGCCGCAAACGGGCGGCGATCCGCGGTGAGGCAAGGTACAACGCCGCCACTGCCGCTACGCACAAAGTTCCCGCCGCCGTGGCTCCCCATCCTGAGCCTCCCGTCACAAGGCCGGTGCCGCCAACCAGCAGCGAGGCAACGGTGACCACGGAAGCTGACTGCAGATGGGAGAGACCGGCGTCCGTCAGCCGCTGGTAGACGTGCTGGCGGTGGGCGGCATACCACCGCTCCCCGCGCCAGATCCTGCGCACCAGGGTGGTGAAGGCATCCAGCAGGTAGATCAGGATGGGGAAGAGCAGGTACTCAATGTAGACGCCGGCAAGGAACGCGGCCACGGCCGTGCCTGCGATCGCTGCGCCCAGCAGGTAGCTGCCGACGTCGCCCATAAAGACGGATCCGCGGCCCAGGTTCCAAGGCAGGAAAGCTGCGAAGGCCGCCGCAATCACCGACCCGGCGGCCACGAGCCACACCTGGTCCGAGAGCACACCTGCCATGGCGTAGAGGACACCCACCGCGAGCCCGTGCAGTCCCGAGATGCCGTTGACTCCGTCCATGAAGTTAGCCACGTTGATGTAGCCGGCAATGACGAGGGTTCCCACCGGGACCCACCAGTAGCTCTGGCCCAGGGCGGCGGCCAGGGCTGTAGTTCCGGCTGCACCGATCGCCAGCTGCAGCCCGAAGCGGACCGCCACGGAGAGCCCCCGGAAATCTTCCACCCAGCCCAGCAGCGAAGCCGAGGCGATGATGCCGATCAGCAGGAGGACCAGTGACCGGTCAACTGCCACATACCCGGTCAGCAGCGCCGTTCCGAGGCCGAGCAATACACCAGCCGCGATGGTGGCCCCCACTCCCCTGATAACGGTTTTGGTGTGGGAAGAACGCTCATTGGGTACATCTACGACGCCCAGCCGGCGCAGCAGCGGGATAAATGCGAAGGGCAGCAGCAGGCTCGCCAGGAACGCGGTCGCTGCTGATACGGCAAGAGCCATCAGCCGGTCCGCCGATCGCCCTGCCCGGGTCCGTCCTGGATATCGGCGAGGCGCAGGGCCGCCGTGTCAGGCAGCGGGAAGAGGGGAGTTGCCGCTCCGCCTGCCGTTTCCGCGGCCGCCACCGGGCCGAAGCCGCACCGCCGCAGCCAATCCTCAGCGTCGAGCTCCTCCGGGTCCAGAACGTCGACGGACGCATGGGAAATCTTCGGGTGAAGCGGCCGGGAATCGTCCTCGCCGGTGCCCACCAGGATCTCGTGGAGCTTCTCGCCCTTGCGAAGTCCCGTAAAGACAATCTCCACGTCCTTCCCGGACATGGCGATCATGCGGCGTGCAACGTCCAGGATCCTGACCGGCTCCCCCATGTCCAGGATGAGGACCTCTCCGCCGCGCCCGATTGCGCCGGCCTGGATCACCAGCTGGCATGCCTCGGGAATGGTCATGAAGAAACGCGTAACCTCGGGGTCCGTGACGGTAACCGGACCGCCCTGGCGGATCTGTTCGGTGAACAGCGGCAGCATGGATCCCCGGCTGCCGATCACGTTTCCGAAACGCACCGAAACGAACCGGCGTCCGCTGTGCCCCGCCATCCAGGCTGTGAGCTTCTCCGCCACCCGCTTTGAATGTCCCAGCACGGTGGTGGGATTCGCTGCCTTGTCCGTTGAAATATTCACAAAGTGGCTGACGCCGGACTTCTGCGCCGAGCGCAGCACGTTCGCGGTGCCCAGCACATTGGTCTTCCACGCCTCCAGCGGATACTGCTCCAGCAGCGAGACGTGCTTAAGCGCAGCAGCATGGAAAACGACGTCGGGACGGCGCTGGGCAAAAACCTCGTCCAGCGCCCGCGCGTCGCGGATGTCCGCCAGAACCGTGTCCCGGCCGTTGAGCAGGCCCTGGCCGGTTATCGAAAGCTGGGTGAGCTGGAGGCCGGTTTCGTCCCGGTCCACCATGATCAGTTCACTGGGCTCGAAAGCGGTGATCTGCCGGCAGAGCTCGGAACCGATCGAGCCTCCGGCCCCGGTGACCAGCACCTTCTTGCCCTTGAGGTAGCCGGCTACTTCGTCAACGTGGATGTCCACGGGCCGGCGGCCAATGAGGTCCTCGACGGCCACTTCGCGGAAATCGGTCAGTCCGGCGCCCGTTCCCTTGGCCAGCATGTCCCGGAGCGGGGGAAGCACCATCACCCGGAGGTTCAGGCCTTCGGCCTGGTCCGTGACCTGGCGGACCTGGGACGCATCGGCGTCGGCGATTGCAATGATGAGCACGGTGGCGCGGGTCCGCTGCGTTGCCTCACGGAGGTCGGTAAGCCTGCCTACCACGGGAACGGTGCCAAGCCGCAGGTGCTTCTTGGCCGGATCGTCATCGATCAGGCCAACGGGGAAGTACGGCGAATCCGGATCGTTCATCATCCGCGTGACCAGGGAATTTCCCAGGAAGCCGGCACCGTAGATGAGGGTCCGCTGTGCTTCTTCACCGGGCCGCGCCTTGCTCTCCACATACATCCGCTTCATGTACCGGATGGCAGCCATGAACAGGCAGGCAAAGGGGAACGCCAGGACGCCGGTGCTTCGGGGAATATCGATCGCGAGGCCGAAGAGCGCACTGACCAGGACAAGGATTGCCGAGACCACAATCGTGACCACCGCCAGCAGGCGCATCTCGTGGAAGCTGCCGAAGCTGTACCGTCCGCGGTAGAGGGCAAACGAATACCCAACCACCAGCTGTGTCACGACGGCAACTCCGCAGAACGCAGCCAGGCCGGAAACGTTGATCTCGTCCACGGACAGCTCGTAACGCAGGATCAGGGCCAGGACAATGGCCACCACCCAGGCCAGAGAGTCCAGCACGTATTGGGACCAGAGCCAGAGGGCCGGCTTCTCGTCCCTGACCGGGGTGGTTCTGTCCCTGCTTGAATCGTTCATAGTCCTCAGCGGGCCTGCGCCCGGTTCGTGTCTAGGTTGTAAGCGGTCCTGCCCCGCCGCAGGCACGGCAAGGCGTCCAATCCGGTGTAATAGACTGAATTCTATTCAGCATACTAACTGCACCCCCTTGAACGTCCGGCACCGCCGGGGTATCCGGGCGGAGCCTTGAAAGGATCGTCTTGCCGGAATCAGTGGCCGTGGCAGCGGTGACGTTTGACCGCCCCGATGACGTCAAGACCCTTCTCGGGGCCCTTGCCGCGCAGTCGGCGGCCATCTCTACCGTGGCGCTGGTTGATTCCGGCAACAGCCCCGTCAGGGATATCGCGGAGTCTTCCGCCGCGAACGTGAACTACGTGCGCTCGGAGACGAACCTGGGCGGTGCGGGCGGCTTCTCACTGGCCATCCTCACGGCGATGGCTTCCGGAGCGGAGTGGATCTGGATCATGGATGACGACGCGCATCCGGAAGACCCCGGCTGCCTGCAGGCACTGCTCGACGGCGCCAACGAACGAGGGCTGGACGTCATCCTTCCGCTCGTGGTTGCCCCCGGAAAACCGGATACCCTTTCCTTCCACTTCCGTGTTGACGGCCGCCTCACCCATGACCGGTCCGAGGTAGCCAAGGCCGGGTTCATCCCCGGCGTAGGCCACTTCTTCAACGGCGCGCTGATCCGCCGGGATGTCTTCTTCCGTGTCGGCCTGCCGGACCTGAGGCTCTTTATCCGCGGCGATGAGACGGACTTCATGATCCGGCTTCGCAAGGCAGGCATTCCCTTCGGCACTTTGACCTCGGTGGCGCTGAGCCACCCGGCGGCGTGGTCCGAGGTCCAGGAGATCCTCGGCGGGCGCCTGCACGTGCTGGTCCCTGACACCGAGTTCAAGCGCTTCTTCTTCTACCGCAACCGCGGACACCTGACGCGCAAGTACCGGCGGGTCCGTTCCCTCGCTGCGGACGCGGCAGGCTACCCCATCCATTTCGCACGTACCCGTGACCTGCGCGGGTTCAGGTCCTGGCTGCGTGCCTACGCAGGCGGCTTCCGCGGCAGAACCTTCGGGCCGCCGTCGGACCAGGGCTTCTAGCGTGTCAGCGACGGCAGCGGGGATTGACGGCCTGGCACTGGTAATCGTGACGTTCAACCGGTCCGGCTACCTGCGCGGCCTGCTTGATTCCGTGGCTGCACTGGATCCTGCACCCGAACGCGTGGTGGTGGTGGACAACGCCAGCACCGATGACACGGCTGCCTATCTGGACTCCGCCGCGGACGGCTTCCCGGTTCCGCTGACGGTGCGCACCCTCGCGGAGAACACCGGCGGTTCCGGCGGATTCGCGGCGGGAATCCAGGCAGCGCTGGATCTTGGCGCGCAGTGGCTGTGGCTGATGGACGACGACGTCGAAGCCCTTCCGGGTGCCGTGGCCGCACTGGGCAAGTGGACAGGAAGCTACGACTGCATTCATGGCAGGCGCTACGACGAGGCGGGGAACCCGTTCTTCTGGCAGCACCGGTTCATCCCGCTGCTGGGCCTGCATGTGCCCGTCCGAGGGAACGTCTTCCGGGACAGCGCGGTCTTTGAGACCAACGTGGGCTGTTTCGAGGGGATGCTCGTCAGTGCCGCGGCCGTGCGCGCGATTGGCCTCCCGGATCCGCGGTACTTCATCAACGGTGATGATGAGATTTACGGCTGGCTGGCGTCCCTGAACCACAAAGTCGCCTACGTCAACGACTTCGTGCTGCGCAAGGTGCGTCCGCAGAAGCAGATTGACCTGGGCATCCGGCACCTGAACGATTCAAGCGACCTCAGCCGTTTCTGTGCCATGCGCAACCGCGGGCACACAGCCGGCTACCTGCGCCGCCACGGCCGGTTCAACCGGACGGGGTTCGCGGCGGGTACCTTCCTCACGGCGGCCAAGGAGCTTTTGCGCCTCGCGGCCGTGGAACGCCGGCTCAGCGGAGCCGACGCCCTTTGGAGGGGCTGGCGGGAATCCCGGGCAATCCTCAGGGACGCCGGATGGCAGCCCATGCCGCCCCTCACCCGGTCCTCGAGCCCCGCAGTTCCACAAGATCCCGAACCGGCAGGATAGTCCCTTGAGCAGCGATTCACCCGCCGGCCGTACCGCCGGACCGGAGCGCGTCTGGGCTCTCCTCGGCGCCAGCGGTTTCATCGGCAGTTCGCTGGCAGCGGTCCTCACCCGCGCCGGCATCACCGTGCGTTTCGTGAAGGCTCCCCGCCTCAGTGCCCGGTCCTTGAACGCGCCCGGCATCCTCGCCGAGGCAGCCGATCTCCGGTACGTCCGGCAGGACCTGGCCGCTGAACTTGCGGGAGCGGACGTCGTGATCAACGCGGCGGGCCTGGCTACACCCACCGGCGCCGACTCTTCCGAACTGCGCGGCGCCAACGCACTGCTGCCCGTGCTCATCGCCGATGCCGCGGATGACGCCGGTGCCCGGCGCTTTATCCACCTCAGCAGTGCCGCCGTCCAAGGACACCGTCCGCTGCTGGATGAGAGCACCGGGACCGAGCCGTTTTCCGCCTACTCCCGGTCCAAGGCACTCGGCGAAGCCGCCCTGGGAGCGCGGGCACGGGGCAAGTGCGCGGTGACCAGCCTGCGCGCCACCTCTGTCCAGGGCATTTCCCGCCAGACTACGGCGTCACTTGTCCGGGTAGCCTCCACCCCGCTCTCCTCCGTCGCCGGCCGCGGCGAGTCTCCGAGCCCCGTAAGCTCCGTGGATGCCCTGTGCGGCCTTGTGCTGGCGGCGGGCCGGTATTCCGGCAGCGTGCCGCCGGTCATTCTGCAGCCCTGGGAGGGTGCCACCGTGGCCTCCGTGCTCAGCGCTGCCGGCGGACGCAGTCCCCTGCACCTGCCGGTATGGCTCTGCCGCACGGCCCTGCGGACCGGCTACCTGGTTTCGGGACTGCTCGGCGAGCGCCTGCATGGAGCACTGCGCCGGGTTGAAATGATGTGGTTCGGCCAGCGGCAGGAACCGGGCTGGGCCGAGGCAACCGGAAACGTACCGGAGCCGCGCGTCCACCAGGTCCTTGAAGCTGCCCGGAAAACCGCCTAGGAACGGTCTTGCGGGCGGGCTCCTAGGCCTGGGATTCCGGCTGGAGCTCCGTGCCGCCGTCGGCCGGTTCATCCGAAGCGGCAGTCTCACCGGGAACGTCACTCGCCGGCTCCTCGCCAAGCCCCAGCACAGACGGGACCACCGCCCGGAGCTCTTCCAGGCTGACGGCGCCGTCGCGCACCACCCGCAGGACGGGACCGGTGGCGTCAACGATCGTGGACGGAATTCCCTCGCTGCCCTCGGCGGGACGCGGCCCTGCTTCCAGGTACACTTCAACGGATTCGGCCAGCTGGGCCTGTGCCTCGGCCGCAGTCTGTGCGGCGGGCTGGCCCGTGCGGTTGGCCGAGGAGACAGCCATCGGGCCGGTCAGGGCCAGGAGGTCCAGCGCAATATCGTCGTCGGGCATCCGCAGCGCCACTGTGCCCCTGGTGTCCCCCAGGTCCCAGGTGAGCGAAGGCTGCGCATTGAAAATGATGGTGAGGCCGCCGGGCCAGAAGGCTTGGGCGAGGGCACGGGCCTCCTCAGGGACATCCACTGCCAGTCCGTCCATTGTCTGGAGCCGGGGCACCAGGACGGGCGGCGGCATGGACCGGCCACGGCCCTTCGCTGCCAGCAGCGTCGCCACGGCCTGGGGCGAAAACGCGTCGGCACCGATTCCGTAGACGGTGTCGGTGGGGAGCACTATGCACTGCCGGTTGGCGATGGCCTGCTGCGCGGCAGCTAGTCCGGCACTGCGGGTATTAGAATCTGAGCAGTCAAAGCTGGTGGTCACGGGGCTTAGTCTTTCACGTCGGGAAGGTCGGGAAGAGTGGTTGGGGCTGCTGACCGGACTGCCGAGGTTGCCCGGGGGCGGCCGTTCAGGTCCTTGTGGGAAGCGATGTCCTGCCAAGCCGGATCCGCTGTCAGCCGATCGGCAATCGTGCCGGCCTGGACCTCGGCATGTTCCATTACAAAGTAGCCGCCCGGTTTGAGCAGCCGCGCCGCGGTCCTGGCAGCGGCGTCGGGAAGCTCCATCCCGTCCTCTCCCCCACCGTAGAGGGCCATGGCCGGATCATGTTCCGCGGCTTCGGGTTCGTTGGGCACGGCACCGGACGGGATGTAGGGCGGGTTGGACGCAACGACGTCGAACGTGCCGTCCTCCCCGGCCAGGGCGCTCCGCAAATCACCCTCAAGTACCTGCACGCCCAGCGGTTCGAGGTTCTTCCGGGCCCAGGCGAGGGCCAGCGGACTCAGTTCCACCGCGACGACCTGCGCATCCGGGACCTCGGCGGCCAGCGATCCGGCAATGGCACCGGACCCGGTTCCAAGGTCCGCGACCCGGGCCGGTGCCGGCACCAGCAGTGCCTGGTCGATGGCCAGCTGTGCCACGGTTTCGGTTTCCGGCCGAGGCACGAAAACACCGGGCCCCACGGCCAGTTCCAGGCGGCGGAAGTACGCCCTCCCGGTCAGGTGCTGCAGCGGAATGCGGCGGGCACGTTCGGCAACCAGTTCGGCGTAGCCCTCCGGCGCAGCAGCGTCCGTGTAGGCCAGTGCCTTCACCCGGCCCACGCTTTCGCCAAGCAGGTGCGCCGCGAGCAGCTCAGCGTCCACCCGAGGGCTGGGCACGCCGGCCGCTGCCAGTTCCGCTGCGGCATTCCGCAGGGCCGTCTCCAGGGAGGGCACAGCCTGTCCTAGGCTTCGTCGCCGATTGCGTCCAGCCGGGCCTGCTCATCCATTTCAATGGCAGCCTGGACAACCGCTTCAAGGTCGCCGTTCATGACCGTGTCCAGGTTGTAGGCCTTGTAGCCCGTGCGGTGGTCAACAATTCGGTTCTCCGGGTAGTTGTAGGTGCGGATGCGCTCGGAGCGGTCCATGGTGCGGATCTGGGACTTGCGGATGTCCGAGTTCGCGGCGTCGATCTTTTCCTGTTCATGTGCCAGGATGCGGGAGCGCAGCACACGCATGGCTGCTTCGCGGTTCTGCAGCTGGGACTTCTCGTTCTGCATGGCCACGACAATGCCGGTGGGCAGGTGGGTAATGCGTACGGCGGAGTCGGTGGTGTTCACGGACTGGCCGCCGGGACCGGAGGACCGGTAGACGTCAATCTTGAGGTCGTTCTGGTTGATTTCGACTTCTTCGGGCTCATCCACCTCGGGCAGTACCAGCACGCCGGCGGCGGATGTGTGGATGCGGCCCTGGGATTCCGTCACGGGAACACGCTGCACGCGGTGCACGCCGCCTTCGTACTTCAGGCGGGCGTAAACCCCTTCGGCCGGGTCGTTGGATGAACCCTTGATGGCCATCGAAACGTCCTTGAAGCCGCCAAGGTCCGATTCGGTCGCGGAGATGACCTCGGTCCGCCAGCCGCGGGATTCAGCGTAGCGGGTGTACATGCGCAGCAGGTCACCGGCGAAGAGTGCAGCTTCGTCGCCGCCTTCACCACCCTTGACCTCGATGATGACGTCGCGGCCGTCATTGGGGTCGCGCGGAATGAGCAGGCGGCGCAGTTTTTCCTGGGCTTCGGCCAGCTGGTCCTTGAGCACGGGCACCTCGGCGGCAAATTCCGGATCCTCCGCTGCCATTTCCTGGGCTGCAGCGAGGTCGTCTTCCAGGCCGTGCCAGGAGTTGTAGGCGTCGACGATGCGGCTCAGTTCGGCGTAGCGCCGTCCCAGCCGGCGGGCCAGCCCCTGGTCCGCGTGCACGGCCGGGTCGGAGAGCCGCATCTGGAGTTCGGCGTGCTCATCCAGCAGTCCCTGTATGGACTCAAACATTGTTTTCCATTCCTTCTTCGCACCGTGGGAAGCGCGCCTGTGTTCGCGGATCCCGCTGCTGTCTTAGAACCATTCTCGCCCCGGGCGGCAGCTGATAATAATCGGCTGCCGCTGCACTGCGGTTAACTGCCAAGCCGCCCAGGCCCCCGGATCCTCCTGGAGAGGGCCGGGGGCATGAGCGGCTCGGTGGGGCAGCTAATCGTTCTTGGTGCCCAGGGTGGTCTTCTGCACCTGCATCAGGAACTCAACGTTGGACTGGGTTTCCTTGATCTTGCCGGTAAGCAGTTCAAGTGCCTGCTGCGTGTCCAAGCCGGAGAGCACGCGGCGCAGGCGCCACATGATCTTGACCTCTTCAGCCGAAAGCAGGTTCTCTTCGCGCCGGGTTCCCGAGGCGTTGACGTCCACGGCCGGGAAGATGCGCTTGTCCGCGAGGTTGCGGGAGAGGCGCAGTTCCATGTTGCCGGTGCCCTTGAACTCTTCGAAGATGACTTCGTCCATCTTGGACCCGGTCTCGACGAGCGCGGTGGCCAGGATGGTCAGCGAGCCGCCGTTTTCGATGTTGCGGGCAGCACCGAAGAAGCGCTTCGGCGGGTACAGTGCGGAGGAATCCACGCCGCCGGAGAGGATACGGCCCGACGCCGGGGCGGCCAGGTTGTAGGCACGGCCCAGTCGGGTCATGGAGTCCAGCAGGACCACGACGTCGTTGCCCATTTCCACGAGGCGCTTGGCCCGCTCAATGGCGAGTTCGGCGACCGTGGTGTGGTCATCGGCCGGACGGTCGAAGGTGGAGGCAATGACCTCGCCCTTGACGGTGCGCTGCATGTCGGTGACTTCTTCGGGACGTTCGTCCACGAGGACCATCATCAGGTGCACTTCGGGGTTGTTGATGGAGATCGCGTTGGCGATCGCCTGCAGGATCAGCGTCTTGCCTGCCTTCGGCGGGGAGACGATCAGGCCGCGCTGGCCCTTGCCAATCGGGGCAACCAGGTCGATGACACGGGGGCCGATGACCTTGGGCGAGGTCTCCAGGCGCAGGCGCTCGGAGGGGTAGAGCGGAACCAGCTTGTTGAATTCAACGCGGTCCTTGTTGTCCTCGGCAGGCTTGCCGTTGACGGAAGTCAGGCGGACCAGTGCGTTGAACTTCTGGCGTGCAGTGTTGCCCTGGTTCTCGCCTTCACGCGGAGCGCGGATGGCACCAACCACGGCGTCGCCCTTGCGCAGGTTGTACTTCTTGACCTGGGCGAGGGAAACGTAGACGTCGTTCGGGCCGGGCAGGTAGCCGGAGGTGCGGACGAACGCGTAGTTCTCCAGCACGTCCAGGATGCCTGCGACGGGCAGCAGGACGTCGTCTTCGGTGACCTCGACATCGTCAACCTCGGGGCTGCGGTCACGGTTGCGGCGCCGCTCGTTGCGGTCGCGGAACCTGTCGTTGCGGTCACCGCGGTCGTTGCGGTCGTTCCGGTTGCGGTTGCGGCGGTTGCGTCCGCTGCGGCCGTTGTCATCGCCGTCGGAGTCGCGGTTGTCGCGGTTGTCCCGGTTGTCGCGGTTGTCCCGGTTGTCGCGGTTGTCCCGGTTGTTCTCGCGGTTGTCCCGGTCATTCCGGTTGTTCTCGCGGTCGTTCTTTTCGCCGCGGTCGTTGCGGTTGCGGCTGCGCCCTGAACGCTCGCTCCGGTCTTCCTCACGGGACTCGCGGGATTCGTGGGCAGCTTCGCCCTTCTCGGCCTTGTCCTGCGCGGAACCTGCCTCGGACGAAGTCTCTTCAGCGGGGTTCTCGTTGTCGCTGCGGCGGTTGCGGCGGTTCCGGCCGCGCTCGCGCTGGCCTTCTTCACGGCCGCTTTCCTGCGCCGGAGCGGCTGCGGGGGCTTCCGCCGGCGCTGCTTCAGCGGCTTCGCCGGCGGCGGGAGAGACGACGCCGTCGCTCGCTGCACGGCGGTTGCGGTTGCGGGTGCGGGACGGACGCTCGGCGGCTTTCTCGCCCGCCGCCTCAGTCGGGGCTGCGGCTTCGCCGGCCGGGCGCTCGGCCACGGCCTTGTCCGCCTGCGGCGCCTCGGCCTTCGAGCCGCGGACCGGACGGTCTGCTACTGCTCCGCCGCGCTGGTGGTTCGAGATGGCGGTAACCAGGTCGCCCTTGCGCATGCGGGATCCGCCGGTGATGCCCAGCTGCCCCGCCAGTGCCTGCAGCTGTGCAAGCTTCAGGCCGGCAAGGCCGGAGCTCTTGGAATCCGATTCACCGTTGGAACCGGCGGATGCTGATGAGTCCACACCTGCAGTCAGGTCGGTGGTATCTGTCACGAAGGATCCTTCCCCCTCGTCGGGCGGTCCGGCATGGGTGCCGGCCGCGTTGAATGGCCCTGGAACCGATGATCTGGCATGCGGTCCAGGGTTCACCTGCTGCGGGGAATCCCGGCAACGGTGAAATCTGCTGGTGCCTTGGTTTGAGAGTCCACGGGATCAGGCAGCCAGGCTGCCGAAAACGCGTGGATCAGATAATCGTTCGACTGGCCGTTTCTTGGCAGTCTCCGGAAGGCTACACCGATGCTTGCATTTCCGCGGGTGGACTGTGCCCTGCCGTCCGAATTGTTATGAAGGCTGCTGAGCCGCCAGCACCTGGGCTGGAAACTGCAGGTCAGTCAACTAATCCGGTCATAAGGAACAAGCCACGGTGGTCCACAGAGTGGGACGACCTGCCGGTGGAAGCACAAATACGGTTACATACCGACTTACGGGTATCTACCGTTGGTGCAGTACCACTCTAGCACCATCTCGGTCCACGCCAAGTCGAAGCACACGCCAATTTCCGCTGGTTTCCCCGCCGAGGCGTGCCGTAAGGAACGCTTCGACGGCGTCCGCCTGCCCGGCACCGGCGGCCAGGACCATCACGGTGGGCCCGGCGCCGGAAACCACTGCGGCAAAGCCTGCGGCACGCAGGGACTGAATCAGCTCTGCACTGGGCGCCATGGCCGGGGCGCGGTACCCCTGGTGCAGGAAGTCTTCGGTTCCTTCGCGCAGCAGCGACGGGTCCGCAGTGAGGGCCTGCATCAGCAGTGCCGCCCGGCCGGAGTTCGCGGCCGCGTCCCGGTGCGGGACCATGGCGGGCAACAGCCCCCGTGCACTTTCAGTTGAAAGTTCAGTAGCAGGCACTGCGGCCACCGGGATGATGTCCGGATGAACATCCGCGCGGACGGACCGGAAGACGCCGTCCTGTTCCCAGGAGACCGCCAGCGCACCGGCGAGGGCGGGAGCTACGTTGTCCGGGTGTCCTTCCAGGGCAGAACAGGCGTGCAGCAGGCCGGCAGCGTCAAGGCGGGCCGAATCCGGCAGCAGGGCATTGCCCGCCAGCACGCCGGAAACGATCGCCGATGCAGAGGATCCGAGTCCGCGGCCATGCGGAATGACGTTCTCGCATTCAAGTTCGAAGCCGCCGGAGCCATAGCCTGCGCTCCGGATGGTGTCCACGATGGTCCGGGCCACCAGGTGGGTTTCGTCTGTGGGCAGCACCGAAGCACCCTCGCCGCTGACCCGCACCCGGATCCCGTTCGAGTCCGTGGTGCGTACCCGAACCGTGTCATACAGCGTGAGCGCCAAGCCCAGCGAATCGAAGCCGGGCCCCAGGTTGGCGCTGGTGGCCGGCACCCGGACGCTAATGTCCTGACCTGCGGCAACCCGGGCAGCCGAAGCGGTGTCCGCCTTCTGGATTTCCACCTGCATTCCCGGTTAGCGGGCTTCAGCCGGGGCGGACTCTTCCAGCCCCAGGGCAGCGGCAACGCTGACGACGTCGAAGTCCACCTTGGTAGGCTCAACATCTGATCCGTCTGCGGTGCGGAGGGCCCACTGCGGGTCCTTCAGGCCGTGGCCGGTAACGGTGATGACGATCTTCTTGCCGGTGGGGACCTCCCCTGCGGCATGCTTCTTCAGCAGGCCTGCCACGCCGGCGGCGGAAGCCGGTTCAACGAAGACACCCTCACGGGAAGAGAGCCAGCGGTGCGCTTCGAGGATCTCAGTATCCGAAACGGCTTCGATGAGGCCGCCGGATTCGTCGCGCGCGGCGATTGCCTGGTCCCAGGACGCCGGATTGCCGATGCGGATGGCAGTGGCAATCGTGTCCGGGTCCGTGACCGGATGGCCCTTGACCAGCGGTGATGCGCCTTCGGCCTGGAACCCCCACATGACCGGGGTCTTGGTGGCAACGGGGGCCAGCTCGATGCCGGCCTGGTTGGTCCACGGCTGGGCGTACTCCTGATAGCCGCGCCAGTACGCTGTGATGTTGCCCGCGTTGCCCACCGGAAGCAGGTGGTAGTCCGGGGCGTCGCCCAGATAGTCCACAACCTCGAAGGAGGCGGTCTTCTGTCCTTCGATGCGGGCCGGGTTCACCGAGTTGACCAGGAACACCGGGTAGGCCTCGGCCAGCTTGCGGGCCACTTCCAGGCAGTTGTCGAAGTTGCCGTTGACCTGCAGCAGCTCGGCGCCGTGCGCGATGGCCTGGCTGAGCTTGCCCATGGAGATCTTGCCGTCCGGCACCAGCACGGCGCAGGTGAGTCCGGCCTGGGTGGCGTAGGCGGCGGCGGAAGCGCTTGTGTTGCCGGTGGAGGCACAGACAACAGCCTTTGCTCCGGCTTCCACGGCGGCGGTCATGGCCATGGTCATGCCGCGGTCCTTGAACGAACCGGTGGGGTTCATGCCTTCGACCTTGAGGTAGACCTCGTTGCCGGTCAGCTCGGAGAGCGCCTTTGCGTGGACCAGCGGGGTGCCGCCTTCACCCAGGGTAATAACCTCGGTTTTGTCGGTTACCGGCAGACGGTCGGCATATTCGCGGATAACGCCGCGCCATTGATGAGCCAAGGTTCTAGACCCCTTCTACCCGCAGTACGGATGTGACTGAATTGATGACGTCCAGGCCCTTGATGGCCTCAACGGTGGCCGCCAGCGCGGCCTCGGGCGCCCGGTGGGTGACGAAGCGCAGTTCGGCGCTGGCGCCGGCTGCGTCGGTGTGGCTTTTCTGGCGCATGGTTTCGATCGAGACACCGTTTTCGGCGAAGACGCGGGCGACGGCGGAGAGGACTCCCGGTGCGTCGGCAACGTCCAGGCCAATGCTGTAGCTCGTAGTGACCTTCTCCAGCGGCAGGGCTGGAACGTGCCCGGAGGCCGCTTCCACGCCCATGTGGCCGCCGAGCACCAGGCGGCGGGCAACGGTGACCACGTCGCCCATCACTGCGGAGGCAGTCGGCGTGCCGCCGGCACCCTGGCCGTAGAACATGAGCTCTCCGGCGTTTTCGGCCTCAACAAAGACGGCGTTGAACGCACCGTGCACTGCGGCAAGCGGGTGCGTGCGCGGCAGGAGCGTGGGGTGTACGCGGACGCTGACGCCCTCGGCGCCGTCGGACTCCAGCTTTTCGGCGATCGCCAGCAGCTTGATGACAAAGCCCGCGTCCTTGGCGGCGGAAATATCCGCTGCCGTGACGGACGTGATGCCTTCGCAGGACACGTTGGCCATCTCGAAGGTGGTGTGGAAAGCGAGGGAAGCCAGAATCGCGCCCTTTGCGGCGGCGTCGTGCCCTTCGACGTCGGCTGTCGGGTCCGCTTCGGCGTAGCCGAGCCGCTGGGCTTCGGCAAGGGCATCGGCGAACTGCGCGCCGGTGGAATCCATGGCGTCGAGGATGTAGTTGGTGGTGCCGTTGACGATGCCCAGGACCCGGGTGATCCGGTCACCGGAGAGGCTGTCGCGGATCGGGCCGAGGATCGGAATGGCTCCGGCAACCGCGGCTTCGTAGGCCAGGCGGACACCGGCGGCGTCGGCCTTTTCATACAACGCGGCGCCGTCGGCAGCCAGCAGCGCCTTGTTGCCGGTGACCACGGAGGCTCCGTTGCCGATAGCGTGCAGGATCAGGCTGCGCGCCGGCTCAAGTCCGCCCATGAGCTCGATGACGATGTCCGCGGACTCGACCAGCGACTCCGCGTCGGTGGTGAACAGCTCGCGCGGCAGCTCCACGTCGCGGGGAGCGTCCAGGCTGCGGACGGCAATTCCAGCCAGTTCGAGCTGCGCACCGGTGCGTGCCGTCAGGTCAGCGGCATCGTTCAGGAGAATCCGGGCTACCTGGGATCCCACGTTGCCGCAGCCCAGCAGGGCCACCTTGAGTGTCTTCATTGCTTTGCGTTCTCCAATACCGGTCATGAAACGTCCCGCGCCAGCAGGTCTTCTTCGGTCTCGCCGCGGATAATCAGCCGCGCAGCGCCGTCCCGGACAGCCACGACGGGCGGACGGGCAATGTAGTTGTAATTGCTCGACAGCGCCCAGCAGTACGCGCCGGTGCCGGGAACGGCCACCAAATCTCCGTGGCCAACGTCCGAGGGCAGATAAACATCCCTCACCACTATGTCCCCGCTCTCGCAGTGTTTGCCAACCACGCGCGAAATAACCGCGTCATGTTCCGAGGCGCGGGAGGCCAGGACGGCGGAGTAGTCCGCGTCATACAGGACGGGCCGGGCGTTGTCGCTCATGCCGCCGTCAACGGAAACGTAGCGCCGTTCCGCGGAGCCGCCGTCGGCGGTATCCACGCGAACCGTCTTGACGGTCCCCGCCCGGTACAGCGTGAACGTGGTGGAACCCACGATCGCACGGCCGGGTTCAATCGAGATACGCGGCACGGCAAGGCCCAGCTCGGCGCAGGTGCCGGAGACAACGGCGGCCATTGCTGCGGCGATCTCCGCAGCCGGACGCGGCGTGTCCGCTTCGGTGTAGGCGATTCCGTAGCCGCCGCCCAGGTCCAGTTCGGGCAGTTCAACGCCGTGGAGTGCCTTGACCTCGGCCAGGAAAGCCAGCAGGCGGCGGGCTGCTTCCTCGAATCCGGCCGGGTCGAAGATCTGCGAGCCGATGTGGCTGTGCAGGCCAAGCAGCCGGATGCCGGGGTTCCGCAGGGCCGCAGCCACGGCTTCCGCGGCCGGGGACATGCCGGATGCGGGGTCGGCGGCCATGGACAGGCCGAACTTCTGGTCCTCGTGTGCCGTGGCGATGAACTCATGGGTGTGGGCGTGCACGCCGGGGGTCAGGCGCAGCATCACGTTGGCCTGCACCCCGCGCTCCTGCGCCAGGGCGCCCAGCCGGTGGAGTTCCGGGAGGGAGTCCACCACGATCCGGCCCAGTTCCATGTCCAGCGCGCGGTTCAGTTCGGCGTCCGATTTGTTGTTGCCGTGCAGGCCCAGGTTCGCACCGGGAATTCCGGCGCGGGCTGCAACCGCCAGCTCGCCGCCGGAGCAGGTGTCCAGCCGCAGCCCTTCCGAGGCAACCCAGCGGGCGATTTCCGTGCACAGGAACGCCTTGCCGGCGTAGTAGACGTCAACTCCCCCGCAGGCGTCCATGAACGCCGCGTCGAAGGAGTCCTTGAAGTCCCGTGCCCGGGCGCGGAAATCCGCTTCGGAGACCACGAACAGCGGGGTCCCGAACTCGGCGGCGAGGGCGGAGGCGGGAATGCCGGAAATCTCCAGCTCACCGTTCCCGCTGCGCTGCACGTCGCGCGCCCACATCCCGGTGCGGAGCGCGTTGGAGTCTTCGGGGAAGCTGAGCCACTGCGGAGCCAGCGGGGAAACACTCATGAATTCTTACATCCGTTCCGGTGCGGAGACGCCCAGCAGGTCCAGTCCGTTGGCCAGGACCTGGCGTGCGGCGGTGTTCAGCCACAGGCGCGTGCGGTTTACGTCGGTGACCTCTTCGCCGTTCTGCGGGGCGATGCGGCAGGCGTCGTACCAGCGGTGGTAGGTGCCGGCAATGACTTCCAGGTGCCGGGCAACGCGGTGCGGCTCGCGGAAGGTACTGGCCTGGGCCACGACGCCGGGGTACTGGCCGAGTGCGGCGAGCAGCGCGCCCTCGGTCGGGTGGGACAGCAGGGCGGCGTCGAACGCGGAGTCATCCACGCCGGCGGCATCGGCGTTGCGGGCCAGGGCGTAGGTCCGGGCGTGCGCGTACTGGACGTAGAACACCGGGTTCTCGTTGCTGCGCCTGGTCAGCAGGTCCAGGTCGATGTCGATGTTCGAGTCTGCGGAGAAGCGGGCCAGGGTGTAGCGGGCAGCATCGACGCCGACGGCGTCCACCAGGTCCTCGAGCGTGACCACGGTTCCGGCACGCTTGGACATGCGCACGGGCTTGCCGTCCTTGACCAGGTTCACCATCTGGCCGATCAGCACCTCGACGCACTCCGGGTCATGGCCCAGAGCAGCGGCGGCGGCCTTGAGCCGGGCAACGTAGCCGTGGTGGTCGGCCCCGAGCATGTAGATGTTCAGGTCGAACCCGCGCTCGCGCTTGTTCTGGATGTAGGCGATGTCACCGGCAATGTAGGCGGCGTTGCCGTCCGACTTGATGACTACGCGGTCCTTGTCATCGCCGAAATCGGTGGAGTTCAGCCACCAGGCGCCGTCCTTCTCGTACAGGTTCCCGGAGCCCTTGAGCTTCTCGAGCAGCATTTCAACCTGCCCGTTTTCGTGCAGGGAATCCTCGTGGAAGTACACGTCGAAATCCACGCCGAAGTTGTGCAGGGATTCCTTGATGTCACCGAACATCAGATCCACGCCGATGGCACGGAAACGCTCCTGCGCCTCGGCCTCCGGCAGTTCAAGGATGTTGGACTCAACCGCGAGCACGCGGGAGGCGATGTCCTCAATGTAGGCACCGGCGTAACCGTCTTCCGGTGCCGGCTCGCCCTTGGCGGAGGCCAGCAGGGAGCGGGCAAAGCGGTCGATCTGCGCACCGTGGTCGTTGAAGTAGTACTCGCGGGTGACTTCCGCACCCTGGGATTCGAAGACCCGGGCCAGGGCATCGCCGACGGCGGCCCAGCGGGTTCCGCCCAGGTGGATCGGCCCGGTGGGGTTCGCGGAGACGAACTCGAGGTTGATCCGGGTGCCGGAGAGCGCATCGGAGCGGCCGTAGGCGGGGCCCGCTTCAACGATGGCCTTGGCCAGCTCACCGGCGGCACCGGCGTCGAGCGTAATGTTCAGGAAGCCGGGGCCGGCGATGTCCACCTTCGCGACGCCGTCGATCTTCGCCAGCCGCGAGGACAGGATTTCGGCGAACTGACGGGGATTCATGCCGGCCTGCTTGGACAGCTGCAGGGCAATGTTGGTGGCCCAGTCACCGTGGTCCCGGTTCCTCGGCCGCTCCACGCGGACCTCGGAGGGAAGCTCGATGCTGAAATCACCCGCATCGATGGCGTCTTTGAGGCAGGCAGTTACGGCAGAGGAAAGTTCTTCAGGAGTCACCGGTTAAGCATAGCGGGGCGGCCCGCGCGGGCCTTATTCCTGCCGTTTGCGTCTGCCGGACGGCCGCTCGGGCATCCGTGCGGCCACCGGGCACGGCGGGCACCGAAAGGCACCGGGCCGCGTTGATGGGTTGTAATAAGAGGGGAACTTCCGCCTGCAATTGAAGGAGCATCCGTGAACTCCAAGAAACCGCTGCTAACTGCTGCCGCCGGACTGGCACTGCTGGGAACCGCCGGCTGCGGTTCCGCTGGAACGGCCCAGGACACCGCACCCGACGAGGCTCCGGGTACTGCAGCGCCTGCAGCACCAAGCGGGGCGCCGGCAGCGGGCGGCGAATACCAGGACGGCGAGTACACCGCCGCGGGCAGTTACATTCCGCCGTCGAACACCAAGGAAGAGGTCACAGTATCCCTGACCCTGGCCGACGGCGTTGTCACCAACCTCCAGGTGTCCACGTCAGGGAACCACCCGACGTCCAAGCGCTACCAGGCCGAGTTCACGGACGGCGTCCAGCAGGAGGTCGTTGGGAAGCCGCTCGACGAGGTGACGGTGGACAAGGTCGCCGGGTCCTCGCTGACCAGCTCGGGCTTCAACAAGGCTCTGGACGAAATCAAGAGCGAAGCCGCCCGCTAGGGGCCAGCCGTGGACTGCTGGGCGTTCGAAGCGATTGGCACACACTGGGAAATCAGTGCCGAGGCCGCTCTCGACGCTGCTACCCGGGCTGCCGTTTCCGCTCTTGTCTCCGGCTATGACCAGGCGCTCTCGCGTTTCCGCAGTGACTCGATTCTGGCCGGGCTCGTGCACGGTGGAGGCACCGCTTCCCTGCCCGGTTACACGGCGGAGCTGTTCTCCCTCTTTGATGCCCTGGACCGGCTGACCGAGGGGCGGATGAACCCGCTGGTTGGCGGTTCGCTCGAGCTGCTGGGCTACGGGCCGGGCTACCGGCTCACCCCGCAGGGTCCGGCTGCCGGCGCCCCGCCCTGGCGCCGGGCAGTGCAGTGGGAGGCCGTGCAACGGGAGCCTGTGCAACGCGAGGCCGAGCAGCGGGAGGCCGCCGGAGCGGGCGAGGTCCGGCTGAGCCTCGACCGTCCCGCAACTATCGACGTCGGGGCTGCCGGTAAGGGCCAGCTGGTGGACCTCGTCTGGGAACTGGTGACCGGACGCGGATATGCTTCGGTGGTGGTTGATGCCGGCTCTGACATGCGCCACTGCGGGCCCGGCCTTCGGATTGGGCTGGAGCATCCCTTCGACCCTTCGCGGGCCATCGGCGTCGTGCAGCTCCAGGACCGCGCCTTGTGCGCCTCCGCCTCCAACCGGCGGACATGGGGCGACGGCCTGCACCATGTCCTGGATGCTTCCACCGGCCTGCCGGTTCAAGCCGTTGCCGCCACCTGGGTCCTCGCACGGGACGCCATGACGGCAGACGGCCTGGCCACGGCACTGTTCCTCACTGATCCCTCTTCTCTCGCTGCCGAGTTCGATTTCGACTACGTGCGGATGTTTTCCGACGGCAGGGCAGAGTATTCGTCCGCAATGGCTGGAGTCCTTTATTCATGACCGTTTCCCTGAGCACTCCCTCCGCACGGCTGCAGCGCCTGCTGGGCAAGATGAGCATGTACCGCATGCTGGTGGTTCTGCTGCTGGCCATGGCCGCGTGGTCCTTTGTGCTCTCCTTTACGGGGGCGCTCTTCTACACTCCGGCCGAACTTGCGGCGACGCTGGCAACCGCCGTGGTTTCGACGCTGATGGCCAGCCGGGTGATGGGACTGCTGTTCCGGACCTTCCCGCAGACGGATTCAGCCCTCATCACCGGACTGCTGCTCTTCTTCCTTTTCTGGCCTACCACCGACGGCGTGCAGCTGGGCTGGATCGCATTGGCTGCCCTGGCGGCGACCGCCTCGAAGTACCTGCTGGTCTGGCGGAAGCGCCACATCTTCAACCCGGCCGCCGTTGGTGCGTTCATTCTGGGAGTCACCGGGCTCAACGCCCCGGTCTGGTGGGTGGCCGCGCCGCTGATGCTCCTTGCGGTGATCCCGGCGGCGCTGGCGGTGCTGTACCGCGCCCGCCTGCTGCCGATGGCCGGTGTGTTCACCGCCGTCGCTGCCGGAATCGTCACGGTTCGTTTCGTCGCCGCAGGGGAACCGGTCCTGGAAGGACTGGCGACGGCGTTCACGTCCTATCCGGTCCTGTTCTTCGCCGGCTTCATGCTTTCCGAGCCGCTGACCCTGCCGCCGCTGCGCTGGCAGCGCCTGGCGGAAGCCGCCGTCGTAGGTGTCCTGTTTGCTGTGCCGCTGTCCGTGGGTCCGGTGTTTATGTCCCCCGAGCTTGCCCTGCTGGTGGGCAACCTCCTGGCGTTCGCTGCCGGACAGCGCGGCGGCATCTCGCTGCGGCTGCGCTCGTCCCGGGAACTGACTCCGAGCTCACGGGAGCTCGTGTTCGAAGCGGAGCGGCCGCTGCGCTACACCCCGGGGCAGTACCTGGAGCTCAGCCTTCCGCACCCCGCCCCGGACAGCCGCGGGCTGCGCCGGATCTTCAGCCTGACCTCTGATCCGGCGGACCCCGCCACTGTCTCGGTGGCCCTTCGGGTATCGGAGCCGGGGAGTTCCTTCAAGACGAAGCTGCTGGCCCTGAAGCCTGGGGCTCGGATCTCCGCAACCTCCGTCGGCGGCGACTTCCAGCTGCCGCGCGATACGTCCCGGAAGGTCCTGATGATGGCGTCGGGTATCGGCATCACCCCGTTCCTGAGCCAGTTGCGGTCCGCTGGTGCGGGGAACCGGGACATTGTGCTCGTGTACGCTGCTTCATCCGTGGCGGAACTTGCCTTTGCGCGTGAGCTCGCCGATCTGGGTGTTCGTGTGTTCGTGTGCACGCCGTCTGACCCGGCGATCCCGGGATGGACCTGGCTCGGGGCGGGCCTTCCGGACGGTGCCGCACTGGCAAACGCGGTGCCCGACGCCGCTGAGCGGACCGCGTATGTGGCCGGGTCGCCGTCGGCTGTTGCCGCTGCCCGCAGTGCCCTTAGGAAGGCCGGCGTCCGCCGCGTCCATACCGATCCGTTCCTGGGCTATTAGCTCCCCCTCCCGGCGGGGAAGCCATTTTCGTTTCCGGGCACCGGCAAGAACCTGCTAAGCTTCTTTAGTCCCTGCAGGACATACCGGATTTCCGGTGTCCCGCCCTCGTAGCTCAGGGGATAGAGCGGTTGCCTCCGGAGCAACAGGCCGTAGGTTCGAATCCTATCGAGGGCACCAAACCTGCAGGGGAAACCCCGCTGCCGTAACGGCAGCGGGGTTTTTTGCGTCCGGGGTCCGTGCTGGAAACGGACTGTGAGCCGGCGCGCTCAGGTGCCTGTCAGCATGACCGCGGAGTGGCATCCGGACGGTGCTGCCGGGCATGTCCGGCTAGCTTCTGAGCCGCGGAGCCCGGGGATGGACCGGGTATCCCTGCTGCACCCAGGCCGGCCGGTCCGCCCTTCCCCGGAAGACCCTGCGGTAGGCTGCCGGGCTGATGCCGACTGCCCGGTTGAAGTGGTGGCGCAGCAGCACGGCCTGCCCGAACCCGACGGCACGGGAAACCTCGTCTACGCTCATGCCGGTGTCTTCGAGAAGTTCCTGTGCTTTAAGCACCCGCTGCGCGTTGATCCAGGATCCCGGTGTTGTTCCGGTTTCGGCCTTCAAGCGGCGGGCAAAAGTGCGCTCTGACATGTGGGCCCGGGCTGCGAGCGCGCCGACTGAATGATCCTGCTCCAGGTTCGCGGCGATCCACACCAGGACCTCTGCCAGCGTGTCCCCCGCAGTCACGGACAACGGCCGGTCGATGTACTGGGCCTGCCCGCCGTCGCGGTGCGGGGGCACCACCATGTCCCGGGCGATGGCCGCAGCTGCCTTGGCTCCGAGTTCCTGCCGGACAAGGTGCAGCGAGGCGTCAATTCCTGCCGCTGTTCCCGCGCTAGAGAGAACGTTGCCGTCCTGGACGTAGAGTACGTCCTCGTTCACCTCGACGGACGGATACATCCTGGCCAGGAGTGCCGAGTTCCTCCAGTGGGTCGCGGCCTTCCGTCCGTCCAGGATGCCCGCTTCGGCGAGCGCGAAGGCACCCGTGCATACGGACATCACCCAGGCCGAGCGCGCGTGGGCGTTCCGCAGGGTTTCGAGGACGGCGGGCGGCAGCGGCTCGGGTCCGTCCGGCCAACGGCCGTAGGGCGCCATCACGACCAGGTCAGCGTCCGCGGCGGCTTCGAGTCCGTTGTCGACCTGGATTGCATAACCGGCGGAGGTCCGAACCGGGCCCGGCCGGTGGGTGACCATACGGAAATCGAACCGCGGCACCCCTGTGCCCCTCGCGGAACGGTCGATTCCGAAGATCTCCGCTATCAGGCCCAGTTCAAACGGACCGGTGTTCTCCAGCGCTATCAGGGCGACGCTCTTCAGCATGGAGCGAGTATGGCAGTTTTTCGACGCTAATGGTCATATCTGCCACTTATTTTTACCGCGGCCGGGGCGGAACCTGAAGGCATGGAAATCTTTTTATCGCTGCTCGTTCTTGGTCTGCTGGCAGGCATCACCGTCGTGGTCCTGCTCGCCGTCCGGCATGACGGCCGGGGTCATCTTCCGCCGGTGCCCTCTGGCCACCCATGGCATGGCTATGCCCTCTGGGATGTCGGAGATCCGCGCGACGTGCCGTCGGAGCGCCCGTATTTCCCCCGCCACTAGGACCTGGGCACCCCCGCCAGGGGCATCTTCCCCGGAGAAGCCGGGGCCGCCCCGTTCGCTCACCGGAGCGTCCTGCCCACCGGGGCGGTCCCCGGGACGCGGTGCGCGTACAGATCCCGGAGCAGGGCCACTTCGGCCAGGTGGTGTATTAGTTCCCGGTGGATATGGAGCACGAGTGCAGCCATCGGTGCTTCAGCCCATCCCCCTTCCGCCGGTCCCACCGGCCAGGCCAGCTCGTCCTCTGACAGGGCAGAAATGTGGCTGATCCACCTCTCGTAGTATTCGTCCAGCAGGGCAAGGGCCGTGGCGGCGCTCCCGGGGTAGTCAAAGTTCACGGAATCCGCGGGCGGACCGCCGAAGTGGGCCGCGTTCCGCTGCCCCAGGACTCCCGCGAGGAGATGGGACAGGCGCCACGCGATGGTGGTGACCGGGGCGGGATCCGGTTCGGGATAGGCCCAGTCGCAGGTGTAGTCCCCGGCTCCGGCCTGGACGGGGGCGTTGCCGGTTCCCCTGGGCCGAATATTCCAGCACCCCTGGACGGGTTCCCAGAAGTACTCCTCATCCGTCAGCCCGTCCAGCCGCGGCCTGGCCTGGTTCTCCCAATGCCATCGAAGCTGGTCCGCCAGTTCTGCTGCCCAGTCCAGTGCCGGACGTACTGGTCTGCCGTGGACAGGTGGTTCAGTGGGTTCCGTCATGGCTGCTCCTCCGGGCAGGTGAGCGCTGCTTCATGGATCAGTGCACCCAGAATACTTTTAATCCAGGACAGCTTCTGTCCGCATCCCCGAGTAGCTTTGGGAACATGCTTGAGACATCGGCACGGCTGCTGCATCTGCTCTCCCTGCTGCAGCTGCGCAGGGAATGGACCGGCGCTGCCCTGGCCGAACGGATGTCGGTCACGGAACGAACCGTGCGCCGGGACATCGGCAAACTGCGCAGCCTCGGCTATCCCATCTCCGCCTCCCCCGGAATTGCCGGCGGCTACCAGCTGGGCGCCGGCGCCCAGCTGCCTCCCCTGCTCCTGGATGACGAAGAAGCGCTCGCCGTCGCCCTCGGGCTGACGGCGGTGGCTTCCGGTCCCGTGTCCGGGATCGGAGAGGCCTCCGTACGCGCCCTGGTAAAGCTGGAGCAGGTTCTTCCCGGCCGGCTGCGGCCCAAATTCTCCGCGCTGCGCCAGTCGGTGAGCGTCATGGCCGGCGCATCGGCGGCAGCATCAGCGGTGAATCCTGACGTCCTCACTGCCTTCTCCACGGCCATCTCGGAGCGACGCACCGCCGCCTTCCGCTATCAGGCGCTGGAGGCTGCCGAGGGACGGCGCATCGTGGAGCCGTACAAACTGGTCAGCACCGGCAGGCGCTGGTACCTGGTGGCGTGGTGCACCGAACGCCTGGACTGGCGGACCTTCCGGGTGGACCGCTGCCAGTCTGTCCCGGTGCTCCGCGAGCGCTTCACTCCCCGCCCGCTTCCGGCCAAGGACCTCGCCGCGTACGTGCAGGCCGCAATTACCCGCAGCCCCTACCAGTACGACGTCGTCATCCGCATTGCGGCCCCGCTCGCCTCGGTGGCTGAACAGGTTCCCGCCGAAGTAGCCGTGCTGGAGGCTGACGGGCCCGGGCACACCGTCCTGCGCAGCGGCTGGGACTCCCTGGACCAGCCGCTGGTCCGTATGGCCGGCATGGGAGTGGAGTTCGAGATCCTGGCGCCGGAGGAGATGCGGGAGCGCGCCCGCACGGCGGCGGGGCGGCTGGCCCGCGCCGCCGGCCCCCTCCCGCCGGCGCAGGGCGCCGCTCCCTCGCCCGCCGCCCGGCCTGCCCCCGCGGTCCACCGCAAGCAGGCGCTTCCTCCCACGCACTAGACTGGTGCCAACTATGGCACTGACAATCTCCTATCCCCCGCAGCTCCCTGTCTCGGAACGCCGCGAAGACATCATGGCCGCCATTGCAGCCAACCAGGTCACCGTAATCGCCGGTGCCACCGGATCGGGCAAGACCACTCAGATTCCCAAGATGTGCCTGGAGCTGGGCCTGGCCGAGAAAGGCCTGATCGGCCACACGCAGCCCCGGCGGCTGGCGGCCCGGACAGTCGCGGAACGCATCGCGGAGGAGCTCGATGTCGAGATCGGCGCCGAGGTGGGGTTCCAGGTCCGGTTCACGGGGGAAACCAGCCGGGACACCAAGGTCAAGCTCATGACCGACGGCATCCTGCTCGCTGAGATCCAGCATGACCGCAAGCTGAAGAAGTACAGCACGATCATCATCGACGAGGCGCACGAACGCAGCCTCAACATCGACTTCATTCTTGGGTACCTGAAGCGGCTGCTGCCCGAACGTCCGGATCTGAAGATCATCATCACATCAGCGACGATCGATCCGGAGCGGTTTGCCCGCCACTTCGCGGCGCCGGACGGCACCCCTGCTCCGGTGATTGAGGTCTCCGGACGCACCTTCCCGGTTGAAATCCGCTACCGTCCGCTGAACCAGCCCGCGCTGGGCTCAGGCGAGGATGAGGACGACGAGCTCGAGGAAGACCGCGACCCGCTGGACGCTGTCTGCGACGCCGTCGATGAGCTCTCCCGTGAGGCTCCCGGGGACATCCTGATCTTCTTCTCCGGCGAACGGGAAATCCGCGACGCCGCGGATGCCCTGCGCGGCACGGTCACCCGCAATTCCCGCCTCGCCAACACAGAGATCCTGCCGCTGTACGCCAGGCTGTCCCTGGCCGAGCAGCACCGGGTGTTCTCCCCCGGCAGGCACCGGCGGATTGTGCTGGCCACCAACGTCGCCGAAACGTCCCTGACCGTGCCGGGCATCAAGTACGTCATTGACACCGGCACCGCCCGCATCTCGCGCTACTCGCACCGCACCAAGGTGCAGCGCCTGCCCATCGAGCGGATCTCCCAGGCTTCAGCGAACCAGCGTTCCGGGCGCTGCGGGCGAGTCTCGGACGGCATCGCCATCCGCCTCTACTCCGAAGAAGACTTCGAAGCCCGGCCCGAGTTCACAGATCCGGAAATCCTGCGGACCAACCTTGCCGCCGTCATCCTCCAGATGGCCGCCATGGGCGTGGCCCAGGGACCGAAGGACGTTGCTGATTTCCCGTTCGTGCAGCCGCCGGATCCAAAGGCAGTCAACGACGGCGCACTGCTGCTCCGCGAGCTTGGTGCGCTGGCCCCCAAGGGCGGGATCACCGCCGTCGGGCGCAAGCTTGCCCAGCTGCCTGTGGACCCCCGGCTCGGCCGCATGATCGTGGAGGCCGGCCAGCGCGGCTGTGTCCGCGAGGTCATGGTCCTGGCCGCCGCGCTGACCATCCAGGACCCGCGTGAGCGGCCGTCCAAGGATGATCCGGCACGCGCGCAGAAGGCCGCCGAGCTGCACAAGCGGTTTGTTGACGAGAACTCGGACTTCACCGGCTTCCTGAACCTGTGGCGTTACGTCCAGGAGAAGCAGAAGGAGCTCTCCTCCTCCCAGTTCCGCAAACTGTGCAAGAACGAGTTCCTGAACTTCCTGCGTATCCGTGAATGGCAGGACCTCTTTGCCCAGCTCCGCCAGCTGGCCAAGCCGCTGGGCATCACCCTCTCCCCGGGCGACGTGGATCCGGTCGGCAAGGAGAAGGACGTCCACACCTCCCTGCTCTCCGGACTGCTGAGCCACATCGGTCTCTATGACCAGCGCAAGCGCGAGTACGCCGGCGCCCGCGGCACCCGGTTTGCGGTGTTCCCCGGATCCGCGCTGTTCAAGAAATCTCCTGACTGGGTCATGGCTGCCGAGTTGGTGGAAACATCCCGGCTCTGGGCCCGGATCGCCGCGAAGTTTGATCCGCTGTGGGTGGAGGAAGTGGCCCCGCACCTGATCAAGCGCACCTACAGCGAACCGCACTGGTCCAAGCGCAACGGCTCGGTCATGGCCTATGAAAAGGTCACTCTCTACGGTGTGCCGGTCATTCCGCGCCGCAGCGTGAACTACGGCCGGATCGATCCGGTACTTTCCCGCGAGATGTTCATCCGGCATGCCCTGGTGGAAGGTGACTGGCGCACGCACCACAAGTTCTTCCACCGCAACCAGGCGCTGCTCGCGGAGGTCGAGGAGCTGGAGACGCGGGTGCGCCGCCGCGGCCTGCGGGTGGATGACGAGACGCTCTTTGAGTTCTACGATGAGCGCGTTGGCTCCGAGGTTGTCTCCGAACGGCACTTCGACAAGTGGTGGAAGCATGCCCGGCATGAAGACCCCAAGCTGCTGGACTTCGATCCGGATGCGCTGCGCACGGACGACGCAGCCGGCCTGGATGAGACGGAGTTCCCCAAGTCCTTCCGCTACGCGGACTTCGACCTGCCGCTCTCCTACGAATTCACTCCGGGTGTTCCCGGGGCCAACGACGGCGTCACCGTGGAAGTTCCGGTCCTGTTCCTGAACCAGCTGGATCCCGAACCGTTCCGCTGGCAAATTCCGGGCCTGCGCGCCGAGCTGATCACCGCCCTGATCAAGTCGCTGCCTAAGGCCGTGCGGAAAAACTTCATTCCGGCACCCGACGTGGCTCGTGCCGCGGCGGAGGCTTTGGCGGCTGACTTCGACCCGGCGTCGGATCCCCTGGAACCGTCGCTGGAACTGGCCCTGCGCCGGCTGAAGGGACATATCATTCCGCCCGGTTCGTGGAACTGGGAGGCCATCCCGGAACACCTGCGCATGCGGTTCACCATAGTTGATTCATCCGGACGGGTTCTCGATGAAGGCAAGGACCTTGCCGCCCTGCAGGAGTCCCTGGCCCCGGCCACCCGCCGGGCGATTGCCGAGTCGCTCGGGGCGACGCCGGGAACGGTCAAACCCGCGCCGACGGCGGCCAAGGGCAAGCAGGCACGTGCTGCCGGCGCTTCGCCGAACGGGCAGTCGGCGTCTTCGTCCTTCCATGAGGAAACCGGCCTCACGGAATGGACCGTGGGCACCATCGAGCGGCGGATTGACACGCTGGTTGCCGGGCACACCGTCACCGGATATCCCTCGCTGGTGGATGAAGGCTCCACCGCCGGCCTGCGGGTCTTCCAAAGTGCTGCCGAACAGGAAGCCGCCATGCGCGGCGGGGTGATCCGGCTGCTGGCGCTGCGTGTGCCGAGTCCGGCGAAGTATGTGCTGGAGCACCTGAGCAATGCCGAGAAGCTCACATTCAGCCAGAACCCGCACGGCAGCGTGGCCGCGCTGATCCAGGACTGCACGCTCGCCGCGATCGACAAGCTCACTCCGGAGGCCCTGCCTTGGACGCGTGCCGAATTCGACGAGCTGTATGAGAAGGTCCGCGCCGATCTGATCGACACGGTGTTCACCGTGACGGCGATCGTGGAGAAGGTCCTCTCCAGCACCCGCCGCGTCCAGAAGCAGCTCAAGGGCACCACATCGCTGGCGCTCATCTCAGCACTCAATGACATCCGTGCCCAGCTTGAACAGCTGGTCTATCCCGGTTTCGTTGCACGCACCGGCTACGCGCAGCTGGCGCAGCTGCCGCGCTACCTGGCTGGCATCGAGCGGAGGCTGGAGAAACTGCCCACGAATGTGCAGCGGGATTCGCTGAGCACGGCCGTGGTGCAGGGGCTCGAAGATGATTACGACGACGCCGTCGCATCCTTGGTGCCCGGGCGCGGCACCCCGCCCGCCCTGGCTGAGGTGCGCTGGATGATCGAGGAGCTGCGCATCAGTTTCTTCGCCCAGGAACTGGGAACGGCCCGGTCTGTTTCGGAGAAACGGATCCGGGCCGCCCTGAACCAGGCGCTGGCTCCGGCATAGCTTCCTGCCGGAGCTATGGTTCTGTCCGGCCTATGCCTCCGGAACGAACTTGCCGTGGCCGGCAGCCCGCAGGCCTTCCCGGAGCTTCTCGGCGTTTGCTTCCATCCTGTCCTGGTCCGGGTTGGTGTCCGCGCGGCTGAAGTCGAAGTCCTGCAGCGAGTTGGCGGGCCAGACGTGGATGTGCAGGTGGTCGATTTCAAACCCGGCAATGGTCAGTCCGGCACGCTCGGCGCCGAAGACATCTACCTGGACCTGGCCGATGGCCTGGGCGACGGCTGTCATCTTCGCCAATAGCTCCGCCGGTGCGTCCGTCCACTTGTCGATTTCCTGGCGCGGGACCACCAGGGTGTGCCCGTCGGCGAGGGGGCCGATGCTCAGGAAGGCAACGACGTCGTCATCCTTCCAGACGAAGCGGCCGGGGATTTCACCCTCGATGATCCTGGTGAAAAGCGTGGTCATGCGTTCTCCTTGCTCGGGCTGCTGGCGGTCCCCGTCCGGCAGCTTCAGGCGCAGCGGGGGCGGAACGGGACGGCCGGTAAACATGGCTTTGACGCTACCCGTCTGCGGCGCCGGTTGCCACCGGCTGTCCGGGTGTGGAGGACCACTGCGACCACGAGCCGGGATAGAGGGCAGCGTCGATTCCGGCCAGAGCCAGCGCTGCCACCTGTGCCGAGGCGTAAATGCCGGAGCCGCAGTACGTGCCCACCGGTCCCGGGCTGTCCACTCCGGCGGCCTCAAAGCGCTGCCTGAGTTCCCGGGCGGGCAGGTAGCGTCCGTTGGCGTCCAGGTTTCCTGCAGCGGGGATGTTGATGGCGCCTGGGATGTGCCCTGCCTGCGGGTCGACGGGTTCGTTCTCCCCGCGGAAGCGTTCGGGCGCCCGCGCGTCGATGAGCACACCTTCGGCTGCAAGCTGCGGCGCTGCTGCCATGTCCAGGACCGGCATATGCCCCCAGGACAGGCTTACTGCTCCGGGTACGGGGGTGATCTGGCCCGTCTCCAGCGGTCCGCCGTCGGCCTGCCAGGCCCTCAGTCCGCCGTCGAGCAGCCGGACGTTCTCGAACCCGGCGTGGCGCAGCAGCCACCAGGCCCGTGCCGCTGCGGCACCTCCGGAGGCGTCGTAGGCGACTACCGTATCGCCGTCGTTGATTCCCCAGCCCTGCGCCATTTCCTCGAATACCGACGTCGAGGGCAGCGGGTGCCGTCCTTCCGGCCCTGCGGGAGCTGACAGTTCCGTATCCAGGTCAACGTAGACCGCTCCCGGAAGATGCCCTTCGAGGTACCGGCGGTGTCCGTCGCTGCGGCCCAGTTCCCAGCGCACGTCAAGCAGCCGTACCGGGCCTCCGTTGGCTAGGGTGCTCTTGAGCTCAGCGGCGCTGATGAGGATAGCGGTCACAGCTCTACCACGTCGCCCGGTGCCAGCGGCTGGTAACTCGTTCCGTACATTCCGCCGAAGCGTTCAAGATGTTTTTCCACGATTCCGCGGCCCTTTCCGTTCAGCAGTGCGTCGTGGATGGGATGTGCGGTTTGGGCTCCGACGGCGATGACGAAGTCGATGACCTCTCCCACCTTTGACCACGGTGCATGGATTGGAACCAGAAGCACCTCAGCCATGAGTCCATTGGGAACCGTGAAGGAGTCTCCCGGATGGTAGATCCGGTCTTCAATCAGGTACGCGAGGTTTTCCACCATTGGAATCAGGGGGTGGATCAGCGCGTGCTGTCCCCCGAAGGAGCGTACGGAGATTCCGGCGATCTCCTGAACGGTATTAGGTTCGACGTCGTGGATGCGGTCCTGTGCGCCCTCTGCTGCTTCGTTGCGCAGTGATGCTGCCAGTGCTGCGGGTGCGTGGAGCTGCAGGTCCCGGCGTTCGGCCAGGATGGGCAGTACCTGTTCCGTGTCGATGTGGTCTGCGTGCTCGTGTGTCAGCAGGATCGCGTTTGCGTCCCGCAGCGCTTCTTCGACCTCGGAAAAGTTGCCAGGATCCAGTACCAGGACTGACCCTTCCTTCTCGAACCGGACACATGAGTGCGTGTACTTGGTCATTTTCATAGGGTCACGATACTCCCCGTGGTGTGTGCCCCTGCCGCAGGCGCGGTGTGCCAACGCTGATAATCTGGATTGAGGTCCGTTTACGGTCCGCCGGTGCGTCTGCCAGGCAGTTACTTAGCCAGTTATCTGGCCAGCCAGCGTTATTTAGTTAGCCAGTATCCAGCAGCCAGCGTTACTTAGCAGTCAGTATTCTCCAGTCAGCCAGGAGGCTTCCATGTCAGTGCAGCCATCGTCCTCGGGGCGGACTGCCGAGCCCCGGGTTACCCGCCAGCGGCTTGCGGTGGGCCGCACTCTGGATTCCCTTGACGACTTTGTCAGCACCCAGGAGCTTCACCGGCTTCTCCAGGACCGGGGTGAGAAGGTCTCGCTGGCTACGACTTACCGGATCCTGCAATCCATGGCCGATGACGAGCAGGTAGATGTTCTCCGAGGCGCCGACGGCGAAGTTCTCTACCGCCGCTGTGAGGCTGAGCATCACCACCACCATCTTGTCTGCCGTAACTGCGGCAAGGCTGTGGAGGTAGAGGCCCCCGCTGTCGAGAGCTGGGCAGCGCGTCTGGGCCGCGAGCACGGTTTTACTGAAGTTGCCCACACTGTTGAGGTCTTTGGGCTTTGTCCTGAGTGTTCGCGGTAGCTGGCGGTAGCATGTGGGTCAGCTTCCGGTAGCTCGCGGGTCAGCTTCTGGTGGTGCGGTGACGCGGTGGCGCCATCGGCGGTGGGGCTCCCGGCGGCGGCGTGATGTGCGGCGGGGCTGCAGCTGCCTTGACCGGCGTCTGGAAGCAGGAAACCCTGCGGGTCTTACCCCTCCTGAAGAGCCAGGTCCCGGTCCGTGTCCCGGCGCTGTAACGCGCATCCGCGGACTTCCCCGGCGAGCCTCGCGCGCCTGCCCCTGAGCCTCTGACCGCCGTCGCCCGTTCCTATGCGATGCGGCGTCCGTTTGTTCGCTTCGACACCCTCGCCAGCCCTCAGCAGCGTTCGCACGGTAACTCGTCCGCTTTCAGGTCCCCGCGCAAGTCTCCTGCCCGGCCCGGCGCCGCGCGACGCACTCCCAGCCTTGTGCGCGTCGGAACTATCCGCCCTCTAGGGCGCAACATGACACATCGCCCCCTTTAGGCTGCGCGAGTCCATAAGCTCTGTTACTCGACACCAAATGACGCACTGCCAGCCCTGCTCAACATATCGATACCGTGCCCGGTGTCAGCGGAGTCGTAAAGCAAATCGCCCGTTGAGGTCCCCCGATCCGATCTCCGCTGGATGACCTTGCCCCGAATCTGTATGGCTTATCGACGCCACTGGCCGCTGCCCTTCTGCCCGCCCGAACCGCAGTCAGCAGTCAGCAGTCAGCAGTCAGCAGTCAGCAGTCAGCAATCAGCAATCAGCAATCAGCAATCAGCAATCAGCAATCAGCAATCAGCAATCAGCAATCAGCAATCTTCATGCATACTCGCACGGACCCGGTTGTGCGTCTCAGGTGCGTGATTCCGCACCCGTAACCATGAGTTTGCGGCAGGGGAAAAGCACGTAAATGACCGGTAATCGGTGGTCCTGAAAAAGGCTGATTTCGGCCCCGGAATGTCAGTGGCGGCTGAAACTATAGGGGCATGAACCGTTCCTCGGGCACCCCGTTTATCCGGACAGCTGACCGGGAGAAGCAGGGTGCCCCCGGTGTTCCGGGTGGGTGGACAGGTGCGGCCACAGG
>NZ_JADKYW010000005.1:128831-153696 GCF_015355785.1 Arthrobacter gandavensis
GGATTAGAGTCCCGTGTCCGGCAGGGACCCGGGCAGGATTCACGACAGACGCAACAGGGCAAGGCTACACGGCCCGGCAGAGAACATATCCCTGGCGCCGGGCAGGACAGCCAGGCCGGTCAGTCCGGGAGCCCCGATCCTCAGTCCTCGCCCCGTCCCGGTCCCGGTGTCCCGGCTTTCTCCGGTGCCGTGTTCCACGCTGATCCCGCACAGGCTGAGACCACCAGTCCCGGGTCCCTGCCGGAAGGATTCACCGGGCAGCTCTGCCTCCGCAGCCCGGAAACCCTCGGCTACGACGAGACCGTGTCCACTCTGCAGCGCCTGGGCATGCTCATCTCCTGGGCCCAGGCCCAGCAGGCCCGTGTCGCTGCCCGGCTGGAAGTACTCTTCGCCAGGGACATCACCCAGGCCTCCGGCGGGCGGGAAGAACCAGCCCTGGCCATGAGCCTCGCCGCTGCCGAAGCCTCCACCGCGCTAAACATCCCGCACATGAGCGCGATGCAGCTCATCAGCGAATCCACCCGGCTCTGCTCTGAGACCCCGCAGACCCTGGCCCGGCTGTCCGAGGGGAAGATCGCTCTGCAGCACGCCCGCATCATTCTGGACGAAACCCACCACCTGCCCGCCGACGTTCTTACGGCCCCGGATCTTCGTGCTGATGCGGCTGCGGATCCTTCCGCCAAACGCGTTGCCGACCCGGAAGCGTCCAGTCAGAACCCAGGACGGCACAGCCAGGAATCCGGACAGCTCGACCTTGGTCTCAACGGCTTGGGGTCCGAGCCCGCAGACGAGGCAGCCGACACTGAGGCGTCCGACACTGCACAGGCCGATGGACAGGGCACCGCAGGGATTGCCGGGGCTCTTGATGAAACCGAGTCGCTCACCGTCCGGGGTGCGTTCGAACGCGACCTGCTTGCTGCGGCGGAGGGCAGGACCGCTGCCGGGTTCGGACGCCGTGCCCGCAGGCAGCGTGAAACCCGGTTCCCGGACCTGATTCCTGTCCGGCACCGCCAGGCCAAGGACAAACGACGTGTGAGCTTCCAGCCCCTGCCCGATGGCATGTCCTGCCTCAGCGCGGTCATCGCCGCCGAGAAAGGCCAGGCCATGTTCGCTGCCCTGACCGGTGCAGCTAAAGCCGGCAAACACGCCGGGGATCCCCGCACCATGGACCAGCTCCGCGCGGACACCCTCACCGAACTGCTCCTCGAAAACCAGCCACCAACCAACATGCGGACAGCCCATGCCACGACCCCAACCCCCGGCATGCGCGAAGCACCGGACGGCGGCCCGGCAGGCAGCACTCAACCGGACAAGAGGCCCCGCAGGGCCGAGCGGCACCGAAACCAGAACCAAAACCAGAACCGCAGCCGCAGCCGCAGCCGCTCGAGGGTCCGTACCGAGGTCATGGTCCTGATCAACGCCGACACCCTGGCCGGACTGGACGAGAACCCGGCAGAACTCAACGGCTACGGACCGATCAGCGCCGACACCGCACGCACCATGATCCTCAACGCCCTGCACTGGACACCCCTGCTCCAGAACCCCGCCACCGGTGAAATCCTCACCGTCGGACGAACACGGCGTATCCCGGCAGGACTCAAACGCTGGCTCCAGGCACGGGACGGAACCTGCCGGTTCCCCGGCTGCTCCGTGAATGTCACGCATGCGGAGATCGACCACACCACCCCGTACTCACGCGGGGGTCCCACGGACCACGCGAACCTGGAACACCTCTGTCCCAAACACCACCGGTTCAAGACCCTGGGCCATTGGAAGGCCCGCCAGCCAGAACCGGGAACCATCGAATGGAACTCACCTGCCGGCCGCACCTACGCAACGGACCCGGCACTGGACTACCTGCCAACCCCACCAAAGCCCGGAACTCCGCAGTCGCGGCAGCAGCCCGGAACCCCGCAACCGCCCGGTAGAAGCACCCCGAAGCCGGACGACGATCCCCCACCGTTCTAGACAGACCGGCAAGCTGGGCTGGTTGCGCGCCGTCGTGGCTTGGTCGCGAGCGTCTTTTGAGCGATCAGCACGACACTCCGGTGCCTTGTTCGCGGGACCGGAGTCTTGGACACCAGCAACTCTTGGACGCCGAAAAGTAGCTGGCATTGCGGTACGGCGGCCGGAAAAGAAGCCTCGCGGCAGCTGGAAAACTGCGCGTTTGGGCTCTCAGCATGGCCGTCACGCAGCTAGGAAGAGACTGTGGTTAGTCCAAAGAGACTGTGGTCAGTCCCCTGCCCGGATGGCGGAAGTGTAGGCACACGTCCCGCCTGAACAGTGTCGCGCCAGCCCCAGCTCAACCAGCTCAACCAGCTCAGGCCACAGAAGCCAACCGCCGGTTCCGGTTACGGACTGCCATGATGATCCGGCACACCAGGTAGATGGCAAACGAAATCGTGGTCACGTAGGGACTGATCGGAATCCGGCCGCCGAGAGCCAGAAGAATGCCGCCAACTGCAGAGACCAGCGCGAAAATGACGCTCAGCCCAACCACAAGGCGCGGAGAAGAGGTCACAAGCAGGGCAGCAGCAGCCGGAGTAATCAGGAGCGACAGAACCAGAAGCGCACCAACAACCTGGATGGACAGCGCAACAGAAAGCCCCAGAAGGAACATGAACACGATGGACAGCCCACCTACGGGCACACCGCGGGCCTGGGCAAGCTCCGGATCAGCACTGGCAAACGTCAGCGGACGCCAGACAAAGACCAAACCAACAATAACGACGGCGGCACAAATGGCCAGCAGGTTCAGCTGGACACTGTCCACGGCAACAATCTGGCCGGTCAGCAAGCCGAACTTGTTCGCAGAACGCCCTTCATAGAGCGCGAGAAACAGGATTCCCAAACCCAAACCGAAGGGCATGATGACACCGGTAATCGAGTTCCGGTCACGGGCCTTCAAACCCAGCAACGCAAGGATCAGAGCGGCAGCAATTGAACCGGCAAGGGAACCAAGAACAACATTGGCGCCCAGAAGCAGAGCCAGCGCAGCACCGGCAAAAGACAGCTCGGCAATGCCGTGGACGGCAAATGCCAGATCCCGCATCATGACAAAGACGCCAATAAGCCCGCCAACAAGACCTAGAATCGCCGCAGCCCACAGCGAATTGGTCACCAGCGGCAGCAGCTGCCCGTAGTCGCTGAAGTCAAAGACGGAAGAGAAAAACTCAGAAAGGTCCAAGATCGGCCTCGCTCTCGCCGTGGTGGTGCGTTGTGGCGTCCGGAACGCCCAGCACCACAATCCGGCCGTGGCTGCGCAGCACCTCCACGTGGGATCCGTACATATCCGACAGCACGTCCGAACGCAGGACTTCCGACGGCGTTCCGGTACGGAACTGGCCGCCGGCAAGGTAGAGGACGCGGTCAACATAGTCGATGATCGGATTGATTTCATGCGTCACGAACACGACGGCGGAGTCATTCTCATGGGCACGGGCATCTATGAGGGCACTGATCGCCTGCTGGTGGTGCAAATCAAGGGAGAGCAGCGGCTCATCACAGAGCAAAAGGTCAGGATCGGTAGCCAGGGCCTGCGCAGCACGCAGCCGCTGCAGCTCGCCGCCGGAAAGTTTGCCCACCGGAGCATCCGCATAGCTCGCGGCGCCGACCTGGGCCAGGAGTTCATCCACCCGGGCACGCACAGGACCCCGGCGAAGACGGATGCCCCACTTGTCGCCGTCGACCCCCATGCCAACCAGGTCCCGGGCACGAAGCGGGGTGCCGGAAGCAAAAGACTTCTGCTGCGGGATGTAGCCAATGTCCTTGCTTCCGCGCTCAACCCGGCGCCCATTGATAGTCACGGTCCCGGAGCTAAGCGGCTGCAGCCCCAAAAGCACCTTCAACAGCGTGGTCTTTCCGGTGCCGTTAGGTCCCAGAACGGCGAGGAATTCTCCTGAATTTATGTCCAGGTCCAGTCCCTGCCACAGCGTACGGCTGCCGAAAGCCATGGAGGCCCCGCGCAGCTGTACGACGGCGCGGCTCACTTCAGGACGTCCTGAACGGCCGTCACGTTGCGGTCCATCCAGGCAAGAAAGTCCTCGTCCTCGGGCAGCGTCTCGGAGAAGTCAACTACTGGAATGCCTGCGTCTTCGGCAGTCCTGCGAACTGCTTCAGTCTGCGAGGTAGAGGTCTGCTCGTTGTAAGCGAGGAACGCGATGTCTCCGGAGGCCAGCAGATCCTGCATCTCCTTAAGCACGGCAGGCGGGACGTCCTGGCCTTCTTCCACGGCCTCCGTGAAATCGTCAGGAGTTACGTTGTGCAGCCCGGCATCCTCCAGGAGGTACGCGGGCACCGGTTCCGTCATGGCGACGTCGCGTCCCTCCGCAGCAGAGCGGACCTCAGCAAGGCGGTCCTCCAGTTCCTGGATCCCGGCAGCGAAGTTGGCCGCATTGTCACGGAAAGCCTGCTCGTTTTCCGGATCCAGTTCGGCCAGCCGTTCGGCGGATGCCTCGGCCAGCAACCCCATCGCTTCCGGGTCATACCAGACGTGCTCGTTGAATCCGCCGTGCGAGTGCCCGCCGTGCGAATGCCCGGCATCGCTGTCACCGCTGTCTTCGTGATCTGCGTGGTCCTCGTGCCCATCGTCAAGGCCTGAAATCTCGACGGCGTTGAGCACGTTTTCGGGGGCGAGCGACTCTTCCTGGACCAGGGTCTCCATGAAGGAGTCATATCCCCCGCCGTTCAGGACGACTACGGCAGCCTCGGAGACAGCAAGCTTGTCCCGGGCAGTGGCCTCATAGGAGTGCGGGTCCTGCGACGGACGGCTGATGATCGATTCGACGCTGACCAACTCGCCGCCAACCGATTCAAGGATGCTGCCGTACACGTTGGTCGAAGCCACAACCCGAATGGCATCTCCACCTTCGCCGGCGCCGCTGTCTCCCCCCGCGGAGCAGGCGGACAGTGCAAGTGCGGCAGCGGCAAGAGTTCCGGCCACACGGAAGGGCAGGCGGCGCATGGTGTCAGTATCCCCGTTTCGAGTCTTGGTACAACCTCCGGCGGTGCCGGGGCTTGATCAGCATAACGCAAACGCGAATCATTCGCATCTGATCTACTCCCAGCCGGTTTTCAGCCGGTGAAGCTCTCCCCCGAGCGGCGCAGGCCCTGGGACTGGGTAGCGTCCCGGATCTCACCCACCAGCTGCTCGATGATGTCCTCCAGGAACAGCACGCCCTTGGTCTGCGCGTCATCGCCAAGGACACGGGCAACATGGGATCCGGTCCGCTGCATAACGGCCAGCGCATCCTCGATTCCGTCACTCAGCCGGAGATTGGCCAGCGTGCGGACCTTGTTCTCAGTGATCGGCCGCTCGTAGGCCTCCTCCGGAATGGCCATGACGTCCTTAAGGTGCATATATCCGGTGAAATTGCCTGCCTCGTCCATCAGCACGAACCGGGAGAACCCGGTTCGTCCAACAGCCTTCTCGAACTCGGCCGGAGTGCAGTCGGTGCGCAGGGTAACCAGCCCGTCCAGAGGCACCATGACCCCGCCGGCAGTCTGTCCCGAGAATTCGAGGGCGCCGGAAATGACCCCCGAATCGTCCGCCACCAGCCCGTGGCGGGTGGACTCCTGGACGATCGACTGCACTTCCTGCAGCGTGAAGGACGAAGTCACCTCATCCTTGGGGGTAATTCCAACGAGCCGGAGTGCATGGTTCGCGATCCAGTTGAGGCTGGCTGTGATCGGCCGTACCACCCGCGAAACCATGACCAGCGGAGGGGCCAGGGCCAGCGCAGCCCGGTCTGCAACGGACACTGAAATGTTCTTCGGCACCATCTCGCCAATGGTCACGTGAAGGAAGGTCACGAACAGGAGCGCTGCAAGGAAACCGGCCAGGTCGGCGATCTCCATGGGAACACCCACGGCTTCCAGCGGTGCCGCCAGGAGATGGTGGATCGCCGGTTCCGCGACGTAGAGGATGAGCAGCGAGCACACCGTAATACCGAGCTGCGCGCACGCCAGCATCAGGGATACGTGCTCCATCGCCCAGAGGGTCGTCTTCGCACGCTTCGAGCCTGCCTCGGCCAGCGGTTCAATCTGGCTGCGGCGCGCGGACATAACAGCGAATTCGGCACCGACAAAGAACGCGTTGCCCAGCAGCAGGACTACAAGCCAGAAGATCCCGGCAAGATCACTCATCGTGCCCCCTCCCCTCGGACGGCGGCGGGTCCGGCGCTGCCCGCGGCCCGCACACCACGGGCGGAACCCGGCACAGCATCCCTGGCCGCGCGCCCCCCGGGCACTGCCGGCGCGGCTTCCACAGCGGCTCCAGGCCCGGCTGCGTCATCGGGGTCGGGCTCACCCGGAACAAAGCAGACACGGTCAATCCGGCGCCCGTCCATGCGTTCAACTTCCAGCTCTCCGCCGGGAACCGGCACTGTGTCTCCAATCTGCGCGATCCGGCCCAGTTCAGCCATGATGTAGCCGCCCACCGTTTCATAGCCCGCATCGTCCGGCACGTGCAGGGACGGAATCAGGACGGATACCTCATCCGGGCGCATGATGCCCGGAAAGTACCAGTAGCCCGAGGCGCTCTGCAGGACGCCGGGTTTGAGCTTGTCGTGTTCGTCGGAAACCTCACCGACTATTTCCTCCACCAGGTCCTCCAGCGTTGCCACGCCTGCCGTTCCCCCGTATTCGTCGAGCACGACGGCGAGCTGCAGGTTTGCGCTGCGCAGTTCAGAGAGCAGCGAGTCCAGGTGTACGGTCTCCGGCACCCGGAGGATGTCGCTCATGATGGCAGCCGCCGGCAGCTCCGGGCGCTTGCGGCGAGGGACGGCGACAGCTTTCTTCACGTGCACCACACCCCGGATGTCATCAGGGGAATCGCCCAGGATGGGAAAACGTGAGTAGCCGGTCCGCCGGGCCGCTTCGATGACATCCGAGACCGGTTGGTCGGCATCGATCGTTTCAAGGCGGATGCGGGGCGTCATGACATCAGCCGCTGTCCGTTCCGAGAAGGACAGGGTGCGGGCAAGGAAGTTCGCCGTGCCGGCATCCAGGGTGCCCATCTCTGCCGAACGCCGGACCATGGAGGAGAGCTCTGCCGGGGTCCGGGCTCCGGAAATCTCCTCCTTGGCTTCGAGGCCAAAGAGGTTGAGCACCTTGTTGGCGAACCCGTTCAGGAGCAGGATCGCCGGCTTGAAGACGAACGTAAAGGCCAGCTGCGGGCGCGCCAGAGCGCGTCCCACTTGAAAGGGAAGGGCAATGGACATGTTCTTGGGTATCAGTTCGCCCAGGAGCATCGACAGCAGGGTCGCCAGCACCATCGCGGCCATCACCGAAACCGACAGCGACGCCGCCGGCGGGAGACCAAGGGCTGCGAGCGGACCCTGCAGCAGCCGGCCCACGGAAGGTTCCATGACGTACCCGGTCAGCAGCGTAGTCAGCGTGATGCCGAGCTGGCAGCTTGAGAGCTGGGTTGAAAGGGTGGTCAGGCAGCGGAGCAGCGGCTCCGCCCGGGTATCCCCGTCGTCCACCGCGCGGCGGACGGTGGGCTGGTCCAGCGCAACCAGGGAGAATTCAACAGCCACGAAAAAGCCGGTGCCGCAGATAAGCAGCAGGCCGGCCAGAAGGAAAAGCCACTCCATCTCAGGAACCAGCCTCCGTGCGAAGGCACGGGCGTGAAGTTCCCCGGGAGCCTGTTGGCGGATTACCGCATTGAGGGGGAGGTTCGGCCGAAGCCGGACTGGAAGGCTCCGATGAAGCTGCCGGAGAGTGCGCGGATCGTGTGCGGGTGTTGCCGGCTCTGTGCGTCCTTGCAGGTATGACTGCAGCGGATGCAGGCCGGCGCCTAGAGTTGCTGTCCATAGACCTTTCAGTTTACAGCTTTGGCTTCTTGGCACCAGATCAAAATTGCCGGGCGGGCACTGTGCGCAATCTCGCCGAAATGCCTGGGCAAAGTGTGTCGCATCCCACAGGCGGACACCGCTGAGATTGGCCACTTCTGCTGATCTGTAACTAGACTTGCAACCAAGTCTCGGTCACTGCGCACCGGGCCGCACCAGCAAGTCTTGAGGCGGAAGCGCTCAGATCATGGTGCCATCAGGGCAAACGGCAACTCATGGAAGAGGCGTATATCTAGTGCCAGACCAACCCAACCACCGCCTGCCGGAGGAATTCGGCGGGAACGAATGGCTTGTCGACGAGTTGTACGAGCAGTACCTCAAGGACAAGAACTCCGTTGACAAGAAGTGGTGGAGCATTTTCGACTCCTTTAAGGCGGAGGACGCGGGGTCGTCCGCCGGCAGCTCCGCTTCCGGCAACGGTTCGACTCCCCCGAGCGAACTCGGCGCCAACCCGGCCACCCGCCAGCTGCCCGTCGTGCAGACCGAGGCCCAGGCCCCGAAGGCCTCGGGCGAATCCCCCGCAGCCACCCAGCAGTCAGGCAAGCCGCCCGTAGCCAAGGAAGCTGCTTCGGACAAGGATGAACCGAAGTCGGCTGCCGCTGCTGCCAAGCCCGAAACGAAGCCTGCGCCCATCCCGGCCCAGCTGCCCAAGACCAAGCCCAGCACGGAGACCGAAGAAGACACCGTGACGGTGCTGCGCGGTCCGGCCAAGGCCATCGCCACGAACATGGACCTCAGCCTGAGCGTCCCCACTGCCACGACGGTGCGCGCGGTTCCCGCCAAGCTGCTGATCGACAACCGGATTGTCATCAACAGCCACCTGGAACGCGCACGCGGCGGCAAGGTCTCCTTCACCCACCTGCTCGGCTACGCGATCATCCGCGCAGCAGCCCAGTTCCCGTCCCAGAACGTGTATTACGACGAGGTGGACGGCAAGCCCGTTGCAGTCCAGCCCGCACACATCAACTTTGGCCTGGCCATCGATATGCCCAAGCCGGACGGATCCCGCCTGCTGGTGGTGCCGAACATCAAGAAGGCTGAAACCCTTAACTTCTCCGAGTTCTGGCAGGCCTACGAAGACCTGGTCAAGCGCACCCGCGCCGGCAAGCTCACCGCCGACGATTACAAGGGCACCACCATCTCCCTGACCAACCCGGGCGGCATCGGAACGGTTCACTCCGTACCGCGCCTGTCCAAGGGCCAGGCCTGCATCATCGGTGCCGGCGCCCTTGAATACCCGGCCGAGTTCCAGGGCTCGAACGAGAAGATCCTCGCCCGCAATGCGATCTCCAAGATCATCACCCTGACCTCAACCTATGACCACCGCGTCATCCAGGGTGCCGGCAGCGGCGAGTTCCTGCGCATCGTCCACCAGCTCCTGCTGGGCGAGCAGAACTTCTACGATGACATCTTTGAGTCCCTGCGCATCCCCTACGAGCCGGTTCGCTGGAGCCCTGACATCCAGGTAAACCCGGATGAGCAGATCAACAAGGTTGCCCGCATCCAGCAGCTGATCCATGCCTACCGGGTCCGCGGCCACCTGATGGCGGACACCAACCCCCTGGAGTACGTCCAGCGCCGCCACGCGGACCTGGACGTCCTCAACCACGGCCTGACTCTCTGGGACCTGGACCGTGAATGGCCGACCGGAGGATTCGGCGGCAAGCCGATGCTGAAGCTGCGGAAGATCCTTGGCGTGCTGCGTGATGCCTACTGCCGTACCGCAGGCATCGAGTACATGCACATCCAGGACCCGGAAGAGCGTTCCTGGTTCCAGGACCGCCTCGAAGCCCCGTACAGCAAGCCCTCCCGCGAAGAGCAGCTGCGCATTCTGAGCAAGCTCAACGCCGCAGAGGCATTCGAAACGTTCCTGCAGACGAAGTTCGTGGGCCAGAAGCGTTTCTCCCTGGAAGGCGGAGAGTCCCTCATTCCGCTGCTGGACGCCATCATTTCCGGTGCCGCTGACGAAGGCATGGAAGAGGTCGGCATCGGCATGGCCCACCGCGGCCGCCTGAACGTGCTTACCAATATTGCCGGCAAGACCTATGCCCAGGTCTTCCGCGAGTTCGAAGGCACACAGGACCCCCGCTCCGTGCAGGGCTCCGGCGACGTGAAGTACCACCTCGGTACCGAGGGCACCTTCACCTCGGACAACGGCAAACAGACGAAGGTCTACCTTGCCGCGAACCCCTCCCACCTTGAGGCTGGTGACTCAGTCCTCGAAGGCATCGTCCGTGCCAAGCAGGACCGGCTGGACCGCGGGGACGAGTTCCCCGTCCTGCCGATCCTCATCCACGGCGACGCAGCCTTCGCGGGCCAGGGCGTGGTGGCGGAAACGCTGAACCTCTCCCAGCTGCGCGGTTACCGCACCGGCGGCACCATCCACGTGATTGTGAACAACCAGGTCGGTTTCACCACCGCACCGACGTCGTCGCGCTCCTCGGTGTACGCCACCGACGTCGCCAAGATGGTCCAGGCTCCGATCTTCCACGTGAACGGCGACGATCCGGAGCAGGTTGTCCGGATGGCCCAGCTGGCCTTCGACTACCGCCAGCGGTTCAACAAGGACGTCGTCATCGACATGGTGTGCTATCGCCGCCGCGGCCATAACGAGGGCGATGATCCCTCGATGACGCAGCCGATGATGTATTCGCTGATCGAGGCCAAGCGCTCGGTGCGCAAGCTCTACACCGAATCGCTGATCGGCCGCGGCGACATCAGCCAGGAAGAAGCCGAGCAGGCACTTCGCGATTACCAGAGCCGCCTAGAGCGGGTCTTCGCGGAAACGCATGCCGCCCAGACTTCTCCGATCCCGGTCATCACCAAGGACTCCGAGGCTGTCTCGGACCTGGAGCGCCCCGCTGCGCAGCAGGAAGGCTCCACCATCGTGGCGCCTGCCAGCACCGCGATCTCCGCGGACACGCTTGCCCGGATCGGCAAGGCCCACGTCACCATTCCGGAGGGCTTCACGGTCCACCCGAAGCTGAAGTCCCTGCTGGAGAAGCGCGAGCAGATGTCCCGTGAGGGCAACATCGACTGGGGCTTCGCAGAGGTCGCGGCCTTCGGTTCGCTGCTGATGGAAGGCGTTCCCGTCCGGCTGGCCGGCCAGGACTCCCGCCGCGGCACGTTCACCCAGCGCCATGCCGTCTTCCATGACCGTGCAACAGGCGCCGAATGGACCCCGCTCGCGGACCTGGATCCAAACCAGGCCAAGCTGTGGATCTACGACTCCCTGCTGTCCGAATTCGCCGCCCTCGGCTTCGAATACGGCTACTCAGTGGAGCGTCCCGATGCCCTGGTGCTGTGGGAAGCCCAGTTCGGTGACTTCGTCAACGGTGCGCAGACCATCATTGACGAGTTCATCTCCTCTGCAGAGCAGAAGTGGGGCCAGCGTTCTTCGCTGGTCATGATGCTGCCGCACGGCTACGAAGGCCAGGGCCCGGACCACTCCTCCGCACGGATTGAGCGCTTCCTGCAGCTGTGCGCCGAGGACAACATGATCGTGGCCAACCCCACCACCGGCGCCTCGCACTTCCACCTGCTGCGCCGCCAGGCCTACAGCCGGCCGCGGAAGCCGCTGGTGGTCTTTACCCCGAAGCAGCTGCTGCGCCTGAAGGCAGCGGCTACCTCGGTGGAGGAGTTCACCCAAGGTTCGTTCCAGCCGGTTATCGGCGAGCACGCAGAGCTGGACGCCAACGCCGTGGACAAGGTTCTGCTGGTGTCCGGGCGCCTGTACTACGACCTGCTGGCCAACCGCCAGAAGGCCGGAGACGAGAAGACCGCGATCATCCGGGTCGAGCAGCTGTACCCGCTGCCTTACAAGGAGATCCGGGATGCCGTGGCCAAGTACCCGAACGCAGAAATCATCTGGGCACAGGATGAACCTGCCAACCAGGGTCCGTGGCCGTTCATCGGCCTGAACCTGCCGCCGGAACTGGACCGCCCGCTGCGGCTGGTCTCGCGTCCTGCGTCGGCCTCCACGGCCACAGGTTCGGCCAAGCGGCACGCCGTTGAGCAGGACATCCTGGTCAAGAAGGCCTTCGAGCGCCGCTAATAGGCTAGGTTGGGTGGGGCACCGGGCGGTGCCCCACCCGGCTTTTAACCACCCTTCATCTGGACACTGACGCAACTGAAAAGGGAACTCGTGGAACAACGCAGAATCAGGCTCGCTGCGGTCGGCGACGAACTGCTCGCCGGCCACGGCGACCCCCGCGCCCTGGGCTGGCTCGGACGAGTGCTGGCCCGTACGACGCCGGATAACGCAACACTGGAGGCTTACAGCCTCGCGGCCCCCGGCGAGGGCACTGAGGCACTCGCCAACCGCTGGCTCATGGAGGCCGGCCGAAGGTTTGACGAGACGTGTGAGAACCGGCTGGTAATCGGTCTTTCGGACCGTGATTTGGACCTGGAGCTGTCCACGGCCCGCAGCCGGCTGAACCTTGCAAACATCCTGGACGGAGCCGCCCAGATGAGCATCAAGGTCCTGGTGGTCGGTCCCCCGCCGGGGCTCGACGCCGAACGCAACCGCAGGCTCGCGGACCTCTCCGCCGCCTTCGGTGACGTGACGACCCGCCGCAAGCACGTCTATGTGGACACGCTGACGCCGCTGCTCAACCACGAGCAGTGGCGGACGGACCTGGCAGCCAACGGCGGAACTCCGGGCCAGGCCGGCTACGGCCTCATAGCGTGGCTGGTCCTGCACCGCGGCTGGTTCCGCTGGCTCGACCTGCCGGACATGAACTGAATAACTGCCAGGCATGCGAAAGGCGTCCGCACCAGCGGACGCCTTTCGCACAGCCGGCCCGGTGCCGGAAGACTCTAATGCCGGAAGACGATCTTTCCGGTGGCTGCGCCGTCGTGCATCCGGCGGAAGCCCTTGGCTGCGTCCTCAAGGTCCAGGACGGAATCAACTTCGGGGCGCACACCCGTAGCCAGAAGGAACTGGACCAGCCGCTGCAGTTCGGCCCTCGTCCCCATGGTGGACCCCAGGACCTTCAGCTGCAGGAAGAAGATCCGGTTCAGGTCCGCCGGCGGGTTCGGCCCGGAAGTTGCGCCGCACGTGACCAGGGCGCCGCCCGGCTTCAGTGCCTTCAGGGAATGGGCCCAGGTGGCTTCACCGACCGAGTCGAACACGGTGTCCACACGCTCCGGCAACCGTGCACCGAACTCGAACACGGCTTCTGCCCCCAGCCTGCGGGCGTCTTCGAGCTTGGCTGGACTGCGTCCGGCAACCCAGACCCGGAAGCCGGCGGCGGAAGCCAGGGCCACCAAGGCCGTGGACACTCCTCCCCCGGCACCCTGGATCAGCACTGTGGACCCCGGCGCAGCGGGCGAGACAGTGAAGAGCATGCGGTAGGCCGTCAGCCAGGCTGTGGGCAGGCACGCGGCTTCCTCGAAGCTGAGCTGTGCGGGCTTGGGAACCAGGTTCCGTTCCGGCACCCAGACCTCGTCCGCCATCGTGCCCGGGTATCGCTCGGACAGCAGGGTCCTGCGCGGATCAAGGGTCTCATCACCCTCCCAGCCGGAGGTGGACAGGACCGAGTGCACAATCACCTCGTTGCCGTCGTCGTCCACTCCGGCGGCATCGCAGCCCAGGATCATCGGCAGCCGGTCCGCGGGCAGCCCGATGCCCTGCAGGGACCACAGGTCATGCCGGTTGAGCGCCGAGGCCCGCACCTGGACACGCCGAAAACCGGGCTCTGGTTCAGGCCTGGGAAGCTCTCCCACCACCAGCCCGCTGAGCGGATCTTCCCGGGACTGGAACTGGGCGTACACGGCTCGCATGCTGAACTCCTTTGGTCGCTTGGTTGGTCCATCCTAGGCGACGCCCGCGGCCGCGGTGCGTGAACCAGACCCGCATTTACGCCGGGGGCACAGTGTGTGGGAGACTGAAGGGCAGAACTTGAAAGCGAAAGAAGGAGGCAGCCATGAGCAAGCGTGCACGCAAGCGTCGTGACCGTAAGCGCGGCGGCGCAAACCACGGCAAGCGTCCCAACACTTAAGTTCGGACGTTCAGCCGGATTTTCCGCGCTAACCAAAGAAAACCCCCGCAGCCTTCCGGCGACGGGGGTTTTCCTTTATCCAGCCAGTTCAGTGGTCCACTGACTGGATCTGGCTGATCCGGGCGAGGATATTCGCCTTCAGTGTCTGAGGTGCCTCTTCCGTGCAGGACCGCTTCACGACGGAACGAATGACGCATTCGAGGTCGTGTTCCTCGGCGCATTCCGGGCATCCTTCAAGATGCTCCTTGATTTCCACCAGGTCGTCATGCGAAAGCGCACCGTCCAGGTATTCGTACAGCCGTTCGATGCGTGAGTCATCGCAATCACCCAGGCTCTGGCAATCGCTCATAGTGTCTTCCCCTGATTCTCCGCCGCTGCGGCGGCAGCCTTCTGTGCCTTGCCCTTGATGCCGCGCTCATAGGCGTACTCGGCCAGCAGCTCACGGAGCATCTTGCGTCCGCGGTGCAGCCTGGACATCACGGTGCCGATCGGCGTGTTCATGATTTCTGAAATTTCCTTGTACGCGAAGCCCTCGACATCCGAGAAGTAAACCGCCAGGCGGAACTCCTCCGGGATGGCCTGCAGCGCGCTCTTGACGTCTGAGTCGGGCAGATGGTCCAGCGCCTCCGCCTCTGCCGAACGCAGGCCGGCAGAACTATGTTCGGCTGCCCGCGCAAGCTGCCAGTCCTCCACGCCATCCGAGTTCGCCTGCAGCGGCTCCCGCTGCCGTTTGCGGTACAGGTTGATATACGTGTTGGTCAGGATCCGGTACAACCAGGCCTTGAGGTTGGTTCCCGGCTTGTACTGGTGAAACGCGGAAAAAGCCTTTGTGTAGGCTTCCTGCACCAAATCCTCGGCATCTGCCGGATTGCGGGCCATGCGCATGGCAGCCGAGTACAGCTGGTCCACGTACTGCATGGCATCGCGCTCGAAGCGCAGTTTACGTGCCTCTTCGGGCTCGGACGCGACGTCGAGGCCCGGATCTTCCACCTGTGGGCTGCCTTCCGGCACATCAGTTTTCATTACGTCCAAGTGTAGAGGGCGTGCACGCACCAGCAACCCGGGAAGGGCGGCCTCAACGGTGTTCCGCTCCTGGACAAGCGAACCTGCCATACGTAGCCTCCGATTCCGCATCCGACGTTCCGGTGCCGTGCGCACCGGGTGCCGGCGCGAGACCGACATGATTAGTAACTGCCGTCCGCCTGCGGATATTCCAGACTGCGGGTCACCGGCAGCTAAAGCCGCCGAGGTGTGCAAGGGAACCAAAGGTGCCAGACTAGGGGGTGTCCGTTGCGTACGGCGTGTCCCGTCAGGCACACCCGTATCATCTTTGAACGCACGCCGGTCCGGCGTAACCCAGGAGGCCACGCATGAGCATTGTCCGAAAACTAGCCCGTCCGCTCCTCGCTGCCGGCTTTGCGGCAGCAGGCGTGGAGCGGCTGCGCAACACCGGCCAGACCGCCCAGCAGCTCACGCCGACCCTCAACCGCCTGGGTTCAGCGGTGCCTGCGGCTGCAGGTCTCCCTGAGAACCCGGCCGCCGTCGCACGCGTCCTTGGGGCCACCCAGCTCAGCGCCGCTGCCATGCTGGGCCTCGGCAAGTTCTCCCGCCTGGCCGGGCTGGTCCTCGCCGCGACCGCCGGCGTGAACACCCTGGTCGAATACCGCAACGGCGATGCCAGCACGGCTGCCGGACGGAAGGAACGCCGCACCCAGCTCCTGAAGAACCTCTCCCTGATTGGCGGCGTGCTCCTGGCCGCCGTCGACACCAACGGCCGTCCGGGCCTGGCCTGGCGTGCAGAGCATCTGGTGTCTGACACCCAGCGCAGCGTGCGGGCCATCGGCAAGGATGCCGGCCGCCGTTCCAGCAAAGTCACCAAGCAGACCCGTAAGCAGCTGGCCAAGGCAGAACGTGCCGTCCGCAGCACCGCAGCAGATATCGCAGGTTCCTAGGCACCATGACTGAAACATCCGCGCCTGTCGCAGACGGCTGGCCGGCCCCCACCCCTGGCCATCCCGTTACCGGGGTGGTCAGGGTTCCAGGCTCCAAATCCCTCACTAACCGTTACCTGGTCCTGGCTGCCCTGGCCGAGGGGCCCTCCCGCCTCCGCGCGCCCCTGCATTCACGGGACTCAGCCCTCATGGTCACCGCACTGCGGTCGCTCGGTGCCAAGATCACGGAGGCTCCCGGCACCGGACCTTTCGGTCCCGACCTGGTGGTGGAGCCGCTTCCGGCGTCAGCATCCGGGAACACTGCCGTGGACTGCGGCCTGGCCGGCACGGTGATGCGTTTCGTGCCGCCGCTGGCCGCCCTGCGTTCGGGCACTGCAGCATTCGACGGCGATCCTCACGCGCGCCGCCGTCCCATGGCCGCGACCATCGAGGCCCTGCGCGGCCTCGGCATCGAAGTGGATGACGGCGGACGCGGCGCCCTGCCATTCAGCGTCACCGGACGCGGCGCCGTTCCCGGGGGACGCGTGGAGATCGACGCCGGAGCTTCCTCGCAGTTTGTTTCCGCCCTGCTGCTGGCCGGTGCACGCTTCACGAACGGACTGCACCTGGTCCACACCGGGGAAACGGTTCCCAGCCTGGACCATATCGCCATGACCGTCCACGTGCTGCGCGAATGCGGCGTGGATGTAGATGACTCCGTACCCAACGAGTGGCACGTTGCGCCGGGACCCGTCCGGGCCTTCGACGTTGACATCGAACCGGATCTTTCCAACGCCGGCCCCTTCCTTGCCGCCGCCGTCGCCACCGGCGGGAGCGTGAGCATTCCCGGGTGGCCTCAGCGGACCACCCAGGTGGGCGACAAGTGGCGGCAGATCCTGCCGCAGATGGGCGCAACCGCCAAACTTGCCGACGGCGTACTAACCGTCACCGGAAGCGGAACGGTCCGCGGCGGCACCTTCGCGGACACCAGCGAACTGGCACCGACGGTCGCCGCCCTCTGCGCACTGGCCAACTCGCCGTCGGTCCTCACCGGCATAGCTCACCTGCGCGGACACGAAACGGACCGGCTGGCTGCCCTAAAGACTGAAATCAACGGCCTGGGCGGGAACGTAACGGAAACCGCGGACGGCCTGGCGATCGATCCGGCTCCGCTTCACGGCGGCGTCTTCGGCACGTATGCCGACCACCGCATGGCAACCGCCGGGGCGATCCTGGGACTGACGGTCCCCGGCGTCGTCGTGGAGGACATCGCAGCGACGTCCAAGACCATGCCCGAATTCGCGCAGCTCTGGACCGCCCTGGTGGCCGGTACGGAGCCGACGGCGGCGCAGGAGGCCTAGCCGTGGCACGAGGCACCTCGGGCTGGGACGAATCGGACGTCCGCATCCGCCCCAACAAGAAGGGCTCACGGCCCCGTACCAAGGACAGGCCTGCCCACGAAGACGCCGTGACGGGACGCATCATCACCGTTGACCGCGGCCGTTACACGGCCATCGTGGACGAAGACACCCCTCAGGAGCGGATTGTTACGGCAGCCCGGGCCCGGGAGCTGCGGCGCACCCCGGTGGTTGCGGGAGACCTGGTGGGGCTGGTGGGTGACGTCAGCGGCTCCCCCGACAGCCTGGCCCGGCTGGTCAAGGTCAATGAGCGCGCCACGCTCCTGCGCCGCTCCGCAGATGACACCGATCCGGTGGAGCGCGTGGTGGTTGCCAACGCGGACCAGCTGGTGATCGTGGTCGCCGCCGCCAACCCGGAACCGCGAACCGGCTTTATCGACCGCGCCCTGGTGGCAGCGTACGACGCCGGTATCTCTCCCCTGCTCTGCATTACCAAGGCGGACCTGAAGGATCCGGCCGAGCTGCTGGCCAACTATGAACACCTGGACCTGGAAGTAGTCATCAGCCGCACGGCCCGGGCGGACGACGCGGGAATCGACTCCGAGTCCGACGACGGCCTCTCCGCGCGCCTGGCCGGAGGCGCCGTCGCGGCCCTGCATGAGCACCTCCTTGGCAAAGTCAGCGTCCTGGTGGGCCATTCAGGTGTCGGCAAGTCCACGCTGGTCAACGCCCTCACCGGGTCACGCAGGGCCACCGGCGGAGTCAATGCCGTAACCGGCCGCGGCCGGCATACATCCTCCTCCGCGCTGGCGCTGAAGGTGCAGGACTCCCCGGCAGGCAGCTGGATCATCGACACTCCGGGCATCCGCTCCTTTGGCCTGGCCCACGTGGACCCGGACCGCATCCTCAGCGCCTTTCCCGATCTGGAGCCGGGCACCGAAGACTGCGAACGCGGCTGCCGGCATGACGACGGCGCCGTCAACTGCGGGCTGGACCCGTGGGTTGAATCGGGCAGCGCCGGCGCGGCCGGACCAGCCAGACTCGCCTCCCTCCGCCGGCTGCTGGGATCCGGCGGCCTGCGCACCGAGAACCGCGCGCAGGCCAAGGAACTGGGCACCCAGTGACGGGCCGGAGAAATCCGGCCGGCACCGCCTGGAGGCCTTCTCCAGGCGGGTAGACGCCGCGCGCACCCGCGTAAACGTGGGCAGCGCCGCAGCAATAGCGATAAGTTGAAGTATGCCGTTCGTTCAGAACTACAACGATGATCTGCGTCTCGCCCATGTAATGGCCGACTCCGTGGACGACCAGACCATGTCCAGGTTCAGGGCCCAGGACCTCCGGATCGAGACCAAACCGGATCTGACGCCCGTCACCGACGCAGACAAGGCAGCCGAGGACGCCATCCGCGGCCAGCTCTCCCGCGCCCGGCCGCGCGACGCCGTCCTGGGCGAGGAATTCGGTTCCACGGGTTCCGGGCCCCGGCGCTGGATTGTTGATCCGATCGACGGCACCAAGAATTTCGTGCGGGGCGTGCCCGTCTGGGCGACCCTCATCGCCCTGGTGGACGACGGCGTTCCGGTAGTCGGCGTCGTCAGCGCGCCAGCGCTGGGCAAGCGCTGGTGGGCCGCGACGGGAACCGGTGCCTACATGGGCCGCTCCCTGGCCTCGGCGACCCGGCTGCGGGTCTCTGACGTCTCCAATCTGGCCGATGCTTCGCTGTCCTACTCAAGCCTCACGGGGTGGAAGCAGCGCGGCAACCTTGACGAGTTCCTCGGCCTGACCGAATCCGTGTGGCGTACACGTGCCTACGGCGACTTCTGGTCCTACTGCATGGTGGCCGAGGGCGCGGTGGACATCGCGTGCGAGCCGGAGCTCAACCTGTATGACATGGCGGCCCTGGTTCCGATCGTGACCGAAGCCGGCGGCCGCTTCACCTCTCTGGAAGGCGAGGACGGGCCCTTCGGCGGGAACGCCCTGGCTACCAACGGCGTGCTGCACAACGAAGTACTGCAGCGGCTCAACCCCGACCTCGACGACCTCTTCTAGGACTCAACGTGGCTTCCAGCGGACCCAAGCTCGGCGGTCTGCGGCGCCGGCAGCTGGGCGGCAGTTACCGCACCGGCGCCGAACACTACGACCGGATCCGTCCCGGCTACCCGGACGAGGCGGTTGACTGGCTCTTCGACGTCCCCTCCCTGTCCGGGCGGCCTGCGCCGTCCGTGTCCGTGGCTGACGTCGGTGCCGGCACAGGCAAGTACACCGCGGCCCTCGTCTCCGCGGGCTTTAAGGTGCAGGCGGTGGATCCTTCCGCAGACATGCTCGCCCAGCTCTCCCGCAGGCTGCCTACGGTTCCTGCTGCCCAGGGCACGGCCGAGCAGACGGGGCTGCCGGACTCCTCGCTTGACGCAGTCACCGTGGCCCAGGCCTGGCACTGGTGCGACCCGGTGGCTTCCGCCCGGGAATTCGCACGGGTCCTGGCACCAGGGGGGTTTGCGGGCCTGGTCTGGAACCAGCTGGACGTCAGTGTTCCCTGGGTGCACCGCTTTTCGCGGATTATCCACGCCGGGGACGTGCTGCGCCCGGGTTTCCGTCCGGAGCTGGGGCCGCAGCTGAGGCTGCACGAATTTAATACTGCCTCGTGGTCGGTGGCCATGACTCCGGAGGACCTGGCCGAACTTGCGCAATCCCGTGCGTACTACCTCTCCGCCTCGGAATCCACGCGTTCCAAGGTCCTGGCTAACCTCACCTGGTACCTCTACGAGCATCTCGGCCACGCACCCGGAGAAGAACTGCAGCTGCCCTATCTCACGTTCACCTGGCGTGCCGTCCGGGCCTAGGAAGAGAAGCCTGCCTACTTGGCACGGCCCCCTCCCGGCGGTACCGGCGCTGTCCTAGACTGTTCTGAAGAGCGGGCAGCTCCCGGATTCTTCGGCAACCAGGAGAATGCATGGCTACATTCGGCATTGAAGAAGAGTTCCTGCTCATGGATCCGGCCACCGGGTTTCCCGTGCCCCGCGCAGCCGAGCTTTCCGGGGCTCCCGGTGCGGCGACCCAACTTTCCCCGGCGATGGCGCAGGTTCCAGTGGGCCAGCCTGAGTTGCTCGCCTGCCAGCTCGAGGCCTCCACCGTCATCTGCAACACGCTGGATGAAGCAGCCGAATCCCTGCTGGGTGCCCGCACAGCCATAGCCGCGGCCGCCGCTGAAGCAGGCATGGGCGTTGTGCTCTCCGGAGCTGCTCCGCGGATAGAGGACGGTCCCGCGGTTATCACAGGCAGCGAACGCTACGAAGCCATGGGAGAGCTGACCGGCGCCGTTGCCGGGGAACACTACGTCAACGGAACGCATATACACGTTGCGGTTCCGGACAGGGACGCGGGAATCAACGCCCTGAACAAGGTCCGTCCGTGGCTCTCCACCCTGGCTGCGCTGGCTGCCAACTCACCCTTCTGGCGCGGCAGGGACAGCAGCTTCTCAAGCTGGCGCCTCATCCACTACCGGCGCTGGTCTGTCCAGGGCTGCCCGCCGGAGTTTGCCGACGCGGCGGACTATGACCGCAGGATTGCACGGCTCCTTCGCTCCGACGCGGTCCTGGACGCCGGGCACATTGGCTGGGCCGCGAGGCTGTCCGCAAGGTATCCGACGGTGGAAGTGCGTGTTGGCGACGCACAGCTGGAAGCCGCTGACTCGATCCTCCTGGCGGCGCTGGTGCGCGGACTCGTCCTGACTCAAGACGCCGCACCTGATGCGCACCCGGACCCGGAGCTCCTGGACGCCGGTCTGTGGCAGGCCGCCCGGTACGGTCTGGGCGGGCGGCTCATGGATATCCGGGGGGAATCATCCGCCGCCGCGGACCAGGTGGCCGCGCTGGTTGAGCACATCCGTCCTGCCCTGGAGGACAACGGCGACGCGGATTACGTCTTGGCCGGGGTGCAGCGGATGCTCACGGCCGGCACCGGCGCGGTGCGCCAGCGTGCCGCCTACGCTGCCGGCGGCTGGAACGGTCTCGCGGCGCTGTACGGCACGGCCCTAACATCCGGTGCGTAACCACGCAACAAAACGTCAGTGAGCTTCCCGTTTGGCTTCAGGATGCCCTTCGGCCCTAGTCTTCTTGGGGAAGTGCTGCAGGTGGACACCCGCAGCCGATGAATATGTGGAGGGATGCATGGCAACACTGGGCATCGAGGAAGAGTACCTGCTGCTGGATCCGGTCTCCGGACTTCCGGTGCACAAGGCGGAGGAGGTTGCAGGCTATTTGCACCGTTCCCCGCGCGTGACGGAAGACGAAATCCAGCGCGAGCTGCTCAGCTGCCAGATCGAAACCGCCACGCCGGTCTCCGCAACGCTGACCGAGGCGGAAGAGTACCTGCTGAACTTCCGCGGGCAGCTTGAAACCGCCGCACGGAAGGCGGGGGTAACAGCGTCCGGAACGGCCTCAGCCCCGTTCATAGAGGACCATTACCCGGAGCTGACAGACAAGGAACGCTACCGCCAGCTGCGCGAAAGCGCGCCGGGGATCGTCGGGGACCAGTTCGTGAACGGACTCCACGTCCACGTTTCGATACCGGACCGGGAAGCCGGAGTCCAGGCGCTGAACCGCATCCGCGAGTGGCTGCCCGCCATCGTGGCGCTGAGCTGCAACTCCCCCTACTGGCTGGGACGCGACAGCGGTTTTGGCAGCTGGCGGGTCGTCCACTACCGCCGCTGGCCGGTGCAGGGCTGCCCTCCCACCTTCAAGGACGCGGCCGACTACGAACGGCGCGTGGCGCAGCTGGTGTCCACCGGGGCGATCATCGACCGGGGCGTACTGACCTGGATGGCCCGGCTCTCTGATTCATATCCCACCCTGGAGGTCCGGGCCGGCGACGCACAGCTCCGTGCACGGGACTCCGTGCTCATTGCAGCCCTGGTCCGCGGATTGGTGAGCACGGCGGTTGAGGAGGCAGGCCGGGGAACCAACCGCACAGTCCCCGAAGCCGAGCTGCTTGACGCCGCCATGTGGCAGGCTGCCCGCGAAGGGCTGACCGGCCAGCTGGTGGATCCGGTCAACGCCCGGCTGGTGCCGGCGCAGGACCGCCTCCAGGCCCTGCTGGACTTCACTGCCGCAGCGCTCGACGCCGAGAATGACACCGAGTGGGTTCGTGCCGGGCTGCAGGATATCCGGGACTCCGGTACCGGCTCCGAGCGGCAGCGGCGGGCGATGGCTGCGGGAGGAACCGCCGCACTCTTGGAACTCTACGGGTCCGCACTTACGGCCGAATAGTTCACGGTTCCCCGGGAAGCCCGCTGACATCCATCACGCGGGCTTCCCACGGGCCCAGCACCGCTTTCTGCCGTTCGGGACCGTAGTTGCCCAGGATCAGTTCGCCCGCCTGCAGGTCCTCGGAAACGGCCTGCTCAAAGCCGGAAAGATTTCCGATCACCACCAGGCTCTTCTCCCCCAGGCTCCTGCTGAAAGCAAAAAGTGCCGGATGGTGTGCGTGCAGCAGCTGGAAGTCGCCTGCCGCGATCACCGGCAGCTCATGGCGCAGGCGGATCAGCTCCTGGTAGTAACGGAAGATGGATTTCGGAGCGGCCTGGTCCTGTTCAACGTTGATTTCCGGGTACCTGGGTCCCAGCCCAATCCAGGGCACACCGTCCGTAAACCCTGCCCCCGGTTCCGGAGTCCACTGCATGGGTGTCCTGGCGTTGTCCCGGCTGGCATGGCCCAGGATATCCAGGACGTTCCCGGGATCCATTCCGCGGGCTGTCGAATCCGCGTAGAAATTCAGTGATTCCACGTCCCGGTACTGGTCAATCCTGGTGAAACCGGCGTTCGTCATTCCGATCTCTTCCCCCTGGTAGATGAAGGGCGTTCCGCGCTGCAGATGCAGCAGGGTCGCCCACAGCGTTGCCGACTCATACCGGAAGGCGCCGTCGTTCCCGTAGCGGGAAACATGGCGGGGCTGGTCATGGTTGCTCAGGTACAGGCTGTTCCAGCCCCGGTCGGCCAGTCCGCGCTGCCAGCGGTTCCAGCTGGTCTTAAGGTCCCGGAGGTTCACCGGCCGGCGGTCCCATTTGCCGCCGGGACCGTGGTCCAGGTTCACATGCTCGAACTGGAACAGCATGTCCAGCTCATTTCGGTAGGGGTCCGTGAAGAGCCTGGCTTCCTCGACCGTTGCTCCGGTGGTTTCCCCAACCACCAGATAGTCCTCGCTGCGGTGCGCAAACACCGCGCGCATCATCTCCTGGACGAACTCGTGCACGCGCGGGCCGGAGGTGAAGAACGGTGAACCATCTCCCCAAACGCCGCCGAACTGGATCATGCTGTCAGGGAAGCGCTGGTCTTTGGAGATGAAGTTCACTGCGTCCATCCGAAAACCGTCGATCCCCCTGTCCATCCACCAGTTCATCATGGTGTAGATCCTGTTGCGTACCCTGGTACTGGCCCAGTTCAGGTCCGGCTGGTGGCGGGAGAAGATGTGCAGGTAGTACTGCTGTGTCGGCTCATGCCACGTCCAGGCCGATCCGCCAAACAAGGATCCCCAGTTGTTCGGTTCCGCGCCGGGCTCGCCGCCGCGGAATCCCCGGCGCGGGTCCCGCCAGTAGTAGGAGTCGCGGGAAATGTTGTCGCGGGAGGAAATGGACCGTTGAAAGGCCTCGTGGTCCGTGGAGGTGTGGTTGATGACCAGGTCCATGATCATCTTCATACCGCGGGCATGGACCTCGGAGAGCAGCCGGTCGAATTCCTGCTCGGTGCCGAACACCGCATCGATTCTCCAGTAATTGCTGATGTCGTACCCGTTGTCCCGCTGAGGGGACTGATGGATGGGAGAGAGCCACAGGACATCGACCCCAAGTTCCTGCAGGTAATCCAGCCGCCTCATGATCCCCGTCAGATCGCCGATGCCGTCGCCCGTAGTGTCCTGGAAACTGCGCGGATAGATCTGGTAGACCACGGCGTTGGTCCACCATGCCGGGCGGGATAGGTCCCTCATTCAGCTCCTGGGTCGGCGGTCCTGGCGTTCCGCAAACCTGAGTCTACGACCGCGCAACCCTGCGGGACAGGGACTGGGGGAAGACTTGGCCCCCGCGGAGCTCCCACAGCGCCGGTCCCTTGCCGGGGCAGTCCGGGCTGGCTAGCGTGGCACCTACTCTAACCGTCCGCGTGCCGGGCACGCGGACGGTTAGTGCCTGGATCCCAACTGTTTGGAGCATCTGCCATGGCAACACTTACCGTATGGAAATTTCCCGACGCAGACGCGGCTGAAAGGGCGACGCAAACCCTGGCCAGCCTCGAGTCCCAGAACCTCATCAACGTACAGGATGAGGCAATCGTCACCTGGCCACGGGACAAGAAGAAGCCCCGGACCATCCAGGAGCACAACATGGCCGGCGCCGGTGCTCTGGGCGGCGGCTTCTGGGGCCTGCTGTTCGGCCTGATCTTCTTCATCCCGCTGATCGGTGCGGCCGTCGGCGCTGCCATCGGTGCTCTGTCGGGATCGATGGTGGACGTAGGCATCGATGACAACTTCATCAAACAGATTCGGCAGGAAGTCACTCCGGGCACCTCGGCCCTGTTCGTCCTGTCCTCCGATGCAGTGGAAGACCGGGTCCTCGATGCCTTCAAGGACGGCTTCCCGGGCGCCTCGCTGATCGCCACGAATCTCTCCAAGGACCAGGAAGCGAATCTGCGGAAGGCCTTCGCCGAAGCGGACTAGGCTGCAGCAGCCACCGGCTGCCG
>NZ_JADKYW010000005.1:153863-396072 GCF_015355785.1 Arthrobacter gandavensis
GCACGGAATCCCGGCGCGGCTGGAACAGGCCGAGCTGAATGAACTCGACGCCAATCCCCCGGCCTGGCTGGCACAATCGCGGGCCAACCGTACGGGCAAGCGGCCCGTCTGGGTCCAGCTGGAGTGCACGGTCTGCGGCTCCCGTGAAACGGCCCGCCCCAAGAAGTGGTGGCCGGACTTCAGCTTCGTCGCCTGCGGCGGCCACAGTGCCGAGGAGCTGCCGGAGGTGCCCGCAGGCAGCGTCCGCAGTGAATATGAGGGTGTTGGCTCCCGCTTCACCGGAATCGTCGATGTTCCGGTGGACGGATCGAACTAGGCTTTCGGTTTTTAGCGGCCGGTCGCGGCCAGGCCGGTGCGGGCCATCGCGTCCTTATAGACAATCCGCATTTCAGCCAGTGATTCCTGCTGGCGTTCCTCGGTGGCACCGAAGGAACGGCCCTCCGCCGAACGTGCCTTGTAGACCTTCAGGCTGCGCCGGTAGATCATCCGGTTTTCAGTCTTCAGGAAAGCAGCGGCCAGCCGCTGGGCCTCTGTACCGTGCGCAACGATCACCGACGCACGCGGCACGAGCGCCAGGAAACGCAGCAGCGGCTTCAGGCCCTCCGCGACTTCTTCCTTCGTGAGCTTCGTGTGGGGCTCTCCCGGGGTGTACCAGGGGTGGACGTTCCACGGCATCACGTATTTCGGCTGCAGTCCCACCTGCCAGTGAACGCCCAGGAGGCGGGTGATCGCCTCATCACTGCCTGCGGTGATGAAGCCTGACGGGTGCGCAGGACCATTGTTCGAGAACAGGCTGACAATCCGGGCTTCGTCCACGTCATGCTGCGGGTCGGCGTACGGAACTTCGCTGCCGGGCTTGAAGTCGGCCAGGGTGTCGCACAGCTGGTTCACTTCTGCGACATTTGGTTCATAGCGGCGCTCGAACAGGGAAGGGATGCTTGAGTCAGCGGGTGTTCCTGCGGGGCTTTCCGTGCGGGTCTCAACGGAGGTTTCTGCAAACGTTTCAGCGGGGGCGGACTGCATGGGGTGGCGCTTCTCCTACGGTATTGCGTGTCTTCCCGCCGCGGGGCGTGGGGGCACATCACAGTGCTCCGGGTTCGCATAAGGCGCGCAAAGTTCGGAGCAGCAGGTCAGTGGTGGGTGCGGTGGAAAGGGGCGCTCCGCGCCGGAAACCGGATACTGCGTGGGCAGCGCGGCGGGCGGAGGGCTTCCTGCAAGCTTACCAAGGGCTGGCCGGGGCCGGAGCCAGGGAGCTGGGCCGGACGGCACCCAAGGCGTCCGTTCGGCAGGAATCGGCAGGCGCCCCGGGGGCCCGGACGGGTTAGACATGGGTAGTTCTGCCCATCGACTCTGGCCGGAAGATGTAGCAGAGTCTGCAATAACGATGATGTCGATCATCTCCAGGGGGAACATGCAGTACGAGATCCAGCCGGGTGTCATCCACGCTGCCATCGTAGATATCGCCGCGGATGGCCAGGCCCTGCTTGCCGCCGGAACGGATGCGGGGACCAGTGCTGACCAGCTCGCCGGCAGTTTTGGCTCAGCCGAGGTTGTCGCCGGGGCGTTTTCCCGGTTCTGGGAGCCTCGGCGGGACGTCGCCCGGAACATCTCCAGCCTGGTCTTCCGCAAAACCACGGCTTTGGCGGACGCAGCTGCGGCATTCGTGGAGGCCGATGGGCAAATGAGTGCTGCCGCGCAGTCAGCGCTCACGAAGCTGCCCACCGAGTACTCCCCGGTGTCCCCTCCGCAGACGGGCAGACTGCGTTTCCTGGAGCAATGATGCCCGGCGCCGCTCTCCCCGATATCAGCGGGAACTGGACCAGCCTCGATACGGCCGCCGAAGACCTGCGGGTGCGGGCCCGGGTAGCGGAGAGCTACCTAACCGATGCCGCGAATGCCTGGAACCGGGTGATTCCGGCGTACCGGGAGCCCGGAACCCAGGACCTGGTGCATACAGCCATGGATTCACTCGCCGCTCCCATGGCTGCCTGGCGTTCCGCTCTCGTTACAGCTGCCGGCATCATCCAGGACTTCGCTGCAGCCGCCGGCATCTTGGGCAGCGAATACCGCACACTGGAGGCTGAACGGCCGTCATCAGACCCAGCTGAAGACGATCCCTCTGCCCAGCGTGCCCTGGACGATTTCAATTCCCGTGCCAGGGACCTGACCCAGAAGTGGAATAGCCTCCAGCAGGAGACTGCTGCCCGGCTGGCCGCGATATCCGGGGGCACCGGAGAGGGAATCCCCATGCTGGCCCCATCCGGCGGACCCGTGCTGCCGGAAGTGGACTGGGCGGCCCTGACTGTCACCCTCGATCACCGCTTGGGTGCGGTAACCTCCGCGCAGCTCTTCGAGTCACTGCGGGGCCTGGACACCGCCGAGCTGCAGGCCTGGACCGCAGCGAACCCGGAGGCCGCTGCCTTGCTGGCTGCAAACAGGCTGACCGGGCCCTTCCCCGAGGAAAGCCCGGAAGCAACCATGTCCACCCTGCTGCAGGACAGCCTCTCTCCCGAGGGGATTGCTGCCATCCGCACCGCATGGCTGCAGCTGCCGGCGGCAGACCGGGAGAAACTCCTGCTGCTGTACCCTGCCGTGTTCGGGTCCCTCAACGGCGTGCCGTTTGCTTCCCGGGTCCATGCGAACACCATCACTGTGGCCGGTTCCCGGCAGGCGGTCAAACAGGAACTCGCCACGCTGGAGGAGCCGAAACTCACGGACTACGGCTACGACCGCGCCGCAGCGACCCAGTGGCACCATGACCACACGGCTTGGGAAGCCGAGCAGGACAGCCTGCAAAGGCTGCTTAAGGGGCTGGATTACGCGGTTGCTCAAGGCACCCAGGTGGTCATGGTCAGCACCGAAGGGGACGGCCGCATCGTCACGATGCAGGGAACGCCCTCGGACACCGTCACCAGGAGTGCCGTCCTTGTTCCGGGCACCGGCGCCGACCTCGGTTCACTCGCAGGCTATCTGGATCGGCTCGATGCCGTAGAGGGGAAACCCGAGCCGCAGAAGGTTTCCTTTTACTGGCAGGGCACCGATCTTCCCAACGAGCTGCACCACAACCTCACTGCCAGTTACAACGAGAACGGCGGGCCCCTGCTTGCTGCTTTCGACCACGCCCTGGACTTGGAAGTTCCGCAGGATACGCGCAGCACCTACATTGGCTACAGTGCCGGAGGCTCACTGCTCGGGACCGCAGAGCGGGAGGGACTGACGGCGTCGAACATCCTGTATGTCGCCCCGGCAGGCACCGGACACGAAGTGTCCAGTCCCGGCGACACAGCCAGCCCGAACTCCAACCGGTACTGGATTCAGACCAGGGACGATCCGATCTCAGTGGCGCAGATAGGAGGCGGCGGCTTCCACAGCGGGTCGTTCTGGAGCGGCGGCAACCCTCATACCCAGATGGGTGCCGTGCGGCTTGAATCCGGTTTTGTGGATCCAAAGAAACCGGATTCCCTCATGCGCGGGCACACGGATTATTTTGCCGAGGGCTCAACCTCCGCGGCCAACATTCAGTCGGTGATCAACGGAAACCGTGTGAGCCTGTACGTTGAAGACGAGTTCCACTACGGATTTGGCTACGCCTATTCGGAGAGTCCCATTGAAGAACGACCGGAAGACTACGCCAATATGAAGCTGCAGACCGTGACCACGGAGAGTCTTGAGAAGTGACGCCACGACGTTCGGCTGCCGCAATGGCCGGGGCCATGATCCTTGCTGTATCCCTTGGAGGCTGTGCCTTGAACACCGAAACACCCCCTGATTCTGGCGCTGCGCAGGAGTCACCGGACTATCTCACCGAGTTCGAGGAGCTGCTGCCTGCTCTGGTGGAGCGGGCCGGGGCCGGCCTCCAGGTCGAGGACCTGCGGGAGGAATCCTGCCTGCGCCCGGAAATTGAGGAACAGCAGCTCGAGACCAGATGGCTCGGCAAGGCATCGAGCCCCGTAGCTGATACCGAAACAGCCAACGCCGTCTTGGACCGCGTAGGAGCGTGGCTTGACGAGGAAGGCTGGGAGCGCCAGAACGAGGTGTCCTATCCGCCCGAAGAAGGCGGCGACGTGCGGGTCCTCATGTATCTCAAGGACGACATCGGGGTCACGGCTACCTATAGCCAAAGCGAGCGTGCGTGGGTGGAAATCCTGCTGACGTCCAGCTGCCGTGAGAACCCGCCGGAGCACCGTATGGTCAGGTCCGAGCTGGATCCTGATTACGGTCTCTCCAGCCAGTATTACGACGACGGAGCCTCCTAGGCCAGGTGCCCGCAGTGCCCTTTTGAGTCGGGGTACGCATGCGCGGAGGTCTATCTGGTTGCCGCTGCCCCGCCGCCGAAAGTGCAAAAGTGATCCGCATCCGATCGATCCGACGGGGACACGACGTAGCTGCATACCCATAGCGCGCTATGTGAGCCCGCGGTGCGCACGTATCGAAGTTCGTCAGCTCCACCCCGCCGGCTCGTCGTCCAGAGCCCAAAGATGATTTCTCACGCGTTCGGTCCAGCGCCTCACCGGAAGGAACCGGCCGGGCTGACGCCCGTCAGCCTTTGCGACCAGGCCTCCCGCCGTTAGCACGCCGGTAGCCGGATATCCCACCGGCTACGGCGGCAGCACCGCCAATCATGCCGCCGACGACGGCACCCTGCGCCATGCCTCCAACGAACCCTTCCCCGGGCGTCAGAGTGAACCGCAGCGGATTGATCAGCGGATGTCCCGTGAACACGGCATAAGCCATGGCCGCGAACACGAGGACCATGCCAATTCCGAAGACGACGATGCCCACCATCGTGAACCTGGCTCCGGCATTGTCCGCGAGCTGCCGCGGATTCACGCCGTGCCGCCGGGCGTACCAAACCGCAGCGAGGGAAGGAACCACGCCCGTCAGCACCAATAGTGCTGTTGGAAGCAGGAAAAGACCAAAGCCTGCCGCGATGACGGCTCCCAGAAGCCCTGAATATAGTCCTACGGTCAAGCCGAATGCATTGGACTCCATAAAAACGGAGCGCTCGCGTTCATCGCCGTAGGCGGGGCTTTCCCAGTCCATGATTTTCTCGGCGGCCCGGTCGAGCCTACTCACCCTGCGTGTCATTTCCTGTCTCCCGCCTCGTCGATGAACAGTTCTTCGACAGTCCCGTCCAGGGCCCGGGCTATCCTCAGGGCAAGATAAACCGACGGAGCATAATCGCCCTGTTCGACGGCGATAATCGTCTGCCGGCTCACTCCCACCAGTTCGGACAGCTCGGCCTGCGTCAGGCGCTTCTGCTTCCGGCGGTCCCGCACCGGACTCGCAAAATCAGCCTTTCGAGGAACCATGCTGCAATGTTAGGAATCTTTGACATTAAATGTCAAGGATTCCAAACATGCGGCTCCATATAGCTCGGCTCGTCAGTGCCGACGGGCACAACCGAACGTAGCCGGAACACAAAAAGCACCCCGGCCCGAAGGCCGAGGTGCTTTGTGGTTCGTGGAGATGGGGGGAATTGAACCCCCGTCCGATGTCGTGTTGTCAGGGCTTCTCCGGGCGCAGTCCACGTCGGATTTTCTCGGCCCCAGCCATCATGTGAACAAGTGGCTGATCCGGGCCCAGCCGTCTAAAAGTCCCGAGCACTCCAACGGCAAGAGTACTCAGCAGTGGCCCTCTAAATGACGCCAGGATACGGGACGAGAGCATTCCCGGTCTGACGGACTATGCCCGCTGCTTAGGCAGCGAGAGCGAAGTCAGTGCGCTTAGAATCGGCACTTATTGGTTTGCAGAGAGCGTTTACGAGATAACTCTGCATCCTCGGCCCGCTTCACCTGTCGCGACTAACATCGTCGAAACCTGTCATCCCCGTATTCAGTTACCAAACTGATGTGTCCGCACCGCAACCGGCCGGACCGTTAACTATAACGCATCTGCGCTAGAACGTCAGGCCGAACACCGTGACCGGCGCACCCCAGAGCACGAGCACCAGCACTGAGAGCAGCACGAACAGCACTGAAAGGATCGCCAAGGCAGTCATGCCGGCGTACTTACGGCGGAATGCCCAGCCGAACAGTACGGCATTCGCAGCCAGCAGCACAGGCGAAACCCACACCAGCAGCTGTGCCAGGTAGACGTAGAAAACTACGAAGAACGGCACCACGACCAGGATGACCACTGGAACAACCGCAGCCACAATCAGCAGGTCGATTCCAGCGACAACCCAGGCCCAGAGCGGCTTCCGGGCCTGTTCCGGGGCGTCCTCCTCGGGCTGCGCCTCCCAGAACGTTCCGCTCACTACGCTCCCCGGTTCTTGGCCCGCATCTCTCGCAGGGCCTCGCGGTTATCCTGTTTCTCCCGCAGGGTCTGCCGCTTGTCGTAGTCCCGCTTACCACGGGCGACGGCGATTTCAACCTTGGCACGTCCGTCCAGGAAGTACAGCTGCAGAGGCACGATCGTGAAGCCTGACTCGCGGATCTTCTGCGAGATCTTGTCCAGCTGCTCGCGGTGCAGCAGCAGCTTCCGCCGGCGGCGGGCGGAGTGGTTGGTCCAGCTGCCGTTCAGGTACTCGGGAATGTAGACAGCCTCAAGCCACAGTTCATCGTTATAGAACGTTGCGAACCCGTCCACCAGGGACGCACGGCCCTCACGCAGTGACTTGACCTCGGTACCCATCAGAACCATCCCGGCCTCATAGGTGTCTAGGATCTCGTAGTTGTGCCGGGCCTTGCGGTTGGTGGCCACGACTTTTCGGCCACTTTCTTTGGGCACGGTTCAACTCTCCTTCATTGCTTGTTCCGAGTGGCATGTTTCGCTCCCGCCGGATGGGCGGAGGCGAAATACCCATTCTAGGCCCTAGAGCAGTCCCGTGGGATTTACCAGCTGCCCGTTGAGCATAGTCTCGAAGTGCAGGTGGCAGCCCGTCGAGTTGCCGGTGGTGCCCACGTAGCCGATCAGCTGCCCGGCGTTGACCCACTGCCCTGCAGAAACCGTCCGGCTGCTCAGGTGATAGTAATTCGTTGCCAGGGCGCTTGTACCGATCACGCCGTGGTTCAGCACGATCCTGTTGCCGGTCCCGATCATCTCTCCGCCGCCGGTATCCGAGCGCCAGACCTCTCCAGCTGCAGCCGCGTACACCGGAGTGCCGCACTGGGCGCCGAAGTCGATGCCGGAGTGCAGGTACCCGCCGGTTCCGGAGAAATCGATGGTTCCTGCGGGCGTTGCACGCCAGCCGAAGCCCGAAGTCAGGGGCGCGCTGACAGGATAGCGCAGGCCGAAGGCTGACGGGTTGGTTGGCTGGACGGTCTGTGGAGGTGGAGCAGGCTGGTTGTTTTGTGCGGCTTCGGCTGCAGCGCGCCGGTTCGCTTCGGCGATCCTGGCTTCCTCGGCGCGGCGTGCCTCTTCGAGCAGGATGCGCTGGCGTTCGGCGATTTCGGCCTGGACGGCAGCCTGCTCGGACTGGATGGACGCGAGCTTCGCCTGGACGACGGGCTTCTTGGCTTCGAGTTCACCGTTCAGCGCCTCTGCGCTGGCGATGAGACCGTCAACTTTTTCCTTCTCCGCGGCCGCTTCATCGCGGGCCGCCTGCTCCGCACGCAGTGCCTCTTCGGCCTGCGCCTTGAGCGAGGAGATCTCCTCTTCAACAGCGGTAAGCCGCGCCTCGGAGTTCACGTTGGTCGCGGCCTGCTGGGAGAGGCGTTCAACCGCAGCATTCTGTCCGCGCAGCGCCTGGCCGGCCATGCCCATTGAATCGGTGAGGCTGTCAGCACCGTTGGCCCCAAACATCAGGCTGAGACTGGAGGGCACTCCCCCGCTTTTGTAGGCCTGGCTGGCAATCTGCCCGATCACTTTCTGGGTTTCATCCAGGGCCCTGCGGTCCTCCTGGATCTGGGCAGCAATCTTGTTGCGGCTTTCCTGTGCCAGGGCAACCCGGTCAGTAAGCGCCCCGACCTTGGCCGAGGCGGTGGTCACCCTGCCTTCGGCATCAGCCAGCACGGACTGCGCGGCGGGCAGCTCTTCGTTCTGGTAGATGTTCAGCCGGGCCACGGTCTCGGCAATATCCGCATCAAGGTACTCGTACTCTGCCTGGACCCGCTGCTGCTCAGCCTCCAGTGCATTCTTGCGGTCGTTCAGCTCATCAGCGCGGGCGGGAGTGAGGACGGCGGCGAGGGAAAGTACCACTGCCAGGAGCATCGCTGCCCCTGCCGCGGCGGTTTTCCGGGCAGCATCCAGCCGCGCAGCAGGTACTGCTGCGCCCCTCGGCTGGAAGCCACGGTTGTCATTCATTGGCGAGACCATACATGTAGCGTTTCTGCTTTCATTTCGACCAGAGCCCACACTCTAAACCTTGATATAGCGTCTAAGCGTCAGCAGCGAGGAGACCCCCGCCAGTAATGTACCCAGAATCAGGAGCACCGGGCTCAAAAGTAGCACCTCACGTGCGGAAATGAAGGCAGTAGCCGGGTATTGGCGGGCCAGCATGCCGATGAAGAAGTGGGCGACGGCCCAGAGGGTACCGGAAGCCAGGACAGCACCGACCAGCGCCGCAATCACGCCCTCGAGGACAAACGGCAGCTGGATCACCGCCTTGGAAGCGCCAACCAGGCGCATAATGCCGGTTTCCCGGCGCCGGCTGAATGCGGACAGGCGGATGGTGGTGGCGATCAGCAGGATGGCGCACACCAGCATCAGCACGGCCACGATCAGCGCCACCAGCGACGCAATGTTCATGAAGGAGAAAACCTTCTCCAGGAGTTCACGCTGGTCACTGACTGACTCCACGCCCGGCATCGAGGAGAACGCCTCATTGATGACCTCGTACTTTTCCGGATCCACCAGGGAAACGCGGAACGTTTCCGGCAGCTGGTCCGCGGTAACGCTGTCAACGATCGGAGAATTGGCGAACTGTTCCCGGAAATGGCCCAGGGCTGTTTCCTGGTCTTCGAAATGCACGGTGTCGATGTACTGCTCGAACTCCGCAGAGTTCAGTTTCGCCTCGATAGCCCCGCGCTGCTCGTCAGTGACGGCGCCTGAGGCGCAGGACGGTGAAACGTCATTGTCCACGCAGAGGAAGACCGCTACCTGCACGCGGTCGTACCAGTAGCCCTTCATCTGGTTGATCTGCAGCTGCAGCAGACCGGCGGCGCCCACGAAGGTGAGGGATACGAAGGTTACCAGGATGACGGATACCACCATGGACAGGTTGCGCCGAATCCCCGAGCCGATTTCGCCCAGGACAAAAGCCATCCTCATTCGGAGATCTCCGATCCGGCCGTGCTGTTCTGTTTCGCGCTGTTCCGGTTCGCGGCCTCGGAGGTGCCTGCCGACTCGGGGCGGCTGGGAGTGGAGGCCGGTGCGGCGGCCGATGCGGCGCCGTCGGACGCAGGCTCCTTCTCGCTGCCGGCATCCGTACCTGCCGCCGGCACTACCGGCTGCATCGCCGTCGCCAGGTAAATGCCCTCGCGTTCGTCACGGACAATCTTGCCGTTGCGAAGTTCGATGACGCGCTTGCGCATCGCGTTGACGATGTCGTGGTCGTGCGTTGCCATGACGACTGTCGTGCCGTTCTGGTTGATCCGGTCCAGGACCTTCATGATGCCCAGTGATGTAGTGGGATCGAGGTTGCCGGTGGGTTCATCAGCGAGCAGGATCCCGGGCCGGTTCACGATGGCACGGGCGATGGCAACGCGCTGCTGCTCGCCGCCGGAGAGTTCGTGCGGAAGCCGGTTGTCCTTGCCTTCCAGGCCAACCGTTTTCAGGACCTCCGGAACCGAGTCTCGAATGACGGCCCGCGAGCGGCCAATGACCTGCATGGCGAAGGCAACGTTGGCAAAGACGGTCTTGTTGGGCAGCAGGCGGAAGTCCTGAAACACGACGCCGATGCCGCGGCGCAGGCGCGGCACGCGCCAGCTGGGAATCTTGGCTACGTTGGAGCCGGCCACATACACGGTTCCCCGCGTCGCATGCTCTTCCTTGAGCACCAGCCGGATAAGCGTCGATTTGCCCGACCCGGAGGCGCCCACCAAAAAGACGAACTCTCCGCGGTCCACGTCCAGGCTGACCGAACTCAGGGCAGGCCTGGAGTTCCGGTCGTAGACCTTGGTGACGTTGTCGAAAGTGATCATTGCTGTTTCATGCCCTTACGTAACAGCCGGTACGGCAAGGGCCTTTGGCCTTGGGAGCAGGGAACCGGCCTTTCGACTATAGCCAGCGGATCCTGCTGCCGGGCAGACCGGGAGGTGGTGTGTCGCCGGGAGCCTGCGCCCCGGCGACGGCGGAAAAATCGGTCAGCCCGCCGGCCCCGGTCAGCCCGCCGGCCCGGTCAGCCCGCCGGCGGCTCTCCTGCCGGCAGCCGCCGGGACACCACCTCGCCGGCGAGCACTGCCGCAACGGCAGAGGCACCGGGATCATCCATGACAACCGTGTAGTGGTTCGTGCCGGGTACGTCGCTGATCTGCAGCTGCGGCAGCTTTCCCTGCCAGGAACTGATGTAGTCCGGTGAATACAGCCCGGGTTCCTCGTCCATGAGCCCGCGCGGGGCTCGGAGCAGCCGTACCGGATGGTCCAGCTCCTTCAGCGCCTGGAGGAGGGCCGTGCCGCGGTGCAGCTCCGCGGTGTCCTCAGTGAGCGCCTGGACGGAAGTGGCAGCGCGGAACCCGCTGCCGTGCGGCTGCAGGTCATAAGCGAGATAGTCCCGCAGCAGGTCATTCCAACGCCCGGCGAACGCAGGGTGCGGGGCCCAAAACTGCTCGTAGTCCGCCAGGGACCCGAACACCTGCTCCAGCCGTTCGGCGGCGGGACCCAGCACGGCCTGGATGACCTGCTCGTCGCTTAGCCCGGCCGGCACGTCCAGCGGCAGGCCGCCGTCGACCAGTACCAGCGACTCCACCAGGTGCGGGTGGCGGTTTGCCAGCACCAGGGCCGCGAACGCCCCCATTGAATGGCCGGCGACGACGGCGCGGGGCACCGCCAGTGCCGTCAGCACCGCGGCCAGGTCATCGGCATGCACCGGCATCCCGTACGGGCCCGGCAGGGTGTTGCTGCGTCCCCGGCCGCGCAGGTCCGGGGCGATCACGCGCATGCCAGGCAGCGAGTCAGCCACCATGGTCCAGGTGCGGTGCGAAGCAGTGACGCCGTGGATGGCCAGGATTGCCGGTGCTTCCGGGTCGTTCGGCCCCCAGATGCCCGTGTGCAGGGTGCCGCCGCGAACGGGAACCGCGGCGGTGGTGTAAGTGCTCATCGCGCGCTCCACCCGCCGTCCATGGTGTAGGACGCGCCGGTGACCATTCCCGCGCCCGGTCCGGCGAGCCAGGCTGCCAGGGACGCGACTTCCTCCGGCTCCACCAGCCGCTTCACGGCAGACTCCGTGAGCATTATCGACGCGACCACTTCCGCTTCGGGAATCGCGTTGATCCGGGCCTGGTCGGCGATCTGCGCCTCGACCAGGGCGGTGCGCACATAGGCGGGGTTGATGCAGTTGGACGTGACGCCGTGTTCGCCGCCCTCCAATGCAGTGACCTTGCTGAGTCCTTCAAGTGCATGCTTGGCGCTGACGTAGGCGCTCTTGAAAGCGGAGGCCCGCAGCCCGTGAACGGAAGAGATGTTGATGATTCGGCCGAATCCGCGCTCATACATCGCCGGCAGCGCCGCCCGGATCAGCAGGAAGGGCGATTCGACCATCAGGCGGTGGATCAGACGGAACGTTTCGGGATCGAAGTCCTGGATGGGGTTGATTCGCTGGATGCCGGCGTTGTTGACCAGGATGTCGGTGTCCAGAGCCAGGTCTTCGAGCGCCCTGGTGTCGCTGAGATCCACCTCCCATGCCGTTCCACCGGTGGCATCAGCCACGCGCTCTGCCGCTTCCCTGTTGACGTCCGCAACGGTGACCTTTGCGCCCAGGGCCGCGAAGGTTCGCGCGCAGGCCTCCCCGATTCCGGAGCCTCCCCCGGTGACCAGCGCCGTCCTGCCCTCCAGGCCCGCCGAAAGAACTGCTTCAGTGCTCATGCTCCGCCTCCGTCTGACGGCGCCTCAGGCGCCATGCCTCGTTCGATAAACCGCATCATTTCCTCGAATTCCGCTTCCGGGATTTCGGGGGCCGGGCCGCCTCCGGTCCGGTCGGCGTGCCAGAGCACCCAGCGCATGCCGAGCATCTCGCCGATACCCATGAGTGCCCACGCCACCGTGTCCACGTCCATCGGGCGGATCTCCCCGGCGTCGCGCGCTGCCTTGAGGCCCTCCACGTAGCCGTGAACGATCCGCGTGTAGTGCATGCGCAGGGCGCCGGGGGAAACGAACTCCGCCTGCCTGATGATCCGGTAGAGCGCCGGATGTTCGGCCGTGAACCGGAAGAAGGCCCGGAATCCGGCGCGTTCGGCCTCGATCCGGTTTCCCCCGGCTTTCGCCGCCTCTGTCATTGCCTGGCGGACACGGCGGTTCAGGTCCTCCACCACTTCGTCGAAGATGGCCTGCTTGCCCTCGAAGTAGAGGTAGAAGGTGCCCAGCCCGATCCCTGCCTGTTCGGTGATCTTGACGATCGAAGCGTCGTGGTACCCCACCGATGCGAAGACCTGTTCGGCGGCTTCGAGCAGCCGGGCCCGGGTCCTGGTACCTCGTGCTGTCCTGGGTGTGGTGCTCATGCGGTGTCCTGCCGGTCGGGGGTTGCGGGTTGGAGCTTGCCGGCGCTGGGCAGCCGGGAGCGGGCTACCTTGTGCAGCGAGGTACGCGGCAGGGTATCCACGAATTCGACGCGCGAGGGCACCTTGTACCGGGCGAGCCGGACCCCGCAATGCTCCAGGATGTCCCGGGCGTCCGGGGCCGTGCCGGGACGGCGCACCACGTAGGCAACGCCGGTTTCGCCCCAGCGCGGGTCCGGTTCGCCGGCGACGGCCGCCTCGGCCACCGCCGGATGCTCCAGCAGGGCTGCTTCCACTTCTGCCGGGGAGACGTTTTCCCCGCCGGAAATGTAGATGTCCTTGAGTCGATCGATCACCCGCAGGTACCCGCCGGCGTCGCGCTCCACCAGGTCCCCGGTGCGCAGCCAGCCTTCTGCCAGGGCGACGGCCGTGGCCTGCGGATTGCGGAAGTAGCCGGAGAAGACTCCGGGCCCGGAGACCAGCAGCTCCCCCGTGCACGGACCGTCCAGGTGTTCCCCGGTTGCCGGATCCGCGACGGCGACGTCCACGTGCGGATACGGCTTGCCTGCCATGCCGACGCGGGCCCCGGCTTCCTCCTCCGGAAGGCACAGCACGTTCGGACCGGCTTCGCTGAGGCCGTAGCCCTGTGCCAGGGCGACACCGCGCGAATGCCAGGTCCGCAGCAGCGGCGCCGGCATGGGCGCTCCGCCAACGACGGCGCGGCCCAGGCTGGAGAGGTCCGTGCGTTCGAAGCGCGGATGGGAGGCGAGCATCAGGTAATGCGCGGGAACGCCCATCATGGTGGTGACCTTCCGGTCCTCGATCAGCGCCAGTACCCGGCCGGCGTCGAAAGTGCGTTCAAGCACCACGGTGGCACCGGTCCACCAGGCCAGCAGCGGCTGGATGTTCCAGCCTCCGGCGTGGAACTGCGGGAGGACCGCCAGCACCACGTCCCTGCTGCCGATCTCTGCAGTACGGGAAAGCGAGAGGTTGGTCCAGAAGCAGTTCGCATGGCTGAGCACCACGGCTTTGGGTTCCGCTTCGGTGCCGGAGGTGAACACCATGAGCAGCGGGTCATCGTCCAGGACGGTGTCTCCGCTGCGGCCGGGTTCCTCCAGCAGCCGCAGCGGAGCGGGCGGCCCGGACTCAACGCCGGTGCGGCCCAGGGCGGCCGACGGCGGCGGTACGGGCAGCCGGGCCGCTGCCTCCATCGCTACGGCGGAGAACTCCTCCTCCACCAGCAGAAGTGCCGGGTCTGCGAGGGCGATCTGGCCGGCGAGTTCACGTGCCGGGAGCCGCCAGGACAGCGGAACCAGGACCAGCCCGGCCTTGGCGCAGGCGAAGAAGGCAACCACGTGGTCAGCGCTGTTGCCGGTGACCGTGGCGATGCGGTCCCCCCGCCGGTAGCCGGCGTCCCTGAGCGCCCCGGCCAGGGCTGTCGATCTGGCCTCCAGGTCCCGGTAACTCAGGCATACACCGCGGTCGTCTATCGCCGTGCGGTCCGGGGTGGCCAGTGCGCGGTCAGCCGTCCAGCGGCCCAGGGTGTGCAGGGAACTCATCCGGCTTCCTCCAGGATCTGCTGTGGCCGGCGCGTGGCTTCGCGGCTGCGCAGCCGTGCTGCGGCCCCGGCCAGTCCGCCCGGCAGGAACAGCACTACCAGGATGAACAGCGTACCGAGAATGAACATGGGCTCGGAGAGCGGGATCTGCAGGATCCGCGGCAGCCCGTCGATGGCGTCGGAGTTGGCGAGCGCTGTGAGTCGCTGGTCCAGCAGGGTGTAGACCACCCCTCCCAGCACGGCTCCCCAGCGTGAGCCGACACCGCCCAGAACCACCATGACCAGCAGGGTGATCGTGAAGTCGGAGGACACCGCCCGCGGCACCGCACCGGACTGCAGCAGCAGGTAGGTCATGCCGACCACTCCGGCCAGGGTGCCTGCGACGACGAAGATCAGCAGCTTGGCCAGGTAGGGCTGCAGGCCCAGCACCCGGACCCGCATTTCGTTCTCCCGCACGGCCGCTGCGACGTGACCGGCACGGCTGCGCTGGATCCAGGCCGTCACCAGGAACACCGCTACGAGGGCGGCGAGCGCCAGCCAGTATAGGTTGCGGGTATTCGTTACCCCTACCAGGAAGGCCGGCACGTGCTCCGTGGCGAGGCTCAGTCCTTCTTCTCCGCCGGTGGCGCCTTCCGGGTTCCGCCGCACCATGACGGATCCAGCCTGGGCGAACGCCAAGGTCACCATGGCAAACGGTATGCCGGTGACCCGGAGCGCGACGGCGCCGGTCAGGTTGGCCAGCACGATCACCACCACGAGGGTCAGCGCCATGGCCGGCAGCAGCGGCAGGCCGGTGCGGTCCAGGATGATCGCCAGGCCGTAGACGCCGGCACCGAAGTACAGTGCGTGCCCGAAGGACAGCATGCCGGCTACACCGAGCAGCAGGTGGTAGGTCAGCGCTGCGGCCGCCATCAGCATGCACAGCGCCATGAGCTGCAGGGACCCCGGTGTGTAGGTGGGCCCGGGCAGCAGTCCCGGCAGCGAGAGGTTGAACAGCGGCAGCACGGCAAGCGCCAGCACTCCGGCGGCGCCGGCTGCCCAGGCGGCCGGCCGCCGTCGTCGTCGTGCCTTGCCTGCCTGCTGCGCCGGAGGCGGGGTCTTGGTGTCCTCCCGGACCTGGGACGCGCTCATGCCGTTACCGCCTTTCCCATCAGTCCCGCGGGCCGGGCCAGCAGGACCGCGGCGAGGAGCAGGACCACCACGAAGTCGCCCACGCCCCAGTAGAAGTTTGCGAACTGCTGCAGGATCCCTACAGCTACGGAGGCCAGTGCTGCGCCGGTGAGCGACCCGAGGCCGCCGATTACCGTGACGATGAACGCGAAGATCAGCAGCGAACCGCCCAGCAGGGGTGACACATAGCCGAAGTAGTGGCTGGCCAGCACGCCGCCCATGCCCGCTGCCGCCCCGCCGATCGTGAAGACCAGGGTGAAGGCTTTGCGGACATCGATGCCGAGGGCCGTGACCATGGACCGGTTTTCGACGCCTGCCCGGATGATCATGCCGTACCGGCTCTTCTTCAGGAACAGCAGCAGCCCGCCGAGGACCAGCGCGGCGGCCAGGATTGCCACGAACCGGTCGTTGGGGATCCGGGCGCCGAAGATGTCCGTGGTTTCCTTCAGCCAGGACGGGCCGGTGATGAAGGACGGGTCCGTTCCCCAGATTCCCTCGAACAGGGCCACCGAGGCCAGGGACAGGCCCACGGTCACGAGCACCTGCTCGATGTGGCGCTGGTACAGCGGCCTAATGAGGATCCGCTCAGTCAGCGCAGCGAACACGGCACCGGTGGCGGCGCCGACGGCAAGCGATATCAGGAAGACGCCCCAGCCGCCCGCGCCAAGTGCCTGCGCCGCCTGCCAGCCGATGAACGCGCCAAGGGTCAGGAAGGAGCCGTGGGCGAAGTTCAGCACGCCCATCAGTCCGTAGATCAGGGACAGGCCCGAGGCGACCAGGAAATAGAGTGCCCCCAGGCCAAGGCCGGTGACGGTGAGCAGGATGATGGTGCTCATGCCTCAGGCTCCCTTCGGTGCGGCGGTGCCGGCGGGGTTCGGGTTCTCAGCTGAGGCGCCCGTGTGCACGCCGAGCAACCGGTGGTTGAGATCCGTGTCATCGAGGAAATCCCCGGCGTTCATGCCTGTCAGCGCCACTTTTCCACCGGAGAGAACGGTGACGGTGGCAGCGAGCTGCCGCACGACCGTCAGGTTTTGTTCGACCAGCAGGATCGGAACCGTCCGGGCGGCTTCAGCGAGAGCCTCGGCGACTTCCTGCACGATCTTCGGTGCCAGGCCCTTGGTCGGCTCATCCACCAAAAGCACCTTATTGGTGTTCAGCAGGGCACGGGCCAGCGAGACCATTTGCTGCTGGCCGCCACTGAGCGTTCCGGCCATCTGGGCGGAGCGCTTCACCAGGTCCGGGAACAGGTCCTCCACCAGCTGCCGCCTGGGGTGTTCGTCCCGCTCGGCCAGGCGGAGGTTTTCGGCGACGGTGAGCCGGGAGAAAACCTCACGGTCTTCGGGTACGTAGCCCACCCCGCGGGCGATGATCCGGTGCGTCTCGGCGCCGTCGATGCGCTCGCCGTCGAGCTCCACATGTCCGGTGCGGGGAATGAGTCCGATGATGGCCTTGATGGTGCTGGTTTTGCCCACACCGTTGCGGCCGAGCAGCCCGGTGACCCCGGAGGCCGGAACCTCGAAGCTGACGTCCTCGACGACCTGCTGCCCGCCAATTGAAGCGGAAAGATGGTGCACCCGCAGGATGGGCGCGGTATTGGTGTTCATCAGACGGGTTCTCCCAGGTAGGCGCTCTGGACCAGCGGGTTGGCCATGACTGCTTCGGGGGAATCGACGGCCAGCAGGGAACCGTGGTGCATCACTGCAACGCGGTCCACCAGCCCCAGGACCACTTCCATGTGGTGTTCCACCATCAGCACGGTGCGCCCGGAGTCCCGGTGCATGCGGCGGATAACCTCGGAGAGTCCGGCAACGTCACCGGATCCGACGCCGGCCATTGGCTCATCAAGCAGGATCACCGCAGGATCCGCGGCCAGCAGCATTGCGATTTCGACCTTGCGCTTGTCCCCGTGGGACAGTCCGCCGGCACCCGCCCCGGCCTTGGCCTCAAGTACCACTTCCGCGATGCAGCCGGCCGCGATCCGGGTGGCTTCGTCGCTGCTGCGCGGGAAGCGCAGCAGCGAGAGGCTGCCGCCCAGTTTGGCCTGGGCGGCCAGCCGCACGTTTTCGAGGACGCTCAGCTGCGGGAAGAGGCTGGACGTCTGGAACGTCCGTCCCAGTCCAGCCGCCGCCCGCCGGTGCACGGCCAGCCGCCCGACGTCGTTCTCCGAAACCGCCACGGTGCCCTCGGTGGGGCGGAGGAGTCCGGATATGACGTTGAACAGGGTTGTCTTGCCGGCTCCGTTCGGTCCGATCACGCCGAGCATTTCGCCGCGCCGGACGCTCAGGTTCACGTCGTCAAGGATCCGGGCCCCGCCAATGCTGAGCCCGACGCCGGCGAGTTCCAGCGCGATGGGTGCGTCCATGGGGTCCACGGCCTACTTCGCGGCTTCCGGCGGCGCCACGGAGTCCGCGGCAACCGTTTCGACAAGCGTGGGGACCCACGTCCCGCCCTGGTCATTGAGCGTGACCTGGTACATGTCCTGCAGCAGGGCGTGGTCAGAGGCGCGGACCGTGGTGGTTCCCTTAGGCCCCTCGAAGCTCCAGCCCTCGAGTGCGGAGACCATCGCGTCGACGTCACTGCCGCCTTCGCGGACGGCCTGGACAATCATCTGCCCGGCGACGAAGCCGTCGGGTGTGAACAGGTCCGGCTTCTTTCCGGCTGCTTCCACCGACTCGATCATCGCCTTCTCCACCTCGTTGTTCCCGGCGCCCGGGAAGTAGTGGTTGAGGAAGGAGATCTTGGTGCCGGCAGCACCGTATGCTCCGAAGGTGGCTGCGTCGCCGAGACCGGTGACGATCGGGGCGGCCTCGAAGGCGCCCTGCTGGTCCAGCGCCTGCCACATTGAACCCGACGTGGCGCCGGCCCAGGCAACGAAGGCCATGTCCGGTGCTGCGTCGATGAGCTGGCGGGCGAAGGGAGTGAACTCGGTGGCGTCCTCGGGCACCAGGATGCTGGAGACTTCGGCGCCTTCCGCGCCGAGGACTGCCTCGACGGCGGCGAGGTTGCCCTGGCCGAACGCGTTGTCCTGGGCGAAGACCACTACTTTCTTGCCGGAAAGGTCATCCACGAAAGACCCCGCTGTGGCCACGTCCTGCAGCGACTGCCTGCCGGAGCGGAAGGTGTACTCGTTGATGCCCTGGATGGCGTCCGTTGCCGCTGGACCGGAGATGTAAAGAACCTGGTTCTGCTCGGCCTGTTCGGCCAGCTTGAGCGCAATGCCGGAGACCACGGTTCCGGCGAGGATCTTGTAATCCTGCCCGATGAGGTCCTTGGCGACCGTCACCGCCTTGTCCGGGTCGCCGCCGTCGTCGTGGTAGGTAATGTTCAGCTCGGTGTCCCCCACCTTGCCGGTGCCGTCTGTCGCGTGGTCGATGCCTGCCTGCAGGCCTTCGTAGTAGGCCTCGCCGTAGGCCGCCAGCGGCCCGGTCTTGGAGTAGACGATTCCGACGTCGACGCTCGACGGCGCGTCGCCGCCTTCTGCGGGCGCCGTGCCTGCGTCGGTGGACGGGGCGCAGGCCGACAGCGCCAGCCCTGTGGTCAGGGCCGTGGCGAGGAGGAACTTCGTTGTTGCCTTCACGGTGGTGTGCCTTTCAGTGCGGTGGCTGCAGTGGATGCATGCGGTGCGTTGCTTTGGGTGCCGGGCAGGCCGGAGGTGGAGCGCTAACCTGAAAGGCGATTCAGGTTACGGAAAATGTATGGCACAGATCACATGTGCGTCAATGGCTTATTTCTGAGCACACGAAAAAGCCCGGATCCCTCAGGGGACCCGGGCTTTCGCCGGAGGGTGCTCCGCGGCGCGTCTCGTGAACGACGCGCTAATTACGCGCTGAGACGCTGCCGTTGGCACGCCAGCGGATGCCGGCGTCGATGAAGTCGTCGATTTCGCCGTCGAACACCGCGGAGGTGTTACCTACTTCGTGTTCGGTGCGCAGGTCCTTGACCATCTGGTACGGGTTGAGAACGTAGGAGCGCATCTGGTCGCCCCAGGACGCCTTCACGTCGCCGGCGAACGCCTTCTTCTCGGCGTCTTCCTGTTCCTTCTTCAGCAGCAGGAGCCGGGACTGGAGTACGCGCATTGCAGCCGCCCGGTTCTGCAGCTGGGACTTTTCGTTCTGCATTGAAACCACCGTGCCGGTGGGGATGTGGGTCAGGCGGACGGCGGAGTCCGTGGTGTTCACGGACTGCCCGCCGGGGCCGGAGGAGCGGAAAACGTCCACGCGGATTTCGTTGTCCGGGATGTCGATGTGGTCGGTGGCTTCGATCAGCGGAATCACTTCGACCGCCGCGAAGGAGGTCTGGCGGCGTCCCTGGTTGTCGAACGGGCTGATGCGCACCAGCCGGTGTGTCCCGGCCTCCACTACCAGTGTGCCGAAGGCGTAGGGCGACTTGACCTCGAAGGTTGCGGATTTCAGCCCGGCTTCTTCGGCGTAGGAAGTGTCCAGGACCTGGGTCGGATAGCCATGGCGCTCTGCCCAGCGCAGGTACATGCGCAGCAGCATGTCCGCGAAGTCTGCGGCGTCCACACCGCCTGCTCCGGCACGGATGGTCACTACGGCTTCGCGTTCGTCGTACTCACCGGAGAGCAGGGTCACCACTTCGAGCTCGGAGAGCGCCTTACGCAGCGACTCCAGTTCTCCCGCGGCCTCGGCCTTGCTGTCGGCGTCGGATTCGTCCTGGGCCAGCTCCACCAACACTTCGAGGTCGTCAATGCGGGCTTCCAGCTTCTGGAGCCGCTCCAGGGCGCTCTGCTTGTGCGAAAGCCTGGACGTGATCTTCTGGGCAGCGTCCGGGTCATCCCACAGATTGGGTTCCCCCGCCATCTCGCTGAGTTCAGCGATGTCCTCCTTCATCGCGGCGACGTCTGAGACGTCCTCGATGGAGGCAAACGTAGAGCGGAGGGCGCGGATTTCTGCGGGAAAATCAATTTCAGCCATGGTGATTACAGACTACGCCATGCCCCGGTTTTCCTGCCTTGGCTGTGTCCGGTGGATGACCGAGCCGATCCGTGACGCACCGAAGCTTTGTTCGCCTGGATGTCAGAGCCCGGGAGTACATTGGTGCTCTCCAATCCGGAAAGGAGCTTCCGACTCGATGAATGCTTCCCCCTCCCCTATCCGCCACCCCGAGCGCGGACACAGCTACGGCCGCGACGAGCTCGAAGAGCTGGCCGAACAGGGCGATCCCTGGGCAATTGGCAAGCTGGACGACTGGGACCAGTACGAGGCGGCCGATTACGTTGGATCGCTGCGTGACCGCTGCCCTGACCCGGCCTGCGACCTGTACGGCGAGCGCGTGACCCTTTGCTATGCCGACGACGGCACGTTGCTCGAGGTCGATCACGGCGGTTGGGGCCACTACCCGCCGCAGGAACAGGCGAAGGCTTCCTAGGTTCGTCGGGCGGAGGTTTAGCGGGTCCGAGGCAAGCCTTTGTTTGGCCGGGCGTGTGCCTGGCGACGGCGGGGCGGCAGCGTGCGGCGGCAGCCCGGCGTTAGCGCGTCAGGCGGGCCCGCGCGTCGCTCTCTGCGGTAATCCGGATACCGTTCGGGATGAGGAAGTTCACGATCGGCGGATGGACGACGCCGGACAGGACAACGCGCGCGGTGCGCCCGTCCGGGGTGCCGGTTTCCGGTTCGATCCTGAGGGACGCAGTTACCTCCCCGGCTCGGCTCTCCCCCAGGTAACGCTGGACCTGCGCCGTGACGCGCCCCGAATCCAGCAGCGCAATCGGCTCCGAACTGTCTGAGCCCTGAACCTGGGCCAGCGAGAAAGTATCGGCCGCCGCCAAGGCTGCGCCGTCGGCCGCCGACAGTAGCTTTTTGTGGCCGACATATACCGAGGAAGCCCCCGCGATGACCGTGATTACCAGCAACGCCAGCACAACGTATCCGATGATCAGCACTCCGACCTGGCCTGAGTCGTGAGCGTCCGACGCTGCTTCCGGACCCGCCCGGCGTATCTGGGTCATCGGTACCTCTCAACTGTCTGCATAGCCGTCGAATCGACCCGTACAGGTGCCAGATCCATCCCCAGAACGCCGGCGAACGGGAGTGGAACGTTCATGGCCGCAGTGACGGATACTGTTGATCCTGGGACTCCGCATTCAGGGCTGCACGTTATTTGGAGCTCAAGGACACCCGGGTCGAATCCGAAATCCGCGAGTGCCAGTTCCGCTGCCGCCCGCGCCTGTCCATCAGGTCCGTCTTCTGGAGAAGAAGCGGCGTAGACCTTCGCAGCGTGCTCCGCGGCTCCAACCATCGCGTAGGCGGCTCCCTGGACCTGTCCGGCGGTGAGGATGAGGTAGACCAGCGGAACCAGCAGCAGGACTCCGAGGAAGACGAACTCAACCGCTGCGCTTCCGTCCTCGTTCGAGTCCCGGCGATCTGCACCTGGAACCATCGAATCAGTCCGGCCAGTAGGCATGTCCTGCCACCTCGATTCCTCCCTGTGGTCCAATCAGGCCAATGACCGGCAGCGGAGCCCGCACCGTGACCCTGAGCATCGCGTGTCCTGAGTCCTCCGACCGCGCGTAGGAAATGTCCTGCGCGAATCCGGGGCTCAGGGAGCCTGAGATCAGCTGCCGGGTTCGTTCCACGCCATCCTGCGGGTTCCGGTCCGCCAGGGTCCCGTAGCGTGCGCCTGACGCTGCAGCATCCGTGAGCGTGTTGCGCACGTGCAGCACCAGCGCCAGCTGTATTACCGCGACCACAATGACCGTCAGCAGTGCCCCCACCAGGACGAAGTCAACGACGGCGGATCCGGCTTCGCGGTCCTCGCTCCCGTCGTTGCTTCCGTCGACGCCCCCCGCTCGGGGAACGTCGCTGCTTCTGGATGGTCCCCTGCTTGTGCAGGCGTCCCTACTTCTGGACTTGGGCGATTGCTGATTCAAAGAGGGAAACCAATGCAGGCCGCGCCACGGTAAGGATCGCGGCAACCAGTACGGCGGACATGAGTGTGATCATGACCCAACCGGGGACGTCGCCCCGCTCCCGCTCAGAGATTGGGGGATGCAGCGCAGCCTGCAGCCGGGTCATGAGTGTGACCGCCAGCAGGGCGGGCAGCGTCCGCAGCGCGATTCGTGTTCTCATGGAAGTCCTTTCGTTGGTGTTCCGGGATCGTGGGTTGGCTGTCGTTGGTGTCATCACAGTCCAATACTGAGAAGGGAAAGACCTGGAAAGACCGCGAAGAGGACGGTCAATGGAAGGACACCGAAGACCAGCGGAACCATCATCGCGATCTCCTTCTTGCCGGCTTCCTCCATAAGCTCCCGCTTGGCCATGTCACGGACATCTTGGGCCTGCGACCGCAGCACATCTGCCAGCGGGGTGCCACGCTCGATGGCCACGGACATACCGTCCACGAACCTGGAGAGCGGGGCCAGCTGGGTACGTTTCGAGATATTGCCCAAGGCTGCCAGGAGCGGAATTCCGGAGCGGGTCTCCGCGAGCGCCCGACCGAATTCCCTGGACAGCTCGCCGCCTGAGACACGGGTTACACGCTCCAGGGCACCGCCCGCGCTTTCCCCCGCCCCGACCGCCAGCGCCATCATCTCAGCGAGGCTTGGAAACTCTGCAAGCATGAGCGCCTCCCGCTTCCTCACCTGTCTGGTCAGGAGGTAGTCACGGAGCAGGTAGCCCAGTACGCCTGTGGCCAGGGACAGTGTCCCGACTGCAGGAACCGAGATTTGTCCGTTGACTGCCAGCCACATGCCGCAGGCTCCGCCCGCAAGCAGTCCTGTGCCGGCTAACAGGAGCTGCGCGGAGCGGAACTCAAGGACGCTCATGTGTCCTCCCGCGCGGTCCAGACGCTTTTGCAGGGAGGACGCCGTCGGGTTCAGGCGTTCCAGCCTTCCCGCCAGTTCGGCAAGCAGAGGGCGAAACACCCGTTCAAGGGGACCGAACGGGGTGATATCCGCGGATGCGAGAAGCCTGGAACCCGGAGAAACGGAGCGCAGCTGCGGCGCGATCCGGTCGGCGAAAGAGATGGGCCGCAAGAACGGCAGGCGTACGACGGACAGCCACAGGCCGGTGCCAAGGCATGCTCCCGTCAGCATGGCCAGGGGCCAGACGCCGCTCACCGAAGGACCCTCCTCTCGGCAGGCAGCGCCCCGATGCGCAGCATCAGCCGATAGCAGCCCACGGAGATGACCATGCCGGCGGCCAGTACTGCTGCCCCTGCCGGCGTGTTGTAGGCCTTTACAGCTTCAGGCGCAGTGGCCATGAGGACAAGGACTATCCACGGCGCTGCCACTGCCAGCCGGGCAGCATTAACCGTCCAGGACTGCCTGGCCAGCAACTCGCTGCGTGTCCGTGCATTCTCACGGAGGAACTCGGCCAGCGTCCCCAGCAGCCGTCCGAGGTCCGACCCGCCAACCTGCCGGGTTATGCGCAGGGATTCTACGATCCGGTCCCCCACGGGGTCCGCGAGACGGTCTTTGAGGGCGTCCAGCGCGTCGTCAAATGAGCCCCCGGAGCGGTAGTCGGCACCGAATTCCCGGAACGGCGCACGAAGTTCTTCAGGTCCGTTGACGCCAAGCTGTATAAGGGCTTCCGGCAGGGACATGCCGGCACGGATGGCGGAGCGCAGATGGTCGACTGCATCGGGCCACAGCTCCAGCAGGGACGCACTCCTTCTCGCAGCCTGCCACCGCACAGCAGTAACAGGGAGAGCCGAGGCGAAGACTCCGAAGCAGCCCGCAATCGGGAGAGAGCCGGTGAGGGCCCAGGCCCCGAGCAATACCAGTACGCCCAGCAGGGCGCTGCTCAGAACGAGTCCACCCGGCGTCACTCGGGTGACACCCGATGCCCGCAGCAGCTCCTCGAGCCGCCCGGAATGACGCAGCTTCGGCGCTCGCTCGGGAACAGCCCAGCAGGACCACCACACCAGGAACAGGCCCATTCCCAGTGTCAGTCCCGCTACGGCGCTCATGCTGCCGGTTCCAGGAGCTCGGCCAGGTTCATCCCCGCACGTGCGAACTTGTCCGGCGACGGCAACGAGGACGGTGAGGCCTCCAGTCTTCCATTCTCGCGCTGGAACACGAGGCTCGATTCAATGACTCCGTTTTCCACCCGCCGGCCCAGTGCCAGGATTTCCGCAACTTCACGCTTGCCGGCAGGGCTCCGGACACAATGGACCACGAGATCGATGCAGGAAGCAACAGTCGGCACCACGAAGGAGCTGGAGATATTGGCTCCGGCCAGCAGCGGCAGCGTGGAGATCTTTGTGACGGCGTCGTGCGCGCTATTGGCGTGGACCGTGCACATCCCAGGCAAGGCCGAACAACTTACACACACACTTCAGAAATGACCCAAAGAGAACCCACCCGCAGGTGGGTTCTCTAAGTGTTCGCTGCTACGACGCCTGAGCTTCTTCTTCGGCCATGAAATTGAGCACCTTCACGGGGGCATTCGAGGTTTCTTGCACCGCCAAGGTCTGGGCCACCTGAACGGCCATGCCCTGTGCCACACCCGTCGCGACCTCGTAATCAAAGTTTTCGCCCTCTTCGCGCGTTACATTCTTGGCCCAGACCAATGCCTGTCCGGCCGTAGTCGTGACGCTCACTTGTGCCTCAGTTCCTGAAACGGAGGACTCGATCCTTATGATCGCGTCGGCGCGGAGCATCTGCGTGCCGAAAGTGTTCCAAATCCATACCTGTGCCATGGTGGCCTTCCTGTTCGATAGGGGCCGATTCCCCCCGCTAAAGATAACAACCCCGTCTGATCAGCGCGTGCAGTTCATGACACATGGAGGCATGCGGGAAGTGTTGATGCCCGCTATTCAGATAGTGTCAGTGGCGCGCTTCTTCCTGGTCAGCAAGATTTCTCCGGACTTGTTCCCACTCGCTCTTGGGCAGCGGTGTAGTTAACAGGTGCAGCTGAGTCCAGATGACCGAGTATTTTTCGTCGAACTCATCCCGCCACCGGCGGTGATCCCGCAGGATTTGACTCTCCCAGTTGCTCAGTTTTTGGCCACTTTCCCAAGGCAGCAAAAGGAGTCTGCACATCTTGTCTGCGAGCGCCGCCAACTCCGTGCATCGCTTCAAGAGGTCAAGATTTATACCGAAAACAAGACGCACACGGTAGGCAGCTGAGGCCATTTGGTTATTGGCCGCGTTCACCCTTCTGTTCCACTCCGTCGTATTGTCGCCCCGGCTTTCGCTGAAACCCCAAAGATCGCGAACGGTCATGACTTCTTCAAAAGCATCCTGCAATCGGATCATGGCATCGAGACGCTTGTCTCTCAGCCAGTCCATATAGGCCGACTCAGCAGTCTGACTAAGAGCCGCTTGCTGGAACTCCAGTTGTTGTGCCTGGAGCTTCGCCTGATGGTCGGCCGATCTCTTGCCTTGCCAGAGTTGGAGGGCGACGTTGCCCAACAGCGCCAGCACTGACGCACCTGCCGCAATCCATGCGGCCCAGATTGGAGCTTCCATCTACTTCCCCCGTTGCGGACTGCTACACCTGCGATCACGCTACCGTAGACCAATGCCCGCTCTGTCGGAGCTTCGCGGGCAGCGGTCGATCAGAGGCTTCACCCAATGTCCATAACTCAGGCGTTACTTCGATAAGGGGGTTACGCCTACTGATGGTTATTCTGGTCACAGACATTAGCGGGCGGCCATCAGCATTGGGCCCCCATCATCGAGAGGTTTCCAGTGCAGGTATTCATCAGTTGGTCGGGAAAGCAGTCAAAGCATGTGGCCCTCGCGCTTCGCACTTGGCTACCTCAACTACTCGATGGCAAAGTTACGCCGTTCGTATCGTCAGAAGACATTGATAAGGGCGACCGGGGACTCAACAAAATAGCTGACGAACTTGAAACGTCCACCTATGGGATCCTCGTGGTCACACCTTCTAATCAGAATTCTCCTTGGATCAACTTCGAAGCAGGTGCCCTTGGGAAATCACTCAACACCTCTAAGGTGGCTCCCCTCCTCGTTGGACTCACCGACAGCGACGTGAATGGCCCTATCAAACAGTTTCAGAACTCAGAGGCTTCGGACAGAGAAGCCGTCCTAAGCCTTATCAAATCGTTGAATAAGGCCATGAAAGAACCCCTAGGCGAGGGCACAGTTGAAGTCCTATTCAAGGAGCACTGGCCGAAACTTGAGAAGGTGATTTCGGCTGCACCTTCGGATGGAAGCACAGAGCCAACTCCTAAACGCGGCGAAGCTGACCTCTTGGATGAAGTGCTAACTACGGTGCGGTCCCTGAAACGTGACGTAGCACGTATGCAGAAAACATTCGACCGTACCGCCGGAACCCCTCCCCAAAACGAAGATGCACTTTTTTCTGATGACGAAGTCACAATGAAAATTATGAAGGCGCTGGGGACGCGCTCTCTCAGCTGGGATTCAGATGATTCAGGCTTTGAGGTTTATTTGCCCGGAGGATCGGGGAGTGTGAGCGCTGCGACCCAGACAGACCTGCTGACCGTTGCTCTGGCGAGTGGCAAGAGGATAAGCCTGAAACGACGCGACGGTTCCGCGATGGTTTTCATGCCGGACGGGAGGAGCATAATCGACAGCTAACCCCAGTCGTGGGTCACAGGTTTACGTTGTTCACCGAGCACCTATAGCTGGAAAGCTTCACGAAGGTGAAGCTTATACACGGGATGTCATCCAATGTAAACACGCGCGGCATTCGTGCTGCCATTTTTGTGTTAGTTTTTCCTGGTCTGCTCGGCAGCGTCAGCGACCCTGCCGAGCAGTGACACCTACGGAGGGAACAGGATGGGCAGCGAAGGACAATGCGGCAGAATGGAGAGACAGCACAGACCGCTTGGGGGCGGCCCGTGCTGCTAGAAGACAGGAACTCTGAAAGCCCTAGTAGGGTAGGCCTGCGACACCCCGCCCTCAGCCGATCAAAATCCGCGTATCAGCTGCGGTCGACCGTGGAGTCCTTGGGACGACCAAGCAAAAAACATGGGACAGCATGAGGAGCACGGCGGCTGGCTCTCGGCCCTGCCTTGAGGTGGGGTGCCAAGAGGGCAGCAGCCGCAGGGGCCGTTGTGATAAGCACTACCGAAAGTGGCTCCGAAGCCAACCCAAATGCAAAGCCCAGGGATGCAGAAGCCTCCCCGCTGCCCACGGTTACTGCCGTCCCCACGAGCGGCTCGCACTCACGACCCGAAGCCCTAAACGGCAGGAAAAGTCCTTGGCACGGCTCAGGGCAGGGATTGAAGCCGACTGGGGCACGGGTTGCTGGATCTGGGTGGAGCAGCCGAACGAAGACGGCTATGGGCAGATGCACGCGGGTGGACATTGGTATGCCCACCGCTTCTCTTACGTTTGGTTCTTCGGTGGACACGGGCGACGGAAGACTTTAGATCATCTTTGCAACGTGAAGCGTTGCGTTCGTCCTGATCATCTGTGGCCCGTAAGCCAAACGCTCAACTCTCAGCTTCGGCATGCCCGCGCGCTGGCGGGCGCACTTTCGTACTGGCGTGATGCTGCTGGGATACACCCCCGGAATCGCAACATGGAACGGTGGGCAGCAGCCAACGATCTGCCTTACGGAGATCTCCCCCCGTTCGGACGCGACGGGATGCGGCCACCCATGGCTTTCAGTGAGGACTTACTTCCACACCTCTACCAGTTCCCTGCGGCAGCCCGGCTGCACCCTGCCTACGAAGGCATGCAAGTTGGGCAGTGGGAACTTTTCCGCCCAGCGCGGGCGGACAAGGGAACCTTCGGTATTGTGACGACCCGGCAACCCCAGGAGAAACTTCCCAACCCGCCCGGCTAGGGGGCGGCTAGGACGACCGGGGGATGGGGCTGCCCCTCGCCGGGTCCCCTCCCCCGTTACGACGTTCCTCGACCTTCTTCCTCTTCATGCTTGGTGGGCTCGCGTTCCTCGGCAAGTTTCTTTCTCCACTTCTTAGCCTCATCAAGCTGTTCTGCGCGCCAGACACCTGAGTTGTTGCTGTACGAAATGTAGTTGCCCGTAAACATGGTCTCGGTATGAACTACGAGTTCGCCGAGCGCCTTCCATTTACTCTTACCCTCGTGTTGCACCTCGACGACGAACGACGAGGGCACATCCGTGAGCAGTCGTGAGAATCCCTCACCTCGAAAATGAGCGAATTTGGTTATGACCTCCCGACCTGGGACGACGTAGGGGTGGAAGAAATCCTCTATGTCCTCAGATTTTGGCCGGGCACCCGTACGGAAGGTGTGGCATTCCAAGAGTGCCGACTCCTCGCCTTGAAGGCGAAGCCGGAGGCCGCTCACTACACGAGGTTTTGCTCCGCTGTTGTAGATCATGATTGGCAGCCGCAGCAAGAAGTACGGGTCCGCCGCAGCGCCGCTGAAGGTAGACACGGGGTAGAGCTTGAGACAGCCCTTACGCGCCTGCAACCAGTAGAAGGAAACAATTGTGAACGCGAGCGCCAAAACCGAGACGACCAATGAGGCATCTATCATGTCCCCACCGTACAACCTCGTCTCGTAACCTATGAGTTTTGGGACACTTTGGTTGAGAGACATATTTCGCAGCACAGGTCCGCACAAATTGTCTCATTTGAATGTCTCACAACCACCTGTTAACTTTAGGACAACGAAACACTCTTGCGAGACACATGGATGTGAGCAGATAAATGGGAAAGCTGATTGGATACGCACGGGTTTCCACCAAGGCGCAGGGCACAGACAGGCAACAGGCTGATCTGCTCGCCGCTGGGGTGCGGCGAGACGACATGTACGTGGACCACGGGGTGAGCGGAGCTAAGGCCTCACGGCTGGAGCTGGACAAGGCACTGAGCGCCTTGCACGAAGGGGACACCCTGGCAGTCACAACCCTGGACCGCCTTGGGCGCTCCACGGTAAACATGCTCAAGTTGGCCGAGGAGATAAAGGGCAAGGGTGCCGGGCTGCGGGTACTTAACTTGGGCGGCGGGGATGTTGATACCAGCACCCCCATGGGGGCCATGGTGTTCACCGTCATGGCTGCACTCGGGCAAATGGAACTTGAGATTAAACGTGAGCGCATCACCGACAGCGTCGTGAAAAGACGAGCCGCTGGTAAAGATCTGGGAGGGCGACGGAAGCAATTCACGGACAGTCAGATCAGAAAGGCCGCTCGCCTGATTCAGTCAGGCGAGCCCGCCGCAGAAGTTGCACGGGACCTTGGGATGTCTAGAGCTACGCTATACCGCCGCATGGAAGCTTTGTCTATATCGTCGGGACGGAAGGGCTAGAAAGAATCCTGGCACCCCTCCAATGGCCTAGAAAGGCACCGTAGGGGCCTTCATGCGAACCCAGTCGTCTTCTCACCAATCTTTGACTCCCTAACCCCTTAAATGGGCTTAGAGAGCTTCTAGGATTCATTGCAGGGGAATCCACTGAGCATGCGGTTCGCTCTCGTGATCTGCCGCCCCGTCCGCATCTTCTTGTATACGATAGGCCGTTGCCTCTCCTCCCACATGGAAAGTCATGAACGCACCAGCACCTTGCCCCCGCAGGGCCTCCGCCTGCCGGGTCTGTCGCTCGATCTCTCTCTGGGCGAGGGGGCCCGGCCCCTCGCCTGGGGCCTTGATGACCACCTGGACCGTGTCGGGGTTAAACACCTTGGTGGAGCCCTTGCCGTGCGGGAGCAACAAGACATTGCAGATGCTGCGGAGGTAGTCCCTTCGGTCATCGATATGCATGCTCAACCATTCGGCAGCCTCGGTTGAGGTCATCGAGACGGATCGAAAATCCTCGTCGGTCGGCGGTCTGCGAACCGCCGCCTCTTCAATGCGGATCATTGCAGCCGTGACAACCGCCAGTTCTTTCTCGATCACGGCGTTGATGTTGCTAAGCATCTGCATAGGTATTTTCCCGAGGGCAGCCTGGGTGCCCGCCTCGTCCTGGCGCTTACGGAGCGCTGTGGCCTCCATCTGCAATCGCTCGGCTTCGGGATCGGGCCCCGCGTCTGTGCCCTTCGCAGCCGCATGGGCTGACCGTACTGCAATAATCACAGTGTTCACCACGTGGTCCACGAATTCGATCCGCTTGCTCACATGGCCAGGACCCCGCACCACGCACCGATAGATTCGGTGCTTCTGGCCGTCGCGGCCACTGACCGTGGCCGAGCGAACGTAGGCACCGCAGTGGCACTGTGCGATTCCTGCGAGCAAGTGCACAGCTTTGTTGGACTGCGAGCGCCTTCTGGAAGGGTCGCTAAGAACTGCGCACACTCCCCGCCATACGTTTTCCGAGACGATGGCGGGGAAGGTCGAAGGGCCCACTATCTCCCCATGGTAGTCAGCCAACCCGGCATTTCGTGGCCGTTGCAGCGCCTTGGCCAACTGTGGGTACCCCCATTCCTTCCCCCGTGTTGTCTTGAGTCCTTGCTCGTTCAGGTCCCGGATGATCGACCCCAAGCTGTCGCCCTTCAGCACACGGGTGCATGCTTCAGCGAGTGCTTTCGACTCTTGCTGGTGAAGCTCGGGGATACCGTCAGAGATCGTCCATCCGAACGGCCGGGTTCCACCCGTCCATTTACCTGCACGGATTGCCTGCTCCGATGCGCGGCGGATTCTGGTGGCCTTGATGTCGGACTCATACCTGGCAGCGGCACCCAGCATCCGTGCGATCATCTGGCCTGAGTCTGTGGCGAGGTCCATCTCCCCTGCTTTAACCGTATGGGTGACTGCGCCACCCTCACGGCAAGCGTCGATGTATGCCTCAAGCTCGACTGGACGGCGGTGGAGTCTGTCCGGATGCCAGCAAAGCACTGCGTCCACTTCTCCCGCCGTCACCCTTTTCAGCATGGCGGCGTACTCCGGGCGTGCCTTGCCCGAGTATGCGCTCATGTCGTTGTCTTGGAAGACTCGGACGACCTCGTAACCTCTGTCCGCTGCGAGCGCACGGCAGTCTTCCTCCTGCCTTTGCACACCGAGCTTTGCACCCGTCTTGTCGTCACTGATTCGGCAATATATGAAAGCTGTGCGCTGCATCGCTTGAGCCTACCCTGGAGTGTGCCTGAGTCCTAACCGGGAACCCGGAGTTCAAAGCGATGAGCATGTCCAGGCTCTCGGCTTCCCGGACTTCCCCAACGATCAGCCGGTCGGGCCTCATGCGCAGGGCTTCCTTGACCAGACGCCGCAACGGGATTTCCCCGGATCCTTCAAGATTGGCCTGCCTGCACTGCAGCCCTACGACGTCGCGCAGCGGCAGCTGCAGCTCGAAGATCTCCTCCACCGTCACCACCCTCTCCCTCGCACCGATGGAGGCTGCCAGGCAGTTCAGCAGTGTGGTTTTGCCAGCCTGGGTGGCCCCTGAGACCAGGATGTTGAGTCCTCCGGCCACCGCCGCTGAGAGAAACCGCGCTGCTTGGGGTGTCAGAGTTCCAAGTTCCACCAGGTGTTCCAGCCGGCTGGCCCGGACGATGAACTTGCGGATGTTGACCGCCCAGTGCCGCCGCGTCACATCCGGGATGACCACGTGCAGCCGAGAACCGTCCGGAAGGGCGGCGTCAACGAAGGGCGAAGACAGGTCAAGCCGCCGGCCGGAGGACTTCAGCATGCGCTCCACCAGGTCCCGGATTTGCTCTGTTGTCAGGTTGAGTGCGGTCAGTTCCGACCGGCCGTCGCGTGCTACGTACACTTCCCCGGGCGAGTTGATCCAGATTTCTTCTATGCTCCGGTCATCGAGGAGGGGCTGCAGGGCCCCATATCCGGCGACCGCGTCAAAGACCTGCTTTGCCGCCCGCTCAGGATGGCCCAGCGCAGGAAGGGAGCCTAGAAGTGAACGGTCGTCGTAATCCTGGACCGCGGCGTCGACCAAACGCCGGACCTCACCGGCCTGGTGTGCCGGGTCCAGTCCGCGTACGCGGATGAGCTCGCGCACCTCGTCTTCGACAATTCGCACCGCATCCATACGTGCTCCCCCGGATCCCGCCCCGGCGTTCCTGCCGAGGCTACGAGAATGAGACTGTTCCTGCAGGCCAGTGATGCCATGCGGGCGAGGATAAGGGAATTTGCAGCCGCTGACGAGAGTGAAGGGTACCTAATGTGGATAAGTCTCAAGATGGTCACCTCGAGCAGAGGTCCGTTGGATCGTCTCCTCGGCGGATCGGCATCGGCGCATATGTACGTTACTCGGGTCTATTGCAGGAACCGGGACGGAGGACCTAACGTCTTTTCCCTGAGGAACCTGCCTTGCCACAACCCTCTACCAGCCGGTGGTATTTATGGAAGCTATCGACGTTCTCCTCCCCTACTACGGAAATGCCGATCTCTTTCAAGCCGCCGTCCGCAGTGTGCAGAAACAGGATTACCCTCATTGGCGGCTCATCATCGTAGATGATGCCTATCCCAGCGAAAAGCCCATGATCTGGATCAAATCGCTGGGTGACGCTCGTATCACCTACATAAGGAACGAGGAAAACCTCGGAGCTAATCGAAACTACGAAAAAGCGCTAGGTCTTGCCAGGGCTGGAATCGTCGTGGTGATGGGGTCAGACGATGTCATGCTTAGCGGGTACCTGAAAACCCCTGCAGCAGCATTCTCGGCCCATCCCGACATCGCCGTCGTCCAACCAGGTGTGCGTGTCATAGGTGAAAAAGGACAACCCATCTGGACGCTTACGGATGCTGTGAAGCTCATAACGCGTCCTGGGCTGCTTCGACACGAACACATTCTTGCGGGTGAAAGGATGGCCTGCAGCCTGTTGCATTCGGGGTGGCATTACTTTCCCTCGCTCGCTTGGCGGCGAGAGATCATTCAGTCCTACGGTTTCAACCCCGTCTACGACGTCGTGCAGGATCTCGCGCTCTTGCTAGACATAGCCGCGGGTGGCGGATCGCTGCTCATCCTCCACGACGTGGTCTTTCTGTACAGGAGGCACAACGCGTCGGATTCGTCCGTTCGAGAAGCGGATGGAAGAAGGTTCAGGGAGGAGAAAGCCTTCTTTCATAATGAAGAGCACAGATTCAGCTCTCTCGGCTGGTCCAAGGCGTCGCGCGCGGCGAGGATGCACTGGACCTCCAGGCTTCACGCCTTAGTCGTTCTCATCCGCAACTTACGCACGATGGACCGAGTCACGGCCTCGTCACTTCTCCGGCACGTGTTCACATGAGGAAGAATCCTGCCGAATACCTGCTATCGCCACCGTCACAAGCGGATCATCGCATTGTTCTTGTCCCTCCCTAAACGACTGATCAGTTCTCAATCGTCACTTTGGCCACGCCTCGGGGATAGAATCCTTGTCAGTCCCGTTCTGGACTTCTCTCCCACCCCCTCTCTGGAGCTACTGTGTTTTCTCGAAGATGGCCCCTCTCTGCACTCTCACTCACTATCGCCCTGACAATTGCAGCACCGGCACATGCTGCTGTTTTGCCTTCAGAAACCTCTGAACCGCCGGTCCCTTCCGCGCCGGCCACGAGTGCCCCCGACCAGACTCCGCTACCTGACCCTGCTGACGACGCGTCGTCTCCTGCGCCCACTGCCGATGATCCTTCGGCCGTTCAAAGCCCCAGTTCGAGCACCCCCGCTCCCAACGACTCACCGAGTCTGCCCGATGTGGTCCTTGAGCCATCCGGACCTGAAGAGATCGACCTAGAGTCACTTATCGGCATATTGGGCGCAAAAATGGGGCAGGGGCTTGAGCGGATGGAAACCACCCTGGACCCACAGATACCGAGCGCCGACGAACTGGCGGAACGGGTCGAAGTGGAGCAGACGCTAATCGAGGACAATCTTGCTGATCCGGAGCTAGCAACCTCACCGGACGCGCCACAGGGCCAGCCGGAATCCCGAGACCTGACAGTCAGCCCAGCGTCGATGGCGCGGCTCGCCACAGACCACCCATCCGTTTCATTGGCCTCGACTTGGACGCCAGCCGGCCTTCAAGGGATGGATGTCAGCAGCCACCAGCCGTCTGTGGACTGGAACCGAGCACGGAGCTTGGGCGCACGATATGCGTATGTCAAGGCCACCGAGGCAACCTCATACATCAACCCTCTATACGCGCGTCAGACCTCCGGTGCAGTCGGGGCCGGCATGCTGCACGGGGCATACCATTTCGCCATCCCAAACGTCTCCAGCGGCAGAGCACAAGCCGACTACTTCGTGAACAACGGCGGACGGTGGACCGCAGACGGAAACACCCTGCCGCCACTGCTGGATGTGGAGTATAACCCGTACCCTGAACTGGGGGACACCTGCTACGACATGACGTCCAGCCAGATGGTCTCCTGGATCAGAGACTTCTCCACGAGGGTTGCTGAGCGTACGGGAAGACTGCCGATGATCTATACCACCACCGACTGGTGGAAAACCTGTACCGGTAACTCCAGCGCTTTCTCGAGCCAGCCGCTCCATATCGCCAGCTACGCCAAGACCGCTGGGATCTTACCAAAGGGGTGGGGAAATTACACCCTTTGGCAGTACAGCAGCACTGGTCCTTTCGAAGGGGATTCGAACGTCTACAACGGTTCCCTACAGCAACTACGTGACTTTGCACGCGGTTCTCGGGTCCCTGGAGTTGCACGGCTCTACTACAACAGCACTCCCGTGGGCAGTGTCGCTTACGGGCACACAACGGACGAATTTGTCACATGCGACTGGGACGGCGACGGGATAGCGACACCTGCAGCTTTCCGAGACGGGGTCTGGTACATCCGGAACGCGCTTACCGGCTCCGCACCTGTAACGCAGGTCCACTATGGAGAAAAAGGCGACCGCCCGATCTGTGGTGACTGGAACGGCGACGGATACGACACCTTGGGGGTATTCCGTAACGGAATGGTTTATCTCCGGAACTCCAACACGACGGGTCGAGCGGACGGAACATTTGCATTCGGCGCAGCATACGACACCCCTATTGTCGGGGACTGGAACGGCGACGGATACGACACCCTCGGTGTAGCTCGCATGGAAGGTGTCGGTACCCGGTTCTACCTGACCGATAGCAACATCCGTCCTTCGGTGCATCAGTCCTTCATCTATGGCAATGCCGGTGACACTGCAATATCCGGCGATTGGAACAACGACGGACGGACTACCGTGGGGGTTCAGCGAAACAACGTCTGGTACCTAACCGATGACCATGCAACCCTCGCAGCCACCAGGAAACTCGCCTTCGGCAACCCGGACGACCGTCCGCTGACTGGTCGCTGGAGCCGCGGGGGCGGAACCTCTGTGGGGGTTATCCGCTAACAGTTCAAGGTACCATCGCAATGGGGACCGCCTTCATAATGAAGGCGGTCCCCATTACTGTTTAGGTGCCGCAGCCCCGTTGATTCGAGTCACGCCGCTGCCGCCGCTGAAAGTGTTCGTCACTGTGGCTGGTTTTCTAGTGCCCTTCGGAGTGACGCCCGGGGACACCGTTGCCGTGCATTTCGTCCTTATCACCTGATTGGCGAGGCTAGTGGGCAGGATCCATCCGGTCAACCCGGGCCTGGACGGCGTCTAGCTGGGCCCGCAGGATCGCCGCTTCCTCGGCCAAGGCGCGAGTTTCGTCCTCAACGACTGAAATCTCCAGGGAAAGGTGCAGGCAAACGCCGATTGGCAAAAGAATAGCCAACACGAACAGGAGATTCGACGGAAGCGCAAATCCGGCCAGATCTGCGGCGATGGTGAGCAGTTGCGGGAATCCGGCAAGGATCAGCGTGGCTAGTCCAACAAGGATCCACAGTACGGCGTACTTCTCCCTGAGTTTCCGCTGGCGCAGGAGCCAGACGACCGAACCGACGACTAGAAGCGCCATGATAAACGGCACCAGGGTATTGGTCATTTCGCTGCTCCGCTTTGTTCTGGGATTCGGGTCTTTTTTCGGGTCATCGCTATCACAAGGGCAAAACCGCTGCGTGCCAGGTAAAGCGCTGCCTTAGCAGGGTTATGGCTGGGCTGGCCGCCCTGTCTGGGCCGCATTTCAACCGGAACCTGAGTCACGGTCAGTCCAGACCGAACGGCTACCACCAGCGAGTCGATGGTGTCGCCCAGATACTCAGCCGGATAGTGCTCACAATACTGGGCGATGGCCCGGGAATTTGCTGCACGGAAACCCGATGTGACATCAGTCAGATGGGTCTTGGCAACCCGGGAAATGAACCATCCCAAGAAGGACATGGCCCATTTGCGCGGCCCCCGAACCTCGTAATTGCCCTTCTCGGCGAACCTGGCACCTATGGAGATATCTGCCTTTTCCAGGCCCTTCACGACGTTTACCAGATCCTTGGGATCGTGCTGGCCGTCAGCGTCAACTTGAATGGCGCGGGTGTAGTTCCAGCGCTTGGCGTACTTATAGCCCGAACGCATCGCCCCGCCAACACCCAGGTTGAAAGGCAGCCGCAGGACGGTCGCGCCGGCGGCCGCAGCCAGATCCGCGGTGTTGTCCATGGACCCGTCGTCGACAACCAGGACGTCGCAGTTCGGAACCGTACGGATCACTTCGGCGACGGTGTCTCCCACCGACTCGGATTCGTTCCAGGCAGGCATGATGACCAGCAACCGGTCCTGCGACCGAACCTCAGCATTATCCACGGGAATCCTAAACCATTCTGCAGTCGTTCAAAATCTCGGTCCAGGGAAATTGTGCCCCTGGACTGGGGGGGGTGGCATCCGACCGGTCTCAGTGGAAAGCAGGCCCGTACCATCCTGTGCAGCGTCCCGGTTCGGGAGTCACAAACCCGGGCATACGTAATCACAGGCTATAGAAATACTCAGCCACGGCCAAATGCCGACCTGCGCCGTCAACGCCGGCCCAGTCGCCGCCACATGCCATGCTCGCAGGGCAAGCCTAGTTGCCAAAAGCGTGTCGCAGGATCACCTTTGCTGTTCGGATATCCCTTCGCAGCAGCACACCTGGCAGGACTACCAGCGCATGCAGGCGGGAGGTGACGTGAAGCCTTGCTGCTGAGACGGTCTTGGGCCACCCCTTCGCCTTGGCCAGAAGCGCCGCATGTTCGAAGAACTTCCGTTCCCCGGCGAATCGCGATCCGTCCAGCAGCTCCAGCGACGATGCACTGGAATTGTGTCTCCGGTAGGCGAAGACAACATCGGGGACAACCAGCAGCTCCCCGCCGTCCAAGAGAACATCCAGGATCAGTGCCAGATCCTGAATAACCGGGAAACCATCGCGGAAATCGTGTGTTTGGACCGCTTCACGCCGGAAGGCCAGAGACGGCCAGTAAAGCCAGTTGCCGCGCATTAGATTGGCTGCAAGCTTGTCGCCGGAGAGCAGCAGCGGGGACTCATGTCGAGGCCGCAGGAGCCTCTGTTTCACCCGGTCCACCAAGGGCGCGACCACTGTTCCTTCTTCGTCCACGACCACAACACCGGGCTGGATGAGATCCGCGTCCGGGTGATCGGCGTGGGCCTTGGTGATGGCTTCGACGTATCCCTCAAGGAGGAAGTCGTCGCAGCCCATGACGACGACGCGGGGTTCTACCGCCACTTGCACGCATCGGCGGAAGTTCTCGGTAATTCCGCAGTTCGACTCGTTGCGGATGTACCTGATCCGCGGGTCGTCCAGCGTCGCGAAGTAGGCATCGACTGAATAGTCAGGATGGGCATCGTTGACTACCGTTAGTGTCCAGTCAGGATTCGTCTGGGACAGGACACTCTCCACAGCTACTCGAAGATATTCGAGCTCGCCCCAGAAGGGGATGTATATCCCAACCGTGGCCTCAGATTGCTGCATTGGTTACTCCAGAAACGTAGGCCGGCAACCGGACTGCATAGTCGGCAGGAACGAAGCCGGTCCCTTTGATTTTGCTGAGATCGAAAGCGCTGTTGAGCGGCCGGGGCGCCCTTTCCTTCCCCTCGAAATACTTCTGGGTTGAGACTCCGCTGACATCACCGCGGTTCCGTCCCGCCAGTTCAAAGACGGACGCTGCGATCTCTGCCCAGCTTGCCGGTTCACCGGCGTTGCTCAGGTTGTAGGTTCCATACGGCGCCCCGCTGGCGAGCAGGTGCACGATGCCTGCGGCAATGTCTTCGGTAAAGGCCAGCCGGCCAACCTGGTCGTTGACGACGGACGGACTGATGCCCCGTTCGGCGAGCGATGCCATTGTGCGCACGAAGTTGCTGCCCTCGCCGATCACCCAGCTGGTCCGCACAATGTAGTGCTGCGGGACCACGGAGACGACGGCGTCACCCGCGGCTTTGGTCTGGCCGTAAACCCCAAGCGGAGAGAAGGGCTCATCCTCTGAATGGATCTCATTGGTGCCGTCGAAGACGTAGTCGCTGGAGACATGCACCAGCGTCAGCCGGTTCGCGGCGGCCACCCTGGCGAGTCTGGCCACAGCGCTGACGTTGATTTCCCAGGCCATGCGCCGGCCTTCGGGAGTCTCGGCTGCGTCCACGGCAGTGTAGGCCGCCGCGTTGATAATCGCGGAATAGTTCTTCCAGCTCCGCTCATAGGAAGCAGGATCCGTCAGGTCGAACTCCGCCCGGCCGGCGAATTCCACGGAGGCATCGCCGTCGTACGCTTTGCGAAGGGCCTTGCCCAGCTGACCGTCCGCGCCGAGCACCAGGATGCGGCGCGGAGCCATGGGGACTACATCGGCCAGACGCGGATGTGCCTTGTCCTTGTCCGAAAGCTCGGCCTGTTCCAGCGGGACCGGCCAGGCGATGGCGGCCGTCTCGTCTGCGAGGTTCAGGAACGTGTACTGTCCCTGGGCATCTGCGCTCCAGTGGTCGTTGACCAGGTAGGTGTAGGCGGTGTTGTCTTCCAGCGTCTGGAAGGCGTTGCCCACTCCACGGGGAATGAAGATCGCCTGGCTGGGGTCCAGCTCTGCCGTGAACACGGTGCCGAAGCTGGGACCTTCACGCAGGTCCACCCATGCACCGAAAATGCGTCCGGTAGCCACCGAGATGTACTTGTCCCAGGGCTCGGCGTGGATGCCGCGGGTGGTTCCGGATTTTTCGTTGAAGGAGATGTTGTTCTGGGCCGGGCCGAAGTCCGGGAGACCCAGGGCCAGCATCTTTTCCCGCTGCCAGTTTTCCTTGAACCAGCCGCGGTTGTCACCGTGAACGGGAAGGTCATAAAGCACGACGCCGGGAATGGGGGTTTCGCGGGCGGTAAGCGCCTTCGAGAATTCAACCATCACCGTTACTGGCCCTGGACCTTGTACTTGGCTTCAGTCTCCGCCTTCTGCGGCCGCCACCACGCCTCGTTCTCCCGGTACCAGGCGATCGTGGCCTCGAGGCCCTGATCAAAGTTGGAGAACTTCGGTTCCCAGCCCAGTTCGGTGCGCAGCCGGGCGGAATCGATGGCGTAGCGCAAGTCGTGGCCCGGCCGGTCAATGACCTGGTCATAGGCGTCGGCTGACTGACCCATGTGCTCCAGGATCAGCTCAACAACGTCCTTGTTGTTCTTCTCCCCGTCAGCGCCGATCAGGTAGGTCTGCCCAATTTCACCCTTCTCGATGATGGTCAGGACGGCAGAGGAATGGTCGTTGGCGTGGATCCAGTCACGGACGTTTTCACCGGCCCCGTAGAGCTTGGGCCGAATGCCGTCGATCACGTTGGTGATCTGCCGCGGAATGAACTTCTCCACATGCTGGTACGGGCCGTAGTTGTTGGAGCAGTTGCTGATGGTCGCCTGCAGGCCGAAGGAACGCACCCACGCACGCACCAGCAAGTCCGAGCCTGCCTTGGTGGAGGAGTACGGGCTGGAAGGGTTGTACGGGGTGGCCTCGGTGAACCGCTCCGGGTCATCAAGTTCCAGGTCTCCGTAGACCTCGTCCGTGGAGATGTGATGGAAGCGCGTGCCGTGCCGACGGGCCGCTTCAATCAGCGTGTACGTGCCGATGATGTTGGTGTCCAGGAAAGGACGCGGATCATGCAGGCTGTTGTCATTGTGGGACTCTGCTGCGTAGTGGACCACGACGTCGGTCTCTCCGACCAGACGGTCTACGAGGTCAGCATCGCAGATATCACCCTGGACGAAAGTGAAACGGTCCTCGGGCAACCCCTGCAGCGAAGCCATGTTGCCAGCATATGTCAGCTTGTCCAGGACCGTTATGGAGACGTCAGTATTGGCCAGTGCATAGTGCACAAAATTCGAACCGATAAAGCCGGCACCGCCGGTCACGAGGAAATTTTGCATGCCACTAGCCTACCCGTTGGCGACTGGTCGCTGCTTCGAGCCGCCGCGCCGCCCTCAGAAATGCACGGGACGCGCCAGCACCGGGTTTGTCTGCCGGCGTCGGATGGCCTCGGCCAGCATCCGGAAGGCTAGCACCCGGGCCCTGAGTATTTTGTACAGCGGACGGAGAGTGGAGGGCGTCACGTTGTTGTCATGCAGCCTGCGGTACAGACCCGGCTCGTCAAGATGGGCCATCTGGCCGGACGCGTTGGCAGTCAGGGCCAGCCAGAGGTCATGGGATTCAAAGACGTAGTCCGGGATGGGGGCAAAAAGGGGCAGTGCATCTGCGCGTATCGCCATTCCGCAGCCGTAGTAGGGCCGGTAGCCGATGATGATGGCAAAAATGTTGCGGATGTTCCGTCGGCTGTCGGTGCTTCGCAGGAGGATGCGTTTCCCGGGGTTCTCCTCGCCCAGAATCGAGAAATTCGTGGCAACAACGGCGGATTCCTGAAGGGCATCCACCATGCGCTCCAGCCGTCCGGGCATCCATATATCGTCCTGGTCGGAGAGGAAAATATACTCGCCCCTAGCCAACCCCACGGCTCGGTCGAATGTTCGGACGTATCCCATGTTTCGTTCATTGAGAATCAGGCGGACCCGGTTGTCACCTGAAAATGCCTTAACTGACGCGACTGTGCCGTCCCCGGACGCGTCGTCCACAACGATGAGCTCATCATTTGGCCCCAGTTCGGAGAGGATCGAATCGATCTGCTCCTTGATGTAGGCCTCTCCGCGGTAAGCAGCCATGCAAACGCTGACTCGGATGTTCTCAGGGGGGTGCATCTAGTTGTCCTCCGATACCCGGAGGCCATTGGCCTCCTTGTTGTGCCCGACTGACCAGGCAATGAACAGTGAATGAAGCAGTACGCCTACGAGCGGCCCTGCGGCCAGGCTCAGAACGGTTTTCGTCTGGATATCAAGGGGAAGCCAGAGGAGTCCGAGGGACACTGCAGTCGCAGCCACCCATCCGACGGAGAATGCCATGTGCCTTCCCGAAGCGATCGCCAGCGCCCCTGTTATGGTCAGCAAGCCCAGTAGTCCGGCGTCGAAAGTCAGCGCCGCAAGGACCATGCCGGACATCTCGTAGGAAGGTCCGAGCACCGTAGTCATCAGGAAGGGACCGATAAGCCAGGCAAGGGCCGCGCCCAGGACTGACACCCCAAGGACAGTGCCCAGGATGGGGAAAATCGCACGGATTCCACGGGTGCGGCGGGAAACAAAGTGAGTGATCGCAACACCCTGGTAAGCGTTGAGCGGAATGAGCAGCGGCGCTCGGGTCAGGGAAAGCGCCATCAACAATGCGGCCGAGGCCAAGTACTCTGCATCCGGTGTGGAAACACGCAGCAGGATGGGGTAGCCGACCACCAACGCTGCATTGGCGGCACCTGCGAGGCACGCGTAGCCAACGGTCTTGTAGTAGGCGCCCGTGCCTCTGTCCGCCCGGCGGAGGAACGACTGCCTTGAGGATTTCGAGAACAGCACGAAGAAAAGCCACGCGGCGGCACCGACAGCGGCTCCCCATGCCAGTCCCAACACCGAGGTGCCCAGCAGAACCACCAGTATCACGCCCGCGAGCCTAAGGACCGATTCGGAAAGAATGAGCTTTGAGTACGTCCCCCAACGCTGCTGCCCGGCCAGCGACCCCATCAGGGCCACGTGTCCGGAGTAAACAACGGCCGCTACGCAGACAACAATGACCAGGCCGGAGTAGCTGCCGAATATAAGCGAACCCCACCATGGCGCGGAAAGCGCGAGAATCACGGCCGTTCCCGTACCGATTGATAAGGCGACACATCCCATTCGCGGATTCCGCGGACTGGGCGCCGTTGTTCTGCCTTGGTTGGCCGACCTGGTGGTTTCCGTCTGAATTCCGCCCAGAATCCCGAACAGGAGGAAAAGGAATGACCAGAACGTCAGGAAAATGGCATTGGATTCCTGGTCCAGGATGCGTGCGGCGATCAGCAGCACAACGTAGCCGACTACCGCCGAGAGCAATGAGGCTGAACCCAGCCCGACCGCTGACGACGCACCGATTGTCGCCGCTTCGGCTTTCGGCGATGCGGGGTCTTTATCCAAAATAGACCTAACTTCGTTTCTCGGTGAGGGCGGACGACGCGGCGTTGCGGCCAGTGGCTCCGGATTTGACTGCCGCTGGCACGGCATAAGCCGTGGCGGACTCCACGGCCAGAATACCGGACCAGGCACCTGGCCCGCCCATACCGGACGACCGGTTGCACCGGCCAGCGATTTTGCCGTCCCCCGGACACTGGGGGATGATTGCGCTATGCGTGGAATAATTCTGGCCGGCGGAACCGGATCGCGGCTGCACCCGATCACCCTCGGCATCAGCAAACAGCTGGTCCCGGTGTACGACAAGCCGATGATTTACTATCCCCTGTCGACCCTGATTCTTGCCGGCATCCAGGACATTCTGATTATCACGACTCCCCACGACGCGGACCAGTTCCAGCGCCTGCTCGGAGACGGATCCCAGTTCGGCGTGAACCTTAGCTACGTCCAGCAACCTTCACCGGACGGACTGGCCCAGGCGTTTGTCCTGGGGTCTGAACACATCGGCGACGAACCCGTTGCATTGGTCCTCGGTGACAACATCTTCTATGGTCACGGCATGGGCAGCCAACTGCGGCGCTTCGGGAACATCGACGGCGCCGCCGTCTTCGGTTACTGGGTCGCCGACCCCACAGCGTACGGTGTCGTGGAATTCGATTCCGACGGAAGGGCTCTCTCCCTTGAAGAGAAGCCGGCCAAGCCGAAGAGTAACTACGCCGTGCCTGGACTGTACTTCTACGACAATGAGGTAGTAGAAATCGCCCGGGAGCTCGAGCCATCCGCCCGTGGAGAGCTCGAAATCACAGACCTCAACCGGGTCTACTTGGACCGAGGCAAGCTTCAGGTCGACATTCTGCCCCGCGGCACTGCCTGGTTGGATACCGGGACATTCGACTCCCTCAATGAGGCCTCGAACTTCATCCGTACCGTTGAGAACCGTCAGGGGCTAAAGATCGGCTCCCCCGAAGAGGTGGCATGGCGGATGGGCTTCCTAAGCGATGACGAGCTTCGTGCGCGGTCTGAAAAGCTCGCAAAGAGCGGCTATGGAGACTATCTGGCCAGCGTCTTGCAGCACGGGCGCTGAAGCCGGCCCCAACCGCCAGTCTCCGGGAGGAGTGGCACTAGCCACACCGTCTGGAAGAACTTAAATCTGCCTTAGCCGGCTTCCGCGTTATACCTTTCGAGGAGACCACTTGTCCTGGATACCTGTTCTGCCTGTCCTTTTGGCGACCGCAGGCCTGGTGTTGCTACCCGGTTTCCTTGTCGCTTTGGCCCTAAAGTTCCGCGGATTCTCGGCATTCGCTCTTGCACCCGCTTTCTCAGCGGCCGTTGTGGGCGTTTTCGGCGTCCTTGCAGACATCGTCGGTTTGGAATGGTCTGTTTGGATTTATGCCGCGGGCACAGTCCTGACATGTTTGGCGGGCTGGATTGCCACGGCCATCGGGTCCAAGGGAGCGACCCGCCAGGATCCGCCCGACGTGCGTGCCGCGGATGCGTGGCGCAGCGTGGCAGTGCCGCTGGCGGCGGTTGCACTTGCTGCAGCCATGGTTTCCAGGCGGCTTATGCAATTGATCGGCCAGCCGGAGAATTTCGCCCAGAACTTCGACAACGTGTTCCATCTCAACGCCATCCGGTACGTGGTGGAAAGCGGAAACGCTTCGTCGCTCACCATGGGCGGACTGGGCGATGAAGCCGCCGGAAGCGTGTACCCGGCAGTGTGGCATTCCTTCGCCGCATTGACGGTGGAAGTGAGCGGCTCCAGTGTCACATTGGCGGAAAACTCAATCAACATCGTTGCGGCAAGTCTTGTGTGGACGCTTTCCTGCGTCTTCTTTGCACGCAGCGTCTTTGGAAATAACCCCCTGATCACGCTCGCGGCGGGGGTCCTCTCCGCCGTTCAGATCGCTTTTCCGTTCCTTCTGCTCGTTTGGGGGCCTCTGTTCCCCAACACACTTGCTACCAGCATGCTTCCGCTCCTGCTGGGCATAGTCGTACGTCTCTTCCGGATGGGCAACTTCGACCAGGACCAGCCCCTTCAGCGGTCATGGTGGATAGCCTTCCTGCTTGCCCTGGCCGGAGCTTCCACGGCACATATGAGCGTGATCAACGCCCTTCTGGCGTTTGCCCTGCCGCTCATCCTGACAAATTGGTGGCCTTCGTTCAGGCAGCAACTGGCCGGGCCACGCCCCACGCTGATCATCTTCATTGTGCTGTCGATCATCGGTGCTGTTACAGCCACGCTCATATGGCTATTCCTCAGGCCCGCGTTCTATGATTCCTGGGGCCCCTACACCACCACAGGCGGTGCCATAGGTGAGGCCCTTACCAATAGTCCCATGGGAACCCCCACCAACTGGTTCGTTACTATCCTGGCAATCGCCGGAGGAGTCTACCTGTTCCAGATCCGGGAGCACCGGTGGCTGGTTGCAAGTTACGCCCTGGCCGTCTGGTTCTTCGTAGTTGATGCCTCCCAGAACCGCGGTTTCCTGCGTAACTTCCTGACAGGCAACTGGTACCAGGACACCAACCGTTTGGCGGCTTTCCTCCCGGTATTCGCCACCGCCCTTGGGGCTGTTGGAGCCTGGGCGATTATCCAATGGATCCGCACTGCCCTGCCTGAACGTACGGCGCACAGGATGGAAGAGCGATGGGCGTACGCGCGCTCCGTCCCTGTCCTCGCACTGACTGTCCTGACCGCAGGCATGGCCGTGCTGGGGTACTTTGGTCCCGTGAAGGACTACATCAAGTTCGCCATGCCGGTGTATGCCTTCGACGAGTCCTCACCATTGCTCTCGCCCGCCGAACGAGATCTGGTTGAGGTCATCGACGGTTACGTTCCCGAAGATGCGGTAATTGCGAACAATCCTTCGAACGGCGGTTCCATGGCGTATGCCCTCGGTGGCAGGGAAGTCCTGACTCCGCACATATTCGCCAGTAACGACCCCGAGCGGATCCTCATCTCCGGAAAGTTGCCCGAGTTCAGCTCCGAGGTGTGTGCGGCCCTTGCGGAGGAAAACGTAGAATATGTCCTAGATTTCGGCACACGCGCCATTTCTGACACTGGTGCCGAATACGCCGGTTTGACGGACCTTGCCGACAAACCCGGCTTCGAGCTAGTCAAGTCCACGGGGCCAGAGGCGAATCTATACAGGATCACCGGCTGCGAATAAACTGATGCTTGATGGCCGTGCGGGGCCCGTAGTGTTTACCGACCTCCAGGTTAGTGTGAGGCGGCAGCTTGCAGGCTATCACCGTCACGCAGACAAAGAATCGCTCGTCGTAAGCTAGTACCAGGAAGCTGGACTACCCAAATTTGTTCCTAAGCTGCGAGAGCCGCGGGACATTGCTCCGGCCTAAGACGTTGGACCGCCGTTGAATCCGCGGCTGTCCGTAACTTCCATGACGGCGTCGTCGCATCAGTTTGCGGGAACTAAGTGAGCTGCCCCAGCGCCCCTAGAAGTTTGCGCCGAACGTGTGTTGATAAAGGCGTCCGTTCCGAACGGACTTCGGGCTTTCCGCGCACGGCATTCGAAGGGCCACGTAATGAAGCGTTTGGGTAGAGCAAACTCTCCAAATGTACCGACGGGCTGGAAAAAGATACGTCGAGGGGAAGGACCATCTTTATGCAAACCACAACCTTCGGCCTTTGGGCGTATGAGTCAGTTTGCTCGCATCCGGCTAACGACGTCATGAACCGGACCGTCCATGATCACTTCACCGTGCTCGAGCAGCACTCCCCGCTCACAGATGCGGGACACCAAGTCTAGGTCGTGGCTGACTACCACCAGGGTTTTCCCCTCTGCGGCGAGCTCCTTGATCTTGTTGATGCACTTTTTCTGAAACGGTTCATCGCCGACCGCAAGAATTTCGTCGACGAGAAACACCTCAGGATCCGTATGCACCGCCACCGAGAAAGCAAGTCGAAGGTACATGCCGGAGGAATAGAACTTCACCTCCGTGTCGATGAACTGACCAATCTCGGAGAATTCAACGATGGAATCGAACTTCTCGTTGATTTCTTCCTCAGACATGCCAAGGATCGCCCCGTTCAGGTACACATTGTCACGTCCGCTCAGATCGTGGTGAAAGCCTGCTCCCACCTCGATTAGTCCGGCGACCCTCCCCCTGGTGCCCACGGTCCCACTATCAGGACGCATAACTCCTGAGATGTGCTTCAGGAGGGTGGATTTGCCGGAACCGTTGAGTCCCAGCAGGGCAACTGTCTCCCCCTGTTCAACATTGAGGGACACGCCTTTCAGCGCATGAAACTTCTCTGACAGGTCCCCTTTGCGTCCCTTGACCAGCCACACGAAGGCTTCCTTCATGGAACGCGTATGCCGCAGGACAAACTGCTTGTTGACGTCTCGTACTTCAATGGCATTGACCAAGCTTAAAGCTCCTGCGCGAATCGGCCTTCAAGGCGGCGGAAAACGAACTGGCCAAAGAGCATCACGGCTGCAGAAATGGCCAGTCCAACGGGCAGCCACAGGGAGAGGAGATGAGGAGGGATCTGCTCTGCCCCATCCGTAGTTGGCAGCCAAAAAGCGAAGTGGAAGGTCTCCACGCCTACGGTTATTGGATTCAACTGGTAGATGTTGAAGGCGGTCTCTCCCAGTTTGTCCCGCACCATCACCCATGAGTACAAAACCGGGGATGCCCAGGTAGCGATCATGAGCAGCATGTCTACGAGGTTCTCAGCATCACGGAAGTACACGTTGACCGCACCGAACAACAAGCCAAGACCCGTAGCCAGCAGACCAACGATCACAAACCCGCCAAGGGCAGCCGCTAATTCCAGCACTCCCGGACGCCAGCCGTTAAGCAAGCAGGCCACCAACAAGATCAGTATCTGCGGCACGAAATGCACGCCCGAGACCCAGACAGACGCCACGGGAAACAGCTGGCGGGGAAGATAGATCTTCTTTATCAGACCGCCGTTACCTACGATTGACCGGGACGCGTTGCCCAGCGCTTCGGTGAAGAAGTTGATCAGTACGATGCCGGAGAAAAGGTAGATGGCATAGTTCGGCAGCCCTCTGGGGTTACTGTCGCTCTGTTCGAGGTTCAGGAAAACCCCCAGGGCAACGTAGAAGACAACGAACTGAACGCCCGGTTTGACGTAGGACCACAACAAGCCCAGCACGGACCCGCGGTAGCGTACTTTCAGTTCCTTGGAGACCAGAAGCTTCAGGAGAAACCGGGAGCGGACCAGGTCAACGAAACCCGCTCCGCGACCGGGAGTCTCCAGCCGTTCAGAAGACAACCTTATTTGCTCTCTTCCGAGTATTCATCGAATGTCTTGCCCCAGGCTTCCAGTGAGGTTATCGAAGGAAGCGCCTCACGGTAGATCTCGCTGAGATTTTGCCAGTTCTTCAGAACGATCGCGTTCAGGCGCATGCCCTCAACGAGCAGTTCCTTGAGCTTCGCGGGATCCCGGTGGTACCAGGATGCGGCCGTTCCGTCTGCGTTGGTGACTATTGCACTGTCGTACTGCGACATGCGCCACCACTTGTTGTCTACGTGAGCCACACGGGCTTCAGGTCGCTCTACACTGCTGCTGGAGACAGGCTTCGTTAGCTGCCGAACGAGCGTTTTAGCGGCCCACGGGACCAGCGTTACGTAGGAAGGTGCTTGGAAACCGCGACCGCGCCGCGGCGGCTTGCTGACCCCGGGGGTGGGGAACGCGTCAGGATCCGGCTCGAACCTCGCCTCGGAGTAGTCGTTCCTCATGGACTGGATCTCGGGCAGCTTGTGAGCGAGGATCCCGTGGAGGTTCTCGGGTCCTGCCAGCAGGTCCCGCAGTGCCATCACGCGGGTCTGGGCAGTGAAGTACTGCATCGAGATCAGGTGCTTCACATCGATGAAGCTGCCTTCCCTGACAACGCGTCCGCCGTGGGGATAGGGGCTGTGCAGAAGTGCCGTAATGATGCGGTTCCGGCTGTGGAAATAAGCCTGCCAATCCACGGCGTCATCTTTGTCGGCCCAGGTAATGTGCCATACCGCAGATCCGGGAAGCGAAACAGTGTCGTAGCCGGCAGCCTTTGCGCGCAGGCCATACTCGGCGTCATCCCACTTGATGAATACCGGGAGGGAAAGCCCAATGTCCCGGACGACCTTCGTCGGAATGAGGCACATCCACCAGCCGTTGTAGTCGACGTCAACCCGGCGGTGCATCCAGGGGGTTGTCCGCAGGTTCGTCATGGCGAAGTCGTGGCCTAGAACCTGGTCCTTGATGGGATGGTCGGGCTGGAAACGGTAAGGATTGACCGTTTCGCCGAAGGTGTGCAGAACTGTGCGATTATACAGGTCGAACATGTGGCCACCGACAATTGTCGGCTTGTTGCAGTGGTCGGCAAACGTGACCATACGCGCGATGCTCTCCGGTTCGACCACTACGTCGTCGTCCAGGAGGAGCACATAGTCGCTGTCATTCTGGACCGCTTCATACATGCCGCGGGCAAAACCGCCGGATCCGCCCAGGTTGCCCTGATGAATCAGACGCAGTTTTCCGTCAAACCTGGCTTCAAGCTCCGCGAAGCCTGGAGCGTTCTTAACCTTCCTGGTGCCCTGGTCGACGATCACAACCTCTTTGAGGTACGCGAGGGCGTCCGGGTTATCTGCCAGGATGCGCAGGTTGTTGAGGCAGAAGTCCACCTTGTTGAGGGTGGTGATTTCGAGCGTGACGGAACCGGGGGCTTTGGCGGGGCCGGGAGCCTGCCACTCGGCAGAGTTCAGGGCCAGGGGCACTGAGCCGGCAACGAGGTCGAACCAGTACCACCCTCCGTCCCCAAACGGCTTCAGCGGCAGGTCGAACGTGGAGACTGTTTCTCCTGCTACCCGACGAGTCTCTACGTGCTGAAGCGAGCCGCGCGCGTTCGAGCGATAAACGCTGACGACGCCGCTGCCTCCGGTTGCGACCTGCAGCCGGATGTTCTCAAGCTTCGTCCACCGCCGCCAGTAGCTCGCGGCGAAGGCGTTGAAATACGTTCCGAAGGAGAGCCGCTGCCCGGGACGCGCCATTCCTGATATCCGGGAAGTGAAGTCCTCAACGTTCACTTCTCCCTGCGGTGCAGCGGCTGATGATGCGGCTGCGGACGGTTTCCCGTCCTTGGACGTGGTCGTCATGGACCCGTCCATGGTGTTAAACGCAGCCCCGCGGGCCGTACCGGTGTCCACGTAAAGAAGGGCAGTGTCCATCTGGCTTTGGTCCGGGAAAATAACCCGCTGCACAGTGTGCCACGAGTCCCCTGGGCCGGTAGCGTCCACGGGGCCTGACTGCTGCAGCTCCGTCGCTGCATCGACCTTGCTCACGCGTCGACTCCTCCGCTTTCCAGCTTGGCTCCCCCGGTGAAGTGGGGCTTGATCTTATTCTCGTACATGGACAGAGCCGAGCCGATCGCCATGTGCATGTCCAGGTACTTGTATGTTCCGAGGCGCCCGCCGAAGAGAACGTCCTTTTCACCCTTCGCGAGGTCGCGGTAAGCAAGCAGCTTGGACCGGTCCTCAACGGTGTTGACCGGGTAGTACGGTTCGTCACCCTTTTCGGCGAACCGGGAGAACTCACGCATGATCACCGTTGCGTCCTTGGTGTAGTCCCGCTCGGGGTGGAAGTGCCGGAACTCATGGATGCGCGTGTAGGGGACGTCTTCATCCGGATAGTTCATGACCGAGGTGCCCTGGAAATCTTCGATCGGCAGAACTTCTTCTTCGAGGTCGATTGTGCGCCAGGACAGGTCCCCTTCGGTGTAATCGAAGTACCGGTCTACAGGTCCGGTGTAGACGACCGGAACCTGGCCCAGGGTGGTTGCGCGGGAGAACTCGTGTCCGTCGTCAAAGAAGTCGGTCTTGAGGTGCACCTGAATGTTCGGGTGGTCTGCCATGCGTTCGATCCAGGCCGTGTAGCCATCTACGGGCAGGCCCTCATACTTGTCATTAAAGTACCGGTTGTCATAGGTGTAACGGACCGGGAGTCGGGAAATAATCTCGGCTGGCAGGTTCTTGGGGTCCGTCTGCCACTGCTTGCCAGTGTAGTACTTGATGAACGCTTCGTAGAGCGGACGGCCGATTAGCTGAATCCCCTTGTCGTTGAGGTTCTGGGGATCAGTGCCGGCAAGTTCGCCGGCCTGCTCCTGAATGAGGGCCTTGGCTTCGGCCGGACCCATGGAAGAGCGGAAGAACTGGTTGATGGTACCGAGGTTGATCGGCATCGGGTACACCTCGCCCTTGTGGCTGGTGTAGACCTTGTGCACGTAGTTCGTAAACTGGGTGAACTCATTCACGTAGTTCCAGACCCGCTCATTGGAGGTGTGGAAGAGGTGGGCACCGTATCGGTGCACCTCGATTCCGGTCTGCGCTTCGTTCTCGCTGTAGGCGTTGCCACCGATGTGGTGTCGACGGTCCAGGACCGCCACCTTCAGGCCCAGTTCTTTTGCAGCGCGCTCGGCTATGGTAAGGCCGAAAAAGCCTGACCCAATCACAACGAGGTCAACGTTCACTTGTCACTCCTGTTAAGTTTCGGTGCGGTCTTCGACGCGCACCCGACGGTCAAGGATATCTGACTATTCGAGAGGAGGCACTTCACGGCCGAGATTGGCGGAAGTCCCACCAGCTGCGAGCGCATCGTCAAGCTTCTGTTCAAAGATCGGACGCAGACTCTCTATGTACGTCCTCGTTAGATGGTGGTTATCGAGGTAGACCAAGACGTTCCCGATGACCGCTGGGCAGAAATTTTCCGCGCATAGGTACTCTGTGAAATCGAGATGCGCGACTTCGGGAACTCGAGAATCTATCTCAGCAGGATTAGTATCCGCCAACGTCCTGCGGGCGTCGATCCCACACACATCGGGCTGCGATTCGTTCTCCTCAACGCAAACTGGCGCGGACATATCCATACGAGGCGTGTCTCGTACAGCAACCACTAACGACCCAGCTTCCCGGAGTTGTGCAACGGATGAAGCCCATGTTTGGTCCATGTACTCGTCACCATCGAGGACAGTTATGCTACCCGTAGTAATCACAAGAGCAGGCGGCGATTCCAACAGTTCCTCCATCGTCTGCCTGTTAAAGCTCAAGCAGTCTTCGGCTGTTTCTTCTTCGAATGTGATCGGGCAGAATCCTTTGATACGGATCCCTAGGTTCCAGCCTCGTTCCTCCGCCATCGGACGAACGGCTGACAACCACATCTGAGCATGGGAGCTCCCTGCAACCACCACGCGGGGCGCATCTTCGCTGGCAAGGTCCAGGTCACACACAACTTCCATTCGTCGCGTATCCGTACAACCTTCTGGCAGGTCCGGCCACTCTTTACTTGCCATTTCAGGGCGGGGCAGCACCGGAGCGTCATCGTCTGCTGTGTTCACATAGCCTGGCAGCATGGCCAAGGCCCCCGGGTTGTTGCGATCGGCGCCCTCGGCCAGAGTGCCAGCCTGAATTCTCAGGTTGACCTGCCACCCGGCCACCGGTAAGGCGATGAGGAGCACACAAACGGCAACAACAACGGCCGCTCTTCGCTTCTTCTTCTCCGCCCACTGCATGGAACGCAGGGGCCGCTCCACAAACCGCGTAGTCAGGTACGCCAGCAGAAGGGACAGCAAGATGATGGCGGTACCCCCCACCGGCCCCACTTCCTCACGACCACGCCAGATCATGTAGATGATGAGGACGGGCCAGTGCCAGAGGTAGAGGGCGTAGGACATGTCGCCGAGCCGGATCAAAGGCTTCCAGGTCAAGAGCCTATCGGCGCCAACTGGGCTCTCCGTCTGTCCCGCAAGGATTATGAGAGCGGCAGCAACCAGCGGCCACAGCGCTACATAGCCGGGGAACTGGCCCTGCACATCGAGGATAAAGCCGCCCGAGAGCATCGCTGCCAGACCGATCCAGCCTGCCGCAACCCGTAGCGGCCGCGGAATCTTCAGATACGGCAGCGCCAGGACCAGCAGGGTACCGAAGGCGAATTCCCAAAGGCGCGTCCTCGTATCGAAGTAAGCGTGGACCTGGTTCGTATACGTTTCGTAAATCGAGAACGTCAGGGACACAGCGAATACCGAGCCGAACACCAGTAGCACTGCTCTGCGGACGCGGATCTTCGCAGCTTTGGCTATGAACCCTGCCAGCGCGAAAAGCAGCGGCCAGAGGATGAAGACCTGACCCTGTACTGACAGCGACCAGAAGTGCTGCAGCGGACTCGCGATGCTCTGGTCGGTTGCGTAATAGTCAACCGAGTTTGCCGCGAGTGCCCAGTTCTGGAAATAGAAGAGAGATGACCAGGTCTGGGAGAGGATCTCCGACCAGCGCGAGCGAGGAACAAAGAGCGCGGCAGCAACCAGTATGCCCAGTAGCACCACGACGACGGCGGGCAGCAGACGTTTGAACATGTGCAGCCAGTAGCGTCCGAGGTCCAGCGCCCGGCCGGCTTCAAGTTTGCGCACAAAAGAAAGAGTGAGCAGGAACGCGGAGATCAGCAGGAAGATGTCCACGCCGCCTGAGACACGCCCAAACCAAATGTGGTAGGTCACCACCATGAGCACAGCAAGTGCCCGAAGTCCCTGGACTTCGGGCCTGAACCCCGGTTTCGGGCGAGCACGCGCCTGCTCATGTTTCCGAGTGGCTAGTACTTCCTGGTGCACACGGGCCTTTCAAGTAACTTTTCGTGGTCTCCCCCGTGGTGAGTCTACCGCTCCTCCATCACTGGACCCCGCAACACGACCCGTCCCCAACCCGGAAGATATCCACAGCCGCCCCGGTCCCCCACCCTGCGTCAGCACTGTCGAATAGCTTGGAGCCCTCCGGTTGTACCCTTTTAGGGAGGTGAATACGTGGCAATCCACGGTGCTGTAGCGGCACACTTCGTGCCTGACGGCCCCTCATCCGTACCCACATCCGGCCTTCTGCCAATCGTGATTAATTCCATACGTTCCGTAACGGACGCGGAGTTGGCCGGCCATGTGAATGACATGCTGCGCCCTTCCCCGTCTCAATCCAGGCCATCCGTTGCCCCTGCTTTCACCATTGCTGACGTTATGGGGAGCCGCATTCTCATCCCCCCGGGCACCGAGCGGCGGGAACTCTGGGCCAAACGCGCCCTCCCCGGGCTGGTCCTGGTGACCCACACTGGACCGGATGCCGGACGCATCGAGGAACTGAAGCCGGGCAGATACTGGCTGGGACGCCCCGGAAAGCAACAAGGAACTTGTCCGGCGGGCACCGGCATCCTGATCAGCGACCCCGCAATGTCCCGTATCCACGCTGCACTCGAGGTGAATGCCACGGGCGTGGAGATCTACGACGGCGGCTCCAGCAACGGACTGTGGGTAGACGGCAAGCGAGTTAGCCGGGCACGGCTGTCAACTGCATCCCTCGTTCGGGCAGGAAACACCCTGTTCCAATTGCACATCCCCGGTACCGGCACAGCGGTTTCGCCCGGAGCAGCAGAGTGTGGTGGAACTGGCAGCTCACTGCCGGCAATGGACGGCCCTGTCGAGGTCCAGGGCACTCCGCCGCAGCGTCCGGGCGCGGGCACCCTGGCGGCAGCGTTCCTTCCCCTCGGACTTGGGACTGTGCTCGCAGTATCCACCGGAATGTGGTTCTTTCTGGCATTTTCGGGGATCGGAGCGCTCACTGCCGGTGCCGGGCTCCTGGTCCACCGGCGGCGCCGTACCGCCTTTCGAAATGCCGAAGAGCACGCGGCAGCAGCGGACCGCCGGCGCCGCCATGCCCTGCACCCCACTCTGGGCCAACGGTGCCTCTCGGCACTGACAGCCTCCGTTCTCGGGGACTCCACGCCGGCTGGCTCCATTCAATGGGACCCAGCACCGAACAGCACAGCGGAAGGCGGCACACGGAACCGGCCCGTGGCCCTCCGCCTTGGCACCGGTTCCCTTCCGGCAGACCTGGCACTCCGAGACCCGAATAACGCCTGGCGCCCGCCCCTGCACGATGCCGTGCCCGTAATCCTGGAGGCAGAAGCCGGCAGTACGGTGTGCCTCATGGGTCCCCCCGAGGACGTCCAGGGGCTGTGCCGTTCCCTGCTGCTCCAACTGGGCAGCGGCAGCGTGCCGGACGGGCCCGCGGTTGCGCTGCTCGGCACCAGAGCTGATGAACTCATCTGCGATGCCCGGTTCCTCCCGGGCATCGCACTGGTCCCTGCCCGGCACGAGAACGCTGCGGTGGCCGCGCTGGTCACGCTCGCGGCCCAGCACCCCGGCCTTCCGTTGATCGTCGTCGCACCCCCGGGAACATGGAACACGGCCTGGCGGATCTGGGCCGCCCTCCCCGAACAGACCCGCAGGATCACCTGTCTCATCGCCTGCCGCGACCCCGGCAACTCGCCTGTCCGGCCAGACGCCGACGCGACAATCGCCCTGGTCCGGGACGGCGGAGTCCTCACCCGGGACGACCATCGGCAGCACTTCCTTCCGGACCTGGCAGGAGTGCGCAGCTTCCACCGGGCAGCGCTGCAGCTGGCTGCCTCGTCTTCCGGGATCGTGCCTGATGGTCGTCCCCCTCTTTTCCCGGAACCAGCGGAGAACGTGTGGAAAGAAGTCCGGCCGCTTCGCGCGGTCATTGGTCATGCCGGCGGGCAGCCCGTGAGCCTGGATCTGGTAGCGGACGGACCTCATCTCCTCATCGCCGGCACCACAGGCTCCGGAAAGTCCGAGCTGCTGCGGACCCTGATCGCGTCCCTTGCGTGCCAGGCGCCGCCCCCGCGCCTGAACTTCCTGCTGATCGATTTCAAGGGCGGATCGGGCCTGGCACCCCTGGCGGATCTCCCCCACACGGCGGGCTTCCTGACCGACCTGTCCCAGGAGAACGTGGCACGTGCCCTCACCTCGCTGCGGGCTGAGCTAAGGCGCAGGGAGTCCCTCCTCGCCGATGCGCAAGCCACTGACCTGGATGAATTTAACGCCCGCTCGGCGCCGAAGGACGCGCTCCCCCGGCTCATCGTCGTCATCGATGAGTTCCGGATGCTGGCGGACGCAGTGCCTAATGCGCTGCAGGAACTGATGAAAATCGCGGCCATTGGGCGTTCCCTCGGCCTTCATCTCGTCATCGCCACGCAACGGCCGCAGGGTTCCGTCACGGCTGATATACGCGCCAACGTTGCTGCGTCCATTTGCCTGCGCGTACAGTCCCCCGTGGACTCCCGCGACATCGTTGGCTGTGACGACGCCGCCGCCATCCCGGCTTCCTCGCCGGGAATGGCGATCCTGCGCCTGGCCGGCGCGGCTCCCCGGACCTTCCAGACCGTTTCCACGGCAGCAGACGGTCAAAGCCCGCCCCTGGTGCAGACCCTTGCGGATTTCCTGTCATCCCCGGCAAGGACGCCCGCCTCCGCCGGCCCCGGCCTGGAAAGGATTGTCGAGGGGCTCAAGACCGCGGCCGCGCAAGCCGGATTCCCGGAACGTCCGCCGGCTCCCGTCCAGCCGCCGCTCCCTGCTGACCTGGATTCCCGCCCCGTCCCGCCGCCAGGCCGTCTTCGGATCGGGCTGGCGGACCAGCCCGCTCAGCAGGCTCAGGACTGGCTTGACTGGGACCCCAATGAACATTCCCACCTTGCCCTGGTCGGGCTGCCCCGGGCCGGGCCTGCGGCTGCCGCATGCGCGTTCGCCCGGCAGCACGTGGCACAGCTGCCGGGACGGCACCTCTACGTGCTCGACGGCGACGGCTCACTCTCCTGGATGGCCGGCCATCCGCAGGTGGGAGCCTGTGTGCAACCCCATGAAACGGCCCGCGCTTCCCGGGTCTTGTCCCTGCTGGCCGACACGCTTCTTGAACGGATCACCGCCTCACGAAACGGCGCCGGCATCACTCTCCTGGTCTCCGGGTGGGGCAGATGGCAGGAGTCGTTCCGCTCAGCCCGGGCATCAACCGGTGAGGATACATTGCTTTCCCTCGCTCGGGACGGAGCCGCCGCGGACATCTGCCTGCTGGTATCCGGCAACCGGGAACTAAGCACCGCACGGTTCTTCCAGCTTCTGCCCAACCGGTTGTGGTTCCCTGCAGGCCTTTCGGAGGACGCCCTTCTGGCCTGGCCACGGATGCCGGAGCTGGGGCCGGTGCCCGGCCGTGCATTCGTCCAGGGCCCCCTGGAACCCGGAACAGCGGAGACTCCGGTCCCCCGGACGGCGGACGGGGCGAAGACCGTTGCGCAGTGCTACCAGCGCGACTGGCCGGCAGGGCCTGCGCCGCTTCCGGAAGGAACACCCCCTCCGCGCCGGATCGACGGGCTCCCGCGCAGCGTCCTGTGCAGTCATCTCGACCCTGCATCCGGGCCAGGCAGGTTCCCGGTGGGTATGGGCGGAGATAATCTCAAAACCGTAGAGGCACATGTCCCGCCCGGATCCGTGTTTACGGTCCTGGGGCCGGCATGCTCCGGGAAGACAACGCTCCTGGAAACCTTCGCGGTGGCTGCGCGGCTCTCCTCCGGGCACGGTCCGGAAGCTGCCCCGCCCCGGCTCTACCGGATCGGCACCGCCAATGGCAGCGCTGGAGCCGACGACGGTCCTCCGCCGCCTGCCGGCAGCCTTAGCGGCTGGCTGGTCCTGGCCGATGACGCGGACCAGCTGCCTGCAGAAGACCACGAGCTCATGACCCAGCTGGCCTCGCGTGGTGCCGGTATAGTCCTCAGCGCCGTTCCCGCGTACAACCTGCTCTCCCGGCTCCCTGCGGTAGACAGGAGCAGGACACCGGGCAACGGCGTGCTGCTGGCACCCACCCGAGATTCTGACGGTGGGTTCTTTGGGCTCCGGCTGGCGGTGGAGGACAGGCCGATACCGGGACGCGGGTATCTCTTAACCGGCGGCTCCCACGTGGAAGTACAGTTCGCAGCCCCCGGCTAACACGAGCACGCTGCTTCCACAGGGTCTCCGCACACCGCGACTGGAGTGCAGGGATCCTAGAAGGTCTTCGCGTCCCCGCCGGCCTGGGAAGTCCAGGCGATAACGGGCTTGGTAAACATCAGCAGGATCACGGCGGCGGCTGGCAGCAGAAGGGCGAGCCCCACCACCACTACCCCGCCCTGCAGCGTGGGCACCGCGATCACGATCATGAACAGCTGCCAGACCAGGGCTGCGGCCCGTGTCCAGCGCATACCCCGGAAGAAGAAGTGCCCCACCACGAGCAGCCAGACAGCCACCAGGACAACCAGGAAGAGACTGAAAACTGCCCCGCCCAGGGACGTCGGCGTGGAGTTCAGGAGGTTGAAGACGTACCAGCCCGCAACACCCAAAAGGGCGAGTGACTCAAAGACCAGAACGGCAGAAATCAGGGTGACTGCTCCGGGGCGCGGTGCATGGGCCGTGAAATTTTGGGGTCTTGACACACTGGCACCCTACCGGAGATAGTCAAGGAGCAGCGACCGGTTAGGGATCCTAGAGGACCGAGGCCACGGGCCTTTGTGACGCATCACTCATCATTTCCGGCAGATTAACAGCTTGTTAACCCTTGTTTGCGTTTCCGTCGCGTGACACCCTAGTAGAGGGGATAAGGGGCCGAGACCGGCCCCTTTAATTTGTGGTTGCTCGTGAATGTTTTCACAAACAAGCTGAGTCAACTTTTCAGAGGAGATAGTGATTAGCATGGATTGGCGGAGCCGCGCAGCATGTCTGGACAAGGATCCGGAGCTGTTCTTCCCCGTAGGGAACACCGGCCCGGCCCTTCTTCAGATTGAAGAGGCCAAGAGCGTTTGCCGCCGGTGCCCGGTCATCGACACCTGCCTTCAGTGGGCTATCGAAACCGGTCAGGACGCCGGCGTCTGGGGCGGCATGAGTGAAGACGAGCGCCGTGCTCTCAAGCGCCGTGCCGCAAGGGCACGCCGCGCTTCCTAAGGAAGCAGAAGACCCCTGAGGTCTTCGGATACTACAAGACTTCTGCCGGGCCCCCCGCCCGGCAAACATGAAGGGCCGCTGCCTGCAGGCTGCGGCCCTTCGTGTTTGCCGGAGTCTAAGGGGACGCTTCAGCGCCGCCTGGCACCATCGAGTTCCATTTCGATCGTAACTTCGGTGCCGCCGCCCGGGCGCGGAGCCCAGAGAATGGTTCCGTCGAGTTCACTCTGGACGAGGGTCCGCACAATCTGCAGGCCGAGTCCTTCCCTGCGGGGTTCCGGAGGCAGGCCAACGCCGTCATCCGACACGGTTACCGTTAGGTTTTCCTCGCCGTCGGCTCCCAGATGGCGCATCGCGTTCAGCCACACCGTGCCGTTCTCCTTGCCCGCCAATCCATGCTCGACGGCGTTTGTCACCAGCTCGTTGATCACCAGCGCGAGCGGGGTCGCCAGGTCGCTGGGAAGCTCGCCGAAAGTCCCCTGCCGCTCGGTGCGAACCGCCTGGGACGGGGACGCCACCTCAGCCGAAAGCCGGAACTGCCGGTCAATGAGCTCGTCGAAATCGACGTTCTGCGTCAACCCCTGGGAGAGCGTTTCGTGGACCAGCGCGATCGTGGACACGCGGCGCATCGCCTGGGCCAGGCCCTGCTTCCCCTCTTCGCTCTCCATCCGCCGTGACTGCATTCGAAGCAGGGCCGCAACGGTCTGCAGGTTGTTCTTCACGCGGTGATGGATCTCGCGGATCGTCGCGTCCTTGGAGACCAGCTCCATTTCCCGCCGGCGCAGCTCAGAGACATCGCGGCACAGCACCAGAGCGCCGAACCGTTCCTTCTCATCGCGCAGCGGGATGGCCCGCAGGGAGAGGCTCACACCGCGGGACTCGATCTCGGTGCGCCACGGCATCCGCCCGGTGACCACCAGAGGCAGAGTCTCGTCCACCATCCTGCGGTCCTTGAGCAGCGCCGTCGTGATCTCTGCCAGCGGCCGGCCCTCCAGCGTCTCCATGTCACCCAGCCGGCGGAACGCGGAAACACCGTTGGGGCTGGCGTACTGCACCACGCCCTGGGCATCGAGCCGGATCAGCCCGTCACCGACCCGTGGGGCGCCGCGGCGCGAACCCGTGGGGGTGGCGAAGTCCGGCCACAGACCCAGCGTTCCCATCCGGAGCAGGTCATAGGCACACTGCCGGTAGGTCAGTTCAAGCCGGGACGGCATCCTGGAACTGGAGAGGTCCATGTGGGAGGTGACGACGGCGAGCGTGCGCCCGTTGCGCACGAACGGAATCGCTTCCACCCGCATGGCCGTTTCCGTGGTCCAGTTCGTTTCGCTGGAGCGCTCGATGGTCTGCGATTTCCACGCCTTGTCCACCAGCGGCTGCAGGTCGGCGCGGATGCGCTCGCCCACGAAGTCGCTGTGGAACACGGTGTGCGACGTCGAGGGCCGGGCGTGTGCCAGAGCCACGTACGTGCCCTCCGGCAGCGGGAACCACAGTGCCAGGTCGGCGAACGCGAGGTCTGCCACCAGCTGCCAGTCCCCCACCAGCAGATGCAGCCACTCGGCGTCGCCGGGACCGAACTCCGCATGGTCCTTGATCGGATCGGTGAATATTGCCATAGCGGACGTCCGTCAGCGCCTTACGATCGAGCGAAGCAGGCGCAGGGCAACTGAAAGTGATGCCATGTCATCCTGCTCGAGCTGGTTTACCTCGGCGAACATCTTGGTTGCGCGCTCGAGGTTGTCTGCGTTCTCCTGCTCCCATGCCTCCATGCGGGTCACCGGGTCTTCACCCTGCATCGACGGCGTGGCCTGCAGGGCGGCGACGGTCATGTCCGCAACCGTGGAGTACAGATCGTCACGCAGGGCGGCACGGGCCAGTGCCTGCCAGCGGTCCCCGCGCGGGAGCTTGGTGATGCGCTCCAGCAGATCGTCTACTCCGTAACGGTCATAGACCGCGTAGTAGACGGCGGCAATGTTCTCTGCCGGTTCCTCGACCTGCCGTGTAGCCAGGGCGACATCGAGCAGGCCGTAGCTTTCGAACTGTTCGGCCCAGTACGTGCCAAGATCCTCCGGCACATCCCAGCCTGACGCCTTTTCAAGCGCTGCTTCCACCCGCTCGCGGTCCCCTCCGCGCATAAAGCGCATGAGGTCCTTGCGCAGCGGCTCGACAATCGGCTTGAAAGCCTGGATGTCCTCGTCGATGGAGCTGCCGCGGCCAACGTGGTTCACGAACCACCGCACGGCGCGGTCCAGCAGGCGGCGCATGTCCAGGTGGATGGCGGTCCAGGTTTCCGTCGGGAAGCTGGCCGGCAGTTTACCCAGCGCGGCAACCACGTCGTCGATCGCGTAGATCTCCCGCAGTGCACTGAACGCACGGGCAACCGTCGCCTCAGTGGCCGAGGTCTCCTCCATGACCCGGAAGGCGAAGGTGATTCCGCCAATGTTGATCATGTCGTTGGCGACCATCGTGGAGATGATTTCGCGCCGCAGCGGATGCGTATCCAGCTGGTCATCGAAGCGATCCACCAGCTGCTTGGGGAAGTACCTGCGGAGGGTTCCGCGGAAGAACGGATCATCCGCCAGGTCCGACGCCGTGAGCGCGCGGGTCAGCTCGATCTTGGCGTAAGCGGCCAGGACGGACAGTTCCGGCGCGGTCAGGCCCTGGCCGTCAGCCACCCGTGCCCGCAGTTCATCCTTGGTGGGCAGTGCTTCCAGGGCACGGTCCAGGCCGGCATGTTCCTCCAGCCAGTCCATGAGCCGCTCGAAGCTCGGGCTCCACTCGATGACGCGCTGGCGGTCGTTGAGCAGCAGCATGTTCTGGTCAATGTTGTCCTGCAGCACCAGGCGGCCGACCTCGTCCGTCATCGAGTGCAGGAACGCTGAACGCTCGGAGGCGTCCAGCCTGCCCGCGGCCACCATACGGTCAACGAAGATCTTGATGTTGACTTCGTGGTCGGAGCAGTCCACACCGGCCGAGTTGTCGATTGCGTCGGTGTTCAGGATGACACCGGACAGCGCAGCCTCGATGCGGCCGCGCTGAGTCATTCCCAGGTTGCCGCCCTCGCCGATGACCTTGGCCCGGACATCCCGTCCGTCGATGCGGATGGAGTCATTGGCCTTGTCCCCAACTTCAGCGTTGGTTTCGGCGGATGCCTTGATGTAGGTGCCGATGCCGCCGTTGTAAAGCAGGTCTACCGGCGCCTTGAGGATGGCCCGAAGCAGCTCCGGCGGGCTGAGCCGGGTAACGCCGGAGTCAAGGCCGAGCACCTCCCGCACCTGCGCGCTGATCGGAATGCTCTTGGTCTGGCGCGGGAACACTCCGCCGCCCTCGCTGATGAGGTTCTCGTCGTAGTCGGCCCAGGACGAGCGGGGCAGTTCGAAGAGCCGCCGCCGTTCCGCATGGGACCGCGCGGCGTCGGGGTTCGGGTCCAGGAACACGTGCCGGTGATCGAAGGCCGCAATGAGCCGCGTATGTTCGGACAGCAGCATGCCGTTGCCGAAGACGTCCCCGCTCATGTCACCCACGCCCACGGCCGTGAAGTCCTCGTTCTGGGTGTCGACGCCGAGTTCGCTGAAGTGCCGCTTCACCGATTCCCAGGCACCGCGGGCGGTGATGCCCATGGCCTTGTGGTCGTAGCCCACGGAGCCGCCGGAAGCGAAGGCGTCACCGAGCCAGAAACCGTATTCAGCGGAAAGCGCGTTGGCAATGTCGGAGAAGGAGGCGGTGCCCTTGTCCGCTGCGACCACCAGGTAGCTGTCATCGCCGTCGTGCCGCACCACGTTTTCCGGCGGGTGGACCTGCTCGCCGTCTTCGGTGACCACCAGGTTGTCAGTGATGTCCAGCAGCCCGCGGATGAAGGTGCGGTAGCTTTCCTTGCCCTCTTCCATCCAGGCGCCGCGGTCCTTCGACGGGTCCGGCAGCTGTTTGGCATAGAAGCCGCCCTTGGCGCCGGTGGGAACAATGACGGCGTTCTTGACCGTCTGGGCCTTGACCAGGCCCAGGATTTCGGTTCGGAAGTCCTCGCGCCGGTCCGACCAGCGCAGGCCGCCGCGGGCCACCTCGCCGAAGCGCAGGTGCACACCCTCTACGCGCGGGGAGTAAACCCAGATCTCATACTTGGGCCGCGGGAACGGAGCTCCGTCGATCACGGCTGTGTTGAGCTTGTGGCTGACGTAGGCCTTGTCCTGGTAGAAGTTGGTGCGCAGAGTCGCCTCGATGAGGTTGGCGAACGTCCGCAGTACGCGGTCCGCGTCCAGGGTGGGAACCTGCTCCAGCCCGGCATCCAGTTCGCTGCGCGCAGCCTCCATCTCCGCCGCGCGCCCGGACTCTTCGAGGGCCGGATCGAACCGGGCCCGGAACATCCGGCCAAGCGCAGCAGTGACCCGGGGGTTGGCCAGCAGCGTGTCCGCGATGAAGCCGTAGGAGTTGGTGTTGCCCATCTGGCGCATGTACTTGGCGTAGCTGCGGAACATCACCACTTCCCGCCAGCCCAGGCCCTGGCCCAGGATCAGGCGATCAAGCGCGTCCGATTCGCTGGCGCCTGAAATGCCCGCACGGAAAGCCTCCGCCAGGAGGGTACCGGTTTCCAGCGGATCCACGCCGGCTCCGTAGCGCAGTCCGAGGTCGTACAGGAACAGCTCGACGCCGTCGCGCCGCCGGATCTCGAACGGACGTTCGTCGAGCACCTCAAGGCCCAGGTTGTGCAGGAAAGGAAGGATCTGGGTCAGGGACTTCGGTTCCAGCAGGTACAGCTTGAGCCGGGCATCGGCGCTGTCGGTGTTCTCGCCGCTGCGGGCCGGAAGGTACACGAAGAGCTCCGGAGCGGTCTCCGGGTTCCGGAGCCGGTCTTCAAACCGGGCGATGTCCGCAAGTGCGTCCTCAACCTCGTACCCCACGCGGTAGTCCATGGGGAACGCGTCGCCCCACTGGGCGGACAGCTCCTCGGCCTGGACCCGGTCGAACTTCCCGCGCAGCACCTCGTCGATTCCCTCGGACCAGGAGCGCGTGGCGTTGACCAGCCGGCGTTCCAGCGCAGCTGCGTCGACGTCCGTGATTTCAACGCCCTTGGGCAGACGGATGCGGAAGAACAGGCGGGCCAGCGCGGATTCGGTCAGGCGCGCCTCGTAGTCAATGGAGTCGGCGTTGAACGTTGACCGCAGCTCGTCCTGGATCCGCAGGCGGACCGAGGTGGTATAGCGGTCGCGCGGCAGGAAGACCAGCGCGGACATGAAGCGTCCGTAGACGTCCGGGCGCAGGAAGAGCCGGGTACGCCGCCGTTCCTGCAGGCGGAGGATGCCCTGGGACGTCTCCAGCAGGCCGTCGACGTCGATCTGGAACAGTTCGTCGCGCGGGAAGGTCTCGAGGATGGAGAGCAGGTCCTTGCCTGAATGCGAGTCCGCGGGGAATCCTGCCCGGCGGACAACTTCCTTGACCTTGTCGCGCAGGATGGGCACGTCCCGGACGGACCCGGTGTAGGCGCCGGTCGCAAACAGGCCAATGAAGCGCCGTTCACCGGTGACGTTGCCTTCGGCGTCGAACCGCTTGACCCCGATGTAGTCGAAGTAGGCCGCGCGGTGCACGGTGGAACGTGAATTCGCCTTGGTGATTACGAGGGCACGTTTCTCCCGCGCCTTCGCCCTGCCGGCCGTTGTCAGATGCTGGACCTTGCCGGCCTCCGAACTTTTGCGCAGCAGTCCAAGGCCCGTGTTCGAAGAAGCGCGGAGCACGTCTTCGCCGTTCTCGTTGATGAGGTCGTATTCGCGGTATCCGAGGAACGTGAAGTTGCCGTCGTCGAGCCACGTGAGCAGCTCCCGTGCCTGCTGCAGGTCAGGGATTCCCGGCCCGGCTGCGGAGAGTTCAGCCGCAATCTCGTGGACCTTGGCCCGCATGCCGGACCAGTCCCTGACGGCAACGCGGACGTCGTCCAGGACCCGAAGCAATCCGTCCACCATCTCCCGGCGGCGGTCCTCATCGCTCAGGCGTGGCACTTCGACGGCAATCCAGGACTCGATGCGCGTGGTCTGGTCGCCGTTGCCCAGCAGGCCGGAGATGTCAGGGAGTGCAGCGGTGTCCCCGCTGGAGATGCCGGCCGCGTTCGGAACCCGCTTAACCTGCTGCAGGGTGTCGCTGTCCCGGTGGCGGGTCGCCAGGAAGGTCGGATGGACCATCAGGCGGATGCCGCTGTTCCGCCGGACGATCTCGGCCGTGACCGAATCGACGAGGAACGGCATGTCGTCGGTGACAATGAGGATGACGCTGGCATCCCCCTGGTCGAAGACGTCTACCGCTGCCGTGCCTTCCGCGCGGGTCCATGCCAGTGCCCGGTGCGCCTCGGCGCGTTCCCGCAAGGCCTGTGGAGGGTAGAGTGCGGCGTCTTCAGCCGCCAGATGCTCGTAGTAGTTCCCGATGAAATCCTCAAGGGAGATATCCGAGCTGGAAAGATCCGTGGTGTTGGATCCAGACGACATTTAATACGCCTCCGAAATTCGCCGCTTAGTACCGGCCGCCCCTTTGCGGCCCGTTTGCTATGAGCCTATCCCGTCGGCAAAGAAAAGGTCACTTCGTGGCTGCCGCGCGCCTCCTTCGCCGTCTGGGGCTGCCGCCTGCGGGAACATTGGCCAGAGCGGCGATCGCCGTCCTCAGCGCCGAGCCGGGAGCCGCTTCCAGCAGCGCCGCCCCTGCCAGCAGGGATGCGTCGGCTGCTTCCCAGTCGGCCGGAAGGAAGGCACTGATCTGCCCGGGACCGAAACGATGCCACGCTTCACCAAGCTGGCGTTCCGGGGAACGCCCGGCGGCCGATCGCCGCACCTTGTTCAACACCACCAGAGGCACCGCCGAGGGTACGGCCGTTTCAAGTTCCGCGAGCGCACGCACCAGGCGCGGAACGCCTACCGGATCGGCGGCTCCGACGGCGTAAACGGTATCAGCGGCTTCCAGGGCCGCCAGGGTTGCCGCGTTGCGCCGCGGCGCCATCGTGTCGAAGCTCAGCTCTTCATCTGCCTCGAGGCTGAAACCGCAGTCCACCACCGTAATGTCTGCGATGCTTCGGGCTTGCGCCAGCACCCGGGCCAGCGAGGTTCCCCGGATCTCAAGCCAGCGGTCCGAGCGAGTGATTCCGGTCAGGACCCGCAGCCTGCCGCTCTTCAGCTGCGCCCGCACGGCAGTTCCTTCCAGGGCCGCCGGCTCCAGCATTCCCTGTTCGGCGAGACGGCACGCCTGCGCGAGGCCTGCCGATTCATCGGTCAGCCCGAGGACGGCGGCGATGCTCGGCGCGTAGGTGTCAGCGTCCACCAGCAGTACTTCGCTGCCGGCAGCCGCGGCCTCGGCCGCGAGGTTCAATGCCAGGGTGGTGCGGCCGGGACCGCCTGCGGGGCCCCACACGGCAACCACGCTGCCGGCCCGGCGCGGGCAGGCGTCATCAGCTGTGCCTCCGGGTTCTCCGCCGAGTTCCCAGCGACGGAGACCGTCCGCCGGATCTGCCAGTGCGGACCGCTCGCCGGGCCCCGGGGCCCGGGATTCCATGGCCAGGACAGCTGCTGAGACCAGCTCCGCCAGCGCCGTGGAGTCAAGGCTCCTTGAAGCATGTTCGACGCCGAGCCGGTCCAGCCTGGCACGGGCGTCCGGGTCATCAGCCAGGACCACAAGGGCGACCCCCGCCGCAGCGACGCGGTCCGCGAGGCTGGCAGTCAGTTCTCCGGCGTCGTCGTCGACGATAGCCGCCCGGGCCATGCCGCTCTGGCAGGCAGCGATCAGTTCCGAAAGCTCACTGCAGCGGCGAATCACGGTGACCGGCCCCTGCAGGCGTTCCAGCCCCTGCACCAGCTCTGCCGTGCCGCTGCCGGAGGTCACTACCGGAATGGCACTCATCCGGCTGAAGGATTGGGGACGACGGCGATCTTCGCCTGGTTGGACAATGCACCCAGCAGGGCGGGAAGGTCTTCATCCTCGACCAGGACCAGCAGGCGGGTGGTATCAGCGCCGGCAATGACCGACTCGTTGACGGAGAGCTCGGAGATCTCCGCCGCGGTGAGGAGGCGGAGCGGTTCACGGTACCCGTTTTGCCCGTCCGGAAGGGAAGCCCAGACGTCCACCCGGTCCCCCGCGCGGATGCCGCTGGGCAGCGGTGCCTGGACGTCGAGTCCGAGGGGTTTGCGGTCGAGGTCTTCCGCCTTGATGAGATCGGCCCGGGAAACCAGCTCGCCCCGGCGGATGATGCTTCCCGCTACGGCGTCTTCAGGAAGTGGATCGGCTGCGGACATGTAGGTGCCCGCCAGTCCGCCGAGGGACACCTGCACCACGTCGAAATCGTCCTCCCCCAGCACCGATCCGACGGGTATCTCGCGCGAGGCAGCCAGGACCTGGATAGTCTGGTCCTGGCTGGCAACCAGTGCGCTCACCCCGGCAATCGAAGCCAGGACCAGGAGAACGCCAAGCAGCAGCCGTGGATCTTTCCACGACGGTTTTTTCAGGCGCGGCGCGGGTGCGTCCGGCGCAGCGGTCTTGAGACTCATTGGTTCCCCCTCGGTTTCCTCCGCCTCCCCGCGGAGTGTTGGAGGTCATTGTGACCCTCAAACGGCAGTATGGAAACGGGTGGAGTACGTATTTTGTGGATAACGGCCGTCCAGCACCAGCAGATGGCAGACTAGGTCAGCAGCGGCACAGTGCCGGAAAGGGTTTGATGGTGGGCACCATGGTGGAGAAAAGGTTCCTCACCCTCGCTGATGTCGGCGAGGTACTGAACATATCTTCCTCTCAGACGTATGCGCTGGTGCGTTCCGGCGAGCTTCCTGCCATCCAAGTGGGCGGCCGGGGCCAGTGGCGGGTTGAGAATGCCAAGCTCGAGGAGTACATAGCGGGTGCGTACCGCCGCGCGGAGGCAGCCAGGGCAACGCTCCCCCAGGACGAGGCCGCAGAAGCCTAGCCCCCGGCGCAGGCTCTTTTCCCCTCGGTTTTCTAGCGGGCGGAGCTGACAGCAGCAATCCGGGAAAAGGGCACCGCAGGTGCAGACGTGACTTTGTCCATCCGCCGCGGGTCCCCGGGCTCAAGAACGGCAAATTCAAGGAAGTCCTTCCCCACCCGGTCGATGCTGCCGTGCAGGACCGCGGCCCGTCCCCGCAGATGCAGGTCCACCGGATGTCGGTCCCGGGCCAGTCCCCTCAGCGCGGAGGCCAGCGGCAGCTGCATCACCGGAACCGATGGGTCGGCATAGCGGTCCATCCCTTCGATCAACTGCACCGCATCCAGTGCCGCGATATGTGAGCCCAACGCTGAGTCGAGCAGGAGCCAGTCCGCTCCCAGCCGGCTAAGCGTTCCCGTGAGCGGGCCGCCTGCCAGTCCCAGATGGACCCGCAGAATCCGGCCGTGCTGCGCCCGGAGCCTGGCCGCCAGGTCCAGTCCAGCGAGTTCGCCGCGCTGGCGGTCTGCAATCTCAGCTTCAAGTCCCGCCTGTCCGGCGGCAGCCAGCTGCGCTTCCAAGTCCGTGAACAACGCCTCCCACCTCATCGGGCAAGGCTAGCGTCCACATTCTTCGCGCACCACTCTGGACAGGGGCACAGCCAAACGCTAGGAAGGACCCCCAAAGAGCTTCAAGTGGGCTTATCAGAGTCAATAAGCATCAAGCAGTATCAAACTGCATTAAATGCATTGAAGACCCAACCGGTGTGAAGGGCAGCTATGACTACACATAAAGCACAACGGCGCAGGACGTTTGAGGACATGTTCCAGGCTGCTGCAGTGGCGGCTGCCGGCACCATGTTGCTGTGCGCCGGCCTGGCGCTGGGTGGACCGGCCGGGTTTGGGGACAGCTACCGGTCGCTCACGGATCTCCAGTCCGCGGCCGGTCTCGCCGCCGCGGGCGCCGGCCTGCTGGTGCTGGGATGGTGGACAGTCGGGCTCGGAGCAGCGTTTCTCTCGGCCGCCCTGCTGCGCGGCGGCAGCTTCCGGGCGGCAGGCTTCCTCGGACGGCTGAGCCCCGGGTTCCTCAAACGGCTCGCAGCTGCCGCCCTGGGTGTGCAGCTGGCTGCGTCACCCCTGCCGGTCCTGGCCGCGCCGCCCGTACCGGCCAGCTCCGCAGCGCCCAGCGCAGGGAATCCCGTCACGGCATGGAGCCTTGACGCGGTTTCGTCGCCCCCTGCCGCCAATCCCGCCTGGCAGCTGGCGGGTGCGGGTGCACAACCATCCGCAGGACCAAACCGCAGCGTCCCGGCAGGCCCGGGTGACTCCCATCGCAGTGACTCCGCCGTGGACCCGCTCTGGAAACCGTCCCCGGGACCGGTGGAGGGCTCACTTCTTATTCCCGGCGGGACGCGGGGAACGGAGCAGCGGGAAGACGCCGTGACCGTGACTGCGGGAGACACCCTCTGGGGCCTGGCGGCAGCCCGGCTGGGACCGCTCGCAACCGATCATGAGATCGCTGAGTACTGGCCGGCGTGGCACGAAACGAACCTCAGAGTGATCGGCCCTGATCCACACCGCCTGTTGCCGGGGCAGGTCCTTGCCGTTCCGCCCCCGCCGGCCCGCTAGCCCGCCCGCCTCCGCGTGCCTGGAAAGGACAACCCATGAGTATCCTGATAATTCTCCCGGCCCCAGGTGAAGTATCCGGGGAGCTGGCAATGGCCAGCGGAGAACCGCGGCCCTTTTTCAGCGCGGTACCCGGCAGCGCTCCGCCAGTGGTCCCCCAACGGCGCCCGGCAGTGGTCAGGGAGGAGACCATGCCGGCAGCCCAACCAGCGGCAAACTGGTCCAGTTCACCCGAGACGGACGCGCGGATAGAAGCGATCAGCCGCTCCGTCACCATGGGAGCCCTCGAGGTACTGGCAGGGGTGCGCCCGCTGCAGCAGCTGGCCCGGTGGCTGGACTTCGAGGAATTCGAGCGCCTGCAGCTTCGAACCAATCTGGTCCGGGGGCGCGGACAGGACCGGCTGCACCGCAATGTGCGCATACTGCGTGTCCGTCTCTGCCCGGTGCGCGAGGGGGTCTACGAGGCGGCGGTGGCGGCAGCCGAAACCAACAGAGTCCGCGCCGTTGCCCTCCGGTTGGAGCAGCGGCGCGGACTCTGGAAAGTTACCGCCCTGGAAATCGGGTAGGACTACTTCCGGCGCTTCTTCTTTCCCGCCGGACGGGCATCCTTCCGGGACGCCGGCTGCGAGGATTTGGCCGCAGCCGTGCGTTCCACCCGGGTCTCCACCTGCCCCTGGCTGTTGGGTGCGGAGAACTGCAGGCTGGCAGGGCGTTCAGGTGCTTCCAGTCCGGGCGCCTCGATGACCGGGCCGCCGCCTACTATGCCGCGGGCGTCCTTCATGCCCTTGAGGGCCTCGGGAACTTCCGGCTGCTTGACCTCGACCTCGACGTTGAAGAGGTAGCGGATGCTCTCTTCACGGATAGCCTCCATCATGGTCTGGAACATGACGAAGCCCTCGCGCTGGTATTCCACCAGCGGGTCACGCTGCGCCATGGCACGCAGGCCAATACCTTCCTTGAGGTAGTCCATCTCATACAGGTGTTCCTGCCACTTGCGGCCGATCACCGAGAGCACCACGCGCCGCTCAAGCTCACGCATCGCAGCTGAGCCGATGGAGTCTTCACGTGCCTGGTAAGCCAGGCGGGCATCGGAAAGGATTTCGTTCAGCAGGAAATCCCGGGTCAGGTTGGACCGGCCGTCGGCCTCGTCAATGACTTCGTCGATGGTCAGGCTGATCGGGTAGACAATCTTCAGGTTCTTCCACAGGGTGTCGAGATCCCAGTCGTCACCGTGGCCTTCAGCCGTTGCCTCGTTCACCACGGCAGTGATGACATCTTCGAGGAAGAAACCGATCTTCTCCTGCAGGTCATCGCCTTCGAGAATCCGGCGGCGGTCCCCGTAGATGGCTTCGCGCTGGCGATTGAGGACGTCGTCGTACTTCAGGACGTTCTTCCGCTGCTCGGCGTTGCGTGCCTCGACCTGGCCCTGGGCGTTCTGGATCGCCTTGGACACGAGCTTCGATTCAAGGGCGACGTCGTCCGGCATGGAAGAGCTGTTCATGATGCGCTCTGCTGCACCGGAATTGAACAGGCGCATCAGGTCGTCAGTCAGGGAGAGGTAGAAGCGGGACTCACCAGGGTCGCCCTGGCGGCCGGAACGGCCCCGGAGCTGGTTGTCGATGCGTCGGGATTCGTGCCGTTCGGTGCCGAGAACATACAGGCCTCCGAGGGCACGTACTTCGTCGTGCTCCGTAGCCACGGCGGCCTGCGCCTTCTCCAGTGCTGCCGGCCAGGCGGCTTCGTAGGCCTCCGGGTTCTCTGCCGGATCAAGTCCGCGGCTGCTCAGTTCGGCCACCGCGTTGAACTCGGCGTTGCCGCCGAGCATGATGTCCGTGCCTCGGCCGGCCATGTTGGTCGCAACCGTCACCGCACCCTTGCGGCCGGCCTGCGCCACGATGGCAGCTTCGCGGGCATGGTTCTTGGCATTGAGGACCTCGTGCCGGATCCCGGCCTTCGCCAGCTGCTTGGAAAGATATTCGCTCTTCTCGACGCTGGTGGTACCAACCAGCACGGGCTGCCCGGAAGCGTGCCGCTCGGCGATGTCCTTCACGACGGCGTCGAACTTGGCTACTTCGTTCTTGTAAATCAGGTCGGACTGGTCCAGCCGGGCCATCGGCTTGTTGGTGGGGATGGGCACCACGCCAAGCTTGTAGGTGCTCATGAACTCCGCGGCCTCGGTTTCGGCCGTGCCGGTCATGCCGGAGAGCTTCTCGTAAAGGCGGAAGTAGTTCTGCAGGGTGACGGTGGCCAGGGTCTGGTTCTCGGCCTTGATCTGCACCCCCTCCTTCGCCTCGATGGCCTGGTGCATGCCTTCGTTGTAGCGCCGGCCGGCCAGGATGCGCCCGGTATGCTCGTCGACGATGAGGACTTCACCCTTGAGGATGACGTAGTCCTTGTCCCGCTTGAAGAGTTCCTTCGCCTTGATGGCGTTGTTAAGGAACCCGATCAGCGGGGTATTGGCAGCCTCATAGAGGTTGGAAATGCCCAGGTAGTCCTCGACCTTTTCGATGCCGGACTCAAGCACGCCCACTGTGCGCTTTTTCTCGTCGACCTCATAGTCGGCGTCGAGGGTGAGCCGCTGGACCACCTTGGCGAACTCGGTGTACCAGCGGTTGACGTCGCCGCTGGCGGCGCCGGAAATGATCAGCGGAGTACGGGCCTCGTCAATGAGGATCGAGTCAACTTCGTCGACGATGGCGAAGTGGTGCCCGCGCTGGACAAGCTCATTGGCGCTCCAGGCCATGTTGTCCCGAAGGTAGTCGAACCCGAATTCGTTGTTGGTGCCGTAGGTAATGTCTGCCGCGTACTGTTCACGGCGGGTGGCCGGGTCCTGGTTGGCGAGGATGCAGCCGGTGGACATGCCCAGGAAGCGGAAGACACGGCCCATCAGGTCCGACTGGTACTCCGCCAGGTAGTCGTTGACGGTGACCACGTGCACGCCGCGGCCCGTCAGGGCGTTGAGGAAGGCCGGAGCCGTGGCCACCAGGGTCTTTCCTTCACCGGTCTTCATTTCCGCAATGTTGCCCAGGTGCAGGGCAGCTCCGCCCATAAGCTGCACATCGAAATGGCGCATGCCAAGTGTGCGGCTGGCAGCTTCCCGGACAAGGGCAAAGGCTTCCGGAAGCAGGTCATCGAGGCTCTCGCCGTCCGCGTGGCGTTCCTTGAGGTTGTCTGTCTCGGCGCGCAGTTCGGCATCGCTCATGCCCTTGAACTCGTCCTCGAGCACGTTGATCGCATCGGCGTAGTTACGCAGTGTTTTCAGCGTCTTCTTGTCGCCGGTGCGAAGAACTCGTTCGAGAAGTGATGCCACTGATTTGCTCCCAATCTAGTGTTGCCGAAATCTGGCGTCCCCAGTCTACGTGAGAGACGTCCGGCAGGCCGCCAAGGTTCCCGCTCGGGAATCATCCTCGGTCGATTGCCAGTTTCAGGGCGGGCGCAAGGTTGCCCACAGGACTTACCATAACCTCTGCGAGGCCAAGCCACTGCGCCATTAACCGTAATTCTGCGGCCAGCTCAACCGCGGTTTCTGCGGGCGAGCCGGGTTCTGCGTGGGCGGCCTGGACCAGGAGGGCCCGTGCTGCCCGGTCAGCTTTCAGGTCTACCCGGGCCACTATCGCCTCGCGCAGCAGGAACGGCAGTACGTAGTACCCGAACCTGCGCTTCTGGGCCGGCGTGTAGATTTCGATCCGGTAATGGATGCCGAAAACTGCCTGGAGACGGCGCCGGTCAAAGACCAGTGAATCGAACGGGCTCAGCAGGCCGCGTCCATGGCAGCGTCTGGGGATCTGCGCCTCCGGGTGGAGGAAGACGGGACCTTTCCAGCCGTTGACCGAAATTTCCTCCAGCTTCCCCTGCCCTGCGAGGCACTGCGCGGCGGCAAGCGTGTCACGCAGCGGCAGGCGGAAGTAATCTGCCAGCATAGGCGCCGTGCCCAGGCCAAGTGACCGCGCCGCATTCTCCGTCAGCCGCAGCAGCGCTTCGTTGCGGTCCGCGGGTTCAAGGGCCGCTTCGCCGTCAGGATGCACGGAGGCGGCGGGTGCGTAGAGCCGCTCGAAAGCAGTTCCCCGTCCGGCGGAGGAGATGACCCCCTGTTCGAAAAGGTCTTCCAAGACCCGCTTTGAGGCGCTCCAGTTCCACCCCCACGCTTTAGAGCCGGGCTCGGCGGCCTGGCCAAGGGCCGCCTCTACCTCCCGCGCGGAGAGGGGGTGTTTGCGCTCGAGAAGTTCAACAATGGCCTGGCTCAGTTCGCTGCGCGGCCCGTCCGGCATGGACGTGGCACGCATCCAGGTCCGGCGCTGCCACGTCCGCAGGTCAGCGAAGAGGTCCGGACGGATAAAACTGGCTTCGTGCGCCCAGTACTCAACCATCCGCCGGGGATGCCGCGCGGCCATCCGGTCCAGGACATCTCGGTCGTAGGCGCCCAACCGGGTAAACAACGGGAGGTAATGGCTCCTGGCCAGGACGTTCACCGAGTCGATCTGCAACAGCCCCAGGGCATCAAAAACGCGGCCCGTCTGCCCGGGGGTCGGGCGGACGGGCCGCGGTTTGGCTAACTGCTGGGCGCCGAGGATGGTGCGGCGTGCCCGGTCAAGGGAGAAGGATGCTGGCATGCACCCATCCTAGGACCGGGACACTTGCACCTCTACGACGCGGCTTCCACGTCCTGGGCAGCCGGTGTGGCGTCGCGGTAGCCGCGCATTTCCTCACGGATTTCCTCGGTTCCCTCGGCGCACTTGGAATCGAGGGTAATGACGCCGTAGGTCCAGCCCTTGCGGCGGTAGACCACCGACGGCGCTCCGGTGGCGGCGTCTACGAACAGGTAGAAGTCGTGGCCAACCAGTTCCATGTTGTCGACTGCGTCGTCAAGGCTCATGGGGGCACCCGGGAAAACCTTGCGGCGGATCAGAACCGGGCACTCGCCGGTCTGCATGTCCTGGTCGGTGGCTTCGTTGCTTTCCGCCGGGACAGTTTCAGCTGCTGCGAACTGGGAAGACAGTGGCTCGGAAGTGCTGGCAGGCTCCAGCCCCGCAGTCGCGACCCGTACCGGAACGGGGGTGTGGCGCCCGCGGTGCACTTTGCGCCGGTCGCTGGCGCGGCGCAGGCGTTCCATGAGCTTGCCGTAGGCGAGGTCGAAGGCCGCAAACTTATCTGCAGAAGACGCCTCGGCGCGGACCACCGGTCCCCGGCCCAGGACGGTCAATTCCACGGTGAGGGAGCTGTCGGCTTCACGGACGTTTTCGTGCTTGGTGACCCGGGCATCCACCCGCTGCACCTTGTCTCCGAGGTTCTCGACCTTGCCGATTTTTTCGGCGGCGTACTGACGGAACCGATCGGATACTGCAACGTTTCGTCCGCTGATCATGAATTCCATGGTGCCCTCCAATATTCTTCGGTGACACAACAACGGCCGCTGCCAGTTTCCTTCGCGGCCGTTGCCGCAGGACTGCTCCGTTTCTTGAAGCAATCCATACCCAACACGTTAGATCACCCGGAAGCTTTATTCACCTTCTGACCTTGGCCGCTGTTCGCAGGCTATGCCGCGCCAGCCGGGTTCCGGTTCCAGCTCCGGAACCGTTCACGGCGCACTCCCGGCCGCGGGTGCCGGAGCACGGACGGCGGCGATGACGGCTGCCCCGGCCACCTGCGCACCGGTGGCCCGCAGGGCGCGGGTTGCTTCTGCCAACGTGGCGCCGGTGGTCAGGACATCATCCGCGAGAAGGACAGTCATTCCTTGCAGGTCCCCCGGCCGTCCAGCGGTCATTGTCCCGTGGACGTTCCGGCGCCGGGCACCCGCACCAAGGCTCTTCTGCGCTCCGGAGCGCAGCGAAGACAGCTCGGCTCCGATTCGGTAGCCCAGTACTCCGCGGACCTCCATCCCTGCGGGGAGCAGGCCTCTCATGCGCACTTTCGCCAGGATGAGCTCCAGCGGGTCATAGCCGCGGCGCGTCCGGCCGCGGAAGCTGCCCGGGACGGGAACCAATGCCACGCGTCCCGGAAACCCGGATGACGGCGCCTGGTGCAGCGCCCGCGCCATGGCTTCGGCCAGGATGCCCAGCAGGTCGGTATGCCCATGATTCTTGCAGGCAAGCACTACGCGGGAGAGCCCACCAGCGTACCGGCCGGCGGCCGTTACCGGCAGGGGAATCGGCTCCACAAGGTCCGGGGTGCCGCGGTTCTCCGTCACTCCCCCTTCCGCTTCCGGGAGCATTCCCGCCCCGGCGGACGCGTTGAAGGGACGCAGCGTCGCATGGCGGACGGCTATGCGGCACTCCGTGCACAGGGACTCGTCCGCAGCCCCGCAGACCACGCATTCTGCAGGCAGGATTACCGCGGCCAGTTCCCGGCAGGCCGCCAGGACAGCGGCCGGTCCGGGGGCAGCCAGCCAGTCCTCCAACACCAGGGAATGTGCCATGCGCCAAGGCTTCCGGCAGATCAGCTGCAGGTGGACTGCAGCGCACCCGGCTGGGGAAAGGGGAGGCGTTGCGGGCAGGGCTCCGTTCGTTGTGGAGGCCTGGACCGCTAGCCGGGGAAGGCCGGATCCCGGATGCCGTCAATCTCGCGGATCCAGCCGTTGCCCAGCTTCTTGTAGACAGCACCGGCCGTCTGCAGGAACAGGTCATCCGGTCCGTCTCCGCCGCTGATACTGAAGCTTCCATCCAGCCCGGCCAGTTCCTGGTTGTCTTCCGCAGGGTCGAGAATCACCGGTTTCAGTGACTCATCCTGGCCTTTCTGGAGGGCGGCCACCTTCGTCTCGCCCACCCACACTGCGGTGGTGACAGGCTCGGCCGTCCACAATTCAAGCGGAGTGGTCAAGGTTTGCGGCGCACCGTTGGAAGAGCGCACGACGCCGGCGACCAGGACGCGGGACGCACCGTTCTGCTCGGCGACCAGCAGGGCACGGGCGCCGTCACGCGAGATCCTCAGGTCCCGCACAACCATGTCGCCGAGCCAGGAAGGTGTCAGGCCCGTCTGGGCGGAGGCGGCAAGGTCCGGCCCCACGGCAATGAGCCGGCTGCCCTCGCCCTGCGCGGACGCGGACCAGATCCAGCCCTCCGGGTCGATGCTGGGACCGGTCAGTGAACTCCCGGTCGCCACGGCCGCGACGTCCTTGTCCGGCCCGGTGACCAGCAGTGTTCCACGGTCCCCGGACAGGAACGCGACCGTGTCCATCTCTCCGGCAGATACTGCCGGATCCCGGGGGTCGTAGGAGGAGACATCAGGCAGGTTGCTGATCTCCTGGACTTGCCGGTCGTGGAAGAACACGATGTCCTGGCCCTGGATGCCAACCTGCGTCTTGCCTACCCCGGGATCGTCCTCGACGGGGATCAGCTCGCTGCTGGCCGGCCCCAGGTCCACCTCGCGCTGGTTCACGGTCATCTCAACGGAGTTGACGTTGTTGAGCTGGCGCAGGTTCTGCTCCAGCTGGAGTTTCATCTGCTGGCGGTTGAGGTCGGTGGAGTCTTCCAGGACGTCGGCGGCGAAGTCCACGGAAGCGACGCCGGAAACCACGGGAACGGCTTCGCGTGCAAGCTGGGTTTCCACCGGGAAGGCACTCGTGACGGCTCCTTCCAGGTAAGGCGCCGGACCGGCCAGCATTGCATTGACCACGGACGCTGCCATGCCGGAGCGCTGGACGAACCAGCGAGTGTCCGGAACCCAGTACCGGTAGGTGCTGGAGTAGAAGTACAGATTGTGGGCACGGAAGATGATCGGGAAGGTTATGTCCGAGATCATGATGCCGTTGGGGATGCCGCTGATGCGCCACTGCCCGTCCTGCTGCACGAGCCGGACCTGGATGGTCTCGGTGGTTCCGGGGGCCGACTCGGTCCGGATGCCCTGGGCGTTGACGGATGCGACCACTTCGAGCTGGATCTGGAATACATCGGGTTCAGGCATCGGCACAATGCTGGGGTCTGCCCCGTAGATCACCACGCGTTCATTGGGGACCCAGGAAGCCGCCGTTTCGGCCGTCAGGAATTCCCTGGCCGCAGTGTAGTCCTCGCCAGCGCCGACGCCTGCGTCGATAAAACCTCCGATGATCCCCTGTGGAGAATCGTCCTCGACGGGGCCGGGCGGGCTGTAGCTGAGCTGCTGCGTCAGCGAGCTGCCGCCCGCGCTGGCCGTCGCCGTACCCACCGGCCCGACTGTGGGTATGGACGAGCAGCCGGCCAGGAACACCAGGGCGGACAGGAAAGCGGCGGCTGACGCCTGCCGCTTGTGGGCCCTACGCATTGTGGTCCTCCCTCTCGGCAGAATCGGGGGCGGCGAGCGCCTTGGGAGGCGACGGGAGCGGGGTGTCCTGCGGTGAGAGCGGAACCGGCGACGCAGCAAAACTTACGCCGTGCCTGCGCGGCACGGTCAGGCGGAAGCAGGCACCGTCGCCGGGGCTGCCCCACGCTTCCAGCCATCCGTCGTGCAGCCTTGCGTCTTCGGCAGCGATAGCCAGCCCGAGTCCGCTGCCTCCGGTTGTTCGTGCGCGGGCCGGGTCGGCCCGCCAGAACCTGTCGAAGACCCGGGCGGCGTCGTCCTCGCTCATTCCGATGCCGTAGTCACGAACGGCGACGCCCACGGCGTCTGCGTTCGTCGCAACCGCGATTTCAACGGGTTTGCCTTCACCGTGTTCCAGCGCGTTCACCACGAGGTTCCGCACGATCCGTTCGATCCGGCGCGGATCGGCGTCGACCACCACCCGCTCCTCCCGGCAGACGATCCGGACCTCTGAGCCGTTGTTGACTGCCAGCGGCTCGGTGGCTTCCACGACGTCCCGGACGATGCCCAGGATGTCCGCTGCCTCCAGGTCCGGTTCGGCTGCTCCGGCATCGAAGCGGCTAATCTCCAGGAGGTCCGCCAGCAGCGCCTGGAAGCGTTCAACCTGGTGGTACAGGAGCTCTGTGGAGCGTTTCGAAATGGGGTCGAAGCCTTCCCTCGCGTCGTAAAGGACCTCAGCTGCCATCCGGACGGTGGTGAGCGGAGTCCGCAGCTCGTGCGATACGTCCGAGACGAACCCCTGCTGCATTCTCGAAAGCTGCGCCAGCTGCGTGATCTGGTCCTGGAGCGTCGCGGCCATGTGGTTGAAGGAGGCTGCCAGACGGGCAACTTCGTCCTCGCCCTTGACCTCCATTCGCTCCTGGAGTTCGCCCGCCGCGAGCTTCTCCGAGACCGACGCCGCAGCACTCACGGCACCCACGCCAGCCTTGGTCACCACCCAGGCAATGGTTCCGATGATGGCCAGGAGCAGGCCCCCGGCAATCCACAGGATGCGGTGGATGTCATCGAGGGTCTGCTGCATGGTGTTCAGGTCATAGACCAGGTACAGCGCATATTCCGAGCGGTCCGGAGGCAGCGTGACCTTGGTGCCGAAAGCAAGTCCGGGTTCACCGTGTTCCAGGGCCAGGGCGGACCAGTGCACAACGTCTTCCCCGTCAGGGTCCAGCCCCTCCACCGCATCGCTGAGCGGCGCGGGAATGCTGCCGGCAGTGATCCGGTCTCCCAGTGTTGCGACGAAGAGGTTCTCCTGGTCTGGAAGAGGGGCGAGCAGGTAGCGGCGCGGCGTCTCCGCTCCCCGTCCCTCGAGCAGCGAAAGGGTGTTGGAGACCAGGCGCTCGGTTCCCTCGCGGTCAGCAGCGGCCGTGGTCCGGAAATTCTCCTTGACGCTGCTCAGGCCGGCTGTGGCCTCCGCCTTGAACTGGGTTAGCCGCTCTTCATAGAGGGCCCCGGCGATTTGGTGGGACAGGAACGCCCCGATGCCGCCCGCGGCCACGATTACCAGGAGCAAGGTCGCCAGGACAGTCTTGAACTGGAGCGAGCGGCGCCAGCGGACGGCGATCTTGGCGACGGTGGCGCGGTGGACCCGCTCGGCTGTGCGGCGCAGCACGGCTCCGGTTCGGAGCATCCGAGCCCTGGCCCGTGCCCTTGGAGCAACCGGTGTGCCGTTCTCCTCCCCGGGGGAGGCCACGGACCTAGTTTTGGCCGGCTTTGTAACCGACACCGCGGACCGTCAGGACAATTTCAGGAGCTTCGGGGTCCCGCTCAATCTTGGACCTCAAACGCTGGACGTGCACGTTCACCAGCCGCGTGTCTGCTGCGTGGCGGTAGCCCCACACCTGTTCGAGCAGCATTTCCCGGGTGAAGACCTGCCAGGGCTTCCGGGCCAGTGCTACCAGGAGGTCGAACTCAAGGGGCGTCAGCGCAATCCGCTCACTGCCGCGCGCCACGGAATGGCCGGCAACGTCGATGGAGATTTCGCCGATGTTCAGCGTCTCCGGTGCCTTCGAATCAACCGGGCGCAGCCGGGCACGGACGCGCGCCACCAGCTCGGCGGGTTTGAACGGCTTGGGAACGTAGTCGTCTGCGCCGGATTCAAGGCCTCGAACGACGTCGGCGGTGTCGGATTTGGCGGTCAGCATCACGATTGGAACATCTGACTCGGCGCGGATCTGGCGGCACACTTCAATGCCGTCCATGCCCGGAAGCATGAGGTCCAGAAGGACAAGATCCGGCTTGGAGCCGCGGAAAACCTCCAGCGCCTGCGCCCCGTCTGCACAGAAAACGGGGTCGAACCCGTCGTTGCGAAGAACAATGCCGATCATTTCGGCCAGCGCTTCGTCATCGTCTACGACCAGTATCCGTGCCTTCATGCTTTCCTGTTCCCCGTTACTTCCCGCCCGCCAGGGCATTCGACGTCCTGGGCTGTTCGGCACCCACGCCATTACGTGCGCTCTCACCGGACATGCGGCAGTTACCCACGAGGCATGCCGGAATAGCCCATGGTATCCCTATCATCCCAAACGGCATATTTTTGCCGCGGCCCGCCGGGTCCCGGTCAGGGCGTCCAGAAACTATAGTCGGACTAGGAGAAACGGAACTGAGCGCTAAAGAGGCGGGGGACAATCATGAGTCAGGACAATCACAACGAACCAGAGCCGGGGGGCGCGTCCCGTCCCGGATCCGGCTCGCAGCCGCCCCCGCCTCCCCAGGCGCCCTGGTCCCAGCAGCCGCAGTGGGGGCAGCAGCCCCAATGGGGCCAGCAGCAGCCTGGCCAGCCCCTTCCGCCCTATGGACAGGCCGCCGCCCCCGGCTGGTCCAACCCCTACGGCGCCCCGTACGGCACCGGAGCTCCCGGCGGCTATCAGCAGGGCCCGTATTCCCAGGGCCAGTACAGCGCTCCGCCAAAACCCGGCGTCATCCCCCTCCGACCCCTCGGATTGGGCGAAATCCTGGACGGAGCCTTCCAGGCGTGCCGTCGCAACCCCGCAGCAACCTTCGGCATCGCGGTACTCATCCAGGCCGTCATCGCGGTTCTCACCGTCGTCTTCGGACAGTCCCTGCTGGCGCCGATCAGCGATATCGGCCTGGAGTCTGACCTGACCGATGAACAGGCGATGTCCCTGGGCGCAACCGCCCTCACCGGCGGGACTGCCCTGACTATCGTCTCCGCCATCGGAGTCCTGCTGATGCAGGGACTCCTGGTGATCCCGGTTGCCCGGGCCATCCTGAACCTGAAGACCGGATTCGGCCAGACCTGGGCCCTGGCCCGAGGATCCATGCTGCGGCTGGCCGGGCTCGGTCTGCTGATGTTCGCTGCAGCCGCCGTCGGCCTGGTTGCCTTCATCTTCATTGTGGTGATGCTCATCGAGTTCCTGGGGCCACTGGGTATTTTCCTGACGGTGGCAGGCGTCCTCGGCGTCATCGCCGTCTTCGCCTGGCTGTCCGTGAAGCTGGCCCTGGCACCTGCTGCCCTCGTGGCCGAGCCGCGCGGGGTCTTTGCCTCGATCGCACGTTCCTGGACCCTCACCAGGGGCAACTGGTGGCGCACCTTCGGGATCCTGCTGCTGACCAGCGTGATCGTCTCAATCATCGTTTCGGTGATCAGCACCCCCATCACCATGCTGATCACCCTCTTCGCTTCCTTCGGGACGGCCGAAGCCGGCGCGGACGACCTGAGCGCCGTGCTGCCGGTAATTGTCCTCACCACCGCCGTCTCGGCCTTCTTCGGAGCAATCGGCTACGCCTTCCAGGCGGCAGTCACGTCCCTGCTCTACATTGACCTGCGGATGCGCCGGGAAGGATTCGACGTGACGCTGATGAAGGACCAGGAAACCGCGGCGTCCTCCGGACCGGATTTCGTACCCGGCAGGAACCTGCCGCCGGCCGGCTCCGGACAATGGCCTCAGGGCCCGTACACCGGTACTGCCTAGGGCTGCATGAGGACAGTGATCTTCGCTCCCCCGCTCCGTCAGGTGCCGGTGGAGCCCGACGCGGACCAGGCCCGCCGCTGGCTGCAGGACGAGCTTTCGAGCTCCGAGTACCAGGACGCGCAGCCAAGCCTGGTGGAACGGGCAGTGGCCAGGATCCTCGAATTCCTGGACGAGCTCCTTTCGGGCATCCAGGGCGTTGGCGCTCCCGCCGGCATCCTCCTGCTTGCTCTCGGCGCCCTGGTTCTTCTTGCCCTGGCCGTCCTGGTGGTCCGCCCGCGGCTGAACGCCCGGAAGAAGCCTGCCGGCCTGTTCGACGAAACCGGCCCGGATCAGGATGCCTCCTCCCACCGTTCGCTGGCCGAGGAAGCAGCAAAGGCCGGAGACTGGGACACGGCGCTGACCGAACGGCTGCGGGCGATCCTGCGCACCTCGGAGGAACGGGTCATCCTCGAACCCCGCCCCGGCCGCACCGCCCGCGAGGCCGGGGCAGCGCTTTCCGCCGTCTTCCCCGCGGCGTCGCAGGAGATCCTGTGGCTTAGCCGGCGCTTTGACGAGATCCGTTACGGCGGCAGCCGGGCAGCAGAGCCTGACGTCCGGCGTGCTGCCGACCTGGATGCCGGGCTGCTGCGCTCCCAGCCTGCCGACCCGGCCGCTGCTGCGCTGCCCTTCCTGGCGGTGCCGAAGTGAGCTCCGCAGCTCCCCCGGCGGCACAGCTGGAAGAAACCGCCCCGACCGGCACCGGATCGGACGCCGCCTCGTCCGCCCTGCGGAGCCGGCTGCGCGCCTGGCGCCTGTGGATCATCCTGTCGCTCGTCCTTCTTGGCGGCGTCGTACTAAGCCTGCTCACTGCGCCGGATACTGACCGGACCAGGCTTTCCGCCTCGAACGCAGCCCCTGAGGGCGCCCAGGCGGCGGTCCGTGTCCTGGAGGAACGGGGCGTGAACGTGGTGCCGGCAGAAGACTATGGCGAAGCCCTTCGCCTGCTCGGCGGGAATGGTGCTGCCCTGCTGCTGTATGACCCCAACGAGTACCTCTCCGGCCAGCAGCTCAGCGAACTGGGTAACGCTGCCCGGAAAAGCATCCTCGTGGAGCCAACGTTCGCGCAGCTGCTGGCTCTGGCCCCGGACATCTCCCAGGCCGGCCTGGTACCCCAGGACGTCATTGACGCCGGTTCCGTCGATGCCGGCTGTTCCGCACCGGCAGCTGAGGCTGCCGGGTCGGTCTCCGCGGGCGGACTCGCCTACCGCGGCCCGGTTACCTGCTTCACCGTGACCGGCAGCAGCGAACCGGCTGCCGGACTGTTCGCCGAATCCGAGGACGATTCCGCTGCCGTGCTGGGATTCACCGGCCTGCTCGCCAACGAAACCATTGCCGAGAACGGAAACGCCGCCTTGGCGCTGCGGTCCCTTGGCAGTGCTGACACGCTGGTCTGGTACCTGCCGGTGCCTGCGGATATCCCGGCCGGCGACGCACCGGCGAATCCGTTCAGCCTCCTGCCGGAGTGGGTGGATCCGCTGCTCGCCTGGACGCTGGTGGTGGCTGCCTACGCGGCCTTCTGGCGCGGCCGCAGGCTTGGACCGCTGGCAATGGAACCCATGCCCGTTGTTGTCCGCGCTGCCGAAACCGCCGAGGGGCGGGCACGGCTGTACCAGGACAGCAGGGCGCTGGACCGCGCTGCGGATAATCTGCGGGCCGGCACCATGGTGCGCCTGGCCGCCCGCCTCAGGCTGGGACCCGGCAGCTCAGCCGCCGACGTGGTACGGGCAGCAGCGCGCAGCACGGGACGCTCCGCGGCGGACATCAATGCACTGCTCAACGGGCACACACCTGGAAATGACAGCGACCTGGTGGCCTGGTCACAGGAACTGCTGTACCTAGAGGAAGAGATAACCGAATCATGACCCAGCACTACCCATCGGTGTCCGGCTCAGCCGGAGCGGGCAGCGTCCAGGCCAATGCCGAGGATGCAGGCGAAAACGCAAGGCATGCACTGCACAGCGTCCGCCAGGAAGTGGCTAAGGCGGTGGTGGGTCAGGATGCCGCGGTGACCGGCCTGATCATTGCCCTGCTTGCACGCGGTCATGTACTGCTCGAAGGCGTTCCGGGCGTTGCGAAGACGCTGCTGGTCCGGACCCTGGCCGCAGCGCTGTCCCTGGACACCAAGAGGGTGCAGTTCACTCCGGACCTCATGCCCGGCGACGTGACGGGTTCGCTGATCTACGACGGACGCACGTCCGATTTCAGCTTCCGCGAAGGCCCGGTTTTCACCAACATCCTGCTGGCTGATGAAATCAACCGCACTCCCCCCAAAACACAGGCCTCGCTGCTCGAGGCCATGGAGGAACGCCAGGTTACGGTCGACGGCGTCTCCCGGCACCTCCCCGACCCGTTCCTCGTGGCCGCGACGCAAAACCCCGTTGAATACGAGGGAACCTATCCCCTGCCGGAGGCCCAGCTGGACCGTTTCCTCCTGAAAATGACCCTCGACCTTCCCTCCAGGGACGATGAAATCGAGGTGATCCGCCGGCATGGAAGCGGTTTCGATCCGCGCAACCTCACCGCCGCGGGCGTGCGTCCGGTCGCCGGAGAGCAGGACCTCCGGGCCGCCCGTGAGGCAGTGGCGAGGGTGGATGCCTCCCCGGAAGTCCTGGGCTACATCGTGGACCTGGTCCGCGCCACCCGCTCCGCGCCGTCCTTCCAGCTCGGGGTCTCCCCTCGCGGTGCAACGGCCCTGCTGAACACCGCACGGGCCTGGGCCTGGCTGTCCGGCCGGACCTTCATCACCCCTGACGACGTCAAGGCATTGACGCTGCCCGGGCTCCGGCACCGGGTGGCGCTGCGTCCCGAAGCCCAGATGGACGGCGTGCGCGTGGACGACGTGCTCGGCAGCATCCTCGCCACCGTTCCGGTTCCCCGCTAGCAGATGGCCATTTCCCACCGCCTGGTGATCCTGGCCGCGCTGGGCGCCGTCGCCGTCGTGCTCTTCCCGGGCACCGGAACAATCCTGGCCTGGCTGGCCCTGACGGCGGCAGCGGCCGGCCTGGACCTGGCCCTGGCGGCGCCGCCGCTGCAAACCCGGTTGGAACGCGAGCTGCCCGAAAGCGCACGGCTGGATGAAGACGTGCCCGCAGCCATGGTGGTCCGCAACGAATCCAACCGGACACTGCGCGCTGCCGTCCGGGATGCCTGGCAGCCGTCAGCGGGCCAGCTGCGCAGCGAACGCCGCATCACCGTTCCCGCTCATGAAGCACGCCGGGCCGCGGGCAGCCTGCGGCCCGAACGCCGGGGCAGCCTGAAGACTGCCTCGGTCACCATTCGCTCGTTTGGGCCCCTGGGCCTGGCCGCCCGGCAGCGCACGCTCCCCTACCCGGGCACCCTGCGTGTGCTGCCGCCGTTCCGCTCCAAGCGCCACCTGCCGGCAAAGCTGCGCAAGCTGCGGGAAATCGACGGCAACGCCTCGGTGCAGCTGCGGGGTGCGGGCACCGAATTCGACTCGCTGCGCGACTACGTCCGCGGTGACGATGTCCGTTCCATCGACTGGCGGGCGACGGCGCGCCGGCGGGACACCGTGGTGCGCACCTGGCGGCCGGAACGGGACCGCAGGGTCATCGTGCTGCTGGACACGTCCCGGACAGCCGCAGCCCGCATCCTGGATGAACCCCGGCTGGACACCGGGATCGAAGCAGCCCTGCTGCTGGGCATGCTGGCCCAGGGCGGAGGCGACCGCGTGGACTTCGCGGCGTTTGACCGCCGGATCCGGGCACGCGTGGATTCAGCGGCCAAGGCCAACCTGCTGAACCGTCTCGCCGGTGCAATGGCCCCGCTGGACGCGGAACTTATCGAAGCTGACTTTTCCCTGCTTCCCGGCCTGGTTGCCTCGATGTCCTCCCGGCGCTCACTGGTAGTGCTGATTACCGCGCTGGACGCCGGTGCGGTGGAAGAGGGGCTGCTCCCGGTGCTGCCTGCCCTGCTCGCCAAGCATGTGGTGGTAGTCGCCTCGGTGCGGGATCCGGCCCTGGATGAGCTTCGCGGGGACCGGACGTCCGCCTCGGCGGTGTTCCGCGCCGCCGCCGCAGAAAGGGCCCTGCTGGACCGTGCTGCGGTGACCGCCCAGCTCAAATCCATGGGTGCGGAAGTTGTCGATGAGCCGCCGCATGAGCTGCCGCCCAAGCTGGCGGACGTATATATCCGGCTGAAGGCTTCCGGCCGTCTCTAGCCCCTGCCTCCGGGCGCGCGGGGAACAGGCGGCGTAGGCTGGGTGGATGAGTGATGGCTCCGTCTACCAGCGGGCGCTCGGCGCCGCGTTTGGCCGCCTGCAGCCCCAGCTGCAGGACTATTTTTCACTGCAGCCCGGCGAGGGCCGGTATGGCTTCGGCACCGGGATTTTCGACGTCGCCGGCAGTCCGCGCCCGGCGCTGCGGCCGTTCCTCTCCGCGATTCCGGTAGCCAACGCGTTCTTCCCCGAGTTTGGCCGTCATGTGCCGTTCACCATCAGCAACTACCCGCATCTTGATCCGTTCGGGCGCTCGTCGCTCACTGCGGTCCGAACGTTCAAGTTCGACCGCGCGGACCGGATCTTCGAGGACACAACCTCCCTCACATCCCCAACCGGCCTGACCGACTATGTTGGGCGACGCCGGAACCTGGCCACTGACCTGGACCTTTCGGTGTCCCGGGACGGGCGGCTGCACATGCATTCTCCGCATACCCGGCTGTTCCTGGGCCGGCTGCGGATACCGGTGCCCGTGCTGGCCGGTGCCGATGCACACGCCGAGCAGTGGTGGGATGAAACCGCCGGGCATTTCCGGATCCGGACGATCGTCCGGCAGCGGCAGTTCGGCACGGTTTTCGTGTATGACGGCAGCTTCACCTACGAGTACCGGGAGTTCGACGGCGTTCTGCCGCCGGACGCCGAACCCGAGAAGTGGGAGCGCAGGCTCTAGCCCTGCCCGTTAGCTTTCGGCCGCCAGCTGGTCCAGCGCGGACGCTGTCTGGGTGAGGCGTTCAAGCACGCGCCGCGCAGCGGACGGTGCAAGGTCCGCGAGATTGCCGGCCGGCATGATGCCCAGCGCGGGCAGGTCCCGCAGCGGAAGTCCTACCCTCATCCATCCCGCCGTGATGTCCTGAACCAGCGACGTCACCTGGCGGGGATGCTCTCCGGCCGGGGGCAGCGGCAGGGCACCGAGCCAGATGTGCTTTTCGGCTTCGACTGCTTCGGCGATACCTTCCCAGTCGCTGTTGCCCAGGCCTGCCAGGGGCAGCGCGACTCCGTCCGCACCCGCGCCCAGCGCGAGGTCCAAACCGGAGCTGGACTGGCGGTGGCGGGCAGAGGGCAGGTTCAGGACCACTTCCGCGGCCCCCGCGGCAAGCAGGGATTCCCGGAGCAGGTGCCAGGACTGGGACGCTTCCTGCGGCGGAATTGAACGCAGGGTCCGGTATCCGCTGGCTGTGGGTATGCGCCCGTCCAGGATCCGGTCCAGGAGCGGCTCGTCCAGCTGCACCGTGAGCGCTGCGCCGCGGGCGATGGCCTGGACCCGGGATGCAAACGCTGCCGCACCGGCTGCCAGCGACTCAGTGATCTCCCGGCGGGCGCCAGCATCGGACAGGGCGCGCTCGCCGTTGTGCAGGTAAACTCCGGCGGCGAGGGACAGCGGTCCCTGCAGGGAAACCTTGAGCCTGGAGCCGGGATTCTCTTCAACGCCGATTACGTCTGCCAGTGTGTTGATGTCCCGGGAGAGCAGGGATTCCGCACGCCGGTAGTCCATTCCGGGGCGGTCCACCAGGCGCCAGCCGTGCGGCTGCAGGTCGACCGGCAGATCCACCAGCATGGCTGCGGTCCGTCCCGCTGCATCAGCTCCGACGCCGCGGGCCGGCAGTTCAACCAGGAACGGCAGGTGCGGCTCGCCCAGTTCGCCGCGGATGATTCTTGCAGCTTCCACCGGGTCGGTCCCGGGCCAGGTTCCCTGCGCCGTTGCGCTCACGCCCGCCGGCGTGGGCGCAGCAGCCTGCTCAGGCTCCTTCTGCACTGCTGCCGCCGTTGCGGGTCTCGGAAATGGCCTGGTGGTGCCGGATTACTTCGCTGATGATGAAGTTCAGGAATTTCTCGGCGAAAGCCGGATCAAGGTTTGCGTCTTCGGCCAGCCGCCGGAGCCTGGCGATCTGCGCGACTTCACGGCCGGGATCCGCCGGCGGAAGATGGTGTTCAGCCTTGAGGTGCCCTACCCGCTGGGTCGCTTTGAAACGCTCAGCCAGGAGATAGACCAGCGTGGCGTCGATGTTGTCGATGCTGCTGCGCATGGCAAGCAGCTCGGCCATGACCTCGCCTGCCACCTTCCCGGACAGGGAACTGGCTGTGGGGTCGAAATCGTCAGCTGGTGCAGTACTCATAAGTCCAGTTTAGGCTCCTGCCTCCGGCACGCAGGTGCACGTTACGGCGGCCGGGACTAGGAGACCGCTGCAGGGTCCCACTGCAGCGAACGTGCCGAGTCGATCGTGGCCTGGCCCAGCACCCTGGTGCCCTGGTAGATCACCACGGTCTGTCCGGGGGCCACTCCGCGCATCGGATCCTTCAGCCGGACCACCAGTTCGCTGCGGCCTTCCTCGCCGGTTTCCATCCAGGCGGTGGCCGGAACCGGATCGCCGTGCGCCCGTACCTGCGCGGTGCACTCGAACATTGCCCCGGTTTCCACCTCGTGGATCGGCAGGCCCGCCCAGGAAACCTTGATGCCGCGCATCTGGTCGATCTCAAGCAGCTTTTCAGGTCCAACGATGACCTTGTTTTCCTTCGGCCGGATCTCCAGCACGAAGCGCGGCTTGCCGTCCGCCGCCGGACGGCCGAGCTTCAGGCCCTTGCGCTGGCCGACGGTGAAGGCATTAGCGCCCGGATGCGTGCCGAGGGTTTCGCCCGTCGGGTCAACGATTTCGCCCTCGCTCATCTCGATGCGCTCTTCGAGCCATCCCCGGGTATCGCCGTCGGGAATGAAACAGATGTCGTGGCTGTCCGGCTTGTTGGCAACGGACAGTCCGCGGCGCTCTGCCTCAGCCCGGACCTCGGCCTTGGACGGGGTCTCGGCCAGCGGGAACATGGCGTGCCTGAGCTGCTCGTGGGTCAGCACGCCCAGCACGTAGGACTGGTCCTTCGCCCAGTCCGCGGCGCGGTGCAGCTCCGGGTTGCCGTCGGCGTCGGTAATCACCTTGGCGTAGTGGCCGGTGCAGACGGCGTCGAACCCCAGAGCCAGTGCCTTCTCCAGCAGCGCGGCGAACTTGATCCGCTCATTGCAGCGCATGCAGGGGTTCGGCGTGCGGCCGGCAGCGTACTCGGCAACGAAGTCATCGACCACGTCCTCCTTAAACCGCTCGGAGAAGTCCCAGACGTAGTACGGAATGCCCAGGATGTCGCACGCCCGCCAGGCGTCACGCGAATCTTCGATGGTGCAGCAGCCCCGGCTGCCGGTGCGCAGGGTGCCGGGCATGCGGGACAGTGCCAGGTGGACCCCGACGACGTCGTGCCCTGCCTCAACTGCCCGTGCTGCGGCTACGGCGGAATCGACTCCGCCGCTCATTGCTGCCAAAACCTTCATTAGCTAAAACCCGTTCCTGCTGTTCGTATGCTGCTCTCACTGCCCGCCATGCCGGCCTTCTTGGCCCGTTCGTACGCTTCAGGCAGGGCATCTATCAATGCATCAACGTCTTCGGCGGTGGATGTATGCCCCAGGCTGAACCGCTGGGCACCGCGTGCTTCTGTTTCGCTCAGCCCCATGGCCAGCAGGACGTGGGACGGGCGCGGCACCCCGGCGGTGCACGCCGATCCGGTGGACGACTCTACGCCTGCCAGGTCCAGGAGGAAAAGCAGGGAATCGCCCTCGCAGCCCGGGAAGGTGAAGTGCGCGTTGCCGGGAAGCCTGCGGGTGCCCTCCTCATCGTCGCGCGGTCCGCGCAGCACGGCCTCCGGAACGGTGCGTTCGACGGCGGCAATCAGGTAGTTGCGCAGGGTCCGCAGCCGCGTGCCCTCCTCGGCAAGGTTCTCAGTGACTTCCCGGGCGGCGGCGGCAAAGGCCGCGATACCGGGCTTGTCCAGCGTGCCGGAACGGATATCCCGCTCCTGTCCGCCGCCGTGCAGCACCGGCGTGAGTTTGACGGCGCGTCCAACCACGAGCGCTCCGACGCCCACCGGGCCGCCGATCTTGTGCCCGCTGACAGCCATGGTGTCCAGGCCCGAATCGCGGAAGCTGACGGGCACGGCACCGAAAGCCTGCACTGCGTCGGAATGAACGGGGACGCCGTGGGAATGCGCCAGCTCAACCAGCGCCGGAATGTCCTGGAGCGTGCCGACCTCATTGTTCGCCCACATCAGGGTCACGAGGGCCGTTTCACTTCCGTGTTTCTCAAGTTCGCAGCGCACCGCGTCAAGGCTCACGACGCCGTCGGAATCCACCGGCAGCCAGGTCACTTCAGCGCCCTCGTGCTTCTGCAGCCACTCCACGGTATCCAGCACGGCATGATGTTCCACCGGAGAGCAGAGGATGCGGTTCCGGCGCGGATCAGCGTCCCGCCGGGACCAGTACAGTCCCTTGACGGCCAGGTTGTCCGCCTCGGTTCCTCCCGAGGTGAAGATGACCTCGGACGGGTGGCAGTCCAGCGCTGCAGCCAGCGCCTCGCGGGAGTCTTCCACCACCATCCGGGCGCGCCGGCCGGAGCCGTGCAGCGAGGATGGGTTGCCGCTGCGGCTCAGTTCGGAGGTGAGTGCGGCGAGGGCCGAGGCCGAAATCGGCGTGGTCGCCGCGTGGTCGAGGTACACGGGCACCAGACAATTCTAGCGCCCGGGTTCCCGCCTGTGCTCCGCGTCCGGCACGGCAAGGAGGTTTGGTGGCTTCCCGGCCCGCCGCCTGCCCCGGACCGGCGCACGGGAACGGGGATTCAAGCGGATAGAATTGGGGCTCCACCGGGAGCGAACAGGACCGTCCGCCGGCGAACCATTCCGCATCCTGCAGCGTTATATCGGTGCCTGCGCCGCCAGGCGCGACCGAGAACGTGTTGGCAACCGCTGCCGCGGAAGGCCGATGCGCTACCGAAAGGACCAGCAGTGACTCCCCCAGCCCAAACGCTGTACGAGGTACTGGGACTCACGCCGTCCGCCACTGTTGACGAGATCAAATCCGCATACCGGAAGGCTGCCCGCCGCGCCCACCCGGACCAGGGCGGCAGCAGCGAGCTGTTCCACCTCATCTCCGAGGCCTATCAGGTGCTTTCGGACCCGGAACAGCGCTCCGCCTACGACCGCCGGCTGGGCCGGGCAGGTTCCGCAGGTCCCGTTTCCGGTGCGTCGCCCGTCCGTCCCGCGGGTACCGGCGGCGCCGGCGGAGGCACCGCCGGCAGACCTGCTCCCAGCCCGGATTTCGGCCGGCCGCCGGTATTCGAGCCTGACTTCACTCCCCAGCGCCCTCCTGCCATCCCGCTGGCCATGATTGGCCGCCAGGTCAACGGCGAACCCGAGAGACCGGGCCTCTTCAAGCGCCTGGGTTCCTCTGCCGGTTCACGCTTCGACGCTGAGAACCTCACCATCGGGCTGCTCGCGAACTCCCTGCTGCCGGACTACCCGGCCGGCAGGCTCGTCAACTCCCTGCGGATCCCGGACAGCGGGCCGCGCGGCGGGAACCTGGAAATCGGGCACGTCCTGCTGGGCGGCTACCGGATGGCGGTCGTCGACTCGATCATGGCGTCACCGGGTGCCTGGTACTGGGATGGGAAGCAGCTGCGCCACCGCGGCCGTCCTGTAGGTTCGCTCCGCCTTGCCGACGCGGTCCGGACCCTGCAGGAGAAGTTCCCCGACGTGCGGGTCTCGGGCTGGCTTGTCCTGCACAGCCCTAACCAAAACCCGTTCGAGCCAATCATCGACTCGCCGCCGGACCTGCCGGAGTCGGCGCCGGTCGACGTCGTGAACCCCGGAACCCTGGCAAGGGACCTCCGCCGCTTCTTCAGCACCGGCCCCCAGCCGAACACGGTCCTGCTTCCCGTGCTGGGCGCACTGCTCGAAGCGACGAAGCAGTAGCGGCCCGGGCATAGGATAAAGACGTGTTCCGCATCCTCTTCCATACTCCTGAAATTCCGGGCAACACGGGCAACGCGATCCGGCTTGCTGCGATCACCGGCGCCGAGCTGCACCTGGTGGAGCCCCTGGGCTTCGACTTCGAAGACTCCAAGCTGCGCCGGGCAGGCCTGGACTACCACGACCTCGCCGTGATGCATGTCCACCCGAACCTCGAAGCCGCCTTTGAGTCACTGCGCCCGGAGCGGGTCTATGCCTTCACCTCCGACGGCGAAACTTCCTACACGGACGTTGCGTACCAGCCCGGCGACGTGCTGCTCTTCGGCCCGGAATCCGTCGGCCTGCCCGAGGAAGTCAAACGCGATCCCCGGGTGACCGCGCGGCTGCGGCTGCCCATGCTTCCGTCCCTGCGGTCGCTGAACCTCGCGAACTCCGCCTCCATAGCCGTCTACGAAGCCTGGCGACAGCACGGCTTCGCTGGTGCCCAGCTCTAAGCCGAAGGACAGACCATGCCCGAGCAGCAGCCCCTTGCCAGGATTTTCGACGCCGGAGCCGGCGACTTCGAACGGATGGCCCCCTCACTGTGGAATCCGATGGGCAACGCCCTGGTTGCCGCGGCGGACGTCAAGCTGGACGAAAGTGTCCTGGATGCCTGCTGCGGCGGCGGTTCAATCACTGTTCCCGCAGCCCAAAGCGCCGGTCCGGGCGCGATCGTGGATGCCGTCGACCTCTCCGCAGAGCTGCTGGAGATAGCCGCTGCCAAGGCCAGGACCCTCTCACTGGAGAACGTCGCTTTCTCCCAGACCGATGTCCTGGGGTTCCGTTCCGACACGGAGTATGACGTAGTCCTGTGCGGCTACGCCGTCTTCTTCCTGCCGGACATGGACGCCGGGGTTCGGCACCTGGTCTCCCTCCTGCGCAGCGGCGGCAGGCTGGCATTCAGCACGTGGGCGGAGGGCGCGCTGACGGAATTTACGTCCGCCCTCTTCCGGCACTGCGCCGCTGAGGGCGTGGAGCTGCCGAACACCAGCGAGTCTTCGCGGGACAACATGCTCCGCATCAACACTGCATCCAAGGCCTCGGACTGGCTGCAGGAACTTGGCCTAAAAGAGGTCAGCGCCGTACACACGTCCGTACCGGTGCTGCTAAGCCGGGACCTCGCCTGGTCCCTGGTGATGGGCAGCCCGCTGCGGCTGCTGCTTCCGGCAGAACAGGACGCCGCGGGCCGGGTCCGCGATGCGTTCCTGGCAGAACTTGGCGAGGAATACACCCTCAATGCCGACACCCTGATGGTGACGGCCGTAAAGCCCTAGAAACCGGCGATGGTTGCGGGAGTATTGACTCCCACCACATGGAAGACCTCGACACTGGTGCCTTCGGGCAGCCCGTGGCGTGCCGCGTTCTCCTGCAGGAACGAGCGCACGGCAGACTCCATTCCGGCCAGGTCCGGATGCTGGCTGGCGTGCACCCGGACGGCTTCCAGTTTGGTGTCAACTTGAGCCGTGATGTCCACGGCGTGGTTCTCGCGTTCACGCGGAGCGCCGTAGAAAACCAGCCACGGCACCTTCCAGGCGTGCAGTCCGCCTTCTTCCAGCTCCGGATAGGCAAAAGGATTCTCCGCCGCCGGGTACACGGCACGGGTAACGATCTCCCCACACGCCAGGTGGTCCGGGTGGCTGGCCTGGATCCGGGACCAGTTGCGTTCCGGGTGCATCGAAAGAACGACATCGGGACGCACCCGGCGGATCAGCTCCACTGCTTTGCCCACTACCTCGTGGTTCACCGCCAGGAACCCGTCCCGCTCGCCCAGGAAGTGGATCTCGCCTGCGCCCACAACATCTGCCGCAGCACGCTGCTCCGCGTTGCGCCGGGCAATAATGTCCTCCCTGCCGCCGGTTTCAAAGCCGCCGGCATCTCCCGACGTCATAATGCAGTAGGAGATTTCGGCCCCCTGTTCCGCCCATTTGGCCAGGGTGCCGGCAGCACCGAAGTCGATGTCGTCCGGGTGCGCCGCGAACGCCAGGACGCGTCCGGGCGCGGAGCCGGGGAAACCGCTCACGCGCGCCGCTTCCGGATTTCTTCGGCGGCCTGCGGCAGCACGGTGGCCAAGTCGCCCACGATGCCGAAGTCCGCGATCTCGAAGACCGGCGCGTCCGGGTCCTTGTTCACGGCCACGATCACTTTGGCGGTCTGCATGCCGGCTTTCTGCTGGATGGCACCGGAGATGCCGGCGGAGATGTAGAGCTGCGGCGAGACGGTCTTGCCGGTCTGGCCAACCTGCGCCGAGTGCTCGATCCAACCCGCATCGGTTGCCGCGCGGGATGCCCCGACGGCTCCCCCAAGCACGTCCGCGAGTTCTTCCACCGGACCAAAGTCGCCGTCCACGCCGCGCCCGCCGGCCACGATGACCCTGGCTTCGGAGAGTTCGGGACGCCCGCTGACCCGCTTTTCGGAACGCTCGGCCACGGCGGCGGCCGGGCCGGCTTCCGGAACGGCCACCAGGCTGCGCTCCGGAGCGGCGCCGTCGCCGGGTTCGGCGGGCTCCACGGAGTTGGCCTTGACCGTGATGATCGGGGTTCCGGTCTGCACCCGGCAGGTGGAGGTGTAGGAACCGGCGAGGACGGACTTGGTCACAGACAGGTCCGGAGCCACGGCCACGGCATCGGTAATGACTCCGGAACCGAGCTTGATGCCGACCCTGGCCGCCACTTCCCGGTCCTCGAATGAATTGCCCAGCAGCACGGCATCGGGATTCGCGGCACGGACGGCTTCGGCGAGGAAGGCAGCCTTGGCCGCGACCAGGACGTCCGGCAGTTCCTGGGCGGGTTCGTAGATGCGGGTGACGCCGCAGGCACCCAGCGCCGCGGCGGCGTCGTCGTCCAGCGGGCGGGGAACGGCTACTTCGGCACTGCCGATCGAGGAAGCGATGGCCAGCAGTTCCCGGCCGGCACGGGGAAGGGTCAGGGAAGGAACATCGATAAATACCAGTACGGAGCCCATGGGGCGCTCTCCTAGATGTGCGGGCGCGGCAGCGCCGTGTGGGACGTGCTAGATGAGTTTCTGGGAAGCGAGGTAGTCCACCAGCTTGATGCCGGCGTTTCCGTCATCCGTGATGACGGTGCCGGCGCCGCGTGCGGGCCGCGGCGCGGAAGCCGCCACGGACGTCCAGGAGCCCTCCTTGCCCACCTGCGCCGAATCAAGGCCGACGTCCTGCAGAGAGAGGACGGTGACCGGCTTCTTCTTGGCGGCCATGATGCCGCGGAAGTTTGGATAGCGCGGTTCGTTCGCCTGGTCGGTGACGGAGACGACTGCCGGCAGCGGAGCCTCGATGACCTCGGAATACGAATCGCCGTCGCGCCGTGCGCGCAGTACGGGGCCTGCATCGCCGGCCACGGTCTCCAGCTCCGATGCGAAAGTCACCTGGGCGAAGCCGAGACGCTCAGCGAGCTGCGCGGGAACCAGCGACGTTTCGCCGTCGGTGGAGGCCATGCCGGTAATGACCAGGTCCACCGGGCCCTGGGTTGCCTCCAGGTGCCGGACTGCGGCGGCCAGTGCCAGCGAGGTGGCAGCGGCGTCGGACCCTTCCAGCGCTTCGTCGGAGAGGTGCACGCCCTTGTAGGCACCAATCTGCAGCGACTTCTTCACGGCGTTGCCTGCGGCCAAGGGGCCCATGGTGAGGGCCGTCACGGAGTTTCCGCCCTTGTCTCCCCCGCGTTCCTCCGCCAGCTGCAGAGCGGCTTCGAGCGCGTACTCGTCAAGTTCGGAGAGGATGCTCTCGGAACGGTCCAGGGTGTGGTCCGGTCCGTCGAGACGGCGGTCAAACTGGGTGTCCGGGACGTGCTTCACCAAAACAACAATGTTAAGCGGCCTGTTGGCTGACTCCTGCATTCCGGCCTTTCCTGTAGGAAGATTGCGCCGGTGTGCTTTCCGGCATCCCCCGCCCGTCGGCGGCGACAGCTTTAAGCTAATCACACGCGGCCCCCGGCCTCGAACGTTCCGGTGCGAATTGATGCCGGCCGCATCCCCGGGCCGTCCGCGACAACGGTTCCGCCCCGCCGGCCGGACGGCAGGCGGGGCGGAACCTTGGAATGCCGGTCTATGGCTACTGTTCTGCTGAATCTCCCAGGGTTGCGTCGGTGCTCTGGCTCTTCCCGTCCCGCACGTAGTCGATCTTTACCTTTGACCCGGCGGCCTGCATGCGGATGGCCGCGGTAAGGGACTGGGCATCCGTGATCGGGATTCCGTCCACGGACGTAACGACGTCGCCCTTCTGCAGTCCGGCACGCGCTGCCGGCGTGCCGCTGGCCGGGTTGTCCGCGACCTGCGCTCCGATGGTGAAGGATGAGGACCCGGACCCGGTCGCCGGGGTCACCGAGACGCCGAGGAATCCGTGCGAAGCGGATCCGTCGGAAATGATCTCGTCGGCAACGCGCTGGGCGTAGCTCGCCGGAACAGCGAAGCCGACGCCGATGCTGCCGCTGTCCTCACCGCTGGATCCGGACGACGCTGACGCGATGGCCACGTTCACGCCGATGACCTCGCCGTCGGTGTTGACCAGCGCACCGCCGGAGTTGCCGTGGTTGATCGCTGCGTCGGTCTGGATCACATTCAGGTAGATCGAGTTGGACGCCGAACTCTGGTTCTGGGAAGAACCGTCCGGCGGGGCAAACCGGAACCCAAAACCGTCATCCTCCGGCGCTGAATCGGTGTTGGAGTCAGGTGCTGCCGAGGACTGCACGCTGATGGTGCGGTTCAGTGTTGAAACAATGCCGTCGGTGACGGTTCCGGCTAGCCCAAGCGGAGCACCGATGGCAAGTACGGAGTCGCCTACGTTCAGGTTGTCCGAGTCGCCGAGGGTTGCAGGCGTGAGGTTGTTCGCGTCCACCTTGATGACGGCCAGGTCCGACAGCGGGTCGGTTCCGACGACGGTAGCCGGGAGGACCCTGCCGTCCTCGGTCTGGACCTCGATGCTTGGGTCCGCAACAGTGCCGCCGAGGGTTACCACGTGGGTGTTGGTCAGGATATGCCCCTGGTCATCCAGGATGATGCCGGATCCGCTGCCCGAGGAACCCGAACCGGCAACTTCAATGGTCACGACGCTGGGCGATGCCTTGACGGCGGCAGCGGTGATCGCGTTGACGTTGTCCTTGTCATTGACCACGACGGTGTTGGACTGGCCGGTGGTTCCCGCAGTGGGCGAGCCGTCGTCCAGGACGGCGTCCGCCGCCACTGCCACACCTCCGCCCAGCAGTCCGGCAATGAGCATGGCGGTAACGATCGTTCCCGTTCCGTAGCGTCGCCGGCCGGCGGGCTGCTGGGGTCCCGGGCTGCCGTAATGGCCCCCGTAGCCACCGTAGCCACCGTAGCCACCGCCGGTGGAACCGGCATATCCGGACGGGTGGGCAGCGGGCGGAGTCTGCGGAGCCGGACCGGCAGCGCTGTTGTAGCCGGCAGTGTTGAAAGCTCCGGAAGCCGCCGCTTCCCGGGCTGCGGACTCCGGCCGCCGGCCCTGCTGCGCCGTCCATGGCCCGCCGGCTTCCGGCGCAGTGTGCTGCCCGCTGGCTTCCGGCCCCGGGTGCTGATCGGCGGTTTCCGGCGCAGGGTGCTGGCCGCCGGCAGGGAGGCGGGTGGTATCCGCTGCGGGGCCGGCCTGGCTTTCGCCCTCCGGAGCTGATTGCGTCGGCGGGACCGGCGGGCGGGGAGGCAACGGCCGCTGCGGGCCTTCAGAGCCCCCAAGGTGCTCACTCATATGGGCCGTCCTTTCGAAAATTCGGTGTACCCACAAGTATCGACCTATCCACTATGGCAGTGGAGTCTGTGCACGAGGCGCGAGCTTTCTGAATGTCTGCTGGGAATTTCCCGAATGCGCTTTCGTTTCCCGCCCCTCGCCGTCCGGGTCTCCGTCTGCCCTAGTCAACCGCAATAGTCCGAGAAAACGTACAGACTCATGGGATACGGTTTCGTGGTGGACTGGCAGTGCGGGCACCCATAGAATCAAAGCCATATCCGCCCGGCAGCCAGGAAACCCTACCCACGTGCAGCGCACAGACAGCACGGACAGACTAAGGATTCATTTATGCGGTTGAGGACGAAACGGTTTGCAGCCGTACTGGCTTTGAGCGCCCTGGCGGTGTTCGCGCCGTCGGCGGCCTACGCCGATTCTCCGGTCGCCATTCCTCCGGGCCAGTACCTCGTGGACACCAACGATTCCCTGGGCAGCGGCACCGCGGAAGTCCAGCAGGCCATCAGCGATGTGCAGCAAAGCACCGGCTACACGCTTTTCGTGGTGTTCGTTGACAGCTTCACTGATCCCGCGGATCCCGCCGCCTGGGCACAGGACGTTGTCACCGCCAAGGGCATGGGCTCGCGTGAGGCCCTTCTGAGCATCGCCACTGAGGAACGCAAGATCGAGGTGGCCACCGGGGACCAGTCCGTCCTGACCGAACAACGCCGCAACGCCATGATCGACGCCGCGACGGATCCGCTGCTTGGCAACCAGAACATCACCTCCCAGGACTGGACGGCAGCGGCAGTCAATGCTGCCAAGTCGCTGGAGGACATTGCCGGCGGCGGAAGCGGTGAAGTCTCCACCGGCAGCGGCAGCAGCCTGGTGCCGGCGTTCGTGGTCGCGGGCGTGGTGCTCGTTGGGGCCTTCGCCGTATTCCTGCTGGTCCGCAGCCGATCCGGCAAACGCCGCGCAGTGGCCAGCAGGGAACAGACCGCGCCCAAGGATCCCCTGGATGCCATGAGCGTGGCTGACCTGCGCAAGCGCGCGGGGAGCCTGCTCGTCGCCGCGGACGACGCCATCAAGTCCAGTGAGCAGGAACTGGCGTTCGCCGCCGCTCAGTATGGGGACGACGCCGTATCCACCTTCACCGACGACCTCGCCGTTGCCCGGGCGCACATGGGCGAGTCCTTCAAGATGCAGCAGCAGCTCGATGACGAAATCCCGGATACCGAAGAGCAGCAGCGGACCTGGCTCAAGGACATCATCCGGCGGTGCGAGGCCGTCAACGATTCCCTGCAGGCCCATAAGGAAGACTTCGACGCACTGCGCGAACTTGAACGCAACGCACCGGCTGCCCTGGCGACCGCCCGGGACTCCGCCCGGGCCGCATCGGCCCGGCTGGACTCCGCCCGTGCGGCGCTGGACGGACTCGAAACCCGTTACAGCGACACCGCGCTCGTGAGGGTGCGGGACAACATCGACCAGGCCCGCGAGCGGCTGGCCTTCGTGGAGAACGCAGCAGACACTGCACAGGAAAAACTCCAGGCCGGAGATACTTCGGCGGCCGTCCTGGCCGTCCGTGCCGCCGAGGAAAGCGTCCACCAGGCGAATGTCCTGCTGGACGCCATTGACCGTACCGGAACCGGACTTGACTCGGCCGCAGCCGAACTCGACCGGGCCGTGGCCGATGCGCGCCAGGACCTGGCCCAGGCCCGGGCGTTCTCCCAGGGCGGCGCCCAGCCGGCACTCGCCGGACCCATTGCCGGCGTCGAGCAGGCGCTGGAGGCCGTTGCCGCGGCGCGCGGCGGCAAATATGACCCGGTCGACCTGCTGGGACGGCTTGAAGCGGCCAATGCCCAGCTTGACGCTTCCCTGGAAGGCCTGCGGGACCGCCAGGAACAGGAGCGCCGCGCTCGCGACGCACTCCAGCACACCATCATGTCCGCACAGGCGCAGATCGCCGGAACGTCCGACTACATCCGCGCCCGCCGCGGAGGTGTTGGCAGCGAGGCCCGCACCCGGCTCGCGGAAGCCGAACGCAACCTGGAGCAGGCCATCGCACTGCAGTCATCTGACCCCGTGAGCGCACTTGCCTACGCCCAGCAGGCGAACGCTCTGGCCGCACAGGCCTCCCAAATGGCCCAGCAGGACGTAGACGGCTTCGGCGGCATGGGCGGCTGGGGCGGCGGCGGAGGCATGTACGGCGGCCGGGGCGGCGGAAGCGGACTCGGCGGGGCCATCCTCGGCGGAATCCTCATCGACTCCATCCTGCGCGGCGGCTCCGGCGGCGGCGGAGGCTGGGGTGGCGGAGGCTTCGGCGGCTTCGGCGGCGGCGGAGGCTTCGGCGGCGGAGGCGGCGGGTTTGGCTCCTCGGGAGGGAACTTCTAGACCCGGACCCCCGGCGGGATTTCCCGGGACGGGTTACCGCCGGACACGGAATTTGACAGGCTGGCAACAGCACAACCACGCACTGCGTGAACAATTGCGAAAGGCAGACAGATGGTAAAGCAGTCCATATTCGGGCGGATCGCCCAACTGGCCAAGGCCAACATCAACGCGCTTCTGGACCAGGCGGAAGACCCCCAGAAGATGCTTGACCAGATGGTCCGCGACTACAGCAACAACATCGCCGAGGCCGAAAGCGCCGTCGCCCAGACCATCGGCAACCTGCGCATGCTCCAGGACGACTACAACGAGGACCTGGAGAATGCCCGCAGCTGGGGCAACAAGGCGCTTGCGGCTTCCCGCAAGGCAGACGAATTCCGGGCCAGCGGCAATACTACTGACGCGGAGAAGTTCGACAACCTGGCCAAGGTCGCCATCCAGCGACAGATGGCTTCGGAGAACGAAGCACGCGGAGCCGAGCCGACCATCGCTTCCCAGGAAGAAATCGTCGAGCGGCTCAAGACCGGGCTGAACCAGATGAAGGACAAGCTCCAGCAGCTGCAGTCCAAGCGAAACGAGCTCATTGCCCGTTCCCGCAATGCGGCCGCGCAGAACCAGATGCACGATGCGATCAAGAGCATCGATGTCATGGATCCCACCTCCGAAGTAGGCCGCTTCGAGGAGAAGATCCGCCGCGAGGAGGCCCGGGTCCGGGGCGCCAACGAGCTGGCTGCTTCCAGCCTCGATGCGCAGTTCGAGTCCCTCGAGGACCTCGGTGAGCAGACCGAGGTGGAAGCCCGCCTTGCCGCACTGAAGGCATCTGCCGGCAACCAGTCGGCTATCGAGCAGAACTAGTCCCGCCCAGCCTTTCGGCCGCAGGCCGGTGTACCCGCAGCGGGCACCGGCCTGCGGAGTTTCCGGTGCCCTCAATGCCGTTGCCGGCGCAGTGCCCGGCTTCTGCTGACACGGGGCAGCACAAGCCACAGCAGAACCAGGACCACGACCGCAACCGCGGCGGCAGCACCGGCAGCCGCCCCGCCGAGGACGACGTCGAATACCAGAGCCAGTGTGCCAATCAGGATCAGGGCCACAAGGAGGAGGGTCCAGCGGAGCACGAGGTCGCTGTTGCGTACCAGCTGATACTTGATGCGGCGGTGGAAGAATGAACGGTGCATCACGACCGTGGACATCAGGACCGCGGTAACGAGCACGGACAACACCACCAGGGACAGGTAGATCCCCACCTGCACCGGCGACAGCTCAGCAAACCGCTGCTGGAAGGGCAGGGTCAGCAGGAAGCCCGTCAGGATCTGGATCCCGGTCTGAAGCACGCGCAGCTCCTGCAGGAGGTCAGCCCAGTTCCGGTCCACCTTTTGCAGCGCAGTCTCACGGCGGCCCGGATCGCCCTTCGGATCAGGCCGGTAGCTGCCATGTGGCCCCGGGCGACGGCGGGCATTCATACCGAGAGTCTAAGAGCCGGGGGCAGGTTCGCAGATGTCCACAGACGTTCCTGCACAAAAAGAATCCCCATCCGGTTATCCGGATGGGGATTCTTTCTTGGTTGCGGGGGCAAGATTTGAACTTGCGACCTCTGGGTTATGAGCCCAGCGAGCTACCGAACTGCTCCACCCCGCGGCGCGGTATCCACTCTACCGTCCGCGGGGAGGAGCCGCAACTCATGCAGGTTACTCTCCGGAGCTGTCCCCGCCAGACTCGCTGCCGGAGTCGGCGGAGCCGTCAGCGGCACCGGCTGCAGCACCGGCAATCCGGTCCTGTGCCGCGATGGCACGCTGGATTGCCGCATTCAGCTTGTCCTGCGCCGCACCATAGGCTGCGAAGTCGCCGCTGGCCAGTGCTTCCTGACCCTCCTGGATGGCTGCGCCGGCGTCGGAAAGTGCAGTTTCCAGATCGGCCTGGGCCGTAGTCTCCGACGGCGCCGGGGTGGTGCCGTCAGCCGGGGTGTTCCCGACGTTCCCCTGGTCGCCGGTAACGGCTCCGGAGTCGCCGCCGAAGACCTGGTCGAGTGCTTCGTCCAAGGTCGGAGCGAAGCCGACCTTTTCACCGAAGTTCACCAGCACGCGCTGCAGCGTCGGGTAGGAGGAGGCTCCGGAAGACTGGACATAGACGGGCTGCACGTAAAGCATGCCGCCTCCCACAGGCAGGCTGAGCAGGTTGCCGTTGATGACCTCGGAGGCACCCTGGCGCAGCAGGTTCAGCGCATTTGAGACCGTCGGATCCGAGTTGAACCGGTTCTGTGCCTGACCGGGGCCGGGCACCGCCGTGTCTGTCGGCAGCTCAAGCAGCCGCAGCTTCCCGTACGACTCGGCTTTCTCGCCGTCGGTACCGGTTCCGGCGTCCGCATCAGCTGCGAGGAAGCCGTACAACACGTTCCGGGCTTCACCGTTCTGGCTGACAAAAGGTATAAACGGCGTCGTCAGCGAGAACGCCGGGCTGTCCTGCCCCGGCATCTGCAGCGAGAGGTAGTACGGCGGCTGCTTGACGTCGGAGTTTGTCCGGGTCGGGTCGGACGGAACGGACCACGCGTCGTCGTTCTTGTAGAAGGACTCGGCATCGGTGACATGGTAGCGGCCCATGAGCTCCCGCTGGACCTTGAACTGGTCCTCCGGGTAGCGCACGTGCGCCATCAGGTCCGCAGACATGTCGCTGTACGGCTTCAGGGTGGACGGGAAGACATCCTGCCACGCCTTCAGCAGCGGATCCTCGTCATCCCAGGCATAGAGGGTGACCGACCCGTCGTAGGCATCCACGGTCGCCTTCACGGCGTTGCGGATGTAGTTCACCCGGTCCGCCGGCAGCGCGGCGGAGGCGCCCCCGGTCAGGGAGTCGGTGGTTGCCGAAGCAAGCTCCTGCTGGGTGGAGTACGGGAAATAGCGGCTGGTGGTGTAGCCGTCGACGATCCACTTCACGCGGCCGTCAACAACGGCCGGGTAGGCGTTTCCGTCCACCGTCAGGTACGGAGCTACCTTCTCGACGCGTTCGCGGGGATCACGATCGTAAAGGATCTGGGAGTCTTCGTTGACGAAGTCCGAGAGCAGCAGTTCCGTGGACTGGAACTTTATCGCGTAGACGAGCTGGTTGAAGAGGTTGCCTACGCTGGGTCCGCCGTCACCGGAGAAGGTGGTCTGGGTGTCGTCCTCCGCGTTGCCGGTCTGCGGCCGGTCGATTTCCACCGGAGCAGAGCCTTCGGGAGCACCAACTACGGAATAGTCAGGGGACGACTCGCCAAAGTACACCCTGGGCTCGTAGTCACCCAGCACACCCGTGGAGGGGATGCCGGATTCCATGAAGCTGGGCTTGCCGTCAGCCTGCACCGTAGAGCCGCGGGCCGCGACCACGCCATAGCCGTGGGTGTACAGGACGTGCTCGTTCACCCAGCCGTCCGGAACGCCGTTGATGTTCAGCTCACGAACGGCAATGACGGTGTCCTGAACATCGCCCTCCACGTCGTAGCGGTCAACGTTCAGTGTTTCGGGGAACTGGTAGTACTGGCGGAACTGCTGGAGCTGGCCGAATGCGTCCGAAACGACGTTGGGGTCCAGCAGACGGATGTTCGCAGTGGTTCCGGCGTCGGCCGCCAGAGCGCCCGCGTTGGCGTCGACCGTTGCGTCGTAGTCCATCACTTCGGTGTCGGCCAGTCCGTATGCTTCGCGGGTCATGTCGATGTTGCGCTGGATGTATTCGCGCTCAAGCGTCTGCTCAGACGGAATGACCTGGTAGCGCTGGACGATCCAGGGGTACACGCCGCCGGCAACGATGGCCGTGATGACCAGCATGGCCGTACCGATAATGGGCAGGCGCCAGCGGCCGATGATCGCGGAGAGAATGAACAGCAGCGCCACGATCACCGAGGCAACGGCGAGGATGGCTTTTGTCGGGATTACGGCGTTGACATCCGTATACAGCGCGCCCGTCCAGGAACCCGAGGTGCTCAGGAGCGTGTTGTAGCGGTCGAGCCAGAAGTTCACCGCCTGCAGCAGCAGGAAGGAAGCGGCAATGACGGCAATGTGGATGCGTGCCGGGCGGCTGACGAAGACGCCCTTCTCCTCGAGACGGATGCCGCCGTAGAGGTAATGGGTCAGGAGCCCGGCGATGCCGCTAATGACAACGACGGAAATCAGGAAGCCCACAATAAAGCCGATAAACGGCAGGGTGTTGAGATAGAAGCTGTAGTCCATGTTGAACTCGGGGTCAGTCTGCCCGAAGTCCTTGCGGTTAAAGAACAGCAGTGCCTGTTCCCACATGGCCATTGCCGCCGTGCCGGCGAATCCGCCGACCACAACCGGAATGCCGATCATCAGGAGCTTGCGGACGGGCTCAAGCTGGGCCTGGTAGCGGTTCAGGTTGTCCTGCAGCGCGCTGTCCGGGGCGTAGATCGGCCGGGACGAGTAAGCGGCGCGAATGCTGAAGTAAACGCAGACGGACATGACCACGAAAGCCGCCGCAAAGAGGGCGATCCGGGTCAGGTTTTCCTTGACGAACACTTCAAGGAAGCCAAGCTGGTTGTACCAGAGCACATCAGCGTAAACCTGGGAGAAGTAGACAAACCCGATCACCAGTACGGCGACGACGATCAGGGTGGCAATCAGCGGGCTGCGCCGCCGACGGGTGGTGCTGGGGCTTGGTCGGGAGAATGGGCCATTTGGTCCGGAAGTCACAGTTACCTCATCGTTCGGTACGTCGGCTCACGGCACCTGCGACAGCTCGGCGAGTTCGGATCTGCTGCCTCGGTATCAAAGCAACTAACGACCCCTGTGTCCGACGGCCTGCCCGTTTCTTGCCGTGGTTCCTTATTCTGCCCTGTTAATCCCGCGCACTGCCACTTATGAGGCACCTGCGAACGAACCTTATTAGGATCGTGATTCGATACGGCGCTTCAGCCGGCGTCCGTGCAGCTCTCCAGCCCGCCGGCACCGTTGCCCGCGGCAAGAGTCTGCACGGCAGTGAGGGCCTGCTCGAGCGTCTCGACGCTGACTACCTCCAGCCCCTCCGGGATGTTTCCCGCGACGTCGTCGCAGTTGGCCCTGGGTGCCAGGAAGAACTCGGCACCGGAGTCTGCGGCACCCACCATTTTCTGTTCGATGCCGCCGATCGGACCCACTTGCCCGTCCGCGTCGATGGTGCCGGTGCCGGCAAAGTTCCGTCCCTGCGTCAGTTCACCCGGAGTCAGCTTGTCGATAATCCCCAGGGCAAACATCATTCCGGCGGAGGCACCGCCGACGTTTTCGAGGGCGATGGCGACGTCGAACGGGAAGGTGTAATCGATGCTCAGGTAAGCGCCCACCTGATAGGTGCCGTTCTCCCCCAGCGTCGGCGTGACCTCCAGAGTCTGTTCCGTTCCGTTCCTCCGTACCGTAATCCGGGCCGGCGAGCCTTCCGTGTCGTTCAGGGATTCGCGCAGGGACTCGACGCTGGTCACGTCGGTGCCGTCAACGGACAGGAGAATGTCCCCTGTCTCCAGGATCCCCTCCGCGGGGGAATCTTCCATGATGCCGGCAACGGAAAGCTGCTCGGTGAATGGAACCTCCAGCTGGTCCAGTGCAGCAGCCACGGCTGACTCCTGTGAGGACGTCATGGCCGCGGCGTTTCCTTCCTGGATTTCTCCGCGGGTGGTTCCGGGAGGGTAAACGAAATCCACCGGCAGCACCGCGTCCTCGGGATTAAGCCAGGACGCGACTACCTCGCCCATGTTCACGGCACCGTTGGGGCCGCCCGAGACATAGACGGTGGTCAGCGCAAGCTCGCCCGCCGTCGGGTAGGTCTGCTCGCCGTCAATGGTGATGAGCGGGCTGTCGCCGATTTCCCCAATGGTGTTGAAAGTGGGGCCGGGCGACTCCACGACGTAGGGAGCAGGAATAACCAGCCCGGCAGCGCCCAGGACCAGTGAGGTCCCCCCGGCGATCAGCAGCGCGCGTCTGCGCGGCGACCGCCGTGCAGACCACGCGGGCGCGGCGGCGGGCATACCGCCGGCTGCACCCTCCGGCTCGATTCCAGCGGAGGATTCATCGTTCGGGGAACGCAATCGGCTGTCCTTTCCTGCGGCGCCTGGCCGGGCCCCGGCCCGGCGCCGGGTTGTGGAAGATCTTCAACGCCGTGGAACGCCCGGGTGAGCCCGGCCCTGCACGATGTCTTTGACCATTCTTCCACGTGCTCCTTTGCCAACAGCGAACGGATCCGGCGAATGCGGGACAGTGCCCCGCCCGGCCCGGTAACGTGGGAATCCATGCAGCCGGTGACCCACCAGCTGACGATGCACTAGAACTTCCACAGGACCGGTGGTACCCATGAGCTCAAATCCCTCTGACCACGGGGACACTCCCCAGGATCCGCTGTCCGAGATGCTCGCCCGTCTCTTTGGCGGCGGGCAGGCCGGCGGCATTGATCCTCAGGAGCTGGCGAAGGCCGCAGGTCTCCCTTCCGATCCCAATGCCATGGCCATGATCTTCCAGCAGGTCCAGGCTATGTTCAGCGCCCCCTCCGAAGGGCCGGTCAACTGGCAGCTGGCGAAGGACAACGCTCGGCGGGTCGCGGCGGCAGGCGGAGATCCGTCCGTCACGCCGGGGCAGGCAAAAGAGGTGGACGAAGCGCTCCACGTTGCCCAGATGTGGCTTGATCCGGTTACCGACTTTCCCTCAGCCACCAGTCTGGGCAGGGCATGGTCCCGCGCCGAGTGGGTGGAGGCAACCATGGATTCCTGGCGCCGGCTCACCGAGCCCGTGGCGGTGAGCATTTCGCAGGCCCTGTCCAATGCCATCACCACCCAGATGCCCGAAGAGATGAAGTCCATGATGGGCGGTGCTTCCTCCATGCTGGCCAACATGGGCGGGGCAATGTTCGGCATCCAGCTCGGCCAGGCGGTGGGCGCACTGTCCCGTGAGGTGCTGAGCTCCACAGACATTGGCCTCCCTCTCGCGGAGGGCACCATGGCGCTCCTCCCCTCCAATGTGACCGAGTTCGGCGAGGGCCTCGATGTCCCTGCCGCCGAGGTGCGCCTCTACCTTGCGGTCCGCGAAGCAGCCCACGCCCGGCTGTTCGCCCACGCACCGTGGCTTGCCCCGCACCTGTTCGGAATTATCGAGACCTACGCGCGCGGCATCCATATCGACATGTCCAAGATCGAAGACGTGGCCCGGGACATCGATCCGGCCAATCCGGAGTCGATCCAGGAGGCCCTGGCCGGCGGCGTCTTCCAGCCCGAGCGCACGCCGGCCCAGGACGCAGCACTAGAGCGGCTTGAAACCGCACTGGCCCTGGTTGAGGGGTGGGTGGACGAGGTCACCGCTGCGGCAACTTCAAACCTTCCCTCTGCGGAAGCCCTTCGGGAAATGATCCGCCGCCGCCGCGCCAGCGGCGGCCCGGCGGAGCACACCTTCGCGTCCCTGGTAGGCCTGGAACTGCGGCCGCGCCGGCTGCGTGATGCATCAGCGCTCTGGACGCTCCTGCGTGAAGAGCGCGGCATCGACGGACGTGAGGCAATCTGGCAGCACCCCGATCTCATGCCGACTTCCGAGGACCTCGATGATCCGGCTGGCTTCAGCAAGCGGCGGGAGCTGCTCGATGCATCGGATTCGGACGTCGACGCCGCCCTGCGCCGCCTGCTCGAGGGAGGCTTCAATGAATCTCCGGCGGACGGTGCCGACGGTTCAGGCGATTCGGCCGGGAGCGAACCGGAAACCGGGGAAGTCTCCGGCGACGATGAGCCCGGTGGGGAAGGCCCGGGAAAGAGCGGGCCTTCCGCCTAGCCTTCGGACATGTCCCCCTTGAGCCCCCGGGCACTGGCGTAGGCCGCGCCTGACAGGTAGGCCTTGGCTGTCTCCGTGTGGGGGTAGGACTCGAGCAGGCGCCAGAACCGGGGCCCGTGGGAAGGCTCAAGCAGGTGTGCCAGCTCATGCAGCAGCACGTAGTCCACCACCCATCCGGGCATGCCTATCAGCTTGTCCGACAGCCGAATAGTCCCGCGCGCGGGGGTGGCCGAGCCCCAGCGGGAGTTCTGGTTCCCCACCCAGCGCACGGATACGGGCCGCGCGGCTCCCTTGAGATAGCGCCGGGACAACTCTTCGGCGCGCTCCACCAGCCCTGAGCCAGCCTCTGCCTGATCGGCGGCCGGCGGCGCCGCGGTGCGGGTCTCCAGCCTGTCCACCATACGCTGCACCCACTCCGCTTCCTGTGTCTTCGTGAAGTGTGCGGGAATGGAGACGACCGCGACACCGTCCCGGAACACGGCGTTCACCGTCCTTTTCCGGCGTGCCGAACGCCGGACTTCAATGGGCAAGCCCGCGGGGGTGGTGGCGGGTACGGACGGAGAAGGCATACGTCCACATTATTCTCCCCGGCTCCCCCTCGAAACCTGTGGATAACTCCCTCGCACCTGTCCTGTGCGTGCTTACATGGTGCCCCGGTACACGCACATCCCTGACCGAAGGAGACCGGTATGCGGATCAACCCGGGCATTTACGTCCTGGACCTCGGTCCTGACCGCCGGCAGTTTGGACTCGGCGAAGGCGCCCTGCTGCTCGCCGGCCTGACCGTGGAGGACCACGCCTTTATCAACGCCCTCCGAAAGGGAGTGCCCGACGGCGAGGAAACGGCGGCCGGAGCAGCTGCCGGGCTGGACGGACAGCGGCAGGAACAACTACTCCGGGTGCTGGCTCCGGTGCTCCTGGCCCAGCCCGGCAGGCGCCGTCTCCTGCCTCCGCTGCGCGAGGAACGGCTGCGGCCAGACGTCGAACGCCTCTCCGCCGTCTATGGCCGGGATGCTTTGGATCCGCTTGCCCTGCGCGGCGCCGCCGTCGTGGAGGTGCTTGGCCTTGGCCGGTGCGGGGCGCTCACGGCAAGGATCCTGGCTGCCGCCGGAGTAGGCACTGTGTTCCTGGGCGACCCGGGCGTCGTCTCCCCCGGCGACGTCGGCCCTGCGTTTGCGCTGACGGACATTGGCATGACGCGTTACCAGGCCGTGAAGCGGCAGCTCTACCGAATCGATCCCACGGTCCGCGTGCTGCAGGTCCCGTGGCCGGACAGCGGTACGCGGGCTGCAGTAGATCTCACCATCCTGGCATCGGACCAGCCCGCGCCGCGGCACGCTCTGCCCGTGGACAGGCTTGAGCAGCCGCACCTGGCGGTGTCTGTCCAGCAGTACGGCTATCAGGTGGGGCCGCTGGTGGTTCCCGGAACAACGCCGTGCCTGGGCTGTCTGGACCGGCACCGGGGCGACGCGGATCCGGGCTGGTATGCGTCGGCCGCAGCACTGCCTCCGGATGCGCGGGAGCCGGTTCACGGTGCAGGTCCCGGCGGAGAGGAAACGGCATCAGCGGCGTTGGCTGCCGCTGCGGCGGCCGGGCAGGCGCTGGGTTTCATCGACGGCGTCGCCCAGCCGGTCACCTGGTCCGCGGTACTCCAGCTCCGCGCTGCCGACGGACACGTGGGACTGGAACCCCTCGGGTTCCATCCAGGCTGCGGGTGCAGGCTGCAGTCGGCGGCGGCGTAGTAGCCCCTGCCGTCAGGCAGGCGCCCGCAGATCCGGTCAGAGCTGCGGACTCCGGGCCAGCACCTGCAGGACTGCCTCGCCGTAGCGTTCCAGCTTCGAGGGCCCCACCCCGGGGATCGTCGCCAGGCGGTTCAGCGTTGGAGGCTTATCTTCGGCTATTGCCACCAGGGTCGCATCGGTGAACACCACAAAGGCCGGCACTCCCGCCTCGGCGGCAGCTTCGCGCCGCCACTCACGCAGTTCCTCAAACGTGGCTTCGTCATAGGTCGCCGGGCAGTTCCCGCAGCGGCCCATTTTCCGTTCCGCTCCGGAAGTGAGCAGGCTTCCGCAGACCCGGCACTTGGCCGGTCCGGTGACTTTCCTGCGGGACGGCCGGGCCTGGCGCGCCGAACCGGCATCGCGGGCTGTGTTCGGCCGCAGTCCGTCCAGGAACCGGGATGGCTTGCGGTTGGCCCTTCCGCCGGGCGTGCGTGCCGTGGACCAGGAGAGCGAGAGGTGCACCCGTGCGCGCGTGATGCCCACATACAGCAGCCGCCGTTCCTCATCAACGGCTTCAGGCGTGTCGGCAAAGGAAATCGGCATCAGGCCCTCGCTCAGGCCGACCAGGAACACGGCGTCCCATTCGAGGCCCTTGGCGGAATGCAGGCTGGCGAGGGTCACTCCCTGGACCTTGGGTGCGTGCTGGGCCGCGGCCCGCTCCTCGAGTTCGGCGGTGAAGTCAGCCAGGGTGAAGATGCTGTCCGGGTCATGGGTCCGGTTGGCGTGGAGTTCGTCAGCGAGCGCGACGAGGGCTGCCAGCGATTCCCATTTCTCCCGGGTTGCCCCTCCGCCGGCAGGCGGGTCCGCCGTGTAGCCGAGGTTGGCCAGGATATCCCGCACAAGCTGCGGCACGGGTTCCGTACCCACTGAGCGGGCCGCAGCGCGCAGCTGGAGCATGGCATCACGGACTTCGCGGCGGGCAAAGAAACGTTCTCCGCCCCGAAGCTGATACCCAATGCCGGCACTGGCCAGGGCCTGTTCGTACGCTTCCGACTGCCCGTTCGTGCGGAACAGGACGGCTATCTGGCTGGCTTCAACGCCGTCGTCAAGCAGCTTGCGGATGCGCCCGGCAACATACGCCGCCTCGGCTTCGTCATCCGCGCACTCGGTGAACATGGGCTCGGGGCCGGCGGGGCGCTGGGCGATCAGTTCCAGCGGTTCCGGCCATGGCGGGGCGTTCCGCGAGCGCTCGCCCTCGGCGGTCCGGGCAGCCAGGATGCGGTTCGCGAGATTCACTACCTGCGGGGTGGAGCGGTAGTCGCGCACCAGCTTGACGACGTCGGCGCCCGGGAAGCGGTGGGTGAACTCCAGCAGGTGCCGCGAGGTTGCCCCGGTGAAGGAGTAGATCGTCTGGCTCGCATCGCCCACGACGCAGAGCTCGTCGCGCTCCCCCAGCCACAGGTCAAGCAGCCGCTGCTGGAGGGGGGACACATCCTGGTACTCGTCAACCACGAAGTGCCGGTACTGGTCCCGCACAGTGGCCGCTACCCGCGCATCCTCCTGCAGGATGCCCACGATGATCAGCAGCACGTCCTCGAAGTCGATGACATTGCGGTCCACCTTGACGTCCTCGTAGGACTGGAAGATGCGTGAAACGGTAGTGAGGTCGAATCCTGCCGGTGCATCCCTCCCGGCGGCGGCACGGACATAGCTGTCAGGAGTGAGCATTGAGACCTTGGCCCACTCGATTTCGGCCGCGACGTCACGGATAGCCGCGCGGTCAGTGGAGAGACGGAGGCGCCGTGCGGCCTCGGCGATGAGCTGGGCCTTGTGGTCCAGCAGCCCCGGCAGCGGACCGCCCACCGTCTGCGGCCAGAAGTACTGCAGCTGCTTCAGGGCCGCCGCGTGGAAGGTCTTGGCCTGCACTCCACCGGCACCAAGGTCCCGCAGGCGGGTGCGCATCTCCGCCGCCGCGCGGGCAGTGAAGGTAACGGCCAGCACCTGCTGGGGCTTGTAGAGGCCGGAATGGACGCCGTAGGCCATACGGTGCGTGATGGCCCGGGTCTTGCCGGTGCCGGCACCGGCTAGGACACACAGCGGTCCGGTGAGTGATGTGGCAACTTCGCGCTGCTCATCATCAAGGCCTGCAAGGATGCGGGCTTCAAGCGTGTCTGCGGTCACTGCCCGGCCTCCGGCTCCGGAACGGGCCCGCCGTACCAGCGGTCGATCAGGTTCCGGGCTATCGAGATGGAGGACGGTATGCCAATTTCCCCGGCCGCCACGGCATCGGTGAGTTCCTTCCGCGTGAACCAGCGGACGTCTGCCATTTCGATGCCGTCGGCCTGCGGTTCGGTGCCGTCGGCCTCGGCGCAGAATCCCAGCATCAGCGAACACGGGAACGGCCAGGGCTGGGAACCCAGGTACTGCGGATCCCTCGCTGTGACGGCAGACTCCTCCGCTACCTCGCGGATGACTGCTGCCTCCAGTGACTCCCCCGGTTCGACGAAGCCTGCGAGGGTGGAATAGCGGTTGCCGGGCCAGGCCGCAGCACGGCCTAGGAGGATCCTGTCCGCGGGATCCGTTACCGCCACGATGATGGCGGGGTCCGTGCGCGGAAAGTGCTGGCTGCCGTCCTCGACGCAGCGGCGGACCCAGCCGCCCTGTTCCATCCGGGTTGCGGCGCCGCAGCGCGGGCAGTGGGTGTGGGTGGCGTGCCAGTTGGCGACGGCGCATGCCTCAACGAACAGTCCCGCATCCAGTGAGCCAAGGGTGACCGCGACGTCCCGCAGGCCTGCCCACCGGGCGCCGTCGCGTTCCATTTCGGGCACTGGTTCGGCCAGGGTCACCAGAACGATGTCCGCACCCGCGGGAACCGAACCGTCCTCCAGGGTGCGGCCAAGGTACACCGGTTCCTCGCCAAACCCGTCCGGCCCAACGGGATCCAGCACCAGGGCCTCGCCGCGGACGAGGGCCTTGCCCCGGGAGAAGTACAGGACACGGGTGGTTTCAAGGGCCCGGACCTCGCTGAAGAGGTCCTTGGAGGTCCTGCGCTCACTGCCGCGGTCGATGGCGCCCCGGGCAAGCGGCAGCCGTCCAAGCTGCGGGGACTCTGGCGTGCGTAACGGGCTGCTCATACCCCTACCGTACTTACTTGGGGACCCCAATCCGAAAGCCGTCCGCCGGCGGTGGATACCGGAACCGCCCGCCTGAGTTTTTCCTCACGCTCTTCCGACTCGCCGGGTGCCTATGGGTGACTCCCAACTCATTGCCCCTACGGTTGAAGGTGTGAAACGCACACCCATGGAATTGGCAGCCCTGGCCAGCGCCGCCGTACCGGCGCTGGCGCTTACCGGCGTGGCCGGTTCGCCCGACGACGCGGCGGATTTCGATTCCGCGCTCCTGGTGGACGACGCCGGCAAGCAGTGGCGGGTGCGTTCACCCAAGCATGTGGAAGCCAGCATGCGCCTGGAGACCGAGCTGCTTGTGCTGCGCGCCTTCGTACCTGGCGTGCGGGCCGAACTGCCCTTCGCCCTCCCCTACGTTGCGGGCACCGTCCGCCAGGGCCAGCTGTGCACTTTCGTGTATTCGCACCTGCCGGGCTCTACCCGGGACATAGACGAACTTGCCGGCGGCGGCGCCGAACTGGCTGCTGACATTGGCCGCACCATGGCTGCAATCCATGCCCTGCCGCAGTCCCTGGTGAACAACGCGGACCTGCCCAGCTACACCGCCAACGAGTTCCGGCAGCGCAAGCTCAATGAACTGGACCAGGCGGCAACGACGGGCAAGATCCCGGCCAGCCTGCTTCGCCGCTGGGAGCATGCCCTGGAAGACGTGGCCCTGTGGCGCTTCAGCCCCACCGTGGTTCACGGAGACCTGCACGAGGACAACCTGCTGGTCTCGGGAGGACGGGTCAGCGCGGTGAACGGCTGGACCGACCTTCGGATCGGCGATCCTGCCGATGATTTCGCATGGCTGGTCGCAGCGAACAACTCAGATTTCACGGACACCGTCCACAACGCGTACGTCGAGGCCAGGCCCGACGCCGTCGATCCGCACCTGATCCGGAGGGCTGCCCTGTCCGCGGAGTTCGCGCTGGCCCAGTGGCTGGTGCGTGGCATCGCCGCCGAGAACCAGTCCATGATCGAAGAAGCCGAGGAGATGCTGGCCACCCTGGAGGCGGACATCCTCGACCAGGAGGCGGCTGAGGCGGAGGCTGCAGCCCTTTCCGCGGCACCTTCGGCCGCCCCGGCCCCCAGCCCGGCTGCAGGTTCAACGGCCGCCGTTCCGGGCCCGGCCGGCGTCTCAGGCCCGTCAGGCCCAGGCAGCGGTGGAAGCGGGAAAGTAAGCGTTGCTCCCATCCCGGAGCCGGAACCGAAAGAGGCTGAAGCTCCGGCCCAGGACCCGCTCGATTCCGCGGTGTCGGCCAAGGACACCGGCAGCGCCGAAGCAGGCGACCAGAGGGATGCCGCTGGTCCGCCATCTTCCGGCACCGGCAGTGACGCTGCGGACACGGAACCGGCTACTTCGGCGATTCCGCTGGTCATCCCCGGCACACCCACCGACGCGGAAGCGGACCGCAAGCAGGTCAGCTCAGTGACCGCAGACGCCAAGGACGCCAAGGACGCCAAGGACGCCAAGGACGCCAAGGACGCCAAGACACACTAGCAGCGTAGAGCGGGCTCCCGCTCCTCTCCGCGAAAAACCCGGCTGCCAGTGCAGGCGGGTTTTTTCATGCGCGGGAACTGACAGAGAAATGCTTGACCGCCCCCACGTTATGTGGTTAGTTAGTCAAGTAATGAACCAGCGAAGGTGAGCAGGATTCAGTGATCGATGACAGCAAGCCGATCTTCCAGCAGATCGCCGAACGTATCGAAGGGGACATCCTCGACGGCGTCCTACCCGAGGAGGGACAGGTGCCCTCGACCAATGAGTTCGCGGCGTTCTACCGGATCAATCCGGCGACGGCTGCCAAGGGTGTGAACCTGCTGGTTGATGAAGGACTGCTCTACAAGCGCCGCGGCATCGGAATGTTCGTAGCGCCAGGAGCCCGGGAGTCTGTCCTGGCCAAGCGGCAGGAACAGTTCTACCGCCAGTACGTCCAGCCCCTCCACCGCGAGGCCCGGAAACTCGGGATCGGCATGGAGGAGCTCACCACCCTTATCCAACGCAGTGCCGCTGAACACGAAGGGACCCCGGCACCATGAACGTCATAGAAACCCGCGGGCTAACACGCCGCTATAAGGACCAGCTGGCGCTTGACGACGTCAATCTCGACATCGCGCCAAACCGCATTTACGGACTACTGGGCCGCAACGGGGCGGGGAAGACCACCCTGATGTCCATCCTCACCGCCCAGGGATTCGCCAGTTCCGGGAAGGTGCGGGTGTTCGGCGGAAATCCGTTCGAGAACGAGCACATCCTCTCCCGGCTGTGCTTCGTGCGGGAGTCGCAGAAATACCCCGACGACTTCACGATCCGCAACGCCCTCGACGCGGCCTCCCTCTTCTTCCCGAACTGGGACGCCGGCTTGGCGCAAACGCTGCTGGAAGACTTCCAGCTCCCCCAGCCGAAAAAGCACCGGATCAAGAAGCTCTCCCGCGGACAGCTGTCCGCCGTAGGCGTGATCATTGGACTGGCCTCGCGGGCCGAACTGACGTTCTTCGATGAACCGTACCTGGGACTCGACGCCGTCGCGCGGCAGCTCTTCTACGATCGTCTCCTCACCGACTTCGCGGACCATCCCCGCACGATCATCCTCTCCTCCCACCTGATCGATGAGGTGGCGAACCTCCTGGAGCACGTCATCGTCATTGACCGCGGCCGCATCGTGATGGACGACGAGGTGGACGCGATCACGGGTTCCGCCTTCGCGGTAGCCGGCAAATCGGCCACGGTCGAGGAGTTCGTTGCCGGACGTCCCGTCCTGCACCGGGAGGGACTTGGGGCACTGGCCTCGGTCACAGTTGACGCACCGCTGTCTGCCGGTGACAGGGCGAGGGCACAGTCCCTGGGACTGGAACTTGCTCCGGTCTCGCTGCAGCAGCTCATCATCCGCCGCACGCTCAAAGCCAACGAACACTACGGCTCCCCCGCCGCGGCGGACACGAGCGTGGAGGTGGCACGATGAACCGCGCCTGGGCCGTTGCCCGCATGCAGATGGTGAACAAATGGATCTATCTCGGCGTCCCGGCGATTGTGCTCGTGGCCTCCACCGGGCTGGCCCTGGCCATCCTGGCCGTCATTCCGAATGACGACGGCGCCACCCGGCTCGCTTTCTCCGGCCAGGCGCTGATGTGGTACTTTCTCGCCATCGGAGTGCAGTCGATGATGCTGGCTTTCCCGTTCTCACAGGCAATGAGCGTGAGCCGCCGTTCGTTTTACCTGGGGACGCTGGGGTTGTACTCCGCACTGTCGATGGCCGTGGGCGTCATTTACTGGCTGCTGGGCCTGGCGGAGCAGGCTACCAACGGCTGGGGTGTGGACGGGCATATCTTCGCCCTCCCCTGGATCGCTGAATCGCCCTGGTACGCGCAGATCCTGCTCTACTTCGCCCTCACAATCCTGCTGTTCATGTTCGGGTTCTGGTTCGCTACCGTGTACCAGCGCTGGCGGGTTCTTGGCCTGGTAGCGTCCCTGACGGCCTTCGGTCTTCTCATTCTCGGCGGAGTGGCTGCGGCCACGTGGACGGATTCCTGGCCGGCCGTGGGCGCCTGGTTCGTCCAGCTCACGCCGCTCGCCCTCACCGGATGGCTGCTTCTCGCCGGGGTTGTCCTGGCAGCGGGCTCCTATGGAACACTCCGCCGGGCCACTCCCTAGGCACGTTTCCGACAACACATTTCAGTGCCGCCGTCTTTGCCGGACGGCGGCACTGAAATGTATCAGGCTGGTCCCTGCCCGGCGGAGTCGATGATGATCTTCTCAAGCTCGGCTTCCCCCAGCAGGTTGTGGGGGCGGATGACCTTATCCGCGGAGACGTAGTAGAACGCTGCCCGCACCTGATCCAGGGGAACGCCCTTCAGCCTGGACCAGGCCAGCCGGTAGACCGCCAGCTGCACGGAGCGGACCGCGAGCTTCTCCCGGGAAGGCGGAGCGCCGGTCTTCCAGTCGATGAGGTCCCAGCCGCCGTCCTCGTCCTGGAAGACGGCGTCGATCCGTCCCCGGACCACCACTGAATTCACCCGCGTTTCGACGGGAACTTCAATATAGGCCGGGGTCCGGGACGCCCATTCGGATGCCTCGAAGGTGGCGACCATGTCTTCGAGCTGGTATGCCTCGTCAACGTAGGCATCGGCTGTGCCCGGATACTCGTCGATGTCGAGCATGCCGCTGCGGCCGAAGTACTTCTCGATCCAGGCGTGGAACGCGGTTCCCTTCCGTGCCGCCATTCCAGGTTCACGCGGTACCGGACGTCGCAGCTGCCGTGTGACGGCTTCGGGGTCATCCTGCAGGTCCACCAGCATCGAGGCCGATATATGGGCGGGAAGTTCAACGTCCATGACCTCTTCCGGAGCATGGTGCCGGGCCAGGACAAGCTCAACGTCCCTTCCCCAGCGCCGGGGTTCGAAGACGCTGTCAGCTTCTTCAGTTTCGGCACGAGCCCGTTCTTCGGCAGGGGCGCCATCCGGTTCGAGAGCCGTCTGCGCAGGGGCCTCAGCTGCTGCGAGGACCGCCGCGGCAGCCGCTTCCATCGCTGTCCGCCGCTGGGCCGGCAGCGGGTCCTTGGGCCAGCTTGCGCGTTCCGCAACTGCGTTCGCGGGGTTTTCATCCCCCTGGTCTTCAGGCTCGAGCCAGGAAAGCAGATGGAATCCGGGGGCGCCGGACTTGCCCAGCTCGTACAGTTCAAGCTGGTAGCGCGACGCCTCGGTGGGTTTGCTCCGCCCGCCGCCCCAGGCACTTGAGGTGCAGAAAAGAATGTCTTTCGCCCGGGTGAACGCCACGTAGGCGAGGCGCCGCTCCTCACGCTCCGCATGGGCGCGGGCATCGTCCGCGAAGAGCTTCTCTGCGTCCAGCCACGACTTTTGGTCCGGCTGTTCCCAGTCCCACTGCGGCAGGTCCGGACCGTCACCGCGCAGGTTCCAGGGAACAGCAGCGTTGCCGCTGCTCCAGCGTGAGTCCTTGTCATTCGGGAACTGGCCTTCCGAAAGGCCCGGCACAGCAACCACATCCCATTCCAGGCCCTTGGAGGCATGGACGGTCAGCAGCTGTACAGCTTCGCGCGAGGTTTCCAGCGCGGTGACGGGGAGTCCGTTCTCTTCTTCGTCCGCAACTTCCAGCCAGGCCAGGAACGCCGCAAGGTCCACGCGGTCTGCCGAGGCGCTGAACGTCGCCGCGGCGTCAATGAACGCGTCGAGGTTCCGCCGGGATTCGTGAATCGTGATGCCTGGTTTGGCCGCAACCTCGATGTCCAGGAGGATGCGCCGCTCCACTTCGCCCATGAGCGTCGTAAGGTCCTCCCCCACGTACGCGCGCAGTTCCCGCAGCTCATCGCGGAGCAGGTTCAGACGGGTGAGTCCTTCCGGAGTAAGCGTGCGGCCGGCACTGGAGGTCCAGCCGGGCTTCGGCAGGTAATCCACCGCCTCGACCAGGCTGCCGGCTTCCGCCAGGTCCGTTTCGACGACGGCGGCACCGCCTTCGTCCGGTCCGTGCACGTCGGCGATCTCCCTGACGTTCATGGCGCGTTCCCGCACCCGGACAAGATGCCTGGACCAGTCGGCCAGTGCCATGAGGTCCGCCGGGCCAATGCGCCAGCGTGCCCCGGCGAGGATGCGGAGCATCGAGTCGGAGCGTCCGGGATCGCTCAGGACGCGCAGCACGGCGAGCAGGTCAACAATCTCCGGAGTCGAGAGCAGTCCGCCCAGGCCCACAATCTGCACGGGGATTCCCAGGTCTTCCAACGCGCGGCGGATGGGATCGAACTGTTTCTTGCCGCGGCACAGTACCGCCACCGTTGGAGGCAGCGTGTTGCCGCGGTTGTCCGTCTCGTGGCTCGGGTGCCGGAACCACGAGTCACGGACGTTTGCGATCCGGGCGGCCAGCGCTTCGGCTTCCCCCACGCTCACCGTTCCGTCCGGAAGAGTCACTGTTTTCTCGCTGAGGTACCGGCCCAGGTATACGTCGCCCAGGGGCGGTTTTGGCTTGGCCTCGAGTTCAGGGACGTCCAGGGGTGTCCTGGCTCCAGGCCAGGGTGCCGGCTTGTTCAGTGGCCCGGAAACGGCGTTGGCGGCCGCCAGGATCGACGTTGAGTTCCGCCACGCCACCGACAGGTTGGCTACCCCGGCCGGGGTCCGGCCGCCGTCGGGCAGCAGCCGCGGAAAGTGCTCCCGAAAGGTCCCCAGCTGCCCCGCCGATGCACCGCGGAAGCCGTAGATTGACTGGTGCGGATCGCCCACGGCCGTGACCGGAGTGCCGTCGCCGAACAGGGTGGAGAACAGCACCATCTGGGCGTGGGAGGTGTCCTGGAACTCGTCCAGGAGCACCACCTTGTACTTGGCGCGCTCCATTTCGGCAGCTTCGGGGATCTCTTCGGCTATCCGGGCGGCCAGTGCCACCAGGTCCCCGAAGTCCAGCTGCCGCCGCTCGGCCTTGGCCCGCTGGTAGGCCTCGACGAGTTCGGTCACTGAAATGCGCGTCTGGAGCTTGCCCACCAGGTCCCGAACGCCTTTGGCAGCCGCCTTCGTCTTGCCGGCCTGGTACGGCAGCGCCAGCACCTGCTCCAGATGGTGCTGGATCTCGGCACGCACCTGGGCAGGGGCCAGGAGGTGTTCGGCGCACTCCGAGGCCATCTGCAGCACCGAATTCACCAGCGTCGACTTCGCCGCGGTGAAGTGTTCGTAATCGCCGGTGTAGGCCTCCACCACCTCGTTCGCCAGCTGCCAGGACTGGGCTCCGCCCAGCATGACCGAGTCGCGTTCGACGCCGATCCGCAGGCCGTAGTCGTTCACGATTCCGTTGGCGTAGGAGTGGTAGGTGGACACGGCTGCTTCAAGCTGGGCGTCTTTGGTTTCCTCGCCCAGTTTCCGTTCCAGCAGCCGCAGCCTGCCGCGGATCCGGCTGGCGAGCTCGCCGGCGGCCTTGCGGGTAAAGGTGACGCCCAGGATCTGCTCCGGCGCCGCCAGTTTGTTGGCCACCAGCCAGACCACACGGTCTGCCATGGTCTTGGTCTTGCCGGACCCGGCTCCCGCCACCACCAGCAGCGGTTCGAGCGGGCCCTCAATGATCTTCTGCTGGGCCTCCGTGGGGTACTGGACCTCGTTCGGCGGACCATCATGGAGCATCTCCGCCAGCTGCCGTGCTGAGAACTGCGGCACGAACCCTGCCCCCGTCTCCACGCTGCTGCTCACGTCCAGCGTCATTCGGTGACCTGCTTTCCTTCGGTGCACAACGGACAGATTTCCGGCAGACGGCAGCCGTGGCCGCCATATCCGCTGCGGGCCGGATCGTGGACGGTATCGAACGTGCTGTTGGACATCAGGGCCGCGGCTTCCTCGATCATGGCCAGGGCGCTCTGATCCTCGGGACCCAGCGGGGGCTGTTCCTGGATCGAGACGCCCTTGGCTGACGTGCCCAGCTGCACCAGCGCTGCTCCGCCGGGGACGGCGGCAACCTCTGCGAGGGCGCCTTGGCGGACTGCTTCCTGATAGGAGGCCAGCTGGGGGTGTCCTTCCAGGTCCGCTTTCCTGGGAGCAGACTTTCCGGTCTTGAGGTCCACGATGTAGGCCCTTCCGGCGGCGTCCTGTTCCAGCCGGTCGATCTGTCCGCGCAGCAGGGCCGTACGGACTTCGCCGCGGACCTCCACCGGAATCGATGCTTCGAAGTCCTTCTCGACGGCGGCCAGGCTCCGCCCGCCCCTGCGCATCTCGATGACGTACTCCGCAAGCTTGCCCACCATGGCCTCAGCCCGCTTGAGGTCCATCTTCCCTTCCCAGGAGTCCTTCATCCCCAGCGACGGCCATCGGCGCCGGAGCTCCTCCGTGTACTCCGTGCCCGTGGCTTCGGGCATCTCCTGCGCAATCGCGTGTACCAGCGTTCCCAGGGAACGGGCAAAATCGGTGGCCTGTTCCCCGCCGACCGCTGAGACGAACCAGCTCAGCGGAGACTTGCTGACGGCGTCGACCTTCGAGGGCGAGACCGGAATTGGGGCATCGGGCGGCAGCACCGGCCCGGTGCTGGAGAGCGGCAGCAGACCCCACCAGGTGCGCGGATGTGCACCCGGAACCGGAACCGGGTGCCGGAGCATGCGCCCGAGGTGCCGTGCCGCTTCGCCGGCGTCCTCCGGGTGGCTCTGCACCTGCTGGGCATGGGCCCGCAGTTCAGCTACCAGGGAGCGGAGGGTCAGCGGCCGCAGGACCTCGGTGCGGGGACGTACGGCCACGCCGTCGGGAAGCGGATCCACCAGGTCCAGGAACTGGGAAGGCTGCTCGTCCTCCGATGCCACCGCCGTGCAGACCAGCACATCCCGGGCACGGGAGAGCGCAGTGGAGAAGCTGCGCAGCTCGTCGTACCTCGTGCCCTGCATCAGCGTCTGTGGACTGCGGGTCCTGCGGTAATCGGCGTCCGGGAACTCGACGGCTGCCACCAGGTCTCCGCTGCCGAGCAGCTCGCCGCGCAGCCGGAGGTTGGGCCAGACTCCTTCCTGGATACCGGCGACGATCACCACCGGCCATTCCCGGCCGGCGGCGCTGGCCGGGGTGAGGAGTTCGACGGCGTCGCGCTGCTGCGCCCGTGCCGCCAGGGTGTCCATGGGCAGCTCTGAGCTGGTCAGGTAGTCCAGGAACTGCTCAGGCGTGGAGCCCGGCAACTGGTCAACATAGCGTTCAGCAGTCTGGAACAGCGCCATGATCGCATCCAGGTCCCTGTCGGCCCGGAGCCCTGCAGATCCTCCGGACAGCGCGGCCTCGGCCCACTTCTTGGACCAGCCGGACGTTGACCACAGGGCCCACAGCACGGTCTCAGCAGTGGCCCCCGGCTGCTCCGCAGCCTGCCCTCCGGCACGCAGCATTGCGGCCAGCCGTTTCGCCGAGCCGGCTTCCCAGCCCAGTCCGGCGAGCGCCAGCCCGGCATCGGAGAGCGGGTCCACCAGTGCTTCCACCAGCAGGGCATCGGAGCTGCGCCCGCCCCCGGCGCGGAGCTCTTCCCGGCGCAGTGCCTGCCGCAGCCTCCGAAGATCCAGCGAGCCTGCGCCGCCAATCCGCGAGGTCAGCAGGGAGACAGCGAGCTCGGGCGTGAGGAGTTCGGGGTTGAGCACCACGGCGAAGGCGTCCAGAAGGGGCCGCACCGCGGCCTCGTCCCGGACAGCCTTTTCCGCCACCGGCACCCGTACCTCGATGCCTTGGCTGATCAGGTAGCGCTGGATCCGGGCCAGCTGCCCGCCGGTCCGGACGATCACGGCGATGTCCTCCAGGCGGCGGCCGCGCAGCAGCTGCTCTTCGAGGATCCGCTGCGCCACGTAGCGCTGTTCGTGCATGGGCGAGTCCACCACGTGGGCCGTCGCTGACGCCGTCCGGGAGGATGCGTTCCCAGCCGGTTCGTTACTGGCTCCGGCTCCCGGGGAATCTTCGCCGCTGTCCGTGCGGCCTGCCGCAGTGCGCGCCGGGCCAAGGCCGGGAACCACGGAGATACGGGAGGCGGTCCGGTGCCAGGCTGCGGCGACGGCTCCGGACATCCGGTGCTGCGTACTGAGCACCGCAGTTTCCAGTTCCGTGCCAAGCTCCTGCCCAAGAGTGCCGAGCAGATCGGGACGGGCCCCGCGGAAGCCCTGGACGACCGTGTCCGGGCTGGCGGTGACCACGGCGTCGCGGTCCCGGGCCAGTACGCCAAGCAGGCGGTGGATGGCTCCGTTGGCTTCCTGCAGGTCGTCAACGAGGATCAGCTGGAGCCGGCTGTGCTCGGCGGACAGAAACTCCGGTTCGGAGAGAAGGATGTCCGTTGCGGTGGTGATGATGCCCGCCGGGTCGAAAGCTTCGGGCATGCGCAGGTCCAGGACGTCCCGGTATTCACCGAACAGTGACGCGGCGGCAGCCCAGTCCTGCCTGCCGTAGCGGCGGCCCAGTTCCTGCAGGTCCTCAGGGGCCAGCCCAAGTTCGATCACGCGGTCGAAGAGCTGGCGGATTTCCTGCCGGAAGCCGCGGGTTCCCAGCGCCAGCGAAAGGGATTCGGGCCAGGGCAGCTGCGGCACCCCGTTCTGCCCATGGCCTGCCAGCAGTTCCTTGATGATGACGTCCTGCTCGGCGCCGGAGAGCAGCTTGGGTGCGCGGGTGACGTGCGGCAGCAGGCCCTCCGCCTTGGCCCGGCGGATGACGTCGAAAGCGTAGGAGGCCCAGGTGCGGGCCGGTGCGGCACTGATGGTGCGCTCAAGACGGGCAGAGAGCGCGTCGCGCAGCGCTGCCGCCGCGAGGCGGGACGGCGCCAGCAGCAGCACCCCGGCCGGATCCAGTCCGCCGCGCTCAATCCGCTGTACTGCGGTTTCGACCAGCACAGTGGACTTTCCGGTGCCGGGGGCTCCCAGGACCAGCAGCGGTCCGCCCCCGGCGGGGCGCTCGACGGCGGCGCGCTGGTCCTCGCTCAGGTGCGGTGCGGGAAGGCCGGCCGCCGCGGGCGGTACCAGCCGCAGGTTGATGCTCATACCTCCACTTCACCATGCCCCGGTGACATTGCCCCGCCCGGCTCCTCACCGCCGGCGCCGGCCAGCGCTTCCCGGAGCGCATCGAGAGCCTCCCAGCCGGCGTCGTCGGGCTGCCAGCGCGCCTCGCGGATGCTCACGCGGTAGCCGGTTCCGTCCGGCTCCACTTGTCCTTTCAGCGGCGTCCCTTCCTCGCGGTAGTGCGTCCAGGCACGGTTCCCGTGGCAGGCCGGCGGCTGCCCGGATGAGCGGATGACGCGCCACCAGGGAACCGAATCTCCTGACTGTGCCAGCACGGAACCGACCTGCCGGGGGCCTCCAGCGCCAAGCAGCTCCGCGATGTCTCCGTAGGCCAGCACCCGTCCCGGCGGAATGAGCGCTGCGACAGCCAGCACCGCCTCCGTATAGTCCTCCCGCATGCCTCCAGCTTAGCGACGCCCGGCGCGCTGATTCGGGGTTATGTCAGTGCCCGCCGGTAGGTTTGATTACATGTTGAGCTGGCATGAACTCCCCCGGGCATCCTTCGACCTGGAAACCACGGGACGGGACCCACAGCTGGCGCGGATCGTCACCGCATCGATCATCCTGGTGGACGGCTCCGGGAACGTCCTCACACACCATGAGTGGCTGGTGGACCCCGGAGTAGAGATTCCGGCCGAGGCCGCCGCCATCCACGGCATCAGCACTGACAAGGCCCGAAGCGAAGGCCTGAGGGCTGCCGACGCGGTCCATGAGATCAGCACCGTCCTCGCGGACACGTTCGCTGCCGGGATTCCCGTTCTTGCGTTCAACGCCGCCTACGACTTCACTGTCCTGGCCCGCGAAGCGGAGCGGCACGGACGCGCTTCCCCGGTACCCTTCCCCGTGATCGACCCCTACATCCTGGACAAGCAGGCGGACCGTTTCCGCCGCGGCAAGCGGACATTGACAGCCATGGCTGAACACTATTCCGTGGCCTTCGAAAACGCACACACGTCTGCTGCAGACGTCATGGCGACCCTGGCCGTGGGAGCGGCGGTTGCAAACTCGTATCCGCTCATGGCCCAGGACGCCGGAACCATGCATGCTCTGCAGGTCCAGTGGGCTGCGGAACAGGCGGCCAGTTTCCAGGCCTACCTGCGCCGTCGTGATCCGGAGGCTGTCATTGACGGTTCCTGGCCGCTGAAGCCCGCACCGCTGGGTTCTCCGGCTCCGCTCGCAGTCCCGGACGCACTGCGGATCGAGGCCGTCCCTGCCGCGGCCGTGCCGGTCCTGACAGAGGAGGCCGGCGGCCAGCTGGTGCTGGAACTGGCTCCGCGCTAGTACAGCCGGGTTCGCGCTGGACCGAAGACCGCGCGGATTTCAGCCAGCGGGCATCGCCCGCGTAACATTGACCTATTCACGACAGTGTCAGGCGCTGATGGCGCCCGGGCGCGGTATCACGCGCCCCGTGTCACGCGATTGGCAGGCACTTCCCGCACAGCCGGGCCATTGGCGTCCCTTCTCCCGGACTGTTTCCTGCATGCATACAGCACCATCAACGTTGAGCAGACATTGAGGATGAATGATCACAGTTACTGACCTGCGCAAGGTCTACCGCCAGGGCTCCCGCGATGTAGTGGCCCTGGACGGCGTCAGCATGAGCGTCCCCAAGGGCTCGATTCACGGCATCATTGGCCACTCCGGTGCCGGCAAGTCCACACTGGTCCGCTGCCTGACGCTGCTTGACCGCCCGACGTCGGGAACCGTCACCATCGACGGCCGGGAACTGACCAACGTCAAGGACTCCGAAATCCGCCTGGCACGCCGCCGCATCGGCATGGTGTTCCAGCACGCCAACCTGATGGACTCGCGCACCGCGGCGGCCAACATCGCCCATCCACTGGAGCTCGTTGGCGCCTCCAAGCGGGAAATCGAGCAGCGCGTGACCGAGCTGCTGGCACTGGTGGGACTGCAGGACTTTGCCGGCGCCTACCCGGCCCAGCTCTCCGGTGGGCAGAAGCAGCGGGTCGGCATCGCCCGCGCCCTGGCCGCCCATCCGGACGTCCTGCTCTGCGACGAGCCGACCTCGGCCCTGGATCCCCGGACGACGGATGAGATCCTGGACCTGATTTCGGAGCTGACCAACCGCCTGGAACTCACCGTCCTGATCATCACGCACGAGATGAATGTGGTGAAGCGGATCTGTGACTCGGTGTCGCTGCTCGAAGCCGGACGGGTGGTGGAACACGGGCCGCTGCAGGAAGTCGCCTCACACCTGGGCGGACGGCTGGCCAAGGCCCTCATCCCCCTGCCTTCCACTCCCCCGGTGCCCGGTGGCCCCGTGGTGGAACTGCTGATGGTCGGAGAGCACGCAACCGAGCCGGTGCTCTCCGGACTCACCCGGCGCTTCGACACGGACGTCAATGTCCTGGCCGGCAGCGTCGAAACCCTCTCGGGGCAGCGATTCGGAAGGCTTCGCGTACAGCTTGATGAACGGATCGACATGGCTGCAGTCCGGACCTACCTGGCAGGCCAGGGCGTATCAGTGGAGGTGGCGGCATGAACCTGTTCGAAGAGCTGGCCAACAATCCCGGCATCACGAAGGCCCTGCCCGAAGCGATCACCGACACCCTGCTCATGGTGGGGGTCTCCGGTTTCTTTACCGTGCTGATCGGCCTGCCGCTGGGCATCTTCCTGCACACCTCCGCTCCCGGCGGGCTGCGGCCCATGCCGGTGACCAACCGGATCCTCTCCGACATCATCGTCAACATCACCCGGTCCATTCCGTTCGCGATCCTGATGGTGATCCTGATCCCCTTCTCCCGGATCGTCACGGGATCCTCGATTGGCCCGCTGGCTGCCTGTGTTCCGCTGAGCATCGGCACCATACCGTTCTTTGCCCGGCTGGTTGAAACGTCACTGCGTGACGTGGCCGGCGGGAAGATCGACGCCGCCCTGGTCATGGGTTCCACCCGTATGCAGGTGATCCGCAAGGTCCTGATGCCCGAGGCGCTGCCGGGACTCGTCGCTGCCCTCACCACCACCCTGGTGACCCTGGTGGGCTACTCCGCCATGGCGGGTATTATCGGCGGCGGCGGACTGGGCCGGCTGGCGTACAACTACGGCGTACAGCGGTTCGACACGGCCGTCATGGTCGTCACGATCGTGATCATCGTGGCAATCGTCCAGATCATCCAGCTGGCCGGAGACTTCGCTGCCCGCCGCGTGGACCACCGGTCCGCAGCGGGTGCCGGCCGCCGCCGTCGTCGTTCGTCCCGCAGTGCCGTGACAGCCGCTACTGCCATGCCGGCCAGCGGTGCTGACGCCGCCCGGGGAACCGGGGACGAGCGAACCCGGGTCTAGGCCGGCAGCTAAGTTTTCCGTCCGCGCTCATCGCCCGGACGGGACCTGCAGCCAGTAGCCGCTAGCTGCACAACAGCCTGCCTGTGAGTCACTGGCAGGACTTTCGAAAGGAAACGCATCCGATGCGGAAAGCATTTTCACTCGTGGCCACCGGCGTGGCCGCGGCTCTGGCGCTGACGGCTTGCGGGGGTTCCGAATCCTCCTCCAGCGCTGTTGAGAGCCTCGATCCCGCCAACCCGGTCACCCTGACTGTCGGCGCCAGCCCGCAGCCGCACGCCGTCATCCTGGAATACGTGGCGGACAACCTGGCGGCCGATGCCGGACTGGACCTCGAAGTAGTTCCCTTTGATGACTATGTGACGCCGAACATTGCGCTGGACGACGGCTCAATCGACGCCAACTACTTCCAGCACCTTTCCTACCTTGAGGCCCAGATCGCTGACCAGGGCTACGACTTCGAGCACGGCGAAGGCATCCACATTGAGCCCTACGCCGTGTTCAGTGAAAAGCATGAGGATATGGCCGACGTCGAAGACGGCGCCCGGGTTGCCATCACCAACGACCCGTCCAACCAGGCCCGGGCATTGGCCCTGCTTGAGGACGCCGGCCTCCTGAAGGACGTTCCGGAAGACGCCTCGGTCATCTCCCTGACCGATGAGCAGAACCCGATGAAGCTGGACTTCGTGGAGAACCAGGCTGAGCTGCTGGTGAACGACCTCTCCGACCCCACCGTGGACCTGGCCATCATCAACGGCAACTACATCCTTGATGCCGGGCTGAACACTGATGACGCCCTGCTGGTGGAGTCCCTGGACAACAACCCGTACGCCAACCTGCTTGCCTGGAAGACCGGCAGCAAGGACGCACGGATCGACAAGCTCGAAGAGCTGCTGCATTCCCCGGAGGTCAAGGCCTTCATCGAAGAGCAGTGGCCGAACGGTGACGTGACTCCGGCCTTCTAGCCCGGCCCCTCCTCATCGAGATGACAGAAACTGCCCGTATCCGTCCCGGATACGGGCAGTTTCTGTAATCTCGGGAGTTCAAACTGACGGCAGCGGAGCTAGCATGATGTCCACTGCCGATTGGGAGGTGGTCGAATGCCGCCGGTCATAGAAACCCACGCCCTGACGAAGCGCTACGGGTCCCGCCCGGCCGTGGACTCCTTGGACCTGAGCGTCCCGCCGGGATGCGTCTTTGGGCTGATCGGTCCCAACGGCTCCGGCAAGACCACTACCCTGCGGATGCTTCTGGACATCATCCGGCCCTCTTCGGGCCGGGCACTTGTCCTGGGAGTTGCGCCACGGGCCGGGGGCCCGGCCCTGCGCCGCCGAATCGGCTACGTTCCCGGAGACCTCCGCCTCAACGGCAGGGCCCGGGGCCGGACACTGCTGGAGCACTTCGCGCAGATCAGCGCACCGGTTCCTGCCGGACGCATGGAAACCCTCTCAGAACGTCTGGGCCTGGACCTTTCCCGGCCGGTACGCACCCTGTCCAAGGGCAACCGGCAAAAACTGGGCCTGGTACAGGCCTTCATGCATGATCCGGATCTGCTGGTCCTTGACGAGCCCACCAGCGGACTCGATCCGCTGGTCCAGCGCGAGTTCCTGGAAATGGTTGCCGAGGCACGGACCGCCGGCCGCAGCGTCCTGCTCAGCTCCCATGTGCTGAGTGAAATCCAGCAAAGCGCTGACCAGGTTGCCGTCCTGTCCCAAGGCAAAGTGGTGGCCCAGGGCGACGTAGCTTCCCTGCGCCTGAACCGCCTGCGCCATGTGAGGGCATCGCTGGCAGCTGCCCGTGGAACGGACCCGACGCTGGAAGACGAACTCGCTGCCGCGGGACTGCAGGGAACCGTGACCTGGCAGGAGGGAACCGCCCGTGTCAGGGGCACGCTCGACGGCGGCGTCGATGCCTTCGTCAAGCTGCTCGCCCGGTACCGGATACTGGACCTGTCGGTGGAAGAGCCCGACCTCGAGGAATCAGTGCTGCGGCTGTACGGCGGACCCGACTCCGCTGCCGGGGACGTGCGGAAGGGTCCGGAATGAGCCCGCAGGCGACGTTCACGCCGAAACCGCTGCCGGTCTTCCGCAGGGCGGTCATCGATTCGTGGCGCTCCACGCTCATCTGGACCCTGGCCCTTGCAGCCGTGCTGCTGCTGTACCTGCCGCTCTATCCCTCCATGAACGGCGCCGACATGCGCAGCCTGATCAGTTCGCTTCCGCCCGAACTGGTCAATGCCCTCGGCTACGAGGACATCCTCTCGGGTCCGGGGTATGTCCAGGCGACGTTTTTCGGGCTGCTGGGGTTCGTTCTTATCACTGCTGCAGCCGTGTCCTGGGGAAGCACGGCGATTGCGGGCGCAGAAGAGTCCGGACGGCTGGAGCTGGTCCTCTCCCACGGCGTCGGCAGGGTTCGGTACGCCGTGGAATCTGCGCTGGGGATCCTGGTGAGGCTTCTCTGGTTCGCCGTGGCCACGACGGCAGTGGTGCTTGCCCTCAGCGGCCCCTCCGAGCTTGGACTGGGGGCGGCACACGTCCTGGCAGCGGAGGCGGCGTGGCTGGGACTGGGTTATCTTGCCGGCAGCATCGCGATGGCAACAGGTTCCCTCACCGGCCGGCGGACCGCTGCCCTGGGCGCCGGCGCCGGTGTGGCCGCGGCGGGATACGTGATGAACGCGCTGGCGAACCAGAACGCGGATCTGGACTGGCTGCGGAACTTTTCGCCCTTTTCCTGGGCCTACCGGAACGATCCGCTGGCGGACGGCTTCGATTTTCCCGGATTGGGACTGATCGCAGGTGCCTGCGTCCTCTTCACGGCGCTGGCGGTGTGGGCGCTGAACCGGAGGGATGTCCTGGGCTAGGTACTCCATCGAGATGACAGAAACTGCCCGTATCGGTGCTGATACGGGCAGTTTCTGTTATCTCGATAAGGGAGGCAGAGGGGCCCCTACGGCTGGGCGGCCGCCGCAGCTTTCGCGGCACCCGGCAGGGCAGCCAGGATGCGGTCCATCGCGGCGTCGTCGTGCGCGCCGGAGAGGAACCAGGCTTCGAAGACGGACGGCGGCAGGTATACCCCGGAGTCCAGCATCGAGTGGAAGAACGGCTTGAACCGGAATGCGTCCTGGGCCAGTGCGTCGGCGTAGTCATGCACACCATGCTCCGCAGTTCCGAAGGCGATGCTGAACAGGTTTCCGGCTCGCTGGACGCTGTGGTTCACTCCCTCAGCGGAGAGGGCGTCGGAGACGGCCTGGGACAGCTGGGCGGAGCGGGCATCGATGTTCGCGTAGACCTCGGAAGTCGCCGCGGTGAGCGTCGCGACGCCGGCGGCCATGGCGATCGGGTTTCCGGACAACGTGCCGGCCTGGTAGACGGGGCCCAGCGGCGCCAGGTATTCCATGACGTCCCCGCGCCCGCCGAGGGCAGCCACGGGCATGCCGCCGCCAATGACCTTGCCGAAGGTGTACAGGTCCGGAGCCCAGCCTTCCTGCTGCCCGGTCAGTCCCCAGTAACCGGCAGGCGAGGTGCGGAAACCGGTGAGGACTTCATCCAGGATCAGCAGTGCGCCGTGGGAGGTGGTGATGCGGGACAGGGCGGCGTTGAAGCCCTCCGCCGGTGTGACCACGCCCATGTTGGCAGGTGCCGCTTCGGTGATGACGGCGGCGATGTTCGCCCCGTGCTCGGCGAAGGCTGCCTCCACGGCAGCGACGTCGTTGTACGGCAGCACCAGGGTTTCCGCCGCGGTAGCTGCGGTAACGCCGGCGGAGCCCGGAAGGGCCAGTGTGGCGACGCCGGATCCCGCTGAAGCCAGCAGTCCGTCGAGGTGCCCGTGGTAGCAGCCGGCGAACTTGATGACCAGGTTCCGCCCGGTGAAGCCGCGGGCCAGGCGGACCGCCGTCATAGTGGCTTCGGTCCCGGTGGAGACCATGCGCAGCCGCTCAACGGGCTTCACGCGGTCCATCACCAGGGCTGCCAGTTCGGCCTCTGCCGGGGTGGAGGCGCCGAAAGAGAGCCCGCGGTCGACGGCGGCATGCACGGCCGCGAGGACGTCCGGGTGGGAATGGCCCACCAGGGCAGGGCCCCAGGAGCAGACGAGGTCCACGTATTCGCGGCCCTCGGAGTCGGTGACATACGGGCCCTTGGCCGAAACCAGGAAGCGCGGGGTACCGCCGACGGACCCGAACGCGCGCACGGGTGAATTCACGCCGCCGGGCATCAGGGCACGGGCACGGTCAAAAAGCTCTTCGGAGGAGACAGTCTGGGTCATTACTTGCTTTCCTTCAGCCAGGCGGCCAGCTCGGCAGCCCAGTACGTGAGAATGATGTTGGCGCCGGCACGCTTGATGCCGAGGACGGATTCTTCGATGGCGCGGCGGCGGTCGATCCAGCCGTTCGCTGCCGCAGCTTCGATCATCGCGTATTCACCCGAGATCTGGTAAGCCGCTACGGGAACCGGGGACATTGCGGCGACGTCGGCGAGGATGTCCAGGTAACTCATCGCGGGCTTGACCATGACCATGTCCGCGCCCTCTTCAAGGTCCAACTCCACTTCCAGCAGGGCTTCGCGCCGGTTGGCGGCGTCCATCTGGTAGGTCCGGCGGTCACCCTTCAGCTGCGAGTCCACTGCTTCGCGGAAGGGCCCGTAGAACGCGGAAGCGTACTTTGCCGCATATGCGATCACTGAGACATCCTGGAAGCCGGCGTCGTCAAGTGCCTGGCGGATCACGGCCACCTGGCCGTCCATCATGCCGGACGGGCCCAGCACGTGGGCTCCGGCGCGCGCCTGCTCCACGGCCATCCGGCCGTAGATCTCAAGGGTTGTGTCATTGTCCACGACGCCGTTCTCATCCAGCACGCCGCAGTGTCCGTGGTCCGTGAATTCATCGAGGCAGACGTCGCTCATGACCACCAGGTCGTCGCCCACTTCGGCACGGACGTCCGCAATGGCCCTGTTCAGCACGCCGTTCGGATCCGTTCCGGCGCTGCCTGCGGCGTCGCGTTCGGCCGGGATGCCGAAGAGCATGATGCCGCCGACGCCGAGTTCCACCGCCTCGGCAGCGGCGCGCTTCAGGGTCTCGGTGGTGTGCTGCACCACGCCGGGCATCGAGGTGATGGGGTTGGGCTCGGTCAGGCCTTGGCGGATGAAGGCCGGAAGCACGAGCTCGGCCGGGTCCAGGCGGTATTCGGCGGTCATCCGCCGCATGGCCGGCGTGGTCCGCAGCCGGCGGGGGCGGTGCTGGGGGAAGCTCATGGCTGTTCTCTGCCTTCCGGGTCGGGGTGTTGAAAATTCGGGGCGGCAAGTGCCGCTTCGACGGCGTCGGCTATTCCGGCGGGAGTGGGGTGCTCCGCCGTAGCGGCAGCGGGATGGCCCAGGCCGGCCAGCTCCGCAGCCGTCGGATCTCCGATGGCGACGAGCAGGGCGGTTCCGGGCGGCCGGGCATCGCGGACAAACCGTCTGGCGGTGCTCGGGGAAGTGACGACGGCGGCGTGGGGACGGGCGGCTTCGGCGCCGCTTCCCGCCGCGGTCCAGGAGCGGTAATCCGCCGGGGCCAGCAGCTCCTCGCCGGGAGCACTTCCCCGCGGCATGATCCGCCGGTCATCGGGAGCCGGGTAGTCCACGGTTTCATAAGCGGGCACGGCAACGACGTCCCAACCGGCAGCGGCCAGCCGGGTTCGCAGGAACGGACTGGCGATATTTGCCTGCGGCAGGAATATCCGGTTCCGTCCAGCGCCCGGGGCCGGCCAGATCGCAGCCAGACCGCGGGCGGACTGGTCCCTGGAGGGAAGCAGATCCGGAGTAATTCCGGCGGCTTTCAGCGCACGGCTGGTGCCCAGGCCGACTGCCGCCACCGAGGTGCCGCGGCAGAGCACGGCCAGTGAGCTGCCGGCAGCGTCGGCTACGGTGCCCAGGGCCTGCACGGTGGTCGCGGAGGTAACAATGATCCAGTCGAACTCCCCGCGTCCAAGGCCGTGCAGGCCTGCGGACATCGGTTCGGTGTCCGCAGGCCGCTGGAAATCGATCAGGGGCATCAGCCGCACCCGTGCTCCACGGGAGCGCAGCTCCCCTGCCATGGGTCCGGCACGGTCCGGGGAACGCAGCAGTACTACGTCCGTGCCGGCCAGGCTCCCCGCCGGGCGGGTTCCGGGTCCGGCTGCGAACGGAGTGTCCCTGCTGCTGTCTCCGGTCATCCGTACGGTCCCCGGCTGCTTAGGACGCCAGCTCGGTGAGGTCCGCTGCGCCTGCTGCCAGGAGCTCTTCGGCCATCCGGATGCCGAGGGCGCGTGCGCCGTCTTCATCTGCCTGCGAGGTCGAGGAGTATCGGCGCAGCACCTGGGTTCCGTCGTCACTGCAGACCACGGCTTCGAGGGCAAGGCCCTGGTCGGTGACCCGGGCCAGTGCACCGATCGGCGCGGTGCAGCCGGCTTCAAGGCGCTGTAGAAGTGACCGTTCCGCAGTGACGGCCATCCGGCTCGCGGAATCATCGTAGGCCGCCAGCGCCCGGCTCAGCGGGCCTTCGGCGGCGTCTGCGGTGCGGCACTCAACGGCCAGCGCCCCCTGCCCCGGTGCCGGCAGCATGACTGACGGGTCCAGGAACTCGGAGACCATGTCCAGGCGCCCCAGGCGGCTGAGTCCGGCGGCTGCCAGCACGACGGCGTCGAGGTCACCGGGTGCGCCCTCCACCAGCCCGGCCACCCGGCCCAGGCGGGTGTCCACGTTGCCGCGGATGTCGATGATTTCCAGGTCCGGGCGCGCGGCCCGCAGCTGCGCGGCACGCCGGGGTGAGCCGGTGCCGATCTTCGAACCTGCGGGCAGCTCGGCCAGCGTCAGGGAATCCCGTGCGCAGAGTGCATCGCGCACGTCCACCCGTGACGGAATGGCTCCGATGATGAGTCCGTCAGCTTCAGCGGTGGGCAGGTCCTTCAGGGAATGCACGGCGACGTCGCAGTCCCCGGCGAGAAGGGATTCCCGCAGCGCGGCCACGAAGACACCCGTTCCACCGATTTGGGACAGGGCAGCCCGGTTCACGTCACCTTCGGTCCGGACCCGGACGAGGTCCACGTCGAAACCGCCCAGGTCTGCCAGCGTGTTGGCCACCGTGGTGGTCTGGGTGACGGCGAGGGCGGAGCCGCGGGTGCCAATCAGCACCGGCGAATGCGCCACTACTGCCGTCCCACCGTCGAGTCGGCGCCGGCGATGGTCGGCTTTTCGCCGCGGAGGTTGGCGCAGCAGCCGGGACGGCAGACGTCGTACCACGGGCCGAGGTTCGTCAGTGCAGGCCGGTCCGCAATGTTGTTTTCGACCGTGCGTTCGCAGATCAGGTCCACGATGCCGGCGACGAACTTCTCATGGATGCCGGGCGTGGGAGCACGGTGTGCTGCCAGTCCCAGATCGGAGCAGGTCTCCATGGCTTCGGTGTCCAGGTCCCAGATCACTTCCATGTGGTCGCTGACAAAGCCCAGCGGCACAATGACGACGCCGTCGACGCCCTTGGCGGGCAGCTCGGCGATCGCGTCGTTGATGTCCGGTTCAAGCCACGGCGTGTGCGGGGAACCGGAGCGGGACTGGTAGACCAGCTGCCAGTCCAGGCCTGCGGCTTCCGGAATACGGTCCATGATGGCGCGTGAGTTGGCCAGGTGCTGGGCAACGTAGGCGCTGCCTTCTTCGAACTCGAGGTCCCGCGGGCCGGCGGCTTCGGCGTCTGCAGTCGGAATAGAGTGCGTGGAGAACAGGATTTCGATCTTCCCGCCGTCCTTGCCGGCAGCAGCAAGCTGCTCGCGGACCTTGGCCAGGGAGTCCCGCACGCCTTCGACGAAGGGCGCCACGAAACCGGGGTGGTCGAAGTACTGGCGTACCTTGTCCACCTGCAGTGTCTTGTCCAGTCCGGTCTCGACCAGGTTGATCCCCAGGTCCTCGCGGTACTGGCGGCAGGAGGAGTAGCAGGAGTACACGCTGGTGGTGACCATGAGCAGCCGGCGGTAACCGGCGTCGTGGGCTTCCTGCAGCGCGTCCTTGATGTAGGGAGCCCAGTTGCGGTTGCCCCACAGTACCGGGAGCTTGATGCCGCGGCGGTCCAGCTCGCCTTCAAGTGCGGCCTTCAACGCGCGGTTCTGCTCGTTGATGGGGCTGATGCCGCCGTTGGCCCGGTAGTGCGTAGCCACTTCTTCAAGGCGCTCATCGGGGATGCCGCGGCCGCGGGTGACGTTGCGCAGGAAGGGAATGACGTCTTCCTGTCCTTCGGGGCCGCCGAAGGAAGCGAGCAGGATTGCGTCGTATTCGGCCGGGGCCATTACGCCGTCCTCGCTGACGCCTTCCAGGGGATCGAAGGCTGCGGGGGTTGAAAGGGAAGTCATCGAAGCACCTCGGATACTTCGGCGGCGGGGATGCGCCGGCCGGTGTAGAAGGGAATTTCCTCGCGCACGTGGTTGCGCGCTTCGGTGGAGCGCAGGTGGCGCATCATGTCCACCAGGTCAACCAGGTTCGGGGCTTCCAGCCCCAGGATCCACTCCCAGTCGTTCAGGGCGAAGGAAGCGACGGTGTTTGCCAGGACCTGTGGGAAGTCCCGGCCGAGCATGCCGTGGTCGCGCAGCATGGCGCCGCGTTCTTCGGCCGGGAGCAGGTACCACTCGTAGGAGCGGACAAACGGGTAGACGCAGATCCAGGCTTCGGGGTCGATGCCCCGGGCGAAGGACGGCCAGTGGTTCTTGGAGAACTCGGCGTCGCGGTGGACGCCCATGGCGGACCAGGCGATCTCCGTGCCTGCGAACAGTTCGGAGCGCCGGATCTTCCGCAGGGCTGCCTGCAGCGCTTCTGCCTGGCCGCCGTGCAGCCAGATCATGATGTCTGCGTCGGCACGCATGCCGGAAACATCGTAGATTCCGCGGAGGGTGACGTTCTCGGCAGCGAAGCTGCCTACGAGTTCCTCGAAAGCGCCCGGGGCGCCGTCGCTGGTTTCACGCGGAAGGTCTGACCGCTTGAAAACGGTCCAAAGTGTGAAGAACTGTTCTTGTGTTTCGGCTTCGGCTGGTGCGTTCTGACCCATGGACTCACTCATGACTTACAGTCTGCCGGTTTGGGCAGGCTTAGGCGAATACGGAACTTCTACAAAGCGTAGAACATTTTTACGATTTTACGGCTTCGGCCAGGTGCGAGGTCCGGTACCGCGTATCCGCGGTGACCGCGGCCAGGCCCGTTCCGGCGAGCCAGGCGCCGACGATTTCCAGGCCATGGACTTCCGCAACGGCAGCCCGTACGGATGCAACCCGGTCCGCGTGTCCCACCGTGGCAGAGGGCAGCGCACCGACCCAGCGGACTACGGCCCAGTCAATGACATCAGCCTCCTCGACCGGCACCTGCAGCAGGACCGAAGCATCCGACAGGGCGGCAGCAAACAGCTCCCCGTCGGGGCGCAGCGCCGTGACATCCGCTTCCTGTCCCGGGCCCAGTCCGCGCCCGTAGGACAGGCGGAGCACATGGGTGCCGGGTCCGGTGGAGTCGGCCAGCCACTGCCACTTGGCAGTGGCATGCGTCAGGGCCTTTGCCTGCACGGATTCGGCGTCTCGGGCAACCAGGACCCCGGTTCCCCGCGGCGCGGCGTCAAGTTCCGGTTTGTCTACCACCAGCGTTACCAGTGCGACGCCGGGGCCGGGGCCGGGCCGGAAAGGGGCCAGGTCCGGAACCGAAGGAGTGAGCAGGTCCACGGCGCCGGGGCCGTCCGCTGCCACGACCAGCGCGTCGGCGTTATGCCTGCCGGTATCGGTGGTGACCGTGAAGCCGGTGCCGCTGCGTTCGATGCCGGTGGCCGGCGTCCCGGCCAGCAGGGTGGCGCCGAGTTCGCGGAGATTCTCGACGAGCGCATCGGTGAGGGTTCCCATTCCGCCCCGCAGGGAGGCGACGGTGGATCCGGCCGGGGCCGCCCGGCGCATGGCGCCGACGGCAGCTCCCAGCGAACCGTGCTCGGCCATGGCCTTGCGCAGTCCCGGAGCCACCGAATCGGCGTCCAGGACATCCGGGTCCGCTGAATAGACTCCTCCCACCACGGGGGTGACGAGCCGTTTGAGGACAGCCTCCCCCATCCGCGACCGGACAATTTCACCCAGGCTGACCTTCTCGCGGCGCAGCAGCGGCGCCATGGGAAGCACCTTGTCAAGGGCGGCGCGCGCCACCCCGGTCCGGCCGATCGCCCTGGCAATCTCGTCAGTGCGGGGATCCGCCGGGATTCCCAGCAGTCCGGTCTGGGGCATCCGCTGGGCCGCCTTTGCCGGGTCCGGACCGCCTAGCTGGAGCCAGGCGCCGGTGGGATCCGGGGCGGCGATCCGCTCCTGCAGCCCAAGTTCCCCGAGCAGTTTCGGCACGGCCGGAGAGCGGGTGGCGTAGGACTCGGCACCGCTGTCCAGGTCCAGGCCGGCGACGCGGTGGGATCCCACGCAGCCGCCGAAGCTCCCGGCTGCTTCGAGCACTGTCACGTCGAAGCCGGCGAGGGCCAGGTCCCGGGCGGCGATCAGCCCGGAGATGCCTCCGCCAACGACGAGGCCGGCGGGCCGTGCCGGAGACGCGGCGGAGGTTTTGCGGGAGGCCTGCATGGCTACGGCTCCACTGAGTGGATGAGTTCCACCACCCGGGTCAGGACCTCGGGGTTCGTTTCCGGCGGGACGCCGTGGCCGAGGTTCACCACGTGGCCCGGTGCACCGGCGCCGGCGGCCAGGACCTGGCGGACGTGGGCCTCAAGTACCGGCCAGGGCGCTTCGAGAAGCGCCGGGTCGATGTTGCCCTGCAGGGAGACGCTCCCGCCGAGCCGGCGGTTGGCTTCGTCGAGCGGCAGCCGGTAGTCAACGCCGACGACGTCGACTCCCACGTCCCGCATGGCAACCAGCAGTTCAGAGGTTCCGGTGCCGAAGTGGATCAGCGGAGCGCCCAGGCCGCGGACGTGGTCCAGCGCCCGGGCCGAGGCCGGCGCCACCTTGGTCGTGTAGTCTGCCAGGCCGAGCGACCCTGCCCAGGAATCGAAGAGCTGGCCTGCGCTGGCTCCGGCTTCGAGCTGGGCGCGGAGGAACTTGCCGGACGCATCAGCGGCCCAGTCGGTGAGGGCCTGCCAGGTTTCAGGATCGGCGTGCATCATGGTCCGCGGGCCCAGGTGGTCGCGGGACGGCTTGCCCTCCACCATGTATGCAGCCAGCGTGAACGGGGCGCCGGCGAACCCGATCAGCGGCGTGGAGCCCAGCTGGGCCACCGTCAGCGTAACGGCCTCCCGGATCGGTTCAAGGGCCTCATCCGTCAGTTCGGGCAGCGCTGCGACATCCGCCGCGGTGCGCACCGGCGAGCCCAGGACAGGACCCACGCCGGGAACTATGTCCACGTCAACTCCGGCCAGTTTCAGCGGAATCACGATGTCGGAAAAGAAGATTCCCGCGTCGACGTCGTGCCGTCGGACCGGCTGGAGGGTGATCTCGGATGCGAGTTCGGGCAGCAGGCAGGATTCAAGCATCCCGATTCCCTCCCGCACCTTCCGGTATTCCGGCAGTGACCGGCCGGCCTGGCGCATGAACCATACGGGACGCCGGGACGGTGTCTTGCCGCGGTAGGCGGCAACGAGCGGGGAATCGGCCGTGCGGTCCATGAGCGGATGAGAGGCGCTGAGAGTCATATGTAGATTCTCTCCAAATTTCGCCGCGAAGGATAACCGGGCGGCCGGGACGGGCTCCCGGGCCGGCCGCGAACCGGAAGATGCGGCCCAAATCACCTGTGACCGCCGTCGCGAATAACCCTGTTTGCGTTCCGGGTGGCTAGTATTAAGCCACTGTGGTTCTCTTATCCCTCATCGCGACCCATTCTGACGTAGACCTGGAAACCGTCGCCCGGCTTAGCGCCGGCGCGCCCAAGGTCCCTTCCTGCCTGCTGGAAAACGGCCCTGCCGTCGCCGGGGCCGTTGTCCTGGCCACCTGCAACCGCTTTGAGGTTTACTGCGAAGCCCGCTCCGAGGCGGATGTCGAAGCAGCCCGCTCCGCCGCCATCACGGAAATCAGCCGGCACTCCGGGCTGGATGAAGACGTAGTCTCCCGGTCCTTCACTACCAATACGGGCCAGGACGTCGCCAAGCACCTCTTCGCCGTCGGCGCAGGCCTGGATTCCGCGGTGGTAGGGGAACGGGAGATTGCCGGGCAGGTCCGCCGGGCCCTGATCGAGGCCCAGGACAACGGAACTGCCAGCGGAACCCTGACCCGCCTGTTCCAGACCGCTTCCCGGACCGCCAAGGACGTCGGTGCCCTGACCGCCCTGGGCAAGCGCGGACTGTCCATCGTGTCGGTGGCACTTGAACTGGCCACCGATCTATCCGAGGACATTGACTGGCGGAAAAAGACCGTGGTCGTGTTCGGCACCGGCGCTTACGCCGGGGCAACCATGGCACTGCTCAAGGAGCGCGGCTGCACGGACGTTTCGGTCTACTCCTCCTCGGGACGCGCGGAATCCTTTACCGCCACCCGCGGAGGAACCGCGCTGGACCGGGAATCCCTGGGCGAGGCCGTTGCCCGTGCCGACGTCGTCATTGGCTGTTCCGGTTCGGAGAACCAGGTCAGCGCAGAGGATATCCGCCGCGTGCGTGCTGGCTCCCGCCGGCCGCTGGTCATCATCGACCTGGCCCTCACCCACGACTTCGATCCCGCTGTCCGGGAGCTCGACGGCGTTGACCTGATCACGCTCGAATCCGTCCGCCTGGCAGCTCCGGCCGAACAGGCAGAATCCCTCCAGCAGGCCAACCGGATCGTCACCGACGCCGCACAGGCCTTCTCCGAGGCCCAGCTCAGCCGGGAACTCGATTCCGCGATCGTTGCGCTGCGCCGGCACACCCTGGGTGTGCTTGACAAGGAACTCGACAAGGTCCGGTCCCAGCACGGCTGCACTGGCGCGGCGCAGGAAGTTGAATTCGCCATGCGGCGGATGGTCAAGGCCCTGCTCCATGTCCCGGCCGTACGCGCCCGGGAGCTGGCCGCCAGCGGCCAGCAGGAGGACTACATCCGCGGCCTCGAAGCGCTCTACGGCATCACCGTGGACCCGCCGCAGGAGAAGCCGAACGACGGTGCAGCGGACAATGACGGTTCAGCGGACAACGACGGTTCAAGGGACACTGCACAGTCAGCTTGACCGGCGGCCCCCGCACCTCCAGCGAACTCCAGGCACCGCTTCGGCGCTAGTAGACCGGTTTATCCGGCTCCACCAGGTTAATCCAGCCGAGGATCCCGCCGTCCACGTTGAAGGCGTGGTCATACCCCTGCGAGCGCAGGAACGCCGTCACTTCCGCTGACCGGCCGCCCGACTTGCAGTGCACATAGACCGTCCGTCCAGGCTCCGGGAGGCCCTCACCGGCCAGGATGGCAGCCCGTGGAACCAGCCGTGCCCCCACTATGTTCACGATCTGGTGTTCACCCGGCTCCCGGACATCAATCAGGTCGAAATCAGCCTCTCCGGCTTCGCGCTGCTGCAGCAGCCCGGCAAGTTCAACTGCCCCGATGCCTGGCACACCGGCCCCGGAATCAGGCTCCGTCCCGCAGAACGCCGGGTAATCCACCAGTTTCGTGACCGGTGCCCGCTCCGGATCACGGCGAAGCCCCACCTCACGCCAGCTCATGTCCTGCGCGTTGAACACCAGCAGGCGGCCCAGCAGGGTCCGCCCCGTCCCGGTAATCAGCTTGATCGCTTCGTTGACCATGACCGAGCCGATCTGGGCGCACAGGACGCCCAGGACCCCTCCCTCCGCGCAGGACGGAACCGAGCCCGGAGCCGGCGGCTCCGGGTAGAGGTCCCGGTACGTGGGCCCGTGCTGCGACCAGAAGACGCTCACCTGTCCGTCGAACCTCAGGATGGAGCCCCAGACACACGGTTTGCCCAGAATCTCCGCGGCGTCGCTGACCAGGTAGCGGGTAGCAAAGTTATCCGTTCCGTCCAGGATCAGGTCGTAGCCGGAGAAAACCTCCAGCACGTTCCCTGCATCCAGGCGGACTTCGTGGAGCACCACGTCCACCAGCGGGTTCAGGGCAAGCACACTGTCCCGGGCTGAACGCGCCTTGGAGGTTCCGACGTCGTGCACGGTGTGGATGACCTGGCGCTGCAGGTTCGAGGTGTCCACTGCGTCGTCGTCTACGATTCCAAGCGTGCCCACCCCGGCCGCGGCCAGGTACAGCAGGGCCGGAGACCCCAGCCCCCCGGCTCCGATCACCAGGACTTTGGCGTTCTTCAGCCGCAGCTGCCCCTGCTCCCCGAAGCCGGGAAGGATCAGGTGCCGGGAATACCGTTCCTTTTCATCACGCCCCAGCCCGGAGGCCGGCTCGGTGAGGGGCGGCAGCGCCGGGTCCGTTTCAATGCTCATGGGAACCAATCTATGCCCCAGTGCGCCCTGGTTCGAGGTCCCGCCGAGCTGGGCCGCCCGGGTTGCCTTTCCTCGGTGTTACCCCCGGGTAAACTGTTGTTCCGTGACCCGGGCCAGGCGCCCGGGCGAAGCAGGAGAGGTCCCAATACGTGAGCAACCAGCCCGCCGGCAAGTCCACCCGGCTCCCCCGGGAAGAACGGCGCCGGCAGCTGATGCGGGCTGCGCAGGAAGTCTTCGTCAGCAACGGATTCCACGGCGCCGCCATGGACGAGATCGCCGAAACTGCCCAGGTCAGCAAGCCGGTGCTGTACCAGCACTTTCCCGGTAAGCGCGAACTCTACCTCGCACTGCTTGACGACCATCTGGACACCCTGACCCAGTTCCTCCAGACGGCACTCACGTCCACCACGGACAACAAGCTCCGTGTCCGCGAAACCATGCGCGCCTATTTCCGCTTCGTGGCCCAGGACAGCCAGGGCCACCGGCTGGTCTTTGAATCAGATCTCACCAGCGACGATGAGGTCAGCTCCCGGATCGAGGAGTTCAACGCGCGTTTCGCCAGCGACATCGCGGACGTCATCGCCGAAGACACCAAACTTTCCCACATTGAGGCCACCCTGCTCGGCAGGGCCATGGCCGGGATGGCGCAGGTCAGCGCACGCTACTGGCTTGAAACCGACGGGGACCTGGACATCGATGCAGCCAGCGAGCTGGTCTACCGTTTAGCTTGGCGCGGAATCAGCCGCTTCCCCAAGGAAATCTAGAGTAGATTCGTCCCCACTTGAGTTCACATAAACAGGAGGCACCACGGTGGAAGTAAAGATCGGTATCCAGAACGTCGGACGCGAGATCGTGTTCGAGTCCGGGCAGAGCGCGGACCAGGTCGCCGACACCGTCGCCGAAGCTATCAACGGTTCGAAGGAACTGCGCCTCACGGATGAAAAGGGCCGACTCATTATTGTTCCGGCCGGAGTCATCGGCTACGTGGAAATCGGTGCCGAAGAAGTCCGCCGCGTCGGGTTCGGCGCCCTCTAGCGCATCATGGGCGAAGTGCTGCTTGCTGCCGCCGCCCTGGCGGCAGCAGGTTTCATGGTGCGGGGCGCCGACCCGCGCCGAAGCACCTACGGCGTGTTCCTGCCGTCCGGAGTTGCCCTCGCCGCGGGGCTTGGCACCTGGATCATCCTGCAGTTCACCCCGGTGGTGACGAGCAGCGATTTCTCCTGGCTCTCCTGGGCGCTTCCGGTCCTCGCGGGCCCGGCCGCCGCCGTCGCCGCGGTCCTGGCCACGGTTTCCCGGCGGCTGCCGCAGGACAACGCTGAACGCGAGCGCATCCTCAGGCTCTAGCCAGGACCGCTTCCGCCCCGGTCCAGGACGCTCTTGAGCTCCCGGGCAAAAACCGGGGCTGCGGCGTCGTGTCCTGCCTTCCCCAGGTGAAGGCCATCGTCCAGCTTCGAACCCAGGGAGTAACGCTTCCACCAGTCCCGAAGGCTGAGGAAATCAAGCCCCTGCTCCGCGGCCACTCTGGCCAGCAGATCATCGATCTCGGCCCGGCGGCCCTTTCCGTCCCCAATGACGCCCACCATCACGATCCGGGTTTCCGGATAGGTCCGCTTGAGTTCCCGGATCAGCTGCACTGCGTTGTGCCGGATCTCCGAATTGCCCGGCCCGTAGGCGTCATTGCCGCCGCCCTGGATGACCACCAGCCCAGGTTTACCCCAGGGCAGCAGCCATTCCTCCGCCTCGAGGGCATCCGGGTAGTTGCTGACGGTGCCGTTGCCCCGGGTGTACCCGGTTCCGCCGGCACCCAGGACCAGCGGGCTGTACCCCAGGGAGGCCACCCCCTTGCCCACCCAGGTATCACGGCCTGCCTGCGAATCTCCGATCACCACTGCCACGGTGCCCACGGAAGGTTCGTAGGACATGATCCGTCCAAGCCGCGGGGAGTACATCAGCGTTCCCTTTTCAAAATCTGTCCGCCGGTCACCGCCGAAGCTGTACTCGGACGTCAAGGGCCACCCCAGTGTCCGGATCGAAGACTTCCACCGTTCAAAGACTTCGGTGCGAAGGGCGCGCAGGCCGGTCTCCGCAGACCACACCAGGGTCTCGCCTCCATAGGAGAAGTAGCAGCCGGACCCGGGCAGGGTGCAAACCGGCGCTTCAGCCGGCTCGGGCAGCGGACGGCCGCTGTCCGAACGGGCCTGCAGGAATTCCGCCCGGGCGTCCCAGGCGGCCGCGGGAACTCCCTGGGGAGGCGGCGGCTGGATGGGAGGACCGGCGTTTGCGGACGGTGCTGCCGGCGCCGGCACTGCCGGCAGCTGAGCCGGTGTGGCTCCGCATCCCGCTGTGCCCGCGGCTGCCGCTGCAGCTACAGCCACAGAAAGAATCCGGCGCCTCAGAGCGCTGGAAATCGAGCCCATACTGTTCCCCCGCCAAATCCCTGCTGAACCGCACTGAGTTTATGGTTCGCTCTCCACGCTACAGCCGGAAGGCACCCGGAAGCAGGACGTGCCGCGGCTTCCTTGGGCGCGCTTGGCTGACTGCCCCGGTTTTCCTAGGCAGTGAGTCCGAGGAGGGACATCCGCCGTGAATGGTTGCGGGTCAGCTGGCTGAAGAGCTCCCGAATCTGCGCGTCGAACTCTTCGCGGCTGAGGAACCCGTCCAGCCCTGCGGGCAGGGCACGTTCGATCACCACGCGCTGGGCCTGGGTCAGCGCCTCGCCAACCAGGCGTCGTCCCCACAGCGCCAGGCGTGAGGCGAGACGCGGGTCGTCCTTCAAGGACTCACGCAGCCGCACGAACAGGACCTCGCCCGCCGCTTCGCTGCCGGTTTCCTGCAGGGATGCGATCAGCCCGGAGCTTTCCGGATCGAGCAGCGATCCCAGCGCAGCGTAAAAGTCATCGGAAATCGCGTCCGTGACGTAGAACTTCATCAGGGATTCGTACCAGTCTCCCGGGCGGGTCCGGTCGTGGAACGCATCCACCGACTGCTGGAAGGGTGCCATGGCGTCCTCGGCGTTGAGTCCCATCGACTCCAGATGGGCGGCTACCCGCTCGAAGTTCTCGTATTCCCGCACCGCCAGCCGTCCGAGCGCAGCACGGTCCCGGAGGCTCGGCGAGAATCGAGCATCTGAGGACATCCGCTCGAAGGCGGACAGCTCACCGTAAGCGATGACTCCGAGCAGGTCCGAAAGGAACTGCCGGTAGGCGTCCGCCGCACCGGGATCCGGTGCGTGCCCTGTTGCCGAACCTGCGTTGTTCTCACTCATACGCCCAGCGTACCGGGGTGTTGGCGCTCCCATCCGCTGCACGCCTGCCGCGGTGTCATCTTCGCCTGCGGCAGGCCCCGGCGCGGCTCCCGCCAACTCGCTGGATGGGTCAATGCGGCCTGTTGAGGCCGTACCGGGTAGACTGGAATGGTAGTAAATGGATGCCCGGTCGTTCCCACTTCTTGAAACCCTTCTTGAAATGCCGGTTGGAGACACTAAACCAGCCGGCTGTGAGACCCGCAGTACCTACGCGAACTTGATAATTTCCGGCCGCTGCCTTTGCCGAATGCAGTTGGAGTGGCCAGCAGTCCTTAGCCCGCGATCGGCTTCCGCTGGACGCATCACCTGCGCGCCATCCGCTCCGGGATGGGCCCTATGCCCCCTCGTCGAGCGCGGCGCCGCAGAATGCCTAACTGAACGGTACGTAATTGAACACTGAACTTTCCCAGGTCAGCGACGCGCAGCTGACCGCTGATGACAGCAATGAAGAACTCGATGTCACCGAGACCATCGCCACAACGGACGCCGCAGCCGAAATCCCCGAGCTCACGTTCGCCGATTTCGGGGTCCGCGCGGAGATCGTAGACTCCCTCGCCGAGGCCGGCATCACGCACCCCTTCCCCATCCAGTCGATGACGCTCCCGGTTGCCCTCGGCGGCCACGACATCATTGGCCAGGCAAAGACGGGCACCGGCAAGACGCTCGGATTCGGCATCCCCGCGCTGCAGCGCGTAGTTGTCCCCGGTGATGAAGGCTATGAAGCACTGCCCGCGCCGGGCGCACCGCAGGCACTGATCGTTGTTCCCACCCGCGAGCTCGCGGTGCAGGTTGCCAGTGACCTGACGACGGCGGCACGCCGCCGCGGCGCACGGATCGTCACCATTTACGGCGGCCGGGCCTATGAACCGCAGATCGAAGCGCTCGAAGCAGGCGTTGAAATCGTCGTCGGCACCCCCGGGCGCCTGATCGACCTGCACAACCGCCGGCAGCTCTCACTGAAGAATGTACGCATTGTGGTACTTGATGAAGCCGACGAGATGCTGGACCTCGGTTTCCTCCCCGATGTGGAAACTCTGATGGCAGCCACCCCGGCGGCCCGCCAGACGCTGCTCTTCTCCGCAACCATGCCCGGCCCCGTAGTCGCCATGGCCCGCCGCTACATGACTAAGCCGACGCACATCCGCGCCGCCGATCCTGAAGATGAGGGCCTGACCAAGAAGGACATCCGCCAGGTTGTCTACCGGGCACACAATCTGGACAAGAGCGAGGTAGTGGCTCGGATCCTGCAGTCCCGCGGCCGCGGACGGACCATCATCTTCACCAAGACCAAGCGCACCGCAGCCAAGCTCTCCGAGGAACTGGTGGACCGCGGCTTCGCCGCCGCCGCCATTCACGGCGACCTTGGCCAGGGCGCCCGCGAGCAGGCCATGCGTGCCTTCCGCAACGAGAAGGTCGACGTGCTGGTGGCCACCGACGTCGCCGCCCGCGGCATCGACGTCGACGACGTTACGCACGTGATCAACTACCAGTGCCCCGAGGATGAGAAGACCTACCTGCACCGTGTGGGCCGCACCGGCCGCGCCGGCAACAAGGGAACGGCCGTCACATTCGTGGACTGGGACGATGTTCCCCGCTGGGGCCTGATCAACAAGGCACTGGGCATGGATCAGGCCGAGCCGGTGGAGACGTACTCTTCCTCGCCCCACCTGTACACCGACCTGGATATCCCCGAAGGCACCAAGGGCCGCCTGCCGCGCAACAAGCGTGTGTTGGCCGGCATAGATGCCGAAAAGCTCGAGGATCTCGGGGAGACCGGCAAGTCCGGCGGACGCCGCGCCCCCCGTTCTGAATCGGGATCGCGCTCCGGTGGCCGTTCCGCTGACCGTGGACGCGGATCCGACCGCGCCCGTGGCTCCCGTGACGGTGCCCGCGGCGGCCAGGAGAAGACCGCCGAGGCTCCTGCTGCATCGGGTGAAACCGCCAAGGCCGACCGGCCCCGCCGGAACCGCAGCCGTACCCGCCGCCGCAACGGCGAGGTAGTCAGTAAGGCCCCCGCCGCCGAATAGGCGGCGAGGGAATTCCTCTCCACGGATGCGCACACCTAACTGGACGCCGGACGGCGGGTCGCTGATAGTCCACGCAGACAACGCGGAGTATCTGCCGACCCTGCCGGACGGCTCTTTCACCCTGATCTACGTCGATCCGCCGTTCAACACCGGACGTGCACAGCGCCGGCAGCAGACCACAATGGTCCGAAGCGCGGAGGGCACCGGCGACCGGACGGGGTTCAAGGGCCGCAGCTACACCACGGTCAAGGGCCTGCTCTCCAGCTACGACGACGCGTTCGAGGATTACTGGGCCTTCCTTGAACCCCGCCTGTCCGAAGCGTGGCGCCTGCTGGCCGACGACGGCACGCTCTACGTGCACCTCGACTACCGCGAGGTGCACTACGTTAAGGTCATGCTGGACGCCCTCTTCGGGCGGGACTGCTTCCTGAACGAGATCATCTGGGCTTACGACTACGGCGGCCGGGCGAAGAACCGGTGGCCGGCCAAGCATGACAACATCCTGGTCTACGTGAAGAACCCTGCCGCCTACCACTTCAACAACGCAGAGGTGGACCGGGAACCGTACATGGCTCCGGGGCTGGTGACGCCGGAGAAGGTGGCGCTGGGCAAGCTGCCGACCGATGTCTGGTGGCACACGATTGTCTCTCCTACCGGGAGGGAGAAGACCGGCTATCCGACGCAGAAACCGGAGGGGCTGCTGCGCCGTGCCGTTGCCGCGTCCAGCCGTGAAGGCGACTGGGTGCTGGACTTCTTCGCCGGCTCCGGAACCCTGGGCGCCGTGGCTGAGAAGCTTGGCCGGCGGTTCGTCTGCGTCGACGCCAATCCCCAGGCAATCGAGGTCATGGAGCGCCGGCTGGGACATGCTGCACAGGTGGTGGTGCCGCCCAAACCCAAACGCGTCCGGGCCCGGCGCACGGCCGTCGTGGAGGCCGCACCTGCCGAGACCGCGGACCCGGGGCCGAAGCCCGCAGCACTGTAGCGGCCGGGGCGTGGACTGCTACGGCCGGATGACGGAAGCGCCCGTGCCGAGTTCGATAATCCGTTCCAGTACCGCGGCACTGGTGGTGTTCTCTCCCAGCAGGTTCGGCTTCCCTGTTCCGTGGTAGTCGCTGGATCCGGTTACCAGCAGCGAGTGCTCAGCGGCCAGCCGGCGCAGGTAGGCTCGCCCGCCTTCCGGGTTGTCCCGGTGCTCGATCTCCAGGCCCGCCAGCCCGGCGTCGATCATCTCCAGGTACGTCTGCTCTCCCACCACGCGTCCGCGCGCGGACGCCTCCGGGTGGGCGAAAACGGGCACCCCTCCGGCTTTCCGGACCAGGCGCACAGCGTGCGCGGGGTCGGGAGCATAATGCGCCACGAAATAGCGTGAGCGCCCGGTCAGGATTCCGGCGAAAGCAGCCGACCGCGACGGAACCACCCCGGCGGCGACCAGCGCATCGGCAATGTGCGGCCGGCCAATGGTGGCTCCGGGCGCAACCTGTTCCTGCACGTCCGCCCAGCTAATGGGATAGTCCTCGGCAAGCCGTTCCACCATGCGTTCCGCCCGGCTGACCCGTGCCGAGCGGGACTTGGCGATTTCGGCCAGCAGCCCCGGATGGGACGGGTCGTGGAGGTAGGACAGCACATGCACGCTGATCCCGTCCGAAGTGCGGCAGGAGACTTCCATGCCAGGGACGAAGGTGAGGCCCAGGGTGCGTGCCGCTTCGGCCGCCTCTCCCCACCCTGCAGTGGAGTCGTGATCCGTCAGCGCCACGGCGTCCAGACCGGCGGCGGCCGCGGAGGCCATCACGGCCCCGGGGGCTTCGGTGCCGTCGGAGACGTTGGAGTGGGTATGCAGGTCGATTCTCACCCCTCCAATCTACGCGGTTCCCCACACCGATCCGGCGCTGGCGCTCCGCTGCAGCCGGGGCATGTTTGTCCCTGTTAACCGGCGGTGAGAGCATGGATGGGTGAGTACTGAAGCCAATTCAATGAACACCGCCGATTCCGGCCTTGAGGAACTGTCAGAGGGACAGCCGCTCGAGGACCGGGTGAACAACCGTTCCCAGCGCCCCACGTCGCAGGCGTTCAAGGACTTTATGTCCGCCGGCTGGGCTCCCTCATCCGATGAGCTTCCGGAACAGGCCGCCGTGGCGCCCCATGCTGCCGCCCGCCGCCGTGCACTCTCCGAGCGTTTCAAGACGGAGCGCCTGGTCATTCCGGCCGGCCCCCTGAAGGTCCGCTCCAACGACACCGATTACCGGTTCCGGCCCCACTCCGGCTTTGCCCATCTCACCGGGCTCGGCCTGGATCACGAGCCGGACGCCGTCCTGGTCATGGAGCCCGTGGAAGAAGGAACGGGCGACGACGGCGGCCACCACACTGCCACCCTGTATTTCCGTCCGCTGGCAGGCACGGACAGCGAGGAGTTCTACTCCAACGCCCGCTACGGCGCCTTCTGGATCGGCTCGCGCCTGAACCTGGAGCAGGTCGGCGCCCTGGTTGGCCTGCGGACCCGGAACCTCGCCGAAGCTGAAACCGCCATCACCTCCAACGTTGGCGATCCGCAGTTCGGCGGTATTTCCGTTCGGCTGCTGCGGAAGGTTGACGAGATGGTCGACGCCCTGGTGGACACCGTCCGCTACAACACGGCGATGGACCCGGACAACATGGACTTCAGCGCCCTGGATGCCAAGGACGAAGAACTCACCGAAGCCCTCTCGGAGCTGCGCCTGGTGAAGGATGCCTGGGAAGTCGAGCAGATGAAGGAAGCCGTCGCCGCCACCGTCAACGGCTTCACCGAAGTGGTGAAGATCCTTCCCCGTGCCATCAGCCACCCTCGCGGTGAGCGCGTGGTGGAAGGCGCATTCTTTGCCCGTGCCCGCGAAGAAGGCAACGACCTGGGTTATGACACCATCGCCGCCGCCGGAAACAACGCCACTGTGCTGCACTGGATCCGCAACAACGGCGAGGTCAGGGCCGGGGACCTGCTGCTGCTGGACGCCGGCGTGGAAGCAGACAGCCTCTACACTGCCGATGTCACCCGCACCCTGCCGGTCAACGGCACCTTCTCAGAGGTCCAGCGCCGCGTGTACCAGGCAGTGCTCGACGCCGCTGATGCCGGATTCGCCGCAGCGAAGCCGGGCAATAAGTTCCGTGATGTGCACGCCGCCGCGGTCCGCGTACTGGCCGAGCGCCTTCAGGACTGGGGCCTGCTTCCTGTCCCGCTTGAAGAAGCCCTCTCCGAAAACGGCCAGCAGCACCGCCGCTGGATGCCGCACGGCACGAGCCACCACCTGGGCCTGGACGTGCACGACTGCGCGCAGGCCCGCCGCGAGCTTTACCTGGACGGCATCATCGAGGAAGGCATGGTCTTCACGATCGAGCCGGGCCTCTACTTCAAAGATGAGGACCTCACCATCCCCGAGGAGTACCGCGGGATCGGCGTGCGGATCGAGGACGATGTGCTGATCACGGCCGACGGCGCCGAAAACCTCAGCGCTGCCCTGCCGCGTGATCCCTCGGACGTTGAGGACTGGATGGCCGGCATCTACGCCTCCTAGTTCCCGCCCCCTCGAGATGACAGAAACTGCCCGTTTGAAGCTCCAAACGGGCAGTTTCTGTATGTTCGGGATGTGAACGGAAGGCTAGCGGTTGTCCGGCGAGGGCGGAATGTCCTCACCGCCGGCAGTTCCGTCCGTACCGGGTGTCTTCGGGGCTTCGGGCTGCTGCGCGCCGGACTGCGGCGAGTGATCCGGAGCGGGCCCGGCCTGCGCAGCCGGCTGCGTCTGCTCCGCGGCGGGTAGGCGAACGCCATAGCGCGGACGGCCGTCGGGCAGGTCGGGGAACTGTCCACGGGGCGTGCCGTCAGAAGCAGCGGATGGTGTTGCCGGTTGCTCCTGGCCAGTTTCAGTCTGGCCCGGCGCCGGCTGTGAACCGTATTCCGGGCCGGAGGCCGCTGCACTGCCCTCCGGCGCTCCGTCGCCCCTGCCGGCCCCGCGGGTACCGTACGGGTCTGCCCAGGAGGAGGGACGTTCCGGTGCCGGGCCGGTGTATGGCGGCTGCTGCTGGTAGGGAGGCTGGTACGGGGACTGGCCCGACGGCGGCGCCGGATGTCCGCTCTGTCCCACCATGGGCAGCTGGGAAAGCAGCCGCCGCGCTTCGTTGGCGGCTTCCGGTGCCACGATCACGTCATAGCTGGTGGCGATTACCTGGCTGGTGGAGGTGAAGTCTCGGCGTCCACGCTGGAACGCGTACGCAAGGACACCAAACAACAGCCAGAAGATGGCGCCCAGGGCCATGGAGGGAATCAGCGACAGGTACGAGTCCCCGCCTCCGAAAAGCATCAGTGCAAGGCCCACGAACAGACCGAACCACGCGCCGGTTGCGGCACTGGACATGGCCACGCGTGGATAGGTCAGGCGGCCGGTGACCCGTTCAACGGACTTCAGTTCGTTACCCACGATGCTCACGAGGTGAACGGGGAATTTGGAGTCCGCCAGGTAGTCGACCGCCTTCTGGGCATCCAGGTACGCCGTGTACCGGCCCACCAGCTCACCCTTGGGGAGAGTTCGTCCTGGGTCCCGCGGCGATGAGGCGCCAAATAGGTTCGACATTCCCCTATTCTTTCGCAGTTATGCCGTTTGTGGGCCAATGTATCGCTGGCAGTGAACGCTCCCACGTGAGTGCGGCCGTTCGAATGCGCCTAAGGGGCTGCCGCCAAGTAGCCTAAGTAGGGTGAGCACTAATCCTACGCGCGTCTTCATTGCACGGCTGCTGGGCCTGGATGTCTTCGATCCCCTCGGGGACAGGCTTGGCCGCCTTCGGGATGCCGTGGTGCTGGACCGCGGGGCTCGCCGCCCGCCCCAGGCCGTGGGCATCGTCGTCGAAGTTCCCGGCAAAAAACGCGTCTTTGTGCCCATCACGCGCATCACCTCCATGGATGCGGGCCAGATCATCTGCACCGGTCTGGTGAACCTGCGCCGGTTCCAGCAGCGCGGAGCGGAGATGCTGGTGGTCGCTGAGCTCTTCGACAGCCGGGTGGTCCTGGCCGACGGAAGCGGCGAGGCAACCGTCGAAGACATCGCCATTGAGCAGAACCGTGCCGGTGACTGGCATGTATCCAGCCTTTTTGTGCGGCGCGGCGGAGGCGGCTCACGCCTTCGTGGCCTGCGCCGCAAGGGCGAGCTGCTGATTATCGAGTGGCCCGAAGTTGGCCACTGGGACATCACCGGGCCGCAGGCCGCCACCCAGTTCGTCGCCCAGCATGATGACCTCAAGCCCGCGGACTTCGCAGAGGCGCTGCACGAAATGAGCGGAAAGCGCCGCATCGAGGTGGCCAGCGAACTGCAGGATGAACGCCTCGCGGACGTGCTGCAGGAGCTGCCCGACGATGACCAGGTGCAGATCCTGCAGTCTCTGGACGTAGAGCGCGCCGCTGACGTCCTGGAGGAAATGGATCCCGACGACGCCGCTGACCTGCTCAACGAGCTTCCGGAGGAGCAGAAGGAAGAGCTCCTGCAGCTGATGGAGCCCGAAGACGCCCGCGACGTGCGGCGGCTGCTGCAGTATGAGGAAGACACAGCCGGTTCGCTGATGACTCCGGTCCCGGTGATCCTGCCTCCGGAAGCAACAGTCGCCGAGGCCCTGGCGCACGTGCGCCGGGAGGAGCTCACGCCGGCCCTCGCGTCTTCCATCTACGTCTGCCGGCCGCCGCTGGAGACGCCCACGGGCCGCTACCTCGGCGTCGTGCATATCCAGCAGCTCCTGCGCACCGCTCCCCCGGAGGCGCTCGGCAACATCCTGGACACGGATCTGGAGCCGGTGCGGGACTTCGCGAACATCGCGGAGATTTCCCGAATGCTGGCTACCTACAACCTGAACTCGCTGCCGGTGGTCAATAACAGCGGGCGCCTGGTGGGAGCAGTGACAGTCGACGACGTCCTGGACCACCTGCTCCCGGATGACTGGCGTGCCTCTGAAGACACCGGTCCCATAAAGTGGCAGGGAAGGAACAATGGCTGAGAAGAACCGCCCCCGTACTGACGGCCTCGACACTCCGCGCACCGCCCGCACCAGGTGGTTCCCGCGGCTGTCTCCCAACCCTGACGCCTTCGGCCATGCCACGGAGAACTTCGCGCGGTTTATGGGCACCCCCCAGTTCCTGCTCTACATGACGGTGTTCTGCGTCGTCTGGCTCGCGTGGAACACCTGGGGGCCGGAGCCCCTGCGGTTCGACAGCGTGGCCCTGGGCTTCACGCTGCTGACCCTGATGTTGTCGCTGCAGGCCTCCTACGCCGCTCCCCTGCTGCTGCTGGCGCAGAACCGGCAGGACGATCGTGACCGCGTCTCCATGCGCCAGGACCGAGAGCGTGCCGAGCGGAACCTGCTGGACACCGAGTACCTCACCCGCGAAATCGCCGAACTGCGGATCGCGCTGCGGGAAGTCGCCACCCGCGACTACGTCCGCTCCGAAATCCGCGGCCTCCTGGAGGAACTCCTTGAGGCCAATGACAACCGTGACGACGGCCAGCGGCGCAGCACCCGCCGCCGCGGCCAGGACGGCAGCCCAACGCCGCCGTCAAAAGCCGTCCAGGGTGCAGGAGAAGACTAGGCAGTGCCCCACATCAACGAACATCTGGTGGAACTGGCCCGCGCGGCCATGGAACGGGTCATTGACCCCGAACTGCGGCGCCCCATCACCGAGCTTGGCATGCTGCGCAGCGTGGAGGTCGACGACGCCGGCAGCGCCCGGATCGGCGTTCTGCTCACGATCGCCGGCTGTCCGCTGCGTGGAACAATTACCGCCGACGTCGAACGCGAACTTACCGGCGTCCCGGGGATCGCGTCCGTGCACGTCGACTTGGACGTCATGAGCCAGACACAGCGCGAGGAACTCAAGGAGAAGCTGCGGGGCCCCGGCGGTGCCCGCGGTGTCCCGTTCAGCCGTCCGGGTTCCCTGACGAAGGTCTACGCCGTTGCCAGCGGCAAGGGCGGAGTGGGCAAGTCCACCGTGACCGTGAACCTCGCCGCGGCAATGGCTGCCTCGGGCCTGCGTGTGGGGGTGGTGGACGCCGATGTCCACGGCTTCTCCGTCCCGGGCCTGCTGGGCATCACAGCGCCTCCCACGCGTGTTGACGAAATGATCCTGCCGCCGGTGGCCTACGGCATCAAGACGATTTCGATTGGCATGTTCCTGGACAAAAACCAGCCGGTTGCCTGGCGCGGGCCGATGCTCCACCGGGCACTTGAGCAGTTCCTGACCGATGTGTATTTCGGTGACCTCGACGTGCTGCTGCTCGATCTGCCCCCGGGCACCGGGGACATCGCGATTTCGGTCGGCCAGCTGCTGCCCTCTTCCGAGATCCTGGTGGTTACCACGCCGCAGGCAGCCGCGGCAGAGGTTGCCGAACGAGCTGGAACCGTAGCGGCGCAGACCGGCCAGAAGGTGGCCGGTGTCATTGAAAACATGTCCTGGCTGGCGCTGCCCACCGGCGAACGGATGGAGCTTTTCGGCTCAGGCGGCGGCGCGCTGGTTTCCGAACGGCTGGGATCCGTCCTGGGCTACGATGTTCCGCTGCTGGGCAGCATCCCGCTGGATGTGCGGCTGCGTGAGGGAGGGGACGCCGGCCTCCCGGTGGTACTCGATGAGGCTGCCGCCGGAGCGGACACCGCAGCCGGCGAGCTGCGCCGGATCGCTTCCGCTCTCGCCGGGCGGCCGCGCGGGCTGTCCGGACTCAACCTTTCGGTAACTCCGCGCCGGTGACTCGGCCCCGCTGGCCCGCAGCCGGCTGGTACTAGGTAGCCTCGGCGTCGAACGGTGCCGGCTCACCCGCGCCAAGCCGCTCTATCCGCTGAAGCGGTGACGGCGCGGGCGGAGCCGCTGCCTGGCCGCCGGGAGCAGGCACTGCAGGGCCGGCTCCATACGGCGCAGCGGCCGGCCGGGCGGATCCCTTGCTGCGCGCAGCGGCCGGGCGCACTGCCTCTTCGACGTCGTCGAGCAGGGCTTCCTTGATGATACGCCGGGGGTCGTACTGCCGGGGATCAAGCTTCCGCCAGTCCACCTCGTCTATTTCCGGACCTACTTCTTCGCGCAGCTGTTCACGGGCGCCCGTTGCCATGCGGCGGAGCTCGCGGACCAGGCGCGCCAGCTGGGATGCGTATTCGGGCAGGCGTTCGGGTCCAAGAATGGCCACGGCAAGGACCGCCAGGATGATCAGCTCATAGCCATTAATTCCGAACACTTTTGAAGGTTACCTTTTCCCGCGGGATTGGGGCCACTTTGGCAACGGGCTCAAAGGGGATGCCCGGCGCCGGCCAGCAGTGCCAGGCCGTTCAGGACGCGGTCCACGGCCCCGGAGCCGGGGTCCTTTGCAGGCACCAGCAGGCGGGCTGACTCGCTGAGGGACAGTTCAGCCACCGCGGAAGAGAGGGTTTCCCCTGGAGTCGAGGACGTCAGTGTGTAAGTAACATTCCGTGCAGAGAGCACGGCTTCCCCGGGACGGGCGTCATCCCGCCAGATCCTCGGAGCGTTTTCGGTGGCCACGGTGACAGCGCTGAAACCCTCCTCGGCTACCGGCCGCCCACTGACGGCATGCAGCACCTCGGGATTGGCGTCCCCTTGCCGGGGACGCTGTTCATAGACAGTGAGGGTCTCGCCGTTGCGGTTCAGTTCCATGGCAACTGCCGGATGCCCGGCCACCTGGAGGGTCCGGGCCGAGGCCAGCGTGAATCCAAGAGCGTCCAGGTCCGGGCAGGACCATCCGTCTTTGCGCAGCCCTTCCACGTCTTCGGCGGAAAGGCTCCCGGCCCGCTGCTCAGCCAGCTGGTTCCAGCCCGCCAGCAGGTGTGCCTGCTGGGGTCCCGTAAGCGGGTCATCCGCAATCGATCCAAGAATGTAGGCGCCGGCCAGGACAAATCCCGAGACCATCGCGAGGATCCCGCCGACTGCTGCGGCGTACCGGGCGCGGCCTGCTCCGGGGGAAGGAGCCGGCCTGGCTGCGCTGTCTGCGACGATTCGGCTGGCCAGGTCTTCCCGGGGGGCCGGAACCTTCAGTGCCCGAAGGCGACTGCGAAGGCGGCGCTCCTCCTCCACCGCACAGCGGCACGCGGCGCAGCGCGAGAGATGGGTCTGGATGGCGGCACGCCGGCGGGCCGGTAACTCCTCGTCCAGGAATGAACGAAGATGACGTTTTGGGTGGCGCATATGCTCTAGCCGGCTCCTGCCACGCGCGGAAGCTTCAGGCTCACCGAGGGAGCGCGGCGCTGCGTCGGATCACGGTGCGCAAGCTTCTCCTTCAGCATGCTGCGGCCCCTGTGGATGCGGGAGCGGACAGTACCGAGCTTCACGCCGAGCGCGTGTGCCACTTCGTCATAGGAGAGACCTTCCAGATCACAGAGCACGACGGCGGCACGGAAGTCCGGGGGCAGTTCCTCCAGCGCACGCTGGATGTCAACGTCAAGGTTGTTGAACTCGAAGCTGCGCTCCGGCCCAGGTCCGGAGGAAGGCAGCCTGCTCTCGGCTTCTTCGCTCATGCCGTCGAACCGGATGCGGCTGCGCCGCCGGGCCTGGTCGAGGAAAAGATTGGTGGTGATGCGGTGCAGCCAGCCGTCCAGGGTTCCGGGCTGGAAGTTGGCAAGGGAGCGGAAGACGCGGACGAAGACTTCCTGCGTTAGGTCCTCGGCGTCGTGCTTATTGCCGGTCAGCCGGTAGGCCAGCCGGTACACCTTGGCAGAGTGGGTCTCCACCACTTCCTGCCAGGTCGGACGCACCCAGTCGTTTACCGCGGATGCTTCAGCAGCGCCGTCAAGTGTCCCCGTCACGGTCCTCCTCCCTTCGTAACGTTTTTCTGCCCCCTGGACCGCGCGGCGTGGCGCGGAACGGGCTGGCGATCGTCAGTAGGTCCACGTCCATGGTGGCGCATAATTCTGAGAGTTCGCTGTTAGCACGCCCCATGAAAGGAAACAAGCAGGCTCCGGAGAAATACCCGGAGCACACCGGGGCGCCGCACGGGGACGAAAGGCTGGCGGGAATCGAACCGCCGTGGCCTTAAGCTTGTAATGCCGCGGTTCCCGCCGCAGCATTGCACAGCACCTGGCAGCTGCCGGCTGTGTTCCCCGGACCGGCCCGGCCATGTTCTGCCGGGACGCGGAACCCTGCACTTTTTATTTGAGCGAAAGAGACAGTACGCCCATGAGCGCCGACAAGCAGAGCACGTGGTCCTACACGGAGGCGCTGCCGTTCGAGGACGAAGTGCTGCTCCGTGCACGGGAACGCTCACACGAGCTCGGTGTGAACCCGGTCAGCACCGGGGTTGGGGCTGCGCTCACCGTACTGGCGGCGTCGTCGAAGGCCCAGACCGTGGTGGAGATCGGAACCGGCGCCGGCGTGTCCGGGGTATGCCTGCTGCGGGGCCTGGGCACGGGCTCGGTGCTTACCACCATCGATTCGGATGTGGACCATCTCCGCGCAGCACGGCAGGCATACTCAGAGGCGGGCATTCCCGGCAATCGGACCCGCACCATTTCAGGCCGGGCGGCCCAGGTGCTGCCGCGCCTGACGGATAACGCCTACGACCTCGTCTTCATCGATGCGGACAAGCCGTCGTTCCTGCTGTACGCCGAACAGGCAGCGCGGCTGCTCAAGCCGGGAGGGCTGATGATCATCAACGGTGCATTGGACAACGGCAGGGTGGCGGACCCCGCCGCCCGCGGCCAGCTGACCGTGGCTATGCGCCAGGTCGGGCGGTTCATCCGGGACAACGACTTCCTGGTCTCAGCCCTGCTGCCCACCGGAGACGGTCTGCAGCTGGCGGTCAAGACAGCCGGCGGCCGTTAGGCGGCCTGTGACCGCAGGCGGGCCGCCCGTGCACGGAGGAAAGCGATGAGCAGCCGTGCCCCGAAGCCGGTGGCTCCCTTCGAATATTCGTGCGTATCCGCCGGCACTTCCATAGGCCCTGCAATGTCCAGGTGGATCCACGGTGTCCCGTCGACGAACTTCTCCAGGAACAGCGCAGCCAGGATCGCACCGCCGCCGGCCTTCGCTCCCACCGGGGCAACATGTGCGAGATCCGCGGAGGTGGATTCAAGCAGGAAGTCATACTCAGGCACCAGAGGCAGCTGCCAGAGCGGCTCGCCGCTGCTGCTCGCGGCGGCTTCCAGGGCGCTAAGCAGCTGCGGGTCATTGCCGAAAAGTGCTGCGTGCCGCTTGCCCAGGCCCAGGGCCGCGGCACCGGTGAGGGTCGCGACGTCGATCAGCGCCGAGGGGCTGAGCTTCTTCACGGCGTAGGCCAGCGCATCGGCAAGGACCATGCGTCCTTCGGCGTCCGTGTTGCCGATCTCCACCGTGGTGCCGTTGTAGGTACGCACAATGTCGCCGGGGCGGTAGGAGGAGCCGCCCAGCGCGTTTTCGGCCAGGGCGAGCAGGCCGGTTACTTCGAACGGCACCTGGAGCTCGGCAGCGGCCTGGACGGCAGCCAGGACGACGGCGGAGCCCGCCATGTCCATTTTCATCGCCGGCATGGATTCGCGCGGCTTGAGGGAGATTCCGCCGGAATCGAAAGTGATGCCCTTGCCTACGAGGACTACGTTCTGGTCCGTCGCGGCCGTGGCGGGACGGTAGGTGATCCGTACCAGGCGGGGACCGTTGGCCGAGCCGGACCCCACGGCGGAAAGTCCGCCGAATCCTTCGGCCCGGAGCCGCTGGGGATCCCAGACCTCAACGCCCAGTCCACGGGAAGATGCCACCTCAGCGGCCTGGGCGGCCATCCACTCCGAGGTGGCGGTGTCCGGCGGGGTATTGGTCAGGTCGCGGGCCAGCCAGGCGGCCCGGGCCGAGGTTTCGGCAAGTTCCAATGCCTGGGGCAGCAGGCCGGTAACTTCCATTTCCGCTGCCATCGGCTCTGCGGGCTTCTGCTTTCCCGTTCGGGGCGCCCGGTATCCGCCGAGGAAGAACCCTTCAAGGAATGCCTGCTGGGCCTGGGAAGTCAGGGAATCTATGACGCTCATCCGGATCTTCCGGGCACCGAATGTTGCCCGTGCCAGGCTGGCGCCGGCGCGCCTCAGGCTTTGGTGCGATTCGTCGCCGACACCCAGGTAGATGAGCTTGCCCGGAAGATCGTCCGACCCCCGCGGCGCCTCGACAACCAGGTGCTCTCCGGCCTTACCGGTGATGCCTGCAGCTTCGGCACGGGCCGCCACGTCGATTCCGTAGCTCACGGCGGCTTCCACCGCTCCGCGCCTGGGTTCGGGAACCTGGCGGTCCCCGGGCGGACCGGGAGCGATGGCGACGGCGAGGACATCCACGCCTTCGGCACGAAGGCCGTAGTTTTCGGCCGGGGTCTCGGGGCGCTCCGCCAGCGAAGCGAGCCCGGTCACCGTTGTCATCCTGCGGATAGCCGGCGCGGCTCCCGCAGGCCTTGAAGTCTGCCTGTTAGGACGCATGCACCAAGCCTAGCTGGTGACGCCGAGGAGGCATTCCTTGAGCTTGCCCGCTTCTTCGGCGTTGAGTTCAACGACGAGCCGGCCGCCGCCGTCGATAGGCACCCGCAAGATCAGGCTGCGCCCTTCTTTGGTGACCTCCATGGGTCCATCACCCGTACGCGGTTTCATCGCAGCCATATTGAAGTTCCCCTTTCAAAAGTGCACCGCGGGGTTATTCCCCGAGTAATCACCGTTTCCTGCTGCCGCGCCGCCCCCATTGTTGTTAGGGTGCCGAGCGGCAATTGGTGCCATTATTCCGTACAAACCGTAAGCAGGCGAAATTTCGGTGTGTCTGGGGACACACATCCGTGCGGATCACGGCCTAGGAAGCTGTCCTGAATTCACACCCGGCCAGATGATCGTTTACGTACCCGGTGGCCTGCAGCATGGCATAGGCCGTCACCGGCCCCACGAACCGGAACCCGTGCCGCCGCAGCTCCTTGGAGAGGCTGCGGGATTCCGGTGTCTCGGCCGGGACCTCCGCCGGCGACTGCGGGGCCGGCTTCTCCGGCGGCCGGTGCCTGTCCAGCAGCAAACCAAGCGATTCCCCGTCCGGCAGGGCAAGCAGCGCCCTCGCATTGCCAATAGTGGCGCGGATCTTCGCTTCGTTGCGGACAATGCCCGCATTGCCCATCAGCTGCGCCACTTCCGCCTCGCCGAAGGCAGCCACCCGGTGCGGATCAAAGCCCTCGAACGCGCGGCGGAAAGCATCCCTTTTCCGCAGGATGGTGATCCAGCTCAGGCCCGACTGGAATCCCTCCAGGCACAGCCGCTCGAACAGGGCTGGTTCGCCGTGCACCGTGCGGCCCCATTCGGTGTCGTGATAGTCCCGATAGTCCTCGCTGGACACGGCCCAGGGACAGCGGAGCCGGCCGTCCGGTCCGGCGAGAGCGCTCACGGATCCTTCCGTTCGGACGGCAGCCCCGGCTCTGCGAGGACATGCCGGCCGGTTTCGGACGGGATGCCGGCACCCGGGTCCCGGAGCTGCGCCAAAGCAGCGTCCCTTTCCAGCAGCGCCTGGGCCAGCCGGGCCAGGACCTCATCCACCTCGTCCATGCGGTAACCGCGCAGCGCCACGGAGAACCTCAGGTCCGCAATGTCGGCGGCGTCGGGATGTTCCGGCAGCAGGACCGGCGGAAGTCGCGGATCAGGTTCCCCCGGGACAGCTGCCAGGTCCCGAAGGGACGGGGTTCCGCCGGTCCGTCCAGGGCGTGGGCCGAACCGGCCGGCAGCAAACGCTGCTGCGCCTCCTACGGCGGCTATTGCTAGGAATGCGAGCAGGATCATCACCGGTACATCGTCGCAGATCCGTTGCCCTGTGGTCAGAGCGAGCGGTGCCCCGCGCTGTCGGCAATGATGAGCTTTACTGCCTCGGCCGGATCATCCACCAAATGGACAAGGTCCAGGTCCTTGGCGGAGATCATGCCTTCTTCCAGCAGTGTCCCCCGCACCCAATCGAGCAGCGGCGTCCAGAATTCGGTACCAATAAGCACTATCGGGAATGAGGTGACTTTCTGCGTCTGGACCAGGGTCATAGCCTCGAAGAGTTCGTCCAGGGTTCCAAAACCGCCCGGCAGCACAATGAACCCCTGGGCGTACTTCACGAACATGGTCTTGCGGACAAAGAAATAGCGGAAGTTGATGCCCAGGTCGACCCACTCGTTGAGGCCGGTTTCAAAGGGCAGTTCGATTCCCAGGCCGACGGACACTCCCCCGGCTTCGACGGCGCCCTTGTTTGCGGCTTCCATTGAACCGGGACCGCCTCCGGTAATGACCGCCAGGCCGGCTTCCGAAAGCAGCCTGCCAACGGCTTCTCCGGTTTGGTACCAGCGGGATCCCGGCAGGCTGCGCGCGGAACCGAACACGCTGACTGCCGGACCCAGCTCTGAGAGAGTTCCAAAACCCTCGACGAACTCGCTTTGGATGCGCAGTACCCGCCACGGATCAGTGCGGGTGAAGCTTGTTCCGTCCGCGGTGTCCAGCAGGAACCGGTCGGACTGCGGGACCCGGGCCTGACCGCGCCGCAGTTCCACCGGACCCCGCCGTTTGGCGGAAGCCGGACTGTTGGAGCGTTCTTCGTCGCTGATAGCCATCTTCCAAGGCTAGCGTTCCCCCAGTGACGGCCACCTCACCGCCACGTCCCCGGCCCGGCGTCTTTTGGTTTCTCTTGAGTCACGATTTGCCCACGTCAGAGTGATCGGGAACACCAGGTGTTGATTTGTTCGCTATCTTCTACCTATGACCAGTGACACAACATCAGGGCAGCCGGTGCCTGAGCAAGCAGCACCCCTCGTCTCGCTGAAGAACGTAAACAAGCACTTCGGGGACCTCCATGTGCTGCGGGACATCAACCTTGATGTGGCGCGCGGCGAAGTCGTGGTGGTGATCGGCCCCTCCGGGTCCGGCAAGTCAACCTTGTGCCGCGCCATCAACCGCCTGGAGACCATCGACGACGGTGAAATCACCATCGACGGCAAGGCCCTGCCCGCGGAGGGCAAGGCCCTGGCCAAGTTGCGCGCCGACGTCGGAATGGTCTTCCAGTCGTTCAACCTGTTCGCGCACAAGTCCATCCTGGACAACGTCGCCCTGGGCCCCATCAAGGTCAAGCGGACCAAGTCCGCCGAGGCCAAGGAAAAGGCCATGGCGCTGCTGAAGCGGGTCGGCGTGGACAACCAGGCCAACAAGCTTCCGGCCCAGCTATCCGGCGGCCAGCAGCAGCGCGTCGCGATTGCGCGGGCGCTGGCTATGAAGCCCAAGGTCATGCTGTTCGACGAACCCACTTCCGCACTGGACCCGGAGATGATCAACGAGGTCCTGGACACCATGGTGGAGCTCGCCCAGGAAGGCATGACCATGATCGTGGTGACCCACGAAATGGGATTCGCCCGCAAGGCGGCCGACCGCGTGATCTTCATGGCGGATGGCCAGATTGTGGAGCAGGCTGCACCGGAAGAGTTCTTCACCAACCCGAAGAGCGACCGCGCCAAGGACTTCCTCGGCAAGATCCTGGCCCACTAGCGCGCCGCTCACGCACCATCAGCTTTCATCCACCCTTTTGAGGCAAGGCCTGGGTCCGCGCGGGTCCAGGCCGCAATGCAAGGAGAAAATATGCGCAAGACCCGTTACGCAGCCGCCGCCATGGCCGCAGCTGCCGCACTCACTCTGTCCGCCTGCGGCGGCGGCGATTCCGGCTCCGACTCGGCAGCATCCGGCGACGCGGAGACCATCCGCGTCGGCATCAAGTTCGACCAGCCAGGCCTGGGCTTCGCGGAATCCGGCGACTACTCCGGTTTCGACGTAGACGTTGCCAAGTACGTGGCCAACGAGCTCGGCTACGGCGAAGACCAGATCGAGTTCATCGAGACGCCGTCCGCCCAGCGCGAGAACATGCTGGAGAACGACCAGGTCGACATGATCTTTGCGACCTACTCCATCACCGACACCCGCAAGGAAAAGGTCGCCTTCGCCGGACCGTACTTCGTTGCCGGCCAGGACCTGCTGGTCCGCTCCGACTCCGACATCACCGGCCCTGAAGACCTGAACGGCAAGACCCTGTGCTCGGTCACCGGCTCCACCTCCGCCCAGAAGGTCAAGGACGGAATCGCCAACGACGTGAACCTGGTTGAGCAGCCCAGCTACGCCGAGTGCGTCACCGCCATGCAGGGCGGCTCGATTGATGCGGTAACCACCGATGACATCATCCTGGCCGGCCTGGCTTCCACCGAAGCGAACAAGGGCCAGTTCAAGGTTGTCGGCAACACGTTCTCCGAGGAGAAGTACGGCGTCGGCATCCAGAAGGGCAGCGACAAGTGTGAAGACATCAACGCCGCCATCGAGAAGATGATCGAAGACGGCGCTTGGGAAGAAGCCATCAAGAAGAACACCGAAGGCGCTGACTACACGTTCAACGCTGATCTGAATCCGCCGACCATGGACGCCTGCGCCTAAAGCGGCCCGCCTCCGCTTGACTTTCGGCGGCAACGTTCGGGGCAGGGCCTAGGCCCTGCCCCGAACTCCGCTCCACACATTTTTACGGAAGAGGTGACATATGGAAGGTTTCCTCGAACTCTTCGGCGAATACGACGTCGTCGGGGCCTTCTGGGTCAACATCCAACTCACGTTCTGGGCCGGTCTCTGGTCCCTGGTGCTCGGCACCGTCCTGGCCGTGATGCGTATTTCGCCGATCGCCAGCCTTCGCTGGTTCGGCACAGCGTACGTGAACATTTTCAGGAATACCCCGCTGACCATCATCATGGTTTTCGGCACTCTGGCCTTGTGGTCCCAGCTGCAGGTAAACCTCTCCCCCGATTTCCAGCTCAACTTCTTCCGTCTCGCGGTGCTGTCGCTGTCGGTCTACCACGCGGCATTCGTCTGTGAGGCAATTCGGAGCGGTGTGAACACGGTTCCGCTGGGACAGGCTGAAGCAGCCCGCTCCATCGGGCTGTCCTTCCTGCCCGCTGCCTGGCTGATCATCCTCCCCCAGGCGTTCCGCGGAGCCGTGGCACCGCTGGGCAACGTACTGATCGCACTGGCGAAAAACACCACCGTCGCTGCGGTGGCCAGTGTCGCCGAAGCATCGGGCCTGATGAAGACGATGATCGAGTTCCGGCCCGATCTCATGACACAGATCTTCCTGACCTTCGCCATGGGCTTTGTGCTTATTGTGATCCCGATCGGCCTGCTCACTACCTGGGCCTCTAAGAAGCTGGCGGTGGCCCGATGAGCCAAAGTGTCCTGTTTGACGCGCCCGGGCCGCGCGCACGCCGTCGTATCCTCATTGCCAACATCCTGGGAGTGCTCTTCATCCTGGGCCTGCTCGCCGTCGTCGTGAACGGCCTGGCGGAGAAGGGCCAGTTCGAAGCAGCCAAGTGGACGCCCTTCCTCGAGGCCGACACCTGGCAGTACAACATGCTTCCGGGCCTGATGGCCACGCTCCGCGCAGCCGCCGTGGCCATCGTGACATCCATCGTCTTTGGCCTGATCTTCGGACTCGGACGACTCTCCTCGATCAAGGCCGTCAGCTGGGTTGCCGGCGTGATCGTTGAGTTCTTCCGCGCCGTTCCCGTGCTGCTGATGATGATCTTCTTCTATCAGTTCCTGTCCAAGGCAACTCCGGTCCCGCCGGCGGATGTTCCGTTCGTGGCGGTTGTGGTGGCGCTGACCCTTTACAACGGTTCAGTGATTGCCGAGCTCGTGCGGTCTGGAGTCTTCGGCCTGCCAAAGGGGCAGCGTGAGGCGGGACTCGCCATCGGCCTGACCCGCAGCCAGTCCCTGCGGGTGATCGAGGTTCCGCAGGCCCTGGTCGCCATGCTGCCGGCACTGCTGAGCCAGTTCGTCGTCATCCTCAAGGACTCTGCCCTGGGCGCGTTCATCGGCTACAGCGAGCTGCTGGTCTTCGCCCGCCGGCTTGCCGCAGGCGAGGGAAACATCCTCCCGGCCCTGCTTGTCACGGCAGCGATCTTCATCGTCCTTAACATGCTCCTGACGTTCGCCGCCCAGCGCCTCTCGCTCCGGCTCGGCGCCCGCGCAGGAAGCCTGCTCAAGGCGGAAGACGCCGTGGAGCCCGAAGGGGCGCCCGCACCGGCCAAGTAGTCCGCACACCGGGATGACAGAAAGTGCCCTTTGGAAGCTTGCTTCCAAAGGGCACTTTCTGTCATCCCAATGAGGAGGCTATGCGGCGAGCCAGGCCTCCAAAGCAGCGAGGCACCGGCGAACGGCTTCGCTGCTGACGTGCTCGTTGTCCGAGTGCGCCAGCAGCGCATCTCCCGGACCGAAGTTGACTGCCGGAATTCCCAGGGCACTGAAGCGCGCGACGTCGGTCCAGCCGTACTTGGGCTTGGGCTCGGCTCCCACGGCTGCTACGAAGCTGGCCGCTGCCGGCCGGTCCAGCCCGGGACGGGCTCCCGCCGAGGAGTCGGTGAGGACCAGGTCGAAGCCGTCCAGCAGCTCGCGCACGTAGGCCTCGGCCTGGGCCGGCTCCTTGTCCGGGGCGAACCGGTAGTTGATCTCCACGACTGCGGAATCCGGGATGACATTGCCGGCAGTGCCGCCGTGAATCTTCACCGCATTGAGTGACTCGCGGTAGTCCAGTCCTTCAACCCGCACGGTCGCCGGCTGGTGGTCGCGCAGCCGCACCAGGATCTCCGCGGCGCCGTGGATGGCGTTCTCCCCCATCCAGGCACGGGCTGAATGCGCCGCCTTGCCGGTGGTACGGGCCTGGAAGCGCATGGTCCCGTTGCATCCGCCTTCCACTGTGCCGTCCGTGGGCTCCAGCAGGATGGCGAAGTCCGCCCTCAACCATTCAGGAAAGGACTTCTCCAGACGGCCCAGGCCGCTGAGGGAGGCGTCGACTTCCTCATGGTCGTAGAAGATAAACGTCACGTCCCGGCTTGGATCGGTGAGCCTGGCGGCCAGCGCCAGCTGCACGGCCACGCCGCCCTTCATGTCCGTGGCGCCCCGGCCATAGATGACGTCGCCGTCACGGCTTGAAGGCACGGTTCCCCGCGAGCCGGGAACGGAAGGCAGGGGCACGGTGTCCAGGTGGCCGGCCAGGATGACGCGCTCACTGCGTCCAAGGCTCGTGCGGGCCATGATCGAATCGCCGTCCCGCACCACTTCCAGGTGGTCAAGGCCCTTCAAGGCAGTTTCAACGGCATTGGCGATCGCCGCTTCGTTCCCGGACACACTCTCAATGTCCATCAGTGCCGCCGTGAGGTCAGCGACGTCGTCGAGCAGGTTCAGGGGTTCGGCAGGTAATACGGTCACCGGTCCACAGTACCGCTCGGTAGAGTAGAAGCCATGACTTCAAGCACTTCCTCAGCCCCCACCCCACGCACCGCGTCCGGTCTTGGACTGGCCACCGTTACCGCAGACGGCACGGTCCTGGATGTCTGGTATCCCCGCCCGGCCCTCGCTCCCCTGCAGAACGACGGCGAGCTGGCAGCAGAGCTCGGGAAAGCCGCGGCGGCAATGGCTGACGAGGTCCGCGGAACCCGCGGCGAGGTCGTCGAAACACAGATCGACCTCGACGACGCGCCGGCAGGCACCGCCGACGCCTACCTCCGGCTGCACGTTCTCTCCGCCCGCCTCGCGGCACCGAACACGATCAATCTGGACGGCATCTTCGGTGTCCTGCCCAACGTCGTCTGGACCAACTTCGGCCCCTGCCAGGTGGCCGGCTTCGACCAGGTGCGGATCGCCCTGCGTGCCCGCGGCGCCGTCACCGTCTACGGCGTGGACAAGTTCCCCCGCATGGTGGATTACGTCCTGCCCTCCGGCGTGCGCATCGCAGACGCAGGCCGTGTCCGCCTGGGTGCACACCTGGCCGAAGGCACCACCGTCATGCACGAAGGATTCGTGAACTTCAACGCAGGCACCCTCGGCACCTCCATGGTGGAAGGCCGCATCTCGGCCGGTGTCGTGGTGGGCAACGGCTCCGACGTCGGAGGCGGCGCATCCATCATGGGAACCCTGTCCGGCGGCGGCAAGGAACGCATCACGGTAGGTGAGCGGGTACTCCTGGGCGCGAACTCCGGTGTGGGGATCAGCATCGGCGATGACAGCGTCGTCGAGGCGGGCCTGTACGTCACTGCGGGCACCCGCGTCAGTGTCACCGACCCGGAAACGAAGGAAGTCCGCACGGTTAAGGCCGCTGACCTGTCCGGCGTGCCGGGGCTGCTGTTCCGCCGCAATTCGGCAACCGGCGCGGTGGAAGCCCTTCCCCGCCTGGCCCGCACGGTTGAGCTTAACGCAGCACTGCACGCCAACTAGGGTCCGGTCCGGGAGAGAAGGGCAGTGGCCCGTACCATGCCGCCGGCACGGCGCAGACGCACCAGCGTACTGCTTCTTGGTGCCGCGGCAGTGGCAGCCGTGCTGCTTTACCTTCTGGTCCTGGCCTCCGGACGCGACGAGGAGCGTCCCGTGCGCGAACGCTGCACTGCGGCCGTCAGCGGCGCTTCCTGGTCCCTGAACCCTGACCAGGCGGTCAACGCATCCACCATCACCGCCGTCGCCGTCGCCCGCGGCCTCCCGCCGCGGGCGGCGTCGATCGCCCTGGCCACCGCGGTCCAGGAGTCCGGCCTGCGGAACCTGGATTACGGAGACGACGCCGGTCCGGATTCACGCGGACTGTTCCAGCAGCGTCCGTCCCAGGGCTGGGGCACGCAGGAAGAGGTCATGGACCCGGTCTACGCGGCCAATGCCTTTTATGACGCACTCATCGAGGTCCCCGGCTACCAGGACCTGCCGATCACCGTCGCTGCCCAGACCGTCCAGCGCAGCGCCTTTCCCGACGCCTATGCGGACCACGAACCGGAGGGCAGGGCCTTCGCCTCTGCCCTGGCCGGGCAGTCACCTGCCGCCCTCAGCTGCACGCTGGGTCCCGCCGAGGCACCCGGAGATCCGAACACCGTCCTGGCCGCCATGTCCTCGCTGTACGGACAGCAGCAGGCCATGGTGCTCGGTGAGGTCCTGGTTGTGGGTGCCTCCGGCGAGTACGGCTGGTCGCTGGCCCAGTGGTCCGTGGCCAACGCGAAGGCGCTGAACATCAATGAGGTCTCCTTCGACTCCAGGACCTGGACCCGCGGCAGCGCCACCTGGAGCTCTTCGGATGCTCCGGCGACCCAGGTTGCCATCCATATCGCCCCGGTGTCAGTCGGCCGGGGATAGCGTCCCGCCGGGCATCACGGCCACCCGGGGCGAACCCGCTAGGCTTGAACCATGCGCATACTAGTCACCGGAGGAACCGGCTACATCGGGTCCCACACCACCCTCGAGCTGCTGCAGGCTGGCCACGACGTCGTAGTAATGGACAACCTGGCAAACTCCAGCACTGAATCCCTGGCCCGGGTCCAGGAGCTCACCGGACGCACCGCGGCCTTCGTGCAGGCAGATCTGCTGGATCCTGCCGCCCTGGAGCAGATCTTCACCGAGCACTCCCCCGAGGCCGTCATCCACTTCGCCGGGCTCAAGGCAGTCGGTGAGTCGGTAGCCAAGCCGCTGCACTACTACCGGAACAATGTCGCCGGAACGCTGAACCTGCTCACGGCCATGGACCGCCACGATCTGCGGACCATCGTCTTCAGCTCCTCGGCCACCGTGTACGGGGCATCCGAGGAAGTCCCGCTCGCGGAGGACCAGCCAATGGACGCCGTGAACCCCTACGGCCGCACCAAAGAGCAGATCGAGGACATCCTGGCGGACCTCGGCGCTTCAGACGAGCGCTGGAGCATCGCGCTGCTGCGCTATTTCAACCCGGTCGGCGCACACGAATCCGGCCGGATCGGCGAGGATCCCACGGGTATCCCCAACAACCTGCTGCCCTTCGTGGCCCAGGTGGCCGTCGGACGCCGTGAAAAGGTCATGGTCTTCGGCAGCGACTACCCCACCCCGGACGGCACGGGAGTGCGCGACTACATCCACGTCATGGACCTGGCCGCGGGCCACCTCGCGGCCCTTGACTACATTGCGGCCCGCAGGGGCGTCCAGCGCTGGAACCTTGGCACCGGCAACGGTTCCTCGGTGCTGGAAGTCCTGGCCGCTTTCTCCAAGGCAGCAGGCAGGGAGATTCCTCATGAGCTTGCCCCCCGCCGTCCCGGAGACGCTGCCGTGAGTTACGCCGACCCCGCAGCCGCCAAGGCCGACCTGGGCTGGACCGCCGGCCGGTCACTGGATGACATGTGCCGGGACCACTGGAACTGGCAGAAACAGAACCCGCAGGGCTACGCCTCCCAGGCCTAGTCCTCCTCCGCCCCGACCCCCGAGAGGTCAGTTACGGCCCGTTTGAGGCATCAAAACAGCCGTATCTGCCTCTCGGGAGGGGTGGGAACGTATCGGGTCTGGCAGGGACGCAAGGAAGGGCCCGCATCCTGAGGATGCGGGCCCTTCCTGTGTGTTCTAGCGCTCCGGGAAGCTGCGCTCCGGAAGACCTGTGTACAGCTGACGCGGCCGGCCAATCTTGGTCTGCGGATCCTGCATCATTTCTCGCCACTGGGCAATCCAGCCCGGGAGGCGGCCGATGGCGAAGAGGACGGTGAACATCTTCTCCGGGAAGCCCATGGCCTTGTAGATCAGGCCGGTGTAGAAGTCCACGTTCGGGTACAGCTTGCGTTCAATGAAGTAGTCGTCCGCGAGGGCCTTCTCTTCCAGGCGCATGGCAATGTCCAGCAGCTCGTCGTTGCCGCCCAGGTCCGCGAGGATCTCGTGTGCGGTGGCCTTGACGATCTTGGCGCGCGGATCATAGTTCTTGTAGACGCGGTGCCCGAAGCCCATGAGCTTCACGCCGTCTTCCTTGTTCTTGACCTTCTCCATGAAGGCTTCGGGCTGCGTGCCGGTGGACTGGATGTCCCGCAGCATGTTGAGCACGGCTTCGTTGGCCCCGCCGTGCAGCGGGCCGAAGAGGGCGCTGATGCCGGCGGAGATCGAAGCGAACATGTTCGCGTTGGAGCTGCCCACCAGGCGGACCGTTGAAGTGGAGCAGTTCTGCTCGTGGTCTGCGTGCAGGATCAGCAGCAGGTCCAGGGCCTTGACCAGCTTCGGGTTCAGCTCGTACGGCTCGGCGGGCAGGCCGAAGGAGAGCCGCATGAAGTTCTCCACCAGGTTCATGGAGTTGTCCGGGTAGAGCATGGGCTGGCCGATGCTCTTCTTGTGTGCGTAGGCCGCGATCACGGGGAGCTTCGCCATGAGGCGCACGGTGGACAGCTCCACCTGCTCCTCATCGAAGGGGTCCAGGGAGTCCTGGTAGAAGGTGGAGAGGGCGCTGACGGCTGAGGAAAGTACCGGCATCGGGTGCGCGTCACGCGGGAAACCGCCGAAGAAGCCCTTGAGGTCCTCATGCAGCAGCGTGTGGCGGCGAATCCGGTGGTCGAAAGCCTCAAGCTCTGCCGGGGTGGGCAGGTTGCCGTAGATCAGCAGGTATGAGGTTTCCAGGAAGCTCGAGTGCTTCGCCAGCTGCTCGATCGGGTAACCGCGGTAGCGCAGGATCCCGGCGTCGCCGTCGATGTAGGTGATCGCCGAGGTGGTGGCGGCGGTGTTCATGAAACCGGGGTCGAAAGTAACGGTGCCGGTCTGCTTCAGCAGCTTCGACACGTCAAAGCCGTCGTTGCCCTCATTGGCAGTGATGCGGGGCAGCTCAAGCTTGTCCGCAGGGTCGGTCCCATAGTGCAGTTCGGCACTTGGTCGCTCAGTCATTTTTCTCCTTCAGGAGTTTGAAGAACCCACTGCTACGGGCCCGCGTCCTCGTGAGAAGAGCGCCCATAGTACACATTCGTGCTTTTATCTATTTCGCTAAAACGCTACCGGGTTACGGGGCGATACAACTAATCCGCAGCCATGTTGTTGTGCAAGCGCAACATCAGTGCATGATGCCACGGCCGGTTCAGCCCGCTGCTGCTTCCAGCCGGCGTACTGCCGCCGCGACGCGCTCGTCGCTTCCTGTCAGCGCGACCCGGACATAGCCCGCACCCGCGTTCCCGTAGATAACGCCGGGACCAACAACAATGCCGAGCGCGGCGAACCGTTCCACGGTGGTCCAGGTGTCTTCTCCGGCCGTCGCCCAAAGGTAGAGGCCGGCCTCGGAGCTTGAAATCTTCAGGCCGAATGCCTCCAGAGCCGGAACCAGGACCTCACGCCGGGCCCGGTACCTGTCCTTCTGCTCCGCTACGTGGCTGTCATCGGACAGGGCCGCCAGCATGGCAGCCTGGACCGGCGCCGGGACAATCATCCCGGCGTGTTTGCGGCTGTTCACCAGGTTCGCGATAATCGCGCCGTCACCGGCCACGAAGGCAGCACGGTAGCCGGCAAGGTTGGACTGCTTGCTCATTGAGTAGACCGCAAGGAGGAAGTCATTGCTGCCGCCGCTGACCCGCGGGTCAAGGACGGACGGAACCGGAGCCCCGCCGCGTGCCGTGTCCCATTCGCCCCAGCCGAGTTCGGCGTAGCACTCGTCCGATGCCACAACGGCGCCAAGAGAACGTGCCTGGTCCACCAGCGCAGCCATCGATTCGACGCCGCGGACACTGCCGGTCGGGTTGCCAGGAGAGTTGACCCAGACCAGCCGAACCCGGGAGCGGGTCTGTTCATCAAGGTCGTCAAGGTCATCGGCGGCCACGGGCGTCGCCCCGGCCAGTACGGCACCCATGTCATACGTCGGGTAAGCGACGGTGGGCCGGACTACGACGTCGCCGGAACCCAGGCCCAGCAGCAGGGGCAGCCAGGCCACCAGCTCTTTGGAGCCCACCGTGGGCATAATGTCCTGCGGGTCAAGGCCCGGCACGGACCGCCGGCGGGAGAACCACTCCGCAATCCCCTGCCGCAGCGCTGCGGTTCCGTGCGTAGTGGGGTACGCTGGCGCATCCGCTGCCGCGGCAAGGGCGGCCTGGATGAAGTCCGGCGTGGGATCGACCGGAGTTCCGATCGAGAGGTTTACAGCGCCGTCGGCATGCCGTGATGCCTGCTGCACGTACGGTGCCATGGCCTCCCACGGGTATTCCGGCAGGTTCAGGCCGAAGCCGCCGGAGGCTTTGGTGCTCATCCCTGGTTCTGCGGCGGAAGTGCGGCGATCAGCGGGTGATCCTTGTGCGTGTTGCCGAGCTTTGCGGCACCGCCGGGGGATCCCAGGTCGTCGAAGAATTCGACGTTGGCCTTGTAGTAGTCCGCCCACTCCTCGGGGGTGTCGTCCTCGTAGTAGATGGCCTCGACCGGGCAAACCGGTTCACAGGCGCCGCAGTCCACGCACTCGTCCGGGTGGATGTAGAGGGAGCGTTCACCTTCGTAGATGCAGTCCACGGGGCATTCTTCGATACATGCCTTGTCTTTAACATCCACGCATGGCTGCGCAATTACGTACGTCACGTCCCTTTGCCTTCCTTGGTGTGCGGATTTCCGCGTCGCGGCAGATCTCCACGCGGTAATGCTTCCACGTTAGTAGTCCGTTCCATTATCTCCCAGCCGGGAGGGTGCCGCGTACTATGTAACGGTGAGAGCCCCATCCCCCGAGGAACGCCTCCGTGCAGCGGGCACGGGCCAGCGCGCCGTCGTGCGTTACCGCTTTGACGGCGGCCTCACGGACGCGCTGGGAACCATCACGGCCCTCGACGACGTCGGACTCACCGTGGCTACCCGCACCGGAACGGTCCGCATCCCCTGGGTCCTGGTGACCGCGGGCAAGCCCGTTCCGCCCGCCCCCGAACGGCGCGGCCCGCGCCGGACCGGCTCCCCGGAGTAAGCCGCCACCGAGCCCGGCGTATGCTGGTTTGATGCCAAACGATGAAATGATCCAGGCCCGGGGACGAGCGCTGAGCTCCCCCGTGCGGCTGCGGATCCTGCGTTTGTGCCTGCACGCCGAGCGGACCAACAAAGAGATTGCCGAGGCGCTGGACCTGAATCCGGCCACGGCCCTGCACCACGTGCGGACACTGCTGGCCACGGGTTTCCTTGCTGCCGGCACGCCCCGCACCGGTAACCGCGGCGCCAAGGAAATTCCCTACCGCGCCACCGGGCTTAGCTGGAAGACCTCGCTGCCGGAGAGTGCCAACATGGTCTTCATCGAGACGTTCCTGCAGGAAATCGAAGGGCTCCCGCCGTCCGACATTGAGGTTGTGCGCATGGGCCTGAGCCTTAACGAAGAAAACCGCCGCATCCTGATGGACAAGCTGCGGGCGGTTTTCGACGACTATGCACTGCGCGGCCCGGATCCGGACGGCACGCCTACGTCCCTTCTGCTGGCCCATCACCTGGACCGCACCAGCGAACGGCTGGACTAGCTCCGGTTTTCGGGGCCCTGACGGTAGCCGGGGTCGCTCCCGTAGGGCAGGACCGGCGCCTGCTGGGCTGTGCGTTCAAAGCGCGCTTCGCGCCGCAGCACGACGGCGGTGACCATCACGGCCGCGACCGTCGCCAGCGACTGGCCGAAGAGCCAGATCAGCCCGGCGGTAATGACCGGAAGGTCCAGCCCCGATTCCGTTCCCGTGACAATCAGCGGACCGCTGAAAATATCCAGGGAGAAGACCCCGAGCAGGACGTAGGTCAGGATTCCGGTAGCCGCGCTGGCGGCTACTGAACGCGCCCACAGCCCGGCAAAGACGGCGACGGCGGCACTGAGGACCAGCGCTCCGGCCGCCCCAAGGGGCAGCGGTGTCTCCCCCGCATAGAGCACGTGGGCGTGCAGTGACGTTCCCAGGATGCCCGCCGCCAGGGCACCAAGCACAACGGCCACAGTGCCCCGCCAGTGCGGGACCCTGTGACCTGGTGCCTGGAACACGGCGATTGGACTAGGCCTTCGCGCGGGCGCGGTTGGCCTTGGCACGCTCGTTGGCGTCCAGGATGAGCTTGCGGATGCGGATAGCCTCCGGGGTGACCTCCACGCACTCGTCCTCGCGGGCGAACTCGAGGGATTCCTCGAGCGTCAGCTTGCGCGGCGGGGTCAGGTTCTCGAACGTGTCCGAGGAAGCTGCACGCATGTTGGTGAGCTTCTTTTCCTTGGTGATATTCACGTCCATGTCATCGGCGCGGGAGTTCTCGCCGACGATCATGCCTTCGTAAACCTCGGAGGTGGGCTCCACGAAGAAGGAGCCGCGTTCCTGCAGGTTGATCATGGCGAACGGGGTAACGACGCCGGCGCGGTCAGCGATCATCGAACCGTTGGTACGGTATTCGATCGGACCGGCCCAGGGCTCGTAGCCTTCGGAGATGGAAGCGGAGATGCCTGCGCCGCGGGTTTCCGTGAGGAAGCGGGTGCGGAATCCGATCAGGCCGCGGGCGGGAACGATGAATTCCATGCGGACCCAGCCGGTGCCGTGGTTGGCCATGTTGACCATGCGTCCCTTGCGGGCTGCCAGCAGCTGGGTCACGGCACCGAGGTATTCCTCGGGCACGTCGATGGTCATGTGCTCCATCGGCTCGTGGACCTTGCCGTCAACGACCTTCGTGACAACCTGCGGCTTGCCGACGGTCAGTTCAAAGCCTTCGCGGCGCATCTGCTCCACGAGGATGGCCAGGGCGAGCTCGCCGCGGCCCTGGACTTCCCAGGCATCCGGACGCTCGGTGGGCAGGACCCGCAGGGAAACGTTGCCGATCAGTTCCTTGTCGAGGCGGTCCTTCACCTGGCGGGCGGTGACCTTCGCGCCCTTGACCTTGCCGGCCAGCGGGGAGGTGTTGATACCGATGGTCATGGAGATCGCGGGATCGTCCACCGTAATCAGCGGCAGCGGCTTCGGGTTCTCAAGATCGGTGAGGGTTTCACCAATGGTGATGTCCTCGATGCCGGCGACGGCGACAATTTCGCCGGGACCGGCGGACTCGGCCGGAACACGCTCAAGGGCTTTAGTGGCCAGCAGTTCGGTGATCTTCACGGTCTTCAGGCTGCCGTCATGGCGGGCCCAGGCAACCTGCTGTCCCTTGCGCAGGGTGCCGTTGAAGATGCGCAGCAGCGCGAGGCGGCCCAGGAAGGGGGAAGCATCCAGGTTGGTGACGTGGGCCTGAAGGACGCCTTCGGGATCGTACGTCGGAGCCGGGATGTGGTCGATGATCGTCTTGAACAGCGGCTCAAGGTTGTCATTGTCCGGTGCCTGGCCGTCGGCGGGCTGCTCCAGGGAAGCAGCACCCACGCGGGCGGCAGCGTAGACAACGGGGACGTTCAGGACCAGGTCAAGGTCAAGGTCCGGAACTTCGTCCGCAAGGTCGGATGCCAAGCCAAGGAGCAGGTCCATGGATTCGCTGACAACCTCGTCGATGCGGGCGTCGGGGCGGTCGGTCTTGTTGACCAGCAGGACGACGGGCAGCTTGGCGGCCAGCGCCTTGCGCAGCACGAAGCGGGTCTGCGGCAGCGGGCCTTCGGAGGCGTCCACGAGCAGCACCACGCCGTCGACCATGGACAGGCCGCGCTCGACCTCACCGCCGAAGTCGGCGTGGCCGGGAGTGTCGATCACGTTGATGGTGATGGTTTCGCCGTTGGCAGCCGGGCCGTTGTAGAACACGGTGGTGTTCTTGGCCAGGATGGTGATGCCCTTTTCACGTTCCAGGTCACCTGAGTCCATCACGCGTTCTTCGACATCTCCGTGCGCAGCAAAGGAGTTCGTCTGCTTGAGCATGGCGTCGACGAGGGTCGTTTTGCCGTGGTCAACGTGGGCCACAATAGCAACGTTGCGGAGATCGCTACGCACTGCGCTGTTCACAGCCGTGTTGGTTTCTGACATGCGTGAAGACTCAATTCATTGGTAACAGTTCGGGGATAATTCACAGTGGTCCGGAATCGATCCGGAGAATCCGGCAGTTCTGTACAAATGCTGCGTTGGAACACACGTGTAAGAAGTCACCGAGAGGCCGCCGTCAGCGGGCACCGTGCCATTCTAGTCGTTTTGCCAAAGGTTCCCTAATGCGCCCCGGGCCGGCCGCGCTCCCCCGGCCGCTCAGGCAGCTTCCGGGGGCAGTTCGAGTCCAGCTCCGGGGATAGCCGCGAGCAGTGCCTTGGTGTAGTCCTGCCGCGGATTGGTGAAGACTTCATCCGTGGTTCCTGTTTCAACCACCTTTCCCTTCTGCATTACGCAGACGTCATCTGCGATTTGCCTCACCACCGCCAGATCGTGCGTGATGAAGAGATAGCTCAGCCCCAGGTCTGCCTGCAGTTCGGCCAGCAGGTTCAGGATCTGCGCCTGCACCAGGACGTCCAGTGCTGAAACGGCCTCGTCACAGATGACCACTTCAGGGTCCAGTGCAAGTGCCCGTGCTACGGCAACCCGCTGGCGCTGGCCGCCGGAAAGCTCGTTGGGGAAGCGGCGCATCACAGACTGCGGCAGCGCCACCTGGTCCAGCAGCCTGCGGACCTTAGCGGCCCGGCCTGCGGCGTCCCCGATGCCGTGGACGCGCAGTGGCTCTTCGATGGTGTGGAAGATGTTGTACATCGGGTCCAGCGAACCGTAGGGGTCCTGGAAGATCGGCTGCACCCTGCGGCGGAATGCGAAGAGCTCCCTCCTGCCCAGGGTGGTTACATCCGTTCCGTCAAAGAGGATGCTGCCGCTGGTCGGCTTCTCCAGGTTCAGCACCATCCGGGCAACGGTGGACTTGCCGGAGCCTGATTCGCCGACGACGGCGGTGGTGGTGCCGCGCGGCACGGCAAAGGACACGTCGTCCACGGCCGTGAAATCGTTGTGCCTGCCCAGCCCGCTGCGCAGCTTGAAGACCTTGGTGAGGTTGCGGACTTCGATGACGTCCGGGGTGCCGGGTTCCCGCGCGGGACGCGTGCCGGGTCCTGACGGCGGTTCAAGTCCCCTGTCCCGGACCGAGTCGATCCGCTTCGTAGCGAGCGACGGCGCCGACTCCACCAGCCGCTGTGTGTAGGGATGGCGGGGATTGCGCAGTATCTCCAGGGCAGGCCCGGACTCCACCACGCGCCCTTTGTACATCACCACCACGCGCTGGGCGCGTTCGGCCGCCAGGCCGAGGTCATGGGTGATGAGCAGCACGGCCGTACCCATTTCCCGGGTCAGTGTTTCCAGGTGGTCCAGTATCTGGCGCTGTACGGTCACGTCCAGCGCCGAGGTCGGCTCGTCTGCGATCAGCAGCCGTGGAGAACAGGAGAGGCCAATGGCGATCAGGGCGCGCTGGCGCATCCCGCCGGAAAACTCGTGCGGGTACTGCCGGGCCCGGGAGGCGGCGTCGGGCAGGCCCGCCTGGCCCAGCACCCGGGCAACATCAGTATCCGTGGCGGGCCGGCCGTTGGCCTTCAGCGTCTCGCGCACCTGGAAGCCGATCTTCCACACCGGGTTGAGGTTGGACATCGGGTCCTGCGGAACCATCCCGATCGAGTTGCCGCGCAGCTGGACGATCCGCTTGGCACTGGCATGGGTGATGTCTTCGCCGTCGAAAAGAATCTGCCCGGCGCTGACCTGTCCGTTGCCGGGCAGGAGACCGATGGCTGCGAGCGCCGTCGTCGATTTTCCCGAGCCGGACTCCCCCACAATGGCCACGGTTTCCCCGGGAAGGATGGTCAGGTTCGCGTCCTGCACGGCGTTGACTATGCCGTTGGACGTGGTGAAGGAAATCGCGAGCGAGCGGATGTCCAGCAGCGGCGCCGGCTCGGTTGCCGGGCTGTGGGCAGTGGAGGTCATAGCTTGCGGGCTTTCGGGTCGAGGGCATCACGCACGGCGTCGCCGAGCATGATGAAACTGAGGACGGTGACGGAGAGCGCTCCGGCCGGCCAGAGCAGCGCTGCGGGGTTGGCACGCAGCGAAGTCTGGGCTGAGGAGATGTCATTGCCCCAGGACATGATGTCCGGCGGCAGGCCGATCCCCAGGAAGGACAGGGTGGCTTCAGCCACAATGAAGGTTCCCAGTGAGATGGTGGCCGTGACGATCACCGGCGCCAGGGCGTTGGGCAGAACATGCTTCACCAGGGCCTGGAACCTGGAGACCCCCAGGGCCCGGGACGCGACGACGAAGTCCGCGTTGCGCACGGAGATCACCGCGCCGCGGGTGATGCGGGCTATCTGGGGCCAGCCGAAGACTACGAGCGTCAGCACCACGGTCCAGATGTTGCGGTTTTCCCGGAACATGGGCAGCTGCATCACGATGATGGCGCCCAGGATTAGCGGCAGTGCAAAGAAGATGTCGCCGAGCCGGGCAATCACTGCGTCGAGCCATCCCCCGTAGTAGCCGGCCAGCGCGCCGAGTGTTCCGCCCAGCAGCACTACGCAGGCGGTGGTGATGATGCCCACCAGCAGGGAGGCCCGGGTTCCGTAGATGAGCCGGGCATAGACGTCGCAGCCCTGCAGCGTGAATCCGAGCGGATGGCCCGGGCGGGGCCCGGCATTGGAGTCCGCGAGATAGCACGCGCCGTCGGGTGGGTTCTGGGTGAAGAGCTGCGGAAATGCCGCCACTGCAATGATCAGCAGGATCAGCAGGGCGGAGATGATGAACAGCGGCCTGCGCCGCAGGTTGCGCCAGGCCTCCCCCCACATACTCAGGGGGGCCCTGCCGTCCTGGAGAGCGTCAGTCTCCGGCAGGACGTCCGAATCCGCCGGAGCAACGAAGTGCTCCCGGGTGCGGTAGCTCTTACTCATATCGGATCCTTGGGTCCAGCCAGGCGTACAGCAGGTCCACCAGCAGGTTCGCCACCACGTAGACGAGGACCAGCACGCTCACGATGGACACGATCGTGGGCCCTTCGCCGCGGATGACCGCCTGGTAGAGCTTCTGCCCCACGCCGGGCACGTTGAAAATGCCTTCCGTGACAATTGCTCCGCCCATCAGTGCACCCAGGTCCGCTCCCAGGAACGTAATCACCGGAATCAGGGAGTTGCGCAGGATGTGCACTGTGACCACGCGCGGGCGGGAGAGGCCCTTGGCCGTCGCGGTGCGGACGTAGTCGGCATTCATGTTTTCGATGACTGAGGTGCGCGTCAGCCGCAGCACGTAGGCGAAGGAGGCCAGGCCCAGCACCACGGCGGGAAGTATCAGGTCACGCCAGCCGGCACTGGCCCCCACAGTTGGGGCTGTCCAGCCGAGTTTGACGCCAATGATGAACTGCAGCAGGAAGCCCAGCACAAAGACGGGGATGGCGATGACCACGAGGGAAACGAAGAGCACCGTGGCATCGAAGATCCGGCCTTTCTTCAATCCTGCGATCAGGCCGAAAACGATGCCGAACACCGCTTCGAAGCACAGCGCCAGCACCGCCAGGCGCATGGTGACGGGGAAAATCTGGGCCAGGACCTCTGCCACGGGACGGCCGGAGAAGTCGTTGCCGAGGTTAAAGGTCAGGAGGTTCTTCAGATACTCCAGATACTGCACCATAAAGGGCTGGTCCAGGTTGTACTGTTCACGCAGCTGCGCCGCAACCACCTCGTTGACCGGGCGGTCACCGAAGAGTGCCGCAATCGGGTCACCGGGAAGCGAAAAAACAAGGAAGTAGACCAGCAGGGTGGCCCCGAGAAACACCGGGATCATCTGCAGGACCCGGCGCAGAACATATCTCGTCATCGGCGGGACCTGCCCTCGTCAGTTCGAAGGGCTGGCTTAGACATGGGAAACCATCCTGTTCTGACGGCAGGCGGCCGGGCCGTTTCCCGTTCCTGCCCGGAAGGACGGGAGCGGGAAACGGCCGCGGGCACGCCGGCCGGGATTACTTGCGTGCGATGTTGTAGTACACAGGCACGCCGTTCCAGCCGGTTTCCACGTCAGTGACGGTGCTGCTCCAGCCGGTCTGCGATACCTGGTACCACAGCGGGATTACCGGAAGGTCCTGCAGAAGGACCTCCTGGGCCTGGTTGAAGATGGCCGCCCCTTCTTCAGCGGTGGCAGCCGACAGGCCTCGTGCCAGCAGGTCGTCAAATGCCTGGCTTGAGTAATCACCGTCATTGGACCCCGCGCCCGTTCCGTAGAGCGGGCCGAGGAAGTTGTACAGCGACGGGTAGTCCGCCTGCCAGCCGGTGCGGATGGCTCCGCTGAGGGTCTTCGCCGTGGCATCCGAACGCAGTTCCTTAAACGTGGAGTAGGCCTTGCCCTGTGCTTCCACGCCGAGGACGTTCTTCAGCGAATTGCAGACGGCGTCGACCCACTCCTTGTGGTCGCCGTCGGCGTTGTAGCCGATGGTGAAGGCCTTGCCTTCAGGCCACGGGGAAATGGCTTCGGCCTCATCCCACAGTTCCTTGGCGCGCCCGGGGTTGTAGGCGAGCACCTCGGAACCGGCCAGCTCCGTGTCGAAGCCTTCGATCACCGGGGCGGTGAAGTCCGCGGCGGGCTCGCGTGAGCCGGTGAAGATGACGTCTGCAATCTCCTGGCGGTTGATGGCCATGGAGATGGCCTGGCGCCGCAGCGCACCTGCTTCGCCGGAGAACTCTTCAAGGTACCCGGGGATCGTGATGGTCTGGTTCTGTGCGGTCGGCTTCTCCGAGTAGCGGCCCTCTCCGAGGTCGGACTTGAAGGTCTTCTGGGCAGCCGCAGGCATCTGGTCCAGGACGTCCAGGTTGTCCGCCTGCAGATCTGCGTACGCGGCGTCGTAAGAGGAGTAGAACTTGAACGTCACCCCGCCGTTCTGCGGAACCCGGGTGCCGGTGTAATCGGGGTTGGCGACCAGCTCGATCTGGACCTCGTGCTGCCAGGCATCTTCCCCGGCCAGCATGTAGGGGCCGTTGCCTACCGGGTTTTCCCCGAACGCTTCCGGGTCCTCGAAGGCTTCGGCGGGCAGCGGGTAGAAGGCCGTGTAGCCCAGGCGCAGCGGCCAGTCGGATTCCGGCTGCGAGAGCGTGACGGTGAAGGTCTTCTCGTCCAGGACCTGCAGGCCGCTCATGGTTTCTGCGGTTGCGCCTTCCGCGCTGACCTCGTCATAGCCTTCGATGCTCTCGAAGAAGTACGAGTTCAGCTGCGCGTTCTTGGCTGCAGCCCCGAAATTCCAGGCATCCACGAAGGATGATGCCGTGACAGGTTCCCCGTTGGAGAAGGTCTTTCCGTCCTTCAGGGTGATGGTGTAGTGCTGCGAGTCCTCGGTTTCGATGGACTCGGCAATTTCATTTACTGTCTTGCCGTCGGCGTCGTAGCTCAGCAGGCCTTCGAACAGAAGGTCCATGATCCGCCCGCCGCCCACCTCATTGGTGTTGGCCGGGAGCAGCGGATTCTGCGGCTCGGTGCCGTTGGCCGTAATGCTCGTAGTGGTAGCAGCGGAGTTTGGGGTCTCGCTTCCTCCGCCGCAGGCTCCCAGCGCAAGGGCGGCGACCACCGCCACGCTGACAGCCTTGGATACGCGCTGTAAACGCATTCCGCCTCCTGGATAGAAAGGAAGCCGGTGTCTGGTTTCCGGCGCTGATGTCCGGGCAGCAGCTGATGGTAGGGCCCCATGGCTCTTTCCCGGACCTCAGCATATGGTCCTCGGTTCCCGGGGTTTCCGGGCAACCAAAAGGGGACACGCCTGCCGGAGCTACCTGTTGTTCAGGTGCCTTCGAAGCCCGTCCCCCGTGTAAAAAGTATATCGACGCAGTGCCTCATATAACGATTTGAGGACGATGTTAGGTTTGCCACGCGCAATGGTGGACAAATCACATCGCTTATGCAGGAGGACCCTCCGGGGAGGGTCCTCCTGCATAAGCGCTGCCCGTGTATTGCCTACGAGGACAGCAGTTTGGCTCGAAGCTCGCGGCGCTCACGCTGCTTGTCCGGGTCCGGCAGCGGCACAGCCGCAATGAGGCGCTGCGTGTATTCCTCCTGGGGGTTCCGCAGGATCTGGTCACGCGTGCCCTGCTCAACAATCCGCCCGCTGCGCATCACGCAGATATGGTCGGCCAGGACGTCCACCACCGCGAGGTCGTGCGTCACGAACAGGCAGGCAAAGCCGAGCTCGCGCTGCAGGTTCTGGAACAGCTCCAGGACTTTGGCCTGCACCGAGACGTCCAGCGCGGACGTCGGCTCGTCCGCCACCATGAGCTTGGGCTTCAGCGACAGGGCCCGGGCAATGCCCACGCGCTGCTTCTGGCCGCCGGAAAGCTCATGCGGGTAACGGTTCCGGTAGGCACGGGGCAGTTCCACCTGGTCCAGCAGTTCCTCGATCCGCTGCTGCAGGGCAGCGCCCTTGGCTTCACCGGCCAGGAACATCGGCTCGCCGATGCTTTCACCGATGGGCAACCGGGGGTTCAGCGAGGATGACGGGTCCTGGAAGACCATGCCTACCTGGCGGCGCAGCGCATGCATGGCCTTGGAGTTGGGCTTCAGCTCGGAGATGTCAGTCCCTACCACCCGCAGTTCGCCTTCGGCGACAGGCAACAGCCCGACGGCGGCGCGGCCGATGGTGGTCTTGCCGGAACCTGATTCGCCCACCAGCCCCATGACCTGACCGGGCAGGAGCCGCAGGTTGGCGCCTTCGACGGCACGGAAGGCTGCCACACGGCCCTGCTTCGGGTATTCGATGGCAACGTTTTCAAGGACGAGCACGGGTTCGCCGCCGGCTGCATCCACCTGCGCGGCGGCGTCGGCCCGGAGGCCGGAGAGGACTTCCGCCTCGCGCCTCTCGAGTTCAGCCCGGTCCACGGATTCAAGGTCCACGTGAGTGGCGGCTGCCAGCGCGGCAACGACGTCGACGTCGCCGGCACCGTCAGTGCCCTGGCCCAGGTGCGGCACGGATTCAAGGAGAGCCTGGGTGTAGGGATGCTGCGGATTGGAGAAAATCTCCTTGGCCGTGCCGGTCTCCACAATGACGCCGTGGCGCATCACGGCGATCCGGTCAGCGAGGTCTGCCACCACGCCCATGTCATGGGTGATGAGCACGATGGCTGAGTCAAGCTTGTTGCGCAGGTTGCGCATGAGGTCCAGGATTTCAGCCTGCACCGTTACGTCCAGCGCAGTGGTGGGCTCATCGGCGATCAGCAGCTTCGGATCGCAGGACAGGGACTGCGCAATCATGGCACGCTGCCGCTGGCCGCCGGAGAGCTGGTGCGGGTAGGACTTGAAGGCCTTTTCCGGGTCCGGCAGTTCAACCATGGCCAGGAGCTTCAGGGCGCGCTTCCTGGCTTCATCCGGTGAGAGTTCATTGTGCAGGCGCAGCGTCTCCACGATCTGGAATCCCACGGTGTAGACGGGGTTCAGAGCCGTCATGGGTTCCTGGAAGATGACGGCGACGTCGTTGCCGCGCACCTGGCGCAGCTTGTGCTGGGACAGGCCAAGGAGCGGCTCGCCGTCCAGCAGGACCTCGCCGGTTACCCGGGAGTTCTTCGGCAGCAGGCCAAGCAGAGCCATCGAGCTGGCACTCTTGCCGGAGCCGGATTCGCCCACGATCGCCAGGACCTCGCCGGCATTGACGTGGTAGTTCAGGCCGATGGCGGCGGGGACCCATTCCTTGTCCACGCCGAAGTCGACGGAGAGGTCGCGGACTTCCAGGACCGGCGGCCGGCCCGTGGAACTCGCCTGCGGTGTGCTGATGGTTTCAGTCATGGCGGTGGTTTCCTTCCGTCCAGGCTGCGCGCCGGTCCCGGATTACCGGACCGATTACGGAGGCGCCTGAAAATGCTGTAACGATTGGGGTATGCCGAACCCGCAGAGCGAGCCCGTGACCGAAGTTTTCCGTCCGCGAACCACCAAGTGGTTCGTGGGTATTGCCGTTGCCCTCACGGGTGCGGCGGTTCTCTCCGCTGCGTGGACCAGCGGCGTCGGCGGCGTTGTGGCCACCGCTCCCCTGCTCCTGATTCCCTTGGCCGCGGCGTGGCTGTTCTGGTATCCCAGCGTGCGGGTATCCGAAAGCGGCGTCCGGCTGGACAATCCGTTCCGGACCGTTGAGGTGCCGTGGGCCGCGCTGATCCATGTGGATACCAAGTTCGCGCTGAAGCTCGTGACCCCGAAGGGTTCCTACACGGCGTGGGCTGCGCCCGCTCCCGGTGTCTGGGGCACCCATGCGGGCAAACCCGAACACCTGCGGAACCTTCCCGGCACCACCTACGGTGCCGGCGGTTCGGTGCGCCCGGGAGACCTCAGCAACACGGACTCCGGCCAGGCTGCCCGCCTGGTCCGCGAACGCTGGGAAGTCCTGGTCAATGCCGGCCGGATCGATCCCGACCAGACCGACGCCGCACGCGCCGCGGTGAGCTTCAACTGGCGCTGGCTCCTGGGCCTGGCTGCAGCTGCAGCTGTGCTGTTCGCCCTGGCGGGGCTGGCCTAGGACGGCCAGCCCCGCTTCGGCGCAAATCGTTCCCATTAGTTGCCGGCTGTCTTGGTCTTGACCTTCTTGGCGTTGAACTTCTTCTGCCGCGGGTCAAAGGCGTCGCGCAGTCCATCACCAATGAAGTTGATGCACAGGCAGATCGCCACGATGAACAGGCCGGGCCACCAGAACAGCCAGGGGCGGGTCTGGAATGCCTCCTGGTTCTGGCTGATCAGCAGGCCGAGCGATGTGTCCGGCGGCTGCACGCCGAAACCGATGTAGCTCAGCGAGGTTTCCAGCAGGATGGCCGTGGACATCAGCAGCGTGGTGTTCACGATGATCACGCCGACGGCGTTGGGCAGGATGTGCTTGAAGATGATGCGGTTATTGGAAGCGCCGGCAATGCGGGCGGCATCCACGAACTCGCGTTCTCGCAGCGAGAGGAACTCGCCGCGGACCAGGCGCGCCAGCGATGTCCACGTTGCCAGGCCCAGGAAAATGCCCAGCAGGATGACGCCGATGCCGGCGCCCACCAGGCGGTTGGCGATCTGGCCCAGGACTGCAGCCATAACGATGATCGGGATGATGATGACGACGTCGGTCAGGCGCATGAGCACGGCTTCGACCCAGCCGCGGAAGTAGCCGGCTACCGCGCCGACGACCGAGCCGACGATGCAGGCGATGATGCCCACCAGGAACATCACGATGATTGACTGCTGGGTGCCGCGCATGGTCATGGCGAACATGTCACGGCCAATGCGGTCCTGCCCGAAGGGGTGCTCGCCCCAGTTGAAGAGGTTGACGAAAGTCGGGGCACCGCCGTTGACCTGCTCGGTGAACTGACGGTAGTCGTATTTCCACCAGCCGGGAATGCCTGCAAAGCCGATGGAGCTGAACGCCAGGATGCAGATCAGCGCAAAGACCACCAGCGAAATGATCGCCGCGGTGTTGTCGAAGAAGCGCTTGCGGACTATCTGTCCCTGCGAAAGGCCCTTGGTCTTCGCCTTCGGGGTGGCATCGGGTTCTGTTCCCGGCGGGTTGGAGGGAGTTTCGGCGGAATACGTAGTGCTCATGACTTCACCCTTACGCGCGGATCAAGGACGGTGTAAATGAGGTCTGCCACCAGGTTGAAGACCAGCGCGAGGATGCCGGTCACCAGGAAGAAGCCCATGATCGGGTTGGGATCAACACGGTGCAGTGCCTGGACGAACAGCTGGCCCATGCCGCTGAAGGCGAAGACCTGTTCGGTGATGACCGCACCGCCGATCAGTGCGCCGATGTCGAAGGCCACGATGGTGGCCAGCGGAATCAGGGCGTTGCGGAACGCGTGCCGCATGACCACGGTGCGCTCGGAAAGGCCCTTGGCCCGTGCGGTGCGGATGTAGTCCATGTTCATGATTTCAAGCATGGACGCGCGGGAGTAGCGGCTGTAGCTGGCCAGCGAGGCGAGCAGCAGCGCAATGGTAGGCAGCAGCAGGTGGGTGAAGGTATCCACGCCGCTGATCCAGAAGTCCCCGTTCAGCCCGGGGGTCGAGGCACCGACAGTCGCGATCGGCCGGTCCCGGATCCGGGAGTTATCCATGTAGGACGGCCAGGCGTACATGAAGCGGTCCAGGACAATCAGTCCGCCTACCAGCAGTCCGGTGAGCGACGCGCTTCGCATGCTCTGGCCGCGATCGTAGCCTCCCATGAGGTAACCGATGAGGCAGCCGACGGCGACGGTCGCCACTGCCAGCAGCAGGATCATCAGCCAGGTGGCTGCGTTCAGCAGCGGCTGGACGGCGTAGTACGCCACGATTCCCAGGGCGACCGTGATCAGTGCCGAGTAGAGGGCCTTGCGGTTCTTCAGTCCGGCCGTGAGCAGGGTCACCCCGTAGGCGATGGCAACACCGGTGACGGCGATCACAACCGGGCCGAGGCTCGGCGTAGCGAACCAGCCGGTGGCTCCGAGGACATAGAGCAGCCCGGCAGCAACCGCGAAGCCGCCCGCGAAGGCCACCGCCCGGCGTCGCAGGCTTCCGCCGGCGAACACAACCCAGATCAGGCCGCTGGCTGCGCCGACGCTCAGGACCACTGACAGTGGTATCTGCGGATCTGCCAGGAAGTTATTGAAGCCGATGGCTCCGTACTCCTTCAGGAGCACGGCCAGCCAGAAGATTGGCAGGGAGAAGAACAGGAACGCCATGAAGGTCACGCCGTAGTCCAGGGAGCTGTACTGGCGCAGGGCGGTGATGATGCCAAGGGAAATGCCAACGATGATGGCGAGGACCGTGGCGGTGGTGACGAGCAGGATGGTGGCGCCCATGGCGCGTGCCAGTGCATCCGTGACCTGCTCGCCCTGGATGCTCTGACCCAGGTCGCAGGTGGCCGCGAACGGAGCGAGGCACTTGACGGCCCCGCCGAGCCAGTAGAAGTAGCGCAGCGGCGCCGGGACATCGAGGTCCAGGAGCTCTGTGCGGGCCCGGATCAGTTCGTCACGGTTTGGTGCGGGATTTTCGCGGAGGTCCTGCAGGGGATCACCTGACGCCGCTGTCAGGAGATAGACCAGGAACGAAGCCCCGAAGAGGATTAGCACGGCGGTCAAAAGCCGCCGGACAATATAGGTAACCATAGAGTGTCAGCCTCATTAGAACGGGTCCGGGGGTTCTCCCGGCACTCGCTGAAGTGTAGTGCAGGTCATAAGTGCGGGGAATTTGGGTAATCCCAATCACTCATACGCTGCCGTGGGGGTAGGGGAAAAGCGAGGGCGCCGGGACCGTAAAGGCCCCGGCGCCCTGCGGGTAATGCTTAGCTGTTGCAGCTAAGGATTAGTCCTGAACTTCCCATTCCCAGAAGTTCCACCACACACCGGTCTGGTTCGGCATGTAGGAGTTGATTCCGCCGATGCTGTCGCTGTGTGCGTCAACGCCGGGCGACTGGAAGAGCGGCAGGCCGAACGAGGAGTCCCAGATCATCTTGTCGATCTGGATCTGCAGTTCCTTCTGCTTTTCGGTGTCCGTCTCAAGGATGAGCTGATCCATGAGGGCATCAGCTTCCGGGTTGGAGAAACCGCTGTAGTTGGAAGCGGCCCCGGTCTTGAAGAGCTGCGGAACGCCGGTCACGCCAACGCCCGAGTTGATCCAGCCGAAGATGGAGGCATCGTAGGTGCCGGTACCCAGGGCGGAGCCCCAGTCAGAGGCGCCCAGGCCGCCGTCGACGACCTTGAAGCCGGCCTCGGAGGCAGACTGTGCAATCAGCGTGTAGGCATCGGAACGGTTGGGGTTGTCCTTGTTGTACATGATGCGTACTTCAGGGGTTGCACCCGCGAGCAGTTCCTTGGCGCCTTCGATGTCGACGTCGGCGTACTCGGAGGAGCCGTTGTTGGAGGCGGACTCTTCGTAGCCGTCCTGGTCGGAGAGGAAGATCTGCGAATCCAGCGGAGCTGCATCCGGGTTGAGCTTCTTGACGATCGAGTCAACGATTGCCTGGCGCGGGATGACCTTCATGAACGCGGTGCGGACGTTCTGGTCCGCGAACACGCCGCTGAAGTTGAGGTCAACGTGGTCGTAGGACAGCTGGTTGCCGGAGTTGATGGTGACTCCGTCAATGGCTTCGAGCTGGTCCACGGTGTCAGCCGAAGCCTGCGGAGCAATGATGTCCACTTCACCGTTCTTCAGGGCCTGGACCTGGGCGGGAGCATCACCGATGTAACGGACAATGATCTCGTCGATCTTGGGCTCCGGACCCCAGTTGTAGTCCTCGTTGCGGGTCAGGGTCATGGAGTTCTCGGGATCGATCTCCGAGACAATGAACGGACCGTTGGAGAGGTACAGGGATGCGTCCGACGGAAGCGACTTGGTGTCAAAGCCGGTGTTCCAGAAGTCCGCAACAGCCTTCAGCTCTTCGTTGACCGGAGCCGGGTTTTCCGGGTCGCCTGCGGGCGTGTTCTGGATCAGTTCGATCAGCGCGTCGCCGTCGGCCAGGCCGGCCTTCTCGGCGACAACGTGTGCCGGAGTCTGGACACCTCCGTCGGTCATCGCCCCAAAGGCAATTTCCCAGTCCGCGAAGGGCTCGGAATAGGTCATGGTGATGGAGCGTCCGTCGTCGCCAACTTCGGGAACGTCCGTCAGGCTCAGGCCTGACGTGTCGCCCGCGTAGTCGAAGTAGGTGGTACCGGAGACCGTCTCGCCCTCTTCGTTGAGCGTGGCGTCGTTGAAGTGACCGGAGTTCACGGCCCACAGGAGCATGAGGTCATCAGCGTCGACGGGCTCGCCGTCGGACCAGTTCACACCTTCATTGACGGTGTACTTGATCGTGAGGGGATCCTCGGAGACCTTTTCGTAGGTGCCGAAGTCTTCCAGCGGCTCAACCTTGAGTTCATCGGTGATGTAGTTGAACCCGGAATGCGTGGCGTACGCAATCTTGCCGTTGATGTCGACGTTGCCGTTCGCCGTGGCGCTGTTGAACGAGCTGAAGGCGTTAACCTCCACAACGCGGACAGAACCGCCGGTGCTCTCGCTGTCAGTTGAACCGCCGTCGGTGGTCCCCTGGTTAGCTGCACAGGCGCTCAGTGCGAGAGCGGCAACAGCCGCCACACCCACTGCTTTGGAAATACGTGCAAAACGCATTCCGCCTCCTATTTCTCAGTGCGTCATCGTCTCCGGCGGGATTACCGGAGGCACGGGCAGCGCAGATCCTGCGTGCCTCGTCGCATATGACTAAGAGAGTAGACCGCCCGGAGCGGCAGGTTTGCAACGAGGTTCCCGCCGCGACACGGTTGTTACACGTTTGCAACCTGGAAATTATCAATACGCCGCAAACTCTTCTCTTGTGACATGGTGGGGGTTTATTGTGTCCCCGCACACACTCCATGGGTGGTGTCGGCTGGAGCTAAAATCTGAGCGGGGCCGGGTTACTTGCCCGACCTCTGAGGAATCCAAGGACAAGAGGACGCAAGTGAAGCTCACCATCATTGGCGGCTCCAAGGGAACCGGCGCCCGGCTGGCCTCCCTGGCGCAGGCTGCAGGCCACGACGTGACAGTCCTTTCCCGCAGCGGACAGGCTCCCGCAGGGGTGCGGGTGGTCGCCGGAGATGCGGGTGATCCAGGAACTGCAACGTCCGCAATTTCCGGTGCGGACGCCGTCGTCATCACCGTAGGCGGCGCGAAGGGCAGCCCCCGCCACCGTGCCGCCGTCACACGCAGCGTTATTGAGGCGATGAAGACCGAGGGTGTCCGCCGGCTCATGGTCCAGTCTTCCCTGGGCGCCGGCGATTCCGGGTCACAGCTGCCTTCCCCGCTCCGCGTGGCCATGAAAGTTGCCCTCGCCAAGCCGCTGGCTGACCACAACGAGCAGGAAGCAGCTGTGCAGGACTCCGGACTGGACTGGACAATCGTCCGGCCCACCGGCCTCACCGATAAGGAACCGGCCGGTTCCTGGCAGGCACTGCAGACTTCCGAATCCGGCACGCTGCGCGGATCCATTTCCCGCGCGGACCTGGCTGCCTGCATGCTGGAACTGCTCGAAGAATCAGATTCCATCGGTAAGGCCGTGGGCGTTAGCAGCTAAGCCCGCAGTCCTCAGTTTGGGGCAGCTGCCCGGCACGGCTGTAGCGCGGCAGGCGTTCCCGGCTGCCGCTGCTCAGTCAGCCCGCCGGTAGTGCACGGAGATTGCCCCGTTGCGCATGGGCTCGGCCGAGATCAGTTCCAGGCGGCGGCTGCTGTCGAGAAGGCCGCCGTAGAGGGTTGGCCCATGGCCGGTGATCATGGGGTGCACCAGGAACCTGTAATCATCGACGAGGTCCAGCCGGTCCAGCGCCGCGGCGAGTTTGCCGCTGCCCAGGAGAACGCCGTCGGGAGTTTGGTCCTTGAGCTCGCGCACTGCCGCGCCCAAGTCACCGTCGAGGAGGTGGCTGTTATTCCAGGGGAAGTCGCTGCGCGTTGCTGACGCGACGTATTTGGGTTTGTCTTCGAGTGTGAGTGCCCACTCGCGGATCGCCGTCGGCGCCTCCACCTCACCGCGGGCGACCAGCGGCCAGTAGCTCTCCATCAACTCGTAGGTGGTCCGCCCCCATAGCATGGCACCGCTCTCGTCCAAGAGCCGGGTGTAATGCGCATGGGTCTCGTCGTCGGTGATCCCCTCCTGATGGTCTACGCAGCCGTCCAGGGTGACGTTGTAGCTGAAAGTGAGCCTGCCCATAAAGCCGATTCTGCGCGGCGCCGAGTTCTACACGCAATGGGCCGCTGCGGTTTAATCCCGTGTCAGCCCTGTTGCAGTTCTTCGGCCAGCATCACGATGATGCCGCTGGGGCCGCGGAGGTAGGTGAGGCGGAAGGTATCCGCGTACGTCGCTACCCCGCGAAGCGGGAGGCAGCCGTGTTTTGCCGCTGTCTCAAGAGCAGCGTCCAGGTCATCAACCGAGAAGGCAACCCGGTGCATGCCAATCTCGTTTGGATGAATGGGAGCCCTCTCGATCGGTTCGGGCCGGATGTATTCGAAGAGCTCGAGGCGTCCGCGGCCATCTGGAGTCTGGAGCATCGCAATGTTGGCATGGTTTCCATCCAGTCCGACGGCGGTGTCAGTCCACTCGCCGCTGACGGTGTCGCGGCCGATTACCGCAAGACCAAGGTCGGTGAAGAAGGCGATCGCCGATTCGAGGTCCCGTACGGAGATTCCGACGTTCTCAAGTTTTATGGCCATGCGCCATGCTAGTCAGGCCGTGGGGAATTGGGGCACTGTTTGCGGATTTAGCGGCTCCGTGATGTCCACAGCCGGAATGCCGGCGGTCAGCAGCTCCTGGTGCAGGGCTCGGACCCCATCAATGCTCCAGTTGTTCACTGTTATGAGGGTCCCGTCACCGAAACGCTCAGTCGTGGCTGCCTTCAGCTGTGCCGCTGGACCAAACTGCGCTTCTGAAAGCCAGATGAGGTAGTCAGCATACGTTTCCCGGGATCCCTGGATTTCCCTGCTCGTCCGGAGCGTATCCAGGAGCGCCCAGTCCGGCTGCCAGATGCTGACGATCCGGCGGAACACCGTTCCCAGTTCTTCCTGGTCCCCTGTAGGGAAGGCCGGTTTGAAACGGATGGTCGCCCTGTTTTCGAGGGAGGCCATGCCCGAACCTACGTTTCCGGAGAACGACCCAATGCTTTCGCCGCTGAGACCGCCCCGTGTCAGGTCAGCGCCGATGGGCAGTCCTTCCTTCAACCTGCCGTCCGGTCGGACGTTGGCCCGCTGCCGTGTCTCAGCCGTGAGTTCCTGCAGGGTGCGCGGCGCGGGAAGTTCATAGCGCTCAGGATTGTCTGCTGCCAACCCATCCCAGGGAGTCGCAACCCACGCCAAGTCCTGGTACCGGGGATCGTCGTCGGGAACCGAGTCCTCGAGAACTCCCATGGTGGCCCATGCCCGTCCCGCGACTTCCTCCGGTGTCTCCGCGCGGCTCGCCCACACCAGCATGATGTACGCGTACTGATCCTCCGCGGAGAACAACTCGGCCATGGTTTGCTTCATCGGCCCAAGCTATCAAGTCGGGTGCGGAAGAGGACCACCCGTGCAGGCAACCGCCGTTTCCGTGGAACCCGGTGCGAATCGGATATGGATTTCATGACCGCTGGCCGGGTGTCTTGCCCTCCCGGGACAGAGTGTGTACGAGGTAAGGATGAGCAAGCACAGCGGCACCCTTCACGGACGGGTGGCAGTCGTTACCGGTTCCACGCGCGGTCTTGGGTTCGCCGTGGCCCGGCTGCTGGGGCGTCAGGGTGCAACGGTGGTGCTGGCGTCCAGGTCAGCTGCCGACGTCACTGATGCAGTGGACCGGCTGACGGCGGAAGGTATCGCGGTCACGGGAAGCCGCTGCGACACCGGTGAGACAGCCGACGTCGAGGCCCTGCGCGACAAAGCCCTCAGCTGCGGAACGCTGGATATCTGGGTCAACAACGCTGGAACTTCCGGCGTGTACGGTCCCACGGCGTCCACACCGGTGGATGACTTCACGCGCGTGGTCCGCACGAACATCCTCGGGACGTTCCACGGGTCGCGGGCCGCATTGCCGGTCTTTCTCGCCCAGGGCCACGGCGACCTCGTCAACGTTTACGGCCAGGGCGACCAGGGACCCGTGGCCCTGCAGAATGCCTACGCGTCAAGCAAGCGCTGGGTCCGCCAATTCACCGAGACCCTGCGCAAGGAAACCAAGGGCACCGGCGTCCGGGTGCACGGCATGAACCCCGGGCTGGTGATGACGGATTTTCTGAAACATGTCACGGCCCAGGCCGGGTACGAGCAGCGGCTGAGTGCTCTGCCGATTGTTGCCGGTCTGTGGGGCCAGCGCCCTGAGGCCGCGGCACGTCCTGTTCTCGACCTCGTGGCCTCGGATACCGCCGAGTTCAGGGTGCCCAGGTCGACGCTGGTCACCCGCGGACTGCGCAACCTCCTGGCCGGACGCCTTCGGCCGGCCAACCGTATGCCTTTGGACATCACTGTTATCGATCCGAGCCGCCAACAGATCGCGAGATCACGGGACCAGTAGCCGTAAACTCCACCGCGTTCCGGAATTCCCCCTCCGCCCGCCGACAGCGTTCCCGCGCCGCGTCGCGGGTGCTGTCGGCGAAGCAAGACAGCCGGGGTCAGCCGAGTACTGAGCGGACGATTTCGGCGATACGCTTCTCCACCGGGACGTGCCCTGGGAAGCCAGGCCTCTCCGCGATGATTCACGTGGTCTTCACGTGGAAGCGCATTTAGTGGCGGGGCCACCGGCATAACGCCGCTTGCAGGACCAAGGGAATACACAGCCTCGGCGGCGGGTTCCATCTTCGCCGGGGAACCGCCGGCTCCCTACTGCAAGGAGAGAACGCACATGGCACGAGTAGTCATCTTCGGCGGCACAGGTTACGCCGGTGGGAACATCGCCCGCGAGGCCGTTTCACGCAGGCACGAGGTAGTCTCCTATTCCCGCAATGAACCGCAACAGCCGCTGCCCGGCGTCGAATACCGCATCGGGTCACTGGCGGCCCCGGAAGTGGTCTCCGCGGCTGCGGCGGACGCCGATGTCCTCGTTGTGGCTGTGCACGGAGCCGACGTTGACGGTGCTCCCCTCACAACGTATGTCCCGGCGTTGATCGACGCCGCGCGCGCGAACGGTGCGCGTCTTGCATTCGTGGGCGGCGCAGGCTCCTCGCTGGTCGCCGATGGCGGTCCGCGGCTGGTCGACACCCCGGATTTCCTCGACGACTGGAAGCCCGAAGCCCTATCCCATGCCGAGGTCCTCGAGGCAATGCGGCAGGCCCCGGAGGACCTCGATTGGTTCTACGTCAGCCCGGCGGCCCTCTTCGGTGCCTTCGCACCGGGTGAGACCACCGGCTCCTACCGGATTGGAGGGGACATTCTGGTGACCAAAGACGACGGTTCCTCGGAGATCTCCGGTACCGACTTCGCCCTGGCCTTTGTCGACGAGATCGAGAACCACGCACATCCGCGTCAGCGATTCACCGTCGGGCACTAACAGCACGTTCACCCGCGGGAAGTCCCTCCACGCCGGAAGGCCCGGGATGCGCTCAGCATCCCGGGCCTTCTTCAAGCAGGAAAACTAGACGTTGAAGCGGAACTCCACCACATCGCCGTCGGCCATGACATAGTCCTTGCCTTCAATCCGGACCTTGCCGTGGGCCTTGGCCTCAGCCATTGAACCGGCTTCAACCAGGTCGTCGAAGGAGACAACTTCGGCCTTGATGAAACCGCGCTGGAAATCGGTGTGGATCACGCCGGCAGCCTGGGGCGCCGTGTCGCCGCGGTGGATGGTCCAGGCACGGGTTTCCTTGGGACCGGCGGTGAGGTAGGTCTGCAGGCCGAGGGTGTGGAAGCCGACGCGGGCGAGCTTGTCCAGGCCGGATTCTTCCTGGCCGCTCATCTCCAGCATTTCGCGGGCCTCTTCTTCGTCCAGCTCCACGAGGTCCGCTTCGAGCTTGGCGTCGAGGAAGATGGCGTCGGCGGGAGCCACGAGTTCGCGCAGCTCGGCCTGGCGGTCCGGGTTGGACAGCACGGCGTCGTCAACATTGAAGACGTAAATGAACGGCTTGGCCGTGAGCAGGCTCAGCTCGCGCAGCTGGTCCATGTCCAGCTTGTCCTTCTCAATGGAGGAGAAGATGGTGTCTCCGCGCTCGAGCACAGCCTGGGCGTCCTGCATGGCAGCCAGCTGCGCGGCGTCGCGCTTCTTGATCTTCACTTCCTTCTCCACGCGCGGAATGGCCTTCTCCAGGGTCTGGAGGTCCGCGAGGATCAGTTCGGTGTTGATGGTCTCCATGTCGGAGCGGGGATCAACCTTGCCGTCCACATGGACAACATCGGGATCGTCGAAGACACGGATAACCTGCGCGATCGCCTCGGCTTCGCGGATGTTGGCGAGGAACTGGTTGCCCAGGCCTTCGCCCTCCGACGCGCCCTTCACAATGCCGGCAATGTCCACGAAAGACACGGTGGCGGGCAGGATGCGGGCTGAACCGAAGATCTCGGCAAGCTGGGCAAGCCGGGGGTCCGGCAGGGATACGACGCCGACATTCGGCTCGATCGTAGCGAACGGATAGTTCGCCGCCAGCACGTTATTGCGGGTCAGCGCATTGAACAGGGTTGATTTGCCGACGTTGGGCAGGCCGACGATGCCAATAGTAAGAGCCACGTTGGTAAATCCTACCGGGGCAGCCCGCCAGAGCCGAACCGGGGCAGCCGCACCCGGGAACCAGGTTAGCTGCGGCGGCCGCCCAGACCGCGGGAAGAGTCCCCCATGGCCTTGAGCGTGGCGCGGATTTCCTTGGGCAGGGAGAAGATGATGTCCTCTTCGGCCGTCACCACTTCCTCCACGTCCCCGTAGCCGTATTCGGCCAGCAGGTTCAGCACGTCCTGGACCAAATTCTCCGGAACGGACGCGCCTGAGGTCACGCCCACGGTGGAAACGCCTTCGAACCAGGACTCATCCACCTGGTTGGCGAAGTCAACCCGGTAGGACGCCTTGGCGCCGTACTCCAGCGCCACCTCAACCAAGCGCACGGAGTTCGAGGAGTTGGCAGAACCAACCACGATCACCAGGTCCGCATCCGGGGCGATCTTCTTGATCGCGGCCTGGCGGTTGGAGGTGGCGTAGCAAATGTCGTCGCTGGGCGGATCCTGGAGGTTCGGGAACTTCTCCCGCAGCAGCTTCACCGTGGTCATGGTTTCGTCCACGGACAGGGTGGTCTGCGAAAGCCAGATGAGCTTGTCCGGGTCCCGGACCTCGATCTTGTCCACGTCCTCGGGTCCGTTCACGATCTGCATGTGGTCGGGCGCCTCGCCGTAGGTGCCTTCGACCTCCTCGTGCCCCTCGTGTCCGATGAGCAGGATGTCGAAGTCGTCCCGGGCAAACCGCACGGCTTCGCGGTGGACCTTGGTCACCAGAGGGCAGGTGGCGTCGATGGTGCGCAGGCCGCGGTCTTCGGCGGACTGCACGACGGCGGGAGAGACACCGTGGGCAGAGAAGATCAGCAGGGAGCCTTCGGGCACCTCGTCCGTCTCATCGACGAAGATGGCGCCGCGTTCTTCCAGCGTGCTGACGACATGCAGGTTGTGCACGATCTGCTTGCGCACATACACGGGCGGGCCGTAGTGCTCCAGTGCCTTTTCGACGGCGATGACGGCACGGTCGACGCCGGCACAGTAGCCGCGCGGGGCGGCGAGCAGGACCCGGCGCACTCCGGACACCGGCGCAGCGGCAGCAACCTCTTCGGGGCTGCGGCGGCGTCGTGGCACGGTGGGCATCGGCACGGAAACGGCTGTGCTGGTCATGACTCCATGCTAGCCGGTAGGGGGACGGACCCCCGAGCCGGAGCTGGCACGTCCGCTGTCAGCGCACACTCGGGCGGGACCCGGCCACCAGGCGAAGCGCCAGTCCCAGGACAAAAGCCACTCCGCCGCCAATCAGCAGCACCAGCAGCCAGGACTGGAAGTCCGCCTGCGCAAGAGGAACCAGACCGTCCACGAACGTTGAAGCCACCGGGTTCGCGGGCGTCTGTCCTTCCACAACCCGTCCAGCTGCGCCGGAGGCCAGCCACAGGACTCCGGCGAGGACAGCAAGGCCCGCGCCGGTTAGTGCGAGCGTCGTGGACCGGCGTCGGGCAATAAGCAGGCCCAGCAGGGCGGCAAGCACCGCAGCGGCGGCCAGCAGCGGCCAGGAATCGGCGAAGCGCACCAGGGTTTCAAGTTCTGCACTGCGGTCCTGGCCGGAGACCGCCAGCAGCCGCTCCCCCGCATCCGCCGGTTCGGTACCGATCTCGCCGGCGATCTGGGCACTGACGAGGTTCAGGAGCGGGCCAAGATCCAGGGTGGGCGTCCCGGCATCAAATGTAGCGGCATGGGAACGCTCCAGCGTCTGGGTCCAGGCCTCGGGGTAGCCCGGTGCATCCTGGAACCCGGAGACCACTCGTTCGATGATTGGTCCAACCAGGGAACCCAGCCCGTCCGGCAGGCCGCCGGTCACCGCGGCACTCGCCTGGGACGCTACCGCTGTGGAGAGCTGGGCCTGGAACGGTTCGTCTTCACCCAGCGGCTGGGCAAGCTGGGCAAATCCCTGCGCGGATACGGCGTTCTGGGCCAGCCAGGCACTGCCCACTGCGGCCCCGGAGAGCACCAGTGCTATCAGGACCAGGACTGCCGAACCGAAAGTGCGCATAGTTTCCCAAATCTTTTTCGCGGAACCGGACGGCCCGCTCCGAATACGAGGGCCTGGCCGAAGACCGCTGTCCACGGTCCGGGAGCAGCGGACACGATGTGTCCCAGGCACCTGATAGACAATAGCCTTAGGACCGGCGCCGCAAAGGACCGGCCTGCCGCTGGACGTACAGGAGTTCGAAACATGCAGAATGCCGCAGGAGCACAGGATCCGGACCAGACGGATACCGGAAACGCCCTGGCGCCCACGGCTGCCCTGACCTCTCCGGACAATCCGTGGCCCCTGGCACTGCTCTCCAGGAACCTGAAGGCCTACATTGACCGTGCACCGGCCGCGTGGGTCGAGGGCCAGGTCATTGAATTGAACCGCCGTGCGAATGCCTCCTTCATTACCCTGCGCGACGTCGATGCCGAGGTTTCGCTGTCCCTGACGGTCTGGAGCACGGTCATGAACCGCCTGGAGCTGCCGCTGGAGCGCGGCGCCCGGGTAGTGGCACTGATCAAACCGGATTTCTACGTGAAGACCGGCCGGCTGTCCATGCAGACCCGGGACATTCGGCCCGTGGGCCTGGGAGACCTGCTGGCCAGGATTGAACGCCTCCGCCAGGCCCTGGCCGCCGAAGGTCTTTTCGCTGCCGCCCGCAAGCAGCGGCTGCCGCTGCTCCCCGGCAGGATCGGGCTCATCACGGGCCGCAACTCCGATGCCATGAAGGACGTCATGCGCAACGCTGCCCTGCGCTGGCCCGCCGTCGAATTCGAGCTCCGCGAAGTTGCGGTGCAGGGCGTGAACGCCGTCGGTGAGGTGACCCGGGCGCTCGCTTCCCTCGATGCCATGCCGGAAGTGGACGTGATTGTCATTGCCCGCGGCGGCGGATCCCTGGAGGACCTGCTGCCGTTCAGCCACGAAGATTTGATCCGGGCGGTGGCCGCTGCGCAGACTCCTGTAGTCAGCGCCATCGGCCACGAGGCCGACCGCCCGCTGCTGGACGAGGTAGCGGACCTGCGCGCGTCCACTCCCACGGACGCAGCGAAGCGGGTTGTGCCCGACGTCGGCGAGGAACTGTCGCGGATCGGCACGGCACGCTCGCAGCTGCGGCGGATCATGGAGCTCATGCTCAGCCGGGAAACAGACCGGCTGGCCCATATCCGCACGCGCCCGGTCCTCTCCGCCCCGGAAACCATGCTCGCCTCCCGCGCCGAGGACGTTACCCGGCTCCGCGACCGTGCGTTCTCCGCGATGCGGTCAGAGGTCCGGCGCGATGCAGACAAGATCAGCTACCTCCGCGCGCAGGTCCGGTCCCTCTCACCGCAGAAGACCCTGGACCGGGGCTACGCCGTCGTGCAGCTCGCAGACGGCTCCGTGGTCCGGGACGCCGCCGTGGTTGAGACTGACGCCCGGCTGCGCATCCGGGTGGCCGCCGGCGAACTCGGCGCCGTCGCCACCGGACACCGCTAACCGACTTCAACGTAGGAGAACACCATGAATGAAGCAGCAGCACTCCCGGCCGACATCGAGGCCATGAGCTACGAACAGGCACGCGACGAACTCGTGGCCGTGGTGACCCGGCTGGAGGCAGGAGGAGCGAGCCTCGAAGAGTCGCTGGCACTCTGGGAGCGGGGCGAGGCGCTGGCTACCCGCTGCGAGTCCTGGCTCGAAGGCGCCCGGGAGCGCCTCGAGGCTGCCCGCGCAGCACGCGAGGCGTGAGGTCCCGCTGCCGCGGGGCGGCAGCGGGACTAAGGGTTACGGCTTGGAGGTACCGGGCTTGTAAGTGCTGAGGAACTCCGCCAGGCGGGAGATGGCATCCTCGATGTCCTCCAGCGCCGGGAGCGTCACCATGCGGAAATGGTCAGGGCGGATCCAGTTGAATGCCGTGCCGTGGGAGACCAGGATCTTCTGCTGCTTAAGCAGGTCCAGCGCGAACATCTCATCCGATTCGATCGGATAGGCCTCAGGGTCCAGCTTCGGGAAAAGGTACAGCGCGCCCTCGGCGTTTTCGACGCTGACACCTGGAATGTCATTGAGCATCTTGTGGGCGAGGTCGCGCTGCGCCTTGAGCCGGCCGCCGGGCAGGATCAGGTCATTGATGCTCTGGTATCCGCCAAGCGCGGTCTGGATCGCGTGCTGGGCCGGAACATTGGCGCACAGGCGCATGTTGGCCAGCAGGTTGATGCCCTCGATGTAATCCGCGGCGGCCCGCTTGGGACCCGAGATGGTCATCCAGCCGCTGCGGAACCCTGCAATCCGGTAGGCCTTCGACAGACCGCTGAAAGTCAGGCAGAGGACATCATCCCCGGTGAGGGACGCCGCATTGATGTGCACCGCGCCGTCGTACAGGATCTTTTCGTAGATCTCATCTGCAAAGATGATCAGGCCGTGTTTCCGGGCCAGGTCCACGATCTGGCGCAGCACGTACTCCGGGTACACCGCGCCGGTGGGGTTGTTGGGGTTGATGAGCACTATGCCCTTGGTACGCGGAGTGATCCGCTCTTCCATATCGGGAACGTCGGGCCACCAGTGGTTTTCCTCGTCGCAGAGGTAGTGCACGGCGGTGCCGCCGGCCAGGGAAACCGAGGCTGTCCACAGCGGGTAGTCCGGAGTCGGCACCAGTATCTCGTCGCCGGTGTCCAGCAGCGCCTGCAGCGACAGGGTGATCAGTTCGCTGACGCCGTTGCCCAGGTACACGTCATCGACGTCGATGTTCTGGATTCCGCGGCCCTGGTAGTACTGGACCACTGCCGTGCGTGCGGAGAAGATACCGCGGGAGTCGCTGTAGCCCTGGGCCGAGGGAAGGTGGCGGATCATGTCCACCAGGATTGCTTCCGGCGCCTCGAACCCGAAGGGCGCGGGATTGCCGATGTTCAGCTTCAGGATCCGCTGTCCCGCTGCTTCCATGCGCTGGGCGTGCTCTAGGAGCGGCCCGCGGATGTCATAGAGGACGTTGTGGAGCTTTTGGGACTGGGTGAATTCGGCCATCTACACAGAATGCCATAATCGTCTCCGTCCCTCCCCAGCCGCTACGCCGAGATAGCAGAAACTGCCCGTATGGCGCGCCATACGGGCAGTTTCTGTCATCTCGATGAGGGGGAAGGGTTGGAGATTAGGCCAGGCCCTTTTCTTCCAGCCACGCCTGGGCGGCGTCCTTCGGGTCCTGCTTCTGGTCTCCGGAGACCGCCTGGTTCAGCGAAATCAGGTCCTCAGTGGTCAGCATCGAGGAGATGTTGTTGAGCACGTCCTGCGCCTCCTGCGAGACGGCGTCCAGGTTGACCAGCGGGACAACCTGCTGGGCAATGAAGTTATTCTTCGGGTCCTCGAGCACCACCAGCGAGTTCTCCTCGATGGAAGGTGTGGTGGTGTAGATATCCGCTGCCTGGACCTTGTCCGTCAGCAGTGCCTGCAGAGTGGCCTCGCCGCCGCCGTCGTTGATGGCTTCGAAGCCTGCCGGCTCGCAGCCGTACTTTTCCTTCAGTCCGGGCAGGCCGTAGGCGCGTTCCTGGAAAGTGGTGGGTGCGCCGATGGTGATTTCGCCGCAGACCTCGGCGAGGTCCTCGAGGGAGGTCAGGCTGTACTTCTCGGCCGTAGCCTGCGTGACCACCAGGGCGTCCTTGCTCTCGGCCTCAGCCGGTTCCAGCACCGCGATGTTCATGTCCGGCGACTCTTCCTTCAAGGCATCCGGAAGGGCGTCCATGATCTCTTCGGCGGACTGCGCAGTGGCTTCGGTATCAGCGAAGAGCAGCAGGTTACCGCTGTAGTCCGGAATGACCTGCACCGATCCGTCTTCGAGCGCACGGTAGTAGATCTCCCGTGAACCGATGCCGGGCTGCGTGGTGGCCTGGATACCTTCGGCGTTCAGGGCGCCGGCGTAGATCTCGGCGATGATCTGGGACTCGGGGAAGTCGGCCGAACCCACAACCAGTGTTGCGGAGTCCTGCGCACCGGTGGGCGCGGAGGACGATTCGACACTCTGCGGATCCGAGTTGGCGCCGCACGCGGCGAGCATCAGGACCGTGGCGATGCCTGCGGCACCGGTGAGGGTTTTTCGGGTGCCCGGACGGGTAAGAGTTCTCATGCTGTTGTTCTTTCTGCGAGGCCGGCAGGCGATGGCTGCCGGCGGCGGTGGTTGGCCGGTTTCCGGGATCCGCTGCGCAGACCCGGCGAAAGCGCGAGGCGCTGGACGGCCGCCAGCACCAAGTCAACGGCGAGGGCCAGCAGCGCGATCAGCAGCGCTCCTCCGAAGAGGCGCCCGTTGTCCCGCAGCTGGGTTCCCTCGATCAGGTACACGCCCATCCCGCCCAGGGAGATGAACGCCACCACCGAGACGGTGGCCAGGACCTGCAGCACGGCGGCACGGACGCCGCCAAAGACGACCTTGAACCCGTTGGGCAGTTCGACCCGAAACAGGATCTGAAGTTCGTTCATGCCCATGGCGCGCGCGGCGTCAACAACCGTACGGTCCACGGAGGAAATGCCTGCATACACTCCTGCCAGCAGCGGCGGAATCGCCAGCAGCACCAGTGCCCAGATAGGCGGCATCAGGCCGATTCCGGCAAGCAGCACAAACAGGAACACCAGCCCCAGCGTTGGCAGGGCTCGCAGGATGCCCGCACCGGAGACGACGACGACGCGGCCGCGGCCGGTGTGCCCGATGTACAGTCCCAGCGGCACCGCGATCAGGGCCGCAATGCCGACGGCGAGGGCCGTGTAGCCAAGGTGTTCCAGGATCCGCTGCGGAATGCTGCCCGTACCGGTCCAGGAACTCTCAGCGGTCAGCCACTCGAACATCTGCACGAGGACGTTGTTGGATGAGTAGTCCATCAGCCTGCCGCCGTCCGCGCTTCGACCGTGTTCAGCGGCAGCTTGGGTCCGCCGCGTCTGACGGCCCGGCTCCAGGGGGTGAAGAGACGCTGCGCCAGCACCAGGACCAGGTCCAGCATGAGGGCCAGCAGCAGGATCAGAGCTATGCCGATCACGATCTCAGTGGGGAAGTTGCGGTACAGGCCGTCCATGAACAGCCGGCCCAGGCTGTCTATGCCAAGCAGCGCTCCCACGCTCACCAGGGACATGTTGGATACCGAGATCACCCGCAGTCCGGCGAACAGCACCGGCAGGGAAAGCGGGAGGTCGACCGCGAAGAAGCGCCGCACCGGGCGGTAGCCCATGGCCGTGGCGGCCTGGCGGACATCGTCGTCCACCGAGTTCAGCGCATCCACGGTGGAGCGGACCAGCAGGGCGACCGCGTAGATGGTAAGCGCCACCACCACGTTGGTGATGTCCAGGACACGGGTTCCGAGGATCACCGGCAGGAGGACGAACAGGGCCAGCGACGGAATCGTATAGAGGATCGCTGAGGATGCCAGGATCGCTCCCCCGGCGAACCGGTGCAGCCGGGCGAACTGGGCCAGCGGCACGGCGATCAGCAGGCCGAGCACCAGCGGCACCACGGCCTGGAACAGGTGCAGCGCAGTCAGCCGGGAGATCATCTCCGTGTTGGCCCAGAACCAGTCCATGCTCAGACCGCCGAGCCGTGCAGCGCCTTGCCGCGGCGCAGCCGGGCGGCTTCGATCAGTTCGAAGATTTCACCGGCCCGGACAATGCCTGCGGCTGCTCCCTCGTCATCCACCACGACGCCGAGGCCGGAGGGCGAGGACAGGGCGGCATCCAGCGCGCTGCGCAGGCTCTCTCCGCGGCGGTGCAGGGATCCGCCGGGGACCAGACTGTCCGGGGAGGTCACGGATTCCCGGTTGCTGGCCGGCACCCAGCCCAGCGGCCGTCCGGCATTGTCAACGGCCAGCGCCCAGCCGCCGTGGACCGCAACGGCAGGGTCCGCCAGCTCCGCCGGGTTCAGGGTCTGGACCGGATACACGGGTACCGCGGTGCCGGGCTGGAAGCCCAGGTGCCGGAAACCGCGGTCGCGGCCCACGAAACCGGCAACGAAGTCATCAACCGGGGCCCGCAGGATTCCTTCCGGACTGTCGTATTGCGCAAGGCGCCCCCCGACGGCAAAGACCGCTACCTTGTCTCCCAGAATTGTCGCCTCATCAATGTCATGGGTGACGAACACGATGGTCTTGGCAAGGTCCCGCTGAAGACGCAGCAGCTCCTGCTGCAGTTCGCTGCGGACCACGGGGTCCACCGCACTGAACGGCTCATCCATCAGCAGCACCGGAGGATCCGCGGCCAGGGCGCGCGCAACTCCCACGCGCTGCTGCTGTCCGCCGGAAAGCTGGCCCGGGTAGCGCTTGCCCATGGCTGATTCCAGGCCAACGACGTCGAGCAGTTCCGCGGCCCGGGCCCGGGCCTGCTTCCGCGAAACCCCGTTGAGGCGCGGAACGGTGGCTATGTTGTCTAGGACTGAGCGGTGCGGGAGCAGCCCGGAGGACTGCATGACGTATCCCATGGAGCGGCGCAGCGCTGAAGGGGCAATCCCGGACGCATCTTTGCCATCAACGTGGATGGTGCCGGACGTCGGTTCCACCATCCTGTTGATCATCCGCAGGGACGTCGTCTTGCCGCAGCCCGAGGGACCCACGAAAACAGTGATGGCGCCCTTGGCAATGTCCAGGGACAGGTTGTCCACGGCAGCCGACTCCGCGCCGGCGTAGGACTTCGTGATGTTGCGGAAGCGGATCATGGGCTCGGCGGAACCCGGCCGGGCCGGTGTGGCGTCCGGAATCGACATAGCTGCCTCCGTGGTTGGGGTGCGACGGGCTCGCATACGGGTAAAAAACGGCAGTATGCTGACAAGCCGTGGAATTAAGCTATGTGCTTTCCTGCCCCCGAGTCCAGCAGGAGTTTGGTTTACGCGCCTAGCGTAGCGGCGCGGTTCCGCCCCGGGGCGCAGCGTTCAGCAGTTTCAGTGCCGCGTCAACCAAACCCACCCGTTCCAGGCCCGCAACCTCGGCCAGGGGGAACCAGGCTGCCTCGTCGGTGCTGCCGGCCGCCTCGTGCACCAAACTGCCCGCAGTGACCCGGGCCCGGTAGATCACCCGCAGCGCGTGGAGCATCCTGCCCTCGCCGCGCATCCGGCGCTCAGCCGGAATGAAGTGGCTGTCCACGCCCAGCAGGTCTTCCAGCTCTACGGTGAAGCCTGTTTCTTCGAGGACCTCACGGACAGCGGCGGTAGGAGCGTCCTCGCCGTACTCCAGGCCTCCGCCGGGCAGCGTCCAGGCGGAGTTGCCGTGCTGGTTCCAGTGGGCCAGCAGGATCTGCCCGTCCCGGACCACCACGGCATAGGCGCCTACCCGGACATCGAAGCCGCGCCCGCTCATGCCGGTCCGCCCTGCAGGAGGTAACGCACGCCGAACACGGGGTCCTGGCTGAGGAACCGGACATCGCCCAGGCCGCGGGCAGACAACCCTGCCAGCAGAAGGTCCTGGAGCATCGGCTGGTGCACCCCGATTCCACCGCCCACTACTACCGGCCCGCTGATGCCCAGCCGCGCCGCGACGTCGGCCACCAGGGACGCCAGGTCCCGGGCTGCCGTGGCTATGATGCTGCGGCTGGGTGCGTGGCCCTCCTGGGCCGCCTCGAAGACCACCTGTGCCATGGAAGCCCAGTAACGCCGGCCGGTGTCGGCATGGAACCGGCCGATCAGCGCATCCGGGGCTTCCACGCCGACGGCGAGCAGCAGCTCCGCTGCCAGCCGGTCCGTCCGTTGTCCCAGGTCATGGAGGCGGAGTGTGTGGCGCACGGCTTCGCGGCCGATCCAGTAGGCGCTGCCTTCGTCTCCGAGCAGGTAGCCCCACCCGCCGGATCGGGCCTGCCTGCCGTCCGGAGCCATTCCCCAGGCCACGGAACCGGTACCGGCGATCAGTCCGATGCCGTCCGGTGCCTCGCCTGCGGCCAGGATCAGCCGCGTGTCATGGACCACGGTCACCTCTGCCGCGGGGACATGTTCCAGGATCAGGTCCCCCAGCGCCGCCGCGTCCTGCTCCGTGTCCACTCCCCCGGACCCCGCGATGACGCGGGTTACGCCGTCGGTACCCAGTGCGGCGAAGATCTCTGCCAGGTTGTGGCGCGCCTGTTCCCGTGAAACATTCTGCACATTCGCACTTCCGCTGACGGCTTCGGCGACTGTGACCTGGCCCTCGAGCCGGACTCCGTGGGTTTTGGTGCCCCCGATGTCGAGGCCGATGGCCGTCATTTGCAGGTCTGGGCCGGTGCCGGATGCGCTGGTGCTCGATTGCATTCCCTTAGCCTACGCAGGTGAGGTGCTTCACCGGATATCGAACGGCCATTTGACGCTTCCAGCCGTGCAGGTCAGGCACCCGGGCTCCGTTCCGCGAGCTCCAGGAGCCCTTCCGCGGCGGCAAGCCGCAGCGCCGCGTTGGACTGCCGGTCCAGGCCGCGTCCGTCCCGCGCTCCGGGAACGAGGCTGAGCGCCACACCGGCCGCACGTGCGTTCAGCGCGGCAGCTGAACTGCCCGCCTCTTCCGCTGCAGATTCGAAGCCTGCCCCGTATTCCGCCAGCCCGTCCGGCAGCGCCGATTCCGGCGACAGCCGCGCCAGGACCGCGAGGTGGCCCAGGAAACAGGCCAGGTCATCAATGCGGTGTCCGGGACCCAGGCCGTCCACGTCCAGGACCCCGGTGATCCTGCCGTCCGCCGTGAGCAGGTTCCCCTCGTAGAAGTCACCGTGCACGGGAACCACGGGTCCGGGGTCGAGGCCTTCAACCATCGCTTCGATTCTGCTGGAGATTCCGAAGATCCGTCGCCTGCCCGCGGCCAGGACATCGGCTGCGGCCCGCCCGTAGGCGCGCGCACGCTCAGCCCACGCGGGGCGCCTGCGCAGTTCCAGCGCCGCGGCCGGGAGCGCGTCAAGGATCCGGATCAAGTCTGCTGACGTGAGAGGGCTGGAGCCGTCCGCCAGCGCGTGAAGCAGCGGCCTTCCCGGAAGCGGGGAGAGAGCGACGGCGCTTCGGCCCTCGGTCCCTGCCAGCAGTGCGGCGGCGGGGACCGGGGATTCGGCCAGCAGCCGGTGCCGATGCCGCAGGCCTTCTGCATGGGCGGGCAGCACCACCTTGACGTATGCCTCGTCCCCGCCCTGCACCGCGTGCACGACCGCCCGCCGCAGGGGCCTGTAGCCAATGACCGTCAGGTCCAGGCCACCGACATCTGCAGCGCCGAAGATCTGCCGGGCTATGTCGGGCGGGGAAAGTGCCCATGCCAGATCCGGGAGCAGCGGGTCGGAGGGGTGAAGCCAGAGGAAAAGCCGAACTCCGGACAGCGAGGTCCGCAGCACCGGTCCGGCAGCAGCAGCGCCGTACGTTGTCGCCCCCGCGTAGAGAGTCAGGGGCCCGCCCTCGCGGTCGATTGCACGAACGCGGTAGAGCGCAGTTGCCCCGGCCCCGGGACGGTCAAAGGTGCGCTCATGGACCCATGAGTCCAGGACGAGGCGCCGGGAGGCCAGGAGTTCGGCCAGGGGAACGGCAAGGCCGGTTCCTTCGAGCAGGACGCGTGCCGGGACCGGATGCGGGCTTCGCCCTGAACCCGGACGGCCTGGTTCCCTGCAGCCGCCGGACCTCATTGCGCTGGGGCTAGGCCCGCCGGCGCTGCAGGACGTCGTCCAGGTTCAGGATGCCGGTAGCGGTCCGGGGCTCGATCGCGGTGCTGCCCGCTGCCGGAGCGGCAACCGAACGGATGGGAGTCTTCAGAACGGGTTTGGGCGCAGCTGGAACAGCCAGGGGCTCCGGTGCCGGGCGGGGAGCCGCCGGAGCGTCCACATACGTCGGTTTCGGAACTGCCACGGGCTGCCACGAAGCAGCTTCGGCACTCTTTGCGGCTTCGGCCAGGGCAGCCGCCCGCAGCTCCTGCGCGGTCAGCCGTGGAATGGGCTTGGGCTGCGGAGCCGCGGGACGTACGGGCTCTGCAGCTGCCGGAAGAACGGCAGGGCCGTCTCCATCATTGCCGGCGGCGTCGAACACCGTGTCAGCTTTCGGGTTGCTGCGCACCGGGGCCTGCGGGCGTGAGTCCTGGTTCGTTACGGCCGCAGCTGCAGCACGGCGGGCCCGGCGTTCGCGCCTGTCGCGGACTGCGAGGCTCCGCAGCGAAGCCACCACGGCAGCGGCACCGAGGGCAGCAGCGGCGGGGATCCAGCCGGACACGGCGCCCAGGAGTGCGGCTGCGCCTCCGCCGACGACCGCGACCACACAGAACAGCCCGAGGACGGCCAGCGACAGCCTGCCGTAGCGGATTTTCAGGGGTCCGGCAGTAGCCGGAAGAACGCCGCCGGAGAGGGCAGCACCTGCCGCAGAGCCCGCTCTCAGGTGCGGCGTGTGCTGGACGCCGTTGCTGGTGTTGTACATGGTGTTCCCCTGAGAACTCGGGTTCGGTTCGGTGGCGGCACTGCTGGGCGCGCGTTCGGCGGTGCCGGTACGTCCCGGGGACGGCGCGGGCACCTGCTTTCCGTGCAGGTACTGAGGGGCAACCCACAGCAACCAGAGCCCGACGGCTGCCGCCAGGACGAGGGAGCTGTTAAGAGGGAAGTCCACAACTATGACCGTAGAAGAAAACCCTCATCAGGCGCGGGATTGGAAAGGGGTGTGTCGAATCACGGCTACTGGAACCTGCCCGCATATAACCCGAGGTCAGCGGGCAGGTGCCAGGCGGGAAAGGAGTCCGTCCGGAACTTCTTCCGCGGTGAGGGCAAAACTGAGGTGGTCGGCCCACTGACCCGCAATATGCAGGTACCGGCGCCGCAGCCCTTCTTCCCGGAACCCAAGTTTCTCGACCACTCGCAGGCTCGGAGCGTTTTCGGGCCGGATGTTGATTTCCATCCGGTGCAGCCCTAGGGTCCGGAAGCAGTGGTCAGTGGCCAGCGCGACGGCGGTGGGCGCGATACCGCGGCCGGCGCGTGCCTCGTCCACCCAGTACCCGAGGGTCGCCATGCGGGCCGATCCCCAGATGATGGAGGAGACCGTCAGCTGTCCCACGATTGCCGGGGAGCTGCGCACGCCGCCCTGGCGTTCAGTAATGACGAACGGCAGGGCAGTGTCCTGGCGGGCCTGCTGGTTGAGGCTGCGGACCATTCCGGCGTAGGACGGGAGGACGCCGCCGGGCAGCGGATTCGTGGCTTCCCATGGCCCAATCCACCGGGCATTGCGCGACCGCACCGAATTCCATTCGGTGCGGTCGCGGTAACGGATCGGCCGGAGGATGAGGTCGCCGCTTTCCAGCGTCACCGGCCAGATCGCCGACCCCAGCATTGAACTAGCCTTCGTCGGAGGTGTTGAAGTCCTTCAGCCAGGCACGCAGGTCCGGACCGAGGTCTTCGCGCTCGGAGGCAAGGGTGACAACGGCCTTGAGGTAGCTGAGCTTGTCGCCGGTGTCGTAGCGGCGCCCGCGGAAGACGACGCCGTAAACGCCGCCCCCTTCACCTTCGGTCCCCGCGAGTGTCTGGAGGGCGTCGGTGAGCTGGATTTCGCCGCCGCGGCCGGGGCCGGTTTCTTCAAGGACACCGAAAACGGAGGGGTGCAGGACGTAACGGCCAATGACGGCGAGGTTCGACGGCGCATCAGCGGCGTCGGGCTTCTCGACGAGCTTGTTGACGCGCACGTAGTCCTCTCCCTCAATGACGGAGATGTCCGCGCAGCCGTAGGCGCTGATCTGGTCCGGTTCAACCTCGATCAGGGCAACGACGGAGCCGCCGGTCTTGGCCTGGACTTCCACCATCGTTTCAAGCAGCGGATCACGGGCATCGATCAGGTCGTCGCCGAGCAGCACGGCGAAGGGATCGTCGCCGATGTGCAGCTTGGCACGCAGGACGGCGTGGCCGAGGCCCTTCGGGTCGCCCTGGCGCAGGTAGTGGATTTCGCCCAGCTCGGAAGACTCGCGGACCAGCGCAAGCTTCTCGTCGTCGCCCTTGTCCTTTAGGGTCTGCTCGATGAAGGGCACGCGGTCGAAGTGGTCCTCGAGGGAGCGCTTGTTCCGGCCGGTGATCATCAGGATGTCCGGCATGCCGGCGTTGACGGCCTCTTCTACGACATACTGGATGGCCGGCTTGTCCACCACCGGAAGCATTTCCTTCGGCATGGCCTTGGTGGCCGGAAGGAAGCGCGTACCCAGGCCGGCGGCGGGAATTACGGCTTTGGTGATTTTAGGGCGTGAGGTCATGACCGTAAGAGTACCTAAGTGAATGCTCAGCGCGCCAAATGCCTCTTCGTTGCGGGCACAATAGGTCCATGACCGGCGACACGAAGGAACAGGTACGCAGCAATTTCAGGCAGAAGCGGCGGGCGCTGCGCGCCTGGGGATCTGCGCAGCAGCTTTCCAGTGCTGCTGCGCCCCTGCTCCGAGCGCTGGAACCGGGCTCCATGGTCAGCTGTTACCTTTCCACTGGAACCGAACCGGACACCTCGGCGCTGCTTGCGGCACTGGTGGATGCCGGCCATACCGTCGTAGTCCCTGTCTGCGAACCCGGATACCGGCTTTCCTGGTGCCCGTGGATTCCCGGGGGTTCCCTGGTTCCCGGACTGTTCCCTGGAATTCCAGAGCCCGCCGGCCCGCGGTGGGACCTCCCGGAAATAATGGAACTGAACCTGCTGCTGATACCGGCGCTCGCTGCATCCTCAGACGGAACAAGGATGGGAAAAGGCGGCGGTTACTATGACCGCTTCCTGACCCGGTACCGTGCGGCCGGCGGGACGGCACCGGTTGTGGCAGTGGTCCATGATCATGAGTTCGTGCCTGCCGGCGGCCTCCCGGCCGATGCCCTTGACGTGCCGGTGGACGGAGTCCTGCGCCCGGCCGGTTACACGGGGGTCCGGCAGTAGGGGGTGTATACTTAGCACTCTAGGCCGCAGAGTGCCAATCGTTCCGCCGCCCGGCGGAAAGTGACACTGCTGAGGCCTTCCTTTCGCCCTTCACAAGGAGTAAGAGTGCCCACATATGCCTATGCCTGCAAGGATTGCGGTCACGCGTTCGACATCCAGCAGTCCTTCACCGATGACAGCCTGACCGTCTGCCCCGAATGCGGCGGCAACCTGCGCAAGAAGTTCAACAGTGTGGGTGTGGTTTTCAAGGGCTCGGGCTTCTACCGCACGGATTCACGCGATGCGGCTTCCACTGTTCCGGCTGCCCCGGCGAAGGATGCGCCTGCCAAGGAAGCCGTTAAGGGATCGGCCAAGGCCGCACCGGCCGCATCTTCCGCCACGGCATCGCCGGCGTCCGCACCGGCGGCCGGCTAGTCCACGTTTCGGGCTGCCCTTCTCGGGTACCCGGCAAGAGGGCGTCCCGCTCCTCCACAGGAGCCAGGGACGCCTTTGTTGTCCCCGGCCTGCTGCGCCCGGCTCCCGGCTTCTCTCTGCGGCACCTAGCGTTGCCGCATGTTCAGCAGATCGCGCCGCCGCCGCATCTCCGGAAAACGGATTGGCATCCGAACCCCCGGGGTTCCTCCAGCGCATCCCGGCGCCAGGCACCAGAGGGGAAGGTTTCACCGGTTCCTGGTCCGGCGCCGCCGGCTCCTCGCAGGGCTGCTCGCCGCTGCTGCAGCAGGCATCGCAGTCCAGGCAGCGCTGCCCCCTGATCCTGCGACGGTCCGCACTGCTGCCGCGGCCTCGGACCTGCCGGCCGGCCACGTCATTGGCCGGGGCGACGTTCGGATAATCAGCCTGCCGCCGGGCGCAGTGCCGCAAGGGGCCGTTACCGACGCCGCGGCGGCGGTGGGACGGCAGCTCGCCGTTCCTCTTCGCGGCGGCGGTATTGTCAGTGAGACTGTCCTGGTTGGTGACGGACTGCTGGCCGGATCACCGGCGGGTACCGCCGCGCTCCCCCTTCGTCCAGCCGATCCGGCAACAGCGCGGCTGCTCTCTCCCGGCACCCTGGTTGATGTGGTGGCGGCTCCGGAGGAGGGTTTCGACAGCGCCGGCCCTCCGGTAGTCCTGGCTTCGGGCTTGCCCGTGCTGTGGATTACCGGAACGGACAACGGGGCCCGGCCGTGGCCGGGTGCGGATACTGCGGTTGACGAGCAGCTGGTGGTGGTCGCTGCACCCAAGACGGAAGCCCCGGAGCTGGCCGTTGCCTCAGCCCGCGGCGGACTCTACTTTGTCCCGAACGGATTTGTCCCGAACGAAGCACCCGGCTCCGAGCCCCCGGCCGGCTGACCCCTCGTCCGGGTCTGGCGGAGCGACAAACCTGCGGCTATCCCCAGTGTGGCGGACGCTGTTCAAGAAGCCAGGCTGAGCTGTCCTCAGGAGAGTCTCCCCATGCACGGGGGTCGTCTTCACCGGCGGTCTGCGGCAGGATTCCGGATCCCTGGCCGGGAGGCACCTGGCTAGCCGGGGTCTTGTCATGCTGGGTCTTGTCATGCAGGGTCTTGTCATGCACTGCCTGGTCGTGCACCGCCTGATCAGGCGGCTTCTGGTCCTGCGAGGTCTTGCCCGCTCCTGCGGAGGTGCCGTCGCCGGCATTCGGTGCGGCAGACCCGGGCGTGCCGTGACCGGCTGGCGGCGCGTCCGCGCGCTGGGCTGCGGCGGGGGCCGTATGCAGCAGCTGCGCTGCCTGCTTCAGCCTGGTGGGCGCTGAGGTGCTCCGCCGGGAACGGCGTTTAACCTTCCCGGCGGCCGCGGCAGGGTTCCCGTCCGCTGCCCCCGGGCCGTGACCGCCGGGAGGCGGCACAGTGCCGGACCCGGTGTCAGGAGGGCTGTTCTGTTCCTGGTTCATGCTGCCTGTCGATTCCACCGGCCACTGCGGCTGCTGCCGCTGAAGCCCGGATGGCTGGGTTGGATTGTTCCTCTGAGCGCTGACGGACCCGCGTGCTGCCGTGGGGAACCACGGTCGCCTGGGCGGCTGCCGCAGGAGCTTCTCGAATCGGCTCGGGCCCGGGGACCGGGGACGGGAGTCCAAGGTACCGGCCCACCAGATCGGCGCACGCGGCGGGATCGGTGAAGACTTCGATGGTCCACAAAGGCATGTAGCGCCAGCCGAGCCGTTCAAGCAGCTGGGGACGCAGCCGGCTGCGCTCCCGTACGCTCATTCCCCGGTACCGGGCGGTTCCGTCAGACTCGATGGCCATAGGAACAGCTGGATCCGCGTCCGCGGAACGCCGGACTGTCGCCACAATGTCGATCACGTCGTCGTAGTGGTCCCACACCTCGGCGCCCCGCAGCCGCAGGCGTCCCACCAGGTCCGCCACAAGCGGGTCGTCCGCCATGATTGAGTTGCCGGCCGAACGTTCACCGGCAGGCCGGACAGGTCCGCCGTCGAGCTCACGCACCAGCATCTGGTAGAAATCACGTGCTCCGTGTCCCAGCCTCGACTCGTCGAGGTCCGAAGGCTGGAAACAGGTCAGCACGTGAAGCCGGTAGCGGGCACGGGTCATCGCGTTGACAAACCGTCCCCGCCCGCCGGGCTCGGAGAGCAGGCCGAAATTGTGCAGGGCACGGCCGTGCGGGGTCCTGCCGAATCCCAGCGAGAAGATCACTGCGTCCCGGACAAGTCCGGCGGCCCGGTCAGCCGGTACCACACGGAACGATTCGGCACCGGGGGCGAAGAAGTCCGCTGCCCAGGGGAAATTCGCCATCTGCACGCGGATCGCCTCCGCCACCCGGACAGCGTGCCGGGGGCTGGCAGTAATGACGGCCAGGGACTGGCTCGGCCGGCGCCGGACATGTTCAAAGACCAGGTCGACTACACGGTTGACCTCGGCGGAGACGCTTTCAACGCCCTCCTGGTCTGCACTGGGCATGCCCGTGCCGTCCGCGAGGTATTCGACGGTGAGCGGCCGTTCACCGGTTGCCACTTCATCTCCGCGCGGGACCCAGGAGAGCTGTCCGCCGTAGAACTCCGCGGAGAGCTGCTTCAGCAGGTGCTTGTCGGTGCCGCGGTAGACGGTGGAGAGGCTGCGGACCGGGAGGATCCGGGCCAGGGCGTCGAAGGCGCTGGGGAGTTCGTCCCCGCCGGAGCCTGCCCCGGGCTGCTGGATGTTGATGGTGAACGGCCGTGGTCCGCCCAGGTTGCCGTCCCCAAAGGCGAGGACCTGCCCGGCGCGTGCGATCGCGGGAACGGCAGCCTGCAGGCTCATGGACTCTGCATCGAGGATGATCAGGGCGTCGAAGCGCCGGGATCCCGGAAGCATCATCGGCAGCAGCAGGGGGCTTGCGGCCCATACCGGCAGGAGCGAAGAAACCAGCTCATCGGACTGGCCGGAGAGGGAATCAACCGTGAGGGGCCCGGTCTTGATGACGTCCCGGAGCTGCGCCGCGTCCCTGGCCCGGGATTTGATGCCCTCGCGCCAGCGCCGGGCAAGCTCCCAGCGCAGCCGGGAGGCACCCGAGGCTATGTGCGCGTTGTCAGCCAGGCGGTACTCGGCTTCAAGCCGGCGCAGGCTGTCGCCGTCGGACATCGCCAGGTAATCGTCACCGCTGATCATCGCTTCCAGGGCTGACTGCCACCAGGCCAGCTCCAGTTCGTAGCCGACCTGCCGCGGCGTCACTTCGCGTGCTTCAAGGTCATCGAGCAGTTCGCCAAGTCCCTGTCCGCGCATCTCGTCCACCAGCAGGGTGCGCTCGGGCAGGGTCTCAAGGGTTTCCTTGTCCCCGGCGAGGGCACGGAGCTTCTTCTCCAGGTCATCCAGTGACTGGTCCGCGAGGTTCGGTTTTTCCGGAGTTCCGGAGAGGATGCGGGTCAGCTCGTCCAGCTGGTCCTTGACGCCAAGGTAGGTCCTGTTCAGGTCGGCGAGGCCCGTGGGAACGGAAGGATGGCGCTGGGTCGTGGCGTAGCGCGTCCAGATACCGCGCTGCTGCTGCACCTGCACCAGCGAGGTGTGCAGGTCTGCAATATGCACGCCGGGACGGATGTATTCCTTCGCGACCCGGCGCAGCCGCGAACGGGTCATGGAACTCATGTCCACGCCGTGCTCGCGCCGCCAGGAAGAGGACGCCGTGGCGGAAATCAGATCCGTAACGGGGCGGTCGAAGATGTCCGGAGTGAACTTGTCCAGGCTTTCGCGGACAGCGACCAGCAGCTGGAGCTGTTCGCCCCACTGCGCGAAGGTCTCCCCCAGCCGGATCTGTGAGTGCTCGGCCACTTCCTGGACCCGGGTGCGCAGCTGCGGCAGTGCTTCGGCCAGTTCCTCCGTGAGCTGGTGCGCTGCTTCGGTTTCCTTGCGGTTGAGCAGTTTCGCTCCGAACCAGGGACTTGAGACGGCGGCACGGGAGAAACTTCCCAGTTCCGCGGCACGACGCAGGCGGCCGGTCAGCTCGGTGCGGTCCGTGATGCTGTCCAGGACGCTGCGCTTGAGCCGGACGGTGGTGGCCGGGGCCGGCGTAAGCGAGGTAAGTTCGGCCAGGGACTGCATCGCCTGGTAGGGCGAACATCCCCAGCGCTGCCGGACGTTGTGCAGGGACTTTACATGGTCCCGCAGCTGGTGGCGGCTCTCCTGCAGCACCTTGTGCAGGTTGCCCAGGTTCGGCTCGGCGGCCTTCTCATTCCGCACGATGGCGCGGACCAGCCGGTCCCGCAGGGCTTCCTCGCCCAGCCCGGCTCCCAGCTGCAGGACGAGTGAACCGAGATTGAGGTTCTCCAGGGCGGAGACGAATTCGTTGAGGGTTCCGCGGCGCTCAGCGACGACGAGCACGGACTTTCCGGCGTTCACCAGAGCGGCGGCGGCGTTGACCGCGGTCTGTGTCTGGCCGGTTCCGGGAGGTGCCGAGACGACGAGGGAATTCCCGGCACCGGCGAGGTCCAGCACGTCCTGCTGCTCGCGGTCCGCATCCAGTACCAGGAGCTCGGAGGCCGGTGCGCGGTCATCCAGCGGCGGAAGCCCCGGGTCCGCGGGTTCGCCCACCTCTGCGCTGCCGTCCACGGCGGCGTCCATCAGTGCCCGGAGAATGGGATGGGAAGGATCCAGGGCCGCATCCTCTGAGAGGTCCGGCAGATCCGCGAAGGTGGAGACGAGCAGGCGGTGCTCGATGTTCATGCCCCGCACCCCGTCGGTGAGGCCGCGCAGCCGTTCCAGGACCGGGTGCGGATCAAACCGCGCCGTGCCATAGGCCAGCCGTGCCAGGGATTCGGCGTCGACGTCCAGGCCCTGCTGGTTTTCGAGGTGGCGGATGAAGGCAGGGTTCAGCTCGGCCTTGCCGGTGAGCTGGAGCTCGTAGTCATCCTGGGCCGCATGTACCGTCAGGCTGACGGCGGTCAGCAGTACCGGGGCGGTCAGGGATTCCGGCCGCAGGGCTTCATCCGAGGCGTAGCGCCAGGAAGCGGTTCCCGCGGCAAGATAGCCGACGTCGATACCGCGGTCTGAGCCCAGTTCGTAGATCTTGGCACGCAGCGCCCGGGCTGCGCGCATGGCGGTCCTGTAGTGGTCCGCATCACGCAGCAGCGTTGAGAGCCGGGTTTTCCTCCCGGCCAGCAGCTGCGCGAGCCCGGAGGGGTGGGCGTGGGTCAGGTCGATGCTGTTCTCCGGGGTGACCGTGAAATGCAGCAGCGTGTCCGACCCGGCGTGCTGGCCTAGCCCGGCCAGCCACGGCAGCAGGAAGTCCGAGGCGCTGTCCCCGGGATTCTGCTCAGACACTGATGCCCTCTTTCCTGCACTTCCGCGCGACGATCTCGACCAAACTGGCATACCTTCCAAGCTATCGTCATTTGCCCGAATAGCTCCGGATAGCAACGCGGGGGACGGCTCTTCAGCCGTCCCCCGCGCCCTATGGTGCTACTCCCACTCGATAGTTCCCGGCGGCTTGCTGGTGACGTCCAGCACCACGCGGTTCACGCCGTCCACCTCGTTGGTAATGCGGTTGGAGATCCGGGCCAGCAGGTCGTACGGCAGGCGGGACCAGTCCGCCGTCATGGCGTCTTCGCTGGAGACCGGACGCAGCACGATCGGGTGGCCGTAGGTGCGGCCGTCGCCCTGGACGCCGACGCTGCGAACATCTGCCAGCAGGACTACCGGCATCTGCCAGACTTCCTCGTCCAGTCCGGCTGAGGTGAGCTCGGCGCGGGCAATGGCGTCAGCACGGCGCAGCAGGTCAAGGCGTTCCCCGGTCACTTCGCCGATGATGCGGATACCCAGCCCGGGGCCGGGGAACGGCTGGCGTCCTACTATCTCGGCGGGCAGGCCGAGTTCGCGCCCCACGGCACGGACTTCGTCCTTGAACAGCAGGCGCAGCGGCTCGACGAGTTCGAACTGCATGTCCTCCGGCAGGCCGCCCACGTTGTGGTGGCTCTTGATATTCGCGGCGCCTTCGCCGCCGCCGGATTCGACGACGTCGGGGTACAGAGTGCCCTGGACCAGGAACCGGATCGGTTCACCGGCAGCGTTGGCCTCGGCCATGATGGCGCGTTCGGCTTCTTCGAAGGCGCGGATGAATTCGCGGCCAATGATCTTCCGCTTGGTTTCCGGGTCGGTGACGCCGGCCAGTGCGCTGAGGAAGCGTTCCTGCTCATTGGCAACGTAGAGGTTGACGCCGGTCGCAGCGACAAAATCGCGCTCAACCTGCTCCGCTTCGCCTTCGCGCAGCAGGCCGTGGTCCACGAAAACGCAGGTCAGCTGGTCGCCGACGGCGCGCTGCACCAGGGCGGCGGCCACGGCGGAGTCGACTCCGCCGGACAGGCCGCAGATCACCCGGGACGAACCGATCTGCTGGCGGATGCGCTCGACCTGCTCCTCGACAATGTTGCCGGTGGTCCAGCTGCGGTCCAGCCGCGCACCCTTGAACAGGAAGTTTTCCAGCACCTGCTGGCCATGGGCCGAGTGCTTGACTTCCGGGTGCCACTGGACGCCGTAAAGCTTCTTTTCCTCATTGGCGAAAGCGGCAACCGGTGCACCAGCCGTGCTGGCGAGGACCTCGAAGCCCTCGGGAGCTTCCTGGACGCTGTCACCGTGGCTCATCCACGTGTTCTGGTGTTCCGGCGTCCCTTCGAGGATTGAACGGGAACCGTTTACTGCGGAGGCATCGGTGGAGCCGTATTCACGCAGGCCAGTCTCCGCGACCTTGCCGCCGAGGGCGGCGGCCATGGCCTGGAAGCCGTAGCAGATGCCGAATACGGGTACACCGGCGTCGAACAGTTCGGGATCCACTTTGGGGGCGCCTTCGGCGTAAACGCTGGAGGGTCCGCCGGAAAGGATAATCGCGGCGGGGTTCTTGGCCAGGATTTCCTGGGTGCTGTAGGTGTGCGGCACGACCTCGGAGTAGACGTCGGCTTCGCGTACGCGCCGGGCAATCAGCTGGGCGTACTGGGCGCCGTAGTCCACAACCAGGACGGGGCGCTCTTCAATGGGAGCAGTCGCGGGATTAGTCACGGTTTCAAGGATAGTCGCCCCGGCACACCGCCCGCACATTGAACGGCGTGCCCGGTGTCCCGGATGGAGCCTAGTAGCGCTTGGCGGCCTCGGGGTGGGCTGCCAGTTCCGCGAGAACCTGCTTGTGGGTGCGGGCTTCCACGATGAAGGAGAGGAACGGCACCACGCCGCCGAGAGCAATCACGATGAACTTCGAGAACGGCCAGCGCATCAGCTGCCACAGCCGGAAATCGGCGAAAAGGTAGACCACGTACAGCCAGCCGTGCGCGATGAGGACCGCGGTGTAGAGGTTCAGGCCTCCCACGATCACGGGCGGAATCTGGAGCATGTACTTCATGACCATTTCGGCCACCAGCAGCAGCAAGAAGATGCCCGTTACCCAGGATGAGACCTTGTAAAACGCCAGAGCCGTTCGAATCTGCGCGTGGGTGCCCCCAAAACGGCGCTTCTTCTTCCTGGGGCGGGGCGGCCGGGTCACTGCGGGGTCGCTCAATTCTTTACCTCACTGCTAGTTGTGCCTGGTTCTTCGTCGTACTCGTCGTCTTCGTATTCGTCGTCTTCGTACTCGTCCTCTTCGAGGCTGCGCTGGTGCGAATCGGCCAGCAGCCGCCACCACAGGAAGACGGAGAATCCGGCAAAGACCACCCACTCAACGGCGTAGAAGATATTCAGCCAGTTGATCGTGGTTTCCTGCGGCTGCGGCGCTACGGTGACGGTCTGCAGCCCGGATTCGACCGGGGCACCATTCGCCGTGGTCTGATGCGCGGTCACAAAGGCGGAATAGAGCGGCTTGTCCCAGATGTTGCCGAGTTCAGCACTTGAAAGCGCGGCAACGGTGCCCGCGGGCACCGGTCCGGCAATCGGGGCTTCCGGCGGCAGCAGCCTGCCGGTGACGGTGATTTCGCCGGAGGGTGCGGTACCGGCGTCTCCCTGCTCTTCCGTCCAGCCGCGGACCACGGGAATCGAGGCGTCCTGCGGGGCGCCGTCGACATCGAAGGGGGTAACTACCCAGTAGCCCTCCTCGCCGTCCAGCAGCCGGTTCGCAATCAGGACCTGGTCCTCGGGATCGAAGGATCCGGTGAACGTGACCATTTGGTCTGCCTGGCTGCCGTACAGGGGTTCTCCCGGGGTGAGGACCCCGGTCAGCGGACGGACCGCTTCAGTGTCCTCCGCGGGCGCCGGGCCCTCGCTTTCGGCTGCCGAAAACTGCCACTCGGAGAGCAGCACAAACACGGTGGATATAGCCAGGGCAAACAGGAGTCCTGCGATCCAGCGCGGTTTCAGGGCAGTCTTAAGCACGACTTAACGGTACTTCGTAGTCGTGTAGAAAACCCAATGGCGCCTCCCGGGCTGCTCAGTGGTCGAAGAACACCAGCGAAGAATTGATGAGCTCAGCAATGACCTCCGGATCCTGAGCCCGGCGCAGCGAATCCCGGAAGGCCGGCCGGAACAGGGACCGGGCCAGCGTGGCCAGGACCTCCAGATGCTCCGAGTAGGCTGCTGCCGGTGTTGCGATCAGCAGCACCACCGTAGCGGGTCCGTCTGACGCCCCGAAGTCCACGCTGTGTCCGTACCTGCAGACACCCACCGCGATCGAAGTCTTCACCACGTGCCTGCTGCGGGCATGGGGCAGCCCAATGCCGCCGGGCAGCCCCGTTGCCATTTGGTGCTCCCGGGCGGCGACGTCCTTGAGGAAACCGCCCAGGTCCAGCAGGCGGCCCTGGGCGTAGATCCGCTCCGCCAGCTGCGCCGCGGCGTCGTCCCTGTCCTTGGCCTCCATTTCCAGGATCACCATTTCGGGCTCGGTAAGGACGGCGCCGGACGCGTTCAGGCTAAGTTCACTCATGTGCCGGTGCTCCGCGTCAGCGCGGGGCGATATCCTGGACGGCCAGCCGGGCGGCGTCGGCGGAGACGTCGTCGGGCTGTTCCTGGCTCAGCCGTTCTGCTTCCACGCGGGCGAGGTAGTGGCGCACTTCCTCCTCCGCCCGGGAGTCGTCCCAGCCGAGGATGGGTGCCATCAGCTTCGCGACGACCGGCGCGGCCGAGACGCCGCGGTCCCAGGACTCGATGGAAATCCGGGTGCGGCGTGCGAGCACGTCCTCAATATGGCGGGCACCCTCATGGGTGGTGGCGTACACAACCTCGGCGCCCAGGTAGTCGTCCGCTCCGGGAAGCGGTTCGCCCAGCGAAGCATCCGCGGCGATCAGGTCCAGGACCTCGCCCGCAAGGGAACCGTAGCGGTTGAGCAGGTGTTCCACGCGGACAACATGGATGCCGTATTCATCGGCGGTCCGGTGGCGCCGGTTCCAGGCGGCCTTGTAGCCGACGGCGCCAAGCAGCGGGATGGTCTGGGTGCAGGATTCGGGCACCTTCTCATCCAGTGCCCGGGCAGCTTCGTCCACCGCGTCCTTGGCCATGACGCGGTACGTGGTCCACTTGCCGCCGGCCACGACCACCAGGCCGGGCACGGGGTGGGCGACGACGTGTTCGCGCGAGAGCTTGGCCGTGGAGTCGTTCTCCCCTGCCAGCAGCGGACGCAGCCCGGCGTAGACGCCTTCGACGTCCTCGCGGGTCAGCGGGCGCTTCAGGACCCGGTTGACGTGTTCGAGCAGGTAGTCGATGTCCGCGGACGTTGCGGCCGGATGGGACTTGTCCAGGTTCCAGTCGGTGTCCGTGGTGCCGATAATCCAGTGGCGTCCCCACGGAATGACAAAGAGCACAGATTTCTCGGTGCGCAGGATCATGCCCACGGTGGACTGGATGCGGTCCCGCGGAACCACCAGGTGGATGCCCTTGGAGGCACGGACCTTCAGCTGGCCGCGGTCGGTGACCATGGCCTGGGTCTCGTCCGTCCAGACGCCGGTGGCGTTGACCACCTGGCTGGCGGCGATATCGAACTCTTCGCCCGTCTCCTGGTCGCGCACACGGGCGCCGACGACGCGCTCCCCCTCACGGAGGAAGTCGACGACGGAGAGCCGGTTCACGGCGGAGGCCCCGTAGTGCGCCGCGGTGCGGACCATGTTGGCCACGTACCGGGCGTCATCCACCTGGCCGTCGTAGTACCGGATGGAGCCAATCATGGCGTCATCCTTGAGGCTCGGAGCCGCCCGCAGGGTGCTGCGCTTGGAGAGGTGCTTCTGCATGGGCACGCCGCGGGAGTTGCCGGACGTCATGCCGAGGGTGTCGTAGAGGAAAATCCCGGCCCCTACGTAGGGTCGCTCCACGAAACGCTTGGTCAGCGGGTAGAGGAACGGTACGGGCTTCACCAGGTGCGGCGCGATGCGCTGCAGCAGGAGCCCGCGTTCCTTGAGCGCTTCCTGGACCAGCGCGAAGTCCAGCATCTCGAGGTAGCGCAGGCCGCCGTGGATGAGCTTCGAGGACCGTGAAGACGTTCCGGAAGCCCAGTCGCGGGCTTCGACCATGCCGACCTTCAGCCCGCGGGTCACGGCGTCCAGCGCAGCACCTGCGCCAACCACACCGCCGCCAACGATCAGGACGTCAAGCTGGCCGCCGGGCTCCGCCGTCGAGCGCAGCCTGTGCAGAGCTTCTTCGCGGTATTCCGGACTAAGTGCATCTGTTGCCATGGTCTTGATCCTCTCTGAAGCGTGCCCCGACGTGCTGGGGTTGGTCTTGCTCAGGTGTTGTAAAGGTATGGCGACACCAAGACGTCGATCCGTTGGAACGCCTTGAGGTCAGAGTAACCGGTAGTGGCCATCGCCCGCCTCAGTGCCCCCATCAGGTTGGAGGTTCCGTTGGTGTGGTGCGAGGGACCCCAGAGGACTTCCTGCAGCGGACCAATGGTGTCCAGGTGGACCCTGTCTCCGCGCGGAAGTTCGCTGTGGTGGGCTTCCTGCCCCCAGTGCCAGCCGCGGCCGGGCGCTTCCTCGGCGCGCGCCAGGGCGGAGCCGAGCATCACGGCGTCCGCACCCATGGCGATCGCCTTGATGATGTCGCCGCTGGTGCCCATGCCGCCGTCGGCAATCACATGGACGTACCGGCCGCCGGACTCATCCATGTAGTCCCGGCGGGCTTCGGCGATGTCTGAGATGGCCGTGGCCATGGGGGCGTGGATGCCCAGCGCCCGCCGCGTGGTGGTGGTTGCGCCGCCGCCGAAGCCAACCAGGACTCCGGCCGCACCGGTGCGCATCAGGTGCAGGGCCGGAGTGTAGCCGGCAGCCCCGCCAACGATCACGGGAACGTCCAGTTCGTAGATGAACTGCTTGAGGTTCAGCGGTTCAACGTTCTTGGAGACGTGTTCCGCGGAGACGGTCGTACCGCGGATCACGAAAATGTCCACGCCGGCGGCCAGGACGGTCTTGTAGAACTCCTGGGTGCGCTGCGGGGTCAGGGAGCCGGCTACGGTCACGCCGGCGTCGCGCATTTCGGCCAGGCGGGAGGTGATCAGTTCAGCCTGGATCGGCGCGGTGTAGATCTCCTGGAGCCTGCGGGTGGCCGAGGGATTGAAGTTCTCTTCACTGAGGACAGCGATTTCGTCCAGGATCGGCTGCGGATCCTCGTACCGGGTCCAGAGGCCCTCGAGGTTCAGGACCCCCAGGCCTCCCAGGCGGCCCAGGGCGATGGCGGACGCCGGAGACATCACCGAGTCCATCGGAGCGCCGATGACGGGCATTTCGAACTGGTAGGCGTCTATCTGCCAGCTGACCGAGACGTCCTGGGGATCGCGGGTGCGCCGGGAAGGCACAATCGCTACGTCATCCAGGGAATAGGCTCTGCGCCCACGCTTGCCACGGCCGATCTCTATCTCGTTAGTCACTGCTCTAGGTTATCCCAGTCGCTAAAAGAAGCAGGCACCGTCCCCGGGGAGACGGTGCCTGCTTCTGTCTTCGGCATATTTTAGCGGCGGCCGTAGTTCGGCGCTTCGGCAGTCATCATGATGTCGTGCGGATGGGACTCCTTGAGCCCGGCGGACGTGATCCGGACAAAGCGGCCCTTGGCCTTCAGCTCCGCGATGGTGTGGGCACCGGTGTAGAACATGGTCTGGCGCAGGCCTCCCACGAGCTGGTGCGCGACGGCGGACAGCGGGCCGCGGTAGGGCACCTGGCCCTCAATTCCTTCGGGGATCAGCTTTTCGTCGCTGGGCACGTCGGCCTGGAAGTAGCGGTCCTTGGAGTAGGACGTGTTCTTCCCGCGGGTCTGCATGGCGCCCAGGGAGCCCATGCCGCGGTAGGTCTTGAACTGCTTGCCGTTCACGAACACCAGGTCTCCGGGGCTTTCGGCGGAGCCTGCCAGCAGGCCGCCGAGCATCACCGTATCGGCGCCGGCCACGATGGCCTTGCCGATGTCTCCCGAGTACTGCAGGCCCCCGTCTGCGATGACCGGAACACCGGCAGGAATGGCTGCCTTGGCTGCCTCGTAGATGGCGGTGACCTGCGGTACGCCCACGCCGGCCACCACCCGGGTGGTGCAGATGGAGCCCGGGCCTACGCCCACCTTGATCGCGTCAGCACCGGCGTCGATCAGCGCCTGGGCGCCTTCGCGGGTGGCTGCCTGGCCGCCTATGACGTCCACGTGCGCCGCTGCGGGATCCTTCTTTAGGCGGGCGATCATTTCCAGCACGCCGGCACTGTGGCCGTTGGCGGTGTCCACCACCAGGACGTCCACGCCGGCGTCCACCAGGGCCATGGCGCGCTCATAGCCGTCACCAAAGAAGCCGACGGCGGCGCCGACGCGGAGCCGGCCTTCGTCGTCCTTGGTAGCCAGCGGGTATTGCTCGGCCTTGTCGAAGTCCTTGACTGTGATCAGGCCCTGGAGGCGGCCGTCGTCGTCCACCAGCGGAAGCTTCTCGATCCTGTTCTTGCCCAGCAGCTCGACGGTCTCTTCCGGGGTGATTCCCACGCGGCCGGTGATCAGGGGCATCCGCGTCATGACTTCGCCGACCTTGCGGCTGGCGTACTCGGAATGCGGGATGAAGCGGGTGTCCCGGTTGGTGACGATGCCCAGCAGCTTGTTCTCCGGGTCAACTACCGGCAGGCCGGAGACGCGGAAGTGCGCGCAGAGGTCATCGAGTTCCTGCAGGGTGGCGTCCGGGTCAATGGTGACCGGGTTGGTGATCATGCCGGATTCGCTGCGCTTGACCCGGTCCACGTGCTCTGCCTGGTCGGCAATGGAAAGGTTGCGGTGGATGACGCCCAGGCCGCCGTGGCGGGCCATGGCGATCGCCATGCGCGATTCGGTGACCGTGTCCATCGCGGCGGAGAGCAGCGGGGTCTGCACGGTGATCCGCTTGGTCAGGCGGGAGCTGGTGTCCGCCTCGGAGGGGATGACGTCCGTGGGACCGGGCAGCAGAAGGACATCGTCATACGTAAGTCCGACGAAGCCGAACGGATCGTGTTCTGGGGACTGCTGGCTCAAGTGCGCGCCTCTTTCGGGACCGGAGATTTTGTGGGGTGGCTGGGACAACACGCCCGCGTTTATCTAATCGTAGAACGAAAAGAGCAGGCCTCCCTATTCCTCGGGGTGCTTTGGGCTATGTGGTTCCGGGCACTGTGACGCCTTCCCAGCCGGTGGCGGCCAGGATGCGTTCGGCCAGCACATGGGAGGTGGTCTCCAGGTAGGTGCGGTTCAGGTGGTCGTGGTCCTTGTAGACGATCACGTTGCCGATAATCCCCGGGCAGGCGTTCTCGAAACAGAACTGGTCACTCATGTCCAGCACCCGCACGCCCGGAATACGCGCCTCGAGTCCTTCCAGCGGAGAGGCTTCCGCGAGCAGCCGGCTGCGCGGAACGGAGCAGGCATGCACGTCGAAGCCGTTGGATTCAAGGCACTTGAACATGTCGAACTCGAACCTCGGGTTGTCCCGCATGGCGAGGACCTGGATGCCGGCCTCGGCGAATCCCCGGACGCCGTCCTCGTAGCCTCCGGCCAGGGTTTCATCCGGACTGGATTCCTGCGTCAAGGACGCGACGGTGAACACAGCGTCCGGCATCAGGTCCAGGACGTACTCCCCCGCGGCCTGGTTGAAGGCGTTGCAGTCTTCGGACCGGTCCGGGTCTTCGGCTCCGTAGCGGCAGCCCATCTTCAGGACAGTCACCACGTGCCAGTCGTTGGCGCGTGCCACCGGGCCCAGCGCTGCGGTCCACTGCATGGCGTGGGAGTCACCCAGCACCACTACGGTTTTCCGGGCGCCCTCGGCTGTGCCGATCTGTTTGCAGTGCTCTTCCAGCACGCTGCCGGCCTCCGGTGCCGTGCCTTCCCCGCACGCTTCGTCCAGCTGCGCCCATTCCCCGTCCATTTCCGACGGCGCAGGTTTGACGAGTGCCTGGGTGGAAGAGGCGGTTTCGTAGTCAGGGTCCAGGGACAGCGCGCCGGGATTGTCCGCGATGGACTGCAGCCGCACGGCTTCTGCCTGCGCATCCAAGCGTTCCTGCCAGCCGGTCAGCGGCGCGGCGACGAGGGCGAACGAGGCCGCCAGCACCACTGCCGAGCGCCACGGCGAGCCCTGCGGCCAGGACCAGCCGCGGAGCGGGCCTTCCACCAGTTTGGTGGTAAGCACGGCCAGCAGCAGCGACACGGCAATGACGACGGCGCCGTCAACCAGCCCGGCGTTCTCCTGTTTGGAGGCAATCAGCCAGAACACCAGCACCGGCCAGTGCCACAGGTAGAGGGCGTAGGAATTGTCCCCCAGGTTCACCAGCGGCCCGGTCTTCAGCAGCCGGTCTGCGCCGGCGCGGCTGCCGGTGTCCCCGGCAGCGATCACCATGGCCGCGGCCAGGGTGGGCCAGAGCGCGAGGTAGCCGGGGAACTGCTGCTGGACCTGCAGGATGATGCCGCAGCTGAGCATGGCGGTCACGCCCGTCCACCCGATCAGGATGCGGGCGCGCCGGCCCAGGCGCAGGTACGGCAGGGCCAGCGCCAGCAGGGAGCCCAGTGCGAATTCCCACAGCCTGGTCCGGGTATCGAAGTAGGCATAGGCCTGGTTGGCTCCCGTCTGCCAGATTGAATATGCCAGGGACACGGCGAACACGGCCGTGAAGACCACGGCCAGCACGGACCGGTAACTCCTGCCAATGAGCCGGGACACCGGCAGCGCCGCGGCGAAGATCAGCGGCCAGAGGATGAAGACCTGCCCCTGGATGGACAGGGACCAGAAGTGCTGCAGCGGGCTGGCCGCGCTATGGTCTGCTGCCAGGTAGTCGACGGCGTTGTTGGCCAGGGTCCAGTTCTGGAAATAGAAGAGCGAGGACCAGGACTGCCCAATCAGGTCCTGGCGGGCGCTGGGCGGCAGGAGTGCCGCCGCGGCGGCGAGCACTGCCAGCAGGACGACGGCGACGGCGGGCAGCAGCCGCTTGAACAGGTGCAGCCAGTACCTGCCCAGGGCGAGCGGCCTGCCGCTTTCGGCCTTCCGGACAAAGGACCCGGTCAGTAGGAACGCGGAGATCAGCAGGAAGACGTCCACTCCCCCGGAGACCCTGCCGAGCCAGACGTGGTAGAGGACCACGAGGACCACGGCGAGGGCGCGCACCCCCTGGACTTCGGGCCGGTAGCGTCGTTCGGCCGCGCGCGGTTTCGGGGCCTGCGGGGATTCCAAAGCGGCAGCGTGCTGCATGGGTGCTGACACTTGCTGGTGTCCTTTCAAAGCGGCAAATACCGCACGAGTTTACCGGCCGGACCGTGTCAAGGCTGAATCCCGTGGCCCCGAGGCCGCTCCCGGAACGGACGAAGGCCCCGCCAGCCGCGGAGAAAACCGCGCCTGACGGGGCCTTTAGCCCAGCCCGGACCTAGTGGCTGTGGCCGTGGTCATCTTCCTCGTCAGTCGGCTTTTCGACGACGAGTGCCTCGGTGGTCAGGACCAGCGCGGCGATGGACGCGGCGTTCCGCAGGGCGGAGCGAGTGACCTTGACCGGGTCAATGACGCCGGCTTCGATCAGGTTCACGTATTCGCCCGTGGCAGCGTTGAAGCCGTTGTTGACTTCAAGCTCGCCCACCTTGGACACAACAACCATGCCCTCGGCGCCGGCGTTCTCTGCGATCCAGCGCAGCGGCTGGGCCAGCGCACGGCGGACCAGGCCAACGGCAGTGGCGGCGTCGCCGTCGAGCTTTGCCACCTCCGCATCGGTATCCAGTGCGTGGGATGCGTGCACCAGCGCGGAACCGCCGCCGGCGACGATGCCCTCTTCCAGGGCAGCACGCGTGGAGGACACGGCGTCCTCGATGCGGTGCTTCTTTTCCTTCAGCTCAACCTCGGTTGCAGCGCCCACCTTGATCACGCCGATGCCGCCGGAGAGCTTGGCAAGGCGCTCCTGGAGCTTCTCGCGGTCCCAGTCGGAATCGGTGCGCTCGATCTCGGCGCGGATCTGCGCCACGCGGTCGGCAACGTCAGCTTCGGATCCGGCGCCGTCCACGATCGTCGTGTTGTCCTTGGTGACGGTGATGCGGCGGGCGGAACCCAGCACCTCCAGGCCAACCTGGTCCAGCTTCAGGCCGAGGTCCGGGGACACAACCTGGGCACCGGTCAGGGTGGCGATGTCCTGCATCATGGCCTTGCGGCGGTCACCGAAGCCCGGAGCCTTGACGGCAACCACGTTCAGCGTGCCGCGGATCTTGTTGACCACCAGGGTGGAGAGGGCTTCGCCGTCCACGTCCTCGGCAATGATGAACAGCGGCTTGGAGGCCTGCAGTGCCTTTTCCAGCAGCGGCAGGAATTCGGCAACCGAGGAGATCTTGCCGGAGTTGACCAGGATGAGCGCGTCTTCGAGGACGGCTTCCTGGCGCTCGGCGTCGGTGACGAAGTACGGCGAGAGGTAGCCCTTGTCGAACTGCATGCCTTCGGTGATGACCAGTTCGGTGGACGTCGAGGAGGATTCCTCGATGGTGATGACGCCGTCCTTGCCGACCTTGTCGAAAGCCTCGGCCAGCAGCTGGCCAACTTCCTCGCTCTGCGCGGAGATGGCTGCCACGTGGGCAACCTGGTTGCCTTCAACTTCCTTGGCATTCTCCAGCAGGCGTGCGGCTACTGCTTCAACAGCGGTTTCGATGCCGTGCTTGAGAGCGCCGGGAGCGGCACCCGCGGCTACGTTGCGCAGGCCTTCCTTGACCAGTGCCTGGGCCAGGACCGTTGCGGTGGTGGTGCCGTCGCCGGCAACATCATTGGTCTTGGTGGCAACTTCCTTGGCCAGCTGGGCGCCAAGGTTCTCATACGGATCGTCGAGTTCGACCTCGCGGGCGATCGTGACGCCGTCGTTGGTGATGGTGGGTGCGCCCCAGGTCTTGGCGAGCACCACATTGCGGCCGCGCGGGCCGAGGGTGACCTTGACGGTGTTGGCGAGCTTGTCGACACCGGCTTCCAGTGAACGACGGGCGGAGTCGTTGAACTCCAACTGCTTTGCCATGTGTGTGTCCTTTCGAGAACTACATCTACAAAAGAAGACCCCGGCCGAATCTGGCCGGGGTCTTCAAAGACTTACTTGACGACGATGGCCAGCACGTCGCGTGCCGAGAGCACCAGGTACTCCTGGCCGCCCTGCTTGACCTCGGTTCCGCCGTACTTCGAGTAGATGACGACGTCGCCTTCGGCAACATCGATCGGCACACGGTTGCCGTTGTCGTCCACGCGGCCGGGGCCGACTGCTACGACTTCACCTTCCTGGGGCTTTTCCTTAGCGGTGTCCGGGATAACCAGGCCGGAGGCCGTGGTCTGCTCAGCTTCGAGCGGGCGAACAACGATGCGATCCTCAAGGGGCTTAATAGAGACCGACACTCGGGCTCTCCTTTGCTTAGTTACTAACGGGTTTGTGGACCGTCGGTAGGCGCTTGCCGTCGTCGCGGGTGCCGGTGGGCGCTTCCCTCAGGAATTAGCACCCTCACAAGGGGAGTGCTAGCTCCGACTTTATGCAACGGTTAGCACTCGGTCAAGGTGAGTGCCAGCAAAGCCTCCAAGAATATTCGGCGCGAGCAGAACCGGAAGACCGGGCAGTGGAACCGCACGTTACCCGCGGGCCGACACGCAAGTTGCTTAGCCTTGCCTAACAAGATAGTTTTCAGAGGCGCGCAAAATTAGCAAACGATTTTGTGACCTAATGGTGGAGGCATCCCCGGCAGGCCAAACCGAAGAGATCATCTGGAGCACCCCCAAAGTGAAGACCACCCTTAAGTCCCGGCTGCTTGCCGGAACCGCCCTGGTTTCCCTGCTCGCTGTCAGCGCCTGCGGCTCAGAGACCGGCGCCGCCGAACCGGCATCCGCGGAGTCAGCCACCGTTACCGTGGAACACACGCAGGGCACCACGGAGGTCCCCGTGAACCCTGAGGTCGTCTACACGTTCGACCTCGGCGCCCTGGACACGCTCGACGCCCTGGGCATCGAGGTGGACGGCGTTCCTGCCGCGAACTACCCCGAAAGCCTCGCAAAGTACGGCTCGGATGACTACGAGAAAATCGGCAGCATGAAGGAGCCGGACTTCGAAGCTATCAGCGCCGGGGCCCCGGACCTGATCATCATGTCCGGCCGCACGGCCGACTCCTACGACGAGTTCTCCAAGATCGCTCCGACGATCGACCTCAGCACCGATGCTGCGGACCCGTGGAACTCCTTCGTTTCCAACACCGAGACCCTGGGCGAGATCTTTGGCAAGGAAGCCGAGGTCGAGGAGAAGCTTGCCGCCATCGACTCGAAGGTCGAGGAAACGAAAGCAACCTCTGCCGACGCCGGCAACGGCCTGATCATCATGACCAGCGGCGGTGAAATGACCGCCTACGGCGCAGGCTCGCGCTTCGGCCTGATCCACGACGTCCTGGGTGTCGCCACCGCAGCCGACATCAAGTCCGAAGCACAGCACGGCGAATCCGTATCCTTCGAATACGTCGCCGAAACCAACCCGGACAACCTGTTCGTCATCGACCGCGACGTCGCAGTCGGAAACGCAGGCGAGGTCGCCTCCGCGGTCCTGGACAACGAGCTCGTCATGGGCACCAACGCTGCCAGGAATGACCGCATCACCATGCTCGATTCCTCCAGCTGGTACCTCGTGGGCTACGGCCTGAACAACGTTGAAGCCATGATCAGCGCTGTCCAGGACGGCATCTCTTAACCGTCCCCATACCTGCTAGATCCCCGCTGGCCGGGACCGTCTACGGACGGTCCCGGCCAGCGGGGGAGACGGAACCCTCATGACAACACAGATCAGCCCAGCAGCTACGGCACCGTCCGCGTCCGCCGCTGACTTCGGACCGCGGAGGCGGGTCCCCGGTCCCGCAGCGATGCTGGTCCTTGGCGGTGCCGGTGTCCTCGCACTCGCCGTCGTCAGCATGTTCGTGGGGGTCAGCGACGTCTCCCTGTCCTCACTGCTGGCCGGCGACGAACATGCCTGGAACATCTTGTGGGTCAGCCGGGTCCCGCGGACGCTGAGCATCATTCTCGCCGGGATGGCCCTCAGCGTGGCCGGACTGATCATGCAGCTGATGGCACGGAACAAGTTCGTTGAACCGTCCACGGTCGGCACCATCGAGTCCGCCTCGCTTGGCATCCTCGTGGTCACGGTCCTTCTTCCCGGCGCGTCGCTGTTCCTGAAAATGTCCACCGCCACGCTCTTCGCCGTGGCCGGAACCGCCCTCTTCCTGCTGATCCTGCGCCGTATCCCGCTGCGCAACACGCTGATCGTTCCCCTCGTCGGCATCATGCTCGGAGGCGTCATCGCCGCCGTCACTACCTTCTTCGCCTACCGTTTCGACCTGCTCCAGACGCTGAATTCGTGGATGACCGGTGACTTCTCCGGCGTCCTGCGCGGACGGTACGAGCTGCTCTGGATTGTCGGCGCCCTCACCCTGATCGGCTTCCTTGCCGCGGACCGGTTCACCGTGGCCGGCATGGGCCAGGAGTTCACCACCAACCTCGGCCTGAACTACAACCGCGTGATGACCCTCGGCCTGATTATCGTGTCCCTGATCAGCGCCGTCGTCGTCGTCAGTGTTGGTTCCGTGCCGTTCCTGGGACTCATCGTGCCCAACCTTGTCTCCCTCCTGGTGGGAGACAACGTCCGCCGGGCCATCCCCTGGGTTGCGATTTTCGGTGCGGGTTTTGTACTTGCCTGCGACGTCATCGGCCGGACCATCCGCTACCCGTATGAAATCCCCGTGGGCGTGATCGTTGCCGCCGTGGGCAGCGTCCTGTTCCTTTACCTGCTCCTGAGAAAGCGCTCCGCCAGTGCCTAGTTCCCCCACCAGCGTCCTGCCCTCGGCAATGACGGTGCAGCGCCGCCGCCCGGTGCGGAACCTCTCCCCCCGTTTCTGGATCATTGCCCTCTCCGTAGTTGCCGCGGTGCTCGTCGCCGTCTTCATGACCATCGAGCTGCGCGGAAACATCGGCTACGTGCTGCCGCGCCGCGCCATCAAGGTGGGTTCCATGATTTTGGTGGCCTACGCCGTCGGGGTTTCCACCGTTCTGTTCCAAACCGTGACCGCCAACCGGATCCTGACGCCGTCGATCATGGGCTTCGATGCCCTGTACGTGCTGATCCAGACCGTTCTGGTGTTCACCTTCGGCGGCGGGCTGGTGCTCTCCATGTCCGAACCGCTCCGCTACGGAATGGAAGTGGCCCTGATGGTGGGCTTCTCCTTCCTGCTCTACCGCTGGCTCTTCACCGGCGGCGGTAAGTCCCTGCACCTGATGCTGCTGGTGGGAATCGTGCTCGGCACGATGTTCCGCGGCATGTCCTCCCTGCTGCAGCGACTGATCGAGCCCAGCGAGTTCATCATCCTGCAGGACCTGTTCTTCGCGTCCTTTAACAATGTCGACGGCGCGCTGCTGGGCTATTCGCTCATCGCCGTGGCAATCGTCAGCGTTCCCGCCTGGCGGATGCGGCACTCCCTCGATGTGATGTCCCTGGGGCGGGACACCTCCATCAACCTGGGAGTGAACCACAAGCGTTCCGTGACCGGTGTGCTGGTAATCTGCTCGGTCCTGGTTGCCGTTTCCACTGCGCTGGTTGGCCCGGTGACCTTCTTCGGCCTGCTGGTGGCATCACTGGCCTACCAGCTGTGCTCCCATTTCTCCCACACAGCCGTGGTTCCCATCGCCGTCCTGCTGGGCATCATTGCCCTGGTGGGCGGCCAGCTGGTCCTCGAACGCATCTTTGCCTTCGATACCGCGCTGAGCATTGTCATTGAATTCGTTGGCGGAATCGTCTTCCTGATTCTGCTCCTGAAAGGCTCCCTCAAATGATCCAGGTCACCGGCGTCACCAAGACCTACGGTTCCACCGCCGTTGTGGACGGGGTGAGCTGCCACATCAAGGAAGGCGGCGTCACCTCAATCATCGGACCCAACGGCGCCGGCAAGTCCACGCTGCTGTCAATCATGAGCCGTCTGCTGAAGGCCGACGCCGGTTCGGTCACCGTGGACGGCCTGGACGTCTCTTCTGCCCCGGGCAAGGATCTGGCCCGCAAGATGGCGATCCTCCGGCAGGACAACCACCTCACCGTCCGGCTCACGGTGCGTGACCTGGTCGGCTTTGGCCGTTACCCGCACAACGGCGGGCGTCCGACGGCGGTCTGCAGGGACAAGATCGAGCAGGCCATGGCTTTCCTGGATCTCACCGAACTGGCCGACCGCTTCGTCGACGAGCTGTCCGGCGGCCAGCGCCAGCGGGCGTTCATCGCCATGGTGCTGGCGCAGGACACGGATTACCTGCTGCTGGATGAGCCGCTCAACAACCTGGATATGAAGCACTCCGTGGAGATGATGCGGCTGCTGCGCAGGCTTACCGATGAGCTTGGCAAAACGGTGGTCCTGGTCATCCACGACATCAACTTCGCGTCCTGCTACTCGGACGACATCATTGCCATGGCGGACGGCAAGCTGCTCCATCAGGGGCCGCCGTCGGCGATCATGCAGCCGGAGGTCCTGAAGGACATCTATGAGATCGATATCCGGATCGAAGAAATCGAGGGCAACCGGATCGGCGTGTACTTCGCCTAGACGAGTCCTCGAGGACCGCCGGGGAAGGCCGAGCCGGGTCGCGACCTGCCTAGCTGTACACCTCCCAGACCTTTCCTTCCGGGGCTCGTCCGTCTGCCGCCCGGTCATCGAAGCCCGTCAGCTCCGGGATCCAGAGGGGCGTATCTTCAACTGCGGCGTGGATGAACCGCACCAGGACATCCCAGACTACGGCCGAACTTACCGGCTCCAGGGTCACCGTGCCCGTCTCTGCAACGGGTCCCAGCCGGTACTGGCCTGCGGATCCCGCGTTCACGAATCCGAACCAGCCGCCCGTATCCTCATTGAGGATCTCCCACTCAGTCCAGGGTTGTTCCCACATGCGCCTGGCCGCCTCTCCCAGGCTTTCCGGGGGTTCTGCCTCCGGGGACTTCATCCTCGCTTCGTACTGGTCCGTCGTGAGGACCACCGGATCATGCGCAATGCTCCATGCAGGTGTGAAGCCCAGCCAGTCCGCTATCGCTTTAGGGACGGCGTTGGCCTGAAGCACCTGAACGGCCAGTTCGTCCGGGCCCGGCACCCGCGAGCATTCGCTGTGGAAGCGTGTTGGTTCCGCCGTCACCCTGCCGATTCCGCCGCCTATCCACACCTGGAGAATGGCACCCCCTTGTGCGTCGGCCGCTGTGACGCTGAATGCTGCGTCCGGGTCGCGCAGCGGTGCCACGAAGTCGGTGCCTGCCGGCGTCAGGCTGCTGTCCGCGTACAGCAAACCTGCGTTCTGCAGCACCGCGAGTTCCGGGCCCCTGCGCTGGAACCTACCCAGCCGGTTCCGCTCCGCCACGCTGTCCATCAGCTCCAGGGCAGGAATAGGCAGGAGAAGCGGCGGTTCCCGGTAGGGCTGAGCTGCTGCAAGACGGTCCAGGTCTTCGCGGTCCTCTCCGGCCAGCCTGGTTGCGGTTTCATCCAGCCGCGGCCCGGTGGGCGCGATGGTGTCCATAAGACTGCGTTCCTGGCTCTCCCCGGCATCACCTCCGGCTTCGATCTGCAGGTCCTTGATCATCTGTTCGAACAGCAGCTTCATTCCTACTAGCTGGCCAACGGTGTAGCTTGCCGTCGCTTCGAAAACCCGGTTGGCTGCGGTCCACAGCCAGCGGTCCACACAGACCGGATGCTGCTCCACCTGGTGCACGAAGCGCTGCCGCCGGCCGCTCACGGGACCTTCCGGACCATTCATCGGCCAGGTCTCGTGGGCGATGATGCGTACCTGCCGGGCTGTCTGCATGGTTGAGGCCAGCGCTGCGGTTGCGTACCGGGCCGGCGAGATTCCGTTGGCCGGTGCCCAGCGCAGCACCATGTTGGGGCGAAAGATCCCGGTGGGTACTGCTGGATGTGCGACGGCGATCATGTTTCCGGGGCTCTCTACGATCTCCCAGCCATCCGGGCGCGGAACCCGGAAACCGCGCAGCCGTTCGTAGCTGACGCCGGCAGCATTCGTCATTGCTTCCTTTTCCCGTTCGAGTCGTAGAGGTCCCTCACAACCGGTCTTCCCCTCGCGCCTCCAACTTGTCTCCCTCTTTCATCCACCTAGGTTGGAGGAACTTGGGCATCCAGAACCAGCCCATGAGCCCGATGGCGAGACATCCGAGAAGAAGAGCACTGTAGGGCATGATCAGTGCATCAATACCGGTCTCGTTCACGAAATGCTGGGGAGCCATAAGAAGAAGCCACGCCCCTAAGAAGGTGGTGGCCAGTGAAGGTTTCCCCGGCATGAACCTATCCAGGATCAGCAGCCCAACAAACGTCCTTGTATAAAGCAGGACACCACCTGTAAACGGGGCGATCCCCAGGAAAAAGAAGATAGCTGAAAGCATCCACTCGTTAGGTTCAGATTCCATGTCCTGCCTTAGGTTCATTGTTTTGCCGATGGCCGACCTGCTCGAAGGTCCCAGGATTTTCCGTTGCTCGCGCGGTGCGAGCATCCTATTCTCCGAAGAGTTTGTTCCACCCGTTGGCGAAGTTATCGATGGCTTCCATGACACCATCAGCGGCAAAGTCCTTCGGGGTGCGGCCCCGCAGGAATTCGAACTCCATTGACGTGACCACAGAAATCCCGATCCCGATTCCGGCGCCAATCAGAGTACCGGCCGGTCCGCCGATTGCGGTACCAATGAGTGCGCCCGTGGCCGCAGCCGTGAGGTCGATACCCACCTTGGTGCCGCCCTTGATCCCGCCCTCGATGTTTGCCCGCCGATCGAGTTCCTCCTTGCTCCATCCTGGGTTCGACTGCAGTAATTCGTTGTAGGCGTCCTTCCGCTCGTCGGCAATGGTGAATCCCGCTGTAACAGCGGTGAGTACGCCGGTGCCACCAATCCTGATCCCTTTCGCCGCCGCGCCAAGGTCTTTCAACCTGTCCGGCAACACCCAGTTCGATGGATTCGTCCTGACCCGGTTGCGATACCAGACCGAATGGTTATAGAAATCCCTGGAGAGTCTTGGGCGAAGGTCAAAACTAAAGGCGGCCGTCGGTTTCAGGTCAGTTTTCCAGCGCCCCCTGGCCATGCGCATACGTTGTACTGCAGTTTGGTATTGGCGGTACAACGGCACGGCCCGCATATCCCTAACAGCTGTCTGCCGAACCTGAGTGGCGTTTATGCCTGTGCCTGCTGTTCCGTAGAGAACCGTCGCGGGGATACTCGTTGCGGCGTCCAGGAACCAGCCGTCACCTCGAAAAGCGGATCTAAGTCTTCCAGTTGTTTGCTCTTCCAGGGCCCGGTACTGGGCGGCCAGCCCCGCCACTTCAGCCGGCAGCAGCAGGTCCGCGGTGGCTGCCGGCTGTGGCGTGTATGCCGGCTCTGCGCGGCAGACGGACCCTTGCTCTTGCGCAGCGCGCAGGTTTGCGGCTTCCACTCGTTCCAGGAGCGCCGTCCGCCGGATTTTCAGGCAACGAATTCCATCGGCGAATTCCGTCAGCGCCGTGCTGACAACCCGGGCTGTGTCCGCGAGCATTTCGGCGTTAGGTACCGTGTTCCGATACGCACCGATCATCTCGCCAGAGCCGTCCCCCGCGTAGTGCGATCCAAGCTGCTTCCAGGTGTCGCCGGCCCGTTCCACGCTGTGGAGATATGCCTCCCCGCCCCGTTTCACTGCTGGTGCCGTGCTCTCCACCGCATCCGGCGAACACCAGCCAAAGAGACTGGATGTCTCGATCGGCATCAGCTGGCCCTGTCCAATTCAGGTTCCCGCAAGAATCCGGCCTGCAGCTCAGCAAGGCCGGTCTCCGCCGCTGCAGCCATTTCCTGGTCTGCCCCCGCAAGAATGGACACGGCTTTCCGGACGCCCTCGGCCGCGTTATGAATGCGGGCCTCCGCAGCCTCCATCTGCCGGATCATAGTGTCCTGCCACACCTCGGCGAGCGCCTGCGCCACGATTCCGGAACCGCCCCTACAGGCGGACTTTGCTGAATCCATGCCCTCCCGCAGAGCGGCCAGCGCTGCGCGCCTGCTCTCGTCTTCCTCCACCTGGATGAGGATGCCGGCGCAGCCCTCGGGATTGACGCTGTATCCGTTCAACGGCATGTCTCCTCCTAGTACCCCTCGACGTCGTGCGGGAGCAGCATGCCGCCGACGCCGGGACGCCCCTTGTACCCGGCGGCTTCGTGCTCCTTTTCCGGAGAGCGTACGGGTTTCCGGGCAGTCAGGCTCTGGCTGCGCTCAATCTGTGGATAGCTTCCTCAAGGACCTCCGGTGCGCAGCCAAAGTTCAATCGGACATAGCCTGCACCGGCCGTCCCGAATTTCAGTCCGGGTTCCAGCGCTACCCGGGCCTTGTCCAGGGCATTCTCCGCCGGGTCCGTCCCCCAGCCCAGTGCACGCATATCCAGCCAGGCCAGATAGCTCGCGTCCGGCATCCGGTATCCCACTCCCGGCAGTTCTGCTGCCAGCAGCTCGCGGAGAAGTTCCCGGTTGGAGGCCAGGACTGCCAGCACGCCGTCGAGCCACTCCTCACCGTCGGCATATGCGGCCGCTGTGCCGTGCAGGCCGAGGATCGAGGTCCGGAAACCTACTTCCTCCGGCATCTCATCCAGCAGCAACCGGGTCTCCGGAGCCGAGGCGACCATCAGCGCACACTTTGATCCGGCAATGTTCCACCCCTTGCTTGCTGCCGTGACGCACACGCCGTGGGCACGGGCCTCTTCGGAAACCGAGAGGAAAGGCGTGAAGGTCTCCGGTGAGTAGACCAGCGGTGCATGGATTTCGTCGCTGACCACCGTGGCGCCGTACTTCGCTGCAAGGCGGGCGACGGCGTCGAGCGTTTCCTTCGGGTGCACCAGGCCCAGCGGGTTGTGCGGATTGCACAGCAGCAGCGCCCGGGCACCCCCGGCGAACGCCGCTTCAAGCCCGTCCAGGTTGAGGGACCACCCGGCGTCGTCCTGCAGCAGCGGGACCTCACGGACCTTGCCGCCTGCTTCCACCGGTAGATCGAAAAACGGCGGATATACCGGCGGGGTGATGACCACCTCGTCCCCCGGGGAGATAACCTGGCGCAGGGTCTCCACGATGGCCACGCTGACGTCCGTGGTGGTCCGTACGTCTTCCGGATCCACTGCCCAGTTCCAGCGCCGCTGCGCGAAGCCGGCGAACGCCGGACCCACCGGACCGGGTCCGGAAACGTAGCCGACGTCAGACGCTTCAATCCGTTCGATCATCGCGCGGGCCACGGGCGCCGCGAGGGGATAGTCCATCTCCGCCACGAAAAGCGGGAGAACATCCTCCGGATAGGTGCGCCACTTGGCGCTGGTGCGGAGGCGGAGGACATCAAGGGGATCTACAGCCAGCTCAGTCATGGCCCCCAACATACCCGGTCGTGTGCCATGGCTCGCGTACACATGGAGGGTCCGCCGCCTACCGCGGGTCGAACGCTCCCTGGGCTGCCGCAAGGATGAAATCGACCAGCGTGTCCCAAACCGCCGACACAGGCTCAGGCTCAAGGGCCACTCCGCCGTTCCGCGGATCGGCAGTCGCTAGGAATGGCCCTGCCTCTCCTGCCGTGACCCAGCCCAGCTTTCTGCCGCTGAGCACATCGCGGTGGGCGAACCAGGTGGCGGGACCGGCCCACTGCTGGCCCCACGAACGGGGTGTGACGTTGACTTTGTACCCCTGGGACACAGTGGTGATGTAGGGCGTGTAGTAGAGGTCCTGGCCGAGCCAGGGGTCTGCGACGATCGGATAGACGAAGTCTCCGCCCTCATGGTCTACGACCTGTACCAGGGTGTCTCCCTGCACCTCGAAGTGGGTGGGCTGCTCTTCACATCATCGAGTTCAAGGGCGGGTGCTGCAGCTCGTGCGATGGGGGAAACTCCCCATGGGCCTTGCCCTCCTCGGACGCCTAACCCGCACTGCTACCGACGAACTAGGCTTGTATCCATGCCCGACACTTCCCTTGCCCACGTCCTGACCCCCGAAGGCTGGGCCCTGCTCAACTCGCTCGGCCCGTACCTTGAGTCCGAGTCCCTGAAGCTGAACACCGACCTGCGCAAGGCCGGGCACTCCCCCGAGCTCGTCGCTGCCGTCCTCACCCAGGCCAAGCTGCGGATGAAAGCCCGCGCAAAGTTCGGGCCGTTCGCCGAGCACATGCTCTTCACCCCTGCCGGGCTCGAGCAGGCCACCCGCCTGAACGTGGCGGCCCTGCATGCCCAGCGCTACCAGGAGGCAGGGCTGGAAAAGGTTGCCGACCTGGGTTGCGGCATCGGCGCGGACTCGCTGGCGCTGGCCACGCTGGACCGGCAGGTCACCGCCGTCGAGCTCGATGAGATTACCGCAGCCGTGGCGACGATCAACCTGATGCCGTGGCCCGAGGCGAAAGTGGTGCAGGGGGATGCGGAGTCCTTTGACCTGACCGGGTTCGACGCCGTGTGGCTGGATCCGGCGCGGCGGACGACGTCGACGTCGGGCACCTCCCGCATCTTCGACCCGGAGGCCTTCTCGCCTCCGCTATCCTTCGTGGAATCCCTGGCCGAGCGGGGCATGCCGGTTGGCGTGAAGCTCGGGCCGGGCATCCCGCATGAGTCGATTCCGGCGGGGTGCGAAGTCCAGTGGGTTTCCGTCGGCGGCGACGTCACCGAGGCCACGCTGTGGTTCAACGAGCTGCGCCGTCCGGGTATCCGCCGGGCAGCACTGGTGATTGGATCTGCCGGTGCGGCTGAGCTGACCTCGCACGAGGACTATGTTCCAGGCGCACAGGACGTTCGGACCGGCCCGGCTGAAGGCTATCTTTATGAGCCCGACGGCGCGGTGATCCGCGCGGGCCTGGTCGCCGACGTCGCGCGTTCCCTGGGCGGGCACCTGCTCGACCCGCAGATCGCCTACATCGCCGCTCCGGATCTGATGGAGACGCCGTTTGCCCGTGCCTACCGGATCCTGGAGGTCCGCCCCTACAACGTCAAGGCGCTGAAAGCCTGGGTCCGTGCCAACGGCATCGGGGTTCTGGACATCAAGAAGCGGGGCATGGCCGTTACGCCCGAAGAGCTGCGCAAGCAGCTGCTCACCGGATCGGGCAAGGGCCCGAACAAGGCCACCCTGGTCCTCACCCGGATTGGCGAGGACCGTGTGGCCATTGTCGTCGAGCCGGTGCCTTCTGCGGTGGACGGTTAACTGCGCGAGAACTCACTGGCTTCGCGCACCTGCCCCGGTGTGGGACGGACCCCGGTATAGAGGACGAACTGTTCCTCTGCCTGGATCGCGATGACTTCGGCGCCGGTGATGACCTTTTTGCCCGCAGCCCGGGCGGTACGGATCAGCGGCGTTTCCGAGGGAAGCGCGACGACGTCGAACACCGTCTGTGCGGCCGCAATGGTTTCGCTGCCGTAGGACTGGACGTCTTCATCGGCCCCTGCCATGCCCAGCGGCGTGACGTTGATAATCAGGTCAGCGGTTGCTTCACCGGGCTCAGGGGTCCAGGCGAATCCGTACAGGTCGGACAGTGCCCGTCCGGTGCCTTCGTTGCGGGCCACGATGGTGACGTCGCCGAATCCTGCGTCGCGCAGAGCTGCCGCGACGGCCTTTGCCATTCCTCCGGATCCGCGCAGCAGCACCGAGCTGGATGGCGGGACCTCGTGGTCTGCCAGCAGCCGCGCGATGGCGAGGTAATCGGTGTTATAGGCGGTGAGAACGCCGTCGTCGTTCACGATGGTGTTAACGGAGTCGATGGCGGCTGCGGAGGGATCCATCCGGTCCACCAGCGCGATCACCTCTTCCTTGTACGGCATGGAGACTGCTGCGCCGCGGATGGGCAGGCCCCGAATGCCGGCCACTGCCTGGGCTAGGTCTGCCGGAGCGAAAGCTTTGTAGATGAAGTTCAGTCCCAGCTGTTCATAGAGGTAGTTGTGGAACCGGGTGCCGATATTGCTCGGGCGGGCGGCGAGGGAGATGCACAGTGTCATGTCTTTGTTCAGGATCGGCATTGGTCCATTATCGCGTGCGGTTACCTGTCTGCGGAGAGCGTTACGGTACGAAGTCGGCGGCTGCGACGGAGTCGGCGGGACCCGGCCGAAGCGGGTGGTGCGCATGGAGCGCAAGCCGCGCGGCGCCGTCGGATCCCCGCTTCCGGGCGGGGCATTCGACGGTGGAGCCGCAGTTGCCGGGGCGGGGCTAGGATTGAAGCGGGTTCTCAAACGCAAGGGTGCGGAACCGAAATGATCCATAAGGTACGCACACAGCAGGAGAGATGTATTGAAGATTGAGTTTGCCTCCTCGGCGCAGTCTACGCTCGGAGTCGAATGGGAATTGGCGCTGGTCGACCGGGAGACCGGTGACCTGGTTTCGGTTGCCGACGAAGTCCTGCGTGGAGTCAATGAGGAAGACCCTTCGCTGAGTGCGGACGAGGAGCACCCCCATATCAAGCAGGAGCTGCTTGAGAACACTGTCGAGCTCGTTACCGGTATCTGCACTACCGTGGCCGAGGCCAAGGCCGACCTGGCCCGGTCCATGGATGCCGTCCGCCGGGTAACGGACCGGATGAATGTTGAGCTTTTCTGCGCCGGCACCCACCCGTTTGCTGCTCCCCGTTCCCAGCCTGTCACTGACAAAGAGCGGTATGCCAAGCTCATTGACCGCACGCAGTGGTGGGGCCAGCAGATGCTGATCTACGGCGTTCACGTCCATGTAGGCCTGGATTCGAGGGACAAGGTCCTTCCGGTTCTGGATGGTCTGGTCAATTACTTTCCGCACTTCCAGGCGCTTTCTGCATCCTCTCCGTTCTGGTCCGGGGAAGACACCGGTTACGCCTCCCAGCGTGCCCTGATGTTCCAGCAGCTTCCTACTGCCGGCCTGCCCTTCCAGTTCCGTTCCTGGGACGAGTACGAGTCCTACGTGCAGGACATGTTCACCACGGGTGTCATCGATTCAATCAGTGAGATCCGGTGGGATATCCGTCCGGTTCCTGCGTTGGGAACAATCGAAATGCGTGTTTGCGATGGACTGGCTACCGCTACCGATATTGGTGCCATTGCCGCGTTGACCCAGTGCCTGGTCGACGAGTTCTCCACCATTCTGGAGAACGGCGGAACCATTCCCACCATGCCTCCGTGGCATGTTCAGGAGAACAAGTGGCGTGCTGCGCGCTACGGTCTGGATGCGATCATCATTCTCGATGCTGCCGGCAACGAAAAACTGGTTACTGAGCATCTGCTTGAAGATGTGCTTCCACGGCTGGCTCCTGTTGCCGAGAAGCTTGGCTGTAGTGCTGAACTTGCCGATGTTGCCGGCATCATTGAGCGCGGTGCGGGCTATCAGCGTCAGCGCCGGGTTGCCGAAGCCAATGGCGGTGACCTGCGCGCAGTGGTGCACGACGGCGTCGCTCAGCTGCGCGGCGAGGGCTAGCTTCAACTTCGGCCACGCACGCAACCTCCGTGGGAGTGATACCGAACCTTCCGGGTACGGCCTGGTGCCCGCATTCTTAGGCGTTGCGGTCCGTGACGTTGCGGTCCGTGACGTTGCGGTCCGTGACTTGAGTCGGGCAGGTCGGGACTGGGCAGGGTTGGGTTGGGCACAGCTGGGACTGGGCTTGCACCTGGCTGGTGCCGGGCTGGGCTTGCGCCTGGCTGGCGCCTGCTGGCGGGACCCAAGCCGGGGCCGGGACGCGCGGGGCGGGCTTGCGCCTGGCTGGCGCCTGCTGGCGGGACCCAAGCCGGGGCCGGGACGCGCGGGGCGGGCTTGCGCCCGGCTGGCAGACGCGGTTCTTCCCCTTCTGATAGGGCCTGTAAGCGCGGAGCCCGGACGTTTCAAAGCAGGTAATTCACCGGTAATCCGCTGGTCTGAAAATGGCCGATTTTGCCCTCGGAATGTCAGTGGCAGCTGAGAGCCTTGGGGTATGAACGGTTCCTCGGACACCCCGTCTTCCCGGTCAGCTGACCGGGAAGAGCAGGGTGCGACCGGTGCGGAACCAAGACGAGATTCTGTCGGTTCCGTTTCCACGCCCGGTTCCGGACAATCGGCTGGTACCGGATGCCCCGGCAGCTCCGGCGGTCCCGGCGGTCCCGGCAGCGCGCGCGGTGTGGGAGACCCAGGCAGCCCCGGCAGGGCGGGCGGTGCCAGAGATCCAGGTGGTCCGGGCGGTGCGGGAGACCCAGGTGGTCCGGGCGGTGCGGGAGACCCAGGTGGTCCGGACGGAGCGGGAGACCCAGGTGGCCCGGGCGGAGCGGGAGACCAAGGTGGCCCAGGTGGTCCGGGCAGCAGGAACTCGTCAGAGCCAAATCGCGGTGCCGCGGTCCCCTCGGATGCTGTCTTCCGTGCTAATCCCGGTCAGGCAGACATTGTCGATGCGGAGCCGCTGCCTCAGGGATTCGCTGGGCAGCTCTCCCTCCGCGGCCCGGAAACCCTCGGATACGAGGAGACCGTGTCCGCGCTGCAGCGCCTGGGCATGCTCATCTCCTGGGCCCAGGCTCAGCAGGCCCGGGTCGCTGCCCGGCTGGAAGTGCTCTTCGCCAGGGACATTGCCGAGGCCTCCGGCGGGCGGGAAGAACCCGCCCTGGCCATGAGCCTCGCCGCCGCTGAAGCCTCCACCGCACTGAACATCCCGCACATGAGCGCGATGCAGCTCATCAGCGAATCCACCCGGCTGTGCTCTGAGACCCCGGAGACTCTGGCCCGGCTGTCCGAGGGGAAGATCGCTCTGCAGCACGCCCGCATCATTCTGGACGAAACCCACAACCTGCCCGCCGATCTCCTCGAGGAAACAGCACCCGGCAATGGTTCCGGTGACACAGGTCCAGAGCGCGCCGGCCCACCGGCTGATGGGGACTCAGGCCAGCTGGACCTCGGCCTGAACACCCCGGATGCGCAGGACAGCGCAAACGGGCCCGGCACGCAGGACCCACCCGGTGCGCCGGAAGGGACAGGACACGGAACCGAACCCGGAAGTGACGCGTCCGGTGCCGATCACGGGTCCGGTGCCGTGCTCACCGTGCGGGGCGCGTTCGAACGCGACCTGCTTGCTGCGGCGGAGGGCAGGACCGCTGCCGGGTTCGGACGCCGTGCCCGCAGGCTGCGTGAAACCCGTTTTCCTGACCTGATTCCTGTCCGGCACCGGCAGGCCAAGGACAAACGACGTGTGAGCTTCCAGCCCCTGCCCGATGGCATGTCCTGCCTCAGCGCGGTCATCGCCGCCGAGAAAGGACAAGCCATGTTCGCTGCCCTGACCAGTGCGGCGAAAGCCAGCAAACACGCCGGGGATCCCCGCACCCTGGACCAGCTCCGCGCGGACACCCTCACCGAACTGCTCCTCGAAGGCGATCCAGCAGCTGAGAGTCCTCCCGGTGCAGGTGGCTTCATATCAGGAACAGGCTCTCCGGCTTTCAGGGCCGCCCAGGAAACTTTGACCGGCACTGGTACGGATACCAGTCCCGGCATCATCTCCAGCCCTGGGACTGGCTCCGGCCACGGGCCCTACCCCGGCACCGACTCCTACCCCGGTCACGCGCCCTACCCCGGCTCCGGCTCGGATTCCAGCACCGCCCCTGGTCCTCATGCTGACGCCGATTCCCGCGCTGACTCGGGTTCCCGATCCGGCTCCGTCCAGGCAGGCCCCACGGAGGCACCCGTTGCCCCGCGGCGGAGCCCCGGCCAGGAAGCCACGCATCCCCACCGGAACAGGAACCAAAACACGAACCAGAACCAGAACCGCTCCCGGGTTCGTACCGAGGTCATGGTCCTGATCAACGCGGACACCCTGGCCGGACTGGACGAAAACCCGGCAGAACTCAACGGCTACGGACCCATCAGCGCCGACACCGCACGCACCATGATCCTCAACGCCCTGCACTGGACACCCCTGCTCCAGAACCCCGCCACCGGGGAAATCCTCACCGTCGGACGAACACGACGCATCCCGGCCGGACTCAAACGCTGGCTCCAGGCCCGGGACGGAACCTGCCGGTTCCCCGGCTGCTCCGTGAACGTCACGCACACGGAGATCGACCACACCACCCCGTACTCACGCGGGGGTCCCACAGACCACGCGAACCTGGAACACCTCTGTCCCAAACACCACCGGTTCAAAACCCTGGGCCACTGGAAGGCCCGCCAGCCAGAACCTGGAACCATCGAATGGAACTCACCTGCCGGCCGCACCTACGCAACGGACCCGGCACTGGACTACCTGCCAACCCCACCAAAGCCCGGAACCCCGCAACCGCGGCAGCATGGACCCGGAACCCCGCAACCGCCCGGTAGAAGCACCCAGAAGCCGGACGACGATCCCCCACCGTTCTAAAGGGAGCCCAAAGTGCGCCCGGGCTACGCCACCCCGGCTGGGCCACTGTCAACCGGGGCATCTGAAGGGCCGCAGCCTCTTCCGGCTTCCTCTTCCCCCGAGCCTAGGGACGGGGGTTCAGGGGGCAGAGGGTCCAGGGTATGAAAGACGCGCGGTCAAGAGTTCACGGGCCAAGACCGCAGGCCTAAGGACCCAAAGAGCCGAGTGGGTAAGCGGGCGAGGGCCAAGGGCAAAGGGCCAAGAGTTTAGGGCCGCAGGCTTCTGTGCCAGGGTCACCGATTCAAGGGTCGCAGGGCCAAGGCCTGCAGGACGGGCCCCAAGGACC
>NZ_JADKYW010000005.1:396225-589381 GCF_015355785.1 Arthrobacter gandavensis
ACACAGCCACCCCCACCGCTACGCAGCAGGAAGGTGAATGCTGGTCACAGGCTGCGAAGGATCCGGCGTGAAGTCCACATCGGAAGGCTCTCCACCAGCCATGACAATCTGTGCACCCAGGGCAGCGACCATCGCACCGTTGTCAGTGCACAGACGGATCGGAGGAACCCGAAGCGCAATCCCGGCAGCAGCACAACGCTCGGCAGTCAGCTCACGAAGACGCGAATTGGCAGCAACACCGCCACCCAGCAGAAGGTTCCTAATCCCCTGCTCAGTACAGGCAAGCACGGCCTTGGACGTAATCACATCCACAACAGCTTCCTGGAACGAGGCAGCAATATCCGCAACCGGAAGCTCCTGGCCAGCAGCTTCATGCTGCTCCACACAACGGGCAACAGCAGTCTTTAAACCGGAGAAAGACCAGTCATAGCGGTGCGGACCGGGAGCCTCGGAAGTACCCATGTACTTCGGCTGGGTCAGTCCGCGGGGAAAACGGATAGCCTTCGGATTCCCCTGCCGGGCAAGCTTGTCGATAGCCGGACCACCGGGATATCCAAGACCCAGAATCCGGGCAACCTTGTCATACGCCTCACCGGCAGCATCATCAATGGTGGAACCAAGAAGCTGGACATCCGTGGTCAGGGACCCAACGCGAAGGATCTCCGTGTGGCCGCCGGAAACCAGCAACGCACCAAGGTTCTCGGGAAGCTTGCCGCCGTCAAGAACACCAACACCCACATGCGCCACCAGATGATTGATCGCGTACAGCGGTTTGCCCGTAGCCACAGCCAGGGCCTTCGCAGCGCAAACACCAACCATCAAGGCACCGGCAAGACCGGGTCCGGAGGTCACAGCAATCGCATCGATGTCCTCCAGCGTTACACCGGCCTCACCCAGGGCCTGGCGCAGGGTCGGAACAAAAGCATCCAGATGCGCACGCGAGGCGATCTCCGGAATAACGCCGCCATATCGGACATGCTCCTCCATCGAGGAAGACACGGCATTGGTCAGCAGGGTATCGCCGCGGACAATACCGACACCGGTTTCATCGCAGGAGGATTCGATGCCAAGCACCAGAGGTTCGGTGCGGTTCATTGGACGTCCTTCACAGGGTTGGATTCGCGCACCGGAGCCCCTTCCCAGGAGGAAAGCTCCAGACGCATAATCAAGGCATCCGCTCCGTCCCGGTAGTACCTCGGACGGACGTGGATCTGTTCAAAGCCAAACCAGCGGTAGAGCCGCTGCGCCCGGGGATTGTCAGCGCGCACTTCGAGAAGCACGTCATCCGCACCCCGCTGTTTAGCCTCATCAATAAGGGTTGAGAGAAGCCTGGAGCCCGTTCCGGCACCTTCATGGGCTCTGTCCACGGCAATGGTCTGCACATCCGCGATGGGCAGTACGCACATCAGCCCGGCATATCCGATCACTCTGCCGTCTGAGTCCTCGGCAACATAGTACGAACGGGTATCGCGCTGGCGCAGTTCGTCGTAGAACATCTCGGTAGGCCACGCATCAACCGGGAACATTCCCTTTTCCAGCGCATCCACAGCCGGGATGTCGTCCTCGGTCATCGCCCGGATCACGGCAGGCTGCCCCATCACAGTGCGCGCTTCCGCGGACCGGGCACCTTGGCATCGGATTCACGAAGATAGAGCGGCAGGTCCGGAAGCAGCTCCAGTCCACGGACCAAACGCACGACGGCGGTGCGCCCCAGCGCCTCAGCCGTCGGCTGGGCTGCGGCAAAGTCCTGCACCGTGCGCAGCTCCTCCGGATACAGTCCTGCACCTGCACCGTATGCAGGCAGATCCGGAACCTCAGACGGGGCAGAAACATGCGGCCCGTCGAGGAGTTCGGCAGTGCCGCCGGTACTGCGGTAACGCGCCCAGTAAACCTCTTTGCGCCGGGCATCTGTAGCCACAACGAACTCATCCACTCCGGCGCGCCACGCGTCCAGGGCAGCGTCCACGGCAATGGCATCCAGGCTCATGACCCCGTGCAGCGGCTTGTTCCAGGCGAAGGCAAAGGTGCGCGCCGTGGCTATGCCCGACCGCAGCCCGGTAAACGGCCCGGGACCCACACCCGTGACAATCGCATCGACCCGATCCCCGGAGACACCGGCGTCGCTGAGGAGCCTCTGGATACCCGGCGCCAGCACCTCCGCATGAGATCTGGTGTCCTCGGTAGCGAAGGCCGCAAGCGTGTCGCCCTCACCGTTGAGAAGTGCCGCGCTGGCTATGGCAGAGGTGTCGATGGCGAGGATAAGCACGGTGTTCAGTTTACGCCGTTGCCCGCGGCTCCCCGTGCGGAAGGTTAGCTGCCGGACAAACGGTCAGGGCAGCTCGGCGCTGACCGTCTGCAGCAGCCCCCTGTACGCCTGCGCCGAGGGCCAGGGCTTCAGCAGCAGACCGCTCGCGGTGTTCACCAACTGCCAGGTGCCAGCGGACCCCGCCTGGATACCGGTTGGGAGGCCAGTGCGTCCCCCCACCTGCTGCCAGATAAACCACTCCTGCTCCCACATGTGCCGGACCGCTGCGTCCGCCTCGTCGGGAAGAGGAACCACCGTACCGGACGCGCCGGACATCCGTGCCTGCGCAGCCGCCGGGGATACGTTTACCTCAGCGTCCAGGAGCCACGAAGGTCCCAGGCCGAGCCACGCTGCGAGCGCGGGGAAAAACTGGTCGAGGGAAAGGAAATCAACCTGCCGCTGGCCTGCCTCTGCCTGCTCCCCCATCCGCAGCCTGGCACCTGACGGTCCGGCCAGTACAAGGACACCTTCGCTGCCCAGCGCGCCGTAGAACGCAGACTTTCCGCCGCCGCTGCCCGCGGTAAACTGCACGCTGCCTGATGTGCCGCCGAGCGGTGAAACGACAAGCCGGCCTTCGGCCGTCAGCCCGCCCCTGCCCGTTGCCAACCCGGCGGCGACGAGCTCTTCCAAGCCGTCCTGGGCGCTGCCTAAGCCGAAGCGTCCCAGCTTGCCTCCCCTGCCCAGCAGGAGGAGGACGTCCTGGGCGGCCGGGGTAAGCCACGGGCCCTCGGAGCGGAAATCCTGCGTCGCTGCCAGCCCGGACAGGGCTTCAAGCGGTTCACCCGCCTGCTGTGATGCGAAAGGCTCAAGGCGCGGCTCTGCCGCCGGAAAGTCACTCATCGCCGGTTCCCTCCGTTGCTGCAACGCTGCCCGCCATGACCGAGAAGGCGTTGTCATAGGCAGGGAGCTGGGAAGTCCTGCAGGTGGCTGTACAGGTAGTCAGCAAGCCGTCCCGGAGGTGGAACCACTGCTGGACATGCAGGACCGCCTCGGACGTTTCGTAGGTGTACTCAATCCAGCGGCCTTCGGCGCCGCTGTAAGGCCAGAGGTTCCAGCTCAGCACCTGGGGAGATTCAAGGGCGGCGAGCACGCCGGCTATCTCCTGGGTTGCTGCCCGGCCCGCCGTCCCCTCAAACGGACGCGTGCGCAGGGTCAGGCTGGGCCGGAACCCGCCGGTTGACGGCGCCAGGACCAGCGCCTCTGCACCCGCTTGGCTGGCTTCCCAGCCGGACGGAATTTGCATTGACACACAATCAGCAATAAGGATGTCCATCGGGTTCACGCGGTCCGCGCTTTCGCGTGCTCAGCCATTTTGACCCATCGGGGAAGCATGAAGCGCGGGAGCCATACCAGGCTCATGAGGAAGGTCCAGATTCCGCCCAGCATGAGTGCCAGCAGCACTCCCAGGAGGGGCCGGGGCAGGGAGTCTCCGTCCACATCCCACAGCAGCGAACCGGTTAGCAGCCCTATGCCGCCGTAGAGCATGCCCAGGGCGGGATAGGCCTTCACTTTCGGCAAGAGTCCCGGGTGCCCGAGCCATGTGCGCCAGCGGCCGGTGTAGGCGCGCCATCCCATGACCAGCACCACGAGTCCCAGGATCAGCCCCAGAATGAATCCCATAGATCCTTGGCCTTCTTTCCTATCTTTTCTCCGACGCCGCTGCCAATGATGCCGCCGGCAATGCCACCCACAATACCGCCGGCAACCGCACCAGCGGCCGTTCCCACCACGGGGATCCAGCTGCCAACAACACCGCCGACGACGGCGCCGCCCTTCGCTCCTGCCCAGGCGCCGCCGGCGCCTGCGGCCAGGGAAGCGCCTCCAACAATCGCAACGTTCTCCGTCACGGACAGGGCCCGCTGGCTGGCCGTCCAATCCGGATGTTCAATCAGGTCCGAGTTGAACTGTTCACTGCCCTGGTCCCAGGCGGTTATCCCGGCGTCCAGGACAAACAGTCCGCGTCCGCCCCAGCGGGCCCAGGCAGGTGGAGTAGCTGCTTCGGCATTGAGACGAAGCTCAGGGCCCGGACGGGCGAAGCCGTCGTCCGGGAACGGGACACGGGTCAGGTCCACTGAGCGCTCAACAGGAATGAGGATGCCTGACGGAGACCTGGTATAGCGCACACCGCCGTCGACCACTTCGTAAGGAATGTTCTCCAGCCGCAGTTCCGCGGCGAGGTCGCCGCTGACATCAACGGTTTGGCGGACGTGCAGCTGTGACTGATGGACGTGCTCCAGCACGGTGTCCGCCAGGGACGTGGTGGTACCGAATCCGGTGCTGCCCAGGATTCCGCTGTCCGGCAGCAGGCCCGCCGCTGCGCGGATTGAACCGGCGCACCGGTCCTCTGCTTCCGCATATTTTCGGCATAACTCCTGAACCCGCAGCTGCAGGGCGGCAACCTCCGCTGCCCGGCTATCCGGGTCGGTGTCCGCGTCCGGCGGGGCACTGCACTGGCCGGAGAGCGCAATCAGGTCACTGGCCTGCTGCCTGAGGGCCCTGGCATCCACGGCGAAATCCACCAGGGCTGTCCGGATCAGGCCGGTGACGGTTTCGGCCTCATTCCCGAATGCCTGGACCTTGTCGAAGGCACCGTACGCTGTCTCCGCTTCCGGTGCACTGTAGACCGCGCCCAGCCCCAGCCAGATTTCCCGGCTGGACGTGGCGGTGCCTGAGGCATCCGTCCCGGCGGAAGCAATCAACTCTGCTTGGCGTTCAAGCTCCCCGGCCTCCGCGAAATCCGGGAGTGAGGAGAAATCCACGGCGGTCATCCAGCCTCCGCTGCGTTTGCCTGGGCGCGGGCAGCCATGTCAAGATCGGCGTCCCGATAAGCGTTCAGTGCCTCGTGAAGGGACGAGCAAGCGGTCTCAGCGCGATTCCTGGCGTTGGCGATCAGGAGTGCGGCGTACTGCTCGTACGCCGCCTTTAACGCATCTCCGACGACGGCGCTGCGCGCGGCAGCCTGTGCCCCTTCCGCTGCCTCCTGCAGGCTTCTGGCCGCCTCGGCCAGGTTAGCGGCTTCCTCGGCGGTGCGGTTCACCACAGATCGTGCCGTTGCCACGTCAATGTTCCAGCTGGCCATGTCCCTCCCCCAAAGCGATATCCGGTTGCGTCTTATCGTATCCGGGGCCCGGACGCAGCTGCGATGGGGAGAACTGCCCATCGCAGCTGTGTATCCAGTCAGGGGGCCCGTTTGGGAGCCCGCTTAGGGAACCGGCACAGGGCCGGCCGCCCAGCGCGGACCGTACCCGGCGATCCGGATGGTCCGTTCCTCGTCGTCGTCTTCTGCCGAGAAGTCGGTGACCAGCTCGCCTGCTCCGGCGGATTCTCCGCCGGTGGCACGCAGCAGGGTGACTTCAAGGCGGCTCTCGGAGAGATGCTCCACCAGGCCATGCCCCCACTCCACCACTGTGACGGAAGAATCCAAGGTGTTTTCGAGGTCGATGTCGTCGATCTCGGCAGCAGACCCGAGCCGGTAGGCATCCACGTGCACCAGGTCCGGACCGGCGCCCAGCGCGGGATGGATGCGCACCAGCACGAAGGTGGGGGAAATGATTCCTTGCCTAACCCCCAGGCCTTCGCCGAGCCCCTGCGTAAACGTGGTCTTCCCCGCGCCCAGCTCCCCCGTCAGGAGGAGCAGGTCCCCGGCTCGCAGCGCGCCGCCTAGTGTGCGGGCCAGTTCCTGCGTCTGAGCAGCGCTGGAAGTCTTGTACTCAAGCTCCCATGCCGGAACATCACACCCGGCTGTCACGGCAGCGCTGCCTGTGCGTCCTGGTCGAGGCCTACGGCAGTGTCTGCCGCCCCCGAGTCGATGTAACTCCGGGTCACGCGTCCGCTGATCCGGGTGATGATCTCATAGTTGATCGAGCCGCTGGCCTGGGCCCACTCGTCCACGCTCGGGTAACCGGACGGCCCGAAGAGAACCGCTTCCCTGCCCAGGAACGTCTCCGGGGTACCTGCCACACCCGTGCGGCCCAGGTCAATCACCATCTGGTCCATGGCAATGCGGCCCACTACCGGGAAGACCTCGCCGTCGACCATAACGGGGCCGCCTGTGGCAACGCGGGGAATCCCGTCCGCGTATCCCACCGGCACCAGCGCCAGGGTTGTGGGAGTGGCGGTGCGGTAGTGCAGCCCGTAGGACACACCCTGTCCTGCCGGGACTTCCTTGCAGTTGGCAATCGTGGTTTTGAGCGTCATGGCCGGAACGAGTCCCAGTTCCTGCGCGCTCTGGCCCGGGAACGGGGACAGCCCGAACATGCCGAGCCCCACCCGGACCAGATCGAAGTGCGAATCCGGGCGGGAGAGGACAGCCGGAGTGTTGGCAATGTGGCGCACCTCGTGGTCCACCCCTGCGTCCTCGGCCACCGCCACTGCTTCGCGGAACTTCTGCAGCTGCTGGTCGGTTTCCTGCCGTCGCGGCTCGTCGGCTACTGCAAGGTGGGAGAAGATGCCCACGACCCGGAGGAGGCCGTCTTCCTGGTACGCCAGCGCGGCGCCGACGAAGGACTCCCACAGTTCTTCTGGACAGCCGTTGCGTCCCAGCCCGGTGTCAATCTTCAGGTGCACCCGGGCAGGAACTTCCAGTTCGCGGGCTGCGGCCACCACGGCTTCAAGCTCCCAGCCGGAAACGCCAATGTCGACGTTCGCGGCGATGGCCGCGGAGAAGTCACTGTCTGCCGTGTGCAGCCAGGCCAGTACGGGCGCTGATACTCCCGCCGTGCGCAGGGCCAGGGCCTCGGAAATATGTGCCGTGCCCAGCCAAGAGGCTCCGGCGTCGATCGCAGCGCGGGCTACTTCCAGTGCGCCGTGCCCGTACGCGTCGGCCTTGACCACCGCCATAATCCGGGCGGGCTTGGCGATTTCGGCCAGGTGGCTGACATTGTGCCGGATCGCGGCGAGATCGACGACGGCGCTGCGCTCCGCCGCTGGGACAGTTTCGAGGTAGTTCACGGATCCATTCTTCCACTGCGTCCCCGGCAGCAAGTCACCGGCCCGGCTCCGCGAGGTGCTTGTGCATGATGTGCAGGCCGGTGAATCCGTGGACCGGGTGGGCGAAAGCTTCCGGAACTGTGGTGAGGATCCTGAAACCGAGGGACTGCCAGAGCGCGACCGCCCGCGTGTTTGTCTCGACGACGGCGTTGAACTGCATGGCGCGGTAGCCCTGTGCCGCGGCCCGCTCCAGCACGTGGGCGGCGAGCGCCCGGGCAATACCCCGGCCGCTCGCCCACCCCGCTGTCATAAATGATGCGTTGGCCACATGGCTGCCCGCGCCGGCGCGGTTGGGGTGCAGCTGCGCCGTCCCAAGGACCTCTCCGGCTTCCTCCGCGACATAGACATACGCTGGGCGGGGCTCAAGCCAGATGGACCGTGCAGCTTCTTCCGGCATGTCCCGCTCCCAGCAGTATGTTTCACCGCTCCGCACGATAGGCTCCATGACTGCCCAGAGGTCCGGCCAGTCTCCGTCCGCGGCTTCCCGAATCCAAGGTCCCAAGACTCGGCTCAGGCGTCGAGGGCGGCGGCCCACAGGTTGATGTCCGAGTCCTGGGCAAAGGTGTCGATCTCTGCGAGTTCCTTGTCCGTGAACCCGAGGTTCTGCACCGCTGCCAGGCTGTCTTCGAGCTGCTTGACGCTGGAAGCACCCACCAGTGCGGACGTGATGGAGTTGCCGTTGCGCTGCGGCCGCAGCACCCAGGCTATGGCCATCTGGGCCAGCGTCTGTCCGCGGGACTCGGCAAGACGGTTCAAGCCGCGGACCCGGTCCAGGTTCTCCTCCGAGAGCTGCGACGGGTCGAGGGACTTTCCGGCGGCGGCGCGGGAATTCTCCGGGACCCCCCCGAGGTACTTGCTGGTCAGCAGGCCCTGCGCGAGCGGGGAGAAGGCGATGGACCCCGCACCGGTCTCTTCAAGGGCGTGGAACAGGTTCGGATCGCCCTGTTCCACCCAGCGGTTGAGCATGGAGTATGAAGGCTGGTGGATCAGCAGCGGCGTGCCCATCTCTCGCAGGATGCGCGCGGCCTCAATGGTCTTTTCCGCAGAGTAGGACGAGATGCCCGCGTACAGTGCCCGGCCTGACCGAACGGCGGTGTCGAGCGCGCCCATGGTCTCCTCAAGCGGCGTCTCCGGGTCCGGACGGTGGCTGTAGAAAATATCCACGTAGTCCAGTCCCATACGCTCCAGCGACTGGTCCAGGCTGGCCAGCAGGTACTTCCGGGAACCCCAGTTGCCGTAGGGGCCGGGCCACATGTCATAACCGGCCTTGCTGGAAATGACCAGCTCGTCCCGGAAGGGCCGGAAGTCGTCCTTGAGGTGCCGGCCGAAGTTGGTTTCCGCGCTGCCGTAAGGCGGTCCGTAGTTATTCGCCAGATCGAAGTGCGTGACTCCCAGGTCAAAGGCCCGGCGCAGGATGGAGCGCTGGGTCTCGAACGGAACGTCGTCTCCGAAGTTGTGCCACAGGCCCAGCGACACGGCCGGCAGCTGCAGTCCGCTGCGGCCAACACGGCGGTACGGCATGGTTTCGTAGCGGTCTTCAGCGGGAGTAAAAGTCATGGCTCCATCCTGCCACCGCTGCCCTCGCGAATCGAGGAGGCGGTGTTGTTAGTCCTGGTTGATGTTTCCGGCGAGGATTGCCGCTCCGTAGGCAGGAAGTTCCACTCCGCCGTCGTAGGTCCGCACCGGTGCTGTCTCCAGCAGGACCTGCGCACCTCCGGTTACGGGAACAGGCAGCTCACGGGGAGAGTCGGCGAAATTCAGGGCAACGACGACGCCGCCGCGGTGAATGGTCAGCCAGCGCGATATTTCGTCAAAGTCCACGCTGATCTTCCGAAAGTCCGGTTCTGTCAGTTCCGGCACTGTCCGTCGCAGAATGAGCAGGTCGCGGTAGAGCCGGTGCAGCCGGGCATGCCCGTCATCTCCGACTTCGGACCAGTCGAGTTTTGAGCGCGTAAAAGTCTCGGGGTCCTGAGGGTCGGGAACCAGGGACGGGTCCCACCCCATCCTCTCGAACTCCGCGAGCCGCCCCTCAGCCGTAGCCCTGCCCAATGCCTCTTCCGGGTGGGACGTGAAGAACTGCCACGGAGTGGAAGCACCGAACTCCTCACCCATGAAGATCATGGGAGTGTTCGACGACGAGAGGTTCAGGACTGCGGCGAGTGCCAGCTGGTCATAGCTAAGGGCAGCCGTGTTCCGGTCCCCCGCCGCCCGGTTGCCGATCTGGTCATGGTTTTGCACCGCAACCACCAGCTGCCGCGGGGTGATCACTGACTTGTCCAGCGGCCGGCCGTGGCTTCGCTGCCGGAAGGAGGAGAAGCTGCCGTCATGGAAGTAGCCGTCGGTGATGACCTTCGCGATCGCCTCCAGCGAATCGAAGTCCGCATAGTACCCCTGGGTTTCGCCGGTGAGGTTGCTGTGCACAGCGTGATGGAAGTCATCGGACCACTGGCCCCCAATCCCGTAGCCGTTCAGCTGCCTGGGCGTGATCAGCCGGGGATTGTTCAGGTCCGACTCGGCGATCAGGAACAGGGCTCCGCCCAGGTCCGCCGAGAGGTCGTCCGTCAGGGCGGCCATTTCCTCCAGGATGTGGATGGCGCGCTCGTCCCGCAGAGCATGCACGGCGTCCAGGCGCAGGCCGTCTACGTGGTAATCACGGAACCACATTTCCATGTTGTCCAGGATGTACTCGCGGACCGGGTCCGAATGCGGACCGTCCAGGTTCAACGAATCACCCCACGAGGTGGCGCTGCCCTGCTGCAGGTACGGTCCGAACCGCGGCAGGTAGTTGCCGCTGGGACCCAGGTGGTTGTAGACAACGTCCTGGATGACCCCGATTCCGTGGGCATGCGCAGCGTCAACGAAACGCTGGTAAGCCGCTGGCCCGCCGTAGGCCTCATGGACCGCGTACCAGAGCACGCCGTCGTAACCCCAGTTATGGGTGCCGTTGAAAGCGTTGACCGGCATCAGCTCCACATACTGCACACCCAAATCCGCCAGATAGCCCAGTTTCGCCGCGGCCGCATCGAGAGTGCCCTCGGGCGTGAAAGTCCCGATGTGCAGTTCGTAGATCGCTCCGCCCGCCATCCCGGGAGAGACCCAGCCGGAGTCCGTCCACTGGAACGCGGAGGGATCGAAGGTCCGCGAGAGGCCGTGGACGCCGTCGGGCTGCCGGCGGGAACGCGGATCCGGAACCGGGGTGGTGGCGTCATCAATCAGGTACCCGTAGTCGATCTCCGTGCCGGGCGTTTCCGCGTCCAGTGCATGGTCGGCATGCCACCATCCCCCGGCCCCGGCGGCCATGGGCACCTCGCGTCCGCCCGCAAGCAGCCGCATGGACTGTGCCTGGGGAGCCCAGACGCTGAATTTCCTGCTCATGATTCCTCCTGGCGGACCAGCAGCGCCACGGGGTAGTACTCGAACAGCTCTTCTGCCTTCACGTTCCCGCCCTCGTGTCTCTTGCCGCTCAGCTGGTCCGTGTAGCTGCCGGAGGGGAGATGAACGGTCGTGCCCCGCCAGCCGCCTGCGGCCGCAAGCCCCAGGGGAAGCCGGGTCACCACGGACAGCGCACCTCCGCGGTCGAATCCAAAGACGTGCTCCGCTGCCGGCCCCTCAGTACCGAGGGCTGAATAGCCGCTGAAGAGTTCCGGCCGTTCCCGGCGCAGGCGCAGGGCCTCCCGGGTGACGCGGAACTTCGCTGCTCCCGACTCGTCCACCGGTCCGGGTGTGCCCTGTCCGGCTGCGGCCGCAGCCGCACGGAGCGAGAAGTCCACCGGGCGCCGGTTGTCCGGGTCCACCAGGGAGTGGTCCCAAAGTTCCGTCCCCTGATACACGTCAGGGACACCGGGCATGGTCAGCTGCACTAGCTTGGCGCCCAGGGCGTTGGTCCGCCCGGCTCCGGTGATGCGCTCGGCCACGGAGGACAGGAGGGCATTGGCTTCGGGGTGGTCATAGGCGCCGTCCACCAGCGCGTGGAGCTGCTTTTCGAAGGCTTCGTCCGGTGCGGTCCAGGCAGTGCTTTGTCCGGCCTCACGGGCGGCCTTCTCAACGTACGCGTGAGCGCGGTCGCGCTCCAGCGGCCAGGTTCCGGCAAGGGCCTGCCACACCAGGTCTGCCAGCGGACGGTCGCCCAGGGGCAGGATTTCCCCGAGGGCGGCCACGGCTTCGGTCCACTCGTGCGGGATCTCCGACAGGACGCTGATCCGCGCCCGGGTGTCCTCGCTGCGCTTGGTGTCGTGGGTACTCAGGGTGGTCATCGCCAGCGGGGCTTCCTGCTGGCGCACCATCATGGCAAGGTGCAGGTCATGCGGCTCCAGCGCAAAAATGGAGGGGTCGGCGCCAACCTCGTTCAGCGATGTGAGCCGGGAATAGCGGTAGAACGCGGTGTCCTCGACTCCCTTCGCCATCACCATGCCGGACGTTTGCTGGAACCGTAGGGGCAGTTCGCCCAGCCCGGCGGAAGACCCGCTGCCCTCACCGTGCAGCAGTGGCAGCAGGACATCGAAGGCCGGTTCGAGGTCGGGCCGCCGCACCCGGGCGTTCAGTCCGGCCTCCTCCAGGTACGCGGCGCCGTCGGGAAGATAGCTTCGGTACACGGGGAAGCAGGCCAGCAGTTCGGCAATCGCATCCGCAGCCGTCGGTGCATCCAGGCCGGAGCCTTCGGGCAGCAGCCGCACCAGACGCTGCACCTCGGAATGCAGCAGGCCATCAGCAACGGCCCTTTTGGTGTCGTGGATCATGTGGCGGTAGGGCTCGGCGTCGGAAGCGTCAGTGAGCACCGCCGCAGCCTGCGGGTCCACGAACAGCCGGTCCACCTCGGCGAGCGCGTCGTAGCCGGTGGTCCCGGCTACGGGCCAGCGTTCGGGAAGCTTCTCGCCGGGCTCCAGGATCTTTTCCACCAGGATGTAGGACCCGCCGGTAAGCTCGCTGAGCTGTTCCAGGTAACCAGCTGGATCTGCCAGTCCGTCCGGATGGTCAATCCGCAGGCCGTCTACCAGTCCCTCGCGGAACCAGCGTCCTACCTCGGCGTGGGTTTCTTCGAAGACCCACGGAACTTCCACGCGGACACCGGCCAGGCTGTTAACGCCGAAGAACCGCCGGTAGTTGAGTTCAGCGTCGGCACGGCGCCAGCTCACCAATTCGTAGTGCTGGCGGTCGTGGACCTCACGGGGCGTGTCTCCGGGCGCGTAGGTACCTTCGGAGATCGGGAACGACTGCTCGTAATAGTGCAGGGCACCGTCCCCGATCCGCAGTTCATCCAGCGCATCGCTGTTATCCCCCAGCACCGGCAGCCGCAGCCGTCCCGCACCGGCGTCCCAGTCGATATCGAAAGCCTCGGCATACCGGGATCCGCGGCCCTCCTGAAGCACCGACCACCACCACCGGTTGGCTGACGGCGTCGCGACGCCCATGTGGTTCGGAACAATGTCCACCAGCACACCCATACCGGCCTGATGGGCGGCATCCGCCAGCGCCTGCAGCCCTTCCGCACCACCGCGGACCGGATCGACGGTGGAAGGATCCGTGACGTCGTAGCCGTGCGTTGACCTCTCCTCCGCTGTCAGCAGCGGGGAGAGATAGACCCAATCCGCACCCAGGTCCTGCAGGTACGGGACCAGGGCGGCGGCGTCGTGCAGGGTGAAACCCTCATGCAGCTGCAGCCGATACGTGGAGCGGGGTGCCCTCATACCGCGCTCTCCCGGGTCCTGGCTTCGGCGAGCACCGCGAGGGACGCCGCAACGGAGTGGTCGTGGACTTCGTCTTCCTGCCGGTGGGCGCGCAGCACGATCATGGACTTGGCTGCCACCTCAAGCTTGCCGTCACTGCCGATGGGATCGGAGTCCGCCCCCTGCCCTGCGGTGTCGATGACCTGGTCCCAGAGATCCCCGTACTCCTGCGGAGGAAGGGTCACGGTCACGGCCTCGTCGGCCGCATTGAAGTACAGCAGGAAACTGTCATCCGTGATCGGCTGGCCCCGGCGGTCGTTGCCGCGAATGCCCTGCCCGTTCAGGAAGACGCCCAGGGAACGGCCCAGCTGGCTGTCCCAGTCCTCGGGCTTCATCGGCGACCCGTCCTCGTTGAGCCAGACAATGTCCGGAAGGACGTCTTCTTCGCCTCGCTCCACCGGGCGTCCATCGAAGAACCGCCGCCGGCGGAACGTCGGATGCTCGGCGCGCAGCCGGTTCACCGCGGCGGTGAATTCCATCAGCGGGGCATCCATGTTTTCCCAGTTGATCCAGGTCAGCTCGGAATCCTGGGCGTAGCCGTTGTTGTTGCCGTTTTGGGTACGGCCCAGCTCGTCGCCGTGGGAGATCATGGGAACGCCCTGGGATAGCAGCAGCGTGGCCAGGACGTTGCGCTGCTGCCGGGCGCGCAGTGACAGGACCTCCGGGTCATCCGTGGGACCCTCGGCGCCGCAGTTCCACGAACGGTTGTGGGACTCGCCGTCGTTATTGTCTTCGCCGTTGGCCTCGTTGTGCTTCTCGTTGTAGGAGACCAGGTCCCGCAGGGTAAACCCGTCGTGGGCCGTGACGAAGTTGATGGAGGCGACGGGACGGCGTCCCGAGGACTCGTAGAGGTCAGCCGAACCCGTGATGCGGGAGGCGAATTCACCCAGCGTCGAGGGCTCACCGCGCCAGAAATCCCGGACCGTGTCACGGTACTTGCCGTTCCATTCCGTCCACTGCGGCGGGAAGTTGCCCACCTGGTAGCCGCCCGGTCCGATGTCCCACGGTTCGGCGATCAGTTTGACCTGGGAGACAACCGGGTCCTGCTGCACAAGCTCGAAGAACGTGGACAGCTTGTCCACATCGTAAAACTCGCGGGCCAGGGTCGAAGCGAGGTCGAAACGGAATCCGTCTACGTGCATTTCCGTCACCCAGTAGCGCAGCGAGTCCATGATCAGCTGCAGGGAGTGCGGGTTGCCGACATTCAGGGAATTGCCGGTGCCCGTGTAGTCCATGTAGTAGCGCTTGTCGTCTTCCACCAGCCGGTAGTAGGCCGCGTTGTCGATGCCGCGGAAGGAGAGCGTGGGTCCCATGTGGTTGCCCTCGGCCGTGTGGTTATAGACCACATCCAGGATCACTTCGATGCCGGCCGCATGCAGGGCCTTGACCATGGCCTTGAACTCCTGGACCTGCTGTCCGTCCTCACCAGTGGAGCCGTAGGTGTTCTGCGGGGCGAAGAACCCAATGGTGTTATAGCCCCAGTAGTTGGAGAGGCCTTTTTCCTGCAGCGTTGAATCGTTCACGAACTGGTGCACGGGCATCAGCTCGAGTGCCGTCACACCCAGCTTCTCCAGATGCGCGATCACGGCGGGGTGGGCGATGCCGGCATAAGTGCCGCGCTGCTCTTCGGGCACCTCGGGGTGCAGCTCGGTGAGGCCCTTGACGTGGGCCTCGTAGATCACGGACTGGTGGTATTCAGTGCGCGGACGCCGGTCACCGTCCCAGTCGAAGAACGGGTTGACCACCACGGCCTTCATCATGTGGGGCGCCGAGTCCTCGTCATTGCGGGAATCTTCGTCGCCAAAGTTGTAGCCGAACAGGGATTGGTTCCAGTCAATCTGGCCGGAGACAGCCTTGGCATAGGGGTCCAGCAGCAGCTTGTTGGGGTTGCAGCGGTTGCCCTGTTCAGGGTCGTTCGGTCCGTCCACTCGGTAGCCGTACTTCTGCCCCGGAACCACGTGCGGCAGATAGCAGTGCCACACGTAGCCATCCACTTCGGTGAGTGAAATGCAGGTTTCGGTGTCGTCGTCGTCAAACAGGCAGAGATTTACTGAATCCGCGACTTCACTGTAGAGAGCGAAGTTCGTGCCGTTTCCGTCGTAAGTTGCTCCCAACGGGTAGGCATCTCCGGGCCACACTTCCATTCAAAGCTCCTCGCTGCGTGGGTAGCAGGCAAAATACTATGCCTGCTTACTTTTCTACAGTATGCCAGCTTCTCCGGGCCCCGGACGCCACTGTTCCATGGCCGAGACCACCCGGCGGATGGCTTCGGGAAGAAGCGATGGCTGCACCGGGCCCTGTTCAGCGGCGAGCCTTCCGGCCCGGCCATGGATACTGGCCGCCGCCGCGGCCACCGCTGCGTAATATCCGGCCCGGTGGGAAGACTCCCGGGCGGTGGAGAGCATCGCCCCAAGGATGCCGGAGAGGGTGTCCCCGCTTCCCGCCGTCGCCAGCCAGGGAGTGGCGTCCGCCTGGCTGAAGACAGGGCCGGCGGGTGCTGCGACCAGTGTTGCCCATCCCTTCAGGAGGACTGTTGCACCGGTCAGGGCTGCAGCCGTCTGCACCCACGTGAATGGATCGGCTTCAATCGTTTCCCGGTCTGTCTTTTCGCCGAGACGGTTCAGCAGCGCGGTCAGTTCACCGGCATGCGGGGTGAGAATCACCTGCTCGCCGGCTCCCGGCTCGACGGCGGAGAGCGCATCAGCGTCAATCACGCACGGCAGGCCTGACGCCATTGCGTCCACGGCGCGGCGGCGCTGCGCCTCATCCGTACCTGCGCCGGGTCCGGCGACCCAGGCCTGGACATGTGTGAGGGGAACGGTGCTGTCCGCGCAGACAACCTCCGGATGCGCCTGGTTGATGAGCCGGCGCACCGGCTCCGGCCCCAGGTAGCGGACCATGCCGGTTCCGGTGGCCAGCGCAGCGCCGGTCGCCAGTACGGCCGCCCCCGGATAGGTGTCAGATCCGGCCGCGATGCCGAGTACTCCCCTGCTGTATTTTTGGTCCCCGGCCGCGGGCCGGGGCAGCATGGCCGCAATGTCCGGCGCCTGCAGCCGCCTTACTGCCGGTGTTCCCAGATATGGGGTGATTCCAATGTCGACTATCTCGATGCGTCCAGAGGCTTCCGCGCCGGGTCCGGCGACGAGGCCGGTTTTCATGGAACCGAAAGTCACGGTGACGTCGGCACTCAGGTGTGGTCCGGGAGCCCGTCCCGTGTCCGTGTCGATGCCGCTGGGCAGGTCGCACGCGACAACGGCGGGCGCCTGTCCGCGGCGCAGCCTCGCAGGTGACAGGCCGGCCAGATGGACTGCGGACCCCCGCAGGCCTCCCTTCCCGCCTGTGCCGAGAATTCCATCCAGGACCACATCCGAGTCTTCACAGAGGCGCCTGGCCTCCCCAGCGTTATCTTCGCTGAGCTCCAGTACCCGTCCACCACCGGCCAGGAACGCTGTAAGGGCACCGGCGTGCGCGGAGGATGACGTGAGGACTGCGGTGGCTGCGCAGCCCCGGCGGAGCAGCCGGGCTGCGGCGTAGAGCGCATCTCCCCCGTTGTTGCCCGCGCCGGCAAGGACTACGCAGGAGGCACCGTAGATTCGGCCGCGGCGTTCTTTGAGCAGCGCGGCGGAGACCGCATAAAGCCCGTGAGCCGCCAGCTGCATAAGCTCCGCGTCAGCACCGGCATCCAACAGCGGACGCTCGGCTGCCCGGACCGCGGTCCCGGAGTACGCACTCATCATGCGTACAAGACTAGCCTTCCGCGACCACCATGGCAGTGGCCAGGTCCCCGTCATGGCTCAGCGACAGGTGCCAAACCCGTACACCGCGTGCCTCGGCGGCTGCGGCAACCGTCCCCTCGATCCGGATCCTGGGTGCACCGGCGGCGTCAAGTTCAATCTGGCAGTGCTGCCAGTTCATGCCTGCCGGCGCGCCGAGTGCCTTGGCCACCGCTTCCTTGGCAGCGAACCTGGCTGCCAGGGACCGCAGGTTCAGTTCCCGTTCTGCCGGGACGAACAGCCGGGCCCGCAGGCCCGGCGTGCGTTCAAGCTGCCGCCCGAACCGCGGGACATCCACCACGTCCACTCCGATACCGACAATCATGGCGTTCCCCCTGGTTCCTTGCTGCCCGTTTATTCGACGGTGACTGACTTGGCCAGGTTACGCGGCTGGTCTACGTCGTATCCCTTGGCAGTGGCCAGGGCACAGGCAAAGATCTGCAGCGGAACCGTGGTCAGCAGCGGAGCGAGCAGCGTAGGCGTCTCCGGCACGTAGAAGACGTGCTCAGCGTAGGCCTTGACGGCGTCGTCGCCCTCTTCGGCAATCACAATGGTCTTCGCGCCGCGGGCGCGGATCTCCTGGATGTTGGAAACCACCTTGGCGTGCAGCGAATCCCGTCCGCGCGGCGAAGGCACCACCACGAAGACCGGCTGGCCCTCTTCAATCAGTGCAATCGGCCCGTGCTTCAGCTCGCCGGCGGCGAAGCCTTCGGCGTGGATGTAGGCCAGTTCCTTCAGCTTCAGTGCGCCTTCCATGGCTACGGGGAAGCCCACGTGGCGGCCCAGGAACAGGACTGAGGAGGTGCCGGACATCAGGGTGCCAAGTTCCTTGACCTCCCCTGCACTGTCCAGGACCTGCTGGATCTTGGATGGAACCTTGCCCAGGTCCGTCAGGATGTCCTTGATCTCGCCCTGGAACTTGTTGCCGCGGAGCTGCGCAAGATAAAGGCCCAGCAGGTAGGTGGCGGTGATCTGGGCAAGGAACGCCTTCGTCGATGCCACTGCGATTTCCGGGCCTGCGTGGGTATACAGCACGGCGTCTGCCTCACGCGGGATGGTGGAACCGTTGGTGTTGCAGATGGCCAGGACCTTGGCTCCCTGCTCCTTGGCGTACCGGACAGCCATGAGCGTATCCATGGTCTCCCCCGACTGGGAGATCGCCACGATCAGCGTGTTGGCGTCAACGATCGGATCCCGGTAACGGAACTCGTGGCTGAGCTCGACCTCCACGGGAATCCGGCACCAGTGCTCAATGGCGTACTTGGCCACCTGGCCGGCGTAGGCGGAGGTTCCGCAGGCCAGGACCATGATCTTGTTGATCGACTTCAGTTCCTCGGGGCTCACGCGCAGCTCGTCCAGCGTCAGCCGGCCGTCCGCGTCCGAGCGGCCCAGCAGGGTGTCTGCCACGGCCTGGGGCTGGTCATTGATCTCCTTTTCCATGAAGGAGTCGTAACCGCCCTTCTCAGCGGCGGCTGCATCCCAGTTCACGTCGAACTCGGTACCCTCAGCGGGTGCTCCGTGGAAATCCGTGATTTCGACGCTGTCCGGGGTGATGATGACGATCTGGTCCTGGCCCAGTTCCACGGCCCGGCGGGTGAAGTCGATGAACCCTGAAACATCGGAACCCAGGAAGTTCTCGCCGTTACCGAGGCCGACGACGAGCGGCGAGTTCCGGCGTGCGGCCACCACGGTGTCAGGGGAATCGGCATGGACGGCGAGCAGGGTGAACGCACCTTCAAGGCGCTGGCAGGCAAGCTGCATGCTTACGGCGAGGTCCTTGTTGCCGTCACCGGCATAAATGCTGCCCAGCAGTGCCGCGGCCACCTCGGTGTCGGTTTCGGAGCGGAAGACCGCGCCGGCTGCCAGGAGTTCTTCCTTCAGCTCGGCAAAGTTCTCGATAATTCCATTGTGGATCAGCGCAAGACGGTCGTTGTCCGCGAGGTGCGGGTGGGCGTTGCCGTCCGTGGGTCCGCCGTGGGTGGCCCAGCGGGTGTGGCCAATGCCGGTAGTTGCCTCAGGCAGGGGCGCGGCTTCCAGTTCAGCGACCAGGTTCGCGAGCTTGCCGGACTTCTTCCTCGAATCGACTCCCCCGGGGGCGAGGACAGCTACTCCGGCGGAGTCATAGCCCCGGTACTCGAGGCGCTTAAGGCCCTCCATGACAACGTCCAGGGCGCTGTGTCCAACTGCTGCGGCCGCGCCCGGGCGGCCTGTATAACCTACGATTCCACACATGGGGCTAAGACTACCGGCAGGAGCCGCTGCCGGTCCAAAGGGCACGGTTCCCCTGCGGCTTCGGTGAGTCGGACAGGCGCCCACCCCGTTTGGTTTGCCCGCCGGGGCAGTGCACAATTCCTAGAGTGACCGAACCAACTCCGAAGCCGGCGCCAGGCAACGGCCATGAGAGCAACTTCACGCCCTTCGTTGAGCTGGACCGGCAAACCTGGTCGCGGCTGTCCCATGAAATCGAGTCCCCGCTGAACCAGGAGGACATCACCCGCCTCCGGGGGCTCGGTGACCAGCTGAACCTCGACGAGGTTCGGGAGGTCTACCTTCCGCTGTCCAGGCTGCTGAACCTCTACGTGGCAGCGGCCGGAAAACTTCACAGCGCCACGACGACCTTCCTGGGTGAGCAGACGAGGCGCACTCCTTTCGTCATCGGCGTCGCCGGTTCGGTCGCCGTCGGCAAATCCACCACGGCCCGCGTGCTGCGGGAGATGCTGCGGCGCTGGCCGGACACCCCGAACGTCGAGCTGATCACGACCGACGGATTCCTGTACCCGAACGAGGAACTGAAGCGCCGCGGACTCATGGAGCGCAAAGGATTCCCGGAAAGCTACGACCGCCGCCGCCTGCTGCGTTTCGTCAGCGCAGTGAAGTCCGGGGCGGAGGAAGTGCGGGCGCCGCGGTATTCACACCTGACATATGACATAGTTCCCGATTCTGAAATCGTGGTCCGGCGCCCTGATGTCCTCATCGTCGAAGGGCTGAACGTGCTGGCCCCGGCCCGTACCCGTCCGGACGGCCGGTCCGGCCTGGCCCTGAGCGACTTCTTCGACTTCTCGATCTACGTTGACGCCCGTACCTCCTACATAGAGGAGTGGTACGTCCAGCGTTTCCAGTCACTGCGCAGCGGTGCGTTCGCCAATCCGGCATCGTACTTCCACCGCTATGCGGCCCTCACCGACCACGAAGCCCGCGAGACTGCCCTGGATATCTGGAAGCGGATCAACGAACCCAACTTGGTAACCAATGTGCTTCCCACCCGCGGCCGCGCCCAGCTGGTACTGACCAAGGACGCTGACCATTCCGTACGGCGCATGCTGCTGCGCAAGACCTGACACCTGCGGCGTGCGAAGCCCCGGGCCCGGACAGTTACGCTGGCGGAATGCTAAAGGGATTCAAAGACTTCATCCTGAAGGGCAACGTGCTGGATCTGGCAGTCGCCGTGATCATCGGTGCTGCGTTCACGACTGTTGTGAACGCCCTGGTCAACGCGGTGCTTATGCCGTTCATCTCCGGGCTCGTCGGGTCGCCGAACTTCGACAGTTTCGCCTCGATTGACTTCAACGGGAACCAAATCCAGTTCGGCCTCCTGCTCACGGCCGTCGTCAACTTCCTGCTCGTGGCAGCAGCCGTGTACTTCGTGATCGTGCTGCCGATGAACAGGATGATTGAACGCCGGAACCGCCGGTTGGGAATAACACCGGAAGAGAGTGCGGATCCCCAGGTCATGCTGCTGACCGAGATCCGGGACGTCCTCGCGGCCCAGGCACCGGGCGGGTCCAAGCACTAGTCCCGCCCGGGGCTGGCCGGATTAGACTCCCGCGCCTTCAGAGGCTTTCAGCGAGAGGTTAGCTTCGACGACCTCGGCGAGTTTCGCCGCGACGCTCTGCGCGGTGTCCATGTCCGCCGCTTCAACCATGACGCGCACCAGCGGTTCGGTTCCCGACGGCCGCAGCAGGACCCTGCCGGTTTCCCCAAGCTTCTCCTGGGCATCGATGACGGCCTGGCGGACAGCCTCGTTGGTGGCCGCTGCCGTCTTGTCTACGTTCTTGACGTTGATGAGCACCTGTGGGAGCTTGTCCATGATGCTCGCAAGCTGCTTGAGGCTGCGGCCCGTCTTGGCCAGCTGAGCGGCCAGCTGCAGGCCGGTCAGGACGCCGTCACCGGTGGTGGCGTACTTCGAGAAGATGACGTGGCCGGACTGCTCACCGCCCAGGCTGTAACCGCCTTCGCGCATGGCTTCGAGCACGTACCGGTCCCCAACCCCGGTTTCGCGGATGCTGATGCCGGCCTCGCGCAGCGCCAGCTTGAGGCCAAGGTTGCTCATGACCGTGGCGACGAGGGCGTCGTCCTTGAGTTCTCCCGACGCTTTCATGGCTACGGCCATGATCGCCATGATCTGGTCACCGTCCACAATGCTGCCTTCGGCGTCCACGGCGAGGCAGCGGTCCGCATCGCCGTCGTGCGCGATGCCAAGGTCCGCCCCATGCTCAAGGACAGCGGCCTGCAGCTGCCCCAGGTGCGTTGATCCGTAGCCGTCATTGATGTTGACGCCGTCAGGATCGGCGCCGATGACAACTACCTCCGCCCCGGCGTCTGCGAAGACCTGGGGTGAGCAGCCGCTGGCAGCACCATGCGCGCAGTCCAGCACCACCTTGATGCCGTCAAGCCGGTTGGGAAGAGTCTGCAGCAGGTGAACTACATAGCGGTCCTCAGCGTCCGCAAAACGCTTGATGCGTCCCACTGCGGCTCCGGTAGGCCGGAGGCTGGGTACCTGCATCTCGGCCTCGATGGCGTCTTCAAGTGCGTCGTCGAGCTTCTGCCCGCCGCGGGCCAGGAACTTGATGCCGTTATCCGGTGCGGCGTTGTGGGAAGCGGAGATCATGACGCCGAAGTCTGCTTCAAGGTCCGCTACCAGGAACGCTGCAGCCGGAGTGGGCAGGATCCCGGCGTCGAAGACGTCCACCCCTGAACTGGCCAGTCCGGCCTCCACGGCTGCGGAGATGAAGTCGCCGCTGATACGCGGGTCCCGCGCCACCACTGCAACCGGACGCTTACCGCCGGGCACCTGCCGGTGACCGAGCACCACCGCTGCCGCTTGCGCCAGTCCCAGGGCGACCTCTGCGGTAATGAGTCCGTTGGCCAGGCCCCGAACCCCGTCGGTACCAAACAGTCGTGTCATAAAAATATCCTTAAAGCATGCGGCCGCCAGGAAGAACCGGGAACGTGGGGGGCTGCCCGGCCGGGGGCAGGCACGACCCCCGCGCCCATTCTGCCACCACATTATCGTCCGCGGCGAAACCCCCGGCCCCTCCCGTCGGGTCGAATGGGCGTATTTTTCTTTCCACAGGTCCGGGAATCCCGCGCTGGCTTGGGACTTCAGCCCTTCGGTGTCCGATGCGGCACACTTACCCGCTTGGCACCCGCTCCGGGCCGCCCCCGCTGTGCCGGCTCCAACTCTGGTTTCCAACACCTGGAGGCCCCGGGTTCTGCTTCTTAACGGGCCTACATAGGGCCGGGCATGCGGAAGGCCCCCGGCAACTGCCGGGGGCCTTCCGCATAAACCCTCTGATTCCACCCGCCCAAACAAGCGCTTGTGGAGCCAAGTGCCAATTCGGCGCGAGGGCCCCAAAAGGACAGGCGCTCCAGCACCTGCCGATCGGGACGGCGCGTTTTAGCGCTTGTGGAGCCAAGCGCCAATTCGGCGCGAGGGCCCCAAAGGGCAGGCGCTCCGGCGCCTGCCCTTTGGGTAGCGCTGAATTAGCGCTTGGAGTACTGAGGCGCCTTGCGGGCCTTCTTGAGACCAGCCTTCTTGCGCTCGATGACGCGGGCATCACGAGTCAGGAAGCCGGCCTTCTTCAGTGCCGGGCGGTTGTTCTCGCGGTCGATCTCGTTCAGCGAGCGGGCCACGCCGAGACGCAGTGCGCCGGCCTGGCCGGACGCGCCGCCACCATGGATGCGGGCGATGACGTCGTAGGCGCCGTCGAGGTCGAGGAGCTTGAACGGCTCGTTGACTTCCTGCTGGTGCAGCTTGTTCGGGAAGTAGTCAGCCAGTTCGCGGCCGTTAACGATCCACTTGCCGGTACCGGGAACAACGCGCACGCGGGCGATTGCTTCCTTGCGGCGGCCAACTGCGGAACCTGCAACGGTCAGGGCCGGGCGCTCCTTAACGGCCGATTCGGCAGCGTCAGGGGATTCCGAGGTGTAGCTGGTGAGCTCCTCGGTGTTTTCATTCAGCTCTTCAGTGTTCTGAGCCACGATTCTCCTTGAATTTATTTCTTAGTTGGCGGGCCAGAACTACTGGGCGACCTGGGTGATTTCGAAGGTCTTGGGCTGCTGGGCGGCGTGCGGGTGCTCGGCACCCTTGTACACCTTCAGCTTGCCCATCTGCTGTGCAGCAAGGGAATTCTTGGGCAGCATGCCGCGGATGGCCTTCTCAACTGCGCGCACCGGGTTCTTCTCCAGCAGTTCGGCGTAGTTGACGGAGGACAGGCCGCCCGGGAAACCCGAGTGGCGGTAGGCACGCTTCTGTTCGAGCTTGGCGCCGGTCAGGGCAACCTTCTCAGCGTTGATGATGATGACGAAATCGCCCATGTCCATGTGGGGAGCAAAGGTCGGCTTGTGCTTTCCGCGCAGCAGTGTTGCGGTCTGGCTGGCAAGACGGCCTAGGACAACGTCGGTGGCGTCAATGACGTGCCACTGGCGGTTGATGTCGCCGGGCTTCGGGGTGTACGTACGCACGGTTTTTGCCTTCGTTTCTTCTTCTTAGGTGGCGCGCTGCGCATGGATGCCATACGCAGTGCAGCTTCTCTATGCGTTACCGGATGGTCAGGTGAGGACTGAATTAACCAGTGGTCCTGAGATCTCGGCTATCTCCCCGGGGCCAGGTGGCTCTGCAACTGAGCCGCTCCCGTGGGCATAGGCCTATCGAGGTAGGACACGCACAACGACTATAAACAATAGCCTGCTTGCCGGGTCAGGTCAAAGTACCGGCAGGCATGCCACTGTCCGGGACTATTCTATTCCCTCCGGGCCCGCGTTGCTTCCGCCCGGGCGCGGAGCTCGGCCTCCCCGGGATACTTCACTTCTTCAAGCACCAGCGGATGGGGCGGGGCGAGCTTGGACTTTGAGTCCCGGACCCTGGCGAACATCCGTTCGGCCAGCCAGCCCGGGGCCCTTTCCCCCGTTCCCACCAGCAGCGAACCGCCAATCAGGGAGCGGACCATGTTGTGGCAGAAGGCATCGGCCTTCAGCCGTGCTTCGAGGATGCCGTCCTCTCGCCTGGTAAACGTGAACTCCTGCAGTTCACGCACTGTCGTTGCACGCTCGCGGGGTTTGCAGAAGGAGAGGAAATCCTGCACGCCAAGCACGCCCGAAGCAGCCTCATTCATCGCTGCTTCATTCAGTTCCGCCTTGTGCCACAGGGTGGTGCCGCGCTGCAGCGGATCCCAGCCCTGCTGGTTGTCGGCGATGCGGTAGCTGTAGCGGCGCCACAGCGCCGAGAACCGGGCGTCGAAGCCCTCAGGGGCAAGCGAAGCCCGGTGAACCTCGATGGCGCCGGCCATGGCTTCCACGGCCCTTCGTGACAGGCCGGCTTCCTTGAGCGGTACCGTCAGCTCACGGTTCAGGACTCCGCGCAGCCTGCGCCTGAACGCTTCGTCCGGAGGAAGGTCAGTACTCCGGGCCAGGCCGGTCCATTCATCAGCGGCGGCGTCGAAGTGCACCACCTGCCCGCGTGCGTGTACCCCGGCATCGGTCCGTCCTGCGACAGTAACGCGCACCGGACGGCGGAAGAGCACCGCCAGTGAAACCTCCAGTGTTCCCTGGACGGTCACCAGCCCCGGCTGCGTGGCCCAGCCTGCAAACGGAGCGCCGTCGTAGGAAAGGTCAAGCCGAATACGAAGAGGCCCGCCGTCCGGGTTAGGGACAGCGGGCCTCTCGATCGTCATGCCCCAATATTAAGGGCACAGCGCGGAAATCCGAGAATTACTTCTTCTCTTCGGTTTCCTCGGCAGCTTCGTCAGCGGAGTCTGCAGACTCTGCGGATTCCGCCGAGTCGGCAGACTCAGCAGAATCGGCGGAATCGCTGGAGTCAGCCGAATCGGCGGACTCTGCAACCGGAGCCGGAGCAGCGGCGGCAGCAGCGGTGGAAGCCTCAGCCACGACGGACTGCTTGGCGGAAAGCGGCTCCAGCACCAGTTCGATGACGGCCATGGGAGCGTTGTCGCCCTTGCGGTTGCCGATCTTGGTGATGCGGGTGTAGCCGCCGTCGCGCTGTGCTACGGCCGGCGCGATCTCGGTGAAGAGCTCGTGGACGAGGCCCTTGTCGGAGATCAGGGCCAGGACGCGGCGGCGGGAAGACAGGTCTCCGCGCTTTGCGAAGGTGATCAGGCGCTCGGCATACGGGCGCAGGCGCTTGGCCTTGGTCACCGTGGTGGTGATCTGCTTGTGCTCGAACAGCTGGGCTGCCAGGTTCGCCAGCATCAGGCGCTGGTGAGCCGGGCTGCCTCCGAGGCGCTTACCCTTGGTGGGTGTAGGCATTACATTTTCTCCTCAAACGGTGCCGCGCAGTGCTCCTTGGCACTAACGGCAAGATTTTGCGTGTTTAGAGCTCGTCGTCCGAGAATTCGGACTCGTCCTCTTCGATGGCTGCGGCGCGGGCGGCCAGATCAAACCCGGGAGGGGAATCCTTCAGGGACAGACCCAGTTCAACCAGCTTCGCCTTCACCTCGTCGATGGACTTCGCACCGAAGTTGCGGATGTCCATCAGGTCAGCCTCGGAGCGGGCTACGAGTTCACCCACGGTGTGGATGCCTTCGCGCTTGAGGCAGTTGTAGGAGCGCACGGTCAGCTCGAGGTCCTCGATCGGCAGGGCCATGTCGGCTGCCAGTGCGGCGTCCGTGGGGCTCGGACCGATTTCGATGCCTTCTGCTGCAGTGTTCAGTTCGCGGGCCAGGCCGAAGAGCTCCACCAGGGTGGTGCCTGCAGAGGCGACGGCGTCGCGCGGTGCAATTGCATCCTTGGTTTCGACGTCGACGATCAGGCGGTCGAAGTCGGTGCGCTGCTCGACACGGGTGGCCTCCACGCGGAAGGTCACCTTCAGGACCGGCGAGTAGATGGAGTCAACCGGAATACGGCCAATCTCCTGGTCGCCGGACTTGTTCTGGCTTGCGGAAACATAGCCGCGTCCACGCTCGATGGTCAGTTCGAGTTCGAACTTGCCCTTCGAGTTCAGGGTGGCGATGTGCAAATCCGGGTTGTGGAACTCGACGCCGGCCGGCGGAGCAATGTCCGCGGCAGTGACGACGCCGGGCCCCTGCTTGCGCAGGTAGGCCACGACGGGCTCGTCGTGCTCGGAGGACACCGAGAGGTTCTTGACGTTCAGGATGATCTCAGTGACATCCTCCTTAACGCCCGGAACGGTGGTGAACTCATGCAGAACTCCGTCGATCCGGATGCTGGTTACGGCAGCACCGGGGATGGAGGAAAGGAGCGTACGGCGAAGCGAGTTGCCAAGCGTGTAGCCGAAGCCCGGCTCCAGCGGCTCGATGATGAACCGGGAGCGGTTGTCGGCTACTACTTCTTCAGTGAGGGTGGGGCGCTGTGCAATGAGCACTTGCATTTCCTTTCAGCGAGCGTCCGCTATATGACGCAACACAAATGGTGGAAACGACGACGACGGGGACACCCCGCGCGCGTCTTGGACGGCTAGCAGCCTCGCACCCGGGCCTGTGCCGCGTCCGGTTCCCTGCCCTGCAGGAAACCGATACGCGGCGCAGGCACCGGCAACGAATGCGAATTAGACGCGGCGGCGCTTCGGGGGACGGCAGCCGTTGTGTGCGCTCGGGGTGACATCCTGGATGGTGCCAACTTCCAGGCCGGTGGCCTGGAGCGAACGGATTGCGGTCTCGCGCCCGGATCCCGGACCCTTCACGAAGACGTCGACCTTGCGGACGCCGTGCTCCTGTGCGCGCTTGGCAGCGGCTTCAGCAGCCATCTGCGCAGCGAACGGGGTGGACTTACGGGAGCCCTTGAAGCCAACCTCACCGGCGGAAGCCCATGAGATGACAGCACCGGTCGGGTCCGTAATGGACACGATGGTGTTGTTGAAAGTGCTCTTGATATGCGCCTGGCCCAGCGCGATATTCTTCTTATCCTTGCGACGCGGCTTGCGTACCGCTCCACGAGTCTTGGGGGGCATTACTTCTCCTACAAAGAGTTTGGTTTAGGTGACCTGGCTGTGCAGGTCATGGCCTGGACCGCGTTATTTAGCGGCCGGCCTTCTTCTTACCGGCAACCGTGCGCTTCGGGCCCTTGCGGGTACGAGCGTTGGTCTTGGTGCGCTGGCCATGGACAGGCATGCCGCGGCGGTGGCGGATGCCCTGGTAGCTGCCAATCTCGACCTTGCGGCGGATGTCGGCTGCTACCTCGCGGCGGAGGTCACCCTCAACCTTGAAGTTGCCCTCGATGTAGTCACGCAGCTGAACGAGTTCAGCGTCGGTGAGGTCCTTGACGCGAGTATCCGGGCTGATGCCGGTCTCTGCCAGGGTCTGCTCTGCACGGGTCTTGCCCACGCCGTAGATGTAGGTAAGCGCAATGACAACCCGCTTTTCGCGGGGAATGTCTACGCCGGCGAGACGTGCCATATTGGCGGTTCTCCTTTGGTGTTACCGGAGGTCTGAAGCAGTACGTCCCTGTTGCCAGGTCCCCGGCCTCCGTACCGGGGGTGTGCGTCACGCGTATCAGACGCTGTACTGCTCATATTCAATTACTACGCGTGGGCTGAGCGCGCTCCGGCACCGGGCCGGAGCAGGAGCCGCTGGTTAGCCCTGGCGCTGCTTGTGGCGCGGGTTCTCGCAGATCACCATGACTCGGCCGTTACGGCGAATCACCTTGCACTTATCGCAGATCTGCTTGACGCTCGGCTGGACCTTCATGGTTTTCCTTTGCGTGGTTGCAGGGTTGAACTCCAGTTCCCTCCCGGAGGAGTGAACCGGAGCCTTGGTTGTTACTTGTAGCGGTAGACGATACGGCCCCGGGTGAGGTCGTACGGGCTAAGTTCCACCACAACGCGGTCTCCGGGGAGGATGCGAATGTAGTGTTGACGCATCTTTCCCGAGATGTGTGCGAGCACAATGTGGCCATTGGCCAGCTCAACGCGGAACATCGCGTTGGGCAGGGCTTCGTTGACCGAGCCCTCAATCTCTATGACGCCGTCTTTCTTGGCCATATCCTCCGCTAACGTCTGTGCCGCCCCAATTTGGCTTGGGCAGCGGTTTTTGGTGTTTGATGGCCTCTCTCGCCGAACCCCGTCCCAGCCCGCGTGGAGGCGGATGGAAAAGGGCACGAATGTAGAGACAACCAACAGATAACTCTACGGCACAGCTCCGATTATGTTAAATCCTTCAGGCCGGTTCCGGCCGCGGCAGGCGGTGTCGTGGTTTAGGCGTCCGTCCCGGACCACGCAGCAAGCTCCCCGGGGCGGTCGGTGATGATCCCGTCCACGCCTGCCCCGGCGGCCTCCGTCCACTGCCCTGCTTCATTCAGGGTCCACACGAGAACTTGAACGCCCGCGGCATGCAGCATCGGGACCAGGTTCGGGGATGCCCGCAATACCCCGCCGTGGGGGTTGCAGTACGAGCTTGCGGTCTCCGCAAGAAACTCCAGCAGGGGTTCCTGCCGTGCAGGTGCCGGCGCAGCCACGATAAGCAGGCCACGGTCTATGTCCGGCGCGGCCTCGTACAGGCTCCGCACGGTGTGCCGGGAGAAACCCTGAAGCACGCAGCGGCCGGCGATCCCGGTTTCCCTCAAAGTGCGCGCGGCGACGCCGGCCTGTTCCGGGGTCCACTCCCCCTTGAACTCCAGCAGCCAGCGCAGCTGCGGGTTGGCAGAGGCAAAGCGGGCCAGGTCTTCCAGGTCCGGTATGCCCTCCCCCGCGTATTCGGAGGAGAACCAGCTGCCGGCGTCTGCCTCGCGCAGCGCGGCGCCGGACAGTTCCGCTACCCGTCCGTTCCGCCCGCCGGTGCGGTCCAGTGTTTCATCGTGGATGAGCACGATTGTCCCGTCCGCGCTGAGCTGCAGGTCGGTTTCGATCATCCCGGCCCCGGCGGCGGCCGCTGATGCGAAGGCGGCGAGGGTGTTTTCGGGTGCGCGGGATGAGTTTCCGCGGTGCGCTATGTTCAGCAGGTTCACAGGTAGGGCTCAACGTTCTGTTCGAATGACTTGGCGATGGCGTCAGCTGCCGCCGCTAAGGCCTCCGCTGCGGGTGTGTCCTGAAGCATGATCTTCTCCAGGGCCGTGGTCAAGTGCTGGTCCCCCGAGGGAACGAAGGAACGTGCCCAGTCCTGCACCCGGGTGGCGGCGAGCTGGTCGACGGCGGTGCGGAACTGGGGTGCCTTGGCGTAGACGGCCTGCATTTCGTCACTGTCCGCGGCCGAGGTCCGAACCGGCATGTAGCCGGTGTTCGCGGAAAAGTACGCGGTTTGCTCGGGTTCGCCGATGAACTGAAGGAACATGGCCGCCGCAAGCTGCTGCTCCGGAGACTTCTCGGCCGCGATCGCTATGCCGGTGCCTCCGGTGGGGCAGCCGGGACCGGCCGGACCTTCCGGCAGGAACCCCGTGCCGACGTCGAACTTCGCCGCCTCCATGATCCCGCTGAGTGAGCCCGTGGAAGCGATGGTGCAGGAGCTCACGGCCGCGGTGAAGTCCGCGACGTAGTCGGCGGCCGAAACCGCAACTGTCTGGTCCCGGTGGATCATTCGGCGGAGGAACTCCCCGGCTTCGAGCGTCTTGGGATCATCCAGTGTCAGCGTCCATTCTTTTGAGTACTGTCCGCCGAGTCCCCACATGATGTTGCAGAACCACCAGGCGGACCAGGAGGTGTCCGAGCCCAGCGCCATGGGCACCGCGCCGCCGTTGGCCGCCGCGAGGGCCGGGGCCCAGGAGGTGTACTCGTCCCAGGTTTTCGGCGCCCGGTCGGGCAGCCCGGCGGCCTTGAACAGGGTGCGGTTGTAGTAGAAGAGCGGTGTGGAACGGGCATATGGGAAGGCCCAGTGGCTGCCGTCGAACTCGTAGTCGTTGTACAGGCCGGTGTTGTAGTCGGCCGTGTCGATTCCCAGGTGGGCAGCCACATCGTCCACGGGAAGGATCTGCCCGTTGATCATGTACCGGAACCACCAGACGTCGCTGGCGCCGACGAGGTCCGGGACGTTGTTGGTTCCGGCCGAGGCCTGGAACCGCTGCGCAACCTCGTCGTAGTTCGCACCCGCAGTTACCAGGTCCACCTCGATGCCGGTCTCAGCGGTGAACCGGCGGATCAGTTCCTCTTCAATGGGCTTCGAAGCTCCAGGGTGGTTGGACCACCAGGTAATCCTGCCGGCCGGCGTGACGGAGGCCCAGTCAGTCCCTGCCTTTTCCACTGCTCCCCCGGTACCGGCGGTGGACGGACCGCCGCAGGCAGCCAGGGCGGCGGAACCGCCGAGGATGCCGGCGAGGGTCAAGAGGTTCCGGCGGCTGAGGCCCGCGGGGACAGCCGAAGTGCCGGAGGCAAGGCGGGAGGCAGAACGGTTCTTCATGATTTCCTTCGGGTTGGGTTCTTCGAGCATGTTGGTTGGGGAAGCGGTGGTGCCGGTTTGGTCAGCCGGTCACCGCTCCGGCGGTCAGGCCGGAGACGATCCGCCGCTGGAGGACGAAAAACAGGGCTAGGACGGGGACGGTGACCAGCACGGTTCCGGCCATGAGCACTCCCCAGTTGGTGACGCCGTCGTTGTTCTGCAGGAGGGTCAGGCCGACGGGGAGGGTCATCATTTCGGCCCGGTCCACCACCAGCAGCGGCCACAGGTACTCGTTCCACTCGTTGACGACGGAGACCAGCGCTACGGCGGCGATGGTGGGCGCTGACATCGGGACCACGAACTGGAACAGCCGCCGGAGGTGCCCGGCGCCGTCGAGCACCGCAGCCTCCATCACCGACGCCGGCAGCGAGAGGAAGTGCTGGCGGAACAGGAACGTGCCAAAGGCACTGGCAAGTCCGGGCAGGATGATCCCCTGGTAGGTGTTGAGCCAGCCCAGCTCGGCCACCAGGGTGTAGTTGGGAATAATCACGATCTGCTGCGGAACGAGCAGGGCAAAGACAACGACGGCGAAAAACACCTTCTTGAAGGGCACGTCCACAAACACGAGGGCGTAGGCGGTGGTCAGGCCGAGGAATATCTTCAGGCCGGCGCCGATGAGCGTGACGAGCAGCGAGTTCGCGAAGAAAGAGCCGAACGGAACACGTTCCAGGGCCTGGGCATAGTTGGACAGGTCCCAGCCTGCGGGAAGCCACTGGATCGGTACCGTGTAGATTTCTTCCGGTTCCTTGAAGCTGGCCAGCAGCATCCAGACCAGCGGCAGGATCATCACCGCCACGGCCGCGAACATCCACAGGTATCCCCCCGGGGCGTGGTTTCGCGGTGGGCGGCCACGGGACCCCGGCTTCGCGGACTGCTGGAGAGAGGGCACTGCGGTGCTCACGAGTAGTGCACCTTCCGTTCAACGAATTTGAGCTGCAGGAGCGTTACGGCCAGGAGCACCAGGAACAGGATGGTGGCAATCGCCGAGGAGTATCCGGCGGTTCCCGCCACGAAACCCTGCTGGTAGATCTGGTACATCATGGTGGTGGTTCCTTCGAGCGGCCCGCCTTTGGTCATCGCCTGGATGATGTCGAAGGACTGCAGCGAGCTAAGCAGCGTCGTCACCGAGAGGAAGAAGGTGGTGGGCCCCAGCAGCGGCAGGGTGATCCCCAGCAGCGTGCGGATCCGTCCTGCCCCGTCCAGGGACGCGGCTTCCAGCAGGTCCCTGGGAATTGCCTGCAGGCCCGCCAGATAAATGAGGGCCACATACCCCACGTTTTTCCAGAGGTAGACGATGATGACCATTGCCAGGGCGTACCCCGGGTCGTTGTACCAGTCCGGCGAGGACATTCCGAGGCCCTGCAGCACCGCCGAGGTGATGCCGAAATTCGGATCGAAGACGAACAGCCACAGCAGCCCGACGGCGACGCCGGAGAGCACGTAGGGCGCGACGACGATGGTGCGTGCCGCCCCCTTCAGTTTCAGTTTGCTGTTCAGGAGCAGTGCCAGGGCGAGCCCGATGATCATCCCGCCGCCAACGGTTGCCAGGGTGAAAACCACGGTCACCGTGACGATCTGCGGCGTGCCGGGCGCAGTAAACCAGTCGGTGTAGTTGCGGAGGCCGACCGGGCGCGCGATCGCCGAGCCGATGTTCCACTGGAGCGTGGAGTAGTACAGCGACTGGAGCAGCGGCTTGTACGTAAAGACCAGCAGCAGGGCGATGTTGGGGCCCGCCAGCAGCGCGAACAGCAGCCAGTTGGAGGGCCTGCCCCTGCGCCGTCCTGCTGGTCTGGGCCTGGCCCGTGCACGCGGGGAGTCCGCCGCCGCGGAAGGGGAGCCCGGCCTCGGGGAGGGGCCATGCCCCGGCGGGGACAAGATAGTTGAAGACATAACAGGTGAGACCTTCGTCGGGAGCTGGGTGACGCCTCCAGCGTAGATTTCCTGAACCGGTCGCAGCCTCCGTATCCGGCCGGGCAGCGAAGGCTTCAGCGTCCGTTGGAAGTGCTTTCAACAGGGGTTAAGGGAGCGTTCACTTTGTGACGCCGGGTCCGTCCAGCGCACATTTGCTAGGGTCGGGTTCATGAGCTCCCCACGTGCCGAAGTGCTGAGGCCCGCCCGCAGGAACGTGCTCTCCGGAGTCCTGGTTGGTATCGGCATTGCCGCATTCGTCGACGAAGTGGTCTTCCACCAGCTGCTGCAATGGCACCACTTCTACGACAAGTCCACCGCGTCGGCGGGTCTGTTCTCGGACGGCCTGTTCCACGCCTTTGGGTGGTTCGCCGTCGTCGCCGGCCTGTTCCTCTTCGCGGACCTGCGCCGGCACGATGTATTCATCCCCGTTCGGTGGACCGGAGCGGTCCTGCTCGGCACCGGAGCCTTCCAGCTCTACGACGGCACCGTCCAGCACAAGCTGCTGACCCTGCACCAGATCCGTTACGACGTTGAAGTTCTCCCCTACGACCTGGCGTGGAACAGTGCCGCGGTGCTGATGATCGGCGCGGGCATATTCCTGCTGTTCCGCACCCGTCCGTCCGATCCACGGCGCTGATGGACCATTCAGGGGGGACGTTCCCGGCCGAGGCGTTCTTCCTGATCCCTGCAGTCGCAGCGACCGCTGCCTATGTGGCCGGCGCCTGCTCGCGAAGGGCACGCGGCTGGCCGAAGCGCCGCACCGCGGTGTTTATCCTGGGTGTGGCTCTTGCCGTGCTGACCATCCTGGGTCCGCTGCCCGGCCTCGCGCACCGCAGCTTCACCGTCCTGTCCCTTTCCCACGTTGTGGCAGGGATGGTGGTTCCGGTGCTCCTGGTGCTTGCCCGTCCCGTTACCCTCGCGCTGCGGTCCATGGACCGGATTCCAGCCCTGCGCACCGTGAGGATCCTGCGCAGCACCCCGGCCCGAATACTCTCCGGGCCCCTTGCCGCAGCGGTGCTCAACATCGGCGGCATGTACCTGATGTTCCGCACTCCCCTCTTTGACGCCATGCGTACCCACGCGCCCGTGCACTGGATCATCACATTCCACCTGGTGGCGGCAGGGTACCTGTGGACGGCAGCACTGATTGGACGCGACCCCAACCCGCACCGGGCGGGCCTGCCGTTGCGGGCCGGGGTCCTGCTCCTTACCGCCGCCGCGCACAACGTCCTGGCAAAGTCCCTCTATGCCCAGCCTCCCGCGGGCATTCCAGCGGATGAAGCAGAGGCCGGAGCCATGGCAATGTACTACGCCGGGGGTGCCGTGGAGCTCGCCGTTATGATCATTTTCTGCCTCCAGTGGTACCGGGGCCCGGCGCAGCGGCGTTTCGCACCGGCGGTGCCCGAATACTCGGCCGTGCCAGGATAAGACGTGCTGGGTAACCGGCTGTGCCTGGGAAAGGCCCGGAGAGCCGAAAGGCCCGTCCTGCCGGTGGGCAGGACGGGCCTTTCGGTCAGGCACCCGGTGGGGGTGCCGGCAGAGCCGGCGTCAGGGAACAGGCACCGGTGTGACGCCTAGCGGCGCGAGCCGCGAGGCACCGCCGTCGGGAGCCGTGAGCACCCAAATTCCTTTGTCGTGGATCGCCACGGTGTGTTCCCACTGGCAGGACCTGGCGCCGTCGGTAGTCACTACGGTCCAGTCATCTTCCAGCGTCACGGTCTCAATGCCTCCGCGCACCAGCATCGGTTCGATGGCCAGGCACATACCCGGCTTCAGCTTGGGACCGCGGTGGCTGGTCCGGTAGTTGAGCACATCCGGGGCCTGATGCATTTCCGAGCCGATACCGTGGCCTACGTAATCCTCGAGGATGCCCAGCGGCTTTCCAGGAACGGAACTGACGTAATCGTCGATCGCGGCACCGATGTCACCGATGAACCTGCCCTTGGCAGCAGCTGCGATACCGTGCCACATGGCGTTCTCGGTGACGTCGGACAGCCGCTGGTCTTCCGGATCAGCAGTGCCGACGATGACGGTCCGCGCAGAGTCGGAGTGCCAGCCGTCCACGACGGCACCGCCGTCGATCGAGATGATATCCCCGTCGGCCAGCACCCTGGTGCCCGGGATGCCGTGCACTACTTCCTCGTTGACCGAGGTGCAGATGGTGGCCGGGAAATCGTAGTACCCCAGGAAGTTCGACGTCGCGCCCGCCTCGGCCAGCACCCCGGCGAAGACCCTGTCGATCTCCGCCGTGGTGATGCCGGGACGCGCAGCGGCTACCGCCGCGTCCAGTGCCTTGATGAGCACGAGGCCTGCCTCGCGCATGGTGCGCATCTGCGCGTTTGTCTTGTACTGGATCCGCGGCTGGGCCAACGTCTCGCCTTCTATCTGTTTAGCTGGTCTGCTTGAGTGCCTGCATGACGCGCTCGGTGACTTCATCGATGTCTCCGAGGCCGTTCACGCGGGTCACGATTCCCCGGTCCTCGTAGCGGGCTACGACGTCGGCGGTCTGCTGCTTGTACAGCTCCAGCCGGTGACGAATGACTTCCTCGTTGTCGTCAGCGCGGCCTTCGATTTCAGCACGGCGCAGAAGGCGGGAAACCAGTTCCTCGTCATCGGCGGTCAGCAGGAGCACAGCATCCAGGCTGTCGCCGCCGGCAGCGAGGATGTCATCGAGTTCCTCAACCTGCGCCACGGTGCGCGGGTACCCGTCCAGGAGAAACCCGTCCTGGACATCTTCTTCCTGCAGGCGGGAACGCACCATGTTGTTGGTGACCTCGTCCGGAACGAAGTTACCGGCGTCGATGTACTTCTTGGCTTCGATGCCAAGCGGGGTCAGGTTCTTCACGTTGTGCCGGAAGATGTCTCCGGTGGAGATGGCGCTGACACCGAGCCGTTCGGAAATACGCGTTGCCTGTGTTCCCTTGCCGGCACCTGGGGGCCCAATAATGAGCAGACGTGTCATCGCAATAACCCTTCGTAGTGACGCTGCTGGAGCTGCGCGTCAATTTGTTTGACCGTCTCGAGTCCCACACCAACCATGATGAGGATCGAGGTTCCGCCGAACGGGAAGTTCTGGTTTGCCCCGACCAGCACCAGGGCAATCAGCGGAATGAGGGCAACAATGCCCAAATACATGGCGCCGGGCAGGGTGATGCGGGAAAGCACGTACTGCAGGTATTCGGCGGTGGGGCGGCCGGCACGGATGCCGGGGATGAACCCGCCGTACTTCTTCATGTTTTCCGAGACTTCCTCGGGGTTGAAGGTGATCGACACGTAGAAGTAGGTGAAGAACACGATCATCAGGAAATACACGGCCATGTACAGCGGGTGGTCACCCGACGTCAGGTAGTTGTTGATCCAGACAACCCATTCCGGCGGAGCAGATCCGTCCGAGGGAGTGTTGAACTGGGCCAGCAGCGACGGCAGGTAAAGCATGGAGGACGCAAAGATCACGGGAATCACGCCGGCCATGTTGACCTTGATCGGGATGTAGGTGTTCGTGCCGCCGACCGTGCGCCGACCCACCATGCGCTTGGCGTACTGCACGGGGACGCGGCGCTGGGACTGCTCCACGAAGATCACGAGCGCGACGGTGACGATGCCGATGGCGATCACGCCGAGGAAGATGGTCCAGCCCTGGGCGGTCAGGATGGCGCCGAGGGCGCTGGGGAAGCTCGCGACGATCGAGGTGAAGATGAGCAGGGACATGCCGTTGCCGACGCCCTTCTCCGTCACCAGCTCGCCCATCCACATGATCAGGCCGGTGCCGGCAGTCAGGGTGATGATCAGCAGCAGGATGGTGATGATGTTGTCATCCGGGATGATCGGCACCGAGCACTGGTTGTTGAACAGCGCGCCGGAACGGGCCAGGGAGACCACGGTGGTTGCGTTCAGCAGGCCCAGGGCGATAGTCAGGTAGCGGGTGTACTGCGTAAGTGTTGACTGTCCCTGCTGGCCTTCCTCATACAGTGCCTGGAAGTGCGGGATCACGACGCGCAGCAGCTGCACGATGATGCTGGCGGTGATGTACGGCATGATGCCGAGGGCAAAGACTGAGACCTGCAGCAGGGCGCCGCCGCTGAAGAGGTTTACGAACTCGTAAAGGCCACCCGAGGTGGCACCAAGAGCCAAGCACTGCTGCACATTGCCGTAGTCAACACCCGGGGCCGGGATAAAAGCACCCATGCGGAAGATAGTGATGATTCCCAGCGTAAACAACAGCTTGCGTCGCAGGTCTGGCGTCCGGAAAGCCCGGCCAATAGCGCTAAGCAAGCGTCCTCCTGAAGAAAAGTGTGGAAGTGAGTCCCGGCGGGACCCGAACAAAACCTGAGTCTATCCGCTCAGGGCCGCTGTTGCGTTATTGAACATAACAGCGGCGGGAGCGTTAAAGGCACCAAGCCCCCGGCCGGCCCTTTGAAGGCCTGCCGGGAGCTTAGTGTCATGCTGCTTGGCGCACAACCGGCTGCCGGCACCCGGGAATCCCGGGACCGGCAGCTCGGTGAGTGCGCGGAAGAACACGGTGCTTAGAGCGCCGTGGTCGATCCGCCTGCTGCAGCGATCTTTTCAGCGGCGCTTGCAGAGAACGCATCCGCCGTGACATTGACCTTGACGGTGATGTCACCGGTGCCGAGCACCTTGACGGGCTGGTTCTTGCGCACGGCACCCTTGGCAACGAGGGCCTCAACGGTGACCTCGCCTCCTTCGGGGAACAGTTCGGAGATCTTGTCCAGGTTCACAACCTGGAACTCGACCTTGAACGGGTTCTTGAAGCCGCGCAGCTTCGGCAGGCGCATGTGCAGCGGCAGCTGCCCGCCCGCGAAGCCGGCCTTGACCTGGTAGCGGGCGGCAGTACCCTTGGTACCGCGGCCAGCGGTCTTGCCCTTGGAACCTTCACCGCGGCCAACACGGGTCTTAGCCGTCTTGGCACCCGGAGCAGGACGCAGGTGGTGGACCTTCAGAGCCTTGTTATCTTCGGCCATTTTACTTCGCCTCCTCAACCTTCACGAGGTGCGGAACCGTGTTGATCATGCCAACGGTCACGGCATCTGCACTGCGGACGACGGTGTCGCCGATGTGCTTCAGGCCGAGTGAACGCAGCGTGTCGCGCTGATTCTGCTTACCACCGATGGTGGACTTAATCTGGGTGATTTCCAGCTGTGCCGAGCTGACGGCAACGCGCTTCGGAGTAGTCATCATGCACCAGCCTTCTGCATGTTGCGGATCATCGCAGCGGGAGCAACTTCGTCCAGCGGCAGGCCACGGCGGGCAGCCACGGCCTGGGGCTCTTCGAGGCGCTTCAGCGCGTCAACCGTGGCGTGCACGATGTTGATCGCGTTGGAGGAACCCAGCGACTTGGAAAGCACGTCGTGGATACCGGCGCACTCGAGGATGGCACGAACCGGACCACCGGCGATAACACCGGTACCCGGGGAAGCCGGACGGAGCAGGACGACGCCTGCGGCTGCCTCGCCCTGCACCAGGTGCGGGACGGTGCCGGCAATGCGGGGAACGCGGAAGAAGGACTTCTTCGCTTCCTCGACTGCCTTGGCGATAGCCGAGGGAACTTCCTTTGCCTTGCCGTAGCCAACGCCGACCATGCCGTTGCCGTCACCGACAACAACCAGGGCGGTGAAGCTGAAGCGACGACCACCCTTGACCACCTTGGCGACGCGGTTGATGGTCACGACGCGTTCAATGAACTTGTCCTTGTCATCATTGCGTCCGCCGTCGCGTCCGCCGCGTCCGCCGCGGTCACGGCCTCCACGGTCGGAGCGCTGCTCGCCCCGGCGGCCGCCGCGGCGGTCGTCGTTGCCTGCGGCAGCGGTTTCCTTGGTCTCAGTTGCCTCAGCAGATGTAGCTTCAGTCACCTGATTTTCCTTTTCCTTGTTTGCCTCGGTCACAGTGCCAGCCCACCTTCGCGTGCGCCGTCTGCGACAGCCGCGATGCGGCCGTGGTAGCGGTTGCCGCCGCGGTCAAACACCACGGCTTCGACGCCGGCAGCCTTGGCACGTTCGGCAACGAGCTCGCCGACGCGCTTGGACTTGGCGGTCTTGTCGCCCTCCATGGAACGCAGGTCTGCTTCCATGGTGGACGCGGATGCAACGGTTACGCCGCGGCTGTCATCGACAACCTGGACGAATACGTGGCGGGCAGAGCGGTTGACGACCAGGCGCGGACGAGCCGCGGTGCCGGCAATGCGCTTGCGGATCCGCAGCTGGCGGCGGCTCCGGGAAGCGGACTTGCTCTTGGAATTGCGCTTCTTATTGATGCTGATGGCCATGATTACTTACCAGCCTTTCCGACCTTGCGGCGGACAATCTCGCCGGCGTAACGAATGCCCTTGCCCTTGTAGGGGTCAGGCTTGCGCAGCTTGCGGATGTTGGCGGAAACCTCGCCGACCTGCTGCTTGTCAATGCCGGAAACGGTGAGCTTCGTGGGGCCCGTAACGGTGAGCGTGATACCCTCCGGAGCCTTCACGGAAACCGGGTGGCTGTAGCCCAGGGCGAACTCGAGGTCCGAGCCCTTGGCCTGCACGCGGTAACCGGTGCCTACGATTTCCAGGTCCTTCTTGTAGCCTTCGGTCACACCGGTGATCATGTTGGAGATCAGGGTGCGGGTCAGGCCGTGGAGGGAACGGGATTCGCGCTCGTCATTGGGGCGGGCGACGGTGATGGTGTTCTCGTCCATGGAAACCGAGATCGGGCTGGGCACAACGTGGCTCAGCTCGCCCTTGGAACCCTTGACCGTGACGGTGTTGCCATCAATGGCAATCTCGACACCGGCGGGGACAGAGATGGGCAGACGTCCAATACGTGACATTATTCTTTCCCTTCCCTGCTACCAGACGTAGGCGAGGACTTCCCCACCCACACCCTTCTTGGCGGCCTGGCGGTCGGTCAGCAGGCCTGACGACGTCGACAGGATGGCGATACCCAGCCCACCGAGAACTCGCGGCAGGTTGGTGGACTTTGCGTATACACGCAGGCCCGGCTTGGAGATGCGGCGTACGCCGGCGATTGAACGCTCGCGGTTCGGACCGAACTTGAGGTCCAGGGTCAGCGTCTTGCCAACCTGTGCCTCTTCTTCCTTCCAACCGGCGATGTAACCCTCGGCCTTCAGGATGTCGGCAACGCGTGCCTTGAGCTTGCTGTACGGCATGGACACTGTGTCGTGGTATGCCGAGTTTGCGTTGCGCAGACGCGTAAGCATGTCTGCGACAGGATCTGTCATTGTCATGTGGGCTCTAGCCCTCCCTCGTAACGGTTTCTGCTGCTCGGCGCGGAGCGTGCCCTGCGTTAAGCAACAGACCTTTTACGTAGTAATTAGTCTTCGGATTTGAACGGGAAGCCGAGCGCCTTCAGAAGCGCGCGTCCCTCGTCATCGGTCTTTGCGGTGGTAACCACGGTGATGTCCATACCGCGAACGCGGTCGATCTTGTCCTGATCGATTTCGTGGAACATCGACTGCTCGGTGAGACCGAACGTGTAGTTGCCGTTGCCGTCGAACTGCTTGCCGCTGAGGCCGCGGAAGTCGCGGATACGCGGGAGCGCCAGGGTGACCAGGCGGTCTACGAACTCCCACATGCGGTCGCCGCGCAGCGTAGCGTGCGCACCGATCGGCATGCCTTCGCGCAGCTTGAACTGTGCGATCGACTTGCGTGCCTTGGTGATCTGCGGCTTCTGGCCGGTGATGGCCGTCAGGTCGCGTACAGCACCATCAATGAGCTTGGAGTCCTTGGCGGCATCTCCAACACCCATGTTCACGACGACCTTGACGAGGCGCGGAACCTGGTTGACGTTTGCGTAGTTGAATTCGTCCTGCAGAGTCTGCTTGATTTCCGCTGCGTAGCGGGTCTTCAGACGGGGAACGATCTTGGTGACAGTCTCAGTCATTAGAGGTCCTTCCCAGAGCCCTTGGCGACGCGGATTCGCACAGTGCGGGTCCGGCCGTCCTTTTCGACGGTTTCGGTGCGGTAGCCAACACGGGTGGGCTTCTTCGTCTCGGGATCCACGACGGCCACGTTCGAAACGTGGATCGGGGCCTCAACAACCTCGATGCCTCCGGTCTTGGAACCACGGGAGGACTGGCCAACCTTGGTGTGCTTGGTGACGCGGTTGATGCCCTCAACGAGCACGCGGTTGGTCTCGGGGAAAACCTTCAGAACCTTGCCCTGCTTGCCGCGGTCTCCGCCGCGCTCAGCCTTGGCACCGGTGATGACCTGAACCAGGTCACCCTTCTTGATCTTTGCCATGATCTACAGCACCTCCGGAGCCAGCGAAATGATCTTCATGAACTTCTTGTCGCGAAGTTCGCGGCCGACCGGGCCGAAGATACGGGTACCGCGGGGGTCACCGTCGTTCTTCAAGATCACTGCAGCGTTCTCATCGAACTTGATGTAGGAACCGTCCTGGCGGCGGCGTTCCTTCTTGGTACGGACGATGACGGCCTTGACCACATCGCCCTTCTTGACGTTGCCGCCGGGAATTGCGTCCTTGACGGTGGCAACAATGGTGTCGCCAATGCCTGCGTAGCGACGGCCGGATCCACCGAGAACGCGGATGGTCAAGATTTCCTTGGCACCCGTGTTGTCGGCGACCTTCAGTCGCGACTCCTGCTGAATCACTTATTACTCCTGTCGTCGCGCTGGTTCTCAGTCTTCCTGAGCCTTGCGGAACGGATATGGGTGGACCCCGTAATACTGGTACTCAGCACCGGCCCCTACGGGCCGCTCTGCAGCGCAAGCCGCAGCACCATGCTGAACAAGATTATCGGGCTTTTGCCTTATTCGGCGGTGAGGAAGGGCATCCGAAAGAGGACATGCTTCCGCACCACACAGACAAGATTTCAAGTTTACCGCGAAAAGGCCCCGGAAACGAAATCGCATGATTTCGCCGCCGGGGCCCTGACGCTGTGGACGGCGCCTGTGTGCCGAAGGATCTGCCCTAAAGCCTCTCCCCCGGCACACGCTCCGGCCTGTTTTGTGCTTTGCAGCTGTTGCCTTGCGGCGTTTGGCTACTTGGCCTTTTCGATGATCTCCACCAGGCGCCACCGCTTGGTAGCGGAAAGCGGGCGGGTCTCGGCGATCAGCACCAGGTCACCAATGCCGGCAGCGTTCTGCTCGTCATGGGCCTTGCGCTTCTCGGTGCGGCGAAGAACCTTGCCGTACAGTGCGTGCTTCACGCGGTCTTCGACCTCGACGACGATGGTCTTGTCCATCTTGTCGGAGACCACGTAGCCGCGAGCGGTCTTCCGGTACCCGCGGGCATCGGCTCCGTTTGCGTCAGTTGTCACTGCTGCCTCATTCTTGTTTTCGCTCATTTGGCATCATCCTCGGCAACCGCAGCTTCGGACTCCGCAGCCTTCTTCTTGGACTTCTTCTTCTCGGGGGCTGCTTCCTCAACGGGAGCAGCTGCCTCGGGACGAATTCCCAGTTCACGCTCGCGGAGCACCGTGTAGATGCGGGCGATGTCGCGCTTTACGGCACGGAGCCGTCCGTTGTTCTCCAGCTGCCCGGTGGCGGACTGGAAGCGGAGGTTGAACAGCTCCTCCTTAGCCTTGCGAAGTTCTTCAACGAGACGCTCGTTGTCGAACCCGTCCAGCTGATCAGTTGCAAGTTCCTTTGAACCGATAGCCATTGCTATTCACCACCCTCGCGACGCACAATGCGTGCCTTCAACGGCAGCTTATGGATCGCCAGGCGCAGTGCCTCGCGAGCTACCTCTTCGGAAACACCGGAGAGTTCGAACAGAACCCGCCCCGGCTTGACGTTTGCAACCCACCACTCCGGCGAACCCTTACCGGAACCCATGCGGGTTTCGGCCGGCTTCTTCGTCAGCGGACGGTCCGGGTAGATGTTGATCCAGACCTTGCCGCCGCGCTTGATGTGGCGCGTCATGGCAATACGTGCAGCTTCAATCTGGCGGTTGGTTACGTACGCAGGCGTGAGAGCCTGGATACCCCATTCACCGAAGCTGACAGCGGTGCCACCGGTTGCAGCGCCGGAACGACCCGGGTGGTGCTGCTTGCGGTACTTGACTCGACGTGGGATAAGCATTTAAGCCTGTCCTCCTTCTGCTGCGGGGGCAGCTGCCTCAGCGGCCGGAGCCTCTGCAGCAGGCGCGGCGGCCTTGTCGCCGCGGTCGTTACGACGACGACGGTCCCCGCGGTCGGCCGGGCCGCGGCCCGGACGGTCGTTGGAACGTCCGCGGGACGGTGCAGCAGCCTGCTGTGCAGCCAGTTCCTTGGAAGTGACGTCGCCCTTGTAGATCCAAACCTTCACGCCGATGCGGCCGAAGGTGGTCTTGGCTTCGAAGAAGCCGTAGTCGATGTTCGCGCGCAGGGTGTGCAGGGGCACACGGCCTTCGCGGTAGAACTCCGAACGGCTCATTTCAGCGCCGCCCAGTCGGCCGGAGCACTGGATACGGATACCCTTGGCGCCTGCACGCTGTGCGGACTGGATGGCCTTCTTCATCGCACGGCGGAAAGCCACGCGGGAAGAGAGCTGCTCTGCAACACCCTGGGCAACCAGCTGTGCTTCCATCTCGGGGTTCTTGACCTCGAGGATGTTCAGCTGGACCTGCTTGCCGGTGAGCTTTTCGAGCTCGCCGCGGATGCGGTCCGCTTCAGCGCCGCGGCGGCCGATCACGATACCCGGACGTGCGGTGTGGATATCCACACGGACACGGTCGCGGGTGCGCTCGATCTCAACCTTGGCGATGCCGGCGCGGTCCATGCCGGTGGACATCAGCTGACGGATCTTGATGTCCTCGCGGACGAAGTCCTTGTAACGCTGGCCCGGCTTGTTGCTGTCAGCAAACCAGTGCGAAACGTGGTCAGTGGTGATGCCGAGTCGGAACCCGTGCGGGTTTACCTTCTGTCCCACTTAACGGTCCTCCTCGTTCTCGGGGGTTGCGACTACCACGGTGACGTGGCTGGTCCGCTTGTTGATGCGGTAGGCGCGGCCCTGGGCCCGCGGCTGGAACCGCTTCATGGTGGGTCCTTCGTCAACGAATGCTTCGCTGATGTAGAGGTCACCTTCGTCGAAGGCCACGCCGTCACGGTCCGCGAGGACTCGTGCGTTGGCCATTGCCGACTGAACTACCTTGAATACCGGCTCCGAAGCTGCCTGGGGGGCAAACTTCAGAATTGCCAATGCCTCATTCGCTTGCTTGCCACGAACAAGGTTGACGACGCGCCGGGCCTTCATAGGCGTTACGCGGATATGACGCGCAATTGCCTTGGCTTCCATTGCTTTCCTTCTCTCGTCTTCTGCCGAAAGAGCAGCGCCTAGCGGCGCTTGCCCTTGCGGTCGTCCTTCACATGGCCGCGGAATGTACGCGTCAGAGCGAATTCGCCGAGCTTGTGCCCGACCATCGACTCGGTGACAAACACCGGAATGTGCTTGCGTCCGTCGTGCACGGCGATCGTGTGCCCGAGCATGTCGGGGATGATCATCGAGCGGCGGGACCACGTCTTGATGACGTTCTTGGTGCCCTTCTCGTTTTCGGCCTGCACCTTAAGGAAGAGGTGCTGGTCGACGAAGGGGCCTTTCTTCAGGCTGCGTGGCATGTTTCCAGGCTCCTATCGCTTGTTCTTGCCGGAACGACGGCGACGCACAATAAGCTTGTCGCTCTCTTTGTTGGGACGGCGGGTACGGCCCTCGGGCTTACCGTTCGGGTTAACCGGGTGGCGTCCACCACTGGTCTTGCCTTCGCCACCACCATGCGGGTGGTCAACCGGGTTCATGGCGACACCGCGGACGGTCGGGCGAACGCCCTTCCAGCGCATGCGGCCGGCCTTGCCCCAGTTGATGTTGGACTGCTCGGCGTTGCCGACCTCGCCGATAGTGGCGCGGCAGCGGACGTCGACGTTGCGGATTTCGCCGGAAGGCAGACGCAGCTGGGCGAAGCGGCCTTCCTTTGCAACCAGCTGAACCGATGCACCGGCGGAGCGAGCCATCTTGGCACCGCCGCCCGGGCGCAGTTCAACGGCGTGGATAACGGTACCCACGGGGATGTTGCGCAGCGGCAGGTTGTTGCCGGGCTTGATGTCAGCCCCGGCGCCGGCCTCGACGAAGTCGCCCTGCTTGAGCTTGTTCGGCGCAATGATGTAACGCTTGGTGCCATCAACGTAGTGCAGCAGCGCAATGCGGGCGGTGCGGTTCGGATCGTATTCGATCTCGGCAACGCGGGCGTTGACGCCGTCCTTGTCGTGCCGGCGGAAGTCGATCAGGCGGTACTGGCGCTTGTGTCCGCCACCCTTGTGCCTGGTCGTGATCTTACCGGTGTTGTTACGGCCGCCCTTTTTGGGCAGCGGACGTACCAGCGACTTTTCCGGCGTCGACCGCGTGATTTCGGTGAAGTCGGCTACGCTCGAGCCGCGGCGGCCCGGGGTAGTCGGCTTGTATTTACGGATTCCCATTATTTATTCCTCGTTAAAGTGGTCTCCGCCCTAGCTGAGCGGACCGCCGAAGATGTCGATTGTGCCTTCCTTCAGGGTGACAATCGCACGCTTGGTGCTCTTGCGCTGTCCCCATCCGAATTTGGTGCGCTTGCGCTTACCGGCACGGTTGATGGTGTTGATCGAGTCGACCTTGACGGAGAAGATCTTCTCCACGGCCAGCTTGATCTCGGTCTTGTTCGAGCGGGGGTCGACCAGGAAGGTGTACTTACCTTCGTCGATCAGGCCGTAGCTCTTTTCCGAGACGACGGGTGCAAGCACCACGTCGCGAGGGTCCTTAGCGGTGGTCGCGCTCACTTGGCGTCCTCCTTGACAGTGTTCTTGCCGACGAACTCGTCGTAGGCGGCCTGGGTGAAGACCACGTCGTCAGCAACAAGCACGTCGTAGGTGTTCAGCTGATCTACGTAGATCACGTGAACATCGGTGAGGTTGCGCACGGACAGTGCAGCAACGTCGTTGGCGCGCTCGATGACAACGAGCATGTTCTTGCGGTCGGTAAGTGAACGCAGCGCTTCGCGTGCAGCCTTGGTGGACGGCGTTTCTCCGGCTACCAGGGATTCAAGCACGTGGATGCGGCCGTTGCGTGCCCGGTCAGAGAGTGCTCCGCGCAGTGCGGCGGCAATCATCTTCTTGGGGGTGCGCTGGCTGTAGTCGCGGGGCGTCGGTCCGTGGACCACGCCGCCGCCGGTCATGTGAGGAGCACGGATTGAACCCTGACGGGCGCGGCCGGTGCCCTTCTGCTTGAACGGCTTGCGGCCTGCACCGGAAACTTCGGCGCGGGTCTTGGTCTTGTGCGTACCCTGGCGGGCAGCAGCAAGCTGGGCCACAACTACCTGGTGCAGCAGCGGAACGTTCGTCTGAACGTCGAAGATTGCTGCGGGGAATTCAACAGTTGCTTTGTTAGCCATGAGACTAAGCTCCCTTCACGGCGGTGCGTACGAGGACGACCTGGCCGCGGGCGCCGGGAACGGCACCCTTGATCAGCAGCAGCGACTTCTCGGTATCCACAGCGTGGACGGTGAGGTTCATCGTGGTGTGGCGGACGGCACCCATGCGGCCGGCCATCCGGAGACCCTTGAAGACGCGGCCGGGGGTGGATGCGCCACCGATGGAGCCGGGCTTGCGGTGGTTCTTGTGGGCACCGTGGGAAGCGCCGACGCCGTGGAAGCCGTGACGCTTCATAACGCCTGCGAAGCCCTTGCCCTTGGAGGTACCGACGACGTCGACCCTCTGGCCGGCTTCGAACATCTCAACGGAGAGTTCCTGGCCGAGCTCGTAGGTGTCAGCGTCAGCGGTGCGCAGCTCAACAACGTGGCGGCGCGGCGTAACGCCGGCCTTCTCGAAGTGGCCGGCCAGCGGCTTGGTGACCTTGCGGGGATCAATCTGGCCGTAGCCGATCTGAACCGCGGTGTAGCCGTCCTTGTCCGCGTTGCGCAGCTGGGTGATGACGTTGGAATCAGCCTGGACCACGGTGACGGGGATGAGCTTGTTGTTCTCGTCCCAGACCTGGGTCATGCCCAGCTTGGTGCCCAGGAGGCCCTTAACCTGGCGGGTAAGTGAAGAAGACATAAGTATCTGCTCCCCCCTACAGCTTGATTTCGATGTTCACGTCTGCAGGCAGGTCAAGACGCATCAGCGAGTCAACGGCCTTAGGCGTGGGGTCAATGATGTCGATCAGACGCTTGTGCGTGCGCATTTCAAAGTGCTCGCGGCTGTCCTTGTACTTGTGCGGCGAACGGATAACGCAGTACACGTTCTTCTCCGTGGGCAGCGGCACGGGGCCTACTACCGTTGCGCCTGCACGCGTGACCGTCTCAACGATCTTCCGTGCTGATACGTCGATGACCTCGTGGTCATACGACTTCAGCCGGATGCGGATTTTTTGTCCCGCCATGGCGTCGTGCCTCTTTCTTCGAGTATTGCTCTCTGTACAGTTTTTGCCCCTGGCGGCCATGTTGGCCCCGGCGCTCCTCCAACAAGCTGAATCCGGAAGCTCCGGGTTCCTCAACCTGCCGAGGCTCCGACCCCCGCGCTCGGGCGTGTCGCAGATTCGAAACTGGCAACACCCGTTCAAGAATGGGGGCGGGTTATATATGGGCTTTTCCCCTGAAGGATTCGACCCTGCACCAGGCATTATCCTGATCGGGACGCGATCTCATCACGCACACAGTGCCGCGTTAGCAGCCTGCTGAAGCGCGTGCGGGCACAAAAGCGCTTGAACAACTTCTCTAGTCTGCCAGATCACCGGCCGGAACGCTAATCAGCGCCCTGCGGCTGCATCTGGCCTCTGGCATATGGATTTGCCCTGAACCTGAATTCCCCGGTTCGCGGCGCGTCATTCTTCCAAGTCTAACCCAGCACCGTTTGGTGCTGAAATCAGGCCTCGGCCCTAGCTGTACTGAGACACCACGTTAGTTACACGTGAATAGGGTGAAGACCTCTTAGGTTTGGTGGTTACCACACACAGCCGAACCCAAGAGGTCTTCATGTCCCACGGTAATGCCCGTCTGGCTCCGGCCGGAAGAATGATCCTGGTCCAGCGCGTCGCTTCCGGGCGGCCGGTAGCCCATGTCGCGAAGGAAATGGGTATCTCCCGGCCCACCGCTTACCGGTGGGTCAACCGGTACCGGGAAGAAGGCCCGCCCGGTTTGGAAGACCGTTCTTCGAAGCCCAAAACGTGCCCGCACGCGACCAGCCCGGAGAAAACCGCCGAGGTCCTAACAACCCGTACCGAGCACCGCACCGGGCCGGCCGATATCGCATCCCGCACCGGGGTAGGCGTCCGCACGGTGTCCCGGATCCTTCTTCGTTCCGGTGTCCCCAAGCTCTGGGAGCTGGATCCGCTGACCGGTATCCGCATCCGTGCCGCCCGGGCAACGGAGCGCCGGTATGAACGCGACGCTCCCGGGGACATGGTCCATATCGATGTGAAGAAACTCGGCCGGATCCCGGACGGGGGCGGCTGGCGGGCAGACCCGAATCAGTCCGCTCGCAACCACAGCACCGGCCACACGAGAGTCGGTTTCGACTACGTCCACGTCGCCGTGGACGATCACTCAAGGCTCGCGTTCGTGGAAGTCCACCCCGATGAGAAGGGTCCGACCTGCGCCGGGTTCCTGCAGCGGGCTGCCGCGTTCATGGCCGCGCACGGAGCGCCGGTGAAACGAGTCATGACGGATAACGCGTTCGCTTACCGGCTCTCCAATGACTTCCAGGCGGTGCTGTCCACGTTGGGTGCCAAGCACATCCTGATCAAGCCCCGCCATCCTTGGCAGAACGGCAAAGCCGAACGCTTCAACCGGACCCTGCAGGAAGGCTGGGCCTACCGGCAGGTCTTCGACTCCAACCAAGCCCGCACCGATGCCCTGCAACCGTGGCTAGACTTCTACAACCACCAACGCCCACACGGCAGCCTCGGAGGCAAAGCACCCATCACCAGGTGTAACTAACGTGCTGTCTCAGTACACCTAGCCCTGCCTGCACCTGTACCTGCCATGTACCTGCATCTGTCCACGTCCGTGTCCCTGGCCAGGACTGTGTCCGGTCAGCGCTGGTCCCGGTTGGACCGGCGAATGCGTTTGGCTCGGTCAATTTCGTGGGAGAAGTGACGGCGGCCCCAGGCCAGCCCGCCTACAACGACTGCCGCAACGATCAGGAAAATCAATAGCTCCATCCCCCGAGCCTAGCGGAGCGCACTGCACCCTGTCAGGCCCCGCCCTAACCACGGTCCAGCCGGTGCCGGACCGCTGGGGCCACGATAGTCGGGCCGAGGGCCGGGGGGCTCGTGCCGAGGGTGGCCCGTGCCCGCGGCGGGCACAAGCGAGTGCGGGGAGGCCCGGAGCGGGGCGGGCCGGGTGGCTCGGGCCGTTCCGCTCCCCCTCCCCGTGTTCATCGCTCTTCCAGTACCTCTTCCACGGGCTGTTCCGGTGCGGTCCGTACACGTGTCAGGCGCCAGATTGCCAGTGCGATCAGTCCCGCCGCCAGCAGTGCGAGCAGCAGGAACGTGTATCCCCGCAGGTACCAAAGCACGGCGAGCGCCACTCCTGCGGCTCCCCACATCGTAAAGAGCTTCCGGCTGGCCAGCAGGCCAAAGGCCAGGAGCCCGGTATGGGCGACGAGCGCCCAGAGCTGTTCCCCCGTCCCCCCGGAGACGACAGTACCCAGTCCGCTGGCGGAGAGGATTACCGCGGCCCCTGAGAGCAGCGCCGTTCCCCGGCGTGGGCGGTTCCGCAGGTATTCCCAAGCTGCGATCCCGGCGAGGACCACAACCCAGTACTGGACCGACCAGAACGCATCCACGCTGCCGGCAGTGAACCAGGCAATCCGCTGCACGGCGAGTGCTGCCGGAAGGCACGCTGCCTCGGCCGCCGTCTCCCGCAACGGCCCGGGAACTTCCCGCACGGCAAGACCGAGAGCCGCAACGAGGGTCAGCGCCCCGGCTACCGATGAAGCGTTGTATTCCGCCATCGCCGGCACTGCGCCCAGCAGGAGCACGGCGGAGGATGCAGCACCCATGATGCGTACGCGCAGCGTGGATACGCTTTCGCCCAGGCATAGGAACAGCCGAATGGCCTGCAGCGCAAGCGCAGTCCCCCAGACCGGCCACAGCAGCCCGTACCCCGGAGGGAACGGACGGTTCAGCAGCTCCTGTTCGAATCCAGCTGCAGCGAGCAGGGCCGCAGCCAGCAGCAGCACGGGCGTTCCGGCCGCCAGCCACGGAATGCTCCGGGTATAGGATCCGGCCAGCACGGCAGCACCAAGCAGCGCGGGGGTGAGAGCCGCCAGCAGCAGGTTCCCGTCGGCTGCCGCGGCAGCCGGCAGCACGGCCAGGGCATACGCGGCCGAAGCTGCAAGGAGCACGGTTGCCGGGCGGGCATGACTGTGCACCCTGATATGCCCAGCGAGCGCTCCCGCACTCAGGGTCGCCAGGACCAGTCCCGCCGCTGCGGCCGGCATAACCGCCCCGGTGAGCACGGCGCCGGACGCCAGCCCGACGGCGTCGGACAGGACAAGCGGAAGTGCGCCAACCGCATACAGTCCCGGGAACAGCGACGGCGTGTGCCGGCTGCGGGCAAACTCCGCGGCGCTGACGGCCAGAAGGAGGAGCAGCTGCAACGTGACGACGTCCCGGTGTGGCGCCTCCGCCAGGGCTGCGTAGGCTGCAGGCGTCAGCGCCAGGATGCCCACACTCGTCCACAGTGCCGCCCGCGCCCACGGTGCTGCGGGCCTTGGCTCCAGGACGGTCCGAAGCAATTGCGCTGCTGCAAGGGCCGCGGTGCCGGCGGCCGCCAGGCCGTGAATGTCTGCTCCGGCGTCACGCGCCACCAGCAGTGCGAGGATTCCCGCCAGCAACTGCGCCGCCAGCAGGTATTGTCCCCGGTGCGCCCTTCGGTGCCGGGCCAGGAACAATCCGCAGGCCAGTGCCGCCAGGACCAGCAGCTCGTACCCACGCAGTCCCAGCAGTCCTGCACCGCTAACCGCGGCGACGGTGAAGCCCGCCGCTGCCAGGAGTTCCCAGCGGCCCGGTCCAAGCAGAAGCGAACAAACCAGGTTGGCCCCAAGCCCAATCCACAAAACCGCCAGTGCCCAGAGAGCATAAGGCCCGTCGATTCCCCGCACCGCCGGCACGGCGAGGGCGGCACCGGCTGCAGCAGCCAATATTAATGCCGCAGCATGCGGCAGGGGCACGCCGCGGCCGTTCCTGCGTGCCGCGTCCAGCTGGCTGACTGCGAACGCCGCTGCGGCGCTGAGCACGGCGGTGAGCACCGCAGCCGGATCGACCAAGTCGTCGAGAAGCAAACAGGAAGCAGGAACCAAGGCCAGCGCCGCGAGCCCGCCCCATCGCAGGGTCTCGGCGGCGCCCAGCGCCTTCACCCTGTCGTGGAGGACGGTCCGCAGGATCTGGCCCGCGGCCAGGCCCAGGCCCAGTGCAGCGGCGAAGGCACTGGCAGAGTTCCCGGCTGCGTCAGCCGCCAGCAGGGCCGCGAGGACTGTACCGGCACCCTGCGAGCCGGCGAGGTAGATGCCCCGCAATCCCGTCGAACGGTCCCGGAGCAGCGCCATGCAGTAAGCGAGCGCTGCAGCAAGGATCAGTTCATAGCCGCGTATGCCAAGGACGCCGGCTCCGAGCAGCGTCGCGGCGGCGAATCCGGCTGGGGCCATGAAGGCAAGGCGTGTACGCCGATGCAGGACGGCTGTCAGCAGGTTGGCTGTGAAGGCCAGCCAGAGCACCCACAGTGTCTGGGCCGCCGCCGGGAACTCGGCGGCACGCACCCCCACAGCGAGTAGGAGAACCAACCCGGCAGCTGCCGCCGGCGCACCGGCGAAGCCTCCAGCCCTCAGCGGTCGCAGTGCGGCAGCAAGCTGCGCGAGCACCGCACTTCCGGCGGCTGTCAGCAGCAGAACGGCCGCAGTCTCCGCCCGCGCCTCAGACGGAAGCAGCATGTAGTACGAGGGTGGCACGGCGGCCAGCGCCAGCAGCGTTCCCCAGCGGAGCGCATGTACGGGCCCAAACTTCTCCAGCCGCCGCCCGAGCAGGGTCCGGGCCGCGTGTTGGGCTGCGAGGACCGCTGCAACAACGACGAAGACCCCGTCTGTTCCGAGTCCAAGGTCCGCAGCCGCGAGTGCGGCCAGTACTGCCATCAGCACCTGTGCTGCGGTGAAGTGCCAGGCACGCTGTGCGGGGACTACCGGTTTCAGGGATTGGAGCAGGCTGTAGGCCAGAGCGGCTGCCGTGAGCAGCCCGTACCCGCGCACACCGAACAACCCTGCACCCAGGACGGCCGCCGTGACGAAACCAACCGGTGCGTAAGCTGCCGCCAGTTCGCGGTTACTGCGCATGGGCAGCAGGGAGTAGGCAGCGTTGAGCAGCACAATGATCCACAGAGCGCCCACGGCCGGTGCGGTGGATGGAAGGTCTTCGAAGCGCAGCAGTGCGGCGAGCAGGACTGCGGCACCGGCGGACACGGCGGGCACGGTCCGCGGGAACAGTTCGTTCCGGCCCGACGCTGCGGCCAGCACGGACCAGAGCTGGCTGCCGGCTGCCGCCAGGAAGGCGGCCGTTACGGTCCAGCTCCCCGCCGTCCCTGCGTCCTGGGTCCGAAGCACCAGGAAGACTGTCAGCGGCAGCGCGACGGCGGCTGAGGCCCGGGCTGCCAGGACGAAACCGGAGCGCACGCGGGCGCGGGACCGCACTGCCCGGAGGACAAAGTAGCCGGTGAGGATACCGAGATTCAGCAGCACCGGCCACAGCTGGGAAGCGGGGGTTGACAGGCTGGCTGCAGCGGGAAGAAGCACACCGGCACCGGCCAGTAATTCGGCCCGCTGTGAAAGTCGCCAGGCTGACGCGCACAGTGTCACCTGCACTGCCGCCGCAGACACGGCGAACAGGACGCTTTCCCCGGAGCCGCCCTGCGAGTCCAGGGCGTACACCACCGCAGCTGCCGTTCCGGTCATGTATTGCAGGGCCAGGATGACCAGGACATCCGTCAGGTAGGTCCGTTCGGCCCGCTTCCGGCCGTTACTGGCCCTTTCGTCCATCCCGGCGCGCCGGGATGGACGTGCCGCACCGGGCAGGTCAGCACCTGCCGCGAAGAGCAGGTACCGCGGCCGGCCGGTGAAGAGAAGGGCAGCCTGCACGCCGAGCAGGACTGCGGCAGCCAGCAGCGTAGCCGGCCAGCTGTCCGTTAGGCGGAACGCAAGTATCGCGAAGCCTGCCGTCGCAGCTGACCGCAAGCCGTAGCTGTGGAGCAGTGCCTGGCTCCGCGGCGCGGTCCAGAGCAGTACGCCGTAGTAGGCGGCAAAGGCCAGGAAGAGAAGGGAAAGCGGTCCTGAGCCCAGGTCCGGCGCTGTCAGGACGGCAGCTGCGGCGGTTGCCGGCACCAGGAAACGATGCGAGGTGACGAATGCTTCAAGATAGACGTTTCGCAGCCAGCCCGGTTTCCGGATCGCCGCGAGGCTGATCAGCGTGGCCAGGAGCACCGTGCAGATGAAGTACCACACGATGCCGGAACGGAGTGCGGCACCCGATGCCAGTGCCGTGGAGAGCAGGAATGTCAGAGCCAGATAGGACACCACCCTGCTGTTCAGCCTGGCGGCTGCGTAGGCAAAGGCTGCAGTTCCAACCACCGAGGTGAGAAGCCAGGCCAGCACGGGTTCGGCGAGGATCAGGTTGTAGAACGCCAGCCCCACCACGGGGATCAGGGCCAGGCCGGTTCCGGTGAATGCCACTGCTGCGGGGCGGAGGGCCTGCTTCCGTGAGTGGATCGCCAGCCCGGAGGCATAGAAGAGCGCTGCCAGAACTGCCACGCCCGCGAACCGGGCCTGCTCCGGAATTGAAATCCCAATGAACAGGGCCGCTGCCGCCACCAGCAGCAGGCTTCCCGAGTACAGCGTGATGTTGATGTTGCGAAGGTCCCTGCGGCGTTTCTGCTCCTGAAGTTCCGCTTCAGTGAGCGGAGGGCGCTGGGGCGGGACGGCACGTGCCGGTGCGCCTGCCTCGCTGAGAACCGGGTTGCCGGGACGGGGCGCTCCGGGGCCGGCAGGCGGTCGGGGCGGCAGCCCGGACGGCGGCGCGGGGAGGGGCAAGCCGGGCGCGTTGGGCCCGGCGGTCCGGGGAACGGACGGCTGAGGCGCAGCCGGCCAGGTCAGGGACGGCGCGGGCGCAGGGCCGGCCACGGGCGCAGGGCCGGGCGCGGCCGCCGGGGCAGTTGAGGGACTGGCCGCCGGGGATTGAGACGCGGCAGGCGGCGCGTAGCTGCCCTTCGGTGCAAAGGAGGATTGCGGGGCAGCGGAAGGATATGCGGCAGCGGAAGGATGTGGGGCAGCGGAAGGCTGCGCGGCTGGCACGGCATCACGCCGTCCTGCAGCATAGCCTTCCTCGAAGATCTGCGCCGGATGGGGCAGCGTCCTGCCATACCCGTAGGGATCACTGCCGGGAAGTGACCGTCTTCGGGAGGTCAGCCGGCCAACGGCAAATCCCGCGCCCGCGACGACGAGAAAAAAGAGAATCTCCCCCATGACCTGCTGCTTTCCTCCTGGATGTCAAGACCAACCCATCCTAGATGGCCTTCGCCGAACGTGCTTGGCGGCGTGCCCGTATGTTGAAAACCCGAGCCCGTGCAACTAATGCCGCCACATCGGGCCCGCTGCGTCTCCGGCCTGTTCCGGCCCCCTGGGGCAACTGGTAACGTCAGCCCCGGGGTGGCCGCCAGAGATAGTCCGGCGGAAGGGCGTGATTGCCATGTATCTTTCGGTCCTGGGAACCCAGCAGCGCATCTTTGGTGAAGCACAGGTGCCCAACTCCAAGTACCACGCCCACCGGGCCCTGATTCTTGCCTCGCTGGCCCCCGGTATCTCCAGGATCACCGGTCTTACCGATGCCCGGCATGTCCACTACACCGTGGCCATGCTCCGCCAGCTGGGCACCCGGATCGACATTGACGGCGGCACGTACGTAGTGCACGGCGGAGCATACCGGCCTTCCCGGAACGAAGTGTCCGCGGGCAGTTCAGGCACCACCTTGTACTTCATGGTGGGACTGGCAGCACTGGGGACGCGGGACGTCACAGTGACGGGCCAGAAGTACTTCCAGCGCCGCCCCATTGGCCCTCTCCTGGCTGCCCTGTCCCAGATGGGACTCGACGTCGACTCCCCTACCGGCTGCCCGCCGATCCGGGTGCGTGCCCGCCGGCCGGCCGGGGGCGAAGTCCACATTGCAGGGACGCTGTCCCAGTGGATCTCCGGCCTGCTGCTGCTTGCGCCGTTCGCGAAGCGCCCCACGTCCGTAGTGGTGGACGGGCCGCTGAATGAACGCACCTACCTGGAGCTCACGGTCCGGATGATGCGCAGTTTCGGCCTGCAGGTCGATGTCGGTGAGGACTGGCACCGTTTCGAGATACCACCCGCCCAGGAGGCAGTGCCCGCACAGCTGAGGATTCCGGAAGACATCGGCTCGGCTGCCTTCGGCCTGGCTGCCGCCGCGCTGCACCCTTCCGACCTGCTGCTGCGCGGCCTGCGTTCCCTCACCTCCCGCGGAACAGACCACCCCGAGTCCCACTTCCTCGACATTGCGGCGGAGATGGGGCTGCCGATGGCTTACGACGCCGGAGCGGACGGCGTGCGGATCCGGCACGACGGGCTCCGGCTGCAGCCTGCGGACGTCGACTGCCGGCTGGTGCCGGACATGCTTCCGGTTCTCTCCGCCATGGCAGCCCGCGCAGACGGGGAGAGTGTTTTCCGGAATGTCGGCCATGTTCGGCTGAAGGAGTCCGACCGGGTGGCAGCGATGGCCCAGCTGAATTCGATGGGCGCGGGGATCAGAACCACGGGAGACGACCTGGTGGTGCGGGGCACGGAAACCCTCACGGCAGCGGATCTTTCCTCCTTTAACGACCACCGGGTCCTGATGTCCCTCGCTGTCGCTGCCTCCGGTGCCGTAGGACGCAGCACTCTCAGCTATCCCAACGCCTACCGCATCTCCTATCCGGAGTTCCTGGATGCCATGAATTCGTTTGGCCTGCCGATGCGCGTGGAAGACGGACCGGTTCCCCGGCGCAGCGCGTCCGGGAAACCGCACTCCCGGACTGCGCAGGGCACCTCTGCTTCGCCTGAGGCGGCATCGCGTGTTCCCGGCGCGGACTGGGTGCGCCGGTGGGCCCGCGAGCGCCCGGGGCAGACAGCTGTTGTGGACGGACGCCCGCAGGACTCCGGGCACCTGACCTGGTCCCAGCTCGACGCGGGTGCGGACAAAGTGGCCGCCCTGCTGCTGGAGCTGGGGGTACGTCCGGGGGAACGCGTCGCGTTCCAGCTGCCCAACTGGACAGAGTTTGTGCTGCTGTGCACTGCGGTGCTGCGCATCGGTGCCGTCGCCGCACCGATCATGCCCATCTTCCGGGAGCGGGAGGTGGCGTTTGCCCTGCACCGCTCCCGTGCCGCCGTCGTCGTCGTTCCTGAAGAATTCCGCGGCCGGCGTTATGCGCAGGAGATGGGCGGAATACTCTCTGCCGGAACAGGCACGGACCCCGGTTATGACCTCAGTGTCCGGCATGTCCTGGTGATCGGCGGGGCCGCCCCGGCATTGCAGGGGACGGGCGGCGTTACCTGGCACGGCTGGGAGCAGGAGCTGTCCGAGGCGATCGTCGACCGGGAAAGGATCGAGGCTTCGGCGCCGTCGGCCGATGCCGCGGCCCAGCTGCTGTTCACTTCCGGTACCACCGGAGAGCCTAAGGCAGTGCTTCACCGGCACTGCACCCTTTCGCATGCCGCAGCACTGCAGGCCCGGCATTTGGGCCTGCATGCAGGGGACGCCGTGTTCATCCCCTCCCCGCTGGCCCACCAGACCGGCTTCCTGTACGGCATGTGGCTGTCCTTTGTCCTGGGGGTTCCGCAGATCCTCCAGCCGGTTTGGGATCCGGTGCGGGCCCTGAACCTGCTGCAGGGGTGGAAGGGAACCTTTGTCCAGGCTGCCACCCCATTCCTGACAGACCTGGTGAAGGCAGTGGACGCCGGGGCGGCTGCCCCGGCGAGCCTGCGGATCTTCGTCAACACCGGGGCCGGTGTCCCCCGGCACCTGGCAGAGCAGGCAACCCGGGTGCTGGGTGCATGGGTCTGCGGTGCCTTTGGAACCACGGAAACCTGCCTGGGGACTGTGTCCTCCCCCGGCGGGGACACCGCGCTCGTCTGGGGTACGGACGGACAGCTGCTGCCCGGAGTGAAGGGCCGGATCGTCAGTGACGACGGGCAGCTGCTGCCGGCCGGCGCGGAAGGAAACTTCGAACTGCTCAGCCCCACCATGTTCGAGGGCTACCTGGACCGTCCGGACCTGACGAAGGAAGCCTTCACCGAGGACGGCTGGTACCGCACCGGTGACCTGGCCACCCTGGACGACGCCGGGTACCTGCGCATCACGGGAAGGGTCCGGGATGTCATCAACCGCGGCGGGGAGAAGATTCCGGTCGCCGAAATAGAACAGCTCCTGTACCGGCACCCGGAGATTGACGACGTCGCGCTAGCAGCCATGCCGGATCCGCGCCTTGGCGAGCGCGCCTGTGCCTTTGTGGTTCCGGCAACAGGTTCCCTGCCCACCCTGGCAGAAATCACCCGCTATCTGGACAGCTGCCAGGTCTCCAAGCACTATTGGCCGGAGCAGCTGGAACTGCTGGACGCCATCCCCAGGAACCCGGTGGGGAAGGTCCAGAAATTCATTCTTCGGGACCGGGCACGGCAATTGGCGGGGTTTCCCCGGCAGGCACAGACAGGAGCCAGGCGTGAAGACCAGCAGCGTCGATAGCGGCACCAAGGGAGCTGACGGGCGCGGCAGCTCCCTTCCCGAGGAGCAGTACCAGAGCCTGCTCGCCCGGGTCACTGAATGGGTTGAAGGTCCGGGTGAGGCCTGGGCCGGGGAAATCGAAGCCACCGGAATCGTCCCGGATGAACTGTGGAAGCAGCTGCGCGCCGAGGGCTTCCTCTCCCTGGCGGCACCGCGGGACATCGGCGGAGCCGGGCTGAGCTTTCTGCAGTGGATGGGCCTCATGGAAGTGTTCTCCCGGTCCCATGCCTCGGTGCGGATGATCGTGCATGTAGTCAACGGAACCTGGCGGGCCATGAATCCGTTTGCCGACGAGACCCAGCGGCAGAAGTTCATCGTTCCCGCCGTCTCCGGTGAGTCGCTGGTTGCCTTCACCCTGACTGAGCCGGGGAACGGCAGCGGCGTGGATATCACCTCCTCCGTACGGCGTGATGGTGACACATACTTCCTCACCGGTTCCAAACACCTGATCACTTTCGGCGTCCGCTGCGACTACTGGCTGCTCTTTGCCAGGCTGGAGGGGACTGCGGGCCGGGAAGGGACGGTCGCGCTCCTGGTTGACCGCAACACTCCCGGGGCGCGGGTTGAAGACACCTCCCGGACGATGGGAGTGCGCGGCACCGACCACGCGTCCCTGACGTTCGCGGATGCGCCCGTACCGGTAGCCAACCGGCTGGGCGCGGAAGGCGAAGGACTCGCAGTCGCCCTGGGCGGCTTCCTCACCCCCAGCCGCATCTCGGTAGCCATGAGCTGTGTGGGCCTGGCCCAGCGCGCGCAGCAGCTGGCACTGGATTACGCTGCCCGGCGCACCACCTTCGGCAAACCGCTCTCCTCCCGGCAGGCGATCGCCTTCAGCCTGGCTGAGAACGCTGCGGACATCGCGGCAGCCAGGGCCCTCACCCTCACTGCCGCCGCCGCCTGGCAGAACGCCGAGCCGGACGCTCCGGCCCTGTCATCCATGGCCAAGCTGACCGCCGTGGACATGCTGGGACGAGTCACGGACAAGGCGCTGCAGGTACACGGCGGCATTGGCTATTGGCAGTCCCAGCCGATTGAACGGATCTACCGCGATGCACGGGCCCAGCGCTTCGAAGAGGGCACCAACGAGATCCAGAAATCCGTCATCGCCAAGGCCATCCTCGGCGGAGCAGCAGGCTAGGAGACGCCATGTCATCCGACCCGAGGCCGGGCGTGCGGCAGTATCCCCACGCTTTCGCCGCGGGCAGCATCGGTTCCATGGCGCTTCCGCACCGCATCATCATGGGCAGCATGCACCTGAACTTTGAGGCTGACGCCGGCGCGCTGGCAGCCTTCTACGCCGAACGCGCCGCGGGAGGTGCAGGCCTGATCGTCACGGGAGGCGCGGCCGTCAACCGTGCGGGTTCCGGCGGCCCCACCTACCTGGTGTGCGGGGAACAGCCGTATCTGCTGGCGGCCCAAGCCGTGCTCAGTGCGGTGCACGACGCCGGCGGGCGGGTTGCGCTGCAGCTTTTCCACGCCGGGCGCTATGCCTTTCCCGGAACCTACGGCCTGCTGCCCCTGGCACCCTCCGCCCTCTGGTCCGGCTTCGCCCGGACCGTACCCCAGGCCATGGACGAGACACAGATCCGCACCACCCTGCGGGACTTCGCCGCCGCAGCCGCACAGGCACGGGAGCTGGGCTTCGACGCGGTGGAAATCATGGGCTCGGAAGGATACCTGGTGAACCAGTTCGCGTCCCCGGCTGCGAACCACCGCGACGACGCCTGGGGCGGCGACGCAGTCCGCCGCCGGGCTTTTCCGCTGGCTGTCCTCGACGCTGTGCGCGGCGCCGCCGGAGAGGACTTTCCGGTGATCTTTCGGATGTCCGGCGCGGATCTCGTGGAGGGCTCCGCTGCCCCGCCTGAATACGCGGCACTGGCCGAAGCCCTTGCGGCCCGCGGCGCGGCGGCCCTGGCCATCGGCATCGGCTGGCACGAATCACGAACCCCCACGGTCCAGTCGCTGGTACCCCACGGCAGCTGGCTCGGCGTTGCTGCCCGGATCCGGGTACATCTGCGCAGCCTGGGGCACCAGGTGCCGGTCATTGGATCCAACCGGGTAAATTCAGTGGCCCAGGCGAATGCTGCCCTGGCTTCCGGGAGCGTCGACTATGTGTCAATGGCCCGGGCCTTCCTGGCAGATCCCCGGATAGTGGCCAAGGCCGAAGCAGGCCGCGAAGACCTGGTCAATACCTGCATTGGCTGCAATGAGGCCTGTATCGACCGTTCCCTCGGCACGGACCCGGTCTCCTGTCTGGTGAACCCCAGGACCGGACGGGAGACGGAGTTCCCCGCTCGGGTGCGCCCTGCCCGGAGCACCCGCATGCCGGTGGCGGTTGTCGGTGCAGGTCCGGCGGGGATGCAGGCAGCAGCCACGCTGGCGGCAGCCGGCACTCGGGTACATCTCTTCGAAGCCGAGCCTGGAATCGGCGGGCAGTTTCGGCTGGCCCAGACCGTTCCCGGGAAGAGCGACTTCGCCCAGACCATCCGCTACTTCACCAACGAACTGCCCCGCCTCGGGGTCCGCATCCACACCGGAGTGACGGCGGCAGCCGCGGACCTTGACGGCTTCGCCCATGTGGTCGACGCGTCCGGGGTACTTCCCCGGACGGTAGACCTGCGCGGCGGCGGGGTCCCGGTGCTGGACTACCGCACTGCCTTCGAGAACCCGGCAGCCCTGCCCGGCCGGCTGGCCGTCATCGGCGGCGGAGGGATTGCAGTGGACCTGGCCCACCTGCTGGTCCAGCCCGCGGGCACCGCGTTTCCCTTGCCGGAATCCGAGGCGGATGCCAGGGCGCGGTTTCACCGGGAGCATCTTGACCCCCGCCGGCGGCCTCCGGACCGCAGGATCACCGTGCTGCGGCGCGGGCCATCCATTGGCCACGGCATCGGAGCGTCAACCCGCTGGGCGGCACTCCAGGCTCTGCGCAATGCGGGTGTCGACCTGCGTACCGGAATTACCTATCGCGAACTCGTTCCGGGCGGCCTGCTTGTCGAAGGACCGGACGGCGAGGCTGAAGTGGTTTTGGCAGACGCGGTGGTCATTGCTGCCGGCCAGATCGAAAACACCGGGCTGCAGCTGGACCTCGCCGGAGCAGGCATCCCCTGCACGGTCATTGGCGGTGCGGCATCAGCGGCTGGACTGAACGCGGTCCGTGCTTTCCGCGAAGGCCTTGAAGCCGGATCCGCCGTCGCTGCCTCCCTCGCCGGCGTCACCCCGGACGGGAACGACCGGGAACGCAGAAGGGCCCCGCTGCCGTAGCAGCGGGACCCTTCAAGGCTGAACCAAAAGGCCCGGCGTCAGAACATCAAATTACTTGATGATCTTGGTGACACGGCCGGATCCAACGGTGCGGCCGCCTTCGCGGATAGCGAAGCCGAGGCCCTCTTCCATTGCGATCGGCTGGATCAGTTCAACGGTCATTTCGGTGTTGTCACCGGGCATAACCATTTCCGTACCCTCGGGCAGGGTGATGACACCCGTGACGTCGGTGGTGCGGAAGTAGAACTGCGGGCGGTAGTTCGAGTAGAACGGGTTGTGGCGGCCGCCTTCATCCTTGGACAGGATGTAGACGTTGGCCTCGAAGTCGGTGTGCGGGGTGATAGAACCCGGCTTGACGACAACCTGGCCGCGCTCTACGTCTTCACGCTTGATGCCGCGGAGCAGCAGGCCACAGTTCTCGCCGGCCCATGCTTCGTCGAGCTGCTTGTGGAACATCTCGATACCGGTAACCGTGGTCTTCTGGACCGGGCGGATGCCGACGATCTCGACCTCGGAGTTGATGGCGAGGGTACCGCGCTCGGCGCGGCCCGTAACAACGGTGCCGCGGCCCGTGATCGTGAAGACGTCCTCGATCGGCATCAGGAACGGCTTGTCCTTGTCGCGAACGGGGTCCGGAACGTTGTTGTCAACGGCTTCCATCAGTTCTTCGACGGACGCAACCCACTTGGGGTCGCCTTCCAGTGCCTTCAGGCCGGAAACGCGCACGACGGGAGCGTTGTCGCCGTCGAACTCCTGGGAGCTCAGCAGTTCGCGAACTTCCATTTCCACGAGGTCGAGGAGTTCCTCGTCCTCGACCATGTCGGACTTGTTCAGCGCGACCAGCAGGTAGGGAACGCCAACCTGGCGGGCAAGCAGAACGTGCTCGCGGGTCTGAGCCATCGGGCCGTCAGTGGCGGCAACCACGAGGATTGCACCGTCCATCTGAGCAGCGCCGGTGATCATGTTCTTGATGTAGTCAGCGTGGCCCGGGGCGTCAACGTGTGCGTAGTGACGCTTCTCGGTCTGGTACTCAATGTGCGAGATGTTGATGGTGATACCGCGCTGACGCTCTTCCGGCGCGGAGTCAATAGCAGCGAAGTCGCGCTGCTCGTTCAGGTCAGGGTACTTGTCAGCAAGCACCTTTGAAATGGCAGCGGTCAACGTGGTCTTTCCATGGTCAACGTGACCAATGGTGCCGATGTTGACGTGCGGCTTAGTCCGCTCGAACTTTGCCTTCGCCACGGGTTCCTCCTAGAAAGGTTAGAAGACTCAATCACCAGCCGCGCTTCTCGCAACTGATCCGATACAAGTCTACTTGGGGCTGTTTATTTGATGAAATTGCCTTGTGCCGCGGTTCCCGCAGGTCCCGCTCAGTCTGGCCGTGCGGCCCGTCCGTCCGGGTCTCCCCCTGGGACGGGCCGCACATGGCCGGCGCTCCGTTTTACCGGAACGCCGGCTGGGTCTTACTCGCCGCGCGTCTTCTGGATGATCTCGTCGGCTACTGCCTTCGGGACCTCTGCGTAGCTGTTGAACTGCATCGAGTAAACGGCGCGGCCCTGGGTCTTGGACCGCAGGTCACCGATGTACCCGAACATGCCGGACAGCGGAACGAGGGCGCGAACGACCTTCACGCCGCTGGCGTCTTCCATCGACTGCATCTGCCCGCGGCGCGAGTTGATGTCACCGATGACTTCACCCATGTATTCCTCAGGGGTGCGGACTTCAACATCCATGATCGGTTCAAGCAGAACCGGGCTCGCCATCTTTGCGGCTTCCTTGAAAGCCTGGCGGCCGGCGATCTTGAACGCCATTTCCGAGGAGTCGACGTCGTGGTAAGCGCCGTCAACAAGCGTCGCCTTGATGCCGACAACCGGGTAACCGGCGAGGATGCCGTCATTGAGGGCGCTCTGGATCCCCTGGTCAACGCTGGGGATGTATTCGCGGGGAACACGGCCACCGGTGACCTTGTTGTCGAACTCGTACATCGCACCTTCGGAAGTATCCAGGGGCTCGATGGCGATCTGGATCTTTGCGAACTGGCCGGAGCCGCCCGTCTGCTTCTTGTGCGTGTAGTCGTAGCGCTCGACCGTGCGGCGGATGGTTTCGCGGTAGGCAACCTGGGGCTTACCCACGTTTGCTTCAACCTTGAATTCGCGGCGCATGCGGTCCACCAGGATGTCCAGGTGCAGCTCGCCCATGCCGGCGATGATGGTCTGGCCGGTGTCTTCGTCGAGGGAGACCTGGAAGGTCGGATCCTCTTCGGAGAGCTTCTGGATTGCCGTGGAGAGCTTCTCCTGGTCACCCTTGGTCTTCGGCTCGATCGCGACGGAAATGACGGGCTCCGGGAAGCTCATCGATTCCAGCACGATCGGGTTCTGAAGGTCGCACAGGGTATCGCCCGTGGTGGTGTCCTTCAGGCCGATGGCAGCGTAGATGTGACCCGTGGTGATCTCGTCAACCGGGTTTTCCTTGTTGGCGTGCATCTGGAAGAGCTTTCCGATGCGCTCCTTCTTCTGCTTGGTCGAGTTCATGACCTGGGCGCCGGAAGCAGCCTTACCGGAGTAAACGCGGATGTAGGTCAGACGGCCGAAGAACGGGTGCGTCACAACCTTGAACGCCAGCGCGGAGAACGGAGCCTCGGAATCAGCGGCGCGCTCGAGGACAACCTCTTCGTCACGAATGTCGTGGCCCTGGATGTTCGGAACATCCAGCGGGCTCGGCAGGTAAGCGACGACGGCGTCGAGCATCGGCTGAACGCCGCGGTTCTTGAACGCGGAGCCGCACAGCACCGGGTAGATCTCGGAGTTGACGGTCATCTTGCGGATGCCGGCCTTCAGTTCCTCAAGGGTGAGTTCTTCACCTTCGAGGTACTTGTCCATCAGCTCTTCGCTGGCTTCGGCGACGGTCTCAACGAGCTTCGCGCGGTACTCTTCGGCCTTTTCCTGCAGGTCTGCGGGGATCGGCTCAACTTCGTACTTGGCGCCCATGGTCACGTCACCCTTGGCGTCTCCGCGCCAGGTGAGTGCACGCATTTCGAGGAGGTCGACGACGCCCTCGAATTCGCTCTCGGAACCGATCGGCAGCTGGAGAACCAGCGGCTTGGCGCCCAGGCGGTTGATGATGGTGTCGACGGTGAAGTAGAAGTCGGCGCCCAGCTTGTCCATCTTGTTAACGAAGCAGATACGCGGAACGTTGTACTTGTCAGCCTGGCGCCAAACAGTCTCTGACTGCGGCTCCACGCCTTCCTTGCCGTCGAAGACTGCGACGGCGCCGTCAAGCACGCGCAGGGACCGCTCAACCTCGACAGTGAAGTCAACGTGACCCGGCGTGTCGATGATGTTGATCTGGTTGTTGTCCCAGTAGCACGTGGTAGCTGCGGAGGTAATGGTGATACCCCGCTCCTGCTCCTGTGCCATCCAGTCCATGGTCGAAGCGCCGTCGTGCGTTTCGCCAATCTTGTGGTTGACACCGGTGTAGAACAGGATGCGCTCGGTGGTGGTGGTCTTGCCGGCATCGATGTGCGCCATGATGCCGATATTGCGGACCTTGTTGAGGTCGGTAAGCACGTCCAGTGCCACGGTTACTCCCTAGTTTTGGTTCTGGCCCCGCCGGTCGCCCATTCGGCCTGCGGCCCTGAGGCCCGCCGGAGCGGGCCGCAGGGCCTGGGCTGAATGGATGTTCGTGGTGCTTATTACCAGCGGTAGTGGGCGAAGGCCTTGTTGGACTCGGCCATCTTGTGGGTGTCTTCGCGACGCTTCACAGCAGCACCAAGACCGTTTGAGGCGTCCAGGATCTCGTTGCGCAGACGCTCGGTCATCGTCTTCTCGCGGCGGGCCTTGGAGTAGCCAACCAGCCAGCGCAGAGCCAGGGCGGTTGCGCGGCCCGGCTTAACCTCAACCGGAACCTGGTAGGTGGCGCCGCCGACTCGGCGGGACTTAACCTCAAGGCTGGGCTTGATGTTGTCCATGGCCTTCTTCAGGGCTGCAACCGGATCCTGTCCGGTCTTCTCCTGAGCACCGGCGAGTGCACCGTAAACGATGCGCTCAGCGGTGGACTTCTTGCCGTCGACGAGGACCTTGTTGATCAGCTGCGTGACCAGCGGGGAGCCGTAGACGGGATCGACTGCGAGCGGCCGCTTGGGGGCCGGACCCTTGCGGGGCATATTACTTCTTCTCCATCTTCGCGCCGTAGCGGCTGCGAGCCTGCTTGCGGTTCTTGACACCCTGGGTGTCCAGTGCGCCGCGAACGATCTTGTAACGGACACCGGGCAGGTCCTTCACACGACCACCGCGAACCAGCACGATGGAGTGTTCCTGCAGGTTGTGGCCCACACCGGGGATGTAGGCAGTAACTTCCACGCCGCCGTTGAGGCGGACACGGGCTACCTTGCGCAGAGCCGAGTTCGGCTTCTTCGGGGTGGTGGTGTAGACACGGGTGCACACACCACGGCGCATCGGGCTGCCCTTAAGGGCAGGAGCCTTGGTCTTGGAGACCTTGGGTGAGCGGCCCTTGCGGACCAGCTGCTGAATCGTAGGCACTTATCAGTTCTCCGTTTTATCTCGAGAAAAAATTCTCTGGTTGCGCTTGCCCGGCCCACTTGGCGGGTCCCGGAGCGAGGCTTTTCAAAGTTGTTGCCGCAGTGCCCCCGAGACGTTCCGTGAACCGAAGCGACCGTAGGCGTGCAAAAGTGTGGCATTCGTTGCACAAGAACCCTGCAACCCGGAAACAGACCCCCACCCGCGCCCCGGAGACGGAATCCCGGGAAACATGCGAGCGGCCTTCATCCACTGCCACACAAACAATTGTTAACAGTCTAGCAGAGATCCCGGCAGGCTTAAGCCGGGACCCGGCGCTACGTCGAAATCCGCCGCAGCGAAACTGATGTCAGCTCCGGGCGGCAAGCGCCTGGGTGATCTTCCGTGACGCCTCCTGCAGCTGCGGCAGCACCTGCGCTGCCGCCTCATCCAGTGAAGGCCCGTCCAGGCCGAGGGTCGCCTGCATCGAAGTATTCAGCGCAGCGATCACTTCGCCGGCCGGGCTGAAGATGGGCACCGCCACCGAACGCAGGCCCCGTTCAAGTTCCTGGTCAACCACGGCCCAGCCCTGCTCGCGGACCCGGTCCACCTCACGTCGCAGGGCTCCTTCGTCGGTGATGGTGCGCTCCGTCAGGGGAACCAGCTCAACTTCGGCGAGGTACGCGTCCAGGGCGGCCTGGTCCAGTCCGGCGAGCAGGACCCGCCCCATCGAGGTGGCGTAGGCGGGAAACCGCGTGCCCACCGTGATCCCCACCGTCATCAGGCGGCGGGTGTGGATCCTGGCAACATAGACGATTTCGTTGCCGTCCAGGATGGATGCCGACGTCGATTCGTGGATCTCGCGGGAAAGATCCTCCAGCAGCGGCTGGGCCAGCTGCGGCAGCGACTGCCCGGCCAGGTAGGAGTAGCCAAGCTGCAGGACCAGCGCCGTAAGTTCAAAGCTTCGGCCGTCGGTGCGTACGTACCCAAGCTCCACCAGGGTCAGCAGGAACCGCCGTGCGGTGGCCCGCGTGAGGCCGGTGCGCCGGGAGACATCGCTGAGGGTCATCTGTACGTGCTCGGCGTCGAACGCCCGGATCACGGACAGGCCGCGGGCCAGCGACTGGACAAACTGGTCACTGGCCGCGATGGTTTCGCTCATGTCTCCCCCGCTGGTGGTCTTAGTCGGTGCCGGCTGACGGGCCGATTAACGGCACATCCACCTTTGCGGCAAGCTCCTCGAAGCTGATCCCGTAGGTTTCGCGAACGTGGACGCCGTCCTCCTTGAGGAGGAACACCGCTTCATTAGTGTAGACGCGCGTGACGCAGCCTACGCCCGTCAGCGGGTAGGAGCATTCCTTCACCAGCTTGCTGACGCCTTCGCGGGTGAACAGGGACATCATCACGTAGACGTCCTTCGCCCCGGTAGCCAGGTCCATGGCTCCGCCGACGGCGGGAATCGCGTCAGGAGCTCCGGTGTGCCAGTTGGCGAGGTCCCCGGTGGCGGAGACCTGGAAGGCGCCCAGCACGCAGACGTCCAGGTGACCGCCGCGCATAATGGCGAAGGAGTCGGCATGGTGGAAGTATGATGCACCCGCAAGTTCGGTGACCGGGATTTTACCGGCGTTGATGAGGTCTCCGTCAATCTCGTTGCCCTGCGCCTCCGGGCCCATACCCAGCATGCCGTTTTCGGTGTGCAGCGTAACGTGCTGCTCGGGTTTGAGGTAGTTGGAGACCAGCGTCGGCTGCCCAATGCCCAGGTTGACGAATGAAGCCGGTGCAATGTCACGGGCCACGAGTTCCGCCAGGGCGTTCCGGTCGAGTTTTTCGCTCACGGTGCTGTTCACTGCCTTCTCGCTCATGCTGCTGCCGGTTCTTTTTCACGGGATACCTGCACCAGGGTGTTGACGTAGATGCCGGGGGTCACGACGATTTCCGGATCGATTCCGCCCACCTCCACGATGTCCCGTACCTGGACAATCGCGTTCTTCGCGGCCGCTGCCATGATCGGCCCAAAATTTCGGGCAGTCTTGCGGTAGACCAGGTTCCCTGCGCGGTCGGCCTTCAGTGCCTTCACCAGCGCAAAGTCCGCGTGGAGTGGGGTTTCGAACACATAGCCGCGGCCGTCGATCATGCGGGTTTCCTTGCCCTCGGCAAGCGGGGTGCCGTATGCGGTGGGGGTGAAGAATCCGCCGATTCCGGCGCCGGCGGCACGGACGCGCTCGGCCAGGTTGCCCTGCGGCACCAGCTCAAGGTCGATTTCCCCGGCCCGGAACTTCGCGTCGAAAATCTGGGAATCGGACTGGCGGGGGAAGGAGCAGACGATCTTCCGGACGCGGCCCGCGCCGATCAGCGCCGCGAGCCCTTCTTCACCATTGCCCGCGTTGTTGTTCACCACCGTGAGGTCCTTTGCGCCCTGGCGCAGAAGTGCCTCGATCAACTCGACCGGCTGCCCGGCCTTGCCGAAGCCGCCGATCATCACGGTGGCTCCGTCATGGATCGGCGCGACGGCTTCGTCGACGTCCTGCAGAATGTTCAGCACGATTCTCCTCGGGAACTAGGCTTTGGTGTTTTCGAGTACGACGGCGAGTCCCTGCCCGACGCCGATGCAGATGGCGGCCACGCCCCACCGTTCACCGGTAGCTTCGAGCCGGCGGGCCAGGGTGCCCAGGATCCGGGTGCCCGAGGCGCCCAGCGGGTGCCCGATGGATACCGCACCGCCCCAGGCGTTGACAATCGCAGGGTCGATGTCCCAGGCGTCAAGGCAAGCCAGGGACTGGGCGGCGAAGGCTTCATTGAGTTCGACGGCGCCAACCTCGCCCCAGGAAATTCCGGCCCGTTTGAGCGCGGTGTTGGCCGCTTCGACCGGCGCGTAGCCGAAGTACTGGGGTTCGTTGGCGGCGGCGCCGCGTCCGGCGATGCGGGCCAGCGGTTCCAGGCCAAGGATTGCGGCCGCCGCTTCGCTGCCCAGCCAGGCCGCGGAGGCGCCGTCGTTCAGCGGCGAGGCGTTGCCGGCAGTGACGGTGCCGCCGGCCGTGGAATCCGCTGCCGGGCGGAAGACGGTCTTCAGCGTGGCGAGCTTCTCCACGGTTGAACCTGCGCGGATGCTCTCGTCACGGGACAGCTCAACGCCGTCGACCGCCACCGTGAGGTTGTCATAGCGTCCCTCGTCCCAGGCCCGCGCCGCCTGCTCATGGGACCGGGCCGCGAACTCGTCCTGGCGCTCACGGCTGATGCCGTGCTTTTCGCGCAGCTGTTCGGTGGCTTCCCCCAGCGAGACGGTCCACTCCTTGGGCATCTGCGGGTTGACCAGCCGCCAGCCAAGGGTGGTGGAGGCCAGGGTCTGGTCACCGGCCGGGAACGGCTTCTCGTTCTTGGGCAGGACCCAGGGAGCGCGGCTCATGGATTCGGCTCCGCCCACCAGCATCAGGTCCGCCTCGCCGGTGTTGATCTGCCGGGAGGCGATCATGGCGGCGTCGAGGGAGGACCCGCAGAGCCGGTTAACGGTGGTGCCGGGAAGTGAAACCGGCAGGCCGGCAAGCAGCGTGGCCATGCGGGCCACGTTGCGGTTTTCCTCGCCCGCACCGTTGGCATTGCCGAAGATGACTTCGTCGATGCGTTCGGGATCAAGTCCCGGCGCCCGGGCGACGGAGGCCCGGATGACCTGTGCGGCGAGGTCGTCGGGCCGCATCCCGGCGAGGGCTCCTCCGAAACGTCCGAACGGGGTTCGGACTGCGTCGTAAATGTAGGCCTGGTTCACCGTGGCTCCTTTGACTGGTTGCGGCAGCCGTGATCGCGGACCGATTCCGCCGCGGAGGCCGCTATTGGTGCTTGCAGCGCCGCAGTCAGGGCTCGATCGATTGTTCAATCTGCGAACATTCGTACAATATGCGAATTTATCCGAGATTGGCGTATTGTGCCAGCCCTAGTTTTCTGTGGCGTCCAGTTCGGCGAAGACGTTCTGGGCTGTCTTGAAGGCCGAGTTGGCAGAAGGAACACTGCAGTAGATGGCGGACTGCAGGAAGATTTCCTTGATCTCATCCCGTGACAGCCCGTTCCGCAGTGCGGCCCGGACATGCATGGCCAGTTCTTCCAGGTGCCCGTGGGCAATCAGCGCAGTCAGCGTGATGGCGCTGCGCATCCTCCGGTCCAGCCCGGGACGGGTCCAGACGGTTCCCCACGCGTAGCGGGTAATCATGTCCTGGAAGTCGGCGGTGAAGCCGTCCTTGGCTGCGTTGGCGCGGTCAACGTGGGCGTCGCCAAGCACCTCGCGGCGCACCGTCATGCCCTCGGCGTAGATTTCCTGCTGGGTCTTGGCGCTGTGCTCTTCAATCACTCTGATGCCTGTTCTCTGGACTTCCTGGATGTTTCTGGATGTTTCTGGATGTTTCTGGGGAGTTTCTGGGATGCGGCTGCGGTGGTGGGGGCTACTTCGCTGCGCGGACGAAGCTGCCAAGCAGCTCTGCGGCAGCCGCGGGCTGCTCTGCCGGCACCAGGTGGGCGGCGTCGGCTACCACGGCGGAGCGCCCGGCGGGCACGCCGTCGGCGATCAGTTCGGCGAAGGACGCAGGCGTTACCGCGTCCTGGTCGCCCGCCACGGCCAGGACCGGGACCTCGATCTCCGCCAGGCGGTCTCGGACGTCGAAGGCTGCCAGGGCCTGGCAGCAGAAAGCGTAGGAGAACCGGTCGGCGTCCTGGAGGGAATGAAGCAGTGCCGCTGAGATGCCCTTCTCACGTTCGATGAACCCTTCGGCAAACCAGCGCTGGGCCGAGCCAATCAGCACCGCCGGCGTGCCCTGGTTCCGGACGGTCTCGGCGCGCGCCTCCCAGCCTTCAGCATCCCCGATCCTGGCTCCGGAGCAGAGGATGGCCAGCGAGGTGAAGTCCTTGGGGAAATCCAGCCCCAGCTGGAGGCCTACCGCGCCGCCCAGCGAAACCCCGGCGTAGTGAACGTCCTGCTGCGGGGAAATATCTCCTGCCGCAGCAGCGTCCTGCACCAGCTGGTGGACGGCGGCGGCCAGTTCCCCGATGGAGAATGCCTCAGCAGCAGCCGGGCTGTTGCCGTGGCCGGGCAGGTCCCATGCGATGACGGTGACGCCCTCAAGCAGGGCGGCAGTGCCGGCCCACAGCGCGGTGCCGGAGGTGCCCAGCGAAGGCCCGGCGATCAGCACCGGGGCTGAGGGTCCGGCGTTGGAGAGCTGGGTTGCCTTGATCTGCGGGACGCTCACGCGTTTGTCCTTCCGGGGTAAGCCGAGATGATTCGTTCAATCAGTGCATTGGACTGGCCGAGGTAGTTGGCCGGATCCAGCAGGTCTGCGCTGTCAGAGTCGCTGAGGGCCTGTTCCGGCACGGCGTCGCGCAGCAAGGCGGCGAAGTCCTCACCGGCCAGTGAACGCGACACGAGCTCCTGGACTTTCTTTTTTCCCTGTCCGGGGGTGCCTGCATCCAGGAGAGGTGCCACGCGAGCCATGACCTTCTCGCTGACAACCAGCGGACCGGCGGCGGCAAGGTTCCGGGCGACCGCTTCGGTGTGAATGTGGAGACCGGAGGAGAGCTCGGCAAGTTTCGCTGCCGCTCCCCCGGCAAGCCGCAGCAGCTGGCGCAGGGCCTGCCACTCAACGTGCCACGATCCGCCCGGACGTTCGTCGTCGGCGGCGCCGGCAGCCGCCTGCAGCATGGCGGTGTAGCCGGGCGCAGCCAGGGCTGCGCTGCGGATCAGCACGGAGAGGACGGGGTTCTGCTTCTGCGGCATGGCGGAGGATCCGCCGCGGCCGGCTTCCCGCGGTTCGCTGACCTCGCCGATTTCCGGCCGGCTGAGCAGCAGGACGTCGTTGGAAACCTTCCCGGCTGCGGCCAGCAGGTCTGCAAGTGCGCCGCCCAGCGCTGTGACCGGAAGCCGGTTGGTGTGCCAGGGCGCAACAGGATCTGCGAGTCCGAGGCGGGCAGCGAGCTCCGCGGAGAGATCCAGCGGCGTTGCGGTTGATCCTTCGGCTGCCGTGGTGAGCGCCGCCATCGTGCCCGAGGCTCCACCCCATTGCAGGGGCAGGGCTGCGGCAGCGGCTTCCAGGACCGCGGTCGCCTGGCCGATCCCGTGCAGCCACTGGGCTGCCTTCAGGCCGAAGGTTGAGGGCAGCGAATGCTGGGTGAGGGTACGGGCGACGCTGAGGGTATCCGCGTATTCCCGGGCAAGGTCCGCCAGTGCAGCCTGGGCCCGGTAGGCGTCGGCGAGGATAGTCTCCAATGCCCTGGCGGACATCAGCATCAGTGCGGAGTCCAGGATGTCCTGGCTGGTGGCAGCCTTGTGGATCGGGCCCACCGCAGCCGGTGCTTCCTCCCGGACGATTGCGCGCAGATCGGCCAGCAGTGGGATGACTGGGTTCCCGCCGCCCTGCGCACGGGCTGCCAGGTCCGCGATGTCGTAGCGGTTTGCCTGGCACGCCGGGGCAACGGCCGCTGGAATCTCCGGATTAACCAGGCCCGCGGAGGCGAGCACCCGCAGCCACTCGAGTTCGACATCGAGCATGGCCTGCAGCAGCGCCTCATCCGAGGTCAGTGCGGCGGCACGGGTGCCGGCCCATGCCGGCGACAACAGTCCGTAGTCGGCAGTTTCCGCAGGAGCCAAGGGATTACGCTCCCGGGTGAGCCAGGAAGACGGTTTCGTCTTCGCCCTGCAGCTTGATGTCCCAGCGCAGTCCGCCGTCCGCCTCGCGGGTGGCGATGAGGGTGCGGCGGCGGTCTTCGGGCAGCGAGGCGAGCAGCGGATCCTGTGCCAGGGCTTCCTGGTCCTCCGGCAGATACATCCTGGTGTGGAGTTTGTTCAGGAGTCCCCGGGCAAAGATCACTACGGAAATGAACGGTGCTGAGCCTTCTTCCGTGGGCCCGGGGTTCACCGTGGTGAACGTGAAGTTGCCGGCATTGTCCACCGGAACCCGGCCCCAGCCGGTGAAGGTGTAGCCGTCACGGACCAGCGAGCCGGTCCGCTGAGGGATATTACCCTCGGCGTCGGCCTGCCAGATTTCAAGCAGGGCATCGGGAATCGGTTCTCCGGCACCGTCGCGTACGGTTCCCTGCAGCCGGATGGCCCCGGGAAGGCCCGGTGCGAGCAGTTCGCCGCCCTTTTCAAAGGGAAGCGCGTAGCCGTAGAAGGGGCCGATGGTCTGGCCGGGAGTGGCCGTGAGTTTCTCAGTCATGACTCTGCGTCCTCTTCTTCCATCCAGGTGCGGTTGCTGCCGGTCAGCACGATGTCCCAGTTGTATCCGGTGGCCCACTCGTGTGAAGTGATGCTGTGATCGTAGGTGGCGACGAGCCGGTCGCGCGCCTTCTGATCGGTGATGGACTGGTAGATCGGATCCAGTGCGAACAGCGGGTCACCCGGGAAGTACATCTGGGTGATCATCCGCTGGGTGAAGTCCGTCCCGAAAAGCGAGAAGTGGATGTGCGCGGGGCGCCAGGCGTTGAAGTGGTTCTTCCACGGGTAGGGCCCGGGCTTGATGGTAAGGAACTCGTACGAACCGTCATCACCTGTGATGGCACGGCCGACGCCGGTGAAATTCGGGTCGATCGGTGCCGGGTGCTGGTCCCGCTTGTGGATGTAACGGCCGGCGGAGTTGGCCTGCCAGACCTCGATAAGCTGGTTGCGGACCGGACGTCCGTCGCCGTCGAGCACCCGTCCGCGGACGATGATGCGCTCGCCCAGGGGTTCGCCGTTGTGCTGGATGGTCAGGTTCGCTTCCAGCGGATGCACATCCTGGTGACCGAACGCCGGGGACCAGAGTTCAATGGTCTCGGGGTCCGTGTGGTGCAGGTTCTTCGTCGGATGGCGCAGCAGCGAACTGCGGTAGGGCCGGAAGTCCACGCGCGGCTGGGTCTCCTCGGGGGCCCCCTCCTCCACGCCCTTCCGGTATGCCTCGTGGATGGTCCTGATCTCCTCGGAAATCTGGTTCTGTGAAGCCTGGGCAGCGTCGAGACGCTCAACCACATGGCTGTCCGCGGACAGGTCTTCCGCAAGGGCGGAACCGTTGTCCGTGTCCATGGTGTTCTTGTCCATGGTCCTTCTTCCTGTCAGGGCAGGACGCCTCACTGCGTCCCGCGGTGGGTAGGCATCCCGTGGATCAAACCCACAGTACACCGCGTGTTCACTGGTGGTACAGATGTTCACATTGTGAACAGACACCCGGCCCTCACCGGGACGGGCTTCAGTGTTCCGGCCAGCCGGTATAGGCCTCGGCCAGGTAGGCTTGCCCGTGGCGGGAAGAGACAACACCGTTCAGCTCACCAAGGGCACGCTTGCGCTCAAAGTCGGTGGCGTCGGGGCGGGTGTGCAGCATGGAAGTCATCCAATAGGAGAAGTTCTGCGCGCGCCAGACGCGCTTGAGCGCCTTGTCGCTGTAGCCGTCAAGCAGGTCCGCGGACTTCGTGGCATAGAAGGAATCAATTGCCTCGAACAGAACCTTGACGTCCGCCAGTGCCAGGTTCAGGCCCTTGGCGCCGGTGGGCGGAACCGTGTGTCCGGCGTCGCCGGCCAGGAACATGTTGCCGTAGCGCAGCGGTTCGCAGACGTAGGAGCGGAACTTCAGGACTGTCTTTTCGAAGATCGGACCGCGCTTGAGCTGGAAGCCGTCCGGGCCGTCGACGCGGCGCTGCAGTTCGTTCCAGATCTGCTCGTCATTCCAGGCATCTGCGTCTTCATTGGGGTCCGACTGGAAGTACATGCGCTGCACGTTGTCATTGCGCTGGCTGATCAGGGCGAAGCCGTGCTCGGAGTTGGCATAGATCAGCTCGGGCGCACTGGGCGGCGCCTCGGTGAGGATGCCGAACCAGGCGAACGGGTACTCGATGAAGTTGTCGGTGCGCAGTTCCTTGGGAATGGAGCGCCTGCAGATGCCCTGTGAGCCGTCGGCGCCAACCAGGATGTCGCAGTGGATTTCGAAGTCCGTGCCGTCAGCGTCGGTGAAACGGATCTTCGGAACCGGCGTCGTCTGGTCCAGCACCTCAGTATTGGATACGGCGTAGCGAACGTCGCCGCCGTCCCGCTCGCGGGCGGCAGCCAGGTCAACGAACACCTCGTTCTGCGGATAGAGCCAGACCGACTCCCCCACCAGTTCCTCGAAGTCGATCCGGTGGCTTTCGCCGTCGAAGCGCAGGTCGATTCCGTCATGCTTGTAGCCGTCGGTCAGCACCCGATCGCTGACGCCGCCCTCGGTGAGCATCCTGACGCTGCCGTGCTCCAGGATCCCGGCGCGGTGGGTGGTGCGGACGGTTTCGTGATCACGCTTTTCCACCACGATGCTCTCGATGCCTGACTTGGCCAGCAGATGGGAGAGCATCAGGCCTGCGGGCCCGCCTCCAACAATGCCGACTTTGGTCTTCAGGACGGTGCGGGCTGCAGCCAATGCAGGACTCCTTCGGGGACGGGCGGGAAGAACGGGGGTTGGAACGCCCCTCTCCCAGTGTGAGGACCAGCACATATTGTCCGCGAGTAGATTCCCATTCAATGGAAATCTTCCCCATCGAGACAGCAGAAACTGCCCTTATGGACGCTCATAAGAGCTTTTTCTGCCATCTCGATGGGCGGGGTCAGTCCCCTACCCCTGCGCCGCTGCCGTAGCGGGGGCCGGCTTCGGCTGAGTCGGTTCCCAATCCGCGGGAGATTCCCCTGGCGGCAGTCATGAGCGCCGGGACCGTTGCGGACGTGTTCTCTTTCCCGCGCGGAACCACCACACCCAGTGCTGCCACTGCCGAACCCTGGGGGCCAAAGACCGGTACGGCAATACCCGTTGTCTCGGGGTCGACGACGCCGGGCAGCGTCGCGCACCCCTCCCGCCGGATCTCAGCCCACTGCCGCCGGAGGGTATCGCCCGCAGGAAAGGGCAACGGGTCATTGCGGTGCCGGTTAAGGAACTCCTCCTGCGCATGCCGGGGCGAGTGCGCCATGAGCACCATGCCGGAGGACGAGATGTGCAGCGGGAGCCTGCCGGCAACTTTCGCGAAGTTGGATACGGAGCCGCGGCTGGAGAGACGTTCGATGAACAGCACCTCGTCCTCCTGCAGGACGGACAGCTGGGTGTGCTGGCGGATCACCGCCTGAATGTCCTCCATGAACGGCATGGCCACCTGGCGCAGGTCCAGTGCGGCCGAGCTGCGGCTGGCCAGTTCCCAGAGCCGCAGGCCCAGGCGCAGTTCTCCGCTGTCCGTGCGCTGCAGCAGGGCCAGCGACACGAGCTCACCCGCGAGCCGGTGCGCCGTCGAGAGCGGCAGCCCGGCCCGGCGCGCCAGCACCGCCACGGGCATGGCCGCATGCTCGGCGTCGAACGCCGAGATCACGCGCACAATGCGCTGCGCCATGGAGTCGCCGGAGGGGGAATTGGCCATACAAGTACTTTGGCATACGACGGCGCCGGAGCCCCCTGCCGCCGGTCCGGCGCCGGACAGCGGCATCCGTTAACGAGGGAAGGACCCCGCCTTTCGGCAGGGTCCTTCCCTCGCGGTATGCGGTCCGTTTGGCTAATTAGCCTTAGCGGAACTCGCTGCCCATGTCGTAGTCATCCAGCGGGATGGCGTGGAACTCGGGGCTCAGGCCACCGTCAACTCCGGCGTAGTCGAAGTCGCTGAAGGCGCTCGGGCCGGTGAAGAGATTGGCCTTTGCTTCCTCAGTCGGTTCAACCGTGACCTCGGTGTAACGGGGCAGGCCCGTTCCGGCCGGGATCAGCTTACCGATGATGACGTTCTCCTTGAGGCCGAGCAGCGGATCGCTCTTGCCTTCCATGGCCGCCTGCGTCAGGACGCGGGTGGTCTCCTGGAAGGAAGCAGCGGACAGCCAGGACTCGGTTGCCAGGGATGCCTTGGTGATACCCATCAGCTCCGGACGGCCAGCGGCCGGACGGCGTCCTTCGGAAACCACGCGGCGGTTCTCGCTCTCGAACCGGCGGCGCTCGGCCAGCTCACCCGGGAGCAGGTCGGAGTCGCCGGACTCGATCACGGTCACGCGGCGCAGCATCTGGCGGACGATGACTTCCACGTGCTTGTCGTGGATGCCTACGCCCTGGCTGCGGTAAACGCGCTGGACTTCGTCCACCAGGAACTCCTGTGCCTTGCGCGGGCCGAGGATGCGGAGGATCTGCTTGGGATCCACTGCACCTGCAACCAGCTGCTGGCCAACCTCTACGCGGTCACCGTCGGCAACCAGGAGGCGGGCACGGCGCAGGACCGGGTAGGCGATTTCCTCGGAGCCGTCATCGGGAGTGACAACCAGACGCATCTGGCGGTCGGTCTCTTCGATGGTGACGCGGCCGGCCGTCTCGGAGATCGGAGCAACGCCCTTGGGGGTACGTGCTTCGAAGAGCTCCTGGATACGGGGCAGACCCTGGGTGATATCTTCCGCCGAGGCAACACCACCGGTGTGGAAGGTACGCATGGTCAGCTGGGTACCGGGCTCACCGATGGACTGCGCGGCGATAATGCCAACGGCCTCGCCGATGTCCACGGTCTTGCCGGTGGCCAGCGAACGGCCGTAGCAGAGGGCACAGGTTCCGACTGCCGACTCACAGGTGAGCACGGAGCGGACCTTGATTTCGGTGACGCCGGCCTTGAACAGCTTCTCGATCAGCACATCGCCGACGTCGTCGCCGCCCTTGGCCAGGACGTTGCCTTCAGCGTCGGTCACGTCGGTAGCCAGCGTACGGGCGTACGCCGAGTTCTCGACCTCTTCGTGCAGCACCAGTTCGCCGTTGTGGTCCGGAACAGCAATCGTGACCTTCAAGCCGCGCTCGGTACCGCAGTCCTCTTCGCGGACAATGACGTCCTGCGAGACGTCCACCAGACGACGGGTCAGGTAACCCGAGTTGGCGGTACGCAGTGCGGTATCAGCCAGGCCCTTACGGGCACCGTGCGTGGCGATGAAGTACTCCAGCACCGACAGGCCCTCACGGTAGGAGGACTTGATCGGACGCGGGATGATCTCGCCCTTCGGGTTGGCCACCAGGCCACGGATACCGGCGATCTGCCGGACCTGCAGCCAGTTGCCTCGTGCACCGGAGGAAACCATGCGGTTGATGTTGTTCTGGATCGGCATGTTGTCACGCATAGCCTTGGCAACCTCGTTGGTTGCCTGGTTCCAGATGTCGATGAGCTCCTGGCGGCGCTCGTCTTCAGCGATCAGGCCCTTGCCGTACTGGCTTTCAACCTTGGCAGCGCGTGCTTCGTAAACCTCCATGATGGCAGGCTTGTCGATCGGAGCAGCGATGTCCGAGATGGCGACGGTAACGCCCGAGCGGGTGGCCCAGTAGAAACCGGCGTCCTTCAGGTTATCCAGGGTGGCAGCAGTGACGACCTTCGGGTAGCGCTCGGCAAGGTCGTTGACGATCTTGGAGAGCTGGCCCTTGTCCGCCACGGACTCAACCCAGGGGTAGTCCACGGGCAGGGTCTGGTTGAACAGCACCTGGCCGAGGGTGGTCGGGATGAGGGCGGAAGTGCCCTCTTCCCAGCCTTCCGGAGCCGGCTGCTCGTCACTGGGCACGAAGCCTTCGACGCGGATCTTGACCGGGGCGTTCAGGTGCAGCTCGCCAAGGTCGTTCGCCATGATGGCTTCCGCCATTGAGGAGAACACGCGGCCTTCGCCTGCTGCACCTTCGCGCTTGGTGGTCAGGTGGTGCAGGCCGATGATCATATCCTGCGAGGGCAGGGTCACCGGACGGCCGTCCGACGGCTTCAGGATGTTGTTCGAGGACAACATCAGGATGCGTGCTTCTGCCTGGGCTTCGGGGCTCAGCGGCAGGTGCACTGCCATCTGGTCGCCGTCGAAGTCAGCGTTGAAGGCGCCGCAGACCAGCGGGTGCAGCTGAAGGGCCTTGCCCTCAACCAGCTGCGGCTCGAAGGCCTGGATGCCGAGGCGGTGCAGGGTGGGTGCACGGTTGAGCAGCACCGGGTGTTCGGTGATGATCTCTTCCAGCACGTCCCAGACCTGCGGGCGGAAACGCTCGACCATGCGTTTGGCGCTCTTGATGTTCTGCGCGTGGTTGAGGTCAACCAGGCGCTTCATCACGAACGGCTTGAAGAGCTCCAGCGCCATCTGCTTGGGCAGGCCGCACTGGTGCAGCTTCAGCTGCGGGCCGACGACGATGACCGAACGGCCGGAGTAGTCAACGCGCTTGCCGAGCAGGTTCTGGCGGAACCGGCCCTGCTTGCCCTTGAGCATGTCCGAAAGCGACTTCAGCGGGCGGTTGCCCGGTCCGGTGACCGGACGGCCGCGGCGGCCGTTGTCGAACAGGGAGTCAACGGCTTCCTGGAGCATGCGCTTTTCGTTGTTCACGATGATCTCGGGGGCACCGAGGTCAAGCAGGCGCTTCAGGCGGTTGTTGCGGTTGATCACGCGGCGGTACAGGTCGTTGAGGTCCGACGTCGCGAAACGTCCGCCGTCGAGCTGGACCATCGGGCGCAGTTCCGGCGGGATCACCGGTACGGCGTCGAGGACCATGCCCATGGGGCTGTTGGACGTCGTGAGGAACGCGTTGACAACCTTCAGTCGCTTCAGGGCACGCGTCTTGCGCTGGCCCTTGCCGTTCTGGATGATTTCGCGCAGGTTCTCGGACTCCTGCTGCATGTCGAAGTCCTCAAGACGCTTCTTGATGGCTTCGGCGCCCATGGAGCCTTCGAAGTACAGGCCGTAGCGGTCACGCAGTTCGCGGTACAGGCCTTCGTCGCCCTCGAGGTCGCCGACCTTGAGGTTCTTGAAGCGTTCCCAGACCTGCTCGAGGCGCTCGATGTTGTTGTCTGCGTCGCGGCGGACCTTTGCCATCTGGCGGTCGGCGGAGTCGCGGGCCTTCTTCTTGTCCGCTGCCTTGGCGCCTTCGCCTTCGAGGCGAGCGAGCTCGTCCTCGAGGTCCTTGGCGATCGCGGCGATGTCGGAGTCGCGCTGGTCTACCAGGTGCTTGCGCTCCAGGTCGTGCTCGGCCTGCAGGTTCGGCAGTTCGGCGTGGCGGTTCTCCTCGTCGACCGAGGTGATCATGTAGGCAGCGAAATAGATGACCTTTTCGAGGTCCTTCGGAGCCAGGTCAAGGAGGTAGCCCAGGCGGGAGGGAACACCCTTGAAGTACCAGATGTGGGTTACCGGAGCGGCGAGCTCAATGTGGCCCATCCGTTCGCGGCGGACCTTGGCGCGGGTAACCTCGACGCCGCAGCGCTCACAGATGATGCCCTTGAAGCGCACGCGCTTGTACTTGCCGCAGTAGCACTCCCAGTCACGGGAAGGACCGAAGATCTTTTCGCAGAAAAGACCGTCCTTCTCCGGCTTCAGGGTTCGGTAGTTGATGGTTTCCGGCTTTTTGACCTCGCCGTAAGACCAGTTGCGGATTTCGTCCGCAGTGGCAAGGCCGATTCGCATGAGGCCGAACGTGGAATCGTTGGACATGGGTCCCTGTTCTCTCTTGTTCTCTAAATCTGAATGTCTCGGGTACGGAAAGACGCGAAGGTGAGACCCCCGCCGGCGCCGGGTGGTCCGGGTTAGGCGGCTTTGACATTCCCAGCGAGCTGAAGCGAGCTGCGGAATTTCGTTGCCGCCGTTCCGGACTTCCCGGCGCCAGCCGGGGATGAAACCTAAACCTCTTCTACTGAGCTCGGCTCTGCGCGGGACAGATCAATACCCAGCTCTTCCGCGGCCCGGAAGACTTCTTCATCCGAGTCACGCATTTCAATCGTGTTGCCTTCGGTGGAAAGGACTTCCACGTTCAGGCACAGCGACTGCATTTCCTTGATGAGCACCTTGAACGATTCCGGAACGCCGGGCTCCGGGATGTTCTCACCCTTGACGATGGCTTCGTAGACCTTGACGCGGCCGTGGATGTCATCGGACTTGATGGTGAGCAGTTCCTGCAGGGTGTAAGCGGCACCGTAGGCTTCCAGGGCCCAGACTTCCATTTCACCGAAGCGCTGGCCGCCGAACTGTGCCTTACCACCCAGCGGCTGCTGCGTGATCATGGAGTACGGACCCGTGGAGCGTGCGTGGATCTTGTCATCGACAAGGTGATGCAGCTTCAGGATGTACATGTAGCCAACGGAGATCGGATCCGGGAACGGCTGGCCGGAGCGGCCGTCGAACAGGCGGGCCTTTCCGGAAGCGCCGATCAGGCGGTCACCGTCACGGGTGACGTTCGTGGAGTCCAGGAGGTTGGTGATTTCATCCTCGCTGGCGCCGTCGAACACCGGGGTGGCAACGGTGGTGGGTCCGGTTTCACGCGGCAGCGCGGGCAGGTCCTTGACCCAGTCCGGCTCGCCTTCGATCTTCCAGCCCTGCTTGGCAGCCCAGCCCAGGTGGATTTCCAGGACCTGTCCGACGTTCATACGGCCCGGAACACCCAGCGGGTTCAGGACGATGTCGACGGGCGTTCCGTCTTCCAGGAACGGCATGTCTTCGATCGGGAGGATCTTGGAGATGACGCCCTTGTTGCCATGGCGGCCGGCCAGCTTGTCGCCGTCCGTGATCTTGCGCTTGTGTGCCACGTAGACGCGTACCAGCTGGTTCACGCCCGGGGGCAGCTCGTCGTCGTTGTCGCGGTCGAAGATGCGCACGCCGATGACGGTTCCGGACTCGCCGTGGGGAACCTTCAGGGAGGTATCGCGGACTTCGCGGCTCTTCTCACCGAAGATGGCACGCAGCAGGCGCTCTTCGGGGGTCAGTTCCGTCTCGCCCTTCGGGGTAACGCGGCCAACCAGGATGTCTCCGGCTTCAACCTCGGCACCGATGTGGATGATGCCGCGCTCGTCGAGCTGGGAGAGGACTTCCTCGGACACGTTCGGGATGTCGCGGGTGATTTCCTCGGCACCGAGCTTGGTGTCGCGGGCGTCAACCTCGTGCTCCTCGATGTGGATCGAGGTCAGGACATCGTCGGAGACCATGCGCTGCGAGAGGATGATGGCATCTTCGTAGTTGTGGCCTTCCCAGGACATGAACGCAACGAGCAGGTTCTTGCCCAGTGCCAGTTCGCCCTGGTCCGTGGAGGGTCCGTCAGCGATGACGTCGTTGACCTCAACGCGGGTGCCTTCGGAGACGATCACGCGCTGGTTGTAGGCGTTGCCCTGGTTCGAGCGTGCGAACTTCATGATCGGGTAGCTGGTCTCGGTGCCGTCGTCGTTCATGACGGTGACCAGGTCAGCCGACACCTCGGTGACGACGCCGGCCTTGGCGGCGGTGACGGAGTCACCGGCGTCGATGGCTGCATACTTCTCCATGCCGGTGCCCACAACGGGACGCTCGGAACGGAGCAGCGGCACGGCCTGGCGCTGCATGTTCGCACCCATGAGGGCGCGGTTGGCATCGTCGTGCTCGAGGAACGGGATCAGGGCCGTTGCCACCGACACCATCTGGCGCGGGGAAACGTCCATGTACTCGACGCCATCGGGCTCGACGAGCACGGGCTCGCCGGATCCGCCGCGGGCACGAACGAGGACGAGGTCCTCTTCGAAGTGGTTGTCTGCACGCAGCGGGGCATTCGCCTGGGCGATCGTGCGCTCGACCTCGTCATCTGCGGTCAGGTAATCAACCTGGTCGGTGACGACGCCGTCCACAACCTTGCGGTACGGGGTCTCGATGAAGCCGAAGGCGTTGATCCGGGCGTAGGAAGCCAGCGAACCGATAAGGCCGATGTTCGGGCCTTCAGGGGTCTCGATGGGGCACATACGTCCGTAGTGCGAGGGGTGGACGTCTCGGACTTCCATGCCTGCACGGTCACGGGACAGACCGCCCGGGCCCAGCGCGGAAAGGCGGCGCTTGTGGGTCAGGCCGGCGAGCGGGTTGTTCTGGTCCATGAACTGCGAGAGCTGGGAAGTTCCGAAGAACTCCTTGATCGCAGCAACGACCGGACGGATGTTGATCAGGGTCTGCGGCGTGATCGCCTCGACATCCTGGGTAGTCATCCGTTCGCGGACAACACGCTCCATGCGGGAAAGGCCGGTCCGGATCTGGTTTTCGATCAGTTCGCCAACGGCGCGGATGCGGCGGTTGCCGAAGTGGTCGATGTCGTCGACCTCAACGCGGATGTCCGCGTCCTGGCCGTCGCGCTTGCCCGGAATGGTCTTCTCGCCGGCGTGCAGCGCCACGAGGAACTTGATCATCGCGACGATGTCGTCGATGTTCAGGACCGAAGCGTCAGGGTCACCGATGGGCTTCTCGACACCGAGCTTGCGGTTGATCTTGTAACGGCCAACCTTCGCCAGGTCGTAGCGCTTCGGGTTGAAGTACAGGTTCTCCAGCAGCGTCTTGGCAGCCTCGACCGTGGGCGGCTCTCCCGGACGGAGCTTGCGGTAGATGTCCAGCAGGGCATCTTCCTGGGTTTCCGTGGGGTCCTTTTCCAGGGTGGCGCGGATCGAGTCGTACTCGCCGAACGTTTCAAGGATCTGGCCTTCGGTCCAGCCGAGGGCCTTGAGCAGGATGGTTACGGACTGCTTGCGCTTGCGGTCCAGGCGGACGCCAACCTGGTCGCGCTTGTCAATTTCGAGTTCGAACCATGCACCGCGGGAAGGAATGATCTTCGCGGTGTAGATGTCCTTGTCGCTGGTCTTGTCAGCGGCGCGCTCGAAGTAGGCGCCCGGGGAACGGACCAGCTGCGAGACGACTACGCGCTCGGTGCCGTTGATGACAAAGGTGCCCTTGTCCGTCATCAGCGGGAAGTCGCCCATGAACACGGTCTGCTGCTTAATTTCGCCCGTGTTGTTGTTCATGAACTCGGCCTTGACGTACAGCGGTGCCGAGTACGTTGCGTCCCGGTCCTTGCACTCAGCCATGGTGTACTTCGGATCAGCGAATTCCGGCTCCGAGAAGCTCAGGGACATGGTGCCCTGGAAGTCTTCAATCGGGGAAATTTCTTCGAAGATGTCCGCGAGGCCGGAGGTGGTGGCGAATCCTGCGTCGCCCTCTTCCTGGGCCTTCCGCAGGCGTTCCTTCCAGCGTTCGTTGCCTACGAGCCAGTCAAAGCTGTCCGTCTGCAGGGCAAGAAGATTGGGAACATCCAGCGGTTCGTGAATCTTTGCGAATGAAATCCGGGAAGCTGCGTTCTCCGGAGTGGTAGCGGTTGCATTATTAGAGGTGCTCGAGGCGACCAAGAGGGATCCTTCCACAGACCTTCAGGCGTGTTTCGCGCTCCCACTCTGCACTGACGGACCTGGTCCGCGCGCGTCCTGGCGGTCCCGGGCGCCGCGAGTGGCCACCGCAGAGGCGTTGAAAACGCCTGCGTGAACACTTCGGACGCCGCTTGGCCCGTGACACAGCCCACCGCTATATGAAGGCTGAAGGTTAAGAGAGGGAAGCAAATATCTACTATAGGGCATTGGGGACACAGAAGTCTACCCGGTAATCGAAACCCCTGCCAGCTCAACCCCGGATCCGGCAGCGGGAATCTCCAAAAGTTCCTGAGCTGCGGCTTCCTGTCGGGGAGCTGCGGGCGGAGCCAGCGAACCGATATGACGCTTGGCTACCCCCATAGAGTACCCCACGTGCGGCGGATCCGCGCGTTTTGCGCGCGTGCTTTCCGTGTCCTCGCACCTCGGACGGCAAATCCGGGCCACCTGTCCTGTGCCGGGTGTGTTCTGCGCCACGGCGAGCGGGTAGCCTATAGGCGAATTTGCAGCACCCATGGGATCGCCTTCAATGAAAGTGGATTAGCGGCATGAGCACTGACGCATTTGCAGGATTCGGGACGGCACCGGAGGTCGTCATCGTCGGCGGGGCACGAACCCCGCAGGGACGGCTGAACGGCCAGCTCGCCTCCTTCACCGCCGTCGAACTCGGCGCCTTGGCCATTGCCGGCGCACTGGAGAGGTCCGGCGTTGATGCCTCCCAGGTAGACAGCGTGATCATGGGCCACGTGGTGCAGGCCGGCTGCGGCCAGAACCCCGCCCGGCAGTCAGCCATCAAGGCGGGCTTGGGCTGGGATGTCCCCACCGTGACCATCAACAAGGTGTGCCTCTCCGGGCTCGCCGCCGTCATCGACGCAGCACGGCTTATCCGCGCGGGTGAAGCGACGGTGGTGGTGGCAGGCGGCCAGGAATCCATGACGCGCGGCCCGCACGTACTGCCGGGCTCCCGGCAGGGCTGGAACTACGGCAGCATGTCCGTCCTTGATTCAGTGGCACACGACGGCCTGACGGATGCCTTCGACAACGAGTCCATGGGTGTCTCCACTGAGCGGGGCAATGGCGCCCTCGGCATCAGCCGAACGGCGCAGGACGAGGTTGCCGCGGCTTCACACCAGAGGGCTGCCGCCGCTGCCGAAGCCGGGATCTTCGACGTCGAGATCGCCCCGGTCACCGTTCCCCGGCGCAAAGGCGATCCCCTGGTGCTTACGGCCGATGAAGGTGTCCGCCCCGGGACCACAGTTCAGACCCTCGCCGGGCTGCGCCCTGCGTTCGATCCGGAAGGCACCATCACCGCCGGCAACTCTTCACCGCTGTCCGACGGCGCCAGCGCACTGGTCCTGACCACACGCGCCTTCGCCGAGGAACAGGGCCTGCCCGTGCTTGCCGCCGTCGGAATGCCCGGGCAGGTTGCGGGGCCGGACAACAGCCTCCACTCGCAGCCTGCCAATGCCATTTCGCAGGCACTCAAGCGGGCCGGCTGGACCGCGGCGGATCTTGACTTCGTCGAGATCAACGAGGCGTTCGGCTCGGTGGCTGTGCAGTCGCTGCAGGAGCTCGGCGTCGAACTGGCGGACTGCAACATCCACGGCGGCGCGATAGCCCTCGGCCACCCCATCGGCGCTTCCGGCGCCAGGCTTGCCCTGCACGCGGCGCACGAACTGAACCGGCGCGGTTCCGGGCGTGCCGCCGTCGGGCTCTGCGGAGGCGGCGGCCAGGGTGAAGCCCTGCTGCTGTACAGGCCTTAGTTTGGAGTCTTCACCGGAAGGCCGAAACCGGGTGCTTGCAGCCGCAGGCCGCCTTGGGCTCGACGTAGAGGTAATCGACAGGCCCGCTGCTGCCAGCCTGGCAAGCGCAGCAGAGCTGCTCGGCATTACTCCGGCGGATATCGTGAAATCGCTCGTAGTCCGGCGCAAAGCAGGCGAGTACCTGTTCGTCCTGGTACCCGGGGATGCCCAGATTTCCTGGCCCAAGCTCCGCGCGGCCGCGGGCGCCAACAAGCTGGTGCTTCCGCCGGCCGATGAAGCCTTCGAGGCCACCGGCTACGCGCGCGGCACCATCACGCCGCTGGGCAGCACAAGGGCGTGGCCGGTCTTTGCCGCACCGGACATCCAGGGCCGGCGCGTCTCCATGGGTGCCGGTGAGCATGGAGCCAGCCTTTTCGTGGACGGGGATGCGCTGCTGGCAGCCCTTCACGCGACGGTCGCGGATGTCACCGAACCGCTCCCCTGACTCCCCGGGCATGCGAAAACCCCCGCTTCACACCGAAGCGGGGGTTTTCGCTGTCCTGCGGCAGTGCCGCAGAAGCAGTACTACTTGAGGGTAACCGTGGCGCCGGCAGCCTCGAGGGCTTCCTTGGCCTTGTCAGCGGTTTCCTTGTTGGCGCCTTCGAGGATGGCCTTCGGAGCACCGTCAACCAGGTCCTTGGCTTCCTTCAGGCCCAGGGAAGTCAGCGCGCGGACTTCCTTGATCACTGCGATCTTCTTGTCGCCGGCAGCTTCGAGGATAACGTCGAATTCGCTCTTCTCTTCAGCAGCTTCAGCAGCGCCGCCGCCAGCCGGGCCGGCAACTGCAACAGCAGCAGCGGTGACGTCGAAGGTCTCTTCGAAGAGCTTCACGAAGTCGGAGAGCTCGATGATGGACAGTTCCTTGAAAGCTTCAATGAGCTCTTCGTTGGTGAGCTTCGCCATGATGTGGCGTCCTTCCTATAAGTGGTGCGCTAACGCACCGGGAGTTGAGGGTGAAGAGTTATTACTCTTCGGTGGCTGCTTCGGCGGCCGGTGCTTCTTCTGCGGCAGCCGGGGCTTCCTCCGCAGCGGGAGCAGCAGCGCCGCCTTCTTCTTCGAGCTTGATGCGCAGGGCATCGACCGAGCGGGCCAGCATGGACATCGGGGCCTTGAGGACACCGGCGACGCGTGCAAGCTGGAACTCGCGGGACTCGAGCGCAGCCAGGGCAGCAACACCGGAGGCGTCAAGGGCGTTGCCCTCGAAGATACCGGTCTTGATGATCAGCTGCGGGTTGGTCTTTGCAAAATCCGTCAGGCTCTTCGCAGCGGCAACTGCGTCACCCTTGATGAAGGCGATTGCAGTGGGGCCGGAGAGCTGACCATCGAACGCGTCGATGCCGGCTTCCTTGGCTGCAATGCCCGTCAGGGTGTTCTTGACGACCGAGTACTTGGTGTCCTGGCCGAGCGAACGGCGCAGCTCCTTGAGCTGCGCAACGGTGAGCCCGCGGTATTCGGTTAGGACAGCGGCGGTTGAATCCTTGAAATCGTTGGTGATTTCTTCAACTGCTGACACCTTGGTTGGCGTTGCCATAACCCTCCTTCCGGGGAAAATAATGCCGGTGGATCGGGTCCCAAACGCAAGAAACGCCCCGGGCAGATGCACGGGGCGGCACTCAACGGAATCTCTTCCGGAGTTCACTTCGTTCACCTGCGCAGGCCGCCCTTGGAAGGGACTTTCGGATGGTTCTCCAACCGGGTTCCACACACGGAAACTGAAGGTTCAGCTTGGCTGTGGGATTGAAGGCACATCGACCGACGGTCTTTGGTAGTTCAAGAATACGGGAGATCCGGGCCGTGACCAAATCACCGGACCTGCTGCCGCTTCTGCCACTGCCCCGCCCAGCCTGCGGGGCGGAAACCGAGAGCCTCATTGATCGCCAGCATGTGCCGGTTCTCTTCCGCATTCCAGGTGTAAACCCGCTTCACCCCGGGGTACCGGGATGCGAGCCGCTCCAGGTTGGCTGCCTTGAGCAGCATTCCCAGCCCGTGCCCGCGGTGTTCGCGCAGCACCAGGGTGTCATCCTGCATGGCTGCGCCCGGGCGTCCCCGGTTCACCTCCAGTATGGTGTGGCCGGCGAGCCGGCCGGAGGCTGCATCCCTTACGGCACAGCACAGCACCTCGTACCCTGCTGCGGCACGGATGTCCTCGCTCAGCCGCACCCGGGCGGCGTCCCAGTCTTCCTCTTCCCAATCCATATTCCCCATTGGCACATCCGTGCTCATCCGGCGGCGCAGCAGGGCGTAGTCTTCCAGCACATCCGCCGGAGCATGGCCGGACCAGGACACCAGTTCGTAGCGGCCCTGCACCTGTTCCAGCGACCGTTCCAGCACCGGACCCGGTTGAGCGCCGTCCATCTCCAGCACGGAGATTCGCTCCGACTGCTCCAGCGTGAATCCAGCCGCAGCGGTGAAACGGGCCGCGCGGTCCGCCGGCACCTCTCCCGCTCCGGTAGCAGGAACGAATACCCGGCCACCCCCTGGGACGCGGCGGTGTTCAGTTTCTCCTTCCAGGACGGTCCGTCCCTGTTCCGCGGCGTGCGCCTCCGCTGCGGCCAGGAGGGCACGCCCCAGTCCCTGCCCTTCGGCATGAGGGTCGACGAGGACGTCCACCCAGGCCAGATGGGTGTTGTCTGCCAGTGGCAGGGTCAGAACGCAGGCGCCTGCGGGTTCCGGTCCTTCCGGGGCAAGGATCACCCGGACGCCGTCCATCCGGGGCTGCATCACAGCCAGCTGCGAGGCCGCGGACTGTTCAAAGTCCGAGTTCCCCCACAGCCTGGCGGAACGCTCATTTGTCAGGCGGACGACGGCGAGGAACGCGGCTGTCCCCTCCCCGCCAAGGGCGTCGGGAACCGGGAAAACCCGCACGGGGCCAAACGGAGAATCCATGGCTTAATCCTGGGGCCCGGCTGCAGTGCCTGTCACGCGGACGCGCCCGGGACATGAAAAAGCGGCCGCAGCAATATGCTGCGGCCGCTTTTGCCTGCTGCCGGCCGGAACCGGAGCGGGAAGGCTACGCTTCGGCGAGGACCTTCGTAACGTTCGGGTCAACGGCAATGCCGGGGCCGAACGTGGTGGTAACGGTGGCCTTCTGGATGTAGCGGCCCTTAGCAGCGGACGGCTTCAGGCGAAGTACTTCTTCCAGGGCAGCGGCGTAGTTCTCGGCCAGCTTCTGGGCGTCGAAGGACGTCTTGCCAATGATGAAGTGCAGGTTGGAGTGCTTGTCGACGCGGAAGTCGATCTTGCCGCCCTTGATATCGGAGACAGCCTTCGCGACGTTCGGGGTGACGGTGCCGGTCTTCGGGTTCGGCATGAGGTTACGCGGGCCGAGCACGCGGCCCAGGCGGCCGACCTTGCCCATCAGGTCCGGGGTAGCCACTGCGGCGTCGAAGTCGGTCCAGCCTGCGGCGACCTTTTCAATCATGTCGTCGGAACCAACGAAGTCGGCGCCTGCAGCGATAGCTGCTTCAGCCTTCTCGCCGGTGGCGAAGACGAGGACGCGGGCGGTCTTGCCGGTGCCGTTGGGCAGGTTGACCGTACCGCGGATCATCTGATCAGCCTTGCGGGGGTCAACGCCCAGACGGAAAGCAACCTCAACGGTGGCGTCCGTCTTGGACGGGTTGGTTTCCTTGGCCAGTGCTACGGCTTCAGCCGGCGCGTACAGCTTGTCCGCGTCGATCTTTGCCACAGCGGCTTCATATGCTTTGCTGCGCTTTGCCATCTGCTTTTTCTCCTTGTGCAGTTGTGGTCTGTCGGACCGCGCTCGGCCCTGCCACGTGCCGGGACGCCCGATGCGGGCGATTCGGCTGAATGAATTGTGTTGTGCCCGGCCGTTCGGCCGTGCGGTGAGGCGTTATTAGCCTTCGACGGTGATGCCCATGGAGCGGGCGGTGCCGGCGATGATCTTTGCGGCGGCCTGAACGTCGTTGGCGTTCAGGTCTTCCATCTTCTGGGTGGCGATCTCTTCGACCTGGGCCTGGGTCAGCTTCGCAACCTTGACAGTGTGCGGCGTGCCGGAGCCCTTGGCAACGCCCGCAGCCTTCTTGATCAGTTCAGCTGCCGGAGGCGTCTTGGTGATGAAGGTGAAGGAGCGGTCTTCGTAGACCGTGATCTCGACCGGAATGACGTTTCCGCGCTGGGATTCCGTCGCAGCGTTGTACGCCTTGCAGAATTCCATGATGTTGACACCGTGCTGGCCAAGGGCAGGACCGATCGGAGGAGCCGGGTTGGCGGCACCTGCATTGATCTGCAGCTTGATAAGGCCGGTGACCTTTTTCTTGGGGGCCATGAAAGGGTCCTTCTCTGAAATAAGTTCCCGAAGGACAGGAGCGTCCGTCCGGGTTGGTGGCCGCCGTGGCGCGGCGGCCGTACGCTGCCGTGCAGGATAAAGCGGTCCTGTACGCAGCGAAGTCTGTTACTGGATCTTAGTGACCTGTCCAAAGGAGAGCGTGACCGGAGTTTCGCGCTCGAAGATGGTCACCAGGACAACCAGCTGCTGGGATTCGGGCTTGATCTCGGAGATCGTGGCCGGAAGGGTCTCGAACGGACCCTCGTTGACGGTCACCGACTCGCCAACTTCGAAGTCCACGGCGATGGCGGCCTGGGCTGCCTTGGCCGGAGCTCCGGAGGCAGTTGTCTTCGGGGACACCACGGTGTGCTCAAGCATGGAGAACACTTCGTCCAGGCTCAGCGGAACCGGGTTGTGGGCGTTGCCCACGAATCCGGTGACACCGGGAGTGTGGCGGACGACGCCCCAGGAAGCATCCGTTAGTTCCATGCGCACCAGCACGTAACCGGGAATGCGCACACGGTTCACGATCTTGCGGGTGGTGTTTTTGATCTCGACGACTTCCTCCATTGGAACCTCGATCTGGAAGATGTTCTCTTCCATGTCGAGGGTCTGGATGCGGGTCTCGAGGTTTGCCTTCACACGGTTCTCGTAGCCGGCGTAGGAGTGGATGACGTACCAGTCACCCTCCTGGCGGCGCAGCTTGGCCTTGAAGGCGGCAACGGGGTCTTCTTCGGGCGCAGCGGGGGATTCCTCGCCGGCTTCTGCCTCTTCGGAGGGAGCCTCTTCAGCATTCTCCGCGTCTTCTGCCGATGCGTCACCGGCATCCGCCGCAGCGGCTGCTTCGGTCACCTGATCCTCGGTATCCAGATCAGCGGTTTCGTCATTGATCTGTGATTCGAGTTCTTGCTCGGACACGTGGATTCCTGCTTTCTTCGTTCAGCTCTATTGGTCTGTCACTAGCTCAGTTCTTCGAACGGACCTTCCCCGCACTGCTGGCTGCAGGGAATTCGACGGCTAGCTTTCGCCGCCGCCCGAACCGAAGATCCACAGTGCGCCAGCACCAAAGACAAAGTCCAGAAGGGACACGATGATAATCATGACCACCACGAAGGCGAGAACTACGATGGTGAACCGGACCAGCTCCTTGCGGGTGGGGGTTACAACCTTCTTCAGTTCCGCAATAACCTGGCGCAGGAACAGGGCAATGGCGCCGAAGAAGCCCCGCTTCTTCGGAGGCTTGCCGGAGGGGTGTCCCTTGGAGCTGCTGGCAGCTGTCTCGGTCACCTTTCGCCTCACTCATCTGTTCGGTTCACGGGGCCGCAGCCTCAGGCCGGGCACCGCTGCTTCATGAAGGACTGCTTTAGACGGCGAAACCGACGTCATGCGCAGGGCAGACAGGACTCGAACCTGCAACCTGCGGTTTTGGAGACCGCTGCGCTACCAATTGCGCCACTACCCTTCGGGAGAGTTCCACTTTACCGGCACCACCCGCACATAACCTAACCGGTCCGCGGGCATGCTCCAGCATCAAGAGAACAACACCGAGGAACAAGTCTACGCAATCTTTGCTCCTGAGTCGAACCGGACCTCCGCACGGCCTGTACCCTCCGTGCGGACAGCGCCCGCAGCCCGGCACCGCAGGATGAATTCCGGGTACCGCGCCCGGCCCCTGAACTGTAAAAGACTGCAATGTCCTTCCGGCGCGCCTAAGCTTGGCTTGCAGAGGGCAACGCCGCACCCCTGCCCGGACGGACCTACGGTTCCCGGGAGAAGCCGCAGGCCACACGCACGTAAGAACTCAATACAGCACGCATCCAGTACCAAACCAGACGGGAACGCCATGCCTTCCAACGGCCGAATCTCAGAGCGCATCGCCTCCATCGCGGAGTCCGCCACCCTTGCAGTCGACGCGAAGGCCAAGGCCCTGAAGGCTGCCGGCCGCCCGGTCATCAGCTTCGGTGCCGGCGAGCCCGACTTCCCTACCCCCGGGTACATCGTCGAGGCGGCCGTCGCCGCCGCACAGGACCCCCGCTTCCACCGCTACTCCCCCGCGTCCGGCCTCCCGGAGCTGAAGAAGGCGATCGCGGAGAAGACGCTGCGCGATTCTGGCTATTCGGTGGATCCGTCCCAGGTCTTGGTGACCAACGGCGGCAAGCAGGCCGTGTACGAGGCATTCGCGACGCTGCTCAACCCCGGCGACGAAGTCCTGGTCCCCACTCCGTTCTGGACTACCTACCCGGAGGCAATCCGCCTTGCCGGAGGCGTTCCGGTGGAGATCTTCGCGGGTCCGGAACAGGATTACCGGGTCACCGTCTCCCAGCTTGACGCAGCCCTGACTGAACGGACCAAGGTGCTGCTCTTCGTTTCCCCGTCCAACCCGACCGGTGCGGTGTACCCGTCCGAGGACGTTGCGGAGATTGGTATGTGGGCCGCGGACCACGGGCTGTTCGTAGTCACCGATGAGATCTACGAGCACCTCACCTACGGCGGTGTACCCTTCACATCCATTGCCACCCGGAGCCCTGAACTGGGCGACAAGGTGGTCATCCTCAACGGCGTCGCCAAGACCTACGCAATGACGGGATGGCGCGTGGGATGGATGATCGCAGCGCCTGACGTCATCAAGGCTGCGACCAACCTGCAGTCCCACCTGTCGTCCAACGTCTCCAACATCTCGCAGATGGCCGCATTGGCCGCCGTCTCCGGTCCTCTCACCGCAGTGGATGAGATGAAGGTTGCCTTCGACCGGCGCCGGCGCGCCATGGTTGAGGCACTGAACTCGATCGACGGCGTCGTCTGCCCGATGCCCGAGGGTGCCTTCTATGCCTACCCGGATGTGCGGGGACTGCTGGGCCGCGAATTCCCCACCGCTGCAGGCCCGGTCCGGCCGCAGACGTCCGCGGAGCTTGCCGCGCTGATCCTGGACGCGGTGGAAGTTGCCGTGGTTCCGGGCGAAGCGTTCGGCCCCTCCGGGTACCTGCGCCTCTCCTACGCCCTGGGTGATGAGGATCTGGCCACCGGCATGGACCGGCTGAAGGATTTCCTGGGCAAGGCCAAGGCCTAGAGCAGTCTGCGGGCTGCAGCCCAGCGGGTCAGTTCATGCCTGGATGAGAGCTGCAGCTTCCGCAGGACCGCCGAGACGTGCGTTTCAACGGTCTTGACCGAAATGAACAGTTCCTTGGCTACTTCCTTGTAGCTGTAGCCGCGGGCGATCAGCCGCATGACCTCGCGTTCGCGGACCGAGAGACGGTCCAGTTCGTCATCCACGCTGACGGTCGTGGACGCTCCAAACGCATCCAGGACGAATCCGGCGAGACGGGGAGAGAAAACGGCGTCGCCGCCGGCCACCCGGACAACGGCGTCGGAAATCTCCGCCCCGGAAATGGTCTTGGTGACGTAACCCCGTGCCCCGGCGCGGATTACGGTGACCACGTCCTCGGCGGCGTCGGAAACACTCAATGCCAGGAACCGCGTGGCGGCCAGGAGGTCCGCGCATCCCGCGAGAACTTCCGCTCCTCCTCCCCCGGAACCGCCGGGGAGGTGGACGTCCAGGAGGACTACCTGCGGATTGGCGCCGCGGATAGCCGCGACTGCGCTTTCAACGGTGGCTGCCTCCGCTACGACGTTGATCCGCTCGTCGAGGTCTGCCTTAAGCCCGGACCGAAAAATGGCGTGGTCGTCCACCACCACTACGTCAATGGGTTCTGCCGCAATGCTCACGTGCTCTCCGCTTCCTTCTGCTGCCCTGCGTCCGTACCTGCCAGGGGCAATGCCAAATGTATCTCCGTGCCGTTCGGGCTGGTTCGTATCCGCGCGTTGCCGCCGTGGCGCTGCATGCGGCCGATAATTGATTCCCGCAGGCCCAGCCGGTCCTGCGGGATCGAATCCGGATCAAAGCCCGAACCGCGGTCACGCACGAACACCTCCGCGGTTTCGGGGCTGCACTCGAGATAGAGGGAGATCTGGCCGCCCGCGTGCTGGGCCGCGTTGAACAGCGCTGCCCGTGCCGCCTGCACCAGCGCGGAACTCTGGACCGTGAGCTCCGCGGTTCCGACGGCGACGAAGTCCACCGGATGCCCGTAGGCGTCTTCGACCTCGGCAGCGACGCCCTTCAGCGCGTCCGCCAGCGTCCCCGTGCCATTCTCGGGGTCCGCGTAAAGCCATTGGCGCAGTTCACGTTCCTGGGCACGGGCCAGTTTGATGACTTCCGACTCAGAGCCCGCGCGGTTCTGGATCATGGCCAGCGTCTGCAGCACCGAGTCATGGAGGTGGGCGGCGATCTCCGCCCGTTCGGTCTGCCGGATGCGTCCGGCGCGTTCAGCCTGGAACGCACGCCACCAGCGGACCGCCCAGGGTGCAAGCACCAGCGCGATGCCTGCCAGGACCGCCAGCGAAGCCAGCGAAGCTGCCAGCAGCACGTCCCATGTGATGGATCCGGAGACAACCAGCAGGAAGCCGGCAATGACCAGGACCAGCCCGGCAACGAGCCTCAGCAGTCCCATCTTCCGGTCCGCACCGGCACCGGCAACGAGTCCGGCTTTCCGGCTGGCGTCCAGCTGGGACCATGCCAGGACGGCTCCGGCGGCGATCACGGCGAACGGGAAGATCATCTGGAGGTTGATCTGCGCCCCGAGTGCCTGTGCCACCACTGTGGCTGCCACCCCCAGCAGGGCGAGTCCAATCAGGATCTCGCGGCTGCCAATCACGCCGGCAGCGCCCGTCCGGGACTGCTGGCCCTGCTGCAGGTACCGGGCAAAGTTCTCGGCCACGCTGCGCGGATTCCGGTCCCCCGCCGCGGCCTGTTCCTCGGCGGTGGGCACCATGATCCACAGCCAGCCATATAGGACGACGCCGGCACCTGCCACCAGCGAGAGCACCACCATGAAAATGCGGGCAGTCCCCACGGTCAGGCCGAGGTGGACTGCCAACCCGGAACAGACACCGGCAACCACCTTCTCGGGGGCGCGGAGCAGGGGAGGTCTCATGCTTCAATCCAAGCACGGCAACGGCGGAGAACCGGCACATATTTTCTTTCCAGTTCCCGGTTCAGGGGTACGTTCAGGGGCCGCTCAGGGGAAACCCGGATGTGGCGGGGGCCCGAAGTTGGAAGACTGGAAGCATGAACCCGCACTCAACTGACCCCGGAACCCCCGGCGGGGAACACACCCCGCAGGCACCGCCGGCCATGCCCGGCACACCGCCGCACGGCGCGGCTCCCGAGAACTCATTTTTTGCCTGGATCCGCCAGCTGGGCATCCGCCGCTCCGCTGACCGGTGGATCGGCGGCGTAGCCGGAGGGATCGCCCGGCGCACCGGACTGGACCCTGTCCTGGTCCGCGGCCTCGTGATCGTGCTGTCGATCTTCGGCATCGGGGTCGTCCTGTATGGCGTCGCCTGGGCCCTGCTGCCCGAGCCGGACGGCCGGATCCACCTGGAAGAGGCTGTCCGCGGCACCTGGACCGCCGGCATGACCGGAGCCCTGGTCTTTACCGTCCTGGGCCTGAGCGGCCCCGGCATTTCCTTCTGGGCCAATGACGGGTGGCTTGGCTCCGTGTTCTGGGGCCTGTTCTGGGTAGCGGCGGTAGTGCTGGGCATCTACTGGCTCACCACACGCAACAACGGCAAGGGGACGGGCGCCGGGAGCCCTCCGGCAGGCCCGCCCGCCGACGCTGCGCAGGGGAATCCCCCCGCGAACCAGCCGCACATGCAGGGCTTCTCCTCAGCCGGCTCATCTGCGCGGATGACCAACGTCCCGCCGGACGAATCGTCCCAAGCCGCCGGAGCCGGCCCTGCAGGTCCGCGGCCGGCGGGCTATCCCGGCCCGGAGGCACCGACGATGCCCCTCTCCTTCGGCGCCCACGCTGCGCCTGCAGCCGGGCAGGAAACCGGGCCATCCGCCCCCTCGAACCCTGACTTTGGCGGTTACTATGCGCAGTTCCCGCCGCCCGGCAAGGAACCCAAGACGGTCAGCTACCACCCCCCGGCGTCGTGGATCGCCCTGATCTGCGGATTTGCCCTGCTGGCCGCAGGAGTGCTGCTCGCGCTGGACTACAGCGGCATCTATGTAACCGGCTCGCCGGTTACCGTAGCCGTGGCTGCAGCCGGAGTCGTCTTGGGCCTGGGCATCGTTGGGCTGGGCGCGGCAGGAAGGTCCTCCGGACTGGCCGGCGGACTCGGCGTCCTGACCCTGGTTGCCGCCCTCCTGTTCAACGGCAGCTTCGCCTACCGCAACCTCGTGGTGGCAAACCAGTCCAACTGGAGTGCCAGCCAGTCCGGAACGGCATCCGAAGGCTACAGCGTCGCCGCTGCGGACGGGAACCTGGACCTGCGCGGCCTGGCTGGTGAACTCGGCGATGGAGACATCACCGTTCCGGTGAGCGTGGCAGCCGGAGACCTCAGCATCCTGGTGCCCGCCGACGTACCCGTCTCGGTCTACTCCGAAATGGCCCTCGGCAACGTGGAACTCGAACACGACGGCAGGTACAGCTCTGCAGGCGGCCTGTGGGTCGGTCCGCAGGAGCGGCAGCTGAACCCCGGGGCACGGGGCAACCGCATCATCATCGAAATCAAAGGTGTCGCCAGCAACGTCCTGGTGACCACGGACGAAAGCAGCCTGGACCGATGAGCGAATCCACCAACGAACCGCGCAGTTACGACGCCGATCCGGCGGCGTTTGGGGCACCTTCGGACGACGGGTATGTCCCGGAAACCGAACCCGGGCACCGGCCGCTGCGCGTAGGAACAATCGTCTGGGGACTGGTCCTGGCGGCGGCTGGGGCCCTGGTCCTCACCGTCCAGCTCACCGGCATCCGGCTGGACACCGGGATGGTCCTGCTGGGCCTGCTCATCGGCGCCGGAGCGGCCCTGGTCATTGGCGGACTGCTGGCCGTGCTGGGAAAGAACCGCTCCGCCTAAGGCTTCCTGCCGGGTTCCGCCCCTGGCGGAACCCGGCAGGCAAAGAGTGTACGAATCCACAAACCATACAGAAGTAGGAAAGAATCAACCGATGGACAAGTTTTTCGACGTATTGCGTTCCTCCCCCATTAAGCGGGCCCGCGGCGGCTGGCTGGCCGGCATCTGCGCCGGCATCGCCCAGAAATTCGGCTGGGACGTGTCCCTGGTCCGCATTGTGGTCCTGTTGAGCTTCCTGCTGCCGTTCATCGGCATCGGCACGTACCTGGTGGCCTGGCTCCTGCTGCCCACCACTGAGGGCAAAATCCTGCTCGAGAAGTTTATTCAGCGCTGATTCCCGCCGGCCCCGGCTCACCCTAGTGGGCGCCGCGGCGGGAAATCCGCGTCATGCCGCGCCCGGACGGAGCGCCGGGCACCGTGCGCCGGGCCGGGCGTGGCTAGAATCGTAGGAGGCCGCCGCCCACCTACCAGATCCAGGGGTCACGTAATGAAGATCGGCATCCTTACCAGCGGGGGCGACTGCCCCGGACTCAACGCGGTGATCCGCGGAGCGGTACTCAACGGGATCAAGACCCACAACGTTGAGTTCGTCGGCTTTCTCGATGGATGGCGCGGTGTGGTCGACGGCGACATCATCGATCTGCCCCGTACCCGGGTGCGCGGCATCTCCAAGCAGGGCGGAACCATTCTGGGCACCTCCCGCACCAATCCCTTCGAAGGCCCCAACGGCGGACCCGAGAACATCCGCAGGACGCTCGAACGGCTCGGTATCGACGCCGTGATCGCCATCGGCGGCGAAGGTACCCTCGCTGCGGCCCAGCGCCTTACCGACGCCGGGCTGAAGATCGTGGGCGTACCCAAGACCGTGGACAATGACCTGGATGCCACCGACTTCACCTTCGGGTTCGATACTGCAGTCCAGATCGCCACCGAAGCGATCGATCGCCTGCGCACCACCGGCGAGTCCCACCACCGCTGCATGGTGGCCGAAGTCATGGGCCGCCACGTGGGCTGGATCGCACTGCACTCCGGCATGGCCTCCGGTGCGCACGCCATCCTGATTCCCGAAAAACCCGTGAGCCTGGACCAGATTGCCCAGTGGGTCACCGAGGCCCGGGACCGCGGCCGCGCGCCCCTGGTGGTTGTGGCGGAGGGCTTCGTCACCACCGACATGGAAGCTCCGCACTCCGAGCGCGGGCTGGACTCCTTCGGCCGCCCGCGGCTCGGCGGAATCGGCGAGCTGCTGGCCCCGGAAATCGAGGCGCGCACCGGAATCGAAACCCGTGCCACCGTCCTGGGCCACATCCAGCGCGGCGGGGTCCCCACCGCCTTCGACCGCGTCCTGGCCACGCGGCTGGGCATGGCTGCCGTAGATTCGGTCATGGACAAGCTGTGGGGAACCATGGTGTCCCTTCATGGAACCGACATTGTCCGGGTGGGGTTCGAGAAAGCCCTGGACAACCTCAAGACCGTTCCTGAGCACCGCTACAACGAGGCAGCCATTCTTTTTGGTTAGGCGCCCTATCAGTTTGGTATCCGAACCTTGCGCCGTAGTGCGTACACCCGTGTAGCTTGAAGTCTATGGACCTTGACCCCGGCACTGTTGCCATTATCCAGCTCGCCTGGTCCCGCAGGCTGGGACTGGAAGACGACGCACTCTCCGCTGCCGAGGATGAGGAGCGGATTTACGACGTGCATGACGGGGCGAACGAAGTTAAGTTCGTCCGGTTGTTCGGCCGCGAAGTTTTTTCCGGCCCCGAGTGGGCCGCGAAGCAGGTGCGTTCGAAAAGCACGGCGGAGCTAAGCAGCTTCTCCGGCCTTCTGCGTCTCTCCCAAAGCCACGGCGGCCGCGGGATGGCGGAGGAACACCTGTACTACACGGATTCATATCCGCCGATCCCTATGGCGGAGGACCTGGCCGTGGCTGACGACCATTCCTACGCCGAAACCCTGGAGCGGTTGTGTCCACCCGACGACGTCGTGGAGGCCAAACTTTCCGGCCGCGATATCCTTTTCATCCTGGTCGATGACTCAGGCCCCGGGGATCCGGTTCCGGTTGCCGGTGCCGGCTACAGCATTCGTGAGGGGATCCTGGCGGACGTTGGGACCCTGACCGCCCCGACTCGCCGGATGCAGGGACTCGGCTCCTACGTCACCTCCATTGCGGTGGAAGATGCGATGGCGGCCGGCCTCATCCCCCAGTCCCGGATCCAGTCCAACAACCTGGGAGCCAGCCGCACTGCTGCGGGGGCCGGGTTTGTTTCGGCCGGTCTTTGCACCTCCGTGTCACTGCCTGCCTAGAGGTCCACCGCCGGTTCGAGGGTTTCACCGTGCTCCGGCCACGGCGGTGCGGGCAAGGGCCCCCAGCTAAGCCTCGAGCAGATCCGCACGCTGGAAGTAGGCGGCCGTGGCACGCGCCGACGGATGACCGGCGTCGGCGTCCGCACCGGCGGCCAGGAGGGTGCGGACAACGTCTGCGTAGCCCTTGAACACGGCACCTGCCAGCGGAGACTGCCCGCGGTCGTTGAGCGTGTTGACGTCGGCGCCGAGTTCGATAAGCGCCTGCACCGTTCCGGCATGCCCGTGGTAGGCCGCGAGCATCAGGAGGGAATCGCCCGCCGCGTTGGTGAGTGTGACGGGCACCCCGGCGCTGACGTAGGTCCGCAGCAGTTCAGTGTCCCCCTGGCGGGCGCCGTCGAACAGCCGTTCGGCAAGTTCAAGCATCTCCGGGTCTGCAGCGTTCGTCGACGCCTGGTCCGGTGTCTCAGTCATAAACCTCGTCCTTACCTGCCGGCAGCAGCCGGCAATGATAGTTCCTGCCCGAAGCGCTCCGCGCTAAGCGCGGGAGCGTGGTGTCCGCAGGAGTCCCGTGGGACGGCCCACGGCCTGGCCCGCGTTCGGTGAAACCACGAGTTCCTGTGCCGCAGCGTAGAGTTCACCTTCGTCTTCGACCACCAGCTGCGCCTCCGGATCCACCGAGCGCTTGACCACCGCCAGGGCAACGGGTCCCATCTCGTAGTGCTGCGCCACGGAGGTCACTCGGCCAACCACCCGCTCACCGAGTTTGACCGGGCTTTCCGCGGCCGGCAGGGTGTGCTGCGATCCGTCCAGCTGCAGGAAAACCAGCCGGCGCGGCGGATGGCCCAGGTTGTGCACCCGGGCAATGGTTTCCTGTCCCTTGTAGCAGCCCTTGGAAAGGTGGACCGCGGTCCGGATCAGGTCCAGTTCATGCGGAATGCTCTTGTCGTCCGTCTCCGCACCAAGACGCGGGCGCCACGCTGCGATGCGCAGTGCCTCGGCGGCCATGGACCCGGCCAGGGGCAGTCCGGACGCATCGACCGCGGCTTCGAAGCGTTCCCGGGGAATCAGGTACTCGTACCAGGGACGTTCGTGGCCGGGGTGCGCAGGATCCGCAGTCTCGGTGTAGGCGTGCCCGCCCGGCCCCACCTGGGGCCAGGGGTCCGTCCAGACGGCGAAGTCCGCCCAGGCCGGTACCGGCGCAACCGAGCCGGCCACGGCCCAGTCGGCTGTTACGTCCTGGATCTCCACCCGGAGCATAAATTTCATGCTGTTCAGCCAGGCGGCCAGCTGCGGCGCCTCGGCACCCTCCACGATCAGCCAGGCCCGTTCGCCGTCGTCAAGGATGCGGGCGTCATGCTCAATCCGGCCCTGGATGCTCAGCAGCAGCAGTTCCGAGCTTTCGCCCGGACGAAGGTTGGTGACCTGCTGTGAGGACAGCGTGTTCAGCCAGCTCAGCCTGTCTTCACCGGAGACGGTGACGACGCCGCGGCTGGAGAGGTCGGTTATCGCTTCGCCGCGGGCCAGCGCACGCTGTTCACGCAGGGGGTCCCCGTAGTGGGCTGCCGTACCGGCGTCGGCGCCGGCAGCTTCGACGGCTCCGGGGCGGGCAAGGAGAGGGCTTTTGATGCTCATGTCAGGTGCAACGTCCTAGCCGGGTAGTCATATTCCGGTGCCCCCGGGCGGCGGGGATCAGTCCCGTTTCTTGAGGATCGCGGAGGCATGCGCTTCAAGCGCCTTGCCATCGGCCGCGACATCCCAGCGCCAGTAGAGGTCGCCGTTTACCAGCCCGTAGATTCGGGTGGCGGCGGTGTACTCCTTGGAGTTCACGCCGCGCATCACCAGGTCCGTGGTGAGCTGGATCTGCGGGCCCTTGATCTGGCCGTAGTAGAGTTCCGCGATCCCGCCGGGGTGCACGATGGTTGCCGTGATGTCGAAGCCGCCGGAGTCGTTGCGGAGTTCTTCAACCTCGTCGGCGCTGCGCAGTGCGGGGACAATGTCCGCGGGGATAAGGCCCGGGCCGCCGTCGGCGTCGTTCAGCGGGCGGTCCAGAGCCCAAAAGCCGGTCTCAACGGCGAGGGGGCGCAGCACTGTGCCGGACTCGTCCGTCAGCCAGCTCTCCGCCGTGTACTGCAGGTAAGGCAGGCCGTTCTGCCGGAACGTGACCCGCTGGGAGAAGTGCTCGGACTCCGCGTCGCCTTCACCGAGGCGGCCGGTTCCTTCCCAGACTCCCAGCAGCCAGGACAGCGGCACGAGTTCGGGCGTGAGGTCTGTGGGGATCTCCATGGGCATGGCCGGACCCTTCCCTGGTCAGTTCGGGCGATTGTGCGTTTCGGGTTACTTCTGGCCTTTGTACAGGCGGGAAACAACAAGGGCTGCGAAACCTGCCATGGCCAGGCCAGTGACACCCAGGAGGACAATGAAGAAGATTTCAAGAGCAAGAAGCGACATGCCTACATCCTAACCCGCCCCGCAGGGTCTTTGTCCCTTGTGACTCCCGGCCTCGGACCTAGGGGACCAGGAGCCGGCCGGCAAAGTAAACGGCGGTACCCAGTGCCAGCACCGGGGAGGCGCCCGCCGTGATGATTCCCAGGACGCCCGGAGAATCGTCACGGATCAGCACGAGCCGGCGTACGGCAACGATCACCGCAGCACACAGCACTCCGACAAAAGCACCCGCCGCCAGAGGCAGTCCGGTAACCAGTGCGGCTGCTCCGGCGCCGGCAAGGGCCCCGGCAACGACACCAATCGGTGCGGTGATACGGTCCGCAAGCGGAATCAGCGAAATGAGGATGGCCAGTGCTATCGCCGCAGCTCCGGCAGAGATGAGCCCTTCGGATCCGTTCCCGCCCGGCAGGCGGTCCGCTGCGATCCAGCCCGCTGCCATTCCCGCAACGAGGGCTCCGCCGATCACACCGATAGTGGATTCGAGGCGGTGCGGCTGCCCCGTGCCGCGCAGCAGCTGGATGAGGAACACTGCTCCTACTCCCACGGCGACGATGCCGGGCATCCAGGTGAGCATTGCGGTCGCGGGGGCGAAATACGCGGCAGCAACCCCTCCGGCCCCGACGAGGGCAAGCACCAGGCCCTGGCTCTTGCGTGCGGGGACGCCCAGAAGGTAGGGCCAGCCGAAGCCGGCTGCTGCGGCCGCAGCTCCGGTGAACAGGGCCACGGCTTCGGGGGAAACAAAGGATGCCGCCGCGATTCCGACCAGTACAATTGCCGCCGGCACCGCTATGCTCCAAAGTTTCACCCTAGTCATACTGCCTTATTACGCAGCGAGGATAAAAGCTACGGTGTGCCGGGCCGCCGCTCGGTATACTTTCAACCACTCTTCGGCCGCTGGGGACCGGATGGGATATTGTGCCCGATGATGTGCGCCTAACTATCGGAGGAACTATGTCGCACATTCTGCTCCTGACCAACAGTCCGGGAACATCCGTTGAAGTCCTCCCTGCCCTGGAACTGCTCAATCACAAGGTCCATATTCTTCCAGCGGAGCCTACCGCCCTCCTGGACATCGACCCGTGCGACGTCGTCCTGGTTGACGCGCGCAAGGACCTCGTTGGGGCGCGCTCACTGACCCAGCTCCTCAAGGCAACCGGCTTGGGCACTCCCCTGGTACTGGTCCTCACGGAGGGTGGAATGGCCGCGGTCGCTGCCAACTGGCTGGCTGACGACGTCGTCCTGGACACCGCAGGTCCTGCCGAACTGGAAGCCCGGCTCCGCCTGGCCGTTTCCCGGACCCAGGCGGCCGCGGAGGAAACCGGCACCGAGATCCACGCCTCCGGCGTCGTCATTGATGAGGCCAGCTACACCGCCCGCGTTAGCGGCACGGCCCTGAACCTGACCTACAAAGAGTTTGAACTGCTCAAGTACCTCGCACAGCACCCCGGCCGGGTCTTCACCCGCGACCAGCTCCTGCATGAGGTGTGGGGCTACGACTACTACGGCGGCACCCGCACTGTGGACGTCCACGTCCGGCGGCTGAGGGCCAAGCTGGGCCCGGACCATGAGAACCTGATCGGCACCGTCCGCAACGTCGGCTACCGCTTCGCGAAGGCGCGCACCCACGAGGAGCAGGCAGCCGTGGCAGGGCACGAAGCTTAAGCCGTCTCCCGTACTGCGTCCCAAGTGGTTAGTCTTCTTCAATGAGCGAGAACCCCCCGACCACATGGCCTGTCCTCACTATGCGCGGTACCCCGGAAGAATCCGCGCTCCGCGGCATCCTGGAGCTGGCCGCCGCAGCTGCCGAAGCCGACGGCAATCCCCCTTTCTCCGAGCAGACCCTCGTTGACCTGCGCTCAACCACCGCGGACCCGGACCGGGTACGGGTCTTCCTGGCACTGACCCATGACGAGCACTCGGACCCTGCCACCGCGCAGGAGCTCGCAGGGGCCGCCGTGCTCACCGTCTCCGCGGAGGACGAGCCCGGCGTTCTGGAACTGGTGGTCCACCCCAATTACCGCAACAAGGGTGTTGGCACCGCACTGGCCGAGGCGGCACGGAAGGACGCCGGGCAGGACTTCAAGGCCTGGTCACACGGAAACCATGAAGCGGCGGTGAAGCTCGCTGCCCGCTTCGGCTTCCACCCGGTGCGCGAGCTGTGGCGGATGCGGCTCTCCCACGACGCGCTGTCCCAGGGCCTGCCCACCGCCAAGGTGCCCGACGGCGTGCAGGTCCGCGCCTTCGTTCCCGGCCAGGATGAGGATGCCTGGCTTGCGGCAAACGCCGCCGCATTCGTCCACCACCCGGAGCAGGGATCCATGACCAGGACGGACCTCGAAGCGAGAATGGCCGAAGACTGGTTCGACCCCAACGGTTTCCTGCTGGCCGTCCGCGAATCCGACGGCGAGCTGCTGGGCTTCCACTGGACCAAGGTCCACCCCCGCAGCGGGAGCCACCCTGCAATCGGGGAAGTCTACGTGGTGGGCGTGACTCCCCAGGCGCAGGGAACGGGACTCGGAAAAGCCCTGACCCTGGCCGGAATCAGCCACCTGCACGAATCCGGCCTGGACGCCGTCATGCTCTATGTGGACGCAGACAACACCGCAGCGGTGGCCCTCTACCGCAAGCTGGGTTTCGTGCGCTGGGACGTGGACGTGATGTACGCGGCCGAATAGGCCCTGCGCTGCTTGTAGGGTTGAGCATATGGGCCCCGGGCCGTCTGCTCTGCGGGCGGCCCGGGGCCGGCCAGAACTGCCAGGGAGAGACACTATGGATTCCGATACCGCAGCCGCCGCTCGGTCGCCCTTTGGGTCGTCCGAGGCGATGCCTGCACCGCGGGCCACACAGGACCGCATCGATATTCCGGATTTTGGGCCGGCGCTGCTGCCCAGCGGCGACATCACCCCCGAACGCTTCCTCGACCGGGAGATCAGCTGGCTGCACTTCAACGCCCGGGTACTCGAACTGGCCGAAGATCCTGATCTCTACCTGCTTGAACGCGTCAATTTCCTCTCCATCTTCGCCTCCAACCTGGACGAGTTCTTCATGGTCCGGGTGGCCGGGCTGAAGCGGCGCATTGCCACCGGGCTTGCCGTGCCGTCCGCCGCCGGCCTGAGCCCGGTGGAACAGCTGGAACAGATCACCGAGGCCGGCTACCGGCTCCAGCAGCGGCATGCGGAGGTTTTCGCCCGGCAGATCCGCCCCGCCCTGGAAAATGAAAATATCCATCTGGTGGGCTGGCAGGACCTCGACGACGCTTCCAAAGCCCAGCTCCACCGGCAGTTCGCCGCCAAGGTCTTCCCCATCCTCACGCCGCTGGCCGTAGACCCGGCACATCCCTTCCCGTACATTTCCGGGCTCTCCCTGAACCTCGCCGTCGTGGTCCGCAACCCGGTGAGCGGCAAGGAATTCTTCGCCCGCGTGAAGGTTCCGGACCAGCTCCCGCGCCTCATCTCGGTGGACGGTCCGCGGGCCGGGAACGTTGCCGGACGCACAGCCCGGTTCATTCCGCTCGAAGACGTCATTGCCGAGCACCTGGACCAGCTCTTCCCCGGCATGGACGTGGTGGAGCATTACACCTTCCGGGTAACCCGCAACGAGGACCTTGAGGTTGAAGAGGACGACGCCGAGAACCTGCTGCAGGCGCTCGAGAAGGAACTGCTGCGCCGCCGGTTCGGCCCGCCCGTCCGGCTTGAAGTAACGCCGGACATCAATCCCAGCATCCGGCAGCTGCTCATCCGCGAACTGGGAGTGGAGGCGGACGAGGTGTACACCCTCCCCGGCCCGCTGGACCTCCGCGGCCTCAGCCCCATCAGCCAGATCGACCGGCCGGACCTGCACTACCCCAAGCAGGTACCGCATACCTCGCTGCACCTGAAGGAATCCGAGACGTCAAAGCCGGCAGACGTCTTTGCGGCCATGCGCCGCCGGGACATCCTGCTGCACCACCCTTACGATTCCTTCTCCACGTCCGTGCAGGCGTTCCTGGAACAGGCGGCGGCGGACCCGCGGGTGCAGGCCATCAAGCAGACCCTGTACCGGACGTCCGGGGACTCCCCCATTGTCGATGCGCTGATCGACGCCGCCGAGTCCGGCAAGCAGGTCCTCGCCCTCGTAGAGATCAAGGCCCGCTTCGATGAACAGGCCAACATCTCCTGGGCACGGAAGCTGGAGCAGGCCGGCGTCCACGTGGTGTACGGAATCGTGGGGCTGAAGACCCACTGCAAGCTGTCCCTGGTGGTTCGCCAGGAGGTCGACGGGCTGCGGCGCTACTGCCACATCGGGACCGGAAACTACCACCCCCGCACCGCCCGCTACTACGAGGACCTGGGGCTGCTGACGGCAAACGAAAAGGTGGGCGAAGACCTGACCAAGCTGTTCAACCAGCTTTCCGGCTACGCCCCCAAGTCCACTTTCAAGCGTTTGCTGGTGGCGCCCCGCTCCGTGCGTTCAGGCCTGATTGACCGGATTGAACGCGAGATTGCCAACAAGAAGGCTGGCCTGGACGCCCGGGTCATCATCAAGGTGAATTCAATGGTGGACGAAGCCATCATCGATTCGCTGTACCGCGCATCGCAGGCCGGAGTCCGCGTAGACGTGATCGTTCGCGGCATCTGCTCGGTGCGGCCGGGGCTTCCCGGCCTCAGCGAAAACATCACCGTGCGGTCCGTTCTCGGCCGGTTCCTGGAGCACTCCCGGGTATTCGCCTTCGCCAACGGCGGCGAGCCGGTGGTGTACATCGGTTCGGCAGACATGATGCACCGCAACCTGGACCGCAGGGTGGAAGCCCTGGTCCAGCTCGGATCCGCGGAGGACATCGCGGACCTGATTGAGCTCATGGACCGTTACCTCGACCCGGGTACGGCCAGCTGGCACCTTGACGCCGACGGCATCTGGACCCGTCACCACAAGGATGAAGAAGGCAGCCCGCTCGAGGACGTGCAGTCCTGGCTGCTCGCTTCCCGCTCGCGCCAGCGCGCACTGGCCCGCCGCTGATGCACACGGAGGAGCCCGCTGCGGAAGAGCTGCCGCTGGACACTCCCGGCGACGGGCGGGATACCCCGGAAGACACGGCCGCCCTCCTGCTCAAAGGCAGGGCGGCGGCGCTGGATCTGACCGGCGACCCCCAGGTGGTCGCCGCCGGGGCCCTGTGCTGGCGAGTGCGGGGCGACCGGCTGGAAGTATTGCTGATCCACCGGCCACGCTATGACGACTGGTCCTGGCCTAAAGGGAAACTGAACTCCGGGGAGACCGTTCCGGAATGCGCAGTCCGTGAAGTCAAAGAGGAAATCGGGCTGGATATCCGGCTTGGCATCGCACTGCCTGAAACCCGGTATCCGGTTTCTTCCGGAATCAAGGCCGTGCATTACTGGGCCGCCAACGGCACCAACGCCAAGCTGCGGCCGGACGGCAAGGAAGTGGACGGCGTGCGGTGGTGCGCTCCGGAAGAAGCCGCACCGCTCCTGACGAATCCCACGGACCGGCTTCCGCTGGAGGCACTCGTCACCGCCTATCAGGACGGTGACCTGGACACCTGGCCGCTCATCATTGTCCGCCATGCCAAGGCCAAGCCCCGTTCGTCCTGGGCACGCGCAGAGGGCGACCGTCCGCTGGCGGCCACCGGACAGCGCCAGGCCAAGGCCGTGGCGCGGCTGCTGCAGGCCTGGCATCCGGACCGCGTAGTATCCAGTCCGTGGCTTCGGTGCGTGCAGACCATGGGGCCGTACGTGAATACCCGCAAACCGAAATTCAAGACCGTGGATGCCATCACCGAGCACAATGCCAAGCGCAAGCCCGCGAAGGCGCGGCTGGCGGTGGACAACCTGTTCGAGAAGGCCCGGCCGGTGGCATTGTGCACGCATCGTCCGGTGCTTCCGCTGGTCTTCGGCGTCCTCTCCGAGCAGATGGAGGACAAGATGGCCACACTCCTTCCGGACAAGGACCCGTACCTTGCCCCGGGAGAGATTGTGGTCTGCCAGGTGAGCCGCCGGAACCCCCGCCGGATTATCTCGCTGGAGCGGTACCGGCCGTTCGACGACTAGCCGGTCCCGGACGCGGCGCCGAGGCCCGGGGGCCAACGCCCGGCGCTGGGGCCCGGCCGGCTGTGGCCAGCCAAGCCTATCCGTCCTTTTCTCCGCAGTTCAGCGGGCATATTCTGGCCCCATGAGCAAATTCACTGATCTTCTGAAAGCCCAGATCGGCAACGAATTCAACGCGTCGCAGCAGTACGTGGCCATGGCCGTGTACTTCGACGGCGAGGACCTTCCGCAGCTGGCCCGCCACTTCTACGCGCAGTCCGTCGAAGAACGTAACCACGCCATGATGCTGGTCCAGTACATGCTGGACCGGGACCTGCCCGTCCATATTCCGGGAGTCGATCCGGTGAAGAACGACTTCAGCGACGTCGTCGAGCCGATCGCCCTCGCCCTGGACCAGGAGAAGCAGGTGACCTCGCAGATCGAGGCCCTCTTCGCCGCGGCACGGGAGGAGGGCGATGCGCTGGGCGAGCAGTTCATGCTGTGGTTCCTCAAGGAGCAGGTTGAGGAGGTCGCCTCCATGAGCACCCTGCTGACCGTCGCCCGCCGGGCGGACAACCTGTTTGACCTCGAAAACTTTCTGGCCCGCGAGCGCGTAGGCGACAGCGGAGCCGATGCGGGCGCTCCGGAGGCTGCTGGCGGCGCCCTCTAAACGAGATGACAGAAACTGCCCGTATGAGCGCTGAGACGGGCAGTTTCTGTCATCTCGGTGGGGTTGGGGGCTCTTGACGCACGGAGTTTTGTACCAGAGACTTGGCACAATCTGACATCCAGAGTCCCGGAGGATCCTATGGCTGCGGCCGCGTTATCGGTTCTTGGCACCATCATCTTTTGCGCCGCCATCGTGGCCTTCGTGGTGTTTACCGTGCGGCCCAGGCCCGGAACCGATCCGCGGACCGTGACGGAGGCGGCCCAAAAGTACGCCCGCCGCATCGGCCTGGTTGCCCTGGGTACCGCGCTGTGGCTCCCGGGGGTGCTCCAGCCAGTGCTCCGGGAGACCGGCGGCGAGCTCTGGTGGAACGGACACTATGCCTTTGCCTCCGCCGCAGTGCAGCTGGGAGCTCCCACGGTGTTCGCCCTGGCTGTGCTGGTAACCGGTGAACTGACCTGGCCCCGTCCGCGCGGAACGGTGCGCACTGCCCGTTTGGAGCGCCGCGGAGTCCTCATCCTGATCCCCCGCTACATGAGCGCGGTGGCCGGCACCCTCCTGGCCTACAACCTGCTCATCCTGGCGACGACGCTGGCCCATGACCCCGGATCCGCTTCCGCACGGCATCTCCTCGCGGGCTGGGCGCCCTGGCTGCTGCTCACCGTGGCCGCGGTCGCCGGTGCCCTCAAACTTATCTCCGTGCGGCCGGCAGTACCGGGCACGGCTCCGGAGGCGGACGCCGCACTCCGCCTGGCCTCAGCCCACCGGGTTCTGCGCACAGCGGCCGGGATCATGATTCTGCTGGCCTGGTCCGGCGGCGTCTTCCTCTCCAACTATCCCAATCCGCCCGGACTCAGCGCTGGGGGTGAAGCACTGCGGTATGTATCCCTCTGGATCACCTTCGGCAGCATCCTGGCCCTTCTGGTCCGCGCACCCCGGGTTCCCCTGCCGGAACCGTCCGGTGCCGGCGGCCCCGCCCCCGCACCGTCACCTCTGGCGGTAAAGTCCGTAGCCACCAGCCTGCGCCTGACAATTGCCGGGCCGGCAGCGGCGGGTCTCCTCGGCATCACCGTCTTCGCCCTGGCGATGGAGCACCGGATTGCCGCAGTCCTCGCATTGGCAGCCGCGGCGGTAACCTTCACGGCGCTGTGCGCCGCGACGGAATACACCCACAGCCGCCGCATCCGCAGGACTCTGCCCGCTGCGGAACCGATGGAGACGGACACGGCGGACTTCCTCCGGGCACCCCGCTGGCTGATGTGGACCGGGACGGCAGGGGCAGCGCTGACCCTCGGCGTCCTCCTGGCCGCAGCCTTGCTAGGCCCCTCCGTTGACCGCGCTGCGTGGCATTATGCCCAGGACGTCGCCGGCCAGCCAGGCCACCCCGGCCCGGGCCCCGGCCCTGGGCCCGCCCCGGAGCCCGGGCCGGCTATTGTCCCTGAGCCATTCTTCGACTGGCGCTTCGCCCTGACCGCCGCCCTGCTGGTCCTGCTCCTGCCCCTGCTAACCGATCTCGCGTCCCGCAAGGTGCTCTCCCGCGCCGCTCTGCCTGCAGACCGGAACGTGGACCTCCGCCTCCGCAGAGTAGCCCTGTTCCGGCTCGCCCGGACAAGCACCGCCACCTGCCTCGCCGCAGCGGGCCTGGTCTTTTGGGACTTGTCCTCGGACAACCGCTGGGCCAGGACCTACAACGGGGACATCGACCTTGAACCGCCTCTGGACTGGCTCACTCCGCTCATCCAGCAGACCAATACGGTGTCCACGCTCCTGCTGCTCGCTGCGATCGTCGTTGCGTGGCGCCAGTTTGGCCCGTCCCACTTCCCGGATGATCCCCGCTACGCCGAGCAGGCAGACCTCCCTCCGGTGCAGCGGACATGAGCGCCCAGATCCGCGTGGATCTGGCTTCACCCGTGCCTCCATACGAACAGATCCGGTCACAGGTCAGCGCACTGGCCGCCGCAGGAGTCCTGGCACCGGGGAACAGGCTGCCCACCATCCGCATGCTGGCCGCCGACCTCGGCGTGGCCCCGGGGACCGTCGCCCGGGCCTACAAGGAACTCGAAACTGAGGGAACCGTCACAGCTTTGCGCCGCCGGGGCACCGTCATCGCGCCGCGTGCTGCCCCGCCTGCCGGCGAACCGGGCGCCCTTCCCGCCGAGGTGAGCGCCGCCGTCGGGCAGCTTGCGGACAGAGCACGCAGGCACGGGGTTCCCGACGCCGTTGTGCTCAGCGCTCTGGCCTCCGCCCTGTCCCGCGACACTAGACTGGAGCCGTGACCACGATTCCCACACCGTACGAAGACCTGCTCCGCGACATCCTGGCGCACGGCACCGCGAAATCCGACCGCACCGGCACCGGCACGCGCAGTGTCTTTGGCCGCCAGATGCGCTTCGACCTCAGCGAGTCCTTCCCGCTGATCACCACCAAGCGCGTGCACTTCAAATCCGTTGCCCTGGAGCTGCTGTGGTTCCTGCGCGGAGACTCGAACGTCCGCTGGCTGCAGGAACGCGGCGTCACCATCTGGGATGAATGGGCGGACGACGACGGCGAGCTGGGGCCGGTCTACGGCGTCCAGTGGCGCTCCTGGCCCACGCCGGACGGAGACCGGATCGACCAGATCGCCAAGCTGATCGACGGACTGAAGACCAACCCTGATTCACGCAGGCACATAGTCACAGCCTGGAACCCGGCAGAGGTGGACAACATGGCACTGCCGCCGTGCCACGCCATGTTCCAGTTCTACGTCGCGGACGGCAGACTTTCCTGCCAGCTGTACCAGCGCTCGGCGGACACCTTCCTGGGCGTGCCGTTCAACATCGCCTCCTACGCTCTGCTCACCCTGATGGTGGCGCAGCAGGTGGGCCTGGAGCCGGGCGAATTCGTCTGGACCGGCGGCGACGTGCACATCTACGACAATCACCTGAACCAGGTCACGGAACAGCTGTCCCGCTCTCCGTTCCCGTATCCTAAACTGCGGCTGCGGCGGAAGCCGGCCAGCATCTTCGACTATGAACTTGATGACTTCGAGGTCCTGGACTACCAGCACCACCCCGGCATCAAGGCACCTATCGCCGTGTGAAAGGGCACCGTCTTGACTGAATCGAACAGGTTCGCGGATTCAACCCGCTATTACCCCGTCGGCCGGGCCGGTGAAGAGGGGCTGGAACTCGACGACGCCCTGGCCGCCCGGGGCTACGGGAACACCGGGGTGCCACTCGTCGGCATGATCTGGGCGCAGACCGCCGACGGCGTGATCGGCAAGGACGGCGGGATGCCGTGGCACCTGCCCGAAGACCTTGCCCATTTCAAGGCGAGCACCCTGGGCCACCCCGTCATCATGGGCAGGCGGACCTGGGAATCCTTCCCGGAGGCGTTCCGGCCGCTGCCCGGACGAAAGAACATCGTCATCTCCTCCCGCGAGGAACTGGCCGCCGAGCTCGAGCCGGCCGGCGCCGTCGTCGTGCCCTCCCTGGAAGCTGCGCTGGAAGCCGCCGAGGGCAGTGAGGGCGGCAGCCGGATCTGGATTGTCGGTGGATCCCAGGTTTACGCCGCGGCCGAGCCCCTGGCCGATGTTGCGGTTGTCACGGTGATCAACACGGAGACCGACGGCGACAGCTATGCCCCACATCTGGGGGCGGACTGGACATTCAGCGGGGTCAGCCCGGCGCAGGACTGGTACACATCCGCCAACGGCCTGCAGTACCGCTTCGCGCTGTGGACCCGGAACCGGAACGTAACCGAGCAGGACGGCTGAGACAGGCTGCCCTAGACTGAAGGCATGACTTCAGCAGCTTCTTCTGTTCCCACCGCGGGCTTCGTCGGCTGGCGGGGCATGGTCGGTTCCGTCCTGATGCAGCGCATGCAGGACGAAGGCGATTTCAGCCTGATCAACCCCGTCTTCTTCTCCACCTCCAACGCGGGCGGCGCAGCGCCGTCTTTTGCTGAAGGTGCCGGTGCCCTGCAGGACGCCTACGACATCGAGACGCTGGCCAAGCTGCCGATTATCGTCACCACCCAGGGCGGCGACTACACCTCCGAGGTCTATCCCAAACTGCGCGACGCCGGCTGGGACGGCCTGTGGATCGACGCCGCGTCGACGCTGCGCATGGATGACAGCGCGATCATCGTGCTGGACCCGGTCAACCGGGATGTCATCGACGCCGGCCTGGACCGCGGCGTGAAGAATTTTGTGGGCGGCAACTGCACCGTGTCCTGCATGCTCATGGGCCTGGGCGGACTGTTCCGCAACGGCCTCGTGGAGTGGGGCACGTCCATGACCTACCAGGCGGCCTCCGGCGGCGGTGCGCGCCATATGCGTGAACTGCTGCAACAGTTCGGTTCGCTGAACTCTGCCGTGGCAGCCAACCTGGCGGATCCGGCGTCGGCCATCCTGGAAATCGACCGTGCCGTGCTGGCCCAGCAGAAGGATCCGTCCATGGATTCCTCCCAGTTCGGGGTTCCGCTGGCCGGGTCCGTCATTCCGTGGATCGACGCGGACCTGGGCAACGGCCAGTCCAAGGAAGAGTGGAAGGGCGGCGCGGAGACCAACAAGATCCTCGGCCTCGGCTCCGATTCCGGACGGATTCCCTTCGACGGTCTCTGCGTCCGCATCGGTGCCATGCGCTCGCACTCCCAGGCGCTGACCCTGAAGCTCACCGAGGACCTGTCCGTCGCCGAAATCGAGCGGATCATCGACGCGGACAACCAGTGGGCCAAGGTGGTTCCAAACACCAAGGAAGCCACCATGGAACACCTGACCCCCGTTGCCGTGACCGGCACGCTGGACATCCCTGTGGGCCGCATCCGCAAGCTTGAAATGGGCCCGGAGTACATCAGCGCCTTCACCATCGGTGACCAGCTGCTCTGGGGCGCCGCGGAGCCGCTGCGCCGGATGCTGCGCATCGCGACCGGCAACCTCTAGCCCGAAACACACCATAGAACCGCCCGTTTGGAGATCCAAACGGGCGGTTCTATCTGGTCCGGGCTCATCCGCGGATGCCTGAGCCGGCGCACTAATCCGCGCCGACGGCGGCCGTCTCCTCAGGGACCGCGTGGGGGTCCGGATCGCCCGCCCCGCTGCGCAGGAGCAGCAGTCCTGCGGCAGCGGCACAGCAGATGGCACCCACCCAGAACGGCGCACGCATACCGAGCCACTGAGCAATGTGGCCCACCAGGATCGCCGAGACTGCTCCGCCAAACCAGCGAAGGAAGTTATAGCCGGCGCTGTTCACCGCACGCGGCCCCGTGCCGGAGCTCATTGCCGTGCCGGTGAAGAGGGTGTTCAGGATGCCGGAGAAGATGCCGGAGACAATGATGCCTGCCACCACTACCGTCTTGTTCCCGGCGGCCATGCCCAGCAGCACCAGCGCGTAGATCAGCACGGTGGCTACCGCTCCCCCGCGCTCGCCGAACCAGCGTGCCACTTTCGGTGCCAGCAGCACGGAAGAAACCGCCACGCACAGGCCCCAGCCGAAGAAGACGAAACCGACGTAGAAGGCGCCTTCCTCCAGGACGAACGGTGACCAGGCGATGATCGAGAAGAACGCCGCCGTGTAGAACGCCGATCCGAGGGAAGTCAGCAGGAGGTTCCGGTTGCGCAGCGCCAGGATGGGATCGATGAGCCGAATCTTCTGCCGCGCAGATTTGTCCTTGTCCCTGGCCAGCATTGCCGTGCAGAGGATGACGCCGATGGCCATCAGCACTGCGGTGCCGGCAAACGGCCCGCGCCACGAGATGGCGCCCAGCACGGCGCCCAGCAGCGGCCCGACGGCGAGCCCCACGCCCAGCGCTGCCTCATACAGCAGAATCGCCCCGGCCTGCCCGCCCGCAGCGGCTCCAACGATGACGGAGAGCGCCGTCGCGATGAAGAACGCATTTCCCAGCCCCCAGACGGCACGCAGCCACACGAGCGTCTCGATGCTGTTCGCCAGTGAACATGCGCCAGCCGCCAGGACAATAAGTACCAGTCCGGCAACCAGGGTGCGTTTGGGGCCAAAGCGGTAGGACATCACTCCGGTCAGCAGCATGGCCAGAACCTGGACGCCCAGGTAGGAACCGAAAAGCAGGGTGGTCTCCGTGGGGGAAGCACCGAGCTCCTCGGTGATGGTGTTCAGGATCGGGTCTACCAGGCCGATGCCCATAAACGCGATCACAGCGGCGAACGCCGTGACCCACACAGTTTTTGGCTGACCGTGCAACGCGTCCGCGAGCCGTGGATGTGCGGAAGCTTCCCGCACGGCTGCAGCTTTACTCATGTCTGTGGTGCCTTTCGAAAAGAGGTCCTTTAGTTGTCCGCGGAGGGACGGGGGCCTGGAGGGACCGGGTCCGGCGTCTCCGGCCCCAGGGACAGAAGCCGCACTATTGCCGGGACGGCGTCCTGCAGAAGCCTGCGGTCCTGCTCGGGAAGACGCTCGAGCAGGAGGGCGAACGAGTGGTTTCGGCGGTCCACGAGCTCCTCCACCTGGCTGCGGCCCTTCGCGGTGAGGTCGATGACGACGGCGCGCCGGTCGGCTGGATCCGCCCGGCGTTCCACCAGGCCCAGCCTGACCAGCCCGTTGACCACGGACGTGGCCGAGGGCAGCTGGACGCCTTCCAACGCAGCGAGTTCACTCATCCGGAGCGGTCCGCGGTCTACCAGCGTGCTCATGACCGAGGACTGGGATGTGGTCAGGTCCCAGCCCGGGATGCGGCGGCGGCTCAGATGGTAGAGCCGGGGCAGCGTGGGGCGCAGTTCGCGGGACAGCCGAAGGGACTCGTCGAAACTCATAGTTAAAGATTCTAAGTATTAGAGGCTCTAAGTACAATCGCGGCAATCCGGAGGACAGCCCGGAACAACGAAACCGCCCGTTCGGATGTCCGAACGGGCGGTTTCTTCCCAGTCTCTGCGGGGGCGGCTACAGCGTGCAGTTGATCAGCAGCGGTTCCGGATGCAGCCGGATTCCAAAGCGCTGCTCGACGCCGTCCGCTACCGCGCGGGCCACGGCCAGCAGGTCTTCCGCAGAAGCGCTGCCGCGGTTCGTCACGGCCAGGGTGTGTTTGGCGGACAGCGATGCCCGCCCGCCGGCGATGCCCTCCCCGTCGGTGCCCGCCAGGCCGAAACCCTTGCCGAAACCGGCATGTTCAATCAACCAGGCAGCACTGAGCTTGACCTTTCCCGGTTCCGCAACAGGGTAGCGCGGCGCTTCCGCCGGCAGCCGGTCAGCATCCGGTGCGTGCAGGATGGGATTCGTGAAGAAGGACCCGGTGCTGTAGGTGTCCGGATCCGACGAGTCGAGGACCATGCCTTTGCCGGCACGCAGCCGCAGGACTTCCCGGCGTACATCGGCGGTGTCCGCGCTCTCGCCCACTTCAACGTTCAGCGCGCGGGCAAGCTCGGCGTAGCGCACGGGAGCGCTGGCGGTTGTCTTGGTCACGGCGAATTCAACGCTGAGGACGACGTACCGCGGAGAACCGTTCACCGTGGTGCGCTTGAGCAGCGAATCCCGGTAACCGAACTCCAGGTCCGGAGCGCCGAAGCGGCGCCGCGCGCGTTCCCTGCGGTCCCAGGTGAGCACCGAGACAATACTGTGCGAAACATCCGAACCGTAGGCGCCCACGTTTTGCACCGGCGTCGCGCCCGTCAGTCCGGGAATTCCGGAGAGTGCTTCAAGGCCGGAATAGCCTTCGGCCACGGTCGTTGCCACCAGGTCATCCCATGGGTGGCCCGCCTGCACGTCTACGACGGCCGTACCGCCGTCGCCTTCCCTGAATTCGATGCCGCGGTTGCCGACGTGCACCACTGCGCCGTCGAAGCCGGCGTCGGAAATGAGCAGGTTTGAACCGCCGCCCACGATCAGCAGGGACTCCGATGCCTCGTCTGCTGCACGAACCATTGAGATGAGTTCATCGGGTGTTTCCGCATTCAGGTAGCGGTAGGCCGGCCCGCCCACACGGGAGGTCGTCAGGGATGCAAGCTGCATCGAGGTCAGAGCACTCACCAGACCCGTACAACCGCCTGCGCCTTGACCAGCACTTTTTGGCCGTTGAAGGCAACTGTCAGGTCGATCCGTGCCGTTGAGTTGTCAGCGTCTACCGCACCGACGGTACCGGTGACGTCGACGACGGCGCCCGGGGCACCGGCAACGTCTTCAACGGTGACGGGACGGGTGAAACGGGTCTGGTAATCCAGGACAGCTCCCGGATCGCCGATCCAGTCGGTTACCAGCTGCACGGCCGCACCCATGGTGAACATGCCGTGCGCGATGACTCCGGGCAGGTCCACGGAACGCGCAAACCGTTCGTTCCAGTGGATCGGATTGAAGTCTCCCGAGGCACCGGCGTAACGGACCAGGTCCGCGCGGCTGATTTCAAGGGTGGTCCGGCCGATTTCCTGTCCGGCCTCCAGTTCGCTGAGTGCAATGGACATGGCTACTGGCCCTCTCCCCGGACGAGGATGGATGAGAGTGTGGTGGCGACCTTCTCGCCGTCCACTGTGGAGATTTCCGCGCGTGTGGTGATCAGGGCGCCGTCGCCCATTGCCCGCACGTTGTCCACGTGCAGTTCGGCCAGCAGCTCATCCCCCGCAACGATCGGACGGTGGTGGGTGAAGCGCTGGTCGGCATGGACCACCCGGGAAAAGTCGATTCCGGCTTCAGGATCGCGGATCAGCTGCGCGTCGGCCAGCTGGGCCACGATGATGGCGAAGGTGGGCGGGGCTACCAGGTCTGCGTATCCAAGCTCCTGCGCTGCAGCGACGTCGAAGTGGGCCGGGCTGGTCGCCTTCACCGCCCGGGCGAACTCCCGGATCTTCTCGCGTCCCACCTGGTAGGACTCTCCGGCCGGATAGCTCCGGCCGGCCAGCTCGGGGTTGATGCTCATTTGTTTCCCTTCATCCGGCGGCGGGCGTCGCGGGCTCGCACCACCATACCGCTCAGGTGCATGCTCATGCCCACCACAATGACCGGCAGGGCGAGGTACATGATGATTTGCTGGTTGGTCACGGCGCCCAGGATGACCATGAGGATTCCTGCTCCGGTCACCGAGAGGGCGATGACCACGAGGCGGCGGTAGAGCGGCGAACCGGTTTCCCAGGGGGTGTTAAGCATGGCTTCAGAATACAGTCGCGGCGCCGCAGGCACCGAAACGGCGAAGCACGGCAGAGCGTCAGAACAGGGGCTGCTGGAGAGCGGGCAGCTCGGTGCGGAAGTCCCCGAATTCGATGCGCTGCCCCTTCAGGGCGGTGAGGTCCGCCAGGAAGCACAGGCCGGCGTCGTCCGTGGCTGCGAGCGCGGTGCTGCCCAGCATGCCGCGGAGCACCAGACCGTGCTCACCGGTGGCCAGGGCAAGCGGGTATGGCGCCGGGGCTTTCTCTTCCAGGACCGCGTCGAACGCCTCGGGGCGCTGCCAGGTCTCCTTCACCACGTCGAACCCCTCCGGGTTCCGGTCGATCAGGACCGCACGGGCGGCATCGGCGTGGTTCGCGTTGATCGCCTCCAGCTCCTCACACGGCAGCGGGGCCGCCAGGGCGGCGCACTTGTGTCCGGCCCGCACGGCCTGCGGCAGTCCGAGGGTGCCGGAAATCCCGTCTTCGAGCACCCGGACCTGCTGGCCGTTGGCAGCGCGTGCCACGTACTGGGCTGCGAGCGCTCCCTGTTCAGTGAGGCGCAGGACCTTCCGCCGGTCTGCCGCGGTGCCTACCTTGGTGGTCCCGTCCGCGAAGGTGGCAATGTACAGCCACTGCGGCCGGGCGAGGTAATTCTTCAGCCCCGCCGGAAGGTCACCGCCGCGGTGGCTGTTGTGGACCAGCCGTCCCTCGTCCTGGAAGAAGCACCGCCGGCACTGGTTGCCCCGCTCTGCGGGTGCATTTCCCGGACAGGGCCGGGCAGTGCGTCCCTCTTCGCCGAGGAGCTCGTAGCCCAGGCAGTAGCGCGGAGCCTCTGAGCGGATCCGGAACCGCAGCTGGGTCCCGGAGGCGAGCCGCAGCGTCGACCGTCCGCCGGGCTGAAACAGGCGGAGGAAAGCGCCGTCGCCGTCCCATGCCGTGCCGCCGCAGAGATACAGGGCGTTAGTCATTTGGCGGAGCCTCCGGAGCTAGGGTGCCTTTTCACGGTACCGCACCGGTCCGGGGCCCCCGGCACGGCCAGCCCGGGCTGCCTCCGCGCAGGTAGACCGTGGCGGTGTGGGTGAAGAACTCCTTGGCGGACTGCCCCTGTTCCTTCGGTCCGTACCGGATTTCTTTGCCCCGCCGAACGGAACATGGGGATCGGTTCCTGCGGATTCGGAGTTCACATACAGGATTCCGACGCCGATGCCCTCGACGGCGTCGAGCAAGGACATCTCCTGTGTTGGGTAGACCGGTCCGGTCCCCGGTTAGCGGAAGGCGGGGACGCCGGTGAGCTGCTGGCCGAGAATGAGCGTGTGCACCTCGTCCGTGCCCTCATACGTACGTACGGATTCAAGGTTGTTCGCGTGGCGCAACGGCGAGTGCTCAAGGGTGATGCCGTTGCCGCCGAGGATGGTCCTGGCCTCACGGGCAACGGCGATGGCTTCCCGGACGTTGTTCAGCTTGCCCACCGAGATCTGGTGGTTCTGCAGCGTTCCGGCGTCCTTGAGCCTGCCCAGGTGGAGTGCGAGCAGGAATCCCTTGTTGATCTCCAGGGCCATGTCCACCAGCTTCTGCTGGGTCAGCTGGTATCCGGCGAGCGGCTTGTCGAACTGCAGGCGTTCCCTGGCGTAGGCCAGGGCGGCTTCGAATGAATCCCGGGCGGCGCCCATGGACCCCCAGATGATGCCGTAGCGCGCTTCGTTGAGGCAGGAGAATGGTCCGCGCAGGCCGCGGGCGCCGGGAAGCACGGCATCAGCCGGCAGCCGCAAGTCACTGAGTTCGATCTCGCACTGGATGCTTGCGCGCATGGACAGTTTCGGCCCGATGGGGGTGGCGGTGAATCCGGCGGTCCCGGCGGGAACCACGAATCCGCGGATACCGTCGTCGGTCTGCGCCCAGATCACGGCCACCGAGGCGATGTTGGCGAGTCCAATCCACCGCTTGGTGCCGTTGAGGACCCAGTCCTCGCCGTCGCGGCGGGCGAAGGTCTTCATGGCAGACGGATCGGACCCGGCGGTGGGTTCGGTGAGTCCGAAGCAGCCGATCTCCTCCCCCCTGGCCATCCCCGGCAGCCAGCGCTCCTTCTGTTCCTCGGACCCCCATTTGGAGATGGCACTCATGGCCAGCGAGCCCTGCACGGAGACAAAGGTCCGCAGTCCGGAGTCGCCGGCCTCAAGCTCGGCCCCGGCGAGCCCGTATTCGACGGCGGAACGCCCTGCGCAGCCGTAGCCGTGCAGGTGCATTCCCAACAGACCGAGCTTTCCCATCTCCGGCACGATCTCCAGCGGGAAATGGGCGGCTTCGAACCAGCCGGCGATATTGGGGCGGATCGCCTCGTCCACGAAGGAGCGAACCTTGGCCCGCAGCGCCAGCTCGTCGCTGCTGAGCAGTGAATCGAAGCTGATGAGGTCTGCCGGTTCCAGGGTGTCCGTGGGCGGGACTGCTGTGGTTTTGGTCATGGGCACACGCTACGGAGGCCTGCGGCATGCGTCATTGAGCATTTGGCCCAATTGTGGGGTAGATACCGGATGATTTATCCCATGGTTTTCCTTTCTGAGCTTTGTGCCGTCCTCGGAACGCACCTCGTGCCGGTCAACAGCCGCTCCCTTCCGGCCCGGGAACTGACCGGCGTCCATGTGTCGGAGCTGGAGGACCCCACGCCTTACCTGGACGGCGGAGAGCTGCTGCTCACCACGGGAATGCCGCTGGGCGGAAGCCCCGCGGCCACCGCGCGCTACGTGGACCGGCTTCGTGCCAGGGGAGTCCACGCTCTTGGCATCGGGCTGGGTCCCTGGCTCACCGATGTGCCGCACTACCTGTCCGAAGCCTGCGACGAGGCTCAGATCCACCTGCTGGCAGTGCCCGACGGCGTACCGTTCCAGGACGTGTCCCGCTCCTTCTGGAGGCTCTCGGCCCGCAGCGGCCAGGCGGAGCTGCTGGGCAGCCTGGGAACCCAGACGTCCCTTGCGCAGGCGGCCACGCGCCCCGGCGGCGCCGCCGCCGTCATTCGCGGCCTCGCCCAGGCCCTGGGCGGATGGGCCGCTTTCCTGCCCGCCGGCACGGAACCGGCGCGGTACTGGCCGGAGAGCACGGGCGCACTGCTTCCCCTGTTGCGTGAAGAGACCATCCGGCTCAACCGGGCCGGCACCCATTCGGCCGCGACCTTCGAGCTGCACGGCCAGCCGGTGGTGGAGTATCCGATTGCTGCCGGCGGACGGATCCACGGTTTCCTGGCCGTGGGGCCCGGACGGAAGCTCGCTGCGCCGGACCGGCAGGTCATCATGACCGTCTGCACGCTGCTGGCGCTGAAGGCCCGCCAGCGGGAAGCAGCGTCCAGTGCTGCTTCCGTCCTGGAATCCGCCGTCGCCAAGCTGGTGCTGCACGGGCACACGGAGGCGGCACGGATCCTCGCGGAGGATGCGGGGCATCCTGAGCTGCCGCACAGCGTGCGGGTCCTCGCGCTCAGCGCGGGAGACGCAGCGGTTCCCGAGCAGCTGGTGGCGGCCGCCCCGGCCCTTGCACCGGCGCCCGGGGTGCTGCCGGTCCCCGAGGCAGTCCTAAACTGCATGCTCCGCCACGAGCGGGACGGGGTGCTGTACGTACTCCTGCCCGAAGGCGGTAGCGGGCATGCACGCGGGAAGGTTCCCGCCGGGGCACCGGTCCCGGAATGTGCCGGCGCCGTCAGCGATCCGGTCAGCCTGGCTGAGGTGCCGGGGGTCCTGGCCGGGCTGCGGCGGGCACTGAGCCAGGCCCCGGCGGGTGCTCTCGCAGGCATTGCTGCACCTGCCCATGCTGCGGCACAGGGGTGGGTCCAGTCGCTGGCGGCGTATTCCCGTGCCGACCTGGTGGGCACGGTCACCGAATACCTGCGGCACCGGGGGCACTGGGAAAACGCCTCGCGCGCCCTGGGCATCCACCGCAATTCCCTCCGGCACCGGATGGCACTCGCCTCGTCCCTGCTCGGCGTGAACCTGGATGACCCGGATGTCTTCGCCCCGCTGTGGCTGGAGCTGCGTCAGCGGGAGCTGTAGCGTTCCACCGCCGGGTTTCCCGCCGGTTCCTGCAGCCACTGCAGGACGTCTTCCGTGTGCTGTCCGAGCCTGGGCGGAGCGTCCGCCCGCGGGGCCAGCGCAGGTTCCCACTGGGCTGGGTGGCGGATCTGCCGTCCGGCCGGAGCGCCGTCGGCATCCGTCAGTTCAAGCACCGGTTCAAGGCCGAGCGACGCGGCGTAGGCAATTCCCTCGTCGATGCCGGCAACTTTTCCCGCGGGCACTCCTGCCCGGCTCAGGCGTTCCTGCCAGTGGGCCGCGGGGGCAGCGGCGAGGCACTCCTCCAAGAGCGGAATCAGCTCCTCCCGGTGCCGTACCCGGGCACTGTTAGTAGCGAACCGTTCATCCACGGCCAGCCAGGGAACATCCAGTTCGCGGGCCAGCCCGGCGAACTGCGAGTCGTTGCCGCACGCCACAGCCAGTGGAACGTCCGCGCAGGCCAGCAGCTGGTACGGAACAATGGAGGGGTGGGCGTTACCCATGCGGCCCGGCACCACTCCGGCGCCAAGGAAAGCCTGCGCCTGGTTGGCCAGGGCCCCCTGCAGGCTGGAGAGCAGGTTGAGCCGCACGTGGGTTCCCCGACCGGTAGCCCGGCGGGAAAGCAGTGCTGCCAGCACCGCCGTCGCGGCGTCCTTGGCGGTGAGCACGTCTACCAGGGCCACCCCGGCTTTCATCGGTGTTCCGCCGGACTCCCCTGTGATGCTCATCAACCCGCCAAGGGCCTGGACCACAAAATCGTAGCCCGGCAGGTTCCGGCCGCCGCCGTCGCCAAAACCGGAGATGGACGCGTAGACGAGGCCCGGATTCGCCTCGCTCAGCTCCGCGTAGCCCAGCCCCAGTTTGTCGAGCCCGCCGGGCTTGAAGTTCTCCACCAGGACGTCCGCCCGCAGCGCCAGTTCCCTCGCAAGCCGGAGCCCGCGCTCGTCTGCCAGGTCAAGGCAGACCGATTCCTTGTTCCGGTTCGCTGCTTCAAAGTAGGTGGCCCCGGTGCCGGAGAACGGCGGCCCCCAGCTGCGGGTGTCATCCCCCGTCTCCGGTCGTTCAACCTTGATGACCCGCGCACCCAGGTCCGCCAGGGTCATGGTGCACAGGGGACCGGCCAGAATGCGGGAGAAGTCAGCCACCAGGATTCCCTCAAGCGGCCGCTGGCCCTCCGGCGTCGTGTCTCTGCTGCTCACGGACGCAGTCCCCCTTTTGGCTAGGCTCCACGATTCCTCCCACCCTAGGCAGTCAAGACCGGAGGAACCTGGTCATCCCATCCAAACTGCCGGGTCAACACGCACAAGGGCGGCAGCACGCTGGCAGCACACCGCCCCGGGAGCCTGGCGGCTTCCGGGGCGGTGCGGGAAAGGGGAAACGTCAGGCGTGCTGCCCGGCGTGCTCCCCTTCGGAGATCTCTTCGACCACCTTGGCGTTGAAGGCTTCTAGGTCGTCAGGGGTGCGGCTGGTAACCAGGCCCTGGTCCACGACAACCTCTTCATCGCTCCAGTTCGCCCCCGCGTTGCGCAGGTCGGTGGCGAGGGTGTGGAAGGACGTCAGGTCACGGCCCTGGACTACCTCGGCGTCGATCAGCAGCCACGGTCCGTGGCAGATCGCTGCGACCGGCTTGCCTGCTTCGAAGAAGTCCCGCGCAAACCGCTGGGCATCCTTGTTCACCCGCAGGAAATCGGCGTTGACGACGCCGCCGGGCAGGACCAGCGCATCGAAGTCCGAAGCGTTGGCGTCCGCCACGTCCAGGTCCACGGAGAAGGTGTCCCCCTTATCCAAACCGTTGAAGCCCTGGATGCTGTCGCTTGACGGTGAAACCAGGACCGGCGATCCGCCGGCTTCCTTCACGGCTTCCCACGGGCTGGTGAGTTCAACCTGCTCTACGCCGTCCGTGAGCAGGAAAGCGACCTTCTTGCCGGAAATATCATGTGCTGACATTTTGCCTCCGTTCGTGGTCTGGCGGTCCGGCCTGAACCGCCTCTGCCCTCTACCCTAGGAAAAAGTGGCAAAGATAAGCAAGCTGATCTTTCTACAGTCCTCCGGCTACGGCTGCCGCTGCCCTCAGCCAGGCGCGCTGGGTGGCGGGGCGGAGGGAGGCGTAGCGGATCTGTCCCTTTACCAGCTCGGGGTCATACGGAATCGTTACCGCGGCCCGCGCGAGCACCTTGAACGCCTCGGCGACTCTCCTTGCCTGCGCTTCGGTGCCGTTGCGGTCGGCCTGGGAAACAATGACGACGGCGCCGCGCGCCAGCTCCGCATACTTTCCGCCGCGTTCCTGCAGCGCTTCAAGCAGCAGCGCACCTGCCTCGGCATGTTCCTCGACCGTGGTGGTGGCAATGACCAGCTGGTCGGTGTGGTCGATCATGCGCAGCCACCGCTCGGCGCTTTCGTCGTTGCCGGAGTCCACCACGTTGAGGCGGAAGTATTTGGATGCCACGGAGTGCAGCGCGTCGAAGTCAGCCTTGGTGACCTTCTGCTCCGAGGCCAGGACATTCGGATTGGAACGCAGTACGTCGTATTTGTCATCCGTCTGGTGATGGACGAACTTGGCCAGCATGGCCGACTGGGCTGCCGGGGACTGCAGCAGCCCGGTTTCAGGAAGCAGGTCCATAACCGTGGCATCGTGCTGCGCCTGCTCGGTCCGCCAGCCAAGGGTTCCCCGGGTCTCGTTGTTGTCCCAGGCAAGGACCGGGCCCCCGCCGTTGCGGGCAAAAATGGCAGCCAGCATCACCGTGGTGGGCGTCTTGTTCGCGCCGCCCTTGCCATTCACCACGGAGATGGTCCGCGGACCGGGCCAGTGCTGGCTGACGATCCGGGTGTCCCTGCGCTCCTCAAGTTCCCGCGCAGACGGCGCTATCCGGATGCCGAGGAATGCAAGGAAACCGCGAAAGCCGCGGGCTGCCGGGATCTTGGCGGTCTGGGTGTCGAGGAACGTCGCACGGCGAACGTCGTTGGGCTCCCCCCGCACCGCTGCCCGGGTGCGTTCGCGAAGATCGACCGGCATCTGTGCCGGCTCCGGCGGGAGCCCGGCGGGAGGACCCGCCGGGTCTTCAGCGGGGTCGCGGACCTTCATTTCCATCTCCTGCTGTGCGCCGGCGGGCGGGGCAGCCGGCAGCTCGGGAAGCGCGACGGCCAGCGGCTGCCCGTCAGTACTCAGGCCGGGTTCCTGCACCGGGTCGGGTGTGGACTCGGGCGCCGCCTCACGCACCGGCGGGAATTCCGGGGCGCGCGGGGCCTCAGGGGCCGCGTTCGCGGCCATGGGCACGGCTTCAACCGGGGGCTCAGGCTGGGTACTGGTATCGGAAGCAGGATCAGTCTCAGGCTCGGCGTCGAACTCCGGCTCGGCCGCAGGCTCGGCGTCGGCCTCCGGCTCGGCCGCAGTCTCAGTCTCAGGCTCGGCGTCGAACTCCGGCTCGGCCGCTGTCTCAGGTTCGGACTCAGGCGCGGCCTCCGGCAGCGCTGCCGTTTCATCAGCCGTATGAGTGGAATCCGGCTGCCCGTCGTCGTCAGGGGTGGCTGAGGAGGGATCCCCAAGCAGCACGCCTGCAGCGGCGGCGGGTGAGCGGCCATCCCCGGCTCCAGTCAGCCCTGATGGCTGGTCGCTGCCCCGGGACCGCAGTTCAGCACGGGCACGGCGCCGGGATGGAAGCGTTTCGGCGCCCTCTCCCGCTGCCTGGCCGGCACTGGCCGAATCCTGGACCCCGCTGCCCTGCGCGGCGCGCTGCCCGGCACCGCTCGCAGTCCCGGGCATGTCAGTGTTCTGCGCTGCCCGCCGGGCGCGCCGGGTCGGCAGGGCCTGCTCGTTGGCGGCAGGGTTGTTCTCTGTCATGGGGTCTGCATCTTTCGTTCCGTGCTCGGGCGATTGACTTAGGACGGCGCTCTCCCTGTGATCCTACAAGCCGCCCACGCTCCGCCCCGGCGGGGCACTGCGTGTCACAGCCGGTTTCCGGCCGCCACTTCCGCCGGCTCGGCGAAGACATGTTCCCCGATTCCGGGCACCGCAGTGCCGGGACAGCAGAAAACCCCCGGAATCACGCGGATCCCGGGGGTTTTTCCCTGTAGCGGTGGGGAGGCTCGATCTCCCGACCTCACGATTATGAGTCGTGCGCTCTAACCAACTGAGCTACACCGCCATAAATGAGTCAAGCCCGCGTGTTTCGCCTGCTGTTGGACAACAGGCTTACAAACGCGGACCCTCCCATTGAGAGCCCCGACCGGGAATCGATCCCGGGACCTCCATCTTACCAAGATGGCGCTCTACCACTGAGCTATCGGGGCATCGCCCCTTACCGGGGCAACGACATAAGACTCTACCAGTACTTTCTCCGCATCACGAAATCGATTCGAACCAAACTCCGCATCTGTGATCGAAGACACTTCCGCCGCAGGTCAGGGGCACGTCATGCAGCAAATGCAAGGCACCTGGGCCGTAGAATAAATGACGGGAAACAACAGGGTTTCCGCACCGCCGCAGCCCCACGCCGGCCGGAACAGATTCTTACAGGAGCGTGCGGATGCCAAGGCACATGGGTCCAGGAACGGTAGTCGGCGGAAGGTACCGCCTGGCGGAAAGAATCGGCTCGGGTTCCATGGGCGCGGTGCACCGGGCGGTCGACGAACTCTTGGGCCGCGACGTCGCCGTGAAGCTCATCGCTTCCCGCGCCCGCACGGCCGAAGAACGGCAGCGGGATGAAGCCGAGGCGAAGGTCCTTTCCCAGCTGAACCACCACAGCCTCATCACCCTGTTCGACGCCGGCACGGAGGTATCGCCGTCGGGCACTTCGATTGTGTGGCTGGCGATGGAACTTGTCCAGGGACCGGACCTCAGCCGCCGCCTGGCCAAAGGCAAGCTGCCGGCCAGGCAGGTCTCCCACCTCGGTTACGACGTGTCGATCGGCCTGGACTACATGCACCGGGCCGGCATCGTCCACCGGGACGTTAAACCTGCCAACATCCTTCTTTTCGACTACCGGGAAGACGAATCCCGGCTGCGCGCCAAACTGACCGACTTCGGTGTGGCCCAGATGGCCGGAGATCCCACGCCCCAGAGTGACGGGTTCACGGGCACCGCCGGCTTCATGAGTCCGGAACAGGTGCGCTCCGAGCCTGCCGGACCGCACAGCGATGTGTATTCGCTGGGACTGGTGCTGCTGCGCTGCCTGACCGGCGAGCGGGCTTTTCCCGGGATGGCCGTTGAAAGTGCCCTGGCCCGTCTGTTCCGCGGTCCGGCGATTCCCGACTCGCTGGGTCCGGCATGGACAGCCATTTTGAAAGCCATGACCGCGCCGGACACCGATGAGAGGCCCTCGGCCCACGAAGTGTCCGAAGCCATGATGGAACTGGCCACAGCCGGCCGCGGACGGCGCAGCGTTGTGGCAGACCCTGACCGTGTCCGGGCGGCGGAGGAACTCGCCGCGGAGTCCGAAGACGGGCCGGATCCGGTGCTGGACCGCATCACCGCCATCACCGCCCGGGTGCTGGATGTTCCCGTCGCAGCCATCTCCATCGTGGGAGCCGAACGGGTATGGACCATGTCCGGCAGCGGGACCAGCCGCGGATCGGCTGATGCAAGCCGTTCCCTCTGCCCCGTCACTGTGAGCCAGGACGCCCCCTTCATTGTCGACGACGTCCAGGGAGACCCCCGTACCTCCGACGTCCCGCTGGTCGCTGCTTCCCCCGGCTTCGGCTTCTATGCCGGCATACCGCTGCGCAACGAGGAGGGCCTGGCGCTGGGCACCCTCTGTGTGATGGACCGGGAAGCCCGCAGCCTCACGGGGGAACAGGAAAGCACTCTGCGGGACCTGGCGGCCCTCGCCTCGGACGTGCTGCAGCTCCGGCAGGAGGCCCGGGAAGCGCAGGACGCACTGAGCAGGGATCCTGCTGTGGCAGACTGACAGGCGAAATCCCGGAAGGGACCCGGCTGCCATAGGAGGCACCCCATCGACCAAGGCCCCAACCCCGTTGTCCCGGCGTATTGGGAATTCATGGTTCCAGCCGTGGGCGTCCTGATGCTGGCGCTGGCCGTCACCGCCGTGGTCTCCCTTGCCCGGCAGAAGGACCTGTCCGGTGGCTTGAAGCTCCTGTGCCTGCTGGGCATCCTGGGCTTCCCCGTCCTGGGGCCCGCCGTCTGGTTCTTTCATCTGTTCCGTGTCCGGCGCCGGCGCCCACTGGATCCGCACGAATCGCCCGCCATCGCGACAGGCCACGCAGCCAACCGCCGTTAAACACAGGAAGGGCGCCCCGAAGGACGCCCTGCCTGCCTAGTAACTCCTAGTCGCGGAAACGCGGCTTGCGGGCACCGGCGCCGGCCGGCTTGCCGAAGCTGCGGTCGCCGTCGAACTTCTTCTTGTACGGACGGTCGGAGCCGCGGTCACCGAAGGACCGCTCGCCGTCGCGCTTCTTGAAATCCTTCTTGAAGCCGCGGTCAGCGCGGTCGTACGAGCCGCCTTCGCGGGCCGGACGGCGTCCCTTGTCCAGTTCCAGGTGGATCAGTTCTCCGCCGATCCGGGTGCGGGACAGGGCACGCAGCTGGTCCTTGGACAGATCCGCGGGCAGTTCCACGAGGGTGTGGTCCGAGCGGATGTCGATCCCGCCAATCTGCGCCGAGGACAGGCCGCCCTCGTTGGCGATGGCGCCGACGATCGAACCCGGCATCACGCGCTGGCGGCGTCCGACGGCGATGCGGTAGGTCGCGTTGCCTTCGGTCAGCGGGCGCGTCGGGCCGCGGGAGCCGAAGCCGTCGTTGCGGCCTTCGGAACGCTCGCGCTGGCGGGCCGGAGCCTGCGGGATTTCTTCCATCAGCAACGGGCGTCCGCCCTGGGCCATGACGGCCAGTGCGGCGGCGATTTCCTCGGCGGGAACGTCGTTCTCGGCGATGTATTTGGTGACCAGGTCACGGAAGACGGAGAGGTCCTCGGTGTTCCGGGTCTCGGTGATGCGCTCGGAGAACTTGGCCAGGCGCTTGGCGTTGACAACGTCAACACCGGGCAGCTGCATGTGCTCAACGGGCTGGCGGGTGGCCTTCTCGATGGCGCGCAGCAGGTACTTCTCGCGCGGCGTCATAAACAGGATCGCGTCGCCCGTGCGGCCTGCGCGGCCGGTACGGCCGATGCGGTGCACGTAGGACTCGGTGTCATGCGGGATGTCGTAGTTGAAGACGTGGCTGATGCGCTCAACGTCCAGGCCGCGTGCGGCGACGTCGGTGGCAACCAGGATGTCGATCTTGCCTTCGCGCAGTGCCTCGACGGTGCGCTCACGCTGCTGCTGCGGAATGTCGCCGTTGATCGCTGCTGCCTTGTAGCCGCGGGACTTCAGCTTGTCCGCCAGGTCCTCCGTGGCCATCTTGGTGCGCACGAAGGCGATGACGCCGTCGAAGTCCTCGGTCTCGAGGATGCGGGACATTGCGTCGAGCTTGTGCGGGCCCATGACCTGCACGTAGCGCTGGCGGGTGTTGGCGCCGGTGGTGGTCTTGGACTTGACCGTGATTTCTGCCGGATCGTTCAGGTACTTCTTGGCGATCTTGCGGATGGCACCGGGCATGGTGGCGGAGAAGAGGGCAACCTGCTTCTCATCCGGGGTGCTGGAGAGGATCTGCTCAACGTCTTCCGCGAAGCCCATCCGCAGCATTTCGTCGGCCTCGTCCAGGACGAGGTACTGCAGGTTGGACAGGTCCAGGGAACCCTTGGAAATGTGGTCGATCACGCGGCCCGGAGTGCCAACAACAACCTGCGCACCGCGGCGCAGGCCGGCGAGCTGGGGGCCGTAGGGGGAACCGCCGTAAACTGGCAGTACGGTGAAGTCGTCCATGTGGACGGCGTAGGAGGTGAAGGCTTCGGCCACCTGCAGGGCCAGTTCACGGGTCGGGGCCAGCACCAGGATCTGGGTGTCCTTGGTGGGTCCGTTGACCTCGGCCAGCTCGGCCATGCGGGACAGGGCGGGAACGGCGAAGGCGGCGGTCTTGCCGGTGCCGGTCTGGGCCAGGCCCACGACGTCGCGGCCTTCGAGCAGCACGGGGATGGTGGCTGCCTGGATGGGCGAGGGGGCCTTGTAGCCGACGTCGGTCAGCGCGGCGAGGATGCGGGCATCCAGATTGAAATCGGAGAACAGCACCTCAGCTTCAACAGCTTCGGCGGCAGTGTTTTCTTCGACAGTTTCTTGGGTGTTCTCAGGCAAGGGGTATTCCTCATCAATGGGGCCGGGCAGCCGGCTAAGCGGCTGCAAGTACATAAGTCCGGGCACTGTTGCAATCCCAGGCAGGACTCTCCGTCACAGCTGTGGGCCAGTATCACTGGGTTGCGACCGCGGCTCGGTGTGACGATTTCTTTGCCGGCGCTCCCAGGAGATGAATCTGCCCGCATGTTTCATGCGGGCCCCAACACAACGTACCTGCAATGGACTCTGAGTCCGCAGGAAAATCAGGGAATACCGGAGTGGGGGATTACTCAAGTGTACGGCATGACAGGCGCACGCCAGCCGTTTACGGCCGTGAGGTCCGGCACACGGGCTAAACGGCGTCCTGCACGCCCGGGACCGCCGCCGGCTGGCGGCGCAGCACCTTGCGGATCTCCGGGGACAGGTACATTCCCGCTAGACCGGCCTCTGACAGGCGGGAATGCTGCCCAGCCGAGAGGCCCTCAAACACGTCCGCCACGGTGACGCCGTGTTCCGGCCGGGAGATGGTTTCCACCGTGTCACCGGCCTCGATCGAACCTCGGGAAACAACCCGCAGGTAGGTTCCCGGCCGTCCGGCCGCGGCGAACCGTGCCACCCACCGGGGCTGTCCCATGTACTGGGCGAAATTGCGGCAGGGGGTGCGCGGGCAGGTCACTTCCAGCACCACGTCCGTGCCGATGCGCCACTGTTCCCCCACCACGGCAGAGGACGCGTCAATCCCCGCCACCCGGAGGTTCTCGCCGAATCGGCCCGGCGGCACGGGCTCACCAAGTTCCGCAGCCCACCAGTCCGCGTCCTCCTGCGAGTAAGCGTAGACGGCCTTGGATTCACCGCCGTGGTGCCGGCGGTCCGCCTGCACGTCACCGGTGAGCCCCAGGGCGTAGACCTTGACCGGACCCTCAACGGCGCGCTTGTCGATGGCGCTGACACCTACGGCGTCGGAGGTGGGCCGCAGGGCATGCACGCGGCAGATAGCCAGGAGGGATCCGGAAGTCATGGGCAACAGTCTAGGTGCGCGGCACGTGGATATCGCCGGAGACCGGTGCGGCGCGCCACCAGCGCGGCGGCCGGTCCGGCCAAAGCAGGGCAAGGAACCAGGCGAGCATGGCTGCGCCGCAGAAGACTCCCGCGCTCGAGGCCATGAGCCACAGGTCCGGGACCTGGGAATCCAGATCCGCAGCGCCCAGCAGGCCGCCAATTCCCTTGGGCGTGAGGTAGAAGGCCGCGGCCGTCGCCGCGAGCAGCATCCAGCCGGCGACGCGCATCATCCGCCGCTGCCGGGGCAGTTCCAGAACTGCCTTCACCATCAGCGGCAGGAAGAGTGCCACCCACACCCAGTGGTGGGACCAGGAGACCGGCGACGCCAGCAGCATGAGCAGCGCCGCGGCGGCCAGCGCCAGCAGGTCCGCTCCGGAACGGGTTGCCAGCCGGATGACGACGGCGGCGGCCGCCGCCGCGGCCAGGCACAGCGCCAGCCAGGGAACGGTGACGTCCGCGTCGGGGCCGGTGAAGTGCAGCAGCGCCCCGCGGAAGGACAGGTTGTCCACGTACGCTCCCCCGCCAACCCGCGATGTGTCCGGGAGCAGTTCGCCCCAGTAGGTCTTCGATTCCCGGGGCAGGATCAGGAATCCCAGCGCGAAGGTGGCAAGGAAACCGAAGGCCATGTTCCGCAGCCCGCGCCAGTCTCCGCGGATGAAGTAGTAGAACGCGAAGGCCAGCGGAGTCAGTTTGAGCCCGGCGGCCACTCCGGTGAGCAGCCCCCGCGGCCACTGCTCGCTGCGGTTCAGGAGATCGATCATCACCATCGCGAACAGGATGATGTTGACCTGCCCGAGGGCAAGGGTGTCCCGCCACGGTCCGAGGGCGGCTACGAGGCCGAACGCCACGATGGCCGCTGGCCGGAGCCAGAACCCCTTCAGGACGGCCCTGACGCTTCCGGAACCGCTGAAGTGCGCTACGAGCCACAGGGCCGTCAGCGCGGTCAGCGCCAGGGAGAGGCAAAGGAAGATGTTGAAGCCCACGGCGTCACCGAAGGGCGCGAGGACGGCGAACAGCAGGGCAGCGGCAGGCGGGTAGGTGAACATCAGTGAAGGATTGGGCGGGTTGGGGATTCCCACGGAATACAGCTCACCGCTTGCCTTCAGGACCGTCTGGCCGCCGGCCACGTAAACCCGGAAGTCGATGCCGTCCCGCGGCGCAAGGGCCACGGCGAGGGCCAGCAGGCCGGCGCAGACCGCAGCCGCGGCGAGCACCACCGCCGCAGCCGCGGCCTGAGAACGCAGTCCCTGCGCCATCTGCTTCCCTCCTGTGCTGCCGCCGTCTGGCGAGCAGGCGAGCGAGGCACACTCTACCCGCCTGCCCCGGCGCAGACTGGTCAAGACGGAAGTTTTGACACTGATCACCCGCAAACAGCCGCATGCGGATCCTCCACGCTCCCGGTAATGTTCAGGCGCCTCGGCCCCGGCTGCCGCTACCGTAGTCAGTGAACGGGATACCCGCGAAGCCTGCAGCGTCGGACGGATCCCATAAAGGAGACCCAGCGTGAGCAAGACACATCCCCCGATGCCCGCAGCCATGCGGCTGGCCACGGCAGCGTGGCTGGTAGCCGCCGTCGTCCTGATCCTGGCCGGCGGCTCCTTCCTGTTCACCGCCCAGACACAGCGGCAGGACTCCCAGGGCCTGCTGACACTGGGAATCCTGGGCATCGCCCTCGGTGCCCTTACCGCTTTCTATGCCCTTCGGCTACGCCGGGGAAAGCGCAGCAGCCGGGAAACACTGACCACACTGGGTCTCATAGCCGGTGTTCCCCTGCTGTTCCGCGGCCCGTCACTCATGGCGCTGGGCGCGCTGCTGCTGGCCTGCGCGGTGCTGCTGTGGCTGCCGCAAAGCAGCCGCTTCTACGCCGCGACGGATCCCAGGGTCCGGCGGGGCCGTCTGATGGGGCGCCGCTAAGCACCCAAACGGCCAGATCAGAGCTGCTTCAGCGCCTGGTCCAGGTCCGCGATGAGGTCCTCGATGTCCTCAATGCCCACGGAAAGCCGCAGCAGGTTCTCCGGAACGGCCAGCTCAGTGCCCTTGACGGACGCATGGGTCATTTCCGAGGGATAGTTCATCAAGGACTCAACCCCGCCCAGTGACTCGGCCAGGGTGAAGACCCTGGTGGACTCCGCAACCCTGCGCGCTGCGGCTTCCCCGCCCTTGAAGCTGACCGAGACCATGCCGCCGAAGTCCTTCATCTGGGTCTTGGCGAGGTCATGGCCGGGATGGTCCTCCAGGCCCGGGTACAGCACGGACTCGACGGCGGGCTGTTCCTTCAGCCACCGGGCCACCGCCATGGCGTTGGAGGAATGCCGGTCAATGCGCACTCCCAGGGTCTTCAGGCCCCGGGTGGTGAGCCACGCTTCCATCGGAGCCGAAACGGCACCGACCGCGTACTGGATGAAACCGATCTTCTCCGCGGCGGCGTCGTCGTTCAGGATCACAGCCCCGCCAACCGCGTCCGAGTGGCCGCCAATGTACTTGGTGGTCGAATGAACCACGATGTCCGCTCCGAATGCGAGCGGCTGCTGCAGGTACGGGGAGGCGAAGGTGTTGTCCACCACCAGGAGGGCACCGGCATTGTGCGCTGCCTGCGCAACTGCGGCGATGTCGGAGATCTTCATCATGGGGTTCGACGGCGTTTCCAGCCAGACAATCCTGGTGTTCCCGGCTGCGATGGCCGTTTCGAGGGCTGCGGCGTCTGACATATCCACGGCAGTGTTCGTGACGCCCCAGGCCGAGAGCACCCGGTTAATCAGCCGGTAGGTTCCGCCGTACGCGTCGTTGCCCAGGACAATGTGGTCCCCGGGTTCCAGCAGGGCGCGGATCAGGGCATCCTCGGCCGCCAGGCCGGAGCTGAAGGAAAATGCGTGGCGTCCGCCTTCCAGGGCGGCCAGCTGGGCCTGCAGCGAATCACGCGTGGGGTTGGTGCCTCGGCCGTACTCGTAGCCGTTGCGCAGTCCGCCAATACCGTCCTGCGCGTAGGTGGTGCTTTGGTAGAGCGGGGGAATGACGGCCCCGGTGGTGGGGTCCGGTGCCTGCCCGGCGTGGATAGCGCGGGTGTTGAAGCCTTCAGTCATGGTTTGTTCCTCCTGTGCCGGCTGAGCGGCGGTCGGGGTTTGTGCCTGTGTGCCGGGCCTAGGCGCTGAGGTAGGAGAGCAGGTCACGGCGGGTCAGGACGCCGTGCCAGCCGCCGCCGGATGCGACCAGCAGCGTGTCAGCATCCGCCAGGCGCTCCATGGCGGCGGACACGGATTCAGCCGCACCGATCTGCGGCAGCTTGGCCGAGAGATGGTCGCTGACGGGATCTCCCGGCTTGGCTTCGCCCCGAAAGAGCTTTTCGGTCAGCGAGCGCTCGTCCACCGAACCGTGGACTTCGCCGAGCACCGCGGGGGGTTCGTGGGCAAGCACCGGAAGTGCGCTGCCGTGCCGGGCCAGCAGTTCGACTGCCTCCAGCACGGTGGCGGACTTGGGCACGTACGGGGCTTCTTCGCCGCCACGGGAGGCAAGCACGTCCGCAACGGTGGCGCCCTGATCCGTCTCAGCCAGGAACCCGTGGGACTTCATCCAGCCGTCGTTGAAGATCTTGCCGATGTAGCCGCGGCCGCTGTCCGGCAGCAGGACCACCATGACGTCCTCCGGCCCCAGATCCTTGGCTGCGCGCAGCGCGGCGACTACGGCCATGCCGGAGGAGCCGCCCACCAGCAGGCCTTCTTCGCGGGCCAGGCGGCGGGTCATGGCAAAGGACTCGGCGTCGTTGACGGCAATGACCTCGTCAGGAACCGAGGGATCGTAGTTGCCCGGCCACATGTCCTCGCCCACGCCCTCAACGAAGTACGGGCGCCCGGTCCCGCCGGAGTACACTGACCCTTCCGGATCCGCGGCGATGATTTTCACCGGTCCGGAGGTCCGGTCCGCAGAGACTTCCTTCAGGTAGCGACCGGTGCCGGTGATGGTTCCGCCGGTGCCTGCACCCGCGACGAAGTGGGTGAGCCTGCCCTCTGTGTCGTTCCAGATTTCGGGCCCGGTGGACTCGTAGTGGCTGGCGGGGGCCGCCGGGTTGGAGAACTGGTCCGGCTTGTAGGCGCCGTCGATTTCGCGAACCAGGCGGTCGGAGACACCGTAGTAGGACTCGGGGCTTTCCGGAGCGACGGCGGTGGGCGTCACCACTACCTCGGCACCGTAGGCGCGCAGGACGTCCCGTTTCTCCACACCAACCTTGTCCGGTGTGACGAAGATGCAGCTGTAGCCCTTCTGCTGGGCCACCAGGGCCAGCCCGACGCCGGTATTGCCGCTGGTCGGTTCAACAACTGTCCCGCCCGGGCGGAGTTTGCCCTCGGACTCGGCCGCTTCGATCATCTTCACGGCGATGCGGTCCTTGATGGATCCGCCGGGATTGAGGTACTCCAGCTTCACCAGCACCGTGGCTTCGATGCCTTCGGTGACGTGGTGGAGTTTCACCAGCGGGGTGTTGCCGATCAGGTCCAGGACAGTGTTGGCATACTTCATGGGCACCACGTTACTGGCTGGGCCGGGAAGGAAGAGGCTGTGCTGAACACGGCGTAGCAAACTTGCGTAGTGACGGCCTTGTTTTGGGACGGAAGTTCACTCCGAACGTGCGAGCATGGTGGCATGTCTTCCGGATCGGCCTGCCTGCGCGGCGAGTTTGAGTCTTCCCGCCCGCTGGAACTCGCCGGAACACTGAGGACCGTGGCGCTCGGCGGTTCCGACCCCACCGTGCAGGTCTCTCCAACCGGAGCGTGGCTGGCTTTCCGCACTGCCGCCGGACCGGCCACTCTCTGCCTTCGGCAGCACGCCGGCGCGCTGCACTCCCCCGCCAGGGTTTCGGTCCGGGCCTGGGGGCCGGGCGCAGAGCAGGCGCTCGCTTCCGTTCCTTCGCTGCTCGGTGAGCAGGACGACTGGTCCTCCTTCGACGATCCCGGTTTCCTCGCGACCCTGCCTGCCGGCATCCGGGAGGTCCGGCGGCACCATCCCGGCCTGCGGCTGCCCAGCACCGGGAGGATCCTGCAGACCCTGATACCGGTTGTGCTGGGCCAAAAGGTGACGCAGATGGAGGCAGTCCATGCCTGGCGCTATCTGGTGCGGGGCTTCGGCGAACCTGCACCCGGGCCGGTTCCGCCCGGTTTGATGCTCCCTCCCGATGCCGCCGGATGGCGGCGAATCCCCAGCTGGGAGTGGCACCGCGCCGGAGTCGATTCGCACCGTTCCCGCACCATCCTGCGTGCCAGCGCCTCGGCGTCGGGCCTTGAACGCCTGGCAGCCGAACCATTGGGAGACGCAGTAAGCGCCAAGCTCCAGTCCCTGCCCGGCATCGGCCCCTGGTCTGCGGCGGAGATCCTCCAGCGCACCCATGGTTCACCGGACCACGTTTCCGTGGGCGACTTCCACCTCGCGGCCTACGTGGGCGCCGCCCTCACCGGCAAGCGAACTGACGACGCCGGCATGCTGGCGCTGCTGGAACCGTGGCGCGGACACCGCCAGCGGGTGGTGCGCCTGATTGTCCTGACCGGTTTCCGCAAACAGGCCTACGGGCCCCGGCTTACTCCGCAGGACCACCGAAGGCACTAGAGGCCTTCCGGCCGCAGGTTCGCCTAAAGTGGGATGAATGAGCGCACCCGTAGACCTGACCGCCGTATTCATTCCCAACCCCGGAGAATTCTTCCGGGTGAAACTGGCCCTGGAGATCGCGATCGAGCAGGTCCAGGCCGAACCCGGCTGCCTCCGGTATGAGATCACCGAGGAGTCCGGGGAACGGCTGGTCCTGACCGAGCAGTGGGCATCCGAAGACGACCTCGCCCGGCACTCCCGCGGGTCCGCCAAACAGGACCTGGACGAATCCCTGAGCGCCCTGCTGGCAGAACCCGTCGCACTGCACCGCGGCTAAGTCCCGCACGGCAGGTCCCGAGGCGCCAGCGCGGCCCGGGACCTGTTCTGTGGGCGGAATCGCGGCGGTTACGGACTGATTTCCAGCCGGTGGATGGACTCCGGTTCAGCGCCGAAGCGCCGAAGGACGGCAGTTACTGCCTCTTCATGCTCGTCGTCCACCGCCGCACTCACCCGCGTCCTGTCCTCGAAGTCCAGCTTCCGCACGTCGGACCGAAAAACCTCGGTGCGGACCTGGCCGGTGTAGACCGTGGTCTCCGCGAGTTCAAGGGACCGGGCCCCGGCCAGCAGCAGGGCATCGCGCAGGCCGTCGATCCTTTCCGTGTTGACGGCCGCGCTGATCAGATGCCGCGGCGCGCCCGGCCGGGCCGCATTCGGCCGCGGAGCTTCAGCAGCGCGTCCGCTGGTTGTCGGGCGGGCGGTGACCCCGCTGAGCGAATAGGCGGACTGGCCCTGCTGCACCATGTCCAGGGAATCCTGTTCCGGACCCGGCTCGCGCAGGCCGAGGGTCCTGCTGATCAAGGCGGCGGCCAGCCAGCTGAGCACGAACGAGAACGCCACGACGCAGACGACCGCCACTACCTGGTGCCACAGCAGGATCCCGCCGCCGCCGGCGAACAGGCCGTCCGCGCTAACCGGATTCACCGCACTGTCCGCGAAAAAGCCCAGCAGCAAGGACCCGCTGAGGCCTCCAACGAAGTGGACAGCGATCACGTCCAGGGCGTCGTCGTAACGCAGAAGGTGCTTGAGCCGGACCGCAAAACAGCACGCGCAGCCGGCGATCAGCCCGATCAGCAGAGCCGATCCAGTACTGACGTATCCGGCACAGGGGGTGATTGTGGCCAGGCCGGCGACGGCTCCGGACACCGCTCCGACAAGGGTGGAGTGCCCGCTGGTCAGGCGTTCGACGATCAGCCAGGTGACCATGGCGGAGCTGCCGGCCACATGGGTGTTAATCAGCGCCTGGGCGGCGATGTCGTTGGCCTGCAGCCCGTCTCCTGCGTTGAACCCGAACCAGCCGAACCACAGGATGCCCCCGCCAACCAGCATCAGGGGGAGGTTGTTGGGGGACGTCCTGAGCCTGGGCCATCCCCGGCGGCGTCCCACAACCAGGAGGACAGCCAGTGCGGCCGCGCCGGCGGAAGCATGAACTACCAGCCCGCCGGCCCAGTCCTGCGCGCCCAGCTGCGACAGCCATCCCCTGGGGTGCCAGAGCCAGCGGGCAACCTGCGGGTACACCGCTATCGAGAAGACCACCAGGAAAACGGTCCAGCCGGCGAACTTCAGCCGCCCGGCAGTCGCACCGGTAAGCAGCGCCGGCGTGATGACGGCGAACATCATCTGGTAGGCGACAAAGGCCAGGGCCGGAATTGTCACCCCGGCCGCAACAGTGTGGAACTGCGGCGTATCCACGTTGACCAGCGCGAAGGCATCAAACTCTCCCAGGACAGAATTGCCCTTGTTGCTGAAGGCCAGGGTGTACCCCACCAGCACCCAGGTGAGGGTGATGATGCCCAGCGGAATAATGTTCTGCATCATCATGGTCAGCACATTCCGCACCGGGACCATGCCGCCGTAGAACAGGGCCAGGCCGGGCGTCATGAACAGCACCAGCCCCGCACAGACCAGGACCCAGGCGGTATCTGCGCCGTTCATGGCGTGCCTTCGCCGTACAGGGTCCTCGCGGCTCTCCCCGTCCGGCCCGGTACGGTCGCGTCCCGGCGGGCGGTTTTAGGCGCACCCCGGCGGATGAGAAGTTCGAGCATGTTGATCCCCGCTTCCAACTCGTGTCCCGCATGAGTGGTGACTCCGGAGGTCCATGAGTCTGGAGGGGTGTCTCCGGCGGATCGAGTCTAGCGAGGCGGCTCCGGAAGGCGGAAGATCCGGGCGCGCAAAGGGCCGCCGGGGACGCAGATTACGCTTTTGCCGTCCCGGCGGCCCTTTGGGACGAAGCCTAGTTGGCGCTGGCTCCGGTAACACCGTGCGGGTCGATGACGTACTTCCTGGCCGCACCGGAGTCGAACTCCCGATAAGCCTGGGGGGCATCGTCGAGGCGGATCGCGGTGGCGTTCACCGCCTTGGCAATCTGCACCCTGTCATTGAGGATGGCCATCATCAGGTCCCGGTTGTACTTCATCACCGGACACTGGCCGGTGGTAAATGACAGCGACTTCGCCCAGCCGGTGCCCAGGCTCAGCGAGAGCGAACCGACCTTCGCTGCCTCGTCGATTCCGCCCGGGTCGCCGGTAACGTAGAGGCCCGGGATGCCCAGGGCCCCGCCGGCGGCGGTGATGCTCATCAGGGAGTTCAGAACCGTGGCCGGCGCTTCGTGCCCTGCGTCGTGTCCGTGGCCGCGGGCCTCGAATCCCACCGCATCAACACCGCAGTCAACCTCCGGCACGCCCAGGATCTGTTCAATCTGGTCCCTGGGATCACCCTTGGACACGTCCACTGTCTCGCAGCCGAAACTGCGTGCCTGCGCCAGCCGGTCCTCGTTCAGGTCACCCACTATGACGACGGCGGCGCCCAGGAGCTGTGCGCTTGCGGCCGCTGCCAGCCCCACCGGGCCTGCGCCGGCCACGTACACCGTGGAGCCGGTCCGCACGCCGGCAGTAAAGGCTCCGTGGTAGCCGGTAGGGAAGATGTCGGAGAGCATGGTCAGGTCCATGATCTTTTCCATCGCCTGGTCAGAGTCCGGGAACTTCAGCAGGTTCCAGTCCGCATAGGGCACCAGGGCGTATTCCGCCTGGCCGCCCACCCAGCCGCCCATGTCCACGTAGCCGTAGGCACTTCCGGGACGGTCCGGGTTCACGTTCAGGCAAATGCCGGTTTTGCGTTCCTTGCAGTTCCGGCAGCGGCCGCAGGAGATGTTGAAGGGGACGGAGACCACGTCACCAACCTTGATGAATTCAACATCTGGCCCGGTTTCCACCACCTCGCCGGTGATCTCGTGGCCGAGGATGAGGTTCGCGGGCGCGGTGGTGCGCCCCCTGACCATGTGCTGGTCAGAACCGCAAATGTTGGTCGTCAGAACTTTCAGGACAGCCGCGTGGGGCAGTTTCCGGCCCACGTTGGCCGGGTTGACACCCGGGCCGTCCTTCAGCTCGAAGGTGGGGTAGTCGATGTCCTGGACTTCCACGACACCAGGCTCAATATAAGCAACTGCTCGGTTACCGCTCATTGGTATTCCTCGCCTTCTAACCTTGGTCAACGTTGACTGGGTATCCCGGCGGACGGCAGCCCGCGGGCCGCTCAGGTCCCCCGGAGCCTCCGAGCCTACAACTCGGCGGCGTGTGCGGCTAGAGCGGTTCGGCACTGAAAATCTCCTCCGGCGCGCCGGGCCTAACGCCGGACAGCGCACAGCGCAGAAGGGAGCTCCTCCGCTGCCGGAGAAGCTCCCTTCCGGGATTTGGAAGCCGCGGCGGCGCCGGGGTGCTAGCTGACCTGGCCGTCCTGGCCTGCGGCAGGCTGGCCCTGCTCCTGGGCCGCAATCTGCTCGTGGACTGCCTTCATGTCCAGTCCCTTGACGGCCTCAACCAGTTCGCTGAACTGGTTGGCGTTGAGCGCGCCGGGCTGGGAGAACACCAGCACCTTTTCGCGGAACGCCATGAGCGTAGGGATGGAGGTGATGCCGGCCGCGGCAGCCAGGCCCTGCTCTGCCTCGGTATCCACCTTCGCGAAGGTGATGTCCTCGTGCTGCTGCGAGACGGCGTCGTAAACCGGTGCGAACTGCTTGCACGGGCCGCACCAGTCCGCCCAGAAGTCAACGAACACAATGTCGTTTTCCTCAATGGTTTCGGGGAACGTTGCCTCGGTGATGTCGATAGTTGCCATACAGCCCACGCTATAGGCCGAGCCGCGCGATGTCTGCAATTGTTCGCTCTGCGGTGAAGACCCCGTCTAGGTCAAGGCCGAGAATCCCATCTGGGTCACCTTGGCGATCACGGGGAACGCTTCGCGCAGTTTTTCGCGTTCGCCTTCGCCCAGCCGTGCCAGCAGATCGGAGAGCAGCGATTCCCGTCTCTGGGTCTCTACGGTGAGCTTCCGGTGCCCGTCAGGAGTTAGGCTGACCCGGACCCCGCGTGAATCCTCCGGATCCGGGCTGCGGCGCACCAGCCCGGCATGCTCCAGGCGGATGATCTGTTCAGTGGCGCTGGGCACCTTGACTCCCAGGTTTCTGGCTATGTCGGAAACCCGCATGCCGTCACCGGCAACCATCCGCAGCGTACCCAGCTGGTTGGACGTGATTCCGAACTCCGTGTCCATATGGCGCACGAGGTAGACGGCCTCGCGCAGCGCTTCCCGGAAATCTTCGGCAAGCCGGTCCAGAGCCAGGTCCTCTTTCATGCTTAGAAACACTAGACGGCCTAGCCACTATAGTTCTTGGGGGCCTGCCCATAACGGGTGCTTTATTTCCGAGATTTTGCCTGCGGGCAGCTTTCCCTGCCCCGGGACGTGCGAACACAAAAGAGCATCCCCGGTCCTCAGACCGGGGATGCTCTCTCTTCGGTGGCAGATGAGGGATTCGAACCCCCGTAGGCATTGCCAGCTGATTTACAGTCAGCCCCCTTTGGCCGCTCGGGTAATCTGCCGAAGGCCTTCTTGCGAAGACTTTGTCCGCGGTAACCGCGGGCAAGACAACTTTACAGAAGATTCTGCCAAGAATCGAATCGGGCCCCCGGGCTAGAGTCCGCGGTCAATCCGGGCGCTGATCTGGGCGTAGAAATGTGCCGCCTGCTCAGCAGTCACGCTCCCCCAGGCCACGGCATTGGCAAGATCCTCCCTGACACCGGCCAGGCGTTCGGCGCCCCGCCTGGCGTCGGCGTCCCGGGCAGCGGCAGCACTGGCCGCGGCGTCGTCTCCGGCGGGAAGGAACACTGCCGCTTCCCGGGGTTCGCTGGCCTGGGCTGCTGCCGCGCCCACTCCAGTCACTGAAACAGCCGCCAGCACCGAGGAGGCCGCTGCCTGGCGCAACCGGATCCCTGCAGAGCGCCGCGGCGACGCGGCGGACACCTGGGCCGCTGCACCGGGCGGAAGCGGCGTTCCGGGCGGCACCGGGGCGTGTGCCTGGCCGGCAGCCGGCAGGGCTGTCCGCGGAGGTTCCTTCGGGGCAGTGGGGTGCGCGCTCATGAACTCAACCCTTACCCAGCCAAATGGGAGGACCGTGCATTGCGGCTGGATGATTCCTGTGAGCTGCGACGCTGCCCGCTCGCCCTGCCCACCTATTAGGCTGGTGGGCAGGAACAACCGAACTACCCAAGGAGCGCACTATGGCCAGCGAGTCATCATTCGACGTCGTCAGCAAGATCGACAAGCAGGAAGTTGCCAATGCCCTGAACCAGGCGCAGAAGGAAATTGCCCAGCGCTATGACTTCAAGGGCGTCGGCGCCGAGGTCGATTTCAGCGGCGAGAAGATCCTGATGAAGGCTAATTCGGAAGAGCGAGTCAAGGCTGTCCTGGACGTCTTCCAGTCCAAGCTGGTCAAGCGCGGCATCTCCCTGAAGTCCCTCGATGACGGCGAGCCGTACGCCTCCGGCAAGGAGTACCGGATTGAAGCCTCCATGAAGGAAGGCATCGCCCAGGACCAGGCCAAGAAGATCAACAAGATGATCCGCGACGAAGGCCCCAAGGGCGTCAAGTCCCAGATTCAGGGCGACGAGCTGCGCGTCAGTTCCAAGTCCCGCGACGACCTGCAGGCCACCATGGCCATGCTCAAGGGCGCGGACCTGGATGTTGACCTGCAGTTCATCAACTTCCGCTAGGCGTTCCGTCCGGCCGGACACCACGACGGCGGCGCAACCCCGGTCCCGGGGAGCGCCGCCGTCGTTCTCTTTTCCTAGGAGACGGGCTCGATATCTTCGGCAACGGGACCGTCTGTCTCCGGGTCTTCCAGCGCCGAGCCGCCAACGGCTTCTCCCTGCCAGGTAAGCAGCTCCCAGGCGGAGCCGCGCGCCTCTGGACGGGGCCTTGCTTCAAGCACCACGATTCCGGTGTTGCTCAGGGCGTTGTGGATGATGAAATCCGGCCCCACGTTGCGGGCACGCGCGGTGGCCCAGGCCCGGATGATTGCGCCGTGGCTGAAGAGCACCGGCGTTTGCTCCCCGGCGCTCTGGAGCTCAGCCACCACCTCGTCAAAGCGGCCCAGGGTCTCGGCGCCGTCCGGCCCGCCGGGCATCTGCACGGACAGGTCACCCTGCACCCAGGCGTAGACGGTGCGCAGGTAAGCCTGGATGGACTCGCTGTCACCGCGCATTTCCAGGCTGCCGGCGGAGATTTCCCGCAGCCCGTCCCGTACCTCGATCGGCTGGGCCAGGGCGTCGGCAAGCGGTGTTGCCGTGAACTGCGTGCGCACGAGGTTGGATGCATAGACCCCGCTGATCTGTTCGTGCCCCAGCGCCTGCGGCAGGGCCGCCGCCTGAGCCATCCCGAGGTCGGTCAGGCCGGGACCGGGTGCGCCGGTGTCCAGCAGCCGTTCAATGTTCGACGGCGTCTGGCCGTGGCGGACGAGGATCAGCCGCATCTGTGCTCGCTCTCTGTGTCGTTGCCGGTTCCGCTTGGGCAGTTCGGTTAGGAACCGAGGGGACGGCCCGCCATGTTTTCGAGGCGGCGGATCCGGTCCGCCATCGGCGGGTGGGTGGCCAGCAGGCCGCGCACGCCGTTGCGGAACGGGTTGGCAATCATCAGGTGGGAGGTGTTGACCAGCTTCTGGTCCGTGTTGGGCAGCGGTGCCTGCTGGGTGCCGGTTTCCAGCTTCCGCAGCGCAGATGCCAGAGCCAGCGGGTCGTCAGTCAGCGTCGCACCGTCTTCATCGGCGTCGTACTCCCGGGTCCGCCCGATGGCCATCTGGATCAGGGAAGCGGCCAGCGGCGCGAGGATTGCCATGGCGATCATGGCCAGCGGGTTCTGGTTGCGGCGGTCGCCGCCGCCGAAGAACAGCAGGAACTGGCCGAGCGAGGTGATGACTCCGGCGATCGCGGCCGCAACCGATGAGGTGAGGATGTCCCGGTTGTAGACGTGCATCAGCTCATGGCCCAGCACACCGCGCAGCTCGCGTTCGTTGAGCAGCTGCAGGATTCCCTGGGTGCAGCACACGGCCGCATTCTGCGGGTTGCGGCCGGTGGCGAAGGCGTTGGGCGCCATGGTCGGCGAAATGTACAGCCGCGGCATCGGCTGGTTGGCCTTGGCAGAGAGCTCACGGACAATCCGGTACATTTCCGGTGCCTGGGCCTCCGTGACGGGTACCGCGTGCATGGCACGGATGGCGAGCTTGTCACTGTTCCAGTAGCTGTACGCGGTGGTGGCAAGCCCGATGATCAGGAAAATCCAGATGAACGAGGAACTGCCGGTGCCGCTGGCCAACAGGCCGCCGATACCCAGCAGCACAGCGAAGAGCACCCCGAAGAGGGCTGCCGTCTTCAAACCGTTGAAATGTCGGTGCACGTGTCCACGATCCTTCCTGGGCGGAAGGCCCCGCGCCCCCACAGGAGCGCAGGTCCAAAACCTTCCGCGGTACTTTCCTCAGCGTTAACGTATCTGCCCGCTGTGCTGTTCCATGCCCGTCCCGGGCCGGTACAGGGCATCACGGTGCCGGATGGCGGGCATCGTAGCGGGCGAATGCCGGCTGCAGCCGGGACAGGGCCAGGACGGCGAGAACGCAGGCCAGGCCCCCGGCCACGGCGGCCCAGCCTTCGCCCAGGAAGGATGCGTCGACGCCGGCCACCAGGTCGCCGAGCCGCGGACCGCCGGCGACCACCACTACGAACACACCCTGGAGCCGGCCGCGCATCGCATCCGGCGTGGCGGCCTGCAGGATCGTGGAGCGGAAGACGCCGCTGATTGAGTCCGCGATGCCGGCTGCTCCCATGGCCAGCGCGGCTGGCAGGAGCCACGGTGACACGCCGCCGCCGTCGTGCTCCCCTGCCAGGACCACCACTACGCCGAAAGCAGAGACTGACAATCCCCAGGCAACCACCGACCACATCACGGCCAGCCCCTGCCTGCGCACCAGGCCCAGCGGGCCGGAGAACAGTCCGGCGAGGAAGGAACCGGCGGCGGTGGCCGCCAGCAGGATGCCCACGGTCTCGGCTCCGCCGCCGAGCATCAACGCCCCGACGGCGGGCAGCAGTGCCCGCGGCTGCGCCAGCACCATCGCGGCCAGGTCCACGATGAACGTCATGCGGATGTTTGGCCGCGTGCCCAGGAAAGTGAACCCCTCCAGGACTGATTTCAGGCCCGCTTTGTGTACCTGCCCTATGGGTGGCATCGGGTCCAGCCGGTACAGCGCCCACATGGCTGCGGTGAAGGTGACGACGTCGATCGTGTACGTCCAGCCGTAGCCCACCTGGCCCACCAGCACGCCGGCCAGCAGCGGACCGGCCGCCATGGCGATGCCGAAGGTGATCATGCTCAGCGCATTGGCCGCCGGGAGCTTTTCGGGGCGCACCAGGCGCGGAATAATGGCGCTGCGGGCCGGGTGGTTCAGTCCGCCGGCGCCGGCGTTGACAGCCACCAGGGCAAAAAGCAGCCACACGCTTTCAAGGCCCAGCCAGGCCTGGACTGCAATGCCGATAGTGGTCAGCCAAAGGACGGCAGCGGAGAACAGTGCGACTTTCCGGCGGTCATATGCGTCCACCACTGAACCGCCGTAGAGTCCGGCCAGCACCAGCGGCACCAGCCCCACCACGCCTAGCATGCCGACGTAGAGGCTGGACTGCGTCAGCTCGTACACCTCCAGGCTCACGGCAACAAGTGTCAGCTGCGTGCCTACGGCAGAGAGCGCAGTTCCGGTCCAGAGCCGGCGGAAATCCCGGCTTTCACGCAGCGGGGAAAGATCGGCTAGCAGTCTGGGCACCAGAGCAGTCTAGGCGAGCGCCGCGGATGTTCCGTGATCCCGTGCACTGTGCATCCGGCCAAAACACCCCCTCCCGAAGCAAAGCATGCTTACGATATTGCTCCGGGCCGTTCGCCCGGGACGTCCCCGTTGTCCACCAGGAGGATCCATGCTGACCCGCAATGTTGCCGAGGGCATCCACTTGATTGAGCACGCCTACACCAACGCGTACCTGGTGGAGGGCGACGGCGAGGTGCTGATCGTGGACACCGGCCTTCCCGCCGCCCAGCACGCAATTTCCTCCGCTGTCCGCTCCCTGGGCTACGGACCGGAGTCGGTCAGCGCCATCGTGCTGACGCACGGGCACTTTGACCATGTGGGCACGGCCGCGAAACTGCGCACTGAGTTCCGTGCACCGGTGCTGGCCCATCCCGCGGACCACTACATTGCCGCCCACCCCTACCGCTACGGCCATGAACGGCCCCGGTTCCAGTACCCGCTGCGGTTCCCGGCGTCCCTGCGCCAGCTCGGTGCCATGACGATGGCCGGCGCGCTGCTGGTCCGCGGCGTGGCCGACGTACTGGATCTGGATGCGGCAGCTGCTGCGGCGCTGCCGGGCGCACCGCTCCTGATCCCCACCCCGGGACACACCGCCGGACACACGGCGCTGTATTTCCAGGACCGCGGGGCGCTGATTGCCGGAGACGCCCTGGTGACCCTGAACCCCTACACCGGGGGCCGCGGACCGCAGATCGTCTCCGGGGCTGCGACGGCAGACAGCGCCGCGGCGCTCGCCTCACTGCACGCACTGGCGGAGACCGGTGCCCCCACGGTGCTCACCGGGCATGGGGAGCCGTGGACTTCCGGGGTCCAGTCAGCGGTCGAGCGGGCGCTCGCGCAGGGAGCAAGCTAGGGCAGGCGCTCGCGCAGGTGCCCCCTCCCCTCCGGCCGGGTCAGGCGTCCCCTGCCTCCACCTCGTGCACCACCAGCTGATGCAGCTCCGCATCCCCCAGCGGCCGGAAGTGTCCCATTGATTCCAGCTGCAGATTGCGGGCGCCGTCGAGCCGGCTGCCGCCGGGAATATGCGGATCGAAAGCCGCATAGATCGACGTGATCCGCGCATTTGCCTCCCGGCTGGCCTGCAGTCCCCGCAGCAGTTCGTTGCGCGGGGAGAATGCGCGGATGGACGGGACAAGGAAGTAGCGGGCATAGGGGGATCCGGAGAAGGGTGCGTTCACGGCCACCATGCGCCGGATGCGGTGGCCTTCCGCTCCCAGGAGGACGTGCTTGCCGATCAGCCCTCCCTTGCTGTGCGCAACAATCACTGCGCCGTCAAGGTCTTCCGCAGCCAGGTAGTGTTCCACCCGCCGCGCCATTTCGTCGATCCTGCCTCGGTTGTAGCCCAGCGTCTTCACGGCATGGACCGGATGTCCGCGCGCAGCGAGCGCCTCGGCGAGCGGACGCAGCAGCTGCCAGTCCTCATAGACCCCCGGAATCAGCACGATCGCCCCCCGCCGTCCGGCACCGGGATCGGGATGCACGTAGCCGGATGGATCTTGGCGGCGCAGGAAACCCTGGACCTGCCAGCGGGCCACATAGGCATAGTCGGCCGCCCACGCGGCGGCTAGCCGCAGCCGGTGCTTCACGGTACGCACGGCGTCCGGCCGGAACCCCGTGCCGCTCACTGCACGGCCTTTCGCAGTCTGCGCACCCACTCGGCGGTGGGTTCGGGGCTGTTCCACATCAGCACGTGGGGTGCAGCGGGCACCTCACCGAGCACGACGCCGTCGCGGGCCTCTTCGAGCCGCAGCAGCCAGGAGCGCGGGACGATCGGATCCCTGCTGCCGCTGATCACCGCCGCGGGACAGTCTGTGAGTGCCAGCCGCTTTTCCATCCGGTGGTCCATCATCCGGCGCAGGGTGCCGAGGTACCAGCGCGGGCCGGTGCGCAGATAGTCGCTGAACACGATGCGGTTAACGGCGAAAGTCTCATGCAGGGTGTCCTGCGCCAGCCGGAATGCCTGGGCTGCAATCTTGCGTTCAGCCCGGTTCACGGTGGGAGCCAGAAGCAGCAGGGACGCCACAAGTTGAGGATCCGCGAGCGCGGCTTCCACCACCACCTGGCAGCCCATGGAGTGGCCGGCCAGCAGCGCGTCATCGATGCCCGCCTGGCGCAGGGCCCCGGCTACGGAGGCGCCGTAGCCTGCCATGGTCAGCGCCTCCCGCGGCCGTTCCATCCCGGCATGGCCGGGCAGCTCGACCAGGTGGACGTTGTGGTCATGTGAAAGCTCACGTGCGAGCGGCTCGAAGTAGCGGGAGGACGCGCCGATTCCGTGAACCAGGACTACGTCCGGCCCGGGTGTTCCGGACGAACGGATTCCCACCTCCGTGTCGCCCGCGCGCAGGCGGCGCACCTCGGGCCGGGCAGCTGTAGCGGACACATCGCCTCCTGGTTCGCGGCAGCGCTCACCGCCGCGTTACCAGCCTAATCCGGAGTGTTAGGCGAACCTTATTATGAATACTTCAGAATAAGGGCTACTGTTGTTGCATGACTTCCACAGCAGCCTCCGCGGCAGCCACTGACAAGTGGTCAGCGCAGCTGCGTGCACACGGACGCCGGGTCACCAAGCAGCGCCTGGCCGTGCTGGACGCCGTCGACCATTCGCCACACGCAGGTGCGGACGAAGTCGCAGCCATTGTGCGGGCCACCCTTCCGGACATCAGCCTCCAGTCTGTCTACGTAGTCCTCACCGACCTCACGGAAACGGGGATGCTCCGGCGCATTGAACCGCCGCACTCCGCTGCCCTCTACGAGACGCGCGTTGACGACAACCACCACCACGCGATGTGCACCGGCTGCGGGCGCATCGAGGACGTTGACTGCGCCGTCGGGCACGCACCGTGCCTGACCCCCAGCAACACTCACGGCATGACCATCCAGATTGCCGATGTGCTCTATCAGGGCCTCTGCGCCGACTGCGCAGCGAAGCCGGACACTGCCGGCAAGACTCCCTGACCCTTGGCTTTACCACTCGACCCAAAAGAAGAAAGAGAGAGAATGTCGAACTTCACCACCACCCAGACCGGCACTCCGGTTGCCAGCGACGCACACTCGCTGTCCCACGGAGCTGACGGCGCGGTTGTCCTCCACGACCGTTACCTGGTTGAGAAGCTTGCCCAGTTCAACCGGGAGCGCATCCCGGAGCGGATCGTGCACGCCAAGGGCGGCGGCGCGTTCGGCGAATTCACCGTCACCGAAGACGTGTCCAAGTACACCCGTGCCGCTGTTTTCCAGCCCGGCGCCACCACCGAAACCATCCAGCGGTTCTCTTCCGTTGCCGGTGAAATGGGCTCGCCCGACACCTGGCGCGATGTCCGCGGTTTCGCACTGCGCTTCTACACCTCCGAGGGCAACTACGACATCGTGGGCAACAACACCCCGGTGTTCTTCATCCGCGACGGCATCAAGTTCCCGGACTTCATCCACTCGCAGAAGCGCCTCCCGGGTTCCGGCCTGCGTGACGCAGACATGCAGTGGGACTTCTGGACCCAGTCTCCCGAGTCCGCACACCAGGTCACCTACCTGATGGGCGACCGCGGCATCCCGCGCTCCTGGCGCGAAATGCCCGGCTTCGGCTCGCACACCTACCAGTGGATCAACGCTGCCGGTGAGCGCTTCTGGGTGAAGTACCACTTCACCTCGAACCAGGGCAACCACGAGATCACCGGTGCGGAAGCAGAGCGCATTGCCGGGGCCGACGCCGATTACTACCGCCGCGACCTCTACGAGAACATCGCTGCCGGCAACTTCCCGTCCTGGGACCTGCACGTCCAGGTCATGCCGTACGAAGATGCCAAGAACTACCGGTTCAACCCGTTCGACCTGACCAAGGTCTGGCCGCACGCTGACTACCCCCTCATCAAGGTGGGTACCCACACCCTGAACCGCAACCCGGAGAACTTCTTCGCCCAGATCGAACAGGTGGCACTCTCCCCCGCCAACCTGGTTCCGGGCATCGCAGCCTCCCCGGACAAGATGCTGATGGCCCGCATCTTCTCCTACCCGGATGCCCAGCGCTACCGCGTTGGCACCAACTACAACCAGCTGCCGGTCAACGCGCCGAAGGCCCCGATTAACAACTACTCCCAGGACGGCTACGGCCGCTTCTCCTTCAACTCCCCGGAGACCCCGGTCTACGCCCCGAACACCCTGGGCGGCCCCGTGGCCGACCCGGCGCTCGCCGGCGAAGGCACGTGGGAGAATGACGGCGCCCTGGTGCGTTCCGCTGCGACACTGCACTCCGAGGACAGCGATTTCGGCCAGGCCGGCACGCTGTACCGCGAGGTGTTCGACGACGCCGCCAAGGAGCGTTTCCTGGAGACCATCACCGGTGCAGTCTCCGGTGTGCAGCGCCCGCACATCCGCGAAGCTGCGATCCAGTACTGGACCAACGTTGACGCCGAGCTCGGCGCCAAGCTGCGGGCCAACCTCGCCTCGGGCGAGACCACGGCCAACGAAAAGGCCGAGTTCGTCGGCGTCGCAGAGTAACCTGCGGCCCTTCAGCTACCTGAAAAGCGGCCGGTCCCTTCGGGGCCGGCCGCTTTTTCATGTCCTCCCCATCGAGATGACAGAAACGGCTCGTCTCAGCGCTGTAACGTGCAGTTTCTGTTATCTCGATTGCTGGGGTTAGCGGGAGGGCCAATACCAGATCAGCAGCATGGTGACCAGGAAACCTGTCAGGAAGTTCAGCTTCAGGAACCGCTTCCAGCCGGTGTTCGCTTCCTCGGACCGTTCGTCGGTGATGCCCAGGAACGGCACGAGGTTGAGCAGGTACGGCACCGCCAGCAAGGATCCCAGCAGCGCCGGCCAGGGGGTGAGCAGCATCAGGGCTCCGGCCGCAGCGTAGGCCGCGAAGGCCAGCCGCACTACGGTCTTGCCGCCGAGTACGGTGGCGATGGAGGACAGCCCGCCCTCGCGGTCGGGAATGATGTCCTGCACGGCGCCGAAGGCCTGGCTCGCCATGCCCCACAGGAAGAACGCGCCCAGCACCGCCCAGAGTCCCGGGGTGAACTGCGCGCCGGCCAGCACCAGCGCGTACACGGCCGGGGAGACGAAGTGCGTACTCGAAGTAATGGAGTCGAGGAACGGCCGTTCCTTGAACCGCAGGCCGGGAGCACTGTAGGCGATCACCGCGAACACGCTGACCGCCAGCACCAGCCAGGACAGCGGGGAGCCCAGCAGCGCCAGCACCGCCAGGAACGGCACATTGGCAGCCACCGCAGCCCACAGTGTGATGCGGTGGAACCGGCGGTCCAGCAGGGCGCCTTCCACGCCGCCCTTGCGCGGATTGCGCAGGTCCGATTCGTAGTCGAAGACATCATTGATGCCGTACATGGCCAGGTTGTAGGGGATCAGGAAGTACAGCGTGCCGATTACCCAGGCGGCGTCGATGCCGCCTGTCGTCAGCAGGTACGCGGCGGCGAACGGATAGGCAGTGTTCACCCAGGAGAGCGGCCGGGAGGAGAGCAGCAGCATCCGCAGGGTGCCGGACGTGCGGGTGGCGGGGGCGCTCATTGGTTCTCCTTGGAGGGGGCGGCGGTGCGCGGCGAGAGCAGTTCCCACAGTGCGGGAAGGAGCAGGACGGCCGCCAGCGGATAAGCGAAGTCCTCCAGCGGTGCCAGACCCAGGAACGCACCGGAGATACGGCTCGGGTTGTAACCGAACAGGTCGACGGCGATCATCAGGTTGTCGAAGACGGCGGTAAGACCCAGCAGCACGCCGGCGGTTCCGGCCAGCCGCAGGGTAAAGGCGCGGTTTCGCAGGCCCGTGCGACGGCGGCGCAGCAGTGCCGCGGAGAGCAGCGCCGCGGCAGGAACCAGGAAGCAGAGGTTAAGCACCCAGTACGTCACCGCTGCGCCTCCGCCTCAGTGCGGTGCCTGCCGAAGCGGGCCGCAGCTATTTTCAGCAAACCGAACAGCACCATGGTCAGGTAGCAGAGGAAGGCCAGGAAGAAGGCTTCTTCCAGGGGCAGGTGGGGTGCCAGCTCGACGCCGAGCATGAATTGGGTTTCTCCGCGGTAGAAGATGTCCAGGCCAATGCCGAACAGGTCCCAGACCAGGAAGAACACCAGGCCTGCGGCTAGGACGACGGCGGCACGCCGGGGTGCCCCGGAAAAGAAGAACAGCTGAAAACGGTGGTCCAGCAGCACCATGCAGCCAATCGACGCCACCAGGAACAGCAGGTACAAGGCCCCCATCAGCGGGTTTTTCCGGCTGTCCGGGGCGGTTCGGGCAGCGCCCCGGTGCTGGTGTCCCCGCGCAGCCGCTTGAGCACGAGTTCAGCGCTGATCAGGCACATCGGCAGCCCAATTCCGGGCAGTGTTGACCCGCCGGCGTACAGCAGGCCGTCAACCTTGCGGCTGGCGTTGGTCCCGCGCAGGAAAGCACTCTGCTTCAGCACGTGTGCCGGGCCCAGCAGCGTTCCCTTCCAGGAGTTGAAGTCCGCGCTGAAGTCTCCAGGTCCCACCGTGCGGCGCACGGTGATCCGCTCGGCGAGGTCCGGAATGCCGGCCCAGCCGGCAATCTGGTCAATGACGGTGTCCGCCATCGTTTCAAGCCGCGAATCACCGGCCCCGTTCACGCCTCCGACGCCCAGCGCCGGGTCCGACGGGACGGGAACCAGCACGAACAGGTTCTCGTGTCCCTCCGGGGCTGCGTCCTCGTCCGTGGCCGACGGCCTGCAGATGTACAGGGATGCCGGGTCCGGCACGGAAGTGTGCCTGCCAAAGATCTTCTCGAAGTTCGCTTCCCAGTCCCTGGTGAAGAGCAGGGTGTGGTGCGCCAGCTCCGGCAGTTCGCCGCGGACGCCCAGATGCAGGAGGATGCCTCCGGGTCCGGGGATCCGGGATTCCCAGTACTTCGGCGGGTAGGTCTGCAGCTGCGCGGGCAGCAGCCGGGTTTCAGTGTGGTGCAGGTCCGCGGCGGAAACCACCAGGTCCGCGTCGAGCACTGCAGGCATGCCGGCGGCGTCGCGGTATTCGACTCCGGTAGCCCGGGCCTTGCCCTTGCGCTGCGGCTCGGTACGGATGGCGGTGACGTTGGCGTCCAGCTGGATTTTCACGCCTTCGGACTCGGCCAGGGACGCGATCACCGTGATCAGCCGGTGGAACCCGCCGCGCGGATAGAGCACGCCGTCGGACAGGTCCAGCCGGCTCATCAGGTGGTACATGCTCGGCGTCGTGAACGGGGATGAGCCCAGGAACACCGCCGGGTACCCCAGGATCTGCCGGATCCGAGGGTCGGTGAACCGTTTCGCCACGAAGGAGCTCAGCGGCTGCAGCAGCAGCTTTGCCAGCCGCGGCCCGCGGGAGAGTACATCCGGGCGCAGCAGCGGCAGGAAGGAGGCGAAGGTGCTGTACAGGAAACGCTTCTTGGCCATGTCGTAGACCTCGGCCGCGGAATCCAGGTAACTCTCCAGCCGGGCACCGGCTCCGGGCTCCAGCGACTCGAATAACGCAACGTTCTTCGCACGGGTGGCCTGCACATCCACCGGGTCAGCGTCATCCTCGAAGTACACCCGGTATCCGGGGTCAAGCTGCACCAGTTCCAGCTGTTCGTCCGCGCTGGTGCCCAGCATGCGGAAGAAATGGTCGAATACCTCCGGCATCAGGTACCAGGACGGGCCGGTGTCGAAGCGGAAGCCGTCCGTTTCCCAGCTGCCGGTGCGCCCGCCGGGAGTGCTGTTCTTTTCCAGCACCGTCACTTCCAGGCCCTCCCGGGCCAGCAGGGCTGCAGTGGCGAGGCCGGTGATTCCTCCGCCGATAACGACGGCGGTACGCGGGCTGGGGCTGGAGATTCCGGAGGTCATGGCGCCCTTTCGGCGTCGGGGGTGGAGAGAGCCGGTATGGAGCTGCGGCGCAGCCGGTGCCGGTAGACCACGTCCGCGGCGATCCGCAGCTTGACGGGGTTCGGCACGCGAATCCGGGTGGTGCGCAGCCGGGATGCGGGGGTCCGGCGGAGCCTTCGGGCAAGCTCCGCGAACAGTTCCTGGGCCAGTGCGACGGCGGGCCGGCAGTCCCGGGGCAGCTCGGCGATGGCCGCGCCCGAGACGACGAGGTCCGCTTCGATGTCATCCAGCAGCCGGTGCTTGTCTTCCTCGGTGAAGGCGTCCACAGTGACGCCCGGGAAGTAGCTGCGGCCCAGGGCCTCAAAGTCCTCCGCCAGGTCCCGGAGGAAGTTCACTTTCTGGAAGGCGGAGCCAAGCCGCTGGGCACCTTCGCGCAGCCGCACTTCCTGGTCAGCGGGAACCGGGCGGCCGTCAAGGAAACACTGGAGGCACATCAGGCCGATCACTTCGGCGGATCCGTAGACGTAGTCCTCGAAGCTCGCCTGGGTGTGTTCGGCCCGGGTCAGGTCTGCCCGCATGGAGCGGAAGAACGGAGCGGTAAGGTCCGTGCCGATCCCTGTCCGGCGCGCGGTCAGCGCAAAGGCGTGCACCACCAGGTTCACGCTGTAGCCGGTGCGCAGGGCGCTGGCTGTCTCTGCCTCCAATCCATCAAGCATCCGCCGAATCTCTGCGGGAGGAACCTCCGCTGCCGCAGCCACACCGTCCACGATCTCGTCCGCCAAGCGGACCAGGGCGTAAATGGTTTCGATCTGGCGCCGGGTGCGGGGAGCCAGCAGCCGTGAAGCCAGCCCGAAGGACGTCGAGTAGGCGCGGATCATGACGGCTGCCGTGTCAACGGCAGCCCGGTTGTAGAGCGGAAGCCCCGTGACCTGTCCCACGGCTACCGGCCCCGGTTCACGGAGGAAGACACGACGTCGTCCAGCACCGCTGCCAGCCCCGCCGGCACCTCGGCGCATTCGAGGTGGCTGCGGGCACTGGCTGCATAGTCTGCGGCAAGGTCCTGGGCGTACTGCCGGGCACCGCAGTCCACCAGGATGCTGCGGGCACGGTCCGCGTCCTCAGGGCCCATGTCGGGGCGGCCGATGATGCCGGAAAGTTCCGCCCAGCCGCGGGTCTGCGCGGCGTAGGCGATCAACACCGTGCGCTTGCCTTCGCGGAGGTCGCCCATGCTGGACTTGCCCGTGGCGCTCTCGTTGCCGAAAACACCCAGCAGGTCATCCACCAGCTGGTAGGCGATGCCGATGTCGCGGCCGAACCGGCCAAGGGCGGAGGCCACCTCGGTGCCGGCTCCGGCAAGGACGGCCCCGGCGCGAAGCGGGGCCTCGAAGGAGTAGACAGCAGTCTTCAGGCGTTCCATGTCCAGGATCTCGGCCAGCGGCGGCGAGCCGGCCGCGAAGGAGAAATCGACGTCGATCAGTTCTCCGCCGGCAGAGGCGAACACGGCTTCGTCGAGGATCCCCGCAAGGATCTCCCGGGTCAGCGGATCAGTGGAGACTGAGTCCAGCATCCGGAAGGCGCCGGTCAGGGCGAGGTCGCCGGCGATAATGCCGACTGACAGGCCGCGGTGCAGGGCCACCTCGGCAGGTTCACCGGCGGTCTCCGCCATCCTGCGGTAGACCCCGGAGACGTTGTCCTGCCCGCGGCGGACGAAGTCGAGGTCAATCACGTCATCGTGGACGATCAGGGCGGTGTGCAGCAGTTCGAATGCCGCGCCCACCCGGGCTGCGGCTTCCAGATCGGTTCCGCCCAAGTGTGCGTAGGCCGTCATCACGATCTGCGGGCGCAGCCGCTTGCCGCCGATCGTGGATTTTTCGAGCGTCTCCCAGAGGCTAAGGTAGCTGGGACTGATCCGCTCGGCGCGTTCCTTGGCCGCGGTGAAGAACCCGTCCAGGACACGGTCCACCTGCTGATGGCCAATTCTCTCGTCAGGCAAGTGTTCTGTCTCCATGCATAAAGTAAACACGTTCATCGTAAGGGGAAGAAATGCCGCAACGCCGGGAAGAAGTCATTCTGGTCGATCAAGTGGGCCAAATGATAGGTACCGCGGACAAAATGACCGTGCATACCCGCGAGACTCCGCTGCATTTGGCCTTTTCAACGCACGTTTACCATCCGGACGGACGCATCCTGGTGACGCGCCGGGCATTGTCCAAGCTGACCTGGCCGGGAGTCTGGACCAATTCGTTTTGCGGCCACCCCGGACCCGGTGAGGCCACCGAGGACGCCGTGGTGCGCCGCGCCAAGCGCGAGCTGGGCCTGAAGCTGCACAGCATTGCCGTCGCGCTTCCCGAGTTCCGCTACCGTGCCGTTGATGCCTCGGGCATTGTGGAAAACGAGATCTGCCCCGTTTACACCGCCGTGGCAGAGGCTGACCCGGCGCCGGCTGCGGATGAAGTCATGGACTGGACCTGGGCCGACCCGGCAAGACTGGTTGAATCCGTGCGCTTGACACCTTGGGCGTTCAGTCCCTGGCTGGTGCTGCAGCTTCCCCTGCTCTACCCCGCAAACGCCTGATCCATCGTTCCCACGGCGGCGCCGCCTGCCAGTGCACCGCCAGGGTGTGGAAGGCCCTGCGGAACCGGCGCACCAGGTTGGGCAACCCGATAACCGCCCGGGGCGCCATGCCGACCACCAGGCTCCGGTCCCAGGCGCAGCGGTAGTCCTGGCCCAGGTGTGCACTCAGGCAGACGTCGTCGTGCTGTTCCGGATCCTCCCGGTGGACGGCCGGACCCACCCGGCGCCAGGTGTCCGCGCGCAGCGCCATGTTGGACCCGAACAGGGGCCGGTGGGCCAGCGCAAGCGTCATCGCCCGGTAGTAGGAACCCAGGTAGAGCCCGGAGAGGAACCGTCCGGTCCACGGGGCGAACCCGTAGAACCGGCCCGGTCCGCTGACCGCGGCCAGCTGCTGGTCAGCCGCGAAATGTTCAGCTAACTGCTTAACCCATCCAGAGGGCAGGATGCAGTCGGCGTCACACCTGGCGATGATTTCCGAGGTGGCGGCGTCATACCCGGCAGCAGCGGCTGCAGGGATGCCCGGCCGGGGTTCGAAGACCAAACGGGCACCGAACCGGCGGGCTACCTCGGCGCTCTCATCCGTGCTGTTGTTGTCCACCACCACGATTTCGGCCGGCCGCACGCTCTGGGACGCGAGCGAGGCCAGGCAGGAGCGGAGCGCTTCGGCGTCGTTGAGGCATGGAACGACTACGCTGACGGTAGGCAAAACGGGGGCAGGCATGCAGCGATCCTACGTGCAATGCGGCGGTGCCCGCCCGCCGCGGAGTCTGGGCGGCCCGACTCCTGCTCCGCTACCGTTGGAGCATGATCGATGCCCTCCTGCGCCGTCCGGCCTCTGCTGCCGAGGCGGCTTCGGACGGTGTCCGCATACTTGGTGCAGCAAGCCTGCTGCTGGCGCTGCTCTGGTACGGCCCGGTGGAGGCCGCGCTGTTTGCCCTGGTACTGCTGGGGCTTCTGGTGTCCCGGTGCCTGCCTGCAGCGCCGGTGTTCTCCTCGCTGTACGGGCTGACCCTGCTGCTGGCTGCCTGGAGCAGCGTGATGGATCTGTACGCACAGATCTCCTGGTGGGACCTTGCAGTCCACTTCGCTGCCACCGGCACCATCGCTGTCATGGCCTGGTATCTGCTCGTCGCCTATGGTGCGGTGACCGCCTGGCAGGCCTCCGGCCAGCCGGTGCCGGGTGTGGCGGTTCCCGCCGTCGTGACGTCGCTGGGACTTGCCCTGAGTGTGCTGTGGGAATTCGGCGAGTGGTGGGGACACAACTACGTGGATGCCACCATTAACGTCGGCTACCGGGACACGATCGGGGACCTGGCTGCCGGCGGACTCGGCTCGCTGCTCTCCGGCATTCTGCTGGCCCGCCTGCTGCGGCGGAACCCGCCCCCGGCACCGCACGGTGCAGCCGGTGCCGTGTTCCAGCGGCGGGTCCAGGGCTGACGCACGGAGGAACCCCACCCAACGAAAGGAAGGGCCCCCGCAGCAGCGGTGCTGCGCGGGGGCCCTTCCTTTATCCGCTACCTGCTGGAGTAGCGCGAGTGTTCCTCGTGGGCACGGGCCACTTCGGCCCGGATGTCCTCGATGTCCTTGACCTTGTCCCGGTACTTCTTGTCCATCTGCAGGATCTGCTTCTCTTCGGCACAAAGTGCCCGGTAGATACGCTCCCGCTCGGACTCGTCCGAGGTGTATGAGAGATCCAGGTAATCGTTGGCGTGGCGGCGGGCATTGTTTACGGCGGTCTGGGCCTTGCCTGCCGGGCTGACCAGCGATGCGATAACGGTGACGAGCAGGACGCCGATGATCACGCTCAGGGACAGGCCGGTGCTGACCTCGACGACTTCCACATGCTCACCGTTGTTGATGAACGGCAGGGTGTTCTCATGCAGGGCATGCAGCACAAGCTTTACGCCAATGAAGGCGAGGATGGCAGCCAGCCCGTAGGAGAGGTAGATCAGTCGGTCCAGCAGGCCGTCAATCAGGAAGTAGAGCTGGCGCAGGCCCATCAGGGAGAACGCCGTGGCGGTGAAGACGATAAAGGTGTTCTGCGTCAGGCCGAAGATGGCGGGAATCGAATCCAGCGCAAACAGGATGTCGGTTCCGCCGATTGCCACCATGACCAGCAGCATCGGGGTAAGGACCTTCTTGCCGTTCTCCACGGTCATCAGCTTGTCGCCGTCGTAGTGGTCCGTGGTGGGCAGCACGCGCTTGGCGATCCGGATGATGAAGTTGTTCGCTTCGTCCTTCTCGCTGTCCTCGGGCTTGAGCAGGTTGCCGGCGGTGACCAGCAGGATCAGGCCGAAGAGGTAGAAGATCCAGGAGAAGGAGTTGATCAGCGCCGCGCCCAGGAAGATAAAGCCGGTGCGCGCAATCAGCGCGAAGACAATGCCGAAGAGCAGCACCTTCTGCTGGTCCTCACGGGGCACCCGGAAGGAGGCCATGATGATCAGGAAGACAAACAGGTTGTCCACCGAGAGCGCCTTCTCCGTGATGTATCCGGCGAAGTACTCGCCGCCCATGGTCACGCCGCCGAAGCCGAGGACCAGGATGCCGAAGATAATGGCCAGGCCCACGTAGATGGAGGACCAGACGGCCGCTTCCTTCAGGGTGGGAATGTGGGCCTTGCGGATGTGGAAGAAGTAGTCGAAGGCCAGCAGGCCGAGGATGACGACGATCGTCACGCCCCAGATCAGGGGGGAAACAGTCATTGAGTCTCTGCTTTCGTAGGGTACGCCGAAGGACCGCAAGTCTCTCCGGCAGCCTGAGGCTGCCCGCTGGCCCCGGCCGGGCGTCGGTGCCCTACGTGTTGACGAGGTTCAGCGTGGGTGGATACTCCCCTACGAACCGTCAACTCTACATGATCCGCACTTCTGCCTGGCGCTGCGGGGGGCGACGGACACGGCCTGGCCATGCAAGGTACACAAGCACACCGGCGGCCTGAACCACAACCGCCGCACCCGAATCCGGATGCGGCGGCTGTGCCCGGTCCTGAACCGGCCTTGGAGGACGTTTATCCTTCGCAGTCCCTGCAGTACTTGGTGCCGTCTCTCTCCACGGCGAACTGTGAGCGGTGGCGGACCAGGAAGCACGAACCGCAGGTGAATTCGTCCTCCTGGGCCGGCACCACGCGGACCAGCAGCTCCTCGCTTGACAGGTCCGCACCCGGCAGTTCGAATGCTTCCGCAGCCTCCGACTCGTCCACATCCACTACGGCTGACTGCTTGTCGCTCCGCCGGGCCTGAAGCTCTTCGATGGAAGCGGTTCCGGCATCCTCTTCGGCCTTGCGCGGTGCGTCGTAATCAGTAGCCATGTTCAGGCTCACTCTCCAATGCTGTGGGGGGCTGTGGGACGGGGCAGTGCACCCCGATGGTAACCGGTACTGTCTGCCGGGCAGGTCAGAAGCGCAACAAGTGTGACATATTTCGGCTCAGCGTCCGGCCGGAGCCAGTTCCTGCTCCGCTCCGGCGCCGCCCGGGGCCTGCGTTACCGTCAGAAGACGGGCACCTTCCACGTCAACATCCGGAAGGATCCGGTCCAGCCACTTCGGGATCCACCAGGCGGATTTGCCCAGCAGATGCAGCACCGCCGGAACCAGGGTCATACGGATCACGAAGGCGTCCAGCAGGACGCCGACGGCCAGCGCAAAACCAATCGGACGGACCATCGTCAGGTGGGCGAAGATGAATCCGGCAAACACGGAGACCATGATGATCGCCGCCGCGGTCACCACCCGGGAGGCATGGTCGAAGCCGGTCCGGACAGCCCGGCGCGGATCTTCGCCGTGGACGTACGCTTCGCGCATGCCCGAGACCAGGAACATCTGGTAGTCCATGGCGAGGCCGAAGAGCACACCGATCAGGATGATGGGCAGAAAACTCAGCACGGCGCCGGGGTTGTGTACGTCAAAGATGCTGCCCAGCCAGCCCCACTGGTAGATCGCTACGACGGCGCCGAAGCTGGCGGCCAGGGAGAGCAGGAAACCTCCGGTGGCGATCAGCGGCACCAGGACGGAGCGGAAGACCAGCAGGAGCAGGACCAGGGACAGTCCGACGACGATCAGCAGGTAGACGGGCATGGCGTCCATCAGCTTGTCGGAAACATCGATGTTGATGCCGGTCTGTCCGGTAATGGCAATTTCGACGCCGGTCTCGTCCCGAATCTGGCCGGCATCATCGCGGATGGTGTGCACCAGGTCCTCGGTACCTTCCGCTGCGGGACCGCCCTCGGGGATGACCTGGAAGACCACCATGGTTCCGTCGTCGCTGGTGGAAGTGGGGACCACAGTGGTGACGTGCTCCAGCGCGCGCAGCTTGCCGGCAACCTCATAGGTGAGGTCGGATGCTTCGCCGTCCGGAAGTCCGTCGGGCAGGTAACCCACCACGATCACCGGTCCGTTGATCCCCTCACCGAAGCTGTCCCCCAGCCGCTGGTAGGCCTGGTAGGCGGTGGAATCCACCGGCTCCGAACCGCCGTCGGGCAGTCCCACGCGCAGCGAGCCGGCCGGAATGGCCATGGTGCCCAGCAGCAGGACGCTGAGGATCACGGTGATTACCGGGTGCCTGGTGACCAGCCGGCCCCAGCGGCGCGGGCTGCCGTTTTCCTTGTGTTCGACGGCTGCGGCCTGGTCATCCGGGGCCAGGGCTGCGTGCGGGGCAGGCGGCGTGATGCCGGCCCGGCTCCAGGCTTTCCTGGAGAGGATGCGGTTGCCGATGAAGCCCAGGAAGGCAGGTGTCAGGGTCAGTGCCACCAGGATGGCCATGGCCACGGTGCCGGCTGCAGCCAGGCCCATCACGCTGAGGAACGGCAGTCCGGGAACGGCGAGCGCAGCCAGAGCAATCACCACGGTCAGGCCGGCGAACAGCACGGCGTTGCCGCTGGTGCCGGTGGCCACGCCGGCTGATTCCTCCAGCTCCATGCCGTGCAGCAGCTGCGTGCGGTGCCGGTTGATGATGAACAGTGAGTAGTCGATGCCCACGGCGAGGCCCAGCATCAACGCCAGCATGGGAGAAATGGAGGTCATTTCCACGACGCCGGTGAGGGCCATGGTGGTGCCGACTCCGGCAATGACGCCCACCAGCGCCATCAGCAGCGGCAGTCCGGCAGCCACCAGGGTGCCCAGCATCAGGATGAGCACGACGGCGGCGACGGCCACGCCGATCCCTTCAGAGGGTCCGAAGAGGGATGAAACGTCCTCCACGATTTCCTTGCTGAAGAACACCTGGACGCCGGAATCCGTGATCCGGCTGGCCGTGTCCTGCACTTGCTCGCGCTGCTCGGGAGTAACGGCGAAGGACTGCTCCTGGAACTGGACCTCCGAGAAGGCGGTGACCCCGTCCTCGGAGACAAAGCGCAGTCCGTCCGTGGCTTCGGCTATGCGCTGCGCGTCCAGCAGCTCCTGTTCTCCGCCCGCCAGCCGGGCCACGCCGTCGTCGTAAGCCTCCTGCTGCTCGGCCAGCTGGGCTTCGCCGGCGGCAAGCTGTTCTTCCTGCGCCCGGAGCTGCGCGCGGACGGCTTCTGCCTGTTGCACCTGCCCGGCAGCTTCGAGCTGGTCGGCCTGCATTCGTGCCATGGAGAGCTGGTCCCGGCCGGCGGCGAGCTGCGCCGCGGCGGCGTCGAGCTGTGGCTTGCCGGCCTCCAGCTGGGCCCGCGCGGTGTCCAGCTCTGCCTGCCCGGCGGAGAGCTGCTCAGAGCTGCCGTCGAGCTGGGCCTGCATCTCGAAGGGATCGCTGACAGCCTTGAGGAAGTCCAGGCTGTTCAGCTCTTCCACAGCGTCCGCGACGGCCCGGCGCTCCGCCTCGGTGAAGGCCTCGCCGGATTCGGTTTCAAAGACGATCCGGCCTGATCCGCCGGAGACATCCGGCACCCGTTCGCGCAGCTCATCGAGGACCCGCTGGCTCTCGGACCCGGGGATGGTGAAGTTGTTGGTCGTAGGCGCGCTGAAGGCGGCGAACGCCCCGCCGATTCCGAGGAGCAGCACGAGCCAGGAGCTGAGGAACCACCAGCGGTGCCGGAAACTGAATTTACCGAGCCGGTAAAGCAGGGATGCCATTGACTTCTTTCTGTGGGCGGGCCGGGTTGAGAGATCTAGCGGCTGAAGCCGTCGCGGAGGAACCCGATGGCTTCAGAGAAGAGTTCTTCGAGCAGCGTGAGGGTCTGCGGAGTGATCTCGCCCTGCGTGCGTTGCTGCCACTGGGTAAAAGCGCTGCGCCCGCAGGCCAGCACTGCTGCAACCAGGGTGCTGGTGTAAAACGGGTCCGTCTCCTGTCCGAGGCGGGTCCGCAGGGAGTCCACGATCCGGTGCTCGGCGTGGTCCCAGGCTTCCAGGCGGACCCGCACCATGTCCGGGTGCTGTTCTGCCAGGCCGTGCAGCTCGGCCATCACGGCAAGGTTCGCCGGATCGGCAGGCTGGGAGAGTGCATGGAGCATTGAGTCAACAATGTCCTCGTCCTGCGGGCGTGCCTGGAAGTGGCCCAGCACTCCGTCCAGGAAGTCCTCCATGGCGACGTTGAGCGCTGCCGTGGCACTGGGGAAATAGTTGAAGAAGGTCCGGCGGGAGATGCCGGCGGCATCGGCAATGTCGTCAATGGTGAACTGACCGGCGCCTTTGCTGCGGACAAGTCCCAGAGTGGCATCGGCGATAGCCCGGCGGGTCGCCGTCTTGTTCCGCTCCCGGCGGGAAATCTGCTGCTCAGTCACATCGCTACACTAGGTGCAACTTTGCACGCGAGGCAAACTCTTTCCGGGAGGGTGCGGCGAGGCGCAGAAAATGCCCGCCCCGGTTTCCCGGGACGGGCATCGTACTGCAGCTTCGGGGCCGCAGCCCCCGCCTTGGCTAGCGGGTTTCGGGCTGCGGGCGCGCCGGGTCCATGGTTGATCCCCCGCCGGAGGTGTGGGACTTGTCCGCCGGATTGGCGGTTCCCGCCACTGAGGACGAATCCTTGGAGCTGCCGGAGACACTGTCCTTGGCGTGCGCCGCCGCATCCTTGGCGGAGGAAGCAGCGTCCTTGGCCGCACCGGCCACCTTGTCCTGGACTCCCGGTGCCTTCTGCTTGGCCCACTCCGTGCCCTGGCTGACCGTGTCCTGAACCTTCGGGTCATTCCACAGGGACATGATTTTCTCCCGGCCGGCCTTGGAACCGATCAGGTAGCCGACGCCGATCCCGGCCAGAAAAGTCATCTTCTTAACCATGGTGTTCCTCATTCCCGCCCCGCTCGAGGCATCATGATGTACGGTCCAATCCTCCGCAGCCGGCGGCCACGGAGGAATTAAACAGCAACCTTACTACCTGACACCTAGCGGGGCACATCCAGCAGCCGTGAGCGGATCAGGAACCGCTTGCCTTCCGGAGCCTCAAGCGAGAATCCACTCCCCCGGCCCGTGACGACGTCGACCGTCAGGTGTGTGTGCCTCCAGTACTCGAACTGCTCGGCGGACATCCAGAACCCGATGTCCCCGCCGTCCAGGTCAAAGACGCCGAGCAGCACGTCCGCCTCGGAGGTAATGAAGTCCCCTTCCGGATAGCACATGGGAGAGGAACCGTCACAGCAGCCGCCCGACTGGTGGAACATCAGCGGCCCGTGCTGCTGCTTCAGGCTCCGGAGCAGCTCCTGTGCTGCGGGCGTCAGGCCCACCCGGGAAAAAGTTTCCCCGGGCACGGAGGGCGCAGCATCCAGGATGTCATCGGCTCTCTGGTGCATCAGTACTTGACCACCACCCGGCCGTCCACCCTCCCGGCGGACAGTTCATCAAAGATGTCATTGATGTCTTCCAGCGGGCGGGTGGCGATCTTCGGGTGGATCAGGCCCCGGTCGTAGAAGTCGAGCGCCTCCACCATGTCCTGGCGGGTGCCCACGATGGAGCCCCGGATGGTCAGGCCCTTGAGCACGATGTCGAAGATGGGCGCAGGGAAGTCCCCGGGCGGCAGGCCGTTGAAGACGATCGTTCCGCCGCGGCGTGCCATCCCGATGGCCTGGCCGAAGGCCGAGGGGTGCACTGCGGTGACCAGTACGCCGTGCGCCCCTCCGGTCTGGGTCTGGATGGCTTCGGCCGGGTCCTCATTCAGTGCGTTGACGGTTACCTCGGCGCCGAATTCACGCGCCAGGGCCAGCTTGTCCTCAGCGATGTCCACGGCTGCGACCCGCAGGCCCATCGCTTTGGCATACTGCACGGCAACGTGCCCCAGTCCTCCAATTCCCGAGATCACGGCCCACTGGCCAGGCCGCGCCTCGGTCATCTTCAGTCCCTTGTAGACGGTGACGCCGGCGCACAGCACCGGCGCCACTTCCACCGGGTCCGCACCCTCGGGGATGTGCGCCGCGAACTTCTCATCCACCAGCATGTATTCCCCGAAGGACCCGTCGACGGTGTAACCGCCGTTCTTCTGCTGCAGGCACAGCGTCTCCCAGCCGGTGCGGCAGTATTCACAGACGCCGCAGGCGGACCACAGCCAGGCGTTGCCCACCATGTCCCCCTCCTTCAGCTCAGTGACGCCTTCACCGAGCGATACCACGCGCCCCACCCCTTCATGCCCGGGAATGAAGGGCGGAGCGGGCTTCACGGGCCAGTCCCCCTGGGCCGCGTGCAGGTCCGTGTGGCAGACCCCGGTTGATATCAGTTTCACCAGGACCTGGCCCGGTCCCGGGCTCGGAACATCTGTCTCGCCTACCGTGAGCGGTTCGGCAAGGGTGTTTACGACTGCGGCCTGCATGCGTTCCATGTCGATCTCCTGAGTAAGGGGGTGCACTGCTTGGGGACTGCTTGGGGACTGGCAGGGCGGAACCGGCGTCCTAGAAGAAGCCCTGCTTGGACTCGGCGTAGCTGACCAGCAGGTTCTTGGTCTGCTGGTAGTGGTCCAGCATCATGGCGTGGTTTTCGCGTCCAATGCCGGAGGACTTGTACCCGCCGAACGCCGCGTGCGCGGGGTAGGCGTGGTAGTTGTTCACCCAGACGCGGCCGGCCTGGATGTCGCGGCCCGCACGGTATGCCGTGTTGCCGTCCCGGGACCAGACGCCTGCACCCAGGCCATAGAGGGTGTCATTGGCAATCGCCATGGCCTCACCGTAGTCAGAGAACCGCGTCACAGAAACCACCGGCCCGAAAATCTCCTCCTGGAAGATGCGCATGTTGTTCGTGCCCTCAAAAACGGTGGGCTCGACGTAGAAGCCGCCGGCCAGATCGCCGCCGAGCACGTTGCGCTTGCCTCCGGCAAGGACCCTGGCGCCTTCCTGCCCGGCAATGTCCATGTAGGAGAGGACCTTCTCCAGCTGGTCATTGGAAGCCTGCGCTCCCACCATGGTGTTGGTGTCCAGCGGATTTCCCTGCACCATGGCGGCCGTGCGCGCCAGGGCATCGGACATGAAGGAATCGTAGATGGAGGTCTGGATCAGTGCACGTGAAGGACAGGTGCAGACTTCGCCCTGGTTCAGGGCGAACATGTTGAAGCCCTCAAGGGCCTTGTCATAGAACGCATCATCCCTTGCAGCAACATCGTCGAAGAAGATGTTCGGGCTCTTGCCGCCCAGCTCCAGCGTGACCGGGATCAGGTTCTGGCTGGCGTACTGCATGATCAGCCGGCCGGTGGTGGTTTCACCGGTGAAGGCAATCTTGCGGATCCGCTTGGAGGAAGCCAGCGGCTTGCCTGCCTCCACCCCAAAGCCGTTGACGATGTTCAGCACGCCTGCCGGGAGCAGGTCCGCGATCAGTTCTGCCAGTACCAGGATTGAGGCCGGGGTCTGCTCAGCAGGCTTGAGCACGACGGCGTTGCCGGCGGCGAGCGCGGGGGCCAGCTTCCAGGTGGCCATCAGGATGGGGAAGTTCCAGGGGATGATCTGGCCCACCACGCCCAATGGCTCGTGGAAGTGGTAAGCCGTGGTGTTGTCATCGATCTGCGAGAGGGTGCCTTCCTGCGCTCGGATGGCCCCCGCGAAGTACCGGAAGTGGTCCACGGCCAGCGGCAGATCCGCGGCAAGGGTCTCCCGGACCGGCTTGCCGTTGTCCCACGTCTCTGCGACGGCCAGCATCTCAAGGTTGTCCTCGATCCGGTCCGCGATGCGGTTCAGGATGTTGGCCCGCTCCGCCACGGACGTCTTTCCCCAGGAAGGCGCTGCCTTGTGTGCTGCGTCCAGGGCCAGGTCGATGTCCTCGGAGGTGCCCCGGGCCACTTCGCAGAAGACCTTGCCCGTTACCGGTGAAACGTTCTCAAAGTAGCCGCCCTTCACGGGGGCGACCCATTCTCCGCCGATCCAGTTTTCATAGCGGGGCTTGAATGAAACAAGTGCCTCGCCCTGTCCGGGCTGCGCGTAAACGGTCATGACTTGTCTGCTCCTCATTATCGAGCGTCGGCACACGACCTCAGTGTCGTGCCCTTCGGTGTGGTGAACGGTACGCAGCCGGACGTAGCATCCGGGTAGCAGGACACTCCGCGCACCTTCTGGCGGCCCGCAGCAGGCGGGGTTTATGGTTACCTAGGGCAATTTCTTAGCGATCGAGATATAAGGAACCCTAATGACTTCCGACCTTCCGGGCGCCGGCGCCGAACCGCGGCCCAGCCGGTACATCCGCTACCGCTGGTGGGGCCTTCTGGCCATCAGCCTTGGCGTGGCAATGATCATCATGGACGCGACCATCGTGTCCGTGTCCGTTCCCTCGATCGTCGGGGACCTGGGAATCTCCAGCACCGAGATCCAGTGGGTGCAGGAAATCTATACGCTGCTCTTCGCCGCCCTGCTCCTGACGTGGGGCCGCATTGCGGACCGGGTTGGCCGGCGGCGGATCATGCTGATCGGCGTCGCGCTCTTCATGGCGGCCTCGGTGCTGTGCGCCGTGGCCGAATCAGGCGGCGTCCTGATCCTGGGCCGCGCTGTCCAGGGCCTGGGCGGTTCAATGATCCTGCCCACCACCCTCGCGCTGTTGAACGCCAACTTCCAGGGACGGGACCGCGGCATTGCGTTCGCTGTCTGGGGTTCCACGATCGGCGGCATGGCCGCCATCGGTCCTCTGCTCGGTGGCTGGCTGACCGAGAATGCCAGCTGGCGCTGGGCCTTCGGCATCAACATCCCGGTAGGAGTGCTGGTCATTGCAGGGCTGCTGCTGTTCGTGGCCGAATCATCAGAAGCGGTCACCAGTGCCGTCCAGCGTCTTGACCTGGGCGGCGCCGGGCTGTCCATCCTGGGCTTTGGCGCGCTCGTCTTCGGCCTGATCGAAGGACGGAGCTACGGCTGGTGGGATGCCACCGAGAACGCACCGTTCCAGGTGGGAACCCTTTCCCCCGTTCCACTGGCCTTCGGACTGGCAGCCGTGGCGCTCTTCGGCTTCGTACTGCTGGAGCGCTCGCGGACCGCAGCGGGCAAGGGCGTCATCCTTGACCTCTCCCTTTTCCGCATCCCGTCCTTCGCCAACGGCAACGTGACGGCCCTGATTGTGAGCTTCGGCGAGTTCGGCCTGATCCTCTCCCTGCCGCTGTGGTTCCAGAATGTGCTGGGCTACACAGCTTTCGAAGCCGGACTCGCCCTGCTGCCCCTGGCCGTCGGCTCCTTCCTCGCCTCCGGCGGTGTTGCCTCACTGGCGCGGAAGTACAGCCCCGTGGTGGTGGTGCGAATGGGCCTGGTGCTTGAAATCCTCAGCATCTCCGCGCTTGCCCTGCTGATCCGCCCGGACAGCACCGCGTTGCTCACTTCTCCCATCCTGCTCTTCTACGGCATCGGGGTGGGGCTGGCCACGGCCCAGCTGACCTCCGTGATCCTGGCCGAAGTTCCCCTCGAGAAAAGCGGCCAGGGTTCGGCAACGCAGAGCACCGCCCGGCAGACCGGCTCCGCCCTGGGCATCGCCGTCCTGGGAACGGCCTTCTTCACCACCCTGCGCACCGGAACGGAGAACGCGGTTGCTGACGCGGTTGCTGCGGCACCCCAGCTTTCAGGTGCCGTGGACTCGGTCAATGCCACCTCCGGCGGCAGCATCACCGCACTGGCCGCGAATCCCCAGACCGCGTTCATAGCCGACGCCGCCAAGGACGCCATGACCAGCGGCGCCTCCCTTGCAGGCTGGATCGCCGCGGGAGCGCTGCTCATTGGCTTTCTGACCAGCCTGCGGATCAAACCGGTGATCGGTCCGCAGGCCGGCGAGCCGGCCGGAGTGCGGGCGCCTGAGCGGGACGGGAAGAACCGTCCCTAGGCCAGATCCCGTTCAATCCGCTGCAGTCCTGCCACTATCCCCGCCCGGCGCGGGGACCGAGGGGGCAGCAGCTGAAGCGCAAGGTGCCACGCCTCGGCGTCGTTCGCTGCCTCCTGAAGCTTGAGGTACTGCAGCACCGTCTCGATTCCGGCCTCAGCCAGAACAGCTTCGCGCAGCTCGGCACTCAGGCCCCGGCGCAGCTCCACGATCCCCGGGGCCTGGGAGTGCGGCAGCACAGGACCCTTGTAGATGTTCAGTGCCAGCCGGTGCGCCCCGCGGGAGAGGCAGGCACGGACCTGGCCCGCATCCAGTCCCAGCTCCGCCGGCAGGCGGTAGGGCCGGGAGCCGGGAACAATGCGCGCCGAGACTGAGCGGGAGAGAAGCTTGCGCAGCCTGAGCATCTCCGCGCGGACGCTGCCAACCGAGGCTGCCTCAGGGTAGGCCAGCACGGCCAGTTCCTCGGCGCTCAGCCCGCGCGGGTGCACGGCCAGGAGCGTCATTAGTTCCGAATGGCGCTGGCTGAGCTGCACCCGCTTCCCGTCCACGCAGAGGCCTGCTGTATCTGTTCCCAGGACCTGGAGACTGTCCTGGTACAGCGTGGACCGGGCAGTCCCGCCGTTACCGCGGCGGGTTCCGCCGGACTGCAGGCGTTCAACCCGCAGCTGGGCGGTGGCTGCGGCAACGGCAGCCTGGACCAGCGCCAGGGTGTGGACCGCAACGGCTTCTTCCTTGCCCGTGATGTCCACGACGCCCAGCACGCTGCCGGACTCGGGATCCTGCACCGGCACGGCCGTGCAGGACCAGGGATGGACCTGTGGACTGAAGTGCTCCGCGCCGGCTATCTGCACGCTGCGGCCGGTGGCCAGTGCCGTGCCGGGCGCACTGGTTCCCACCGTGTGCTCAGACCAGTCCGCCCCGGGCATGAACATCATGTCCTCCGCCCGGCGAAGGAGCTCCGGGTCGCCGTCCACCCACAGCAGCCTCCCCAGCTGGTCCCCTACTGCCACCAGCAGCCCGGTGTCCCTGCCCGGTTCAACGAGCAGGCGCTGGATAACCGGCATGATCGAGGCCAGCGGATGGGACCGGCGGTACGCTTCCAGTTCCGCGCCTTCAAGGACCAGCGCGGACCTCGCGGCGTCGGGATCGGGGTGGTGCCGCAGGGAACGCTGCCAGGATTCGCGCACCCCGGGGCGCAGTACGTCAAGGACTTCGCCCCGGGAGCGCAGGTTCTCGTGTGCGCGCCAGGCGTCACGCTGGAGTGTGTCCTGGGTACGGACAACCCTGCCCCGCAGAGCACTGGAAGACTGCTGCACCGTCCAACCTATCCTCGTTGATAAGGAGACCGTTCTGGCCGGAGCAGGTGCGGATCCGCATCACCGTTCCGGGCAGCCAGCGGCTGCCCGTCCATAGTGACACGGCACACCCCGCAGTTCCAGAGCACTGCCCTGACTGCCCGGAAACTCTTGGGCGGGCGCCCGTGACATGCGTAGAACTCCAAAAAAGCACCGAAGCCAGGCACACTGTCCGGTGCCTGGCTTCGGTTGGGTACTGCTTTGGCCCTAGCTGTCCCCGCCTCGGGAAATGCGGGTCATCTCATCGCGGTCCACAACCTTGACCCGCTCGCGGACCAGGTCGCCGATTCCGGGATCACCGTGGACATAACCTGCACCCATGGACTTCTCGTGGGCATCAAGCTGCTTCCAGCCTTCCCAGGTGGTGTATTCCACGCCGCGCTCCTCCAGCAGCCGGATAATTGCCTCGGGCTCGGGCTCTTCTGCGGCAGGCAGGCTGCGGCGGTCCTCAAGCAGGTAGCCGATGGTCTCCAGCGCGTCACCCTTGGTGTGGCCGATCAGGCCAACCGGCCCGCGCTTAATCCAGCCGGTGGTGTAAATGCCGGTGACCGGCTCGCCGCTGGTGTCCACCACCCGGCCGCCCTCGTTCGGAATGACACCGCGGCGGGAGTCGTAGCCAACCTCCGGCAGCTCGGACCCAAAGTAGCCCACGGCACGGTAGACAGCCTGGACCGGATAGTCGATGATTTCCCCGGTGCCCCGGGCGTTTCCGGTGCCGTCGAGTTCCGTGCGCTCCATCTTGATCCCGGCAACCTTGCCGGGGGCGGCGGGATCATCGTGGATCTCCACCGGGGAGTGCAGGAAGTGCAGGTGGAGACGGCGTGAGGCGCCGGAATCCTGTTCCTCAACCAGCCAGTTGGTCAGGGTATTAACCATGGTCTTGGTCTGGTTGTTGGTGCGGATCTGCTCGTCCGAGGCTTCGTCGAATTCGAAGTCCTCCGGGTACAGGACTATGTCTACGTCGCGGGAATGCGAGAGCTCCCGCAGTTCCAGCGGAGTGAACTTCACCTGGGCCGGACCGCGGCGCCCGAAGACGTGGACGTCCGTGACCGGAGACTTCTTGAGGCCCTCGTAGACGTTCGAAGGGATCTCCGTGGTCAGCAGGTCATCGGCGTGCTTGGAAAGGATGCGCGCGACGTCGAGGGCCACGTTTCCGTTGCCAATGACAGCGATTTCCTTGGCATCCAGGGGCCAGTCACGCGGAACGTCGGGGTTGCCGTCGTACCAGGAGACGAAGTCGGCGCCGCCGAAGGAGCCTTCGAGGCCGATTCCGGGGATGTCCAGCGGAGCGTCCTTCAGGGCACCGGTAGCGAAGATAATCGCGTCGTAGAAGTGCCGGAAATCCTTCAGGGTCAGGTCGCGGCCGTAGTTCACGTTGCCAAGGAAGCGGATGTCGCCGCGGTCCAGCACCTTTTCAAGTGCGTTGACGATGCCCTTGATGCGGGGGTGGTCCGGGGCCACTCCGTAGCGGATCAGGCCGTAGGGTGCCGGGTACTGGTCGAAGAGATCGATGCTGACTTCGAAGTCGCGGTCCGCTTTGGTCAGGATGTCTGCGGCGTAAACGCCGGCCGGACCAGCACCGATAATTGCGACTCGCATGGGACGCTGCGAGCTGTCCGGAGCTGAGTTAGACACTTAGAGTCCTTCTACTTGGGAGTCGTGGCACGCAAATGGCGCACGTTTTTATATTCTAATTGCCTGCTTCCGCAGCGTCTAAACGGATGCGCCTGTTCATCCGGGAATACGCCCACGGCGTAGCCGGTTGCAACGCACATGGCCAATGAGAATTCTTCCGGCGCGCAGCTGTCCGGCGCGGCGCCGCGGACCGCTGCCCCGGTTTCGACCGGCACCGTGTCCGGAGTCCCTTCCCCTGCTGCCGGGCCCGAGGAGAAGCCGAGTACGTCGGGACTGCTCTTCGGCATCGGCGCCTACGGCATTTGGGGCGTCCTGCCCTTGTATTTCCTGCTGCTGGAGCCTGCCGGACCGGTTGAGATCGTCGCTGCCCGCGTGGTCTTCTCCCTGGTCTTCTGCGCGGCCCTGCTGACGGTCATGCGCTCATGGCGGAGGGCGCTGACCGCCATGAAGGACGGACGGACACTGGCAACCCTGACGGCAGCGGCGCTGCTCATTGCGGTGAACTGGCTGGTGTTCGCCTGGGCCGTCCTGAACGGACACGCCGTGGAGGCGGCACTGGGCTACTTCATCAACCCGCTCATCTCCGTCCTGCTGGGCGTCCTGGTCCTGAAGGAGCGCCTGCGGCCCCTGCAATGGACAGCCATGGCGGTGGGATTTATCGCCGTGCTTGTGCTTGCCTTCGGCTACGGCACGGTGCCCTGGGTCGCCCTGGCCCTTGCGTTCAGCTTCGGCCTTTACGGGCTGGTGAAGAAGAATGTGGGCGGGAAGGTTGACGCCGTCTCCAGCCTCACCATCGAGACCGCGGTGCTGACGCCCGTTGCCGCCGTCGTACTGGTGGTCCTGGCAGCCTCCGGCTCCGGAACCCTGCTGACCGAGGGAACCGCGCACTTCTGGCTGCTGGCAGCCTCCGGCATCGCGACCGCCGTTCCGCTGGTGTTCTTCGGCGCTGCAGCACGGCGCCTGCCGCTGAGCACCGTTGGCCTGCTGCAGTACCTGGCCCCGATCCTCCAGTTCACGCTCGCCCTGCTGGTCTTCAACGAAGCCATGCCTGCCGAGCGCTGGGCCGGCTTCGGGCTGGTCTGGCTGGCTCTGGTGCTGCTGAGCGTGGACATGCTCGGCTCGCCGCGGCGGGCACGGATCCGCCGGGCTGCGGCCGTCTGAGTCCGCAGCCGCCCGCAACGGCCCGCTTAAGCACCGGACGGTGAGGGGTTCTCCCCTCACCGTCCGGTGTTTAAGCGCCTGCCGCTATTATCCCGCTGCCTCAACGGGTTCGGCCTGCTGACGGCTGCGCGGCCGCAGCGAGTACAGTGCAACCGCCCCGGAAAGCACCATCAGCACTCCGGCCGCGGCGATCAGCAGCTGGGGCGGTGTGACGCCGGTGTTGGGCAGCGTTGCTGCTGCGGTCTGGACGCTGGCTGCTGGAGCGCCCATGACCGTCACTGCCGGCTGGACGGAGAATGACTGCCAGCCGGCCAGCGAGCCGTCCATGTTGTACAGGGCCACCCGATGGTCCCCGGCTTCAAGCTCCGCCGGAACAGTCACCGCCAGGGTGCCGCTGCTGTCCGCCGTCAGTGTCCCCACCTTGACCGGGGTGGAGTGCAGGAAAGCCTGGTACTGCTGGCCCGGAACAAGCCCGGAGATTACCAGGAGGCTGCCCGCGGCCTTGGCCGTGAAGGACCCCCTGGCTTCAGGAGTCAGCAGCGCCGGATCGCTGGAGGAAAGTTCAACCACCTTGGGAGCGGCAACTTCCGCGTCCCTTGCCGGTACAGCGTCCTCCTGCTGCTCCGTGCCTTCCGGCCCCTGTGACGCCGCTCCGCTGAGGGACGGTGAAGGAGCAGGCTCCGCGGCGGGCCCGGGTGCAGGTTCCTGGACCAAAGCAGGTTCCGGCTCGGGAGCGGGAGCAGGCTCGAACTCGGGTGCGGGAGCAGGCTCCGATTCCGGAGCGGGCTCGGGTGCGGGAGCGGGCTCGGGTGCGGGCTCGGGTGCGGGAGCGGGCTCCGGCACAGGCGCGGGCTCGGGTGCGGGAGCGGGTTCGGGAGCAGGCTCGGGCTCCCGTTCAGGTGCGGGTTCGGGTGCCGGCTCAGGCCTAGGCGCCGGCGCCACCGGAGCGGGCTCGGGCTCCGGGGCAGGTGCCGGTTCCGGTGCCGGCTCAGGCCTAGGCGCCAGCGCCACCGGAGCGGGCTCCGGAGCCGGTGCTGGAGCAGGAACGTTGTATTCGCCGAAGTTCACTGTGGCGAGATAGACGCCCTTGTTCGGCCCCTCGGTGAGCTCAACAACGCCAATTCCCAGATCGGTGTCCGCGGCACGGAGCATGTTTGCCCGGTGCGGAGCGGAGTTGACCCACCACTGGAAGGCCTGCTCCACGCTCATGTTCCAGGCAATGTTTTCCGAGGCATGCTTGGCACCGGCCGGATACTGGGATGCGAAGGCCGGGTTGTGCAGGAAGGTTCCTGCGCCTGCCACCCGGGCCGTCTCGGCAGAACGCACGGTCCAGTCCTGTGCCACGCCGGCTATGCCGGGATTCCAGGCCAGCGGTTTCAGCGCGTGGACCGCACGGTAGTCATTGATCAGGGAGTGGAGACGAGACGCAGCCTGTCCGTCCAGTGAGGTGGCCGATGCCGGCGGCAACGCCACCACCGTCGCCCCTAAAGCGAGCGCGAGCGCAGCGAAAGCGCCCGCGAGTTTCCTCAGTCGCATTTTAGGTTCCTTTAGTGCCTCGAGACCCATGGGGGTGCCCCCGTTGAGGCCTGCGTTGAGCGGCCGTCCCCAAACGGCCGCGACACGCCGCAAGCGCGCGGTGCTTGACACTCAATGTAGTCGAAGGCGTCTTTCTTCACAACGGCACCATTGTTCACACAAGCCACAGAACCGCGGGATACCCACACCAAAGGAAGGCCCGCCCCGCCGAAGCAGGACGGGCCAAACCCGGATACGAACTAGAGAACCGCGGGGTTCTCCTCTTCCGCCGCCGAACGCGAGTGTCCGGTGCGGAGCGTCTCACCGCGGAAGAACCCGGGGTTTATCCGGTACATCACGAGCATCAGCACCGCTCCCAGGACGATTACGCCCATCCCAAGCACAAAGACCAGGCCAACGCCGCCCACCGAGGAACCGGACCCGTAGTCGGGATCCATCGAATCGAAGGCGGTCTTGATGAACATGACGAACAGGATGACGCCTCCAACCGCGGGCGCCAGGAACTTCAGCAGGAAGGACCGGATGCTTTCGAACGCATCGCGCCGGAAGTACCAGACGCAGGCCAGTGCAGTGATGCCGTAGTAGAAGCAAATCATCAGGCCCAGGGCCGTGATGGTGTCCCACAGTGCGTTTTCGGAGAGCAGCCGCGTCACCACGTAGAACGCGGATGCCGCAATGGCGGCAGCAACGGTGGCGTAGCCCGGGGATTTGTAAGACGGGCTGATCCGGCCGAACCGCTTCGGCAGGGCACGGTAGTGGCCCATCGCCAGCAGCGTCCGCGCCGGGGAGACGAACGTGGACTGCAGTGAGGCCGCGGAACTGGACAGGATGGACAAGGACATCAGGATCGCGAACGGTCCCATCACCGGGGTAGCCAGGATCGCGAAGATGCTCTCCTGGTTGTCCGGGTTGCCGGCTCCAAGCTCGCCGTCACCCACGCCTGCGAAGGAGATCACTGCCAGCGCGATCATCATGTAGATCAGCACAATGACAAAGACCGTGGCGGTGGCCGCACGGCCGGGGGTCTTGTCCGGATCCCGGGTTTCCTCATTCATGGTGAGGGTGACGTCCCAGCCCCAGTAGACAAAGATCGAGAGGGATACGCCGGCGGCGAAGGCGGAGAAGGACTCCACTGCGAAGGGGTTGAACCAGTCCCAGCTGATCTGCGTAGCATCAAATGCCGTACCGCCGGCCACGTGCGCAAAGGCCGCAACCGAGAACCAGGTCAGGACGATCAGCTGGAATGCCACCAGCACATACTGGACGGTTTTGGTGGTTTCAACCCCGCGGTAGGAAATCCAGCAGGCGATCGCTACGAACACCAGCGTGGTGGCGATGTTCAGCGGCAGGTTCAGCGTCAGGTCCGCCAGTGAATCATTGCCGGTAACCTGCGCGAGCATGAGGTAAAAGAAGTCCACCGCCACGGCCGCGAGGTTGGAGAGCACGATGATCGTCGCGGCGATCAGCCCCCAGCCGCCCATCCAGCCGACCCAGGGCCCGAAGGCACGGGTAGCCCAGGTAAAGGACGTCCCCGAGTCGGGCATCGCGTTGTTCAGTTCGCGGTAGCCCAGGGCCACCAGGATCATGGGAATGAAGCCGACCAGGAAAATCGCCGGCAGCTGCACCCCTACTTCCGAAACGGTGGGGCCCAGCCCGGAGGTCAGGGTGTACGCCGGGGCGATGCAGGAAATGCCGATGACGACGGCGCCGATCAGCCCGACCTGCCCGCCCTTCAGCCCCTTGCTGCTCAGCCCGGTGCCGCCGGCAGCGTTCTTGGTGCTGATGCGATTGCTCACTGCGGATCTCCTGACATCTGGCGCTGCGGGGCGGGCGTGTAGTTCCGGGGCACAACGACCATGGGAACCGGAAGGCTCCTCAGGACCTTGGAGGCCGTGGTGCCCAGGAAGAGCTGGTTGGCGCGGGCGAGCCGGCTGGAGCCGATGATGAGGATCTCGCCGTCCTCGAAGTCCAGGTCATCCACGGCGTTTTCGATGGTCCGGCCCTGGGCCACCACGCCCGTGACCTCGCACCGGCCGCCGGTCAGGGACAATGCGCGCTGCACCCGGTCATTGATGTGAAGCTGGGCTTCCTCCACGGCAGCATCCCCGGGGGCGTCCAGAGCCAGCAGGGAGAGCAGGCGCAGGGGCACGCCGCGGCGGGCTGCCGAGTCGCAGGCAACTTCCAGGACGTCCTCGGCACCGCGCCGCTCCCCTACTGCGCAGGTGATGCGGGTCAGCGGATCCCTCCGGCTGTATCCCCGCGGGGCCAGGGCAACCGGCACGCTCGCAGCGTGCAGCAGGGCATTGGCCACGCTGCCCACCGTGAAACGTTTAAACAGTCCGTTGCTTCCGGCGCCCACCACGATCAGGCCCGCGTCGAATTCTTCGGCGGCTTCGATCAGGCCGCGCGCGTCCGAGTCGGCGGTCCGGATGTGTCCCCTGGCCTCGACGTCGTCCGGCACCAGGGACAGGGCTTCATCCAGCCAGTCCCTTAGCTGGCGGGCCAGCAGCGTGGAGTACGTGCGTTCCGGCGGATACACCGCGGTGTAGGGCGACTCCTCCGGGTCCACGATCACCAGGTCCAGGGAGGCCCCCTGCGTGCGGGCGATGGTGCAGGCCAGGAACAGTGCGTCCCTGCCGCGTTCAGTGGCCGTGTAACCGACTACGTAGCGCATCGGATCTTAGCCCTTGTACAGCGCGGTGATGCGCTCGGCGGTCTTGGCACCCATGCGGACTGCGCCGTCGACGTGCTGGTAGCCCTCTGCGGCAAGATCGGAGCAGGACCAGTGGATGGGCCCCACCGGTGCCAGCTGGTCCGGACCGTAGCGGTGCAGGCCGCCGAGGTCGTAGCTGGCCGCGTACGCACCCCGTGTCCACTCTTCCGAACCCCAGTCGGATTCGTAGTAGACCTCGGGGGTGAGTGCTTCCTCGCCGAGGTAACCGGCAATGGATTCAAGAATGGCCTGCCGGCGCTCGTCGGCGCTGAGCTCGAACATCGCATCGGCCTTTTCATCCGACACGAAGCCCACCAAGGTGCCGCGACTGTCTTCATGGTTGGTGTTGTCGTAGACCTCCTGGACCAGCTCGTAGGCACCGAAACAGGTTCCGGAAAGCTCGGCCCCCCGCCAGAACGGCGTGGAGTAGACGGCGTGGACCTTGATGACCAGGCCCAGCGAGACGTGCTGGTGCATCTGGTGCTGGCGGCGCGGCAGCGGCGGGTCGAAGGAGACCCGCGAGTAGAGGTTCGGCGGCACGGCCATGACGGCGTAGCGCGCGTGGACGGTGACGCCGTCGGCCTCTGCCGTGACGGACGGACCCTCCTCGCTCCAGCGGAGCGTACGGACCGGTGCACCCAGGATGACGTCCTCGCCGAGGTCAGCGGCCATGCGCTCCGAGACCTGCTGCATTCCTCCGGCGACCCGGCGGTCCAGGATGAAGTTCTCGTCCACCAGGTTGGAGAACGAACCAGCCGAGGATGCCATCAGCAGCGCCTGCAGGGTGGAGAAGGAATGGGCAGGTTTGGTGAGCATTCCTCCTGCCACGAACAGCCCGATGTTGTTGCAGGCCTCTTCGTCGGAGGACTGTTCGCGCAGCCAGGCGGAGAAGGAGATGGTGTCCAGCGCCCGTGCGTCCGGATGTGTCCACGGTGCCGCCGGGTCTGTCTTGGCCGTGTGTTCGTCCAGGAGCGCGATCAGGCGCTCCATTTCCTGCGCTGTGGATTCGGCAACCGGGAACATGTCGCCGGAGTAGCGGACCGCGCGGTGGTCCGAGCCGATGTAGACGGATTCGCCCTCCCGGTAGCGCGGGAAAGTCTCCAGGCCCAGTTCTTCGACGAGCTCGCTGAGGGCTTCCTGGTCAGGGGAGATCCACTGTCCGCCGATCTCCAGGAAGGCGCCGTCGACCGTATCCGACCAGGTGCGGCCGCCCACGCGGTCCCGGGCTTCGAGCACTGCCACGCTTAGGCCTGCAGCCTTCAGTTTCCGCGCCGCGGTGAGGCCGGAGGGGCCTGCACCAATAATGACGACGTTCCGTTCCAGGGTTCGCACTATGTTTCCTCTCTCCAGCGGCCGACCTCCGGCCGCTCAAACCGAACGCTGTTTGATCCATGTTACCGAGTAGTAAATGAATAGCGTTCATTTTGTACCGACACTCTAGCGGACCCCCGGCTTTGCAGGGAGAGTCTGTGCGAATATTAATTTTGGGGGCACCCGGGTGCCGCAGACCTCGGGAGGAGCGCAATGGCAGGAGCACGCACACGGCGAAGTGCCGGCCGTCCCTCACAGCGGGTCCTGACGCAAGAGAACATCACCGCAGCGGCCCTGGAGGTGATCACTTCCCGCGGCTACACAGGCTTCACCATGTCCTCGCTGGCAGCCAAACTTCAGGTGGCCCCGTCTGCCCTCTACAACCACGCGGCTTCGAAGGCGGAAGTCCTGCGGTGGATCCAGGATGGCCTGATGGCCGAGGTGGACACTGCCTGCTTCGCGGAACGTGACTGGGCGGACGCGGTACGGACATGGGCCCGCTCCTACCGGGAAGTCTTTGCTCGGCACACCCCGCTGATCGCCGTAATCGCCGTCCTCCAGGTCTCAGGGGCACCGCGGACACTGGCCATGTACGAAGCCGTCACCGACGGCTTCCTCCGTGCGGGCTGGGACCACGGGAGGATTATTCCCGCGATTGTTGCGATGGAGTCCTTCATCTTCGGTTCAGCCTTCGACGCCGTTGCCCCGGCAGACATCTTTGACACCGGTTCCCTGGCCTCGGAAAGTCCGCTCTTCACTGCCGCCGTCGCAGCCGCTCCCGGCCGGGAAAGCGGCAAGGCAGCTGAACAGGCCTTCGAGAACGGGCTCGATGCCCTGATCCACGGCTTCACGGTACTCTCCGGCCGCTAGCCTCCGCCGGTTTCCAACCCCTCCCCGGTGCGGGCGCGCACCAGGTGCCGAACAGCAAAACGGGCGGCATCCGGTTTCCGGATGCCGCCCGTCAAGGCTGGTGGCCTGTTACGCCTGGGCGCGGATGGCCGCTTCCAGCACGTCCAGGCCGTCGGAGAGCAGGTCCTCGCCGATGACCAGCGGCGGGAGCAGACGGATGACGTTGCCGTAGGTGCCGCAGGTAAGGATGATGACACCCTCGGCCAGGCAGGCGGCCGCGATTTCCTTGGCGGCTGCGGCGTCGGGGGTCTTGGTTCCCGGCTTGACCAGTTCCAGTGCGAGCATGGCTCCGCGGCCGCGGACTTCACCGATCACACCGGTCTCTTCGGCAACCTTGCGCAGGCGCGGGACGGTGATCTCCTCGATGCGGCGGGCACGGCCGGCAAGGTCCTGGCCTTCCATCGTCTCGATCGCTGCGAGGGCGGAAGCGCACGCCACCGGGTTGCCGCCGTAGGTGCCGCCCAGGCCGCCGGGGTGCACCGCGTCGAGCAGTTCGGCGCGGCCCGTGACAGCGGAGAGCGGCATGCCGCCGGCAATGCCCTTGGCCATGGTCATGATGTCCGGGACTACACCCTCATGCTCAACGGCGAACCACTCGCCGGTGCGGCAGAAACCGGACTGGACCTCGTCCGCGATGAAGACGATGCCGTTGGCCTTGGCCCACTCTGCCAGCCGCGGCAGGAAGCCTTCGGCCGGGACGATGAATCCGCCTTCGCCCTGGATCGGTTCGATCAGCAGGGCAGCCAGCTGGTCGGCCCCGATCTGCTTTTCGATGGCGAGGATGGCGCGGTCGGCGGCTTCGGTGCCGGTGATCTCCGGGTTCTCTTCCCGGTAGGGGTAGCTCATGGGCATGCGGTAGATCTCGGATGCAAAGGGTCCGAAACCGGTCTTGTACGGCATGGCCTTGGCGGTGAGGCCCATGGTCAGGTTGGTGCGGCCGTGGTACGCGTGGTCGAAGGCGACTACGGCCTGGCGGCCGGTGGCGGAACGGGCAATCTTGATGGCGTTCTCGACCGCTTCGGCGCCGGAGTTGAAGAGCACGGTGCGCTTCTCATGGGTTCCGGGGGTCACCTCCGCGAGCTTTTCGGCCACGGCCACATAGCCCTCGTACGGGGTAACCATGAAGCAGGTGTGGGTGAAGTGCGCAACCTGCTCCTGGGCAGCTGCTACGACGGCGGGGTCGGACGCACCGACGCTGGTCACGGCGATGCCGGAGCCGAGGTCGATGAAGGAGTTGCCGTCGACGTCCACGATGATGCCGCCGTCGGCATCCTGGACGTACACGGGGACGCTGGAGGCAACGCCCTTGGCTACCACAGCGGCGCGGCGCTCGTTCAGGGCGGCGGACTTCGGGCCCGGGAAGGAACCGGTGATGTTCCGCTTCTGTTCCAGCCGGAAGGCCGGGGCGGTAGCTGAGGTGCTCATTGTTAATGCCTCTTTCGACGTGGGATCGGATATGCGAAAAGTGATTGGATGCACTGCGCCGCAGTGATCCAAATTTACGCGGCATCGCAGCGATAAGGCACGGACACCCGCACAATGACATCTTATGGTTGCGGTGCAACCGCCCAAAGGAGTGCCCTTATAGTTGTTGCGTGCCTATCTCGCTCACAGATCTGCTGTCCGCCAGGGACCTGGACCTCGCCATCCGCGGCAGCGCTGCGGCAACCCCGGTACCGGTCCAGTGGGTTGCCGTAACTGAACTCGAAGACCCCTCGCCCTTCCTCAGCGGCGGCGAAGTGGTGCTCACAACGGGAATGCGCCAGCGGACCGGAGCAGTGCAGCGCCGGTTCGTGGAGAGCGTGCACCGGGCTGGCGCGCTGGCGATCGGCTTTGGGACCGGGCTCAGCCTGGACCGGGTGCCCGGCCCCCTGCTGGAAGAAGCCAACCGGCTGGGGCTGCCCGTTTTCGAAGTGCCCTACCGCACCCCGTTCATAGCCGTGGGGAAGCTGGTGGCGGACGCGTTGTCGGCGGACCACGTGGAACAGCTCCAGGAACTTCTCTCCGGGCATCAGGTGCTGGCCAGGGCCCTGCTCTCGGGCCGCGGGCTGACTGGGCTGTTAAAGGACCTGGCCGAAATCCTGGGCACCCAGGTTGCCCTGCAGCAGTACGGCACCGAGGTCTTTTCCACCGGCGTCCCGGGGGGCGGCCCGGAAGCGGAGACCGCCTGGCACCGGGTGCCGATCGCCACCGGCATGCGGGACCGCTGCGTCCTCTCCGTCGCCAAGCCCTTCGGCCACCCGGATCTTCTTGCCTACGCCCAGAGCCTCATCAGCGTGGAATTGAACAACCAGGCCGGGCGCCGGGTGAGCGAACGGGCGGTCAACGGCCAGCTGCTCGATGACATCGTGGCAGGCAAACTTACCGGCCAGGACGCCGTACACCGGCTGCGGGCCGCCGGCGTCAGTACGGAACGGCGGCAGCTGACGCTCCTGGTGGAAGCCGGCGCGGCGCAGGCCAAGCTGCTCGCCTCCCTGCCGCTGCCGCCGGCCCTGCAGGACGCTGTGAGTGCCACCTGCGAGGACCGGCTGGCCGTCTGGGTGCCCGACGGCGATCCGGCGGTCCTCGCCGCAGAGCTTGGCGGCTACCTGCAGGAAGCAGGTATTCCGGCGAAGGTGGGCGTGGGCGGTGCCTACGCTGAACCGGCCGGGCTGCGCTGGGGGTACTACGAGGCCAAGGAAGGCCTGCTCCGGGGTGCCGCCGTCAACGAACCGGACCGGCTGAGCCTGGCGTCGCTGCTGATGGCGAGCCGTGACGTTCCGCTGGCTGACCTGGCGGCCGAGGCACTGGACCCGCTGCTGGCCTTCGATGCTGCCCACGACGCGGAGCTGGTCCCAACCCTCGAGAAGTACCTGGCCGTGAACGGGTCCGTGGCAAAGGTGGCCCAGGCCCTCGGCCTGCACCGGAACACCGTGCGCTACCGGCTCACGCAGATCGCTGACCTCTCCGGTTACGATCCCGCCGTGACAGCCGACCGCGTGCATCTGTACCTCGCGCTGAACGTGCGGCGGCTCACCGCCTAGGCGGCCGGCGGGCGTCCCGGTCAGCGTCCCGGCCGGCGCAGCCCGGGCCGGAGCACAGGCCCGCCGGGCGCTGCCGTTTTGTGCCGGTTTAGGGCGGACTTTACGCTGTAGGGATGGACACGCCAGCTAAGCCCGCCAGGACCCTTCACTGGGCGGGCATCGACGACCCCGGACGCCGGGATTCCGCGGTCGTCTCCTTTCGCGACGGCGAGCTGGCAGCCAGCGGCACGTCAACCTGCGGCGACTATGGCGCCACCTGGTCACTGTCCACCTCCCCCGGCTGGGTTACCCGCAGGCTGGAGGTGAAGGTGACCGGGAACGGCTGGTCGCGTTCACTCGAGCTCGTCCGGTCCATCGAGGGACGCTGGAATTCCCACGTCAGCACCAGCGGCACCGTGGACCTGCCCGCTCCCGGGATAGAAGACCCCCGGTCGCTGGACAATGCCCAGGACTGCGACCTTGGGCTGTGCCCCCTTACGAACACAATGCCGATCCTTCGGCTGGACCTGCTCAACAGCTCAGCCCCGCCGGATGAAACCAGGCTGACGATGGCCTGGGTGGAAATGCCCAGTCTCCGGGTCCTTGCCAGCGAGCAGGTTTACTCCCAGGTTTCCCCCTACCGGGACGAACGCGGCAACGCCGTAGTCCTCTACTCCTCCGACTCAGGCGGGTTCACCGCCGAGATCACCGTGGATTCCGACGGCGTGGTGCTGGATTACCCTGGCCTGGCCCGCCGCACTGACTGAGCAGACCCGCCGCCCGCGGCCCGTCAGGCACCGCGGCCGGCCGCGGCTAGGATAGAAGTACGTCCGCCTGCAACGTTGGAGCCCCCCGCAATGAGTGAAATGTTCCTCGATAAGTTCCGTGCCCTCGTCCCGAAGTACCTCGAGGACAATTGGCGTCCCGAGGACGGGATGAGCGCCGATGAACTCGACGAAATGCTCGATGAGCATGACTTCTCCATTCCGCTGGTCCTGCGTGAGTTCTACCTCGCGCTGGGCGGCTGCGAGGACCTCATGGAGGCATACCACTTCTTCTGGGATCCCGATGAGCTTGAACTCGAAGACGGGTTCCTGCTGTTCCTGGAGGATGAGGATGAGAAGTTCGCCTGGGGCTTCCGTGCCGACCAGCTGGACGTACCGGATCCCATCGTGTGGCGGCGGAACAATGCCCGTGGCGAATGGCAGAGCGAAGAGGGAACCTTCAGCGAATACGTCTTTGACATGTTCGAGTGGGTCTTCGAAGACGATGAAGACTAGCGCTTAAACGCAGAACGGCTGCCCGGTGTCCATCGGGCAGCCGTTCTGCGTTTACGGGATGAAGCGGGGAATCGGGGTACAGGATCCTAGGCTTCGCGCTCCACGACGGCTTCGGCAAAGGCCGTGAGTGAGGACTTGATGACGGAGTCCGGCATCGGTGCCAGCGCAGCAACGGCGTCCGCGGCCCACTGGCGGGCAACCTCCCACGCTTCGGCGGTGGCGCGGTTGCCGCGGACAGCCGCGACGGCGGCGGCCAGGGCCTCGTCAGAGGTCAGGTCCGAGTCCACCAGTTCCAGCACCGCGGCGGCCTCGGCATCCCCGGCGGCAGCATTGCGGCGCAGCAGCAGCACCGGCAGGGTGGGGACGCCCTCCCGCAGGTCCGTTCCCGGGGTCTTACCGGACTTGTCCTGCAGGCCTGCCACGTCAATCACGTCATCGGCGAGCTGGAAGGCAACGCCCACCTTTTCACCGTAATCGACCATGATCTCGACGGTCTGCGGGTCGGCTCCGCCGAACAGTGCACCCAGCTGGCCTGAGGCCGCGATCAGGGAGCCGGTCTTCCCGGCAATGACTGAGAGGTAGTGGGCCAGGGGATCTTCGCCGTCGGCCGGGCCCATGGTCTCCTGCAGCTGGCCCATGACCAGACGCTCAAAGGTGCGGGCCTGGATTCCCAGGGCTTCAGCTCCCAGCAGCGAGACCAGGGAAGACGCCCGGGCGAAGATCAGGTCGCCGGTGAGGACGGCTACTGAGTTACCCCAGACCTCGTGTGCCGTTGGGGCACCGCGGCGCACCGGCGCTGAGTCCATCACGTCATCGTGGTAGAGGGTGGCAAGGTGCGTCAGCTCAACGACGACGGCGGCCATCCGCACCTCGTCGCTGCCGGGGTTCGGGCCCAGATGGGAAGCAAGCAGGACCAGCAGGGGCCGCACGCGCTTGCCGCCTGCTTCCATCAGGTGCCGGGAGGTTGCGTCCGCGAAGGGATCGGAGTTGGCGATCGCCTCGCGCAGTTCCTCTTCGACCTTTTCCAGTCCAGCCACAATGGCAGGACCCAGGACTGGGTCTTCCGCGAGGGGGGTGAACCCGGGAGGCAGCGCCATCTCGGCGTCCCCGAGGGCATCCGGGCTGGCATTGGTGGATTCAGTCACTGTTCAAGGCTAACTTCTCGTGGGGACGGGTTGGCAGGGTCATACTCTGGCATCGCGGCCCGCGCCGCGTACGGGCTGCGGCACGCCGTCCTGGTTGGAAGCGGCAGGAACCAGCATTTCCAGCAACGCAATCACTCTATCCTCGATCCGGCGCGGCGAGGTGTCCGTGAGGTTGGCCAGCATACGCACCACGAAACGCATCAGGACGGGGATCGGCATTCCGGTTCGAAGCGCCAGCTTCATCACGGCTGGTTTGCCGATGAGGCCCGCGAACACACGCCCCAGGGTGAAATGGCCGCCCCACTCGGACCGGACACGCCCGGCGTAACCTTCAAGCGCGGCGTCGTAGGCTGCGTGCGGAGCCAGGATTCCGGGGGTCCTTCGGGCCTGCTCGGCGGAAACTATGTAATCCGCCGCGAAGCGCGCTGACTCCATGGCGTAGGAAATACCTTCGCCGTTGAACGGGCTGACCATGCCGCCTGCGTCGCCAAGCAGGAGCAGGCCGGGAGAATAGTGCGGGGTGCGGTTGAACCCCATGGGAAGTGCCGCGCCGCGGATCTCACCAACTTGGTTCTCCGGCGTGAAGCCCCATTCCCCGGGCATTCCGGCGGTCCAGTCTCGCAGGACCTGACGGTAATCAAGCCGGCCGAACTCCTTCGAGGAATTCAGGATGCCCAGGCCCACATTGGAGGTTCCGTCACCGACGCCGAAGACCCAGCCGTAGCCCGGCAGCGGGTTGCCCGCGGCGTCGGGCAGTTCCAGCCAGCCTTCCATCCAGTCATCGTTGGTCCGAGGTGAGGTGAAGTAAGTGCGCACCGCAACACCCAGCGGACGGTCATCCCGCTTTTCAAGCCCCAGGCTCAGCGCGGTCCGAGTGGAGTTGCCGTCGGCGGCCAGCACGACGTCGGCGGCGAACTTCCGCACCTCGCCCGTCTTCCGGCCGTTTTCGTCAAGGACATTCGCGACGACGCCGCACACCCGTCCGTCGTCGTCCCGGAGCGCCTCGGTGACGCTGTGGCGTTCAAGGATACGGGCACCGGCGGTGCGGGCGTGCCGCGCTAGTTCCTCGTCAAAGCCAAGGCGCGTGCGGACCAGGCCGTAGGAAGGGAAGTCGTCCAGGTCCGGCCAGGGCAGTTCGATGGTGCGACCGGCAGCAATCAGGCGCAGGCCCTTGTTGCGGCGCCAGCCCTCGGCTTCCTGATGCGGCAGGCCCAGGAGCTGGATTTCCCGGACGGCGCGCGGGGTGAGGCCGTCGCCGCAGACCTTTTCGCGCGGAAACGCTGTCTTTTCCAGCACCGTCACGTCAATCCCGGCAGAGGCCAGGTAGTAGGCGGCTGTGGAACCGGCCGGGCCGGCGCCGACAATGAGGACGCTCACGCTCCGGCGGCCTCCGCAGGCTTTGCGGGCTTTACGGCGCGGTGGATGGCAACGATGCCGCCTGAAAGGTTGCGGTAGGCGACGCTTTTCCAGCCCTCTGCGGCAATCCAGCCGGCCAGTTCGTCCTGGTTCGGCCAGGCGCGGATCGACTCGGCGAGGTAGACGTAGGCATCCGGGTTCGAAGCCACCTTGCGTGCAATCGGCGGCAGGGCGCGCATCAGGTATTCGGTATACATCGTCCGCCACAGCGGAACAACCGGCGAGGAGAACTCGGCGATGACCAGCTTGCCGCCGGGCCTGGTCACGCGGAGCATCTCTGCCAGGGCCTTCTTCGGCTCGTTGACGTTGCGCAGGCCAAAGGAAATGGTCGTGGCGTCGAAGGAGTCGTCTTCGAAGGGCAGGTTAGTGGCGTCTCCGGCGACGAAGTCGATGTCCGGGCGGCGGCGCTTGCCCACCTTGAGCATTCCCAGGGAGAAGTCGCAGGCAACAACCGAAACGCCGGCGTCTGCATAGGGCTCGCTGGAGGTGCCGGTGCCGGCTGCGAGGTCCAGCACGCGGGACCCCGGACGGGCGCCGACGGCGTCGACCACCAGGCGCCGCCAGCGGCGGGTCTGGCCCATGGACAGCACATCGTTGACGATGTCGTACTTGGGGGCCACCTCATCAAACATGGCAGCGACTTCATCGGGGCGTTTTTCCAAAGTTGCGCGCTTCACCCGCTCATTGTCTCAAACAAAGCGCAGGCCGCCGAACCGGCGTGCGGCGGTTTGTCTTTGGCCACATACCCGTGTGTTGCCTGACGCTGCCCGCGCTCCGGGATGTGGGGCTGCCGGGGAGGCGGAGTAGGGTTGGAGGCATTATGACCACCCTGCGTTCCCTCACGATTCCCCTGGGCGTGCCGTCGGCCGCCGTCGGGCTGCTGGAGTACCTGGTCCGCAACGACCAGCTTTGCTGGATCCGCCACGGCGAAGGCCTGGTGGGATTCGGAGAAGTCCTGCGCCACACCTCCACCGGCCCGGACCGTTTCGACTCCGCCCGTAACTGGTGGAACGCCGTCCTCACCGGCGCTCAGGTTGAGGACCAGGTACAGGTTCCCGGAACCGGACTGGCCGCCTTCGGCTCCTTCGCTTTCTCCAAGCGCTCCCCCTTCCTCTCCCGCGTAGTGGTGCCGGAAATCATTGTCGGCTCCCGCAACGGCACTGCCTGGGTCACGCAGACCACTCTCGACCCGAATGCCGTCCTGGACCGTGACTCCGTGGCCACTGCCCTCGCCGGTTACCTTGAAGAGATTTCCGCTGACTCGATGTCCCTTGGCAGCGACACCATCCTTCCGGGGATGCTTTCCGAATCCGAGTGGAAGAACGCGGTCGCCCGGTCCGTGGCCCACATTGCGGCCGGAGAACTGAGCAAGATCGTGCTGGCGCGGGACATCGTTGCCAGCCTCCCCGCTCCCATCGCGACGGCGCAGGTCCTGCGGGAACTCGCGCTGCGCTACGAGAGCTGCTGGACCTACTCCGTGGACGGGCTCATCGGCTCCACACCGGAAATGCTGATAAAGGTGGAGGACGGCAAGGCCCGTGCCCGTGTCCTGGCCGGCACCCTGGACCGTGCCACTGCCCCGCTGGATGATCCGGACTATGCCAAGCGGGTCCTGGCCGGCTCGGAGAAGCAGCAGCACGAACATGCGATCGCCATCGACTCGGTGACCACCCGGCTGGAACCGTTCACCTCCTCCATGACCTCGCACAGTGAGCCGTTTGTCCTGGAGCTGCCCAACGTCTGGCATCTTGCCTCGGATGTCACCGCCGAGCTGCGGACAGCAGGCGGCGGTGTTCCAAGCTCGCTGGACCTGGTCGAAGCACTGCATCCGACGGCCGCTGTCTGCGGGTATCCCACCAGCGTTGCCGGAGAGCTGATCAGTGAACTTGAACACATGGACCGCGGCCCGTATGCCGGTCCCGTTGGCTGGTTCGACGGCGCCGGCAACGGGGAATGGGGTATTGCACTGCGCGGTGCCGTGATCGAAGACCCCCAGGCTGTCCGCCTCTTCGCGGGCTGCGGGATCGTATCGGGTTCCAACCCGGCCGCGGAGCTGGAGGAAACCTGGTCAAAGTTCCGTCCCATGCTCGAGGCCCTGGGACTGGACCGTGCCCGGGTCCTCTCCGGCCAGGCTTCCTGAGCGGCGCGTACAATTTATTCCCGTAAGCACGGCTTTCTGCCGTCTTCTCCTGCCCCCACCGGAGCCGAAAGCTCCGTTTCGACCTGAGGTTCTAACCCAATGCACCACAAAGCACGCAAAGCCGCCGCCGCTGTCCTGGCCGTCGGTGCCCTCAGCCTCGCAGCCTGCGGCTCGGGGTCCGGTTCAGCTGACGAGTCCGGCCTGGGACTGGTCAATGACGGCACGCTGACTGTTTGCTCCAACCTGCCGTTCCAGCCCTTCGAATACGTAGATGACAACGGGGACTACGCCGGGTTCGACATGGATCTCTCGCGCGAAATCGCTGCCGGCATGGACTTGGACTGGGAGCTGCAGAACGTCGGCTTTGACGGGCTCCAGAGCGGCACCGTCCTGGCCGCCGGCCAGTGTGACCTGATTGCCGCCGCAGTGACCATCACGGACGAGCGGGCAGACAAGCTTGCTTTCTCCGACCCGTACTACGATTCGCTCCAGTCGCTGCTGGTTCCCGAGGGCTCCTCCGTGCAGTCCCTCGAGGACCTGGCCGGCAAGAAGATTGGCGTGCAGCAGGGCACCACCGGTGAGTCCTACGCCCGGGAGAACGCCGGCGATGCCGAAATCGTCTCCTACCAGTCCGACGCCGAACTGTTCCCCGCCCTGCAGGCAGGCAATATCGATGCCGTCCTCCAGGACCTGCCCGTCAACCTTGACCACACCGACGGCGGTGCCTTCACCATCTCCGCGACGTATGAAACCGATGAAGTGTACGGCTTCGCCATGAAGAAGACCGGAAGCGAAGACCTCGTGGCTGCCGTCAACGCAGAGCTGGCAGAGCTGCGCAGCAACGGCAAGTACCAGGAAATCTACGACAGGTACTTCACCGAATAGCCCATCTGCTGCTGCACGACGGCGCCGGCCTGGCACACAGGCCAGCGCCGTCTGCTGTAAAGGGCACGCCCCGCGTTGTGAGCTGCGGCACCCGAAACGTAATGGATGCGTACAATCGAGACTGCTTACCAACAACGTTCGGGACCGCAGACGGTCCTGCCCGGCACCAAGAGAAGGTACCAATCCATGCCGTACAAAGCACGATCCTCCGTCCTGGCCGCTGCGGCACTGTCCGCCCTTGCCCTCTCGGCCTGCGGCGGCGGCAGCGACAACGCATCCGATTCGGGAATGAACCTGGTTTCCGAAGGCAAACTCACCGTCTGTTCAGACATTCCCTACCCGCCCTTCGAATACGAGGAAAACGGCGAGTACGTGGGCTTCGACATGGACCTCATCAAGGAAATCGCCTCCGGCATGGGCCTGGAAGCCTCCATTCAGGACGTCGGCTTTGACGGCCTGCAGGGCGGCACCGTCCTGGCCGCCGGACAGTGCGACCTGGGTGCCAGTGCCATGACCATCACCGAAGAGCGGCAGAAGAACCTGACGTTCTCAGATCCTTACTACGATTCGCTGCAGTCCATCCTGGTGCCCGAAGGCTCGGACATCACCGGCATCGAAGACCTCGCAGGCAAGAAGGTTGGAGTCCAGCAGGGCACCACCGGCGAGGCCTATGCCAGGGACAACGCCGCCGACGCAGAGATCATCTCCTACCCGTCGGACGCCGAGCTCTTCCCCGCGCTGCAGGCAGGGAATGTCGACGCCGTGCTGCAGGACCTCCCCGTGAACCTGGGACACACGCAGGAGGGCGCATTCACCATCGCCGCGAAGTTCGAGACGGATGAATCCTATGGCTTCGCCATGGCCAAGAACGCGAGCGAAGAACTCGTGTCCGGCGTTAATGAGCAGCTGGCCGAACTGCGTGACAACGGCAAGTACCAGGAAATCTACGACAAGTACTTCACCGAATAACACCGACTGACCCACGGCCGTCCCTGGCACATCCCGCCCGGGACGGCCCTAAACTTCCGCGGAAGGCCTTTACTTGAAACCGTCCACCCGCAGACGCCTCACCCGGGGCATCCTGTACGCCGTCTTCGTCCTGGCAGTTGTTGCCGTAGTCCTGCTTGCTGACTGGCAGGCCATCGGCGTGAACTTCTTCGACCCGGAGGTGGCCCGCGCGGCCTTCCCGACCATCATCACGGTCGCCGTCAAGAACACGATCGTCTACACGATCATCGCGTTCATCGGCGGCCTGATCCTGGGCCTGATCCTGGCCCTGATGAAGCTCTCCCCGGTAGGTCCCTACCGGTGGGCGGCAACCATCTACATCGAGATCTTCCGCGGCCTGCCCGCCCTGCTGGTGATCTTCGCAATGGCCTTCGCCGTCCCGATCGCCTTCTCCTGGCGTCCGCCCGGAGGCAACGCGGGAGCCGGCCTGATCGCCTTGATTATGGTGTCCGGCGCCTACATTGCCGAGACAATCCGTGCAGGCATCCAGGCTGTACCGGCAGGACAGACCGAAGCTGCCCGTTCGCTGGGCATGGGCCCGGCGTGGACCATGGTCTCCGTGACCCTGCCCCAGGCCTTCCGCATCATCACGCCGCCGCTGACCAATGAGCTGGTCATCCTGATCAAGGACACCTCCCTGCTGTTCATTGCGGGCATGGCGATGCAGGACCGGGAGCTGACCACCTTTGCCCGGGATTCGGTCTCGCAGAACGCCAACTCCACCCCGCTGGTCCTGGCTGCGATCATGTACCTGATCATCACCCTGCCGCTGACACAGCTGGTCGCCAAACTCGAACGCCACAACCAGAGAGGCCGGTAGCCCAGCGTGAGCACACCTGCACCTACCCCGTCCGCAGGACACCCCGCCATTGAGGTCCGGAACCTGCACAAGTCCTTCGGTGACAACGAGGTCCTCAAAGGCATCGACTTCCACGTCAACCAGGGCGAAGTCGTCTGTGTGATCGGCCCGTCCGGTTCCGGCAAGTCCACCCTGCTGCGCTGCGTGAACCGGCTGGAGGAACCTACCACGGGCACCATCCGGGTCGAGGGGACGGACATCACGGATCCGGAAACGGACCTGGACGCCGTCCGGACCCGGATCGGCATGGTATTCCAGCAGTTCAACCTCTTCCCGCACCTGAACGTGCTGCAGAACCTGACCCTGGCCCAGCGCCGCGCCAAGAAGCGCGGCAAGGCCGAGGCTGAGGCGACGGCAATGAAGAACCTGGCGAAGGTTGGCCTGGCGGACCGCGGCAAGGCATTCCCGTCCCAGCTCTCCGGCGGCCAGCAGCAGCGCGTGGCCATTGCCCGCGCCCTGTCTATGGACCCGGACATGATGCTCTTTGACGAGCCAACCTCCGCGCTGGATCCGGAGCTGGTCGGCGACGTCCTGGAGGTCATGCGCCAGCTGGCCCGGGAAGGCATGACCATGATGGTGGTGACCCATGAGATGGGCTTCGCCCGCGAAGTTGGCGACCGGGTGGTCTTCATGGACGGCGGCGTCGTCGTGGAACAGGGAGCACCGGAGGCTGTGCTGGGCAACCCGCAGCACGAACGGACGCAGTCCTTCCTCTCCAAGGTTCTCTAGCCCCTATACCTGATGGCTGTGGCCTGCACCTTTTCCGGTGCGTGCCACAGCCATTTTCGGTGCAGTTTCACGTGAGCCGGCGGCGCTGCGTCCTGGCCAGGGGTCCGTATCCGGCCGAGGAAGCTGCGTCTTCTAGCCCAAGGCGTTGCGTACCGCTTCCTGCACCCGCCGGTGCAGGGCACGCAGGCCCGAGCGCTCCACACGCACCTCGATTACGGACCTGCCGCGCACGGGTTCCCGCAGCGCGCCTTCCAGCTCGCCGGCGGTGCCCACCCGCTGGTGCCGCACGCCGTAACCGGCCGCGAGGGCGCCGAGGTCCGCCCGGTGCGGGGTGCCGAAGAAACGCTCCACGACGTCGCGGTACTCCTCGCGTTCGCCCAGTTCGCCGTGCTCCAACGTGGTGAAAATACCGCCGCCTGCGTCGTTCAGTACCACCAGCTGCAGATCGGGCTCGGCCTCGCCGTCTCCCAGGAGCAGGCCCCCGGCGTCATGCAGGAAGGTAAGGTCGCCGAGCAGCAGGCGGGTGGGAATCCCGTTCGCCAGCGCGATGCCGGACGCGGTGGAGATGGTTCCGTCAATGCCGGCCAGCCCGCGGTTGGCGTACACATCCAGCGGGTGCCAGCCGCCTGCGGCGACGAGATCCACATCGCGGATGGTGTTGGAGGAGCCGAGCACGAGGTTGGCGTCAGAGTTGTTCCACACCAGCCCGGCGACGTGGAGTCCGCTGAGCTGCTGCTCCCCGGCCAGCAGGTCCTGGATAGCGTCAGCGGCAGCGTTAGAAGCCCGCTTCCATTCTTCAAGCCACCCGGGCGCTCCCCGTCCGGCGAAGGCGAGAAGGGAGGCGAGGTCCGAGACGATGGTCTCAGGCCGTTTCCCGGGCGTAAACCAGTTCACCGGCCGAGGCACATAGAGCGCTTTCTCCACGTCGGGCCTGGCCAGCAGCGCGGACACCGGCCGGGAGAGGGTGGGCCGCCCGAAGACGACCACCCGTTCTATCTCCGGTCCCAGATCCTGCAGAAGCAGCCGGTATGCGGTAATGGAGTTCGGGCCAAAACGCGCGTTGGAGGACGGCTCGGCCAGAAGCGGCAGGCCGGCACGGCGCGCAAAGATCGCCGCCGCCTCGCCCGCCCCGTCCCCGGCGATGACCACCGTGCGGCGTGTCCCTCCCAGCACCGCAAGCGCCCCCGGGGTTTCCTCGGCAGCGGCCGCCGGCAGCGTCCCGAAGGTACCCTGCGGTGCGGCGTCGACCGCGTCCGCCTCCGTGGGAACCAGTGGATCACGGAACTGCAGGTTGATGTGGACCGGGCCGGCGGGGACGGCTCCGCCGAGCTTGGCAAAGGCGGCGGCGATGGGTCCGGAGGGATCCATTCCGGCTTCGACGTCCGCCGCGGCTGCCGGGAACCGGCCGAAAATGCCGTCCTGGACGGTGGTCTGGTTCGCTCCGGTTCCGTGCAGCTCCGCCGGACGGTCCGCGGAGAGCACCACCAGCGGGACACCGGCGTGGTGGGCTTCCATGACGGCCGGCACCAGCTCGCCGACGGCGGTTCCCGACGTCGTCACGACCGCCGCGGGGCGTGCCCCGCCCCGGGCGAGTCCGAGGGCGGTGAAACCCGCGACGCGCTCGTCGATGCGGACGTGCACGTGGACCAGCCCCTGCGACTGGGCCTCGGCCAGCGCATACGCCAGGGGCGCGCTGCGGGACCCGGGCGCGAGGACCACATCACGGACGCCGGTGCGGGCAAGGGCCGCGATGGCCGACCGTGCCGCCTGCAGGGAACTGAGGGAAACGCCTTTAGCGGCTGACAGCTGGCTGGAGGACAAGGAGGATCCGGTCACGTCTCCATACTGTCACTTCAACCTCCCCGCCCCGCCCGTTTCGACGCATGAGGGTGGATCCCCGCCCTTCTTTGGCGGCGTCCTGCCCGAGACGCCGTCAGGCAGCAGGGAAAGCCAGCTGTGCGTGCACCCGCGCCAGCCGGTCCAGCCACCACTGCCGGCGGGTCGGATCCGCCGCGTAACGTTCCAGCAGCTCCTCCGACACCGGCACCTCGCGCACTGCCAGCGCGCCGCGGTCGGGCACCAGCGGCTCGCCGGTGACGTCTCCTTCCATCAGGGACAGTGTTCCCAGCCCGCAGGCGTAGGGAAGGTCCGGCAGGCTGGCTGCGAGCGCAACTCCGGCCCGGATACCCACGGACGTGTCCAGTGCGGAACTGACGACGGCGGGGAGCCCGGCCGCTGCCACCAGGTCCAGAGCACGGCGCACCCCGCCGAGCGGCGCAGCCTTCACAATGATCAGGTCCGCAGCGTCCTCGCGCGCCACCAGCAGCGGATCGGTCTCCCTGCGAACGCTCTCGTCGGCAGCGACCAGCACCGGAATACCCCGGCGCCGGAGTTCCCGGCGCACGGCCCTGAGTCCGGGGATGCCGGCAACGGGCTGCTCCGCGTATTCAAGGCCCGCATCGGCCAGTGCCTCAAGGGCAGCGACGGCGCTTGCTTCGTCCCAGCCGCCATTGGCGTCAACCCGAATCCCGGCGTGCGGCAGCAGCCGGCGCACCTCAGCCACGCGGGCCAGGTCCTCGGCGACGCTTTGCCCGCGTTCGGCTACCTTGACCTTCACCGCGGGGACCTCGCCGAACCGGGACAGGACCTTTTCTACCTGTTCCACGTTCACGGCGGGCACGGTGCCGTTAACGGGCACCGAGCTGCGCACCGGTTCCGGATACCCATCCCAGGCTGCCTCGATGCCTGCTGCCAGCCAGGCGGCTGCCTCCTGCTCGCCGTACTCCGGGAAGGGCGAGAACTCGCCCCAACCTGCCGGGCCGCGGAAAACCAGCGCTTCGCGGTGCAGGATGCCGCGGAACTTCACCCGCATTGGCAGCCTGACAACATGGGCATTTTCCTGCAGTTCGGACAGTGACGGGATGGTCTTTTCCACCCGGCCAGCCTACCGCGCCGGTCCAATCGGGCGCCGGACCGAACGTCTTTGGCCCGGCGCCTGCCACTGCCCCCCCCCC
>NZ_JADKYW010000005.1:589467-933271 GCF_015355785.1 Arthrobacter gandavensis
CCCGCACCGAGGTATGGCACGCTGGAGAGGATGGATACGCGCAATCTCCTAAACGAAAGGCAGCCCGTCCGGCGCCGGGCCGGGCATAACCCTGCACTTTTCCTTTTCGCGGCACTGCTGGCGGCTGCGGGCGCGGCCGTAACCTACTTCGGCTTCGTCCGAACGACTACGGGCCAGCTGGCAGACGAGTCGGCGTGGGTCGAAGCGGAGCAGGTGGCACCGGGATCCCGCCTTCCGGTGCTGAAGATTCTGGACAGCCTGCCGCTGGCTTCGGTGTTCATCGCCCTCGCTGTCATCGCCGCGGTTGCCATCTACCGCCGCAGGGTCTCTCCTGCAGTCATTGCCATTGCCACCATGGCCGGCGCCAACCTGGCCACGCAGCTGCTGAAGAACCTGCTGCTTGACCGGCCGGACCGCGGCGTCGTCACGCTGGCCTTCAATTCCCTGCCCTCCGGCCACACCACCATGGCTGCCTCCGCCATGGCAGCCGTGTTCCTGGTCTCCTCGCCGCGCTGGCGTCCGGCCGTGGCGTCCCTGGGCGGCACCTGCGCGATGCTCGCCGGCTCCGCCACGTTCTTCAACCTCTGGCACAGGCCGGCCGACGTCGTTGCCGCCTTCTTTGTGGTCTCGGCCTGCACGCTGCTGGGCGGGCTGGTGATGATGCGCACCAACCGGGAATGGAACACCCTTCCGGCGGGCAGCCGCGGGGCGGGCGGGCGGCTCTGGACCGGCCTGTCCGCCGCGGCGGGGCTGGTCTTCCTGGCGCTGTGCGCGGCCCTGTATGCGTACGCCAACTGGGGCACCGGGGTTGCCGGGCTGGACAGCCGTCCGCTGTTCTTCTGGTGCGGACTGAGCCTGATCCTTGGAGTGGGCTACGTGCTTGCGGCCCTCGGCTCCTGGCTGTTCACCCAGCAGGCCGGAGACCGCTAGAAACCGCAGACCGCTAGGAACCGGGCCGTCGGCCCCTGGGCACGTACCGCCAGAGGACGGCCGCACCTGCCAGGCCCATGACGGCGGTCGCCGCAATCCCCGCGGACAGCGAGATAAGCGCCGTGACAAGGGACAGCAGGCCGGGCCCGCTGAGGATGCCGATATCCGAAAGCAGCCGCCACAGTCCCAGGAACTGGGGCCTGCCCGGATGCGGGGAGAAATCAGCGCCCAGCGTCATGACGATTCCGGAGCCGATGCCGTTGCCGAACCCGATCAGCAGCGCGGCGAGCAGCAGCTGCAGCGGCGTGGAGGTCAGCGGCAGCAGTCCCAGCCCGGCGGCCATGAACAGCATGCACGGTACGGCCACGGCACGGCGGCCGCGCAGGTCCATGACCCGGCCGGCGGGATAGAAGATGAGCATGTCGATGCCGGCCGAGATGCCGTAGATCAGGGCCGTCTGGGCGGGGTCTATCCCCAGGTGCTGGGCCCAGAGGGGGATGACGGCCTGCCGGACAGCGCGGACCGCAGCAATCAGGAGCACACCAATGCCAACCGTGCCAAAGATCCGTGAGTGGCTGCGGAGGATGGAGCCGATAGTGGGCGGAGCCACCGCGTCCTCCAGTTCCTCCTTCCGTCCTGGCCGGGCTTTCCCGGGCCGAGGCGTCCGGACGCTCAGGTCCGGCACGGTGAGGCTCAGCAGGCCGGCAGCGAAGGCGGCTGCGGCGCCTACCCAGTAGGCGCCGGAGGTCCCGGCAAAGGACATCGCTCCGGCGGCGGCAAACGGACCGATGAACACGCCTATGCGGTTGGACCCGCCCAGTGTTGAAAGCGCCCGTGCACGAAAATGCAGGGGCACTGCTTCAGTGACGAAACTCTGCCGGGCGAGCCCAAACACTGCACCGGCCATGCCCACCATAAAGACGGATAGCGCGAAGACCCAGAGCACCGGAACGGACGCAGCCAGCACCATCGCCAGCGCGCACCAGCCCGCCGCACCGGCCAGCGCCCATTTCTCCCCAAACCGGGTGGTGACCAGCGTGGCCGGAACGTTGGTGAGCAGGGACCCAATGCCGGTGAGCGTGACGATCGCGGCTGCGAGGGCAACGGTCGCGCCGAGGTCGCGGGCAGTCAGCGCAACGACCGGGAGGATCGCCCCGATGGCGGTGCCGTACAGCACGGTGGGCCCAAAGGCCGGTACTGCGATGCTCCGCAGGCTGAAGGTATCTATTGCTTCAGCCACTTCCAGCGTGCCAGGGTGCGCAGCCTGGTCAGCAGCGTCCGGGACTGCTCCGGTCCGTAGGGAAGAATGGGGATGGCCTTGGTCATGTCAGTTGAGGCCTGGTCCATGGCACTGCGCGTCACGGCGACGGCGGTGCGCATCTTGTTCATCTGAGTGGTCACGAAGTCCATGTCCACCGGCTTGCCGTGTCCGGGCACCACCGTGCTGTACAGGTCTTCCAGCGCGGTGATCTTTCCCAGAGTGCGGATCCAGTCCTTGGGATAGGAGTCGCCGAAGTTTGGATCGGCGCCCTGCTCCACCAGGTCCCCGGCGAAGAGCACGTCCGGCGCGCCCACCAGCAGGTCATGGTCGGTGTGGCCGCGGCCGAGGTAGAACAGGGTCACGGACATTCCGCCCAAATCCAGGTCCACCGGGGCACCTTCAACCAGCTTCTGCGGCGCCGCGACGGCGGTTCCCGGCCCGGTTCCCGCGGCCATGTCCGGTTCGACGGCGGCGACTGAGGGCCGCTGTTCCTCGCCGGTTGCGGCGATCACCCGGGCGCACCCGCTGGTCGCCCAGATCTCTTCGACGCCGTTCTCCAGCAGGTAGGCATTGCCGAAAAAGTGGTCGTAGTGTGCGTGGGTATTCACGGCGGTCACCGGCAGGTCGGTCAGCTTCCGGATGCCGTCCAGCAGCGCTTTCGCCTGGATTGGACCGGCACCGGTGTCCACCAGCAGAGCCCGTTCCTGCCCGATGACCAGGCCGGAGTTCATTCCCCAGCCCGGACTGGACCGCACATAGGTGTGCGGCGCCAGCTCCAGCCAGTCGTCGGCGGTCTGCGGGTTGGTCTGGGTCATGGCATCCATCCTTCAGGTATCTGCGCTAACCAACCTACCGTGTGCCGGCGGTTACAGGTCAGCCAGGACGCTGCCCGGGTTCTCTATTGCGTCCGCGACGTAACGGAGGAACCCGCCTGCCGTGCCGCCGTCGCACACCCGGTGGTCGAAGACCAGGGTCAGCTCGGTCATTTTCCGCACGGCCAGCTGCCCGTCCACCACCCAGGGCTTGTCGATGATGCGCCCGATGCCCAGGATCGCCGACTCCGGATAGTTGATGATCGCGGCGCTGCCGTCTACCCCGAAGACCCCGTAGTTGTTCAGCGTGAAGGTTCCGCTGGTCAGTTCCGCCGGGGTGGCGGCGCCGGTGCGGGCCGACGCCGTCAGCCGGCGGATCTCCGCGTCAAGTTCCCGGGCACTGAGCTTCTCGGCGTGCCGGATGGAGGGGACCATCAGCCCGCGGTCGGTCTGCGCGGCGAAGCCCAGGTTCACGCCGTCGAAGGCCACCAGCTCGGCGTCCGGACCTGCACCTGCCACGTAACGGGTGTTCAGTTCCGGGAACCGGCGCAGACCGGCCAGCGTAAACCGGGCCAGGAACGCCATCAGGCCAGGGGTGTTCTCCGGGTCCCGGCGCTTGAGACCGGCACGCAGTTCCAGCAGCGCAGTGGCATCCACGTCCACCCAGACGGTGGCTTCCGGGATCTCGCTGCGGCTGGCGCTGAGGTTCGCGGCCACGGTGCGGCGCAGTCCCTTCACCGGGGTGCGGGACGTCACGGCCAGGCCGGAACGGGGATCCGTATCCCCGGCCGCGGGCGCTGCCGGGGAGGCGGGGACGGGTGCTGGTGCCTGGGCGGGAGCTGAGCCGCCGCCGATAGCCAGTTCAACGTCACGGCGCAGGATTAGGCCGTCGCGCCCGGTGCCATGCACGGAGCGCAGTGCGATGCCGGATTCACGGGCCAGGCGGCGGACCAGCGGAGAGATGCACCGCGGAGCTTCGAACGTCGCGGGAGCCGGGTCGGCGACTGCGACTGCTGCAGCTGCGGGTGCGGGTGCCGGTGCTGACGGGGTGGCCGCGGCGACGGTCTGCGCGGCCGCAGCGCGGCGCGGCGCCCGGGTGCGGCGGTTGGTGCCATGGCTGCCATGATCGGGAGTGCCGTAGCCAATCAGCACATTGCCAGACCCCGCGCGCTCCTCCTGCCGGTAGGCTTCCCCGGCAGGATCCGGGTCAGCCGGCGCAGCTGGTGCGGTCTCTCCGGGCGCCGGAGCGTCCGCCGTCGTGCGCACCGAGATCAGCGGCTTGCCGACGTCGATGCTCTCCCCCGCAGCGCCGTGCAGGGTCTGCACCACGCCCGCGAAGGGTGAGGGGACTTCCACCAGCGACTTGGCCGTTTCCACCTCGGCAACCGGCTGGTCCACCGCTATGGTGTCCCCTTCGGCGACGAGCCAGTTCACCAGTTCCGCGTCGGTCAGGCCTTCTCCCAGGTCCGGGAGCAGGAAAGTACGCACGCTCACTTGTCCTCCCACTGCAGTTCATCAACGGTGTCCAGGATCCGGTCCACGCCGGGCAGGAAGAAGTGCTCCAGCTTCGGTGCCGGGTACGGGATGTCGAAGCCGGTTACGCGCAGCACGGGCGCCGCGAGGGAATGGAAGCAGCGCTCCTGCACACGGGCCACGATTTCGGAGGCGACGGACGCGAAGCCGGGCGCTTCGGAGATGACGACGGCCCGGCCGGTCTTGCGCACCGAAGCGCACACCGTCTCATCGTCGAAGGGAACGATGCTGCGGACGTCGATGACTTCCAGGCTGCGGCCTTCGGCAGCGGCGGCTTCCGCGGCGGACAGCGCCGTTGAAACGGAAGGCCCATAGGCGATCAGTGTGGCGTCGGTGCCTTCGCGGGCAACGGCTGCCTTGCCGATCGCGGCGCCCGCAGCCGGAGCACTGTCCTCGAAGGGCGCCCGCAGTGCTGCGAGATCAACGTCCTCCTTGGTCCAGTAGAGCTTCTTGGGTTCAAGGAAGACCACCGGGTCCGGGAAGCGGATGGCCTCGCGCAGCATAGTGTAAGCATCCGCAACGGTGGCCGGAGCCAGGACGGTCAGGCCGGGGGTGTGGGCGTAGTAGGACTCGGAGGAGTCGCAGTGGTGCTCCACGCCGCCAATTCCGCCGGCGTACGGAATGCGGATGACCAGGGGCAGCTTCACCTTGCCGCGGGTGCGGTTGGACATCTTGGCAACGTGGCTGACCACCTGCTCAAAGGCGGGGTAGGCGAACGCGTCGAACTGCATCTCGACAACCGGACGGATCCCGTTCATCGCCATGCCCACGGCCATGCCCATGATGCCCGATTCGGCCAGCGGCGTATCGAAGCAGCGTTCCTCGCCGAAGCGTTCGGTCAGGCCGTCGGTGATGCGGAAGACGCCGCCCAGCGGGCCGACGTCCTCACCGAACATCACCACGGTTGAATCCGCGGCCATTTCGTCGGCCAGGGCGGTATTGAGGGCCTTGGCGAAGGTCAGGCTGGCGCGGGTCTCTTCGGGCGCAGGCGCCTGTGCTGTGACTGTCATTGGTGGCTCCTGTTTAGTCCTGTGCCCGGGAGAGCTCGTCTGCGAGCAGCGCGGCCTGCTCGGCGAGCTGCGGGGTGCGGGTGTCATAGACGAAGTTGAAGAGGTCCATGGGCTCGGGCACGGTGTCCGTGTTCAGGCCGTCCCGGATGCGTGCGGCGACCGTCTCGGCAGCTGCCCGCATGGTTTCCTCGGCATCGTCGTCGAGCATCCCCAGTCCCGTGAGGTAGGTGCGCAGCCGGGTCAGCGGGTCACGCGGAACCCACTTGGCAACGTCCTCGTCGGAGCGGTAGCGGGTAGCGTCGTCGGCGTTGGTATGGGCCTGCATGCGGTAGGTATGTGCCTCGACCAGGGCCGGGCCGCCGCCTTCACGGGCCCGCTCGACGGCAGCGCCCAGCACGGCCAGCAGGGCCGCGGAATCATTGCCGTCCACCCGCTCGCCGGGCATGCCGTAGCCGATGGCCTTGTGCGCCAGGGACGGGGCGACGCTCTGGTTCTTCAGCGGAACGGAGATGGCGTATTCGTTGTTCTGCACGAAGAACACCACCGGAACGTGGAACACGGCGGCGAAGTTCAGGGCCTCGTGGAAGTCGCCTTCACTGGTGGCGCCGTCGCCGCACATGGCCAGCACAACGGTGTTTTCCCCGCGCAGCTTGGCCGCGTGGGCCACGCCGACGGCGTGCAGCAGCTGGGTGGCAAGCGGAGTCGCCTGCGGTGCCACGTTGTGCTCGTACGGGTCGTATCCGGCGTGCCAGTCACCCTTAAGCAGAGTCAGCACCTGCAGCGGATCCACCCCGCGGTGGACGACGGCGACGGTGTCGCGGTAGGTCGGGAACAGCCAGTCGCCTTCAGCGAGCACTGCGGCAGCGGCCACCTGGCACGCTTCCTGCCCGTGGGAGGAAGGGTAGACCGCCAGGCGCCCCTGGCGGACCAGGGCATTGGCCTGGTCGTTGATGCGCCGTCCGGAGACCAGCCCTTCGAAGGCCGCCTTCAGGGCCTCGCCGTCGGGCAGCGGGTACTTTTCGCTGTGGCGGTGGGTGCCGTCGGCGTCGATCAGCTGGACGGGTTCGGCGGAGGGCAGCATGGTGGCGGTGCGGTCCTCGTTGCCCTCCGGCCGCATGCCTTCTGCGGACCCGGCGTGTGTGTTGCCGGTGGGAATTGTCATGGGAATCTCCGTCTGCCGCGGCGGATGCCGGAGGGGTTTCCGGGCGTCCCGGACCCTCCAGCGTGGATGGAATTTCTGTAAGCCCAGTATGCGGAACTGGACGATTCGCATCTACTGCGGACGGAAATCCTAGATTTTCTGTATCGCTCTGCGTATTGTGATGGACAAGTTGCAAAAGTGAGCTGGATTACTTTGAAGGACGTAGACACTATGGCCCAGGCACAGGCGGCATTGGATGAGATCGACAAGCGGATCCTGGAGGAACTCACGAAGGACGGCCGCGCTTCAGTCAGTGCCGTGGCGGAAGCGGTCCACATTTCCCGGGCGCACGCCTACTCACGCATCTCCAAACTGACCGGATCCGGTGTCCTGACCCGGTTCACGGCACTGGTGGATCCGGTCAAGGCCGGACTGCGGTCCAGCGCGTACGTCACCATGAAGGTCCGCCAGCAGTCCTGGCGGGAGCTCAAGGAGTTCCTGCGCAGAATCCCGGAGGTCCACCACGTAGCCCTGGTCGGCGGGACCTTCGACGTGATCCTGCTGGTCCGGGCCGAGGACAACCTGCACCTGCGGCAGGTCATCTTTGACCAGCTGCAGTCCGCCCCCGGGGTCCTGGACACGCAAACCTTCCTCGTCTTCGAGGACCTCGACGTCCGCTGACCCGCCCGTTTTCCTCTTCATCGAGATGACAGAAACTGCCCGTTTGGAGCTCCAAACGGGCAGTTTCTGTCATCTCGATTGAGGTTGAGGGGACGCTAGTTCTCGTCGTGCCCCTGATCCATGCTCATCTGATCCTCAGCAGGAGGGGTCTCTCCCGGCGGAACTCCGCCGCCGGGCTCAAGGCCGGTGATGTTGCCTTCAGCCGGATCAGGATTCACCCGACGGCCCTTCTCACCGCTTCCGGCGTGGTTGCCGGTACCCTCCTGGGTATCGGGCCCCTTCTGCGCGGCAGCGTGGTCAGCTTCCTTGGGCTTGTCCGGATTGGCTGGGTCATTGTTCGGATCGTAGCTTTGCGTCATCGTGGCCTTTCGGTGATGTCCCGCAAGGGAGGAAACATTTAGTCAGCATGCTGATATTTCCAACCTAGCGGGACTACAGGCTGAGGAGCAATCCCTAGGTAAAGAGCCCCTCCCCCACGAATCCGCCCTCCGCTGCGCCCGGCGGAACGGCAAATACGGCCGATCCGATCGGCGTCGTCCATTCGTTGAGCAGGTCCAGCTTGTCCAGCCGCTGCTGGATCGGCACGAATTGACGGGCCACATCCGCCTGGTAGGCCACGAAGATCAGCCCGGCATTGGAGACGCCGCCGCCAGGTTCCGGAGCTGCGTCATAGTTGTAGCCGCGGCGGAAGATCCGCCGGCGCGGATCATCGGGCCGGGCACGCCGCATGTGGGCGTACTCCGGGATGACCTTGAAGCCCAGCCCTGTGACGGCGTCGAATTCCGGTTCGTCCCGTTCGGATTCACCGGTGAGCGGAGCCCCGTTGTCCAGCCGGCGGCCCACCGATTCTTCCCTGCCGCGGCGGTCGAGCTCGTCCCAGGTGTCCAGGTTCATGGCGATCCGCCGGACCACCATCGAGGTGCCGCCTTCCAGCCACGCCGGGATCTCTGCGTCTCCCCAGACCACCCGGTCGAATTCGGGGCTTCCGGGCAGCGCGTTCGCACTGCCGTCCACCTGCCCGAAATGGTTCCGCATGGTGGTGCCGGCTTTTTCGCTGCCGTAGGCGCGCCGGAAGCCCGGCTGCACCCAGCGCACGACGGCGAATGCCCGGCTGTCCTTGAGCAGCATCCGCTGGGCGTGGGCCAGCGTCATCGGATCGTCGGCGCACAGCTGGAGCACCAGGTCGCCGCCGCTCCAGCGCTCTTCCAGCCTGTCGACGCCGAAGGCGGGCAGCGGAGCCAGCCAGGCCGGGGTCTTTTCCGGGGCGGCGGCTGCCAGCAGCCCGGGCCCGAATCCGAAGGTCACCGTCAGCCGTGCCGGGTTCCGGGCCAGCTCCGGCTCGGTGTCTGCCAGCGCGGGTTCACCCTGGGTCAGCGCGGCGGCGTCATCGCTCAGCATCCGAAGCCAGGACCGGATGCGGTCCCGGCCAATGCCGTCGAGCAGGTCCAGGGCGACGAAAGCAGCGTATGCGCCGGGCTGCGTGGCTATCCCGGCCTGGTGCCGCCCGTAGAACGGAACCGTCCGGCGGCCGTTGCTGCCGGACTGATCCAAGCCCGTGCGTTCCAGCTCCGACCCACTGCTGCCGACCAGATGGCCGCCGGCAGCCGCAACCGCTCCCAGGCCCGCTGCGGCACCGCCGAAGAGCAGCCGCCGCCGCTCCACTCCCCGAGGCGGGGTTTCAATGCCCATCAGTGGTCCGCGGTTCCACGGGTTTCAATCCCGTGGGTTTCAGTCCCGTGGGTTTCAGTCCCGTGGGTTTCAGTCCCGTGGGTTTCAGTCCCGTGCGATTCGGATCCGTGCGATTCGGATCCGTGGCCCCCGGCGTCGTGGCCTTCACCGGATCCGTAACTTTCGTTTCCGCCGGCAAAGTCCTTGGCCACGGCGTCGACATCCAGTGTGGAGCCGTCAGCCAGCTCCAGGGTGATCGTCACGGTGTCTCCGGCGAGCAGTCCGTCCGTGAGGCCCATCAGCATCAGGTGGCTGGCTCCGGGCTCCAGGAGGTACCCGCTTCCGGCGGGGACAACGAACCCGCCTTCGATTTCGCGCATGACCATCGCGCCGGCGTCGTCCATTGCCACTTCATGCAGCTCCACCGCAGAGGCCGCGGATGAACTGGCGGAGACGACGGTGAGGTCCTCGTCGCCGGTGTTTTCGAGCGTGCCGAAGGCGCCGGTCATCCCGCCGGCTTCCGCGGCTTTGGCCCATGCTCCGGTCATGGACAGCGCGGCGGCGTCATCCGGGGCAGGGGCCGTTTCGGCAGCGGGGCTGGACGAGCCGCAGCCGGTGAGGGCTGCCGCGGAGACGGCGAGGACGGCTGCGGCAAGGGTGAACTTCTTCATGGTTTTCGGTACTCCAAAGGTACGGTCCGCGCTGTTGGGCGCGGGAAAGGGAAGGTGCGCACCGCGCCGGAGCACGGCCGCAGGAAGTGCCGCGGAAAAGCGGCGGTGTTGGTAAGGCGCCGGTTCCGCCGGTTAGGCGCTGGTGCCGCGGCGCTTCCTCGTCAGCGTGACGATCACGTACACCAGCACGGCAACAACGACGACGCCGGCCGCGGTGAGGACCCAGCCCATGGGGCCGAACGAGGTCCCGTCGGACGCGGTGGCTGCCTCAGGCGACGCGGTTTCGGCGGCGGCGGCTTCGCTGGCTGCCGGGCTCGCGGCTGCAGTTTCCGGAGCGGCGGTTTCCGCGCCTTCGGATGCGTTCACGGTGAAGCTGAAGGTGCCGGTGATCGGGTGCCCGTCGCTGGAGACAGCACGCCAATTGACGTTGTAGTCCCCGGCATCCAGGGCGGGGACGGCCAGGGTCAGGGTCTCGCGCGTGAGCACCGGTTCGGACTCGGCCACGTTGTTCCCGGCGGAGTCTTCGACGATGACCTGGTTGCCCAGGTCCATGAGCTCGGAGCTGAAGACCAGTTCGATCTCGGAGGGAGCGGCGTCCAGGACGGCACCGTCGGCCGGGTTGGAGGACACAAGTTCATCGTGCGCGTGTGCCGGTGCTGCGAGGAAGAGGACCGCCGCGAAGGCGGCGAGGAGAGCTGCGGCAAGGAGCGAGGCGCGCGTACGGGCCTGGCGGTAGAAAGTGGTAGGCATGACTGCTTTCCGTTCCGGGAAGGAACTGGGATTCGTGTGGGTGCGCGGAGTGCGCCTAGCTGGACACGAATGCAGCAGGTGGGCCCCGGTGACGGAACGCCAGGAGGGGAATGCCGAGGTTCCGCAGTCCAAGGGGGCGCACGGCCAGGACGGAAGCAATGGCGCGGGGAAGATGCGCGGGACGGAAGAACGGCAGCAGCGCGCCGGGCCGGACGCCAAGGGCCTCGATGAGGCGGATGAGCGTCCGCTCGCCGTGGGCAAGAATCCACACCGTGGCCACGGCAGCCAAGGCGTGGCTGAGCCACATCAGGAGACCGTGGGCCGGGGCCGTCACTGCGGCCGTTCCGGTCCCAGCCAGTGAGTGGCCTGCGTGGTGGGCGTGGGCGGAACCTGCGCCCACGGCGGCCGGGGCGGAGCCGAAGCTGAAGATGAGATGGAACAGGCCCTGGCTGAGCACCACGGCGGTGCTGAGCCTGGGGAGGGAAAGTCCGCGGCCTGCGAGCAGGCAGCTGACCATGCCGGAGACTGCGAGGCAGAAGAGGACGAGGGCCGGTGCGGGAGCTGCCCCGCCGCCAAGCACGTGCGACGCAGCAGCGACGGCCGTGGCCGCGAATGCTCCGGCCCAGCCGCGCACCAAGCGTGCGGCACGCGCTGTCATCGGTCCTCCTCAGGCACCGTGTACCGGGCGGGATCGCAACCGGCCCTGTAATTCTCGCAAAGTTTCGACGCCGTGTCGAATATCCACTCCCCGTCACCGTCGAGATAGCAGAAACTGCACGTTACAGGGCTGTATCGTGCAGTTTCTGCTATCTCGATGACGGGGACGCTAGCCCTTGAACACCGGCTTGCGCTTTTCCTTGAAGGCGGCGAAGCCTTCGGCGTAGTCCCCGGTGCCACACAGCACGCCCTGCGCCTTGTTCTCGTCTTCGACCGAATCCCACAGGCCCAGGCGGGCCTCGCGGATCTGCGCAACGAGTTCCTTGGACGCGCGGAACGCACCGGTGGCGCCGGAGGCAACGCGGGCAACAGTGGCACGGGTGCTGTCCAGCAGCTCATCGGCCGGGAAGACCCGGCTGAACAGGCCCGCAGCCACGGCTTCCGTGCCGCTCATCAGGTCCGCCGTGTAAATCAGGTCCAGGGTGCGGTGTGCACCCAGCCGTTCGGTGAAGAGCCAGTGCCCGCCCGAATCCAGGGTTGCCCCCAGGTTCGCGAACGGCGAGCCGATCTTCGCATTGTCCGCCACGTAGACGACATCCGTGGCCACCAGCAGGCCCAGCCCGACGCCGAGGCAGGCGCCCTGCGCTGCGGCGAAGGTGGGTGCCTTGAAGGCTGCCATCTTCTTCAGCAGCGGGGTTACCAGGTCCCCCAGATAGGCGTACGCGTCGTCATCGGCCGGCACGACGCCGGAGATGTCGCGTCCGGCGCAGAAGGCCCGGCCTTCCCCGCGCAGCAGGAGGGCCCGCACCCCGGCGGCAGCGGCGTCGTCGTAGGCCCTGGAGAGGTCCGCGAGGGCCTGTTCATCCAGCGAGTTGAGCTTCTGCGGGGCATTGAGGACAACCTCGGCAACGCCGTCGGCAATACTGAGTTCAACCATGGATTTCGGCTGGTTCTGCTCGTTCATCGGTGGCTTCGCTCCTAAGCGTCGTAGTCGACAGTGACTTCGGGACTGGTGGGGCGGCTCTGGCAGGTCAGGATGTAACCCTTTTCGATTTCATCCGGTTCCAGCGCGTAGTTTTCTTCCATTTCCACGGTGCCGGAGACAACCTTGGCGCGGCAGGTGCCGCAGACACCGCCGGCGCAGGCGAACGGAACATCCGGGCGGACGCGAAGCGCGGCGTTCAGGATCGATTCGCGGGCGTGGGTGGGGCTGGCAACCTTGCCCTGCAGCCCGTCCAGCCGGAAGCTGATCTCGAAGTTGTCCGCCGACGGGTCCACCTGGACCGGGCGGCCGATCTGGCCTTCGGGCTTTCCGGGCTGGCCCGTGGTGAAGAGTTCGAAGCGGACCTTCTCCGACTCGACTCCGCGCTCGGCCAGGGTGTCCCGGCACAGCTGCACGAGTTCGAACGGACCGCAGAGGAACCACTCGTCTACGTCGCGTGTGGGCAGCACGGACTCGATGAGCGCGGAGAGCTTCTCCGCGTCGATGCGGCCGGTGAGCAGCGGGGAAATGCGCTGTTCCCGGGAAAGCACGTGATGGACGGCGAAGCGGGCGGGGTACTTGTCCTTTAGGTCTGCCAGTTCCTCCAGGAACATCACGTCCATGGCAGCCTTGTTGGCGTAGACCAGATCAAAGCGGACGTTCTCCGACGCTGCGAGGACGGTGCGGGCAATCGAAATCACCGGGGTGATGCCGGAGCCGGCGGCGACGGCGACGAACACGTTCTCATCGGTGACGTCGATGTCTTCGGGGTGGTTCAGCGCCGTCATGGGGTGCTTGGAGATGAACCCGCCGGTGGGGCTCATGACGTCCAGGACATCTCCTGCCTTGAGGCTTTCGTTGGCCCAGGTGGAGAACCTGCCGCCGAGGTCCCGCTTGATGGCCACCCGGATCTCTCCTGGCCGGGGCTCGGCGCAGATGGAGTAGCTGCGGCGGATCTCCGTCCCGTCCAGGGTGGTGCGCAGGGCGACGTACTGGCCGGGCAGGTAGTCGAAGGAACCGGCCAGCTCTTCGGGAACCGCGAAGGTGACTTCGATGGCGTCTTCGGTGAGCCGGCGGACAGCACTGACCGTCAGCGGGTGGAAGGCGGTGCGGCGCGAGGCGGGAGCTGCGCCTGCCTCGGTGGTGGAGGTTGTCATGGTTAGAGCACCTTGAAGTAGTCGAAGGGTTCCTGGCAGTCGCGGCAGACGTACAGCGCCTTGCAGGAAGTAGAGCCAAAGCGTGTCATTTCACGCGTGTTGAGTGAGGAGCACTGGGGACACTTGACGCTCAGGCCAAGCCGCACGGGTCCGGCAGCGGCCCGGCCGGTGGGCGGGGCAATGCCGTACTCGTTGAGCTTGGCCTTGCCGGATTCGCTCATCCAGTCCGTGGTCCAGGCCGGCGCCAGGACCAGGTCCACCTGGACCGGGCCGTAGCCGGCGGCGCGGAGCGCGGCGGTGACGTCGTCGCGGATCGCGTCCATGGCGGGGCAGCCGGAGTAGGTGGGGGTGATGGCCACCCGCACCGAGTTATCCGGCTGCACCTGAACGGCCCGCAGGACACCCAGGTCCTCGATGGTCAGGACCGGAATCTCCGGGTCGCAGACTGTCGCCGCTGCATCCCACGCTGCCGCTGATGCGGGGTCCGCGGGACGCAGCTGCGTACTGGCTGCGGCGTCGACGGCGGGTGCTGCCTCAGTCTCGTTCACAGCTGTTACCAGGTTGCGCCGGGGTGCTGGCGGGCCAGGACCTGAAGCTCAGCCAGGATGTAACCAAGGTACTCGCTGTGTTCACCGCGGCGTCCGCCGCCCGGTGCAGGCTGCACCTCGGGGACTTCGAGCTCGGCCTCAGCCAGCACCGCGCCGACCTTCTCGTCGAAGGCTGCACGGAGTGTGGAGGGTGCGACGGCGATGCCGTCGAGGGAGCGGACCAGGTCATCATCCTCGAACAGCTCTCCCACGTACGGCCAGGTAAGTTCGAGCGCGCGGATCATGCGGGTGCGTGATTCCTCGGTTCCCTGTCCCAGGCGCAGCACCCACTGGGCACTGTGGTCCCGGTGGTAGTCGACTTCCTTGACGGCCTTGGCTGCAATGGCGGCCAGGGTCTCGTCCTTGGAGGAGAGCATGGCGGTGTAGAGCTCGTACTGGAAGAAGGAGACCACCAGCTGCCGGGCGATCGTCTTGGCGAAGTCACCGTTTTCCTGCTCCACAATGTGCGCGGAACGGTATTCTTCTTCGCCGCGCCAGTAGGCGAGGTCGTCCTCGGTCTTGTCCCAGGCGGTGCCCGCATAGGTGAGGAAGGACCGGGCGTGGCCGAGCAGGTCCAGGGCGATGTTGGAGAGGGCAATGTCCTCTTCAAGTTCAGGAGCCCGGGCAACCCACCAACCCAGGCGCTGGGCCAGGATCAGTGCGTCGTCGCCGAGGCGCAGCGCGTACTCCGCGACGGCTTCGGGGGCCTTGGCGTTCGACGCGGCGATATCCTCCGGCCGGAGGGCGTTGCCCGGGGTAATCCGGGTGGCGCTGTCCGTACTCACAGGTGCTTCACCCCTTCAGACTTGCGGTAGTACGTTGCGTGCCGGTAGTCCTTGCCCTGCGGGGACTCGAAGAACTGGCCCTTGGCGTCAGGATCACTGGAGATGATGGCCTCGGCCGGAACCACCCAGAGGGAAACTCCCTCGTTGCGGCGGGTGTAGAGGTCGCGTGCGTTGCGCAGCGCCATGTCGGCGTCGGGCGCGTGCAGCGAACCGGCGTGGACGTGGGAGAGGCCGCGGGAGGAACGGACAAACACTTCCCAGAGCGGCCAGGCCGCGTTGACGCCCGTGTCAGGCTCCACCGAACCGGACGTCGCCTCCGTCTTGGTGCCGTCGTCGCCCGTTGTCGAACCGGAAACCATGCTTATGCCACCTCTGTCTTTCGTGCCTGCTTTGCCGCATAGGCGGCCGCTGCTTCGCGCACCCAGGCGCCGTCTTCGTGTGCTTCGCGGCGGCGGGCCAGCCGCTGCGAGTTGCACGGACCGCGTCCTGCGAGGACTTCTTTGAACTCGTTCCAGTCCAGCGGGCCGTGCTCCCATTTGCCGGTCTCTTCGTTGAACCGGATCTGGTCATCGGGGAGGGTCAGGCCAAGGACCTTGACCTGCTCGTAGATCATGCCGACGAAGCGCTGGCGCAGTTCGTCGTTGGAGAAGCGCTTGATGTTCCACGCCATGGACTGGCGGGAGTTGGGGGAATCGTCATCCGGCGGGCCGAACATCATCAGGGCCGGGGCGTACCAGCGGTTGATGGCGTCCTGGGCCATCTGCTTCTGCGCCTCGGTGCCGTTGGCCAGCTCAAGCAGGATCTCGAACCCCTGGCGCTGGTGGAAGGACTCTTCCTTGCAGATGCGGACCATTGCCCGGCCGTACGGGCCGTAGGAGGCACGACACAGCGGGACCTGGTTGCAGATGGCCGCGCCGTCAACGAGCCAGCCGATGGCACCCATGTCCGCCCAGCTGCGGGTGGGGTAGTTGAAGATGCTGGAGTAGCGCGCCTTGCCGGCGATCAGGTCTTCAGTCATCTTGTCCCGCGGCGTCCCGAGCGTCTCGGCGGCGGAGTAGAGGTACAGGCCGTGGCCCGCTTCGTCCTGGACCTTCGCCAGCAGGATGGCCTTGCGCTTCAGTGAGGGGGCGCGGGTGATCCAGTTGGCTTCGGGCTGCATGCCGATGATCTCGGAGTGCGCGTGCTGGGAAACCTGGCGGACCAGGGTCTTCCGGTAACCTTCCGGCATCCAGTCACGCGGTTCGATCCGCGAATCGTCGGCGATGACCGCATCGAATGCTGCCTGTCCGGCTGCGTCGTCATCCTGCTGGGCCGGGACTGCGTACAACTCTGTCTGCGTAGCCATAGATGTCACCTCACTGTTTTCCACGGGGCCGCGGACAGCTCCGCGGAAGTCGTTCGGCCAATAATTACCGACCGTTCGTTCAGGATATGCGTGTGAGCGATCGCACGTCAAGGTGGATTCAGTTTTCCACGCTGTTGACGCCGCGGCACGGAGGTGCCCTTGGAAGCGGGGTGCCCGGCCAGCGGCTACCTTTGATCTATCAGCCAAGGCAAGGAGGAAGCAGAGCATGGCAGGAAGGGAAACGCCCGAACGCACGCGGCTGCGCCCCGCTGCCGAAACGGCGTCCACTCCGGGCCTGGCCGCACACCTGCTGGTGCCCATCCTGCTGGGCCTGCTGGGCTTCTGCGCCGTAGCCGCTGCCGTAGCCTCCACCGGAGGCGCCCTCGGCATCACGGTGAGCGGGCTGGGCGTGGTCCTGACACTGCTGGCAGCAGCGGCCGCCGCACCCCGGTACCTGCCCGTGGCCCTCGAGGGAAGGCCCGGCCGCCCGCTGGCTGTCCTGGCCGGCGTCGCCCTGGCGCACTTTCTGCTGTTTTGGACGGCGGGCAGCACAGTATTCCTGACCCTGCCGGCATTTCCGGTCGCCGCGGCCGGCGGCTGCCTGCTGCTGGCCACCTCCCTGTGGTCCCAGTTCCGGCGCGGACCGGCCTCGGACGAACCGGTCCGGGTGACGGGAGCCGCGGCCCGCAGACCCTTCGCCCACACCCTGGTGCTGGTGCTGGCCAACTGGGTGTTCTTCGCCGCGGCAGGCATGTTCAGTGCCTGGATCCTGCTCGGCCGCTAGGCACGCCGCCGCGACGCATAAGCCGCCAGCATAAAGGAGGCGCGGCCCGTCGCGGGCTGTCGGACGGATCGATATATTCGGGACATGACTACACCCACTCCCCCGGCCGCGAAAAAAGTCCCCGTCGAACGCACCCACCACGGTGAAACGTTCACCGATGACTACGAGTGGCTGCGCGAGAAGGAAAACCCGGAGGTGGTGGACCATCTCAACGCGGAGAATGCCTACACCGAGGCTGTCACCGCGGACCAGGAGCCCCTGCGGCAGCAGATCTTCGACGAGATCAAGGCCCGCACCGTCGAAACAGACCTGTCAGTCCCGGCGCGCAAACGCGGCTGGTGGTACTACACCCGGACCGAGGAAGGCCAGCAGTACGCAATCCACTGCCGCACCGCGGCACGGGACACCGGAGACCTGCACGCGGACTGGACGCCTCCCGTCGTCGAACCGGGCGTTGCAGTACCCGGCGAACAGATCCTGATTGACGGCAATGCCGAGGCCGAAGGCAAGCCCTTCTTCGCGCTCGGCGGCCTGGCCGTCACCGAGGACGGCAACCTGCTGGCCTACTCCGAGGACAATGCCGGGGACGAACGCTTCACCCTGCGGATCAAGGACCTGTGCACCGGCGAGATGCTGCCCGACGTCGTCTCCAATGTGTTCTACTCGCTGGCCTTCTCCCCGGACGGCACCCGCGTGTTCTACACTGTCGTCGACGATTCCTGGCGCCCGTACCAAATCAAGGCACACACGCTGGGCACGGATGTCAGTGAAGACGCCGTCATTTACCAGGAAGACGACGTCGCCATGTGGACTGGCTTCGATCTCTCCGCGGACCGGAAGCAACTGCTGATCGGCGTCAGCTGCTCCGAATACAGCGAATACCGGGTGATGGATTTCGACGACGCGTCGGAGACCGTGCGCACGCTGATCCCGCGCAGCGAACGGATCCTCTATGAAGCAGAACCGTTTACCCGGGACGGGGAACGCCAGTACCTGGTGACTCACAACAAGGACGCCCTGAACTCGATGGTCTCCCTGGTGGCCGAAGGTGAATTCGCCAAGCCGCTGGGCGAACAGCAGTGGCAGACCGTCGTGGCGCACGACGACGCCGTGCGGGTCAACGGCGTGTCCGTCACCTCCACCCATGTCCTGGTTTCGGTCCGCAAGGACACCACTGAGCGGGTGCAGGTCCTGCCGCTGGCCGGGATCGGCACCCCGGAGCAGGCCGCCCCTGCCGAGCCCGCCTTCGACGAGGAGCTGTACACCGCCGGCCTGACCAACGCTGAATATGAGTCGCCGATCATCCGGCTGAGCTACACGTCATACCTGACCCCTCCGCGGGTCTACGACTATGTGCTGGCCACCGGCGAGCTTCAGCTGCGCAAGGAAACAGCGGTGCGGGGGAACTACGATCCCGCGCAGTACGTAGCCGAACGCGACTGGGCAACGGCGGCTGACGGCACCCGGATTCCGCTCTCTGTCCTGCGCCGGTCCGAGGTGGCCAGGGACGGTTCCAATCCCGCCCTGGTCTATGCCTACGGCAGCTACGAAGTTTCAATGGACCCCGGCTTCAACATTGCCCGCCTGTCCCTGCTGGACCGCGGGGTCATCTTTGTGGTGGCGCATATCCGCGGCGGCGGCGAGATGGGCCGCGCCTGGTACGACCAGGGCAAGAAGCTGAACAAAAAGAACACCTTCACCGACTTCGTGGCAGCCACCGACCATATGGCGGCATCGGGCTGGGTTGATCCGGCCCGGATCGCGGCCATGGGCGGCTCTGCCGGAGGACTCCTCATGGGCGCCGTCGCGAACCTGGCTCCGGAGAAATACCGGGCCATCGTGGCGCAGGTGCCGTTCGTGGATGCACTGACCACCATCCTGGATCCCAACCTGCCCCTGTCCGCACTGGAGTGGGAAGAATGGGGCAACCCGATCACCGATCCCGCGGCGTACCGCTACATGAGCGAGTACAGCCCGTATGAGAACGTGCGTGCCGTTGACTATCCGCGCATCGCCGCGGTCACCAGCTTCAACGACACCCGCGTGCTGTACGTGGAGCCGGCCAAGTGGGTGGCAAAGCTGCGTGAAACCACCACCGGTTCCGAGCCCGTGGTGCTGAAGATCGAAATGGACGGCGGACACGGCGGCGCCTCCGGCCGCTACGAGGCCTGGAAGGACCGCGCCTGGGACTACGCCTTTGTGCTCGCGGCGCTTGATGCCCGGGACCTGCTTCCGGGCATCAGCTCACCGGCGGCTACAGCCGCGTAGGCGGCAAGAACGACGGCGCAGGCCGGGCATCCCGCGGGATGCCCGGCCTGCGCCGTTTTCAGTCCTCCCCGGCGGCTGCTTCCGGCCGGGGACGGGGCAGGGGCTTACGGACATCCTTCTGCTGCACGTTCTTCTGCTCGACGTTCTTCTGCTTCGCCGCGCCGTCCTGCTTCGCCGTACGCTGCTTCCGGCGGCCGGGCCGGAACAGGCCCGCGAGCACGAAGACCAGCGTGAGGCCAATGACGCCCAGGAAGATCAGGTCCAGGTTGTCCCGGACAAATGGAACCCGGTCCCCCAGGATGTACCCCAGCAGCGTGACGGAGAGGGCCCAGACAGCTCCCCCGATGGCGTTGTAGGCAATGAAGGTGGCGTAGTGCATCCGTCCCACGCCGGCCACGACCGGGGTGAACGTGCGGATTACCGGGACGAAGCGGGCCAGCACCACGGCCTTCCCGCCGTGGCGGGCAAAGAAGGCCTCTGCGCGGTCCACGTTTTCCTGGTGGAAGAACCTGGATTCAGGTCTATTGAAGACCACCGGCCCGGCCTTGCGGCCAATGAGGTACCCCATCTGGTCTCCGGCAAACGCGCTGAGCGCAATCAGCAGGATCAGCACCCAGATGTTGATTTGCACGGCACCGGTGGCAACAAGCAGTCCCGCGGTGAAGAGCAGCGAATCTCCCGGAAGGAAGAAGCCGATGAGCAGTCCGGTCTCCACGAAGACGATTCCGCAGACCAGCAGCACGACCCACGGACCAATAGCGGGATCGGCCAGGAAGACCTGGGGGTCCAGCCACTCGGGCAATAGTGAGGACTTTGGCTGCAGCGCAGCGGAAGCAGCTGTGGCTAGGGTCACTCCAACAGGTTAGACCATGAGTCTCCACCCCGACGGGGAGAGCCCGGCCGGCACCCGCTTCGACGGGCGTCACAGATGACGGCAGGCACTCATCAACTTGACAGTGATGACGCTCACAGGATTACCTAATGAACATTCGGTAAAGAAAAGAGAGGGCTTCCATGGCTGACTCCGCTGTCACCGCCCCGGTCCGGAAAACGGGCTCGGAGCATCCGATCCTCGAACATGATGCGACGTCCGAATGGCTTGGCATCTCAGTCCAGGAACTCGCCGACGGCTATGCCGCGATCACTATGGACCTTCGGCCCGAGATGCTCAACGGTTTCTCCATCGCCCACGGCGGCATGGTCTTCGCCTTTGCGGATACCGCCTTCGCGCTGGCCTGCAACCCTTCCAGCGCCGAGTCGCTGGCCAGCATGGACACCATCACCGTGGCCTCCGGCGCAGACATCAATTTCATCTCCTCCGCCCGTGCCGGCGACAGGCTCCGGGCAGAAGCCAGCCGCCGCGCTGCGGCCGGCCGCAGCGGCGTCTTCGACATTGAAGTCACTGCCCAGTCCCCCGACGGCACCACCCGCGTCATCGCCGAGTTCAGGGGCCGTTCCCGAACCATTCCCAATCCTGCACGCCGAAGCTAGGCTCCGGGCCGGCGAATCCCGCTCTTTCGTTTGCATCCCCCACACTGCACAATCAAGCCCCACCCCTCTCCCAAAGGTTCTACGCAATGAATACCGCCTCCGCCATCAAGGCCACCGCAGCAGATCCCGCCACCCTCGACGCCGAGGAGCTCATGAGCCGGGACCAGATCGAGGCCCTGCAGCTCACCCGCCTCAAGGAGACGGTCCGCTACGCCTACGAGCGGGTTCCGCTGTACACGAAGAAGTTTGACGACGCCGGTGTCCGCCCCGACGATCTCAGGGAACTCTCCGACCTCGCCAAGTTCCCGTACACCACCAAGGAGGACCTGCGCCAGAGCTACCCGTTTGGCATGTTCGCCGTGCCGATGGACCAGGTCTCCCGCATCCACGCCTCCTCCGGAACCACCGGCCGCCCCACTGTGGTCGGCTACACCAAGGGCGACCTTGACCGCTGGGGAACCCTGGTGGCCCGTTCACTGCGTGCCTCGGGCGTGAAGTCCAGCTACAAGGTGCACAACGCCTACGGCTATGGCCTCTTCACCGGCGGCCTGGGCGCGCACTTCGGTGCCGAGAAGCTGGGCTGCACGGTCATTCCAATGTCCGGCGGGCAGACCGAACGGCAGATCCAGATGATCCAGGACTTCCAGCCGGACACCATCCTGGCCACCCCGACGTACCTGCTGACCATTGCCGACGCCATGAAGCGTGCCGGCATTGATCCGCGCTCCACCTCGCTGAAGAACGCGGTGCTGGGCGCCGAGCCGTGGACCGAGGAAATGCGGCATGAGCTTGAGCAGATGATGGACATTGACGCCTGCGACATCTACGGCCTCTCCGAGGTCATGGGTCCCGGCGTAGCCGGGGAATGCGTTGAGACCAAGGACGGCGCCCACATTTGGGAGGACCACTTCCGTCCCGAAATCATCGACCCGTTTGATGAGACCCGGGTCCTGGGCGACGGCGAGCACGGGGAACTGGTCTTCACGTCCCTCACCAAGGAAGCACTGCCGATCATCCGCTACCGCACGCACGACCTGACCCGTCTGCTGCCGGGCACCGCACGTCCGGGCATGCGCCGGATGGGCCGTATCACGGGCCGCAACGATGACATGATCATCCTGCGCGGCGTGAACCTCTTTCCGAGCCAGATCGAGGAAATCGCACTGCGGATTCCGGCCCTGAGCCCGCACTTCCAGCTCGAAATCACCCGCCCGGACCGCATGGACGAGCTGGCCGTGAAGATCGAGCGCCGCGCCGAATCGTCCGCTGAGGAATGCACCAGGGCGGCCGCGGAGCTGAAGAACCAGATCAAGATCCACATCGGTTCCTCCTGCGCCATCCACGTCGTGGAACCCGGCTCCCTGGCACGCTCCAGCGGCAAGCTGCGCCGCATCTATGACCTGCGCAAGCAGGAGAACAAGCCGGCCTAGCAGCCGATAGAATCAATCGGTTGGCCGGGCTGTCCCGGCCAACCGAACGTTCATGCGAAAATATCCAGATGCCTAGTCCCTCGAGTTCCGCGACATCCCCGTCCTCAGCAGCCGGCAACGGTTCCCGCCGCGGACGCCCTGGCTATGACCAGCAGACCGTGCTGAACATCGCCGTCGACGTCTTTAACCGCCACGGCTACGAAGCGACCTCCATGGGCATCCTGGCGGAGAATCTGGGCATCACGAAGTCCGCCATCTACCACCACGTCCCGTCGAAGGGCGACCTGCTGCGCCTTGCCCTGGAGAACGCGCTGGGCGGACTCGAAGGCGTGCTCGATGATCCCCGGGCTTCCACCGGGCCGGCCGACGCACGGCTCGAATTCGTGCTGCGCGGAACGATCAGCGTCCTGACCGAGCGCCTGCCCTTCGTCACGCTGCTGCTGCGGCTGCGCGGGAACACCGACGTCGAGCGCGATGCCCTTGAACGCCGCCGCCAGTTCGACCGGCGGGTCGCCCGCCTTGTGGACGCCGCGCGCTCCGAAGGTTCGCTGCGCAGCGACATCGATCCGCGCACCACTACCCGGCTGCTCTTCGGCACCATCAACTCGATTGTCGAGTGGTACAAGCCGGGCGGCCCCATCGGTGCGGAGAAGCTCGCCGATGACATCATTTCAATGATGTTCGACGGTCTGCACGGCAAACCGTGATCCCGTTCTCGGAACTTCCCCCTACATCGAGATGACAGAAACTGCCCGTTAGAAGCTTCTAACGGGCAGTTTCTGTCATCTCGATGGGGTGAAGTTGGCTAGGCGCGCTTCTTCTCCACGAGGGTCAGCACGTCGTACGTCGCCACGATCTCATCGTTCTGGTTGTGCAGGACGGCATCCCAGGCAACCTCGCCGTACTCGTCGGTCTCACGCGGGGTGATCTTCTTGGCGGTCAGGGTCACGCGGATCGAATCGCCTGCGGCAACCGGCGTGATGAAGCGCAGGTTCTCCAGTCCGTAGTTGGCCAGTACGGGCCCCGGAGCCGGCTCCACAAAGAGACCTGCACCCCAGGAAAGCAGCAGGTAGCCGTGCGCCACGATGCCCGGGAAGAACGGGTTCGCCTCGGCAGCTTCCTGGTTGGTGTGGGCGTAGAACGTGTCGCCGGTGCTGTTCGCGAACGCGGTGATGTCCTCGAGGGTGACCTCGCGCAGCTCGGAGGCCATCGCGTCGCCGATCTTCAGCGTGGCCAGGTCCTTGCGGAACGGGTGCGTCTCGTCGAAGTTCTGGTCCGCCCCGGTGTGCCAGACGCCGGTGATGGCGGTCAGCATATTCGGCGAACCCTGGATGGCGGTGCGCTGCATGTGGTGCTTGACGGCGCGGATGCCGCCGAGCTCCTCGCCGCCGCCGGCGCGGCCGGGGCCGCCGTGGACGAGGTGCGGCACGGGCGAGCCGTGGCCGGTGGAGCTGCGGGCGGTTTCCCGGTTCAGCACGTGCACGCGGCCGTGGTGGCCCGCGATGCCGGTAACAACCCCGCGGACGGTCTCCGGGTCGTTGCTGCAGACGGTGGCAACCAGCGAGCCGCCGCCCAGCGCAGCCAGCCGCACGGCGTCGGCCGTATCTTCGTAGCCGACCACCGAGGACACCGGACCGAAAGCCTCCACGGAGTGCAGTGCCTCAGCCTCGGCGTTGTCCCAGGTCAACAGGATGGGCGCCAGGAAGGCACCCTCTTCGACGACGCCGCGGCTGCCGTCAGCCTGCACGGTTTCCGGGGCATCCAGGCTGCCGAAGGCGATTCTCGCGCCGGCGTCCAGGAGAGTCTGCACCGAAGAGCGGACGCCGTCGCGCTGCTCTACCGAGGCCAGCGCACCCATGGTGACGCCTTCGGCGCGGGGGTCGCCGAGCACCACGCGCTCTTCGATGCGCTTGGCAGCGGCAGCAACGACGTCGTCCACCAGCGCCTTGGGCACAATGGCCCGGCGGATGGAAGTGCACTTCTGGCCGGCCTTGACAGTCATTTCGGTGACCAGTGACTTCACGTACGCGTCGAATTCGGGCGTGCCGGGAACAGCGTCCGGGCCCAGGATGGAGGCGTTGAGCGAGTCGGTCTCGCTGGTGAAGCGCACACCTCCTTCAATGACGTTGGTGTGGTTCTTCAGCTTGTTGGCGGTCGACGCCGATCCGGTGAAGGAGACCATGTCCCGGTAGTCGAGGTGGTCCAGCAGGTCCCGGGCGGAGCCGGAGATCAGCTGCAGCGAACCGGCGGGCAGGATCCCGGATTCGATCATCATGCGCACCGCGGCTTCGGTGAGGTAGCCGGTGGGAGTTGCGGGCTTCACGATGGTCGGAACGCCGGCGAGGAAGGCCGGGGCGAACTTCTCCAGCATGCCCCAGACCGGGAAGTTGAAGGCGTTGATCTGCACGGCGACGCCGGGAATGGACGTGTAGACGTGCTCGCCGATGAATGAACCGTCCTTGGAGAGGACCTCGGGGGTTCCGTCGATCACCACGGTGGAGTTCGGCAGTTCGCGCCGGCCCTTGGAGCCGAAGGTGAACAGCACGCCGATGCCGCCGTCGATGTCCACGAGGGAGTCGATCTTGGTGGCGCCGGTGCGGGCGGAGATTTCGTAGAGCTCCTTGCGGCGGCCGTTGAGGTACTGGGCCAGCTCCTTCAGTTTCAGGGCGCGCTGGTGGAACGTGAGCCCGGCCAGTCCGCGGTGGCCCACGGCGCGGGCGTGCTCGATGGCTGCGGCGGTGTCCAGGCCGTCGGTGCTGACCAGGGCGAGCAGCTCGCCGGTAGAGGCATCCCGGACTTCGGCGGAGCTGGCGGAGGTGTTCTCCGGGGTCCACCATTCGTCCTGGACGAAACTGGGGACGACTTGCACGTCTATGGCGGTTGAGGTCATCTTTGACGGACCCTTTCGATACTGGACGTTCATTTGCCAGTCCGGGCCGGGCTGGCCGCAGCTGCGGCGCAAACCGATAACTGACCGGACGGTCGGTAATGAATCCAGCCTACATGAGAGTGCCGTGCGGCACATCACCCGTGGCGGATCCGTGCCCACATTTCGCCCGCGGGCACCTTCGGACACCGCCATGGTTCCGCCGCCGCGGCAGGGCCGTTACCGTGTTCCGTTACGCGGCACTGAGCTGCGGACAACGACGGCGGAAGGCAAGTACATGTTCACGTTGCGCAAGTGGGGGCGGGCGGCGGCGCTGCTGTCCGCAGGGTGCCTTCTTACGGCAGGCTCCGCGGCACTGCCGGCGGCCGGTGCCGCCGCTGATGCTCCGCAGGGGCGGAGCACTGCCGGTGCCGACCGGGACCGGGGCCACCACGGCCCCTCCAAGGGCTGGGACCGCGGGCCGCAGAGGACGGTCGACTACGTAGCGCTCGGGGATTCCTACGCAGCCGGGTACGGCGGCGGAGCGGTGCTCGATTCCTGCGGGCGAACCGCTGAAGGCTACCCCGCCCTGCTGGACGCCCTGCGGAAGGTTGAGCTGGATGCCGATGTGACCTGTGCCGGCGCCACGGCGTCGAGCACTCCCCCGCCGGCGCCGTCGGGCCCGGTGGACCTGCCGGAACAAATCGCCTCGCTGCAGGCTGCGGGCAGCATCGACCGGAACACAGACCTGGTCACCCTGACCATCGGCGGCAACGATGTCCGCTTCACGGAGGTCGTTGCCTCCTGCGCCGGGCCCGAGATCCCGGCTACATGCGCACCTGCCCTCGCAGCAGCACAGGCCTATGCCGAGACAACGCTGGCACCCCAGGTCCGCCAGTCATTGGAGCAGCTGCGGGCCCTGGCTCCCAGGGCCGAGCTGGTGCTGGCGGGGTATCCGCATCTCTTCGACGGGGCCGGAGTTCCGGGACTGCTGAGTCCCGAAGCCGCGGCCGCATTCAATGCGGGCACCGATGCGCTGAACGCAGTGCTGGCCGCCCAGCTTCCCGACCGGCGGTCCACCTACGTGGACGTCGTCGACGAATTCGCCGGGCACGGCATCGGGTCCGCGGATCCATGGATTATTTTCGAGCAGGGGCCTTTCGACCTGCATCCGGATGCCACCGGATACCGCGAGGGCTACCTGGCGGCCATCACTGCCGACGTCGACCTGCATCCGGGCGGCGGCCAGCCCTGCCGCGGGCGCCGCTGACCCGCATTCATTCCCCAAATACGACGGCGCGTCCGGTGAGCTCTCCGGCCTCCAGCTTGCGGTACGCCTCCGGTGCATTGTCCATGCTGTAGAGCTCCACCTCGGGCTTGATCTGGCCGGCACGGTACATGGCAACCACTTCGTGCAGGTCCTCGATGGTGCCCCAGTAGGTGTTGCTGATGGTGGACTCGTACGGCGTGGTGAAGAAGCTCCACTCGTAGGTTCCCCCGGCAATGCCCACCACGGTGAACCGTGACTGCGGGGCCATTGATGCGGCGGCCGTCTTAATGGTCGGTCCGGCGCCCACGAAGTCGAATGCCGCATCCACGCCGCGGCCTCCGGTGATCTCCCGGATGCGCTCCACCTGGCCTTCGCCGCCGGGCACCACCACGGCACCGGCAGCCTCGGCCCGTTCCATGGCGTCTTCCTTCATGTCCGTGGCGATCACGGTGGCGCCGGTCAGGGCCTTCAGGATCTGCACGGCCATCTGGCCGAGTCCGCCCAGCCCAATGACCAGGGCGTACTTGCCGCCGCCGGCCAGGTTCGGCAGCGAGTTCTTGATCGCGTGGTAGGGCGTCAGGGCAGCATCGGAGAGCGGTGCGGCTGCTACCGGATCGGCATCGCCCAGCGGCACGAGGTTGCGCACCGGGGCGACCATGTACTCGGCCATGCCGCCGTCGCGGCCCAGGCCCATGCCGAGGGAGGGCATCTCGGCCGCGTTTTCGCAGTACGTGTCCTGTCCGCGGGAACAGGCTTTGCATCGTCCGCAGCCCACGGGGCCGTAGACCAGGTACGCACCCCCGACGTCCACGCCGGTCACGCCTTCGCCAACTTCTTCGACCCAGCCCGAATTTTCATGGCCCAGGACGAAGGCCGGCGGAATCGATCCCGGGGCGCCTTCCTCGAAGTCCTTGTAGAGGGCGACGTCGGAATGGCAGGCTCCGGCGCCGGCCACCTTCAGCAGGACCTCTCCCGGGCCCGGCTTGGGCCGCTCGATGTCCGTCAGGGACGGGAAAGTCTGCCACTTCTCAAATACAACTGCACGCATGATGCCTTCTTCTTTGAATCGGTTGGGTGGAGGTTATCCACCTTTCTCACCATACATGCATTTACATGTACCCAAGCCAGCGGCGCCGGCACGCGCGGGAGGATGTACCAGTGTCCCTGCCACCTGCTAACGTGATCAGTGCTTCACGAGACATGGCCTCCGCACCCGTCAGGGTACGGAAAAGCTCCGACTGGCCATGCACCAACCCCAATGTTCGGCGGGTGGTTCGGATGACGAAGCGGCCCGCGTCCAACCGGAGCGGGCAAGGACACTCATCTCGAAGGACACGCTGTGATTCCCTCCAGTGACCCGCGCTGCACCGCTTTCTACCCCGGCCATAAGATCCACTGGATCCACGGCGGCCGCCTCATGAGGTACGACGACTGGACCGACGTCGAGGTCCACGCCGACCCGGAACTGGACCTGATCTGCCTGGTGCTGGACGGGCGGCAGCAGATCATGTGGCACCATGATGTTCCGCTGGTGGCCGAGGCGCTTGGCGCAACGCAGGAACAGCCCCAGTGGTGCACCCGGTATTCATCGCTGATGGTTCCCGGCGCCTATGAGGGGCGGAACCGGAGCTCTTTTTTCTACTTAGCCACCCCTGAGCGGGTGGTTCCCTGCCGCGGCCGGGTTCCGCGGAATGACGTCACCATGCAGGATCACGGTTCTGCCTGAGTCCCGGCCGCCGAGATGGCAGAAACTGCCCGTATGAGCGCTGTAACGTGCAGTTTCTGTCATCTCGACGGGGAGTCGAGGAGCCGGGACCGGAGCCGGGCTAGGGATTCCGCCCCGGCCCCGGCCCGGCGCAGGTAGGCAGCGGCGTCGAGGTCCTGCAGGAAACCGAGCAGCTCGGCTTCGGCAGCGCCGGCACGGACTGCCAGCTCGGCGTCGTCCAGCGGACGTTCACGGGGTTGCTGCTGCCTCCGGTGCCAGTCATTGATGCCCGTCAGGGCTGCCCGGTAGTCCGCGGCGATCTCCTCCTGCGGAACACCGGCCAGGTCCAGCAGCAGTGCCGCCACCAGGCCGGTGCGGTCCCGTCCGGCGGAACAGTGAAGAACGACGCCGCCGGGCGGGGCATCAGCGACGGCCTGCGCGATCGCCGCGAACTTCTCCGGCCAGCGGCGCAGGTTCTCCGTATAGAACCGCGGCGAGCTCATGTAGGGGCCGGTCAGTGCGGTGAAGTCCGGATCGTCGGGTTCCTGGGTGGGCAGGTTCAGGAAGCGGATCCCTCGGACTGCCGACGGCGCCACCAAGGGATCAGTATCCCGCCGGCCAATCTCCGCTGCGTTGCGCAGGTCGACGACGGTACGGACACCGGCGTGGTGCGCCTGCTGCCAGCCGCGGGCAGTCAGCCATTCGGAGCGCCCCATTCGGTAAACCCGCCCGGGCTGAATGGGTGCGGTGGCTGCCGGAATTCCGCCGAGGTCCCGCGCATTCGCGGCACCCTCCCAGTCCAGCGTGCGGTTCGGCCGGTTTCCCATGCCTCCAGCGTAGGCGGTTCTGCACCGCGGGCGTCCCGGAAGGCATTCCGGGGCGATACTTGACCCTGACACAGTGGAAGGCAGGAGAACTGAGGCATGTTATCCATTGGAGCGTTCGCGCAGATCGGGCAGGTAACCCACCGCATGCTGCGGCACTGGGACACCGCCGGACTGCTTGTTCCCGCCCACGTGGATGAGTTCAGCGGCTACCGTTCCTACGACCCCTCCCAGCTTGAGCGGCTGCACCGGATCGTGGCACTGCGTTCGCTTGGCTTCGGCCTGGAGGATATTTCCGCGATGCTCGCTGCCGGGGTGGACTCAGGCCGCATCGCCGGCCTGCTTCGCATTCGGCAAGCGGAAGTCGCGGAAGAGGCACGGACGGCGGCGGCACGGCTCATTGACGTCGAGCGCAGGCTCCACCTTATTGAAAAGGAAAATGCCATGGCCCAGATTGAAATCATTGAAGAGCCCCTCCCTGCCGTTCGGCTCGCTGCCCGCAGCGCCGTTGTGGCCGAACAGCCTGAGGTCCCCGGCGTCGTCGGGCCGCTCTTTGACGCCGTCGGCGCGCTGCTGGCCCCGTCGGGCACGCCGGGCGGGGTGCCGGTGGCGGAATACGACATGGGAGAGGACGGCCTGCGGATCACCGCCGGATTCGCCCACCCAGGACCGGTGCCCGACGGCGCCGAGACCGTTGAGCTGCCGGCTGTTCCGTTGGCTGTCTGCGGAGTCCACCTCGGTCCGATGGAGCACATCGGCGAGAGCTGGCAGGCGGTGCACGCCGGAATCATCGCCCGGGGCCTGACCCTGTCCGGTCCGTGCCGCGAGGTCTACCTCCGGTCGGAGTCAGCGGACCAGGCCGACTGGGTGACTGAGCTGCAGCAGCCGGTCACCAGGGTGCAGCCGGCCCTCGGATAGCCAGTGGCAGCAAGAGGTGCAGGCCCAGGTCCGCCTGTGGTGGCTGCCCGTCGGCGCCGGCGGGCACGTCGTCATTCACACCAGCCGCTGGTGGGAGCTCTGGCGGGCGCGCCGGGAAAGGCGGAACCCCCGGCCGCACTTCCATGCCGGGTTGGAAGTCCTGGCCCCGGACGGGCGCTACGCCGTCGAAATGGCGCCGGCCTGGGGCCGGGGGGCCGCGGGTCCCGGCGTCGTGGCCACCGGCGCAGTCGGCCTGCGCCCCCTGGGACGGTTCCGGTTCTTCCGGTATGAGGTGCGGTGCCGCCGCAACGGCGTCATTCCGGATCTTGCCGGGCTGGCGGGCGGGGATTGTGGCTACCCGGTGAGGGGCGTCTGCCTTCCGGGGACCTCTGGACTCCGGCGCGGAACCCGGCCAACAATGAGGTCATTGAATTCGGGCCGTCCCGAGGAGGAGCCATGATCCGCGTCCTGCTGCTGGTCCTGACCGCTTTCTCAGCCTTTTGGACGGTTATGGGCTTTGTCTATCTGGGACCAGGCGGAGCGGCCGGCTGGAGCACTGAATATCTGGTCGGCTCAATGTTCACTTCCTACTTCTGGCCCGCCGTCATCCTCCTGCTGGCGGTCGGCGGGCCGCAGGCGGTGGCTTTCGTCCAGCTGCTGCGACGCAGCGGCAGCGGCCTTTTCTGGACCGCTGCGGCCGGATTCTCAATGACCATCTGGATCATCGCGGAGCAAATGCTCTTCCGCGTGCCGGACTACGGCGGCGAATGGATCGTGCTTCCGGTGCTGCAGGCCGTGTTCGCCGGCATTGGCCTGGCCGAACTCGGATGTGCCCTGGTGCTGCTGGGACTGTTCCGCCCCGGCGTCGTCCGTGCAGCGCTCGGCGCCCGTGCCAACATGACCAATCACCCTTAGACGCCGATGCCCGCATCCCTCTTTTGAATGCGGGTATCGGCAAAGCACAGTGAACTAACTCCAGTCGAAGAAACCCTTGCCGGTCTTGCGGCCGAGTTCGCCGCGGGCCACCTTGTCCCGCAAAATCTGCGGCGGCTCGAAGCGCGGGCCGAGGGTCGACGCGAGGTACTCGGCGATGCCAAGCCGCACATCCAGTCCCACAATGTCCGTGGTCTTCAGCGGTCCGGTCGGGTGCTTGTAGCCCAGGACCATGGCGGCGTCGATGTCCTCGGCGGACGCCACGCCTTCCTCGACCATGCGCATCGCTTCGAGGGCGATAGCCACGCCCAGCCGGGAGCTGGCGAAGCCGGGAGCGTCATTGACGACGACGGGCGTCTTGCCCAGGTCAGTGACCCAGGTCCGGGCAGCCTCGGCAAGTTCGTCCGAGGTCTGCTTGCCCAGGACCACCTCGATCAGGGTGGAGGCCGGAACCGGGTTGAAGAAGTGCAGTCCGCAAAACCGCTCCGGGCGCTGCAGTTTCCCGGCGAGTTCCGACACGGACAGGGAGGAGGTGTTGGACGCGAGCCAGGCATCGGCGTCGAGCTGTTCCTCCACCGCCTGCAGGGCCGTGGCCTTCAGCTCGAAGTCTTCCGGCACTGCTTCAACAACCAGGCCGGAGCCGGCGAAGTCCGCATAGTTCGTGGAAACGCTGAGCCGGGCCACCAGGGCGTCGAGGGTCTCATCCGTGGTGCCGCGCTCAACGCTCTTGGCCAGGTTGGAGGCTACGCGCTCGTACGCAGCGTTGGCTGCCTGCTGGTCACGCTCAACGACGACGACGGAGGCGCCGGCGGTGCAGAAGGCGTGGGCGATGCCTGCACCCATGCGGCCGCCGCCGAGGACACCCACCTTGGAGGGAACTGTCATTTCTTTTTCTTCCTTTCCAGGAATGCCTGCATGCGGTCGAACTTCGCCTCGGACTCGAAGAGGATGCCCTGGGCGAGGGTGTCGATCACGGGGTGTGCCTCGGCGGGCGCGGAGAACACGGACTTGGTGATGCGTACGGCCAGCGGGTCCTGCTTCGCGATCCGGTCGGCCAAGGCGTCGGCTGCGGCCAGCAGCTCGTCAGCCTCGTGGATCTCGGTGACCAGGCGGGCCGCGAGGGCTTCCTCTGCGTTGAGGATGCGCCCGGCCAGGAGGATTTCTTTGGCCAGGGGTTCGCCAACCAGTTCCTTCAGCCGCCAGGTTGCTCCGGCGGCAGCCATAATGCCGAGCGAGGTTTCCGGGTTGCCGATCTTGACCGTCGGGGTAGCAATGCGGAAATCGGCGGCGAAGGCCAGCTCCGCTCCCCCGCCGAGCGCGTAGCCGTCCAGCGCGGCGATGACGGGCATGGGGAGCTTAGCAATGCGGTGGAAGATCGTGGAGTTGATTCCACGCAGGGCATCTTCCCGGCGGCGTTCGCGCAGCTGGGCGATGTCCGCCCCGGAGGCGAAGATCCCGTTGGTGCCGGAGAGGATGAGGATCTTCGGGTTGGTTTCGAGTTCGGCGCAGAGCGCGTGCAGTTCATCAACCATGGCCTGGTCAATGGCGTTGCGGACCTGGGGCCGGTTCAGGACTGCGGAAATACGGTCCTCGCCAACGGTGACCTTCAGCGTGGTGAAGTGCGCGGAGAGCTCCGCGAAGTCCGCCACTACACGGCCTCGATCAGCATGGCGGTGCCCTGCCCGACGCCCACGCACATAGTCGCGACGCCGTGGGAGGCGCCCTCACGTTCCATGCGGCCCAGCAGGGTGATGGCGATGCGGGAGCCGGAGGAGCCGAGCGGGTGGCCCAGGGCAATGGCGCCGCCGTCGTTGTTTACGATTGCCTCATCGACGCCGAGGCGGCGGATGCAGGCGAGGGACTGGGTGGCGAAGGCTTCGTTGAGTTCGAAGGCTCCCACCTGGTCCAGGCGAATGCCGCTGCGCTGCAGGACCTTCCGGGTGGCTGGAACCGGGCCGATGCCCATGATTTCCGGCGGCACACCGGCGGAGGCGCCGTCGACGATCCGGGCGCGGGCGGTGAGACCGTATTCCTTGATGGCGCGCTCGGAGGCGATGATGATCGCCGAGGCTCCGTCATTCAGGGAGCTCGCGTTGCCTGCGGTGACGATTCCGCCGGGCTTGACCACGGGGCGGAGCTTGCCGAGTACGTCCAGGGTGGTGCCTTCGCGGGGACCTTCGTCGGTGTCCACGACGGTGTCTCCCTTGCGGCCCTTGATGGTGACCGGAACAATCTCATCCTTGAAGCGTCCGGCAGCGATAGCGGCCAGGGCGTTTTCGTGGGAGCGGACGGCAAATGAGTCGGCGTCTTCGCGGGAAATGCTGTCCGTTGAGGCCAGCTCCTCGGCGGTTTCCGGCATGGAGTAGGTCATCTTGCCGTCGCGGGAGAGGTCGCCGGAGACGAAGCGTTCGTTGGCGAAGCGCCAGCCGATCGAGGTGTCGAAGGTGTCGCCGGGCTTGGCGAAGGCCTTTGTGGGCTTTTCGGTGACCCAGGGGGCGCGGGACATTGATTCGGTGCCGCCGGCAATAACGATGTCCGCAGCACCGGCCTTGATCATGTGCGAGGCCATGATGATCGCGGACAGCCCGGAGGCGCAGAGGCGGTTCACGGTGATGCCCGGAACGGTGTCCGGGAACTCTGCGAGCAGGGCGGCCATGCGGGCCACATTGCGGTTTTCCTCGCCGGCACCGTTGGCGTTGCCAAGAATGACTTCGTCCACGACGGCGGGATCGAGGCCCTCGCGGGCGACCAGTTCGCGCAGCGTCAGTGCAGCGAGGTCATCGGGACGGACGCTGGACAGCGCACCTCCGTAGCGGCCCACCGGGGTCCGCACTCCGCCAACGAGAAAAGCCTCAGCCATGTCTGCTCCCAAAGAGTTGCCAGTTCACCGCCGGGCTTCGCTGCCCGTCCGGCCGCCGGATTTACCGACCAATCGTTCTATAAACAATCGCAGAACGGGGCGGGGCGGTCAAACAGGTGACGCCCGCCACTCATCCACTATGTCTGCGCGGGTCGACCCGAACGCAGAACTACCTTTCCGCTGCGTCCGGGATCGGCCTGGGCGTCCTGCGCAGCGCGCGCGTCATCGAATGCGTAGGAGGATTGGACGACTGGCAGTGCCTGCGGATTCTGGTCCAGGAAACGCACAACAGCACGCATGTCCGACGGGTCACCGATCCATGTTCCCGCAACCGTAAGTTGCTTCCCGAAAATCTGCCGCAGATCCATCTCTGCGCGGTGCCCTGTGGTGACCCCGCAGAAGGCTAGGTGTCCCCGTACCGCCAACATCCGCAGGCTGCTGTTGACCGCCGCGGCGCCGACGTGGTCCAGGACCATATCTACGCCTCGTCCGCCAGTGAGGGACCGAACTCTGGAGGCCACGTCCTCTCCTCTGACAACGATGTCCCCGGACCATCCTGTGGCGGCCAGCCAGGAGGCTTTTTCCTCGGAACCGACGATCGGCAGTGGGATGGCACCCATGGCCTCTGCCAGGCGGAGCGCGGCGTTGCCCAAACCTCCCGCAGCTCCCCATACCGCGACCGTCTTTCCCTTCTCCAGCCCGCCCTTGGTTATCAGGGCGTTCCAAGCCGTCACGTAGGCCACGGGCACCGCGGCCCAGGCCGGGTCCGGGTCATCGCCCAGCACCATTGCTGATTCAGCAGGTACGACAACCTTCTCGGCGTATCCGCCGTCGAAGGAATATCCCATGATCCCGAACCCCCGGCAGGCGCTGAGCTGCCCGGATGAGCACCAGTCACAGCTACCGCAGCCTCTACCCGGGTAGATGACCACGTTCTTCCCGGCCAGCGAGGGATCAACGCCCGCCCCCAGCTCAGTGACGCGACCAACGACGTCACTCCCTGGAACCCGCGGCAGTCTGAGGTCATCGCCAGTGGAACCCTGTTTCAGCCACAGGTCCAGATGGTTCAGGCCGCAGCTGGCCACGGATACCACGATCTCTCCGTTCTGCGGAGAAGGATCGGGCATTTGGACAGCCTCTACGGGCTGACCGTGCTCCTGCTGAACGTACGCCTTCACCTGTTCACCGTCCGCTGGTCCTCGAACCGCTTGAGCTTGGCCCGTTCTCCGTGCCCGGTGAGGCCGCGAAGCGAATCACGCCCGACGAGTTCCACGTCGATCTGGACTCCGACTTTCTGCTTGAGCAGTTTCTCCAGTTCCGCGCGCAGTTGGACCGAGTCCTCCGCTCCTTCCACTGTTTCGACCATGATCCTCATGGCGTCCCGAGCCGGCTTGCCCTCAGGCTGAACTCGCTGGGCAATGCAGAAGTATTCACCGCTCACCCCCGGGTGGTCACGGACGATCCTGCCGCATGCCTCCGGCCAAACGTTGACACCGCGCAGTTTAACCATGGTGTCGCTGCGTCCCTGAAAGTAGTCCAATTTTCGATGCCGGCTCCCGCACGCACACTCGACATCCTCATACGCGGCAGAAATATCCTGGATGTTGTAGCGGAGCTGAGATGTTCCAGTCTTGTACAGCGCTGTAACCACGAGGTTGCCCCGGTGGCCGGGCGGCAGCGGTTGACCTGTTTCAAAATCGACGACCTCGACAATAAAGGCATCCTCGAAGACGTGCAGTCCGTCTTTTGCGTGGCACTCCGCGGCCACGTACTGGACTTCGTGGAAGGCGTACGAGTCGTATGTGGGCACCCCGAAGGCTTCTTCTACGGCCGCTGTGTCCCCAAATGAAAGCAGGGTTTTCAGGGAGAGGTCGCGTTTCGGGTCGAGGCCCATCTTTCGTGCAGTGTCCGCGATGTGAAGAAGATAGTCGGACGTGGCTGTGATGGAGGATGCCTCGAAAAGGTGTGCCAGCTCCACCTGCTTCTCCGTCGGCGTGACATTTCCGGTACTCGTGGTCAGCGGGGTCGCCCCCAACCAGTGCCAAAGCGCGTGGTCCATGATCCATGCCGCATTGTGGGTCGAGTATGCCCACGCATTCATCACGACGTCGCCAGGGCGGACCCCCTGCATGTAGAAGGTCCGCGCACTGAGGATGGCGCCCACCTCCCGGTCCCACTGGCTGTAGATGGTCGGACGGGGAGCCCCGGTGGTACCGCCGCTGGTGTAAAGGCGCAAAGGTGTGGCTGCACCGTCTTCGAAGCCCAGGCCCTGATAGTCGCCCAACGGCGGCTGGCGTTCAATGCTGTCCCGGATGTCATCGATCGTGTAAAGGGGCATCCGGGAGAGGTCCTCAAGCGAACGCACGTCCTCCGGATGGAAGCCTGCCTCCCCCCACAGCCGCTGGTAGAACGGAACCCTGGCGGCACGGGACATAGCACCCCGCAGGCGTTTGAGCTGCTCCTCAGCAATCTGGTCCCGGGACCACAGACGGGCGCCTGTCATGAACTCGAAGGGCGGCTCGTACTCCTTGACGAGTCCTGCCCAGTCCAGGGACTCGTAGTAGTAGGGCGGGCGGACGGCAGGGCGGTGGGGAGTGGTCATGCTTATGGCCTCACGTACGTTGTTTCAGGGTTAATTTGGATTGTTCTCAGTCACAGATGCAGCGGAATGAAGTTCAGGGCGATGATCCAGATGATGCCCACCACCACCAGTATGGGGAGGCAGTACCCCAGAAAGTCCCGAACCCTCAGGCGAGTACCAGCGGCAAGGATTGGAAAGTACAGCAGCGCCCAAAACGGCTGAACCAAGTTGGTCCAGATGTCACCATAGGTGATAGCCATCACTGTCAGGGTGTTGTCGATTCCAAAGCTCTCACCCGCCGGAATGAAGAAGGGTGCCGTCGCGACGAACTGCGATCCCGCTGAGGGGACGAAGAGGTTCAGCACCCCCGTGATGAGGAAGGTGATGGTCAGGTAGGTGTACTCGTTAGAGATGCTCACCAGACCCTCAGTGAGCACGCCGGCCAGACCCGTCACGGCGAAAATTGAGGCTATCCCCCCGTAAATGGGGAACTGCAGCATAATTGAGCCGGTCGAAACGAGGTTACGGGCGAAGGACGCTGAGTACGTCACTGCGTTTCGCTGGACCAGCAGTCCCATGACCAGGGCAATGAAGGCTACGGTGTTCAGGTCCAGGCCGCTGAGGCCGTTCTGGACAAAATAGAAGACCAAGTAGCCAAGGCCCAGCAGGCCGATGACGAGGATCGGCAGCCGGCTTCGGTTGACCCGGGAGGCGAAGCTGTCACCGTCCGCGAGGTCGGCGCTCTCTTCGTCCTCAACACGATCTGTCCGATCGTCGGCTGCACCAACGGCGAGGTCAGCGAAGGACACCACATGCTTCTTGTTACGGGCAATGAAGTAAAACGTGGCCGTCGTGGCTAGGACAATCATGGCGGCTGAGGCCAGGTTCATGACGGAAAACGTAGTGTCCTGAAGTCCGATGAGCCCACCCAACGTTTCGGTCAGCGGGCCTTCGGACGCCACGAACAGCGGAATCGTTCCGGAAATACCAGTCAGGGAAATAACGAAGGACGAATATGCGATGGCCGAGATGAGGCGGTAATCAACCCCCTTCAATTCCTTGGCCACGGCCCGGGCGAAAATGGCGGTGACTACTGGACCGATGTACCACCCGACGAATGAGGTCAGCGCACCGAAGATTCCGGTGTAAATGTAGGCCGCCTGCGGCGTACGCACCAGCTGCGCTAGACGTCGGATGAGCTGCTGGATTCGGGGAGTGTCTACGAGGACAAGGGCTGCGGCGTAAGTGAACGCCAGCTGGAACGCGAAGGTGAAGAGCATTGGAATACCCACGAACCAGGCGTCCATCACCTCTCCTACCCCGGAGTCGGTGTAGATCAGCGCCAGAATCATGGCTATGACGGTGAGCACAAGCGCAAATATCAAAGAATCAGGAAAATAACGGGAGTAACCGGTTGCGACTTTTTCTGAGAGGGAGAGCTTTCGGCGCGCAGTCGTCATTGACATGGACAGCTCGACTTTCGTTTCGGAGTGGATACGGGGTTCTCGGCATTGCCCGTCCCATCACGCTAATGAGGCACTGTCATAGGCTTCAATGGAAATTGCCGGAAGCTATTTCCGCCTGTCGGAACGAGCGTCCGGTTTCAGCCCGAGGAGCTGTTGATCGCTACGATCAGATATGTGAGCTCCCCTACCCGACCCATAGAGGCCCTCGCCCGCGGGCTAAAGATCCTTGAAGTCCTCTCCCGTGCAACAGGTTCCATGGGCAACGGACAGCTGTCACGTGCCACTGGACTCCCGCCATCCACTGTTTCCCGGCTCACGGACAGCCTGGTCCAGTTGGGGTATCTCAGGGTCAGTTCTGATTCCGGCGCCTACTATCTGACTCCGAAAAACCTGCGTCTTGGCTACCCGGTCCTGGCGAACCTTCCGATCGCAGGTCGGGCGCGCCGGGCATTGGACAGCCTTGCCGATACCACCGGGCTCACTGCTGCCCTGGCGACCCGGGATGGCCTGCACATGACATTTATGAGCGTTACGCGGCCGCGTAGTTCCAGCAGTGTCAACCTCGCAGTCGGGGGACGGTTACCCATCTCGGTTTCGGCGGCAGGGCTGGCATTTGTTACGGCGTCGGAGGAACCGGAGAAGAGCCGCCTGACGTCGGCCATCCGCTATGACCTGGAACGCCGGGGCCAGCCCGTCAAGCCGTTCGAGGAGCGTCTGGCGGCGGCGTCGGGCCGGTACGTGTCCAGCATTGGAGGCTGGAACACGGACCTCGGCGGAGTAGCTGTTCCCGTACGGTGCAGCGGCGAACTGTATGCCCTGACCCTTATCGCCCGGACCAGTCAGCTTGAAGCGGCTGATATCTCCGCCGAATTGGTCCCGCCCCTGCTCCAGTCCGCGGACTACCTCGCCGACTAGCCGAAAATGATTGCGGGGCAGCTGCTACAGCAGCTGCCCCGCAATCATTGTTACCTGCCCTTGAAGTTCGGAGGGCGTTTTTGGGTGAAAGCGACCAGACCTTCTTCCTTGTCCTCGCTGGCGAATAGCAGCTGCAGCGCCTTGCGCTCCAGTGCCATGGCTGCCTCCAGCGGCGCATCTGCACCCAAAGTGATCACTTCCTTGATCTGTTCCACCGCCACTGCCGGAAGGGCAGCGATATCCCGGGCCATCCGTACCGCGGTCTCTTCCACCTCGCCAGCCGGGACCACCATCGAGACGAGTCCCATGTCCCGTGCCTCAGTAGCGGTGATGGTCTCACCCGTCAGGCACAGCCGCATCGTATGGAATTTTCCAACTGCCCGCAGCAGCCGTTGGGTCCCCCCGGCTCCGGGCATAATACCCAGGCGCACCTCGGGCTGACCGAGCTTCGCTGAGTCGGCGGCAATGATGATGTCAGTGTTCATCGCCAGTTCAAGTCCGCCGCCGAGAGCATGTCCGTTAACGGCGGCGATTACCGGTCGGCCGAAGGACCCCACTGCCCCCCAAAGCCGCTCCGTATGACGCTGGTACATCTCGATGGGCCCAACCCCGACCATGCTCCTGACGTCCGCGCCAGCTGCAAAGAACCCATCTGTCCCGGTCAGGACCACTGCCCGGACGGCAGAGTCGGCTTCCAGTGCGTGAAAGACGTCGGCAAGTTCCTCACGCAGTGCCATGGAGAGGGCATTGCGTGCTTCCGGACGGCAGATGCGGACCAGCGCGACTCCCGGGGCAGGCGCCTCGACGAGGATTCGTCCCTCGACTCCGGCTTCCCTGGCAACCATAGTCAGCGCGTCTCTGCCGGAGCACCGAACTGCGGACGGCGCTTCTCCAATACGGAGGCCCGGCCTTCCCTGATATCCGGTCCGTTGAAGCCCATGAATTCCAGGGCGAGACTGGCGTCAAAGGTTGGTCCGGCCATCCGCAGCCAGTTGTTGAGTGCATACTTGGTCCAGCGGAGTGCCGTCTTGGAGCCCCGGTTGAGTTTCCTGGCCACGTCAAGCGCCCGGTCCTGAACTTCACCGGCGTCGACGGTCAGCGAGACGAGACCCATGCGTTCAGCTTCCTCACCCGTCACCTGTTCACAAAGCATGAGGTGGTACTTTGACTTGGCCATGCCGCAGAGCAAGGGCCAAACGATGGCCGCATGGTCCCCCGCTGCCACGCCCAGCCGGGTGTGTCCGTCTATGATCCGCGCATCCTTCGCGGCGATGGAAATGTCAGCAAGGAGCCCGGCCGCCAGCCCCGCACCTACCGCTGGACCTTCCATCGCGGAGACAATGGGCTTGGAACAGTTGATGACGTTGTAGACAAGGTCGCGAGCCTCCTTCCAGACCCGCGTCAGGACATCGAAGTTTTCCGACATGTCCTTGACCAGGTCGAGGTCACCGCCTGCTGAAAAGACGCCCCCGGATCCGGTCAGGATGGCCACGTTGACGTTCGGGTCCTCATCGATGTCTTTCCAGATGCGGGCCAGCTCGGTGTGCATTCCTGCGTGAGCGGCATTAAGCCGTCCGGGACTGTGCATGGTGACTTTGAGAATGCCCTCCTCTACTTCCTCTATCAGCAGGTGCTCGTACGCGTCATATACCGACATCTGGTCATTCCTTCGTGTTGTAACGGTTGTTGCTGTTGGGTTCAAAGCCGGGAAAGAGGAGTCCCGGGCTCATAGTCAGGTTCGAGGCAGGAAAGGCCGGCCGCTGCTCGGCGGCGCAGCCAGGGACTGCAGCGGTACCGCGGGTCCCGGGTCGCCTCGAACATGCCGTCGAGAATACGGACGATCCTCTTAGGCCCCACATGATCGGCCCAGGCGAGGGGGCCGCGGGGATAGCCAAGTCCGAGTCTGACGGCGGTGTCGATGTCAGCCGGCGCCGCGATCTTCCGCTGGGCGATGTCGCACGCCAGATTGATGACTGCGGCCAGCAGACGCTGGCCGATGAACCCGGGGGTGTCGGCGATCACCTCCACGTCCTGGTGGCGTCGCAGATGCTCAGCCAGCGCTCCCACGGCCTCGGAGGAGACACCGGGCGGAACCATGAGGACCGTAATGGGCCCCTCGGGGTCCAAGAGATCAAGGGCGACGGTCCGCCTCGGATCAGTCCCCAGGACAGCAGCCGTTCGGGAGGCATCAAGGCCTTCGGCTGCCACCAGGCAAAGCTCCGCGTCCGCCACGGAATTTGTGACAGGCACTTCTCGTTCCGAAAGCCACCCCCTCAGCAGCTTGGCGAATTCTCCCGCAACCGCTACCGCAGGCACGACGGTGCCGGATGGTTCCGGTACGTCCTGAGCAGATGGCCCAGTCTTCCGCTCGGGGTACTCGTAGTATCCCTGACCCGTCTTCCTGCCCAGCATGCCAGCTTCGAACAACCAACGGTGATACCAGGTCGACCGCAGTCTGTCATCGGCGAAATTGTGTTCGAAGAGGTTGGCTGTCACCGGATAGTTCACGTCCATACCGGTGAGGTCCATGAGCTCGAAGGGCCCCAGTGGGAAACCAAGGTTCCTCCGGGCAACAGTGTCCACTTGCCGGAAACTGGCCGCACCGTCCTGGACGATGTGCAGGGCTTCCGTGGCGAGTGCGCGGCCAGCTAGGTTCACCAGGAAACCTGGGCTGTCCCTGACCACGACATCAGTCTTGCCCAGGCTTCGGACGAAGGCCTGGGCACCGGCGAGTATCGCGGATCCCGTGGCTGGACCGGGGATAATCTCAACGAGGTCCATGGCGCTGACGGGGTTGAAGAAGTGCATTCCCAGGAAGCGTTCCGGATGCGCTGTTCCGCGGGCGATGGCTGCCACGGACAGGGACGAGGTGTTGGTGGCCAGGATGGCATCCGTGCCGACATTGTCCTCAAGGACGGCAAAAACCTGCTGTTTGGCCTCAAGCGACTCGACGACTGCTTCGACGACGATGTTGCAGAGGCTGAGCTCAGTCAATGCACCGGCTGCCCGGAGCCGGCCACGGGCGAGGACAGCCTCCGCCTCCGTGATCCTGCCCTTGCTCGCCCAGCGCGCCAGGCCCTGTTCAATCTCGTCCAGGGCAGTCTGTGCAGCGCCTGGAATGACGTCGTAAAGCAGAACTTCATGTCCTGCGACTGCTGAGGCGGCAGCTATGCCCCGCCCCATGACCCCTGCCCCTACGACCCCAACCCGCACGTCTGTACTCCCTGCAGCTATACTCCAATGTGCTTTCAGCCTAGGAAGCGTGCCGGACCGGCCACAATGAAAATGCCCGGAACCCCTTTCCGCAGAGCGGAACCATGCTGGACTGGCGTCAACCGACTGCCCTGTCACTGACCATCATTCTCTCAACAGGCCTAAACCGTTCAAGAGATGACGTGCACGACGCAGTCGGCGGTGGTTCAGCCGCCCTCGGCCGTATTACGGCCTGCGGGGGTGTCGTCCTCATCTGACGGAATTCGCAGAACAGGGGCTGCCTCCCCAGCAGCCACAGTTTCACGTCGTCGTGAAACTCCTGCATCTTTCCCCGTTGGCTTGTTTAGCCGCTCAGTCCGCCCAGTCCGGGGATAACTGAAACCTCCGACTGCGGACGGCACTTGTCCGCATGACGCAGGACGCACAGCCGCGGCTGGCCTAGGTTTGCCCCCATGGCTTACAACATCCAGATCTGCATCGACTGCGAAAACGCCCATGACCAGGCCGACTGGTGGTCAGAAACCCTCGGCTGGCCGGTTGAGGAAACCAACCAGGACTTCATTGACGAGATGCTCGCGAAGGGCTTCGCCTCCCCCGGGGACGTTCTTGACCATAACGGCACCCGAATGTGGGCAGCCGGATCAGCTGTCCTGCAGCCGGTGCCGCCCGGATCCCCGGTGGCACCGATGCGCCTCCTGTTCCAACCGGTTCCGGAGCCCAAGACCGTCAAGGACCGGATCCACCTGGACATCCGGCTCGCCGGGGATGACATCAACGCCACCCGCGCCGCCCTCGAGGCCCGCGGCGCCAAGTTCCTCTGGGAAGCCAGCCAGGGCCCGCATCTCTGGTACACGATGGCAGACCCGGAAGGCAATGAGTTCTGCATCAGCTAGGGGCGCCGGCGGCGGGTTACTGCTGCAGCAGCTCCGCCGGGACGGCATAGGTGAGAACCACGGCCAGCAGGTTCTTCGCGGCGTGCACGAAATAGGACAGCATGAAGTTGTTGCCTGCCCAGACGTACACGCCCACCAGCACAGCTCCCATGGCCAGGTACGGCACGAGCACCGCGAGGGAGAACTCAGCTTCCCCCAGGACATGGATGCCGGAGAAGACGAGCACGGAGAGCAGGGCACACACCCAAATATTCACCCGCTGCGACAGCTTGCCGATCAGCAGATGGCGGTAGATGTACTCCTCCACGAACGGGGCGAGCACCACGAAAAGCGGCACGATCAACCACGGGGACACCGAGGTCATGAGGTCCTGGGCTGCAACCTGGTTCACCGCTGTTTCCGGCGGGCCGGTCAGGAGTACCAGGATCATCGTGGCGACCAGCATCGCGATGATGGCAAGCGGGATCACACCTAGCGTGAGCCAGGGCCGCGTCGCCAGGATCCGGGTTTCGCGCACCACGTACTGGCGGGCGGCCGCGAGGGCGAGGATTCCCGCGATGAGGTAGAACGTGAAGTTCACCGCGTACGACGCCGTCACCGGGTCCTTAATTACGGCAGTCACCGCAAGTGCCGCCGGCGTCAGTGTCAGCAGCAGCATCGCTCCGACATAAAAGGCCAGGGCGGCGCCGTCGCTCCTGGTGAAGTGGTAGGACAGCGGCGCTTCCTGCAGGACAGTGCGGCGTGATCGGGCCGGGAGGTCAGGTGTTGCCATCAATCCACAGTATCGGCCCAGGGCCGCGCAGGCACTAACGCGCAGGCATTAGACGGTCAGTTCCGTCAGCACCTGCGGCATGGCTTCGAGCAGTTCGCTGGCCAGGAAGCTCAGCGGCCCCTTCGAGGATGAAAGCCTGTCCCCGGCGGCAGCATGGAGGTAGGTGCCCCAGCAGGCCGCCTGGTCCGGTGTTGCCCCGCGGGCCAGGAATCCGGCCACGGCACCGGCCAGGACGTCTCCGCTTCCGGAAGTGGCCAATCCGGGGTTGCCGGCCGGAACCTCCCAGGCACGCCCGTCCGGGGCGGTGATCCGTCCTCTGCTGGTGACCACGGCACCGTACAGGCGCGCTATTTCCAGGGCAGCGGCGTCGGCGTCGGCGACTTCATCCGTGTCCAGCAACCGTGCGGCTTCTGTGCGGTTCGGAGTCAGCACCAGTCTGCCGGAGAGCACTTCCCGAAGCTCCGGCAGGCCCGGGAGCACGCCCAGGGCGTAGGCGTCCAGAACCACGGATGTGTCCTCCGGGATGCCGGAGCGGATGCCGCGCAGCAGGTCCGCGGTGTCCGCGGCGTTGTCCAGGCCCGGACCCACCACCAGCACGTCCGCGGTTTTAAGGTCTGCACCGAGTGCGTTGGCGGCAGCGCTCCCGTCGATGCGCAGGCCTTTCTCCGGAAGGCCCACGGTGCCGCACTCAGGCAGTGAGACGGCCGAGGCTACGGCAGCGCCTTCGGCCACGGCGAGGGTGAGCCGGCCGGCGCCGGCACGCAGCGCCGTCCGGCCGGTGAGGATTGCGGCACCGGGCGTCCGCCGCGCTCCGCCCACTACCAGCACGGTGCCCCTGTCGTCCTTGCCGTCGGCGTCACGGGAGACCTGCCAGGAGCGCAGCAGTGCCGGGGTGACCAGGTCAGCGCGGATGGACATTTTCATCTCCTGCATGCTCGGTGACCGGGGCGCCGCCCGCGGCGAGGTGGTCCACCCCGTTGAAGTCCGCAACGGTCCAGAAACCGGTACCCGAGGGACGCACCAGCCGGGTGATTGAACCGTTCCGGACGCTGGCGGAGAAGGCGATGTCCAGCAGTTCCGCTTCCAGGAGTCCTTCACAGACGTAACGCAGGAGCAGGATCACGGCGTCGTGGCAGACCACTGCCACCCGGCGACCGTCTTCGACGTCGTCCAGGTCCCGCAGCAGCGAGCGCAGCCGGAGGGCCACGTCTGCCCAGGATTCACCGCCCGGCGGACGGTAGGCGAACTTGCCCAGCCACTGCTTGCGTTCGGCTTCGGCGGGATACCGGGCAGCGACTCCGCGGGGGGTCAGCAGGTCCAGGATCCCCAGTTCACGGTCCCGCAGGCGTTCATCCACCCGGAAGGGGGACATCCCGGCGAGTTCGGCAGTCTGCCGGGCCCGCAAATACGGCGAACACCAGACTGACTCCGGCCGCTCCCCAGCGGGCAGGGACGCCAGCCAGGCGCCCAGAGCCACCGCCTGCCGCTCACCGTCGGAGCTCAGCGGCACGTCCGGGTCCCGGAGCCCGACGTCGATCACCTCGGCTCCGGTTTCCTGGGCCCGGGTCGCCGCGACGTTGCCGGCGCTCTCGCCGTGGCGGATGAGGATCAGCTCGATTGCACCCATCGTCCGACTCTACTCCCGCCCCTGCCGGGCCTAGGCATGCGACGACGGCGCCGCGGCCCGTTCGTCGGCTTTCCCGCCGTTGCGTACCGTGAACGTGAGCAGCAGGGCCAGTGCGGCGAAGACGGCGAGCAGGGTCAGGCCCACAAAGTAGCTTGAATTCTCGGCGTCGTAGGTTGCTCCCATGACCAGCGGCGGGAAGTATCCGCCCAGTCCGCCGGCGGCGGCGATGATCCCGCCGACGGTACCCACGTCCTTCGGAGGGGTCACCCGTCCCACCCAGGCGAAAACGCCGCCGGTCCCCAGCCCCAGGAACACGGCCATCAGCAGGAACGCCGTGCCGTACACCCGCTCCTGGCTGGGCTGGAAGGCCACCACCATGGCCAGCACCACGGTCCCCGCGAATGACACGAGGGTAACGATCCGGGGCCCGATTTTGTCCGCTATCGTGCCGCCGACGGGCCGGGCAATCACCGCGGCGACGGCGAAGCCTGCGGTGCGCGTTCCGGCGTCGGTGGCATCCCAGTCATAGACGTTGCCGAGATAGGTGGGCAGGTAGTTGGAGAACGCGACGAACGCGCCGAAGACAATACCGTAGAGGAAACACAGCTGCCAGGTTGCCTTATGGGTGAACGCGTGCCGAATCTTGGGCAGCGTCGGCTCGGTGGGCCGGCTCCAGGCCGGTGACTCCCGCAGTACCAGCCAGCTGATTCCGGCCATCAGGGCAACCACTCCGGCAATGATCAGGTGCGCATTGAAATACCCGACGCCGGCAACCAGCCGGGGCGTGAAGAACGCGGACACGGCGGTGCCGACCATTCCGGCACCGAAGACGCCCGTGGCGAAGCCCTTGCGGCTGCGGTCGTACCAGGCGGAGCAGAACGGAATGCCAATCGCGAAGACCGTACCGGCAATGCCAAGGAAAAACGCGACGATGATGAGCAGCGCGTAGCTTCCCGATTCACCCGCCAGTGCGGTCAGCAGGACCAGCGGCGCCGTGGTGCCCAGGACCAGCGTGAACATGCGTCTGCCGCCGTAGCGGTCGGTCCAGGCACCCACGGGAATCCGGGCCAGGGAACCCACCAGGATGGGCATGGCCACCAGGATGGAAGCCTGGGAAGGATTCAGGTCCAGTGTCTGGGTATAGCGGGCAGAGAGCGGACCGATGACGGTCCATGCCCAGAAGCCCACGGTGGAGGCCGCGGTGGCCGTGATCAGGTTCAGCAGCTGCCCGGATTTCAGCTCCGGGACGGCCGGTGCGGATGGTGCCGATGCCATGGCTGTCCTCTCGCGGAGTCCTTTATTGCCGGGGAATTCCCCTGCGGTCCCGGTCCGGCGTGCCGACCGGCGCCCAACCGCGGCGCGGCGGCACGGACCCCGGTGCCTTCCGCTTACCGCGGGAGCGGTAGACGATGTACGGGCGGAAGATGTACTGCAGCGGAGCGGTGAAGGCGTGCACCAGCCTGGTGAACGGCCAGATCGCGAACAGGGCCAGGCCCCACAGGGTATGGATCTTGAAAGACAGGCTCGCGGCGGTCATCTCGGCGATGTCCGGCTGGAAGATGAAGATGGACCGGAACCAGGGCGAAACGGTCTCACGGTAGTCAGTGATATTCCGGTCAAACACGGAGATGAGGGTTGTGGCCAGCCCGGCGAACAGGGCGGCTACCAGCACGATGTACATCAGCTTGTCATTCCGGGTGGTGGCCATGAACACCGGCCCCGTGGTCCGGCGCCGGTAGATCAGCATCACGATCCCCACCATGGTGCCGATCCCGGCGACGAGCCCGATCCCCAGCGCCATCGCATGGTACAGCCCCTCGGAGATCCCAACGTCCTTTGTCCAGGCCTGGGGAATCACCAGTCCGATGAAATGCCCGGCGACAACTGCCAGGATCCCAAAGTGGAACAACGGAGAAGCAATGCGCAGGATCCGGGCCTCATAGAGCTGCGAGGACCGGGTGGTCCAGCCGAACTGGTCGTACCGGTACCGCCAGACGGAACCCAGTACCAGTACGGCGATGACCACGTAGGGCAGCACTCCCCAGAGCATGACGTCCCCCAGAGTGACCTGCACGTTCTCCGGCGGTGCCACGTCCCGGGGCATAACGGCCTGGATCATCACGGGTTCCTCTCAGAGAGCGGCAGCAGCCGGGAACTGTAAGGTTCCAGGCCCACGCTTTCGGTGGGCGGGCCGTAACCGGCCGTGCGCATCACCGTCTGCGCGTCCTCGGGCGAGACACCGGGCAGGGTGGAACAGACCAGGGCCAGGGCATGGTGCCAGGGCAGGCCGGCGTCGCGCAGCGCCAGCCGCAGCAGTTCCACGGAGGGACGGTAGCGCTGCAGCAGTTCATAGCCGTCGGCAGGTGAGACCCTGGCCGCGAACTCCAGGACCAGCGGAAGGTAGTCCGGCAGTTCCGTTCCCTCGGGCAGCAGTCCGTGTTCCCGGTAGACCTCCTTGAAGGCGGCGAGCGCTTCGCCGCGGCGGCGGGTATCGCCGTCGGTCCAGTAGGTCAGGTGCAGGCTGTGGCGTTTGGACAGGTCGAATTCCTGGACGTATTCGCTTTGGACCTCCGTCAGCGGCCGGTCCGTGAACCACGCCAGGAACTCCTCCATGCCTTCGGTAAGCGCACCCTCCTCAGCCAGCGCCGCGCGCAGCAGAGGCAGGGATGCCAGCAGGTCCTCGTCCGGGTACTGGAGCAGCAGCGAGGCGACCTGGCGCACGACGGCGCTGCGCCGGGGGTTGCTGTCCGCATACGCTTCGGGGGCCAGGGTGCCCTTGCCGGGTTTGCCCAGCAGCTTCTCCAGCAGGCTCATGTCCGTTCACCGCCGCCGGTTTGGCCGGGCGGGAAGAGTCCCTGCGGCGAACCCCGTCCGTCCCAGTTGAGCAGGTTGACCCGGCCCGCCATGTCCCGGTTTCCGGCCGGGTCGTCGCCGCGCTGCCGTGCCTCCAGCGCGGCGAAGTTCTCCACGGCCACGGGCATCGGCCGTCCGGACGCTTCACCGAACACTCCCGTCTGGCCCATGCCCGGACCGCCGTCGGTGTCCAGGGAACAGCCGATTTCCTCCAGGTTGTGCGCGTCCTCGAGGTGGGCGCTGGGAATCACGTACCGTTCCTCGTATTTCGCCACTGCCATCAGCCGGTACATCCGCACGATGGACTCCCCGGTCATCCCGACGCCGGCGGCGATCGATTCGTCCGGCGCGTCGCCCAGGGTGATGGCCCGCATGTAGGCACGCATCGCTGCGAGCTTGCGCAGCACTGCGGTCACCAGGTCCGTGTCCCCGGCGGTGAAGAGTTCCGCAAGGTACTCAACCGGAATGCGCAGGGCCTCAATGGCGCCGAACAGGTTCCGGGCGTCCTCGCCGTCGTGCCCCTGGTCCTTGAGCACGTCCACAATCGGGGACAGCGGCGGCACATACCAGACCATCGGCATGGTCCGGTACTCAGGGTGCAGCGGCAGCGCCACCCGCAGCTCCTTCGCCAGCGCGTACACCGGTGACCGGCGTGCCGCGTCCAGCCAGTCCTCCGGGATGCCCTCTGCCCGGGCGGCGGCAATAACCTCCGGATCATTCGGATCCATCATCAGGTCCAGCTGCGCTTCGTAGAGGTCCTGCTCGTTGGGGGTGGCCGCTGCCTCGGTGACGCGGTCGGCGTCGTACAGGAAGATCCCGATGTACCGCAGCCGGCCCACACAGGTTTCAGCGCACACGGTGGGCAGACCAACCTCGATCCGCGGATAACAGAACGTGCACTTCTCCGCCTTGCCGGAGCGGTGGTTGAAGTACATCTTCTTGTATGGGCAGCCGGTGACGCATTGCCGCCAACCGCGGCAGCGGTCCTGGTCCACCAGGACAATTCCGTCTTCCTCCCGCTTGTAGATTGCGCCGGAGGGGCAGGAGGCCATGCAGGACGGGTTGAGGCAGTGCTCGCAGATCCGCGGCAGGTAGAACATGAAGGTCTGGTCGAACTCGAACTTCACCTTGTCCTCGGCATCGCGGCGAAGCTTCTCCACCACGGGATCCTGCCTCGCGGTTTCCGGAGCACCGCCCAGGCTGTCATCCCAGTTGGCCGACCACTGGATCTTCATGTTGTCCCCGGTGATCAGGGACTTGGGCCGCGCCACCGGGAAATCGTTGCCGGCCGGTGCCTGGATCAGGTTCTCGTAATCGTAGGTCCAGGGCTCGTAGTAGTCGCTGAGCTCAGGCTGCACCGGAGAGGCAAACAGGCCAAAGAGCTTTGCTGCCCGCCCGCCGGACTTCAGTTTCAGGTTGCCGCGCCGGTTCAGTTCCCACCCGCCGCGCCATTGCTCCTGGTCCTCCCAGCGCCGGGGATATCCCTGCCCCGGCCGGGTTTCAACGTTGTTGAACCACACGTATTCGGTGCCGGCCCGGTTGGTCCAGGCCTGTTTGCACGTGACCGAACAGGTGTGGCAGCCAATGCACTTGTCCAGCGCCATGACCATCGCCGTCTGCGCCATGATCCTCATCAGTAGCTCACCTCCTGCGAGCGCCGGCGGACCACGGAAACAATGTCCCGCTGGTTGCCCGTGGGGCCCAGGTAGTTGAAGGCCCAGGACAGCTGGGCATAGCCGCCGACCATGTGGCTGGGTTTGACCAGGATCCGCGTGACCGAGTTGTGGATGCCGCCGCGCCGCCCGGTGGCCTCGGACTTCGGGGTATCGATGATGCGTTCCTGGGCGTGGTGCACGTAGACCACCCCGGCGGGCATGCGGCTGGAGACGATGGCCCGGCCAACAAGCACGCCGTTGGTGTTTACGCACTCCACCCAGTCGTTGTCCGCCACCTGGATCAGCTCCGCGTCCTGCGGACTCATCCACACCGCGGTGCCGCCCCGGGAAAGTGAGAGCATGAACAGGTTGTCCTGGTACTCGGAATGGATGGACCACTTGTTGTGCGGAGTCAGGTACCGCACTGCAACGGACAGTTCGCCCCGGGTGCCCAGCTTGGGCTCACCGAAGAGCCGGTGCATGTCAAGCGGCGGCCGGAACACCGGCAGCGCCTCGCCCATGTCCCGGATCCAGTCATGATCCAGGAAGAAATGCATCCGCCCAGTGAGCGTATGGAACGGCTTGAGCCGTTCAATGTTGATGGTGAACGGGGCGTAGCGCCGGCCGCCGGACTCCGAACCGGACCACTCCGGGGAGGTGATCACCGGCGTCGGACGGTCCTGGGTGTCGCGGAAGGTGATGAGCTTGTCCTCGGCGCCGGCGGCCAGGTCTGCCAGCGACGTGCCCGTGCGCTGTTCCAGGGTCTCGAAACCCTGGACGGCCAGTTCGCCGTTGGTGGTGCCGGAGAAGAGCAGGATGGCCTCCGCCATCCGGGCGTCGGTGTCCACTGCGGGCCTGCCGCGGGCAGCACCGGAGTCGAACACCCCGTGTTTCTGCGCCAGCTGCCGCACCTGTTTATCCACCCTGTAGGTGACGTGCTTGGTGGTGAATCCCAGCTTTTCGGCCAGCGGGCCCAGGGCAACAAACTTGTCTCCCACGGCCGGATAGTCGCGCTCGACGACGGCGAGGGTTGGCATGTTCTTCCCCGGCACCGCCGGGATGTCCGTGTTCTTCCAATCCGGGGCATGGCCGCCGGGCTGCGCGATTTCCCCCGGGGTGTCGTGGGTGAGCGCGGTTGCCACCAGGTCCTTGCGGACCCCCAGGTGCACCGCGGCCTGGCGGGAGAACTCCGCGGAGAGCAGGCGGAACAGTTCGAAGTCCGACTTCGACTCCCACGGCGGCGCAATGGCAGGGGTGAACGCGTGGACGTAGGGATGCATGTCGGTGGAGGAGAGGTCGTATTTTTCGTACCAGGTGGCGGCCGGGAAAACGACGTCGGAGAGCAGGGTGGAGCTGGTCATCCGGAAGTCCGCGGAGACCAGCAGGTCGAGTTTGCCCTGGGGTGCTTCCTCGCGCCACACCACGTCTTTGGGCCGGGCATCGCCGTGGTCGGTGCCCAGCACGTTGTTCAGCGTGCCCAGCAGGTGCTTCTGGAAGTACTCCTCGCCCTTCGCGGAGGAGCCCAGCAGGTTGGAACGCCACAGGATGAGGGTCCGCGGCCAGTTCTCCGGTGCGTCAATGTCCTCCACCGCGAAGCGCAGCCGACCGTCCTTCAGGCGGTCTGCCACCCAGCGTGCCGGGGTGCCGGCTTCGCCGCGTTCGACGCCGGCCGCGGCCTCATCTGCAACGTCCAGGGAATTCTTCGCATCAAACTGCGGGAAGAACGGCATCCAGCCCATCCGGGTGGACTTGGCAATCACGTCAGCGGAGTGCATGCCGCGCAGGTGGCCTTCCGCCAGCGGGGACTGCACCCCGTCCGTGGAGTAGCCGTCGGACCGGAACTGGTCCGTGTGCATGTACCAGAACGCGGTGCCGATCATGAAGCGCGGCGGCCGGTTCCAGTCCCCGGCGGAGGCCATGGCGGCCCACCCCGTGATGGGGCGGCATTTCTCCTGCCCCACATAGTGCGCCCAGCCGCCGCCGTTGCGTCCCTCGCACCCGGTGAGCATCAGCATTGCCAGGATGGCCCGGTAGGTGACGTCCCCGTGGTACCACTGGCAGATCCCGGCGCCCAGGATGATCATGGACCGGCCTCGGGACTTCTCCGCGTTCGCCGCGAAGTCCCGGGCGGTGCGGATCACCGCGGAGGGTTGAACGGAAGTCAGTTCCTCCTGCCACGCCGGAGTGCAGGCGGTGGCGGCGTCGTCGTATCCGGCCGCCCAGTCCCCCGGCAGGCCGTCCCGTCCCACCCCGTACTGCGCCAGCATCAGGTCGAAGACCGTGGTGACCTTCCATCCGGCTACGTCCGCGGCCGGAACGCCGCGGTGCACCACGCTGCCGGTGCCGGAGGGATCCGAAAACACGGGCAGGTCAACACCCGATGTTTCTCCCGCCCATCCGGCAGTGTCCGCAAGCGACAGCGAGGGCACTACCCCCTGCAGGTCGAGGTTCCACTTGCCGGCGTCGTCGTCGTTGTAGCGGAAGCCCAGGGAACCGTTCGGCACCACCGGAGCTCCGCTGAACCGGTCCACCAGGACGGTCTTGAAGGCGGCGTCCGCCGCCTGCGCGCTCTCTCCGCCAAGGTCCCGTGCGGTCAGGAACTTGCCCGGAACGGTGGTGCCGCCCGGCCCGTCCACCAGGGTGACGAGGAACGGCAGGTCCGTGTACTGCAGCACGTAGTCCTCAAATAACGGCACGCGCCGGTCCACGAAGTTCTCCTTCAGGATCACGTGCCCCATGGCCATCGCCATCGCCGCATCGGACCCGGCCTGGACCGGCAGCCACTCGTCGGCGAACTTGGTGTTGTCCGCATAGTCCGGGCTCACGGAGACCACCTTGGTGCCGCGGTAGCGCCCTTCCACCATCCAGTGCGCGTCCGGCGTGCGGGTCACCGGTATGTTGGAGCCCCACATCATCAGGTAGGTCGCGTCCCACCAGTCCCCTGACTCCGGTACATCCGTCTGGTCGCCGAAGACCTGCGGGGAGGCCACCGGAAGGTCCGCGTACCAGTCGTAGAAGCTGTTCATCACCCCGCCGATCAGGTTGATGAACCGGGCCCCGGCAGCATGGGAAACCATGGACATGGCCGGGATCGGGGAGAACCCGGTGCAGCGGTCCGGGCCAAAGTTCTTGATCGTGCAAACGTGCGCCGCCGCCGTCATCTCCAGTGCTTCCTGCCAGCTGGAGCGCACGAGCCCGCCCTTGCCCCGCGCCTGCTGCCAGGTGCGGCGCTTCGCGGGATCGTCCACCAGCGCTTCCCAGGCCAGCACCGGATCTCCGCCGGACGAACGTTTGGCTTCCCGGTACATTTCCAGCAGCACCCCCCTGATGTAGGGGTAGCGCACCCGGGTGGGCGAATAGGTGTACCAGGAGAACGCGGCGCCGCGCGGGCAGCCGCGGGGTTCGTACTCGGGCCGGTCCGGGCCCACCGTGGGGTAGTCGGTTTCCTGCGCTTCCCAGGTGATGATCCCGTCCTTGACGTAGACCTTCCAGGAGCAGGAACCGGTGCAGTTCACCCCGTGGGTGGAGCGGACCACCTTGTCATGGCTCCACCGGTTCCGGTAGAACGCATCACCTTTCCGCCCGCCTTCACGGAAGACTGCACGGCGGTCGGCCGTCTCATCCCAGCGGGTGAAGAACCTGCCGAGTTTTAGGAGTGCGTCGGAAGCGGGGCCGTCTGTCCCCGTCACGGAGCTGGAAGCCATTTACTCAAGCTACGCGCCGCCTCCCGGGGCGGACAGCATGCTGATGGATTCCCGTTCCGGGCGGGCGAAGAAGCCGCCCCCGGCGTCCCCTCGGACCGGGTTTTACTGCCGCGATAAACTCGATGCGTGAGCACACAACTTCCCGAGCAGGTCTCTGACATCTTCGATCCCATGCAGTGGAGGGTGGTTGGCGGCTTCGACGACTTCACTGACATGACCTACCACCGCCAGGTGGAGCGCGACGCCGACGGCGCCGTCGTGCGCGACCTGCCCACGGTACGGATCGCCTTCAACCGCCCCGAGGTTCGCAACGCGTTCCGTCCGGGCACCGTGGACGAGCTCTACCGCGCCATGGACCATGCGCGGATGACCCCGGACGTTGCCACCGTCCTGCTCACCGGAAACGGCCCCTCGCCCAAGGACGGCGGGCATTCGTTCTGTTCCGGTGGAGACCAGCGGATCCGCGGCCGGGACGGGTACCGGTACGCCGATGGGGAGACCCGGGAAACCATTGATCCGGCACGCGCCGGCCGGCTGCACATCCTGGAAGTACAGCGGCTGATGCGGACCATGCCCAAGGTGGTCATCGCCGTCGTGAACGGCTGGGCTGCCGGCGGCGGGCACAGCCTGCACGTGGTCTCGGACCTGACCATCGCCTCCCGCCAGCACGGAAAGTTCAAGCAGACCGACGCCACCGTGGGCAGCTTCGACGCAGGCTACGGCTCAGCCCTGCTGGCCCGTCAGATCGGCCAGAAGCGGGCGCGGGAGATCTTCTTCCTGGCCCGCGAATACTCTGCCGAGGACATGGTGGCCATGGGCGCCGTCAACGAAGCGGTGGACCATGACAACCTGGAGAAGACGGCCCTCGAATATGCCGCGGACATCGCCCGGCAGTCCCCGCAGGCCATCCGCATGCTCAAGTTCGCCTTCAACCTGGCCGACGACGGCCTGGCCGGCCAGCAGGTCTTCGCCGGTGAAGCCACCCGGCTGGCGTACATGACGGATGAGGCGGTGGAAGGCAAGGAAGCGTTCCTGGCGAAACGGGACCCGGACTGGTCCAACTTCCCCTACTACTTCTAGGACGTCATGGAACTGCTGCCCGTCCACACGCCGTCCGGTTTCAACGCCGGGGACCTGCTGCCTCCGCTTGCCGCGGCGCTGGCCGGGGAAGGCCCCGCCGTTGCCCCGCATGCGGATCCCGCGCAGACCTTCACCGGCGAACTGCCCAATGACGACGTCGCACTGGTGATCAGCACCTCCGGGTCCACCGGGACACCCAAGCAGACCATGCTCAGCACCGATGCCCTGGCGGCCTCCTCCATGGCCACCGCCATGCACCTGGGCCAGGACGGCCAGTGGCTGCTGGCCCTGCCGGTGCACTACATTGCCGGCGTGCAGGTGCTGGTGAGGTCGCTCTACGCCGGAACCGAACCGGTGCTTCTGGATACAAGCGGGCCCTTCAGCCCCGAAGCGTTCACCTCCGCCGCGCAGGCCATGACCGACCGGACCCGGCTCACCTCCCTGGTTCCCACCCAGCTGCATCGCCTGCTCACCGATCCGGCACCGGACACACTGTCGGTGCTGCGGAGGTTCGACACCATCCTGCTCGGCGGCGCGGCTGCCAGTCCGGCCCTGTTGGCGCAGGCGAAGGACTCCGGCCTTCAGGTGGTGCGCACCTACGGCATGAGCGAGACCGCCGGAGGCTGCGTGTACGACGGCGTTCCGCTTCCCGGCGTCGAGGTGCAGGAGGACCAGGGCCGGCTCTGGATCGCCGGCGACATGCTGGCCGAAGGCTACCTTGGCGCTCCCGAACTGAGCGCCGAGAGGTTTCCCTTCCGTTCCGGGAAGCGCTGGTTCCGCACTGATGACACCGGTTCGGTGTCCGGGGACGGCACCGTCTCGGTGACAGGCCGGCTCGACGACGTGATCGTCACCGGAGGCGTGAAGGTCTCTGGCGCGGCAGTAGCGGCTGCCGCCGAACAGCTTCCCGAGGTGCACCAGGCGGTGGCCATGGGACTCGATGACCTGGAGTGGGGCGCTGTCGTGGGAATCGTCGTCGTCGGTTCCGTGGACACGGGCCGGCTGCGCAGCGCTGTCCGCTCCGCACTCGGAGCCCCCGCAGTACCCAAGGTAGTGGTTGAGCTGGAGCGGCTGCCCCTGCTGCCGGGCGGCAAGACCGACCGGCTGGCCGTACGCCAGCTGCTGGCCGCCGCCCGCGGTTAGGCCACCTCCCCCTCTCCCCCATCGAGATAGCAGAAAGTGCACGTCTCAGCGCTGAGACGTGCAGTTTCTGCTATCTCGGCGCGCGGCGGACGGCGTTTTCGCGCTCCCGGCGGCGGTGCGGGAGAATGAAGCTGGTGCCGGCAGGAAGACCTCCTGGCGGTGAGCATCAGCCCAAGATAGCCAAACGATGAAGGAATTGACTGTGGCCACAGCGGCGCAATGGTTCGAGGGGGCACGCCCCCGGACACTTCCGATGGCGGTTGCTCCGGTGATTATCGGCTCCGCTGCGGCGTTCGACCTGGGCGGCTTCCGCTGGCTCAATGCAGTTCTCGCCGCTGTGGTGGCAGTCCTGCTGCAGGTGGGCGTCAACTACGCCAACGACTACTCCGACGGCGTGCGCGGCACCGATGACAACCGCGTTGGCCCGCTGCGGCTCACCGGTTCCGGTGCGGCACCGGCCAAATCGGTGAAGTACGCCGCGTTCCTGGCCTTCGGCCTGGCCATGGCGGCCGGACTCGCCCTGGTGGTCCTCTCCCAGGCATGGTTCCTGCTGCTTGTCGGAGTGGGCTGTATTGCCGCTGCCTGGGGTTATACCGGCGGCCGCAACCCGTACGGGTACCTCGGCCTCGGCGACGTTTTTGTCTTTGTGTTCTTCGGCCTCGTGGCGACGCTGGGCACCACCTACACACAGGCCGGCACCGTCAACGGCGCCGCCTGGGTGGGCGCCGTCTCCACCGGTCTGATTGCCACGGCGCTGCTGATGGCCAACAACGTGCGGGACATTCCCACAGACCGGGAGTCCGGCAAACGAACCCTTGCGGTCCGCCTCGGCGACGAAGCCGCCCGGATCAGCTACGTGATGATGCTGGCGCTGGCCCTGCTTCTGCCGCTGCTGCTGGTGGGCGATTACCCGTGGGTGCTGCTCGTCCTGCTGCTGCTCCCCGCCTGCCTGATGCCGGGCTGGCTGATGCTCAAGGGCAAGAAGCGCCGCAGCCTGATTCCGGTGCTCAAGCAGACCGGGCTGATCAACCTCGGCTTCAGCATTGTGTACGGGCTGTCCCTGGTACTGACGCGGGTGCTGGCCTAGCTTCAGCCGAGGCATGAGAGACCTGGAAACACACCGGGGTCCATTGATGAACGCCCCTGCCGAGCGGACTCTCCCTGCAGCACCCGTGCCTGCTTTCGCAGTGCCCGCCCCTCCCTCCTTCTACTCCAACTTTCCTCCCCCCGCAGACGGTGCACAGCGTTGGCCCTCCTCAGCCATGCCCTCGACCCGGATGATGCACCGCAGTGCGTACCTACCCGTGAGTAGAACCTGGGGCACCCCCACGTAGATCCTGTTGGAAGGCCCGTAGCTGCTACGCATGCCTCCAGTGCACGCGGATTCTTAGCCTGATCCAGCCGCAGCCGGAAGCATCCGTTTCTTCCGACCTGACTGGGGGCATACGCCAGCTCGGGGCTGTCGGTCTGCGCACATACCATCCGACAGGACAGGGGGTCTCACCATGACTCTGCAACATTCTCTTCGCCGTAAAACCCATCAACAGCTTCACCCGGTCAGTACCGCAAGCCCGGAACTGCCCGTCAGCCCCGCGGAATCAACCTCTGAATTCGACGTGGCGGTTGTCGGCATGGGCTACGTGGGCCTGCCAACGTCCCTCGCGCTCCGCGAGGCCGGTTACCGGGTGCTCGGTGTGGACGTCAGCGAAGAGCGGCTGCAGACCATCCGCGAACTGCGCGCGGACCTGCTCGCCGAAGACCGCGGACGCCTTTCCCGTGCCCTGGCCGACCCCGACTTCGCGCTCACCGCCGATTCCGCCCTCCTGGCCCGGGCCTCGGCTGTGATTATCGCCGTCCCGACCCCGGTGGATGAATACCTCGTGCCCGAACTGGGCATACTTCGCGGCGCCTGCAGAACCGTGGTGGAACACGCGGTAGCCGGCCAGCTGCTGATCCTGACCTCTACCACCTATGTGGGCAGCACTTTCGACATGCTGGCTGCTCCATTGCGGGCACGCGGACTTGAACCGGGCACGGATGTGTATGTCGCCTTTAGCCCCGAGCGGATTAATCCGGGTGTAAGCGACTTCAGCCAGGAGCAGGTCCCCCGCGTCGTGGGCGGCGTCACTGAAGCCTGCGGCCGGCGCGCCGAGGCGCTGCTCGGCAAGTACGTGCCAAAGGTCCACGCCGTTCCGACGGCAGAGGCCGCTGAAATGACCAAACTGCTGGAGAACACCTTTCGGGCAGTGAATATTGCCCTCGCCAACGAGTTCTCCACTATCTGCACCACGCTGGGCATATCCGTCATGGATGTCATCGACGCTGCGGACACTAAGCCCTTCGGCTTCATGCGCTTCGTGCCCGGGCCCGGCGTCGGCGGCCACTGCATCCCGTGCGATCCGCATTACCTGCTGTGGCAGCTGCGGAGCAAAAGAATAACGGCTCCCGTCATTGAACAGGCGATGCAGAACATTGCGTCCCGTCCGCGCGAGGTGGTGGGCCGTGCCCGCAAGATCCTGTCCGACAGGTTCCGGGGACTCGCCGGTGCCCGGGTGCTGCTCGCCGGGGTGGCCTATAAGCCCGACGTCGAGGACGTCCGTGAATCCCCCGCCTTGGAAATCCTGGCTGGCCTGGAAGCCGAGGGCGCAACGGTCGGCTACGTTGACCCGCTGATCGGCAGCATCCGTGTCAACGGAGCAACCCTGGAAGCGCTCAAGGATCCGGGAACCTTTGAACCGGACCTCGTCATCGTGCACACCGCGCATACCCAGTTCAACCTCGATTGGCTGGCCGCCGTACCGGCCGTTCTCGACACGACCTACAAACTCCCGGCAGCCGCAAACACGATCCAGCTCTAGCCCGCACCCAACGCTTAAACCCCTAAGGACTCGATTACATGAAGACCGCTATCACCGGAGGCGCCGGGTTCATCGGCAGCCACCTCACTGAGTATCTGCTCGCAGCCGGAGATGACGTTGTTGTCCTGGATGACCTTTCCACCGGCTCCCTGAACAACCTCCGCGGGGCCTTGGACAGTCCGCGGTTCCGGTTTGTCGAGGGGAGCATCCTGGACCGGGGCGCCGTTGACAGCGTGATCTCCGGTTCTGACCGTGTGTTCCACCTGGCCGCTGCCGTCGGCGTGAAGCTCATCGTGGAAGATCCGCTGACCAGCCTGCGCACCAACATCCACGGCACGGAAGTGGTGCTGGACTCTACGCTGGCCGCCGGCGCCGTCCTGGTCCTGGCCTCTACCTCCGAGGTGTACGGCAAAAACACCTCCGATGCCCTCACGGAGGAGTCCGACCGCGTCCTCGGGTCGCCGCTGAAGTCGCGGTGGACCTATGCGGCGGCCAAGGGCATCGATGAGGCCTTCGCCTATGCCTACTGGAAGGAATACGGCATGGAAGCTGCGATTGTCCGCCTGTTCAACACGGTGGGCCCGCGGCAGACCGGCCGGTATGGCATGGTAGTTCCCAATCTGGTGGGCCAGGCGCTGCGGGGCGAACCGCTCACAGTTTTCGGCGACGGACGCCAGACCCGCTGCTTCTCCTACGTTGGGGACATCGTGCCCGCGCTGGTGCGTATCGCCGAGACTCCCGCTGCCTACGGTCAGGCGTTCAACCTCGGCGGCACCCAGGAAGTGTCGATCCTTGACTTCGCCCATCGCGTAGTGGAACTGCTGGAGAGCAAAAGCAGCATTACCCTCATCCCCTACGACCAGGCGTACGCCCCCGGGTATGAGGATATGCGGCGCCGGGTTCCCGACAACACCAAGGCCCGCGAGCTGGTTGGGTTCAACCCGGCCACGACCATAGACGAAATCATCGCCAATGTGGCCGAGGGCGGTCAGCAGCTGCCCGCCTACCTGCCTGCCTCCTCGGAATTGGCTGGAGCCTAGGCCCGCAGCCAGGCTTCGCCGGCCTTCCCAAGGAGAGTTGATCATGGGCACCACGCGCCATACCCCATCCGGCGGGGAGCGGAACACTCCCCCCCGCCGGGCCACACGAAAACACAAGCGGTCCCTCCAGGTGTTCACCGCGCTCATCGTTCTGGCACTGCCTGCGTCCTTCCTGGCATTCGGCAGCGCCTGGCTGGCGGACATAGGGCTGGGACCGTCAGACAACAGAGCCTCCACCGTGTCACCCGCCGCCGAGGCGACAGCTCCGCCTTCAGCGTCCGCCTCACCGTCCGCCGCTGACAAGGCTGCGGCTGAGTTCGCGGCGGCGGCGGCCATTGATGTACCGGATTACGTTCCGTCCGGGCCCATGGAGGTGGCTCCGGGCCAAACGGTGGTCAGCCTGACCTTCGACGACGGTTTCAGCGGTGCCGGGCGGGCAGCGGAGATCATGACTGAGTTCGAATTCCCGGGAACCTTCTACCTGAACTCGGGCCTGTTGGATGACGCCGGGTCCCTGACCGTCCGGAAGGCGAAGGAGATGGCCCTCGCCGGGCACGAAATAGGCGGACACACCTTCTCACATCCGGATGTTGAGACCATCGGGCCGGAAGAAGCGCAGCGCGAAATCTGCCAGGACCGGCAGAACCTGCTCGATCTGGGGTTCGAGGTAACCAACTTCGCCTACCCCTTCGCCAGCAGTGAGGGAGTCACTTCCCTGGTTGAAGCGTGCGGCTACAACAGCGCCCGCGGACTGGGCGGGACGGCAGGCCCCTCCTGCGAAGGCTGCCCCACCGCCGAATCATTCCAGCCGGAGGAACCGTACCTCCTCAAAGCCCCCTCCCAGGTGGAATGGAACTGGACGCTGGCCGATTTGCAGAACAGGGTGGAAGCGGCGTCCGGCGGCTGGGTCATTCTGACGTTCCATGGTCTCTGCCCCTACCAGTGCGATTCGATCGATATTGACGAAGAGCTCTTCCAGGAATTCACCGAATGGCTTTCCACCCGCACTCAGGACGGCAGCACCGTTGTACGAACCGTGCAGCAGGTAATCGGTGGTCCGAAACACCCGGCCGTCGCCGCGCCCGCCCCGGCGCCGGCACCGCCCGGGGTGAACGCGCTCCACAATGCGGACCTTGAACAGTGGGCCGGGGAGGAGCCATTGTGCTGGGCTAATGCCCGCTTTGGCTCCAACGAGGCCACCTCCGGCAAGGCCACGGGCAGGAACGGAAGCACGGGTGCCGGAATAACGATGCACCGGCTGGACACCGGCGACGCCAAATTGGTGCAGCGCCAGGACCTGGGTGCCTGCGCCCCCGCCGTGCGGGAAGGTGAACGCTACTCACTCCGCCTCTGGTACACCTCAGACGCACCCACCCAGTTCAGCGTGTACTACCGGGACAGCTTTGGCAGGTGGACCTACTGGCTGCCGAGCCCGGAACTGGCGCCCAGCGCCGCCTTTCGGGAAGCCGAATGGACGACTCCGCCCGTACCGGCCGAAGCGACAGCGCTCAGTTTCGGCTTGTCGCTGACCTCTGAAGGGTATCTGGTCACGGACGACTATGGGATGTACAGCTCCGCCGGGGCCCCGCCGCTGTCGGATAAAGCCATCTCGCTCTCCCGTGCGGAAGACGGCTCGCCCGCACCCACCGCGGGCCAGACCCAATGAGGGGACGGATAACGATCATGCCCGCCGCTGTCGTCACCGGACTGCTGGGGGCCGGGTGCGCGGTACTGCCGCCGGAGGAGGCATCTTACGGCGATGATGAATACCCATTGCACACCGGCATCGTGGCAACCACCTTCTGGGTGGGGGAAATCCATGATCCTGAGGCCGCGGACGGCAGCCAGGTGCGGTCCGCGTACGACCTGTACTGGATGGAGAGCTACGGCGGCTGCGACGGGCGAGTGGTGGAGGGCAGTTGTGAAACGGAAAAGCGGACCGCGGACAACGGCTATTTCCCCACGGAACTGACTCCGTTGGAGAACCCTTTCTACCTGGACCTGCCGTTCGACGACGTCAATAATCCAGTGGCCTTCGGCATGCGCGGAGACGTCATTCCCTGGGCCGATGATCCGGGATACGCCGGCCGGGAGACTGACAAATCCTTCAGCTACATGAAGAACCGGTGGGTCCGCCTGTCCAAGGATGGCCGTGAATGCTACGGCCAAATCCAAGATGCAGGTCCGTCGGTCTATGACGACGCCGATTACGTCTTTGGCGATGACGACCGCCGTCCGGCCAATACCCGATACAACGGTGCCGGGCTTGACGTCTCGCCGGCGCTAAATGGCTGCTTGGGTTTCGCTGACCTCAACGGAGCATCGGACCTCGTCGATTGGCAGTTCGTGGAGGCTGACGACGTGCCCGATGGTCCCTGGCGGGAAATCGTCACCAGCAGCCAGGTGCAGCTGACACCTGTCGGCCCCTGATATTTCACTTCGACCTTTTGGGAGTAGGTTATGGAACCCTGGACAATACTGGTGATTGCTCTCCTCGTTCTCGGCATCAGCACGCCGTTCTGGGGCGTTGCGGGACTACTGCGGAGGGTTGGGGAATGGCAGAACCGGTCCTCACCCCGGCAGCTGGCCGCTTCACAGGAGCTCCCCATAAGCCCCGGCCAGGTGGCTGTGCTCATCGCTGCGCACAATGAGGAACTGGTAATCACTGAGACCATCGCGTCTGCTCTGACCCTGGTCCCGGCGAAGAATATTCATGTAATTTCCGATGGATCCACGGATTCCACAGCCGTAAAGGCCGAGGCAGCCGGAGTGAACTGTCTAGAGCTGTCACCAAACCGGGGCAAAGCCGGCGCCCTGAGCGCGGGAATTGAGTACTTCGACATGGCAGACAGGTTCGAGGTCGTGCTGCTGCTGGATGCCGATACCCGGCTGTCTCCGGACTACCTGCAGACCGGGCTGCAGCTGTTCCGGGACCCTGAGGTAGTTGCCGTGGCCGGCCGGGCGAAGTCGCTGCCCGAGAGCGGCAGGCACGGATTGGCAGCACGGATACTGCTCGGCTACCGGGAACGCCTGTATGCGGCCGTTCAGCTGTTGCTCAAATACGGTCAGGCCTCCCGTCCCGCCAATGTAGTGAACATTGTTCCGGGGTTCGCCAGCATGTATCGGGCCCGCGTCCTTCCGTCCATTGACGTGGAGGCCCGGGGGCTGCTGATCGAGGATTTCAACATGACCTTCGAAGTGCATGCCAAACGGCTGGGCAGGGTGGAGTTCCATCCGCAGGCGGCGGTGGCGTACACCCAGGACCCGGACAATTTGGCGGAGTACACCCGGCAGGTACGGCGATGGACGCTGGGGTTCTGGCAAACCGTTCGCAGGCACGGTCTTCATATGGGTCGATTCTGGGCGGTGCTGGCGCTGCACATCGTGGAGCTCGTGTCCGCGAGCATCGTCCTGCTCCTCTGCCTGCCCATACTGCTGATTTCAGAAATGACAGAGGTGGCACTGCTGCGTCCGGTGGATATCCTGATCGGCGTCCTTCTGCCTGACTATCTCCTGACGGTCTTTGTTGCCTGCAGCCTGCGGCGTCCCGGCCTGCTTCTGGTAGGACTCTTCTTCCCGCTGGTCCGGCTGCTGGACGCCGGCCTCTGTCTGGTTACTCTCGTTCAGTCCTGGACACAGAAGACGAGCGGGGTGTGGGTCAGCCCGACGCGCAGGCTGCAGCCAACATAGACCCGGCAGATGACCGAACATGGGAGACCGGATGACGGCACTGGCCGCAGGCCCGAGCCGTATCAGTCTCCGCCGGATTCGCTGCCCGCGCCGTACGCGTTCACCAGGGCACATGCGCGGGCAGCCGTCCCGGCGTCGGGCATTGAAATCACGAACCGCGGCCCGGACCCAGTGGACAGCACCAGGGCCGGACCGCTGCGCATGACGAATCCGGTGCCGGCGGCGCTGATCCGGTACCCCCAGCCGCCGAAGTCCAGTGCCTGGATGTCCCGCACGGACGCATTGGTGATCTCCCGATGTGCCAGCGGCATAACCTTCCAGAACCCGCCCGCCAATACCCGCACACCGGCGTCGTCGATGACTGCCCTGCCGGAGCAGAAGATCCGCAGCAGCATGGCGGCGGGAAGCCCCAGCAGTGCCAGCGCCGGATGGACAAACACCAGGCTTAGGGCAACTACAGCTCCGGTGCCCAGGCTGAGCAGCCAGCTGACCATGCCCATGGACAACTCAATGGCCAGGCTTTGCCGGCTGCCGGCCGCACGGCGTGCCTCGGCCGCCAGGGATGAGTCCGCGTTCGCTGCGGCCGCGGCGGCGTCGACAGTCTCCGGAGCGGGTGTGCGGTCCACCTCCGAAGGGCGGTACAGCCAGGCGCAGAGACCGCCGGCCACACAGCCGGCTGCGGCCGAACTCCAGATCACCGCCCCGTCAATCACGGCCTGGGAAGCGTCGTCGAGCCCAATCTGACCGGCGACAACTGCGGCGGCCAGCCCCGTCATCAGGGTTCCGAACGCGATGCCGAAGCCTACTCCGCTGCGGGCAGTCAGCGCCGAGTGGCCGCGGAGCAGGACGGACAAACCCGCGAGGAGTGCCCCGCTTCCTCCGCCGGCGAGGACAGCGATGGCCGCCAGGGTCCACAGGGAAGAGTAGCCGTCGACGCCGTCGGACCCCCAGTGGCTGGCAAGCCGGCTGGGAAGACTGCCGGAAACCGTGGCCATCCATGCTGCCGCAGCCAGCCCAAGGGCCAGCGGGCCAGCAGTTGCACCGATGAGCCAGCGCCGGTTGTAGGCACTCTCGCTGTGCTCCGGACGGTTCCTAAGTTCTGTCTTTTCCATGCACTCCCCCGCTGCCTGTCCGGTACGTGGCGGACAGGACTGTCCGTCGACCCTAACAGGGACGAAGAGCGGGGGCCGGCGTCAGCTCTCGCGGGGTTTGCGGTCCGCGTCGATGGTTACGTCGGGGTTGGCGTCATGCAGGGAGTCCTCGGCTGCCGAGTCGTCCAGCTCGGCACGGTTGCGGGACTGAGGCGTCTTTTCGCTGAAGCGGCTCTGCAGGCCAACGGCCGCGGCGTCGCGCATGTCCCGGAAGAACAGGTACGTCACGCACCAGGCCAGAATGGCAGAGACGATGGCAGAGAGCACCAGTCCAAGCTGCAGGTAAATGCCTGCAATAAAGAAGACTGCCACCAGACCGAGGCGGAGAGCGGTAAATTTCCAGAAAGCCACGTGCCCATTCTACGGGTATGGACGGATCCGGGCTCCCAGGCACTTCACAGCCCCCAGAACGAATTAGGTGCCTTTGGAAACCATTCAGGCCGCCTCCAGCCGGCTCCACTACACTGGGGAGCATGCCCCGCTTCGTACTCCTCGGCGTCATCGTCGTCGCAGCCGTAATTATCTACGCCTTCATCGACTGCCTCATGTCCCGGGCCCATGAAGTGCGGAGCATCTCCAAACCCTTCTGGATCGCGGTGATCCTGCTGCTGCCGGTCCTGGGCGCGATCCTCTGGTTCCTTTTTGGCCGTCCCGGCCACGGCCCCGAGCCCAAACCACGGGCTCCGCGGCGCCCCACCGCCCCGGATGATGACCCCGAGTTCCTCCGCAACCTGGAGATCCGCCGCCGGCAGCAGGCAAAGGAAGCTGAGCTCAAGCGCCGCGAGCAGGAAATCGCGGACCGCGAGAAACGTTCCAAGCAGAACGACGACGAGAAGCCCAGCAACAGCTAGCCCGGCCTCTCGGCAGGGAAGCCCCGTTCCGGATCCATTTCCGGAACGGGGCTTTTTGCCTGCCCGCCGCGGAGTCTTCGACGGAGTCCCCGGACCGGCGTGTGGTGACCTGCCCTTGCTTCGCCCGCCCCCGGCGGCGGAAGCAGACCCGTCTCCGCCCCTGCACTGCAAGCCCCGCCGGTCGCAGAAAAAACCCCGCCCCGGCAGAGGCCGGAGCGGGGTTCTTGAACGTCAGCTCTAGACGCCGGAGTAGCTGTGCAGGCCGGCGAAGTAGACGTTCACGATCGTGAAGTTGAAGACCACGCACAGGTAGCCGACGATCGAGAGCCAGGCGGCACGGGTACCGGTCCAGCCGCGGGTGGCGCGGGCGTGCAGGTAACCGGCGTAGACGACCCAGATTACGAACGTCCAGACTTCCTTGGTGTCCCAGCCCCAGTAACGGCCCCACGCCTGCTCGGCCCACACGGCTCCGGCCATCAGGGTGAAGGTCCACAGTACGAAGGCAATGGCATTGATGCGGTAGGAGAAGTTTTCCAGGGACTGCGCGGAGGGAACGATCTTCAGGAAGCCGAAGCGCTCCTTGCCGCCCGCGCGGGCCTTGGACTCACGGTCAGCCTGCAGCAGCTGCAGCACGGACATGGCAAAGGTGAGGGTGAAGAGCGCGGACGCGATGACGGCGACGGAGACGTGGATGATCAGCCAGTAGCTCTGCAGTGCCGGGATCAGGTGTCCAACCGGGGTGGGGAAGCCGATGGTCGCAGCCATCATCATGATCAGCACCAGGCCCACCACAAAGGTGCCCAGGAAACGCAGGTCGCGGCGCAGCAGCACCAGCAGGAAGACCACTGAAACCACCAGCGCGCCGGTGGTGCAGAACTCGTACATGTTGCCCCAGGGCACGCGGTGCGCGGCAAGTCCGCGGGCAACCACGGCGGCTGCATGGATGAGCGTGGCAAGCGCGGTCAGGGCCACGGCGACGCGGGCTGCGTTGCGGCGCTTACCGGTGTAGCCCATGGCGTCGTCGGCGGTGACGGCTTCGCCGGTGTTCCACTCCCGGTTTGAATCCGCCGGGCCGGACGACGGCGCTCCCGCGGTCGCCATGACCTTCGGAGTGGACTGGACGGCCGCCTTCTGGTCGATCGCCTTCAGCGTCTTGCTGCTCTTCGCCAGGTCCCAGGCGAACGCAAGCAGCGCGACGGTGTACGTGAACGCCGCCAGCAGCATGAAGAGTTCGCTGTATTCCGCGAGCTGGTAGTCAATGGAGGGCATTAGGAGTCCTTACCTTCTTCTTCCGTGCGTCCGGTGCTGCCGGCCACTGATGCGTCGGCCGGGGATTCCCGGTCTTCCGCTGGGGTTGCGGCGTGGGCGTCCGCCAGCCACATCTTTTCAAGCAGGGTCCGCAGCGCTTCACCCTCAGTTTCCAGACGCGGGTCTTCACCCCGGGCCAGCAATCCGTACTCGACCATTATGCGGCCATCCCCGGCCGTTCCGGTACGGACCCAGACGCGGCGGCGTGCAATGAAGAGCGACGCCGAGAGGCCGAGGAGGCTGAGCGCGGCGAAAATACCTACCGCTGTCTTCGCCGGGTCATAGTGCACGTCCAGTGCCGCGTAGCGCAGCAGGCCGTCGAAGCTGATGGAGCCCTTGCCCTCCGGCAGGTCGTAGCTCTGGTTCATGCCCAGGACGATGCCGCCGGAATCGAGGTCCCTGTTGTTCAGTTCCGTGAGCTCATCGGTGTCCAGGACGAAGACGTTGGTGGGCACGCCGTCGTCCAGACCAAGGTCGCCGTAGTAGGAGTTCAGGTTCAGCTGCGGATTGACCGGGTCAGGGTCTCCGGAGAAGGAGACGCCGGCGGAGTCCAGCATGGCCGTGGGGAGGAAGAACCCGACGAATCCCAGCTGATCCGGTTTGGCATCGGGGGCCTTGATAACCATCAGGGAGGTGTACACACCGTCCGTCGGGACACCGACCACCGGGCCCTGGAAGGCGACGTCGCCTTCTCCGTCGCGCACCGTGACAACCGGAGCGTAGCCGTTGCCGACCAGGTAGACCTTGGTGCCGCCAATGTTCAGCGGCTCGTTGACCTTGAGCGTCTCCTGGCGGGGTTCTTCCTCCGCGTCTTCCTGCACGGTTACGCTGGCGGTGAAGTCCAGCGGCTGGACGTTGCCGTTCGGCTGCCGGTCGAAGGTGACGTCGAATTCGTCAAGCGTCAGGGAGTAGGGGCTGAGCTGGGATTCGGAGAAGTTCGTGCCCGGGCTGAAGGTGTCGTAGCCAACCAGGGTATTCACGAACGTGTCCCCTTCAACCACGACGCGCTGCCCGTTGTAGCCCAGCAGACCGCCGACGGCGACGGATGCCAGTACGCCGATCAGCGACACGTGGAAGACCAGGTTGCCGGTCTCCTTGGCGAAACCGCGCTCGGCACCGACGGACGGGCGGGTACCGTCCAGGTCCCGGGTCTCGACGCGGTACCCCCGCTTGCGAAGGACGGCTGCTGCGTCGCGGGCAGCTTCGGCGGCGGTGAGTCCCGTGCCCGCCGGCACGGCCAGGGTTCCGTATTCAGGCAGCCGGGAGAGCCGGGTGGGCGTGCGGGGCGGCTTGGAGCGCAGGGCCTTCCAGTGCACCTTGGCACGGGGAATGACGCAGCCGATCAGGGAGATGAACAGCAGCAGGTAGATGGCGGAGAACCACACCGAGGAGTACACGTCGAACAGCTGGAACCGGTCCAGCCAGGGTCCGGTGTCCGGATTGTCCTGGATGTACTGGGTTACCGCCCCGGGGTTGGCCGGACGCTGCGGAAACAGCGATCCGGGCACCGCAGCCACCGCGAGCAGCAGCAGCAGGAACAGTGCCGTGCGCATGCTCGTGAGCTGCGTCCACGCCCAGCGCAGGGTGCCGCGCAGCCCCAGGGCGGGAAGGGCGACGTCGTTGTCAGCCGCTTTTCCCGTGCGGTCCGCAGCAGCGGGATCCGCTTCCGTGTTCTCCACGGGAGGCTGTGGCGTCATTTCGCTCTCCGGTTTCGGTTTCAACTGGTTCTCATTGTTCTCTGGGGACGGAATCGGGGGTTTAGTCATCAGATCGGCAGGGTCACGCTGTCCAGCCAGCCCTGAAGCTGGTTGATCCAAAGATTCCAGACGCCGGTGACCATCAGCAGGCCGAGGGCAATCAGCATGCCGCCGCCAAAGCGCTGCAGTCCAACGCGGTAGCGGCGGAAGAAGCCCAGCGCTCCCATGCCGCGCCGGAAGCCGAGGGCGATCAGCAGGAACGGCAGGCCCAGGCCGAGGCAGTAGACGAAGGTGAGCAGCGCACCCTTGGCTGCGGAGGCGTCGTCACCGGAAAACGAAAGCAGCTGGACGGCGGAGAGGGTCGGGCCAAGGCAGGGAGCCCAGCCCAGGCCAAAAGTGACTCCCAGCAGCGGAGCACCCCAAAGGCCGGCGGGAGGGCGGGCCTCAATCTTCCGGTCGCGCTGGAACCAGGACAGGCCGCCCATGAAGATGACGCCCAGCAGGATGATCAGCGCACCCAGCACCTGCTGGATCCACACCTGGTCCGGGCCGCGCAGCCAGGCACCCAGCTGTCCGATTCCGGCACCGATTGCCACGAACACCACGGAGAAACCCAGTACGAACAGAGCGATGCCGGTGAACATCCGGCCACGGCGCTGCTTCTGGAGGTCGATTCCCGTCAGTCCGGTGACGTAGCCAAGGTATCCCGGCACGAGCGGGAGCACACACGGGGAAAGGAAGGACACCAGCCCGGCCAGCACCGCAACGGGAATCGCCAGCAGCATGGATCCATTCAGGATTGTTTCGGCGAAGACGTTGGCTGCCGGTACGGAGGCAGCTGCAAGCACGGGAGGCACGTCGGCTACGCGGCCAGCGCGTCGGAGATGAGGGTCTTCAAGGTGCCCTTGTCCGCAAGGCCGAGGATGCGTGCCGCTACCCTGCCCTCGCGGTCAAGGACCAGTGTGGTGGGAACGGCCTGCGGAGGAACGAAACTGGTCATGGCCAGCAGCACTCCCCCGTTGCGGTCCTCGAAGCTGGGGTAGGGAATGGCGAAGTTCCGCTCAAACGCCTCTGCGGTCTTCGCCTCATCCCGGATGTTCACGCCGTAGAAGCGTGCGCCTTCCGGGGCATAGGTGTCATGGAGTTCCACAAGGTCCGGGGCTTCCTTCCGACACGGTGCACAGGCGGCGTACCAGAAGTTCAGGACGACGACGTCGCCGGCCCAGTCGGCAGCGCTGACTTCCGTACCGTCGAAGAGGGTTCCGGTCAGGCGTACCGCCTCGCCGCGTTCGGACGGCGCGTATTCCGTGACTGAACCGTCACCGGCTATGTAGTTCTTGTTGTCTCCGGCCTTGGCCTGCTCCGCAAGCGGATCATCCGCCGTGCACCCTGCCAGGACAGCCGCCAGCGGCACGCCAACTGCCAGCCCGGCGCCAAGCCGCAGGAAGGACCTGCGGTGCATGGCAGCAGGGGGTGTTTCGCTATTGGGTTTCTTCACGGAAGCTCCAGCTTTCATCGCGGCCGGGGGCGGCCACTTCTACAACGCGTAGTAATTGTATTATGCGCCCGGGAGATTCGCCGCCCCGGGCAGGAGGTCGGCGGACGGCTCGGCGTAGCGAACCCCGGTAAGTTCCATGTCATTGAAGTCCAGGGTGGTGACCGACGTGAGGGTGCACTCCCGGCTGCGGGGGTCATGCCAGAGCCTGCGCCCTTCGGCGGCGAGCCGGGTGACCCAGATGGGCAGCTGGTGGCTGACCAGGACAGCTTCGGCACCGCTGCCACCCAGCTCAAGGGCGTGGATCCTCGCCTCATGCACAGCAGCCATGACCCGTTCCACCTGCCGGGCGTAAGGCTCGCCCCACGATGGCTTCATCGGATTGCGCAGCAGCGGCCAGTACCTGGGGTTGCGCAGCTGGCGCTTCACCCCGGGCAGCCCCTCGAAGCGGTTCTCCGCTTCGAGAATCCTCTCGTCCGTGACGGTTTCAAGTCCGAGTGAGCGGGCGATCGGAGCTGCTGTCTCCTGGGCACGGGTCAACGGCGAGGCAACCAGGTAAACCAGCTTCGCGCCGTCGTTCCGGCGTTCTTCGAAGTACTTCGCCGCGCGGTCCGCCATTTCCCGGCCGAGGTCCGAGAGATGGAATTCAGGCAGCCGGCCGTAGAGAATGCCGTCCGGATTGAAGACTTCACCGTGACGGACGAGGTGGATTGAGGCGCGGGACATGCCTCCCAGTCTCGCAGACACGCCGGGGAAGATTAAATCTTCACAAACGGTTGAACCTTTGAGCAACGTATGCAATAGTGAATGCAAATGCATCTAATGGTGATGGGGCAGAACGCCTCCCACCGGCGAAACCAAGGAGAAACACATGATCCCCACCGGTCTGACCGCAGGCACCTGGAACCTCGATTCATCCCACAGTGAGGTTGGCTTCACCGTCCGCCACGCCGGCATCAGCAAGGTCCGCGGCAACTTCGACAAGGTCACCTCCGTTCTGGAAGTCGGCCAGGACCTGGCTGAATCCAAGATCACTGCCGTGATCGATGCCGCATCCTTCAACTCGAACGACGCCAACCGCGACGCACACGTCAAGGGCCCGGACTTCTTCGATGTTGAGCAGTTCCCCGAACTGCGCTTCACCGCCACCGGTATCGAAGGTTCCGGCGAGGAATACATGCTCACCGGAGACCTGACCATCAAGGACACCACCCGCCCGGTGACCCTCGACGTCGAGTTCAACGGCGTTGCCGTTGATCCGTTCGGTGCCACCCGCGCAGGATTTGCCGGCAGCACGGTCATCAGCCGCAAGGAATTCGGACTGACCTGGAACGCGGCCCTGGAAACCGGCGGCGTCCTCGTGGGCGACAAGGTCACCATCAACGTGGACGTAGCCTTCGTCAAGGCCTAGTCCGCCACCAGGCATCACCGTGGATCCGAAGCGCTCTTGACGCGCTTCGGATCCACGTCTTTAAGGGCTTAGGCGCCGTGGCAAAAGATCCGGCGCCCGTGTGGAGGGACAGGGCGGGGGCATAGACTGGTTTCCGACTTCGCAGATGGGTTATCTGCCCTGCCGGAGGCCCTCCGGCAGGCCAATCCACACGGCAGGCGGGCCACAAATGAGCACTCCCAACGTTCCCGATCCGCAGGACCACGGCAACCCAGACCAAGGCGGCTCCGCACCGGACCCCCGGCCCGAGCCACGCTATGGACAGTACGGCCAGCCATCCGGGCAGCAGGGCGCAGCGCACATTCCACCGCAGCCGGGCCAGGACCCGGCCCAAGGCTCGAGGCCCTACGGCGCGCCGGAAAGTCAACAGGGCCAGGGGCCATACGGACAGGGCCAGTACGGCCAATCCTACGGTTACCAGCCCGCCCAGCCCTCCGGCTACAGCTCCCCAGGGTCCCCGCAGCGGCAAGGCCAGCCCAAGGGACCGGCACCGCGGGAAGTCGTCATCGGCTTCTGGCTCATCATCTCCGCCGGTGTCCTGTCCCTCATCAACAACCTGGTGACTTCCTTCCGGCTCCCAGATGTCCTGACCACGTCCCAAATAGACGCACTGCGGGACGCCAACGTCGATGTCCAGGACGCCGGCGGCTTCATCGTCTGGTTCTCCGTAGTCATGAGCATTATTGGACTGGGCCTGTACGTCCTGGTCGCCTGGTTCATCCTGAAGGGGCACAACTGGGCGCGGATCCTGGGCACAGTGTTCGCCGCCTTTTCCGCCGTCGGGCTGCTGGTTTCCCTCCCCGTATATGTGACATCGGTGCTTGGCTGGCTCTCGCTGCTTTCCTCGCTGGCCGGAATCGCCGGAATCGTGATGCTTTATCTCCGCCCGAGCAACCCCTACTTCCGGCGCCGGGAATTCAACCCTTACCGCGCCTACTAGGCACTCGGTACCCGTTCTGAGGGCCCGCGAAAAGAATCTGCGGCCACAGCGCACGGGTTCGGGGCTGCACAGGTCACAGCCGAAGCGCCGGCGCGTAGCGTTGAGTCTCCGCCGGCACCTTCGGGAACACGGCGGTGGTTAGATTCTCCGGTCTTGTGAAGGCGGCGACGATTATGACGATTCCTCCCGCAGCTCCCCGCTCCCCCAGAGCAGGCACCAATTCCCTCACCCACCGCATCCTGCATCCCGGCCATCGCCGTCATGCGGAAGTGGATCATTCTTCCCCGGACCTCGACCTGCCAGCCGGTAATGCTTCCGTCTCGCATCCCCGCAGAACCCCCGCCAGCCATATGGGCATCGGCGACCGCCTGTTCGGCTGGGCCCGTTTTCCGGATGCAGTCATCCAGCTGGCGCTCTCCTCTCCGGCTGCCCGCAGGCCGCGGCTGAGCCCCTCCCCGGCCGCCCTGAACGGGTCGGCGGTCCTGCAGGAAGACCGCACGGCGAAGGAGACGGCGTCCAGCCCGGGAGCAGGCATGTCCGGGCAATCCGCCAAACCCCCGGTGGCGCGCCCAGCAGCCAAAACGCCGCCCCGGCCGGATCGCTCGCCGTCGGCTCCGGCAACAGTCCCGCGGCCGCCGCAGATCTCCGCCCGCAGGACACGTCGTCCCGCGCCGCTAGCCATAAACACCGCTGCCCTGCTCATCACCGCAGGCGGCGTGCTGGGCCTGATAGCCGGCCTGCGTGCGGCCCTGGATCCGGCACGGCCGGCGCCCCAGGCGGCCGCCCAGCTGGCGGAGCTGCGCGTTCCGGTTGAGACGGTCCTGTCACTGGCGAGGATCGCGGACGTCGCCGTTGCCGCAGTCGCCTTTGGCATTTTCCTGCTGCTGGCATCCCTGGTCCGGGACGGCAGGAGCTGGGCACGGACCGGCGCCTGTGTGGTGGTGGCCGCAGCCCTGTTCCTGGGGTTCCGGGATAGTTCTTCCGCGCATGTGGCCGCGGCGCTGCTGGCCATGCTGGGAACCGGATTCCTGTTCGTGCCGTCCAGCCGCAGGTATTTGGCGAGCCGCGGTGGCAGGACCGCTTAGGTCCTCAGCGCATGAGCCGCGCCTGGGCATCCGTCGCGAGAGCGGAGACCTGGGCGCGCTGCGCGTGGTAGGCAAGGATCTGCAGCTCGGTAGCCATGTCCACCTTGCGGATCTGGACCTCGGGAGGGGCCTGCAGGACCACCGGCGCGAAGCTGAGGATACTCGTTATTCCGGCGTCCACCAGGCGTGTGCACATCTCCTGCGCTGCTTCGGCGGGAACGGCCAGGACGGCCATGTTGGCCCGCGTTTTTTCAAGCACGGCTTCCATTGACTGCACGTCGCTGATGCGGAGCCAGCCGACTTCCTGTCCCACGGTCAGCGGATCGGCGTCGAAGAGCGCCACCACTTCGAATCCCCGGGACCCGAACCCCGGATATCCGGCCAGCGCCCGTCCCAGGTGTCCGGCGCCCACGATCGCCACCCGCCAGTTCAGGGTCAGGCCCAGTGCGGCCGAAATCTGGCCGCTGAGATAGGGCACGTCATAGCCAACCCCGCGGGTACCGTAGGAACCCAGGTAGGAAAGGTCCTTGCGGAGCTTGGGCGAATTCACCCCTGCCGCTTCTGCGAGTTCCTCTGAGGACACCCGCTCGACGCCCTCGGTCAGCATGGTTCCCAGGACCCTCAGATACACGGTCAGCCGAGCCAGGGACGCAGGCGGAATGTGCCGTCCGTGCGCGGACACGGCCGCGCCTGCGGCGGCTGTCTCATCCGGCATACTCACTTCGGCAACTTTCCTTCGCTACGGGCTGCTCCTGCAGGCCGGGATGCCCCGGCAGGTTCTCCACTCTAGAACCGGTTCCCCCGGCGTCCAAGTGTGTTCAGCGTGCGGTCATCCTGCCAGCAGCCGGCGCAGGCGGGCTTCGTCGATTTGCCAGAAGTCGCGCTGCACGCCGTCGATGAGCAGCACCGGAATCTCTTCGGCAAAACGCACCTGCAGCTCGGGATCGTCGGTGATTGAACGTTCCTGCCAGGGAATACCCAGGTCGGCCGAGATCCGCTCGAGGACCTCGCGGGCGCCCTGGCACAGATGACAGCCGGGACGGGTCAGCAGAAGGAGCTCAGGCACTGGGGTTCCGGAAAGTGCGTCTTTCATGACCTCCAACTTAGTCTCCCAGCGGCGTTTCCGCGTACGGTCGGGGTTTTTCAGTAGACTTCTTCCATGCCCCGTCCCACGCTCGTCCGTGCCGCCGATTCTCCGGCCGCGGAAGGCACCCCGGGAGAAGCGGCCTTCTTCGACGTAGACAACACACTGATGCGCGGAGCCAGCCTGTTCCATGTGGGCAGGAAGATGTACCAGAAGAAGGTCTTCACGCTCCGTGAAGCGGCCGGATTCGCCGTGAAGCAGGTGCGTTTCATGCTCCGCGGAGAGAACCTGAAGGATGTACACAGTGTCCGGGACGCAGCCCTGGCGTTCGCCACCGGGCTGGCTGCCGAGGACGTCCGCATTCTGGGCGAAGAAGTTTATGACGAGATGATCGTCTCCAAGATCTGGCCGGGAACCCGCGCGCTGACCGAGCAGCACCTGAAGTCCGGCCGCCCTGTGTGGCTGGTTACCGGAACCCCGGTGGAAGTCGCGTCAGTCATCGCGAGCAGGCTCTCCCTTACCGGAGCGCTGGGAACCGTCAGCGAAGTCACGGACGGCCTCTACACCGGGCGTTTGGTGGGCGAGTTCCTTCACGGTCCTGCCAAGGCGGCCGGTGTGAAGGCACTGGCCGAGCAGGAAGGGCTGAATCTGGACCGCTGCTGGGCCTACAGCGATTCCTACAACGACGTGCCGCTGCTCAGCATCGTGGGACACCCCGTGGCGATCAACCCGGACGCTCGGCTGCGCCGCCATGCCCGCGACCGCAACTGGCCGGTCTACGATTTCCGCTCCGGACGCCGTGCCGCGACACTGGGACTGAAGACGGCTTCCCTTGCCGGTGCAGCCTACGGACTGTGGCGCGGTTTCTCCTGGGTGCGTTCCCGCTAGAGCGACCGCCGGAGCATCACGACGACAGTTAAAGACGACAGTAAAAGACGACAGTTAAAAGCGGAAGCCCGCCAGGTCCTGTAGGACGGCGGGCTTCGCGGCAGCTAAGAAGAACCTACTTCTTATTGCGGCGCTGGTGGCGGGTCTTACGAAGCAGCTTGCGGTGCTTCTTCTTGGCCATACGCTTGCGGCGCTTCTTGATTACTGAACCCACAGAGTCCTCACAAACTTGAATTAGGAGCCATGCCGGTCCCCGCTTCCGTCAGGCCTTGCGGCCCGCCAGCATCGGTTCCGGCAATTACTAGCCAGAATGAAACGTTCCTTAACAGGGTACCGCCTCCGCGCAGCCTTCATGGACAGCGCCGGGGCAGCCTCGAGTCAGGTTACGGACGAGAAAGTGCCTACGCTGTTCCGGACTGCCGGTCAGTGACGGCGTTGCGCAGAACCTGCTGCACCGCAGACTCCGGAACGCGGTAGGACCGGCCGAAACGGACTGCCGGCAGTTCCCCGGAATGCACCAGCCTGTAAACGGTCATCTTGGACACGCGCATGACATCCGCAACCTCTGACACCGTCAGAAACCGCACGTCCGAGAAATTGCTCTCGTCTGCCATTTTTCTTCTGTTCCTTCGCTCGGAAGCAACCTGCGCCATACAACTGGAGGCGGCGTGTCGCCTTGATGACCATCTCGTGACCGTCTAGGACCCTACTCTAGTGGCTGGAGTAACCATAGTGGAAGTTCAATCGCTCTTTCTTCGACTCCTATGACGCGTTGCGGCGGGTGCGTGCGGCCTGGGCAAGGACAGTCAGGACCCCCGCTGAGGTTTCCCAGTCCATGCACTTGTCCGTGATGCTCTGGCCGTAGACCAGCGGACCCGGATTCCCGGAGTCATGCGCCTGCGCACCTCCCACCAGGAAGCTCTCCAGCATGATTCCGGCAAGGATGCCGGCGCCTTCCGTTCCCGATTCAAGCTGGGCGGCCAGCTCCAGTGCGACTTCCGCCTGGCGGTGGTGGTCCTTTCCGGAGTTTGCGTGGCTGGCATCGACGATGAGCCGCGGGTTCAGTTCCCGGGCCGCCAGCGCCTGCGAGGCGGCAGCGACGTCCGTCGGCGAGTAGTTTGGTCCGGCACTTCCGCCGCGCAGGATCAGGTGGGTGTCCGCGTTGCCGTCAGTGCGGACCATGGAGGCACGGCCGGAGCCGTCGATCCCCAGGAAAGACTGCGGAGCCGCGGCCGCCGCGCAGGCGTCCAGGGCGATCTGCAGCGAACCGTCCGTGCCGTTCTTGAAGCCGACCGGCATTGACAGTCCCGACGCGAGCTGGCGGTGGATTTGGCTTTCGGTGGTCCGGGCACCGATGGCTCCCCAGCTGACCAGGTCAGCGACGTACTGCGGGCTGATGGGTTCGAGGAATTCGGTGGCAACGGGCAGGCCCAGCTCGCCGGCCGCAATCAGGAACCTGCGGGCCGCGTACAGGCCAGCCTCAATGTCATGGGTGCCGTCCAGATGGGGATCGTTGATCAGGCCTTTCCAGCCCACCGTGGTCCGCGGCTTCTCGAAGTAGGCACGCAGCACAATGAGGAGGTCGCCACGGTGCTCTTCCGCCACGGCGGCCAGGCGGCGGGCGTACTCCAGGCCGGCGTCCGGGTCATGGATGGAGCAGGGTCCGACGACGACGAGCAGGCGGTCGTCAACGCCGTCGAGCACCGCGCGCACGGCGTCGCGGCTGCTGCGCACGGTGGCCGCCAGCTCACCGGAGAGCGGCAGTTCGGACAGCAGCTGCTCCGGCGCCGGCAACGGGCGGAATTCACGTACGCGCTGGTCTGAGGTGGTCTTGGTGTGCTGTGTGGCGGTGAGGTTCATGGTCCCGAATCCGGTTGAGGTGGACCGGCGGGACTCAGCTTCAGAACCCGCCGGAAATGGCGAAGGACAGGGAATGATCCCTGTCCTGTTGGCTCTGAAGGTTGGCGTCAGCGAATTATCGCGCGGGCTCCTCCAGAGCCAACGAAAAATACGCATACCAACGGTTAGTCATGGGTAAGACCGTAAGCCGGTTCCTCAGGCAACGCAAATTCCCGGGTTCACAATGCCTCTGTGTGACGCAAGGGCTGCCGTTGACGGCGTAGGCTCGGGTGCCAAGAACAGCCAGCAGTGAAAGAGAGTTTTTGGTGACCTCCAAACCCCGTGCCCTGACCCGCCGGATTCCCCGTGTCCAGGATTTGGCACCCCTGATGCAGTTCAGGAAGCCACAGCTGGGAACGGCCGCCCGGCTGCAGCAGGCGAGCACCATTTGGGACCTGAGGGACATGGCCAAGAGGCGCACCCCCAAGGCGCCCTTCGACTACACAGACGGCGCAGCCGAGGCGGAAATCACCCTGCGGCGGGCGCGGGAGGCCTTTACGGACCTGCAGTTTCGGCCCGGCGTGCTGCGGAACGTCGAGACGGTAGACCTTTCCACCTCAGTACTTGGCCGGCCCTCCACCCTGCCGTTCGGCATCGCCCCCACGGGTTTCACCCGCATGATGCAGTCCGAAGGGGAATACGCCGGTTCGCAGGCGGCAGCGGCAGCGGGCATCCCGTACACACTGTCGACCATGGGGACCGCTTCCATAGAGGATGTTGCAGCTGCGGCGCCCAGCGGCAGGAACTGGTTCCAGCTCTACCTCTGGACGGACCGGGACAGGTCACTGGAGCTCATCAACAGGGCTGCGGCTGCCGGGTTCGACACCCTGATGGTCACCGTGGACACCGCGGTAGCGGGCGAACGGCTGCGGGATGTGCGCAACGGCATGACCATTCCCCCGGCCCTGACACTGAAGACCGTGCTCGATGCCTCCTACCGGCCGGCCTGGTGGTTCAACTTCCTGACCCATGAGCCGCTGTCCTTTGCCTCACTGAACCGGTACTCCGGAACAGTCGCGGAACTGATCAACTCCATGTTCGACCCCACCCTCACGTATGAGGACCTTGACTGGCTGCGCGGGGTCTGGAAGGGAAACCTGGTGGTCAAGGGAGTACAGACCCTCGAGGACGCCCAGCGGGCGGTCGACCACGGTGCTGACGGGATTGTGCTCTCCAACCACGGCGGGCGCCAGCTGGACCGGGCACCCATTCCGCTGCAGCTGCTGCCGGAGGTGGCCGCCCGGCTCAAGGGCAAGACGAGCATCATCCTGGACACCGGAATCATGAACGGCGGGGACATCGTCGCAGCCTTGGCCCTCGGCGCTGATTTCACCCTCATCGGCCGCGCCTACCTGTACGGCCTCATGGCCGGAGGGCGGGCGGGCGTGGACCGCAGCATCGGCATCCTGGCCTCCCAGGCAGCCCGGACCATGGCCCTGATGGGCGTGGCCGGCGTCAGCGAACTGACACCGGACCACGTACGGCTGGGATCTGTGCGCTAGATAACGCCCAGGGCCAGCATCGCATCGGCAACCTTCACGAAACCGCCGATGTTGGCCCCCACCACATAATTGCCGGGGGCGCCGTATTCGTCCGCGGTGGCGGCGCAGCGGTCGTGGATGTTGACCATGATCTGGCTTAGCCGCTGCTCGGTGTGCTCGAAGGACCAGGAGTCGCGGCTGGCGTTCTGCTGCATTTCAAGGGCCGAGGTAGCGACGCCGCCGGCGTTCGCTGCCTTGCCCGGGCCGAAGAGCACGCCCGCTTCCTGGAAGACCTCGATGGCTTTGGGGGTGCAGGGCATGTTGGCGCCTTCTGCTACCGCCACAACGCCGGACTCCAGCAGGGAGACGGCGTCGTCTTCGCTCAGTTCGTTCTGTGTGGCACAGGGCAGGGCCACATTGGCACCGGCATCCCACACTGAGCCGCCGGCCACGAAGGAGACGTTGCCCCCGCGGCGCTGGGCATACTCGGAGATGCGTCCACGCTCGTGTTCCTTGATCCGGCGCAGCAGTTCGACGTCGATCCCGGCTTCGTCCACCACGTAGCCTGAGGAATCGGAACAGGCCACAACCTTGCCGCCCAGCGCCTGTGCCTTGGCGATTGCGTTGACCGCCACGTTGCCGGAACCGGAGACAATCACCCGCTGCCCGTCCAGGCTCAGTCCGCGGGTCTTGAGCATCTCTTCGACGAACATGACCGCGCCGTAGCCGGTTGCTTCGGGGCGCACCAGCGACCCGCCCCAGCTAACGCCCTTGCCCGTAAGGACACCGGACTCATAGCGGTTGGTGATCCGCTTGTACTGGCCGAACAGGTAACCGATTTCCCGGCCGCCAACGCCGATGTCGCCGGCGGGCACATCCGTGTATTCACCAATGTGCCGGTAAAGCTCAGTCATGAAGGACTGGCAGAAACGCATGACTTCGGCGTCGGACTTCCCGCGCGGATCAAAGTCTGAACCGCCCTTGCCGCCGCCGATGGGCATGCCGGTCAGGGCATTCTTGAAGATCTGCTCAAACCCGAGGAACTTGACGATGCCGAGGTACACGCTGGGATGGAAGCGCAGGCCGCCCTTGTACGGGCCGAGGGCGGAATTGAACTCAACGCGGAACCCGCGGTTAATGCGCACGTGGCCCTGGTCATCCACCCACGGCACCCGGAAGATGATCTGCCGCTCAGGCTCGCAGATCCGCTGCAGGATTGCGGCTTCCCCGAACTCAGGGTGCTTGCGCAGCACCGGCTCCAGGGAGTCGAAGACTTCGACGACTGCCTGATGGAATTCTGTTTCGCCGGGATTGCGGCGGAAGACTTCGTCGCGCACGCGTGTGAGTGTTGCGTCCATGTGTTGCTCCTTATCGATGCCCCCACCCGTTTACCACGCTAGACCGGTCAGCGCCGGTAAGCGATCCAGGACCGGGTTGGGTGCCGCCTACGGGCGGCGACGGCGGAACTTGGGCAGAGCTCCCAACAGATCGGCTGCACGTTCCGCGGCACGGCCTACAGTTCGGCCCAGCTGCTGCTGGACTCTGGCATCGACCGCTGCTGACGGGGTTTCGGCGGCGCCGGACGGCATCTCGGCCGCGGCTGCCGCAGCAGTGGTTTGCCGTGTTGTGCCGGGAAGCCCGGCAAACAGGGAACGGCCGCGGGCATCGCTGCTGAGTCCGGCGGCGACGCCTGCCAGACGAGGTGTGGTGGCCTGGGCGGCTGTGAGTGATGGCAGATCAAATGCGCTTAGCCATAGTACTACTTCATCGAGGGGGCCGGTCTTCAGGGAGTAGTAGCGTCGCTGGCCCTCAGCCCGCATGTCGACCAGTCCGGCTTCCCGAAGGACCTTCAGGTGCTTGGATACCGTGGGCTGGCTGACCTCCAGTTCCTGGACCAGCGTCCCTACGGACTTGTCGCCGCAGCGCAGCGCACCCAGGATCTCCCGCCGGGTTCCCTCTGCTATGACAGCGAAAACATCGTCAATGACCATAGGCATTACCTTAGCGGCATATCTGTGGTGCTCCGTTTCGGCAACATCGCAGGACCGTTAGTCGAACCAGGGATCCAGCCCGTGCAGCGGGAAGACTTCCCTGCGGGTGGCCATGACGGTCCGGTCAATATCGTCATTCGGGTCATACCCGACCTCCCATGAGCGCCACCACATATCCACACCGTCCCCCATCTCTGCAGGAGTGTCGATCCCGTGCCGTTCGCGGACGTATTCCCGCCACTGCTGGGGGACGGCGGTGTTCAGCGGCATCCGGATATTCGCGGCAACTGCCAGCAGCAGCGACCAGGACCGCGGCACCACGCTGGCAACGTTGTATCCGCCCCCGCCGGTGGCAAGCCAGCGTCCCTCGCAGAACTGGTCTGCCAGCCCGGAAATGCTCAGGGCTGCCTGCCGCTGCGTGTCCACGGATACGCGCAGGTTGGAGAGCGGATCATCACGGTGCCCGTCACAGCCGTGCTGGCTGATGAATACTTCCGGTTCGAAGGCGGCTGCGAGCTGGGGAACGACGGCGTGGAATGCACGCAGCCAGCCGGCATCCCGGGTGCCGGGCGGCAGGGCAACATTCACGGCCGTGCCGGGCGCGTCCGGCCCTCCGGATTCGTTGGCGAACCCGGTCCCCGGAAAGAGCGACATTCCGGTTTCATGAATCGAGATGGTCATGACCCTTGGGTCGTTCCAGAAGATGGACTGGGTGCCGTCCCCGTGGTGCGCGTCGACGTCGATGTACAGGACCCGGGTGTAGCCGGCGTCCAGGAACCGGGCGACGGCGGCAGCGGCGTCGTTGTAGATGCAGAACCCGGCCGCCTTGCCGGCAAATGCATGGTGCATTCCGCCGGCGAAGTTGACTGCGTGGCGTGCCCGTCCGGAAAGCACCGCCTCGGCTGCGGCCAGGGAACCTCCCACAAGCCGGGCACTGGCTTCGTGCATCCCCTCGAAGGCCGGGTCATCTTCGGTGCCCAGTCCAAGGGCGGCATTGGAGGTGTGCGGGTTCCGGCTGGCTTCCCGCACGGCGGCGACGTAGGCGGGGTCATGAACCCGCGCCAGCTCGCGGTCCTCGGCGACGTAGGGGGCTCCCAGGGTGACCTGGGGCAGGTCGAAAATCCCCAGCTCCTTCGCCAGGCGGGCGGTCAGGTCCAGCCGCAGCGGACTCATGGGATGGGAGGGCCCGAAGTTATACGCCAGCAGCGATTCGTCCCACACGATGTGCGTGGGCACAGCGGTGAGGCCCAGCCCGGTACTCGTCATGCTCACAGGCTACGCGATCCGCCCACGGCGGCATGCACCGCCGGACGCCGGGTTAAGTGGTTTACTACTTGGCAGGACCCCGCACAGAACTGGACTTTTTCGACCCATGGCATCCCAACCGCAGCGCACGCTGCAGACGCGGCAGCGCCGTCCCCTCGGCTTCATCGTCGCAGGCCGGGACTTCATTGACGCAGTGGCCAGTTCTTCCCCGGCCCGGCTCGCGCTGATTGTCTTTTCCCTGGTGATCCTGGTCTTCACGGCCCTGCTGGCCCTGCCTGTCGCGTCCTCCTCAGGCCAGGCCACTGCCCTGCATGACGCATTGTTCACTGCGGTCTCAGCCGTCTGCGTCACCGGACTGACAGTAGTTTCAACGGCCACCTACTGGTCGGCTTTCGGGCAGGTTCTTATTCTTGTGGCTATCCAGGTGGGCGGCCTTGGCATCCTGACCATGGCCTCGCTGCTGGCACTGGCCGTGAACCGCCGGCTGGGCGTGCGCGGCAAGCTGATCGCACAGGAAGGCATGAACACCGGCCGCCTGGGCGAGGTGGGCAACCTGCTGCGGATCGTGGTGAGCACCACCGTGCTCATCGAACTTGCGCTGGCCGCCGTGCTGGCACCGCGGTTCATGATCCTCGGCGAATCCCCCGGCCAGGCCATCTGGCACGCCGTGTTCTACGCCGTTTCGTCGTTCAACAACGCCGGGTTCACACCCCACTCAGACGGACTGGTCCCTTACGAAAACGACCTGTGGGTACTGATCCCCATCATGGCGGGCGTCTTCATCGGCAGCCTCGGCTTCCCGGTGATCATGGTCCTGCTGCAGAGCCGGCTGCGGACCCGCCGGTGGAACCTGCACACCAAGCTCACCGTGTTGGTCTCGCTGATCCTGCTGGCCGCCGGTTCAGTGCTTTGGGCCATGTTGGAATGGTTCAACCAGCGCACCATCGCCGGCATGGGCGTGGGAGAGAAAATCCTGCACGCAGTGTTCGCTTCCGTCATGATGCGCTCCGGCGGATTCAACCTGGTGGACATGGCGGACCAGGATGCCTCCACCCTGCTCATCACGGACATGCTGATGTTTGCCGGCGGCGGCTCAGCCTCCACAGCGGGCGGCATCAAGGTGACCACCATCGCCGTCATCTTCCTGGCCATCATAGCCGAAGCACGCGGTGATACGGACGTGCGTGCCTTTGGCCGGAACATCCCGGCCGGAGCCCTGCGGGTAGCCATTTCGGTGGTCATCCTGGGCGCGACCATGGTGGCGGTGGCTACGATTGGGCTGCTGGTCGTCACGGAGGAAACCCTGCAGCCGGTACTGTTCGAAGTGATCTCCGCGTTTGCCACCGTGGGCCTGAGCATTGGGCTCAGTCCCGAGCTGCCGCCGTCGGGCAAGTACATCCTGGCCGGGCTGATGTTCGCCGGCCGCGTCGGCACGATCACCCTGGCAGCCGCCCTGGCGCTGAGGCAGCGCAAGCCGCTGTACCACTATCCCGAAGAAAGGCCCATCATTGGCTGAGAGACCGCCGCATAATGCCCCCGTCCTGGTCATCGGGCTGGGACGCTTTGGTTCCGCCACCGCCGAGCAGCTGGTGAAGCAGGGCCGCGAAGTCCTGGCGATCGAACGGGACCCCGATCTGGTGCAGAAAGCGTCAGGCAAGCTCACGCACGTGGTGCAGGCGGACGCGACCAACATCGATGCGCTGAAGCAGCTGGGCGCGCAGGACTTTTCCGCCGCCGTCGTGGGTGTTGGCACGTCCATTGAGTCGAGCGTGCTGATCACCGTGAACCTGGTGGACCTTGGCATCGAGCACCTGTGGGTGAAGGCCATCACCCCGGCGCACGGAAAGATCCTCACCCGGATCGGCGCGAACCATGTGATTTATCCGGAAGCCGACGCCGGGCAGCGCGCCGCGCACCTGGTGGGCGGGCGGATGCTGGACTTCATCGAATTCGACGACGACTTCGCGATCGTGAAGATGTACCCGCCGAAGGAGACCCAGGGGTTCACCCTGCGGGAATCCAACGTGCGCTCTAAATACGGGGTCACGGTGGTGGGGGTGAAGTCCCCCGGCGAGGACTTCACGTATGCGCAGGCCGACACCAAAGTCTCCAGCCGGGACGTGCTGATCGTCTCCGGGCACGTTGACCTGCTGGAACGCTTCGCGTCCAGGCCCTAGGTCCGTTACCGGGAAGCGCTGAGTTCGTCGGTGATCTCCGCTGAGCGGTCCGCCGCGGCCTGCATTCCGGCGGCGATGATGCCTGGCAGCCCCTGATCATCGAAAACGCCGATTGCGGCTTCCGTGGTCCCGTTGGGGCTGGTTACGGCCTTCCGCAGGGCTGCGGCGTCCGCTTCCGGCTCGGCCAGCATGGCGCCTGCTCCGGCGATGGTTTCGGCGGCCAGCAGGGCGGCCAGCTCCGGGTCCAGGCCCAGGTCCGCGCCGGCCTTCGCCATCGCCTCAGCCAGGTAAAAGGCGTACGCCGGGCCGGAACCGCTGACGGAGCCGACCGCGTTGATCTGGTCCTCACGGACCTCGACTATCCGCCCGGTGCCTGACAGCAGGGAACGGACCAGCTTCACGGACTCCGGCGTCGCAGCCGAACCCGCTGCAAGCGCGGTGACCCCGCGGCCCAGCTTCGCAGGCGTGTTGGGCATGGTTCGGATCACCTGGGCGCCGGCGGGCAGGGCGGCCTCCATGAGTTCCAGCGGGACTGCCGCCGCAACGCTGACGACGACGGCGGACGGGTTCAGGACGCCGGCCACGGTTTCCAGCATGGCGCGGACACCCACGGGCTTTACCCCGACAATGACGACGTCCGCGGATTCGGCGGCGGTGCGGTTGGCTGTGCCGTCCTCGGACTCAGCCAGCACCGTGATGCCGTGGCGTTCGCGCAGCTGCGCCGCACGTTCGGCCCGGCGAACCGTGGCGGTGATGAATTCTGCCGGGAAGCCGCCGGCAAGGATGCCGCCGAGGATGGCCTCGTTCATGGAGCCGCAGCCCAGGAATGAAAGTCGGGGTAGGTTCTGCATGCCACGATTCTTTCACGCCGCGCTGCAGAGCCTCGAAAACGCAGATTCAAAGCAGAAATCCAGGCTCTTCGGTGCCTGCGCACAACTTCGATGCCTATCGTAGGAAGTGCCTCTTGGAGGTGCGAGTGATGAAGGGCCGGTCTTCCCGGTCCGGTGGTGCCGGCGATCCGCGGACGTTTTCCCCCAACCGTCCCGTTTGACCGCCGGCACCCACTCGTTTAAGGGCTATTCGTCCAGCACCTGGTTCAGGTTCACGCGGGCGAACTCAAGCGTCTGCCGCAGCATCTCCTCCCGTTCGCCCGCTTCTTTTGCCTTGCGGGTGCTGACTTCGATCGCAACGGTGCCGGTATAGCCGGTTTCGGACAAATACTGCAGGGTTTCGGCGCAGCGCTGGGTGCCCTCCCCTGGCAGCAGGTGCTCGTCCTTGCCGTTGGGCGTTCCGTCGGTGAGGTGCACGTGGCTCAGCCGCGTGCCGAGCTTGCGGATCTCCTCATAGGAGTCCATCCCGGCGATGGCGGCGTGGGAGAAGTCCCAGGTCACATGCTCATAAGGTTCCGGCAGGGGGTTCCAGTGCGGCAGGTACGCCTTGGCCTCCCGGCCCCGAACCCGCCACGGGTACATGTTCTCCACCGCGATGGTGACGCCGTACTCCTCCGCGATGCGGCGGACGCCCTCCGCGAAGTTCTCCGCGTAGCCGGACTGCCAGCGGAACGGCGGATGGGCCACCACGGTGGTGGCACCGACTTCCGCGGCCATCGCAGCGGACAGTTCGATCTTGGTCCATGCCTTTCCCCATACCTGCTGCGTCAGCAGCAGAGTCGGCGCATGGATGGCGAGCACCGGCATCTGGTACCGCTCGATGAGGCCGCGGATAGTCTCCGGATTGCGGCTGATCTGGCTGCCGGTAACCATCACTTCCACACCGTCGTAGCCGAGGTCATGTGCCACGGCGAACGTGTCGTGGACAGAGAGCGGGTACACGGACGAACTGGACAGCGCCACGGGGATCTGCGGCAGGTTCGCCGCGGGCTGCACGTTCTGGGGGGAGGTCAGTGTCATAGTGGTGCACTTCCGTTCGATTCGCCGGCCTCAGCCAGGACCAGGGCCCCGGCTGGTACCGGTGGGAGGATGCGGGGGCCGGCCGGCAGCGGGACCGGCAGGTCAACATGCGGTGTGTCAAAGCGCAGCGTGTCGAAACGCTGCAGGATGAGTCCCTCGCGAAGCGCCCAGGGGCAGATCCGCAGGGACTTGATGCTGAAGGCTTCCATGGCTGCTTCCGCAACCAGCGCGCCGGCGAGGACCTGCGGCGCGCGCAGGGCGGAGACGCCGTCGAGCTCCGCGCGCTGGGCGGCAGTCATTCCGGCCAGCCGCGGGATCAAAGCGGTGAGGTCCGAACGGCGGAGCCTGCGGCGAACGTATGGCCCAGCGGCCGACGGCGCGGCTCCGGTAAGGCGGGCCAGGGACCGGAACGTCTTGGAGGTACCGGCAGCCACGTGCGGGGCGCCGTACTCCCTGAATTCCTCCGCGGCGTCCTGCGCCACGTCCCGGATGTAGCTGCGCAGCGCCTGCACCGCGGCCGGTCCGGGCGGGTCGCCGTGCAGCCAGTCGCGGGTGAGCCGTCCGGCGCCGAGCGGTACCGAGACAGCGACGTCGGGCAGTTCGTCCTGCCCCTGCGCCATTTCAAAGGAACCGCCGCCAATGTCCAGGTCCAGCAGGGTGCCGGCGCCCCAGCCGAACCAGCGGCGGACCGCGAGGTACGTCATGGACGCTTCCTGCCGGCCGCTGAGCTCCCTGAGCACCACTGCAGTTTCACGTTCCACGAAATCCAGTACGTGCTGGCCGTTCGCGGATTCGCGGATGGCGGAGGTGGTGAAGGCGAGCATGTCCTGCGCGTGGTGGCGGAGGGCGAAGTTCCGGGCCTCGGCCACGAAATCTGCCAGGAGGCGCTGGCCCTCGGCTGTTATTGCCCCTTCGGCGTCCAGGTGGGCTACCAGCTGCAGGGGCCGTTTGTGGGATGCGAACGGAACCGGGCGCGCGCCGGGGTGTGCATCCACCAGCAGCAGATGCACCGTGTTGGACCCGACGTCCAGGACTCCTAGTCGCATGATCCCATTATGCGGCTGTGCCGGCCGCGCACCTTTCCGGCCCCCTGTGCAAGGGTCCGCAAAACGTGCGCGGCATCCGGCACAGTCTTACTTCTTGGCCGCGGCGCGCTTGCGGACCGGCTTCTTGGCCGGACCCTTTTCGCGTTTCTCCGCGAGCAGTTCGAGCGCCCGTTCCCGGGTGAGTTCCTCGATGGCCATGGACCGCGGAACGGTGATGTTCGTGATGCCGTCGGTGATGTAGGGACCAAACCGGCCGTCCTTGACCACTACCGGCTTCTCGGAGACAGGATCGGTACCGAACTCGGCCAGCGGAGCCGCGGCCTGCCGGCCGCCGCGCTGCTTGGGCTGGGAGTAGATCTCCAGTGCCTGCTCCAGGGTGATCGTGAAGATCTCCTCCTCGGAGCCGATCGACCGGGAGTCAGTGCCCTTCTTCAGGTACGGACCGAACCGGCCGTTCTGCACCGTGATCTCGTTGCCCTCGGCGTCAGTACCCAGCACGCGGGGCAGCCGCATCAGCTTCAGCGCCTCCTCCAGGGTGACGGTGTCAACGCTCATGGACTTGAACAGCGAACCCGTGCGCGGCTTGACCTTGGCAGGCTTCTTCGGCGGCTTGGGCTTGCCGTTCTTGTAGTACTCCACCGGCTGGTTCGCCAGGTCCTCGGCCGTGGGCTCCGGAATGATTTCAATGACGTACGGCCCGTAGCGTCCGTTGCGCGCCACGATGGTGCGCCCGGTCTCGGGATCCTCGCCCAGCACCCGCTCCTCGGGGCCGGCGCTGTTCATCAGCTCGACGGCCTTCTCGGCGGTCAGCTCATCCGGGGCAAGGTCTTCGGGTACGTTGGCGCGGTCCGGTTCGGTGCCTTCCGGGGCGTCCGCCGGCAGCGGCCGCTCCAGGTACGGGCCGAACTTGCCCACGCGCAGCACAATGCCGTCCGCGATTTCAATGGAGTTCACCGCGCGTGCGTCGATTTCACCGAGGTCGTTGACGATGGTGTGCAGGCCGGTGTCTTTCCGGTCTCCGTAGTAGAACTGGTTGAGCCATTCCACGCGGCCGGCTTCGCCGCGGGCAATGCGGTCCAGGTCCTCTTCCATTTCGGCAGTGAAGTCGTAGTCCACGTAATCCGTGAAGTGCTCCTCCAGCAGCCGCACCACGGAGAACGCGATCCAGCTGGGCACCAGTGCCTGCCCGCGCTGCGTAACGTAGCCCCGGTCCATGATGGTGGAGATCGTCGCGGCGTACGTGGACGGGCGTCCAATTCCCAGCTCTTCGAGCGTCTTCACCAGCGAAGCTTCGGTGAAGCGCGGCGGCGGGGAGGTCTCGTGGCCGCTGGCTGCCAGGTCCGACGCGCTGAGCGGATCGTCCTTCTTCAGGACCGGCAGGCGTCCTCCTTCGGATCCCTCGTCCTCGTCGCGGGTGGCATCGTGGCCTTCTTCATAGGCTGCCATGAAGCCGCGGAAGGTGATGACGGTACCGGAAGCAGAGAACTCGGCGTCGCGCCCGTCCGCCGAGACGGCACCCAGCTTGACTGACGCCGTCGAGCCCTTGGCATCCGCCATCTGAGACGCGACTGTACGCTTCCAGATCAGTTCATAAAGCTTAAACTCGTCCCCGCGCAGCGAGGAGGCCACCTGCGCCGGAGTGCGGAAAGAGTCGCCGGCGGGGCGGATGGCCTCGTGGGCTTCCTGGGCATTCTTGGACTTGCCCTTGTAGACGCGGCGGGCTTCGGGCACGTACTCGGGTCCGTAGAGTTCCGATGCCTGGCGGCGGGCAGCGTTGATCGCCTGGTCCGACAGCGCCGAAGAGTCGGTACGCATATAGGTGATGTAGCCGTTTTCATACAGGCGCTGCGCAACCTGCATGGTCACGCGGGAGGAGAAGCGCAGCTTGCGGCTGGCTTCCTGCTGCAGCGTGGAAGTGGTGAACGGGGCTGCCGGCCGGCGGGTATACGGCTTGGTTTCAAGGGACCGGACAGTGAACGACGCCGACTGCAGGCCCTCGGCGAGGGACAGCGCGGCCGCTTCATCCAGGTGTGTGACGTTCTTGGACTTGAGTTCACCGCGGTCGGTGAAGTCCTTTCCGGAAGCGATCCGGGCGCCGTCGACCGAGGTCAGGCGGGCCTTGAATGACTCAGAGGACGCGGTGGAGAACGTGCCGAGCAGGTCCCAGTAGGACGCCGAACGGAACGCCATGCGCTCGCGTTCGCGCTCCACGACGAGCCGGGTCGCCACGGACTGGACACGGCCGGCGGAGAGGCCGCGGGCCACCTTGCGCCAGAGCACGGGGGAAATTTCGTAGCCGTAGAGGCGGTCCAGGATGCGGCGGGTTTCCTGGGCGTCCACCATGGAGATGTCGATGTCGCGCATTTCCTGGAGCGCGCGCTGGATCGCTTCCTTGGTGATTTCGGGGAAGGTCAGGCGGTGGACGGGAACCTTGGGCTTGAGCACCTGGAGCAGGTGCCACGCGATGGCTTCGCCTTCGCGGTCACCGTCAGTTGCGAGATAGAGTTCGTCGGCGTCCTTGAGGGCGGCCTTGAGCTCGGCAACCTTCTTCTTCTTGTCCGTGGAGACAACGTAGTAGGGCTCGAAGTCCTTATCCACGTCAACGGCGAACTTGCCCAGCGAACTCTTCTTGAGCTCGGCGGGCAGGTCCGAGGGCTGCGGAAGGTCACGGATGTGACCCATCGACGCCGTGACCTCGAAGCCCTCGCCAAGATAGCCGGCGATCGTCTTGCCCTTGGCCGGTGACTCGACAATTACCAGCTTCTTCTTGCCGGTCGACTTGTCCGTTGCCTTAACTGGCACTGTTCTCCTACGTACGGGGGTGGATCAAAACGGATGAGGGCGCGTGCTGCACCGCATGCCCGCTCATCCTTAGACAGTATGGGGAAACCCCAAGCACAAGGGTAACCATAACTGCACCGGCGGGCGGACCAGGACCAATTTAGCTGTGGGCCGGGTTACGGTTCCACGGGTTACGGTTCAGCCGGAAGGAGGAATCCGTCCAGGACCAGGTTGCGCACCTCTTCTTCCAGTCCCGCGGCGAACTCCGGATCATCCCGGCCCAGCAGCGAACCCAGCGCCGCGATGATCGCCCCGGCGGGGAGGTCGCCGTCGCACGCTGACACAAAGCCGGTCAGCTCGGTGCTCATCAGGGTGGTCCGGCGCAGGCCGGCGCCCTGGCGGAGCAGGATCACTCCGGGGTGCTCGGCTCCGGGGCGTGCATGGCGTTCCTCGGTAACGTCTTCGGCCACAACCAGGTGTTCGGCGGCAAGGTTCGGATGCGCCTGGATCCAGTCAAAACGCCCGACGGCGGCAGCCAGGTGCGGCGCGAGCGGAGACTCAAGCGGGTGGGGGATGTCTTCGAACCGGCGCAGCGGCACAGCCTGCGGATCTACCGGCCGGCGCATCCACACCGAGCCGAAACCGATGCCGGTGGTGCCGCGGGAGGTGAAATCTTCCAGGTACGCGGCATAGGAGGCGGCGTACTCGTTCCGGTCCCGGTTCTCCGCCGCGTCCCGGAGCCACATTTCCGCGTATTCGGCCGGGCTGAGCACTTCCCGCTGGATGACCCAGGCGTCCATGCCTTCCGGCAGCCAGGAGCGCAGCCGTTCGCTCCAGGCATCCTTCTCCACCGCCGCTTCGTCCGCTGAGCCCTGAATCTCCCAATTTCCCAGCATCTGGGCGATGCCGCCGGGAGCCAGCACGGATTCGAGGTTCCGGAAGAGCCCGGAGACGATCTGGTCTCCCGGCAGCCCGCCGTCGCGGTAGGTGAAGCGGTGATCCTCATCCTCGCCGGCCACCCGCGGAGTGATCACGAACGGCGGGTTGGAGACCGCCTGGTCAAACCGCTCCCCGGCCACCGGCTCCAGCATGCTGCCAAGCCGCAGCTCCACGCGCTGCTCCGGATTTTCGGGGTCCAGCCGGAGGGCGGGCGCGTTGAGCACCAGGTTGAAGCGGGTGAAGCCCAGCGCCCGCTCGGAAATGTCCGTGGCAGTGACGTGTCTGGAGTGGCCCAGCAGGTGGAAAACCTGGATTCCGCAGCCGGTGCCGAGGTCCAGCGCCCGGTCCACCGGAGCGTTGATGCTCAGCTGGGCCAGGGAGAGGGAGGCCTGCCCAATGCCCAGCACGTGGCCGTGCGGGAGGACTCCGGGGCGCTGGTGGGCGCCAAGGTCGCTGGCCACCCAGAGGTGCGTGCCGCCGTCACGTCCGTCGAACTCGTAGGGGCGCAGGTCCACGCTGGCGCGGAGCATGTCCGGGGCGTCGGGGTCCTTCTCCACCAGTCCGAGTTCCGCCAGTCCCTCCGCACCGGTGCGCGGAAACGCCTCCTGGACCTGCTGTGCAGGAACGGAGGAGCCCACCAGCCACAGTGCTGCGGCAGCTGCCACCGGTACCGGGGTGCCGCCGTCGGCCGCTGCCTTGCAGGCGAGCATGGCAGGAACCAGCTGGTCCCGGGACAGTGCCCCGCTGGCTTCTTCCCCGAGGAAGCCAGCGACGCCGTCGACCGTGTAGCCGGCCTCGGACAGGTCGGCCGCGAGGCCGGCCAGCAGCCGGGGGTTGGAGCTTTGGGGGGTGCCCGGAATGCGGGAAAAGTCAGTCACCCCTCCAGTCTAGGTTCCGCGGCCTGCCGCCGTTTCCGCCCCGTGCCTGGCTTAGGCGCGGCGCGGGATGCGGATGAAGGGCGCCAGGACGAGGCTGGCCGTGGCCAGCAGCGCCCCGATAATGAACGCCGTGTGCGCACCGGCGAACAGTGAATCCGCCAGCGCGGCCCCCTCCTCGAGCCGGTTTGCCGAGAGCATGGACAGCACGGTCACGAAGATGGTGGTTCCGACTGCACCGCCCAGCTGCTGGCCGGTGTTGAAGATGGCTGAACCGTGGCCGTAGAGCCGGGGCTCCACCGTGGCCAGGGCTGAGGAAAGCAGGCCGGTCATCAGCATCGCCAGCCCAATGCTGAACACGACATGGGAAACCGTGAACAACCAGAGCGGGGAATCCGGCGTGATGCTGACGTAGAGCCACTGTCCCAGCGCCAGCATGGCCGCGCCGGGGATGAGGACGGGACGCGGACCAAAGCGGTCGAAGACCCGCCCAAAGACGGGGCCGACGGCGGCCTGCACCAGCCCGCCGGGCAGGAGCACCATGCCTATGGTCAGGGTGTCCAGGCCCCGGCCGGTCTGGAGCATGATTGGCACAACCATGACGGTGCCCAGCAGTGTGCCCATGGCAATCATGATCATGATCGCGCTGAGCCGAAAGTTCCGGTTCCGGAACGGCGTCAGGTTCAGCAGTTCCCGGCCGGTCCGGGCCAGGCGGATCTGGCGCCGGATGAACAGCACCAGGGCTCCGGCCCCGACGATGACGCTGGCGGAGATCAGGAAAAGGTTGTCCGAAGCGTGCTCAAGGCTGGAGATCGCGTAGACCAGGAACCCGAAGGCCAGGGCGGAAAGAATGACGGAGGGAACGTCGACAGGCAGGCGGCGGGTCTGGGAGGGCAGCTTGATGAAGATGATTCCCAGCAGCAGGATCGCCACGGCAAGCGGAATCATCAGCACGAAGATCCAGTGCCAGCTCAGTGCGTTGACGATTGCTCCGGAGACAGTGGGGCCAATAGCCGGCCCCACCGAGATGACGATCGAATTCAGGCCCATGATGGTGCCGCGCTTGTGCAGCGGAACCAGGGTCAGCGTGGTGGTCATCAGCAGCGGAAGCACAATAGCGGTACCCACCGCCTGAATGATCCGCGCGATGAGCAGCACGGCGAAGGTGGGGGCGAAGACGGCCAGGGCGGTTCCGCTCAGGAAGCTGGCCAGCGCGAAGATGAACAGGCTCCGGGTGGTGAACCGCTGGAGCAGGAATCCCGTGGTGGGAATGACTACCGAAACAGTGAGCAGGAAGCCGGTGGTCAGCCACTGGCCTGCGGACGCCGTGACGTCCAGGTCCGCCATGATCGAGGGAAGCGCCACTGAGAGGACGGTCTCATTAAGGATCATGAGGAACGCGGCCAGGGCCAGCGCGCCGATGATGCCGGTCAGCTGTCTGGTGGGCAGGGCCGGACGCGGAGGTGCTGCGGGTGCCGCTTTGTGCTCGGCGGCGGGGCTTTCGGAAGTCAAGGATTCCTCGGTTTCTGTGGGACGTGAACCGGAAAATACTGTCACAGACTGACAGATTATTCTAAACAAACTGGCATACTGTGACAGAAGATATTGAGTGGCGGCCCTCCGATGAAAGCTGGAACACCGTGGGAAAACGAGACGACCACAAAGCCGCGACGAGACGGCAGATCCAGCAGGCAACCCTGGACCTGATGGAGACGGCGGGGGTGGAGGCCACCACGGTGGCCAGCATCGCAGAGCGCGCCGGGATCTCGGAGCGGACGTTCTTCCGCTACTACGACTCGAAGGAATCCGCCGCCGTTCCAGGTCAGGGCGAACTGCTGGAAGCGCTGCTCTCCCGTGACATCGACCCGTCAGCGGCCCCGGCGGAGATCCTGCGCGAACTGATCGACGCCTGCCGGCAGCAGTTCGCCTGCGAGGTGGAACAGGTTCAGTTCAGGCGGATCTCACGTCTCCTGCTGCGTGAGCCCCGGCTGCTCCAGGCAGTCTCCCGCCAGGAGATGCATCTGGTGGACACGCTGAGCAGCACACTTACGGAACCCGCTCTGTTGACCCGGATGCAGGCGCAGCTCGTGGCGGAGCTGGTTGCCTGCACCTGGCGGGTGGCGTGGCAGTGCTTCGCCCGGGAGGAGAGCGCCGGCCGGAGCTCGGATCCTGCAGACCTGTTCGAACAGGCTGTGCAGGGACTGGCGGACATCACCGCGCCTGCGGCGTTCGGCCGCTAGTCCGGGCCAGGCGGCTGCCGCCCCGGTGCTGTTGTACGGTGGTGCTTTTCCCGGCCGGTACTAGTCTTCGCAGCCGTCCGGGCAGCGCAGCGTGGAGGGATCGGCAGCGCATTCGGCACAGTACAGTGTCAGCTTCCGGCAGGACGGATTGGAGCAGTTCTCGAACTTGCTGGTGGGCGCGTGGCAACGCACGCACTCACCGATAGTGGCGGCGTCGTCGGTAAATTCCGTGTGCATGCGCTTGTCGAAGACATAGAGCGAACCCTCCCAGAGCCCTTTGTCCCCGAACGTCTCGCCGTAGCGGACGATTCCGCCCTTCATCTGGTAGACCTCGGAGAATCCGCGGTTCACCATCAGCGCCGATAACACTTCGCAGCGCACACCGCCGGTGCAGTAGGTGACAACGGGCTTGTCCTTCAGGTCGTCGTACTTGCCTGACTCGAGTTCCTTAATGAAGTCGTGCGTGGTGGATACGTCCGGAACCACGGCGCCCTTGAACTTTCCGATCTGGGCTTCGAAAGCGTTGCGCCCGTCGAAGAAGACCACGTCTTCACCGGCGGCCTTCCTGGCCTCAACCAGCTCATGCACTTCTTCGGGCCGCAGGTGGGTGCCGCCGCCCATGACACCGTTTTCATCCACCTTCAGCTCGCCGGGCGCTCCGAAGCTCACGATTTCAGGCCGGACCTTCACGCTCAGGCGGGGGAAGTCTTCGGCGGAGCCTTCGGAGTACTTGATGTCCATTTTCTTGAAGGCGGGGTACTCGCGGGTGGCTTTCACATAGGCCTTGACCGAGCTGAGTTCGCCGCCGACGGTTCCGTTGATGCCGTCCTTCGAGATCAGGATGCGGCCGCGCAGTCCGAGCTTCTCGCACAGGGCGCGCTGCCAGAGCCGGACCGCCTCGGGATCCGGAAGGGGGGTAAAGGCGTAGTAGAGAGCAATTCGATTCATGGCCACCTATTAAGGGTAGACCGGGGGGCGAAATCCTGATTTGCCGGGCCGCCCTCCCGCAGGCCGGAGCGGCAGGCTAGTGTTTCTGCATGAACGGACTAACCGACGAACTCCTGGAAACCTGGGTGAGCGGGTGGGCCAGTGCCAGGGGTTACCAGACCCGCCATGAGGGCCGGTTTCCGGCCGCGTTCCTGCACGACAAGACCAACGATTGGGAGTACTTCGCACTGGAGCCCTCCCATGACGAGTTCGCGGCATTGGCTAATTCGGCCCGGCAGGGCGCAGGGCGGTTGTTCACGATAGTGACGTCGAGGGTGTCCGAACTCCACGCTGCAGCAAACGTCTACGGGCTTGCCGTCCGGTCCACGGATGAGGTCTTCATGATGCTGCCGATGGAGAGCCAGGACGTCGAAGATCCAATTCCGCCGGAGGGCTTCAGTGTGAGGACCATCCGCAGTTCCAATGGAGGACGGGTGGAGGTTGACGCCGGGGAGACGCCGGCCGCGCGGGGGCATGTGGCGGTGGTGGACGGGTTTGCGGTTTACGACCAGATCTACACAGACCGCCAGTTCCGCAGGCAGGGGCTGGGCAGCTACGTGATGCGGGCGTTGACGGCACTCGCCCTCGAGCACGACGCCGAGACCGGGCTGCTGATCTCTCCCGCGACCGGGCTGGAACTGTACCGGTATCTAGGCTGGGAATCGCTTGCCAGTGTCATGATGTTCGAGCCGCGGCTGTAGATTCCGCCCGCCGCGGACCGGCGGTGCTCGAGTCCCGAATGTCCAGGTACCGGTGGGACAATGGCCGCGTGGCCATTTCTGATTCCCTGATCCCGCTGCTCGGCGGCGGAGCCGACCCGGAGCAGCTGGTCCACATCCACCGGATTCCCGCGCGGGAAGCCAAGATTGTGCCCTGGCCAGAGTGGGTGCACCCTGACCTTGTTGAGGCATACACGATGCTGGGGGTTCGTTCCCCCTGGCAGCACCAGGCCGAGGCAGCTGACTGCGCCCATGCCGGACGGCACACCATCATTTCCACCGGTACTGCGTCCGGCAAGTCGCTGGCCTACCAGCTGCCGGTCCTCAACGAGATTCACCGCACCGCCCTGGACGACCGGATCTCCCTGGAGCCCACCGGGTCCGTTGCCCTTTACCTCTCCCCTACGAAGGCCCTCGCCGCTGACCAGCTGGCCGCCCTTAACTCCCTCCACCTGCCAACGCTGCGTGCCGAAACGTACGACGGCGATACGGACCCGGGTGCCCGCCGCTGGATCCGGGACCATGCCAACCTGGTGCTGGCGAACCCGGACATGCTGCACTTCGGGGTCCTCCCAAACCACGCGTGGTGGGCGCGGTTCTTCCGCCGTCTGAAGTACGTCATCATCGACGAGGCGCACAGCTACCGCGGTGTATTCGGCTCCAACGTGGCCAACCTGATGCGCCGGCTGCGGCGAATCTGCTCCTACTACGGGGCGGACCCGGTGTTCATTGGAGCGTCCGCTACCTCCGCTGATCCTGCCCAGTCCTTCGGCCGGCTGATCGGCAGCCAGGTCCAGGCCTTTACTCGTGATTATTCGCCGCACGGAGCGACAACGGTTGCACTGTGGGAGCCGCAGCTCACGGACGGCAAGGGGGAGAACGGTGCCCGCGAGCGCCGCACCGTGATTGCCGAAACCTCCGATCTGCTCGCCAACCTGGTCTCCGCGCAGGTACGGACCATTGCGTTCATCAAGTCCCGCAGGGGCGCTGAAACCATTGCCGCCATTACCCGGCGGCTGCTCGACGAGGTGCACCCTTCCCTTCCGGACCGTGTGGCCGCCTACCGCTCCGGGTACCTTCCGGAGGAGCGCCGTGCCCTGGAGAATCAGCTGCGCAGCGGGCAGCTCCTAGGCATTGCCAGCACGTCGGCGCTGGAACTGGGCATCGACATTTCCGGCCTGGACGCCGTGCTCGTGGCCGGCTGGCCGGGTACCAGGGCATCCCTGTTCCAGCAGATCGGCCGGGCAGGCCGTTCCGGGCAGGATGCCCTGGCCGCCTTTGTGGCCAGTGACGATCCGCTGGACACCTATCTGGTGCATCATCCGGAAGCAATCTTCGACATCTCCGTAGAGGCGACGGTCTTCGATCCCTCGAACCCGTATGTCCTGGGGCCACATCTGTGCGCGGCGGCGGCCGAGCTGCCGCTGAGGCCCGAGGAACGGGAGATGTTCGGCCCCACGGCGGCGGCACTGCTGGATTCGCTGGTGGTGCAGGGGTACCTGCGGCGCCGCCCGGCCGGGTGGTTCTGGACCCATGCCGAGAGCGCCGCCTCGATGGTTAACCTGCGGGCGGCCGGCGGCGGTCCGATCAACATCGTGGAGGCCGAGACCGGAACGCTGCTGGGCACCATGGACGGCGCGCAGAGCCAGTACCAGGCCCACACCGGAGCCATATATGTGCATCAGGGACAGACCTTCCTGGTGGAGGAACTCAATGAAGCGGACCACTGCGCCGTTGTCACCCGGGCGAACCCCGAGTTCTATACCCAGGCCCGGGACATCACCCAGATAGAAGTCATGGAAACCGAGCGCTCCGAGCAGTGGGGCGAGGTCCAGATGTGCTTCGGCACTGTGAAGGTAACCACCCAGGTAGTCTCCTTCCAGCGCAAGGCCCTGGTCTCCAACGAAATCCTTGGCGAGGAGCCGCTGGAGCTGGAGGCCAAGGAACTGTTCACCAAGGCCGTATGGTTCATCATCGACGAGAAGCTTCTGCTGGGTGCCGGACTGGCCGCTGCTGACTTTCCGGGCTCACTGCATGCGGCAGAACATGCAGCGATCGGCATGCTGCCCCTGGTGGCAACCTCGGACCGCTGGGACATTGGCGGCGTTTCCACCGCCCTGCACGTTGACACCGGGAAGCCGACCATTTTTGTGTATGACGGCCATCCCGGCGGTGCCGGCTTCGCGGAACGGGCCTACGAAGCCGCCGCGATCTGGCTCACCGCCACTCGGGACGCGATCCGGGCCTGCGAGTGCGACGGCGGCTGCCCCTCCTGCGTGCAGTCCCCCAAATGCGGCAACAAGAACAACCCCCTGGACAAGAGGGGCGCTGTCACCTTGATCGGCGTGCTGCTGGAGAATGCGCCCAGGACCGGCGCTTCCCCGGACCAGTCCGGCAACCCGTCCGGGGAAGAACACGCTGCGGGCAAAGTCGGCACCCGTTCATAGTCCGGCCGCCATCAGCCACGTTCCGCCAGGCTGACTGGCGGCGGTCCTGCCCGAGCCTCGGCTGCTGCAGGCCAGGGCAGCAGCCCGGCTGCGGTATGCACGCTGACGGTCACCGTTCGTGATTGGAGATCCGGCACGCACTGCACCATCTGCCCTCTGTTCCGTTCCGCGACCGCAGCGGCCAGCGTGCAGGGGTCCGCACTGCGAAGCCCCCGCAGTGCATCCGCCCCGGCGAGCGCGGCCAGGTTCGCCGCTGTACCTGCCCTGGCTCCGGAAACTACTGCGGAGGCCAGAAGCACCGCGGCCACGGCGAGCGTGATCACCCCCAGCACAATGCCGAGCATAAGGACCGTTCCAGACCCGGTATCGCCGTCCACCGAGGCCCGGCAGTGGCCGCGGTTCATCATTTTTCCTCCCGCGGAGCCGAAGCCTCAGCAGCGAGGGTGATGGGCAGCAGGTCCAGCAGCGGAGCCCGGAGCGAGGATTCAACGCGGACGTGTATCCAGGACCCGTTCTCCGACACCTCCATCGCTGCACCATCACCCGCAAGGCGTGTGACGGCTCCCGCTGCCTCGCTGATGTCCCCGCGCATGACCAGCCTGGCTGCAGCACCTGCTGCTTCTTCCAGCCGCAACTGGGTCAAGCCGGCCGCGGCTCCGGACAGCAGCGCTGCCAGGAGAATCGCCACGGCCGGCATGGCGACTGCGAGTTCCGCGGTGACTGCGCCCTCATCGGCTGCCTGTCGGTGGGCCGGCTTCACCCGAAACTGAGCGCCGCACGGATAAGGGACATCAGCAGTTCGCGAACATCGCCGCTGCTAAGCACTGCAACCAGCAGTGCAGCAAAAGCTACGGCGGCGAGGGTAGCGATGGCATACTCTGCCGTGGCCATCCCCGCTTCCTTGTCCTCAGCCTCCGTTGTGTGTCTCCTCCTGTCCGGGAATGGGTAAATACGGGCCAGGGGCATCGATTCGCCCGGCGTGCCGGGAAGCCCGGTGGGCCCGGAGACGGCGGCGCGTGCGTCACCTCCGGACGGGTGACGGGCACCAGCGGGTGCGTTACGGGCACCGCTGCCGGCACCGCCGACACCGCTGGCACCTGTCGGTGCAGCCGCACGGCGGGGCTCGGGGGCTGCTGTCGGTTCGAGCTGTATGGATGACATTCTGTGACTCCTCGATTGAGTGGATTACGCCGCGGACCGGCGGCCTGTGGCATGAACCGAGTCTTGCCCGCAGAGGGAACCGGGGAGGCCAAAGAGGCCTTACCTAGGGAAAACAGCTCTCAGCCACGCCCTTGTGGAGGAACACCCGGTCCTTGGGCCGCGTGCTCCTCCACGAGCCCGGACACAGGCACAGGGCTGGGGATTGGAGGCTAGAACTCCGGCAACAGCGCAAGCAGGAGCGGGACCACCGTGACGCATAGGAAAGCCGGCAGAGAGCACAAGCCCAGCGGCAAGACCAGCTGAATTCCAAGTGCCGCGGCCCGCCGCTCCGCATCCCGGGCCCGGCGGCGGCGGATCTGGGAGGCCTGGGCGTGGAGCACCTCGGCGGAGGGCGCGCCGCTGGACGCAGCAAAGGCAAGGGCGTCCCTGAGGATTGCGGCCGCGGGCGCTGCTTCCCGGGCCTCCCGTCCGTCCACCCTGGTTCCCAGCTCCCAGGCCTGTTCCCAACCGGCCCCCAGCTCCAGCGCCGTCACTACCCGGCGAAGGACCACCCCGAGCGGAGGGTCGGAGGTTTCAGCAAGCACCAGCAGCACGGTACCCAGCGGCCGCCCCGCAGAAAACATGGCCGCAGAAAGGTCCAGCATGAGCGCCGGATCCCGAATGCCGGGAGCAGCGGCAAGGGTAGCCGCGGCACCGGACGACTTCCCGGCGCCCAGTGCTGCAGCGCGTCCGGCCTCGCCGGTTGCATCAGTTGACCCTTCCTCCGAAGCAACTCCGCTCGACCTGACGGGACTTATCCACAGGACTACTGCCGCGAGGCAGAGCAGAAGGCCCACTGCAAGGCCCGTCATGTCCCGGTCCGGAACGTCACCTGGCCCCCTCCCCCGGCGGCACCGCACGCCGCATTAGCCGCCTGGACCAGAACCGTGCAGCCAGGCCGAGCACCGCACCCGATCCGGCCGCGGCCCATCCGAGCGGGCTCTGGGCGAGGACAGCCAGCGGATTGGTTCCCAACAGGAATCCAAGCCCCAGCCCGGCCACGGGGAGCCAGGTGAGCAGCCGGACGGTGGCCTGCGGTCCGGAAAGTGCAGATGCCCGGGCAGCGCGGGAATCCAGGATTGCTTCAAGGCCCTGCGCGTAGCGTCCCAGGATGCCTGCCAGCGGCGCTCCGCTGCGCTCAGAGGCCTGTACACACGCCGCCAGGTCGCTCCACAGCACCGCACGCAGCCCGGAGGTTCCCTGCGCAGCCTGGCGCAGCACAGGAACGGGGCTCATCCCGAGCAGGGCTGCACGGGCAGCACGGTCCAGGGTTGGTGATAGATGGTTCCCGGGAAGTGAGTCCTCTGCATCCCGATGCAGCCGGGCTGCATCAGCCCAGAGCTGGCCCGGCGTCCGGCCCGCTTCAAGAAGACCGGCCAACTGGTGGACCAGCAGTGGCAACCGGTGCAGTTCGTCCTCGGCGGAGCTTCTCTTCCGTCTGGCCCGCTGCTGCACGGAACGGCGCGGGCTCCGGGGCGGGGGATCTGAGCCGGCCCCGAGCACAAACTGGTTCCGCTGCGTGAATTCCCATACCTTGTGGTCCGGGCTCTTGAGCATCAGCAGCCAGGCCGCTGCCAGCAGGCCGGTCACCCACAGGCCCGTCACGCCCGCCTCCGGGCGATCGGTAGCCGGACAGGCAACCGGCACGGGACAGCGGACAGCTCCCGGACAGCTGCCGTCACCATGCCGTCTTCGCGGTTAGCCGTGCCTGCAGCTTTTTCCAGCCCGGCCCGAATTCCGGAACGCCGGGACGGCAATCAAGCGCCGTGAGTGCAACCAGGGCACCGTCGCCGGCTCGGTCCAGGACCGCGATCTCTGCAACGCGGCGACCCTCGGTGTCTCTTTCCAAGTGGATCAAAGCGTCCAGCGCCCCGGCAGCCTGCAGCGTGAGGGCCCGGGCGTTCAGCCCGGCGAGCGCACCAAGGGCAGCAAGCCGGGCGGGCACGGTTGACGCGGCGCTTGCGTGAATCGTTCCGCCGGCGCCGTCGTGGCCCGTATTCATTGCCGCGAGGAGTTCCCGCACTTCCGCCCCGCGGCATTCCCCGACGATCAACCGGTCAGGCCGCATGCGCATGGCCTGACGAAGCAGGTCGGCGAGGTCCACTGATCCGGCGCGCTCAATGTTGGTGTGCCGGGCCTGCAGCCCTATGACGTGGGGGTGCCCGGGCATTAGCTCGGCGGCATCCTCGATCAGCACCAGGCGTTCATGCGGCGGGCAGAGGGACAGCAGGCCCGAGAGCAGTGTGGTTTTGCCGGTGCCGGTGGCACCGCTGATGAGGAAATTCAGCCTGGAGGCTACAACGCTCCGCAATATTCGCGCACACTCTGCGCCCATCATGCCCGCGGCCTGGAGTTCTTCCAGGCTGAAATTGTCTGCTGCCCGAACCCGGATCGACAGCAGGGTGGAACCGGTGGAGACCGGCGGCAGCACTGCGTGCACGCGGCACCCCCGAAGCTGTACATCCGCGCAGGGCGATGAATCATCCAGGCGCCGCCCACCGGCGGCGATCAGCCGCACAGCCAGCCCCTGCAGCTCGGCCTCGGAGGAGAAGGAGACTTCGGTCCGTGAGAGGCCGGCTCCGGTGTCTATCCATACCTCCCGCGGCCCATTGACCAGGATGTCTGTCAGGCCCGGTATTCGAAGAAGTCCCTGCAGCGGACCGAGGCCCTGCAGCTCCGCATGAACCCGGTCAACGGCACGCAGGCCGCCGTCCGATCCCAGCAGGCGGCCGCTGGCATGAACCGCCGCTGCCAGCCGCGCACCTGTGACGGGGACGTCGCCGGCCAGGACGTCCTCCCGGATTTGGTTGACCAGTCCGGCATAGGCTTGCGGATCAGCTGCCCGCTGCGCCGGGCGCCGGGCCCGCCGCCCCGCTCCGTTCATGCATCCCGCCCCGGGGTGGACCCTGCGGCTGCCAGGATACCGCCGACTGCCCGGCGGAGCCGTCTGCGCCGGGCATCCAGCAGGCGTCCGTCATCGGAGGCTGACGCCAGGCCGCGCATCCACGGCAGGTAACCGGCCAGTTCCATCCCGAGCAGCCCGGCTATCCGAGCCTCATCCATGCCTTCCTGGAGCGGGCCCCGGACGACGGCGAATGCAGGCGGCGCTCCGGAGCCCAGGCTGTTCCACCAGGACTTGGCAGCGAGCAGGCGGGCCGTTCCTCCTCCGACGACCGCCAACAGTGCATCGCACTGTTCCAGCGCCCTCGAAGTCCGCGGAGGACAGCTGCCCAGGTCCAGGATGGTCAGTTCAAAAGCTGCCCGGGCCGCGTGCAGGACCGCAGGCTGGACCTCGTCTTCCAGGCCTTCCGGCGCGGGTTCACCGGCGGCGTTCCCAAGCACCGCAAAGCGCCCCGCCTCCGGGAGGGCAGCCGCCAGCTGGGCCGGATTGACCGTTCCCTCAACACCGGCAAGGTCCTGCCAGCGCAGTCCGCTCGCATCCGCTGCGCCCACACGGTATTCGAGCCCTCCCCCGCCGGTGCCCGTTTCAGCGAGCAGTACCTGCAGCCCGGACTCAGCCGCTTCCCTGGCCAGCAGGCAAGCCAGAGTTGAACCGCCGGCACCGCCGCACGCCCCCGCCACGCCGAGGATCCGGCCGGTGGGAGAGTTGCGGCGGGCGAGGTGCTCCGCCAGCCAGGCCGCTGCTTGGGGCAGCACTGCCACGCCATCCACGCCGTGGCGGGCGGACTGCTGCCATGGCTCGTCGGCGTCGAAACCAACACAGATGGTTTCCATTCCGCCAAAACCTCCCAGCGCACGTCCGCCGCGTTCCAGGGCGTGGGGGTCCACCAGCAGGATTCCGGGCGAAAGCGTCAGTGCCCCGGAAACGGTCTCCGCCGTGGCGAGGGCAATGCCGGCCGCGACGGCGATGCGCGCGATTTCGTCCTGGAGCTCCTGGTTCTTGGGAATCACCAGCACGGCGTCTCCTCCGCCGGGTTGGCCGAAGTGTGCCCGTTCCGGGTGGACCTGCCTGGCCCGCGGGGTCCAGGAGAGAGTTTCCGTCATGGGTCCAGCTTCTCGGTCATGCCCCGCCCCCGGACCATGAGAACTGGGACTGGGGACTAAAAGGCCCCTGCGCTCAGGGGCTGGCGTCCTGTGGAGGACAAGCCGTCCGGTCCGGCTCCCCGTGCCGTCTGCGGATGTCCCCGGGACAAGGAAGAATGAAGGGCATGCACCTCGTCCTGGCCCCCGCTCCCGGAAGCGCCGACGCCTGGGTCCTGCAGCCGGCTGATGCCGCCGGGGCACCCACCGCACCGGGCGCCGTCGTACCCGGAGCCGAGCTGGCGCACGCTGTGGCGCAGGCGGAACAGCGGCCGGTCCGCTGGGTCTGGGACCGCAGCCGGGAGACATACGGCAGGCTTCTGGCCGCCGGGAGCAGCGTCGAACGCAGCCATGACCTCAGCCTGTGCCGGGAGATCCTCCGCAACTCGGAATACGCCGCGGAAACGCCCTACATCAAGGAACTGCGGGCCCGCCGTCCGGAGGACGAACCCGATTTGGCACCCCGGCAGCTGCTGCCGGCAGCCCCGGCACCGGACCAGGGATCGCTGTTCGAGGGGCTCGACGGCGCCGGGAACCTCGATCCCCGCTCACGGCAGCATACCCGCACGGTGGAGGAACTAACCGAAGAGCTCCAGGACCAGCTCGCCGCCGTCGCCGGAAGCCCCGAAAGGCGCCGGCTCACCCTGCTGCTCGCCGCCGAATCCGCCGGCGGACTGGTTGCTGCCGAAATGGAACACGCGGGCATTCCCTGGCGCCGGGACCTGCACGAAGCCATGCTGGAAGAGCAGCTCGGGCCACGCCCGCCGGAAGGCCAGCGTCCGGTGAAACTGGAAGCCGCAGTTGCCGAGCTGCGGGCAAAGCTGGGCAATCCGTCCTTCAACCCCGACTCGCCGCAGGAACTCCTGCGCGCCCTTCACCGCGTCGGCATTGAGGTGCGGACCACCCGCACCTGGGAACTTGAGCAGCAGGACCACCCCGCGATCGAACCGCTGCTGCGCTATAAAAAGCTTGCCCGGCTCCTCTCAGCCAGCGGCTGGAGCTGGCTGGATGACTGGGTGGAGAACGGACGGTTCCGCACCGAGTACGTGGTGGGCGGCGTCGTGTCCGGGCGCTGGTCCTCCCGCGGCGGAGGCGCCCTGCAGATCCCCAAGTCCGTGCGCGATGCAGTGCGGGCGGATCGCGGGCATAAGCTCCTCGTCGCCGACGCCGCCCAGCTGGAACCCCGGGTCCTCGCTGCCCTGGGACAGGATTCGGTCCTTGCTGCAGCTGCCCGCGGCAAGGACCTGTACCAGGGCATTGCAGACCAGGGCTTCAATGGCGACCGGTCACTGGCCAAAATGGCCATGCTCGGAGCCATGTACGGGGCGACCAGCGGTGAGGCGGGCCGGCTGATGCCCGTCCTGACCCGGAACTATCCCCGCGCAATCGCCGTCGTGGAACGCGCTGCACGTGCCGGCGAAGCCGGCGGAACGGTTTCCAGCCGGCTGGGCCGCAGCACTCCCCCGGCCTCCGAACGGTGGCTTGCCTCGCAGCGGACCGCGTCAGCGGAGGAACAGCGCCGTGCGGATAACCTGGCCCGTTCCCGGGGCCGTTTCACGCGGAACTTCGTGGTCCAGGGCACAGCGGCCGAGTGGGCTACCTGCTGGCTGGCGGGAATACGACGGCGGCTGCGGGCGGCGTCGGGAGCCTCACCGGCAGGACGGCTCGTGTTCTTCCTGCATGACGAAGTGATGCTTGAGGTTCCGGCCGGGCGTGTCCGGGAGGCAGAGGTGATCGTCACCGAAGCCGCGGCGGAGGCGACAGAGTTGCTCTTCGGAAAGATCCCGCTCGAGTTCCCGGTGGTGTGTGCCGCCGTCGACTCCTACGCAGAGGCGAAGTAGGGCTCAGCCGGCCCGGCTGGCTGCCGCGCCGGCAGCAAAGGGCGCAGGACGCTGGGGGGAACCGGGAGCCGGGAACCAGCGCACCGCCAGCAGCGCGTAGGCCAGTACGATGGCGATGGATACCGGGAGGTGGGCCAGCGGCATGTCGACGGCGTTCGGGTCCGCCAGCCCCACCGCTCCCATCGCCAGCACCACCAGGTTATTCACCACGTGCAGGGCAATGGCCGCTTCCAGTCCGCCCGTGCGCCACGTCAGCCAGCCTGCTGCCACGGCGAAGACGGCGACGTCGATCTGGCCCGCCAGCCCGTAGCCGTGGCCGAGCACGAACAACGGCACCGGGAGAAGGATCGCAAATGCCGGATGGCGTAGCCAGGACCCAATGACCTGCATGAGCAGCCCCCGGAAAACGTATTCCTCCGCGGCGGCCTGGAACGGGACCAGCGCCGCGGCGACCAGGAGCATGACCCACCATCCCCCGGCTCCGCTGCCGGATGACTCGCCCGAGGGCTCAGCGGGCAATAGCAGCGTAAGGGCGCTGCCGGCCAGGAGGAGCCCGGTGGCCAGCCCCAGCAGCTTGGGAAAGAGCTGCCAGCGCAGCCGGCCGGCAACCGACGAAAGCGTCCCGGCGCTCCGCCGGCCACCCCACCGCACGCCAAGCGCTGCCGCAGGCCAGAGTAGGCACACCGTTCCCAGCAGGAACGCCAGCTGCCCCGGGTCGCGTAGGTCTGTCCCCGACGAAACGGCACTCTCTACGGTGGCGGCAACGGATGGAACGAAAAGCCCAAGGATGACAAGGAACACGATGGAAGCCAGGACCAGGACGCAGTAGATTCCGGCGGCACAGAGCAGGGTGAGCACCGGGCGCCACCACCGGTGGTCCGGCCTGGAACGGGCGAGCCGGTGGAAGGCAGTCCCGTCGAGTGCTGCCGTGGCTGGGATGTGGAGTGAGGAAGGGAAGACCATGTTCCCAGCATCCTTGCCGCCGGCCCGGTCCCGCATCCGTCCTGCGGCCCTTTCAGGCTCCCTCCTCCGGCACCCCGAAGCTCATGCTTTCGGCCAATTGCCGGGGAGAAGCGGCCCTCACTAGGATCGATTGAATGCATCCGATGCCTTACCGCCCCAGCGTCCTCCGGACCACGGGACTGACCCTCGGCGCGGCGGCGGCCGGAATCGTCGCCTTCCTGGTGGTGCAGGGCAGCCTGCTTCCCGCTGAGGGTTCGCAGCCGCCACCGGGTTTCCTGGCACTGATGGTGCTGGACCTGCTGCTGGGCCTCGCCGCCGTCGGGCTCCTGCCGCTGGCGCTTCGGAGGGCGCCGCTGGCCGCCGGCCTGCCGATCATCGTCCTCTCTTCACTCTCCTCACTGGCATTCATCCCGGCCTGCATGGCGTTGATCGGTATTGCCGCCCTGCGCCGGCCGCGCGCGCTGGGCGCCGCGGCAGCCGCCTACGCTGCCGCCGTCGCGGTGGACCTGGCCGTGCATCCGGACGGGGACCTGCCCTGGTGGGCCGTTCCGACGGCAGCCGGCCTGCTGCTTGCGGTCCTAGTTCTGGTGGGCCTCAACCGTGGTGCCCGGCGGCAGCTCATCCGCTCCCTGCAGCATGAGGCACAGAGCGCGCACCGCGAACAGGAAGCGCGGATGTCCGCAGCGCGGCTGGCTGAACGCACCCGCATCGCCCGGGAAATGCATGACACGCTCTCCCACCGGCTGAGCCTGATCTCCATGCATGCCGGCGCCCTCGAGTACCGCTCCGATCTGGACCGGGACACCATCCGGGCCACCGCGGCGGTCCTGCGTGAGACCGCGCAGACAGCTGCGGGTGAACTGCGCACCGTCCTGTCCGTGCTGCGGGAAGATCCGGCGGAGACCACCCCCCAGCCTGCACTGGACTCGATTCCGGGCCTGGTGTCTTCCGCACGGACTGCCGGCAGCGACGTTACGCTGCAGATGGAGCCGCCGCTCCAGGGCGAGGCTGCAGCGTCCCTGCCGGACGCAACCTCCCGCCATCTGTACCGGATTGTGCAGGAAGGGCTCACCAATGCGCAGAAGCACGCTCCGCACCAGCCCATCCAGGTTTCCCTCACCGGAGCGCCCGGACGAGGCATCACTGTGGCGGTCAGCAACCCCCTGCCGGCCGGCGCAGCAGCTCCGGATGCCGGCGGGCTTGGCCTGGTCGGCCTGGCTGAACGGGCCCGGCTCGCGGGCGGATCCTTTGAAACCGGCGTCCGCGGAGACGTCTACGCGACGACTGTGAAGGTGCCCTGGTGAATTCGGTACGGGTCCTGCTGACCGACGACGAGCCGCTCATCCGGGCGGGGCTGCGGCTCATCCTTGACGGCGCACCGGACATCGAGATCGTGGGCGAGGCTGCGGACGGTGAGGCCGCTGTCCGGCTCGCGGGACTGCTGCACCCGGATGTGGTTCTCATGGACATCCGGATGCCGGTCCTGAGCGGCATCGGCGCCACAGAACGCATCACAGCGATGTCTGCCCCGCCCCGGATCATAGTCCTGACTTCGTTCGATACGGACGACTTCATTCTGTCGGCCCTGCGCGCCGGTGCCAGCGGGTTCCTCCTCAAGGACACTGCACCGGAAGCCCTGGTATCCGCCGTCCGGGATGCTGCGCAAGATTCACTGCAGTTCTCCCCCGCCGCTGAAGCGCATTGTCGCCGCCGCGGCGGCGGTCCCGCCGCCCTCCGTCCGGATACCGGACACCCGGCTGGAAGTTCTCAGCGAGCGGGAGCGGGAGGTCGCGGAGGCCGTGGCCCGCGGGCTGACGAATACGGAGATCAGCACCGAACTGTTCGTCAGCGTCGCCACGGTGAAGACCCACATCGCCAACGCCTTCACCAAGCTGGACGTGACCAACCGGGTCCAGCTGGCCGTCACCGTCCTGGAGTCGCTGCGGAGCGCCGAGGCGACGTAGCTACAGGGGCGGAACCATTTCCCGGGTCTCATCCCAAGGCAGCGTCCAGCCCAGCTGGTTGAACACTTCATCCAGGAGCAGGGCGGTGAAGCCCCACACCACCACCCCGTTGACCAGGAACGCCGGCCCCCGGTGTTCCTGCCCGGGGCGGCCCAGCACGGTGGTCCGGCGGTTGACCGGGTTCAGCAGGTCCGCCACGGGCACCCGGAATACCGACGCCGATTCGGCCTCATCGACCACGTCCACCGGGGTAGGTTTGTCCCACCAGCCCAGGACCGGCGTCACCAGGAAGTTGCTCACCGGCAGCCCAACCTCCGGCAGCGTGCCCAGCACCCGCACGCCGCTCGGGTCCAGGCCGGTTTCCTCGTTCGCCTCACGCAGCGCCGCTGCCACCGCATCGGCGTCAGAGGGGTCCACCCCGCCGCCCGGGAAAGCCACCTGTCCCGGGTGGTCGTTCAGGGTGGAGGCGCGCTCCACGAACAATACGTCCAGGTCATCCGGAACGGCATCCGCGTGGAACCGTGCCGGGTGGTCATCGAGCACGCCGAAGAGGATCAGCACGGCCGCTTCACGGGCCACGGCGGGATCCACCGCGCGGGTCAGGAAACGCAGGTCCCGCCCGTAGTTTCCGCCCCCGCCGCTGACCACGCTGCCAAAGGCTTCCAGCTGAGCCCGGGCGCTCATGCTTCGAGCCCGTAGCCGGCGGCGCGCAGCTGGGCTCTGGTTTCGGAAGCCATCATCCGGGCAAGCAGGTCCTCGCGTCCGGGGGCCAGTTCATATTTGAGCAATTTGCGGGCCTTGTCCGGGTCCGTTTCGCCTTCACCGTAGGAGGGGCACAGCTGCGCGACGGCACACGCACCGCAGGCGGGCTTCTTGGCATGGCAGACCCGGCGGCCGTGGAAGACCACGCGGTTGGACAGCGGCGTCCAGTCCTTGGGTTCGACGAGCTCCGCCACGTCCTGCTCCACCTTCACCGGGTCTTTCGAGTCCGTCCAGCCGAACCGCCGGGACAGGCGCAGGAAGTGGGTGTCCACCGTGATGCCCGGAACTCCAAAGGCATTGCCCAGCACCACGTTGGCGGTCTTGCGGCCTACCCCGGCCAATTTCACCAGTTCTTCAAGCTTGTTCGGCACTTCACCGTCGTAGTCGTCGACGATCTGGGTGGCCAGCTTCTTGATCGCGGCCGATTTGGCCCGGAAGAAACCGGTGGGCCGGATCAGTTCCTGCAGCTCCTCTGCGTTCGCTTCCGCGAGCGAGCGGGCGTCCGGGTATCGGGCGAACAGGACCGGGGTGACGGCGTTGACGCGTACATCCGTGGTCTGGGCGGAGAGCACCGTTGCAATCAGCAGCTCGAAGGCGTTCGTGAAGTCCAGCTCGGCCACCGCATAGGGGTACAGCTCCCCGAGCAGGCGGTTGATCTTGCGGGCGCGGCGCTTCGTGGCCAGCGCGGAGGCGTCGTTGCCGGTGGGCATGTGGCGTAGTTTCCTTCGCAGTTCAACGATGCCCCGGCACTCCCGGAAGAATCCGGGGTGCCGGGGCATCGGTGGTGGTTGCCTTAGTGTCCTGAGCTGTCGTCGCTGACACGTTCGATGTTGGTCAGGTCGCGCAGCACGCCAATCCGGCCGGTGCGCTTGTCCTGCACCAGGAACTCGTGGCCGCGGTCTTCCAGGCCAAGTTCCCAGTCTCCCGGGTAGAACATGAACAGCGGCAGGCCGGTGCGTTCGTCGACAATCTGGCGCGGCGTGCCAACGGCGAACCAGAAAGCCTCCACCACGTTTTCGTTCTCTTCGCGGGTCGCCGAGATTGATTCCTGGGCCTGGGTGTTCGACGCCGCCGCACCGCCCTGGACGGCAGGATTCACCGTGGTGGCGGGCAGCGGATCTTCTCCGGCCGGGATGTCCCGGCCGCGTCCGGCGCTGTTCCCGCCGGACGTTCCGGCTGCTCCGGGGGCTGAGGCTGCTGCAGCCGTTCCTGCCGCTGCCGACCCGGCCGCGGCCGCAGCACCCTGGCCAGCACCGGCCTGGCTGGCTCCTGCCTGGCCGGCACCGGCCTGACCGGCAGCGCCCGTGCTCGCAGCACCCTGGCTGGCTCCGGCCTGGCCGGATTCGTGTCGGGTGCCGGTCCCGGCGGAACGGGCTTCTGCCGCGCCGGACCCGGCTTCCGGGCGGCCTGTGGCGGCGTGCTGCTGGGCCTGGACCTGCCCGGATTGGGGTGCGCCGGGACCTGTTGCGGCTGGCTGTCCGAACGTACCGGGGTGCCCGGCGCCATCGGCCGCTGCGGGCTTGGGGGCGGGTGCCGGCCTCGGAGCGCGGACAAGCGGCTTGGCCTCCCGCGCAACCGGGTGCGCCGGAGTCTCCGGGCGTTCGCTGAACTCAGCTGCGAACGGCGGGATGTAGGGCGCGAACGTGGTCGCGGCGAGCAGCGCCACGGCGCCCAGTAGTCCCAGCAGGGAGCCGACGCTGAATACGTAGACAATCTGCAGGAAGAAGAAAACGGCGGCCAGGACCGCTATGACGGAGGCAAACTGGTCCAGTGAGAGGGAGCCAACGCGCAGGCGCGTGGACGGCGCCAGCCGGCGGGCGGTGAAGAGCCCGGCTACCACCAGCGGCATGATGATGCCGATACCAACGTAGAAAAGGCTGAAGGCGGTCCACAGGTTCCGTCCGCTGCCAACGGTGAACGGCAGGACGCTGCCCACCAGCATCACCAGAACGGCGGATCCCACCACAATGTCGCGCAGGCCGAACGGCCCCGCGACAGCACGAAGCCCGGTTGCCGGTTCGGCGCCGGGCCGGGGGCCGGGGGCTTCCGCAGCGGGGTGTTCCTCGTGTTCAACGTGGGGCTGGTTCATTCTGGTCTCCGTTCCGAGAGCATCCAACCGGAAGGCGGGTGCGCCGACCGTGCTCTGGCACCGCCACAGCGGTGCCGCAAGCGGTTTGCTTTCAATGACAGCCTAGTCAACGCCAGCAGGTCAGACTACCGGTTCACGCCTGCGCAGGGGCAGCGGGTCGACCGTTTATCGCATAATTACCCCGTTTCACGGAGGTGCTTGTGACCGGCACCACACCTTGGCCGTGTCCGCGCTAGGGTAAGGGCAGACACTACCAACAGCCCCGCCGGCCGGGCAGGCGCCCGGCCCCGGCGCCGGGTCCAAGCCAACGGAAAGGGTCCGAGATGACTGAACAGCCTCCGGTCAAGCAGCACGGTGACGCATTGGAGAACCTCTATCACGAAAGCCGCAGCTTTCCGCCCAGCGCGGAATTCGCGGCCGCGGCGGCAGCGCAGCCCGGGCTTTATGACGAGGCCGCTGCGTCCGGCCCGGAGTTCTGGGCCAAGCAGGCGCGGGAGCTGCTGAGCTGGGATGAGGATTTCTCCCAGACCCTGGACTGGACGGATGCACCCTTCGCCAAGTGGTTCGTCGGGGGAAGGCTGAACGCCTCCTATAACGCCCTTGACCGGCACGTCGAAGAAGGACGCGGAGACCGCGTAGCCATCTACTTTGAGGGCGAGCCCGGGGATACCCGCACCTACACCTATGCCCAGCTCACCGAAGAGGTGAAAAAGGCCGCGAATGCTTTTGAAGCGCTCGGGGTTTCCAAAGGCGACCGCGTGGCCGTGTACCTGCCCATGATTCCCGAGGCCGTGATCACCATGCTGGCCTGTGCGCGCATCGGTGCCGTGCATTCAGTGGTTTTCGGCGGCTTCTCCGCTGACGCCCTGCGCAGCCGCATTGACGACGCCGAGGCCAAGCTGGTCGTCACCGCCGACGGCTCCTACCGGCGCGGAAAGCCGAGCCTGCTCAAGCCTGCCGTTGATGAGTCCCTGGTGAGGGAAGGGCACACCGTCACCAACGTCGTCGTGGTTAAGCGCAACGGCGAGCCGGTTGAGTGGACCGGGGGACGCGATGTCTGGTGGGACGACGTCGTTGGTTCAGCGAGCGCAGAGCACACCGCCGTGCCGCACGACTCCGAGCACCCGCTGTTCATCCTGTACACCTCCGGCACCACGGGCAAGCCCAAGGGCATCCTGCACACCACCGGCGGTTATCTGGCCCAGACGGCCTTCACCCACCGGGCAACCTTTGACCTCAAACCGGAGACGGACGTGTACTGGTGCACCGCCGACGTCGGCTGGGTAACCGGCCACAGTTACGTCACCTACGCACCGCTGGTGAACGGCGCCACGCAGCTGATGTACGAGGGAACTCCGGACACTCCGCACCAGGGACGCTGGTGGGAACTGGTGGAGAAGTACAAGGTTTCAATCCTCTACACCGCCCCGACGGCGATCCGCACCTGCATGAAGTGGGGACGGGACATTCCCGGCAAGTTCAACCTTGACTCCATCCGGGTCCTGGGCACGGTGGGCGAGCCCATCAACCCCGAAGCCTGGATGTGGTACCGCACGGTGATCGGCGGCAACGGCGGCAAGAAGGAAATCCCCGCCCCGATCGTGGACACCTGGTGGCAGACGGAGACCGGAGCCCACATGATCGCCCCGATGCCCGGAGTCACGGCCACCAAGCCCGGTTCTGCCCAGGTTCCGGTGCCCGGCATTTCCGTGGATGTCGTGGATGAAATGGGCGAACCGGTACCCAACGGGTCCGGCGGCTTCCTGGTGGTCAAGGAGCCCTGGCCTTCCATGCTGCGCGGCATCTGGGGAGATCCGCAGCGGTTCAAGGACACCTACTGGTCCCGTTTCGACAACATGTACTTCGCCGGAGACGGCGCCAAGAAGGACGAGGACGGGGACATCTGGCTGCTGGGCCGCGTGGATGACGTGATGAACGTATCCGGGCACCGGCTTTCCACCACGGAAATCGAATCCGCGCTGGTCAGCCATCCCTCGGTGGCCGAAGCGGCAGTGGTCGGCGCCACGGATGAGACCACCGGCGAAGCGGTGGTTGCCTTCGTGATCCTGCGCGGCAGCGCCAAGGACGACGACGACATCGTCACCACGCTGCGCAACCACGTGGGCAAGGAGATCGGTCCGATTGCCAAGCCGAAGCACATCCTGGTGGTTCCGGAGCTGCCGAAGACCCGTTCCGGCAAGATCATGCGCCGGCTCCTGAAGGATGTGGCGGAGGGACGCGAGCCCGGCGACTCGAGCACCCTGGCGGACAACACCGTTATGTCCCAGATCGCCGAATCCCTGCGCAAGTAGCGCCACACGAGATTACAGAAACTGCCCGTATCGCGCTTGATACGGGCAGTTTCTGTAATCTCGGGGGCGGAGAGCGGACTAGCCGACGACGGCGTCCACTTCCACCTCGATGTTGCCGCGGGTGGCATTGGAGTACGGGCACACCTGGTGTGCTTCCTGGACCAGCTTGTCCGCCATGGCCTGCTCAACGCCGGACATTTCAACGTGCAGCGCAACCGAGAGCTGGAAGCCGCCCTCCTCCGTAGGGTGGATGCTGACCTCGGAGGTGACGGCGCTGTCACTGATCTGTGCCTTGGCCCGGCGGGCGACCAGCTTCAGGGCGGAGTGGAAGCAGGCGGCGTAGCCGACGGCGAACAGCTGTTCCGGGTTCGTGGCCCCGCCTGCGCCGCCCATCTCGGCGGGAACGGCGAGGTCGACTTCGAGGAGTCCGTCACTGGTGCGGGCTTCTCCGTTCCGGCCGTCGCCGGTGGCCGTGGCAACTGCTGTGTAAATGGCGCTCATCGGGTTCTCCTTCGAGTTGGAACATGTGGCTGGCGAAGAGCGGGATTTTCCGCCGTTCTCCAAGTAGACTAACTAGTAAGTCTACTAATGGCCAGTTCTACGGACTGGCATCACAGGAGGTTCCAATGGCAGACCAGTCCGCCGGCAGCCGCCAGCCGGTCCGTGAGCGCATCCTCGATGCGGCCACGGATGCCTTTTACCGCGGTGGAATCCGCGCCGTCAGCGCAGATAAGATCATTGCCGCCGCCGCTACCACCAAGGTGACCTTCTACCGCCATTTCCCCACCAAGGACGATCTGGTGGCGGCGTACCTCGACCGGCAGTCTGCCTTGGTCCGAGAGGCTGCCGGGACGCTGCCCGCGGATCCCTGCGAGGCTCTTCGGACGCTGGCGCTGGCCATGGGCACCGAAGCCTGCCGGCCCGGATTCCGCGGCTGCCCGTTCATCAATGCCGCGGCTGAATACCCGGCCGCTGATCATCCGGTACGGGCCGCCGTCGCCCGCCACCGGGGCTGGTTCCGCGCCCTGGTAGCCGAACTCGCGGGACGGCTCGGCGCCGTCGATCCCGGGTTGGCCGCGGACCAGCTGATCATGCTGCGCGACGGCGCGATGGTCCACGGCTACGTCGCCGACCCCCAGACGGTGGGCGCCTCCCTGCTTCAGGCCGGTACCGCCGTCCTGAAGCAGCATCTTCCGGCAGGGCAGTGCTGACGCAGGCCCGGGGTGCCGGCGTCTGCCGCCGTTCACCGCCGCAGGGCTGCGCCCGGCGACCTAAATCGTGACGTTCGGCTCAGCAACTGGCCAAAGCCGCCGGCACCTAGCACAATCAGCACTTGTGTCTATTTCCTCCACAACGGTGAACCCCGCGCAGCGTTCCCGGATGGCCCGCAGGGTCGCCGGAGCATCATTCGTCGGGACAGCACTTGAATCCTATGACTTCTATGTTTTCGGCACTGCCGCCGCACTGATCCTGAACCGGGTGTTCTTCCCCGATGTTGATCCGCTGACCGGCACGCTCCTGGCGTTCCTCTCGCTGGGCATGGGCTTCGTCGCCCGGCCGCTGGGCGCGGTGCTGTTCGGCCACATCGGAGACCGCGTGGGCCGGAAAAAGTCCCTCATCTACACCATCGTCCTCATGGGCCTGGCCACTGGCGTCATCGGCCTGCTGCCGGATTACTCCACAATCGGTGTCTGGGCTCCGATCCTGCTGGTGGCCCTGCGGCTGCTGCAGGGCCTGGCTGTCGGCGGAGAATGGGGCGGTGCCGTCCTGATTGCCAGCGAGCACGCCGAACCGCGCAAGCGTGCCCTCTTCGCCGCCATCCCGCAGATCGGCTCCCCGGTTGGCACCATCATGGTTACGGCCACCTTCCTGATCCTCACCCAGGTCTCCCCGGAGGCAATGGAAGCCGGCGTCTGGCGGGTTCCGTTCCTCCTCGCGTTCCCCTTCATGGCCGTAGCCCTCTACCTGCGCCTGGCCATCGATGAGACCCCGGTCTTCAAGGACGTCGCCGAGCACAACCAGGTAGCCCGCATCCCGGTCCTGGAGGTGCTCCGCTCCCAGCCCGCCGCCGTCGTCATTGCCGTGGCCGCAGCCCTGCTGGGCATCGGCTCCTACTTCCTCATGACCACCTACACGCAGGCCTACGGCGTGGGTGTCCTGGGGCTGTCCGAATCCACGATGCTTAACGCCGCCCTGGTGGGCTCGGTCCTCCAGCTGGCCACCATCCCGGCTTTCGGCTGGCTGGCCACCAGGATCGGTTCGGCAAAGGTAGTCGCCGGGGGCGCGGCGGCTACAGCGCTGATTTCCTTCCCGCTGTACTACCTGATCAGCATCGCGGACCAGCCGCTGTACATCCTGACCATCCTGATTGGCGGCATCGCCCCGACCGCGGCCTGGGCAGCGCTGGGCGGACTGATGGCGGACCTGTTCCCGGCCCGGACCGGCTACACAGCCATGTCACTGGCCTACAGCTTCGCCGGCATCGCCGCAGGCTTCACGCCGGCTGTCACCCAGCTCTTCTCCGATGCCACCGGCGCCGCCTGGTGGCACCCCGGTGCGGTACTGGCCCTGATGTCCCTGATCACGATCGCCGGCTCCCTTGCGGCCGCCCGCCGGATCCGGGCACAGTCACAGACGGCGGACGCGGAGACGGTTGCGGCATAGTTGAACCCATGACTACCGAACGCACCCGCAACCTCCTGGTCCTGAACGGCCCCAACCTGAACCTGCTGGGCACGCGCGAACCCGCGGTGTACGGGACGGACACCCTGGATGACGTGGAAGCAGCCGCCGTCGCAGCCGCGCAGGTGCACGGCTGGACGGCGGACTGCATCCAGTCCAACCATGAAGGGGACCTGATTGACGCCATTCACGGGGCTCCCGGCCTGGCCGATGCGATCATCATCAACCCCGCCGCCTACAGCCACACGTCGGTGGCGATCCGCGACGCACTCTCCGGTGTGGGGCTCCCCGTGGTGGAGGTTCACCTGAGCAACATCCACAAGCGCGAAGAGTTCCGTCACCACTCGTTCGTCTCCGCGGTGGCGGAAGTGGTGATCTGCGGAGCAGGGATCGCCGGCTACCGGATGGCCGTGGACTATATCGCTGCGAAGCTGGACGGCGCCGGGGACGCTACTCGCTGATGCACTCCCCCGGGGAAACGGCGCTGCGGTAAGTCGGGGCGGCCTCCGCGATAGGGCCCAGCTCAGCGAGGGACAGGGCGTAGCCAATGGGCTGGTCTCCGGTGGTCTTGGCGAAGACCACTCCGGCAACCTGTCCGTCGATGTCCAGCAGCGGGCCGCCGGAGTTGCCCTGCTGGACGTTCGCGGCCAGGGTGTAGACCTCCAGGACCTCCGGGGATGTTCCGTAGATGCTGCGGACGGACACATCGCCGAGGTTCTGCACGACGGCAGCCTGAAGCCGGAAGGGCCCGCCTGCCGGATACCCCGCAAACCCCGCTGTTGTTCCCGCGGGCAGTTCGGTGCCCAGCGCCAGAGGCTTGGCGTCCAGGTTATCCACCGCAATGACCGCGAGGTCCCGGGCCGGGTCAAAGTGCACAACCCGCCCGGGCAGCACGCCCCCTCCGGGGACCTGGACCACCGGTTCGCTCACTCCTGCCACGACGTGGGCATTGGTTACGACCCTGTCCTTGGCCACCACGAACCCTGACCCCGTCTGGTTCTGACCGCACTGGAACGCGGTGCCGGTGATCTTCAGGACCGAGGACGATGCCTCGGTCAGGGCCTCGGAGCTGATGCCCTCGGCGGGAAGCTCAACGGTGTCAGGAGCTGCGCCGTCGAAAATGCGCGGCAGTCCTTCATCGAGGGTGATGGAACGCACCTGCGCCGCCACCGTCTTCACGGCGTCAGGCGTCACCGAATCGATGGTCATTAGGACCTTCGAGGAGGCGATCTGCTGGGACAGGAAAGGCATCCCCAGCGTGCCGATGCTGAACGCCAGCATGGACATCACCACGGCAGCGACAACAACGTTCAGGGCACCGCCGAGGATCCGGTCCAGCGCGCGCAGCGGTGCGAAGTTGAACCAGCGGCGCACGCCGCCGCCAAGCGCCGCGCCGGCCGCGTGGCCTACCAGAACCAGCACGACGGCGGTCGCGATCACTGCTGCGAGCCGCCAGCTTTCATCCGGCACCCAGCCCGAGACCAGCGGGATGGCGAAGAACGCGGCTACGGCGCCGGCCACGAAACCGACGATTCCGCCGAGTGTGACCGCGAGGCCGTTGCGCAGGCCGGCCAGCAGGTAAAAAAGCAGCGAGAGGCCCAGGATGATGTCCAGAACGGTGAATCCGAGCACAAAGAGCTCCAATATGGTGTACGTACGCGTGCGGCTGCCGGTCAAGAGCCCCTTTGCTTTCCGAGTCTAGCGGCCACCGGGAACGATTCCATCGGCGTGTAATCCTGCGCACATTAGGCAGGCTTTTTATCATCCGTGGGCGAACAGAGCTATTACGGCTGTCACATGCCCGTTCGGTGCGGCAAGATAGTAGAAGCGACAACTATTAACAGGAGATTTCATGGATATCGAGGTATTGCGCCGCGCGCCTTTGTTCGCCTCACTGGGAGACGACGTCTTCGCTGCTTTGACCGACGAGCTCACCGAGGTCGATCTGTCCCGCGGAGCCTCTGTCTTCCGCGAAGGTGACCAGGGCGACCAGCTCTATTTCATCGTGTCCGGAAAGATCAAGCTGGGGCGTTCGGCCCCCGACGGGCGCGAGAACCTGCTGGCCATTCTCGGCCCGGGTGAGCTGTTCGGCGAGATGGCCCTTTTCGACCCGAGTCCCCGCACCGCCACGGCCACCGCGGTGTCCGAGACCCGCCTGGCCGGACTGCGCCACGAGAACCTGCGTGCCCTGATTGAAACGCGTCCGGAGGTATCCGTGCAGCTGCTGCAGGCGCTGGCCCGCCGCCTGCGCCGCACCAACGAGTCCCTGGCGGACCTCGTCTTCTCCGACGTTCCGGGCCGCGTGGCCAAGGCGTTGCTGGACCTCGCAGACCGCTTCGGCCGCCCGGCCACGGACGGCATCCTGGTGGCCCACGAGCTGACCCAGGAAGAATTGGCCCAGCTGGTGGGCGCTTCCCGCGAAACCGTGAACAAGGCGCTGGCCGAATTCGTCCAGCGCGGCTGGCTGCGGCTGGAGGCACGCGCCGTCGTCATTCTTGACGTCCAGCGCCTGCGCCAGCGCTCCCGCTGACCCTTCCCGGCATCAAGTAAAGCGGCACCGTCTTCGCCCCGGAGGACGGTGCCGCTTTACTCTTGGCTTGCGCGGCGGTTCAGCGCCCGCGGTGCCCGGATCCTTCCGCGGCGTCGACGGCGGTCACCCGCAGGGCGTACCCGGCGTCGGTTTCAACGAGTTCGGGCTGGAAAACCTCGTTCGCGCGGCGATGCGCCAGGTAGGCAATGCAGCCCCGCGCCTTTGCCAGCTTTTCGATCATCAGCGCCACAGCCGGAACCGTGAGCTGCTCCAGCGTCAGTCCAACCGTGTCCGGCTGGGCAACTTCGTCACCGAGAGCCGTGGTGGCTGCGCGCTCATTTTCCACCGCTGCCGCGCGCCATTCGCCCCAGATTCCCTTGGTCTCCAGGAGGGAGGTTTCCTGGCCCAGCGGCTGGACGGCGGCAAAGTAGCGGGTGTCGAAGCGGCGCAGCGCGAAATCCGCCGTAAGCCAATGGCTGAGCGGCCGCAGCAGGTCGCTGCGCAGGCCGAGTCCGCGGCGGGCCAGCAGTTCGGGGAAAGACTCGTCACCGGCGGCGATGGCGACCCGCGCAGCCATCCACTCCGGCCCGCGGTTGCTTTCCAGGAGCGTGGACCCATCAGGTCCGGCCAGCAGCACGCCGGTCTCTTCGAACAGTTCCCGAGCGGCGGCTACGACGTGCCGGCGGGCGTCCTGGGCATCATCCATCCCCAGGGTCTTAGCCCATTCAGCGGGAGAAGGACCGTACCACTCGACGGGATCTCCGTCGGCTTCTTCCAGGCTGCCGCCGGGGAAAGCTATCCTCCCCAGCGGAGATTCGCCCCGGCGGTAGCGCAGGAACACTTCGGCTCCCTGGCGGGAGTCGCGCAGCAGCAGGACCGACGAGGCCGCCCGCGGCTTGCGGGCGCTACCTTCACCGCGCTCAAACCAGCTTTGCGCTGCGTCCAGTTGCCAGGGCGGCAGCTGGAAATGACGGGTAGAGACGTTAGGCAAACTCTGCGATCACTTCCACTTCCACCGGCGCGTCCAGCGGCAGCACCGCCACGCCGACGGCGGAGCGGGCGTGGCTGCCCGCTTCACCAAATACCTGTCCCAGGAGCTCGGATGCTCCGTTGATGACGCCGGGCTGGCCGGTGAAGGACGGGTCGGAGGCCACGAACCCTACAACCTTCACGATCCGGGTGACCCGGTCCAGGTCCCCGATCTGCGCCTTGATGGCGGCCAGGGCGTTCACGGCGCAGCGCGCGGCGTACGTCTTCGCGTCCTCGGCACCCACGTCCGCGCCAACCTTGCCCGCGGCCGGCAGCACACCGTCAACGAAGGGCAGCTGGCCGGAGGTGTATACATGGTTCCCGCTGACGACGGCGGGAACATAGGCTGCCACCGGTGCGGCGACCGGGGGCAGCTCCAGGCCGAGTTCGGCCAGGCGCTGCTCGACGGCGGAAACCGCCTCCGGGGCAGTACCCATCAGGCCTTCTCCCGCTTCATGTAGGCCACTGAACCGGTGCCGTTGGGGGCCGGGGTGATCTGCACCAGCTCCCACCCTTCTTCACCGTGCATGTTCAGCACGGCGCCGGGGGTGTGCAAAGGCAGCGGTGTAATGAAGTATTCCCATTTGCTCATGATCCAAAGACTAGCGCGTGCTTGTAGACTGATCCGCATGGCAGCTCGCAAATCTCCTTTTTTTGACACGGCTACCACTCTGGGCAAGATTGTGGCCTTCTTTGGAGTGAGCACTTTATGCGGCGTCCTTGCCGCCGGGCTGCTGGTGCCGGCCGCTGCTGCCGCCGGGACGGCGGCCTCCGGATCCATCCAGTTCTTTGATCAGCTGCCCTCCGAGCTCAAGCGCGGGGCCCTGGCTGAACCGTCCCGGATTTACGCGAACGACGGATCTCTGATCGCCACCCTGTACGAGGAGAACCGCCAGCCGATCACGCTGGACGAAGTTTCCCCCCACATGATCGACGCGATGCTGGCCATCGAGGACGACCGCTATTACGAACACGGCGGCGTCGACCTGCAGGGCATCTTCAGTGCCGTCGTCTCCAATGTCACCTCGGACCGGACCCGCGGCGCTTCCACCATCACGCAGCAGTACGTGAACAACGTGATCATTGATACCAACCTCCAGGAAGGCGGGGAGGTGGTCTTCAGCGGGCAGAAGACCGTCGGTGACAAGCTGCGCGAAATCAAGCTGGCCATTGCCGTGGAGAAGGAACTCAGCAAGGACGAGATCCTGGAGGGCTACTTCAACATTGTTCCCTTCAGCGGAACAACCTTCGGCGTGCAGGCAGCCTCCAAGTACTTCTTCAACGTCGATGCCAAGGACCTGAGCATTGCGCAGGCCGCACTGCTGGCCGGCGTCGTCAACGGACCCACTTTCTACAGCCCGGAACTGAACCCGGAGCGTTCCCTCGCCCGGCGCAACCTCGTGCTGGACGCCATGTTGGACAAGGGCAGGATCACCCAGGAAGAGCACGACGCCGCGGTTGCCACCGGCCTGGAACTGAACCTGACACCGGTCCTCAACGGCTGCGTCGGCGCCGAACAGGCACCCTACTTCTGTGACTACGTCAAGCAGCTGGTGCTCAACGACGACCGCTACGGGGCCACGCCCGAGGACCGCAACAAGCTGCTCTACCGCGGCGGGCTCAGCATCACCACCACACTGAACCCCACCCTGCAGAACGCAGCGCAGGCAGCGATCAACGAGACCGCCAACCCGGATACAACCGATGCGGAGATCGGCCACTCGATGGTCAGCGTCGAGCCCGGCACCGGCAAAATCCTGGTGATGGCGCAGAACACCCGGTACACCCCTGAACTGGCACCCGGAAACTCCGTGCAGAACTTCAACGTGGACGCCTACCAGGACGGTGATCCGAACAAGATCCTGAACGGCCTCGGCGGGTTCCAGCCCGGTTCTACGTACAAACCGTTCACCGTTGCTGCGTGGCTGGACGCGGGAAAGACGCTGAACGCCCAGCTGAACGGCAACAAGCGGACCTATCCTGCCGGCCACACCTGGAACGCCAGCTGCCTGCCCGGCGGCCGTTACGCCATCCTGGATCCGTGGACTCCGATCAACTACGGAGACACGAACTACCGCAACACAACCGTGCTGGAGGGCCTGGCCCAGTCCCTCAACACCATCACGCTGGCTGAGGCCAATGAGCTGGACCTGTGCAAGTTCCAGCAGATGGCCTTCGCCTCGGGTGTGCACAACGGCAAGAGCGCCTCCGGTGAACGCGAGATGCTGGCCGTGAACCCGCCGTCGACCTTCGGCGGCGGCGGCGACGCCTCGCCGCTGTCCATGGCGACCGGCTTCGCGACCTTCGCCGCCGACGGGCTCACCTGCGAGCCCCGCGCACTGGTGTCGGTAAAGAGCAGCGACGGGACTGAATACCCGGTCCCGGAGCAGAGCTGTGAACAGGTCATGCGCAAGGAAGTAGCCCAGGGCGTCAACGTGGCCACCCAGCGCGTGATGACCAACGGCTCCGGCATCAACCTGCAGGTAGGCGTGCCCACAGCCGGCAAGACCGGTACCAATGACTACCGTTCCCAGACCTGGTTCATGGGCTACAGCACCGGACTCTCCACGGCCTCCTGGATCGGTAACTGGAAAGCCAACAACACCACCATGTCCGAGAAGCTGATTGGCGGCCGGACCTACCCGGAAATCGACGGCTCACTCATTGCCGGCCCGTCGTGGAAGAACTTCATCCAGCGGGTTCCGGGCCAGTACGGCGCCGATCCGTTCCCCGCACCGCCGGCCAACATTGTTGGCCAGGCTCCTGCCCCGCGGCCCGCACCCAATTCTCCCGGCCCCAACCGGGACAGCGGCAACAACTCGGGCAACCAGAACAACAACGGCAACAACGGCAACAACGGCAACGGCAACCAGAACGACGACGACTGACCTTGGCGACCAATAACCCGGTTACCCCGGTCCTTCGATCCGCCGCGTGGACCGCCGGCAGCCTCGCGGCTGCCGGCGCCGCGGCCCTCGCCTACGGTGCCCTCATTGAACGGAACCTCTTCGGCATCCGCACCGAGTCGGTGGCAGTGCTGCCTGCGGGCAGTAAACCGATGCGGGTCCTTCACCTCTCGGACATCCACTATGTTCCCGGCCAGGAGCGCAAGACCCGCTGGCTGCAGTCCCTCGCGGACCTTGAACCGGACTTCGTGGTCAATACCGGGGACAACCTGAGCCATCAGCAGGCGGTGCCCCCGCTGCTGGAAGCGCTCAAACCCCTGATGCGGTTCCCCGGCGTATTCGTTCCCGGCTCCAATGACTATTACGCGCCGGTGCCCAAGAACCCGTTCACGTACTTCACCTCACCGTCCAAGCTGCGGAAGGACCCTGCCAAACTGCCCTGGGCAGACATGTTCACGGCCTTCGGCAACGCCGGCTGGATCGACCTGACCAACAGAAACCAGTCAGTGGTCCTGAACGGACTGCGCCTGGACTTCTCCGGCGTCGACGATCCGCACCTCAAACGGGACCGGTACGCCGGATTCCCCGCCGGGAGTTCGACGTCGGACTCTGCCCGGCACCTGCGCGTCGGCGTCGCACATGCCCCGTACCAGCGGGTGCTTGACTACTTCACCGACGGCGGCGCCCAGCTGATCCTGGCGGGACACACCCACGGCGGGCAGGTCTGCATTCCGGGATACGGTGCCCTTGTGAGCAACTGCGACCTCCCCACCTGGCGGGCCAAGGGCCTGACGGACTGGGAACATAACGGGCGCACGGTGCCGCTGAATGTCTCGGCGGGCATCGGTACGTCCCGGTTCGCACCGGTGCGGTTCGCCTGCCGCCCGGAAGCCGTGCTGCTGACCCTCACTCCCCGCGAACCCCTAACGAGATGACAGAAACTGCGCGTTAGACCCCGTCTTTCGTGCACTTTCTGCCATCTCGATGGGGAAGGCCGATTCGGGACGGCGGCGTCGTGCGGCGGGGGTGCCGTGGCCTAGGATTGAGCGGTATCCGGCCCGCACCGCTCGGCGCGGACCTCTCGACCTCGAAGAGGATTCATGCCCCCGCAGACATCATTGTGGCAATCCCTGGGGCGCCTGTACCCGCACATCAAGCCGATCCTTCCGCGCCTGTTCCTCGGCTTCCTCTGCGCAGTTGGGGCCAGCGTCGTTGCGCTGGCCATCCCGCAGGTACTGCGTGTCCTGGTGAATTCCTATCTGTCCCCCGGCGGCGCGGTCACTGCGCTGTGGTGGGCCACCGGAATCGTGCTGCTGCTGGGCACGCTGGAAGCGGTGTTCATGGCGCTGCGGCGGCAGTTCGCCGTCGCACCGTCCACACTCGTTGAAACCAGCCTGCGGACGTCCTTTTACCGCCATCTGCAGGATCTGTCCGTAGCGTTCCACGACCGCTGGGGCTCCGGGCAGCTGCTCTCCCGCGCCATGAGCGACCTGAACCTGATCCGGCGCTGGATGGCATTCGGCGCGCTGATGCTGATCGTCACGGCGCTGACGGTGATAATCGGCGTGACCATCATGTTCTTCACCGCCTGGCAGCTTGCGATCGTGTTCCTCCTCGCTGCCGTGCCCATCATCGTTTACGGCTTCAAGTTCCGCCGCTTCTACGGCCGGGTGTCGCGGCAAAGCCAGGACCAGGCCGGCGACCTGGCCACCACAGTCGAGGAATCGGTGCACGGCATCCGTGTGCTGAAGGCCTTCGGCCGCAGTTCCGAGGCACTGGACGCGTTCGAGGAGCAGGCCGAGGGCCTGCGCCAGACCGAGGTCTATAAGGCCAATTCGCTGGCCAAGTTCTCCCTGGTAGTAACCCTGCTGCCCGAGGCCGCGCTGGCGGTCTCGCTGGTTCTGGGTATCCTGCTGGTCAATGACGGCCAGATCAGCATCGGCGCGCTGGTGGCGTTCTTCGCGACCGCCGCTGTTGTGGCCGGGCCGGTGGAATCCATGGGTCCGCTGCTGTCCATGACGCTGACTGCGGCCACCGCGATCGACCGGCACTTTGAGGTTATGGACGCCAAACGCACCATCACCGATCCGGAGCGTCCGGTGCAGCCGACGGAAGTCCGCGGCCGGCTTTCGTTCGAGGATGTGCACTTCGCCTACCCGGATGCCGCACCGGAACGCCGGGACGTGCTCGACGGCGTGAGCCTGGACCTGCGTGCCGGCGAGACTATGGCGCTCGTCGGAATCACCGGCAGCGGAAAGTCCACGCTGCTGCAGCTGGTCCCCCGGCTGTACGACGCCACGGCCGGGCGCATCCGGATCGACGGCGTGGATGTGCGGGACTACCCGCTGCGGGAACTGCGCCGCATCGTTTCGGTTGCCTTCGAGGAGACCACCCTGTTCTCCAGCTCGGTCCGGGACAATGTGCTTCTCGGCGCGGACGCCGGCAGCGACGCCGAAGCCGAAGACCTCCTGCGCGAAGCCCTTGACGTGGCGCAGGCCCAGTTCGTCTATTCGCTGCCCGACGGCGTGGACACCCTGATCGGGGAGGAAGGGCTCAGTCTTTCCGGCGGTCAGCGCCAGCGAGTGGCCCTGGCCCGTGCCATTGCTGCCCGGCCCACTGTGCTGGTTCTGGATGATCCGCTCTCCGCGCTGGACGTGCGCACCGAGGAACTGGTGGAGCACCGGCTCCGCGAGGTCCTGGCAGAAACCACTACCCTGGTCGTCGCCCACCGCCCCTCCACAGTTTCCCTGGCGGACCGGGTAGCCCTGATGCAGGACGGCAGGATTGCCGCAGTCGGAACCCACGCCGAGCTGCTGGCAGAGAATGAGCACTACCGCCACGTGATCGCCAGCCTGCCGGCCTCGCCGCAGGACCTGGACAGCGGACTCGAAGATGAAAGCGAGGTTCTCCGGTGAGCCGGTTCAGCATCCGCCGCGCCGGGGCGCCACTCCCGGACCAGGCACAGGCAGGCAACGCCGTCGGCACGTCCGGAGAAGACAACCTGGACCTGGACCGGGAGCAGAACCGGGCCGTCCGGCGTCGTTCGCTGTCCCTCCTCGCCTCCCTTGTCCGTCCCAACCGCGGCCGGTTCATCTTCACCATCGCACTAGTGGTGTTCTCCCAAGCCGCCCGCGTCGCCGGGCCTGCGATCATCGCCTTTGGCATTGACCATGCCCTGCCTGCCCTGCAGGACGGCAGTTCCCTGCCGCTGCTGGCGGCCGGCGGCACCTACCTGCTCGCCGCGGTCCTGGCAGCCGGGCTGACGGCAGGCTACGTCCGGTCCACTGCACAGCTAAGCCAGGCGATGCTGCTGGACCTGCGGCTGAGGGTTTTCCGGCACACGCAGCGGCTCAGCCTGGAGTTCCACGAGCGCTACACCTCGGGCCGGATCATCTCCCGCCAGACCTCGGATCTGGAGGCACTGCGCGAACTGCTGGACTCGGGTATCAGCTCCCTGGCCTCGGGTGCCATGTACATGGTCTTCGTGGCCGTCAGCATTTTCGCCCTGGATTGGCGCACCGGCGTGCTGCTCTGCGTGGCGTTCGTGCCGATGTTCCTGCTGACCCGCTGGTACCAGAAGCGTTCCCAGCTTGCGTACCGTGCTTCCCGGGTGACCTCGGCGAAGCTGATCGTGCACTTCGTTGAAACGATGACCGGCATCCGCGCCGTGAAGGCGTTCCGCCGGGAGACCGTCAACGCCGAGAAGAACGACGAGCTCGCTGAGGACTACCGCCGGGCCACCCTGCGCTCCATCAACCTCAACGGCGTGTTCCAGCCCGGCCTGATCTTCATCGGCAACGCGACCGTGGCTGTGGTGCTGCTGGCGGGCGGCTACCGCGTGCTCGATGGCGGGCTTGAAGTCGGTGCGCTGCTGGCCCTGCTGCTCTACGCCAAGCGGTTCTTCCAGCCGGTGGACCAGATGGCCATGTTCTACAACTCGTTCCAGTCCGCTTCCGCGGCCCTTGAAAAGGTATCCGGTCTGCTGGAAGAAGTCCCGACCGTGCGTCCGCCCCGGCAGCCGGTGACACTGCGGGACGCTGCAGGAGACATAAAATTCGACGGCGTGGAGTTCCGTTACGGGGACGGCCCGCTGGTCCTGCCCCGCCTGGACCTGCACATCCCCGCCGGGCAGACCGTGGCCCTGGTGGGCCAGACCGGCGCCGGCAAATCCACCCTGGCCAAGCTGATCGCCCGGTTCTATGACCCGTCGGACGGCGCGGTGCTGCTGGACGGGGTGGATCTGCGGAACCTCACGCAGAGGGACCTGCGCCGCGCCGTCGTCATGGTGACGCAGGAGGCGTTCCTGTTCAGCGGCTCGGTGGCGGAGAACATCGCTCTGGGCAAGCCCGGGGCATCACGGGAAGAGATCGAAGCGGCAGCCCGGGCTGTAGGCGCCCACGACTTTGTTGAGTCCCTGCCCGAGGGATACGAGACCGACGTGAACAAGCGCGGCGGCAGGGTCTCCGCCGGTCAGCGCCAGCTCATCAGCTTTGCCCGCGCGTTCCTCGCGGACCCCGCGGTGCTGATCCTCGATGAGGCAACATCGTCCCTGGATGTGCCCAGCGAGCGGCTGGTGCAGCAGGGGCTGAAGACCCTGCTGGGCAACCGCACCGCGCTGATCATCGCCCACCGGCTGTCCACGGTCGAAATAGCGGACCGGGTACTGGTCATGGACGCCGGCGTTGTGGTGGAGGACGGCACGCCCTCCGGGCTCACCAGCGGAAACGGACGCTTTGCGGCGCTCAATGCCGCATGGCAGGACTCGCTCGTGTAACCCGCAGGCCGCTGCGGCGCTGATTTCGCGCTCCCGCAGGTTGTCGAGTACACTTGTAAAGTTGCTTGGCCGGGAGGGAAACCTTCGGATAAGCAGTGGTTACGGGGTGTGGCGCAGCTTGGTAGCGCGCGTCGTTCGGGACGACGAGGTCGCAGGTTCAAATCCTGTCACCCCGACCAAAACAGGAAAGGACCCATCGTTTTCGGTGGGTCCTTTTTGCTGTGCCGGCGCGTATGCTCTGGAGCATCTCCCACCAAGGCACCAGGAGATCCCATGGCTGTCCGCGTTGACCTGAACATCTCCCTTGACGGCTATGCCACCACCACGGACCAGACTCCGGAGAACCCCTTCGGGAAAGACTGGGGCCGGCTGGTTGGACCCTACACAGCCACCCGCACCTTTCAGGAACGGGTGCTGCACCAGCCCGGAACGGGAACCACGGGTGTTGATGACAAATATGCCGCCGCCTACTTCGAGGGCATCGGAGCCGAAATTATGGGAGCCGGGATGTTCGGCCTGCACAACTTCCCGGATGACCCCGGGTGGAGGGGCTGGTGGGGCGACGAGACTCCGTTCGATTACCCGGTCTTCGTCCTCACCCACTCCGCCCGGGCTCCCATCGACCTGCCCGACGGCACCCGGTTCGAGTTCCTTGCCGCCGCGCCGCAGGAAGCCCTGGACCGGGCCCTGGACGCCGCCGGCGGCCGGGATGTGCGGATCGGCGGCGGACCAACGGTCGTTAAGGCGTTCCTCGAAGCAGGGCTGGTGGACCGGATCCACGTGGGCATCACGCCGATCCTGCTGGGCCGCGGCGTCAACCTGTGGGAGGGCCTCCGTGGCCTGGAAGACGGCTATGAGGCCAGTTCGGAAGCAGCCGACGACGGCGTCACGCACCTGACATTCTCGCGCTAGTGCACACCACCCACCCGTAAAACGGCCCGGGAAACACCTCGGGAAACACTGCAGGCCCCGGGGAAACCCGGGGCCTGCAGTGAACAGCTGAGTTTAGGCGAAGCTCTTTCCGGTCAGCCGCTCGTACGCCTCGACATACCGGGCGCGGGTGCGTTCGACGACGTTCTCGGGCAGGGCCGGCGGCGGGGTATCCGCTGCCTTGTCCCAGCCGGACTCGGCCGAGGTCAGCCAGTCCCGGACGTACTGCTTGTCGAAGGAGGGCTGTGCCTTGCCGGGTTCGTACAGGGACGCGTCCCAGAAGCGCGATGAGTCCGGGGTCAGCACCTCATCGCCCAGGGTGACCAGGCCGGTGGCCGGATCCAGGCCGAACTCCACCTTGGTGTCAGCCAGGAGAATTCCGCGGTCCCGCGCAATGGCCTCAGCGGTGGTGTAGATCTCCAGGGTCAGGTCCCGGATCTGCGCTGCCGTGCCGGCACCCACTGCGGCCACAACGGCGTCGTAGTTGATGTTCTCATCGTGCTCGCCTACCTCCGCTTTGGCAGAGGGAGTAAAGATGGCCGGTTCGATCCGCGAGCCGTCCACCAGCCCCGCGGGCAGCGGGACGTCGCACACGGTCTGCGACTGCCGGTACTCAGCCAGTCCGGAGCCGGTGAGGTAGCCGCGGGCAATGGCTTCCACGGGGTACATTTCAAGCTTCCTGCAGATCATGGCCCGGCCGGCGACTTCTGCCGGCACACCCTCTTCCGCGGAAATAACATGGTTGGGGACGTTGCCCAGCTGGTCGAACCACCACAGGCTCAGCTGTGTCAGGATCCGGCCCTTGTCCGGGATGACACTGGAGAGGACGTGGTCATAGGCGCTGATCCGGTCGCTGGCCACAACCAGCACCCGGTCCTGCGCGGCGTCCGGGCCGGCGGGTACGTACAGGTCCCGTACTTTGCCGGAGTAGATGTGGTTCCAGCCATTGAGCTGCGGGGCGGTGCTCATGCCAGATCCTCTTCGCTGCCGGCGCCGGCGCTGCCGGCCGGAACCAGGATGTCGCCCCGCTCGGCCTTCAGGGCAATGTCGCTCCGGTGCTGGGAACCCTCAAGCTCAATGGCGTCCACTCCCTGGTAAGCGAGTTCCCTCGCCTGCGACAGGTTCTCCCCCAGCGCAACGACGGCAAGGACCCGCCCGCCGGCGCTCACAATCTCATCGGCCTCGACGGCAGTGCCGGCATGCAGGATGTGCACGCCCCCGATCGCCTCGGCTTCCACCAGCCCCAGGATCGGATCCCCGGTGCGCGGAGTGTCCGGGTAGTTTTCGGACGCGACGACGACGGCGACTGCCGTGCGCGCGTCCCACTTCAGCTGCTCCATGGCATCCAGTTCACCCTTGGCGGCAGCCAGGAGCAGGCCGCCGAGCGGAGTCTTCAGCCGGGCCAGCACAGCCTGGGTTTCCGGATCGCCAAAACGGGCGTTGAACTCGATGACGCGCAGTCCGCGGGAGGTCAGGGCCAGGCCGCAGTACAGCACGCCGACGAAGGGGGTGCCGCGCGAGGCCATCTCATCCACGGTGGGCTGGGCCACGCGGGCAATGACGTCATCCACCAGGTTTGCCGGTGCCCACTCCAGCGGGGAGTAGGCACCCATACCGCCGGTGTTGGGGCCCTCGTCGTTGTCGAAGATGCGCTTGAAGTCCTGGGCCGGTGCCAGCGGCACCACATGCCGTCCGTCGGAGAGAACAAAGAGGGAGACCTCCGGGCCGTCCAGGAACTCTTCGATGACCACTGTTCCACCGGCATCGAAGCAGGCGAGCGCGTGGGCAAGTGCTTCGTCCCGGCTGGAGGTGACTACCACTCCCTTGCCGGCTGCCAAGCCGTCGTCCTTGACCACGTAGGGGGCCCCGAAGGTGTCCAGTGCGTCGGCGGCTTCGTCCGCTGTCGCGGCGACCCGGGCCATCGCGGTGGGTACGTTGGCTTCAGCCATGACCTGTTTGGCGAAAGCCTTCGAGGCTTCCAGCTGCGCTGCCGCCTTGGAGGGACCGAAGACCGGAATGCCGGCTTCCACGAGGGCATCTGAAACACCTGCTGCCAGCGGCGCTTCCGGGCCCACGACGACGAGGTCGGATTCCAGTTCACGCGCGAGAGCCGTTACGGCTTCCGGATCGCTGGCGTTAATGAAATGGACTGGCACTACCTGCGCGATTCCTGCATTCCCGGGAGCCGCGTGGACTTCGGAAACGTAGGGGTCGGCCAGCAGGGCCCGGACAATGGCATGTTCGCGGCCGCCGGGGCCAACAACGAGAACCTTCACAAGAGTTCAGAGTACTGGCTGGGATGCACGCCCTGAAAGCCGCCATGGCTCCGTGACGCGGCCGGCGGCGGCACGCGGGACGGGCGCCGGACTTCCGTACACTGGCAGTATGTCTGCCACCTTCGCTGCCTCCGATGCCGTCGAACTCGCTGTCCTGGAGCGCAACGGCTTCATTGAATCCCGCCACGTGGGTTCCGCCGTCGTGCTGTCCGGTGACGGGTCGGTGGTCACCGCCCTGGGCGACATCACCACGCCGGTGTTCCCGCGTTCGTCCCTGAAGCCGTTCCAAGCCGTAGCCACGATGCAGGCCGGCGTTCCGCTGCGCGGCCCGCAGGTGGCGCTGGCCGCGGCCAGCCACATCGGCGCGAAGGAACACACCGACGTCGTCCGTGGAATGCTTGAGGCCGCCGGAGTCACCGAAGAGGATCTGCAGTGCCCGGTGGACTGGCCGCAGGACGAAGAGGCCCGCACCGCGCTGATCCGCTCGGGCAAGGGCAAGCAGCGCATCGCCTTCAACTGCTCCGGAAAGCATGCAGCGTTCCTGTGGGCGTGCACCGAAAACGGCTGGGACACTGCCACCTACCTGGATCCGTCCCATCCGCTCCAGCAGGGAATCGCCCGGGTCATTGAGGATTTCTGCGAGGAGAAGCCCGCTCACTGGGCCGTTGACGGCTGCGGCGCTCCCCTGGCCGCAGTGTCGCTGACCGGGTTGGCCCGTGGAATCGGCAAGCTGGCCAAGGCACCGGCGGACAAGCACGGGGATGCCCGCGCGGCCACCGTAGCAACCGCCATGCTGGACTATCCCTGGGCCGTCCATGGCGCCGGCAGGGAAAACACGGTGGTCATGGAAGACCTGGGCATTATCGCCAAGAGCGGCGCCGAAGGCGTCCTGGTGCTCGGCACCGACACGGGGGCTTCAGTGGCCCTAAAAATGCTCGACGGCAACGGCCGCGCTGCCACCCTGGTGGGCCTGACGCTGCTCGCCGCCAGCGGTGCCATTGATCCGGAGGGTGTCTTCAAGGTCCTGGCCAAGACCGTTCCCCCGGTACTCGGCGGCGGCGAACCCGTGGGCAGCCTGCGCCTGGCCGCTCCGGTCACTGCACTGCTGGACTAGCGATGGCTCGGCGCAGGATTTCTTCGGCGGACGGCATGGCCGCGCTGAACGCAGCGGTGGCCGGCCCGACGGACCGGAACACTACCGCGACGGCGGTTCGCTATGCCCTCGAGGAGCTCGCAGAGCGGGTGCCGGGCAACTCGGTGGAGGTGCGGGTGCCGCCCTTCGGCGTCACCCAGTGCATTCCCGGCCCCCGGCATACCCGGGGCACTCCCCCGAATGTCGTGGAGACGGACGCCGCTACCTGGCTGGGGCTGGTGACCGGCACGCTGTCGTGGGCAGGTGCGGTGGCTGCCGGGAACGTCTCTGCCTCAGGGCTGCGCGCGGATTTGTCCGAGTGCCTGCCGCTGTTTCCGCGGCTTGCCGGCAGCGGGACAGCATAATCTCTACTGCCGGTAGAATTTAGGCATGACTTCCGAGCAGCACAGCCCCGAACGCCGCGAGATCACCATCCGCCGCGCTCCCCGCTTTGTCCCCTTTATGGCGCTGGGCGTGGTCGCTGCCTTCATTGTCGCGCTGGTCATGGCGTACACCGGGGACGAGAATCCGCAGTACACCCGGGAAGCCGTACTGGGATTCTTCACGGTGACCTTCGCCCTCCCGGGCGTGGCTTTGGGCTCCATCGCGGCGCTTGTCCTGGACCGGATCAGCATCCGCCGCTCCGAGCATGCAGTGGTTGAGGCAGCGGACGGCGAGCCCGACAGCACAGGCACCTCCCCCGCCGCGTAACGCTCTGTCCCTGAGCCTTTCGAACCCGGCGGGCGTGAGAGAATGACTTCCATGGCACGCGGTGACGGAATGCTTTCCCACGATCTCATGCCCGGCGAGAAAGGACCGCAGGATGCCTGCGGAGTCTTCGGCGTCTGGGCCCCCGGCGAAGAGGTAGCGAAGCTTACCTATTACGGTCTGTACGCGCTGCAGCACCGCGGACAGGAATCCGCGGGCATCGCTACAAGCGACGGCGGCCGGATCAGCGTCTATAAGGACATGGGACTGGTCTCCCAGGTCTTCGACGAAACCACCTTGAACACTCTCCTGGGCCACATCGCAATTGGGCACTGCCGGTACTCAACCACCGGCGCCTCGCACTGGGCGAATGCCCAGCCCACCCTCGGAGCGACCGCCGCCGGCACCGTGGCACTGGCCCACAACGGCAACCTGACCAACTCCGCCGAACTTTACGAAATGATCCTGGCCCGCCAGGGACGCCCCCGCTCGGGCGAAATCGCACAGGGCAACACCTCGGACACCGCCCTTGTGACGGCCCTGCTGAACGGCACTGACGGGCGTTCCCTGGAAGAAACCGCGCTGGAGCTGCTGCCCAAGCTGCGCGGCGCCTTCTCCTTCGTTTTCATGGACGAAGGCACCCTGTACGCGGCCCGCGACACCTACGGTGTCCGCCCGCTGGTACTCGGCCGGCTGAACCGCGGCTGGGTTGTGGCCTCCGAGGGCTCGGCCCTTGCCACCGTCGGTGCAAGCTTCATCCGGGAGATCAAGCCCGGCGAGTTCATCGCCATCGACGAGAACGGCATCCGCTCCCAGATGTTCGGGGAGCCGACGCCGGCCGGCTGCGTCTTCGAGTACGTGTACCTGGCGCGTCCGGATGCTTCCATCAACGGCCGCTCGGTGTACGAATCCCGGGTGGAGATGGGCCGCCAGCTGGCCCGCGAAAACGGTGTCGAAGCGGACATTGTCATTCCGGTCCCCGAATCCGGCACACCCGCTGCGGTGGGCTATGCAGAGCAGTCCGGCATTCCCTTCGCCCACGGGTTCGTCAAGAACTCCTACGTGGGGCGCACCTTTATCCAGCCGAGCCAGACCCTGCGCCAGCTCGGCATCAAGCTGAAGCTCAACGCCCTCGAATCCGTCATCCGCGGAAAGCGCGTGGTAGTCGTGGACGACTCGATTGTCCGCGGCAACACCCAGCGGGCGATCGTGCGCATGCTCCGCGAGGTCGGCGCCAAGGAAGTCCACGTCAAGATCTCCTCCCCGCCCGTCCAGTGGCCGTGCTTCTACGGCATCGACTTTGCTTCCCGCGCCGAGCTGATTGCCAACGGAGCCAAGGTTGAGGAAATCTGCACCTCGATCGGCGCCGATTCCCTCGCCTACATCTCGGCAGACGGGATGATCGGCGCCACCCAGCAGCCGCGCGAAAAGCTCTGCACGGCCTGCTTCACCGGCCGCTACCCCATCGAACTGCCCCCGGCAGACCGGCTGGGCAAGAACCTGCTGGAGACCCCGTCCGATGCGGACGGTTCCAACGGCTGCGATCCGGGACCGGACAGTGAATTCGAGACCCTCCTGACCCCAACAGACAAGAAAGAATCGGTATGAGCGCGAGCGAAAACGCCATCACCTATGCCTCCGCAGGGGTGGATGTCGAGGCCGGTGACCGGGCCGTCGAACTGATGAAGGCGGCGGTCAAGGCCACCCACAACGACTCAGTCCTTGGCGGGGTGGGCGGGTTCGCCGGGCTGTACGACGTCTCCCGGCTGCTGACCTACAAGAAGCCGCTGCTGGCGACCTCCACCGACGGCGTCGGAACCAAGGTAGCCATCGCCCAGGCACTGGATATCCACTCCACCATCGGGTTCGACCTGGTTGGCATGGTGGTGGACGACATCGTCGTCGTAGGCGCAGAGCCGCTGTTCATGACCGACTACATTGCCTGCGGCAAGGTGGTGCCGGAACGTATCGCGGACATTGTCCGCGGTATCGCCGCTGCCTGCGAAGTTGCCGGCACAGCACTGGTGGGCGGCGAAACCGCCGAGCATCCCGGCCTGCTGGGCGTTGACGAATACGACGTCGCCGGTGCCGCAACCGGCGTCGTGGAAGCCGCGGACCTGCTGGGTCCGGAGCGCGTGCGGGAGGGCGACGTCGTTATTGGCATGGCGTCCTCCGGCATCCACTCCAACGGCTACTCACTGGTGCGCCGCGTCATCAACCACGCCGGCTGGCAGCTTGAACGCCAGATCCCGGAACTGGGACGCACCCTCGGCGAAGAGCTGCTGGAGCCCACCCGTGTCTACGCAGCCGACTGCCTGGACCTGGCGCGCTACGCGCCCGCCGGAGTGCACGGCTTCAGCCATGTAACCGGCGGCGGACTCGCCGCCAACCTGGCCCGGGTCCTGCCCAAGGGTCTTGAAGCCACCGTTGACCGTTCAACCTGGGAACTGCCGCCGATTTTCAAGCTGGTCAGCGAACTCGGCAACGTACCGCTGCCGGACCTGGAGCGCACCCTGAACCTCGGCGTCGGAATGGTGGCGATTGTTGACGCCGCCGGTGCCGATGCGGCGCTGGAGCGCCTCGGCGAACGCGGCGTTCCGGCCTGGACCATGGGAACCGTCGGAGCTGTCACGGATTCCGAGGCGAACGATCCCAACTACGTGCAGGGCGCCAAGGGCGTCGATGGCGGAGCAGTCCGCCTGGTGGGCAGCTACGCCTAGCGTTTTGGGAGCGTACCTTCCCTCCATCCCCCATCGAAATCACAGAAACTGCCCGTATCAGCCTTGAAACGGGCAGTTTCTGTCATCTCGATGGGACGCGGGGGCCGGGCCGGCCGGGAATCCGGGATTGAAAACGCCGCCCTTAACGCCATTCAGCGGATCCACCGTGATGGTGATCCGCTGAAGGAGGGCAATTAATTTGCCGAAGAATGAGTTGCCGGCATCTATCCGATCCGGCGGGAACCCTCATCATCGTCGTCTTCATCGCCAAATTGATCTGCGTACTTATCCTCGTACGCCGAGTAATCCGGCTCGGCCGGTTCCTCGGGATATCGACTCGACGGACGGCTCGAGGGTCCTGACAGCTCACGCTGCAGGGCTGAGTAGTCCGTGGCAGGAGTGAAGTACTTCATCTCGCGTGCCTGCTTGGTTGCTTTTGCCTTTTGACGGCCGCGCCCCATGGCGTGACCCCCTTTTTGCGTCGATCCGGAGGTGGTCGCTCGGGCAGGAGAGCGAGGCCCCGGAATATTTGGTCAATTTGTCGTAACTACAGGTTACATGTTTTCCCGCTGGGTTGTGCCCCTCGGGACCCGCAGACGCACTCAACTTCCCAGTTTAGTCCTTCTCCCGTACAGGCGCGTACTGCGCCGCGACCTGCAAATTCGCTAAAGTCAGGGGGGAACAGATGCCGCGGGACACCTTTGCGGCCATGGACAGGGAGGACCGGCGTTCACCATGAGCGATCAAAAGAGGACACCGCAGCAGGGAACGGCCCTGCCCGGCGCGTCCCCGCGTTCCTCCGCCTCTAACGGACGTGCCGCCGCATCCAAGGGATCCAGCGCCAAGCCGCCGGCACCGAAGAGCGCACCTTCGGTCCGAAACAACCCCGCCACAAGGAGCATTCCAGTTATCAAGCCACAGCCATCTGCCTCCAACGGGCGCCCCGTCCCCACCAACCCGGCGGACCGGAGCTCCGGCTCAGCCAAACCTGCCAAACCCGGCAAACCCGCCAAGCCGGGCAAACCCCTGCGAGGAAAGGGATCCGGAGCCAAGCGCCCGGCTGCCGCCAACCAGGCCGCCGTCCCGAAGGGGCTGCTGGGTTCCAAGGGCGGAGCCAAGCGCCCCGCTGTCCGTACCGGCCCTGGAGCCAAGAAGAATTCAAGCCCGGCGGACGAACCGTCATCGACTCCGGCCGAATCCCAGGACGCCGGGACGAACCCTGCTCCCGGGACAGGTGGAAACTCCCCGGCCACAAGCGGCGACAGCCACAAGGCCAGTACCGCACCTGCCCAGTCCAGGGAAGCCGGCACGGACGCCGGGACGACGCCGGCTGCTGTTCCCGACCTGTCCGCCCACACGGATGTCCCGGCCTGGCTGTCCACTGACGGCGGGCACGACGCCGAGCTGTGGGACGGCGCGTTTGACGCAGAATCGCAGGAGGCTGCCCCGCTGGAGCCCAGTGTCATTCCCGCAGAGGACGTCCACCTCGACGAACCGTCGCTGGAGACGCCGTCCATCAGCACCGATGCCGCCGAGGCAGCGTCCCTGCCGGAGACAGCCGCCGAGGTGCGGGCAGTCTCCGAGGAAGCTGCCGAAGCCGGTAAGCAGGCGGGAATCTCCGAGCCCGCCCCCGAAGGCACGGAAGTCGCCGTCGAGCCGGGAGCAGGGCTCACCGAGCTGGAACCCGCCGAAACGGCTGAGCCGGACAAAGCGGAGGGTCGGCAGTCGGGCGCATCCGACGCAGATGACAAGCCGAACGTTGAAGAGACTGATCACGAGACCGGCACTGAGACTCCGGAAGAGTCAGCTGACGACGGCGTCGCCCATGCCGCAGGCCCGGAGGCCGGCGGCACCGAAGACAACGCCGGCGTTCCCGGGGATGAAACGGCCAGCGGGGATGAAACGGCCAACGCGGATGAAGATGGGCTGACGGAGTCCGGCGAGGGCACGGAAGCGGAACGGACCAGCACTCAGGACAAAGAGGGTGCTGCATCCCAGGCCGCAGCCCCGCGGATCCACACGTCAACGGTCCAGAGCGGCAGCTCCGACGTCGCAGCTCCCGTCACTGACTCTTTCGAGTCGCTGACTCTGAGCAAAAAGGATCCTGATGACACCGGCGTAATCCACACGGTGAACCCTTCCGGCGCCAGTGCCGTCCCCGCGGACTCCCGCCGGGCACGACGGACCCGCGAGGCCGAGGAAGCAGCTGCACGCGCCAAGGGGCCAAGCAAGACCACCCGCACCCTGGTGCTATTGGGGTCGATTCTCATTGTGGTGCTGCTGGGCATCTGGCTCGCCACGGTCATTGCTGACAGCAACCGGGGCGAGGGAGTCCTGGAGGAATCGGTGTCTCCGGTGGACCTGGAGGCAGGCGCCTGCCTGAAGGACTTCCAGAGCGTGAACTCCGAGGTGACCGTGGTGACCTGCGAAACGCCGCATAACGCGCAGCTCGTGGCCAGCCAGTCCTATGCCGGCTCCGATGCCTTCCCGGGCACCGATGCGCTGGCGGCAAGGGCCGAGGAGGTCTGCTCCTCCGTCAACTACAACACCGACGCCGCTTCCAAGTACCCCGACCTGGAATTGAACCGCGCGGTGCCCACCCAGAGTTCCTGGGACACCGGTGACCGTCGGGTGGACTGCTTCGTAGTGGCACCGGGCGAAGAGCTGACGGAGTCGCTCATCGTTCAGCCGTAATGCAGGACAACGTGTAGGAAAGGCAACAAACACAGCAGGAAACACTGCAGGGAGGGAGACCCCCGGGGCTCCCTCCCTGCAGTACTGCCGCCCCTGGAGGGAACCCGGGATTAGCGGACGGCTGCTGCAGCCTCGACAGTCAGTCCCGGTTCCGCCAGTTCATCGCCCACGGCCTCCGGACGGTCTACCAGCACGGTGTCTCCGTCGGAGATCCGCCCGGCAAGGATTCCCTTGGCCAGTTTGTCCCCAATCTCGCGCTGCACCAGGCGGCGGAGCGGCCGGGCGCCGTAAGCCGGGTCGTATCCGGTCAGCGCCAGCCATTCGCGGGCAGCATTGGTGACGTCCAGGGTAAGGCGGCGGTCCCGCAGGCGTGCGGCCAGCGCCCGGACCTGCAGGTCCACAATCTCCGAAAGCTCTTCGAGGTTCAGCGGATCGAAGAGGATCACGTCATCCAGGCGGTTCAGGAACTCGGGCTTGAAGTTGGCGTTGACCATGGACATCACCGACTCGCGCTTCTGCTCCTCCGTCAGCCCGGGGTCCACCAGGAACTGCGAACCCAGGTTTGAGGTGAGGATCAGGATCACGTTGCGGAAGTCCACCGTGCGTCCCTGACCGTCCGTGAGCCTGCCGTCGTCGAGGACCTGCAGCAGGATGTCGAAGACATCCGGGTGCGCCTTTTCAACCTCATCCAGCAGGATCACTGAGTACGGGCGCCGCCGGACCGCTTCCGTGAGCTGGCCTCCCTCTTCGTATCCCACATATCCGGGAGGGGCGCCAACCAGGCGGGAGACGGTGTGCTTCTCTGCGTATTCACTCATGTCCAGCCGGACCATGGCCCGCTCATCGTCGAAGATGAACTCCGCGAGGGCCTTGGCCAACTCGGTCTTCCCGACGCCGGTGGGGCCCAGGAAGAGGAAGGAACCAGTGGGGCGGTCCGGGTCGGCAACCCCTGCGCGGGAACGCCGCACCGCGTCCGATACGGCAGCAACTGCCTTGGTCTGGCCGATCAGCCGCGATCCGATGACCGATTCCATATCCAGCAGCTTCTGCGATTCACCCTGCAGCATCCGTCCCGCGGGAATACCTGTCCAGGATGAGACCACCTCGGCGATGTCGTCCGCGGTGACTTCCTCCGAGACCATCAGTTCACGGGCTCCGTCACCGTACTTGTCCTCCTCGGCTTCCTGCGCGGCGTCGAGCTCCTTCTGCATCGCCGGGATCTCGCCGTACAGGATACGGGAGGCTTCCGTGAGGTCGCCGTCGCGCTGTGCCTTCTCTGCCAGGGACCGAAGTTCATCAATGCGGGCCTTGATATCACCCACCCGGTTCAGCCCGGCCTTTTCTGCTTCCCAGCGGGCGTTGAGGGCGGCGAGCTGTTCCTTCTTGTTCGCCATGTCTTCACGCAGGACTTCCAGCCGTTCCAGCGACGCTTCGTCTGTTTCTCCGCTGATGGCCAGTTCTTCCATGGTCAGGCGGTCGACGGCGCGGCGCAGTTCATCGATCTCCTCCGGCGCGGAGTCGATCTCCATCCGCAGCCGGGATGCCGCCTCATCGACCAGGTCAATCGCCTTGTCCGGGAGCTGGCGGCCGGTGATGTAGCGGTTGGACAGGTTGGCCGCTGCCACGAGCGCGGAGTCGGCAATTGCCACCTTGTGGTGGGCTTCGTAGCGCTCCTTGAGGCCGCGCAGGATGCCAATGGTATCCGGGACGCTCGGTTCACCGACAAAGACCTGCTGGAAGCGGCGTTCCAGGGCGGCATCCTTCTCGATATTCTCCCGGTACTCGTTCAGGGTGGTGGCGCCGATGAGGCGGAGTTCCCCGCGGGCCAGCATTGGCTTGAGCATGTTCCCGGCGTCCATCGAGCCCTCTGCGGCACCGGCGCCGACGACGGTGTGGAGTTCGTCGATAAAGGTGACGATCTGACCCTCGGAGCTGGAGATTTCCTCAAGGACTGCCTTGAAGCGTTCCTCGAATTCGCCGCGGTATTTGGCACCGGCAACCATGGACCCAAGGTCAAGCGAGAGCAGCGTCTTGCCGCTGAGGCTCTCCGGGACGTCCCCGGCGACAATGCGCTGGGCGAGTCCTTCCACCACGGCCGTCTTACCCACCCCGGGCTCGCCGATGAGGACCGGGTTGTTCTTGGTGCGCCGGCTCAGCACCTGGATCACTCGGCGAATCTCCGAGTCCCGCCCTATCACGGGATCCAGTTTTCCGGCCCGGGCCATCTCGGTGAGGTCGGTGCTGAACTTCTCCAGCGCCTGCAGGGTGTTTTCCGGATCAGCATTGGTCACTTTGCGGTCTCCTCGCACGCTGGGAAGGGCGCTGGCCAGCGCGTCGTGGCCGGCATTGTTGTCCCGCAGGGCCTTGCCGGCGGGTCCGTTGTCCACCGACAGCGCCAGCAGCAGGTGCTCGGTGGATACGTAGGCGTCTCCAAGCTGGGCTGCCTCCTGCTGCGCAGTGTTTATCACCTGCAGCAGCGGCCGTGAGAACTGCGGCTGCTGGACGGACGATCCGGAGCTTGAGGGAAGATCGTGGATGGCGTTGCTGGCGGCGACGCTCACCGCATCGGGGTTGGCGCCCGCTGCCTTAAGCAGCGCTACTGCTACGCCCTGGCGCTGGTCCATGAGCGCCTTCAGCAGGTGTGCGGGCTCAATCTGGGGATTTCCGGCGGTGGACGCGTTCATGGCTGCTGCCTGGAGCGCTTCCTGGCTCTTGTTGGTGAATTTGGTTTCCACGGCGGGCTCCTTCTCGGGCTCTGGTAAACCGTTCAAGCTCCTGGCGGACTCGGCCTTGTCCCGCACGAACGGGCTAGTTGGGCCACGTGTCCGGGTCCTGACGGAACACTTGGCCCACTCGCTTCATCCCACCGAACTCAACTAACTTGAGTGTAGTTCACTCAACCCTGCCTGTAAAGTTTTCCACAGGCCGAGCACGGACCGCAACACTGTTCTGATCTGCGGTTATTCGGGACCAGGGAGCGGCGCGTGCTGCCGCTCGAACTCCTCCCAGAGCCGCTCCCATTCGGCGTTGCGCGCATGGTAGAGATCGCGCTCCTCCGCCTCCATCTGATTCCAGCTGACCAGGTTCGGTGTCGTCTCCCTGCCATGGATATGGGCGTCGAGACGGTCCAGGAAAAACTCCCACCCCGGCCCTGCGGCCCATTCGAAGGCTTCCGGGTCGATGACGGCGAACTTCCTCCGGACCGAAGCGTAGAGCAGCTCCACGCGGGTCGATCCGTCGATGTCAGTCAGGTGGATCTCCAGTTCCCCTGGGTTGCCGTGTGGCGGAACCCAAGTCACTGTCAGCATGCGCGGGGGGTCGCAGCGCATAATCGTCCCCTTGGAAAAGCCCGCGACTTCATAGTCGCCGCCGCGGCGAAGCTCCCCGCTCGGCTGGGCGAAATAGTCAGCTATCCGGGCTGGATCAGTCAGTGCGTTCCAGACTTCACCAATTGGCTGGTGCAGGTCCCGTCCGATGACCAGCATCCGCGCGTGCCCGGCCTGGATCTGGCGGAGGCCAAAAGACCGTTCTGTTTTCGATAGCAACACGTCCAACTCGGACATTCCCGCTCCTTCAGCTTGCCGTCTTCACGGTCCCAGAGAAGGCTTCCGGATCGATCCAGCGGTCCGGCCGGGCTTTTCCGGAACCGGTCAATGTGAGGTGGAACACGTGCGTGCCCTTTCTTGGAGATTAGCAGGCGAGCGCCCGCACAGACAGGCCGGAAGGCCGGGTTCCGTCAGCGGACCCGGCAGCTTTGTCCACCGCCGTACGGCGGCCGTGTTTGAGCCAGGTCACACAAATCTGCCCGCCACAAGGGCGCTTGCTAGGCTAAAAGCGACGACTAAGGGACCTTACTTTTTATTCCCACAGCCTTGAAGGACGTTATGACCAAGACTGCAGAATCCGAAGCGCCGCCCGCGGCCGTAGAGAAAACCCGCACGAACAAGGTTGTCTTCACCGGCTCAGCCGTAGGAATCACGGCCATCGCCCTCTGGGCAATGATCTCCACCGAATCCGCCGAGAAAGTCATCGGGACCATGGTTGGCTGGGTCTCCACCAACATGGGCTGGTACTACTTCCTCGTTGTGACCATGGTCGTTGTCTTTGTCCTGGTCATCGCCCTTTCCAACATCGGCAGGACCAAGCTCGGACCAGATCATTCCAAGCCGCAGTTCGGCCTGTTCACCTGGGGAGCCATGCTGTTTGCTGCGGGCATCGGCATCGACCTGATGTTCTTCTCGGTCTCCGAGCCGGTTACCCAGTACCTTGCCCCTCCCTCAGGTGACGGCTCCACCGCAGAAGCCGCACGCCAGGCCCTGGTGTGGACGCTGTTCCACTACGGCATCACCGGCTGGGCGCTCTATGCGCTCATGGGCCTGGCACTGGGCTACTTCGCCTACCGCCACAACCTCCCGCTGAGCATACGTTCAGCGCTTTATCCAATTTTCGGCAGGAAGATCGACGGACCGCTGGGCCATGGCGTGGACATCGCCGCCCTGCTGGGTACCATCTTCGGCATCGCCACGTCGCTGGGCATCGGCGTCGTCCAGTTGAACTATGGCCTGAGCTTCATGTTCGGCCTGCCCGAGAACCTCACCGTGCAGATCGCGCTCATTGCCCTGTCAGTGCTCATGGCAACTGTTTCAGTAGTCTCCGGCGTGGAGAAGGGCATCCGCCGGCTCTCCGAACTCAACGTCATCCTGGCTCTGGGCCTGATGCTCTTCATCCTCATCGCGGGCAAGACGAGCTTCCTGTTCGACGGCATCGTCCAGAACATCGGCGACGTGCTCAGCCGTTTCCCGGCGATGACCCTCGACACCATGGCCTATGACCGCCCCGATGAATGGCTCTCTGCCTGGACGCTGTTCTTCTGGGCCTGGTGGATCGCCTGGGCACCGTTCGTAGGCCTGTTCCTCGCCCGCATCTCCCGCGGCCGCACCATCCGCCAGTTCGTGCTCGGTGTCATGATCGTGCCGTTCGCCTTCATCCTGCTGTGGATCTCCATCTTCGGCAACAGCGCCCTGGAACTGGTCATGGGCGGCAACGCCGCGTTTGGCGAAGTGGCAATGAACCAGCCGGAGCGAGCCTTCTACGGCCTGCTGGAGCAGTTCCCCTGGCTGCCGGCCACCGCGGCGATCGCCACCTTCACCGGTCTGCTGTTCTACGTAACTTCGGCAGACTCCGGTGCCCTGGTAATGGCCAACTTCACCTCCCACCTGAAGGACGCCGATTCGGATGCCCCGAAGTGGATGCGCGTCTTCTGGGCCGTCATCACCGGCCTGCTAACCCTGGCCATGCTGATGGTAGGCGGTGTGACCACACTGCAGAACGCCACGATCATCATGGGGCTCCCGCTCTCCATCCTGCTGCTGTTCATCATGCTCGGTGTCTACAAGGCGCTGCGGGTTGAGCATTCCCTGGCCGCAAGCTTCCGGGCATCCCTGCCGAGCATGATCGCCGGCCGCAGCCCGGACCCGCGCGGCGGACGCACCTGGCGCCAGCGGCTGACCCGGGCCATGTCCTATCCCGGCCGCAGGCAGGCAGCCCGCTTCGTGGAAGTCGTGGCCTGCCCCGCCCTGGCCGAAGTCCACGACGAACTCGAGTCCAAGGGAGCCGAAGTCTCCCTCAGCCAGACCGAGGCGGGGAACGGAATCCTGACAGCGGACCTGACTGTCGGACTGGGCGATGAACGCCCCTTCAAGTACCAGGTCTATCCAGTGGAGTATGAGACGCCCTCCTACGCCCTGCGCAGCGCCTCCGCTGAGACGAAGTACTTCCGCATGGAGGTGTTCTCACTGGAGGGCAGCCACGGCTACGACGTCATGGGCTACACCAAGGACCAGCTCATTACCGACGTCCTGGACCACTACGAACGCCACCTCGAATTCCTGCACCTCAACCGTGAGGCGCCGGGAAACACTGCAATCACCGAAGACCCCGTTGTCAAGGACAACTGGGACGCCGACTTTGTCGGCGAGGAGGAGAAACGATGAGTACGCCCGCAACCCTTTTCATCGACGGAGCCTGGGTACCCGCATCAGACGGAGGCACCCGTGAAATCCGCAACCCCGCCGACGGCGAGCTGGTCGCCGTCGTATCCGAGGCGACGGCGCAGGACGCCGTAAAGGCCATTGCCGCTGCCCGGTCCGCGTTCGACCGCGGCGAATGGGCTTCCGTTCCCGCCCCCGAGCGCGGAAACTTCCTGCTCCGGGTCGCTGCGGAGCTCGAGGCCCGCAAGGCCGACTTCGCCCGGGCCGAGACGCTGGACACCGGGAAGCGGCTGGTCGAGAGCGAAATCGACATGGACGATATCGCTGCGTGCTTCACCTACTTCGGGAAGATCGCCGGCCAGAACGCAGGCCGGATCGTGGATGCTGGAAACCCCGACGTCGTCTCCCGCATCGAGTACGAGCCCGTTGGCGTGTGCGGGCTGATCGCTCCGTGGAACTACCCGCTGCTGCAGGCCGCCTGGAAGATCGCTCCGGCCCTGGCTGCCGGCTGCAGCTTCGTGCTCAAGCCCTCGGAGCTGACGCCGTCCACATCCATCCTGATGATGAAGGTCCTTGAGGATCTGGGCCTGCCGCGCGGCACGGCCAACCTGGTGCTCGGCGCCGGCGCCGTGGCGGGTGCGCCGCTGGCCGAGTCGCCCGACGTCGATTTGGTTTCCTTCACCGGCGGCGTTGCCACCGGCAAGACCATTGCCGCCGCGGCGGCGGGAACGGTCAAGAAGGTTGCGCTCGAACTCGGCGGCAAGAACCCCAACGTGGTCTTTGCCGACGCCGATTTCGACGCCGCCCTGGACAATGCCCTGAACGCCGCCTTCGTCCACTCGGGACAGGTGTGCTCCGCCGGTGCCCGCCTGATCGTCGAAGAGCCCATTGCCGAACGCTTCATCGCCGAGCTGGTCCGCCGCGCCGAGCAGATCCGCATGGGCGGTCCGTTCGATGAAAACGCGGAAACCGGTCCGCTGATTTCCGAGGCGCACCGGAACAAGGTCACCGCCTACGTGAAAAAGGCCGAAGAAGAAGGCGCCCGAATCCGCTGCGGCGGCACCTGGGGAACCGGTGAGCTTGAAAAGGGCTACTACTACGCTCCCACCATCCTGGACAACGTCCAGCGCGGCAGCTCCGCTCTCCTGGATGAGGCCTTTGGCCCAGTGGTCACGGTGGAGACCTTCAACGGCGAAGACGAGGCCGTTGAACTCGCCAATGACACCTCCTACGGCCTGGCCGGTGCGGTCTGGTCAGCCGACGCCGGCAGGACCCAGCGGGTTGCCCGCCGCCTGCGCCACGGCACCATCTGGATCAACGACTTCCATCCCTACCTGCCGCAGGCCGAATGGGGCGGCTTCGGCATCTCCGGCGTCGGGCGGGAGCTCGGCCCCACCGGCCTCGGTGAGTACCAGGAAGCAAAGCATATCTACCAGAACATCAATCCCCAGGTGACCGGCTGGTTCACCGATCACGGAAAGGTCAACTAGGTTCCATGACTGATCTGCAGAACACCGAATTCGACTACATCGTCATCGGCGGAGGATCCGCCGGGGCGGCAGTCGCCTCCCGGCTCAGCGAGGACCCGTCCGTCGAGGTCGCCCTGGTAGAGGCCGGCCCGGATGACCGCGGACTGGAGGAGATCCTGCAGCTGGACCGCTGGATGGAACTGCTCGAATCCGGGTACGACTGGGACTACCCGATCGAGCCCCAGGAGAACGGCAACTCCTTCATGCGCCACGCCCGTGCCAAGGTCATGGGCGGCTGCTCCAGCCACAACTCCTGCATCGCCTTCTGGGCACCCCGCGAGGACATTGACGAGTGGGAAACCAGGTTCGGCGCCGAAGGCTGGAACTCGAACATGGCTTTCCGCCTGTTCAAGCAGCTGGAAAAGAACGAGGACGCCGGGCCGGACGCTCCGCACCACGGGGACAGCGGCCCGGTGCACCTGATGAACATTCCGCCGAGCGACCCCTGCGGCGTGGCACTGCTGGATGCCTGCGAACGGGCCGGCATTCCCCGCGTGAAGTTCAATACCGGAGACACCGTCATCAACGGCGCGAACTTCTTCCAGATCAACCGCCGCGCGGACGGCACCCGTTCGTCGTCGTCGGTCTCCTACGTCCACCCGGTCATGGACCGGCCCAACTTCACGCTGCTGACGGACCTGCGCGCCCGCGAGCTGAAGTTCGACGAAAACAACCGCTGCACCGGCGTCGACGTGGTGGACGGGCAGTTTGCCCGCACCCACGCCCTCAACGCCCGCACGGAGGTCATCCTCTCCGCCGGCGCCATCGATTCCCCCAAGCTGCTCATGCTTTCCGGCATCGGCCCAGCTGCGCACCTGGCCGAGCATGGCATCGATGTGCGCGTGGACTCCGCCGGTGTCGGCGAAAACCTGCAGGACCACCCTGAGGGCGTCATCCAGTGGGAAGCCAGGCAGCCCATGCCCGAGTCCTCAACACAGTGGTGGGAAATCGGCATCTTCACGCCCACCGAGGAAGGCCTGGACCGTCCGGACCTGATGTTCCACTACGGTTCGGTACCCTTCGACATGCACACGCTGCGCCAGGGCTACCCCACCACGGAGAACGGTTTCTGCCTGACCCCGAACGTCACCCACGCCCGCTCCCGCGGCACGGTGCGCCTGCGCAGCCGGGACTTCCGTGACAAGCCCATGGTGGATCCGCGGTACTTCACCGATCCGCATGACATGCGGGTGATGGTCTACGGGATCAAGAAGGCCCGGGAGATCGTGGCCTCCCCGGCCATGGCGGAGTGGGCCGGCCGGGAACTCTACCCCGGACCGGACGTGCAGACGGACGAGGAAATCACCGAGTACATCAAGAAGACCCACAACACCGTCTACCACCCGGCCGGCACCGTCCGGATGGGAGCGCCCGACGACGCATCGTCGCCGCTTGACCCGCAGCTGCGGGTCAAGGGCGTCACCGGCCTGCGCGTCGCGGACGCCTCGGTCATGCCGGAGCTGACCACGGTAAACCCGAACATCACCACCATGATGATTGGCGAGCGCTGCGCCGAACTGGTCCGCGAGGCCCGCAGCGGATCTGTTGGTGCCGCGGCTGCCGGCGCCTCCGCCGGCTAGCGGTCCGCGCACCAAAAAGCGGACACGGGCGCCCAGCGCCTGTGTCCGCTTTTTTGGCGGCGCCGGTACTCTATGCGGATGGGGAAAAACCGCTGGCTTGCGCCCGTCCTGTCCGCCGCCGTTCTGGGGCTTGCCCTTACGGCCTGCTCACCGGAGGAAGGCCCCTCCCCGGAGGAAGCAGCGAATATCCTCGCTGAAGGCCTGGCTGAACTGGACGTCTCGGACAGCGTCTTTGCCGAATCCACGGCCGAGGAAGCCAACACCCGGCTCGCGGACTGGACCTCCGGAATGGCCCCGCTGAAGCCTTCGGTCAGTGTGTCCTCGGTAGAGGAAACCGATGACGGTGCCGTGGTTGCCACCCTGTCCTATGTCTGGGACGTCAATGCCTCGGACAATGACTACCGCTATGACACCACCGTCGCACTGCAGCGCGGGAACGACGACGAGTGGCAGGTCCGGCTCACATCCACCGCAGTCCATCCCGACCTGGCACCGGAAGACCACCTGGTGCTGGAGGTGTCCCCGGCTCCGCGCGGAAACATCCTCGGCGCAGGCGGCGAGGTGCTGGTCACCGAGCGGCCCGTGTGGCGGGTCGGGATCGACAAGACCCGGATCTCGGAGGCGGAACTCGAATCTTCCGCCGCCGCACTGGCTACGTTCCTGGAAATGGACCCGGCACCGTTCACCGAGCAGGTCCTCGCCGCCGGCCCGCAGGCCTTCGTGGAAGCGATTACGCTCCGCCAGGACTCGGTGAGCCCTCCTGCCGTCTTCCAGGCCGAAGTCGCGGCAATACCGGGTGCCGCTGCCCTGAGCTCCACCCTGTCCCTCGCCCCCACCCGCACCTTCGCCCGTGCCCTGCTGGGTTCGGCCGGGGAGGCCACCGCGGAGCTCATCGAAAACTCCGACGGCGCACTCACCGCCGGAGACATCACCGGCCTGTCAGGGCTCCAGCGTGAATACGACGAGCTGCTGCGCGGCACGGATTCGGTGACCGTCGCAACCGCGACTGCCGACGACGTACGCTCCGCTCCCCTCTTCAAGGACGCGGGAAGCAGCGGCGAGCTTCGCACGACGCTGGATCCGAAAGTTCAGACCCTGGCGGAATCCGTGCTGGAAGACGAACCGTCCGCCTCCGCACTGGTTGCCGTCCAGCCCTCCACCGGTAACGTCCTCGCCGTGGCCAACGGCCCCGGCAGCCAGGGGCAGCAGACTGCCCTCCTGGGACAGTACGCCCCGGGATCCACGTTCAAGCTGGTTACTACCCTGGCCATGCTCCGCACCGGGGCCACGGCCCAAACCACGGTGGACTGCCCGGCCGAGTTGAACGTGGACGGTCGCAAGTTCAACAACGCCAGCACCTATCCTGCCCAGTTCCTGGGCGAAATCCCCCTGACTCAGGCCTTTGCACAATCCTGCAATACGGCGTTCATCAACGCCCGCGGCGACGTTTCGCAGGCGTCCCTCTCGGAGGCTGCCCGCAGCCTGGGCATCGGCGTCGAATCTTCCATCGGCACGGGGACCTACAACGGGTCAGTTCCTGACAGCGCGGAAGGCACGGCGCACGCCGCCTCGATGATTGGCCAGGGACAGGTACTGGTATCCCCGTTCACGCTGGCCACAGCCGCAGCCTCCATCGGCAAGGGCAGCCGGATCTCCCCCGTCCTGGTGGAGGACCCGGGCACCGAAACAGAGCAGTCCGCGCCGGCCTCACCGTCCGCCCCGGCCGGAACTCCGCTGACGGAAGCGGAAGCTGCGGCACTGCGGGAGATGATGCGGGCGGTGGTGACCGACGGCGGTGTGCAGCTCCTGGGGTCCGTGCCGGGAGAACCGGTGCTCGCCAAGACCGGAACGGCCGAGTTCGGTTCCGATGTTCCGCCGCGGACCCACGCCTGGGTGGTGGCGCTCCAGGGCGACCTTGCCGTGGCCCTGTTTATCGAGGAAGGCGAGCTTGGGTCTACTTCCGGCGGACCTGTCATGAAGGCGTTCCTGGACGGACTGGCCGGAAACAGCCAATAGGCCGCGCGGACACCGGTTTTCGCTTAATCCTGTGCCGTTTTTGGAGGCGGGCAGTTAATCTTCCGGAATGGGGAAGAACCGCCTGCTGGCTGCCGTTGCAGCTTTCTCACTCCTGGGCCCCGCACTGGCCGGATGTTCTCCTGAAGAACGCCCGGGTCCGGAGCAGTCCGCCGCCGCGCTGGCGGAGGGCCTGTCCCGTCTGGACGTCACCGGAAACGAGTTTGCAGGGTCCACCGTCGAGGCGGTGAACGGGATGCTTGAGTACGAAGTCTCCGGCATGAACATCACCCCTTCCGTAACGGTCGCCGGGATCGACGAGGTCTCCTCCAACGAGGCCGTAGCCACGCTGAAGTATGTCTGGGACGTCAACGCATCGCCGGATGATTTCAGCTACGAGACCACGGTGACGCTGGAACGCGGCCCGGGCAGCAGGTGGCAGACCCGTTTCCGGTCCACCACCGTGCATCCGGATCTGCTCCCCGGACAGCGGCTGGTCCGCAAGGCCAGCCCGCCGCCGCGCGCGGACATACTTGGAGCCGGCGGCTCCGTGCTGATGCGGCACTGGCCCGTGTGGCGCGTGGGCCTGGATAAGTCAGTGCTGGGCGCACACGAGTACGCATCCTCCGTCTTTTACCTTTCGCTCTATCTGGGGCTGGACGCGGACGCGCTTGCCGAGAAGGTGCAGGCAGCCGCCCCGGACGCGTTCATCGAGGCCGTCACCGTGCGGCAGGACAAGGTATCACCGGCGTTCGAAACCGACATCGCCACCATTCCGGGCGCTGCGGCCCTGCCGGAGAGGCAGGTGCTTGCCCCAAGTCCCGGTTTCGCGGCTGAACTGCTGGGAAGTGTGGGACCGGCAACCGAGGAGATGGCCGCTGACGGCCCGCTTGCGCCCGGGGACCTGGCCGGAATCTCGGGGCTCCAGCGCGAATACGATTCCCTGCTGCGTGGTTCAGACGCCGTAACTGTTCGCATCCTGAACGCGGACAACACCGCGTCAGCTCCGCTCTTTGAAGCTCCCTCGGAACCCGGCGAAGCACTGGAGACCACCCTCGACCTGGGGATCCAGTCCCGCGCTGACGCCGTGCTGGCTGATTCCCCCGGCGCCTCGCTCGTGGCACTCCAGCCTTCTACCGGCAATCTCCTGGCCGCCGGCGGCGGTCCCGGGACGGACGGGACGCAGACGGCTCTCCGGGCCGAGTTTTCGCTTGACACCGGCTTCGAGCCCGCCGATGCCCTGGCCCGGCTGCGTGCCGGAGGCTCGGATGCCGCCGATGATGCGGCGCTCGGTGCTGCCGCGGAAGCCCTGGGCCTGGGCGTCGCCTCCGGACTTGGAACAGAGGCCTTCTATGGAGCAGTGACGGAAGGCTCCGATGGAACTCAGCAGGCCGAAGCCGCAGGCGCCGGAGACCAGGTGCTGGCATCACCACTCGCCGCAGCAGTTGCTGCGGCAACCGTTGCCAGGGGCGAACGGGTTTCACCGGTCCTGGTCCTCAACACTGAGGCACGCGGCGGAGGCGGAGGCGGCCCGTCGCCGTCGGCCAGCGGTGACGGGCCGCCTGCCCTCAGCCCGGAAGAAGCCGCATCGCTGCGCAGGACGCTGCGCGCAAACGTGGCCGGGGACAGCGCCGGAGAAACGTTTGGAGCCCTGCAGTCAGTATCCGGTGAACCCGTCCTGGCGGCAGCGGGAACCGCCGGAACCGGAGGAGGAAAGCCCGGCCATGGCTGGGTAACGGCCATCCAGGGTGACATTGCCGTAGCGGTGTTCGTCCAGGGCAGCAGCGCGGACGCGGCAGCTCTGGCCGCTTCGTTCCTGGACGGGTCGTCAGGCTAGCGGTAGTACGGGCCCGGATACGTGCCGTAGGAAGCGCTGCGGTCGTAGGGCACCAGTCCGGAACCGGACGTTGGCACAATCCGCTTGCCCAGTGGCACGAGTGAAATGGGGATCATCTTCAGGTTGGCGATGCCCAGCGGAATGCCGATGATGCTCAGGAACATGGGGATTGCCGTAGCCACGTGACCGAAGGCGATCCAAATGCCGGCAAAGACCACCCAAATGACGTTTCCCACAGTAGCCAGCGCGCCCGTTCCCCGGCCGCTGTCCACCACGGTGCGGCCAAACGGCCAGAGGGCGTAGGAGGCGATCCGGAAGGACGCTATGCCAAACGGGATGGTCACGATCAGCAGGCAGCAGACGATTCCGGCCAGAACATAGCCCAGGGCCAGCCAAATACCGCCGAACAGGAGCCAAATGACGTTCAGGATTGCCTTCATGGACCCATTGTTCTCCATTTGCTCCGCGGAGTCACGGGCGCCTGCTCCTGCTGTGCTGCGCTTGCGCCTAGACTGGTGACATGCCGCCAACCAATGATGCAGGTGCACCCGTCGAGCTCGGATCCAGGGAATGCTGGGACTATATCCGCCAAGCGTCCGTGGGGCGGCTGGCCGTGGTGGTCGAAGGACACCCCGATATCTTCCCCATCAACTTCGCCGTGGACCATGGAACCCTGGTGTTCCGGACCGCTGAAGGCACCAAGCTCGCCGCAGCTCTGGACGGGTCCGCCGTTGCGTTCGAAATTGACGGCTACGACGACCGCCTCGGCTACGCATGGAGCGTCGTTGCCAAGGGAACGGCATCCCGCCTCGAATCCATCGAAGATGTCCTGGACTCCGCAGACCTTGAGCTCTTCCCGTGGCAGGCCGGCGAAAAGAACAACTTCATTCGGATTGTCCCGGCCGAGACCACGGGCCGCCGTTTCCAGATCACCAACGCCGCACGGCGGCACATTCTTGAAGCCCGACGCCGCCAGGCGCTCATCGAGTAGGCATGACTGGTTCCCTGGTGCGGTTCGCATCCCTTCCTTCCCGCTCCTGGGGGTCGAATTCCGGCCGCGCCAAGGACCTGGCCTCCGGCCCGGCAGATCCGTCAGGCAGCCCCGGGTGGCGCCTGTCCGCTGCAACCGTCGAGAAGTCCGGGCCGTTCACCGTGTTCCCGGGCGTTGACCGGATCACGGTTCCGGTGGAGGGCGAGCTGCTGGTCCTGGACGTCGACGGCACTGAGCACGCCATGGAGCGGCTACGGCCCCTGCGCTACCCCGGCGACGTTCCCGTGCAGGCGTCCTTGCCCACGGGTGAGGTCACGGTGCTGAACACCCTCGCGAGGAGGGACAGCTACGGCGCCGCCGTGATGGTGGTGGAACTGTCCAAAAAGAATTCTCCGTCCCTTGGACCGGACCAGTTCCTGGTCCTGCTGCAGGGGTCGGCGAAAGCAGCACTGGACGGCGGAGAAGCCACCGAGGACCTCGGACTGCTGGACACGGTAGCCGGCGGCCCGGATCAGCCCCAAGTGTTCGGCCGCGGTTTTGCCGCCGTCGTCAGTTTCTATCCGGTGGGCTGAACGTCCCCCAGCCGGGCAGTGAAGCCCGGTGGGTCTGGGCTCCCGGCCCCCCCCGGTGCCTAGCATCGAGGCATGAGCACATCACCGACGTCGCTGAATGAGCTGCCGAGGATCGGCGCACCTGCCTCCCGGGGCCTGGGAGCAGCGGGGTTCACGGCGCTGCGGCAGCTGGCCGGCATGCCCCGGGAGGAACTGGCGCAGCTGCACGGCGTTGGCCCCAAGGCGCTGGACCTCATTGAGGCGGCCCTGAACGAGCACGGGCTGGGCCTTCGATAGGCCGGTGTACACTTCGGCAAATGGCGAACCTTGGGGGCGGAGAAACCGGCGAACCATCCGCGGATGAACCCGGCTCCCGGCATTCGGAGGCAGAAGACGACCGGGCCCGGCAAACCCGGCTCCTGGCCGCCGCGCTGGCAGGAGCCCTATGGGTGGCATCCGGGACACTAGCTTCCGTTCTGGCCGCCCTCCCACAGGCACCGGAACTCACCTGGGTTGTCTTTCCGCGGACTGTCGAGCTCAGTCCTGGTGCCGGACTATCCGGTCCGCCGCCGGGAGACCATTGGGTGGCTGCCCTCGCGGGGGCCGTCCTGGTGTCCGCACTGACCGTGATGCTGCTGCGGCGGCTGGCCCGGCGCAGAACGGTGCCGTGGCTTTCCCCGCTTCAGGCCTCGTGGCTGTGCATTATCCTCGCTTCTGCAGCCGGTTCAGGCTCCCTGGGTCTGCGTGGCCTTCTGGTCGGCTGGCCGCCGGAGCAGCCCGAATTCCTCGTCGGCTCCCTGGTTCCACCCGTGACGGCCGGGATCTACTGGGGTTTCCTGTGGGGATGGCTGCCTGCGTTGGCCGCAGCCCGCCACGCGAATCCAAGTACTGTGCCCGCCGTGTCCGGCTCCGCGCTTCGCATCGGAGGCCGGTTCTTCGTCCCCCTGGCCGCTGCAGTGCTGGCAGGCACGGCAGCGTTGGCCTTCCTTCCGTCGTGGCAGCCTCCCGGCCCGCTCGAGGAGCGGGAGTATGTGCCGGAGGCCGCCGCGCCGCCGGGGCCGCAACCCGTGCAGGACCCGGAGCCCGTGGTGATCGGGGCCCCGGAATTCGGCCACGCGTTTGAAGAGCCCGACCCCGCGTGGTGCACAGGAGACGAAGTCCGGATGGGCATAGACGGCTTCGACGCGGCACTGGGAAGCAGGGGTGCCCGCATCACGCTGGAAGTGACCGGCAGCCGCAGCTGTGTTGTGCACGCGTATCCCGACCTGGATTTCAACCGGACCGACGGATGGGTCATGGACATCACGGCTGTCCACGGAGGGTCCATGATGACCACGGATACTGGCCACCAGGACCCGTTCATCATTGAGCCAGGCCAGTTCGCCGAAGCGGGCATCGGCTGGCGCGCTACGGCCGGGGCCGGGATGAGCAGGGTGGGCACGCTGCTGGTCGCCCCCTACTCCGGTACCCTCCGCCAGAGCCTGGCAGTGGACTTCGACCTTACGGAACCCGGCTTCCTGACGGTTACTTCCTGGACTCCCGCCGGCCCCGGCGCACCACCGCCCGGAAGCCTGCCCATTCCCTGACCACGGTCGACAAGGCCCAAAAGCATAGGCCCTGCCCCAAAACGGGGACAGGGCCTATGCTTATGCGCTGAAGTTAGCGTCCGCGGCGTTCGTTCGAGGCCGGAGCCGTGGCCCGCCGAGGGCCGGCGGAGCGGGCCGGGCGGCCGCTGGATGCCGGCGCAGCCGAACGGGAGCTGCCGGAACGGTGCGTGCCGGCTGCTGCCACGTCTCCGGCGCGCTGGCCGGTGGCGGGGCGTCGGTTGCGGCCCTGCGAAGTGGCTGCGGCTGCCGAACCGCGGCGGCCTTCGGGGCTGCGCTGGGCGCGGGGAGCGTCTGCGGAAGCAGTTCGCTCCGCGGAGACGCGGCCGCGGCCGCCTGCACCGCCGCGACCGCCGGCCCGGGTTCCGGCGCCGGAACCCGAACGGGCTGCGCGCTTGCGCTGGGCGTTCGCACCGGTGGAGCGTCCTGCGCCCTGCTGCGGAGACTTGGCCGCCAGCTGGGCGGCACGGACGTGCGGCTCCACCACGGCTGCGCGCTCACCGATGAGCTTGGCGATGGATAGGGAGTTGTGGGAGACCTTCTCGATCGAGACGTCGACGCCGGCAGCCTTCATCAGCTTGGACACCTCACCCTTCTGCTCAGGCAGGGTCACCGTGACCACGGTTCCGTCTGAGCCCGCACGCGCGGTGCGGCCGGAGCGGTGCAGGTATGCCTTGTGCTCCGTGGGCGGATCGATGTGGACAACCAGCTCGACGTCGTTCACGTGGACGCCGCGGGCGGCGACGTCGGTGGCAACCAGGACGCGGACGTCGCCGGAGGCGAACTCGGCGAGGTTCCGGTCACGGGCGTTCTGCGAGAGGTTGCCGTGGAGGTCAACCGCGGGGATGCCGCTGTCCGTCAGGAATTTGGCCATCTTGCGGGCGTGGTGCTTGGTACGCATAAACATGATGCGGCGGCCGTGCCCGGAGGCAAGTTCCTTGACCAGGAGCTTCTTGGCGGTCTGGTCCTGGACCAGCAGCACGTGGTGCTCCATGGTGCTGACTGCTGCCTGCGGCTCGTCCACGGAGTGCGTGAGCGGGTTGGAGAGGTAGCGGCGGACCAGCTTGTCCACGCCGTTGTCCAGAGTGGCGGAGAACAGCAGGCGCTGACCCTTTTCCGGGGTGCGGTCCAGCAGGCGCTGCACTACCGGAAGGAAGCCAAGGTCCGCCATGTGGTCGGCCTCGTCCAGCACGGTGATTTCAACTGATTCAAGGCTGATGATTTTCTGCTTCATCAGGTCCTCGAGGCGGCCGGGGCAGGCAATGACAATATCGACGCCGGCGGCCAGCGCCTTTTCCTGGCGCTGCTGGGAAACGCCGCCGTAGATCACGGTGGTGTTCAGGCCCAGCTCGCCGGCCAGGGGCTCAATGACATTGTTGATCTGGGTTGCCAGTTCACGGGTCGGCGCCAGCACCAGTGCCAGCGGGCGGTTCGGCCGGCGGCGGTAGGCGGCTTCGCCCTCGGCCAGGCGGGCGACGAGGGGAAGCGAGAAGGCAAGGGTCTTGCCGGAACCGGTGCGTCCGCGGCCCAGTACGTCCCGGCCCTTGAGGGTGTCCGGCAGGGTCTGCACCTGGATGGGGAACGGCTCAGCGATTCCCTGGGCAGAAAGAACAGAAACAAGTGCCTTGGGTACGCCAAGGGCAGCAAAAGTAGTCATAAAGAGACAGGCAACTTTCGGTAAGTGGCCCCCCGTGCCATCTGGCGCAGTGGGTTCGCCGAAGAAAAGTCAGACAGTGTCCACCGCCCCGTAGCTAACGGGCGGGACAAAAGAAAGCGTTCATCGACGCAGGTTGCGCTGCTTACACACGCGGTTTTTAGGCGCGGCAGTCGCAACAACTTCCCCCAGTTTACCGGATCGGTGCCAGTAACCTAATTAGGGGTGCTTACCGTGCAGGCTGGCTCTCTCCTGGCGCGGGTAGCATTAGCACCGATGACTACTGACCCAGCCCTGCCCGTTTCCGACGCAGCCGACGGGCCCGAGAGCCCCGATGCCGCGCATTTCCGGGCCCCGGTGTCCTTTGTCCGCAGGGGCTCCCGCCTGCAGGGACGGCGTCAGCAGGCCTGGGACGACCTCTCGGACGACTTCGTCATCGACGTTCCGCGTGTGCACTCGGATACTTCGGTGGATCCGGATTACGTGTTCGACGCCGATGCGGCCTTTGGGCGCAAGGCTCCCCTCGTCGTCGAAATCGGCTCCGGCCTCGGCGAAGCCATTACGCACGCGGCGGAACAGAATCCGGACAAGAACTTCCTGGCCGTCGAGGTGTACCTCCCCGGCCTTGCCCAGACGCTGCAGCGCATCGGGCAGAAGAGCCTGACAAACGTGCGCGTGGTGCAGGCCAACGCACCCGAGGTCCTCACGACCATGCTGCCGGCCGGCTCCGTTGACGAGCTCTGGGTCTTCTTCCCCGACCCCTGGCACAAGACCCGGCACCACAAGCGGCGCATGGTCAAGGACACCTTCGCCGAACTCGCCGCCCGGGCACTGGTGCCCGGCGGGCTGTGGCGGCTCGCCACCGACTGGTCCGACTACGCTGTCCAGATGCGCGAGGTCCTGGATGCCTCCGCACGGTTCGAAAGCCTGCATCCCGGAGAGCGTTCCGGCGCCGAAAGTCCGCTGACCCAGGTCCGCTGCCAGGGACTGGAAGGCAAGGAGGCGTCCGACGACGTCGACACGCACGGCGGGTGGGCACCGCGATTTGAGGGCAGGATCCTTACCAGCTTCGAGAACAAGGCACACCAGGCCGGCCGGCTCATTTTCGACCTGACCTACCGCCGCATTTAGCCGCCGCACCCGGTGGTGCCGCACCGGGCGCTATCTTCCTCCGGGCGGTCGCTGAGTAACCGGCCCTGGAACTAACGCAAAGGAACAGACGATGACCCTGAAGGAACAGCTCCAGGCCGATGTAACGGCCCACATGAAGGCCGGCCGGAAGCTGGAACTGACGACGGTCCGCAACGTCCTGGGCGAAATCGGCACCCGCGAGAAATCCGGGAAGACCCCTGTGGACCTCACGGACCAGGAGATCATCCCACTGCTGCAGAAGGAAGCTGCCAAGCGCCGTGACACTGCCCGCATCTACGCTGATGCCGGCCAGCAGGACCGGGCTGACGCGGAGGTCGCCGAGGCAGAGGTGATCGAGGCCTACCTGCCAGAGGCGCTGAGCAGGGAAGAGGTCACAGCTATTGCGGACGGCGTCATAGCCGAGCTCAGGGCCGGCGGCACCGAGCTGAACATGCGCTCGATGGGGCAGGTCATGAAGCCCGTTACTGCCAAGGTTGCCGGCCGGTTCGACGGCAAGGCCGTCAGCGACATCGTCCGTTCGAGGCTCGCTTAGCTGTTCACAGCGCCCCGCACAGCCACGCAGCACTCCGCGTCGCCGCACCGCTGCGTTCCCGGCAGCCAGGTTTGCAGGCAGCCAAGCACCCAGGACAGACCCGCACGGGCACCGCTTGCACGCAAGAGGTTTGTAGTGCAAACTACTTTGCATGAGCAAAAACGAAACGGGTGCGTACCCATCGGCCGCGCCGAAACTGTCCGGCGCACACACGGACCCCGCGGCGGCGGAAGAGCTGCCACTGGACCTGCACTCAGCACTTCGGGTCGTCCAGGACGCAGAGCGTTCCGCCCGCCGAAACCTGGGCGGCAACACCGCGCTGGTCTACCTGATCTGGGGCATCACCTGGATCGTCGGGTACGGGTCGCTTTGGGGAACCCAGCAGGGGCGCCTTGACCTGGCCCCCTCCGCAGCCCTTGGCATCCTGGGAACGGCTCTCGCGGCAGCAACCGTCGCTACCATCGTCCTGTTTGCCCGCAGCAGCCGCGGCGTCCGCGGACAGTCCGCCTTCCAGGGCGGCATGTACGGCCTGGCCTGGACGCTGGGCTTCACCGTCATGGCAGCCATGAGCGCCGTGATCGGCAGGGCGATGGAAGATTTCTGGCTTCGCGGCCTGCTGGTCAACTCCATTGCCGTCCTGGTTGTCGGCCTGCTGTACATCACCGGCGGAATCATCTTCAATGACAAGGCCCAGTCCCTGCTGGGCATCTGGCTGCTGCTCGTGGCCATTGCGGCACTGGTTTCAGGTCCGGAATTCTTCCTGGCAGTGTTCCTGTTCCTGGGTGCAACCGGCCTGCTGGCCGGATCCGCCGTCGAGTACGTGCGCACGCGCCGGCAGCGGAACGGCCGGACCGGTGCCTGAGCTCGATCCCGTCATCCACGCCGAGTCCCGCCTGCGAGCCCTCACCACGCTGAATGAAGTTGGTGAGAACAACCAGATTGCCTTCACCAAGCTGCAGAAGATGCTGGAGATGACGGCAGGCAACCTTTCGACCCATCTGCGGAAGCTTGAGGCCGCCGGCTACGTGGAAGTAACCAAAACGATCGAAGGCCGCACGCCCGCCACCTACGTGGGCATCACCCCCGAGGGGAAAGCCGCCTACGCCCGCTACCGCAAGAACCTCCACGATCTGCTCTCAGGCCTGGCCTGACCGCCCCGCCTCCCCGCTGCCAGGAGTAACCCGCCATGACCGTTCCCCCCTTCCCACCCGGTGAAGTCCTCTCGGGTGCCTACGGCGTCCGCAAAAGCTACGGCCCGGTCCCTGCCCTGGACGGTGTCGACTTCACCGTCACCGCCGGTGAGACGGTTGGCCTGCTGGGCCCCAACGGCGCTGGCAAGTCCACACTGCTGAACCTGCTCAGCGGGCTCCGCCAGCCGGATTCCGGCCGCGTCGAGCTCTTTGGCCGGAACCCGCGGAATCCGCGGGCCCGCCAGCAGCTGGGCATCACGCCGCAGGCCACCTCGGTGCCCGCGACGCTGCGGGTACGGGAAACGGTGGACTTCGTCGGCTCGCACTATGCCAACCCGGTACCCACCGCCGAGCTGCTGGACGGGTTTGGCCTGGGCCCGGCAGCGGGCAAGCAGTGCGGCGGCCTCTCCGGCGGACAGCAGCGCCGCCTGCTGGTGGCCCTTGCCCTGGTGGGACGGCCGCGGCTGGTGATCCTGGACGAGCCCACCACCGGCCTGGACGTCGAAGCCAGGGAGAACCTCTGGGAACGGCTCGCCGATTACCGTGCCGCAGGGGGAACACTGCTGATCACCAGCCATTACCTGGACGAGATCCAGACCCTGGCCAGCCGGGTGGTGGTCATCAACAGCGGTGCCGTAGTGGCAGACGGCCAGGTGGACGAAATCCGAAGCCGGGTCAGCGCCAGCCGGGTCTCCTTCCACACTGCCCTGCCGCCGTCGTTCTTCGAGTCCCTGCCGGATACCGTTTCAGTCAACCTGTCGCCATCGGGCGCCACCACCATCCTCACGCACGACGCCGATGCAACGGTTCGGACGCTGGTGCGGGATCAGGTGGATTTCCGCGGGCTCGAGGTCCACGCCGCGAGCCTGGAAGAAGCATTCATTTCCCTTACCCACTCCCCCGCCGGAGACGGCAGGGCTCCGCAGGGCCCCGCCATGGACAGGAAGGCAGCCGGATGAGCGCCGCCCCAGCAGTTCACGCGCACTCTGAACTCCCCGCCACTAAGCCGCTGTTCGCGCTGATCCGGATCCACACCCGGGCGCAGGTACTCGAACAGCTGCGGATTCCGGTGGCGGTGCTGTCCTCCACGGTTTTCCCCACCCTCGCGCTGGTTTTCTTTGTCCTGCCGCAGACGGCCGTGACGTCCGATCCGCAGGCATCGCTGATGTCCATCGCGCAGCTGGCGGTCTTCGGCGTGATGAGTGCGTTCCTGTTCAACTACGGAATCGGCGTGGCCGAAGAACGGGCCAACCCGTGGAGCAGCTATGTCCGCACCCTGCCGGCCGGGGCTTTCCCCGCCACGGTGGCTCGCGCCGTGACCGCCATGATGTTCGCGTTCTTCGCGCTGATCCCGGTCCTGGCCGTCGGTGCCACCACCACCGCCGGGCTGCAGCTGTATACGGACGGGACCCTTTCCTGGTGGCGGATCCCGGCGTCCGTGCTGGTGTGGCTGCTGTGCGGCCTGCCGTTCCTGTTCCTGGGACTGCTGATCGGCTATCTGTGCACATCAAAGGTGGCGATCGCCCTCACCCAGGTGGTGTTCTTCCCGCTGGCCTTCGCGGGAGGAATGATGCTGCCGCCGGCGATTTTCTCTCCCGGGCTGAACAGCCTCTCGTTGTTCCTGCCGTCGCGGGCCGCCCGGGACATCTCCGTGTCGGTTTTCTCCGGAGCGGAGCTGGCACCGGCATCGGTCATCTGCTTCCTTGCATGGACCGTCCTGCTGGGCGCGGCCGCGGTGTGGGCCAATCGGCGGGACCAGGGCCGGCGCTTCCGCTGAGCGCGGCTAGTTTGCGCGGAAAAAGTCCCCGCGGTCGGCAGTGTAGCCGAGCTCGGTTTCAACGGCCGCGCCCTTGCCTGCCGGCAGTGCCATGACCCGGCGGCTGCGGGCAACCAGTGCCGCCAGTCCGGTGCGCGAGGCCGCTTTGGAGGCGGGCGGGCGCTGGCCGCGGGAAAGCGTAACGACGTCTCCGGCCAAGCCGGCGGCGAAGACCCGTCCCATGTCAGAGCTGCGCTGCTGCACCTGGTCCAGCTCTGCCGAGAGCTGGTCCACACGCTGGCGGAGTCCGTTCACCTGCTGCTGCAGCTGCATGATCCGTTTGATGCCCTCGAGCGAGACGCCCTCCTGGGACAGGCGCTGGACCTCCCGCAGCATCTCAATGTCCCGCTGCGAGTACCGGCGGGACCGGCCGGGTGCACGGCTGGGGCTGACAATGCCCAGCCGGTCGTACTGGCGGAGCGTCTGCGGGTGCATGTCCGCCAGTTCTGCGGCGACCGAGATCACGAAGATCGGCGCGTTGACGTCGATGCCCACTGCCCTCTCCTTCGTTTCCTGGGTGTTCCCGTTATAGTAACTGCGCGCCCGGCGCATAGGCTGCTGCCGCGCTAAAGGCGTGCCTTGGCTGCGAGCCCTGCCCGCGGATCCTCTCCCCTGGTCGCCTCCGCGAAAGCTTCCACCGCCGCTTTGGCGTCCTTGTTCAGATGCGAGGGAACCGCGACGTCGACTGTCACCAGAAGGTCGCCGTTGCCCTTGGACGTGTGGACGCCGCGGCCCTTGACCCGCAGCGTGCGCCCGGACGGAGTGCCGGCCGGAACCTTGAGCTTGACCTTGTCCGCGGTCAGCGTGGGCACCTCGATGGTGGCACCGAGGGCCGCTTCCGGGAAGGTGATGGGAACGTGGATGCGGATGTTGTTTCCGTCCCGCACAAAGAAGTCATGCGGGGTGACGTGAACGGTGACCATGAGGTCCCCGTTGCCGGCCGCTCCCGGCATCCCCTTGCCCCGCACCCGGATGCGCTGGCCGTCCTTGACCCCGGCGGGAACACGGACTTCGACCACTTCGCCGCTGGGTTCCCGCAGTCCAATGACGGTTCCGTTGATGGAACCGGCAAAGGAGATGGTGGTGCTGGCCGTGCGGTCCGCACCCTTTTGGGGCGGCGCTGAGCCGAAGCCTCCGCCGCCAAAACCGCCGCCGCCAAACAGGTCGGCAAACTCCGGCGGGATGTTGCTTCCGCCGGTGCTGTACGTGGTGCGGCGTGAACGCCCGGAGGACTGGTTGAACAGTCCGCCGAAGATGTCCTCAAATCCGGCGCCGGCGCCGCCTGCGGGACCGCCTCCGCCGCCGGCGGAGAACCGGGCGCCGCCGCCCATGGCGCGGATGGCGTCATACTGCTGGCGTTCCTCGGCGTCGGAAAGCACCGAATATGCCTCGGACACGTCCTTGAACATCTTCTCCGCGGACGGATCATTCTGGTTCTGGTCCGGGTGGTACTTGCGGGCGAGCTTCCGGTACGACTTCTTGATGTCGGCGTCGGAAGCGTCCTTGGGAACACCCAGAATCTTGTAGAAATCCTTGTCGACCCAATCCTGGCTAGCCAATTGGTGTCCCCTTCCTGTGTCTTGCATAAACAACGCTTAGGCCTGCTCCGGTACGGAGCCGCCAGGGACCGCCTCGCGGCGGCCCCTGGCGTAGAGTGCTACTGCTCCGGAACGGAGACAATCACCTGTGCCGCACGCAGCACCCGCTCGTTAGCCCTGTAGCCGGTGCGCAGGATCTGCGTGACGGTGTCGAAGGTGACGTCCGGGCTTTGCTGCTGGATCAGTGCTTCGTGGATGTTCGGGTCGAACTCCACTCCGGTCTCGTCGATCCGGCTCAGGCCGTAGCCCTTGAGCGTGTTTTCCAGCTTGACGGAGATCGAGGCGAAAGGCCCCTCTTCCAGGTCGCCGTGCTTGCGGGCAGCCTCGATGTCATCCAGGACCGGCAGGATGGAATTGAGCATTCCGACCACTGCCATCTCGCGGGCCACATCCCGGTCCCGTTCCACGCGGCGGCGGTAGTTCACGTACTCGGCCTGCAGGCGCAGCAGGTCGTTGCGCAGTTCCGCGGCTTCCGGGGATCCCGCGGCGGCGGGCGCCTCGGCTCCGGCCGTGTTCAGGATTTCCTCGGCCTGGGACAGTGCGTCGCCTTCAGCGCCGCCCTCCGGGGCGGGCTGGGCGCCCTCCCCGGAGGACCCTGCCTGCTGTGACTGGGGGTCCAGGTTGTCCTCAGGCTCATTGCCCGGGGTCTGGTTTCCGTTAGCGTCCTCAGCAGCCATGGCTACTTCTTTTCTTCGTCATCGACGACTTCGGCATCCACGATGTCCTCATCGCCTGCAGCCGAACCGCCCGCACCCTCACCTGCCGCGGAGCCGCCGTCAGCACCGGCGCCGGCACCCGAATCGCCGGCTGCCTGGGCCTGGGAGTAGATCGCTTCGCCGAGCTTGGTCTGCGAGGCCTGCAGCTTCTCGAACGCGGCCTTCACCTCGTCGTCGTTGTCAGTGCCTTCCAGCGCCTTCTTCAGCGCATCGACGTCGCCCTTGACCTCGGACTTGACGTCCTCGGGCAGCTTGTCGTCATTGTCGGTGAGGAGCTTGTCCACCGAGTAGGCCAGCTGCTCGGCGGAGTTGCGGACATCGGCGGCCTCGCGGCGCTTCTTGTCCTCGGCAGCGTGCTCTTCGGCTTCGCGGACCATGCGGTCGATGTCTTCCTTGGAAAGGGAAGAACCGCCGGTGATGGTCATGGACTGTTCAGCGCCGGTGCCCTTGTCCTTTGCGGAGACGTGGACAATGCCGTTGGCGTCGATGTCGAAGGTGACCTCGACCTGCGGCACGCCGCGCGGTGCCGGAGCGATGCCGGTCAGCTCGAAGGTGCCCAGCGGCTTGTTGTCCCGGGTGAACTCGCGCTCGCCCTGGAAGACCTGGATAGCCACCGAGGGCTGGTTGTCATCAGCCGTGGTAAAGGTTTCGCTGCGCTTGGTGGGGATGGCCGTGTTGCGCTCGATCAGCTTGGTCATCACGCCGCCCTTGGTCTCAATGCCCAGGGAAAGCGGGGTGACGTCGATCAGCAGCACGTCCTTGCGCTCGCCCTTCAGGACGCCGGCCTGCAGGGCTGCGCCAACGGCCACGACTTCATCCGGGTTCACGCCCTTGTTCGGCTCCTGGCCGCCGGCCAGTTCCTTGACCAGCTCGGAGACGGCAGGCATACGGGTGGAGCCGCCAACCAGGATGATGTGGTCGATGTCCGAGACCTTGATGCCGGCTTCGGAAATGACGTCGTGGAACGGCTTCTTGGTGCGGTCCAGCAGGTCCTTGGTCAGGTCCTGGAACTTGGCCCGCGAAAGGTGCTCATCCAGGTGGACGGGACCTTCGGGGGTCACGGAGAGGTACTGCAGGGAGATGTTGGTGGAGGTCGCCGAGGAGAGTTCCTTCTTGGCCTGCTCCGCCGCTTCCTTCAGACGCTGCAGGGCAATCTTGTCCTTGGACAGGTCTGCACCCTTGGCCTTGGCCTGGCTCAGCAGGTAATCGACAATCCGCTGGTCCCAGTCGTCGCCGCCGAGGCGGTTGTCGCCGGCGGTGGCGCGGACCTGGATGGTGGAGAACTCATCCTCGTCCTTGCCGACTTCCAGCAGGGAGACGTCGAAGGTGCCGCCGCCGAGGTCGAAGACCAGGATGAGTTCGTCTTCCTTGCCCTTGTCCAGGCCGTAGGCGAGTGCTGCCGCGGTGGGCTCGTTGACGATGCGCAGGACGTTCAGTCCGGCAATCTCGCCGGCTTCCTTGGTGGCTTGGCGCTCGGCGTCGTTGAAGTATGCAGGGACGGTCACGACGGCGTCGGTGACCTTTTCGCCCAGGTACGCCTCGGCGTCGGCCTTGAGCTTCTGCAGGATGCGGGCCGAGATTTCCTGGGCCGTGTACTTCTTGCCGTCGATGTCCACGCTCCAGTCAGTGCCCATGTGGCGCTTCACCGAGGAAATGGTGCGGTCAATGTTGTTGACGGCCTGCCGCTTGGCGATCTCGCCGACCAGGACTTCACCGGACTTCGCGAAAGCAACGACCGACGGGGTGGTCCGGCCGCCTTCGGCGTTGGCGATGACGGTGGGCTCGCCGCCTTCAAGGACGGAGACAACGGAGTTGGTGGTTCCGAGGTCGATACCTACTGCACGTGACATATTTGCTCCCTCTTTCCTTGGAAATCGATGGCCGCTGCTGGAAGCGTCCGGCAGGAATCAAGCCGGACGCTTCCCGTTGCGCCACCCGTAGCGCATATTGAGCGTTCTGCACTCAACTTTACTCGCGGGCAGTTTTTTGTCAACAAAGTTGAGTCATATCCACTCAACCCTTGGTTGACGGATCTGTCCCGCTCAGCGGCCGACGGCGTGGAGCAGCGAACGCCCCCAGAACTGGGCCTTCTCGATCTCCCCGGCCAGGAGCGGACCTTCCATGCCCTTCACGTAGAAGGGCTGCGGCGCAGCCACTATCTCCGCCCCGCGGCGGCGAAGCCCTTCAGTGAGTTTCCCCGCAGCGTCACCGTGGATGAACAGGCGGACCCGGGTATCGAAGGCAGCGGCCCGAATTCCCCGGAGCTGGTCCCTTTCCAGCGCTTCCAGTGCGGCCGTGATGACAGGGGTGGGCCGCCAGCCGTTGATCGGGCTTCCCACCACCAGCAGGTCACCCGCCCTGAGGGTTTCCGGACGGAAGCCAGGGACCTGCGTTGCTTCTCCGTCCACCTCCTGGAGGGAACCGGCGATCGCTTCGGCTATGCGGCGTGTGTTGCCGTAGGCAGAGTCGTAGAGGACAACGGCCTTCATCCGGGTTCCTTTCCTGCGCCCCCCTGTTCTATGAAGGCACCGCCGCCGCGGGGCGCACAAGGGGTTGCCTGAATCGGCCGGGCCGGGCAGACGATTCCGCCCGATATGACACAGCATGACCTTCAGCGCCTGCACTGCGGGGATTCGGGGCCGGGTCCGCGTATCGTCCTGCTATGCCCCAGGACACGTACTCGCACGGACACCACCGAAGCGTAGTGAGCGCGCACGCCGCCCGCAGTGCCGCCGATTCGGCTGCCTACCTGCTCCCGCACCTGCGGCCCGGGCTGCGGGTCCTCGACGTTGGCTGCGGACCCGGCAGCATCACCCTGGACCTCGCAGCACTCGCGGCACCCGGCCTGGTCACCGGACTGGACCGGTCCGAGGACGTGCTGGTCCGTGCCCGGACGCTGGCAGCCGAGCGCGGCGCGGACAACGTGGAGTTCCGACCGGGAAATGTCTACGACCTCGATTTCCCGGACGACACGTTCGACGTGGTTCACGCCCACCAGGTACTCCAGCACCTCACGGACCCGGTGGCGGCCCTGCATGAAATGCGCCGCGTCACCCGTCCCGGCGGTCTGGTGGCAGTGCGCGACGCCGACTACCGCGCCATGAGCTGGTATCCGGACGTTCCCGAACTCCAGGAGTGGATGGAGACGTACCAGCTGATTGCCCGCGGAAACCGGGCGGAGCCGGATGCGGGCCGCCGGCTGGTCGCCTGGGCCTTGGAGGCCGGGTTCACCGAGCTGGAGCCGTCGTCGTCGAACTGGCTGTACGCAACCGACGAGCGCCGCCGCTGGCACGCAGCCGCCTGGGCTGACCGGGTGCTCCATTCCGCCTACGCCGAACAGGCCCTGGAACGCGGCCTTGCCACCACGGATGACCTGGCCAGGATCGCCGGGGGCTGGAAGCGCTGGGCGGAGTCTCCGGACGGCTGGTTCCTGATGCCCAACGGGGAGTTGCTGGCCCGGGCCTGACGGGCTGCGCTGAGGACAGACCTGGGCCAAGGACAGATGTGCACCGGGAACGGACGGCATCCGGCGCTGGGTAGGCTGGAAGCATGTACCGAATCATCACGGTGTGCACCGGCAATATCTGCCGCTCGCCCATGGCCCAGTTCTGCCTTGAACGCGCCCTGGCCGAAGCCGGCCTTGGAACTCGGGCCGAGGTGGACTCCGCCGGTGTGACGGGATGGGAAGCAGGGCGTCCCATGGACCCCCGAACTGCCGCCGAACTGCGGAAACACGGATATCCGGAGCCTGCCCTGGACAGTTTCCGGGCCCGGCCCTTCGAGGCGGAGTGGTACGGCTCCCGGGACCTTATCCTGGCCCTCGACCACGGGCATCTGGCCCACCTGCAGGCCGAGGCACCATCAGGCAACCAGGACGGAATCCGCATGCTTCGCAGCTTTGATCCGGCTGCGGCGAATCTTTCGGCGAGTGCGCAGGGGATAACCGACCCCTGGTACGGGGACATGACCGATTTCGACGCTTCCTACGAACTGATCCAGGCTGCCGTTCCCGGTGTGGTGGAGTACGTTCGCGCGGCCCTGGCGGACCGCAGCAGATGACCGCCGCCGCCGGGCGACCGCTGCTGATCGGCATCGACGGCTTCTCCGGGGCAGGGAAGACCAGCCTTGCGCTGGAACTGGCTGCCGCGCTGCGTGTTCACCGCTCCGTGGCCGTGTTCCATTTGGAAGACGTGTATCCGGGCTGGGACGGGCTGCAGCGGGGCATGGACTACTACCGCCGCGAAGTCCTGGCCCCGCTTGCCGTTGGACGGGAGGCAACCTGGCGGGCCTGGGACTGGGACGTCGGAAGCTACGGCAGGCCGCGGCGGACTGAACCGGCCGAGATCATCATTTTTGAAGGCGTCGGCGCGGCGCACCGAGCCGCACGCACACTCCTCGATGCCGTGGTGTGGGTGCAGGCTCCCGAAGAGCTCCGCAAGGAACGGGCCCTGGCCCGCGACGGTGAGACGTATGCGCCGCATTGGGACCGCTGGGCCCGGCAGGAGGCCGCCTGGGCTGCCGCAGACCCGGCTGCCGCAGACGCGGGAGTCATCCTCTCCAGCGGCCCCTCGCATTTCCCCCTCTACCGGTACGCCCTGCGCGCGCTGCAGTCCCTTCCCCTTCCTGCCCCCGGCCTCGGCCTGACTGCCCGGCCGGGCCCGTCAGTCTCCGTCCACACGCTGCCGGGCGCACCGGATCCGCAGGCGCTTTTCGGCACTCTGTTCGGAAACAGTCCCAACGCGGTGTGGCTGGACAGCTCCGACGCCGGTACTGCAGGCGCCGGTGGCAGCCCGCCGGAACGCAGCCGGTTCAGCATCATGGCGGACGACGGCGGCGCCCTGGGCCGCCATGCCGTCCATGCATCCGGGACCACCCGGGTGGCCTGGGGCCCGGTGACCATGAACATCCCCGGGCCGTTCTTCCGCTGGCTTGATTCCGAGTGGGGCAGGACGCCGGTGAGTGTCCCTGCCACCTATCCCTGTCCGTTTGCCCTCGGCTGGATGGGAGCGCTGGGCTACGGGTTGAAACGGGAGACAGGTGCTGCTGCTGCTGCCGCCCGGCGGGCAGGCCAAGAACCCGGAACCGATGCTGATGCCGCACTCATTTTCGCTGCCCGCGCGGTAGTACTGGACCATGCCCGCGCCGAGGTCCATGTGCTCCTCCTGCACGATCCGGACCTCGATGATCCCGCGGCAGCAGCCGGCCCGGAACACCAGGCTGCGGTCATCCCGGAGCCCGGCACCCCGGAGGCCCGCTGGCTCCGAACGGCCCTGGACGCCGTCGACGGTGCGCGGAACCCGGCCGGAACCCCGTCCCGCACGGAACGCACCGACAGTCCGGTGTTCAGCTTCCGTGACAGCCGTGCCGGATACCTGGCTAAGGTCCTCCTGGCCCAGGACGAGATCCGGGACGGCAACAGCTACGAAATCTGCCTGACCACGGCACTCGAGGCCACCCTGCCGGGTTCTCTGTCACCCCGGCAGGAGCTGGAACTCTACGGCGTGATGCGGCGCCGAAGCCCGGCCCCCTTCGCGTCGCTGCTGCGCATCGGCGGCCTGGCGCTCCTTGGCACTTCCCCGGAACGTTTCCTCCGGATCAGTGCCGGCGGGAACCTGCGGGCTGAACCCATCAAAGGCACCCGGCCGCGCGGCACTGCCCCGGCTGAAGACGACGCTCTCCGCCGGGACCTCCTGGAAAGCACCAAGGACCGTGCGGAGAACATCATGATCGTCGATCTGATGCGTAATGACCTTTCCCGGCTGGCCGTTCCCGGAACCGTGGCGGTTCCACGGCTGTGCGTGGTGGAAAGCTACGCCACGGTCCACCAGCTGGTGAGCACCATCGACGCCCGGCTGGCCCCGGGAGCCAGCTGGGCAGAAGCCGTGGCCGCCGCGTTTCCCGCCGGCTCCATGACGGGCGCGCCCAAGGTCAGCACCATGGAGATCCTGGACCGGCTGGAGTCCGGGCCCCGCGGTTTCTATTCCGGGGTGCTTGGCTACTTCTCGCTGACCGGAGCCGCGGATCTTTCGGTGGTGATCCGCACCCTGGAGCTGCGCCCGGACGGAGCCGGGGGGACTTCGGTCCGCCTCGGCGTCGGCGGCGCCGTGACATCCGGGTCCGACCCGGCAGCGGAATGGGAGGAAGTCAGGACCAAGTCCAGGGGCGTCCTGGGTGCGCTGGGCTCGGAGGTTCCCGCCGGATAGGTGCCGCTACTGGAGGGTTGCTGTGAGGCGTGCCACGTTGTCCACGTAGCGCTGCCATACCGGGCGGTTGCGCCACTCCTCGAGGATCAGTTCCTTCGAGAGGCTGCGGTAGGTGTCCTCCACCTGGCGCATATTCTCAACGATGTCACCGCCGAACATCATCATCGAGACTTCCAGGTTCAGCGAGAAGGACCGCATGTCCATATTGGAGGAGCCCAGGACGGCGACGTCGTTGTCCACGGTGAAGTGCTTGGCGTGCAGTACCAGCGGTGCAGGGTACTGCCAGATCCGAATCCCGGACTCCATCAGCGCCTCGTAATAGGAACGCTGGGCGTGATCTACCAGGAACTGGTCGCCGCGTTCGGAGACGAAAAGCTCGACCTGCACTCCGCGCTGTGCCGCCGTCGTGATTGCGTAGAGCAGCGAATCATCCGGGACGAAGTAGGGACTGGTGATGGAGATGCGCTCGGAAGCGGAATACAGCAGCGACGTGAAGAGGCGCAGGTTGTTCTCGGTGGTGAATCCCGGGCCGGAAGGAACCACCTGGCAGGTTACTTCGCCGGGCTTGGAGGTCCACTCGTAGAGGCTGAGCTCCTGTTCAAGGTTCTCATCCGTCTCCATGTTCCAGTCCGTCGCGAACACCACGTTGATTTCATCCACCACCGGGCCTTCAAGCCGGCTCATGAGCTCCACCCACTTGCGGCCCGTCCTGTGGTTCCCGGGTTTGCGGTAGCCGGGCTCGACCAGGTTCTGCGAACCCGTGAAACCAAGCACGCCGTCTACCACGAGGATCTTGCGGTGGTTGCGCAGGTCCGGACGCCGCCAGTGGCCGCGGAACGGCTGGATCGGCAGCATTGGGTGCCACTGGATCCTGCTGCTTTTCAGTTGTTTGAGCAGCTGGCGGTAGCCCTTCACCCGGAGCGTTCCAATGTGGTCGAAGAGCAGGCGGACGGTTACGCCCCGTTCGGCGGCGTCGCGCAGTGCGGTGAAGAACTCCCGGGTGACGGCGTCGTAACTCATGATGTAGAACTCGACGTGCACGTATTTGGTGGCGCCGCGGACGGCATCGGTCATCTGCCGGATGGATTCCTCATAGTCGCGCTGGAGCTCCACCTTGTTGCCGTCCAGGCTGGGCAGTGAACCGAGGCGCCGGTTGAGTTCCACGGCAGAGAGCACCCAGTCCGGACCGGAGTAGGAGGATGATTCAGCCTCAAGCTCGCGCGTATTTTCGCGGACCCTCTTGTTGATCTGTGTCTGGCGGTCCACCCGCTGCTCGGAAAGGCGGTGGTTGCCGAAGAGCGTGAACAGGATGATTCCCGGAACCGGCAGGAAGAAGATCGCCAGCAGCCAGGCCATGGCCGTGGTGGGACGACGGTTTCCGGGCACTACACCGAGGGCGATGATCCGGATGGCGAAGTCCAGGATTGTCAGGCTCGTCGCGAGCCAGTTTGGAGCAGTAACCGTCCACCACACGTGCGCTTTTCCCTCCGACCACCCAACCTTCCCTTCAGCCTAGCGCCCGGAATGGGCCCGGACGGCCACTAGGCTTGCTGTATGACTGTTTTGGTTTTCCTGGATCCCGCATATCCCGCTGGACGCATCGCGGATGCGTCCAGGCCGCAGCTGCTGGCAACGGACCTCGGGGCCACCCGCGGCGATGGAGTCTTCGAGTCGATGCTTGCCGTGGACGGGCACGCCCGGAAAGTGGACATGCATTTGGAGAGGATGGCTTCCTCCGCTGCGGCCCTGCAGCTGGACTTCCCTTCCCCGCAGGTCTGGGAACCGGCAATAGCGACGGCGCTTGCCGAGTTTGCCCGCGTGCACGGGGACGTGCCCGCGGTCGTAAAGCTCATACTCACCCGCGGACCCGAGGGCGCCGGATCCCCGACGGCGTGGGTGGCGGCCTCCCCCGTTCCCGAGTCCACGGCCCGCCAGCGGGAGGAAGGCCTGGACGTGCTGCTGCTGGACCGCGGCTACGACTCCTCGGTGGCAGAGCGTGCTCCCTGGCTGCTGCTGGGTTCCAAGACGCTGTCCTACGCGGTGAACATGGCGGCCATTCGGTTCGCCAACCAGGACGGCGCGGATGACGTCATCTTCACGTCTTCTGACGGCAAGGTGCTGGAGGGGCCCACTTCCACCGTGGTACTGGCCGTGGTGGAGGACGGAGTGAAGACGCTGCTTACTCCGGAGCTTGAAAGCGGCATCCTGCCAGGGACCACGCAGAGCGCCCTGTTCGCTGCCGCAGAAAAGGAAGGCTGGCAGCTGGGCTACGGCCCGCTGGAGCCCACCCACCTCATGCAGGCCGACGGCGTGTGGCTGATTTCGAGTATTCGTCTGCTCGCCCCGGTGAAATCGATCGACGGCAACCCGGTGCCCGTTTCCCGCGAGCTGACCGAGGAGCTGGCAGCCCTGGTGGAAACCGTCCTCTAATGGCTTGAGCACATTGATCTCAGGCGGGCGCAGCCTTTCCGGCTGCGCCCGCCTGCGTTTCAGGACAGGATGAAGTTGAATGTCCCCGCCGCTGCGGCCGCGGATATGGCCGCTGCCGCGAGTCCGACGCCGTAGGCAAGGACCCACAGGTCGATGCGGCTGAACGTGGATGCACGCGCCCAGGTCCGTTCGCTGCCGCCGAACCCGCGGGCTTCCATGGCGACGGCCAGCCGGGTGGCGCGCCTCATCGCCTGGATCAGCAGGGCAAGGCCCTGGCCCAGGAAGTTTCGGAACTTCCCCAGCGGCGAGGCGGCGGCGTCGGCCCCGCGCGCGTGCCGGGCCAGTCCGAGGGTGCGCCATTCCTGGACCAGCAGTCCTACCAGCCGCATTGCGGCCAGGGCACCGAGGACAAACCGGGAAGGCAGCCGCAGCCGCTGGGCCAGTGCGTCAGCGAGGTCCGTCGCGTCCACCGTGACGAGCAGGAAGATCCCCGGCAGCGCGATCGCCAGTCCGCGCAGCCCAATCGCGATACCGGCCGCTGCCGAGTCCGTGGTGACCAGCAGCGGTCCGGCATCCAGCAGCACGTCGCCCGTTTTTTCGGCCAGCAGGGCGGTCCCGTAGGCCCCCACGGCGGCAGCGATGAGCAGCGGCCAGATCCGCTTTGCCAGCGTCCAGGGACTGATCCGCAGCAGCGGCAGCAGCGCCAGCTCCCCTGCCAGCACCACGGTGGCACTGACCCAGTCCACCGTCAGCAGCACGGCGATGGTGACCGCCACGGCGGCGCCGAGGGTGGATAGCGGGTTCGCGGCGCTGAGCCGGGAACCCTGCGGGCCGGGGAGGGTTCCTGCGGCGGCAGGCCGCACGGCCGGGGCGCTCATGCTGCCGCCCCGGTGGGTTCGGCCGGATGCAGGCTTGCACGGCCCTCCTGCACTTGGAGGATGCGGCCGCCCAGTGCCGCAGTGAACTCGCGGTCGTGCGTCACCGAGACGACGGCGCAGCCCGCGTCCCGGCGCTGCTGCGCGAGCAGCGAGACCAGTTCCCGCCAGGTGTTGGCATCTTGGCCGAAGGTGGGCTCGTCCAGGAGCAGGATGTCCGGCGAGGTTGCGAGCATGGTAGCCACCGAGAGCCTGCGCTTCTCTCCGCCGGAGAGCGTGAACGGGTTTGCCTGGAGCAGCCCGGACAGCTTCAGCCGGTGCGCCAGTTCTTCCACGGTATCCCTGACATCGGTTTCGCTGCGCCCGGCGCGGCGCGGGCCGAAAGCCAGCTCCTCCCGGACCGAGCCGGTGAGGAACTGGTGCTCCGGCTCCTGGAACACGGTCCCGATCCGTGTCACCAGCTGGGCCGACTTCCATTTGGACGGGGTGTTTCCCGCTTCCCGAGCCAGCGCCGGGGAAGCAGTTAGTTTCCCGGCGCGGGGACGCAGCAGCCCTCCCAGCGTCAACGCCAAGGTTGACTTCCCGGCTCCGTTGGCTCCGGTGATTCCCAGGGCATCCCCGGCCTTCAGGGCCAGATCGACCCCGGTGAGCACTGCCGGTCCGCGGGGTGTGCGTGCCACCTCGAGTCCGTCGGCGGTAAGCAGGTCCTCTGCTGCCGGCATGGCGGGCAGGGGCGGCGGAACATCCACCGCTGCGCCGGGCAGCCAAACACCGGCTTCAGCCAGGCGGGAGCGCGTTCGTTCGGCGGTGAGGACCTCCCGGGGCGGGCCGTCCGCCAGCAGTCCCCCGCCGGCGTCGAGCACTATGACCCGGTCCACCAGCTGCGCCCACGCTGCGACGCGGTGTTCCACCACAATAAGGGTGGCGCCGGTCCGGTCCAGGACCCGTTCAACGGAGTCCCGGATTTCCAGTACACCGGCGGGGTCGAGGTTGGCAGTAGGTTCGTCCAGCAGCAGCAGCCCCGGAGCCATCGCCAGGATCGAGGCCAGTGCCAGGCGCTGCTTCTGGCCGCCGGAGAGCGCCGCGGTTGAATGCCCCAGCGGCACCCGGAGTCCAACGTCGTCCAGGGCCGCGTGTACCCGTTCCCAGATCTCCGCGCGGGGAACACCGAGGTTCTCGGCCCCGAAAGCCACCTCGTCGCCCACCCGGGAGAGCACAATCTGCGAGTCGGGGTCCTGCAGCAGCAGGCCGGCACGCCCCCGCGCCCCCTGGGGATGGGCACCGTCGAGCCGCAGCGTGCCGCTTTCGGTCCCGCCGGTGTCCTCGCCCAGGACTCCCGCCAGGGCGTGCAGCAGGGTGGACTTGCCTGCTCCGGAAGCCCCCAGCAGGAGCACCCGCTCCCCGGGGTTGATGTCGAAGGAAACGCCGGCAACCGCCTGGGCTTTGCGCCCGGCGTGCCGCCACCCCCAGTCCCGGGCAGCAACGGCCACGGGGTTGGCTGCGGCCATCGTCTACACGTCCGCCGTGCGTCCGGAGGCGAAGGCCGAAAGCACACCGGTCTTTGCCAGCGCCCGCACCGCCAGCCAGGACAGCAGTCCGGCGAGAATCAGTCCGGACACCATCGCGAAGACGGTGTACAGCGCCTGCCACTGGAAGGCCCATTCCGGCATGTACAGGATGGATTCACTCACCCCCAGGAAGAGTCCGGAGCCGAGACCCGCCAGCAGCGCCACGGGCAGGGTGAACTTCCGGTACAGGAAGAGCAGGAACACCAGTTCGGCGCCCAGGCCCTGGATTGCACCGGAGAGCAGCACGGAAAGGCCGAACTGGGTTCCCAGCACGCCGGAAACGGCAGAGGCAAGGACTTCACAGTAAAGCGCGGCTCCGGGTTTGCGGATGATCAAAGCGCCCAGGACGCCGGCAATCAGCCAGCCGCCGGTGTAGAGGCCCGCCAGGGGCGGGAAGGCAACGAAGGCTGCGGCGACTCCGCCGTAAGCCAGGGACCAGGCCCAGAAAACCACCCCGGTGGCTACGGCCAGGACGGAGGCGACGACGATGTCCACCACCCGCCAGGATGAGCGGACGGGCCGGATGGATTGGGTTTCCTGCATGAAATGTTCCTCCTGGATTCAGGAGGGGAGGGAAAACCGCCGGCGGCGGTGCACCCCTGAGATCTCGACTCCCTTCGCCGGTACTAACCGGAGCAGGTTCGAGGGTCTGCGGCTTGGTCCGCACTCTCAGCGCCCGAAAACCGGCGTCCGGATTGCCTCCGGAGCCGGGAAGCGGCGCTCCCCTGTCGTGTGTATGCGTGGTCCACTGTACACGCAGTGCCGCGTGGAATCCGGGCGCGGCAGGTAGCGTAGGGGGAAACACCATCGCACAAGACCAAGGAGCACTAATGAACCTGATCCTGAAACTGCTGGGTACCGGTGTCAGTGTGGGCGCCGGACTGGCCTCGGCAAAGATCCTGGACTTCGTCTGGACCAAGGCCACGGGCAATGAGCCTCCCAAGGACAAGGACGGCGCGCTTGAAGCGAGCCTTCGTTCGGCGGTCGTCTTCGCGCTGGTTTCCGGCGCGGTCAGCCAGGTTATCCGGGTGCTTACCAACCGCGGTACGCAGCGCGCGATCGCCCGTTACAGCCGCACCCCCGAGGTCGTCTAGCTCCCCCCTTCATCGAGATGACAGAAACTGCCCGTATGAGCGTTCATACGGGCAGTTTCTGTCATCTCGATGTGTCGTCGGGGTCAGCCTTCGCGGCTGCGTCCGGGCGGCAGCTTGTCCGCTTCAGCCCGTGTCCGCGCCAGTTCCTCGTCGCTGAGGTCGCCGGTGTAGTAGGTCCCGTCCGGTTCGTGGCCGGGATCGTCATCCACCAGCGGATCTGCAGCTGAGTCCGCGGCGGCCTTTTCCTCCCTGGCCTCGAACATCAGCTGCTGTGCGCGCTCAACGACGTCGTCCAGCTCGTCAATGGTTAGCAGCTCGGGACGCAGGTGCTTGGTACGGTACCCGGCGCGGCCCACCATGTGGGCGGACACCGGCGCAGTGAGCAGCATGAAGATCCAGCACAGCGCCAGGACCGGGAGCAGGACCCAGCTGCGGAATTCAACCGCCATGGCCAGCAGGAAGAGCAGCAGGCCAAGCACCTGCGGCTTGGACGCGGCGTGCATCCGGCTCATCAGGTCAGGGAAGCGGGCCAGGCCGATCGCCGCGGCAAGGGACATGGTGGCACCGCCCAGCAGCAGGGCCGCCACAATAACGTCAATCGCGGTTTCGTTCATGGCTACCTCCGGTCCGTTACGAAGCGGGCAACCGTCACGGAGCCGATGAAGCCGATCAGCGAAATCGCAATCAGCAGGGCCAGGTAGTCCAGGTTCCGGTTCACGACCATGTCCACCACCAGGGCGCCGCCCACAATCGCCAGCAGGACGTCTGCGGCAAGCACGCGGTCAAGGATGGATGGTCCCCGTACTATGCGGAAGATGGCACCGGCCGCAGAAACGGCCAGCATGATGGCCACGATGATGATGGCAACAGTCATCGGCTGACCTCCCCTTCGCGCAGTTCCTTCAGGTCTTTCTGCTCCGCCCGGACAAGCGCCAGCTCTTCCTTGGTGCCCATCATGCGGATCAGCCATGACTCTGTGGCACGCACGTCGTCACGGACCTTCTCGGCAGCCTTCTGGGTGTCCACGCCCAGGCAGTGCAGGTACAGCGTGGACGTTGACCGGTCTACCTCCACCACCAGTGAACCGGGAATCAGGGAAAGTGCGTGGCCGGTGGCTGTAACAAGCAGGTCCGAGTGGCTGCGCAGCTTCACCGCAACTACAGCATTCTTGATCCGCGGCCCCTGGACGACGGCGAGCCACAGCACGTGGACGCTGGCAATCACCAGTTTCCAGAGGAACCGCACGCTGAAGCCCGCGGCGTAGAAGACGTTGAAACGGCCGGACAGGTCAACCGGCGGCAGGTAGAAAATGTTCGTGACAACAAACGCGATGATGGCGCCGAACACCAGGTTGCCCGGGCTGAAGTCCTGCCAGAGCGCACCCCAGAGCAGCACCAGCCAGATGATCAGCGGCAGTTCCTTGAGCAGGGGAATCCGCGGGTGGTTGCGCATGCGCGCTTTCTTCGTCACGGTGCGCTCCCTTCACCGAGCACTGCCTCGATGTAGGGCGTGCGGTCCAGCAGGTCCTGTGCGGCGTTGTCGCTCAGTGAAAACAGCGGCCCGGCCAGGATGGTAAGGGAGACTCCCAGGGCGACCAGCCCCACCGTGGGGTACACCATGGTCTTCGGCAGCAGGTCCACGGTCGAGCGGCCGCCAAAGCGTCCGCTGCTGTGCCCGCTCACGTTGCCGGAGTCCCGGACGGTGCTGCCGTCCGTAGTGGTGGCTAGGAGGATCGGGTCCGGGTGGACTGCGTCCTCCGGGGTGCGCCAGAACGCGCGGTTCCAGACCCGCGCCATCACCAGCAGGGTCAGCAGCGAGGTCAGGACGGACGCGGCCACCAGGACGTAGGCCAGCGGCGTACCCAGCTCCACGCCGGCCTGCATCAGGCCAAGCTTGCCCAGGAACCCGGAGAACGGCGGGATACCGGCAAGGTTGATTGCCGGTATGAAGTACAGGACTGCCAGCAGCGGAGACAACCGTGCCAGTCCGCCCAGGCGGTCCATGTTGGCTGTCCCGCCGCGCCGCTCGATCAGGCCCGTCACTAGGAAGAGGCTGGTCTGGACGGTGATGTGGTGGACCACGTAGAACACCGCCGCGCCGATGCCCACGATTGAAGCGACCGCCAGCCCAAACACCATGTAGCCGATGTGGCTCACCAGCGTGAAGGACAGCATTCGCTTGATGTCCGTCTGCGCCAGTGCACCCAGTATGCCCACGAGCATGGTCAGACCGGCGACAACCATCAGCAGCGTATTGATCCGGTCTCCCGGGAACAGGAGCGTCTCTGTCCGGACCATGGCGTAGACGCCCACCTTGGTCAGCAGGCCGGCGAACACCGCGGTAACGGGAGCCGGGGCCGTGGGGTAGGAGTCCGGCAGCCAGAAGGAGAGCGGGAACACGGCGGCCTTGATGCCGAACGCGACCAGGAGCATCAGGTGCAGCATCATCTGCGTTCCGGGGTCCAGTTCACCGAGCTTGATCGCAAGGTCCGCCATATTCACCGTTCCCGTTGCGGCGTAGATCATGCCGATGGCGGTGAGGAACAGGACGGAGGAAATGACGCTGACGACGACGTAGGTCACGCCGGCGCGGATGCGCGGCGTAGTGCCGCCAAGGGTCATCAGCACGTAGCTGGCGGTCAGCAGGATTTCGAAGCCGACGTAGAGGTTGAAGAGGTCTCCGGCCAGGAAGGCGTTGGAAACGCCGGCCACGAGGATGAGGTAGGTCGGATGGAAGATTGAAATCGGACCGTCTTCATCGCCGTCTGCCATGCCCTGGCCGGCTGCGTAGATCAGCACCGCGAGGCTGATGGCTGAGGAGACCACCAGCATCAGGGCGGAGAACTGGTCCACCACCATGGTGATGCCGAACGGCGGCATCCAGCCGCCCAGGTTGACTGCCTGGGCTCCGGTCTCCCAGACCGCTGCCAGCAGGAAGCACTCGAGCACCAGGGTCAGGGTGAGCACGCTGATCGACACGATGCGCTGGGAACGCTGGTGCCGGATGAGCAGGAAGGCCAGCGCCGCGCCGAGGAACGGCAGGACGACGGCGAGGGGGGCAAAACTGGAAGCGTTCATTGTTTTGCCTCTCCTGTGGATCCGGTGCCCGCGCCGCGCTGCGAACCGGGTGCTTCTTCGGCTTCCTCAGCCGGCGTGAACTCGGTCGTGTCCTCGGGGACATCGGCGTCGTCTTCCGCGTCGTAGCTGCTCTGGCTGGCCACGCGGCGGTCTTCGATGTCGTCCTGGACCTCGTCCTGGCGCCCCAGCACCCAGGACCGGTAAATGATGCCCAGCATGAAGGCGGTTACGGAGAAGGAGATGACGATCGAGGTGAGGATAAACGCCTGCGGGAGCGGGTCGTTGTAGTCTTCCGGCGGTATCTCGGAGCCGAACAGCGGAGCCAGCCCTGCGAACCCTCCGGTGGTCAGCAGCAGCAGGTTGGTGGCGTTGGCCATCATAGCCAGGCCCAGCACCACACGGGTGAGGCTGCGTTCCAGAACCAGGTAGATCCCGGCCGCATAGAGGGCGCCCATGATGAGCAGCAGCGTGATGTTGACGCTCATCGGGACACTCCTTCCGTTTCAAGCATTTCGGGTTCGGGTTCCACCAGGTCCTCGTCGTCGTCAGTGTCTGACCCGCCCTCGGAGCGTTCGTCAATCTCCGAGCCGAGGCTGCGCAGGACGTCCAGCACCAGGCCAACCACCACCAGGTACACGCCGATGTCGAAGATGGTGGACGTGACGAACTTGATGTCGCCGAAGACCGGCCAGGTCAACTCGATGATGGCGCTCTGCAGCACCTGCCCGCCGAAGAACAGCGGCGCGGCTGCGGAGAGTGCTGCCAGGCCCAGGCCGCCACCCAGCAGGGTTCCGGCGCTGACCGGGGTGGCCTCGGCGAGTTCGAAACGTCCGCCTGCAAGGTAGCGGATGGTCAGCGCCAGGCCTGCCATCAGACCGCCGGCGAACCCGCCGCCCGGGGTGTTGTGGCCGGCGAGGAGCAGGTAGATGGAGAAGATGATTACCGAGTGGAACAGCAGCCGGGTAACCACTTCGAAGATGATGGACCGGCGTTCCGGGGCCAGCGTACGGCCAGCTACCAGCCACGCCTCGCGGGCAACGGAAGAGAACTTCCGGGCCAGTGCCAGGGTGGCTGCTTCCCGCTCGGAGGAAGCGAAGTGTTCACGCCCGCGGTCCACGGACCCGGTGGCCACCTCGTCGGCGCGGCGGCGCTTGTCACCCCGGCCCCGGATGAAGATCAGGGAGGCAACACCGGTGGCCGCCATGGCCAGCACGGACAGCTCACCGAAGGTGTCCCACGCGCGGATGTCCACGAGGGTCACGTTGACGATGTTCAGTCCGCCTCCGCCCTTGTAGGCGAGTTCCGGATAGGACAGCGAAATTGGTTCAGCCACGCGGGACGCCATGGCGGTCATGGCGAAGAACACCATTGCGGCACCGAACGCGATTCCCAGCCCGGCCCGCAGCAGCCGCTGGCCGGTGGGCTCGCGCTTCCAAAGCCGGGCCGGCAGGGAACGCAGCGCCAGGACGAAGGCGACGAGGACAATGGTTTCGACCAGCATCTGGGTCAGTGCCAGGTCAGGAGCACCCTGCAGGGCGAAGATCAGGGCGAGGCCGTAGCCGCTGACACTGACCATGAGCACGGCCAGGAACCGCTTGTTGGCGCGGGCCGCGCCGACGGCGCCGATCACCATCGCTGCGCCGATCACGGCCTGCAGCGGTGAATCGAACCAGTGGAACTGCTCAGGCAGCGGCGCTCCGCGGAGCAGGACGACGCTCAGCGGCGTGACGATCGCCATGCTCAGGATGACGAACAGGTAGAAGGTCAGCGAACCGCGCTGCGTACGTCCGGTAACCCACACCGCGACGTCGTCAAGGATGCCGATTAGGCCACGGTAGGAACGTTCCGCGTCGAGCGGGCTGGCCATGCTGGCCTGGATCTTCTCCACCCGGGTGCGCTGGAAGAACAGCAGTGTTCCGGCAGCGATCGTCAGGGCGGTCAGGCCCAGGGCAAGGGTGAAACCGTGCCAGAGCGCCAGGTGCGTGGCCTCGCCTTCAAGGGGGTACAGGTCCGCGTACGGGGCGATGATCGTATCCAGCGGCTTGGGCCAAAGGCCGAAAAAGACCGTGACGGCGGCCAGGATGGCGGGGGGTGCCAGGAACGGCCACGGAATCGCTTTGAACGCCGTCGGCTTGCAGGACTCCTTGGAGGCGAACCCGCCCCACACGAACCGGCAGCTGTACGCGAAGGTCAGGATGGCGCCCGCAACCACGCCAACGAGCAGGACGATCGCCGTGGGCGTGCCCTGTTCCTCGGCGAAGTGGACGTAGGTCTCGTAGACCGATTCCTTGGCCACAAACCCGAGCAGCGGAGGCAGCCCGGCCATGGAGGCAGCCCCGATGGCGGCCACAACGGCCAGGATGGGAGCTGAACGCCCGACGCCGGAGAGCTTGCGGATGTCCCGGGTTCCGGCCTGATGGTCAATGATGCCCACCACCAGGAATAGCGTTGCCTTGAAGAAGCCGTGTGCAAGGAGCAGCCCCATGCCTGCCAGGGCTGCCTCGTGGTTGCCCAGGCCCACCACCAGGGTGAGGAACCCAAGCTGGCTGACGGTGCCGTAGGCGAGCATCAGCTTCAGGTCATGCTGGCGAAGTGCCCGCCAGCCACCCAGCAGCAGGGTGGCCAGCCCCAGCACGGTGACGACGGGGGTCCAGTAGGCGGTCTCCCAGAAACCGGGGGCAAGCCGGGCCACCAGGTAGATGCCTGCCTTGACCATTGCTGCGGCGTGCAGGTAGGCACTGACCGGGGTGGGCGCAGCCATCGCCGCGGGGAGCCAGAAGTGGAAGGGGAACAGCGCAGACTTGGACACCGCACCGAGCAGCAGCAGCACCACCGCGACATCGACGATGACGCCGCTGGCTGCAAGCTCCGGCGCCATGGCCATGATCTCGGAGATTCGGTAGGTTCCGGCTGCCGAGCCGAGCATGATCATGCCCACCAGCATTGCCAGGCCGCCGAAAGTGGTCACGATCAGCGCCTGCAGTGCTGCGCGGCGGGCCGAAAGGCGGTGCGCTGCGTAACCGATCAGCAGGTAGGACAGGATTGTTGTCAGTTCCCAGAAGATGAACAGCAGGATCAGGTCATCCGCCGTCACCAAACCGAACATTGCCGCCGCGAAGGCCAGCAGCTGTGCACCGAAACTGCCCATCTTGGGATCTTCAGGGCGGAAGTAGCGGGCGCAGTAGAACAGGACCAGTGAGCCGACGCCCAGGATGAGGATCGCCAGGACTGCGGAGAGCGCGTCCATGCGGAACGCCAGTTCAACGCGCAGGTCCGGGATCCAGTTGAGGATGACCGACGGCGGCGCATTGGGAGCACCGGAGGCGAGGGACTGGTCCGAGTCGATGTACCGGGGGTACGTGGCCATGAGCCACATGAACGCTCCGGCGGGAACCGCAGCCAGCAGGTAAAAGGCAGACCTGCCCATTCGGCGGAAGAATAAGGGCGCCACGAGTGCCACCGCAAATAGAACGGTGAGCACAAACAGCACGTAGATCTCCCGGGTTCTCTAATGGGCCTTACAGGTCAGAACACAGCTTTAGTTATCAACGTCGGGTCAAGGGCTTTGTTTATTCTACCGGAGGCATACGCACCGGTCATATTCAGCCCAAGAACACAGAGGACCGCGTCCGTTCACCTCTCATCCGCGTTTGCCCGTTAGCATCTGGAACATGGCTTCGATGACGCACGCAACCCCCGGGCACCCAGGCGCCCCCGCACAGGCGCGCCGGCGGGAGGTCTGGGCGTGGGCCTCCTGGGACTGGGGATCGGCTGCCTTCAACGCCGTCATGACCACGTTCGTGTTCACCGTCTACCTCACCTCGGATTCATTTGGTGGCGAAGATCACGCATCAGCCGTCCTCGGGGCAGGTCTGGCCGTGGCCGGTGTCCTGGTGGCGGTGCTCGCTCCCGTAGCGGGGCAGCGTTCCGATGCCGGCGGGCGGCGGAAGCTCTGGCTGGGCGTCAACACAGTGGCCGTGTGTATTGCCACCGGCCTGTGTTTCTTCGTCTATCCGAGCGAGAATTTCCTGCTGCTCGGCGTCGCGCTGATCGCCCTGGCGAACGTGTTCTTCGAATTCGCCAACGTCAACTACTTCGCCATGCTCAAGCAGGTTTCGACGCCGTCAACCATCGGCAAGGTCAGCGGGTTCGGCTGGGCCATGGGCTACGTGGGCGGAATCGCGGCCCTGGCGCTGGTTCTCGTGGGATTCATCAATCCGGACGTCGGCTGGTTTGGCGTCACGTCCGAGGACGGCCAGAACATCCGGGCGGTAGCGCTCTTCTCCGCCGTATGGTTCCTGATCTTTTCACTGCCCATCTTCTTCACGGTTCCAGAGGTTCCGCGGACCCGCGCGGCGAAGATCGGCTTCATCGCGTCCTACGGCCTGCTGTTCCGCCGCATCAGGGCCATCTACAGAACCAGCCCGCACACGATCTATTTCCTGCTGGCCAGCGCCGTGTTCCGGGACGGCCTCGCCGCCGTGTTCACCTTCGGCGGGGTCATCGCAGCCGGGACGTTCGGCTGGGAGCTGTCCCAGGTGATCATGTTCGCCATCTTCGGAAACATTGTGGCAGCGGCAGGCTCCTTTGCCGGTGGTTTCCTCGATGACCGGATCGGCCCCAAACCCGTGATCGTTGGAGCCCTGACCGGCCTGCTGCTGGCCGGCTCCACCATTGCCCTCCTCGGCGCCGGAGACGTAAGCCTCTTTGGGCTCGAGTGGACCGGGGACACCACGTTCTGGATCTTCGGCCTGTTGCTGTGCCTCTTCGTGGGGCCAGCCCAATCCGCCTCGCGCGCCTTCCTGGCAAGGCTCGCCCCGGACGGAGAGGAGTCGGAGCTGTTTGGGCTCTATGCCACCACGGGCCGCGCGGTCAGTTTCCTGGCCCCTTCGCTGTTCGCCGCTTTCATCGCCGTCTTCGGGGCGCAGCGCTACGGCATCATCGGGATCCTGCTCGTCCTGCTGCTGGGGCTGCTGGCGCTGCTGCCCGTGCGGGCCCCGGGGCAAACACCCAAGGCCGTGGTCCCGGAGGTCTAGCGGTTATTCGAGCTGGGCCACCCACTGACGGACGACGTCGGTGAAGTCACCCATCGCTGCTTCGGCAGCCGCCCGGTTGGAGAGAGTTATTACTCCCCTGTTCCGACCGGCCATCCGGAGCATCTTGCGCGGATCGGTAACGGTGATTTCACGGTGGTCGGGCTTCGGCCGGGCACCGGTGTGAAGGACAACCTGGATGTTCTCCGGGCGCCTGAGGCTGAAGGTCGCAAAGTCATCATGCAGGGCGAAGTTCGGAGCGCCCCACTTGATGTTCTCGTGAATCCGGGGATCCACGGAGAGTATGGCCGCACGAAGGTGACGCACCACGGAGGACATCGGGTGATCCAGGGCTGCCAGGTAATCCGTTAGCTCTTCTGGTTCTGCAGGTTCCATGCGCACAATCTTTCACCGTGCCGTGCCGGTGTCCACAGTGCGGGAGCTCCCGCAGCCTTCCCGCCCCTAGATGCTGGTGCGGTGGAAGTTCTGGTAGCTGCGCGACGCCGTCGGGCCCCGCTGGCCCTGGTAACGGTTACCGTACGCACCGGAGCCGTAGGCGTGCTCAGCCGGGGAGGAGAGGCGGAAGAAGCACAGCTGGCCAATCTTCGAGCCCGGCCACAGTTTGATGGGGAGGGTGGCCATGTTGGAGAGCTCGAGGGTTACGTGGCCGGAGAAGCCGGGGTCGATGAACCCTGCGGTCGAGTGGGTCAGCAGCCCGAGCCGGCCCAGCGAGGATTTACCCTCAAGCCGGGCGGCGACGTCATCGGGAAGGGTGACCTGCTCATACGTCGAACCAAGGACGAACTCACCCGGGTGCAGGATGAAGGGCTCGTCCGGAGCCACCTCCACCAGCCTGGTGAGGTCCGGCTGGTCCAGGGACGGGTCGATGTGAGCGTACTTGTGGTTGTCGAAAAGGCGGAAGTAGCGGTCGATCCGCACGTCAACGCTGGAGGGCTGGACCATTGCCGGGTCATAGGGATCAAGGACGATCCGCTCGTCGGCAATTTCGGCTCGAATGTCGCGGTCAGATATCAGCACCTTCTAAAAATAGCGCATCCTCAAGTCTGCTTAATTTCGGTGCGGACGGCATAGAGCTCGGGGAAAAACGTCAGGTCAAGTGCACTGCGCAGGAAGTGGGCGCCGGAGGATCCCCCGGTGCCCCGCTTCATGCCGATGGTGCGCTGCACGGTAAGCAGGTGGCGGAAGCGCCACAGCTGAAAATTGTCCTCCAGGTCCACGAGCTCTTCGCAGGCCTCATAGATGTCCCAGTTCTCCGCGGGGTTCTCATACACGCTGCGAAATATGTCCATCAGGGATGCGTCGAAGACGTGCGCCTGTGTGACGTCCCGTTCCAGCAGGCTCTGCGGCACGGGATAGCCGCGCCGGGCCAGAGCCGCAATGAATTCGTCGTACACGCTGGTTTCCGAGAGCAGCTCCGCGAGCAGTTCCTGCGCCTGCGGGTCCGAACGGAAAACCTCCAGCATGGCCGCGTTCTTGTTGCCCAGCAGGAACTCCACGGCACGGTACTGGTAGGACTGGAAACCTGAGGAAGCGCCAAGTTCGCCCCGGAACCCGGCGTACTCCGACGGCGTCAGCGTTGCCAGCACGGACCACTGTTCGGTCAGCGAGCGCTGGATGTGCTTAATGCGGGCGATGCCTTTCATGGCCGAGCGGAGGTCATCAGCCATCAGCCGCGACCGCACGCCCCTGAGCTCATGCAGCACCAGCTTCAGCCACAGCTCTGAGGTCTGGTGCTGGATGATGAAGAGCATCTCGTCATGGTGGCTGCTGACCGGATGCTGTGCGGAGAGCAGCTCGTCGAGTCCCAGATAAGACCCGTAGCTCATTTTCCGGCTGAAATCCCGCTCGATTTCCGGTTCCAGGTCCCTTGTATTCCGGTCTACGCTCATCGCTGCTCCATAGGTAGCTGGTTGGCGGGCCCACGCCCTGAGTACTGCGGTGCTGGGATTCACGGTAACCGCAGCTCCCTGCCTGCAGCTTCTGCGCCACGGCAGGGCTGTGGAAGACTGGCGGTTTATGCATCCGACCCTCCAGAGGAGGTCCCCTTGGACAACGGCACCGAGAACAGCAACGCCGGCATGGACGGCACCGCGCAGGAAACCGGCACCGGAGCAGATTCCCGGCCCAGCGCTCCCGAGCCCGCCACGGCACTGGAAGAAGCCATCGTCTCCGGACAGTCCGGCGCGATCAGCAACCATGACGTCATCACGGCCATCTGGAACTCCGAACTGCTCAGCGTCGGCCGGCTGACTGTCGAGGATGACCCGGCAAGTTTCCAGGCGCTGGTCCTGAAGTCCCCCGAGGGCGCCGCCCCCGTCGCTGCCACCTTCACCGACGCGCAGCGGATTCCGCAGCGCATCCGGGACACCGCCCCCATCATGGTGAAGGCATCCGGTGAGGCGACGCTGCGCAGCATCGCTCCGGGTTACGGACTGGCCATCAATCCCGGAAATTCCCTGGGACTGGAGCTCGGCCCCGAAGGCGTCCAGGCCGTCGTCGCCGCTTTTGGCGGCGGCCCCGCTGAGGGAACGGATCCGGGCGGAGCCTAGTCCCTGCGGCTGAGCGGGCACCGTTTAGGTAGTCCTTTGGCCAATGCGGCCCGGTTTTGCCCGCCTCGGCCTTGCCGTGTGGGTGGCGGCGTCTACTCTGGGGAAACTCACTACAGATGGAGGGCTGTAAAGTGACCTGTTTCCCAGCATCCGCAACGAAATGCTCGATCGTTCCGCCGTATCTGCTCTCCCGGATAGCGGAACGTCCCGACCGGCTGGCTGCTGCCGCCGAGGCTGCCCGGCGCACGCTTATGGAGTTCACCTCCGTGGCCGAAACCAGGCAGCTCGGCCGTACTGCCAAGGCGCCGTCGCCCGGCACCGCCTTCAGCCCCAAGCTCCGCCGCACTGTCTTCGACGCCATGCAGCGGCAGGAACTGCCCGGCAGGGAGGTACGCCCCGAAGGCTCCGCGCCGAGCGGGGATCCCGCCGTCGATGAGACCTATGACGGCCTGGGAGCCACTTACGCACTGTTTGAGGACGCCTATGGGCGTTCCTCCGTTGACGGTGCGGGCCAGCCGCTCCTGGCGACTGTGCACTACGGCCGCGACTATGACAACGCGTTCTGGGACGGGGCACAGATGGTCCTGGGCGACGGTGACGGCGAGGTCTTCGAAAGGTTCAGCAAATCGCTGACCGTGATCGGCCACGAACTGACCCACGGCGTCATCCAGTACACCGCCAAACTGGTGTACCAGGACCAGGCCGGGGCGCTGAACGAATCGGTAGCGGACGTTTTCGGCAGCCTGGTGGAGCAGAAGCTCCTGGGACAAACCGCCGCCGAAGCGTCGTGGCTGGTCGGCGAGGGCCTGTTCACGCCGGAAGTCAGCGGCTCTGCGCTCCGGTCCCTGGCTGCTCCGGGAACCGCGTACGACGACGACGTGCTGGGTAAGGATCCCCAGCCTGCGGACATGTCCGGTTTTATTGAAACAGCATCGGATAACGGCGGCGTGCACCTGAATTCGGGAATCCCGAACCACGCTTTCTACCTCGCCTCGGTGCGGCTGGGCGGCTATGCCTGGGAACGGGCAGGCCAGGTTTGGTATGACACGATCACGGAGCCCAACTTTCCGGCGGACTGCACGTTTTCAGTCTTCGCTGCGGCGACCATTACGGCGGCTGAAAAGCGCTATGGGGCCGGGAGCGAAGAAAGTTCCGCTGTGCAGGCCGCATGGCAAGAGGTTAATGTCATGGTATGAGACTGGTTGTGGTGCGTACCGGAGGCATGGCTGGAATGCGGCGCACCTGGAGCAGCGAGGTGAGTTCCGAGGAAGCCGAGGAACGCTGGCTTCCCCTGCTCCGGGAGCCGCCGGAAGAATCTGCCGGCGGCCCGGACCGATTCACGTATGAGATCAGCGTGGGCCAGCAGGCCGTCACCATTCCCGAGACATCCCTCAAAGGGCGCTGGCGGGAACTGGTAGAGCGGGCACGGGACGGCGAAGAGGCCCGTCCGGCCTAGGACACCACGTCAGGCCAGCCGAGACGGCTTTATGCTGCTGGTGCCAAAGACATGTAAAGTGGTTTGTTGTGCCGGTGCTTCACCGGCCAGTGCGGGCGTAGCTCAATGGTAGAGCGCTAGCTTCCCAAGCTCGATACGCGGGTTCGATTCCCGTCGCCCGCTCCCATGTGTTGTCTTGCCAGCGACTCCGGCCCGGGCCGGAGTCGCTTTTCTTTGTCCTTCGGGAAGTACCGGGCCGGGCGTAGACTTGAACACGCTATGAACCGCAAAATGTTTAAGTCGAAGATCCACCGTGCCACCGTGACCCATTCCAACCTCCACTACGTAGGCTCCGTGACCGTGGATGTGGACCTGCTTGAAGCAGCGGACATTCTTCCCGGCGAACTGGTTTCGATCGTGGATGTAGACAACGGTTCCCGGCTCGAAACGTACACTATCGCCGGTGAACGCGGTTCCGGTGTCCTCGGCATCAACGGGGCGGCAGCGCACCTGGTCAACATCGGGGACAAGGTCATCCTGATCACCTACGCGGATATGAGTACCGAAGAGGCACGCGCCTACGTTCCCGTGGTGGTCCATGTTGACGGCAGCAACCGCATCATCGAGCTCGGCACCGATCCCGCCGAGGCGATCACCCCCGGCACACAGCGCCCGCCGCTCGCTGCCTCCGTTTCCTGAGCCTCCCGCCTCCCGCCTCCCCGTACCGGCCTACGGGCGCACCACTTGGTTTCCGCGCGCGGAAACGCCTCCCGCGGACTGTTTACCCGCCCCGGACACGGTTGGATAACGGTTCGTTCCCCTGCAACCTGCGCTTTAGCGGGTTTGCCTCCAGAACTGTGGCGCAATGCACCTCGTTGGGCATATGGTCGATCGAAAGGTTGCTGAGCTTCCTTTCGCGGAACATCACTGAAGTCCGTGCCTACGACGAGGTGGAGGCATATACCCATGCCACAAGGTGCAAAACATCACGGCAGACACCGGATGAAAAAGTCTGCAGCTGCGGGGTTCGCCCTCGCCGTCGGCGCCACGCTGCTGGCGGGCTGCAGTTCGGATTCCGGCTCAACGCCTACCCTGACGTGGTACATCAACCCGGACGACGGCGGCCAGGCCGAGCTGGCGAAGCGCTGCACTGACGCTTCGAACGGGGAGTACACCATCGAGACTTCACTCCTTCCCAACGATGCCCCGTCGCAGAGGGAGCAGCTGGCGCGGCGGCTCGCTGCGGGTGACACCAGCATGGACATCATGAGCCTGGATCCGCCCAACGTCCCTGAATACGCGGAACCGGGCTACCTGGCGCCGATCCCCGATGATGTACGCGAGCGCACCACCGCCAACGTCCTGGAAGGCGCCCTTGCCGGCGCTACCTGGAAGGACGAGGTAGTCGCCGTACCGTTCTGGGCCAACACGCAGATTCTCTGGTACCGCAAGTCAGTGGCGGAGGCGGCCGGCCTGGATATGAGCCAGCCCGTCACCTGGGACCAACTGATGGAGGCCGTAGCCAGCCAGGACAAGTACCTCAGCGTCCAGGGCGCCCGGGCCGAGTCAATGACCGTCTGGGTCAACGCGCTGATCGAATCGGCAGGCGGGCAGATCGTGGAGAACCCGGACGCCCCTGCCGACGAGATCCAGCTCGGGATCGATTCCGACGCAGGCAGGAAGGCGGCGGAGATCGTCTCAGCCATCGGCAAGGAGGGCCTCGGCGGTCCGGGCCTTCCAACCCAGACCGAGAACTTCTCCATGATCCAGTTCCAGGGCGACAAGGGCGCCTTCATGGTCAACTACCCCTTCGTCTGGCCGGCGACCAACGCGGCTGTCGAGGAAGGGGCGCTGCCTGCTTCCCTGATCGACGACATTGGGTGGGCCCTCTATCCGCAGGTCAACGAGGGCGAGGAAACCGCTCCCCCGCTGGGCGGCATCGATCTGGGCGTCGGGTCCAAGAGCAAGCACCCGGATCTGGCGTTCAAGGCGATTGAGTGCATCGTCAGCCCGGAAAACCAGGCCTACTACTTTGCCACGAACGGCAATCCGCCCTCCAACCCGGACGCCTACAACGATCCGGAAGTCGTTGACACCTTCCCCATGGCCGGAACTATCCGCGAGTCGCTCGACCTGGCCAAGCCCCGCCCTCAGACTCCCTACTACAACGAAATCTCCACCGGCATCCAGCAGACCTGGACGCCGCCGCAGGACGTCGACCCTGAGACAACTCCTGCAACGAGCCAGGAGTTCATTCTTGCGGTCCTGAAGGGAGAGAGGCTGCTATGAGTACGTCAGTCGAAACACGTGCCGCGGCCAGCGGCAGCCCCAGAGGACGAAGCCCGGGGCTGAGCGACCGGGCCAAGGCTGAACGCCGGCTGGGGTTCTGGCTGGCCGGGCCCGCATTCATCATCATGCTGGCCGTGACGGCTTATCCCATCCTCCTGGCACTGTGGGACTCCCTCTTCAAGTACCGCCTCACGGCGCCGGATGACAGGGAGTTCGTCTTCCTGAGCAACTACGCCACCATCCTCACGGATGAGGTGTTCTGGCGGGACCTGGGTGTCACCCTGCTCATCACCGTGGTCACCGTGATCATCGAGCTGATTCTCGGCTTCGCGCTGGCCATGGTGATGAACAGCGCACTCAAGGCCGTCCGAGGCTGGCTGCGAACCGCCATCCTGGTGCCCTACGGCATCATCACCGTGGTGTCAGCCTTTGCCTGGTTCTACGCCTTCGACATCAACTCCGGGTATGTGAACCACTGGTTCAGCTGGGTCCCGGGGATCAGCACCGACCTGAACTGGTTCGCTGACTTCGGCACCGCCATCACGGTCATCATGGCTTCGGAAATCTGGAAGACGACGCCGTTCATCTCACTGCTGCTGCTGGCCGGTCTGGCGCAGGTTCCCGGCGAGCTGACCGAAGCGGCGGAAGTCGACGGCGCAACCTGGTGGCAGCGGTTCACCCGGGTGATCGTCCCGAATATGAAGGCCGCCATCATGGTGGCAGTCCTGTTCCGCGCACTCGATGCCTTCAGGATCTTCGACAACGTCTACATCATGACCAAGGGTGCGTACGGCACTGAAACACTGTCGCTGCTGGCATACCGCACATCCATTACCCGGCTGGAGATCGGTATGGGTTCCGCGGTGTCCGTCCTGCTGTTCCTCTGCGTGATCCTGATCTGCTTCATTGCGATCAAGCTCTTCAAGGTGGACCTGACCGGCGCACGAGGGGGCAACTAAATGAAATCGTCACCGATACGCACACGCGTCACCTGGACCATCATCTCGATCCTGGTGATCATCTATGCACTGTTCCCCGTCGCTTCCATTTTCGCGACCTCGTTCAAGCTCCCCAGCGACCTGACCTCCGGCACCTTCCTGCCAACCAACTGGTCCACGGTGAACTATGAGCAGATCCTGGTCGGCGACGCCCAGGAGCTGTTCCTCTCCGCGCTGCGGAACTCGGTCGGCATCTCGCTGATCGCCACATTCATCGCCGTCGTACTGGCCACTCTTTGCGCCTACGCGATTGCCCGCCTGGACTTCCCGGGCAAGAAGCTCGTGCTGACCACAGCCCTGGGCGTCTCGATCTTCCCCGTCATCTCGATCGTCACGCCGTTGTTCAATCTCTGGCGGAACATCGGCCTCTACGACACCTGGCCCGGGCTGATCATCCCCTATCTCTCCCTCACCCTGCCCATCTCCATCTGGACCCTGGCAGCGTTCTTCCGCCAGATTCCCTGGGAGCTGGAGCAGGCAGCGCAGGTCGACGGCGCCACCACCTGGCAGGCGTTCCGGAAAGCGATCGTTCCGCTCGCCGCTCCCGGTGTCTTCACCACAGCAATCATCGCGTTCTTCATCGCCTGGAACGACTTCGTGTACGGGATTTCGCTCACTTCTACCTCGGCTGCGCGGCCGGTGCCTGCAGCTCTGGCATTCTTCACCGGCGCTTCCCAGTTCGAAGCGCCAACCGGAGCGATTTCCGCAGCCGCGATCATTGTGACCATCCCGGTCGTTGTGCTTGTACTGCTGTTCCAGCGACAGATCGTTTCCGGACTAACCCAGGGCGCCGTCAAGGGCTAGCCCCCAGACGCAAGGTACTAGAAAAGGAGCCATGAGCATGGCATCTATTACGCTCAACAATCTCGTCAAGAAGTACGGGGACGGCTTTCCGGCTGTCAACGACATCAGCCTGGACATTGCCGACGGTGAGTTCATCATCCTGGTGGGCCCCTCCGGCTGCGGCAAGTCGACCCTGCTTCGGATGATCGTGGGGCTGGAGGACATCACCTCCGGTGACCTGCTGATCAACGGAGAGCGCGTCAATGACAAGGCCCCCCGGGACCGGAACCTGGCCATGGTGTTTCAGAACTATGCCCTGTATCCGCACCTGACGGTGTTCGAGAACATCGCCTTCCCCCTCAGGCTGAACAAGGGGAAATACAACGAGGAGCAGGTCAAGAAGCTGGTGAATGACGCAGCTGCCACCCTGGAGCTCACCGAGCACCTGGACCGCAAGCCTGCGAACCTCTCCGGCGGGCAGCGGCAGCGTGTGGCCATGGGCCGGGCGATCGTCCGGCAGGCAGACGCATTCCTGTTCGACGAGCCGCTCTCCAACCTGGACGCCAAGCTGCGCGGCCAAATGCGTTCGGAGATCTCGCAGATGCAGCGGCGCCTCGGCGTCACCAGCATCTACGTAACCCACGACCAGACCGAAGCCATGACCCTCGGTGACCGGGTAGCCGTCCTGAAGAAGGGCATCCTCCAGCAGGTGGCCTCCCCCCGGGAGCTTTACGAGCAGCCGGTCAACCTGTTCGTCGCCGGCTTTATCGGATCTCCGTCGATGAACTTCCTCCCAGCCACCATCAAGGAAGGCAACGTCCTGGAGACTGCCGTAGGGGACATTCGAATTCCGGAGGACAAAGCAGCCAAGGCCGCCGGCAAGAAGGTGGTGCTGGTGGGTATCCGGCCGGAGTTCTTCGAGGACGCGTCCCTCGTCGAAGGGGACAAAAAAGCCAACGGGTCCACCTTCACCGCCCAGATCACCCATACCGAGTGGCTGGGCAATGAGCAGTACGGCTACATCCACTTCGACCCCACGCCGGAAGTCCGTGAGCTGCTGGACAACCTGGCCCGGGACATGGACGCTGACGAACTGCGCCCGCAGATTGTGGTGACGCTCGACGCCGCCAGCCGGGTGCGCGGCGGACGCGAGGCAGAGCTCTGGCTGGACACCCGGAAGATCCACATCTTCGATCCGGAGACCGGTGAGAACCTGACCCGGGACCCGGAAGCCGGAGCGGAGCTGACGGAGGAAGCCAACGAGCGGCGGGCTGAAGAGATCGCCATGGCACGCGAGGAAGTGAAGGAAGCGGCGGCCAGCGCCGCCGACTCCTAGCCGCCCGCAGCTGGCCGGAGAACCCTCCCTCTGCGGGACCTTCGGTCAGCTGCGCACGGAAACGGCAGGTAACGTAAGAGCGTGCAGGCATCATCACCGGTAATTAAGGCAGTCACCATCTGGCTCACTGCCCTCATGCTCTCCATTGCGGCCGCCGTCGTCGTGGTCTGGCTCGTGAACGCCAAAGTCTACGGCCCGGCCAAGCAGGTGGAGGACTATTTCCAGGCGCTCCAGGACGGCAACGGCGCCCTGGCCCTGGGCATCCTCAACGCTGAGGTGCCCCAGGCCAACGCGGCCCTGCTGGACTCGGACGCGCTGCGTGCTTCCACTGAAGGCCTTGAGGTGCTCGGCATGGAGGAGGTCTCCACCTCCGCGGACGGGCGAACCGACGTTGTGGTCAGCTACCGGCTGGACGGCACTGAACAGCAGTCCACCTTTGAGCTGGAGCAGACCGGCACCCGGTGGATGTTCTTCGACGAATGGTCATTCCGGCCCCAGGGCCTGCCCACTGTGCGCATCAACGCGCCCAACCAGAACGAGGCAGAGCTCAACGGGACCCGTGTCCTGCTGCCCGAAGGCAGCAACACCTTCGCCGCGTTCTATCCCTCCCGGGTAGCGGCCTCATACACCAGCGGATACTTCGAGGCACCGGAGCAGTCGGCGGTCCTGGCAGGGCCGGGTGACTCGCAGGACCTGACGCTGCGCAGCCAGGCCACCGAGGAACTGGTCAAGACGGTTGACGCCCGGGTGCGCGAATTCCTGGACAACTGCGCCGGCGAGCAGAACCGCCTGGCACCTCCGGGGTGCCCGTTCTACCACCTCACGGACAACCGTGTTGAGCCGCCGATCACCTGGGAGATCCTCGAATACCCCACGGTGGAGATTTCTCCCGCTGACGGGCACTGGGTACTGGCCCCGCTGCAGGGCCAGGCCCGCGTGAGCGCCACCCAGACCGATCTCTTCTCCGGTGCGCAGAGCCCGCTCGTCGAGGAGAAGGACTTCACCTTCGGTGCCCGGTTATCCGTCACCGACGCCGGGGTATCGCTGACCGCCGTCATCGACTAGGTCCCCCTCAAAATATCGAGATGACAGAAACTACCCGTATCCGGCCGGATACGGGCAGTTTCTGTTATCTCGATGGTGGTTAGTCGAGGCCGCGGAGGTCCAGGGTCAGCTCCGTTTCCCCGCCGGCCTGCATGACCACGGGAATCCCCCAGTCCTGCTGGTACAGGTGGCAGGCGGCGTGGTCCGGGATCTCTCCCCCTGGTTCGCCGTCGCAGGCCGCAGCGCGGGCGGTGATGTGCAGGACTCCCTCGGGAACAGAATCGGAGAGCACCAGGTCACGGACCAGCCCGACGGCAGTTCCGCCGCCGGAAACCAGCAGCTCTTCCGGGGAGGAAGAGATCTTCAGCTGAGTCGGGTCTCCCCAGCGGTCATCAAGCTTCTGCCCCTTGGGTGCAGCGAACCGGACGGTCAGTCCCACGGTTCCCGGCTCCATGGCCGTCTTGGGCCGCTGGGTCTGCCGGGCCCCTTCGTCCACGGACTGCGCTTCCTTGGGGATGGGCAGCCGGACCAGCTGGTGTTTGTTGGCCTCCACGACCACCAGGAGCGGCTCGTCACGCGTCGAGTCCACCAGGACCCCCGAGGGCTCTGCAAGGCCGCGGGTAAGGGTGGAGACGGTCTGCGTCGCCGGATCGTAGCGGCGCACGGCGCCGTTGTAGGTGTCGGCGATCGCCACGGAGCCGTCCGGAAGGACAGCGACTCCCAGCGGGTGCTGCAGGCGTGCCTCGGAAGCGTCGCCGTCGCGGTAGCCGAAATCGAACAGCCCGGCGCCGACGGCGGTGTCCACCCTGACGGCGGGCCTGCCTGCGGCGGAGGTGTCGAAACGCAGCCGACGCAGTGCGGACGTCTCGGAGTCGGCAACCCAGATGCTGCCTTCAGCGTCCTGGGCCAGCCCCGAGGACTGCGCGAACCACGCCGCGTCGCCGTCGCCGTCAAGCAGTCCTTCAAGGCCGGTGCCGGCCAGGATGGACGTCGCGCCGGTGGCGGGATCGAAGGTGAAAATCTGGTGGGTTCCAGCCATGGCGACCACGGCCTGGCCCAGGGCGGTGGACCACAGCACGTCCCATGGTGAGGAGAGGGACGTTCCCAGCGGATCGGTTCCCAGATCCGTGGAGGCCGGCTCGGACTGGTTTTCAGCATCAAGCAGCCGCTGGACGCCGTTGCCGGCCACGGTGGTGACAGCCCCGGTGGCGAGGTTCACGCCCCGCAGGCGGTGGTTGACGGTGTCTGCCACGAGCACGTCGTAGTCCAGGGTCTCCGCAACGGCTGCGGGGAGCACGGCCAGACCCTGCGGTTCGTTGAACCGGGCCGTGCCGGCATCGCCGTCGCGCCAGCCCTTGGTGCCTTCGCCGATGACGCGGCGCACGGTGGACAGGTCCGCTTCCAGCTCCACCAGCCTGTGGTGGCCGGTGTCCGTCACCAGGAACGTTCCCTCCGGCAGCGCTACGGCCTTGCCCGGGAACCGCAGGTCGCCGGAGGTGGCCTCGGCCGGAACGTAGGGACCGTCGCCGCGGTGCAGGGTGCCCTTCGCCTCGTGCTCGGCCACAAGTTCGGAGACCAGTGACTCAAGCCCGGCAGCGTGGCCCTCACCGGAGAGGTGGGCCACGATGTAGCCCTCGGGGTCGATGACCACCAGGGTGGGCCAGGCGCGGGCCGTGTAGGCCTGCCAGGTGGCCAGCTCCGGGTCGTCGAGGACCGGGCGGTGGATTTCATAGCGTTCGACGGCGGCAGCCAGTGCCACCGGATCGGCCTCATGCTCGAACTTGGGTGAGTGGACGCCCACCGTCACCAGGACATCGGAATACTTCTCTTCCAGCGGCCGCAGCTCATCGAGGACGTGGAGGCAATTGATGCAGCAGAAAGTCCAGAAGTCCAGCAGGACGATTTTGCCGCGGAGGTCTTCCAGCCCCAGCTGCTTTCCGCCCGTGTTGAGCCAGTTGCGGCCTTCCAGCTCGGAGGCCCGGACGCGGTATCCGGCGCGCACCGTTTCAGTCATCTGCGTTCTCCTTGGTCTGTCCTTGCATCACGTTCGGCCAGCTGGGCGAACATGTTGTTGTAAGCCGTAAGTTCAGCATCGTTATTCCGTTCGGCCGCACGGTCTTTGCGTTTTGTTTCACGTGCATCCGTCCGGGACCACTGGAGAGCGACTCCGATGGCCACCAGAACCGTGGGAACTTCACCGATTCCCCACATGATCGCTCCGCCAAACTGCTGGTCTTCCAGGGCGCTCACGCCCCAGTCACGGCCCATGTTGCCGAAGTAGGACGCCTGGATCAGTGAGGTCTGGCCCATCACGGCCACCCCGAAGAATGCGTGGAACGCCATCGTGGCCAGCAGGATCACGAGGCGCAGCGGGTAGGGTGCCCGGTTGGGCAGCGGATCGATCCCGATCATGGTCAGGATGAAGATGTAGCCGGTGAGCAGGAAGTGCAGCACCATCAGTTCATGGCCCACGTGCTCGCGCAGCGCAAATCCGAAAAGGTCCGAGTAGTAGAAGATCACAATCGAGCCGGCAAAGTTCACTGCCGCGAAGATCGGGTTCGTGATGATCTTCGAATACCGCGAATGCACCGCGATCAGGATCCATTCGCGCAGGCCGCGGCTGCCGTCCCTGCGCGGGGTCAGTGCCTTGAGTGCCAGGGTTACCGGAGCGCCAAGTACGAGGAACAGCGGCACCACCATGGTCAGCGCCATGTGTCCAAGCATGTGCGTGCTGAAGAGCACCATGCCGTACACGGCCGGTGCGCCGGAGGTGACATAGGTCAGCGCAACCAGGCCAACCAGCCAGCACAGCGTCCGCACCAGTGACCACTTATCTCCCCGGCGGCGCACCTTGATAACACCCAGCACGTACGCAGCACCGATCGTCACGGCGATCGCGACCCACAGCCAGTCGAAGCGCCACTCGGTGAGGAAGCGTTCAGCGGTCAGTTCCGGCGGCAGGTCGTAACCGGTGAGGATGCGCGCCGGGGAGGCGTTCGGCGGCAGCTCCTCCGGCCGCGGCGGGGCCGTCCGGGCCAGGGCCGCGGCGACGCCGGAAATGGCGCCCATGATGAGCAGTTCGACGCCGGCGAGCTGCCACAGCACCCGGCGGGCGCTCATCGAGCGCTGCGTCTGTCCGGACGCAGCCTTGGTTGACCCCGCGGCCTGGGCCGGCAGCTGTGGAATGATCCAGCGCCGGTGCAGGAAACCGAAGACGCCCAGGACCAGCGTGGCCGCCACCTTGAAGAGCACCAGCACGCCCCAGCGTGAATCGAGCTGCTCCAGGGACGTGATCCGGAGTGAGGCATTGACCAGGCCGGAAAGGGAAACCAGGACGAAGCCGAAGCCGGCCAGCGCCGAGAACCGGCGCAGGACCACCCCGGTGATGTCGCCGAGCTGCCTGGCTATGACAACGAGGACGATGAGTCCGCCGATCCACACGCAGACGCCGATGAGGTGCAGCCCGATCGAGTTCACGGCGGCACTGTGGTCGTCACCGCCGGCGGCGTGGCCCACCAGTGCCATGGGCAGCAGTCCACCGGCAGCAAGTATCAGAGTGAGGGCCAGGCCCGTCAGGGAACGGACGCCAAAGGTCAGGGTGGTCACGACGGCGGCGATGATGCTGACTGCCAGCCAGGCGCGGCCGGTCGCGAAGTCAGTCAGGAAGGATGCAAGCCCCTCGGTATAGGACGGGTCCGCGCTCAGCGGCAGTCCGGAGACATCCGAGTAGGTGAAGAGCATGACCGCGATGGCGGACAGCGTCCACAGCGCAGCGGCGCCTGAGGCCAGGTACATGGCCTGGGTAAAGGCGGGATGCTCAGGGCGGGTCTCCCTTTCGCCTTTGCCAAGCCGCGGTCCGGCGTGCTTGGGAAGAATGAAGACGGCGAACACCAGTGCGCCGATTACTGCGGCGACGGCACCGTTCTGCAGCGCCTTGGCGACGGGCAGCCCCCAGCGCGTCAGCGCCCCGGGATCCGAGAGCTGCGACGCTGCGGCCGCACCGGTGAAGAGCAGCGCAACACCCAGGGCCAGGACCATGACACCGGCAGCGGCAGCCAGCCAGCCGTTGCGCGCGGGGTGTCCTGGTTCGGACAGCTGTCCGGCAGCTCGGCCCGGCAGGGCGTTGTGGGGCTTGGCAGAGTTTGGCACGGTATCCATTCTCTACCCCTTGTAAAAATTGGGCCAATTCCGGCCGCTGGTTGGACACCGGCTGCCGGACATCCGGCGCGCAGCGGTCCCGGAACACGAAAGGCCGGCACCATGCGGTACCGGCCTTCCGGGAAAACCGAAAATGCTACTTCTTGGCGACAGCAGCCTTCAGCTTGGAGCCTGCGGTCAGCTTGACGCTGTGGCCGGCCGGGATCTGAATGGTTTCGCCGGTCTGCGGGTTGCGGCCCTGGCGAGCTGCACGGTCGGTGCGCTCAACAGCAAGCCAGCCCGGGATGGTGATCTTCTCGCCGTTGGCAACGGAAGTGGCGAAGATGTCGAAGACAGCATCGAGCACGCCGTTAACGGCGGTCTGGCTGTTGCCGGACTTCTCTGCGACAGCGGCAACAAGTTCACTGCGGTTCATAGCCAATTTATGTCCTCCTGGACTCTGGTGTTTAGCGCGAGCGGTTCACGGATGCGTAACCGCCTCTGTTCGAAAACTTACCAGCTTGGACGCCTAAATCACGCTGAAAACCCCGGCTTTTCGCGGATTTCTCGGCTTTTTGGGCAATATTCGGGGTGTTTTGGATGCCGCCAACGGGCGGGAATGCAAAAAGGGCGGCAACCGCGGGGGTTGCCGCCCTTTTCAGGCGTGGAAAGCGGAGCTTACCAGCTGGACTTCTTGATGCCGGGCAGTTCGCCGGCGTGAGCCATGTCGCGGAAACGCACGCGGGAGATACCGAACTTCTGGAGGGTACCCCGGGGGCGGCCGTCAATCTGGTCGCGGTTGCGCAGGCGAACCGGAGAAGCGTTGCGGGGAAGTTTCTGCAGGCCGAGGCGTGCTGCTTCGCGTGCTTCGTCGGTCGCGTTCGGGTCGACCAGGGTCTTCTTCAGTTCGAGGCGCTTGGCAGCGTAACGCTCAACAACAACCTTGCGCTGCTCGTTGCGGGCAATCTTGGACTTCTTTGCCATTCTTAGCGCTCCTCACGGAATTCGACGTGCTGGCGGATCTTGGGGTCGTACTTCTTCAGAACCATGCGGTCCGGGTCGTTACGACGGTTCTTGCGGGTCACGTAGGTGTACCCGGTGCCGGCGGTCGACTTCAGCTTGATGATCGGACGAACGTCCTTGTCCTTAGCCACTAGAGCTTCACACCCTTCGCGAGGAGTTCGGTGACGACTGCGTCAATGCCGCGGACGTCGATCGTCTTGATGCCGCGGGCCGAAACCTGCAGCGTCACGTTGCGGCGCAGGGACGGAACCCAGTAGCGCTTCTTCTGAATATTCGGGTCGAACCGACGCTTGTTGCGGCGGTGCGAGTGCGAAATGCTGTGACCAAAGCCGGGAACAGCTCCGGTTACCTGGCAGTAAGCTGCCATGATCTCTCCTCCAGTTGTAGTAAATATGACGGTCCTCAAAAAACAAGCACCAGGCGATGCCGCCATGGCACCTGCAATAAAGAGCGTCCCGCCACCAGTTTTGACACCGTTATTACTGCGACTTTCCGGAGGTTGACCTGGCGGGGTGAGATCCAGCCGAAGTGCCTCGCCGCGGGGAAGACGGTGAAGTTCGGGCAGCCACAGCAGTACTCCGCTGCGACAGCCTTCAATTCTAGGTTTATACGGGCGGCCACGCAAATGTCCTGGTCCCTGCCCTTGCGGGACGGAACCAGATCATGGGCGCGACTTAACGCCTTCCTATCCTAAACGGTGCGGAGCGCTGCGCCAAACCGGCTAATCGGCGGAGGGCTTCTCCAGTGCGCCCGCCGCGGTCACGACGGCGATCCCGGTTTCCGGGTCCTCTTTCGCACCGTCGAGGTCGGTTGCGCCTCCCACGACGGCACCCGAATCCACCACCATGTTCCGCAGGCGCGCACCGCTGATAACGCGCACGCCGTCGAGCAGCACGCAGCTGTGCACCTCGGCGCCGGGCTCGACGTGGCAGTCCGGGCCGACGACGCTGCGGGCGACTTTTCCGTCCACGCGCGATCCGGGAGCGAGGAGGCTGGTTTCAATCTGTGCCGAGGCGCCCACGAAGGCGGGAAGGCGGCGCGGAGTGGCGGACAGGATGGGCCATGCCGGGTCGTCGAAGACCATCCCATGCCCGTCCAGCAGGTCCATGTGCGCCTGGTGGTAACTGTCCGGCGTACCCATGTCCCGCCAGTAGCCGTCCAGCCGGTGTTCGATGACCTTTTCCCGCTCTACAAGGTAAGGCAGGAGCTGGTCGCCGTAGTCTTCCAGTTTGCCGTCGCGCTCCATGAGTTCTTCCAGGCTCCGCAGCAGCACTTCGGCGTCGTAGAGGAAAATTTCCGCGGCAATCAGGTCCGATTTGGGCTTTTCAGGCTTGTACTCGAACCCGGTGACCGTGCCGCCCTCAACTTCGAGGACTCCGTGCTCGGACGGTTCATGGTTGATGCGGTGGCTCACCACGGTGAGCGCGGCAGCCGCCGAGGTGTGCGCGGCTATGACATCCCGGTAGTCCAGCCGGTACAGGTGGTCCGCGCTGAGGACCAGGACCAGGTCCGGATCATATTCGCGGATGTAGCCCACCTGCCGGTACAGGGCATCGGCATTGCCTTCGGCGAACCCTTCCCCCTCGGACCCCTGGTAGGGCGGAAGCACCCGCAGCCCGCCGTTGGTACGGTCCAGGTCCCAGGGCCGCCCGCTGACCAGATGGTCGTTCAGGGACTTCGGCTCGTACTGCTCCACGATCCAGACGTCGCTGAGTCCGGAATTGTGCAGGTTCGAAAGCGGGATGTCTATCAGCCGGTAGGAACCGCCCACCGGCATGGCAGGCTTGGCCCGGGTATCCGTGAGGCTCCCGAGCCTTCCTCCGGATCCCCCGGCAAGGATGATGGTCAGTATCCGCGGCTGGCGCATTCAGGTTCCTTCGGTTGGGGCGCCCGGACGGTCCGAGGCCGGATCGAGCAGGGTAAGGATTTTGGTGCCTACGCGGGTCAGGTCTTCCACGTCCCGGTCATCCAAGGCGTCGAAAACTGCTTCCCGGACAGTCTCCACGTGCCCGGGGGCGAGGTCCACCAGGGCAGCCATGCCCTCTTCCGTGAGTGCCGCCGTCGTCACCCGCGCGTCCGTGGGTGACGGGAACCGGCGCATCCAGCCGCGCGCTTCGAGTTTCTTCACAACGTGGGACAGGCGGGAGAGGGACGCGTTGGAACGGGAAGCCAGCTCGCTCATGGCCAGCTGCCGCCCCTCGGCCTCCGAGGTCATGGCCAGGACGTGGTAGTCGAAAAGCGTGATTCGCGCCCGGCGGAAAAGATCGGCGTCGAGGGTTCCCGGCAGCCGCGTGGCGACGGCGTAGAGTGCCAGCCAGGCGCTGCGTTCCTCCGGGGTGAGCCACGGGCCGGACTGCTGTTGGGTCATGGGCCAATTCTCTCACGTCAGTTGAGCCTTCAAGCCTTGACTCAGGCACCGGTTGGGGTCCTTCTCACCGGAAAAGGACCCCAACCGGCGCCCCGGCAGTAAGCGCAGCCAGCCTAGCGGGCCGGTTCCCGGTCCTCCGCCGCAGCTGTTCCGCCGGCCTCTCCGGCAGAGTCGAACGGCAGCGAATCCACATCCAGCAGCGGGTTCTCATCCTGGGTCTCAACCAGCTCACGGGCCTCTTCCTCACTGGCCACGCTGGGCATTGACCCCGGCATGGGACGCCGGGCCGATTCCTTCATGATGCCGATGGCGACGGCTCCGATGGCGGACGTGGCCATCAGGTAGTAGGCAGGCATCATGTCATCGCCGGTGAGGGTGATGAGGCCCTGCATGATCAGCGGAGCGGTGCCGCCGAAAATTGCCACGGCAAAGTTGTAGGCGATACCCATGGCACCGTAGCGGCTGGCGGTGGGGAACAGCGCCGGCAGGGCCGAAGCCAGGTTGGCAACGTAGAACGTCACCGGAATGGCCAGCAGCCCCAAGCCAAGCAGGGTCGTCCAGATGGGACCCTGGCCGATGAGGACGAAGGCCGGGACGGCCAGCACCACAGTGCTTCCGGCGCCCATCCACAGCACCGGCCGGCGGCCGATCCGGTCCGAAAGGCGCCCGGTGAGCGGAATACAGAGCGCCATGGCCACCAGTACCGGAATGGTCAGCAGGGTGCCGTGGAGCGGGTCGTAGCCCTTCGAATCGGTGAGATAGGAGGGCATGTAGGACGTCAGGGCGTAGCCGACGGTGTTTGCCGCGGCCACCAGGACCATGGCCAGGACGATCGGACGCCAGTACGTGCGGAAGATGCCGAAGGTGCCCTGCGCAACTGCATCCTTGTCCATGTCCTTGCCTGCTGCTGACGCGGCCTGCTCCTCCTGGGCATCCAGGGTTGCCTGGAAGGCCGGGGACTCTTCGATCTTCAGGCGGAAGTAGATGGCAATGGCGCCAAGCGGGCCGGCGACCAGGAACGGGATACGCCAGCCCCAGTCCAGCATGGTTTCTTCACTGAGGGTCAGCTGCAGGGTTGAGACGGTGAGCGCGCCAAGGGCGAAGCCCATGTAGCTGCCGAGGTCCAGGATGCTGGCCAGGAAGCCGCGGCGCTTGTCCGGAGCATATTCCGAGACGAAGGTGGTGGCGCCCGCATATTCACCGCCGGTGCTGAAGCCCTGCAGGAGCTTCATGAGGACCAGCAGCACCGGTGCGGCCATGCCGATCTGGGCGTAACCGGGGAGCAGGCCGATGACGAAGGTGGACGACGCCATCATGATCAACGTTGCAGCCAGCGTTTTCTGCCGGCCGATCCGGTCGCCGATGCGTCCGAAGACGACGCCGCCCAGCGGGCGGGCAATGAAAGTCGCCGCGAACACGCCCAGGCTGAAGAGCAGCTGGGCAGCGGGGTCGGCGTCGGAAAGGAAAACGGCACCCATGGTGACGGCCAGGTAACCGTACACGCCGATGTCGAACCATTCCATGGTGTTGCCGACGACGGTGCCTCCGACGGCCTTTTTCATCATCGAATGGTCAACCACGTTGACGTCTTCCACCTTAAGGCGGCGGCGAAGCGGGCTGCGCTTCGGTTTACGGGCCGCGGCGCCCGGGAGTGAACCGGGCGGAGCGGTGCTCGAATCAGGTGCTTCCTGCTGCATTTGGGCCTTTTCTCTAGAGGTCAACTGCTGAGGGGTGGTGCATCCCTGCGTGCCGGCGGGGCGGCAGACCCACAAGTCTAGAAAAAGGCACGCGCATTCCCGAATCGTAAGGGTACTTATTTCGCTCGTGGCGCGCGGCAGGACCAACAGTGGCCAAGAGCTGCGCGGAGTTCGGCGGTTATTGTGAAGTGAGTCACACGCAGGGTTTGCCGGCGCCTTTTGGCCCGCCCGGGGCCCGCTCAGCCCTGCGGAACGAGCTGCACCAGGCCGGGGAACCTGGCGCTGAGGTTATCGCCGGAGGAAACTCCGCGGAGGCGACGGCTGACCCAGGGTCCGAGGTATTCCCTTGCCCACCGCGCGTCATGCTTTAGGCGCTGGATCCGGTCCCGGGCAGGCAGGGTATCGAGCTCGGGAACATCGAGAGCATCGGTGGCGCGCAGGACCTCGAGCACCTTCTTTGCCGTCAGGATGTGCCCCGCCGGTGACATGTGCAGCCGGTCCACATCCCAGTACCGCTCGTCCTGGAGCACCTTCAGGCGCCAGTAGTCCACCAGGACCGCTCCGTGGGCATCTGCGGCCTCGCGGACCAGCTCGTTGTATAGCGCCGTGCGGCCACGGGTCCGGCCGAAAATTGGCGACTGGCCCGAGTCGAAACCGGTGAAGACCAGCACGGCCGCCCCGGAGGCCCGCAGCCGTCCGATCGCGGAATCGTACGCCTGGACGATGGCATCGATGTCCACCTTGGGGCGCAGGATGTCATTGCCGCCGGCATAGATGCTTACCAGCGTTGGTTCAAGTGCCAGTGCCGGCTCGATCTGCTCATCCATCACCTGGCGCAGCTTCTTTCCACGGATGGCCAGGTTGGCGTAGCCCCAGGACGGATCGGCCAGGGCGAGCTGCTCCGCCACGCGGTCCGCCCAGCCGCGAACACTGTTGGGCCGGGAGGGATCCCAGTCCCCCACACCTTCGGTAAATGAATCTCCAAGGGCCACGTATCGCTGCGAGAAAGTCACCTCCACAGCCTACAAGCCGTTCACCACCCCGCCGGCCCGATGGCAGTCTAGACTCAGAGCCGGAGCACTCCCATCGAACGAAGGGCATCATGTCCAGCCAGTCCCAGACGCAAAGTGCGCCCGCAGCGGGAACACCCGCCGCCGGGCGGCGCGCCGCCGTCGTTATCAATCCAACCAAAAAGACAGACGTGGACATCCGCGCGCTGGTGCAACAGGTCTGTGCCGAGGAAGGGTGGGCTGCGCCGCTTTGGCTGGAGACCGAGGCGGATGACCCCGGCCACGGCATGGCGCAGCAGGCGCTGAAGGAAGGAGCCGACGTCGTTATCGCCGCAGGCGGCGACGGCACCGTGCGCTGCGTTGCGGCGGAGCTGGCCGGTACGGACACTCCCCTGGGGCTGCTGCCCCTTGGCACGGGCAACCTCCTGGCCCGGAACCTGGACGTGCCCGTCGATGACCCGGAGGGCGCCGTGCGTGCGGCACTGGCCGGGACCGAACGGCGCATCGACGTGGTCCACGTCAAGGTGGACGAGGCCGTGGACAGCGAAATCTTCCTGGTCATGGCCGGGCTGGGCTACGACGCCGTGATGATGGGGGACACGAACACTGCCCTGAAGGACCGCGTGGGGTGGCTGGCCTACGTGGATGCCGGCATCCGCAACCTCCCCGGCAAACCGGTGAAGACAATGATTTCGATTGACGGCGGCAAGCCGTTCTCCCGCCGGCTCCGGAGCGTCATGGGCGGGAACTGCGGCAAGATCATGGGCGGCCTTGAGGTCTTCCCCGGCGCCAGGATCGACGACGGCCTGCTGGACATCATGACCATGGCCCCCAAGGGACGCCTTGGCTGGCTTTCCGTTGTTGCCGGCCTGCTGCGCCGCGGCAAGGGCCGGGGTACGGCGGTGGAGTACTTCCAGTGCCGCAGCGCCGATATCTGGGCCGACACCCAGCAGGACTTTGAGATGGACGGCGACCATCTGGGCAGCGCGACGCGGCTCTCGCTCCGGGTTGATCCGAGCGCCCTGCGGATCCGGATGCCTCACGGCAAGAAAGACCCCGCGATCCTCACCAATCCGGAGCCCTAGGTTCCCCGGCATTGGAAGAAACAGCCCCCGGTTCACGCCGGGGGCTGTTTCATTGTGGCCTAGAGCCAGGACATTGGGTCCGCGTACTCGCCGTTGATGAGTACTTCGAAGTGCAGGTGCGGACCGGTGGAGTTTCCGGTGCTGCCCACTCCGCCGACTGCCTGGCCTTCCTCGACGGGCTGGCCGGGTTCAACCCGGATGTCGTTGAGGTGGTTGTAGGTGGTCTGGATTCCGCCGCCGTGGTCCACCACCACCCTCAGCCCGCCGCCGCCGGTGGTGTGCCAGCCCGCTTCAATGACCGTGCCGGGGCGCGCTGAGCGGACCTCGGCGCCCAGGGCGCCGCGGAAGTCGGTGCCGGTGTGCCACTCCTGCCCAGACCCGACCATTGGGTTGATCCGCCATCCGAAGGGAGAGGTGATCACCATGCCGTCAACCGGAACGGAAGGTTTGGCCGGTGGTTCTTCGGCAACGGGGGCGGTGGAGCCGGTGCCGTCCTGAAGAGGGGCTTCCGCAGGCGGAGCCTGAACGGAGGCTTCCGCCCGCGGCTCCTCGTCCAGCGGCCGGGTATTGACGAGCTGCCGTTCGGAGACCGTTTCGGGAGCTTCAAGGGTTGCCGCTTCGGCTACTCCGAAGACCATGCCGCTGAGCAGCAGGGACGCACCGGTTCCAAGCGCGGCCGTCTTGCGTGCGGGTGTGCTGTACGTCCGGGCGCGTCGAAGGACGTCCTGCACCTGGGGGGATTGGACAAACCGGCGGCCATTTTCGGGGCCGGCGTGCTTGCCGGGTGTACGGTAACGGGCCGCCGTTTCTGTGGCGTAGCGGCGAAGAATGCCGGCCAGGTTCCGTGCGGTCTCGTTCAGTTTGAGGGTCACGCATACTCCACTGTGGATAGACAACAGTTTCTGTCGGTACTGCGGATGCCTCATGGGGGCGTGCGAGAGCCACGGCGAAAGTGGAAGTGATTTCCTCCAGTTTAGCCAAGCCGGCATTGACAGGGGGGAGTTTTATGTCTAACCGAACTGGAGCGTGTGACGGGTTCTACTGCCAGGGCAGCGGCGCCGCTTCACACCGTGCAGGAGAGCTGACGGCCTAGGAGGCTTCGGCGCGCCCCTGCCGCCAGTAACCCATAAAGGCCACCTGCTTGCGGTCGATTCCGGCTTCCCGGACCAGGTAGCGGCGCAGCCCGCGGACGACCGCCGCTTCGCCGGCAATCCAGGCGTAGAACGGCAGCGCACCGGCGGGTGTATTCGGGCTGGGGGAGCCCTTGACGACTTCAGGATCAAGCCGGGCGGGCGTTTCCCAGAGGATCACTGAATCGATGTCCACGTCTTCGAGTTCCGGCCGGCGGGACGGAGCGGGGGCGGCAGCCGGGATGCGTTCCACGGTGGCGTAACCCGGAATCGCGACCGCGTCCCGCACTGCGGCTTCCAGCGCTTCGCCGTGTGCCCTTCCGTTGCGGGGAAGCCAGCTGATGCTCACCTTGGACGCGGTGGTGAGCTCCTGGACGTCCGCGGCGTCGGGAACTTCCAGCAGCGCGTGGCCGGTGAAGTCTTCGGGCAGGTTTTCGAGGATGGACGCGATTGCGGGCACGGCGGTCTCGTCGCCTGCCAGCAGGACGTGCTGGGCCAGCCCTGGACGCCATTCAATGCCGCCGTAGGACTCAGCAGTGACGCAGTGCACCACGCTGGGACCGATAACAGTGACACGGTCGCCGGGCTGCGCCGCAGCCGCCCAGGTGGACGCCGGACCACCCGCGCCGTCGGCATCGAAATGCAGGACGAAGTCGACGTCGATCTCCGGTTCGGGGGCGGAACAGCGGGATGCACGGACGGTATAGGTGCGCATGGAGCCGCGGGCCTGCGCGTCCATGGCGAGCCAGTTGCGGTACCAGCCGGCGTCGTCGCAGTCGATGGGAGGAAGGGGTGCCCGCGTGCCGTCGGGAGCCTCGGGCGGGATGACCACTTTGATCCGCAGGTCGTCGGTGCTGCCCTGCACACCGAATTCACGGAGGCATTCACCGCCGAAGGTAATGCGCTGGAAGTTCGCGCTAAGCCGCTTGACGTTCCGAACCTCGACGTCGAAGGCCAGCACCGCAGCGTTCGCGCCCTGGCGCCGTGCCTGGGCAGCCGCGGCTGTCGTCGAGGTGGTGCGGGTAGCGGTCATGAAGCTGCCTCCATAGGGTTGCGGTTCTCGCTGCGGGAGTCGTGCGGGTTGGGCAGGTAGCCCACGGCGGGGGTCTTGGCGGCTGGAGCCGGGCGGGAATGGTGGCGCCCCACCGGGACCACCATGGGCGTGCCGGCCACCGGGTCGGGGATGACCGCTGCTTCCAGGCCAAAAACGTCCTGGACCAGTTCCTCGGTCACGACGTCGGCGGGCGCACCCTGAGCGGCGATGCGGCCGTCCTTCATGGCAATGAGGTGGTCTGCATAGCGGGCGGCCAGGTTCAGGTCATGCAGGACGATCACCACCGTGGTGCCCGCGCGCCGGTTCAGGTCAGTGACCAGGTCCAGGACTTCCACCTGGTGGCTGACGTCCAGGAACGTGGTTGGTTCATCCAGGAGCAGGATGTCTGTCTGCTGGGCCAGCGCCATCGCGATCCAGACCCGCTGACGCTGGCCGCCGGACAGTTCGTCAATGTCGCGTCCAGCCAGCTCCAGCGTGCCGGTGGCTTCGAGGGCAGCGGCCACGGCGGCGTCGTCATCCGCGTTCCATTGGCGGAACCAGCCCTGGTGCGGGTAGCGGCCGCGGCCCACGAGGTCCGCGACCGTGATTCCGTCCGGCGCGTTCGGGGTCTGCGGCAGCAGGCCGAGGATGCGGGCGACTTCACGGCTCGGCATTGAACTGATGTTGCTGCCGTTCAGTTCTACGACACCTGACGCGGGCTTCAGCAGCCGCGCCAGACCTCGCAGCAGAGTGGACTTGCCGCAGGCATTGGCGCCGACGATCACGGTGATCTTGCCGGCGGGCAGCTCGACGCTGAGGCCGTTCACCACGGTCCGGTCAGCATATGAGAGCACCAGGTCCCGTGCCTCGAGCTTGTTCTGCATGCTTTAGCCTCCTCGGCCTACACGGTTGGAACTGACGAGCAGCCACAGCAGGAACGGCGCACCCAGGGCGCCGGTCACGACGCCGACGGGCAGGGCACCCGGAAGCAGGTTTCCGGCCACGAAATCGGCGGCCAGCAGGATGAGGGCGCCGGTGAGGCCGGCGGCGGCGAGCGAGGCGCGCCCGCCGGTCAGCCGGCGGGAAGTCGGCCCGGCCAGGAACGCCACAAAAGCCACGGGGCCGGCCGCTGCGGTGGCCACCGCAGCGAGCGCGACGCCGGTGAACAGCAGCCCGGCGCGCGTTCCCTCCACGGGCAGTCCCAGTCCGGCAGCGAAATCGTCCCCCAGTTCCAGTACGCGCAGGCGCCGGCCCAGCAGGACCGCGGCGGGGATCAGCACCGCGAGGGCGGCGGCAACGATGCCGGCACGTTCCCAGGACGCTGAATTCAGGGACCCGGTCAGCCACACGAGTGATTCCGCCGCGGTGCGGACGTCCGTGCGGGTAAGCAGGAAGTTCACCACGGCTTGGAGCACGGCGGCGAAGCCGATACCCATGAGGATAAGGCGCGCGCCGGAAGCTCCGCCGCGCCGGCTGAGCAGGTGCAGGGACACCGCTGTCACGCAGGCTCCGGCGAGGGCGGCGAGTGATACTCCGGCCCCGGCGGCACCGAACACCACCATGGCAGTGACTGCCGCGGCGCTGGCTCCGTAGCTGATGCCGATGATGTCCGGGCTGGCCAGCGGGTTGCGCAGCATGGTCTGGAACAGGTGCCCGGAGATTCCGAAGGCCGTGCCGATGAGGACGGCGGTCACGGCACGCGGCAGTTTGCTCTCCAGAACGATGAACGAGGCCCCCGGGATCCTCTCCCCTGCCAGGATGCGCACGAAGTCCGGAATGGTCACGGTGTAGCTGCCGAGCAGCACGCCGGCGAAGAACAGCACCACGACCCCGGCGGCCAGCGCGGCGAGGACCACGCGGCGGCGCCGTCCGCTGCGGCGCCGGACCTCACGGATCGTCGCGGCGGCAGGGAGGTTTTCCTGCATCAGGGGTGCGGCGCTCACAGCTCGGCCAGCTTCCGCCGGCGGATGATCGCAATGAAGACGGGTGCGCCGATAACGGCGGTCATGATGCCAACCGGGACTTCGCCCGGGGGAAGGATAAGGCGGCCCACGACGTCGGCCACCAGCAGCAGTACGGGCGCCAGCACCGCCGAGAGCACCAGGATCCAGCGGTAGTCCGGCCCGGCCAGGCCCCGGACCAGGTGCGGGATCACCAGGCCGAGGAAGGCGATGGGACCAGCGGCCGCGGTTGCGGCGCCGCAAAGCAGCACCACCCCAACGGCCATGACTCCTCGGGAAAAGGCGACGTTCTGGCCCAGCCCGCGTGCGACGTCGTCGCCCAGGCTCAGGCCGTTCAGTGCCCGCCCGGAGGCGAGCAGAATGGCCGCGCCCACCGCGAGAAAGGGGACCAGGGGAAGCAGGACGTCCCAGCCGCGGCCGGAGACCGTGCCAACCTGCCAGAAGCGGAACGTGTTCAGCGTCTGCTGGCTGGAGACCAGCACGGCGGAGAGCAGGCTCGTCAGCCCGGCGGTGAGGGCAGCACCTGCCAGCGCCAGCTTCACGGGGGTGGCGCCTTCCCTGCCCAGCGAGGCGACGGCGTAAACCAGCAGCGCGGCCAGGGCCGTGCCCGCCAGCGCGAACCACACGTAGCCGGTGAAGGAGGTGACTCCGAAAACGTAGATCGCCGTTACGACGGCAAACGCGGCGCCGGCGTTCAGCCCCATAATCCCGGGGTCTGCCAGCGGATTGCGGGTCATGCCCTGCAGCGCGGTTCCTGCCAGTCCAAGCGCGGCACCGATGAGCAGCGCTGCCACGGTGCGCGGGAGCCGGCTCAGGACAACGGCGTGGTCTCCGTTGGCGGGATCGGCGCTGACGAGCGCCTGCCAGACGGTGTCGAGGGAGAGCGGACGTGCGCCGAGCGCCACGGAGGCGAACGCGGCTGCGGCCAGGATGGCAAGCGCCGCTGTCAGCAGGAGCACCGGGGACATCCGCCGGCCGCGCCGGGGTGCGGGCCGAGGACCGGAGACGGGGGTGCTGAGCACGGCCGATGAGGACACGGCGGCACCTCCTGAAGCCAGCGGTATTTGACTTAAGTAAGGCTAACCTACGGCCCGTCAGATTAAGAAACAGTTCTGTGCCGTATTACTCCCAGCGAGATACACGAGGGTAAACGCGGTGGGAGGAAAGCGGCTATTCAGCGCCGTGGCCGGGGATGACTTCCTCACCGGGACGGACCGGGCCGGGGGCCGTTCCGTTGCCAAACGGGCGGCCGCCAAGGGCCTCCCGGCCGTGCTCGGTCAGCCAAACCGAGTTGTCCGGCCCCTTGGGCACGATTCCCGTGGGGTTGATGTCCTCGTGGACGATGTAATAGTGCTGCTTGATCTGCATGAAGTCCACGGTGTCCCCGAAGCCCGGGGTCTGGAACAGGTCCCGGGCGTAGCCCCACAGGTTTGGCATTTCGCTGAGCTTGTTCCGGTTGCACTTGAAGTGGCCGTGATAGACGGCATCGAACCGTACCAGGGTGGTGAACAGCCGCACATCGGCCTCGGTGATGGTATCGCCGATCAGGTACCGCTGCCCGGAGAGCCGGTCTTCCAGCCAGTCCATAGCCGTCCAGAGCCGGTCGTAGGCGGCGTCGTACGCCTCCTGGGAACCGGCGAAACCGCAGCGGTACACACCGTTGTTAACCTCGGTGAAGACGCGCTTATTGACCTCGCGCATTTCCTCCAGGTGTTCGGCCGGCCACAGGTCCGGGGCGCCGTCGCGCTGGAAATCGACCCATTCGCTGCTGAAGTCCTCGGTGATCTGCGGGAAGTTGTTCGTCACCACTGCGCCGGTCGGGATGTCGACGACGGCGGGAACGGTGATGCCTCGGCTGTACCCGGGGGTGCGGCGGAAGAAGGCTTCCTGCAGCCGCTCAATGCCCAGCACCGGGTCCTTGCCGTCCGGATCAAGGTCGAAGGTCCAGCTCCGGGAGTCGTGCGTGGGACCGGGCATGCCCAGGGAGATGGCATCCTCCAGGCCCAGCAGCCGGCGCACGATGATGGTGCGGTTGGCCCACGGGCACGCGCGTGCCGCGATCAGCCGGTACCGGCCCGCTTCAACGGGGTAGCCGTCACGTCCGTCCCGGGTGATGCGGGTTTCAATGTAGTTGGTGTCGCGGGTGTATTCCTGCCCGCCGGAGACGTACGCTCCCTTGGTGCTGTACTCCGACGCTGCCTTGTCCGTTGTGTTCGCCATGATTGCTTCGCCTTCCTGACCGCCAGCCTGCTCTGGCCTCCAGACTATCGCCCTGCCAGCCGGGGCACTTGGGCTGTAGAGTCGGGAGACCAGCAGCACTGCCGCAGCGGAACCGCGGGGTTCTCAGATTGAAGGGACTTTCTTGATGCGTGTAGCCGTCCTTGGAGCAACCGGAAACGTTGGGACCGCTGTCCTGCGCCGACTGCAGGCAGCGCGGGCCGAACGCCCCGACGGCCTGGAGATCATCGGCGTCGCCCGCCGGATTCCGGAGCAGCGCACCGGCCCCTATGAGTCAGTGGAGTGGCACAGCATCGACGTCGCTTCGCGGGCGGGGGCCCAGGAGCTCACCGAAGTGCTGCGCGGCGTGGATGCCGTGATCCATCTGGTCTGGGCTATCCAGCCGAACCGCGATGAGGCGGAACTGCACCGGATCAATGTCCGCGGCACACAGAACATGCTCGCCGCCGCAGCCGAGTCCGGAGTGCGGCAGGTTGTCTGCGCATCATCTGTCGGTGCCTACTCCCCTGCCCCGAAGGACAGGCTCACGGACGAGTCCTGGCCGGCCCGCGGAATTGCCACCTCCCACTACAGCCGGCACAAGGGCGAACAGGAAGAACTGCTGGACGAGTTCGAGCGGAACTACCCGGAGATCCGTGTGGCACGGCTGCGCCCGGGCCTGATCTTCCAGTCCGATGCCGGCAGTGAGATCGGCAGGTACTTCCTGGGCCCGCTGGTCCCCCGTTCCATCCTGAACAAGCTCAGCCTGCCGATCATCCCGCTGCCGGCGGAGTTTTCGTTCCAGGTGGTCCACGCGGATGACATGGCCGACGCGTACTGGCGGGTGGTGGATCAGCGTGCGGAAGGGGCGTTCAATATCGCCGCGGACCCCGTGGTCACGCCCGAGCTCCTGGCCGGCATGCTGGGTGCGCGCCGGATTATCAACATTCCCGTGCGCGTCATCCGTGCCATCGTCGGCCTCACCTGGGCGGCCCGACTGCAGGCAACCGATCCGGGCTGGATCGACATGGCGGCCGGTGCGCCGCTGATGGACACGACCCGTGCCCGCGAGGTCCTGGGCTGGCAGCCTACCCGCAGCTCCCTTCGGGCGTTCCAGGATGTACTGGACGGACTGAGCGAACAAGCCGGCGTGCCGGCCTCTCCGCTGCTGGGTCCCGGCCGCTGATACCTGCCTCCCGGCCCCGCTGCGGCGGGCCGGGAGTTCCCTGTGCCGCCGGGCCGTCTAGTAGCGTGGACAAAATGGTTTCATCACAGCCCTCGCCGCAGCACCCGCCGTCCAAGCCCGCACGGCCCGTCCGCTCCGGTGTTGCCCATGCCGGCCGCGGAGCCCTCATGGGCCTGGTGGAACTTGTCCCCGGAGTCTCCGGCGGCACCGTGGCACTGGTCCTCGGCGTTTTCGACCGGCTGATTGCATCGGCGAACCACTTCATCAGCGGCGCGCTCCACTTGGTCTTCCGGCGCGACCGGGCAGGCGCCGTCCGCAAGGTTTCCGGTGTCGAGTGGAGCCTGCTGCTCCCCCTCGCTGCCGGAATGTTCCTGGCCCTGATCTTCCTGTCCGGACCGCTTCATTCATTTGTGGAGGGCCAGCCGGAGATCGCCAGCGCACTGTTTTTTGGCATGGTGGCTGCCAGCTTGGTTGTTCCGATCAGCATGGCCCGCGATGCGGCGCCCGCCGTCCCGGCGACGGCTGCAGCCAGGCTCGCCGGCCCGGCAGTGGTGCTGGTGACAGCCGCGGCCGCATTCGCGCTGCTGGGCATTCCGGCCCTGCAGATCCAGGACCATTCATGGTGGGTGCTGGTGCTCAGCGGGGCCATTGCCGTCTGCGCCCTTGCCCTCCCCGGCCTTTCCGGGTCCTTCCTGCTGCTGACCTTCGGCATGTACGAGCCAACCCTCGAAGCCGTCAGCAACCGGGACCTCGGGTATCTCGCGTTCTTCATAGCCGGCGCAGTAGTCGGCCTCGGGTCGTTTGTCCGGCTGCTGGGCTATTTGCTGCGGATCCGCCGCCGGGCAGTCCTGCTGGTGGCGACCGGCCTGATCCTGGGTTCCTTGCGCGCACTGTGGCCGTGGCAGGAAAACAGTGCCCTGCTGCCGCCGGATGATGCCTGGCTCGTGCCGCTCGCTGCCGCGCTCGCGGGTGCCGCGGTGGTCCTGCTGCTGTGGTTCGCCCAGAGCCGTGCTGAGGCCAGGACCCTTCCCGCGTAGCACCCCGGACCTGGTTTCCGGCCCGCCCGCGCGGACCGTCTACCCGGGCTACAGATCGTCGTCGTAGTCCTTGCCGGCGTGCTGCTGGCGCAGCTCCCGGCCCTGCTGGATATCCTTCTCTTCCTGCTCCGCCCGCTTTTCGATCTGGCGGGTGTCCCGCGGAGGCAGCTGGATCGAGTGTTCGGCCTGGATTCCGGCCTGCAGTTCCCTGCCGCGTTCTACCTCCGCGTCGAACTCCGCACCGAAGAGCAGGGAGATATTCACCAGCCACAGCCACAGCAGCAGCACGATGACGCCGCCGATTGCACCGTATGTGGCGTTGTAGCTGCCGAAGTTGCCTACGTAGAAGGCGAAGCCGAGCGTGGCCACGGCCATGACCACCAGCGCGAGGAAGGCGCCCATGCTCATCCAGCGGAACTTGGGCTGCTGCACATTGGGGGTGGCGTAGTACAGGACTGCAATCAGGATGACGGCAAACAGCACCATCACCGGCCACTTGGCAATGTTCCACACCATCAGCGCCTGACTGCCCATGCCAATCCAGTTGCCGATGCTCTCTGCGATCGGGCCGCTCACAACGAGCATGATCAGCAGGCACGCCACGAGGAGGATCATGATCAGGGTGACCAGCAGCTGCACGGGACGCAGCTTCCAGATGGGCCGGCCTTCCTCGACTTCGTAGATCCGGTTCATGGCACGGCCGAAGGCACCGGTGTATCCGGAAGCGGACCACAGCGCGCCGGCGAGGCCTACAAAGAGCGCCAGCCCTGCTGCACTGGAAGAGGTGAGCTGGTCGATGGGACCTTCGAGCACGTCCACGGCGTCTGCCGGGGCGAACGAGCGAACGTAATCCATCAAGGTGCTGGTGGTGGTTTCCGCCTGTCCAACCAGGCCGAGGATGGAAACCAGTGCAAGCAGTGCCGGGAAGAGCGCCAGCACCGTGTAATAGGTGAGGGATGCGGCCAGGTCCGTGCACTGGTCCTTGGAGAACTCCCGCCCCGTCTTCTTGAAGATGTACATCCAGCTTGGCTTGGTGACTTCCGCCGGAGTGTCCGGCTTCGACGCCGTTCCGAGCGAGCCTTCGCCCGACTGGTCAGATTTTTCCTGCTGAGCCATGGGCCCCTCCTGGCATGCTCGAGTCCGGGGTACCCATCGTATTGCTAAGCAGGCTTATGTCCAAGCAGGCCCGCCGGCCTCACCAGGCCTTGTAGTAATCCTCCAGCTGCGCTTCCTCCTCCGGGGTGAGCGCGCCGTCGTGGTCCATGTCCGGTGAATCCTCGATCGCCTTGCGCGAATAGTCTACGTACAGGTCATCGTCGTCCCGGCGGGAACCCTGCAGCGGCACGAAATACTGCCGGCCCTCAAACAGCCCCAGCGCCACCGTAACCCAGGCCGGCTGGCCGGTAGCCCGGTCCAGGTGGACGTTGCCCACCAGGCCCAGCCGCTCGCCGTCCTTCGCCCAGACATTCGAACCCTGCAATTCGTGGATCACATACTGGTCAACCATGGCCGCTGGCTCCTTGTCCGGATGCTTTGCGCAGCCTGTCCGCATTCGGGCGGCTGCACCGTGGGTATCATTCCAGCCCTTAGGCCCCCCGGGTTGTCAACACCCGGCGGCCGGCGTGCTCATCGGCCGGCGTGCTCATCGCGGTCTTCCCAGGCGTCGCGGCCGGGGCCGGCGAAACTGCGGTTGCGTTCCACGGCGTCGATGCTGCCGGTGAACAGCTGCGACGTGCTGGCGTCCTCATCTGCGCCGCGGCGCTGCGGCTGCAGCCGCGGGGGCACCGCATCCACCGCAGGCTGGCGCAGCTGTTCGAAGCGCTGGCGCGGCAGGGCCGCCGGGTGCTCGTCCTGCAGGAAGGACACCATGGACTCCCGGACCAGGCAGCGCAGGTCGAACAGGGTGCCGGAGTCGGGGGCTGAAACGAGGATGCGGACACGAATGAGGCCCTGGATGGCGTCGGTGATCTGCAGGACGCCGGTGCGCCCGTCCCAGAGGTCCGTGCCGGCCAGGATGCGCTTGAGCTCATCGCGCATGGCCGCCACCGGGGACTCCCAGTCCAGGTCCAGCTCGACGGTACCCAGGATGGCAGACTGCTTGCGGGTCCAGTTCTCGAAGGGGGTGGAGGTGAAGTACGTGGAAGGAAGGATCAGCCGCCGGTCGTCCCAGATGTGCACCACCACGTAGGTCATGGTGATTTCTTCGATGGTTCCCCACTGCCCCTCCACCACAACCACATCGTCCACGCGGATGGCATCCGTGAAGGCCAGCTGCAGCCCGGCGAAAACGTTCCCCAGCGTGCTCTGGACGGCAAGGCCGGCCACGATCGAGAGCAGGCCGGCAGAGGCTAGGAGCCCGGCTCCCAGGGCGCGGACTTCCTCGATGGTCAGCAGGACGCAGGCTACCGCCACGGTGATGACCAGCGCGACGGCGACCCGGCGGCCCAGGATGACCTGTGTCTTCAGGCGACGCAGCCGGCGGTTGTCCTTGGTGTCCGTGCTGTATCTGGTCAGGATGACTGCCTCAATGATCAGCAGCGCGACGACGGCGAGCCAGCCGATCGCGGCAATCAGTCCAATGACCAGAACATAGTCCAGGGTGCCGTACCAGGACTGCCCGCGGGCCGTCGCTCCCAGCGCTATCCGCGTGCCGATCAGCGCGAGCACCAGCCGCAGCGGGTTCCGTCCCAGGACGGTGACTTCACGGATATGCGGGACCTTGCGGAAGATCCGGGCGGCGGATCCGTGCACCACCCGGGCGGCGACCAATGCGGCCGCAACAGCAATAAGAACAGCGATCAAAGGCCGCAGCGGGTCCAGGGCGTCAAGAAATTCCTGCATGGGCCGATCATGGCAAACCTCCCGGGGGTCCTGTCCAATCCTGTGATCCCGGACGCAAAAGTGCCCCTCCGGATAAAACCGGAGGGGTACTCGGCACGGGATGTGTTACTTGACCTGAGCGGCAGCCTCGCCCAGCATCGGAACGAAGTTGTCCAGTGCGTAGGGGATGCTCAGCACGTTGGCGGCTGAAACGGAGAGCGTCAGGGTGTTGTCGGAGTCGGTAACCAGTCCGCCGTTCTTGACGGCCGGAATCTGGCTCAGCAGCGGATCGGAGGCAATGGCGTCCTTGGCGGCGTCGTCCGCTACCCAGCTGACGAAGAGGTCCGCTTCGAGCTCATTGGCGCGTTCCGGAGACCAGGTCAGGTAGAACGCGTCTGAGGGCGCATTCTCGTCCACGACCGGCGCCTGGACCATGCCCAGTTCCTTCAGGAACTTGGGGCGGTTGTCACCGGAGGTGTAGATGGAGATCTGGTCTGCACCGGCGGTGGTGTCCAGGTTGCCGTAAATGAAGCTTGTTCCGGCGAGCTCGGGATACTCGGCCGCCTTGTCCGCGATGGCCTGCTCGGTCTCTTCAACCAGCTTGGCTGCTTCGTCGCTCTTGCCCAGGGCTTCGCCGATCATCTCCGCGGAGTCCTGCCAGGAGGTGTAGTACGGGGTCTCCGGGTAGGCGACCACCGGTGCGATGGCGCTGAGCTTGTCATATTCCTCTTCGGTAATACCTGAGTAGGCGGCGAGGATCACGTCGGGGGTGGTGGCAGCGATCGCATCGAAGTTGATGCCGTCAGTCTCGGAGTACTGAACCGGGGCGTTCTCGGATCCGATGGGCGCACCGAGCTCTTCGAGCGCGTCGTCAATCCATGGGGTGGTTCCGTTCTCGTTGCCGCCCCACTCGTACTCCGGCATGCCGACGGGTACTACGCCCAGGGCCAGTGCCGTGTCGGTGTTCACCCAGGAAACAGTGGCGACGCGCTCCGGAGCCGAGTCGATGGTGGTTTCGCCGAACGCGTGCTCGATGGTGACGGGGAACTGGTCGCTGGAGCCGGCAGAGCTTCCGCTGCCCGAATCCGATGAGGACCCGGTGGAGCAGGCGGAAAGGGACAGCGCGGCAACGGCTGCGACGGCCGCAAGGCTGCGCATGCGGGACAGGGCCATTTGTGGGCTCCTTGATAGTGCAGTGTGGACGGGGATGCCGGCCTCTTTGGTCCGGCAAGGTAAGGCTAACCTATTCATCCGTGAAATACGCAAAACAGATGTGCCCTAATCGTCACACTGGGGGCGGAGACGCAGCAGGCGCCGCAGGTCAACGTCGACATCAGCCAGTGATCCCGCGTCTACAGGCCTGCCAAGCGCGATCAGCCGGCGTGCGGCACGGATCGAGTTCCCGGAATCAATTCCGGCCGCCCCGGCCAGCGTTCCATCCGGAGAGATGCGGAACACCATGTACCCCGGGCCCGGTTCTCCGCGCTCCACGCTGGATCCTGCACCGGACAGTGAGCCCACTGCCTCGGCATGGATGCCGTAGCGGTCGGTCCAGAACCATGGCACGGCCGCTTCCTGCGGTTCCTGTCCCAGGATTCCGGCCGCGGCTGCCTGTCCGGACCGGACGGCCGCATCCCAGTGTTCGCTGCGCCGCTCCAGCGCTGCCCCCACGCGCCTGCGGACGGCGTCGCCCGCTGCGTAGACGCGGGGATGGCTGGTACGGCCGCAGGAGTCAACCACTATGCCGTCTGCGACTTCCAGGCCTGCGGCCTCTGCCAGCGCCGTGTCCGGAACCATTCCCACGGCGGCCAGCACGGTGTCCGCGGCCACTGCGGAACCGTCTTCCAGCAGCACGGCCAGCCCGCCGCCGTCGGGCACTACATCCACGGGCAGCGCGGTGAGGCTTTCGACCCCGTTCCGGGCGTGAAGTGAATGCAGGTAGGCGGCGGCTTCCGGACCCATGGCGGGCACGAGCGGCACGGGAACCGGATCAATGAGCACGACGGCGGTACCGGCCGCGGCAGCCGTGGCCGCGACTTCGGCTCCGATAAGTCCGGCCCCAATGATGACCAGTCGCTTACCGGCCCCCAGCCGTCCACGGAGGGCGTCCGCGTCGGAGCGGGTCCGCAGGGTGTGGAGCAGCCCGGCGCCGGGGATCGGTAGCCTCCGAGCGGTGCCCCCGTGGCCAGCAGGAATACATCGGCCTGGATCTCTTCGCCGCCGGCCAGGACGGCGGTTCCGGAATCCGGATCCAGCTGCACGGCCGTTCCGGCGGCCACGTCCACGGCGTTGGTTTTGTACCAGGACTCCTCGGCCAGGGCCAGGGCCGCACCGGAACCACCGGCGAGGTAGGCCTTGCTGAGCGGCGGCCGGTCATAGGGCCGCCCAGCTGGGTCTACGAGCTGGAGGCGGCCGGCGAAGCCGCGTCGGCGCAGTTCAGCGGCGGCACTGAACCCTGCCGGACCGGCCCCGATGATTACTGCGGAGCGGGGCTCGGACATCCCCTATGACCCGGCGGGGGCAACGCCCGGATAGAGGATCACGTCCCCGTCCACAACCTCCACGCGGTGGGCCACGGCGTTCACGGTGGCGGGAAGGCAGAGGGCCGCACCTGTCTTGAGGCAGAAGCGTGCAGAGTGGACCGGGCATTCAACCTCACCGTCTTCGATCCAGCCTTCGGCCAGGGACGCTTCCTCATGGGTGCAGGTGTCGTTGAGGGCATAGAACCCACCGTCGTCACTGTGGAAGACGGCTATGTCGTCCGCTGTCCCGGTGGTGGTGGAATCGACCGTGATGGCTTCACCCTCGTCGATTTCGTCTGCTGCAGCTACACGGATACCTTCGCTCATGGCATCCACGTTACCGCGGGCCGGAGGCCGGAACTGATCCGGCGGCTATGCACCGGCGGACCCTGCGGCCCCGTACTGGCGCTGCCCCTCCAGTTCGGAAATGAGTGAGATGAGTTCCTGGCGCAGTGCCGGCCGGAGCTCAGCCGTAAGGCTCTGGTCTTCCAGGCGGATTGCCTGTCCCAGCGCTTCGCGGCCGTACTCGGAAATGTGCACTGCGCGCTTGGGCGCCTCTGCGCCGTCGCCCACCTCGTAGACAAGTCCCTGCGAGCGCATGCTTACCAGGGTTGTGCCCAGTGTTTGCGCGGTCACACGGAGCCTGCGGGCCAGTTCCGCCCGGCGCATCGGGCCAAAATCCCGCAGCACCTTCAGCGCCGTGACCCGCTCCTGGGTCAGTCCCATGGCCCGGAGCCGGTTGTCCATCTCCCGGCGCAGCATCCGGGCTGCCGTTGACAGCAGCCGGATCGCTTCCCAATCCCCCTCGTTCTGCATACCGCGGTACCCCCTGAGTTAGCTGTGGCTGGTTTCCAATTTCCTCAGTGTACTTACTATCCAAACCGCTGCAGGGGGGTGCCTGTCAAGCTCGGCGGTCTCGGGCCCCGGCAAAAGCCTGGAATTGCGCCACGCACCCGGGCGCGCCGGAAATTTCCACCCGGGCGGCTGCGCTCCTTCCCATGGCGTGGAGTGCCAGCTCGGTCACCGGCCCGGTGATGGTCACGGCCGGCTCCCCGCCGCGCACCGTGGCCTGTTCCCCGCCGGGAAGCTGCAGCACCACTCCCACGGGGCTTCGCCGGTACCCAAGACGGGCCGCCAGTGGAAGCAGGCGGCGCAGTTCGGCCAGCTCCCCCTCCGGCATCTCCCGCGGTTCCGCATCGCCGGTTCCCCGGCGGATGTCTTCGTGGTGGACGTAGAACTCCAGGAGGTTTACCGCGTCGCCGCCCCACCGCATCGGCGAGAAGCCCCGCGCACCGGCGGCGAACCTGTCCACCAGCTGCCGGTAGCCCGTGTCCGTCGCGGCCCGGGCCACCAGCGGATCCAGGCTGTGCTCATGCCCCGGCTTGTCCCGCCGCAGCACATCCCCTGCCATGGCCCACGGCCGCTCCTCGCGGACTATCAGGTGAGCCAGGAGCCTGCTCACGTTCCAGCCCTCGCAGAGCGTGGACGCCTGCGGGTCAGCGCCGTGCAGCGTGCGGACCAGGGCCGCGCGTTCGGTTTCCATCCATGCCATGCCCGTACCCTACATGGCCCTGCCCCGGCACCCCCGGGGACGGCGAAGATATGGATTGCCTACTGGCCGGTACCGGTTATCCGCCTACCCCTTTACCGGCAAATAGGAGCGCGTAGCATGGCTGGCACACCCAGCGGAGGCTGCCTGGGGAGCGGCCCTGACCAGTTCAGAACCAGGGGAAAACCATGAGTTCCACTAATCTGCAGGATGCCCAAAACACCGGCGAGGACGATTCGGTCCGGCGGCTCCGGGAACGCAAGGTCAGCGAAAAGGACGCCCGCGACGTAGCAGAGGCGTCCCGTATCACCGACGAACAGCGGCCCAGCTTCGCCAAGGGAATTTACCTCGGCGACTTCAACCTCTCGCTGATCCGGCCGCATCCGGCACCGGACCCCGGCGAAACAGCCCGTTCGGAGAAGTTCCTCGCGGACCTGACGGAGTACTGCGCCACCATGGACGGCCAGCTGATCGAGCGCACCGGGGTGATTCCGGATGAGTATCTGGCGGGCCTGGCCGGGCTGGGAGTCTTCGGCCTGAAGATTCCGCAGGAGTACGGCGGTCTGGGGCTCTCCCTGCTCTACTACGGCCGGGCCCTGATGATCCTGGGCACGGTCCACCCCAGCCTGGGCGCCCTCGTCTCGGCCGACCTCTCGATCGGCGTCCCTGAACCCGTGAAGGTATTCGGCAGCGAGGAACAGCGACGGGAGTACCTGCCGCGCTGCGCCGCCGGGGCAATCACGGCCTTTCTCCTCACCGAACCCGACGTCGGATCCGACCCGGCCCGCATGCGCACCACGGCCGTTCCCACTGAGGACGGCAGCGAATACGTACTGGACGGCGTGAAGCTCTGGACCACCAACGGCGTGATCGCCGAACTGGTGGTGGTGATGGCTGCTGTTCCGCCGCGCGACGGCCACAGGGGCGGGATCAGCGCGTTCATCGTGGAGATGGACTCCCCGGGGATCAGCGTGGAGAACCGCAACAACTTCATGGGCCTGCGCGGGATTGAAAACGGCGTCACCCGGCTGCAGGGAGTGCGGGTTCCCGCGGCCAACCGGGTGGGACGCGAAGGCCAGGGCCTCAAGATCGCGCTGACCACCCTGAATACGGGGCGGCTTTCAATTCCGGCGATGTGCGCCGCGGGCGGCAAATGGTCGCTGAAAATCGCCCGGGGCTGGTCCAATGCCCGGGAACAGTGGGGCCGCCCGATCGGCCGGCATGAGGCGGTGGGAAAGAAACTGGCGTTCATCGCCGCGACCACCTTCGCCCTGGAGTCCGTCTTTGAACTCTCAGCCGAAATGGCCGACGCCGGCACCAAGGACATCCGGATCGAGGCTGCGCTTGCCAAACTGTGGGCGAGCGAAATGGCGTACAACATTGCCGATGAACTGGTGCAGGTGCGCGGCGGGCGCGGATTCGAAACCGCCGCTTCCCTGGCCGCACGCGGGGAACGGGCGGTGGCCGCCGAGCAGCAGCTGCGGGACCTGAGGATCAACCGGGTCTTCGAAGGTTCAACGGAAATCATGCACCTGCTCATCGCGCGCGAAGCCGTTGACTCACATTTGAAGGCCGCCGGTGACCTGGCCGTGGCCGACGCGCCGCTTTCCAGCAAGATGAAGGCCGGAGCGAAGGCCAGCGGTTTCTACGGCAAGTGGCTGCCCACCCTGGCGGTGGGAAACGGCAACGTCCCGACGTCGTACGCTGAGTTCGGGCCGCTGGCCAGGCACCTGCGCTACGCCGAGCGCGCGTCCCGGAAGCTGGCGCGCTCCACCTTCTACGGCATGGCCCGCTGGCAGGCCGGGCTGGAGCACCACCAGGCGTTCCTGGGCCGGATCGTGGACATCGGTGCGGAGCTGTTTGCCATGTCCGCGTCCTGCATGAAGGCTGAAACCATCCGGCGGGGTGACGCCTCCGAAGGTGCCGGCGCGTACGAGCTGGCCGACGCGTTCTGCGCCCAGTCAAGGGTGCGTGTGGATGCCCTCTTCAGCGAGCTGTGGAGCAATTCGGATGCCGAGGACCACAGGCTTGCCAAGAAGGTCCTGGACGGCCGGTACACCTGGCTGGAAGAGGGCGTACTAGACCAGTCGGAGGGAACCGGTCCGTGGATATCTCCCACGGCGTCCGACGGCGAGCCGAAGGAGAACCTGCACCGTAAATACCGCTGACCGGCACGCCTGCCCCGGATCCATATCCGGGGCAGGCGTGGGCGCGTAGCCGTTTTAGCGGCTTGAGGCCCGCGGTGCTCCGATTCCGGGGTCGATCTGGAACGGCCCGGAAGCCGAAGGCCGCACGTCGAAGTCGAAGATCGACGTCGGAATGTAGACCGTGGAGCACGAGTTGGGGATGTCCACCACGCCGGAGAGCCTGCCCTCGATCGGGGCGGCGCCCAGCAGCAGGTAGGCCTGCTCCGGGCTGTAGCCGAACTTGGTCAGGTAGTCGATCGCGTGCAGGCAGGCCCGCTGGTAGGACAGGTGGGAGTCGAGGTAACGCTGCTCGCCGTCGAGGGTTACCGAGGTTCCGGAGAACGCGATCCATTCACTGAACTGCGGGTCCACGTTGCCGGGCATGAAGATGGCGTTCTCATGGACCCCGTAGGTGTCCATGCCGCCCTTGATGATGTCCACGCGCAGGTCGATGTACCCGCCCATTTCTATGGCGCCGCAGAACGTGATTTCCCCGTCGCCCTGGGAGAAGTGCAGGTCCCCCACGGAGAGGTTGGCACCGTCCACGAACACGGGATAGAAGATCCGCGATCCCTTGGAGAGGTTCTTGATGTCCTGGTTCCCGCCGTTCTCCCGCGGGGGCGCGGTGCGTGCTGCCTCGCTGCCCACGCGTCCCCAGTTCTCCCGGGGCAGTCCGCCGAGAACTGCATGTTCGGCTTCGGGCGGCAGGGCCAGCGGCGGCACCCGGTGCGGGTCTGTGGCAATAAGGTCACCTTCGCGCTTGTTCCATTTTGCCAGCAGCGAGGCGGACGGCGCTGTTCCCATCAGGCCGGGGTGGATCAGCCCGGTGAAGGAGACACCGGGAACGTGGCGTGAAGTGGCCGTCTGGCCGCTGAAGTCCCAGATGGCCTTGTAGGCGTCCGGGAACTGGTCGGTGAGGAAGCCTCCGCCGTTCTCCTTCGCGAAAATTCCGGTGTACCCCCAGCCCTGGCCTGCCAGCGGCCCGGAATCCTCCTGCGGAATCGGGCCCACGTCCAGGATGTCCACTACCAGCAGATCCCCCGGCTTGGCGCCTTCCACCGCGAAAGGCCCGCTGAGCTTGTGCACGGTCAGCAGCGGAGCGTTGAGAATGTCCTCGGCGGAATCGTCGTTGACGATCGCGCCGTCGAACCATTCCCGGCAGTCCACCCGGAAGGATTCGCCGGGTTTGATGCCGGCAACCGGCGGTATCTCCGGGTGCCAGCGGTTATGCCCCAGTTTTTCCTGGTCTTCGAATTTTTTGGCTGAATCGAGTGGAAACAGGTTTTTTGGCACTATTCCTCCTTATGGACATTCTTCAGTCGGGGCGGGGAAGCTTCCGGTGGAGCGGGTTTCGGGTGATCCGGGGGCCGGCCTGATTCCGCTCGTTCGGGGAGTTCCGCCCGCCCGGGGAGGAAACGACGGCGGGATCCGACGCACTGCGGGCCGTGCTCTCGATGAGCTTGTAGGCACTCGAGGACGCACGTGACAGGTTCGGTGCGGTGAATTTCCGTGCTGCCGCACTGCCGCACACCGGGCACGGTTCCGTGTCCCGGGCGCTGCCCATGCGTGCCTGGACCTCAAAGTCCGCGCAGTCCGCGCACCGGTAGGCGTATAGGGGCATGAGTCACCTCTCTGCGGGGGCATTTCCCGGCAGCACGATGCCGTTTCGGGTAATGCGCGGAAACCGGTAAACGCCGGCCGGCATAGTTACCGAAAACCCGTCCGGCGATTGCTGCACACCCTAATGAGCGCTTTGGATAAAGGTCAATGGGGCAGGCCGGCCGGCGCATTGCCCACTAGCGCCCGACTACGGGACGATGACGGCCCGGCCCAGCAGCTGGTTGTTCTTCAGCTTTTCATAGGCCGCCGGAGCATCCTCGAGTGAAAAGACTTCGGTGTGCACCCTGATGTTGCCGCCCCTGGCGAGGTCCAGGACTTCGAACAGCTCTGTACGCGATCCCCAGTAGGGTGAGCGAACGGAGACGTCCCACGCTGCTCCGGAGACCAGCCCCATCTTCAGGGTTCCGGCGCCTGCGCCGAGGAGTACGTGGTCGCCCTGGGGGCGCACCATTGCCTGGCCCAGGTCCAGGGTGGCCTGGTTTGCTACGAAGTCGAAGACGGCGTCCACACCCAGTCCGTTGGTGAGGTCGCTGACCATGGTCGCTGCGCCGGACTCGGACGGGAAGGTGTACTGCGCCCCGACGTCGCTGGCCAGGTTCAGTTTCGCTTCGTCAATGTCCAGGGCAACTACGGTGGCGCTGGTGAGTGCCCGCAGGATCTGGATGGCAACGTGGCCCAGCCCGCCCACTCCAATAACGACGGCGGTGGCACCGGAGTGCAGTTTCTCCAGGGATCCCTTGATTCCGTGGTAGGGCGTGAGGCCCGCGTCGGTCAGGGAAACGTTCTTCACCGGGTCAAGGTCCCCCAGCGGCACCAGGTGCCGGGCGCTGTCCACGATCAGGTATTCGGCCATTGAGCCTGGTGCGCCCAGTCCGGGAGGGGCAATGCCGTACTTGCCGGCGTTGCGGCAGTAGTTCTCCCGCCCGGACGAACATTCGTAGCAGAGCCCGCAGCCCCACGGACCGTAGACGGCCATCGACTGGCCCTCCTCGATGTACTTCACTCCCTGGCCGATTTTGTCCACGACGCCTGCGCCTTCATGGCCGAGGGTCAGCGGCAGCCCGTAGACGTAATCCTCTTCCGGCAGGGACATAAGGTATTCATCGGAGTGGCATACTCCGGCGGCTGTGACCTTGAGCCGAACCTGCCCGGGCCCGGGCTCCGGCGTTTCGATTTCCACTACTTCGGGGGCTTGGCCGATGCTGCGGTACTGAAGGGCCTTCATGGCATGCTCCTGTCTCCGCACCGGCAGATCCTGCCCGCACGGGTGGATGGATTAGCCCCTTAATCCTTGCACCGTCGGGCTGATTCCACAGCCCTGCGGCGCCGTCCACGGCAGCTGGACGGCAACCTCGGGATTTGGCCTATCCGAAGAGCGCCGCCGCTTTGGTCAAGGTCTGGAAAACTCCGTAAGCCAGCGGGATGCCGACCAGCAGCCAGCTAAAGGTCAGTTTCAGGGTGCTCATCGCGTGCCTTCCTCAAGGGGTTCGCTTGCATCGGGGCCATAGGCCTGGTGTTCATCCGCCGCCACGGAAACCTGTTCCCTGGCCGGCTCGTGGTACTTCGTGGCAACCGGCTTGATCAGCAGATTGGCTATGAATCCCACGATCAGCAGGCCCACCATGGTCAGCAGCGCCGGCTGGTATGCCTCGGCGGTGAGTTCGCCGGGAGTGCCCTGCGCATCCAGGAAAGAGTTGACGATCAACGGACCGGCGATCCCCGCGGCAGACCAGGCGGTGAGGAGACGGCCGTGGATGGCACCGACCTGGAACGTGCCGAAAAGGTCACGCAGATAGGCCGGGACAGTGGCGAATCCGCCGCCATAGAAGGAAAGGATGATGAAGGCCAGCAGCACGTACAGGATGGTGGACGTGGAGCCGAACAGGGCCAGCAGTACGTAGCACGCGGCACCTGCACCCAGGTAGACCATGTAGATGCGTTTGCGGCCGATCAGGTCCGAGGTGGCGGACCAGACAAACCGGCCGCCCATGTTGCCGATCGAGAGCAGTCCCACGAACCCGCCGGCGACCGCCGCTGTGACCAGGGAGGCGCCGTCGGGCTCCCGGAAGAAGTCCTGGATCATCGGTGCGGCCTGTTCCAGGATGCCGATTCCTGCGGTCACGTTGCAGAAGAGGACAATCCAGACCAGCCAGAACTGGCGGGTCCTGACGGCGTTCGACGCCGACACGTTGGCGTTGGTGACCAGCGGTTTCCTGGCGACGGTCGCCGGGTCGAATCCCTTGGGCTTCCAGTCGTCCGCGGGCACCCGGATGGTCCATGCGCCGTAAAGCATATAGACCAGGTAGACGACGCCGAGGGTCAGGAAGAGCTTGCCGACGGCGTCTCCGCTGGCCACCCAGCCGGGGCTGCCGGAGTCCGGATCGTATAGGGCCAGGAGGGCCGAGGAGAGCGGGCTGGCAATGAGTGCACCGCCGCCGAACCCCATGATGGCCATGCCGGTGGCCAAACCTGGACGGTCAGGGAACCATTTGATCAGGGTGGACACCGGAGAGATGTAGCCGATGCCCAGCCCAATGCCGCCCAGGAATCCGTAGCCTGCGTAAAGCAGCCACAGTTGTCCGGTGAAGATGCCCAGTGCGCCGACCATGAATCCGCCGGCCCAGAAAAGCGCCGAGACGAACATTGCCTTCCGCGGACCGTTGCGGTCCACCCAGGTGCCCATGACAGCCGCCGAGAGTCCGAGCATCACGATGGCGATGGAGAAGATCACGCCAATCTGGGTAAGGCTCGCGTCGAAGTACTCCACGAGGGCGGTCTTGTAGACGCTCGTTGCGTACGCCTGTCCGATGCAGAGATGGACGGCGAGGGCCGCCGGAGGGATGAGCCACCGGTTGAATCCCGGCGGGGCAATAGTGCGGTCACGGTCCAGCCAGCTCATCTGTTCTCCCAATCTCACCCAGCACAGTCATTGGCCGGCCGGTGCCGCCAGGGCAGCACCGGCCTGTGCGCCCCAGCCTTGCCGATCATCGAGTCCGCACCGCATCGACACGCCGTAATGCGCTGCATCACATGGACCAACCATCCGCAACCTACCGTCGGGTAACTAATTGGGAAAAACCCTTGCTTTGTTACCAATCAGTAAGTTAGATGTAACCGACATCACATTCCTACTGGCCGGTAGCCCGAGTTCATGACACTCCATGACGCGCGGTAAACCCCGCCGGCGCACCACAAAGGCGGAGCCCACAGGCGTACTCCCGCCGCTCAAGCGGTCTCAAGACCGAAGTTGAATCAGAAAAGGGATATTCAATGACGAGTTCCACGTCCGGCCGGTCCACTAACCGGCCGCACACCATTCTGACCGGCCTTCTGGCCGTGTTCCTGGTCTTGCTGCTGGCTTTCTTTGTGCTTTTCACCAACCAGGTAGCCAACGGCGCCACCCAGCTTTCCGAGGGGGCCGAGCGGGCGTCCTCCGGTGCCGGAGACCTGAAGGAAGGCGCTGCCGCCGCGAAGGAGGGCGCAGACAAGGTGGCCGCCGGCAGTGAGAAGGTGGACTCCGGGGCCCAGACCCTCGCCCAGGGCATCGGCACGGCGAAGACCGGCGCGACGTCGCTGAATGACGGCGCTGCCACCCTGAACGACGGCGCTGCTGCCGCGTCCGAGGGAGCCAACAAACTCGCCACCGGTGCCACGAATGCGTACACCGGCGCTTCGACGCTGGCCAACGGTGCTTACTCCGCGTCCGAGGGCGCCAACAAGCTCGCCACCGGTGCGACCTCTGCCCGTGAAGGTTCTGATCAGCTGGCTGCCGGAGCCAACGAGCTTTACACCAAGATGGAGCCGCTGGTCGCCGGTGGAGCGACGCTCCAACAAAAGTCTGTCGACATTCAAACTGGCGTTGGCGACCTGGCAGCCGGCAGCGACGCCGTCAATGCCGGGATCCAGAAAATGTTTGCTGGTTTGAACTCGCCCCAGACAGCCGGCGATCCTGAATCGAGTGTGGCAGCTCAGGTGCGGAAGGACTTCGCCGACGGCAAGGGTCGCTCTCAGGGTGCAGCTGACCTCCGCCAGCTTGCTTCCGCGCTTGCCGCTAATCCCTCGTACGCCCCGTATGCACCGAGAGTCGCCGAAGCCGCCAATAAGCTCGAAGGTTTGGGCCTGACGGTTCTTTCGGTGGACGACGGGCTGAAAGGCACGGGCAACACCCCTCCCCCCGGTCTTTCATACGGCGCCGGGGCCGTTTCGCAGGGACTTGGCAACCTACAGGGACAACTCCCCGCATTCGTTGCCGGCGTTGATCAGGTGTCAGCAGGCATTGCTTCTGCACACACAGGAGCCGGAACGCTGTCCACAGGTGCCCAGAACCTGAACCAGGGACTCGTCACCCTCGAAAGCGGCGCCTACACCCTCTCCGAAGGCAACGCCAAGCTCGCCAACGGCGCCGGAACGCTGACCAGCGGCCTCGGCACCCTGGAAGCCGGCGCATACTCCCTCTCCGAAGGCAATGCCAAGCTGGCCGACGGCTCCGGCCGCCTGCTCTCCGGTTCGGATTCCCTCAATGAAGGCATGGTCAAACTCGACGACGGCGCCAAGACGCTCAAGGACGGCACCACCACGCTGAAGACCGGCGCGGCGGACCTGGCTGAAGGCAACGGGAAGCTCGCCGACGGCACCGTCACGCTCGCCGACGGCAACGGTGAAATCTCCGCCGGCGCCGGAACCATGATGGAACGCACCTCGGCCATGACGCCGGGTGAGATCCTCACCTCTCCCGCCATCCTGGCGGTCCTGATCCCGGTGGCTCTGCTGCTCATCCCGCTGGCCCTGCTGGTCTCTGCCCGCAGCCGCCGCTCACAGCACTAGAGCGACGCGCGGATAAGCGCACCACCGACGAAGGAAAGGCCGGACACGCCCTGCGGGGAAGTGTCCGGCCTTTCTACTCGCCGGCTGCAGGGCGGAGGAGCTGTCTTGGAGGCGCCGGAACGTGGAACTAGAGTTCACCCATGCAGGAAAACCCCACACACCGGCATAATCCGCAGGAACCTGAGCCACCGGCTCCGCCCCACGAATTCTGGGACGGGTTCTACAGCGAACGCACCCAGGTGTGGAGCGGGAACCCCAACGCCCTGCTGGTCCGTGAAACCGCAGGACTGAACCCGGGCACCGCACTTGAACTTGGCTGCGGGGAAGGCGCCGACGCCGTCTGGCTGGCAAAGCAGGGCTGGGACGTGACAGGCATGGACATCTCAGGGGTGGCCCTCGAACGGGCAGCCGCGCATGCGCGGGACGCCGGGGTGGAGAACCTGGTCACGCTCCTTGAGACGGACCTGGCAAAGTGGTCGGCCACGGATCCCGGAACCGAGCCCGGCTACGATCTGGTCTGCGCACAGTACCTGCACTCTCCCACCGAACTTCCACGCAACGCGATCCTGCTGCGTGCTGTCTCGTCCGTGGCACCGCGCGGACGCCTCCTCGTCGTCGGGCACCAGGACTTTCCGCCGTGGGGCCGCCACCCGGCGCCGGATCCCGCGCTGCCCACGGCCGAGGAACTGGCGGAGGAACTGGGACTGGTGTCCGGGGGCTGGATCATCGAGACCGCCGAAGCCATCCCGCGGACAGCCTTGGGCCCTGAAGGCCAGGAAGCCGTTGTCCATGACAACGTGCTCCTGGCGCGGCGCGGGGCCTAGGCGTCTGGGTACCCCTCGGCGTTCCGCGGCATTTCTGCCACAACAAAGGGCCGGGGAAGCAGGGACAGGGCAACCACCCCGGAGCTGGTGATGTGCGTTCCAGTGACCATGAAGGACGACGGCGCCGCCCCCTCCTCGAACAGCCGCTTCCCCCTGCCCACCACCACGGGGAAAAACAACAGCCGGTATTCGTCCACCAGGTTCGCGTCGTGCAGTGACCGGGCAAGCTGGTAGCTGCCGTGCACCTGAATCTCCCCGTGCCCTCGGTCCTTGATCTCCGCCACGGCCCGTACTGCGTCTCCGGCGATCAGGGTGGTGTTGTGCCAGGTCGGCTCCGTAACCGTGCTGGAAACCAGATACTTCGGCAAATGGTTCAGTGAGTCCGCAACCGTGTCTGACGGGTCCGTCACCAGTTCCCAGTAGGGCTGCATCATCTCGTAGGTGGACCGGCCGAGCAGCAGCGCGTCCGCCTGGCGGAACCAACCCGAGACCAGCTGGTCCATCTCCTCGTCCGCGAGCGGAACCAGCCACCCGCCGCGGTCGAATCCGTTGGAGGGATCTTCATCGAGCCCGCCGGGCCCCTGCATTACGCCGTCCATGCTGAGGAATGTGTTCACGGTCAGCCGCATGCCGGGCACCTCCGGATATCCATCACGCTTGTCCCCTCGACGCGTGGTTACCCTCAGGCTCGGTCAGCGGCGGACGGCAGTCAAGAGTAGGTCAGGCAGTCCAGGCGTGCGGTGCCGGACGGCGTGTGCCGGGCAGCGCCACGTTGGCCCGCCACTCGGCGATCCATTCCGGCAGCACCAGGTCTTCGGGCGGGCGCCGGCCCACGGCTTCAAAGATCTCCTCGTTGCTGACGGGACCGTTCCTGGACAGCATCCGGGTGGCGATGAACGCGCTGGCGTAGATCTCGCCGTCCACCACCATCCGCTGTTCAAAGTAGATGGCACGCTCGTCGAAGCCGAGGATCTTGGTTTCGATGCTGTAGCGCTGCCACGGTTCTAGCGATTTGCGGAAGCTGATGGTTTCGTTGCTGATCACCGGGCCCCAGCCCTTGCGGCGCATCAGCTTCCAGAACCCGCTGCGGATCATGAGATCGAACCGGCCCAGGTCCATCAGCGAGAGGTACATGCCGTTGTTCACGTGGTTCGCGAAGTCCAGGTCCGTGGGCAGGACGCGCATGGGCAGCGAGGATGTCTCGAAAAGGTCCAGCCTGGGCCGGCGCCGGCGCGCGGTCAGGAGCAGCAGCAGGGTGCGGAAGATCAGGTGCATTCCGCTATATTACCCACGAGTAACATCGGGGTACACCAAGGCGCGGCAGCATTTTCTGCAGACTGGCGCGCCAATCCCTGCAATTACTCGTTACACCGGGGCCGCCGCGGTGTAAGAACTCTGCGCATGAGTGAGGAATTCAAGGTGGGCGACCGGGTGCGGTGGAACTCGCGCACGGGGGCCGTTACCGGGGAAGTTACCGAAGTCCACACGGCCGACTTCGAGTTCATGGGACGCCGGCGCCTTTGTTCGGAAGACGACCCGCAGTACAAGGTGCGCAGTGACGCCACAGCCCTGCATGCTGTCCACCGGGCCGAGGCCCTTCGCAGGCTGGGCTAAGCAGGCGGCCAAACGCACGACGGCGGCGTCCCCGCCTGGGAGGCTGCCGCCGTCGTCATTGTGGTGCGGTAGGTCAGGAGCGTGCAGCTGCCCTTGAGCGCAGCTTGGCCAGCACCTGGTCCTCCGCGTCCGGACCAGGCTTGATGCCGCCCGGAACCCGGAAGAAGAAGGCCAGGCCAATGACCCACCACGCGCCGAACAGCAGCCACGGCTGAATCCCCAGCGCAGCCGGCATGCCCGGCATGTAGAGGCTGAACAGGGCCGTGCCCAGGATTGCTGCCGCAATACCGATCGCGATGCCACCCTTGCCCTTGCCGCCCACGCGGAGCGGGCGGTCCATGTCCGGTTCGCGGCGGCGCAGGATCAGGAAGGAAATGGCTACGAGGGTGTAGGCCAGGACGATGCTGGGTGCCCCGGAGTCAACGAGCCAGCCGAGCATCTCCGCGCCGCCGAACGGAGCCAGCACGCTGAGTCCGCCGATGAACAGCAGCGCGTTGTGCGGGGTGTGGTACTTCGGGTGGAGCCGCCCAAACCATGCCGGAAGCATCCCGGAGCGGGCCAGGGAGTACATCAGGCGCGAAGCTCCCATCAGCAGCGAGTTCCAGGAGGTCAGGATGCCTGCGATGCCGCCGGCAATCAGGACCTTGGCCATGAAGTCGGACCCGAACATCGCGCCCACCGCATCCGCGGTGGCAATGTCCGCACCGGCCAGGTCCGACGCCGGCATGGCGGAGGAGGTGGTGAGGATGACCATCACGTACCAGATGGTCGCCAGGATGACCGAGACCACCACCAGCCGGCCGATCTGCCGGGCAGGAATGTTCACTTCTTCCGCGGACTGCGGAATGACGTCGAAGCCGATGAAGAGGAAGGGCACCACAACCAGGACTGCGAAGAACCCGTTCATGCCCCCGGTGAACCAGGGGTCCATGTTGGCGGCGCTGCCGCCGGAGAAGGACCCGAAGATCATGATGAGCCCAATGGCCAGCAGGAACAGCACCACGAAGGTCTGCACGATTCCGGCTTCCTTCACGCCGCGGATGTTGATCCAGGTGATGACGACGGCGGCAATGGCGCCTACCAGCGCCCAGGTCAGGTGCACTTCGAATCCGGCTACGGTCCAAAGCGGAATCTGGCTGAGGTCCGGGAAGATGTACTGCACGGTCCGGGGCAGGGCAACGGCCTCGAACGCCACGATGGTGACGTAGCCTCCGATGATTGCCCAGGAGCCGACGAAGGACGTGCGCGGACCCATGGCCCGCAGGATGTAGTTGTGCTCGCCGCCGGCCTTGGGCATTGCGGCGCACAGTTCGGCGTAGGTCAGGCCCACGATCGCCATGATGACGCCGCCGGTCAGCATTGCGAGGATCGCGCCGCCGGTGCCGGCACTTGAAAGCCAGTCTCCCGTCAGCACAACCCAGCCGAAACCGATCATGGCACCGAACCCCAGCGCCAGCACGTCGATGCGGCCCAGGACCTTTTTGAGTGAGGGTTCGGTTCCGGTTTCTGTTGCGGACACGCCGACACCCCCTTTCTGTAGAGCTGTGCCGAGTGGGCACTTAAGTAAATTGCCCACTCACGTTACTGGGATGGCCCGTCCACGCCTAATGTGTCGTCCGGATGGGAGGTCCGGGGGTAACGCACTATTCAGAGTAGCGGCGTGCGGACACAGCTATTCCACCGTGTAGATTTCCAGCCGCACCTCCTGGGGTAGCCGAACCCCGGTGCCGATCAGGATCCGGTTTGAGAGCCAGGCCCAGGTGCCGCCGTCGGGCGCTTCGATTTTCGGGGTGCAGCGGAAGTAAATCCTTTCCGGGTCCACCGGCTCGCCGCGGAGCAGGGCGGCAATATCCTCTTCGCTTCCAGAGCGCAGCCCGAAGTTGTTCACGTAGAGCCGTTCGCCGTCGTCAGTTTCGATGGCGTACTTGGCTTCCAGCTCCGTCAGCTTGGACGTGCGGAGCAGCTGGAAGTCCGCGCCGGCAGGCAGGACAGTGCCCCTCAGCTCAGGGCCCTCCACCTTTCCTCCGAGGATGGGGATGATGCGCCGCAGTCCGGCTGCGGTTTGGCCAATCTCAACAGGTTGGCCCACTTCAACGGAGACGGTGGCCAGAAACGAAAGGGCGGGAGCAACGGGAGACATGTCCATGAGGCTATCGCCTGCTGCCTCCCTGCCCCAGCAGCTTGTACCCGTCTGGCAGCGCCGGCGGGCCCGGAACTACGTCAGCCGGTTGAAGGCCAGCTGGGCCAGCGCCGCAGCCTGGTCCGCAAGCACCGAATCGTCGAAGAGCACCCGCGGCGAGTGGTTCCACGCAGCGGTCTCCGGATCCACGTCCGGTGGAGTCGCTCCGAGGAACAGGAACGCGCCGGGAATCTTTTGCAGCACCAGGGAAAAGTCCTCGGAACCCATGAGCGGGTCGCGGGACTGGAGCACGCGTTCCTCCCCGAACATTTCGCGCAGTTCGCGCATCGCCTGGAAGGTCCGTGAGGGATCGTTCTCCGTCATGGGATACAGGATTTCGAAGCTGACTTCCGCAGTACAACCGTGGGCTGCCGCTATGCCGTCCGCGAGCGCCTTGGTTTCCACGATCAGCCGGTCCATCGACTCCGCGGACAGCGTGCGGACGCTGGCGCCGAGGCGGGCGCTGTCCGGAATGACGTTGATGGCGCGGCCGGCCTCCAGCTGGGTGATGGTCAGGACGATCGGATCGAAGACGGAGAACTTGCGGGTAGCCATCACCTGGAGCGCCCCGGCGATTTCGACCAGGGCCGGCACCGGATCCAGGGCATTGTGCGGCTGGGAGCCGTGTCCGCCGGAACCGTGAACGGTAATCCTCAGCTCGTTGGCTCCGGCCATAAGGGTTCCCGGCCTGGTCCGGAACACCCCAAGCGGCCCCGGCCGGACGTGCACGCCGTAGGCTGCAACCGGCTTCTCGCCGGCCGCCTCCAGGACGCCTTCCTCGATCATCAGGCCGGCACCGCCGTCGCCCTCTTCTCCAGGCTGGAACATGAAGATCACATTCCCGGAGATGTCCCGCTGCTGTGCCGCCAGCAGGCGGGCAGCGCCGACCAGGCCGGCAACGTGGAGGTCATGGCCGCAGGCATGCATGGCACCGTTGGTTGAGGCGTACTCCAGGTCCGTGAGCTCCTCGACCGGCAGTGCATCCATGTCGCCGCGTAGCAGCACGGAGGGCCCGTCTTCACCGCCGCGCAGCACCGCGGTCACTGAGCTGAGCGCCCGGCCGGTGGTGATCTCCAGTCCCAGCCCGTCCAGCGCGTCCAGAATCTTCTGCTGGGTCCGCGGCAGGTGCAGACCCACCTCGGGTTCGCGGTGAATATCCCTGCGCAGGGACACCAATTCCGGCAGGAGGTCCTGGCCCTCAGCAGCAAACATCCTCGTCCTCACGGTTGGTCCAGCACAGCGGCCGAAAGAACTTCGGCCCTGCGTGGAAGTAAACCACCCCGGACGGACAAACACACTTGTCATAGGGCCCGGAACTGCTGCGCGGAGGCCATTTCATACCTGCCGGGTTCCCCCGTGCGGCTGATCCGCTGCAGGTGCCCCGCCCCTAGACTGATGGCCATGATCGAAACCCAGCCGCCCGGCGCTGATACGGCCGCTCCGCCACCGCGGAAGCACGAAACGACGGCCGCGAACACCCTGAAGGGTCTCGCCGGCCGGGTGCGCCGGTTCCGCCTGAGCCTGCCCTGGAACTCGGAGGATGACTGGGAGCGCCCCGACCCCGGGCCCGAGGGATACCGCCGCGACGCGATAGGCGTGCTCATTGCACTGCTCCTGAGCGCCATGATGCTTGAATTCATGCGCGGCTTCGCCTTCGGTGACGGTGACTACGGGACCGCCTGGCTGCAGCATCTGGCCCAGGCCGCGATCTTCCTTCCCCTGGTGTTCCGCCGCCGCTTCCCCATCGCGGTCATGCTGGCCAGCTCAGTGATCTTCGTGGCGGTGGGTGTCACGGTGACGGTCGTCAGCCAGACGCTGGGTTTCCAGGCAGCGTACTTCGCTTCCCTCTACAGCGCAGTCGCGTGGGCGCGGAACCGGCGCGTGCTCTGGCTGGGCGTCACGGTGGTGATCGCGGCCATGTTCCTGTGGATCATCCTCGGACTGACCGTCTCCAGCGGGCTGGACGAACTCATTCGCAACTTCTGGGCCGACGAAGGCGAAGCGCAGGGCCTCTTCCCCCCGCTGACCTCCTACTCCCTCTACACTTTCATGCTCAACGCGGCCTACTTCGGCGGCGCCATTATGTTCGGCTGGAACTCCTGGCGCAGCGCCCACCAGCGCGAGCAGCTCGCCGGCCAGGCCGTCCAGCTCGAAGCCCAAAGCGCGGACCTGGCACGCAAGGCCGTCATCGAGGAACGCCTGCGCATCGCCCGGGAACTGCACGACGTCGTTGCGCACCACATCTCGGTGATCGGCATCCAGGCCGGCGCGGCCCGCCGGGTCCTGGAAAAGAAGCCCGACGCCGCCGCCGGCGCCCTGCAGACAATCGAATCCTCCAGCCGCGATGCCGTAGCGGAAATGCGGTCCCTGCTCGGCGTCCTGCGTTCTTCGGACGCAGAAACGGACGGCCCGGCGCGGCGCCAGCCGGAACCCGGGCTGGAGGAGATTCCGCAGCTCCTGGAGGACTTCCGCAGCAACGGCCTGGCCGTGAAGTTCCACCGGGCCGGGCACGAACCCGGAGTGCTGGAAAACCTTTCCGCGCCGCTCGCGCTCTCGGTCTACCGGACCATCCAGGAGTCCCTGGCGAACATCCGGCGCCACTCCACGGCCGGAAGCGCCGTCGTCGCCTTGCGAAGCGGCACAACCCCGGCGGGTCCGGACTCACCCGCCCAGCGCTGGGTCGAGGTTGAAACGGTTGACGACGGCCGGCCCCGGCACGGGACCGGCGGCACCGGCTACGGGCTGCGCGGCATCCGAGAACGGGCGGCCCTGCATGGCGGCATCACGGACATCGGCCCGCGCGACGGCGGCGGCTGGCGGGTACGGGTCCGCTTTACGCTGCGCTGACATAGCGGCTTGCCCCGCCCCGCGGCCAAACCGCTATGGTAAACCCGGGGGCGGCACCGGGCCGGCCGGGATTTTTGAGGACTTATGGAACCGATCCGTGTTCTGCTCGCTGACGACCAGGCCCTGGTGCGTGCCGGCTTCGCCATGATGCTCTCCGTCGAGGATGAGATTGACGTAGTGGGCGAAGTCGCCAACGGCCAGGAAGCGGTGGACTATGCCGCGGCCAATGACGTGGACATCATCCTGATGGACGTGCAGATGCCGGTGCTGGACGGCATCCGGGCCACCGAACGGATCGTGGCGGCGGACCGCGCCAAGGTCATCATCCTCACCACCTTCGAACGCGACGACTACCTCTTTGACGCCATCCAGGCCGGAGCCAGCGGGTTCCTGCTCAAGAACGCCGATCCGGATGACCTGGTGGGAGCCGTCCATTCGGTTGCCTGCGGCCACGCCCTGCTCGCCCCGGAGGTGACCGTGCGGGTCATTGAGCGTTTCGCCCGCCAGCTGGAGGCCGAGCAGAACACCGCCTCAGCGCCGGCCGGTCCCGCCGCCGTCGAGCCCCAGCCCGACCCGGCCCAGCAGCGGCTCCTCACGTCCCTTACCGCACGGGAGCGCCAGGTGCTGGAGCTGGTGGCGGCCGGACTCAGCAACGCCGAAATCGCCTCCCGCATGTTCGTGGCGGAGGCCACCGTCAAGACGCACGTTTCCAACCTGCTGGGCAAGGTCCAGGTGCGGGACCGGGTGCAGGCGGTAGTTTTCGCCTACGAATCCGGACTCATTCTTCCGGGTGAGTCCGGGCGCGAGGCCTAGGCCGCGGCTTCCGCCGAACGGCCGATCCGCCGTCGTGCTCCCATCCCTAGGCTTGAGGCAGTTACTTCCGATCAACTGTCCGGCTCGCCGGGAAAAGGAGCAGTACCCCCATGCTGCAGGTCCGCAAACTCACCCGAAGGTTCGGTGAGAAAACCGCCGTCGACTCGGTGACCTTTGACATTCCTTCGGGCCAAATGACCGGCTTCGTCGGCGCCAACGGTGCCGGCAAGACCACCACCATGCGCATGATCATGGGCGTGCTCAGCACCACGTCCGGCGAGATCCTGCTCGACGGCGCTCCCCTGGACGCCGAGGCGCGCTCCAGCTTCGGCTACATGCCCGAGGAGCGCGGCCTCTACCCCAAGCAGCCGATCCTGGACCAGCTGGTGTACCTGGGCCAGCTGCACCGGATGAGCTCGGCTGCTGCCCGGAAGGGTGCCGTTGAGCTGTTGGAGCGCTTTGGGCTGGGCGGACGCACCAGGGACAAACTGGAGTCCCTCTCGCTGGGCAACCAGCAGCGGGTGCAGATCGCCGCATCCCTGCTGCACAAGCCGTCCGTGCTGATCCTGGACGAACCGTTCTCCGGCCTGGACCCGGTGGCCGTGGATTCAATGGTGGAGCTGCTGCGCGAACGCACCTCCGCCGGCGTTCCGGTGCTCTTCTCCAGCCACCAGCTGGACCTCGTGGACCGGCTCTGCGACAACATGGTGGTGCTGCAGCAGGGCAAGGTGATCGCCTCCGGCACCGGGGATGACCTGCGTGCCAAGGCCGTCAACCGGCACCGGCTCACCATCTCCCCGGACGCCGGCTGGGTACGTGATGAACCGGGCGTGCGGGTCCTGGACGTCGCCGGCCCCACCGCCATCCTCCAGTTCGACGACGACGACGCGCGCCAGCGCCTGCTGGCCACTGCCCTGACCCGGGGTTCCGTTGAGGAATTCGCCCCGATCCGTCCGTCCCTGAGCGAAATCTACCGTGAGGTCACCGCAGCATGAGCACCGTATCCCGGCCCACCCCAGCGTGGGCGATCGTCACCCTCCGCGAGGTCATGGTCAAGGCCCGCGACCGGAGCTACCTCATTTCTACGCTTGTCACGCTGGTACTGATCGTCGGCGTCGTAGTCTTCAACGCCTACATGAGCAGCAAGGCGGACGAGTACACCGTTGCGGTGACCGGACCTGACGCCGTTTCCGTCGTGGAGACGGCGCATGAGACCGGCCAGGCAGACGGCGGCAACACCAGTTTCGAGCCGGTTGAGGCTTCCAGCCGGGAGGCCGCCGAGGAACTGGTCCGTTCCGGGGAAGCGGACGCCGCCCTTCTGGTGGCCTTCGATGGCTGGACCCTGACCGGCAATGAGGAACTTCCCAACGGCCTGCAGCAGGGTATCGCCGAAGCCCTGCGGGCGGAGGTCCTGGAAATTAACGCCGCCAACGCCGGCACCACGTCCGAAGCCCTGCTGGAGGGCAGCGAGTTTAAGACCGCACTGCTGAACGGTGATGCCGAGAACCAGTTCGTCGCCCAGTTCACCGGGTTCGTGTTCGGTTTCCTGTTCTACATGGCCGCGATCGTGTTCGGTATGGCAATTGCCACCTCCGTCCTGGAGGAAAAGCAGAACCGAGTGGTGGAAATCCTCGCCACCGCCATTCCAATCCGCCAGCTGCTCTACGGCAAGGTTGCCGGCAACACGATCCTGGCCATGATCCAGCTGGCGCTGTACGCCGGCGCCGCCCTGCTGGCGCTGACGTTCACCGGTACGGCGGACTCGGTCAGCACGATCATTCCGGCGTCGGGCTGGTTCCTGGTCTTCTTCCTGGTGGGCTTCCTCATCCTGGCGTCGCTGTGGGCCATGATCGGTTCAATGGCTTCCCGTTCCGAGGACCTAAACAACAGCTCCGGTCCGGTGCTCACCGTGATCATCGTTGCGCTGTTCGCCGGCCTGTTCGCCAAGGGGCAGCTGCTGGTGGCGGCGTCCTTCGTCCCGGTCATCTCCACGGTGGCCATGCCGGTGCGGATGCTCAGCGGCGAGATTCCACTGTGGCAAACCTTCCTGTCCCTGGCCATCGCGCTGGCTGCGGCCTACGCGCTGCTGCGGTTCGGCGAGAAGATCTACCGCCGTGCCGTGATGCAGGGCGGCGGCGCACTGACCCTGCGCAAGGCCATGAAGCTGGAGCAGTAACCTCTCCCTGCCCCGCCACCCCCATCATCGAGAGGCCAGTTACGGCTGGTTCGAGCGCTCATACGAGCCGTAACTGGCCTTTCGATGGGTGGGCGGGGGACGGGGTTAGCTCCCCCGCAGGGTTTCGGAGGCTGATTCAAGCAGCAGCGGGACACCTTCTTCGAGGGTGGGTCCGAAGGTGTCACCGGGGCGTTCACCCTTGAGGTACCGCGTGTAGATCGCTTCGCAGAAGATGGCGGATTTCCACAGCGCCAGTGCCCGGTACCAGGGCAGGGCGCTGACATCGAGTCCGGTTAGGTCCGCGTATCCGGCCACCAGCTGGTCCCTGCTCCAGTAGCCGGGCTGCTTGGTCACCGCGGTCAGATCCATCACGGTGGACTCGGCGCCGGGTTCGGCATAGGTCGCGGCAAGGTACCCCAGGTCCGCCAGCGGATCCCCCAGGGTTGCCATCTCCCAGTCCAGGATTCCCGTCACCGTTGCCGGCTGCTGCCGCCCGAACATCAGGTTGCCCAGCCGGTAGTCGCCGTGCACCACCGAAGGGCGCTGGGACACCGGGATGCTCGTTCCCAAGTCCCGGCGAACCTGCTCCACGAGCGGGACATCGCGCAGGGTGTTCGCCTCCCAGAGCCCGGCGAACCGCCTGATCTGCCGTTCCAGGTATCCCTCGGCCCGGCCCAGCCCGGAAAGCTCCGGACCGGCCACGTCCACGCTGTGCAGCCGGGCCAGGGTTTCGACGACGGCGCGGCTGATGTTTCCGCGCTGCTCCGGAGTATCCAGGTGCTCCGGGGCCGATTCGGTAATCACGTGCCCGTCCAGGTAAGACATGACGTAGAACGGCACTCCGAGCAGGGTTTCGTCGCTGCAGACGGCCAGGATCTGCGGCACCGGGATCCCTTTGGCCTCCAGCAGCTGCTGCACCCGAGCTTCGCGGACCATGTCATGCGTGGACCGGGGAAGCGGCGGACGCGGGCCCCGGCGCAGCACGAACGATTCGCCGCCGCGGGTGATTCGGTAGGTGATGTTGGACTGCCCGTCGCCGATGCGCTCCCAGGCGAGGTCCCCGCTGCCGAGTCCGTGCGCGTCCAGGAAACCGGTGACGGCGTCCAGCACCAGCAGCGGCGGCCGTTCGAGTGCGGCAGCCTCGGAACCGGTGGAGACAACTTCAGTCCCGTCCGCAGTCGTCTGCAGCCCGCTCACCGCTCCTGCTCCCTGCGGACGACGGCGTCGCCCTGGTAGGGAGCCCCGGCTTCCACTTCCCGGCGCCGCCGGGCCGAAGCCCGCCGCGCAATGGCCCACTTATGGGTCTCGTTCGAACCGTCGTAGATCCGGAACGGCCGCACTTCGTTGAGGTACTGGGCCAGCGGCAGCCCGTCGGAAACCCCGTCCCCGCCGCACAGCTGCACGCAGCGGTCAATCACCCGGTACACGGCTTCGGAGCAGTGCACCTTGGCCACCGAAGACAGGGCAGAGCCGGCCTTCGGATCCGCTGCCAGCAGCTCCGCCGTGCGGGTGATGATCGCGGCCGAGGTCTCAATGTCGATCACGCTCTGCGCAATGAGCTCCTGCGCCAGTCCCAGTTCGCTGATCCGTGAACCGAAGATTTCCCGCCGTCCGGTGCGGTCCAGCGCAATGTCCAGCGAGCGCCGGGCCAGTCCCAGCCAGCGCATGCAGTGCGTCAGCCGGGCCGGACCGAGCCGGACCTGGGCATATTTGAAGCCCAGCCCCACTTCGCCGAGGACCGCCGAGTCCGGCACCGCGCAGTCCTCCAGGTACACGTGCGGGTGGCCGCCGCCGATGGTGCGGTCGATCGTGTGGATGTGCTCCCCCACGCGGATGCCCGGGTTGTCCATGTCCACCAGGAACATGGTGGCGCCCGCGGGGGCATCGCCGTCGGCCTCCGTCCGGGCCATGACAATGCAGAACCCGGCGCCAATCGCACCGGAGGTGAACCGCTTATGGCCGTTGATCAGCCACCCGTCCCCGTTCCGGCGGGCCGTGGTCTGCAGAGCGTCCGGGTCCGAACCGGCGCCCGGGTGCGGTTCGGTCATGCCGAAGCAGGACCGGACGTCCCCGGCCGCCAGCGGGGCCAGGTACTGCTGCTTTTGTTCCGGTGTGCCGATGAGCCCGAGCATGTGCATGTTGCCCTCATCCGGTGCCATGCAGTTCAGGGCAGTGGGGCCGATCGGTGAGTAGCCGGCTTCCTCGAAGATTTCCGGCCAGTCCTGCAGCGGCAGTCCCTGGCCGCCGTACTCCACCGGCACGTGCGGGGCGAAGACGCCGGCGTTCTTCGCTTCCTGCTGCAGCCTGGCGCGCTCGGACTCAGTCAGGGCCTCCCCCGGGATGGGCTCGGCCGGGACCACCACGTCCCGGATAAACGCACGTGTACGCCGGCGCAGGTCCTTTACGGTTTCGCGGCCGGGGGCAGTGTGGGCGGGGGCGCTCATCAGGCGGTACCTCCCGCGGCCAGCAGGCCGCCGTCGAGCGTCAGGACCTGCCCGGTGACCCAGGAAGCGTCCGGGGAGACCAGGTAGGTCACGGCGGAAGCGACGTCTTCGGGAGTGCCCAGCCGGCCCAGCGGATAGGCACTCGTGACGGCGTCCTCCCTGCCTTCGTAGAGGGCCCGCGAGAAGCGGGTCTTCACTACCGCCGGCGAAACGGCATTGACGCGGATCTCCGGGCCAAGTTCGACGGCGAGGGACCGGGTCAGGTGCGAGACTGCGGCTTTGCTGATGCCGTAGAGCCCGATTCCGGGCGACGGAGTGTCCCCGGAGACTGAGGACAGGTTGACCACCGTTCCGCCGCGTTCGCGGAATCCCAGCCCGGGGTGCGCCACGGTGTCCTGCACCCAGGCGAGGGTGCCCAGGACGTTGACCTCGAAGATCTTCCGGGCGGCTTCGAGGTCCATCTCCACCAGCGGGCCGAAGACCGGGTTGATACCGGCGTTGTTGACCAGGATATCCAGCCCGCCGAACTCCTTCGCCACGGTGTCCAGCACGTCGGCCCGGTGCACCGCATCATCGGACGCCCCGGCGACGGCGATGGCGCTGCCGTCCGGGAACTGTGCGGCAGCTTCCTTCAGCGCGTCGCTGCGCCGTGCCGTCAGGCAGACCCGGGCGCCCTGGGAGACGAGGTCCCGGGCAATCGCGAGCCCGATCCCGCGGCTGGCGCCGGTGACGATTGCAGTTTTTCCTTGGAGTTTTCCTTGGAGCCCACGTTCAGTTGCCACGGATCATCCTTCCTGTGGTGTCTCGCGCAGTTCCCGGCGGCGGATCTTGCCGGTCGGCGTCTTGGGCAGGTCACCGATCACGGCACGGACCGGAGGCGTTCGCACGCGGCAGTCCTTAGTGACGGCACCTTGTTCTTTTCCAGCACACGGACCTTGCGAGCGATCGCTCGGTAGACGTAGTGTGAAGAACGTCATAGGCCAGTGTCAACCCCCCTCTGGCACCCTCATGCTTTTCCGAACGCGAAGAGGTCCGATGACAAAAGCTCCCGCACAGGATCCGGCCCCCGGCCCCACCCCCCTGCCCGCCAGCACCCCCGACTGGCGGGATTACGGCGTGGATGACCTGCCGCCCTTGCTCGACGGAGCCCTGGAGTGCTTCATGGAGCACGGCTACCACGGCACCACCATCCGGCAGCTGGCCGCACGGACAGGCCTGTCGGTTCCCGGCCTCTATCACTACTACCCCTCCAAGCAGGCACTCCTGGTGGCCATCGCCTCCCATGCCATGAATGACCTGTGGATCCGCAGCCAACAGGCAATCGCCGAGGCCGGCGGCGACCCCTCCCGCCAGTTCGACCTGCTGGTCGAGTGCCTGGTGCTCTTTCACGCGCGCCGGCGCGGTCAGGCCTTCATCGCCTTCAGCGAGATCCGCAGCTTGGAGCCGGACGCCCGGGCGGCCCACATCGCCGCCCGGGACCGGCAGCAGCACCTCATGGACACGATCCTCGAGAAAGGAAAGGCGGCAGGCATCTTCTCCACACCGCACCCGCGCGAAGCGGGCACCGCCGTCATCACCATGTGCACCGGCGTCGCACAGTGGTACCGGCTGGACGGTGAACTGACCCCGGAGGAGCTTGCCGAACGCTACCGCCTCATCACCCGTATGGCAGTGGGAGCCAAGCCCGCCTAGAGGGCTGAGGGCGGTTCGGCGTGGGGGTAGAGCTCGTCCAGCAGCGCCAGCCCGCGCTCGGCCCACGCGATTTCCGATTCAGCCCGCGCAGTGAGCCCTTCATACGTAAACCTTTTGAAGGCGGCCACCCGTGAATGGTCAGCTGCCGGAACGGTGGCCAGGCGCCGGTTGAGCATGTCCGAGGTGCCGCCGTCGATCTCCTGGATCTTCTGCTGCCACTGGAGAAGGCGCGCGCCGTAGTGCTCGGCGTGGGCAAGGAGCTGGCTGCGGGCCGCGTCCGGATCCGCCCACTCCAGGTAGGCAGCCTTGAGGTGCATCGGATCGCGTTCGCGCGGATAGTCCAGCTGCGTGTTCACCCAGATCCGGAAGGCTTCACGGCCGGCGTCCGTCACGTGGTATTGCCGCTTGCGCCCCTTGGTGCCCCAGGCGACTTCCTCGCCCTCCAGGAGCCCGTCGCGCTCCATGCGGCGCAGCTCAGGATAGATCTGCGAGTCCGGAGCATGCCAGACGTACCCAACGGACGATTCGAACTGCTTGTACAGGTCATAGCCGGTCATGGGCTCCACGTTCAGCAGCGCCAGCAGAGCGTACCGAAGGCTCATCACGGCCTCTTTCCCAAAAGAAATCCCTTGCCTAACCACTATAGACATAGATACTGTGGCGCATATCACTAACTATCTATGCTGATAGTTAGTTGTACCGCCGCATCAGTGCGGATGCTCCTGGAAGGAACGCAATGACTGCCGTCTCGACCGATACTGGAATCAACAACCAGGCCCAAAGCTCCACCGCGTCCAAGGTGCTGGGCTACCCGCTGAACGCCTGGTACGTGGCTGCCTGGGACCACGAGGTGACCCGTAAGCCCATGTCCCGCCGGATCGCCGACCGCCCGCTGGCGCTCTACCGGACCGAGGACGGCAAGGCCGTAGCCCTGGCCGACGCCTGCTGGCACCGCCTGGCCCCGCTTTCCATGGGCAAGACCACCGGCCGGGACGGGATCCAGTGCCCGTACCACGGGATCATCTACAACTCCGCCGGCCGCTGCATCTCCATGCCGGCCCAGGAAACCATCAACCCCAGCGCCACGGTGCCGTCCTTCCCCGTGATCGAACGCCACCGCTACGTCTGGGTGTGGCTCGGCGATCCCACGCTGGCCGATCCGGATGCCGTGCCGGACATGCACCAGATGTCCTCCGACGAATGGGCCGGCGACGGCGAGACCATCTTCGCGCCATGCAACTACCAGCTGGTCCTGGACAACCTGATGGACCTCACCCATGAAGAGTTCGTCCACTCCTCCTCCATCGGCCAGGACGAGCTGAGCGAATCCGAATTTATCGTCACCCACGACGACGACACCGTCACGGTGACCCGCTGGATGCTGGGCATCGACCCGCCGCCCTTCTGGCTCAAGAACATGCGGGACAAGTTCCCCGGCTTTGAAGGCAAGGTGGACCGGTGGCAGATCATCACCTACCGCGCGCCGTCGACCATCAACATCGACGTAGGCGTGGCGAAGGCGGGAACCGGCGCACCGCAGGGTGACCGCAGCCAGGGCGTGAACGGATTCGTCATGAACACCATCACCCCGGAGACAGCGAAAACCTGCCACTACTTCTGGGCCTTCATGCGCAACTACCGGCTGGACAGCCAGCTCATCACCACCCAGCTGCGCAACGGCGTCCACGGCGTCTTCGGCGAGGATGAGGAAATGCTCGCCGCGCAGCAGGCGGCGATCGACGCGAACCCGGACTACGAGTTCTACAATCTGAACATCGACGCCGGCGGCATGTGGGTGCGGCGGCTGATCGAACGCCGGCTCGAGGCTGAGGGCCGCCGTCCGGACGGAAGCAGGCTCCCGTCCGGTGTCCGGCAGAGCGCGGCACTGGGCTAGGCGATGGCTGCAACAAACGTTGAAGCCTGGCAGCGCGCCGTCGTCCGGGAAACCCGGGACGTAGCGGAGGGCATCCGCCGCATTGTGCTGGTCCCCGGAGAACCGGTGCCGGCCGCGGCGGGAAGCCACGTGGACGTCATGGTCACCATTGACGGCGAGAAGCAACGCCGCTCCTACTCGATCGTTGAAGCGCACGACGGCGGCCGGGAACTGGCGATCAGCGTCTTCCGCACCGCGGCGTCCCGCGGCGGGTCGATCTTCATGCATACCCTGGCACCAGGGGATGAGCTGGAGATTACCCAGCCGCTGCAGAACTTTCCCCTGCGTGTAGGTGCGCCGCGCTATGTCCTGCTGGCAGGGGGCGTGGGCATCACCGCCATCCTGAACATGGCCCGGGTCCTGAAGAAGGTGAAGGCCAACTACCGGCTGGTCTACGCCGGACGGAACCGCAGCGCCATGGCCTACCTGGCCGACCTGCAGGCGGAGCACGGCGACGCCCTGGAGATTCATGTGGACGCCGAGGGCAGCGCCCTGTCCATTACGGAATTGGTCGAAGGGCTGCAGGATGGAACGGAGCTGTACATGTGCGGGCCGATTCGCCTGATGGACGCGGTACACCGGTCCTGGCGGGACCACGGCCTGGACCCGGCCAACCTGCGGTACGAGACGTTCGGCAACTCGGGCTGGTACCGCCCGGAGGAGTTCATTGTCCGGGTGCCGCGGCTGGGACTTGAAACCCGGGTGGGGCCGGGCCGGTCCATGCTCGAAGCCCTCGAAGACGCCGGGGCGGACATGATGTTTGACTGCCGCAAGGGCGAATGCGGGCTGTGCGAAGTGCGGATCCTGGAACTGGAAGGCGCCGTCGACCACCGGGACGTCTTCTACAGCGAACGCCAGCAGCGGGCGCGGGAGAAAATGTGCTGCTGCGTCTCGCGTGCCGTCACAGATCCTGCCGCAGCGTCCGGAACTTCCGGGCTCCGGGCCGGTCCCGCCGTCGTCACCATTGACGTCTCCTAAACAGTTCTGTGATACGTCTTACGAAGGCGCGGCGGCCACCTGCCCGAGCAGGCATGAAGCCGCGCATTCGTATAGATTGAACTGAGCATTCCGCATAACGGAATGGTCGGTGAGTCACCGAATTACTTTGAGGGGACCCCGCCCTCAACCGAGAGGCTGCATATGAGCGTCAGTGAAGACAGAACGGACATCCTCAGCGGGCTGACCAGCCAGCTGCCGGATCGTGACCCGGAAGAAACCGCGGAATGGATTGAATCCCTTGACGAGCTGATCCGCTCGCAGGGCACGGAGCGTGCGCAGTTCATCATGCGCTCGCTGCTCCAGCGGGCAGGATCCCGCTCTGTTGGTGTTCCCATGGTGACCACCACCGACTACGTCAACACCATCCCGGTGGACCAGGAACCTGAGTTCCCCGGCGACGAGGAAACCGAACGCCGCTTCCGCGCCTGGCTGCGCTGGAACGCGGCGGTCATGGTGCACCGCGCGCAGCGCCCGGGCATCGGCGTCGGCGGCCACATCTCCACCTATGCCGGAGCCGCCACCCTGTACGAAGTGGGTATGAACCACTTCTTCCGCGGCAAGGACCACCCCGGCGGCGGCGACCAGGTCTTCTTCCAGGGCCATGCCTCCCCCGGCGTCTATGCCCGTGCCTACCTCGAAGGCCGCCTGAGCGAGGAAGACCTCGACGGCTTCCGCCAGGAGAAGTCCCGCGAGGGACATGCACTGTCCTCCTACCCGCACCCGCGGAACATGCCCGATTTCTGGGAGTTTCCCACCGTTTCAATGGGCATCGGCCCCATGAACGCCATCTACCAGGCGCAGTCCAACCGCTACCTGCACAACCGCGGACTCAAGGACACCTCGGACCAGCACGTCTGGGCGTTCCTGGGCGACGGCGAAATGGACGAGCCCGAATCGCGCGGCCTGCTCCAGCTCGCCGCCAATGACAAGCTGGACAACCTGACCTTCGTGGTCAACTGCAACCTGCAGCGCCTGGACGGACCCGTCCGCGGCAACGGCAAGATCATGCAGGAGCTGGAAGCATTCTTCCGCGGCGCCGGCTGGAACGTCATCAAGGTTGTCTGGGGCCGTGAGTGGGACTCGCTGCTCGAAAAGGACAACGACGGCGCGCTGGTGGACATCATGAACTCCACGCTCGACGGCGACTACCAGACCTATAAGGCCGAATCCGGCGGATTCGTCCGTGAACACTTCTTCGGCAAGACCCCGCAGACCAAGGACATGGTTGCGGACCTGAGCGACCAGGACATCTGGAACCTCAAGCGCGGCGGCCACGACTACCGCAAGGTCTACGCCGCATACAAGGCTGCCACCGAGTTCAAGGGCAAGCCGACCGTCATCCTGGCGCACACGGTCAAGGGCTACGGCCTGGGCACGCACTTCGAAGCGCGCAACGCCACGCACCAGATGAAGAAGCTGACGCTGGAGGACCTGAAGGCCTTCCGCGACCACCTGCGCATTCCCATCACGGATGAGCAGCTGGAAGCCGATCCGTACCAGCCGCCGTACTACCACCCGGGAGCTGACTCCCCGGAGATCAAGTACCTGCTGGAACGCCGCCGTGAACTGGGCGGCAACGTGCCTGAGCGCCGTGAGAAGCACGCCCCGGTGAAGCTGCCGGAGGCCGCTGCCTACGAGGTAGCCAACCGCGGCTCCGGCAAGCAGCTGGCGGCCACCACCATGGCCTTCGTCCGCCTGCTCAAGGACCTCATGCGGGACAAGGAATTCGGCAAGCGCATTGTGCCGATCATTCCCGACGAGGCCCGTACCTTCGGCATGGACTCGTTCTTCCCGACGGCGAAGATCTACAACCCCAAGGGCCAGAACTACCTTTCCGTGGACCGGGACCTCGTCCTGGCCTACAAGGAGTCCCCGCAGGGCCAGATTGTGCACGTGGGCATCAACGAAGCCGGTTCCATCGCAGCGTTCACCGCTGCCGGCAGCGCCTACGCCACCCACGGCGAACCGCTGATCCCCGTCTACGTGTTCTACTCGATGTTCGGCTTCCAGCGCACCGCCGACTACATCTGGGCAGCTGCTGACCAGATGGCACGCGGTTTCCTGATCTCCGCCACCGCCGGCCGCACCACCCTGACCGGTGAAGGGCTTCAGCACGCTGACGGGCACTCCCCGATCCTGGCCTCCACCAACCCCGCGGTGAAGACCTACGATCCGGCGTACGGCTACGAGATCGGCCACATCATGCGCCGCGGCCTCGAGGAGATGTACGGAGAGGATTCCGAAGACCGGAACCTGATCTACAACATCATGGTTTACAACGAACCGATCCTTCAGCCGAAGGCACCGGAAGACCTGGACGTTGAAGGTGTCATCAAGGGCATCTACAAGGTCTCGGCCTCCGATGCCGAAGGCCCCAAGGCGCAGCTGCTCGCTTCCGGTGTGGCAGTTCCGTGGGCACTGGAGGCCCAGAAGCTGCTCGCCAGCGACTGGGGCGTCTCCGCCGATGTCTGGTCGGTAACGTCCTGGAACGAACTGCGCCGCGACGGCCTGGCAGCGGAGGAAGAGGCCTTCCTCAACCCCGGCTCCGAACCGCGCGTGCCGTTCGTCACCAGGCAGCTGGCCGGCGCCGAAGGACCGATTGTGGCCTCCACCGATTACATGAAGGCCGTTCCGGACCAGATCCGCCAGTTCGTGCCGAACGAGTTCGCGTCCCTGGGTGCAGACGACTTCGGCTTCGCCGACACCCGTGCGGCGGCCCGGCGCTACTTCAAGATCGACAGCCACTCCATGGTGGTCAAGGCCCTGCAGCTTCTCGCTGCCCGCGGCGACGTTGACAAGGACGCTCCGCGCTTGGCGATGGAGAAGTACGACCTGCACAACGTGAACGCAGGCACCAGCGGCAACGCGGGCGGCGACGCCTAGCAGTCCCCCGCTTGCACAGAAGGGCCGGAAACCGCGAACGGTTTCCGGCCCTTCTGTTTTCGGGTCCTGCTCAGTGGTGCCGGAGGTCTTCCGCGATTTCCCGTGCAGCGGCCTGGAGGAACGGAACTGCCCGCTGCCCAAAGGCTTCATCCACCCGGGAGACCGGCCCGGAAACCGAGATGGCGGTGGGGCTGGGCGCACCGGGCACGGCGACGGCGAAGCAGCGCACACCCAGCTCCTGCTCCTGCTCATCTACAGACCAGCCGCGCTGACGAATCTGTTCGAGGTCTGCCAGCAGCTCATCTATGCCGGTGATGCTGGCTTCCGTGGCTGCCGGCAGGCCGGTGCGGGCCACGATGCGGCGCACCTGATCAATCGGGAGATGCGCCAGGACCGCCTTTCCGACGCCGGTGGCATGGGTATGGGCGCGCCTGCCCACCTCGGTGAACGTGCGCATGGAGTGCCTGGACGGCGCCTGGGCGATGTACAGCACCTGGTCCGAATCCAGGACCGCCATATTGGCTGTTTCACCCAGCTGGTCGACGAGCTTCTTGAGCACCGGCTGGGCTAGGGCGCCCAGCTGCGCGGTGGCCCCTTCACCGAGCCGGATGAGCCGGGGCCCCAGGGCGTAGCGCCGGTTCGGCAGCTGCCGGACGTAGCCCAGGCCCACCAGAGTGCGCAGGAGTCGGTGGATGGTGGGCAGCGGCAGATCCGCGGTTGCCGCGAGCTCGCTGAGCGCCGCTGAACCGCCGGCGTCCGTGATGAGTTCCAGCAGCTCGAAGACCCGCTCCACCGACTGCACTCCCGAGCCACTGGTTCGCTCAGCCATATCGGCAGCTCCTTCCGGTACGGTTCACCGAGGCGAACAGTGCAGCGCTGGATTCTCATTCCGTATCGCAAACAATATTATCCGTTGTACGAAAGTCGCGGAGGAGGTACTGCCATGGCTGAACCCTTCGGGGACCTGACCGTGAACTGTTCAATGATGCTCGCGGATCTTCCTCTGCTGGAGCGCCCGGCGGCAGCGGCAGCGGCGGGGTTCGACGCCGTCGAATTCTGGTGGCCCTTCGAGTCGCCGGTTCCCGGGGACCGGGAGGTGGATGCCTTCCTGACGTCAATCTCCGATGCCGGCGTCCGGCTCACGGGGCTTAACTTCTACGCCGGGAACATGTCCGCCGGGGAGCGCGGAGTACTGTCCTCTTCGTCCCGCAGTGCGGCGTTCCGTTCCAGCCTGGAGACCGCCGCCGGCATCGCCGAGCGGACGGGGTGCCGCGGGTTCAACGCGTTGTATGGGTTGCCGGAGGCTGACACCGCGCCGGCGGTCCAGGCGGAGTGCGCGGTGGAGAACCTGGCGGCGGCCGCCGACGCCGTCGCATCCCTGGGCGGGACGGTCCTGCTTGAACCGCTCAGCGGGCTCTCCGGCTACCCCCTCCGGACCGCAGCCGACTGCTTCGCCGTCCTCGAACGGGTGCACGCCGCCGGACAGCAGAACATTGCCCTGCTGGCGGATTTCTACCACCTGGCCGTCAACGGCGAGGACGTACCGGCCCTCATCGCCGGGCACGCGGCGTCGTTCGGGCACATCCAGCTGGCCGACGCTCCGGGACGCGGTGCCCCCGGAACCGGCAGCCTGCCTCTGGAACGGTGGACGGCGTCTGCTCTTGCCGCAGGCTACCGGGGATTAATCAGCCTCGAATACCTCAGCTCCAGCGCGGAAGCCTTCACCTGGCTTGAGCCGTACCGGGCTGCCGCGGAGTAAACGCCGGCGCGGAGGTTTCCGCCGGCTCCGTGGGGAGCTATCGGGTGCGGGACGTGCGCAGCGGCAGCTGGTGGAGTTCGACGTCGACCGTTCCGTTGTCGATGCGGGCCACCATGTACGTGCAGTACGGCTGGCGGCGCCGGTCTGTGGGCGATCCCGGGTTCAGCAGCCGCAGTCCGCTTGGCGTTATGGTGTCCCAGGGAATGTGGCTGTGTCCGAAGACGAGGAGATCCTTGTCTTGGTAAGCATCCTGCATACGTGCTTCTCGACCTTTTGCCGCGTCGGTTTCATGCACGACGGCGATCCGCACCCCGCCGACGACTGCGGTGCCTACCTCCGGCAGCCTGGCGCGGAGTCCGGGCCCGTCATTGTTCCCCCAGCAGGCCAGCAGTGTGTGTGAGCGTTCCTGCAGCTCATCCAGGAGGTCCTCGCTCACCCAGTCACCGGCATGAATGACCAGGTCTGCGGCTTCCACTTCATCCCATATCTGTGCCGGCAGGGCCTTGGCCCGCTTTGGCACATGGGTGTCTGCGATCAGCAGCGCCCTGGTTGTCATTCCCGTTCCCCTTTCGGTATTCCCGGCAGGGCGCCTTCCGGAACCCGGAACCTAGGGTATCGGGCCCGTGAAGTTTGCTTCATGTCTCAAAGCTGGAGCCGGGCTTCATGCTCCGCTGGACCCTGCGCTAGAACGGCGGTGGATCATCTTCGATTCCATTCATTCCTCGGTTGTCGCTCCGGCTGCCCGTTCGGCGGGTGCTGGATGCTGGCGCGAAGTCTCCGAAGCGGGCATCACCCTTGGGCGGATACGGATACCTCCTGCGCTCAATGTCGGGCTGTTTGTTGTTGTCTCGCAGCGAATTCGAGGTGAGGTCGCCCGGGACGCAGTCCACTGCCGGGTCGGTTGTGTAGGTGCGGCCGGTGGGCGAGTTCCATTCGATGGTTCCAGGTTCTGGCTGGCGTGCCTTCCAGTGGCCCAGGGTTTTGAACCGGTGTTTGGGACAGAGGTGTTCCAGGTTCGCGTGGTCCGTGGGACCCCCGCGTGAGTACGGGGTGGTGTGGTCGATCTCCGCATGCGTGACATTCACGGAGCAGCCGGGGAACCGGCAGGTTCCGTCCCGTGCCTGGAGCCAGCGTTTGAGTCCGGCCGGGATACGTCGTGTTCGTCCGACGGTGAGGATTTCACCGGTGGCGGGGTTCTGGAGCAGGGGTGTCCAGTGCAGGGGTGTCCAGTGCAGGGCGTTGAGGATCATGGTGCGTGCGGTGTCGGCGCTGATGGGTCCGTAGCCGTTGAGTTCTGCCGGGTTTTCGTTTAGTCCGGCCAGGGTGTCCGCGTTGATCAGGACCATGACCTCGGTACGCACCCCGGAGCGGTTCTGGTTCCGGTTCCGGTTCTGATTTTGGTTCCGGTGCCGCTCGGCACGGCGGGGCTGCCCAACTGGACCTGCCGAATTCCCACCGGTTCCAGCACCCGCCTGGGCCACTCCGGATCCGTGGCCGGGAACGTCCCTTGGACCCTGGGTGGCTTCGCTGTCTTGGGCGTCTTCGCCGGCTTCCCTGCCTTCGGTGGCGGAAGGAGAGGCGGAGGCTCTGTCATCGGGAGTCGCGGCCTGGGCTTCCGGTGGAGCTTCGAGGAGCAGGTCGGTGAGGGTGTCCGCGCGGAGCTGGTCCATGGTGCGGGGATCCCCGGCGCGTTTGCCGGCTTTCGCTGCACCGGTCAGGGCAGCGAACATGGCTTGTCCTTTCTCGGCGGCGATGATGGCGCTGAGGCAGGACATGCCATCGGGCAGGGGCTGGAAGCTCACACGTCGTTTGTCCTTGGCCTGCCGGTGCCGGACAGGAATCAGGTCAGGAAAACGGGTTTCACGCAGCCTGCGGGCACGGCGTCCGAACCCGGCAGCGGTCCTGTCCTCCGCCGCAGCAAGCAGGTCGCGTTCGAACGCGCCCCGCACGGTGAGCACGGCACCGGACCCGCGATCGGCACCGGACGCGTCACTTCCGGGTTCGGTTCCGGGTTCGTCTGCGGGTTCGGTTCCGTCCGGCGCACCGGGTGGGTCCTGCGTGCCGGGCCCGTTTGCGCTGTCCTGCGCATCCGGGGTGTTCAGGCCGAGGTCCAGCTGGCCTGAGTCCCCATCAGCCGGTGGGCCGGTGCGCTCTGGACCTGTGCCGCCGGAACCATCACCGGGGACTGGTTCCTCGAGGAGATCGGCGGGCAGGTTATGGGTTTCGTCCAGAATGATGCGCGCGTGCTGCAGAGCGATCCTGCCCTCGGACAACCGGGTGAGAGTCTCCGGCGACTCAGAGCATAGGCGGGTGGATTCGCTGATGAGCTGCATCGCGCTCATGTGCGGAATGTTCAGCGCGGTGGAGGCTTCAGCAGCAGCCAGGCTCATGGCCAGGGCGGGTTCTTCCCGCCCGCCGGAGGCCTCGGCAATGTCCCTGACGAAGAGCACTTCCAGCCGGGCAGCGACACGGGCCTGCTGAGCCTGGGCCCAGGAGATGAGCATGCCCACGCGCTGCAGGGCGGACACGGTTTCGTCATACCCGAGGGTCTCCGGGCCGCGGAGGGATAGCTGCCCGGTGAATCCTTCAGGCAGGGACCCGGGAACGGTAGTCTCAGCCTGTGCTGGATCAGCGTGGAACACGGCTCCGGACGAAGCCGGGACTCCGGTACCGGGACGGGGCGGGGACTGAGAGTCGGAGCTCCCGGACTGACCGGACTGGCTGCCCTGCCCGGCGCCCGGTGCATGTTCCTTGCCGCGCCGTGGCGCCCTGCCCTGCTCTGTCTGTCGTGAACCTGGCCGGGGTCCCTGCCGGAGATGGGACTCCGTACCCGCGCCACCGCCGGGAACACCGCCGGACGCACCCGCGCCACCGCCGGGAACACCACCGGACGCACCCGGTTGTTCCCGGTCAGCTGACCGGGAAAAGGGGACGTCCGAGGAACGGTTCATACCCCTAGACTTTCAGCTGCCACTGACATTCCGGGACCAAAATCAGCCCTTTTCAGGACCGCCAATTACGGGCTATTTACTCGACTTTTGGATGCTGGCACCGAACTGGGCACTGGTACAGCGAATTACTGGCACAGCGATCGCGACACACCTCATCCCCATCCCAAAGATATGGCGGCTCAACCTACTGATTGGCCCAATCCAGGGAAACCCGGACCTGGCCCCGGGTTCCGTCGGCATAGCTGACCTGCAGAAGGACACCTGTCTCGGGATAGTCCTTGAGCTCATCACCGGGAAACCACAGCACAAAGTACCCGTTGGCAACACTGCCGCTCACGTCGCCCTGGGTTTCGCTGGCATAGGAGACAGCACTGACCTCGGATCCCGCGGCACCCACCACCATGGACAGCTCACCTGCTGAAGTGGATCCCATACCCATGGCGGTAGGCAACAACCCACGCGCAGCCGGCTCAGCTCCGCCGGGAGTCTTGCCTGAGTACCCGAGGGAACTGCCGAAGAGGGACCCCTCCGTGACGCACATGGAGGAGAAGCCGCCAGGGCCGGAAAGCACCACTGTGGTCCACTCGCCCCGGCGCTCGGCAATTGCCACACTTGCTCCTAAGGACTCGCCCCGCCGGTCCCACCCGCGGCAGGCATTCCCGGCCTTTTCGCTGGCCACCGGGCTCAGCTTCGATGCTGTCCGTGTCCAGCTTGCATAGGCCGGATCACCGCCGCCAAGTACCGGAACAGCAAGGATCGCTACGGCAGCCGCCGCCGCGGCACCGGCCAATACAAGACGGCGGTTCCAGCGCGTCCGGCTCGGTATGGGATGTAGCTCCACACCGGCGTCGTCAGCCAGTATCCGTTCAAGGTCCCGGTCGCTTCGCTCCGAGACTGCACCACGCGGCGCAGCCGCATCCAGTGACTTCAGCAGCACATCTGTTTCTTCATCCCGCAGCATTACGGTTTCCTCTCGCCAGCAGGTACCCGCACCGCGGCGGCAACGGGAAGGTGGTCCAGCAGCAGCCGCAGCGCCCGGCGGGCGCGTGTGAGCCGGATCCGGTAGGCGACCGGGGAAATGCCCAGGACTGCTGCCGCCTGCGGTCCTGGAAGGTCCTCGAAGACAGCCAGCCCCAGGGCTTCCTGGTGGACCTCGGTAAGCTGCCGCCAGGCGCGGGCAACATCCATCTGCTGTTCCACGAGATCAATCTCAGCCGACGACACCGGGACTGAAGCAGTTTCGCTGAGTCGGATGCCAAGCGCGTCTCGGCGCTGCTCTCCGCGTCGGCCGTTGAGCATGATGTTTCGGCCAATGCCGAAGATCCAGGCACGCCGGTCTGCGTCCTCCGCCGGTAGGTCCTCGATCCTGCGCCACACCACCAGGAAGGTTTCAGCTACGAGGTCTTCGGCATGGCCGGAGCCCGTGCGCCGCTGCACGAACCTCAGCAGGTCCGGGTACACGGCGGCATAGAGCGCCCTGAAGCGCGCCTCGCGGTCCGGCTCACCTGGGAACTGGGTCATGCCCCGTACCTGTCCGCCATGCGCCCGAGTGTTTCACACCGGCACGCGAAAGTTCCTAGCCGGCGTACTGCCGCTTCAGGTCAGCCTTGCGGATCTTGCCGCTGGCAGTACGCGGGAAGTCAGCCACAATCTCAACGGTCTTGGGGATCTTGTAGCGTGCCAGGCGCCCGTCCAGATGAGCGGCAACCTCGGCAGGCTCAAGGGTGAACCCGTCCCGCAGCGTTATCAGCGCCTTCGGCACCTCGCCCCATTTCTCGTCCGCCACGCCAATGACGGCGACGCCGCTCACTGCATCCAGTTCGCTGATGATTTGTTCCACTTCGGCGGGGTAAATGTTTTCGCCGCCGGAAATGATCATGTCCTTGAGCCGGTCGGAGATGAAGAGGAAACCGTCGGCGTCGAAATAGCCCATGTCCCCGGAGCGGAACCAGTGCCCGTCCACAAAGGCAGCTTCAGTGGCGTCCGGCCGGTTCCAGTAGGACTTGATGACATTCGGTCCGCTGATCTGCACCTCGCCCACTTCGCCGGGGTCGGCGTCGCTGCCGTCCAGCCGGGCCACACGGACGGAGGTGAAGAAGTGCGGAGCGCCGGCGGAGCCGGCTTTCTCCCGCGAGAACGCCGGTGGCAGGGCGGTGGCGCCGGGTGCCGTTTCGGTCATGCCGTAGCCGCCGGAGAAGCTGAGGCCGCGCTCCTCATACGCGTCGATTACGCGCAGCGGCACGGCTGACCCGCCGCAGGTGAGCTTGCGGAGCGAGCTGATGTCCCGCTTGTCCCAGTCAGGGTGCTCGCACAGCAGCTGATAGGTCGTGGGGACACCGCTGATGTAGGTGGCCCGGTACTTCTCGATCAGTTCCAGGGTCCGTCCCGGCTCGAACCTGGTTTCCAGTATTACGGTGGCGCCTTTGAGCAGGTTCGGCAGCACCCCCATGTCCAGGGAGGCGACGTGGAACAACGGGGAAATCATGAGCGCAATGTCGTTCTCCGCCACGTCGTAGTCGACCAGGACGTTGAAGCAGTTCCAGGCGAGGTTTTCGTGGCTGAGCAGTGCGCCCTTGGGCTGGCCGGTGGTACCGGAGGTGTACAGGATGATCGCGGCGTCCTCGAGCGAGACCGGAGCATCGGCGAACCCGGACGGCGCCGCGAAGGCTGCCTCGTAAGGCTGGACCCGGCCGTCGGCGTCATCGGCGCGGACGGCACCGGTGCCGTCGTCCACCAGGAGACGGAGCCCGACGCCGGTGCCCCGGGAACCGCGGACCGCCAGTTCGTCCAGGGCCAGGGTGTTCACGAGTACGGTGCTGCCGGAGTCCTGGAGCGCAAACTGGATCTCGGGCGGAGCCAGCCGGGTGTTCAGCGGAACGAAAACCGCGCCAAGTGAACCGGCAGCAAAGAACGTCTCAAGAAACGACGGGTGGTTGTCGCCCAGGAACGCCACGCGGGTTCCGTGTTCGACCCCGGCGGCACGCAGTGCTGCGGCCAGGCGGTTGATCCTCTCGTCCAGCTCCGCGTAACTCGTTGCCTGGTCACGGAAGACCAGTGCGGTCCTGGAACCTGATTTGATCCGCTGGCGGTGGATCCATGACCCAAGGCCCTGGTTCTGCATTGCTCAAACGTCCTTCATCCGTGCCGGGTGGTGTTGGCGAGCGGGTGTGCCGGAGTCCGCCTGAGGAGGTGCAGGCGGACCCCGGCACGGCTCGTTACTGGATGGTCATTGCTTCCAGGTCCGGGGCGTTCTCGACGAACTTGTACTTGAGCATCAGTTCGCCCATGTCATTGAGCTGTTCGGTGCGCAGCTCGGCGTCGTACTGCTCCATCTTGAGGTTGGCTGCGACCTCGGCAGGCATGTTCATGAAGGCCGGGAGGACCGCCTTGACGTCGTCAATGTTGGCTTCTGCCTGTTCCAGGAGGTCTTCCATGGCGGTCTTGAACTTCTCCACCGTTTCGGGGCTGGAGGAGGCATAGTTGCCGGACGTGAAGGTCACCATGGTGGGCATGCCCGGGACGGCTTCCTGGTTGGAGTAGCCCACCAGGACGTTGTCCGGGTTGGACAGTGCTTTGCTGAGGAACGGCTCCGGAATCCAGATGGCGTCCGTGTTGCCGAGGTCCAGCTGGGCTTCCATGTCCGGGAAGGGCATCTCGGAGAACTTGATCTGCGTGGGATCAGCACCGGCAAGGGATGCCGCTTCCATGATGGTCAGGTCGCCCTGGGTGTTCACCGCGTTGACGCTGGCGGTCTTGCCCTCCAGATCGGCGAAGCTGGTGATGCCGGAGTCGGCCCGGGCCACAACACCGTTGATGTCTTCGCCTTCGGCATAGGAGTTGGAGTACCCGGTGACAATCTTCATGTCCAGGCCCTTGTCCTTGGCCACCATGACGGTCAGCGGGTTGCCGACGGCGAAGTTCATGTCTCCAGTGGAGACCGCGGGAAGCATGGCCGCGCCGCCCTGGCCGGTCTGGAGTTCAACGTCCAGTCCGTGCTCTTCGAAGATTCCTTGGTCCACGCCGTACTGCATGGCGGCCGACGGCGCGATGCCGATGACGCCAACGACGATCTTTTCAAGCTCGCCGCCCGCCGCAGCGGAGCCGGACGCGGACGGGGAGGAGCTTGAATCGCTGCCTGACAGACTGCCGCCGCCGCAGCCCGCCAGTGCCAGGGTGGCGACTGCGCCGAGCGCAAGGGCCTTGGCAGCCCGCCGGGTTATGAAGTGCCTCATGACTTTCCTCTTCCTTGAGGGGAGAACTGCTGGTGGGGTGATACTGCTGGAGGTGGTGCTGGTGGTGCGTTGGTGCTGCCCGAACCGCGGACGGGGCCGGGAGTGCGGCTGGCAGGTCAGGCGTAGAACCGTGCCAGGAACTCTGCGACGACGGCGGGACGGTCTTCGCCGTCGATCTCGATGGTGTTGGACGTTTTGATCTGCACGCCGCCCTTAACCTCGGTGACCTCGGAGATTACCGAGTGGAGGCGGACCTTGGAACCCACCTTCACGGGATTGGTGAACCGGACCCGGTCCAGTCCGTAGTTGACCTTGGTCTTCACGCCTTCGACGTCAAAGAGCGAACTCCACAGCGGAATGATCAGTGACAGGGTCAGGAAGCCGTGGGCAATCGGTGCGCCGAAGGGACCGTCCTTCGCCTTCTCCGGATCGGTGTGGATCCACTGGTGGTCATCAGTGGCGTCGGCAAAGGTATTGATCTGGTTCTGCGTGATCTCGATGTAGTCGGTATAGCCGAGGTCCTTGCCCACCAGGGAGGGCAGTTCTTCGAAGGTGACAACAGTGGCACTCATGTGTTTTTCCTAGCGTCTAGTTGGTGGCGGTCTCGGGCTGGAGCTCGGCGGGCAGCGGCGGGAACTTCTCGCCCACGCTCTGCTGCCGTTCGGCGAAGGGGAAACCTCCGGCGAGTTCCTCGTAGCTCCAGCCGCCGTCGCGGTATTCGGTTTCAACTGCTTCCGGGTGGGACCAGAGCTGCAGGCGGTCACCGCCCACACCGATTGCCTGGCCGGTGATGCCGGCTGCCTCTTCGGAGGCCAGGAACGCGATCAGGCCGGCCACGTCTTCAGCGGTGCCGAAGCCGAGCGTCTTGCGGAAGAAGTCAGGCATGGCCTCGCCCCGCTCGTCCGCTTCGACGGCGGCGGCGAAGTACGGGACGGTCTTGGTCATGGCGGTTGCCGCCACGGGAATGACGGCGTTGGCGGTGACGCCGGCCTTCTTCATTTCCATGGCCCAGGTCCGCACCATGCCAACAATTCCGGCCTTGGCGGCTGCGTAGTTGGTCTGCCCGAAGTTGCCGCGCTGGCCGGTGGGGGATCCAATGGCGATGATCCGGCCCTGGACGTTGTTTTCCTTGAAGTAGGCGTAGGCTTCCCGCACGCAGGTGAACGTTCCGCGCAGGTGCACGTTGATCACCAGGTCAAAGTCCTCATCCGTCATCTTCAGCAGGGACTTATCCCGCAGCACGCCGGCGTTGGTGACCAGGATGTCCAGGCCGCCGAAGTTTTCCACGGCAGCGTTCACCAGCGCCTTGGCGGTTTCGGTGGAACCTACCGGGGCAACTACGGCCACGGCGCGGCCGCCGTCGGCTGTAATGGTGGCGGCGGCTTCCTCAGCGACGGCGGCGTCGACGTCGTTGACCACCACTGCCGCACCCTGGCGTGCCAGCTCGCGGGCGTAGGCCAGGCCCAGCCCCCGTCCACTGCCGGTAACGATCGCAACTTTGCCCTGAAGGGACATTCGAACTCCTCTTGATTGTGTCCTGCCTCACACCATGACAACCGAAATAGTTGAGAAAGTCAACAGTTGAAACGAGGCGTACTCTTGACTCATGACTGAGACGGCCAATCAAACTGCGCACACTGCAGCACCCCCGTCGGCCGAAGCCGGAATCGAGCGCCTGTATGCATCCGAACTGGCCAACGAGACGGAATTCCTTGCCGCACGTGCACGCTCGGTGGGGTCACGGCGCGCCAACGAGGACCTGGCGGCGCTGGATCTGAAGGTCCGCTCCTATTCGGTCCTGTCCCTGGCCTGCAGCGGACTGAACCCCTCCCAGCGGGAGCTGGCGGAGTTCCTGTTCCTGGATCCCAGCCAGATCGTTGCGCTGGTGGATCAGCTTGAGAAGCGCGGGGCCGTGAAGCGGAAGGCCGATCCCCGGGACCGCCGGTCCAACATCATCGCCCCGACGGCGGCGGGCAAGCGCCTGTATGCCCAGGCGGCCGCCGTGGTCCAGGGGGCGGGGGATGCCTCACTTGGAGCGCTCTCCCCCGCCGAGCGGAACCAGCTGCGTGACCTGCTGCGCCGGGTAGCTTTCGCGGACCAGGCCTAGCCCTTTCCCAGCGCGCCGTTCATCACGCGCGTGAGGGAAACAAACCGCGGGTTGGCAGCCAGGTCTTCAACCAGCACCGGGCGGCCGTCCGGGCCGGCCAGCGGAACGCACCAGTTCGGGTATTCACGTGCGGTGCCCGGCTGGTTTTGCGTCCGGCGCTCACCTACGGCGTCCACCAGTCCCACCCCCACCAGGGCGGAGGGGCTCAACGCGATGAGCCGGTGCAGCGCCTCCACCGTCTCCTGCTCGGTGGGGTTCGGTCCCAGCAGTCCGTGCCTGCGTGCCAGGTCGAGGATGCTCCGGGTCGCAGCAGCGTCCAGTTCCCGTTCTTCCTCCACCGGCCGGTTCAGCAGCCCCAGCGAATCCCTCAGCGTAACGTGTTCACCGGCCAGGTATCCGGCTGCTGGCGGCAGGTCGTGCGTGCCAATCGTTGCCAGCGCTCCCGGCCGGTACTCCGCAGGGTCCCGCGGCCCTTTCCCGGTCTGCTCGAACCACAGGATCGACGTGCCCAGCACGCCCCGTTCCGCCAGGTAGCCCTGGACCCAGGGTTCGAAGACCCCCAGGTCCTCGCCAATAACGACGGCGCCGGCCCGGTGCGCTTCGAGGACGAGGATTCCCACCAGCGCCTCATGGTCGTAGTAAACATAGGCGCCCTTGCCGGGCTCCTCGCCCCGAGGAATCCACCAGAGGCGGAACAGGCCCAGGATGTGGTCCACCCGCACACCCCCGGCATGGCGCAGGATGGTGCGCAGCATGTCACGGTACGCCCCGTACCCGCTTGCCGCGAGCCGGTCCGGATCCCAGGGCGGCTGGCTCCAGTCCTGGCCAATCTGGTTGAACATGTCCGGAGGTGCGCCCACTGAGACTTCCGGCGCCATCACATCCCGCAGTGTCCACGCATCGGCACCGCCGGGATGGACTCCCACAGCGAGGTCGTGCACGATTCCGATGTCCATGCCCGCACTGAGGGCGGCCCGCTGGGCAGACTCGAGCTGCTCGTCGCAGATCCACTGCAGCCATTTGTAGAACATGGTTTCGTCCGCGAGCTCCGCCGCTTTGCCGGCCGCCACGGCGCCGTGCGGCCCTTCCTGCCATTCGGGTGCTTCCGGTGGATAGGACGCCAGGGCACACCACAGGGCAAAGCTGTCCAGGCCCTGGCCTGCCTCGCGGACGAAGGCCTCGAACTGCTGCACCCGCGCGGGACTCCGCGGCACCTGGTAAATCCGCCGAAGGGCCTGCAGCTTGGCGGCGTAAGACGAGTTGCGGTCCAGCAGCCGGGCATCGCGGGCCACTGCCTGCTGGGCCGCCGCCAGAGCCTCGATCCCGGCGCGCTCCACACCGGGAAGATAGGCATACTCCTCGATGGCTTCCACCCGGATGTAGAGCGGGTGGAAGAAACGGCGAGTGGCCGGAAGGTAGGGAGAGTCCTCCACCGGAGGCATCGGTTCGGCAGCGTGGAGCGGGTTGATGAGCATGAAGGCAGCACCGGCAGTGCCGGACACGGCGGACAGGTCGGCGAGGTCGGAAAGGTCCCCGATTCCCCAGGACCGTTCGGACCGCACGGAGTACAGCTGGGCCATCATGCCCCACGCCCGGCCTCCCGTTTTCGGAGCAGGCAGCCGGTCAGGGGTGACGGCCAGGACGGACTGTGCTTCCCGCCCCGGGAAGGAAACATGCAGCGCATGCCATCCCAGCGGCAGGCCAGGGGGAAGCTGCAGCTGCCTGGCTTCCAGCTCGACGCCGTCAACGATCGCCGTTTCGACGGCCTGCCCCGCCGCTGGCAGGGAATGCAGCGGTACGGAGCTGCCGTCCTCCGTTGTGATCCAGGCCTGAGCCTCGGCACCGCGGGGCAGGTGGACGGTAATCGGCAGCGGCTGCTGCCGGCGCACGACCACCGCGGGCGGCAGCGTACGCCGCCAGGGCGCCAGTGCCGCTTCCTCCAGGGATAACTCAGCCTGCTCCCGGGTTCCTGCGGGCGCCCCCCGAGCGGCCAGGACGCTGATCAGGGAAGCGTCCGAGACCTGCTGGACCCCGCCGTCCCAGCCGGTGAACGTTGTTGCAACGCTCTTCGCCTCTGCCAGCTGCTCCAGCAGCTCCCTTGCTGGTGCGGCGCCGTCGTCGTATTCCGTCATGGGGTCTCCACAGTCATGCGTGCCAATCTAGGCGCAAAGGCAGCCCAAAGACAGCGGAGGGACGGTCTGTGCCGCCAAAGCACCGCGGCGCTGGACGTCAGGGCCGCTTTTCGACGAGCCGCCAGACGTCCTGGTAGTCCACGTGTTCCGCATAGGGAGCAGCCAGCGCCGCAAGCGCCAGCGTGGTCCATTCCAGTTCGTCCGCGTAGCTGCGGCTGTCCGCCTCCGCATCCTGCAGCATGCGGGAAAGCGCGTTGCGCCGGGCGCCGCCAATGATGTCAATCAGCATCAGCTTGGCCTCGCATTCGCGCAGCAGGCGCTCTTCATACCAGCGGTCAGAGAGCGAAATCCCGGAGCCGCCCAGCAGCTTGCGTGACTCCGCGGCGTCTTCGTGAAAGCGCGTCAGCAGGAAATCCACGATGTCCATGCCCAGACTTTACGCGCCGGGCATCCTCTGCGTCAGGGGTCCGCGGGCGTTCCGGGAATATTTCCGCGCAGTTGATTGATTGACATAACTAGGCCCCCTCATAGAGACCCTTGCCAACTATCCAGGAGTTAAGTTTGCCCTCAGCCTGCGCGTCCCCATCCCGTTCCAATGCCCCTGCCCGCCGCGTCCGCAACGTCAGTTCGGTCCACCGCGGAGACTACGTCGAAGCCCGCAGCGGCGACGAGGTCTACTACCGCGGCGAGGTCCGTGACACAGCGCCCGGACTCGCAACCCTGTGGCTCAATGACGAGGAAACCGGGATGCACACGGCCGTGAGCACCGAGGACTTCACCATTTGGCGCACCCGGCGCTAAGCACCTCCGCTTGCCGGGCGGCCCGGCTTAGCCGGATATCGAGCTCAGTCAAGCATCGCTCCGGCGCTGATATTGATGGTGGCCCCGGTGATGCTCGCCGCCATGTCCGAGGCAGCGAAAACCGCTGCGTTCCCAACATCCTCGAGCGTGGCCGCACGGTTCAGGAGCGTGGCCTGGGCAATGATTCCGGCAATCTCTTCCCGCCCCTCCATAGCGGCGGGGAGCGATTCCGGGACACCGCCGGACCGCAGCGTCACCACCCGAATACCAAACGGGCCCAGCTCAATGGCCAGCTGGCGGCGCATCGATTCGATGGCTTCCAAGGCCGCGACCAGGCCGCCAAGGTACTGTCCCGGATCCTCGGTTCCCGAGCCCCCGAAGGCCAGGATCACTCCCGACCCCTGTTCCATCATGTGCCGGGCAGCCGCCTGCGCCGTGATGAACGTAGCCTGCACCGCGGTGGAAACCGGCCGCAGGTAGTCCTCCACATACATGGCTGCCATGGGAGTGCCCTGCACATCGCCGTGCTGGATCACGTTCAGTGAGATGTCCAGGCTCCCCGCCGTCGAAGCGACATCATCAGCGTGGGCATTAACCGCTTCCTGGTTCAGTGCGTCCAGCACGGCGATTTCCGCCAGACCTCCCGCCGTCCGAATTTCCGCGGCGACCTCCTGCAGGGGTGCCGCGTTCCTGCCTGCCAGGAATACCCGTGCACCCTCGCGGGCAAATGCCCGTGCAGCGGCACCGCCGATCGATCCGCCGCCGCCGTAGATGACCGCATTCCTGCCGTTGAGGAGCATGCCGGTGTCCTTGCCTGAAGGGAATGGGGGACGCAGTGCGCCTCATTCTGGCACCGGACGGATCAGAGGGCCAGAGTCCAGGCCACGTCCCGGGGATCGACGGCGTCAAGCCGGGCAGGATTCCACTTTGGCTCATTCCTCTCCAGCAGGCGGGCGCGGACACCCTCGCGGAAGTCGGGGCGTCCGATCATCCGCTCTGCCATCACCAGGTCCCGCTGCAGGGTCAGGGCGAGGTCTGGTTCACGCGCGGCTGCACGGAGCGCGGCAAGGGCAACGCACAGCGAAAAAGGCGCCATCGCGCGGATGGCCCGGACTGCCTCCTGCGCGGCCGGCGCCGGGTGCCGCTGCAGGTTCCGGAGGATGGCAGGAACATCCACTCCTGCGTAGCACTCGTCGATCCAGTTCCGCTCCGAAGCCAGCGGTGCGGCCGGAGGCTCGACGGCGAACGCGGCCACCGCGTCCCGGGCACCGCTGCCCGCGGTTTCAAGCACGGCCAGCAGATCGGCAAGCGAGCCGGAGGGGACATAGAAGTCCGCAAAGCCGCAGAGCACGGCGTCGGCACCGGTCATGGAACCGGCCGTCAGCGCAAGGTGGGTGCCGAGTTCGCCGGGCGCCCCGGACAGCAGCAGGGACCCGGCGCAGTCCGGGCTGAAGCCGATGCGCACCTCCGGCATTGCGGCTGTAGTCCGCTCCGTGGCGATCCGGATGCCGGCGTGTCCGGAGACTCCGACGCCTCCGCCCATGACAACACCGTCCATTACGGCCACATACGGCTTGGGGAAGGCTGCCACTCGTGCGTTGAGGGCGTATTCGGCCGTCCAGAACTCCATGGCCTCAGCATCGGTTCCCGAGGCGATGGCCCGAATATCCCCGCCCGCGCACAGCCCCCGTTCACCGGCACCGTAAAGCACCACTGCCTGCACTGCGCTGTCCGTTTCCCAGTCCTGCAGGACCCGGTCCATCGCCCGGACCATGTCCAGGGTCATGGCGTTCAGCGTCCGCGGGCGGTTTAGCCGGATGGTTCCCAGGGTCCCGGAGGTCCAGGCCTGGAGTTCGTCGGTGGCATGCGGGGAGGTTCCGACCGGTGCGGAAGCAGGCGAGGAATTCATGCCCGCTAGCATCCCAAGTTTTTCCCATCCATCCCAGCCCAAGCCAGCTGCGCCGGCTGCAGGCGATCTTGCCCGCGGCCGGCGCAGCTGTGGATTGTTGGATGTGCCGCTCTCCTACCAGCGGACCTTGCGTTCGCGGCGGCCTTGGCGGCCATGGGCGTGGCTGGGCTTGCCGCCCTTGCCCAGGCTTTGCCAGCCGGGCAGGTTGGCTTCCTGCTCCCGGGCTGCCGCAAGCCGCTGCAGGTTCTCCTCGCTGAGACGTCGGGCAGCTGCGGGGGCAATGTTGACCTGCAGCTGCGTCTCGGCTCCAGCCGAGGGCTCGTTGAGCAGACTGGCTGCTTCGAGCCGGTTCTGTGACGGGTTGGATGTCGGTTCGGTCATGGGTCGCTCCATTTCATCTCTGGCTTGGCTGGGCCAGGGTGAGCCCTTCCGGGCACGCGGGGGCTCAACGCCACCGGCGGGATTTCGAGCTGCAGACGGAAGGACGCGCCAAGCCGAGGCCAGCGGTTTTTGTGTGGGTCTGCGTTGAGCGGTTCGCGCCGCTTAGAAGAGGCCGGCAGTTCCCGGCGGGCGCAGTCCGCTACTCGAAAATGAGCATGTCCATGGCAGGACCCTAACAAGCCCGGGGGGCGTTGCAAAGGGAGAGGCCAAAAACTGCGGGAATTACCTGAATCCGCCGTCGCTGCTCAGGACCTGGCCCACCATCCACCGGCCCTCGTCGCTGGCAAGCCAGGCGATGAGCCGTGCCGGATCATCCGGTTCGCCGAACCTGCCCGCCGGGAAATGGTTCAGCACGTCAGCGAGGACCTCCGGCGGACGGTCAGCCGTCTCCGCAGTGAGGTACCCCGTATTGACCGGGCCGGGGTTCACGGTGTTTAGGAGGATTCCCCGGCGGGCCAGGTCCGCCGCCACGGACGGAGTGATGCCCGCCAGAGCTGCCTTGGATGTCGCATAGGCAATTTCCGAATCCATGACCCCGCGGCCGATCTGCCCGGAAGTCATCCAGATGACCCTGCCTCCAGGCCGGCCGTCATGCTGCGCCGCGAACCCGCGGGTGGCGAGCAGCGTGGAGCGGGCATTGACCTGCCAGTGGGCGTCGAGCTTTTCCGGAGTAATCTCCGCCAGCGGCCCGTCCCCGCCGCTGCGCGCGTGGTTGCAGACCAGGATGTCCAGGTGACCCAGTCCCGCGGCTGCCGCGCCGATCAGCTCCGAAGCCCCCTCAGGTTCGGCCAGGTCGATGCTTCGGTGCACCAGGACGGCATCCGGGGCAAGCTGCCTGCGCAGCCCCTCGGCAACTGCGTCGAGGGAGTCCCCGCCCCACGGCTGGTCCAGGTCATGCGGTTGGTAGTGGGCGGTGAAGAGGCTCGCTCCCATGCGGGCGAGCCGCGACGCCACGGCATAGCCAATGCCCTGGCGGCGGCTCACCCCGGTGACGACGGCGGTCCGCCCCGCGAGCGGGAGGGGGTTGTCCACCATCACGGCCTTCCGGGTTCGGTGTCGGCGATGGGGCTCGGGGTACCGAAGCGGTGGGCCGTAATGCTGATTGCCTGTTCGTGCAGGAACGGCAACAGTTCAATCCTCCCCGACTCAGTGACCGGCTGCGCGTAAACAGCACAGTCCGGCCGTCCTCCCAAAGCCCCCGCCAGCGCGCTGCGGTCTCCGCCCAGCAGGCGGATCCGGGACGGCCGGGTGTCCGCTGCCGCCATCCGGGACAGCCATTCGGCGTCGTTTTCAACGGTGACGGAACAGGAGAAAGCCGCCAGGACAGCCGTGATGCCAGGAGCCAGCGCTTCCGGGACCGATACCGTCACAGCGGCTTCGGCCAGCAGCGCCGCAGAGAGGACGCGCAGCACGGACGGCAGCGGTTCGGATTCTGCCAGCCGGACGTGGACGGAGACCGGGAGGTAGCGGAAGAGGTTCCGTTCCGCGCTCAGCCCGGAGACGTCTCGAACCTGGCCGAATTCGGCCGCCCAGACTGCGGCGTCGGAAGCCGCTGCCCGGTGCAGGAACGCGAGGTCCGCGCTGGAGAGCACCGATGCGCCGTCGGCCTGGTCCAGCAGGGCGCGGACCTTGTCCCCCGGCTCCGCGTCAGCCGTGGAGGGCGCGGCGCTCCAGCTGCCCAGCCCCAGCAGGTAGTTGGGGCCGCCGGCCTTGGTTCCGGCTCCCACTGATGACTTCTTCCATCCGCCGAAGGGCTGCCTGCGGACAATTGCGCCTGTGATTCCCCGGTTCACGTAGAGGTTGCCCGCTTCAACGGCGCCGGTCCACCAGCGGATCTCCTCCGGGTCCAGCGAGTGCAGCCCGGCGGTGAGGCCGTAGTCCACCTGGTTCTGGAGCCGAACGGCATCCTGAAGCGTGTCTGCCCGCAGAACGCCCAGTACCGGGCCGAAGTACTCGGTGAGGTGGAACTCCGAGCCCGGCTGCACTCCGGCACGGATCCCCGGGGACCAAAGCCGGCCATCGGCGTCGAGCTTTTGGGGCTGGAGGACCCAGGTCTCCCCCGGGCCCAGCTCGGTGAGTCCGCGCAGCAGTTTGCCGGCGGCTGGTTCAATGACGGGTCCCATTTGTGTCCGGGGGTCCTCCGGCTGTCCCACAACCAAGGACTGCACCGCGTCCAGCAGCTGGTGGTGGAAGCGGCGGGACTCTGCCACGGATCCCACCAGGATCACCAGTGAGGCTGCCGAACACTTCTGCCCGGCGTGACCGAACGCCGACGCCGCCACGTCCCGGGCGGCGAGGTCGAAGTCCGCGCTGGGGGTCACCACAATGGCGTTCTTGCCCGACGTCTCGGCCAGCAGCTCAAGGTCGGGGCGGAAGGAGCGGAACAGTTCTGCCGTTTCGTAGGCGCCCGTCAGGATGACCCGGTCCACTGCCGGATGGGAAATGAGTTCACGGCCCAGCTCGGACTCGCCCAGCTGCACGAAGCGCAGCACGTCCCTGGGTACGCCGGCTTCCCACAGCGCTTCCGCCAGTACCGCCCCGCACCGTGCTGCCGGGCCGGCCGGCTTGAGGACCACGGATGACCCGGCCGCCAAAGCCGCCAGCGTGGAACCGGCCGGAATTGCCACCGGGAAGTTCCACGGCGGCGTGACGAGCGTGAGGCGGGCTGGATGGAACCGCGCGCCGTCGACGGTGTCCAGTTCACGGGCCCGCTCAGCGTAGTAGCGGGCGAAGTCGATAGCCTCGGACACCTCGGGATCACCCTGGTCCAGGGTCTTGCCCGCTTCGGCTGCCATGACTTCCAGCAGCCGGGCGCGCCTGGCTTCCAGGATGTCCCCGGCCCGGTGCAGGATCTCTGCCCGTCCGGTTCCGCCGAGGGCTGCCCAGTTTTCCTGGGCGGTCACCGCACCGTTCAGGAGTTCGTCGAGTTGATCTTCGGTCTCCACCCGCGACTCAGCGACGAGCTTACGGCCAGAGTCCGATCCGGGTACCCGTGACAGGATGTCCCGTCCCCACCCGCGGTTGGCAGGCAGGGAAGGATCCGTGTCAGGGGAGTTCGCGAAGTCGTCCGGCCCGGGCTCGGGAACCCGGGTTCGGTCCTGCTGGCGGCGGGGAGCCGGAACGCTGCTGTCCACGGCAGCCAGCGAGTCGAGGAAGCGCTGCTTTTCGCGTTCGAATAGCGATTCTTCGCTCGCCAGATCAAAGACGGCGGACATGAAGTTTTCACCGCTGGCGCCTTCTTCCAGCCGCCGCACCAGGTAGGCGATGGCGACGTCGAACTCCTGCGGGTGCACCACCGGGGTGTAGAGCAGCAGTGAACCGACTTCCTTCCGGACCACTTCTGCCTGTGCGGCTGCCATGCCGAGCAGCATTTCGACGTCGATGCCGTCCCGGACTCCGCGGGCGCCGGCGAGCAGCCAGGCGTACGCGATGTCGAAGAGGTTGTGGCCGGCGACGCCGATGCGGACGTTGCGGATTCGCTCCGGGTGCAGGGAGTATTCCAAAACGCGCTTGTAGTTGGTGTCCGTTTCGAGCTTCGACCCCCAGGTGGCCAGCGGCCATCCGTGCAGGGAAGCCTCCACCTGTTCCATGGGGAGGTTGGCACCCTTGACCAGCCGGACCTTGACGGGGGCACCGCCGGCGGCGCGGCGGGCGGCGGCGAAGTCCTGGAGCTGCTGCATGGCTGCCAGCGCGTCCGGCAGGTAGGCCTGCAGGACCAGGCCGGCTTCGAGGTTGTGGAACTCCGGACGGGAGAGCAGTTCCATGAAGACCGCCATGGTCAGCTCAAGGTCCTTGTACTCCTCCATGTCCAGGTTGATGAACTTGGTGCGGGGCGATTCGGCTGCGAGCCGGTACAGCGGGGCGAGGGTTTCCGCGACGTCCGCCACGGCCTCATCAAAGGCCCAGGGAGCGTGCGGCGCCACGGTGGAGGAGACCTTGATGCTGACGTAGTCCACGTCGCGGCGTTCCAGCAGCCGGCGGGTACCTTCCAGCCGGCGTTCAGCTTCCCGCCGTCCCAGCACTGCTTCGCCGAGCAGGTTCATGTTCAGCCGCACGCCGTCACGGCGCAGGCGGGCAATGGACTGGCCTAGGCGGTCCTCGGAAGCGTCGATGATCAGGTGGCCGACCATCCTGCGCAGCGCCCGGCGGGCTGCGGGCACCACCAGCGAGGGAACGGCCGGGCCCAGCACTCCGCCGGTACGTACGGCGGTTTTCAGGTACCACGGCAGGAAGTCCGGAACCTGGGGAGCGAGCTTGGCGAGGTTGCGGGCCGCGACCTGCAGGTCTTCGGGGCGGATCACCCCGTCAACGAAGCCGACGGTGAAGGCAAGGCCGCCGGGGTCTTTGAGGATTCCGGCCAGCTGCGCGGCAGAGGCGTCCACTTCGAGAGTGGACGCCTCTGCGAGCCAGGTCCGGACCAGCTGGATCGATTCTTCTGCGAGGTGGGCAGATTCTGGCTCGGAGCCGTAACGGGCATCATTGCCGGGGTGTGGCGATGTGGTGTGGGTCATCCTCCCAGTATTGGAGTCTTTCCTCCTCACGGGAAGGGGCTACCCGTTTCACCTGCGGTTATGTTCCGCTGCGCGCCAGAAACTAGGCCTGCGGGTACGCTCCGTACTGCGGAGCGCCGGCGTCGTAGCGGGCGCCTTCCGGCTTGCTCGGCATCAGCGCCAGAACCAGGAGGGCCAGTACGCCCAGGCCCGGCACCAGGGCCAGGAGGAACAGCCAGCCGGTAAAGCCGCCGTCATGCAGGCGCCGCACGGTCAGGGCGATGCCCGGCACCAGGGTGGCCAGACCCCAGAGTCCGATCAGCGCATAGGGGAACATGAAACTCGTTCCTTCGAGCTCTCCGGTCACCGTGTTCACGCTGCCAACAGCGGCAGTAATGGTCCAAATGCCCAGCACAGTGAGAACGATCGCGTTCACCAGCGTCCACCACCAGTATTCGCTGCGGCTCGCGCGGCCGGAGAACGTGGCGTACTTCTTGAAGAACCGCTTGACGGCATCACCGATGCCGGCACCGTAGAGCGGCTGGGACAGGTCCGCCGCGCCGGGCTGGGCCGGAGCATACGGATTGGGTGCAGAGTGCTGTGACATGTTCGAGTTCCCCCTGTGGAAGATAAGTGAAGGCTGCTTAGCATTTAGGCAACCGAAGGGATAATAGCCCACCTGCGGCAAAGAGGCGGCAAGCGGCTCCCCCGACCACATAACGGAACCCCGCCGGCCCGGGCGGGCGGCGGGGTTCCGTTGGAAGTTCTGATCGTGCTGGTCGTGCTGGTCATGCCTTGAGCTGTTCCCGGGAGGGTCAGCGCGAGCTCCCCGGGCCGCCGGCGCCGGAGCCCGAATCGTCGTGGCCGGATTCGTGGCCGGAACCTGAGGAATGGTGGCCGGGACCGGTATGGCCTTCGGTTCCCGCGGACCTGGAGCGGCCGGAGGCATCCTCCACCTCGCTCTCGATCCTCTCCCTGCGGACTTCCTCGGACACGTTTTCTTCTCCGGTGACCGTTTCGGTGTCCAGCCGTACGCGCTCTACCGGTTCGGTGTGCTTGTGGACCACCGGCTCCTCGGCATGCAGCGTGACTTCGTATTCGTCCTCACGCATTTCGGGGCCACGCATGGCGGCATCACGGTTGGCATCCGTAATTGGCTCCCGCTCGATCACCACTTCCTCATGACTGACCGGCACCTCGGTGCTTACGGTTTCCGTCACGGTGTATTTGCGCAGCCGGGCCTTGCCGGTTTCACGGCGTTCGGTCCCCACGTCCAGCTGCTCTTCCGAACGTGTCATGGCGTCGTCGATCCCGGAGCTGGAGGAATCCGAAAGTCCGGCGGTACCCGAGTGCCCGGTATCGGTTCCGGAGTCCATGCCGGAACCGGACCGGGAGTCGCCACCCAGGCCGCTCCGTTCCCGGTCCGTGCCGGCAACAGCCTCAGTCTCGGTCGCGGTCTCGGTGAGGGTGTCAGTGCCGGACTCCGCGTTGCGCATGTCCCCGTCGGAGGTGCCGTCGTCGTAGGTGAAGCCGTAATAGCGGTAGAGCGTGACTTCCTCCTCGGCGCTGATGGAGCCGTCACTGTGGATCTGCGGGGCGTTCTTCACCTCATCCTTGGAGTAGGGCACGAGCACATCAATGCCTTCGACGCTGGCCTCACTGAGCGGAATGAAGGTCTCGCTCGTCCCGAACAGGCCGGTGTTTACCGTGACCCAGGCCGGTTCGTTGGTCTGGTCATCGAGGTAGAACGTTCCTACTGATCCGATCTTGTCGCCGTTGGGACCAAGAACGTTTCCCGAAGCGGCCATGAGTCCTTCGACTTGCTCGTTGCTGATCATCGTTTTCTCCTTCGGCAGCGAATCTGCACCGGGTCCGGCACAGCGATCACGATTCCCGAGCCGGCTTTCCATCGAGGCAGCTTCCGCCTGCAGCTCCCCGATCACCGTGCCGGACGGATACCCGCCTGCGGCCGCACCGGTTCCGGTTCCTCTGGCCATTCTTCGACCGGGCCTGAATTGCCAAGCCTGCTTATTATTCCACTGCCTGCTTTCAGGCGCGTCAATAGGAAACCGGCCTGAGCCGGAAAGCTGTGCGGAGGAGCCGCACGGAAGCTAGACAGGCCTCCGGCATGGAAAACGGTGAACGCGTGCAAAGTGGAGGCTAGAGCGAATCCTGCAGGGACTCGCGGACCTGCTTGCGCAGGACTTTGCCCAGCATCGACTTGGGCAGTTCCTCGATTGCCACGATGCGGCGCGGAACCTTGTAGGGGGTGAGCCGTTCCCGGCAGAAGGCGCGCAGCGCCTGCTCGTCAAGCTCGGTGTCCGGCTGCATCACGACGGCGGCAACTACCTTTTCGCCGCCGGCACCGCCGGGCAGACCCACCACAGCAGCGTCGGCGACGCCCTGGTTGCTGCGGAGCACCTCTTCCACCTCGGACGGGGAGACGTTGAAACCGCCCGTGATGATGAGTTCCTTGCGCCGGTCCACCACCTTTACAAACCCGTCCTCGTCCACCGTGACAATGTCCCCGGTGCGAAGCCAGCCGTCTTCCGTCAGGATCTCCGCGGTTTCCGCCTGGTTGTTCCAGTAACCGGAGAACACCTGCGGGCCGCTGATCAGCAGCTCGCCGGGCTCGCCCTGCGGAACGTCACGGCCCAGGTCTTCCGGATCCGCAACCCGCATGAGGGTGCTGGGGAAGGGCAGGCCAATGGTTCCGTTGCGGCGGGTCTGGGCGAAGGGGTTGCCCAGGGCCACCGGGGAGGATTCGGTGAGTCCGTAGCCTTCAACCAGCAGGCCGCCGGAGACCTCTTCCCAGATCTCAACGGTCCTTGCGGACAGGGTCATGGCACCGGAAATGGCGAACCGGATGGTGGAGATGTCGATTCCGCGCTTCTTGGATTCGATTGCCACCTTCTCGTAGATCGGCGGCACGGCGCAGAAGACGGTGGGCTTGGATTTCCTGGCAGCATCCAGGACCAGGTCAACGTCGAACTTCGGGAACAGCACCAGGCGGGAGCCGGTAAGCATGGCGAACGTCAGGTAGAGGGTCAGGCCGAACGCATGGAACATCGGCAGGACGCCGTAGATGACTTCTTCGCCTTCCTTCGCGCCGTGCATCCAGGCCTGTCCCTGCAGCGCGTTCGAGCGAAGGTTGTAATGCGTGAGCATGACGCCCTTGGGGACTCCGGTGGTGCCGGAGGTGTACTGGAGCGCGGCGAGGTCCTTTACCGACGGCTTGGGGTGCAGCGGGTCGACCGGATCGTTGGCCAGCAGCTTTTCCCAGGGAATGGTGTTCTCGGTCTTCACGGTGAGCCCGGCGCGGGTGCGCCGGATCGACGGGATCGGCAGGCGAAGGCCAATCCGCTTCAGCCGCGGCATGGCCTTGGTGATGTCCACGGAGATAATGCTGGGCACTGCCAGGTCATCCGGGAAGTCCTGGACCTTCTCCACTGCCTTGTCCCAGACAATGGCAACCTGCGCGCCATGGTTCTCGAACTGGTGGCGCAGCTCGCGCTCGGTGTACAGGGGGTTGTGGCCCACTACGACGCCGCCCAGGCGCAGCACCGCGTAGAACGCGATGAGGTACTGCGGGCAGTTGGGCAGGATGATGGCAACCCGATGCCCCTTCTTCACGCCCAGCCTGCGCAGCCCCTCAGCGGCACGGCTGATTTGGTCGCCCAGCTGCGTGTAGGTGGTTTCGGCACCGAAGAACTCCAGTGCGACCTTGGGCCCGAATCGAGCCACCGCATCTTCGACCATGGAGGTCAGGGATTCGGTGGGCAGTTCGATTTCTGCCGGCACGCCGGGCTGGTAGTGCTTTACCCACAGCGGTTCCTGGGCAGCGGTCATGGACGGAGCTCCTTAGGTTCGGTACTTTCCGACTATATTCCAGTCACCGCATGGGCGGTGAAAGCACCGGGGACTCCGGACTATTCGGCCGCGAGCCCTCCCAGGTACCGCGCCAGCTGACGCGGGGCGGACACCGGGGCTGCGGCGTCGACCACTGCGTTGTAATTGGTGTTGGTATTCACGTCATAGGTCAGCACCCGGCCGTCCGCCGCCTCGATGAACTCAATGCCGCAGACTTCAAGGTTCATTCGCCGGGCAAACTCCTCGTACCGGCTAATGACCGGGTGGTCGAACCCTTCCCGCAGGCTGAACAGCTGGGTATCGGGATCCGGCGCAATGGATGCTCCGGGGGGCATGATGGGCGTACCAGTGGCCGGATCGATGGCACAGGCATCCGCGGGGCAAAGCTGGAAGCCGCCGCGGGCGGTGTCCGCCTGGATGGCGTAGACGAACTTCCCGCCTACCAGTTCCACCCTGCTAATGGACGGTTCAGCCGCCTGGATGAATTCCTGGACCAGGGTAATGCCGTCCTGGGGTTCCTCGAATTCTTCGGAGGCAGCGTAGTCGGCCAGCTCGCCGTGGGATTCGAACTTGCGCACTCCCAGGCCCTTGCCGCCCTGGTTGTGCTTCAGGATGAACGGCACCGGGAATTCCTTGGCAGCGGCCAGGATCTGGTTCCGGCCAACCGCAGCCACCGTGCGGGGCGTCTCGATGCCTGCCGCGCGCAGCGCGGTGAGCTGGTCCACCTTGCTCATTTCGAGTTCCAGCACCCGCCGGCCGTTGACCGTGCGCCGGCCATGCGCCTCCAGCCAGGCCAGCACTGCCCGGGCATAGTCCTTTGAGAGGTTGTGACCGCGGGTGTGGGATGAGGCACTGATACGGGACCAGAAGATTCCTTCCGGCGGCGCTGCATCCAGGTCCAGGACCCCGTCCGTCAGCAGCCATTCATGCACTTCGACCCCCTCGGCTTCGAAGGCCTTGGCGAAGGGAGGGAACCATTCGGGATTCTCGTGCAGGGCGTAGACGGGCAGTGCCATGGGGGAAGACCTTTCAACAGCGTTGGAGCGGAATGGGAAGCCTACTGGATGAAGATGCCGTTACCCGGACCGAGGGGCAGCTCAAAGATATAAAAGACCGTCAGCACGGCCACCCAGGCCAGCCAGAACACCACGGTGAACGGCAGCATCCGGGAGATGACCGTGCCCAGCCCGGCAGAAGGCTCATAGCGCCGCAGCATCGTCAGCAGCACAATCATGTACGGGTTCAGCGGCGTGAGCACCTGGGTGGCGGAGTCGCCCACCCGGAACGCAGCCTGCACGAAGGCCGGCTCATAGCCCAGGAGCGCAAACATTGGCACGAAGACCGCGGCCATCAGGGTCCACATGGCCGAGCCGGAAATGATGAACAGGTTCAGCAGAGAAGCCAGGACTATGAAGGCGAGGATGGCCGGATAGCCGGTCAGCCCGATTGATTCCAGCCCGGACGCTCCAGCGACGGCGATCCAGTTGCCGATCCCGGACCAGTTGAAGAGCGCAATGAACTGGCCCAGCACGAAAGCCAGGACCAGGAACCCGCTCATCTCCTTGATGGACTGGCCCATCACGCGGGGAATGTCCCGGGCGTGGGGCATGCTCCCGGTGATTCGGCCGTACACCATGCCCGGGATCACGAACATGACAAAGACAATGAAGACGATCGAAGAGAGCAGCGGGGACGCGGGCAGGAACCCGCCGTCCTCGTTGCGCCACGGCGAGTCCGGCACCAGCGCCGCAGCGGCAATAATCCCGGCAACCAGCGCCCCGATCACCAGGGACCAGCGCAGGCCCCGCCGTTCCACCTTTGTCAGGTTCGGGTCCAGCACTTCCCCGGCCGCGGTTCCCTCTTCATCGGCATCCCGGCTGCGGGGCACTGACTGCTTGACCAGCCGCGGTTCCAGGACCTTGTCAATCAGGAAGCCGGCGGCGAGGATCAGCACCGCAGAGGACGCCACGTTGAAGAAGTAGTTGGAGACCGGGTTGACCGGCGAACCGGGGTTGGGCAGTGAACCGGTCACCGCCGTCGTAATTCCGGCGAACAGGGCATCCAGCGAGGTGACGAGCATGGACGTGGAGTAGCCAGCTCCGGCCGCCGCGAAACCGCCCAGCAGCCCGGCCACCGGGTGCCTCCCCGCAGCCTTGAAGACCAGCGCGGCCAGCGGCGGAATCACCACGAATGCCGCGTCCGCCATGATGGACCCGGCCACGCCAACCAGCCCGACGGCGTAGGGCAGGGCCCAGCGCGGGGCGGCGCCGAAGGCGCGGCGGATCATGGCGGCCAGCAGCCCGGACTTTTCCGCTACGCCCACGGCGAGCAGGATCGGCAGCACCGTGGCCAGCGGCGGGAAACCAAGGTAGTTCTCCCCCAGCGTGGTGGTGAGCCAGGTCATTCCCTCCGCGGTGAACAGTCCGCGGATACGGGTGGCCTCATCACTACCGGGAACGGTGACGCTGACATTTCCCCAGGCCATGGCTGTGGAGGCTACAGCCACTATGCCGAAGAGCAGCAGGAAAAGGATGAACGGGTCCGGCAGCTTGTTTCCCGCCCGTTCCACACCGGCCAGCAGCCGGTCGGTTCGGGAGGAACGGACAGCGGAGGGTGCTGCGGTCATGGAGCGTCCTTTAGGTAGTGCGGTTCCTTGAGGCGGGGTTCCCCGTCCGGCGGCCGGTGGGCACCGGGCCGGTCAGGGCGCGGTCAGTCGAAGTAACCGGCGACGTCCACGGGACCGCCGGCGTCGGTGAATTCCTGTGCGGCTGCCCGCTGCAGCTCCGGATCGCAGAAGTAGTCCAGGGCCGTCAGCGCCAGGCCGGCGGCGCCGTCTGCCGCTCCCTTGGCTGCCGCGGGGGATCCGGCCGCCGAAGCGAATTCGCGGGTGTGCAGGGCAACGTCCGGAGCGGAGATGGCGATCAGCGGATGGATCCCGGGCACCCGGTAGCTCACGTTGCCGAAGTCCGTTGATGCCGCCAGCGTCTCCGAAACCACTCCGGCCGGCAGCGGGTTGCGCCCGAGGCGGCGCTGGGCGGAGAGCCAGCGGCCGGTTAGGGCGCGGCTGGAGCGCACGGGGAGCGACGGCGGTTCCCCGTCCCACTCAATCTCCACCCCGGTGCCGGTCATGAGCGCTGCTCCGCGGACAATGTCCTCGATGCGGCCGCTGAGTTCCCGCAGCGTCTCGGGGTACTTGGACCGGGCGTAGAACTTCATTTCGGCGAATTCCGGGATGATGCTCGGCCGCTCGCCGCCTTCGGTGATGATGGCGTGGATCCGGTCCGACGGCGGCATCTGCTGCCGCAGCAGGCCCACCCCCTGGTAGGCGAGGGTGGCGGCGTCGAGCGCGTTGCGTCCCATGAAGGGCTGGGCGGATGCGTGGGCGGCCACGCCGGTGAACTTCACCGTGAGCACCCGCCGGCCCAGCCAGACCTGGTCCACGACGTCGGCCCCCAGCGGGTGGACCATCATCGCAGCGTCCACGCCGTCCACGGCACCGTGCTGGATCATCGCTTCCTTACCGGAATAGCCTTCCTCTGCCGGAGTTCCGAGAAAGACCACCGTGCCTGGAAATGCGTCCGGATCATCCCGGAGGGTCTCCGCCAGGGCCAGGAACGCGCCGGCACCGGCGGCGGCGATGACGTTATGGCCGCAGGCATGGCCGATCCCCGGAAGCGCATCATATTCACCCATGACGGCAAGCACCGGGGATCCGGAACCGGCCCGCGCCCGGACTGCGGTGTCCAGGCCGTGGACCCCCACTTCGGCGGCGATCCCGTGGCGTTCCAGCAGGTCCGCCACGCGGCGGGCGCTGCGGTGTTCCTGGTAGGCGGTTTCCGGGTCCTGGTGCAGCTGCGCAGCCAGGTCCGCCAGTTCCGGGGCGAGCGCATCCACCCGGGCCAGGACTGCGTCGGCGAGCGCTCCCGGAGCTCCGGAGAACGGAGATTCCTCGTGCTGGATGTGCCGGGCACGGAACTGCGTTTCCTTGTCCAGGTAGTCCAGGTAGTCAGTGCTTGGCCGCGTTGGATCAGTCATGGGGGCAACCCTACGGCTGATCCAATGCGGACGATCGTCTTTGCAGCAAGGGAGCGGTACGGGGGTTCCGTTACCGCCGCGTCCGCTCTATTATTCGGTCCGGCGATTCGGTTCCGCGCCGGTAAACAGCCTTACCGCCCGCGTCCGCCGATCCGGGCCACGAGGCCCTGCGGTCCCCGGCTTCCCACCGCTGCGAGCAGCTTGTACCGCTTGGACGGGATGGAAACTCCCTTGCCCGCGAAGGCATCGGCGAGGCCTTCGCGGACCACGCGGTCCGCATCCAGCCACATCCATTTGGGGTAGAGCGTTTTATCCATCTGCATCCGCTGGTGGAACTCGGTGTGCACGAATCCCGGGCAGACGGCGGTTACGGAGATGCCGCGGCCGGCGTAGTGGATGTTGGCCCAGCGGCTGAAGTTGATGACCCAGGACTTCGCCGCGCTGTAGGTTCCGCGCGGAATGAACCCTGCGACGGAGGCAACGTTGATGATCCGGCCTCCGCCGCGTTCCAGCATCGAGTTGATCGCTGCATGGCTGAGCAGCAGCGGGGCCTGGACCAGCACGGCCAGGTGGTCGGCCTCCGCCTGCGCCGGGTTGGCATGGAAATCGTTCTTCAGCCCGTAGCCGGCATTATTGACGAGGACGGCGACGTCCGGCCGTCCCACCCGTGCGGCAACCTTCTCCACGCCGTCCTTCGTCGACAGATCTGCGGGCAGCACCGTTGCCTCAACGTGGTAGCGGGAGGAGAGCTCTTCGGCCTTGGCCTTGAGGCGCTCCTCGTCCCGTGCGGTCAAAACTACGTTGTAGCCGCGTTCCGCCAGGGCGCGGGCGAACTCTGCCCCCAACCCTGCGGTGGCTCCTGTGATTACTGCCGTTTCAGTCATTGGGACAGCCTGCTATGTCCGCAGGGGGTTTGGCAACGCACGCTTTGCGCTGGGCGTTGCTTCCCGCGCCGGGACACACTTACCGTGGGAGGACCAGGCCCCGATCCCTGCCAGGAGTGCCATGGCCGTCCCGGCCACCCACCCGTTCCCCTATGCAGACCGCGCCGATGCCGGCCGGGTGCTCGCAGGCGCGCTGGAGGAGTACCGCGGACGTCCCGGACTGCTGGTGCTGGGCCTGCCCCGCGGCGGCGTTCCGGTGGCCGCGGAAGTAGCCGGCGCCCTGGGCGGAGACCTGGATGTGGTGCTGGTGCGCAAGATCGGCCATCCGCGCCAGCCGGAGCTCGCCGCCGGGGCGGTGGCTGAAGCGGGCGGGACGTCGGCGGAAACCTGGAATGAAACGATCGTGGACGCTTGGCTGTCCTTCGCGGGGGCCCGCGGGCAGGCTGAGCTGGACACGGTGCTGGCCGCTGAGCGCAAGGAGCTTCAACGCCGCGCCGAACGGTTCCGCGGTGGCCGGAGCGTGCAGGACATCCGCGGGCGAACGGTGATTGTGGTCGATGACGGCATTGCCACCGGCGCCACCATGCGCGCTGCCCTGGAAGCGGTTCGCAGCCTGGATCCCGGCTGGCTGGTGGCTGCGGCCCCGATGTCCTGCGACCGTGCGGATGCGCTCACGGCCGTGGCTGACGACGTCGTCCTGCCGTGGCCGGACAGTGGGCTGCCGGCCGTTGGAGCCGCTTACCTCCGCTTTGGCCAGACCAGCGAGGATGAGGTGCGGGCCCTGCTGGGCATCGCCTGACCATTCGCCTGCCTCCGGGCCGGAACCGCCCCGGCATGCTGGCCTGTAGAGGGCGCCGGGAGGATAATCGGAAGGGTTTGGGGACACCATTTTCAAGAGCTCGGGAGGCTCGACATGTCCATGACCCATGGTGCTTTCTTCGGCTGGGAAGGACTCAGCCTGGATACCAGCGAACTTTCTTCCCGGACCATCTCTGCCGTGCGGACTGGTTTCGGCATTGTCGGCGCGGTGTCCCTGGTCCTTGGCCTGCTGGTCCTCTTCTGGCCGGAAGCCACGCTGTCTGTGATCGCCTTCTTCTTTGGCCTGTACTTCCTCATCTCCGGCGCGCTGCGGGTGGTCAGCGGAATCGCTGCACCCCTGACACCGGGGCTCCGGGTGCTCAGCATCATCGTGGGGCTGCTGCTCTTCATCGTCGGGATCGTCGCGATCCGCAACCCGCTTTCATCACTGGCCGTCCTTGGCATGCTGGTGGGTATCGCCTGGATCATCGAAGGCATCATGGCCCTGGCGGAAACAGAATCGGGCGGGTCCCGCTGGTACGCGATTGTCTTTGGCATCCTCAGCATCGTGGCCGGAGTCGTTGTGCTGTTCCTGCCGGTTGAGTCCCTGGCGGCCCTGGTGATCTTTGGCGGGATCTTCCTGGTGGTCCTGGGCGTAGTGCAGCTGGTCCGGGCGATCACATTCGGACGCGGCGGTGTCCGGACCGCCTAACCGGCATTTCCAGCTCCAGCCTGCCGCTTTCAGGCAGCACCCAGTGGCTTCCCAGCAGCTGTTAACACGGCCCTAACCTTGGTGCGCTGTCAGCTGTAACACACCGGCTCCTACGCTAAGGACAGCGGTGCGGCCCCGGCCGCATCCCAGTCTCGGCCTCCTTAACGTACAGATCCCGCACCGGCCGCCACGGGCCGGTACGCACCCGGATTGGAGCCGCCCCATGGACTCTGGAAACACCGCCTGGCTGCTTGCCAGCGCCGCACTGGTCTGCATGATGATCCCCGGCATCGCCTTCTTCTACGGCGGCATGGTTGGGTCCCGCAGGATCCTCAACATGATGATGATGTGTTTCGGCAGCGCCAGCCTCGTTGCCGTGCTGTGGGTGTTGTACGGCTATTCAGCAGCCTTCGGCAACTCGCTGACCCCGCTCGGCCTCCTCGGCAACCCTCTGGAGTTTTTTGGCCTTGAGAGCCTGCTGGCCGAAGATCCTGCCGCCGCGCTTCCGGCCGCCTTGTTCGCCGCGTTCCAGTTGATGTTTGCCTGTGTAACGACGGCGCTGGTTGCCGGAGCGGCCGCGGGCCGGATGAAGTTCGGGGCCTGGATGGTCTTCGCCGGGCTGTGGGCCTCTCTGGTCTATTTCCCGGTGGCGCACTGGGTGTTTGCGTTCAGCAGCGAGGACGGCAGCGTTACCGGCGGGTGGATTGCCAACAGCCTGGGAGCGATCGACTTTGCCGGCGGAACGGCAGTCCACATGAATGCCGGTGTCGCGGCGCTGGCGCTGGCCCTGGTCCTGGGCCGCAGCCGCGGCTGGCCGCACGCCATCACCCAGCCGCACAACCGGCCGCTGGTGATCCTGGGCGCGAGCCTGCTCTGGGTGGGATGGTACGGATTCAATGCCGGCTCCGCGCTGAGCGCCGGGCACACCGCCGCAGTGGTGTTCCTGAACACCGCGGTAGCCGCCGCGGCAGGGCTGCTGGGCTGGGCGCTGATGGAACGGCTGCGGCTGGGCCGTTCCTCCACCCTGGGCGCAGCGTCTGGGCTGATTTCCGGGCTGGTCGCCATAACCCCGGCCTGCGGAGCTGTCAGCCCGCTGGGAGCCGTGGCGATCGGTGCAATCGCCGGCCTGGTCTGCTCACTGGCAATCGAGCTGAAGTTTCGGCTCGGCTATGACGATTCGCTCGACGTCGTAGGCGTGCACCTCGTGGGCGGCGTGATCGGAACCCTGCTGATCGGGTTCTTCGCCACCACCGCTGCACCGAACGGTGTCAGCGGTGTGTTCTACCGCGGCGGCTGGTCCCTGCTGGGCATCCAGTCGGTCGCCACGGTTGCGGTCCTGGCTTACTCCTTTGTGCTCACCTGGGCGATCGCGAAGGTCCTGGACCTGGCGATGGGGCTGCGGGTCCCGGAAGAGCACGAGGTCCGCGGCATCGACATGGCCGCCCACTCGGAGTCGGCGTACCTGAATGAGGACGAACCTGCGGAACTCGGCGCTCCTATCAGGCATTAGAAGATACTCCGGCCCGGCGGGTTCCGCGCACCCGTGACTCCACCGGGCCGGGGTCCTGCCTCGCCAGGACACGTGTTGAAGTTGGCCGCGGAAAGCGCGAAGCTGGGAGCCAGGTATCCGTCCAGGAAGGACTTCCCCGCATGGCCACGATCGACCTCAACGCCGACGTCGGTGAGTCCTTTGGCCGGTGGTCCCTTGGCGATGACGCCGCCATGATCAGCGCTGTCTCAAGCGCCAACGTGGCCTGTGGCTTCCATGCCGGGGACGCCAGTACCATGTACGCGGCCTGCCTCGCTGCCGCACAGGCCGGCACCGCCGTCGGCGCACACCCCGGGTACCGGGACCTGTCCGGTTTTGGCCGGCGCGCTCTGGATGTGGATGCGGCCGAACTGACCGGGGAAGTGATCTACCAGATCGGCGCCCTGCAGTCCCTTGCCCGGGCAGCCGGAACCGAGGTCCGGTACGTCAAGCCGCACGGCGCCCTGTACAACCGCATAGCGGTGGACCCGGTGCAGGCCGGGGCGGTGATTGATGCGCTCTGCGCCGTGGACCCGAACCTGCCGCTGGTGGTGCTGCCTGGGTCCGTCGTCGAGCAGCTGGCGGCACAGTCCGGGCTCCGGACCATCGCCGAAGCGTTCGCGGACCGTGCCTACAACCCGGATGGAAGCCTGGTTTCGCGGACCCTGCCCGGCGCCGTACTGACGGACCTTTCGGAGATCACGGACCACGCGCTGCGCCTCGCCCTGGACGGCAAGATCCAGACCGCGGACGGCACCGTCATCGACGTTGCCGCGGACAGTATCTGCGTTCATGGGGATACCCCCGGAGCAGTTGCCATGGGACAGTCCGTGCGCAGTGCTCTTGAGGCCGGCGGCGTAAGAATTGCCAGCTTCGCCTAGCCCGCGGGCCGCTCCCGCACTGGCTGTCCGCCCGGCCGGCGAGCGCGCGCTGCTGCTGGAAACGGCAGGCACCACCGAAGCCGCTGCCCTGCACCGGACACTTTCCGCAGTGCCTCTGCCCGGCCAGGTTGAGGCAGTTCCGGCAGCGCGGACGGTACTGCTCCGTTTTGCCACCGCTGCGCAGGCAAGGCAGGCCGCCGGACCCGCGGCGCTGCTTGAACCGGGGAACGGTCAGGAACGCGGCGCGGATACTCCCCTGGTGGAGCTTCCGACGATCTATGACGGCGAGGATCTTGACGACGTCGCCCGGCTGACCGGACTCGGATCCGCGCAGGCAGTGGTCCAGGCCCATGCGGCCGCTCTGTGGACCGCTGCGTTCTGCGGTTTCGCTCCCGGATTCGCCTACCTGACGGGCGGGGGCCGGCAGCTGGAGGTGCCCCGCCGCGAAGAGCCGCGCACCACCGTCCCTGCCGGCGCGGTGGCCCTGGCCGGCGAGTATTCCGCGGCCTATCCAGGAGTCTCGCCCGGCGGCTGGCAGCTCATCGGCCGTACATCCGCGGCTCTGTGGGACCTTGAACGCGAGTTCCCGGCGCTGATCTCCCCCGGAACGCGGGTACGTTTCGTTCCGGTCCGGGAGCGGGTACAGGTTTCCGAGCCGGCAGCGCAGCAGACGCCCCGCGCCGGTGCCCACGCCACTGGCACTGGCACTGGCACTGAGCCGGTTTTCCGGCCGGCCGCAACAGTCCTCGCTGCCGGCCCGCTGGCAACCGTGCAGGATCTTGGGCGTCCCGCCCTGAGCCACATAGGGGTCAGCCGGTCCGGTGCCGCGGACAGGTCCGCGCTGCTTCGGGCCAACCGCCTCACCGGCAATCCGCCCGGCGCTGCCGGACTGGAAGTCCTGTTCGGCGGCCTGCACCTGCGCGCAGAGCAGGACCTGGTGCTGGCCGTCACCGGTGCGGCCGCGCCGCTCAGAATCGTGTTGCCCGACGGCGCGGAACGAACCGCGGGCGTGGACCGGGCCTTCGTGCTGCGCGCCGGCTGCCACCTGGCCCTGGGCGCTCCCGCTGCGGGACTGCGGTCCTACGTCGGATTCCGCGGCGGGCTCCAGGCCACACCCGTACTGGGCAGCCGGTCCACCGATACCCTGGCCGGCCTCGGGCCACGGCCGCTCCGGCCCGGAGACCTGCTTGGCGTGGGCGGGGACCCTGGCACCGCCGTCGGGCACCCGGAAACGCCCCCTCCCCTGCCCGGCGAAGCGACCACGGAGCTGCGCTACATACCCGGTCCCCGGCAGGACTGGTTCGGCGCGGAAGGAACCAGCGCCTTCGAATCCCGAACCTGGACCGTGGGCGAGAGGTCCAACCGCGTGGGCATCCGGTTCGAGGGCGAGGCCCTGACGGACCGTGAAACCGGCGAACTCGCCAGCGAAGCAGTGCTCCCCGGCTCGGTGCAAGTGCCGCCGTCCGGCCTTCCGATCCTGTTCCTGGCCGACGCCCCGGTGACGGGAGGATATCCGGTGATCGGCGTCGTCGTGGAGGCGGACCTGGACACGGCAGCACAGCTGCGCCCCGGCTCCGCCGTCCGGTTTATCCCCACCGCACCCGCCGGCTAGGAACCGGCTAGTTCCTCTTCCTGGCGCAGGTACTGCTGAAGCAGTTCGCGGGCATGAGCGGTATCCGGCCCTTCCTTCTCCAAGGCGTCCATCATGTCCTGTCCCTTGCTGCGTCCGGCGGGGAACGGCGGAAGCAGCGGTACGTCCGGATCGGAAAGGACCTCAATCAGCACCGGACGGTCCGCGTCCAGCGCCGCATCCCAGGCCGGTCCGATCTGCGCGGAATCCTCCACCCGGATGCCCTGCAGTCCCAGCAGCTCGGCGTAGGCCGCGTAGGAGAAGTCCGGCAGCGCCTGGCTCTGGTCGAACCGCGGGTCGCCTTCCATCTCACGCTGCTCCCAGGTCACCTCGGCCAGCTCGCGGTTGTTCAGCACCATGAGCACAAACCGGGGATCCGCCCAGCGCGGCCACAGCCTGCTCACCGTGATGAGCTCGGACAGCCCGGCCATCTGCATGGCTCCGTCACCGGAGAGCGCCACTACCGGCCTGTCCGGTGCTGCCAGTTTTGCTGCCAGTCCGTAGGGAATGGCACAGCCCATGCTCGCCAGCGTGCTGGACAGATGCGCCGGGACGCCGACGGGCAGGCGCAGCTGCCGCGCGTACCAGTACACACTGCTGCCGACGTCCACGGCCACCTGCGCGTTATCCGGCAGGCGGCGGCTCAGCTCCCGCACCGCCAGTTCCGGGTTCACCGGGCTGGCCGGAGTCGCCGCACGCTCGGCGGCCAGCTGCTGCCAGTCCTGCACTGCTGTTTCGACGGCGGTGCGCCAGGGGGATCCGCTGCGTTCGGTGACCAGCGGAAGCAGGCCCTCCAGGGCGGCTGCTGCGTCGCCTGTCACTGCCGTCTCCACCGGGTACCGGTTGCCGATCGCGGCGGCATCGACGTCGATCTGCACCGCCCGTGCTGCCCCGGGCGGCGGATAGAACTCCGTCCACGGATCGTTGGAGCCGATGATCACCAGGGTGTCGCACTCCCCCAGCACATACCCGCTGGCGCTGGTGCCCAGATGTCCCATCACTCCGGCTGCCAGCGGATGGGACTCATCCACGTACGGCTTGCCCATCAGCGACGTCGTGATCCCTGCGCCGGTCTTCTCCGCGAGTGCCTTGACCTGCGGCCAGGCGCCGCGTGCACCCTGCCCGACGAGGAAGGCCACCCGCTCGCCGTCGTTGATGACCGCCGCAGCTGCCTCGAGATCTGCGCTCGCCGGCACCAGGTTCGGCGGACTCCACACCGGGGCACTGGTAACGATTCCGTGTTCCTGTTCCAGCTCCGGGGCGGGGGCCTGCTGGATGTCGTGCGGAATGATGACGACGGCGGGGGCCCGGTCCGCGAGCGCCGCCTTGAACGCCCGGTCCAGCACCAGGGGGAGCTGTTCCGGGCTGTTGACCTGCTGGCGGAAGGAGGAAGCGACGTCGCGCGTGAGGTTGAGCAGGTCGATTTCCTGCATGTAGGCGGAGCCCAGGACGCTGCGGGACTGCTGGCCGATGATCGCGACCACGGGCACGCTGTCCATCTTCGCGTCATACAGGCCGTTGAGCAGGTGTACGGCACCGGGGCCCTGGGTGGAGAGCATGACCCCTGGCCGGCCGGTGTACTTTGCGTGGCCCACGGCCATGAAGGCGGCGTTTTCCTCATGCCGGGCCTGCACGAATTCCGGGGATCCGGAGCGTCTCAGGGCACCGAGCACGGTATTGATTCCGTCGCCGCTGTAGCCAAAGATCCGGTCAACGCCCCAGGCCTGCAGCCTTTCGACGATCACATCTGCAACGAGCCGTTCTGCCATGGAAACCTCCATTAGTCAGCATGCTTACTGGATTGCCTGCCACTATCCCATGGCACGGACGGGGGGCCAAGCGGGGTGCCTCCCGGGCGGGCCGCGGTGTGGGTGCACGGTCCGCGTCACGTGACGTGACAGGCGTCACTCTGGGCGTACCCTAGGGGCCACCCGCAACACGTTCCCGGCACCTCTACACACCGATGACAAGGAGCAGCAATGTCCCTCCTCACCACCTCCGTCTGGCACGGCAAAATCCACACCGACTCCTGGACCACGGGCTCCGGCGGCACCATGGACGTGCTCGAACCCGCTACCGGTTCGACCCTTGGCTCCGCGGGCCTGGCCAACCGCGCGGATGCCCTCTCCGCCTCGGCCAGGGCCGCAGCTGCCCAGCAGGAATGGGCACGGACCAAGCCAGAGGTCCGCGCTGCCGTTCTGCGCAGGGCCGGCCAGTTGTTTGAAGACCATGCGCAGGAAATCCAGGGCTGGATCATGCGTGAAACCGGCGGAATCGATGCCAAGGCGGGCCTCGAGACCCACGTAGCCGCCAACGAGTGCTTCCACGCCGCAGCCCTGCCGGCCCACCCTGCAGGAGACGTGCTGACCAGCAACGAGGACCGCTGGTCCTTCGCCCGGCGGCGGCCCGCCGGCGTCGTCTCGGTTATTTCTCCGTTCAACTTCCCGCTGATCCTCTCGATCCGTTCAGTAGCCCCGGCCCTGGCACTTGGCAACGCGGTGCTGCTCAAGCCGGACCCCCGCACCACCGTCTCCGGCGGCGTCGTCATCATGCGGGTCTTCGAGGAAGCCGGGCTGCCCCCCGGCCTGCTGCAGCTGCTGCCCGGCGGTGCGGACGTGGGCCAGGCCCTCGTGGAAGCACCGGAAGTGCGCGTCATCTCCTTTACCGGTTCGACGGCGGCGGGCCGGAAGGTAGGTGAGGCCGCGGGGCGCCTGCTCAAGCGGGCCCACCTGGAACTGGGCGGCAACAACGCGCTCATCGTGCTTCCAGGCGCGGACCTTGACCTCGCTGCTTCCGCAGGCGCGTTTGGTTCCTTCCTGCACCAGGGACAGATCTGCATGACCACCGGGCGGCACCTGGTCCACGAGTCCCTGGTGGAGGAGTACACGGCACGGCTGGCGGAAAAGGCGAAGCACCTGCCGGTCGGCGACCCGGCAAGCGGACAGGTGGCCCTGGGCCCGATCATCGACGAACGGCAGCGGGACAACATTGACCGGCTGGTACGCGAGGCGAAGGACTCAGGAGCGCAGATCGCCGCCGGCGGCACCTACGAGGGCCTGTTCTACTCCCCCACCGTGCTGACCGGTCTGACCCCGGACAACCCGGCCTGGACGCAGGAGATCTTTGGCCCGGTGGCTCCCGTCCTGGCTTTCTCCTCAGTGGAGGAGGCGATCGAGCTGACCAATGCGTCGGAGTATGCGCTGTCCGTGGGAATCCTGGGTGACGTGGGCCTGGCCATGGAAGTTGCCGACCGCGTGGTTTCCGGCAAGGTGCACATCAACGAACAGACGGTGTCGGATGAGGCCAACTCTCCGTTCGGAGGCATGGGCGCCTCTGGTACCGGTTCACGCTTCGGCGGCGCTGCAGCCAACATTGAGGCGTTCACCGAAGTCCAGTGGCTGACCATGCGGCCGAAGATCGCCCCCTATCCGTTCTAGGGATGCTTCAAGGCCCGGGTCTCCGGCAGGACAGCTTGCCGGAGACCCGGCCCTCAGTGCACCCTAGCGTTTTCGTACCGGGTGGCCGCTGATGATGGAAACCCGGTTGAAGGCGTTGATCGCAATCGCTGCCCAGCTAATCACGGAGAACTGCTCCGCGCTGAGCTGTGCCCGGTACCCGGCGAAAACACCTTCCCGCTCTGCGCCGCCCGAGAGCTGCGTCAGTGCTTCGGCAAGCCCCAGGGCTGCCCGCTCCGTCTCATCGAAGAGGGCGGTGTCCCGCCAGGCAGGCAGGACAGCGAGCCGCTGTTCACTTTCCCCGGCTTCGAGGGACTGGCGCGTATGCAGATCCAAGCAGAAGGCGCAGCCGTTGAGCTGTGAAACGCGCACGTTGACCAGTTCCATGACGATGCGGCCCAGACCGGCTTCTTCGGCCGCGCTCCGGATGGACGCAGCGGTGGCAGCCATGGCCTGGTAGACCGGGCGGTGCTGCTTGTCGATAAAGACCTTCTCGCTCAACGTGCTGACTCCCCGTTCCTGTGTTCAGCGGTCTTCGGCCAATCCACGAATCCGGTGTACTCCGGATGCTTCGTAAGCCAGCGGGCAATGAAGGGACAGAACGGGGCCAGCCGGAGTCCGGCGTCGCGCACATCTTCGACGGCGAAGCGGGCCAGCTGCGAACCGACCCCCTGGCCTTCGTGGTCATCAGAGACCTCGGTGTGCGTGAACGCCCGGCTTCCCGGACGGTCGCGGTAGGCCGCGAACCCGGCAACCGTGCCGGCGTCGTCAATCGCTTCGTAGCGCTGCTTCCCGGGGTTGTGCTGGATCTTCATTTCGTTCCCCTCTCTTCAGCTGCGCGGACGCAGCCGGGCGTTGGGCAGGACAGGTGCCGGCAGCGGCGGCAGCGGATCATTCGGCACGGTCATGAACCGGGCGGCGGGCTCCGTTCCGGGATGGGTTTCGATGCCAAGGTGCTGCTGCCAGTCGCGGCGATACCGGACAATTTCCTCGTGGCTGCGGCCAATGAAGTTCCACCACATGACAATGGTTTCGCCCAGCGGTTCACCGCCGAGCAGGATGGCTCGAACAGGCGACTCCGCCGGAGCGGCGATCCGCAGGGCGGTGCGTCCCGGCGGCACGCAGGCCAGCTCCCCGGGGGCGACGGCAGCGCCCTGGAAGTGCAGGTTCCCAGTGTCAGCGAGCAGCCCGTACTCGAACCGGTGGTCTGCGTCGAGGTCCAGGACTGTGCCCGGCTCCAGGAGGATCTCCGCCCCGACGATCGGCGAATGCGTGCGGACCGGGGAGGAGGATCCGGCAAGTTCGCCCAGGAAAACCCGCGCCTCCCACCCGGGGCCGGCGGCGGGTTCGGGGGCATAGTGCTCAAAGCGCGGATCGGTGTGCCGGGACGCTTCCGGCAGGGCCAGCCACAGCTGGACGCCATGCAGGATGCTGGTCTGCGGCGTGGACACCTCGGAGTGGGCGATGCCGCGGCCGGCGGTCATCAGGTTGAGCTCGCCGGGACGGACCATGGCATGGGCGCCGGTGCTGTCACGGTGCTCTATTTCGCCGGTGAAGAGCCAGCTGACGGTCTGCAGCCCGGTGTGCGGATGGGGAGGCACCACCATTCCGCCGGTGCGCGCGACGGCGTCGGGCCCGTAATGGTCCACGAAGCACCACGCGCCAATCAGGCTGCGGCTGCGCTGGGGCAGCGTGCGGCGGACGGGCATGGCACGGGGTCCGCCGAGCGGCACATTTCGGGGCGCGTGGATTTCGACGTCGGCGGCGGGGGTACTGGCGCATTCCACCTCCACCGGGGCAGTTTCGACGTTGCTCATGCCTCTCCCATTCCCCTTCCTATGACAGCCCTAGTCCTCAATGGTACATGCATATGCATCTAAGTGTGTGCGGATTTGGCTCCCTCCCCGATCGAGATGGCAGAAACGGCTCGTATGGGGCTCCATACGAGCCGTTTCTGCCATCTCGGCGGAGGCTAGGGAACCAGCCCTAACTTCACCACACCGGCCGGCGGTACGCTCGGGGCATGCCAAGAGTCATCTATTACGTCGCATCGTCACTGGATGGCTTCATCGCGACCGAAGGCGACAGCCTCGACTGGCTGCTGGATTTTGGCTTCGCAGCATTCCAGGAACACTATGACCAGTTCATGGCCGGGGTGGGCGCCCTCATCATGGGGGCGCAGACCTACGAATGGATCCGCCGCGAGCAGCCCGGCACCTGGGATTACGGCGATCTGCCATGCCTGGTGCTGACCCACCGTGAGCTGCAGGCTCCGCCCGGCACAGGAGTCCGGTTTACGGCCGGGGATCCCGGCAGGATCCTGGAACAGGCCCGCGCCCTCGCCGGGGACAGGAATGTCTGGGTGGTGGGCGGCGGAGACGTGGCCGCCCAGTTCGCGGATGCCGGGCTGCTCGACGAACTCCGGGTCACCTACATGCCCGTCGCACTGGGATCCGGACGGCGCCTGCTCCCGGTAACTGCCCCTACCGGCCGCATGCATCTGATCGGCACCACCTCCTTCAACGGCGGTGCCGCGGAGCTGCGGTTCGCCCGGGACTAATCCACGGCACGGGGCGGTCACCGGCCCCGTCCAGGAAACGCGTGTCACGAAGACCGGATTCAACGCCGAGGACACCGGGGAGCGGTAAAGTTCACTCCAGCACCACCGCCCCCATAACACAACCAAAGGCCGCCGTCCCATGACGACTGACGTTTCCGTCCGCAACAATGTCCGGATCTTAGGCAACAGTGCCGGCCCTGTGGTCATGCTCGGACACGGATTCGGCTGCGACCAGGGGATGTGGCGGCGTCTCCTGCCCTTCTTCACGGACGATTACCGCGTCATCGTTTTTGACCACGTGGGCGCCGGCGAATCGGACAAGGCTGCGTACACCACGGCAAAGTACGGATCCCTTGACGGGTACGTACAGGACGTGCTGGAAATCTGCTCCGCGCTGGACCTGCGCGAAGTGAGCTTCGTGGGGCACAGCGTCAGCGCGATGATGGGCGTGGCAGCCGTGGCCGAGGCACCGGAGAGGTTCGCGAACCTCATCCTCCTGGCCTCATCCCCCAGCTACATGGACCGCCCCGAGGATGGTTACACCGGAGGCTTCAGCGCCAGGGACATTGATGAGCTGCTGGACTCACTGGACGCGAACTACGTCGTCTGGTCGGCCGCCATGGCACCCATGATCATGGGAAACCCGGAGAACCCCGAACTCACCGACGAGTTGGAGGGCAGCTTCTGCCGGCTGGACCCCACCGTCGCGCGGGGCTTTGCCGATGTTTCCTTCCGCTCCGATGTCCGCGGCCTGCTGAAGGATGTCGGGATTCCTTCGCTGATCCTGCAGTGCTCCGACGACTTGCTGGCTCCTCCCCACATTGGCGCCTACACCCGCGACCAGATGCCGGACGCCACCCTGGTGCAGCTGCGGGCCACCGGCCACCTGCCGCACGTCAGCGCCCCTGCCGAAACGGCGGAGGCCATTCTTGCCTACCTATCGCGAAACCAGTCATGAGCGAGACACCCGCCGGGACGGAACTGCACCCGCCCGGCTTCGCGCTGGACTACCAGGAGCTGTTCCACAGTTCCCCTTCGGGCTACCTGGTGACATTGGAGGACGGGACGATCGCCGAAGTGAACGCCACCTTCGCCACGTGGGTCGGCTGTCCCCGGGAAGACCTGATCGGCACCAGCCTGCTGTCCCTGCTGCCCATTGGTGACCGGATTGTGTACTCCACGCATGCCATGCCGCAACTCGGCGTCGGCCGGCCCTTCGCCGAACTGGCCGTGGATTTCCTCAGCGCGGACGGCACGCGCCTGCCAGCGCTGATCTCCGCCAATCGGCAGCCCGCCGAAGGGTCCCGCCCCGCCATGGACCGGGTTGTGGTCTTTAATGCCCACGAACGCCGTCTGTACGAGCGCGAGCTGGTGACCGCCCTCCGCACGGCGGAGCAGGCCGAGGCCGCACGGGCCAGCGCCGAAGCCGTGGTGCTGGAGAAGCAGCGGGCACTGCAGGAGAAGGACCGCGTACTGCAGGAAAGCCTGGCGGAAAGCCGCCGCAATGAATCCCTCCTCCAGACCGTGCTGGACACCGTAGAGGTGGGGGTGTCAGTGGTGGACGAAGATGGAAACACGATTCTCACCAACTCGCGCCAGCGCTTCATCAACCGCCGGGCCCTTCCGCCGGGCAAGGCGGAGGCGAACGAGTGTGAGCTGCTGATCTCCGGACCGGACCGGGCCACTCCCCTGCCGCCGGATATGCGGCCCGTGCGCCGCACCGTCCTGGGCCAGTCCTTCTCCGACCAGCTGGTGTGGTTCGGCTGCGGTGATGCGCAGCGGGCGTTCTCCGTGACCGCCCGTTCCGTCCAGCGCCAGGGCGATTTCCAAGGGTCAGTGCTGGCGTTCAGCGACGTGACGGGCCTTGTGAACGCGGTGGCCGCTAAGGAAGACTTCGTGGCCAACGTGTCCCATGAGCTCCGGACGCCGCTGACCTCGATCATGGGCTACCTCGATCTGGCGCTGGAGGACGAGGACCAGATCCCCGCGTACGTGGCGGCGTCGCTGCGCGTTGCGCTGCGCAATTCGGAAAAGCTGCTGGAGCTGGTCTCCGACCTGCTGTCCGCCGCTGCGGGACCGAGCAGCATTGAACGCGTACCCGCTGATCTCTCTGAACTGCTCGGCAGCTCCCTGACCTCAGCGGCGCCCCGGGCGGAGATCAACAAAGTCCAGCTCGTCCGCGACTTCCCGGCCGAGCTTCCTGCTTTCCTGGATCCGCAGCGGATCAGCCAGGTCATCGACAACCTGCTTTCGAACGCGGTCAAGTACTCGCCCGACGGCGGCAGGGTTACCGTGAGCGCCTCTAGCACCCCGCAGACCCTGACGTTCGAGGTTTCCGATACCGGCATCGGCATGACGGAGGCCGAGCAGGCAGAGGTCTTCACCAAGTTCTTCCGCTCCGGGACCAGCCGCAAGGCCGCCATCCCCGGCGTGGGACTTGGCCTGGTCATCAGCAAGAACATCGTCGAAGCCCACGGCGGAACCATTACCCTGCAGAGCCAGGCCGGGGCAGGCACCGTCTTCACTGTGCGGTTGCCGGCACAGAGCCAGTAACACCCGGGCGCGGCGATTTTGCCGCGTTTTGGCGCATGTGAAAACATCGAGGCAGAGCCCCTTCCTGTGGTTCCTGGGCCTGCGGCCGGACTGCAGGACCCCACCCCCGGCCCGCGCCGGGCCGGCAGAAGAACTGGTAGGAGCATGGACGGCATCTCAACGGCCCGGAGGGTCTTCCGGAGACTGGGATCGTTCTCTTTTGTCGGTACCGTCGCCTTCCTGGTGGACATCGGCCTGTTCAATCTCCTGGCTGCCACCGTCCTGGATGACAATCCCATCTCCGCCAAGATCGTCTCGGTAGTTGTCGCGACAACCATTTCCTGGCTGGGCAGCCGCTACCTGACTTTCCGCCGCACCCGGGGCCGGAGCGTGCGGGCGGAGACCGCCCTTTTCGCCTTGACGAACCTCATTGGCCTGGGCATTGCGACCGGCTGCCTCTTTGTCTCGCACTACGTCCTGGGCTTCACCAGCCAGTTCGCCGACAACATTTCAGGCAACGTCGTCGGCGTCCTGCTGGGCAACATCTTCCGGTACTTCGCCTACCGCTACATCGTGTTCACTGAGCCGAAGGGCAGCACCGGAAGTCCCGAACGCGAAGACGCGGAACTGCCGCGCTAGCCTCACATGACCGGCGGCTCCGGCGCTGCCGGCGGCTCGCCCGGAAAGGACGCGCCCGCCGGTGACGACGGCGCCTGGCCGGGCTCCGAACTCAATTCCGCCACCTCATAACGTGCCAGCCCGGCGGTCTCTCCGCCGTCGGCGACGAATTCGGCACCCGTGGAAAAGCTCGATTCATCACTGGCAAGGAACAGCACAAGGTTGGCGATCTCTTCCGGCTCACCCATGCGGTGCAGCGCCACATGTTCCTGCCCTCCTTCCAGTCCGTCTGTCATCGGCGTCCGCACCGCACCGGGGTGCACCGAGTTGACCCGGATTCCGTACGGGCCAAGATCTATCGCAACAGATTTGGTCAGCCCCCGGACCCCATACTTCGCGGCTGTGTATCCCGGCAGGTCCTTGTAGCCCTGGAGTCCGGCTGTGGAGGAGAGGTTGATGATGGACGCGCCAGCGGAGCGCTTCATGGGTTCCACCACGGCCTTGATGCCCAGGAAAACCCCGGTCAGGTTGATGCCGATAATCGAATTCCACTGCTCCAGCGTGTAGTCCTCGATGCTGCCGAAGTTCGCGATTCCGGCGTTGTTGACGAGTACGTCCACGCCGCCGAACTTATCTTCCGCTTCCCGGACAGCCGCCGCCCAATCGTCCGGACTGGTAACGTCCAGATGCACAAAAGCCGCAGCAGAGCCCAGGGATTCCGCCAGATCCCGGCCCTCGGCGTCGAGCACGTCTCCGACCACCACCTGCGCACCCTCACCGGCGAGCCTGCGGACCACCGCAGCTCCGATGCCCCGCGCGCCTCCGCTGACCAAAACCGTCTTGCCACTGACCCGTCCCATGGAACCTCCTCGTGGCCGCCGGAGCGCTGCGCTCCTGATCAACGGCCCATCTGCACATCCAACTACCCGGCGGCGCAGAAGTCACGGCCTGCGTTCCTAGAGGTGGCGAAGGTACCGCTCCGGTGAGGCAAGGAAGGACCGCCAGTTCCCCACCAGGTCCAGCTCCTCCCAGGCACGCCTGCGCAGGCCCCAAGACCCGAGCTCCAGAATTTCCGCCCCCGGCAGGGCAGCCAGGAGCGGCGAGTGGGTGGACATAATGACCTGGGACCTGCCGTCGGCCAGCAACCCCTTGAGTACTGAAAGAAGGCTGAGGCATCCGGAGAAGGACAGCGCGGATTCGGGCTCATCCAGCACCCACAGCCCGCGGCCCCGGAACCGGTCCGCAGCCAGCTGCAGGAAAGACTCCCCGTGGGACATATCGTGGAAGGGAATGTCCGGCAGGCCGCTCCTGGGATTCTCTTCCAGGTAGGTATAAAAACCGTGCATGGTTTCAGCCCGCAGGAAGTATCCGCGCCGTGCGGCCCCCGCATTCCTGACCAGCCGCAGGTGATCCGCCAGGACGGATTCCGTGGAGCGCGTTGTGTGGCGCGCCCCCGTCGAGCCGCCCTCCGCGGACAACCCGTAGGCGAGGGCCACCGCCTCGATGAGCGTTGACTTCCCCGATCCGTTTTCGCCGACGAGGATGGTGGCCGGACCCAGTTCAAGACCTTCGTTCAGGATCTGGGCGACCGGCGGCAGCACCGCAGGCCAGGAACCGCGCTCCAGCTCATGTGCGGGGTCTTCCTCGAGCCGGCGGACCGGATACCTGTGCAGGGCCATGCGCCTATTCTTGCAGCGGCGTCAATGGCGTACGGAGGCAGAAACACAGCAAAAAAGCTGCGCCCCGGCCTGTCGGGACGGAGCACAGCCTGGTGGAGATGGGGGGAATCGAACCCCCGTCCGATGCTGGAGTATCTGGGCTTCTCCGGGCGCATCCTGCTGCGGATTTTCTCGGCCCCGGCCATCTCGCAGGCGAGCGGCTGATCCGGGCCCATCCGTTCATTGAGTCCCGGACACCTGAACGGCAGCGGTGTCCGGCAGTGGCTTCCTTAACGACGCCAGGATCCGGAACGGAAGCGTTTCCGGTCTGACGGACTCACTCTGGCCTAGGCGGCGAGGGCGAAGTCAGTGCGCATAGGTTTGGCACTTATTTGTTTACAGGGGGCGTTTGCGAGATAACCCTGCATCCTCGGCCCGCTTCCCCAGATACGGCAAACATCGTCGACACCGATCATCCCCATATTTAGTTGCACCTCCATTAACCACCCTTTATGCCAAAACATTCCAGCCCGCTGCGCGAAGATGGTGGCATGCAGATCCTGGACCGCACGCTGGCGGACCTCACCGCGCAGGCCCGTGCCCTGGCTGCCGGCCCCCGGCGCATCCTGGGCATCACCGGCCCGCCGGGCGCGGGCAAGTCGACCCTGGCCGCCGCTCTGGCAGCCGCGCTGGGACCGGACCTCGCCGTCGTAGTTCCCATGGATGGTTTCCACCTGGCCAACCGGATGCTGCAAGCGTTGGGGGCGCGGAACCGGAAGGGTGCGCCGGAAACGTTCGACGACGCCGGATACGCGGCCCTGCTGGGCAGGCTCCGGGCGGCGGACGAACCGGTGGTCTACGCGCCGGAGTTCCGGCGCGAGCTGGAAGAACCGGTGGGATCTGCGCTGCCGGTGCGGCGGGACGTCCCGCTGGTCATCACCGAGGGCAACTACCTGCTGCTTCCGGACGGCGCCTGGCCGCAGGCGCGGGACCGGCTCGACGCCGTCTGGTACCTGGCGTTGGAGGACACCGAGCGCACCAGCCGGCTTGCCGCACGGCACGAACTCTTCGGCAAGGCACCGGCCGCGGCGCGGGCCTGGGCGCTGGGAAGTGATCAGGCCAACGCGGATCTGGTAGCAGCGCACGCGGCAAAGGCCGACGCCGTCATCCGCCTCCGCGCCTAGCGGAACCCCTGCCGGTTACCCAATATGTCTCCGGGCGGAACCCGACTTTTTGGATTCCCGCCCGCAGGGGAGTTGGGTTGTTCTCATGTCCGCGAACTTCCTCCGCCGGGTGCTGCAGCTGCTCGCCGGCCTCTTCTTCTATGGCTTCTCCATCGGCATGATGATCCGGGCCGGGCTCGGCGTCTCCCCGTGGGACGTGCTGGCGCAGGGCACCAGCCTGCAGACCGGCATCGCGTTCGGACTGGTTACCAACCTGATTGGGTTGGTGGTGCTGCTGCTGTGGATCCCGCTGCGGCAGAAGCCCGGCGTGGGGACCGTACTGAACGTGCTCCTGGTGGGACCCAGCGCTGAGGTAGGGCTGGCCGTGGTGGACGAGCCGGCCGAGCTGTGGGGACAGATCCTGCTGTTTGCCGGCGGGCTGGCCCTGCTGGCGGTCGCCACCGGGCTGTACATCGGCGCGCGGATGGGCCCCGGCCCGCGCGACGGGCTCATGACCGGCCTGCACGCCCGCTTCGGCTGGCCGATCTGGGCAGTCCGCACCGGCATCGAAGTCACGGTTCTTGCCATCGGCTGGGCCTTGGGCGGCGCCGTCGGCCTTGGCACCGTGGCCTTCGCGCTGCTGATCGGGCCAATGGTCAACCGCACCGTGCCGTTCTTCCATATTCCGGCCCGCGCCGCCGCCTGAGACCGCCCACCCTCCCGTCGAGAGGCCATTTACGGCTTTTTTGACGGCTGAGAAGAGCCGCAACTGGCCTCTCGGGGTGGGAACGAAGCGCTAGAGCGGGACGGCGACGGCGAGCGGCAGTGTCCCGCAGGGATGCAACGCGGCGAACCGCCCGGCATGCTCCGGTCCGCGCAGTTCCATCCGTGACGGGTCCGCAGCCTCGCGCCAGTCCCCCACCAGCAGCCGTCCGGCCGCAAGCTGGGGGTCTGCAGAGACCACTACCCTACCCACCCGGTTCACCAGCGACGCCTTGGGATGCACCCGGCGCAGGTCCGGAAGCAGGACTTCCTCCAGCGACTCGACGAATACGTCAGCACCCACCACGCCCACCACTTTTCCGCCCACGGTGAGCGGGGAGGTCAGGGTCACGGTGTATTCATCGGTGCAGATGAAATCCACATACGGGCCGGTTACGTGGCTCTCGCCGGTCTCCACGGGAACGGTGAACCACTCCCGCCGTGAATAGGCCTCCCCCATGGTCTCCACGGAGGAAAGCACCTGGACTTCCTTGCTCCTGCCCTGCCACCAGGCCATATGCCAGGGGGCGTCACCCAGGGCATTGTGCGCTGCCACGAAACCGCCTCCGGCCAGCGGATAGTCCGTGCGCTGCAGCAGGGCAACGGTCAGGGGCTCGACGACGGCGTCCACTTCCCGGCGCGAGGGCGCGGCCGCGGGGTCGCGAAAGAGAACCTCCAGCCGGGGTTTCCATTCCTGCAGGATTTCCAGCAGTTCCCGAAAGAACGTGCCAAGGTCCGCCGGCGCTGCTGCCGGGGACGGTCCTGCTGCGTCAATACGGGAAGTGCTCATGCTTTCCTCCTGGCGGGTGCGGGTGGTTTCTCTGCCGTAGTGAGGGCGGCGGAGGAGTGAAGGCGGGTGTGTTCATCGATCAGCCAGGCAACCGAGGCCTGGACATACTGCCGGACCAGGGACCGTGCGGCAGCTGCGTCGGCGCCGGCCACGGCCCCGCAGATCTCCCGGCACAGCTCCACCATCGCGGAGTTAAACCCGGGATCCGCGTGGGCCAGGCCCAGCAGTGAACCGTATTCCGTGTGCAGGCGCACGTATTCGCGGGTCAGCCGGGCGGACTGGCTGAGCGCGGCGAGTTCAAGGAGGAAATCGCCGACGGCTCGGTTGCTGCTGCCCTCGGGGGCGTCCAGCAGCTGGGCCAGCGCCTCCACGTCCCCGCGGTCCGCTGCGTCGGCCGCGAGCTCCGCGGCGGTGGCCGCGATTGCCGCGTAGTGGATGGCGAGGTCACGCAGCTCAACCCGGCTCATGCCGGTGAGGCGGCGGCGCACCAGCACCGATCTGTCTCCGGAAGGCAGCGTAATAAACGTGCCGCCTTCGCGTCCGCGTCGTGTTTCAACCAGTCCCCTGGACCGCAGGCCGGCCAGTGCTTCGCGGGCGGTAACCGTGGCCACGCCCATCGAGGCGGCGAGTTCCATTTCGGTTGGCAGCCGGTCACCGTCCGTGAGCGCACCGGCCGAAATCCCCTGGACTATGCGCTCTTCGACGCGGCTGGCCTTGCCGGCGTCGCCCAGCGGAGCGAAGACGGCGGTGAGGAGGCGTTTTTGCGGAGCGGAGTTCTGGGGCATGTTCACGATCTTTCCAGCTTGGCGGGCCGGACGGCGCCGGCGTGCCGGGCCGCGCATCCGTAACAAGAAATTTACTTGAAGTGACGTGAATTACATATAACATCTGGTTTCATAGCTTTACACGGCGCTTCGGCGCTTCCAGCTGAAGTGAAAGGATCCACCGTGCGAGCCAGCACTGCACTCTCCCCAGCCGCCGAGGACCAGGCGCTCTCCGGCACCGCGATCAGCCTCTCCTCCGTGACCAAGAGCTTTGGTGAGTTCACCGCCGTCAGGGACCTGGACCTGGACATCCGCTCCGGGGAATTCTTTTCCCTGCTGGGCCCCTCCGGGTCCGGCAAGACCACCGTGCTGCGCATGGTCGCCGGCTTCGAGCCTGTCACCAGCGGCACCATCAGCCTGCACGGCACCGATGTCACCGGGAAGGCACCGTTCGAACGGAACGTGAACACGGTCTTCCAGGACTACGCTCTCTTCCCCCACCTGACCGTGGCGCAGAACGTGGGCTACGGCCTGAAACTCCGCAAGACGCCGAAGGCCGAACGCGAGCGCCGGGTGGCCGAGGCTCTTGAAATGGTGCGCCTGCCGCAGGTGGCCGGACGGCTGCCCTCCCAGCTCTCCGGTGGCCAGCGCCAGCGCATCGCCCTGGCCCGCGCACTGATCCTGCGCCCGCAGGTCCTGCTGCTGGACGAACCGCTCGGCGCACTGGACAAGCAGCTGCGGGAACAAATGCAGATTGAGCTGAAGCAGATCCAGCGAGAAGTCGGCATCACCTTCATCTTCGTCACCCATGACCAGGAGGAGGCGCTGACGCTCTCGGACCGGGTTGCCGTCTTCAACAACGGCAACGTCGAGCAGGTAGGAACCCCGGAAGACCTCTACGAGCGCCCCGCCACCCGCTTCGTGGCTACCTTCCTCGGAAGCACCAACCTCGTGGAAGGAGAACTGGCCCGGCGGCTGACCGGCGCAGACGGGCTGGTCAGCATCCGCCCCGAGCGCATCCACCTGGCCGCGCCCGGAACCCCGGCGCCCGAGGGGTTCTCCGCCGTTCCCGCCACCATCGAGGAAATCGTCTACACCGGACCCACCACCCGCTACGTCGCGTCCACGCCTACCGGGGACCGGCTCATTGTCCAGGAGCAGAACGACTCCCGGGCCACCGCCGCCTCTCGCGGAGACGCCGTCGAGCTCCAGTGGCCCGCGCGCTTCAACTTCCACGTCTCCTGACACTTTTCTCCTCCCGGCCGGCGCTCCGCCGGCCCAGTTCCACCCGCACCGCACCCACTATGAAAGGTTCACCATGAAGATTCCCAAGGCCCTGCCGCTGGCAGCGCTCGCCTCGCTCTCGCTGGTCCTGGCCGGCTGCGGCGGGGATGCCTCTACCTCAGGCTCCGGCACCACCGGTATCCAGGTCCCGGACCTGCCCATGGCATCGGAAGTCGGCGAAAGCGAAGGCCAGGTCAACATCATTGCCTGGGCCGGCTTCGTGGAAGACGGCTCCACCAACCCCGACGCCGACTGGGTCAGCGCCTTCGAAGAAGAGACCAAATGCCAGGTGAACCGCAAGGTCGGCGCCACCTCGGACGAAATGGTCCAGCTGATGCGCAGCGGCGAGTACGACCTGGTGTCCGCCTCCGGCGATGCATCACTGCGCCTGATCGCCGGCGGCGACGTGGCTCCGATCAACACCGAGCTGATCCCCAACTTCGGCAACATCGTCGACGGGCTCAAGGGCCAGGTTTACGACACCCTCAACGGCAAGAGCTACGGCGTTCCGATTGGCCGCGGCGCCAACGTCCTGATGTACAACACGGACCACGTTGCCGAGGCCCCGGATTCCTGGGCTCCGGTGTGGGAAGAGGACACCGAGTACGCCGGCAAGACCATGGCCTACGACTCCCCGATCTACATCGCCGACGCCGCCGTGTACCTGATGGCCACCCAGCCGGACCTGGGCATTACCAACCCCTACGCGCTGGACGCGGACCAGCTGGCCGCCGCCGTCGAACTCCTGAAGACCCAGAACGGCCTGGTGGGCGAATACTGGAACGACGCACTGAAGGCCGTCAGCTCCATCTCTTCCGGCACCGCCCACATGGGCACCGGCTGGCAGGTCATCGTGAACCTGGCCCAGGGCGACGGCGGCAAGGTGGAATCCGTGCTGCCCAGGGAAGGTGCCACCGGCTGGTCCGACACCTGGATGATCGCCGCTGAGGCGAAGAACCCGAACTGCGCCTACAAGTGGATGGACTACGCCTCATCGGCCGAGGTCAACGCCCAGATTTCGCAGAACTTCGGCATGGCTCCGGCCAACGCCCTGGCCTGTGAAGGTTCCGAAGCCAACGCCGCCCACTGCGAGACCTTCCACGCCACGGACGAGGACTACTACAAGCAGGTCTGGATGTGGACCACTCCGGTTGAGCAGTGCGTCGACGGCCGCACGGACGTGACCTGCACCAACTACCAGGAATGGACCAAGGCCTGGACTGAGGTCAAGGGCTAGTTCCAGCGGCCCGTCCCGCAAGACCACCGGCGGGCGGCGGTTCGACGCCGCCCGCCCGCCGGTTTCCACCCAGCCGCTCCGGCGGCTTGTCAGTTCACCGGCCCGGCCCAAGAGGAGAATCGGCGGAATTCCGCCGGAAAGCGCCATGGCAGTAATTCACGAAACCCCGCCCGCGTCGGCACCGGCCCAGCCCCGGAACAGCCTGGGCGACCGCTTGTCCCGCATGCTCTACGCCCGGCCGAAGGCCCGTCTGACCGGCCTGCTCCTGCTGCCGCTGGGCTGGCTCGGCGTGCTCTACATCGGATCCCTGATCCTGCTGTTCATCACCGCATTCTGGCGTACGGACAGCTTCACCTCGAAGGTTATTCCGGCGTTCACGCTGGAGAACTTCATTGAAATCATCACCGTCCCCGCCTACCAGCAGACCGCCCTGCGGACCATCGGCATCGCGCTGGCCGTCACCGTCCTGTGCGCCGCCCTGGCCCTGCCGCTGGGGCTCTACATGGCGAAGGTGGCGTCCCCAAGAATGCGCGCGGCCCTGGCAATCGGCATCACTCTCCCGCTGTGGGCCGGCTACCTGGTGAAGGTCTTTTCCTGGCGCATCACCTTCTCCTCCGGCGGCCCGCTGGACTGGCTGCTGGCGCCGCTGGGCATGAACGGACCGGGCTACGGAACGGCTGCGCTGGTCGTGACGCTGGCGTACCTCTGGTTCCCCTACATGGCAGTGCCGGTCTACAACGCCTTCCGCCAGATCCCGGACAGCCTCTTCGACGCGTCCTCGGACCTGGGTGCAAAGCCCTGGTCCACGGTCTGGACCGTGGCGGTGCCGCTGCTGAAGCCGGCCTTCGTGGCCGGGTCCATCTTCACCTTCTCGCTGAGCCTGGGCGACTACATCGCGGCGCAGTTCGTCGGCGGCAAGACCCAGGTGATCGGCACCGTCATCGCCTCGAACATCAACCTCAACCCGCCGCTCGCCGCAGCCTTCGGCACCGTGCCGATTATCGTCGTCGTGCTTTACCTGTTCCTGGCCCGCAAGTCCGGCGCCCTGAAGCAACTGTAGGAGAGACCCATGAGGCTATCGGCTTCCGCCAAAATCACCCTCCGGGTCTTCGCCGGCCTGGTCATGGCTGCGATCTACCTGCCGCTGCTGCTGGTGATCGCCAATTCATTCAACGCCACCACCTCCGGTGCGTTCCCGATCCAGGAGTTCACCACCCGCTGGTGGGTTGCCGCCTGGCACAACGAAGGCGTCCGGGAAGCGCTGTGGACCTCGCTGAAGGTCGCGTCCGTTGCCACGGTGATCGCGCTGGTGCTGGGCAGCATGGTGGCGTTCGCGCTGTCCCGCTACGACTTCTTCGGCAAGAACACCATCAACCTGCTGGTAGTGCTGCCCATCGCCCTGCCCGGCATCGTCACCGGCGTCGCCCTCAACAACACGTTCAAGACCGTGCTGGAACCGCTGGGCATTGGGCTGGGACTCTTCTCGGTGATCGTTGGCCACGCGACATTCTGCATCGTGATGGTGTTCAACAACGTCCAGGCCCGGCTGGGCCGGATGAACCGCGGACTCGAGGAAGCGGCCATGGACATGGGCGCCAACGTGGTGAAGACGTTCTTCCATGTCACGTTCCCCGGCTTCCGTTCGGCGTTCGTTGCCGGCGGGCTGCTCGCCTTTGCGCTGAGCTTCGATGAAGTGGTGGTCACCACCTTCACCGCGCCGCCCGGCACCGAGACGCTGCCGATCTGGATCTTCAACAACATGGCCCGGCCCAACCAGGCACCGGTGGTCAATGTCATCGCCGCCGTGCTGATCGTGGCGTCGATGATCCCGGTCTACTTGTCCCAGCGCCTCACCGGGGATGACAAGAAGTGACCGCTAGCGGGTGGCGGCGCACTGCGGGAGCAGCTCCGCCATCCGCTCGTCACTCAGCCGGGAGAGGGCCGTGAGCAGCCGGGTGATCCGCTCGCGCTCAGGCCTGGTGAACCGGCTGGAGTCCAGGATGTCGCTGACCCACAGCCCGTCCATGGCCAGGCGGACGATGACGCCGATGATTCCGGCCGGATCCCGCGGACCCAGGTTCGCCGCATCCAGGCGGCGGTTCAGGTACAGCAGGGATTCGGCCAGATTGGGCCGGCTGATGGCTGTTTGCAGCAGCGCAGCCTGGTCCATGGAGCTGTTGGCACGGACGTCGGAGAAGGCCTTGATGTAGGCACGCTCCTGGGCTCCCACCGGATCCGGATCCGCATCGGCCAGGTCTCCCAGCCGGTGCACCAGCTGCACGATCATGTCCTCGACGTCCTGCTCGATCTCGGTAATGGACGCTCCAGCGGCGAACATTGCGCTCTCTTTTCTTTTTCCTAATGCTTGTGTCTTCCGGCAGGGAATCTGCCGGATGAACCGGCTAGTCTAGCCCCTTTCCGCGGGGATCTCAGCTTCTGTGAGCCAGGCATCAGGAGTATGGTTTTGGCCATGCCGATCGAGGTGCGGGCCGCCACGGATTTCGCGGACACTGCGGCTGTGCTGGGGCCCCGGCGTGCCGATTCCACCGTGTGCTGGTGCCTGAGCTACCGGCTGGCTTCCTCCCGCCTGAACCAGGAACTGCGCGGCCCGGCCCGCGGGGAATACGTCCGGAACCTGGTGCGGCAGGAGCCGCCGCCCGGCGTCCTGGCCTACGACGACGGAGAGCCGGCCGGGTGGGCGGCGATCCATCCGCGCGCGGACACCTCGTTTGCCAGGAGCCGGAAGATTCCGCACGTTGATGACCTGCCGGTGTGGTCCCTGTGGTGTGTGCGGGTCCGTCCCGGCCATCGCGGCAGGGGAATCTCGCATGCGCTGGTGGCGGGCGCCGTCGAGTTCGCCCGCGGGCACGGGGCACCCGCCGTCGAGGCTTATCCGGTGGATAACCAGGGCGCGAAAGTCGAACTGACCATGGCCTACGTTGGCACTCGCAGCGTTTTCGAAGCAGCCGGCTTCACGAAAGCTGCGGACACCGACTCCGTCCTTGGCGGTTTTCCGCGGGTACTGATGCGGCTGACACTCTAGCGGTGCAGGCTCCCGCGGACGGCAAAAGACCCCGCCGCGGGGAACCGGCGGGGCCTTGCCTGGAAAGGCCGGCAGGAAGTCCATGGGGGAACGGATACTTCCTGCCGGCCGGATTTGGGTGCCGTCTCTCAGCCCGGCGGCGGGGTTAGTCCGCGGAAACGATCCGCTTGTCCTGCACACGCAGCCGCTCGCCGAGGAATCCGCCAACAGCGGTGACCAGGGCAATGATGACCAGGATGAGCGCTCCTCCCCAGGACTGGTTGCCGGAGAACCCGAGCATGGCAGTGGCTAGCAGGGGCATGAAGCCGCTGGTGGCGCCGGCGATGTTGTACCCGAGGGCAACACCGGAGTAGCGCAGTTTCGGCGGGAACAGTTCTGTCAGCAGCGCGCCGTTGACGGCGTAGGCCACGGCAATCAGAACGATGCCGAGCGTGATGGCCAGCGTGATCATCAGGGTGGACTTGGTGTCCACCATCGCGAAGATCGGGAAGGCCGCGGCGGCGGTGAGGATGCCGCCCCACATGGTGACCTTGCCCGGGCCGATCTTCTCGGCCAGCCGGCCCATCGCAATAGTGACGAAAATCTGGGCGACGGCCGCGATCAGCGTGGCGTTGACCATGACCTGCCGGTCCACGCCGAGGGTGTTGGAACCGTAGCTGACAATGAAGGTGGTGATCATGTAGAAGCCGCCCACGCCCAGCAGCGCAGCCATCACGGCAACGGCCAGGCGGCCGCCGGCGTTGCGGAAGACGTCCAGGGCTGGAACCTTGGAGGTTTCCTCCTGTGCCAGGAGGTCCTTGAAGATGGGGGATTCCTCAACCTTGATGCGGATCCACAGGGCGATGAGCAGCAGCGGGAAGGCCATCAGGAACGGGATGCGCCAGCCCCAGGCGTCGAAGGTCTCCGACGGGAAGAGGAGCACCAGGGAAAAGGCTGCGGAGGAGAGCAGCGTACCTACCGGCGAACCGACCTGGACCAGGGCGGCGAACCGGCCGCGCTTCTCCACCGGTGCGTGCTCGATGGCCATGGTGACGGCACCGCCCCATTCACCGCCGACGGCCAGGCCCTGGACCAGCCGCAGGACGGCCAGGAGGATCGGTGCTGCGAGGCCAATGGAACCGAAGTCCGGCAGCAGGCCGATCAGCCCGGTGGCGATGCCGATCATGACGATGGTGGCCAGCAGTGCCGGCCGGCGGCCGAACTTGTCACCGATGTAGCCGAAGAGGACGGCGCCGATGGGGCGGGCAGCGAAGCCGACGCCGAAAGTGGCGAAGGAGGCCAGCAGCGCCGCTGTGGGGTCCATGGTGGTGAAGAACAGGCGGTTGAAGACCAGCGCTGCCGCTGTGCCGAAGAGGTAGTAGTCGTACCATTCCAGAGCGGTTCCGACGAAGGAGGCGCGGGCAATGGTGCCCGCGTCCTTTCCGGAGATGGTCACGGGCGCGCCGCGTTCCCCTGATCGAGTGGTGTTAGTCACGAGTGATGTTGCCTTTCGAGCTGGCCGCGTCGCTGAAGTGGGGGGCATGCGGGCCGGAGTGGGAGGTATCTCACTGAGCGTAGTCAGGCGGCAATTGACCAAACAATGACAAATTTCACCCACCTTTTACGCGGAAATTGGGCATTTATACAGTGCGTGGGTATTCCGGGAGGGTGCTGAGGGCTATGAGCGCCCAGGCGGCTTCCCCCGGGACAGCCAGGTCCAGCCCAATGACCTGCTGCAGCGAATGCAGCCGGTTGACCACCGTGTTGCGGTGGCAGTAGAGCTCTTCGGCTGTTTCCTTGATTGAACCGGTGCGGGCGTAGCTTTCAGCCACCTGGAGCAGCCTGGCCCGCTCGTGGTCCGTGCACCTGCGCAGTGCCTCCTGGACGCCGGAGCAGAAACCCGGCAGCGTCTGTTCCAGCAGTTCGGCCGCGATCCGCTGCCAGGCTTCCTGGACGGTCTGCAGGCCCGGACCGCCGCTCCGTGCCAGCACCAGGGCCGATGATGCGGCGGCAGGTACTGCCGCCAGTCCCGAAATGTCCGGCACGTAGCCTGCGGCGAATCCAGGCGGCTCCTGCTGCCAGGAGCCGGCACGGCGCTGCCGGAAGATGTACAGGACCCCCGCCCGTTCATAGGAATGCAGCCTCCGGTCATGGAGGAACGTGCGCTGCGCCTCGGCCACGGCCTCTCCGATCACGGCCAGGACCTCAAATGAATCCGCCGCCTTGACCCCGAGCCCCGCCGCAATATCCTCGAGGTCCTGCGGTGTTTTCGGTTCTCCGCCGAACAGCCGGGAGAGCAGGCGCTGGCGGTAGAGCTGCTTGTCCCGGGCCAGGAGCGCTTCTGCCTCCACGAAGGACTGCTGGATGCTCGACACGTAGCCTTCCACCACGTCCATCACCCGGTCCATGTTGGACACCAGGACGTTGACGCCGTCCCCGTGCGCGACTCGCTCCAGGCCCTTCCACAAGACGCGGAAATCATTCCGTACGGCTTCCAGGAAGGACTGCAGGGGCACACCCTGGGACGCGCGGCGGGTGGCTACCTCGCGCGGCAGGTTACGCAGGTCCGGCGGAAGCTCCAGCCCCGCCATCTGGTACAGGAACATGTCCATGGTGTCCACGGCCGTCTGGTAGACGTCCTCCACGGGTACCTGCGCATCGTCATAGGACACGGCTTCGAACCTGGAAAGGAAGTCGGTAACCAGCGAATCGCGCTGGGTCCACAGCCGCCGGATCAGGTCTTCCCACTGGTGCCCGGCGGGAGCTTCGAGCGGGAAGGCCCGGGGCGAGGGAACCAGGGCCGGGAGGGGGATTTCGGTCATCCTGCCACTTTATGGATATGCATAATTTATCCGCCAACTATGGCGGCTTATGTCCATTGAGCGAGACATTTAGCCATAGTTGAATGGGAATAACACCCAGCAGGCTGTGCGTTTCCATGCGTCGCCGTGGGGACGGAACAACGGCTAGGAACCCATGCTTGCAGACCTGTTGATTACCAACGCCCAGGTGCTCACCCAGGACCCGGCACATCCGCGTGCCGGCACCCTGGCCATCCTTGGCGGCCGGATCCTGGCCGTGGACCCGGGCATCGAGCTCCCCGCCCGCGCGGTGTTCGACGCCGAAGGGCTGACCGTGGTGCCCGGCTTCAACGATGTGCACAGCCACAGCGTGTGGTTCGGGCTCGGGCTGATGGAAACCGCACTGGGGGATGCCCGCTCGCTGGACGACGTCTATTCGGCGATATCCGCTGCCGCAGACCAGCTGGCGCCCGATGACTGGGTCGTCGCCTCGGGCTTCAGTCCCCTCCTGCTCGGCGGCGCCCAGCCGGACCGGGACCGGCTGGACGAGGCTTCGGGCGGCCGGCCGGTGTGGATCAAGCACTCCTCCGGCCACGCCTGCACCCTTAACGGCACTGCCCTGGACCTGGTGGCCCGGACGCAGGACCTGGCAGCGGAGATTGACGGCGGCGTCGTTGTCCGCGGCGAAGACGGCCGGCCCACCGGCCTCCTAGAGGAAAACGCCATGCGGCTGGTCCAGGAGCTCATGCTGCCGTATCCGCTGGAGACCATCGAAAAGGCCCTGGAACTGGCCACGGCGCACTACCTCACCGAAGGCATCACCAGTGTCACCGACGCCGGAATCGCCGGCGGCTGGATCGGCCACTCCCCCCGCGAGTTCGGCGCCTACCTGTCCGCCCGGGACAAGGGACTGCTCTCGGTACGGATGCAGCCCATGCTGGTGCTTGATGCCCTTCGTCCGCTTTCCGGACACACGGACGACGGCGGCGGGCTGGGACTGGATGCGGGCATCCGCTCCGGACTCGGCGATGAGTGGCTGCGGATCGGTCCGGTGAAGATCTTCAGCGACGGATCACTGCTGGGCAGCACGGCATACATGTCCGAGGACTACGTGGGCTGCACGCACAACCACGGCTACCTGCAGATGGACGCCGGGGAGCTCCGCGAGTCGGCCCTCGCCGCCTATCGCGCAGGGTGGCCGATTGCCATGCACGCCATTGGCGACGCGGCCGTGGAGCACGCCATCAGCATCATCATTGAGGCCCAGGAAACGTACGGTCCCAACTGCTTCCCCAACCGCATCGAGCACGGCGGCGTGGTCCGCCCGGAACAGCTGGACCGGATTGCGGAGGCGGGAATCGTCCTGGTTCCGCAGCCCCACTTCATCACCGAATTCGGCGACGGCATGGCGGAACTCCTTGGTCCTGCCCGCACGGAGCTTTCCTACCCGGCGGCCGGGCTGCTGCGCCGCGGCGCCGTCCTGCCGGGCAGTTCCGACCGTCCGGTTTCCAACGGGCGGCCGCTGGATGTCATGCAGTCCTTCGTGGAACGGCTGACCCCTTCGGGCATGGCCTACGGGCCTGCGGAACGGATCACCGCTGAACAGGCGCTGGCGGCGTATACCACCGGCTCCGCCGCAGCCACCGGTACGTCCGGAGAGAAGGGAAGCCTCTCCCCCGGCCTGCTCGCGGACCTGGTTTTCCTCGACCAGGATCCCACAACGGTTGATCCCTCCCGGATCGGCGCCACCCAGGTCCTGGGCACCATGGTGGGCGGCGAACTCCGCTATTCACATCCCAATCTCCCCTCCTTCCCCAACGCAGCAAAGGACGTCCGATGAGCACCAGCAACTCCAGTTTCCTGGCGGATTTCGCCGTCATGTCCAGCTTCGGCGCAACGGCAGGAGGCGGCGTCGACCGCCAAGCCGGAACACCCGAGGACCACGCCGTCCGCGCCTGGTTCAGCATCTGGCTCGCCGAACACGGTCTCACCGAAGCCGTTGACCCGGCGGGCAACCAGTTTGGGCTGGCGGAAATCGTGCCCGGAGCACCGTGGGTCCTGCTCGGCTCGCACCTTGATTCGCAGCCGCTGGCCGGACGGTACGACGGCGCTTACGGGGTGCTGGCCGCCGCCCACGCAGTGGTTCGGGCAGCAGCCGCCGCGGAAGCAGGCGAGCTGGTACCGGTCTTCAACCTGGCAGTGGTGAACTGGTTCAACGAGGAAGGCAGCCGCTTCACCCCCAGCATGATGGGCAGCGGCGTTTTCACGGGAAAGCTGTCCCTGGAAACAGCCCGTGCCACCTCGGACCTGGCCGGCACCACCGTGGCCCAGGCACTGGGCAACCCGTCCGCGCCGGGGACTGCCCCGGCTTTGGACTCCGTTGCCCGGTACGCGGAAATCCACATTGAACAGGGCCGCATCCTCGAGGAGACCGGCACCCAGGTAGGCATCGTGGATAAGACCTGGGCCGCCGCGAAGTATCAGGTCACGGTGGACGGGGACCAGTCCCACACCGGGTCCACGCGGATGGTTGACCGCCGGGACGCCCTGTACGGAGCGTCGCTGGTCATCGCCGCGGCCCGGGACCTCACCGAAGAGTTCGAGCCGGGCCTGCTGCACAGTTCCGTGTCCCAGCTGCAGGTCCTGCCCAACTCTCCGGTGACGATCGCCCGCCAGGTGGTCATGAACCTGGACCTGCGTTCACCGGACGAATCCGTCCTCGCCCGCGCCATGGACCTGCTGGACAAGCGCATTGCCGACGCCGAGTCCCGGTCCCGGACCGGGGTCTCCCTGGCACTGACCCATCAGTGGGGGCTGAACCCCTACCAGCCGTCCGGCGTCCGGCTGGGCCATGCCGCGGCAGATGCGCTGGGCTTCAGCCACCGGGACATCATGACCGTGGCGGGGCATGACTCCACCAACCTCAAGGACCACGTACCCACCGTGATGCTGTTTGTGCCCAGCGTTGAAGGCATCTCACACAACGAAGCCGAGTTCACCCGCGATGAGGACGCCGTGCGCGGCGTCGAGCTCCTCACGGAGGTGGCGCAACGCCTGGTCCGCGGAGATTCGGTGGAAGACTAGCCCGGCGCGGGTCCGGGCTCCCTTCTGGGTCCCCGGGCCCGGCGCGTAGACTCGCAGGCACCGCCAGCGAGAGGAAACCCGGCCATGACCGATCCGCACCAGCCCGCGTGGTGGACCAGCGCCGTCGTCTACCAGATCTATCCGCGCAGCTTCGCGGACGGCAACGGGGACGGGATCGGGGACCTGCGCGGCATCCTTGCGCATCTGGATTATCTGCAGGACCTGGGCGTGGACGTCATCTGGCTGTCCCCGGTCCATGAATCGCCGCAGCGGGACAACGGCTACGACATTTCCAACTACCGCCGCATCGACCGGCTGTTCGGCACCGAAGAGGACTTCGACGAACTGCTGGGGCAGCTCCATGTACGCGGCATGAAGCTGGTCATGGACTTGGTGGTAAACCACACCTCGAGCGAACATCCGGCGTTTCAGAAAGCCCGCACATCACGGGACAATAAGTACCGGGACTACTTCTGGTGGCGGGACGCGCGTCCGGGCTTCGAACCGGGGGAACCCGGCGCCGAACCTAACAACTGGGGCTCGCACTTTGGCGGACCAGCCTGGACGTACGAGCCGGAAACAGGGCAGTACTACCTGCATCTGTTCACCCCGCACCAGCCGGACCTGAACTGGGAAAACCCCGCCGTCCGGCACAAGGTGTACGAGATGATGCGCTGGTGGCTGGACCGCGGGGTGGACGGGTTCCGGATGGACGTCATCAACTTCATCTCCAAGGACCCGGCGCTTCCGGACGGACTGGTGGGGCCGGGCAGTATCTGGGGCGACGGTTCCCCGCATTTCACCAACGGGCCGCGCATCCATGAGTTCCTGGCGGAGATGCGCCGCGAGGTGTTCGAAGGGCGCGACGGCGGCTTCCTCACGGTGGGTGAAACGCCCGGGGCCACGGTGGAGCAGGCACTGCTCTACACCGACCCGTACCGGGCGGAGCTGGACATGGTCTTTCAGTTCGAACATGTCAGCCTGGACCAGATTGGTGGACGCAAATGGGATTACCGGCCGTTGAGCCTGCCGGACCTGAAGACCTCCTGGAACCGCTGGCAGCGCGGGCTCGCGGACCGCGGCTGGAACAGCCTGTACCTGAGCAACCATGACCAGCCGAGGCATCTGTCCCGGTTCGGGGACGACGCCGGGTTCCGGTACGAATCGGCCACGCTTTGGGCAACCCTGCTGCACCTGCAGCGCGGCACGCCGTACGTCTACCAGGGCGAGGAGATCGGCATGACCAACGCCGGCTTCACCACGGTTGAACAGTACCGGGATGTTGAATCCCTGAACTTCTACTCAGAATCCACGGCCCAGGGAACGCCCCCGGAGGAAGCCCTGGAGGCTCTGCGGGCCATGAGCCGGGACAACCCGCGCACCCCGATGCAGTGGACGGACGGGCCGAACGCCGGTTTCACCGAGGGACAGCCTTGGATCGACGTCAACCCGAACCACCGGCGCATCAACACCGAGGCGGACCGTTCAGCGGAAAAGTCGGTCTTCCGGTATTACCAGGACCTCATCCGGCTGCGGCACACCCAGGATGTGGTGGTCCTGGGCGACTTCCATCTGGAGGCCCCTGAACACCCGCGCCTGTTCGCCTACCGCCGCCGCCTCGATGACACCTCCTGGCTGGTCCTTGCCAACGTGTCCGGGGAAGTCCTGGAGGTCCCCCCGGGGCTTGCCCCGGACGGGCCGCTGCTCCTGGGCAACTACGCCGAGCTGGGGGACTCCGCAGAACTGCGCCCGTGGGAGGTGCGGGTCCTGGACGCTTCTGCAACGCAGAGCTGGTCTGGCTAGGCTCGAACGACAGCCAGAGTGAAAGGAAGCACCATGCCGAACTCCGCCGCCCCCACCGTCACCCTCCGCAACGGCCTCGAGCTGCCCGCCCTCGGAATGGGCACGTGGCCTATGGACGATGCACAGGCGGCCGACGCCGTTGCCGCCGCAGTCGAGGCCGGCTACCGATTGTTCGACACAGCAGAGAACTACGGCAACGAGGTCGGTGTTGGCGAAGGCATCCGGCGCAGCGGCATCGCCCGCAGCGAAGTGGTCATCACCACCAAGTTCAACAAGCAGTGGCACAGCCGCGACGGCGTCCGCCGTGCATTCTCCTCATCGGCGCAGAAGCTCGGCACCGAATACATCGACCTGCTCCTGGTGCACTGGCCGAACCCGGACCAGGACCGGTACGTGGAAGCCGTCCTGGGCCTGGCGGAACTGCTCGAAGAGGGCATGATCCGCGGCATCGGCGTCTCCAACTTCAAGCCGGCACACCTGCAGCGCCTCGCCGAGGCCGGAGTGGTCCCGGACCTGAACCAGATCCAGGTGGATCCCCGGCACGTCCGGGAAGCGTCCCGGCAGGCGAACAACAGGCTCGGCATCGTCACCGAGTCATGGAGCCCGCTCGGACGGGACGGCGGGCTGCTGGAGGACACTGCAGTCACCGCCCTCGCCGCGAAGTACGGCAAGACCCCCGGACAGATTGTGCTGCGCTGGCACGTCCAGCAGGGCCTGGTTCCCATCCCGAAAGCCTCGTCACCGGCGCACCTGGCGGAGAACCTGGCGGTCTTCGATTTCGCTTTGGAAGAAGCTGACATCGCGGACCTTTCGGCGCTGGACACCGGAGACGCCGGGATTCTGGACTCCGACAGCTTCGGCCACTGACCCGGCCGCCTGCCGCCGTGCTTTCCGGCGGCAGGCGGATACGCTAGCGTCAGGGCATGTCCCGCAGCGCCCTGATCCATACCCTGACCGCCCGCGCACCGCGGACCAGCCGCCTGCGCCGGGCCGCCGCCGTCGTGCTGGGCCTGTTCCTGGCCTTCGCCGGAACCAGCCACCTTACGTTTGCCCGCGAGGAATTCCAGGCCCAGGTGCCCGGCTGGGTTCCACTGGACAAGGACACCGTAGTGCTGCTGTCCGGCATCGCGGAGATCGGGGTGGGTTCCGCCCTGGCCCTCCTGCCCAGCCGAAGGGTGCCCGTCGGGCTGGCCGCAGCGGCATTCTTTATCGCGATCTTCCCGGGCAATATCTCCCAGTACGTCACGCGGACGGACGGTTTTGGCCTGGACACCGACCAGAAACGGTTTATCCGCCTGTTCTTCCAGCCGCTGCTGGTGATCTGGGCGCTGTGGTCCACGGGAGCCTGGCAGGCGCTGCGGAACCTCCGCCGGCACTGACACCGCAGACGTAGTCCGGGGCACACTGCACCGTGGCCAACACCACGGCGGTAAATCCCCGGATTGTGAGCTGTGTTATGCAACTGGGCATGCTGCGCACCGTAGCCTTAAGAGAGGCACAGCGGCGCGGGCATTCCGGCCTGCGTGCTGGTCCCATCCCCGTTCTGGAAAGGAGGACATACCCATGTTCCAGACCCGGACAAGCCAACGGACTTCACACCGGACAACCGCTCTCCTCGCAGGCATCGCGGTAGCCTCGGCCCTCGTGGCCGGAGGAGTATCCGCCGTGGAACTGAGCTTCGATACCGCTCCCGCGCTCTCCAGCACGGCAGCTTCCGCTGCCGTTGAGGCGCAGGTCTAGAGCGTTCCGGAAAACCCGTAAAAAGGGCCGCAGGCAATCGCCTGCGGCCCTTCTTGCTGCGCGCGGTGGGATGGCAGCATGAACCGAAATGCCGCCCGGCAGCGCATTTCCGGAGAGGCCTTGCCTCATCCCGGCGGCAGGCACACCATCGAGGTATGGCACTGAAATTGAGCCGGACCTGGTTCAACCTGTTGCCGGAGCTGCGTTTCGAGCCCGCCGCCCGGCGCATCCGCGCCCGGCTGGAGTCCGGCCTGGTCCTGGACACGACGGATGCACTGCTCGTCTGGGAACCGGGGCGTGTAACCCCCATCTTCGCGGTGCCAACCGCTGACTTGGCCGCCGATGTGGTTCCCTCCTCTGCCCCTGCAGCCGATCTCCGTCCCGCTCCGGTCATGGATCCGCGGTTTCCTTTCTCCGTGCACACAACTGGAGGCACGGCCTTTGACCTTGTTGCCGCAGCGGAAACCCTGCCCGCTGCAGCGTTTATGCCAAACGACCCCGATCTTGGCGGGCGCGTGCTGCTGGATTTCTCCGCATTCCACCAGTGGCTCGAAGAGGACCAGGAGATCAAGGGGCACCCGCGCGACCCTTTCCACCGGGTGGACGCCCGGGAATCCTCCAGAGCGTCGCGCGTGGAGTTCAGGGGGCAGACACTGGCAGAAACCGCCCATCCGCTCTTCGTCTACGAGACCATGGTGCCGGTCCGCACTTACTATCCGCGCGACGACGTGGATTGGCGGCTCCTGGAGCCCACGGCCACCCAGAGCGTTTGCCCCTACAAGGGAACCGCGAGGTACTGGTCCGTGGCGGGGACGCCGGAGGGCGAAGACCTGGCCTGGTCCTATGAGTCGATACTTCCCGACTCAGCGCAGCTGCAGGACCGTGTCTGCTTTTACGACGAGCGCACCGACGTCTTCGTGGACGGACAGAAACGCGAAATCGCGGCCCTTTTCAAGTTCTGAACCCTGTCTGGTTGCTGCCTGGCCTGCGTCCAGACGGCCACGGCCCTTCCAGCCTCCCGGAGGCGGTGGAAGAATCGGCGGCACAGGTCGCTTGAAGCGGCTACGCACCGAACAGCACGCACTATGTTCAGGAGCTGAGGATCATGGCTGACACCAAGGGGACCCAGGGCACCGGGCCCGCCTACGGCAACGTCCCCGTCATCGCTTCCGGAGTCATCGCCGGATTCGTGGCCATTACGACGGCGGTGGTTTCCACGGGCGGCGCCGAGAATGAACTGCGCTGGCAGCTGGGGCTGGCAGCCGGGTGCATCACGTTCATCGTGTGCCTGCTGACGTTCCTGCTAATGATCATCGCGGGCAAACCCAATCCCGATTCGATGGGACACGGCTCGGGCGTCAACCGCAGGTTCGGCGCCGTTCCCGGCTCCAAGGACAAGGACCCGGAAAACCCCGAATGAGGCTAAGAGGACTGGGCGGCCGGTTCCCCGGCCGCCCAGTCCTGTTACGTTCCCTGCCAGCTTAGGGCTAGCTCCTGCGGCCCGGGCGCCGCTTAGCGGCAGCTACGCTGGCTCCGCCGGCCGCGATCAGGCCGGCACCGAGGGCCAGGAAGCCTCCGGCAAACTCAGCGCCCGTGGACGGCAGGCGGTTCTTGCCCGGCCGATCCGGTGCCGGACGCGGTGCCGGCTGCGTTGCGGTGTAGGTGTTGACGACGCGCAGCTCGGATGCCCCGGCGGCGCTGATGCCAACCGGTTCGGGAAGGACCGTGCTGACTTCCAGCCCGCTCGCCACTCCCGTTGCCGTCTCAGTCACCTCGCACTCAGTGCCTTGGGCCAGCCCGCCGAACGTGGACATCACCTCGCCGGTGGCTCCGGCCGGAACGGTCAGCGTTTCATCCAGCACCGTTTCCTCGGCCAGGATGCAGACCACGTTCAGCACCACTTCTCCCTGATGCCCTGCAGCCGCACCGGCAATCTGCTTGGTGACGACGAGGGTTCCGGGATTGAAGGTGTAGGTGTTCGTCACCGTCGCTTCACTGACCGTCGCGGCCGCGATGGTCACCGGATCGGGGAGGACCGTGGTGACTCCCACGGTCTCTGTCGCTCCGGTGCCGGGTTCGGTGACGATGCACTCGGTACCCACGGCCAGGTCCTCGAACTCCTGCGTTTCGGTACCGGTGGTTCCGGCGGGAATCGTGACCGTCTCGTCCAGCACGGTCTCGCCGTTCAATGAGCAGGTGATGCCCAGGACAATGTCCTCCTGCGCTCCGGCTGCTTCTCCGTCGATCACCTTGCTGACGCTGAGCGAACCGGGATTGAAGGTGTACGTGTTGGTGACTGCGGCTTCAACCCCGGCACCGGCCGCGATGGTTACCGGGTCCGGCAGCACGGTGCTGACGCCAACCGTTTCCGTTGCGCCGTCCTGCGTCTCGGTGACGGTGCATTCGGTGCCTACCGCCAGGTCCTCATACTGGGTCGATTCAGTACCGGTGGAACCTGCCGGGATGATGAACGTTTCGTCGAGGACGGTTTCGCCGTCCAGGGTGCAGACCGTTTGCAGGACAATGTCGTCCTGGTTCCCGGCCGCTTCACCGTCGATGACCTTGCTCACGGAGATTGATCCGGGAGCGAAGGTATAGGTGTTCGTGACGGTGGCCTCGACGTCACCTCCGGCAGGAACGGTGAACGGATCCGGAAGATCCGTCTCCACCAGGATGGCCGGGGTGCTGCCGTCCTCCAGTTCCGTTACCGAGCAGGATGCCCCCGCCGGCACGTTCAGGAAGCGGCCGAAGACCGGGGAAGCCGCCTGCGGCGGGCCCTGGAAGGTCTCCTCCAGGACGGTCGCCCCGTTCAGCGTGCAGGTGACCTCAACCAGGACAGCTTCCTGGCTGCCGGCAGCCGGACCATCGAAATTCTTATAGACCGTGATCATGCCGGGTTTCTGCGTGTAGGTGTTGGTGACCGCGGCAGTTGCCGTGCCTCCCGCCGGGATGGTCGCGGTGTCCGGCAGGTCGACGACGACGGCGATCTCGTCAGTCTCGCCGGTGGCCGACTCCGTCACTGCGCACGCGCTGCCGGCCGGGATGTCCGTGAATGTCTGCGATTGCGGTGCGGTAGTCCCCGCCGGAATCGTGACCGAAGTGCTGAAGGTCGTGACGTCGTCGAGCCGGCAGAGGATGTCTATCTGTACCTCACCCTGCTGTCCCGCCGCTGCTCCGGCGATGGCCTTGGAGACAGTCAATGAGCCCGGGTTCACCGTGTAGGTGTTGGTGACGGTGATTTCCACACCGTCCTCCGCAGGAATGGTGACCGTACCCGTAGCCGGTTCAAACACTGTCTCGACGCCAATCTCGGTGCTGGACCCGTTGGCCGTTTCAGTGACGGTGCAGCTCGTGCCGGCGAGCAGGCCGGTGTATTCCACCGGATCGGTCTCGGTTGCTCCCGCCGGGATGGTGATCGTTTCGTTGAGGGTAGAGGCGCCGGTGCAGACGACGTTCAGCGTCACGGGGCCCTGCTGACCCGCGGCTGCGCCCTCGATCAGCTTCCGGACTCCCAGGACACCGGTCCTGAAGGTGTAGGTGTTGGTGACGGCGGCTTGGACACTGCCGGCGGCGGGAACGGTGTACGTGCCCGTACCTGTGGTCTCCACAGCGATGCTGGTGGTTTCTCCGCTGCTGGTTTCCGTGACCACGCAGCTGGTGTTAGCGGGCAGGTTTCCGTACTCGGTGGGGGTGACCTCCGTGGCGTTGGCCGGGATGGTGATGGTGTCATTGACCACCTGCGTTTCGCCTGAGGTGCAGACCACCGTGAGAACTACCTCGCCCTGGGCGCCGGCAGCTTCACCGGCGATGGTCTTGCCCACGGAGAGCGTTCCGGGTACGAAGGTGTAGGTGTCCGTGACGGTGGCCGTCGCGGTGGTCCCTGCCGTGATGGCCACCGGGTCCGGCAGGACGGTGCTCACCGCTACGGTAGCCGTGGCTCCGTTGGTGGGCTCGGTGATGGTGCAGGTGGATCCCACCGGAATCTCGTTGAAGGTCTCGCTGACGGATCCCGTGGTCCCCGCATCGATGTTGAACGTGAACTGGTAGCCCTCGCCGCAGTCGATGCTGATGGCTACGGCTCCCTGGCTGCCGGCTGCCGCACCGTCGATCGTCTTGGTCACGGCGAGGGAACCAACTTCGAAGAACTCCGCCTGCGCGGTGGCGTTGGAGGTCAGCGTCCGGGTGGCGGCGAGGATCAGCTTCTGGGCGGTGGTGGTTCCTGACGTGGCGCCGTCGTACAGGTACACGTTTCCTGTCGGAACCGATACCGCCGCCTGCGCCAGGATGGTGGCCGGCCCCGTGTCTCCGGCATCGCTTCTCACCCATACCTGGGTCCCGGACTCAACCGGGTTGGTGATGGGCACGGTGCCGGCTGCGTCGGCATAGAGAGTGAACCCGTCGGACACGCTGACGTTAATCTCGGCGCCTTCCTGCGCCTGCACGGTGTAGGGACCGGCCACGCCGTTCACCGAGGCCTCTGCCGTGGCAGGAGTGACGGAGATATCCGGTGCCGGAGGTTCGGTCTGGGGGCCGGCGGCGATGGTCGCGTTCACGATTCCGGCCACGGCCGAGTAAATCGGGGAACCGGGCCTCACCACGTAGCCGTCGGTAAAGAACCAGATGGCTGCCTGCACTGCCGCCGCCCGCTGGTTGTTGTTGAGCCCCGCTGGCAGGTTGGAGGACGGGTAGTAGGTATTCAGGATCCGCTCCACGTACCCGATATTGGGGACATTGGCCTCGGACCAGGTGCCGTTGACGTAGCCGATGCCCACGCGGGTAGAAGTGCGCAGGTCGATGCAGTACATCTGGGCGGTGGTGGTGCCCTGGGCGTCCTGGGTCTCGATGATTCCCGCGAAGTCAACATTCTCTGTTTCGTAGCCGGCGGGAATGGACGTGGGATAGGAATCGATGGGCCAGGTGGTGCCGGCCGGCGGCAGCGCCCCGTTGACGGCCTGCCCAAATCCCAGGGACGTGATGACGATGTCCGTCTCTTCGGAGGTGCCCACCGGATCGTTCCGGACTGGTTCGCCTATGCGCGCCTGAACCGGGCCTGCGAAGGGGAGCAGCAGCAGGAATGACAGCACCAGGACGGCTATGCCCCTGAACCTTCCGTGCAGCTTTCGGCGGACGGTTCCTCGGCGGACAGGAGACTGCTGAGTGTTCATGGTTCCCCTCAGGTGCGAGTAATGAGGCGGAAATGTTCCCGGGGTGAAGTTGGGACCCTTGTTTCCTACCCTGGCCGCCGAGACTAGTCATGTGCCCGTCGAGTCACTAGAGGGGCGGCCGATCTCCGGCCGCTAGGAGCGGATAATCCTCCGCTCCCGCGCCACCGCAATGGCAGCGGTGCGGTTGTCCACGCCGAGCTTCTCGTAGATGTGGACCAGATGAGTCTTGACCGTGGCTTCGCTGATGAACAGCCGCCGGGAAATGGCGCGGTTGGACATGCCGGTGGCGAGGAGCTCCACCAGCTCGATCTCGCGGGCGCTCAGGGAGGGAACCGGGTTGCGCATCCGTCCCATCAGCCTGGCGGCGACTTCCGGCGCCAGGGCGGTCTGCCCTGCCGCAGCTGACCGGGCTGCATCCCGGATATTGCCTGGCGGAGCGTCCTTGAGCATGTAGCCGCTGGCACCTGCTTCCACCGCGGCGAGGATATCTGCGTCAGTGTCGTACGTGGTCAGGACCAGCACCGGCAGGTTCGGGTACTGCTCCCTGATGCGCCGGGTCGCCGTGACCCCGTCCATGCCAGGTGCCATCTGGAGGTCCATGAGCACGAGGTCGATTTTCCCGCCTACCGCGAACTCCCGGTCAAGGATCCGCAGTGCCTCATCCCCGTTGGCCGCTTCGTCGGCGACGGAGACGTCTTCGAACCCGGAGAACATGGCCCGCAGGCCTGCCCTCACCACGGGGTGGTCATCCACCAGGAGCACCCGCAGTTCAGCCACGGCTTTCACCTTCCGCGCCTGGAGCGGTTCCCTGCGGATTTGCTGCAGCCGCAGCCGGCCGTGCTTCCGGCAGCGGTAGCCGGATTCCTATCGCAGTGCCCTCCCCCGGAGCTGATTCAAGATCCAGGCTGCCTCCCAGCGCTTCGACCCGGTGCGCAATCGAGATGAGCCCGTAGCCGGTACCGTCCCGGCGCGGACCCGATCGGGCACGCTCAGCGGCCGCATCGAATCCCCGGCCGTCGTCGAAAACATCCAGCGTGATGTCCCCGCTGAGGAAGGCCAGCGTAACCACGGCCCGGCCGGCGTCCGCATGCTGGAGGACATTGGCCAGCGTGGCCTGCACTGCCCGCAGCACGGCTACTTCGTAGGGTGCCGGCAGCGGTACCGGGGCACCCTCCAGCCGGAAACTGCAGGCCAGCTCCCGTCCCTGCGCAGCGGCACGTTCCTGCACCGCTTGGCAGGCCCGGGCCAGGCGTTCCGCCAGCGACCCCCGGGCATTCTCCGGTTCGCGCAGGTCCCGGACAAAACGGCGGGCCTCGGCCAGATTCTCAGCAGCGGTGCCCTCAACGGTGTCCAGCCGGCCCCGCACGGTCCCCAGGTTCCCGCCGTCCAGGGCTTCCCGGGCAGAGCGGCTCATCAGCACGATGCTGGCCAGCCCCTGGGCCAGGGTGTCGTGGATCTCGCGGGCCAGCCGCTCGCGCTCTTCCAGCACTCCCTGTTCCCGCTGGCTGCGTGCCAGTTCTGCACGGGTGCGGCGCAGTTCGTCCAGGGCTTCGCCCTGGTTGGTCACCTCGGCGTACAGCGCCTGGTAGGCGAGCGCCATAATGACGGAGAACCCCGCCCCGATGAGCGGGCCCAGCAGCATCGCGCCGTGGAACCCGCCGGCATGCGCCCACTGCGCCGCAACGACGGCGGCCGTGGTCACCGCAACGGTCAGGAGCGCCGGCCGCAGGCGCAGCAAATGCAGCTGCAGGAAGAACAGCGGAAAGGCCAGCCAGGAAAAGTCCGGGCTGAGTATCAGAAGCACGGCCCAGAGACCGGTGACCGCCGCCAGCCAGGCCAAACCGTGCCGCTCCGGATCGAATCGCAGCGCCCGGCGCCCCCGGCCGCCGTCGGACGCCCGCTTTTCAGCCACCGTGCCGACCACATAGACAACGGCCAGCACCGCGGACAACAGCAGCGCCACAACGGACTTCCAGGACGGCGGAGCCATCAGCAGCATCCGCCCAACCGCCACGGCCAGCAGGAGGGCGAACCCGACGTGCAGGGCCAGGCGCAGCACGCGCAGGACCCGCTCGCCGGCCCGCGGCCGGCCCAACTCAGCGGACATACCGCCAGCCTAGCCACCGGGCCCCAGCACCGCATCAACCGAATGGTTGACCGTCCCCTGCACCATTCGATGCCCGTGGACCGTACGGTCCACCGATGCCGGACAGCCTTGCCGCCGGAAGAGTTGAAACAGGGGAAATCCCGGAAAACCGGTTCCTACACGATCAAAGGACAATCCACATGTACCTGGCCCTGCGAGAAATACGCTTCGCGAAAGGCCGTTTCGCCCTGATGGGAACGGTCGTTGCGCTCATCAGTTTCCTGCTTGTGATGCTCTCCGGCCTCACTGCCGGCCTGTCAGACCAGTCCACCTCCAGCATCAAATCGCTCCCTGCCGGCGAGGTGGTCTTCGGCGCGCCCGCGGGAACCGAACCCAATGCGTCCTTTACCGAGTCCTCGATCTCTCCCGGGCAGCAGCAGGCGTGGCAGGAAGCGCCCGGTGTCAGCAGTGCCGAGCCGCTGGGCATCACCCAGGGACGCATCCAGGCCGGTGGCACGGCCTCCGCGGCGATCTTCGGAGCGAACCCCGGCAGCAGGATTGCCCCGGAGGGCCTCGCACCGGGGAGGGCCGTGATCAGCCGGCAGTTCGCCGATGACCTCGGGCTGCTGCCCGGTTCGGACGCGTCCGTCAACGGCCAGCCGTTCACGGTTGCGGCCGTGGTCGAGGACCAGTGGTACAGCCACACCCCGGTTGCCTGGATCTCGCTCGCCGACTGGAAGGACGCGGCCCACGCCGAACCGGACGTCGCCGGTACCGTCCTCGCCGTGGATTACGACGGCGGCACGCGGGACGGCGCCGCGATGGACGCCGCGAACAGCGCCGCCGGAACCACCAGCCTGGAACGGTCCGACAGCCTGTCGGCCCTGCCTGCCTACTCCTCCGAGAACGGATCCCTGCTGATGATGCAGGCCTTCCTGTACGGCATTTCCGCCCTGGTGATCGTCGCGTTCCTAACCGTCTGGACACTGCAGCGCACCCGGGACATCGCCGTACTGCGGGCACTGGGCGCAACCCGCTCCTATGTGCTGCGTGACGCGCTGGTCCAGGCCGCCGCCATTCTGGCTGCCGGAACTGCAGCGGGAGGCCTGCTCGGTGCCGCTGCCGGTGAGGTGGCAGCCACGGCGGCTCCTTTCGCTGCCACCGCCGCCACCGCGGTGCTGCCGGTTGCCGGCGTCTTCCTCCTCGGCCTTGCGGGTGCAGCGCTCGCCGTCCGCCGCGTCACCAAGGTTGACCCCCTCTTGGCGCTGGGCGGGAACTGACCCGCTGCCGGCACTCCACCACTTACAGACAGGAAACACCATGAACACCACCAGCACAGCCCTGGTCCTGAAGGACGTCACACTCGAATACCCCGACGGGCAGAACAACACCATCCGGGCACTGGACAACGTCAGCCTGTCCGCCGTCCGCGGCACCGTCACAGGGCTGGCAGGGCCCTCCGGCTCCGGCAAGTCCAGCCTGCTGGCCGTCGCGGCTACCCTGATCCCGCCAACCTCCGGGACGGTGGAGGTCAACGGGTCCGACGTCGGCGGGCTGGATGACGCCGGGTGTGCCCGGCTCCGGCGGGAGGAAATCGGCATCGTCTTCCAGCAGCCCAATCTGCTGCCCTCCCTCACCGCGGTGGAGCAGCTCGTTGCCGTGGCGCACCTGCGCGGCGAGTCCACCGGCGCGGCCGCGGAGCGCGCCGCGAACCTGCTCGGCGTCGTCGGGCTGGGCGGACAGGTGAACCAGCGGCCGCACCAGCTTTCCGGCGGCCAGCGGCAGCGCGTGAACATCGCCCGGGCGCTGATGGGGAACCCGTCGCTGCTTCTGGTGGATGAGCCCACCGCAGCGCTGGACCACGAGCGTTCGGCCTCGATCATGAAACTGCTCCGCGAAGTCACGGAGGAATTCAAGGTGGCCACCATCCTGGTGACGCACGACGTCGAGTTCCTTCCTCTGGCGGACGTTGTGGCGCGGATGCGGGACGGCGTGCTGACCCACCCGGCTGCCGTGGACCGGCCCTAGCTGCAGTTCCCACGGTGGTTGTGCCCCGCAGCGGAACCGTGAAGCGCGGCCGCCGGGCGTTACGGCCCGGGTATTCCTGCGCGGTCCGCAAGCCAGGCAGCGGCATCCGGCCAGAGCACGGCTCCCGGGCCGCGGCGGAAGTACCCCATGTGCCCAATTGCCGGCACACCGGCGTCGGACGGCGCGTAGGTCCTGGTCTGGACCTGCGCATTGACCAGCCGGCGGGCGATCACGCCGATCTGTGCCGGCGTGGCCCAGAGGTCGTCATCCAGGCCCACGCACAGCACGCTGGTCCGCACGCGTGCCGTCCGCTCCCGGGCATGCATGGTGGGGTCGTCGAAGAAATATCCCGGTGTCCGGGACCATCTGCTCCACTCCAGCATTGCCGCAGCGGGCATGTCCTCTCCCAGCCCCATCCGGCGCCCGGGTACGTAGCCCAGGACCCTCCCTGCGCCGGGACCCAGCACCCGAAGAATCAGTTCCACCCTCGCCCGCTCCGTGCGGTCAGGAATTGAACGGGTGACGCCGGCGTGGGAGGCCACGGTCATAAAACCGAGCAGGCCTTCTCCGCCGTTGTCCAGCGCGAGCGCGTGGCCGCCCAGGCTGTGCCCAACGGCGACGTGCGGCAGCTTCGGATACCGTAAGCGCAGCCAGGCAGCGGCCGCCGGAACGTCCAGGTCCATCCAGTCCCGCATGCGCAGCCGCCGGTTCTCCCGCGCGCTGCCGGATGCTCCGGTGCCGCGGTAGTCATAGGTCAGCACGGCGAATCCCCGGGCCGCCAAAAAATCCGCGAAACCGCTGTACAGCCGCTGTGGGACGGCGGTGGCAGGGTGGATTGCTACTGCGGCCAGCGGATCGCCGCTGGCCGGCAGCCGCAGGATTCCGCTCAGACTGTCCGTTTTGCGCACACCGATGTTGACCACTGCTGAGACAGCCCCCGGCACCTCAATATTTCGCATGCGAAATACCCTAGGAGCAGACGGCCTCCCCCACCACTGCCTTCTGCTCGAATGAGCGCCCAGCCGCCGCCGGAAGAGCCGGCGCTGACCGGTTAGTCGGCGGCTTCCGGGAACTCCTCGCCGGCATCCCGGGGGTAGTCGTCCTCGCTGTCAGAAGCGGACCCGTCACGCTCCTGGTCCAGCCGGTCCGCTTCAGACCCTCCAGGCAGGAGCGGATCACCGTGTGGGCGGATGGGATCGGCAGCGCCTTCATCCTCCTCCACATCCGGAATAACAGGCAGCTGCTGTTCAAGGGTGTCTTCCTCGGTGCGGGAAGGAATTGCCGGTTCTTCAAAGGGTGTGGCCATTGCCGTTTCTCCTTTGCAGCATGTGCGCGCCCTTCGCCGCGGGCGAAGGAATCGCGTTACGGGCTTAACACCCTAGGCCATAAAACTTGGGGAATCACCAATGTGAGTAGGTAGGCTGGCTAGTATTCCGTTCAGCTAGACTTGTCTGCATGCCCGAACACGCCAATCCCACAGGAGCCGGATACTGGTATGACCAGTCGCCTGCAACCGCAGGCGGAGTGGACGTACTCAATGCGCTTCGCGCCTACCGCGCCGCCGAAGCCGCCATGCGCCGCCGCACCCGAGATTCGATGCGGATGAACGAAACTGACCTGCTGGCCGTCCGCTATGTCATGCAGGCCCGCCAGGCCGGCAAATCCATTGGCCCGAAGGACCTTTCCCGCGTCCTCAGCATCTCCACTGCATCGACCACCGCGTTAATCGACCGCCTGCAAAAGGGCGGCTACCTGACCCGGCGGCCCCACCCCACGGACCGGCGCGCCCTTGAAATTATTCCCACCGAAAACGCGGACCACGAGGTCCGTGAAACCTTGGGGGCGATGCACCGCAAAATGCTGGAGACGGCCGAGGCGCTGACTCCGGAGGAGGCTGGAACCATCACCCGGTTCCTGCAGCAGATGACCCACGTCCTCGAGGTGGACGGGTAAGATTGGTGTCCAAACTTTACATAACAGAAGCCTTAGTTTATAAATAGTCTGTCTAGCTAGTTGCTAGCCTACCTATCGAAGGGTGAAGTCATGACGGTCATTAACTCCCAGCAGGTCCCCGCTTTCCGAGCTCCAGTTGAAGAATCCCTTTCCTCCCTCGCCATGGCTGCCTCCAATCTGGAAGCCCAGCAGTGGGCCGTTGACCGCGCCGAGCAGGTCCTCACCGAACTCGTGCAGAGCGCCGTGAATGAGGGCCTGGAGACCGGAAGCATCGCCGCCGTCGCCGGCCTGACTCCGGAGGAAATCGAAAAGATCTCAGCCGGAAACACCTTCGCATAGGCACGCAGCCGCCGCCGCGCTTCTCGCCGCAGGCTGCGACGTGTCACATATGTACTCTTAGCCCGAGTGCCCCAACCTCGCGCTAACGTGTTCATGACACACCCGCAGCTGCAAAGGAGAAGCGTGGCGGTTTTCAGCAGGATGAAAAAGGCGCCGCCCGTACGGGCAGGCCTGGCCCTGACCGGCGTCCTGCTAATCGGTGTAAATCTCCGCGTGGCCTTCGTCTCCGTCGGCCCGCTCCTGGCGGACATCGGCCGCGAATTCGACTTCTCCAGCGCCCAGTCCGGGCTCCTCACCGGCCTTCCGCTCATCGCCTTTGCGCTATTCTCCCCGCTGGCCCCGGCAGTTGCCCTGCGGGCCGGACTCGACCGGGCCCTCTGGTTCTCCCTGGCGCTGCTGGCTGCCGGCACCGTCTTCCGGTCCATTCCGGCCCCGGCGGCACTCTGGACCGGGACCGCCCTGATCGGCATCGCAATCGCCTTTCTCAACGTCCTGCTTCCCTCCCTGATCAAGCGTGATTTTCCCGGCAGGATCAGCCAGCTCACGGGCCTCTACATTGCCGCTCAGAGCCTGGTGACCGCGCTGGGCGCCGCGATTGTTGTGCCCGTGTCCCTGATCCCCGGATCGGGCTGGCGGCTTGCGCTCGGGATGTGGGCCGGACTGGCGCTGATTGCCATGGCGATTCTGCTTCCGGGCCTGAAACGCGGAACGGCCGACGGCGATGCCGCTGCGGCAGGCGCTCCTGCGGCCCGGGTCCGGTACAGGTCCCCCTGGAAGACGCTGCTCGGCTGGCAGGTAACCCTGTTCATGGGCCTGCAGTCCGTCGGATTCTTTGTGGTGACCACCTGGCTGCCGAGCATCGAACGTGACCAGGGCATATCCGAAACAACGTCCGGGCTGCACGTCTCGGCCTTCCTGGTGGTGGGCACCGCCTCATCCCTGCTGACCGGCGCCGTCCTGGGCCGTTTCGCGGACCAGCGGCTGCTGGGCATGGCGGGCAGCCTGCTGGCGATGGCCGGCTTCCTCGGACTCCTGGCTGCTCCCGGGCTGTCCCTGCTCTGGGTGGTGGTCAGCGCTTCAGGCTGCGGGAGCATGATCGTGACGGCTCTGTCCCTGTTCAGCCTGCGGACCACCAGCCACGTCCAGGCAGCTGCCCTGTCCGGAATGGCGCAGTCCGTGGGCTATGCCATCGGCGCCGCCGGTCCGGTGCTGTTCGGTTTCCTGTATGACCTCAGCGGCGGCTGGACCGTCCCGCTGGCTGCGAGCGCCGGCATCATGGGACTGAGCTGCGCCATGGCTTTCCTCGCCGGGCGAGACCGTGTGCTTCCGGAGCACCCCCGGCAGCGGCCCGCGGTCCAGCCCGGAACCTAGCTCCGTTCGTAGCGCCAGTCGCTGCCGCGCATTACCAGGCGGTGCCGGTCGCCGGGCTGACCCGCATCGTCGGCGGGATACTCCTCGTCCCCATGCCACGCAATGACCGCATCCGGCTCATATCCATCGAGCAGGCGGCTGCTGTAGGTCTCCGGCGTGGCGGCGGCGGCAACCCCAAGCGCCGCGGCTGTGTCCGGGAACTGCTGCAGCAGCATCAGCGTGACGAAGGTCGGAGCGACCAGGAGCATCTTGCCGCGGCGGTGCAGCTCCAGCGCCGCGGCCGGCGTGAGCCACGCGGAATCGATCAGCTCGCCGGGGTTCAGCCGGATTTCACCTGCCGGGGCAGGTGCCAGGAAGAACCAGGTGCGCAGGCGTTTGGGCGCCTGCAGCGGCGGAATCCAGCAGGAAAGTTCCACTAGCCCCTCCGGCGCCAGCACCAGGCCGGTTTCCTCGACCGTCTCCCGCACCCCGGCAATCCTCGCCGCCGGCACATCCTCTTGCGGATCCCGCGGACCGGCCTGGAGATCGGGCGGAATGGACCCGGCGGCTGCGTAGTCCTCCGGGTCCACCCTGCCGCCGGGGAACACCCAGGCCCCGGCGAACGTGCCCGTATGCCGCGGCCGTTCCAGCAGCAGGACCTCAATCCCCTGCCCGCCGTCGCGCAGCAGAACCACCGTCGCGGCTGTGCCCACCAGTGCCATCATTCCCCTGTCATTTGCCGCCCCACGGAGCGGCTGCCTCCTTGGATAGTAGCGAACGCAGAACCCGTCCGCGCATCACTGCCCCGGGCGGTCCGGTGAACTGTGATGATTCACGAGAGCCCCCCGGGTTTCATCCGCAGGCGTACCGGATTCGTGCCCGGGGAAACTGAGCGCCCTCCGCCAGCCCTGTGCTAGGAAAATAAAACAATCCACCTATTGCAATGTAGTGCGTGACACACCATAGTGTGAATTATGGAAGAAGAACTGCTGGGTGGACATCTCCAGGAACTGCGCCGAGGGACCGTGGTGCTGGCCTGCCTCTCCATCCTCAAACACCCCGGCTACGGCTACGGCCTGCTTGAAGCACTGGACCGGGCCGGGTTCACCGTCGAGGCCAACACCCTCTACCCCCTGCTGCGCCGCCTCGAAAAGCAGGGGCTGCTCACCAGCTCCTGGGATACCGAAGAGGCACGGCCGCGGAAGTTCTACACCACCAGCGAGCAGGGCGCCGAGCTGCTGAACGCCCTGCTGAAGGACTGGGACGCGCTCCACGCCTCCATCCGCCGGCTCAACGAAGGAAATGCATCATGAGTACACTCACTGACCGTTATGTCTTCGCCGCCCTGCGTTCCCTCCCGGAGGGAGCACGGGCTGACATTGAGCGGGAACTGCGCGGCTCCATAGCGGATGACGTCGAAGCGCGGGTCGAAGCGGGCCAGCCGGCGGCGGAAGCGGAGAACGCGGTCCTCACCGAACTCGGGGATCCGGCACGCCTGGCCGCCCAGTACAGCGGCCGCCCGCTGTACCTGGTTGGACCGGATCTGTTCCTGGACTGGCGGCGGCTGTTAAAGACACTCGCGGTGATCGTCACCCCTATCTCCTTCGTGGGATCGCTGGTAGCGCGGCTGGCGGTGAACCCCGGCAATCCATGGGGCGCGTTTGGCAGCGCCATCGGCACAGCCATCAACGTCCTGGTGCACCTCGGCTTCTGGGTCACCCTGGTCTTCGCGATCATCCAGTTCAACGGCACCCGGCGGAAGGACCTGGGCCTGCAGCAGTGGACGCCCGCCATGCTGCCCCAGGTTCCGCGGAAGTCCCAGGTCTCCCTCGGCGACACCATCGCCTCGGTGGCACTCGCCGCCTTCTTCATTGGCGTACTGCTCTGGCAGCGGGTGGGCTCCGTGATGTATTTCAAAGGCGAACCGGTGATGGTCCTCCAGGAGGACCTGTGGAGTTTCTGGCTGCCCTACGTGATCGTCCTGCTGTTCATCGAGGCCGGATTCGCCGTCGTGCTCTACCTGGCCGGACGGTGGACCTACGCCCTTGCCGCAGTGAACGCCGTGCTGGCGCTGGCGTTCATGGTGCCGGTGCTGTGGCTGCTGGCCACGGACCAGGTCTTCGACTGGGCCTTCCTGGCGAACGTCGACCGGGGTGCTGCCGCCTCCACCTGGATTGCCGGAATCACGGCTGCACTGGTGCTGTTCATCGGGCTGTGGGACATCGGCGACGGTTTTCTCAAGGCCTGGAAGTCGGGCAGGCCGGCACCCGTTCCCACCGCGGTCCGGTAGCAGCGACGACGCCGCCGCCCGGACAGTGTCCCGGGCGGCGCCGTCGCGTGTCTGTGCCTTAAGAGCGGCGGCGTGCCAGCCACGGCTGCAGCAGGCCCGTGACCCAGGGGAGCACCCAGTACGCCATGATCGGGGTGAGAATCGCCGTCGTGAGCAGTACCCGCAGCGGCATGGCCAGCAGCTCCCAGCCCGGGAAAACCAGTCCCACCAGCCAGGTGAAAACCAGGTTGACGGGGAAGAAGCCCAGCCAGATAGCCACGGCCTGCTTCCAGCGCGGAGGTTTCACCGGGGCTTCGAGGTCAGTGGTGGACGACGGCGAGTCGAACCAGCCTTCAATTCCGGTGCGGCGGGTGACGGTGCGGTCTTCGACCATGTCCCGCCCGCGTTCCAGCCACTCCCTCCGCGGTTCGGAGTGCTCCCAGGCATCAAGGGCGGCAGCGTCGGAGAAGCGGTAGAGCATGTGCCATTCGTCGGAGGTGGCGGAGGCGCGGACCCATCCGGAGCCAAGGAACCCGGGCCAGGTGTTGGCGAGGTTGACGCCCTCCTGGACCCAGTGCGTGGCCTCAGGCACCCGGCGGGGATCGACCCGCCGGGTGATGGAGACCGTCACCGCCTCCGGCCCGCGGGCCGGAAGGGTGTCAGTGTGCGTTGATGTCATGCCTCCAAGTATCCGGGCGGGTCTGGCGGGCGTCGAATTCGGGGAACGTGCTTCCTGCCACATCCGCCGGCCGCGCTGCTGCCGCCCCACACCTTCCTCCCCTCGAGGGGCTAGTTACGGCTCGTTTCAGGCCTGAAAGGAGCCGTAACTGGCCCCTCGATGGTCTCCGGTCAGCCGTACAGCTCCGCTGCGAGGCTGAGCATCGCGGCCACGCTGCGGGATGGCCGCAGGGCAGCGGGCCACACCAGGGAGACGGGCACCGGACGCGCCGCCGGGCGCAGCGGCCGCACCACGAGCGGGCGGCCTTCGTAGGACAGCTCTCCCGCGGGCTGCTGGACCAGGACCGCGTAGCCCATCCCGCGCCCCACCAGCGAGCGCGTCACTTCATAGTCCGTGGTCCGGAACCGGACGTTCGGCGTCAGGCCGGCGGCGTCGAACATGGTCATGGTGTTCTCCCGGCTGGGATCGACGTCCAGCAGGATCATGGGCTCGGGCGCAACCTCGGCCAGGGACAGTTCGCGGCGCTCCGCCAGTGGATGGCCCGCGGCCAGCACCACGGCTGGTTCAGCGGCGAACAGCGGCTGCCGGTTCAGTCCTGCCGGCAGCGAGAGATCGTAGGCGATGGCGACGTCGAGCTGTCCGTCCGCCAGCCGCCGGTGGATTTCCGACTGGGGGCCGTCATAGAAGTCCAGCTCCACCAGCGGATACCGCCGCCCGTAGTGTTCGATCAGCCGGGCCAGCACCGTAGGCGCCAGCGTCAGGTAACAGCCCAGCACCAGCGATCCGCGCACCTCGGCGTCCGTACCGCCGGCGTGCAGCTGCAGGTCCACGGCGTCCACCAGCAGGTTCCGGGCCCGGGCCAGAACTCCCTGACCCGCCGTGGTGAGGGTGATGCCGTGGGCTTTCCGCCGGATCGCCAGCTGTGCCCCAAAGGCCCGTTCCAGGTTGTTCAGCGCCCCGGCTACCGCCGATTCGGAGACGTGCAGGCTCTCCGCGGCGGACGAGATGCTGCCCTGGTCCGCCACGGCGACGAACACTTCCAGCTGCCGCAGGGTGTACCGGAGCATGCGTAACCTCACTAAAGGCGTGGATATTCGTAGATTTCTTGTACTTTACCGAGGATATGACCCAGGGCACACTGAGTGCCAGGCGGATGCCGCCGCGACGCACTCGAGGAGATCTCCGATGACCACCCCGGATACCACCCAGTCCCCCGGCTGTCCCTATTCCGGCATGCGGGGGGACGCCGCCGAGGCGCCCGCCGCCGCTACGGCTACCGCGCCTTCCGCTGCGCCCGCTCCACCGTCCCGGCCTGGAGGCCGCGAAGCGCCCGTGGCTGACTGGGTCACCATCGCCGACCTCTACCGGGATCCGTTCCCGATCTACCGGCGGATGCGCGAGGAAGCTCCTGCGCACTGGGTCCCGGCGGTGAACCGCTACATGGTGACCAGTTACGCCGCGTGCCACACCATCGAGCAGGACGACGAGGCCTTCTCCGCCAATGAAACCGGCTCCCTGATGAAGCGCTCCATGGGCCATTCGATGCTGCGCAAGGACGATCCGGAGCACCGGATCGAACGTGACTCCTACGGATCGACGCTGCGCCCGGGCACCATCAAGAACCATTGGAGGGCCCTCTTCGAGGCGAACAATGAGAAGTACCTCGGCGAGCTGGAGGCCAAGGGGGCGGGGGCCGACTTCGTCTGGGACTACGCCGCACCCTACGCCGCGGAGAACCTGCGCCTGGTCTGCGGTTTTCACAACGCCACGCAGCAGGACCTGCAGCGCTGGAGCCAGACGATGATCGACGGCACCGGAAACTACGCAGACGACGCCGATGTCTGGGAAAAGAGCGCCCGCTCCTCTGCGGAGGTGGACGCCGCGATCGACGAAATGCTCCCGTACCTGCGGAAGAACCCCGACCACTCCCTGCTCTCCGGGCTGGCCTCCATGCCGATCCCGCTGGAAGCCATCCGCGCCAACCTGAAGATGACCATCGGCGGCGGGCTGAACGAACCGCGGGACGTCCTGGGCACCACGGTCTGGGCCCTGCTGGAGAACCCGGACCAGGCGGCCTCGGTACACCAGGACCCGAAACTCTATGCCGCAGCCTTCGAAGAGTCCGTCCGCTGGGTGGCTCCGATCGGCATGTATCCGCGGGAGGCTACCCGCGACACCGTGCTCGAGGGGGTCCGCCTGCCCAAGGGAGCCCGCATCGGCGTCGTCATCGGTGCCGCCAACCGGGACCCGGCAGTCTTCGAAGACCCGGAAACCTACAACCTGCGCCGGCCCAGGAAACCGCACCTGGGCTTCGGCGGCGGAACGCACTTCTGCGCCGGAACCTGGGTGGCCCGCACCCAGGTGGCCCAGGTGGCCATGCCCGCGCTCTTTGACCGGTTTCCGCGGCTGCGCCTGGACCCCTCGGCAAAGACGGTCGACGCCGGCTGGGTCTTCCGGGGAATGCTCAAGATGCCCGTGCGCTGGGACTAACCCCGCCTTTCCTAGGAGAACCATGAACACCATTACCTTCATCCAGCCTTCGGGCGTGCCTGCCACCGTGAGCGTGGAGCCGGGCACGTCCCTGATGCGCGCCGCCGTCACCAACGGAGTGGACGGCATCGTCGGAGAATGCGGCGGCCAAGCCATGTGCGCCACCTGCCACGTCTACGTGCGCCCCGAGTTCACCGCCGCGCTGCCCGACCCCAGCGACGACGAAGAGGAAATGCTGGACCGCACCACCGCCGAACGGACCGAATCCTCCCGTCTCGGCTGCCAGATCAGGGCCTGCACGGAACTGGACGGGATCATCGTCGACGTGCCTGCGGAACAGGTCTGAGATGTCCGTAGTCATCATCGGCGGCGGTCAGGCCGGGCTGCAGGTGGCGGACTCGCTGCGCAGCGGCGGCTACCCGGAGGGCATCACCGTCATCGCCGGCGAACCGGGCCTGCCGTACCAGCGTCCGCCGCTGTCCAAGGACTACCTGTCCCCGGAGGGAAGCCCCGCTCCCCTGCCGCTGCGCGCGGCGTCGTTCTTCGCGGACAAAGACATCACGCTGCGTCAGGGCGTGCGTGCCGCCGCCGTGGACCGCGCCGCACGGACCGTCACGCTGGGCGACGGGCAAAAGGTGGGCTACCGGCATTTGGTTTTCGCCACCGGCACCGCGAACCGTGCGCTCACCTGCCCGGGCGCGGACCTGCCCGGCGTGCACCTGCTGCGGACACTGCCCGACGCCGAGCGGCTGCATGCGGAGCTCGCTGCGGCCCGCCGGGTGGTGGTGGTCGGTGCCGGCTTCATCGGGCTGGAAGTTGCCGCCGCCGCGCGGGCCCGCGGCTGCGAGGTGACGGTACTGGAATTCGCGCCGGGCCCCATGGTGCGGGCGCTGAGTCCGGTGACGGGTGCCTGGTTCGCCGCCGCCCACACCCGCGCCGGGATCCGGCTCCAGTTCAACGAGGGCATAGCCTCCCTGGAGCCGGGCATGGACGGCAGGGTTGGCTGGGCCGTATCTACGACCGGCTCCCGGTACCGGGCGGACCTGGTAGTGGCGGGCATCGGCGTAGTGCCCAATGATGCGCTTGCCGCCGCAGCCGGACTCGAGACCGGGAACGGCATTGTGGTCGATGCGGCGTTGCGCACCTCGGATCCGGCGGTCCTGGCCGTGGGCGACTGCGCCACTTTCCCGTCTGCGCATGCGGGAACACGGGTCCGGATCGAGTCGGTGCAGAACGCCACCGACCAGGGACGGCACGCGGCGCGGACCATCCTCGGAGTGGACGAGCCGTACACGGACCTGCCGTGGTTCTGGAGCAACCAGGGCAGCCTGCGGCTGCAGATCGCCGGTCTCTCCGCGCCCGGGGACCAGACAGTGACCAGCGGGGATCCGGAGTCCGGGAAGTTCTCCGTGCTGTGCTTCCGGAACGGGAGGCTGGCTGCGGTGGAGTCGGTCAATTCCCCCGGGGAACATCTGGGGGCGAGGAAGCTGCTGGCCGCCGGGATCAGTCCGGCCCCGGAGGAGGTTTCGGCTCCCGGCTTCAGCCTGAAGGCGCTGGCGCGGCAGGTGGTCGCGGCGCCGTCCGCCTAGCCTCCCCTTCCCCCTCCCAATCCCCCCTCCCCATCGAGATGGCAGAAACTGCTCTTTTGAGCCCTCAAACGGGCAGTTTCTGCCATCTCGATGAGCGGTCCGGGTCCGACGGCGCGGGTCAGACGAGGAGCAGAAGCCGCTCGCCGAGCAGCCCCAGCGCCACGCACACCATCAGGATGCCGCTGGCCAGCGTGACCGCCCGGGCAGCTGCCGGCCGGGAACGCAGCAGGCGGCGGGCGCCGATTGCCACCAACGTGTAAACAAGCACGGAAACACCAAAATGGGACAGTCCCAGCACCAGCGACTGCAGCGGCAGTGCAAGGGCCGCTGCCGGGTCTACAAACTGCGGGATCAGTGCGAGGTAGAGGAGCAGTGCCTTCGGGTTGGTACCGGACGTCCCCAGTCCCTTGAGGAATTCCCGGCGTTCGACGGCGCGGCGGGAGCCTACCGGCACACGGACCGCCAGCGCCACAGATCCGCTGGAACCGGAACCGGTCTCCGCGGACGGCTCCGGCTGCGCTTCTCCCGCGGGCACCGGCGTCGAAGTTCCGTCCGTGAATCCGGCGCTGCGCCAGGACCGCATGGTGGAAACGCCCAGCCACAGCAGATAGGCCGCGCCGGCCAGCGTCAGGCCGGTGAGGAGGCCGGGCGAGGCCGCGATCAGTGCGGCGAGCCCGGCGACGATCAGCGCGGTGTGGAAGAGGTAACCGGTGCACAGTCCGGCCACGGACGGTGTAATGCGCCGGGAGCGCAGCCCGGAGGAGATGCAGTACGCCCAGTCAGCGCCCGGGGTCATGGCCAGGGTGATCGAAACGGCCGCGAAACCCGCGAGCTGCGAAAAATCCATTCCTCCAGCCTAAGAAAAACACCGCGCTAAGTGCTGACCGGAATGTGCCGGAGAAACCAGGTTGGCGTTATGATTTTTGCGTGATTGACGCCATTGACCGGGAAATTTTGCGCCTGCTCCAAAATGACGGCCGGATGAGTGCGACGGCGCTGGCCGCACGGGTGGGGCTGACAGTTGCCCCCTGCCATCGAAGGATCAAGGAGCTTGAACGCGCCGGCGTGCTCACCAGCTACCGCGCCGTAGTGGATCCGGCCGCCGTCGGGCTGGGCTTCCAGACCCTTGTGTTCGTAACCCTGCGGGACCGCGCGCAGATGCTGGCTTTCGAGGCGGCCGTGGGCCGGCATGAGCAGATAGTGAAGGCGGACCGCCTCTTCGGGGATCCCGATTTCCTGCTGAAGGTGATCGCGGCGGACCTCCCCGGCTACCAGCAGTTCTACGACGACGTGCTAGTGAACCTGCCCGGCGTGGAGAAGCTCACCAGCACCATCGTGATGAAAACCGTCAAGGAAGAGGCCGGGCTGCCGCTGTGACGTGAGCGGAGTGAAGCCGTCACGTAAATTGGAACCCATGCCAGTGCAGCAGGAGAACCTCACAGTCTCGGTCGGCGACGGGACCGTCAGCGCGGTTTTCACCCGGCCCGAGGACGCGTGGGCGTCCCTGGTGGTGGCACACGGGGCAGGGTCCGGCATGGAGCACCCCTTCCTCACCGGTTTCACCGATGCAATGAACGACGGCGGCGTGGCCACCTGGCGGTTCAACTTCCCCTACCGCGAATCCGGGAAGAAGTTCCCGGACCGCGCTCCGGCTGCGATAGCGGCGTGGCGTGCGGTCATGTTCGCCGCAGAAGACAACGCCGACGGCGTCCCGGTCTGGGCGGGCGGCAAGTCCTTTGGCGGGCGGATGGCTTCCATGGCCGTCGCGGAGGGCATGCCGGCTGCCGGACTCGTCTATCTGGGCTATCCTCTTCATCCTCCGGGCAAGCCGGGAAAACTCCGCGATGAGCACCTCTACGGGCTCACCCTTCCGATGCTGTTCCTCCAGGGCACCCGGGATCCGTTTGCACTGCCCGGCGAGCTTGAACCGGTGGCCGAGAAGATCGGGCCCCGTGCCGTCGTCGAGCGTGTTGAAGGTGGAAACCACATGTTCGAGGTGGCCGGAAACAAACGGCCGCAGGACACGATTGGGTCGTCCCTGGCGGCTCCCGTGCTGGAGTTCATGCGGTCCCACGGGAGCTAGCGGCAACCCCTCGGGGAGCTGATGTCCCTTGACCGCTCCCAGAGGAGCCTTTGCTCCCTGAGAGTTGTGCCTGAAGGCCACTAAGGGACGGGAACTCCCCGACAGTTTGGTTTCCGCCCGGCTTCCGTCAGCAAACCGGTGACGTCTCCCGTTCGCGGGCGTCTTCCGTTTTGACGGAACCCGGCGGCACTGCCACGATCAGTGGAGACGCTGCGGCCCATGAGGTGCCCAGCCGTTATCGACTATTCGCATCACCAGCCGCGGGCTCCTGCGGCGCTTGTCCAGGAGGACCTTTGGCACCGAACCCCGCCCTGCATGCCGTTTTTTGGGACATGGACGGAACCCTGGTGGACACCGAGCCGTACTGGTTCGCCGCGGAGAAGGACCTGATGACCCGGTTCGGTATCAGCTGGAGCGATGAGCAGGCCATGGAGCTGGTGGGCAATGCCCTTCCCGATTCGGCCCGCGCCCTGCAGCAGGCCGGTGCGGACCTCGGCATCCGGGAAATCCTCGACACCATGCTGGACAGCGTCGTCAGCTCCGTTCAGAAAGAAATCCCGTGGCGTCCCGGAGCCCGCGAGCTGCTCGCTGAGCTGTATGCCGCCGGAATCCCGTGCGCAATGGTGACCATGAGCGAGTCCATGCTTGCCCGGGTCATTGCCGACCAGCTGCCGGAGGGCACCTTCCGGTTCCTGGTAACCGGTGAAATGGTCGCCAACGGCAAGCCCGATCCGGAGCCCTACCTCCTGGCGGCGAAGCTTATGGGCGAAGAACTGGGCATGTCCCTGGACCTGGACCGCATTGTGGCCGTGGAAGACTCCCTGCCCGGCGTGGCCTCTGCCAAGGCCTCCGGTGCGGTGACGGTTGCCGTGCCCAACGCCGTCGACGTACCGGAACAGCCCGGGATCACCCGCTGGGAGACGCTGGCGGGCCGCGGTGTGGCGGACCTGCAGGCTCTTGTCACTGAGCGGGTTTCCGCTTCGGCTTAGCCCTTCCTCTCATTTCCCCGACGATGTCAGCGGAACTAGTTAGACTCTGCGAAACACTTCATTAGGGGGATTAGTGGAATTTACGGAACGTCTGCTCGCTTTGGCCGCCAAAGTTCGGCAGCAGAGGCAATCAATTGAGACGGAAGAAGCCACGAAGAACGCGTTCATCATGCCGTTCATCTCAACCATCCTTGGCTACGATGTCTTTAATCCGCTCGAAGTCGTCCCTGAGTTCACCGCCGACGTCGGGGTCAAGAAGGGCGAAAAGGTCGACTACGCCATAGTGAACAATGGCGAAGTGCAGATCCTTATTGAGTGCAAGAAATCCAAAGAGCCGGTCAAGATCGAACATGCATCGCAGCTCTATAGGTACTTCGCCGTAACCAATGCTCGCATCGCGATCCTTACCAACGGTGAGCACTATCAGTTCTTCACAGACTTGGATTCTCCAAATCGGATGGATTCGAAACCGTTCTTGGTGCTGGACCTCAATGACATCGACGAGACGCTGATCCCGGAGCTCCAGAAGCTCACTAAGGATGTCTTCGATTTGGATTCAGTCATTAACGCGGCTGGGGAACTCAAGTACATCGGACAGATCAAGAGGATCATCGCGGCGCAATTCCGCGAGCCGGACGACGACTGGATCAAGTACTTCGCTTCTCGTGTATACGAGGGCGCAGTGACGCAGAAGGTGCGGGATCAGTTCACCCCCTTGGTCTCGAAGGCTGGCAAACAATTCCTGAACGATCAGGTAAATGGTCGCCTCAAGACCGCCTTGGGCAGCGATACACAGCAACCAAGCGATCAGGCATCCGTTGCAGCCATAACCAGCGAACCTGAAGTTGAAAAGGATCTCGCAGATAACGACGGCATTGAAACGACGTTAGAAGAACTCGAGGGTTTCCAGATAGTTCGCGCAATCGTATGCAGCGAAGTGGCCCCGGCTCGGATTACTCAACGTGATGCTAAGACCTACTTTGCGGTGCTGCTGGATGACAACAACCGCAAACCCATCGCCAGGCTTCACTTCAACCGCAGTCAGAAGTACATCGGGATCTTTGACGAGAGCAAAGCTGAGATGCGCATGCCCATCAGTTCCCTCGATGAGATCTACAATTATGCCGAAGCACTGCGTAAGAGTGTCCACTACTACCTCTAGGTTCTGAGACTAGGGGTAGGCGGCCCTCCGCCTACCCCTACAAATCCTGCGCCTCGAACGGCGTGTGCTGGTGGACTGCGAGCTTCCACTCGCCGTTTTCCCGGGCGTACACACTGCTGAGCAGGGCTGTGTACGGGGTTCCGTCGCGGTCGGCGCGCACCTTGTAGGTGAGTACACCGACGTCGTCTGCCAGGTAGTCCTCCCTAGGTTCGAGGATCTCGAAGGCAGTCCAGGGCGGACCGCCCATCGATTCGACGATCTGCTGGCGGTCCGTAATCCGCAGCCCGTTGGTCAGCAGGACCACGGGCTGACTCGCCAGCACGTCCGAGTAGAACGCCGTCGCCTCTTCCGGCCCGGTGGACAGCGCGTGCCAGCCAGCCGTTTCGATTTCCACGAGTTCGTTTTCCATGGTCCGGCACTCTAGCCCCGGTCTGGGGAAGGAAACAGCGCCTGCCGGAATATCCGCGGGGTTACATGCGCTGGCATGAAAGTGAAGAAGATTGGATTCCTTTCCTTTGGCCACTATCAGGACGTCCCCGGTTCACTGACGCCCACGGCAGGCGATGCCCTGCTGCAGGCCATCGAACTTGCGGTTGCCGCAGAGGAGGTGGGTGCCGACGGCGCCTTCGTGCGGGTGCACCACTTCGCTCCGCAGCAGGCGTCCCCGTTCCCGCTGCTCGCCGCCATGGCAGCACGCACATCGCGGATTGACCTGGGCACCGGCGTCATTGACATGCGATACGAAAACCCGCTGTACATGGCTGAAGAAGCCGCCGCGACTGACCTGATCAGCGGCGGCAGGCTGCAGCTCGGCATCAGCCGGGGATCCCCCGAGCCTGCGCTCCGAGGTGCGGAGTCATTCGGTTATGTTCCCGGCGAGGGACAGACCGACGCCGATATGGCCCGCCAGCACACCGAAATCTTCCGTGCCGCCATCACCGGCCGCGGCATGGCACCGGCCAACCCGCAGATGACCGGGCATTCGGGCCTGCTGCCGATCGAGCCGCAGTCCGCCGGATTGAGCAGCCGCATCTGGTGGGGTTCGGGAACCCGCGCAACCGCGAAGTGGACCGGCGAGCAGGGCATGAACCTGATGAGCTCCACGCTGCTCACCGAGGACACCGGCGTACCCTTCGATGAGCTGCAGGCCGAGCAGATCCACGCCTATCACGAGGCGTGGAAGGCGGCAGGACACCCCGGCCAGGGCAAGGTTTCAGTCAGCCGCAGCGTCATTCCGCTGGTCAGCGACCAGGACCGGCGCTACTTCGGTCTCCGCGCGCAGGCTGATGCCAAGGACCAGGTGGGCAGGCTCGAAGGCGGCCTGGCACGGTTCGGCCGCAGCTATGTGGGCGAACCGGACGTCATCGCCAAGGAATTGGCCGACGACGCCGCCGTCCAGCTGGCAGACACCGTGCTGGTCACGGTGCCGAACCAGCTCGGCGTCGACTACAACGCGGCGCTGCTGGAGAACATCGTCAAGCTCGTGGCTCCGGACGCCGGCTGGCGGTAGTCCTCCAGCTCAGCCGGGAACGCCCGTGACAGCGGCCGCGATGACTGCTCCGGGGCCGTCTTGGATGCGACCGTTCAGGCGGATCGCATTGATCCGTTCGAGCGGATCGTCGAGCGGCGCCGTGCGCGGCTCGCCGTCGCAGTCCAGGGTCATGATGTCCAGGCTGGTCCAGGAGGACCCTGCGCGGACGGTTGCACTGAAGCTGGCTTCGCCGCCGCCAAAACAGGCCACGCTAATGCCCTCGATGCCAGTGTCCGACGGATAGTCCAGCGTTATTCCTTCATCGGGCTTCGGGACTGCGTCGTGCTGCATTGTGAGCAGAGTGCCTACGCCGAGGAAGTTCCCACTCGTCCTGGCAGCCTCCTGATAGGCCTACGCTTGAGCCAGGGCTGCCTCCCATTCAGTCTCCGGAGGCGAACTGCAGGACGCCAGCGCCGTCGAAAGCACCACTGGAAGAACAAGAAGGTATCAGCGTCGGCGCATGGCAGGGAGCCTAACACTCTCCTGGTTCGCAGACTCCCGACGGCACTTCCTCCGAATCCACATTGCAGAAACTGCCCGTTTGAAGGCTCAAACGGGCAGTTTCTGCAAACTCGATGAATGGAGCCCGGCTACTTCCGGCGGCCGAAGACCAGCGAGGCCAGCGCCGTCGCCGCGGTGACCGTGTAGACCGACGGCCAGGCACCCAGCTTTTTGGCCAGCGGGTGGGAGAGGCCAAAGGCCGCCACGTAGGTGGAAGTAAGCGCGACGGCGGTGCCGGTGCCTGCATCGCGCTTCCAGAGGGCGAATGCGGCGGCACCTGCAGCAGCCAGAACCGCGCCTCCGAGCTGGCGGTTGCCGGTGTCGCGGGCGGTCTTGAAACCGCCGATCAGGCCGGCGGAAGTGATAAGCGGGGTCAGCAGGGATGCCACGGTGTTCTCCTTTGGATCGACTGCCTCCAGCCTAACCCTGCGTCCCGTAAGGCCCGTCGAAACCTCTGCAGGCACGGAGGTGAACTGTCGCCGCCAGGTTTGGGAAAGCCATTGAACCCCGTCCAGGGCGGGCCAAAAATAGCGTTGAGCCCTGTTTCTGCAGCTCCCGTCCCGGCCCGGACGGCCGGGTCTATCCCCAGGCGGTGGACCATGACCAAGACTTCAGCCAATGCCGCAGCAGCACCGGCAGTTCCCTGGCCGCAGCCCTCCTCCAGCCTTTACCCCGCCCTCGCGGACAGCATTGCCGGAACGGTGGTCCTGCCCGGCGACCCGGGTTATGACGAACAGCGCCGGGTGTGGAACGGAATGGTGGATGTGCAGCCGGCCGCAGTGGTCCGGGCCGCCAACGGAGACGACGTCGCTCCGGTCCTCGCGTTCACACGCCGAACGGGACTGCCGCTGGCCGTCCGCGGCGGCGGGCACAACGTGGCGGGCAACGGAACGGTTGACGGGGGCATAGTGCTTGACCTCGGCGGGCTGCGCACCGTCGAGGTCGATCCGCTTGCCCGCACCGTCACCGCGGGCGGCGGGGCCACCCTGGGCGACATTGACCTTGCAACGGCCCCGTTCGGGCTGGCCGTGCCCCTCGGCGTCGTCTCGGGCACGGGAGTCGGCGGACTCGCGCTGGGAGGCGGTGTTGGCTGGCTGACCCGGGCCCACGGACTGAGCGTGGACAACATCCTGGCTGCCGACGTCGTGCTCGCGGACGGAACGCAGGTGCATACCTCCGCCGACAAGGAACCGGAGCTCTTCTGGGGACTGCGCGGGGGCGGGGGCAACTTCGGCGTCGTCACCTCTCTGACGTTCCGGGCATGGCCGGTCCCGGCGGAGGTCTACAGCGGCAACCTCGTCTACGGTCCCGGGAGGTTCGAGAACGCACTGTACGCCTTCTCCGCCTGGAGTGCCGACGTCCCGGATGAGCTCACGACCATCGTTTCCTTCCTGGTGCCGCCCCCGGAATGGGAGCAGGGAGATGATCCCATCATGGCGGTGGGTTTCGCATGGTCCGGTGAAGACCATGAGGCCGCAGCCGCCGTCGTGAACCGCCTGCGGGAGCTGGCTCCCCCTGACGCCGAACTGGTGCAACCGGCTGCGTGGCTGGACTGGCAGTCGGCCGTGGATGATCTTTTTCCGCACGGATCGCGTGCCTACTGGAAGAACACGTCCTTCAACGCCCTGGACGCCGGGCTCATCGATGTACTGGCCCGCCGTGCGCGGGAGCAGACCTGGCGCGGCACCGGGTTCGACCTGCACCAGATGGGCGGCGCGTTCGCACGGGTTCCGGAGGACGCGACGTCGTTCCCGGTCCGCGACGCCCGCTACTGGCTGAACATCTACGGTTTCTGGAGCGACCCGGCCGACGACGTCCACCACACCGGCTTTGTTCGCGAGCTGGCGGCGGAAGTGGAGCCCTACGCGGGCGGCGGCCAGTACGTAAACTTTATGGGCGCCGATGAACCGGCCCTCGCGGCGCCCAGTGTGTACTCGGGTGCGAAACTCGCCCGGCTGTCCGCGCTCAAGTCCGCCGTCGATCCGCAGAACCTGTTCCGGCGCAACCACAACATTGCCCCGGCTGGCGCCTGAACCCGGCGAGCGTTTACGGCCCGTAATTGCTGGCTGCGGCAATGGCGGCAAACTCGATGGCCCCATCCAGCCCGTACCCCTTTTGGGAACGCCGCTAAGCTCAACACCATGAGAACGGACTTCGATCCCGCCGAAATGGGCGGCCGCAGCTTCTACCGCCTGCTCACCTCCGTGGTGGTGCCCCGCCCCATCGCCTGGGTCTCCTCCGTATCGGCGGAGGGGGTGGAGAACCTCGCACCCCACTCCTTCTTCACCATCGCCTCGGTTAATCCGCCGGTGGTGTCCTTCACCTCCGTGGGCGAAAAGGACTCGCTGCGTAACATTCGGGAGACGGGCGAGTTCGTCATCAGCCTGACGCCGGAGGACATGTTCGAAGCTGTCAACGCGACCGGCACCGGCTTCGCCGCCGAGGTCAGCGAGTTCGACGCCGCCGGGATCGCCCGGGAACCCGCGGCCACCGTGCGTCCGCCCCGGGTCGCAAACTCGCCGGTGGCCCTTGAATGCCGGCTGCAGGAGATACATCCCGTTGGCGACTGCTTTGTGGTCTACGGCGAGATCCTCCGAGCCGCCGTCCGCTCGGACACGCTCGACGCCGATTCCCACCCGCGGATCGAGGCGCTGCGGCCGCTGTCCCGGCTGGGCCTGAACGAATGGGGAACCGTGGGCGGCGTCCGTGAAATCACACGGATCCCGGCCGGCGAATGGCCGGGGCACTACCGCGGCAACTGACCATCCGCAGGACCGGCGGACGCGCGGCCCCCGCCGGAACGGGCGGCGATTCTCCCCCGCCCCTTCCCGGTTTTGCTCGGCGTCAAGTAATGGCGGCGGCTCCTGGCCCATCGAAACCTCAGTAGACTTATAGACGGTGCACGTCGCCGCAGCAAGAGCATCCGCCAGAAACAGTCTGAAGCGCTTGGCAAAAAGCGCAGGAGGAGAAACTGGGAATGACCGCCACACAGGGCGCTGGTACCGAGCAGGACACCAGCGCGAAAGTTACGGGGAGCGAACCTCCCAATGCGGGGAGTGAACCTCCCAACAAGGTGGACCGGGAACCTCCTGCAGGTACGCCCCGAGCAGGCAGCGGCATCTCCCGCTGGGTCTTTTGGCCGGCCGCGGCCATCATTGTGGTCTTTGCCGTCTTCGCCATCGTGTTCCCCGGCACGGCGACGGAGATGTTCAACTCTGTGCAAAGCAACGTTATCCGCTGGTTCGGCTGGTACTACGTGGCCGCCATCGCCATCTTTGTTGTCTTCGCCCTGTGGATCGGTTTGAGCCGCTACGGGGACATCAAGCTGGGCAAGGACGAGGACGAGCCGGAATTCTCAATGCGGTCCTGGTTCGCGCTGCTCTTTGCGGCAGGCATGGGCATCGGCCTGGTGTTCTTCGGCGTTGCCGAACCGCTGAACCACTTCGCATCCCCCCGCCCCGGCGTGGAAGGCACCCCCATCCAGCTGGCACAGCAGGCCCTGACCCAGACGTACCTTCACTGGGGCCTGCACGCCTGGGCGATCTACGTCGTCGTGGGCGTCTCCATCGCCTACGCCGTCCACCGCCGCGGCCGCCCCATCTCCATCCGCTGGACCTTGGAGCCGCTGCTCGGTAAGCGCCGGGTTGCCGGCGGCTGGGGCAACCTGATCGACGTTGTGGCCCTGGTGGGCACCCTCTTCGGTGTGGCGACCTCACTCGGCCTTGGCGTGCTGCAGATTTCCGCCGGCCTCGAAGAGGCCAACATCATGCAGGCCACCCAGATGACACAGGTTGGCCTGATCCTGGGCATCACCATGCTCACCATCGCGTCTCTGGTTTCCGGCGTCGGCAAGGGCATGAAGTGGCTCTCCAACATCAACCTGGCGCTGGCCGGCCTGCTCCTGCTGTTCGTGCTTTTCGCCGGCCCAACCCTGTTCCTGCTGCGCGAATTCGTGCAGTCGATCGGCAACTACCTCCAGAACGTCATCGGTCTGACCTTCAATACGCTGGCCTTCTCCGGCGCCGAGGGCGAAGCCTGGCAGGCTGCCTGGACCACGTTCTACTGGGGCTGGTGGATTTCCTGGGCACCGTTCGTAGGCATTTTCATTGCCCGTGTGTCCAAGGGACGCACCGTCCGGCAGTTCGTCGCAGGCGTGCTGCTGGTTCCCAGCATCGTCGGCTTCCTGTGGTTCGCCGTCCTGGGCGGCACCGCGATTTACCGTGAGCTGTTCGGCGACGGTGGCCTGGTAGGCGCTGACGGAGAGGTGGATACGGAAGGATCGCTGTTCGGCATGCTGGCCGGCCTGCCCGGCGGAGCAGCGCTGACTATCGGTGCGATTCTGCTGATCTCGATCTTCTTCATCACCTCCGCGGACTCCGGTGCGTTGGTCACCGGCATGCTCTCCACCGGAGGCAACGTGGAACCGAAGAACTGGATTCGGATTTTCTGGGCCCTGTCCGCGGCAGCCGTGGCGATTGCCCTGCTGCTGGCTAACGGACTGGAAGCCATCCAAACCGCGGCCATCCTGACAGCCGTGCCGTTCAGCGTGGTGATCCTGCTGATGTGCGTGGCCACCGCCAAGGCCTTCCACCAGGAGCATGAAACCGTCATGCGCGCCCAGCGGAAACTGGCCCGGGACCAGATGACGGCCCACGTGACCGAGCAGGTTCAGGACAGCATGCAGGAACACTACGAGGACCAGGTGGCCAGCCAGGTTGATGCCGCCGTGAAGAAGCAGTGGCGGCGGACGGCCGGGGCCCATAAGGCACCCAAGCCCTGACGTTTCCGTCT
>NZ_JADKYW010000005.1:933393-1410907 GCF_015355785.1 Arthrobacter gandavensis
ACGGGTGGCAGCCAGCGCGCCGGCGCGGGCAGCGAACCGGGCGGCGCCTGCCAGGGATTCCCCGGCAGCGAGCCGGGCTGCGGTGGCTGCCGTAAAGGCATCGCCGCAGCCCGTGGTGTCCACTGCGGTGACCTTGGTGGAGGCAACGTCCGCCACACGCCCGTCGCCTGCTGCTGTTCCGTCCAGGACGACGGCGCCGTCCCCGCCGAGGGTGACGATGGTCCGGCGCACCCCGAGTGCGTCCAGGGCAGCGATGACCGCTTCCCAGTCCGCGGAAGGGTCCGCAAGCCCCGTCACCAGGGCCGCCTCGTGTGCGTTCAACAGCAGAACGTCGGTCAGCTCGAGCAGTTCCGCCGGAACCTCCCGGTAAGGCGAGAGGTTCAACAGCACCTGGGCGCCGGCGTCGTGCCCTGCCTTCGCCGCCGCAGTCACCGCTTCCAGCGGAACCTCCAGGCTCAGTGTGAGCACCGCGGCGCCGTCGAACAGGTCCGCGGGCAGTTCACCGCCGGTCACGGTTCCGTTGGCGCCCGGGGAAACGATGATGGTGTTTTCCCCGGCCGCATCCACCACGATCATGGCCGTACCGGTGGCGGTACCGGCGCGGCGCAGCACGCGGGACGCGTCGACGCCGGCGCTGGAAGCGGCTTCGAGCAGCAGGTCCCCGTTCCCGTCGGCGCCCACGGCACCGAAGAGCCGTACATCTGCACCCAGGATCGCTGCGGCAGCCGCCTGGTTGGCGCTCTTGCCGCCGGGGACGATTACAAGCTCTGACCCGTTGAGGGTCTCCCCCGGGGAAGGAAAGCGCTCGGTGCGGACGGTCAGGTCAGCATTCAGCGACCCTACGACTACGACTTTTCCTGCAGGCATGCGGGATTCTCCTTGAGAACGGACTGGCGTCAGCGGTCAGCCGGGGCGGATTCAGCCACCTCAGCGGTCACGGGCTTGGGGATGAGGAAGGATGCGGCCAGGGCCAGCACCAGGATGATCAGACCGGCAACAATACCGCCGTAGTAGCCTCCGGCGCCGCCGTCGGACGGCGTGGTGGCAGTCTTCACCGCGTAGATGACGGCGAAACTCAGGCCCGCACCCAGGTTGAACGCACCCGCGTTCAGGCCCGGCAGGAAGCCCGGGTTCTCCTTGGGCGAGAGAACAATTCCCAGGCCGTTGAGCATGATGTTTCCAATGCCCGCGTAGGTGATGCCGATCAGCAGGGAAACGCCCAGCAGGCCCAGCTTCGAGTCGCTGCCCACCACCAGGAGCACCAGCGTCAGGCCAATGACCGAACCGATCATGCCGATGCGGAGTACCTTGCCGTAGCCGAGGGTCGCGGCCAGGCGCCCGGCGATCGGGCCGACGATCAGGCCCGCAAGGGCGTACGGGGTCAGGGTCCACCAGGCGGATTCCTCAGCAGCCATGCCGAAGCCGATGACGCCGTCCTGCGCCAGCGCCGGAATGATGCCGTTCATGACGGCGAAGACGCCGGTCATGGTCAGCAGTGTGGTTAGCAGCAGGGCCCAGGTGGAGCGCTGCTTCAGCAGGTAGGTGGCCACCAGCGGCTGTTCGGTGCGGTTTTCGACCTTCCAGAACACGGCGAAGGCAGCCACGGCCACCACGATCAGTCCGATGACCAGCGGCCAGTTGGCGTCCGCCAGCTTGCCGGCTTCGTTGAAGGCGGTCAGCAGGGTGCCAACGGAGATGACCAGCGGCACGACGCCGACCCAGTCCATCTTTTCCTTCTTATCCGCAGTGGATTCCGGTGCCAGGAAGAGCAGCAGCGCGGTGGCGACGGCGCCAACGGCAGCCATGGCCCAGAAAACTGAAGCGAAGCCGTGGTTCTGCGCCAGGTAGCCTCCGGCGATGGCGTCGACGCCCGCAATGCCGCCGTTGACGGCAGTGATGACGCCCATCAGGGTGCCGTAGAGCTTGGCGTCGCGGATTTCGACGCGCAGCATGATCAGCGTCAGCGGAACCACGGGTCCGGAGACACCCTGGATCAGGCGGGCCACGAAGAGGACCTCGATGCTGGGGGCAAGGGCCGCGACCACCGAACCGATGGTCAGCACGATCAGCATTCCGGCGAGGACCTTCTTGCGGCCGATAATGTCGCCCAGCCGCGGCAGGAACAGGGAGAACAGTGCGGCGGCGGTGAAGAACGCCGTCTGGGTCAGCCCAACGGCGGCAGAGGTGGTGTTCAGTTCCTCTTCGATGGTGACCAGCGCCGGGGAGAGCATGGAGGCGTTGAGCTGGAACGCAACGCAGGCGGCCAGCAGCGCCGCCATGAGCGCGCCTACATTGACGCGTCGCTGGGCGGTGGCGCTCACAGGTCCACCTCGCCGATGCGCTCGAGGGCGTCTACCACCAGGCCCCAGAACTTGTCCTGGTCCAGTTCCATGGCAACGGAGGTGTTGCAGTCAGCCGGGGCCGGGGCACGGAAATCCGCCACGGTCATGCCCAGGGTGAGGGTTCCGGTCAGCTCGACGTCCAGCGGCACGCGCTGGGTGGTCATTACCGACGGGTCGATTACATACGCGACGGCGCAGGGGTCGTGTACGGGCGGGAAGTCGAAGCCCTGGGCGTCCTTGTAGGTGTGGCCGAAGAATTCGAGCAGTTCGCCAACGAACTTGGCCGGCTTGGTGCCGACGGCGGCGATGCGCTCGGCGACCTGGTCCGTGGCCAGCGCCTGGTGGGTGAGGTCCAGGCCGACCATGGTCAGCGGCCACTTCTCGTTGAAGACGATGTGGGCGGCTTCCGGGTCAATCTTGATGTTGAACTCGGCCACAGCGGACCAGTTGCCCACGTGGTAGCCGCCGCCCATCAGGACGACTTCCTTGACCCGCTGGGCCAGGCGGGGTTCCTTGCGCACGGCCATCGCAATGTTGGTCAGACCGCCGGTGGGAACCAGCGTGACTGTGCCCGGTTCATGGGACATCACGGTGTCGATGATGAGGTCAACGGCGTGGCGCGGATCCAGTTCCACTGTTGGTTCGGGCAGCACGGGACCGTCCATGCCCGAATCGCCGTGGATGTCCGGCGCGTTTTCGATGGTGCGCACCAGGGGACGGTCACAGCCGGCCGCGAAGGGTACGCCTGTGATATTTGCAACACGGGCAATCGCCAGCGCGTTGCGTGTCACCTTCTCCAGTGTCTGGTTTCCGACGACGGTGGTCACCGCCAGGAGGTCGATCTCCGGGCTGCCGTGTGCCAGCAGCAGGGCGACCGCATCATCGTGGCCGGGATCGCAGTCCAGGATGATCTTGTGGGGCATTGCTTCTCCGCTTCGTTGAGGTTCCAAACGCCAGGGACCGTAATCCCGGCGTCGCAGTGCCCCGCTCTGGCACTCCGGGCGGGCGCAGCAGTGCGTACGCAACGGAGTGCAGGAGTGTCTTGGCTGCTGCCGGGGCCGGCTTTCAAGGAAGGGGTCCGGTCAGCGCTAAGGCCCGTGCTGGGCGGGCACACCGTTAACGATATCGGCGTCTGCAGGCTCGATTTGCCGCCCCTCGAAACCGGCTGCGTGCCGCCGCCGGGCCGATTTGCTGCACCACGGCCGGGTGCATATCCTTTGCCGCGCCCCTTGGCTCCGGTTCCTTGCCGCCGGCGCCTTCATCCGGGTCCGTAGTCTGGTGCAACACAGGTGCAGCGCGCGGCACGGAAATCCAGGATTTGCTACCGTAGTGGCAGGGCCGTGAATACTCCGGCCCCCGGACGACGGTTCAGTACCCGGCACGCGACAAGACTGGCCAAGGAGCTAGCCATGTCATGGGTTGTCCTCATCGCCTCCGGAATGCTTGAAGCCGTATGGGCTACAGCGCTGGGGAAGTCGAACAACTTCAAGAAACCCGTTCCCACGATAATTTTCGTCCTTGCTCTGGCAGCCAGCATGGCAGGCCTCGCCTGGGCGATGCTCGGCATCCCGGTGGGCACCGCGTATGCGGTGTGGGTGGGGATCGGCGCCGTGCTGACGGCCGGCTACGCCATGCTGTTCGGCGGCGAAAAAGCCACTGTTCTCAAGGTGGTGCTGCTGATGGGAATCGTCGGCTGCGTTGTTGGCCTGAAGCTGGTGGCCTAGCCATGGCCTGGATCATCCTCCTGCTCAGCGCCGTTCTCGAAGCCGTCTGGGCCACCGCCCTGGAAGCTTCCAACGGGTTCACCGTCCTAGCGCCGTCGATCATCTTCGCCGTTGCGGCCGCCCTGTCCATGGCGGGCCTGGGCTACGCCATGAAGCACATCCCCATCAGTACCGCTTACGCGGTGTGGACGGGTCTGGGCGCCGTGCTCACGGTGGCCTGGGCCATGTTCACCGGCACCGAGGAACCCGGTGTGCTCAAGGTACTTTTCCTGGCCGGGATCATCGGCTGCGTGATCGGCCTGAAGTTCGTGGACAAGCCGGATCCCGTGCCCGCCGGAAAGTCACTCGACCCCTGACCGAGGACGATTCCCGCGCAGTAGTCAGCTGCTCACCGTCTCCGGAAGGCTGGTACCGGTCTCCACGAACCGCTGGTGGAAGGCCAGGGACTCGTCGAGCAGGTGCGGGGTGTGCTTGCCCACCGACTCCCGGCTGGCACGGTCGAAGTAGTCCTGCAGCAGCGGCTGGAAGTCCGGGTGGGCGCATTTGTCGATGATCGTCCGGGCCCGCTGCTTCGGGGACAGCCCGCGCAGGTCCGCCAGGCCGCGCTCGGTGATGATGAGCATCGTGTCGTGTTCGGTGTGGTCCACGTGGGAAGCCATCGGCACAATTCCGGAAATCTTCCCGCCCTTTGCCGTGCTCGGTGACATAAACGCAGACAGGAAACCGTTGCGGGCAAAGTCCCCGGAGCCGCCAATGCCGTTCATCATGGCGGTGCCGCCCACGTGGGTGGAGTTCACGTTGCCGTAGATGTCCGCTTCGATCATGCCGTTCATGGCGATGCAGCCCAGCCGGCGGATCAGCTCCGGGTGGTTGGAGATCTCCTGGGTCCGCAGGATGATCCGCTGGCGGTAGAACTCGATGTTGGAGTTGAACTCCTCGATCCCCGCCGGGCTCAGTGAGAAGGAGGTGGCCGATGCCACCCGGATTACGCCGTCGCGGATCAGTTCCAGCATCCCGTCCTGGATGACCTCGGTGTACGCGGTGAGTCCGGCGTACCCGGCGCCGGAGAGTCCGGCCAGCACGGCGTTGGCGATGTTGCCGACGCCGGACTGCAGGGGCAGCAGCTTGTCCGTCAGGCGTCCGGCCTGAATCTCGGATTCGAAGAAGTCAAGCAGGTGCCCGGCGATCTGCTGCGAAGTTTCGTCCGGTGCGGCGAAGGGGGTCATGCGGTCCGGGGCATCAGTTTCGACGACGGCAACCACCTTTTCCGGGTCCAGGCGCAGGTGGGGCTCACCGATCCGGTCATCCGGGTTGACCAGCATAATCGGCTTCCGGTGCGGGGGCAGCGCGGTGCCGTAGTAGACGTCGTGCATGCCGTCCATCGCGGCCGGCTGCTGAATGTTGACCTCGAGAATGATCCGGTCCGCCTGCTCAATCCAGGTCTTGTTGTTGCCCACTGAGGAGGACGGGATCAGGCTGCCGTCCTCGTTGATGCCCACTACCTCGATGACGGCCAGGTCAATATGGCCGTAGAACCCGAACCAGGCGTACTGGGCAACGTGCCCCAGGTGGATGTCGATGTACTCAAGTTCGCCGTCGTTAATCCGTTTCCGCAGCGTGGGATCCGACTGGTACGGCAGGCGCAGTTCCATGCCGCGGGCCCTGGCCAGCACGCCGTCGAGCTCCGGGGCGGTGGAGGCACCGGTCAGCACCTTGATCTGGAAGTCCTCGCCGCGCGCGTGGGCTTCTTCGATCCGGGAGGCGAGTGCCTGCGGCACGGCCTTGGGGTAGCCGGCGCCCGTGAAGCCGCTCATCGCCACCGTCATCCCCGGCTTGATCATCGCCGCGGCCTGCTCCGCAGACATGATGAGTTCGGAGAGTCCGGGATGGGAAATACGGTCGCGCATAACTGGCCTTTCAAAGAACGAATCAATCAACACTATCCGCAGCTGAGCGGCAGCTCACATTCGGAGGTTGAAGCCGCACCCAGCGGAGGGCTGGAAAGCCGCTCTGACGTGGCCTTATATAGGACACCCAACGAAAAGGGAAGACTGCGGGCCCTTCGATTGACACAGCGGCCGCACCTTCACCCGCGCCAACGCCACCGGGACGGGCCTGAACCGGGACCACGTGGCGAAGATCCAGCCGGAAACGCAGGCCCTGCACAACAACGTGCTGCGCGCCTACGACGTCGACTACATCGGAACCGCCGACACGTCCATCTGGGACACCCTCGCGGAACAGACCACCCGTACCGCCGAGGAGCAAGGCCGCGTCACAGGCCAGGGCGCAGTCCCCGCGGGGGCTGCGCCCTGGCCGTGCGGGGACACGCTTTGCCGGGACGGACGGGGAAAAGACCGCATAGGGTTCCGGCCGCGGCCTGCGGGGCAGATACTTCCATGCAGCACCACCGTCCAAGATGCCCAGGGAGCCAATATGTCCGCGGCCAACAGAGGAACCTCCGTCTTCCGGCGCAAGCCCATCGAGCTGACCGAAGACGAGGTCTCCGGTTCCAAGCTCTTCAAGGGCCTGGGCCTGTGGCAGCTGACCGCCATCGGCGTGGGCGGCATCATCGGCATCGGCATCTTTACGCTGGCGGGCCTGGTTGCAAACGGAGGGGCCGACGCCGAGGGCGTGGGTCCTGCGGTCCTGATTTCCTTCCTGATCGCCGGGCTTGCGAGCGCCGCGGCAGCGCTGTCCTACGCGGAATTCGCCGGAATGGTGCCGCGTGCCGGGTCCGCCTACACCTACGGTTACGTGGCTCTGGGGGAGATCATTGGCTGGTTCATCGGCTGGGACCTGCTGCTTGAGTACACGGCGATCGTCGCCGTCGTCGCCATCGGCATCTCGGGCTATTTCACCGAGTTCATGGCCGGAATCGGGCTGGACGTGCCGGTGTGGATGCAGGGCACGGGCGACGTCGTGGAAGGCGGGCTGGTCAACCTGCCGGCACTGGTGGTCTGCCTGTTCATCACGTTCATTCTCAGCCGCGGCACCAAGACGTTCGGCCGGTTTGAACTGGTGGCCGTGGGCCTGAAGGTCCTGCTGATCCTGTTCATTATTGGGCTGGGCATCTTCTTCATCAACACCTCTAACTACACCCCGTTCCTGCCCAACGGCTTCGGGCCGGTATTCACCGGTGCCGCCACGGTGTTCTTCGCGGTGTTCGGCTATGACGCCATGTCCACTGCGGCGGAAGAGGCCAAGGACGGCAAGAAGCACATGCCCAAGGCCATCCTGCTGTCCCTCGGCATAGCCATGGTGCTGTACGTCCTGGCCACCCTGGTGCTCACCGGCATGCAGAACTACACCGAGATCAGCCCGACGGCGGGGTTTGCCTCCGCGTTCCAGAACGTTGGGCTGCCGGTGATCGCCACCGTGATCTCGGCGTTCGCTGTGCTGTCCATCCTCACCGTGATGCTGACGTTCCTGCTCGGTGTGACCCGGGTCTGGTTCTCGATGAGCCGGGACGGGTTGCTGCCGAGGTGGTTCTCCGGCACCGACTCCAACGGCACCCCGCAGCGCGTGACCTGGATTGCCGGCGGTGTCTCCGCCCTGCTCGCCGGCTTCTTCCCGATCCGCGCCGTGGCGGACCTGACCAACATCGGCATCCTGGCAGCGTTCGTGGTGGTCTGCATCGCCGTTATTGTGCTGCGCCGAACCCAGCCGGATGCTCCGCGGGAGTTCAGGCTCCCGCTGATGCCCTGGATCCCGGCATTCGGTGTGCTGGCCTCGGCCTTCCTCATTTCCCAGCTGCACTGGGAAACCTGGCTGCGGTTCGCCGTCTGGCTGCTGATCGGAATGGCCGTGTACTGGTTCTACAGCCGGAAACACTCGCTGCTGAACCCGGACAGCCCGCGGCACACAGACTCCGGCGGAACCGGGCGGACTCCCTCCACCTCGCCGGAACCGGGCAGCACGGGTTAGGCCAGTCCGGATGGCAGGGGCCCTACTCCGGCCGGTGGGGGTTTCCGGTCCCGGCCGCGTCCCTTCCGGTTCCGATCTCCCCTTCGGGGCGTTCGCCGTCCTGATCCGCTGCTGTGCCGGAACTGTGAAAACCGGATCCGGCCGCCCGCCGGCCGAGCCGGAGATAGGCCAGGCCCACCAGCACACACACCAGGTAGGACGCTCCGATGAAGATCCAGCCGTCCAGGAAGGCCCCGGAGTATTCGAGGAGCAGGCCCATCGCCAGGGGGCCGGTGGCGAACCCGGCGTACATGCCCAGGGATACGGCGCCCGACGCCGCTCCCACCCGTTCCTTGGGTACCTCGCGCAGGACGCCGGCCATTACCACGACGTTCACGCCGAGGACGGACGCGCCGTGGAATACCACACCGGCCCAGAGCAGCGCCGGGTTGCCGGTTTCTCCGGCGGCCAGCAGGAGCGCCGCGCCGCAGATGGCCCCGGCGGCCAGGATCAGCAACAGGGTTGAGGCACGGATGCCTTCGGCCATGCGCCGGCCCCACAGCACCCGGGAGGCCACCCCCACCACTCCGGCGGCCGCGGCCGTGGCGCCGGCAAGCAGCAGCGAGAAGCCAAGTTCCCGCTGCGCAAACAGCGGCAGGTAGACGTTGGTGGCCTGCATGCCTGCACCGGAGAAGAGCGCGAATGCGGCCAGCAGCCACACCGACGCCGGGAAACGGCGTTCGGCGGACGGACGTTCCCGCTCCGTTCCCGACGTTCCACGGGGTTCTGCCGGCAGCCGCTGCCAGGCGTAGGCCAGCAGCAGGCCCAGCACCAGTGCTGCTCCGACGGCGGCTCCGCGCCAGCCCGCGAACAGGGCCGCGGCCGGGAAGAACAGGCTGGAAAACAGCTGGCTGGCCTGCACGCCGGACTGCTTGATGCCCATCCACCCCGGCCGTTTTCCCGGCTGGACCGCGTGGATGATGATCCGGTTGGTGGTGGGGTTGGAGATGGCCTGTGCCGGCCCGGACAGCAGGACGGCTACGAGCAGCCACAGGTAGTTCCCGGACACGGCCATCAGCACCAGGGCCAGGGCCGTGCCGCCAAAGATGATCAGCATTTGGGAGCGTGAGCTGACGCGGTCGCTCAGCCGGCCCAGGGACATAGAGGACAGCGCAGCGCTGGCGAAACAGGTGGCCGCGAGCAGGCCGAACTGGGATTCGCTGATGCCTAGTTCAGCCATGATCAGCGTGCTGGTAGCGGAGATACCGTAGTTCATGACCGGCCCGGCTCCCATGGCGGAGACCAGCACGAACAGCAAACCGGGGCCGGGGGCGGAGCGCAAAATATTCCTCTCGGAGAACGACACAAACCATTGTTGCCTGTGTATGCCAGAGTTACGGACCAAAAGGGACTAATATCAGCGGTAGGGTCCGCCGGTCTTGGGCTCTTGTAGCTGGGGGAGAACGAAATGGGCAGTGAGTCTCAGGCAAGCGCGCCTTCGGCACGCCGTCGCTCCGTGATGCTTTTCCGCCGCGCCCGCACCGTCATGGGCGCCCTCATCATCTTCTGGCTGTGGATGCTCCTGGGCAGCGCCGGTTTTGTGGCGTCCCTCTTCGACCGGCCTTTCTACGCCATGCTGGCGCTCTATGCCCTAGGCACCCTCACCCTGATTTCCCTGCTGATTGCACCCGTTGCCCTGGCCTACCTGCTGATGAACCGGCCGGGCAAAACCACAGCGCAGCAGACTGCATCGCAGCAGGCTCCGGCGCAGCCGCAGCGTCCTGCACAGACCCAGCGTTTCGAGACCGCCCGTCCGGTCCAGCCGCAGCGTTCGGTGCGTGCCGATCTGGCTCCGGTCATCCGCATGATTCCGCGGAAGGTGAAGGACAGCAGCGCTTCCCTGGGTAACCGTGCCGCCGCGAAATGGCGGGACCTGGCTTCCTAACCTGGCCGTCCGCGGCCCTTCCGCGGACCCAATGTCAGTGCCGTCGGCAACAGTAGGCGCATGACCCTTACCGCACATGCAGTCCCCTTCCGCAGCCCCTCGGCCCGCCACCCGGTGTCACATGCCCCGTACCGGCAGGAACCGTACGTGCGCTGCCGCTTCGGGACGACGATGGTGGACGGCAAAGCCGTAGCGTGGACGCGCAGCGAGGTGCTGGTGCACTGGATCGACGACGACGGCCAGGCCCACAACCGCTGGGTGCCGGCAGCCGCCGTCGCGCGTATTGCGCGGGACGATTCAGCCTGGCGGGATCCGTATGACGACTTCGAGTTCTACTATCCGTCCCTGCACGCCCCCGGGGCCGCCGCGCGTTGACACCACGCCGCCGGCTGGAGCTCAGTTGATGGTGAAGCGTGCGCAGGGTACCTTCCAGGCGGGCAGGAGCGGTCACCGGGATGGACTTTCATTACTTCATTGAGACGGCCGGTTCCGTAGTGGACCTGGCCGGGGTTGCCGCGATTGTGGCCGGCGCCTTCGTAGCTTCCGTGCTTGCCGCCCGTGGACTGCTGCAGCGCAGCGAAAGGGTCTATGAGGTGTACCGGCAGCAGCTGGGCAGGGCCATCCTGCTGGGCCTTGAGCTGCTGGTGGCCGCGGATATCATCCGTACGGTCGCGGTGACACCCACGTTCGAGTCCCTCGGTGTGCTCGCGGTGATCGTGCTCATCCGGACCTTCCTGAGCTATTCGCTGCAGCTGGAGGTAACCGGCCGGCTGCCGTGGCAGCGGGCGCCCTACCCGGTCCAGGCAGCCAGCCCTGGACAGGAGTCATAGATGTGCCGCGGGCTGCCGGTCAGCCGGTCCGGTCAGCGCGAAGACCGAAACCAGGTGCCCCTCGACCCCAAAGAGTATCCGTCCTGCGGTGATCTACAGCGGCATCAGCAGCGCCATGGGAAGGCTTGCTCCGGCCATGGCCGCGGTGAAGGTACGGGACGCGGACGGACGCTCAGGCATGCTGCAACCCTAGTCACCGCCGCTCCCCACCCGGGAACCAAGGGATGATGCCGTCATATCCGAAAGTCATCTTCAGGGATGATGCCGCGGCGGCCGGGCGAGCCATAGTCTTTCGTGTAGCACTGGCCGATCAGCTCTTCCGGCACGCAGTGCCCCCCCCGCGCTTCCTGCTCTACTTCCTATTGGCCAGCCTGAAAGTGCACCGACCATGTCCGTTGATTTCCTCATGTGGATTCCTGCCGCAGTGCTGCTTGCGTTGCTTGTCCTGACGTTGACGGCCGGTGCGCTGATCAGCCTGTTCCGGACCGGGGAAACCACGGGAGGAAGGCGGGTGTTCTGGTTCGCGGTGGTGCTCCTGCTTCCGGTCGCGGGCGCGCTGGCCTGGCTGGCTGTTCTCCAGCACAGCACCCGCGCGGCAGCTGCCGGAGAGTCCGGAACCGACCCGCTGGCATAGGTGCCGGGCCGTGCCGCACTGCGCCCTGGGTCACGGGGTCCGGAATTGTTGAGCACACCTGCTAAAAACTGTTAGGTGCTCCGAACTCTCGGTGTTACCTTGGCCTTATGCTCCATAAGGCCGCCCCACCGGACCCTATGCCCCGGGCCACCCGACCCAGGGCGCGCACACGGCTGCCCTGGCTTCTTGGCCCGGCGCTCGTCGCCGGGGTGGCTTACCTGGACCCGGGCAACGTGGCCAGCAACATGACCGCCGGCGCCCGCTTCGGTTACCTGCTGGTGTGGGTAGTGGTCGCCGGAAACGTCATGGCGTGGCTGGTGCAGTACCTTTCCGCGAAGCTGGGCCTGGCCACCGGACGCAGCCTGCCTGAGCTGCTCGGCGCGCGGGTCCGTTCCGCTCCTGGCCGGAGGCTGTACTGGCTGCAGGCTGAGCTGGTGGCCATGGCCACCGACGTCGCCGAGGTGATTGGCGGCGCCGTCGCGCTCTGGCTGCTCTTTGACCTTCCGCTGCTGCTTGGCGGTGTGATCACCGGCGGTGTGTCCATGGCGGTGCTGGCCCTGCAGGGCAGCGGACGGCACCGCAGTTTCGAATACGTGATTGTTTCGATGATGGCGATCATCGCCGTCGGCTTCACCGCCGGCATCTTCGTCGCTCCCCCGGATCCCGGCGCCGTGGCGGAAGGCCTGGTTCCGCGGTTCGACGGCCCGGATTCGGTCCTGCTCACGGCATCGATCCTCGGGGCCACGGTCATGCCGCATGCGATCTATGCTCACTCCGCGCTGACCCGGGACCGTTTTCCGCAGCGCAGCGCCGGGCTGACAACCTCCACGCTGATCCGCGCGACCCGCTGGGACGTGACCATTGCCCTCGCGGTGGCCGGCACCGTCAACCTAGCCATCCTGCTGCTGGCGGCCACATCCCTGCAGGGGGTGGAGGGCACGGACACCCTGGAAGGTGCCCACGCCGCGATCGGCAGTGCCCTGGGCAGCGGCGTTGCGCTGCTCTTCGCACTGGGCCTGCTGGCGTCCGGCCTGGCTTCGACGTCGGTCGGCGCCTACGCGGGTGCGGAGATCATGCAGGGACTGCTCAAGGTGCGCATTCCCATGCTGCTGCGGCGGCTGATCACGCTGCTGCCGGCACTGGCCATCCTGGCTGCCGGGGTTGACCCGACCTGGGCGCTGGTGCTGAGCCAGGTGGTGCTGTCCTTCGGCATCCCGTTCGCCCTGGTGCCGCTGCTGTGGCTGACCACGCGGGCAGACCTGATGGGCGAACACCGCAACCGGTGGTGGACCACCGCCCTGGGCGCCCTGGTGGCCGGCCTGCTGATCACCTTGAACGCCGTGCTGCTGTACCTGACGTTCACGGGCTCCGGGTAGCCCCGCAGGGATCGCCGGCTGGGTCCGGAGCCCGAAGCGGGCTCCGGGACGCTGTCCAAGACGACTAGGCGCGGACCCGCCCGCGGATTCGGATGGCCGCCGCAAGGGTAAACACCACGGTCATCGCCAGCAGCACAAAGACCACGTAGCAGGCACCCACCTGCCAGTCCCCCACCTGCGCCGTGATGCCGAAGACGCCCTGCAGTTCCTCGATCGCCGCAGGCTGGTCCCCAGTCATGGCGGGCAGTGTTTCTGCGGTCATTTCCTGCCGAACCAGCATGGAGGACTGAAGGAACGGCAGGGCGCTCACGAACTGGCGCACGCCCTCGGGGAAATTGCCAACCGGAATGTAGGACCCGGCGATGAAGCCCAGCACGGTGCCGACGATTGTGGACAGCGCGGAGTAGGCTCCCGGAGTGCGGATAAAGGACACGGCAAACGCGCTGAGGGCAGAGAAGGCGAAGCAGGCCAGCGTCAGGTATCCGCAGATCTTCAGCAGGGGCACGGCGGCCAGGGTCACACCGCTGACCACGAACAGGTACACCAGGCTCACCACCAGCACCAATGCCGTCATGACCATGGAGATCAGCACGGCGGAGAGCAGGTAGCCCAGAATCAGCTTCTCCCGCCGGATCGGCGAGACCAGGAAGTCCTGGAATCGGCCGGACCCGGAGTCCTCCACGAACACCACCATGGCGCCCAGCGCCGTCGTAATGGTGGTGATGCCCAGGATTCCGGCGAACATCCAGCTGTCCACAAAGCCGCGGATCTCGTCCTCCGTGGCCTGCGGGAAGGACTGGCCCAGCCCTTCAGTCTGCAGGTTGCCCAGGAACAGGGTGTACAGCAGGAAGACCACCAGGGCGGAGACGAGGGAGAAGAACACCCCCAGCCGGTCGCGGAAGAAGAGCCGCAGGTTACGGGTGGTGATGTCCAGGACAACGTTCATTTCTCGGCTCCTTCAACCGCCGGGGCGGGGATCCCATGGCCTGTTAGGGCCAGGAAAACGTCGTCCATGGTGCCGTGGCGGAATTCGAAGTCCTGCACGGAGGCCCCGTGCCGGGCCAGGATCTGCCGGGCCGTTTGGGCGGTCTCCACGCCAATGCGTACGACGGCGCCTTCCGCGCTTTCCACGGAGCCGCCCAGTTCCGCCGCCGCCGCCGTGAGGCCTGCCCGGTCCGCCGTCGTAATGGTCAGGATGCTGGAGCTGTACGCGGCGCGCAGCTCCGCGGGGGTGCCGTCGGCGATGATCCGGCCGCTGTCGATGATACAGACCCGGTCCGCTTCCTCCGTTTCCTCCATGTAGTGCGTGGTGAGGAAGACTGTCAGTCCGTGCCGGTCACGGAGGTCATGGATGGTGGACCAGACGATTGCACGGCTGGCCGGGTCCAGCCCGGCCGTGGGCTCATCCAGGAAGATGATGGGCGGTGCGTGCAGCAGTGCCCGGGCAATGTCCACGCGCCGGCGCTGGCCGCCGGAGTAGGTTCCGTAGCGGCGGTCAATGAAGCTGCCCAGCCCAATCAAGTCTGACAGCTCGCTGATGCGCGCCTCGTTGTCCGCGCGGTCCGCGGAGTAGAAGCGCGCACGCACGCGCAGGTTTTCCCGGCCGGTCAGCAGCGGGTCGAGGACGGATTCCTGGAAGACGACGCCGATCCGGGAACGGACGCCCTCACCTGCGGAACGTACGTCATGCCCGCCTACTTCGGCCGAGCCGGAATCGAAGGCGATGGCGGTGGTGAGGCAGCTGATGGTGGTGGACTTTCCTGCCCCGTTGGTGCCCAGGAAAGCGAACACACTTCCGGCTTCCACGTCGAAGGACAGGTCATCCACCGCCGTCTTTGCGCCGTACCTCTTGGTGAGGCCCCGGACCGATATGGCCGGCAGGTTTTTCGTCACTTGATCCTCCAGAAGAGTTCTCCGCCCGGCGCAGCCGGCGGAGGGAGCGCGGAAGGCCCCGAGCGGAAACACTATCCGACTCGGGGCCTTCCGTCCTGACTTGCAGTTTTTCCTGCCGCGGTGAGGCAGTCCCTAGGGGCTGCCAGCCTCCGGGGTCTTGGTGTCACTTGGACTCGGCACCACGGCTGCCGGTGTTGAGGGGGTGGGCTCCGGAGAAGCCGTGGTGGGGGTGGGCTCGGGTGCCGGAGGCTCGACGGTTGGGCGCGGAACCGGAGTGGCCGACGGCTTGGGGGCCGGCTTCTCCTCCTCCTCCTCGGGTTCTTCGGATTTCGTCGGGCTCGGGCTGGGAGTCGGATTCGTCAGGAGATTGCCCGGCGGGTTGGCGAAGGGCTCGCCGGGGTACAGGCTGCCGGCCTGCTGCATGAACTTCGCCCAGGAGGGGGCAGCGATGAGCGAGCCGTCGATTTCGGGGTAGAGGCGGCCGCCAATCTCCAGACCGGACAGGGACTCGTTTCCGGCCTTCCAGTTGCCGATCCAGCTGGCCGTTGCCATTCCCGAGTTGTAGCCGATGAACCAGGTCTGTGACCGGGAGTCATTGGTTCCGGTCTTGCCGGCCATGGGCTGGCCGCCGTAGAACAGCTGCGACCCGGAACCGGACTTCATGACTTCCTGCGTCGCATAGTTCACGCCGCGGGCGGTCTCCTTGGAGATCACCTGTTCGCAGTCGGGTTCCGGCACGTCGTAGGTCTTGCCGTTGGCTGCGGTGACTTCCAGCAGTGCCCGCGGCTCGCAGACGTTGCCCTCGGCCGCGAAGCCGGCGAAGGCCTGCGCCATGGCCATCGGCGAGACGTCTTCCACGCCGCCGATCAGGGCAGACGGGTTGACGGACAGGGATTCTTCCTGCCCGGACGCGCTCTTGCCGTCGTGGATGCCCATGGACTCGGCAATCTCCATGATCCGGCACAGATCCAGCTGCTTGGCGGTGGAGAAGGTGATGGTGTTCAGTGACTGGGCCAGCCCGCGCAGCACGGTGGCGTCTCCATAGTTGGTGTCGCCGTAGTTCTGCGGGGTCCAGCCGTTGGCTGCGCCTTCAACGTAGGCGCCGCCGTCGAGGCAGCTTGCCGTCCAGCGGTCACCCTGCGGATAGGTCTTCTTGCGCCCGTCCAGCTGGGTGCCGAGGGACTTGCCCGCGTCAACCCAGGCCGCAACGGTGAACGGCTTGAAGGTCGAACCGGGCTGGAAGCCGCCAATACCGCCCAGGCTCTTTTCCTTATCCCCGTCCTGGTACTGGTCCACGTTGAAATTCAGCACCGAGTCGCCGGGGTTGTCCCCCGGGGTGAAACGGGTGTTCTGCGCCATGGACAGGATGTTGCCGGTACCCGGCTGCAGGCTGATCATCGAGTGGCCCACCTGGCCGGCGGTGGTGTCCGGGCTGGCAGTGTCGTTGACCGCGTCCTGGGCGGCCTGCTGGACCGCCGGGTCCAGCGTCGTCTTGATCGTCAGGCCGGAGCGGTAGAGGACGGACTCACGCTCGGCCTTGGTGGCACCGAACTCTTCGCTGTTGAGGATCAGGTTCTTCACGTAGTCGCAGAAGTAGGGTGCCTGCTCGGCGGCAACACAGCCCTGCTTGGTGGGCGTGACGTTGAGGTCCAGGCCAGTGGCAACGGCGGCGTCGTACTGCGCCTGGTCAATCTTGCCGTGTTCGAGCATGGTGCCCAGGACCAGGTTGCGGCGCTCCAGCGCCCGCTCGGGATAGGTCTGGGGATCGTAGTAGCCCGGGCCGTTGACCAGACCGGCCAGCAGCGCGGATTCCTGGATGTTCAGGTCCTTGGCGTCCTTGCTGAAGAAGTACTGCGACGCCGCCTGCACACCATAGGTGTTGCCCGTGAAGGGAACGATGTTGAAGTAGCCCTCAAGGATCTCGTCCTTGGTCATCTCGTTTTCTACGGCGATGGCCAGCCGGATTTCCCGAACCTTGTCGGAGACACCCTTGCTGCCGCTGTAGGTGGCTTCTTCCCCGCGTTCATTGGCGGAGTTGATCAGCACGTTCGTGACGAACTGCTGGGTGATGGTGGAGGCGCCGCGGTTGGTTCCGCTGGCCACGTTGCTGGCGATGGCTCCGAAAATGCCCTGCACGTCCACGCCGCCGTGTTCGTAATAGCGGTAGTCCTCGACTGAAAGCAGTGCGTCCACCATGTGCGGGGAGATCTGGTCGAAGGTGACCGGCTGGCGGTTCTCCTCGTACAGCGTGGCGATCAGCGAGTCGTCCGCCGCAACGATCCGGGTGGGCGTGGCCAGCGTGGCTCGCTCCAGGTCCGCGGGCAGTCCGTCGAAGAAGGTGATGGAGGCCGATGCCGCTGATCCGGCTCCTGCGGCCATGGGAACGAACAGCCCTGCAGTGAGCACTCCGCAGAGCACACTGACCCCGAGGAAGGAGAGCAGGCGTCCGAAGGTGGTTGCCGTGGTGAACACGGAGGATTTACGCGCAGCCATGATATGGGAGCATAACGCAGGAACATGGGATTTCTGGTTCTGTTGAGCGGCCGATACCGGACCGCACCGTTGCATCCGGGCGGCAGATAGGGATAATCCACACGCGGCGCACGTGGCAGGACTCACGCCGGGAGATCTCCCGGCGGGCGCCCAACTAATCTGTGCAACCCCATCCCGGCTGCTGTCCGCCACTGCTAGACTCCTGCACACTTCCTTCTGATGCACGGCGGCTCCAGGCAGAGAGCCGAGGGGCATCGGGAGTCCGGAACCATTCCCGGCTGAGGAGAATCATGGCCCGGTTACTCCACGATCTGCGCCGAGCGGGCAGCAGCCTGCGGGCGAACATCGATGCGCGGCGTGGGACGCTTCCGCCGCCTCGGGCCCACCACGACGAAATCCATGCGCGGCTTGAAACTGCCATGGTCTCAGCCCGGGCAGCTGGACGAACCCTTGAGGAACAGGAACGGGTGGCGGGAGAAACGGCCGCCCATTTCGCCTCGGTCGCCGAGGCCTACCGGCTGCGGCGGGAAGCAGTGGAGAAGGTCATGCCTGCCAGCCCTTCCCCGGCCGTCCTGACCCTGGCCGGGACGGCGCGGCGCATGCACTCACTGGCGGCTGACCGCGAGGAAATGGCCGACGCCCATCTCACGGAAATCCGCTCCCGGCGGGAGAAGGTCCACCAGCTGCTGGCAGACCTGGTTAAGGCACAGGCTGAGCTGCGCCTCGCCGTCACCGTGGAGCAGAGCCGGTTAAGGCTGGACGGGCTGGGCGGCCTGTCCGCCGGGATTCCTGCCGGTCCCGGCAACACGTTCGATACAGAGCTGCGCGAAGCCACCCGGCTGGCGCGGGAAGCAGAAGCCCTGGCAGAGCTGAAAGGCGGATGGGCATGAGTGAAGAATCCAGCGTGCGGGTGGGAGTTCCGTATACGCCGCCGCGAACATATTCGGAAAAGGCAGTGAGCCGGCTGGTCTTTACAGCCGCCGCGTTCATCATTTTCGGCGGGTTCAATTTCATCGCCGTGGCGCTTGCCGTCCTCCTGGTGGTCTACCCGCTTCTCATCCTTCGGGAGCGGCTCGTCCTGCGCCCGCGCCGGGAGGAAGCGGAGACCGCCGCCCTGAACGGCGCCGTCGCGCAGTTTTTCCCCGCTGCGCCGACGCTGCAGCGCGAGCAGTGGCGTGAACTGATGACCGCCAGGAAGGGGAAGACCTTCCGCTTCCGGGATGACGTCGGCGGGGAGATGCGCATGGTGCGCACCGGCCGCGCCGCGCTGGCGGGAAACCCGGTGATGGCGGGACAGCCGTGCCGCCCGCACAGCGCCAAACGGACGGAGATTGAAGTGACCGTCCGCCACGGCGACGTGGGGCTGACGGACTTCGACACGATCATGACGGCCTCCGGGCGGGACCCGAACATTGCCCGGGCCATCGCCGAGGTCCGCCGGGGCTACCGGCACGGCCGGGAGTCCGCCTAGCTGAGGTTCATGCCCATCACCGTTCGCACCTGGATGGGTCCGCCGTGGTCCTCGTCGACCGGGGACATGCCCAGTTTCTCCGCTACCCGCCGCGAGGCAGCGTTTTCGGGGTGGATGATGGCAACCAGCCGGGGCTCGAGCAAGGTTTCACGGGCGAAATCCCGGCAGGCCGCAGCAGCTTCCGTCGCGTAGCCGCGGCCCTGCCGGTCGCAGCGGATGTGATAGCCGACTTCCAGCTCGGTCTTCTCGCCGTTGATCCTCTGCCAGGTGAGGCCGCAGTCCCCCAGGAACTCGCCGTCGTGCGTCTCCACGATCCAGAGACCGTAGCCGTGGCGGGCATAGTTTGCCTCGTTCCAGGCGATCCAGGCGGCCGCCTCGTCCCGGGTCTTGGGTGCCGGGTAGTACGCCATGACCTCCTGATCGCCCAGCAGGCCGGCCATGAGGTCAAGGTCCTCCGGTGTCATCTCACGGAACCGGAGTCTGGGGGTGTCCCGGGGCAGCATCCCTCCAGCTTAAACGGGCACGGCGGATTGGCTAGAAGTAACCGTTGTCATTGATGGGCGGGTAGATCTCTTTGGGGATCGGCTGAATGACGTCCCAGTGCTCAACGACCTTTCCGTCTTCGACCCGGAAGATGTCCACGATGGCCCGGCCTTCTTCGCCCGGAACGCGGCGGGAGTGGACGTGCAGCGCCACCAGGTCGCCGTCGGCAATCGCGCGCTTCACTTCATTGCGGCCGTCCGGATAGTTCTCGCGCAGGTAGGTCACAAAACGGCGGAACGCTTCGGGGCCGTCGGCCACCCAGGGGTTGTGCTGGATGTAGGTGTCCCCCAGGTAGGCCATGACGCCCTCGACGTCGCGGTTGTTGTATTTCTCGTAGAAATCGAGGACCAGTTCCTTGTTGTTCACGCTTTATTCCTCCGTGTGATGTGCGTTACGTGGCTGCGGCAAATATAGGCCGAACCGCTCCCCTGACACCCATTGGGAACTTCATACTCGGGCATAAAAAAGTCCCGCCCTCCCCGCTGGGCGGAGAGGGCGGGACCGAACCCTGTGGAGCTTAGGGGAATCGAACCCCTGACCTTTTCATTGCGAACGAAACGCTCTACCAACTGAGCTAAAGCCCCAAAGCCTGAACCGGGCAACCGGCCTTGTCAGGCTACGCCGATTCTATGCACCCGCCTAGTCCGGGGGCAAAATGCCGCACGGTCCTTGAGGGCTTTGCCGGCACTTGGCTAGGCTCGCGGCATGCCCGAGCCGGACCCGGCAAGCCACCGAAAACAAGGAGCACGCGATGAGCCTGATCAAAGACATGCTGACGTCCCACCCGGCAGGGAACTCCACTGTGGACATGGAAGCACTCGCCGCATGTATCGAAGCGTGCTTCGACTGCGTCCAGACCTGCACTGCGTGCGCGGATGCCTGCCTCGGCGAGGACATGCTCGGGGATATGGTCAGCTGCATCCGCACAGACCTGGATTGCGCGGAGGTCTGTGCGGCCACCGGAAAAGTGCTGGCCAGGGCGGGGAAGGACTACGCATCCGCCGTCGAGCTTGTCCGCGCCTGCGCCGCGGCGTGCCGCCGGTGTGCGGGTGAATGTGAGCAGCACGCCGCTGCCCACGACCACTGCCGCATCTGCGCCGAGGCCTGCCACCGCTGCGCTTCTGCGTGCGATGCGCTGCTGCTGACCATCGGTTCGTAGTGCGCCGCCCTATCTCCGCGAGCGCATCCCGCGCATCAGGACCCACGCCAGCGGGGTCATGACCGCGATCAGCGCCACCGGGTTCGGCCGAAACACCGCCGGCCCGCCCTCCTTTCCGGCATAAACCCCAAGCGGCAGGACCAGTCCGCCGCCGCCTCCCCCGCCGTCGCCGTCGGCATCTCCCCCGCCGCCAAAACCGGCCTGGACCAGTGCCACCGGCATCAGGGTCTCGGAGCCGACCTGCACGGGTTCACCGTAGGCGCGAGCCACCGCCATGGCCTTGAAGGACTCCGACAGGCTCGTCACGATATTCACGACGGTCCCCCGGCAGCCAGCATCCCCCGCACGTAGGCGGCCTGGCCCGCATGCTCCAGGCAGTCGGCCAGGGAACTGACGAGCCGGACCCCGAGGGTCACGTGCGGATCCCAGGACGTGTCCACCACCCGGTCCAGATCCTCCGCGGACAGACCGGAGACGAAGTCAATGGTCCGGGCGCTCACGGCGTCGTAGTAACCCTGCAGCACCTCAGCGGACTGCACCTGTACCTTGGCAACCTGCTCGGACGTGTGCCCGTACCCGGTATCCTCGGCCTTCAGCGGGAGGCCCACCCGGTCCACCCAGCCTTCGGCGGTCCACACCTGCTGGTGCCCGGCGACAGCCGCCACCTGGGCGTCCTCCACCCGGGCGAGGTGCCAGACAAGCCAGGAGATGGAGTTCCCGTCCGGGTACGGCCGGTGGTTCAGGTCCTTCGCGCTCAGTCCGTGCACCACCCGCCGCACGGTGGAGGGGAGCCGGCCGAATGCGTCAACTAACAGGTCGCTCGATTCCATACGTACTCCTCCGCAGGTTTGGAAGTGGTTGCACGCCACTGTGCCAGTTCAGCGCCGCAGAGAAAAGGGATGCACGACGCCGGCGGGCCCGGGTTCGGCGCACCCGAAAATAATTTACCGGGAGCGGGGTGGCAGACGGCTCCTTCACTTCTACACTGACCGGATGGAGTGGATCGATGAGCGCCCCACTTGGCTGCCGCCTATCCCGCCCCCGCACCGCGGACGGGCCCGGATCGTGGCGGGGGTGCTGCTGGTCAGCGCCGTGATGATCGCTGTGCTGGTTACGGCCTTCGTGGGCGGAACAATATCGATGTACCTGTGGTGGCCCCTGGCCGGCGGGCTGCTCCTGCTGGGATCCGGCCTGCTGAGCCGCCGCCGCCTTCCCTGACGCCAAACCCGGTCACAGCGCTACGGTCAACCCGATGCGGGCCGCTGCCCCGCGCAACAACCGCGCGTCCAATTCCGCGTCCCGATCCCGTGTCCGGGTCTAAGTTCGGTTAAGCGAACTTGTTTAATCATGCTGCCGAACTTATGGTTTCGGCATGAGTTCCTCCCCTCGTTTCCGCCGGCTGGCAGCGTTGCCGGCCGCCGCACTCTTCCTCGTCCTGACAGCCTGCTCCGGCAGCGCAGGCTCCGGCTCCGGCTCCGGCTCCGGCGACAACAAGCCCGTGGTCCTGACCACCTTCACGGTGCTGGCGGATATTGCCGCGAACGTCGCAGGGGACCACCTCCAGGTCGAATCCATCACCAGGCCCGGCGCCGAAATCCACGGCTATGAGCCCACCCCCGGGGATATCCGCAGGGCTTCGCAGGCAGACCTCATCCTTGACAACGGCATGAACCTCGAGGCCTGGTTCGAGCAGTTCACCGCGGACCTCGAGGTTCCGCGGGTGACGGTGAGCAGCGGCATTAGCCCGGTGAACATCGCCGAGGACGCCTATCGGGGGTTGCCCAATCCGCATGCCTGGATGTCTCCGCTGAACGCGCAGGTCTACGTGGATAACATGGCGGCGGCCTTCGCCGAACTGGATCCGGACAACGCAGAAGCCTTCCGCGCCAATGCCGAGGCCTACAAGCAGGAGCTGCAGGACGTCCAGGACGAGCTGGTCGCTGAACTCGGCGCCCTGCCGGAAAACCAGCGCGCCCTGGTCACGTGTGAAGGCGCGTTCTCCTACCTGGCCCGCGACGCCGGCCTCAGCGAGCGCTACATCTGGGCCGTCAACGCCGAGCAGCAGGCCACCCCGCAGCAGATCGCCGCCGCCATCGAGTTCGTTCGGGAGAACGAGGTTCCCGCAGTCTTCTGCGAGTCCACCGTCTCCGACGCCCCCATGCAGCAGGTGGTCAAGGCCACCGGTACGGCGTTCGGCGGCGTCCTGTATGTCGACTCGCTTTCCGAACAGGGCGGGCCGGTACCCACCTACCTCGACCTGATCCGGCACGACACCCGGACCATCATCAGCGCGCTCACCGGGTCCGGCGGACAGTGACCGCCGCGCTTGAACTGGACTCCGTCACGGTTAGGTACGACGACGTTCCGGCGCTCGACGGCGTCAGCCTCGCCGTCCAGCCGGGCCGGGTCTGCGGGCTGGTAGGCATGAATGGTTCCGGCAAGTCCACGTTGTTCAAGTCCCTCATGGGCCTGGTGAAACCGGACGCCGGAACGGTGAGGCTCAGCGGGCTTGCCCCTGCCAAGGCGCGCAGGTCCGGCCTGGTCGCCTACGTTCCGCAGAGCGAGGCCGTGGACTGGACCTTTCCGGTCAGTGTCCGGGACGTGGTGATGACCGGACGCTACGGACATCTGGGCCCCACCCGCCGGCCGCGCCCCGCCGACCGGAACGCCGTCGCCGACGCGCTGGCGCGGGTGGAACTGACCGATCTGGCAGACCGGCAGATCGGCCGGCTCTCCGGCGGGCAGAAGAAACGTGCCTTCGTGGGCCGCGGCATAGCCCAGGGTGCGTCGGTGCTGCTGCTCGATGAGCCGTTCGCCGGCGTCGACAAGCGTTCCGAGGCAACCATCACCGGCCTGCTTCGTGAACTCGCAGCGGACGGGCGGACCGTCCTGGTGTCCACACACGACCTGCACGCCCTCCCGCAGCTGGCCGACGAGGCGGTACTGCTGATGCGCCGGGTCCTGGCACACGGGTCCCCGGAAGAGGTTCTCCGCCCGGAACAGCTGGCCCGCGCATTCGGGCTGGACGTCCTGGCGGACGGCACACCGGCAACGGCAGCGGAAGCGGAAGGAGCCAACCCGTGATTGACCTGCTGGCCGAACCCCTGGCCTACGACTTCATGCTCCGCGCCCTGGCCACCGCCGTGACCGCATCGGTGGTGTGCGGGGTGCTCTCCTGCTGGCTGGTGCTGATTGGCTGGTCCCTGATGGGCGACGCCGTGTCCCATGCCGTGCTGCCCGGCGTCGTGCTGGCGTACGTGGCGGGTGCGCCGTTAGCGCTGGGTGCGATGCTCTTCGGGTTCCTGGCCGTCGGGTTGATCGGCCTGGTCCGCGATACCAGCCGGATCAAGGAGGATGCCGCGATCGGCATCGTCTTCACCACACTGTTCGCCGCGGGACTGGTGCTGATCTCCGTGACACCTAGCCAGACGGACCTGAACCACATCATCTTCGGCAACCTCCTCGGTGTCAGCTCCGCGGACCTGGCGCAGGTCGCCGTCCTGGCCGGGCTGACCCTGGCCGTGCTGCTGTTCAAGCGCCGCGACTTCACCCTGTACGCGTTCGACCCAACCCAGGCCCACGCCGTCGGTCTCAATCCACGGCTGCTCGGCGCGGCGCTGCTGGGGCTGCTGGCGCTCACCTCCGTGGTCGCCCTGCAGGCCGTGGGCGTCATCCTGGTAGTCGCGATGCTGATCATCCCCGGCTCCACCGCCTACCTGCTCACCGACCGGTTCAGCCGCATGCTGCTGATCGCCCCGGCGCTGGCGGCGGGCTGCGCACTGGCCGGCATTTACGCCAGCTACTACCTGGACACCGCCACCGGCCCTATGGTGGTGCTGGCCCAGGGCGGAGTTTTCACCCTCGCGTACCTTTTCAGCCCACGCCAGGGGGTGCTTGGCCGTGCGGTCACCGCCCGGAAGCGGCGCCGTGCGGCAGCTGCCTGAGCCTATGATGGGCGCATGACTTCTGCGTCCACCGGTTCCGGCTCCCAGTCCCAGACCCTGTCCCGCGGGATCCAGGCACTGGAACTCCTGGCCGAATCGGAGACGCCGCTGACCATCGCCGAGCTCTCCGCCGGCCTGGGCGTGCACCGTTCCATCGCGTACCGGATCCTGCGCACCCTGGAGGCGCATTCGCTGGTGATGCGCGACGACGCGGGCCGGGTTTCAGCCGCCCCCGGACTCGCCGCGCTGGCCCGCGGAGTGTCCCGGGACCTGCAGTCCGCCGCGCTGCCGGAACTCACCGTGCTGGCGAACGAACTGTCCATGACCGCATTCATCGCCGTGTGGGACCAGCACGACTGCGTCACCCTGGTTGCCGTCGAACCCCGGCACAGCCGCACCGCGCTGATCCAGCGCCCGGGCACCCGCCACTCCTTTACCGCGGGCGCACCCGGCATCGCGATCCAGTCCGCGGTCTCCGAGGAGCACTGGAACCGCCTCGCCCCCGGCCAGCCGTACCGGGAAGAAGCCCGGCTGGCCCGCCGCCGCGGCTATGCCACCAGCCACAGCGAAGTGATCGACGGGGTAGGCTCGGTGGCCGTTCCGGTACAGGTGCCCGGCCAGCTCCCGGCGTCCCTGTCAGTTGTCTATTTCGGCACCGGGAAGGACGATGCCGGTATTGGCGCCCGGTTGATCGAAAGCGTGCAGCAGATCGAGGCGCAGCTGCACTAGGTTTCGCCGGCTTTCGCTCCGGTTTGCAACATCTGCTCCGCGGCGCCGCGGAACGATCGCCCATAGCGGAGCGATTCCGTCCCCCATAGGGTTAGGCAAGTCTTCTCTTGCTGGAAACTGGGACGGAAGAGGCCTAAAACGAAAGCATGGCCTCTTCTGAAGCGTCTCCGAAAACGGCGGCTTCCCGCCTGACATCCGCGGTCCGGAATTATCCGGTGGTCGCGGCTACCGTGCTGGTGCTCGCCGTCGTCCTGATCCTGTGGGGAACCGGGGCCTCCGGCCCGGCACAGTGGATTGCCACCCTCTACACCCTTGGGATCGTAGGCATCACCGGTTACGGCATGGTGCAGGACATCAAGCGGGGCCACTGGGGCCTGGACATCCTGGCCGTCATCGCCATGCTCGCCACCATTGCCGTTGGTGAATACCTGGCATCGCTGATCATCGTGCTGATGCTCTCCGGCGGCGAGGCGCTGGAGGACTACGCGGCCGGCCGGGCCAAGGGCGAACTCGATGCCCTGCTGGATCGCGCCCCGCAGATAGCACACCGGCTGCCGTCCGGGGCGGACACCGGGGGTAACGAAGCCTCCGGCAAACCCGCGGCCGAGCTGGCCGAGGACATTCCGGCCACCGAGGTGTCAGTGGGCGACGTGCTGCTGATCAAGCCGGCCGAAGTGGTGCCTGTGGACGGTGTGCTGCTCTCCCCCGCGGCGGCTTTCGATGAATCGTCCCTGACCGGTGAATCAATTCCGGTCTCCCGGTCCGAGGGGGACACGGTGATGAGCGGGTCGGTCAACGGAACGCACGCGGTGCGCATCCAGGCCACGGCGACGACGGCGGACAGCCAGTACCAGCGCATCGTCGCCCTGGTGCAGGAAGCCTCGGAGTCCCGGGCGCCGGTGGTGCGGCTGGCGGACCGTTTCGCCGTCCCCTTCACGATTGTCTCGCTGCTGATCGCCGGGGTGGCGTGGGCGGTGTCCGGTGATCCCGTGCGGTTCGCCGAGGTGCTGGTGCTCGCCACCCCGTGCCCGCTGCTGATCGCGGCACCGGTGGCGTTCATGGGCGGAATGAGCCGCTGCGCGCGGCACGGCATCATCGTCAAGGGCGGGGCCACGCTGGAACAGCTCGCCGCGGCCCGCAGCGCCGCGTTCGACAAGACGGGAACACTCACCTACGGCCGGCCGGAGCTGGTCTCGGTGAACCCGGTCAACGGCTTCACAGCCAACGAGCTGCTAGGACTGGCCGCATCTGCGGAGCAGTACTCCTCCCACGTGCTCGCCGCGTCCGTGCTGGCTTCCGCCGCGGAGCGCGGCCTGCCGGTCCAGCCGGCGGAGACCGCCCAGGAGGTGGCGACCAACGGCGTCGAAGCCTTCATTGCCGGACGGACCGTGCGCGTTGGCAAGCGCCGGTTCATTGAGGAAGTGGACGGCTCAACGCAGGCCGTGGACCTAGCTCCGGGTCAGATGGTGGTGTACCTCAGCGTGGACGGGCGCTTCGCCGGCACCCTGATCCTGAGCGACACGGCCCGCGACAACGCCGCAGCCACCCTGGAGCGGCTGCGCGGACTGGGAATCCAGGAGACCGTGATGCTCACCGGCGACGGCATGGCCACCGCGGAGAGCATGGGCCGCACGGTGGGAATCTCCTCGGTGCGTGCCGAACTGCTGCCGGAGGACAAGGTGAAGGCCGTCGCCGAGCTGCCGCTGCGCCCGGTGATTATGGTGGGCGACGGCGTCAATGACGCGCCCGTACTGGCGGCCGCCGACGTCGGCATCGCCATGGGTGCCCGCGGGTCGACCGCCGCCAGCGAATCGGCAGACGCCGTGATCGTCGCCGATGACATCTCCAAGGTCGCCACCGCGATGGACATCAGCAGGCGGACCATGCGGGTGGCCCTGGGCAGCATCTGGCTGGGCATCGTCCTCAGCGTGGTGCTGATGCTGGTGGCTGCATTCGGGTTCATTCCGGCCGTGGCCGGCGCGCTCACCCAGGAGCTCGTGGACCTGGCTACCATCCTCAATGCCCTGCGCGCCCTGCACGGGAAGACCTTCTTCCGGCGCAGCACCAAACCCGCCGCCGCTGCCCCGGCTACGGTGGCGGGCCCGGTGTAGCTCGTGGCGAGCACCGGAGCTGACATTCAGCGCGCACTGGACGCGGCCGCCGGATTGCAGGATGCCAGGGCCGGAGACAGTCATGAACGCAGACCGACGCCGCCTGGCCACGAAGCCCTGCTGAGGACACCGGGCTGCTCTGGCGGCACCGGTTCTCCGGCAGTACATTTGCCGGCAGACCGGAGGAGGACGGCATGGCTGAAACAGCTCAGTTCAAGAAGATCATTGTGGGAGTAGATGGCTCGGACAGCTCTGTCCAGGCGCTTCTTCAAGCCCAGGCACTCGCCGTGCCGCTGGACGTGCCGGTCGAAGCGGTCACGTGCTGGGAAATCCCGCAGCTGTACGACCGGTATGTTGTCCTGCAGGCGGAAGACTTCCGGGAAGGCGCTGAAAAAGTGCAGCGGGATGCCCTTGCCAAGGCGTTCGGCAACCAGGTGCCCCACAACGTCACGGCCCGCCTGATCCACGGCAATCCCAAAGCAGCGCTCATCGGGGAAAGCAAAAACGCCTCCATGCTGGTTCTCGGGCGGCGCGGCCGCGGCCGCTTCGCCGGCCACCTGTTTGGTTCCGTGAGCTCCTACCTGGTGGGCCACGCCGCATGCCCGGTGCTGGTGGTACAGCCTCCGGGTGCCGGAGAGGTAACCTCCGCCTGATCCATTGAACGCTGACGGCGGCCGCAGCGGCGTCATAATGTACTCCTTCATTGAAGGGCTGTTCCGGGCCCGAATACGATGGCGGATCATCGTTTGAATACCCACCGCCACAGATCCGGGAACTGACAATGTCTGCACTGATTGCGCCTGAGGGCCTGCCCCGCCCCGTTGTTTCCGCCGACGACGCCGTCCGGCTGGCCGGGGATTTCTATGGCCTGGACGTGGCCGGCATCAAGGAACTGGGTAGCCAGCAGGACCGCAACTTCCGGCTGACCGCCGCAGACGGGTCGAACGTGCTGCTGAAAATCAGCAATCCGGCTTTCTCCCGCGCCGAGATCGAGGCGCAGAACGCCGCCATGGAATGCCTCACCGCAGCCGGGTTCAGCACCCCGCTTCCGCTGGCCTCCGTCAGCGGCAAACTGGTGGAAACCGCCGTGCTGGACGGGCGGGAGCACTGCCTGCGCCTGCTGAGCTACGTCGAGGGAACACCGGTCATCGACCGGCCGCACCTGGGACCGGCCCTGCGGTCCGCTCTGGGCGATTGGCTGGGCCGGGCCAGCGCTGCGCTGGCCGGGCTGGACAGCCCCGGGCTGGACCGGTTCCTGCAGTGGGATTTGCGGCACGGCGAGGACGTGGTGGCTGCGCTGCTGTCCTTCGTCCGCGAGGAGTGGAAGCGGGACCTGCTGCTGCAGACACTGGAGCGCATCAGTGCTTCCCTGGCGCCGCTAAAGGACCGGCTGCCGGTGCAGGCCGTGCACGGCGACCTGACGGATGACAACATCGTCGGCACTGCCGGACCACACGGGGATGTGGAACTGGCCGGCATCATCGACTTCAGCGACGCGATGTACAGCTGGCGGGTGGCCGAACTGGCCGTCGGCTGCTCCGCCCTTTTCCATCATGACCCGGCCAGTCCGCTGACCGTGCTGCCCATGATCCGCGCCTTCCACGCGCAGGCACCGCTGTCCGACGCCGAGGTGCGGGCACTATGGCCGCTGATCGTGCTGCGGGGTGCGGTGCTGGCGGTCAGCGGCGAACACCAGGTCACCATCGACGCCGGAAACGACTACGCCTCCGACGCCCTGGACCGGGAATGGGCCATGTTCGAGGTCCCGGCCCGCTATGACTGGAACGCTGCCGAGGCGTCCATTCGGATGGCGCTGGGGATGGAGCTGGCCGCCCCGGCCGACACCTCGGCCTGGCTGCCGCTGCTGCCCGAACTGCCTGCTCCGGTCCCGGTGGACTTCAGCTGGGACAGCGAGGAGTTCCGCAACGGGTCCTGGCTCGACGGCCCAGCCGAAGAAGAGCGCATCCTCGCCGATGCGTCTGCCGCGGGTGCCGCGCTGACCCGCTTCGGCGAAGCCCGCCTCACCCGCGCCGCTGCCAACGATGCCGAGCGACCATGGCCCTCGCCGTCGAACTCCGTGCCGGCTCGCCGGCGGCCGTCCACGCCCCGTTTTCCGGAACCCTGGCCGCCCCGGACGGAACTGTCCGGCTGGAAGGCGCTGACGCCGCCGTCGTGCTTTCCGGCCTCCGGCTGGACGCGCAAGACGGGCCGGTAGACGCCGGCGCCCGGCTTGGAACCGCGGACCGGCTGACCGTGTGGGTGCAGCTGCCGGGGGCTTATCCCGCGCCCGGAACGCCGCCGCGGTTCGTCAAGGCGTCCGAGTTCCCCGGCTTCTCCGCGGGGTTCCTGGATCCGTCGCCGCTGTTCGGCCTCCGTGCGGCCGCACCCGCCGCGGACGAGTCCCTGCTGGAGCGCCGGACGCACGCCTACGATGCCCTGCAGTCGCACTACTATGACGCCCCGCCGAGGATCGAGCGCGGCTGGAAAGAGCACCTGATCAGCACCTCGGGCCGGCACTACCTGGACATGGTGAACAACGTGACCGCGCTGGGCCACGGGCACCCGGTGGTTGCGGAGACCGCAGCACGGCAGTGGCGGCGGCTGAACACGAACTCGCGGTTCCACTACGCCTCCGTGGCCGAGCTGTCCGAGCGGCTGCTGGCCAAGGTTCCGGAGACTTTCGATACGGTGCTGCTGGTCAACAGCGGTTCCGAGGCCGTGGAACTGGCGCTGCGGCTGGCCAAGGCGTTTACCGGCCGAGCGGACGTACTGTGCGTGCACGAGTCCTACCACGGCTGGTCATTGGGCGCCGACGCAGTTTCCACCTCCGTCTCGGACAATCCGCGGGCGCTTGAAACCCGGCCGGACTGGGTCCACATCGCCGACGCGCCAAACGCCTACCGCGGCCGCCACCGCGGCGAGGGCGCGGGTGCGGCCTACGCCGCCGACGTCGTACGCCAGCTGCGGCAGCTAAACGACGCCGGTACTCCGGTTGGCACGTTCATCGCCGAGCCGCGCAACGGCAACGCCGGAGCGATCGGCACGCCGCCGGGTTACCTGCAGCAGGTGTACGCCGCGGTCCGGGCGCAGGGCGGGGTGAACATCTGCGACGAGGTACAGATGGGCTACGGACGACTCGGCAGGCACTTCTGGGGCTTCGAAGAACACGGCGTGCTGCCGGACATCATCACCATGGCCAAGGCGATGGGCAACGGACATCCGCTCGGCGCGGTGATCACCCGGAAAGAAATCGCCGCCGCCCTGGCCGATGAGGGCTCGTTCTTCTCCTCCGGCGGCGGCAGCACGCTCAGCAGCCGGATCGGCGTCACGGTGCTGGACGTGATCGAGAAGGAGCGGCTGCAGGAAAACGCCGACGCCGTGGGGCAGCTGCTCACCGACGGGTTCCGCGAACTGATGGCCCGGCATGCCCTGATCGGTGCGGTGCACGGCATGGGCCTGTACCAGGGCGTGGAGTTCGTCCGGGACCGGCAGACGCTGGAACCGGCCACCGAGGAGACCCGTGCAATCTGCGAGCGCATGCTGGAGCTCGGGGTGATTGTGCTGCCCACCGGGGACCGGCAGAACATCCTCAAGGTGAAGCCGCCGCTGTGCTTCACGTCGGAGAGCGCGCTGTTCTTCCTGTCCATGCTGGACCGGGTGCTGACCGAAGGCTGGTGAGCCCGCCCGGGCCGCCAAAACGCGTACTGTACGCTGTCCAATTATCAGGTCACCGTGGACCAGCCGCCGTTCCCAGAACGCCTGGCAGCTGGACTGCCAGATTCCGGGAGGCACCATGCGCTTGAAAAACCTCGCCGCCGTCGGCGCCGCGGCCCTGCTGCTGGGCGGCTGTTCCCAGGCCGCCCCGACGGAGCAGCTTCCACCGGTACAGGACCGGCTGCCCGTCCACCCCGCCCCGGAGACGGGACTGGGTGCCATTGAGGGCTTCTCCTCCTCCGGTGTAACGTCCACCTTCGTCTCCGAGGGCCAGACGGTCGCCGCGTATCTTGCCTGCGGGTCCGAGGGCGCGTCCCAAACTGAGGGTGAACTGCGCCTGCGGGTGACCGGGCAGGAGGCCCGCACGGTGCCCTGCGGCACCACGGAAAACCCCACCCGCACGCTCTTTGACAACTTCCCGCGGGGCTCCGAGTTTGATGTCACCGTCGAGTCCGTGGATGAGCCGCTGTCCTTTGCGCTCGTCCTCACCGACGCCACCCGCTAGGGCCGCCATACTGGAGGCATGCGCGCGACGACGGTCCTGGTGGAAGGCGAAAGCGACCGGCTGGCACTCCAGGTACTCGCCGGCCACTCCGGCCTTGACCCCGCGGCGGAAAACATCACCGTGGTGCCGATGGGCGGCGTCACCAACATCGCCCGGTTCCTGGCCCGGTACGGGCCCGACGGCGCCGGCCACCGGCTGCTCGGGCTCTGCGACGAAGCTGAGGCCTGGTACGTCCGGCGGGCGTTGGACCGGGCGGGCATCGGCTCCGGAGACCTGCCGGGGCGGGGGTTCCAGGTCTGCCGGACGGACCTCGAAGACGAGCTGATCCGGGCACTCGGTGCCGGCGTCGTAGTGGACATCATTGCCGCTGAGGGCGAGCTTGGGTCCTTCCGGCTCCTGCAGCGCCAGCCTTCGCTCAGGAAGCTGACCGTGGAGGAGCAGCTGCACCGCTTCCTGGCCGGCCGGTCCGGCAACAAGATCCGCTACGCACCGCTGCTGGTGGGCGCCCTGGCTCCGGCGGACGTTCCGGACCCCTTGGCCCGCCTTGCGGCGGCATGTCGGTCCGCCGAAGACTGACTCTGCACCCTAGGCTGTCCGGATGCCTTCCAGATCCCGGACCCCCAGCCGGCTGCCGCTGGTGGCGGTGCTATTCCAGGCCGGAGCCCTGACAGTCCTCGCAGCCGGAGTGCACAACCTGGATTTCTTCATTTACCGGGCAGGCGCACGAGCCTTCCTGGGCATGGACGGGACCACGGCTCTCTACGATGCGCAACTGTGGCAGGTTCGGGAAGACTTCTGGCTGCCGTTCACGTACCCGCCATTCGCCGTCGTATTCTTCCTGCCCTATGCCGTGCTCCCTTCTGCCCTTGGGGCCGCGGCGCACACGGCGTTCCTCACCGCTTGCCTGATCGCCGTCTCCCTGCTGATTGCTCGGCACGCGCCGGCAATCAGGCACCGCCTGCAGGTGCTGCCTCCGGGACGGGGGACTTTGGCCGCGGGGGCGATGGTGGTTCTGACCGGCCTGTCAGCGCCGTGGCGCGAAGGCCTGTCCTTCGGCCAGGTCAATGCCGTACTGATGCTTGTCATCCTGTGGGACCTGCTTGAACGGCACAGGTTCCTGCCACGAGGCCTGCTCACCGGACTGGCTGCCGGAGTGAAGCTGACTCCACTGGCCATGGGCCTTTTCTTCGCCGCCCAAAAGGACTGGAAGGCTGTTCTCTGGCTTGGCATCGGGTTTTTCGGATCCGTCGCCGCCGGCTTCGCCCTGACACTGCAGGGATCCGTGCGCTACTGGACGGAAGCGCTGTTCTCCACCACCCGGGTGGGGAACGACGACGATATGTACAGCCTCACGCTGCGGGCCTTCACCCAGCGGCTGGGGCTCTCCGACGGCTCTGCGGCGGCTCTCTGGGCAGTGCTTTCCCTTGCCGCCGCCTGCGGAGGGTACGCCGCCATCCGAAAACTGCTTGCCGCGCAGGACCGGCTCTCCGCCGTCGGCATCGCAGCCCTGGTCATGCTGGTGATTTCACCGATCAGCTGGTTCCACCACTGGGTGTGGTTTGTCCTGCTGGTTCCTGCGCTAGTGTTCCCGCCAGGTGTATCCCGGCGGCGCAAGCGGCGGCTGTGGTGCGGGGCCGGCTCGCTGTATCTGCTGTTCCTGTTTTCGTCGCTGACGCTGAGTCTGGCCCAGTCCGGGACTATCCGGGGGTGGGGGCCATGGTGGCTGGAACTGGTTTCCTCCGTCTGGATGTTCGCGGCAATCGCCGCGGCCGGAGTCATTACCGTCAATGCCGCCAGGGCGGTGCGCGGAGGAGCAGGAGCCAGTTCGGCGGCGGACGTGCAGGGTTCGGCTACGTAGGCCTAAGGACGCTTTCGGCGGCCCGACCAGCGGGCACCCGAGCCCTCCTCCGCCGCCTGGTCCTGCGGATTAAGGATCCCGCAGGCAGTCATCGAGAGACAGCCGCAGCCGATGCAGTCTTCCAGGGACATCCGGAGGTCCTCCAGCTCCGCGATCCGCTGGTCGATCCGCTCTGTCCACGGCTGTACTGCGGCACGAGCTGTGGCCGGTATCCTCCCTTTCCCGGAGCCGCGGGAAGCGCCCGGCTGTTCCTGCAGCGGGCAAAAACGGCTAGCGTAGCCAGCATTCGGTCTCCGGCGGTGGATCCGGCACCCCCGGATGCCAGGCGAAAGAAGGTCCAGTCATGAGCACGCAGCGGGAACTGGTGAGCAAGTACCTGGATGGCTTCCGGCGCAGTGACCATCAGGCGATCCTCGCCTGCCTGACGGACGACGTCGTGTGGCGCATCCACGGGTCTCGCACCGCCCGCGGCAAGGCAGAGTTCGACGCCGAGATCGGCGAGCCGGGCTTCGAGGGTTCTCCGGACCTCACCATGGAACGCATGGTCACCGAGGGCAACACCACCGCCATTACCGGCGCCGGCCACGGCGTACACCGGACCATCGGCCCGGTCTTCTTCAACTACTGCGATGTGATCACGTTCCGGGACGGGTTGATCAGCGAAGTCGACTCTTACATCGTGCCCGTCGCCTAGGCGCTGATCGTCAGGGGAGGCTGGATCAGCCGCGCATCCCCGCCAGCATGCTGTTGCGTCCAAGCCCTTTGTCTGTCTCCAGGATGTACTGGATGGGGATGGGGCCGGTTGCTGTCACTCCGGTGAACACGTTTTCCCTGCGCCGTATTCCGGTGCCGATGCCGTCGCTCCGCACCATCCGGGAAAAGGTGGGGGCTGCCACTGTGGTGCCGTCGTTGTGCTCACACCAAATGATGTACATGCCGTAGAGATCCGCGACGGGGAGGACGTCGCTGTCGTCGAGGTCCCGGACGGTGCATTCGGCGAGGAACTGCCGAACCTGCTGCGTATTCGTATCCATGATTCTCAGCTCTGAAACGTTGTGCGGGTGATGCAGGGGTCCGGAAGTGTCCCGGATGCCGCCGCCGCCCCCTGAACGAACTGGGGATGCGCGGTCGGAGTGGTCGGTGGGTGCGGCAGCACAGTAGCTGGGGCCTGGAAGCCGTGAACGTTCTACACCGTAGACGCTAGCTGTAGACTGCCTCCTAAGCAAGCTTACGGATAGAGTTCTGACGAGCGCTGTCCCCCCAAAGAAACGGAAATCAACCCATGGCTCCGCCGCAGCGAACGCCGCACGAGAAAGGTTCCGCCAAACCCCGGCTGACCCGGAAGCTGGTACTCAGGACGGCGCTGCGAATGGTGGACTCAGGCGGACTGGACGCCCTGAGCATGCGGCGGCTGGGCCAGGAACTGCAGTGCGATCCGATGGCCCTCTACCGCTACGCTGCCAGCCGTGCGGAACTGCTGGACGGCGTCGCCGAACTGATCCTGGATGAGCTTGCCATTGATCCGGATGCCCCGGACTGGCAGGAGCAGCTGCGCCGCACCGCCCACGACGTCCGGCGGCTGGCACTCCTGCACCCCCACGCCGTGCCGCTGCTGGTCACCCGGCCCCTGTCCACTCCGCTGGGCATGCGGCCGCTCGGAATGCTGCGGCCACTGGAGCTGATCGTCGCCCTGCTGGTCCATGCCGGCTTCACGCCCGCCGACGCGCTGCACGCCTACCGGACCTACTACGGGTTCCTCTACGGCCACATTCTCAATGAGCTCCAGGAAACCGTCGTGAATCCCGAAGAGGAGGACCCTTTGCTGCGCCTCGCCCTGTACCGGCTTCCGCCACGGGACTTTCCCCGGCTCCGGGAGCTGGCACCTGTCCTGGCGGAGTACGACGGCGCCGCGGAGCTGGATGAGGCGCTGGATATCCTGCTGTCCGGACTGGCGCAGAAACTTCAGAAGGATCCGGCCGGCCACGGCCGCTACCCCCTTTGACGGGCGAGCTGGCTGCAGCCGGCCGGAACCGGAGCGGCTAGGAAACCGGAGCCAGCTCCGGGTAGTCGGTGTACCCGGCGGCGCCGTCGGTGTAGAACGTGGCGTAGTCGGGCGCGTTCAGCTCAGCGCCTTCCTGCCAGCGGCGGGCAAGGTCCGGGTTGGCCAGGGCAGGACGGCCGACGACGACGGCGTCCGCCAGGTCCTCCTCCAGCAGCGCGAGCGCGGACTCACGGGTAGTTTCCACACCGAAGCCGGTGTTCAGCAGCACCGGCCCGGCGAAGCGGCGGCGCAGCTCCTGGACCAGGTCATCAGCCGGGTCCTTGTGCAGGATGCTGAGGTAGGCCGGCTTCAGCGGCGCAATGCCGTCCACCAGGGCGGTGTAAGTGGCCAGCACGTCCTCGCGGTCGGTTTCCAGCACGTCCTGGATGTTGTGTTCCGGAGAGATGCGAATGCCGGTGTGCTCCGCACCAACAGCCGCGACGACGGCGTGGAAGGCCTCGAGAACGAAACGAGCCCGGTTTTCCGGAGAACCGCCGTAGGAATCGGTACGGGTGTTGGAGACGGGTGAGAGGAATTCCTGCAGCAGGTAGCCGTTGGCACCGTGCAGCTCAACGCCGTCGAACCCTGCCCGCATGGCATTGGCTGCGGCGGAGGCGAATTCCTGGGCCACGCCGGGAAGTTCAGCTTCGGTCAGGGCGTGCGGCACGGGGTAAGGCTGCTTGCCGTCGTAGGTGTGCGCTTCGCCCGAGAGCGCAATCGCGCTGGGAGCCACCGGCCGGCGGCCGCCGTTGACGTTCTCATGGGCCACCCGGCCGGAGTGCATCAGCTGGGCGACAATCCGCCCGCCGGCCTCGTGCACGGCATCGGTGACGCGCTTCCAGCCGGCGACGTGCTCGTCGGTGACCAAACCGGGCATGCGGGTGTTGCCCTGTCCGGTGAAGGACGGATAGATGCCCTCACTGACAATCAGGCCAAGGGAGGCGCGCTGACGGTAGTAGTCCACCATGATGTCAGTGGGGACGCCGGACAGGTCAGCGCGCATGCGGGTCAGCGGAGCCATCACCAGGCGGTTGGACAGTTCCATGGTGCCGACGGACAGCGGAGTAAACAGGTTCACTGGGGCAGGTACTTTCTCTCGACCGCATCAGGGCAGGGATTGTCCCGACGTTCGTACACCCAGCCACAACCTCAAGCCACGTCGCGGATATTCCGGCAGCCGCGAAGATCACATCCGCTCTCCGCTGCCTGCGGATCCGCGGCCCTCCAGCCTGCGCTTCAGCCCGGACCAGATTTTGGTTTCCTGCCGCCGGCCCAGCGGGCCGGCGGGCTCCTGCGTTCCGGACCATGTCCAATGCCCGGCCGGGCCCGCCGGTCCAAAGCTACCCCTACCGCAAAACGCTGCGTTGGGTGTCGAATAGCCCCAGTGGCACCAACACCAGTGGAGACTGCATGGACGCTCAGGCGGCAGCGGCGGACAGGGGCGTTGACGTGCCCGGGCTGGATGCTGCCGCCGCCATGGACGCGGATGCCGTGCTGCGGCTCCTGCATTCGGATGGCCGGGGACTCACCGCCGAAGAAGCCGGACGCAGGCTGGCCTCCACCGGTCCGAATGTGCTCCGCGCCCGCAGGGCCCGGCCGTGGCTCATCCTCGGCCGGCAGCTTCGAAGTCCCATTCTCCTGCTGCTGTTCGTGACGGCCGCGGTCTCGGTGTTCCTTGGCGAGGGGGCAAATGCGGCGATCATTGCCGTCATCCTCACGGCAAGCGTTGCGCTCGGTTTCGTCAACGAGTTCCGGGCCGAGCAGGCCGCCGACGCACTGCATGACCAGCTCCGCCACACGGTGACCGTGCTGCGGGACGGAACGCCGGTTTCCGCGGATGTCACGAACCTGGTTCCCGGGGATGTGGTTCAGCTCAGCGTGGGGTCCGTGGTTCCGGCGGACATGCGGATCCTGCAGGCCCACAGCCTCTCCTGCGACGAGGCCATGGTGACCGGGGAATCCCTGCCGGCAGGAAAGTCCGCGAACCCCGTCCGCCCGGGGATGGGGATTGGGGATCTGGCGTCCTGCGTCCTGATGGGAACGGTGGTGCGCTCCGGCGGGGCGAGCGCCGTGGTGGTGGCCACCGGACGCCGGACGGAATTCGGGCAGATAGCGGGGGCGCTGGCCACCGCGCAGCCGCAAACCGAGTTCCAGCGCGGCCTCGGCCGTTTTTCGGTGCTCCTGCTGCAGGTGGCAGTCGTCCTAACCACGCTGATCTTTGTGGCCAACGTGCTGCTGCAGCGGCCCATTCTGGATTCCCTGCTGTTCTCGCTGGCCATTGCGGTGGGAATCACGCCTCAGCTGCTTCCCGCCGTCGTCAGTGCCAGCCTGGCCGCCGGCTCGCGGGGTCTTGCCCGGCGCCGAGTGCTGGTGAAGCGCATGGTGTGCATTGAGGACCTTGGTGACATGGACATCCTCGTGACGGACAAAACCGGAACCCTGACCCAGGGGCAGATCAGCTTCTCTGCGGCCCTTTCCGCAACCGGATCCGCTTCCCCCGTGGAAGTCAGCCACGTCAACCTCTATGGCCTGCTGGCCACCGAAACCGATTACGCCTCGGCACAGGACCAGGTGACCGGCCTCAACCCGCTCGATGCCGCGCTGTGGGCCGCCGACCGCCCGCCGGGGCCGGGGCCCGAAGCATTCGAGCGGCTGGACCTGATTCCGTTCGACCACCAACGGCGGATGACCAGTGCGCTGGTCCGGACACCCGACGATCAGCAGCTCGTGGTCACCAAGGGCTCACCGGAGGACGTGATGCGCCGTTGTCCGGCAGTGCCGCCGGAGGCACAGGCGGTTCTGGCCCGGCAGTACGACGCCGGAGCGCGCGTCGTCGCGGTGGCGTCCAAATCCGGCCGCGGCCTGGACCATCTGGTGCCCGGAGACGAGAGCGGACTGGCCCTGCTCGGATTCCTGGTGTTCCTGGACCCGCCCAAGCCCGACGCCCGGGACTCGCTCGAGCAGCTTTCCCAGCTTGGCGTGCGGGTCAAGATCGCCACCGGGGACCATGCCCTGGTCGCCGAAAAAGTCCTGGCGGACATCGGCATCAGTTCGGGCGGCACGCTCACCGGTCCCGAGATCGAAGCCATGGACGACGACGCCCTCCGGGCCGCCGCGGCGGACGCAACGATCTTTGCCCGGGTATCCCCGGAACAGAAATCCCGTCTTGTGCGCCTGCTGCGGCGCTCCGGACGCGCCGTCGGCTTTCTGGGCGACGGGGTGAACGACGCACCGGCCCTGCATGACGCGGACGTCGGGATTTCCGTGGAGACGGCCGCCGACGTCGCCAAGGACGCCGCGGACGTCCTGCTGCTCAACAAGGACCTGGGGGTGCTGGCTGACGGGGTAACCGAAGGGCGGCGCATCTTCGCGAACACCATCAAATACGTACTGATGGGAACGTCGAGCAACTTTGGGAACATGTTCAGCGCCTCCGTCGCCTCGGTGGCCCTGCCGTTCCTCACTATGCTCCCCGGCCAGATCCTGACCAACAACCTGCTCTACGATTCCGGCCAGCTCGCCATCCCGGGGGACCGCGTGGACCCGGAGCAGCTGCACGCGCCGGCCCACTGGGACATCGGCCATATCCGTAGGTTCATGTTTTTGTTCGGTCCGATAAGTTCCATCTTTGATTTCGCGACCTTTGCCCTGATGCTCTTCGTGTTCCACGCGGGCCAGAGCGAATTCCAGAGCGGCTGGTTCATCGAGTCAATCGCCACGCAAACCCTGATCATCTTTGCCATTAGGACCCGCCGCACCCCGTTTTTCCGCAGCCGCCCGTCACGCGGCCCGCTCCTGGCATCCCTGGCAGTCGTTGCCCTGGGCGTCTGGCTTCCCTACTCGCCGGTTTCCGGCCTGTTGGGCTTCTCGCCGCTGCCGGCGGCGTTCTTCCTGGCCCTGGTGGGGATGGTGGTCCTGTACCTGGTGTGCGTTGAACTGGCCAAGCGCTGGTTCTTCCGCAGGTCTGCCCAGCCCGGAGCCGGGCGGCTTCCCATGCGTGCCCGGGGCTACCGGCACCGCGTCCACCGGCGTTCGGCCCGGTTTGCGGCGCGGACCTCCGGTGCGGCCGATGAACACCGGAACCCGGCCTAACCGGTCCCAACCCGGCTTCCCGCAGTTGGGTCCTGCATGCCTGTATCCCGCCGATTCCCCGTGTGTTCAGGGCACTCGGTGCTTCCTCCCGTGAAGTGACCGGCCTACCATGTGGATAGGTCTCAACGGGCACGATGCAGATGGCCGGCAGGGTGTGTTCAATGGACAAGCCATTTCCGATGAGGCGCTGGTTCGGGCAAGCCGTAGCGGCCTCCCTCATAGCCGCGGCGGCTGCCGTCCTTTCCTCGGTGCTCGGCCTGGCAGGCTCGGGCCGGTACACGCAGTCGCAGTCCGTCCTGGTATCCCAGGGGCAACGTTGCAGCGGCCCTGGCAGCGGTATTCGCCCTGGCCTGCCTGCTGACAGGCATCGACGGGACACTGATCCGCGGCAGGTTTGCCGAAGCGCCCGCCCGGGCTGTCGGAGCAATCCTGACGCTGATCGGGGTGCTCGCGTTGGCGGACTGGGCACGACCACCGCAGGCGCCTTTGCGAACAGCGTGACGGAGGCCGCCTGGCGCGGGCACTGGTTCGCTGACTGGATCCTGGGTACGCCTGTATTGATTATGGGAGGCATCCTCCTCTGGGCCAGGCGCGCGTTTGGATATGTGACAGCTCCCGGCCTGCTCCTGGTCTCCGCCCTCGGCGGCGTAGTTCTCGCTGCCGCGGCAGTCATCGACAATCTGTCCGGCGGCATACGGACAGACGCTGCCGTAGTCGCCGTGCATTTGGTCATCAGTGCCGGCAGCGTCGCGGTGCTGGTGTGGTTTCTGCGCGTTCCGCAGCGGCGTGCGGTTGGGAACCGCCCCGCTTAGCCGGCCACGGCTCCACGCTGGTGCCTGGCACCGCGTGGGGCCGCGGGGCAGTTACTTTCCGCTGGGCACGGGGGTCTCCGCGTTCGGCTTTCCCACGTTCCGGTGTTCCTGTCTACGGGCGTGACCCCATCCGGACCACGGTTCACGGAGGGTGGGAAACCCGGCTAGGCACGGAGCTTAGAACCGGCGCTCTGCCACGTTAACCCGGGTGGCGGCGTCGAGCGCTGCGCGGACCTGCTCAGCGGGGGTCTGGCCGGGAGGGGTGTCCATGAGCTGCTCATCCGGAACGTTGGGGTTGGAGAAGTAGATCCTTCCGTAGGCCGGGGTTTCGGGCTCAAAGCGCCAGCTGTCGGCCAGCGTTCCTGCGTCCACCGTGTCGAATCCGAGCCGGCTGATGATTGCGTCTGCCTCCGCCTTGGCAGCGGCGTCGTCTCCCGCAATCGGCAGTGCGGACCGCTCCGGAGCGCCTTCCGGCCGGGCCAGCGCCGGGATGTGCGCGGCAGTGATGTTGTTGAAGACCTTCACGTACTGGCCGGCACCCAGCTGGTCCCGAATCAGTTCGCTGCTGGTGACCGTGCTGTTGACCAGTTCCTCAATGCGTCCGTCGCGGGACGGGTAGTAATTGCTGGTGTCCAGCACCAGCTTGCCGGCCAGCAGCCCGTCCGGAAGGTCCTTGACCGCCTTGAGCGGGATTGAAAGCACGACGGCGTCCCCCAGGCTGGCTGCCTCTTCCAGCGTTCCTGCCCGGGCCCGCGGGCCCAGCTCTGCGACCAGGTCCTGCAGTGTTTCGGGTCCGCGCGAGTTCGCGATAACCACGTCCAGATCTGCTGTCACGGCCAGCCGCGCCACGGCCGATCCAATGTTTCCGCTTCCGATGATTCCCAATGTCGCCATGAGCGCGTCCCTTCAGTGTGGTTGTGGTGTGTGCAAGCAACGCGCGGTTCGGAGAAATTCCCGCATTGATGACCTGCATTCTCCGATTCCGCCAGCCACCGTTGCGTTCCGGAAGGCGACGAGGCAGGCTGTGCTCCCAACCCCACGCGAACCAATGCCTGACAGGTCCATCCATCGCGTCCGGATGCACGTCCGGGCAGGACGTTGATGCCGAAGCCACCTAAAGGAGGAACATGAGCATCTTCGAGGAGGTCCCCAACGCACGCGCCGGCGACCGCCCGCCGGCTCCCGGCGGAGAGGAGGAACTTCACAAGACGAAAAGAGGGATGATTTCCTACGTCTTCCCCGTCTATAACGAGGCGGGGACTATACCCCGCCTCTATGAAGAACTTTGCCTGACAGTTGACGGGCTGGAATACGAGATTGAAATAGTTTTCGTCAATGACGGCAGTACGGACAGTTCCCTGGATGCATTGGAGAAACTGCGCGCACTGGACGACCGCGTCGTGATTGTGGACCTTGCCAGGAATTACGGCCAGCAGGTTGCAGTGAGTGCCGGACTGGACAACGCTTCCGGGGACGCAGTAATTATCATGGACAGTGATCTCCAGGACCCTCCCGCCGTCAGCCTCAGCCTGATCGAGAAATGGGAAGAGGGGTTCGACGTCGCATATGCACAGCGGCGCACGCGAAAGGACCCGTGGTTCAAGCAGGCCACCGCCACCGTGTTCTACCGCGTCCTGCAGAAACTCGCAGACATCGATATACCGCGCAACACGGGGGATTTTCGCCTTTTGGACCGTCGGGTGGTTGAAGAGCTCAGAAAGTTCAACGAAAAGTCCCGGTTCATCCGCGGCATGGTGAGCTACGTCGGCTTCAATCAGGTGGCCGTGCCGTTCGACAGGCACGAGCGTTACGCGGGGACCACCAACTACCCCGTGAAGAAACTCATGAAGCTCGCCTCGGATGCGATACTCGGCTTCTCAACGTTCCCGTTAACACTTATCAGCCGGCTGGGATACGCGGTTGCGCTGATGGCCGTAGTGGGCGTTTTCTATGTCCTTATCCAGAAGGTTTACTTTCCCGAAGTTCTCGTGGCGGGCTGGGCTTTCATCGTCATCAGCGTGCTCTTCGTCGGCGGGCTGCAGCTCATCATGCTCGGTGTCCTGGGCAGCTATATTGGACGCATCTACCGGCAGGTCCAGGATCGTCCGCTCTACGGCCTTCGAGCCATCCACTCGGCACGCTCCCCCCTTGTGGCAAAAGGTTCCTTCGAGAATGGCTAAACCTTTGGCGCCCGCCCGTCCGCCGGGCACGGCATACAAATACAGTCCTGTCCTGGGAACGGCTGCCGCGCTCGCAGCCTATGTCGCGGCCGGTATCTGGACCGAGAACCGAATTTTCCAGGTGGCGATCGGCTTGGCGGCCGGGCTCGCCGTATGGCAGGCACGTGCGTTCGCTGTTTTCTACCTCGGGCTCTGGCGGAAAACCCGCCGGGCGGCTGCCTCCCGCCGCCAGAATGTTCCGCTGGTGGCCCTCACCCTGGTTTTTTGCGCCCTAACGCTCTGGGGGCTGGTGACCAACCTCGTCCACCCCCTGTACGGAATGTCGAAGTATGCCTTCTGGCCGGTAGTTGCCGGGGTCTGCGCTGCATCGCTTCTTCTGCCCGCTGCATGGAGCGCTGCAGAGCGGGCAGCGGACTATCTCTCTTCTCGGCACCTGCTGCGGGCCGCGCTGCTCGCCCTGTTTTTCGCGGGGTTCTTCGTCCTGCAGGTTCGAATCGGGTTTGCTGTCCGCGTCCAGCCTGGCTGGGATGCGCAGGCCATCCTCGACTCCGCAGCCGGGCTGGCCACCGGGTCCATCGCCAACCTGGAGCCCGGTTATTTCACCAGCTTTTCCAACAACCTGACCCTGACACTCGGGCTGACGGAGTACTTCAGGCTGGCGCTGCTGCTCGGCACAACAGACCTGCTCTTCGCCGCCGTCGTCCTTAACTGCATAGTGCTGACGCTGGGGGCAGTACTGACCTACATAGTCGCGCGGCGCGTGGGCGGCGAGGCTGCGGCACTCTTCACTCTGCTGCCCTCGACAGTTTTCGTGCTTCTTTCCCCCTGGATCATGGTGGCCTATTCCGATGCCCTCGGTCTCATCTTTCCCATCCTGTTGTTTTATCTGTACCTTGTGCAGGCCGGCGCGGGGCGGTGGTGGCTCAAAGGTGGAGTTCAGGCAAGCCTCGGAATCATTGCGGTTATTGGCTATAACATCAAACCCACGATTATCATTGTCCTCTTTGCCATTGCTGCTGTGGCACTGCTTGGATCAGCGGCGAAACGAAGGACGAGACGCGAACTGGTGAGTGCACTTGCCGGCACGGCCGTCGTCGTCGCGAGTTACACCGCAGGCTCCTACGTCCTGCCTGCCCTCATCAATTCCTCGGATAAGGTCACCTTCGACGTGAGGGAAAATGAGCAGACTTTCCCCGCCGCGCATTACCTGAACATGGGCGCCCAGGCGCAGAACGGCAAGTTCAACCCGCTGTACGGGGCCTGGTACGGCCCCGACGTCGGGGCGACAGCATCCATGCCCGTGGAAGAACGGACCACCCGGAATCTCGAGTCATATCTTGCCCGGGTGGATGCCATGGGGGCATCGGGTTATATCTCATTCCTGAGCAACAAGTTCACCTGGTTCATGGGAGACGGCTCTTTCTTTGTTTGGGGCGAGGGGTCGGCAGCGAGCCATCCCTTCATCGCAGAGGACGCCACCAGCCAGAAAATGCAGTCCTATTACGGCTATCACGGAGAGAACTATGCCTGGCTGATCGGCCTGTGGCAGGTGGCCTGGTTCGTGGTCCTCGGGCTGCTAAGCCTTCCGCTGGTCTCACGCCGGCCGGGCCTCTTTACCCGGCATGCCACCATCATGCGTGTAGCCCTGCTGGGCCTGTTCGTCTTCCTCCTGCTTTTCGAAGCCCGGAGCCGCTACCTTTACCTGTACATGCCGTTCTTCATTGTGCTGGCATCGCTTTCGGCGAGCGTTCTCTCCAGCCGGACGACGAGCATCAAAGCCATATCCGCGAAGGTGCCGCTTCGGCAGCAACCGGACAAGCCCGTCCAACCCCCGCCGGGCACTGAACCGTCCCCGGAGGGCCACGCTCCCCCGTTGTCCAGCGACCTCGACGGCGCCGGGGCGCGAGGCGCGGGCTGATGCGGATTTCAGTGCCCTCCAACGGCTGCGGGCCCGCCGATTCTTCGCGGGGATGGAGCGCAGCTCAGGCGACGGGCGCCGGTTCACCGGCGAGTTCACGCAGCTGTGCCGCCGTCAGCCGGGCACCGAACGCCGGGCCGCCGGGCTGCAGGAACGCAGTAGCGGAAAGTGAATCCACAGGAACCGGGTCGTAGCCGATCCGGTCCACGAGTGCCGAGACGAGTGCTACGGCGGCGGGGTCGTCCCCGGCCACGGCCAGGCCGCGGCGCTCAGGGTGCCCGGAGGCCCGGCGGTCCGGTTCCAGGTGGTGGTAGCCGGTGTGGCTGAAGGTCTTGACGACGGCGGCACCGGGGAACATCTCCTGCACCACTTCGGAGGACGGGCGGTCTCCGGCGAAGGCGGGGAGCTCGCCGTCGACCGGCGGCCAGTAGTTCATGGTGTCGATGACCAACTTGCCGGCCAGCAGGCCGGGATCAATGGCCTTGAGCCGGTGCAGCGGCAGGGCCAGGACCACCAGGTCTGCGTCCGCTACGGCGTCGTGCGTCCATTTCGGTTCGGCGCCGGGGGACACGAAGTCGATCATCAGCTCCAGCCGGGCAGGGTCACCGGAGGCGGAGATTGAAACCCGGTAGCCGGCGTCGAGCAGCGAGCGGGCAATCGCGGTGCCGATCTTGCCCGCACCGATCACGGCAACGTGCAGGGGCGGGCGGTGGGAGGCAGCGTCCACGGTGGCCGTTTCAATGGTCATGCCTGCGGTAACGTGCGCCCCGCCGCCGGCATTCCCCCGATGTACGTGCCCGGCCGTTCAGGAGGTCCTAACCGGCGGCGGATCCCACCTGACTGAGGATCTCGCCCGCCCAGCGGCCGGCTTCATCAAGCTCACCGTCCACCAGCGGCCCTTCATAGCCGTGGACGTGGAACGTGCGCTGTTTGAACTCGGTATCAAAGCCCAGTGAGCGCAGTTCGTGCCTGGCCGCCTTCGCCGCCGATCCGGGCAACCGCGGCTTGGCCACCCGGGTGTCAAAGGCTACCGCCGGAATTTTCGTGTCCGGCGGTGCCAACCGGTCGAGCCATTCCCGTATCCCCTCGACAGGCTCGCGCGGTGCCTGGCGGGACTCGACGGCCTCGGCGCGCGTGCGGGGACGGGACATCGAGAAGGCATGGGTTGGACCGCCTACCACCAGCAGGTCGAATCCGTCTGTCGAGGACGGAGCCGATTCGGCGTCCCGCACCTCGACGTCCCCGTCCGCGTCGAGCCTGTCGGCGATCGCCCGGGCCACCTTCTCCGTGTTTCCCCAAAGGGACTCATAAACAACCAGTGAGCGCATCAGAACTCCTCGTTTGGACGGAGGCTATGCCTGTTCGTGCCAACAGTTTAGGTTTCGCTCCCGCACGCGTCAGCCCTTTGCACACTCCGTTTTTACCCGCGGTCGAGCACCCTGCCCCGGATGCCTGGCACGGCGTATTTGCCGCCGCGGCCAGGCACCCGGGGCTTGCCGCAGCTTAGGCAGCCTGGACGGCTGCGATCGCCTCGCGGACAGCCTGCGCAACCGCCGGAGCCGACGGCAGGTCGGAGTGCACGCAAATGGACTCCACCGTTACGGGCAGCAGGACGCCGTTCCGGCTGGTCACCGTGCCGTCCCGGAGTGCCTGGACGGTCCGCGCGCGCACGGACTCGAGCGGCCGTTCCTTCGGGCGCCTTTCCACGATCAGTTTGCCGTCATCGCCGTAGTCCAGGTCCACGTAGAACTCCGGTACGAACTCCACTCCCGCAGCGGAAGCGGCGGACTCATGGGCTGTCCCGGCGAGCCCGTAGACCGGAACCCCGTACTGCCGGGCAACCTCACAGATTGCCCCCATGAGCTCTTCGTCCGACGCAGCCATGCCGAACAGTGCCCCGTGAGGCTTAATGTGGTCCAACGGCAAGCCGCGGGCATTCAGGAACCCCACCAGGGCGCCGACCTGGTACCGCACCAGGTCGCGGGCTTCCTCGGACGTGATCGCCATGGGCCGTCTTCCGAAGCCTGCGATGTCCGGCAGGCCGGGGTGCGCTCCCACGTTTACGCCCGCTGCGGCGGCAGCGCTGACTGTCCGCTGCATGGCACCGGGGTCCCCGGCGTGCATGCCGCAGGCAACGTTGACCGTGTCCACGAGCTTCAGGATGGCGTCGTCGTTGCCAAATGAATGGATGCCGATGTCTTCGCCGAGGTCGGAGTTGATGCTGACCGTCATGCCCTAGACCTCCGGCACGGTTCGGCCCGGGAGTACCGCTTCCGACGCCGCTGCCAGGGCCAGGAGGCCGTGTTCACCGTAGGGAATTCCCATGAGTTCCAGACCCACCGGCAGTCCGGTGGACGTCTGGCCTGCCGGGATGGTGATTGCCGGGAACAGGAGCTGGGAGGCAATGACCGTGTTCGTGGGGTAGGTCAGGCAGGTCCAGCGGTCGGCGAAGATGTCTTCGCGGGTGGGTGCCGGGAGTTTCGCGTCCGGGAAGGCGATGGCGTCCAGCCGGTTGCGGGCCATGATGCCGATGACCTGGCGCTGGAACGCGGTCTGGCCCAGAACGCGCTCAACGTACTCTGCATCGGCGGTGGGCTGTTCGGGTCCGGCGACGATCGCTTCAAGCAGGTCGAGTTTCTCGTGATACTGGCCGGTCTCGATCAGGTGCCGCATGGAGGGAACCCCCGCGCCGGGACGGGCGCGGACAAAGTCGTTCATGTCCGCCTGGGAACGGGTGGTGTAGAGCGAGGTGAAGCCCACCTGCTCGTCGAGGTTCTCAATCGTGATCTCAACAAGCTCGGCGCCGCCCTTTTCCAGGGCTGCCAGCGCGGCTTCCATGGCCGTGTTGACCTCAGCGCCGTCGGGATCCGCAGCGTCCCCAAATGCCTGGCGGAGAACACCGATCCGCTTTCCGTGCAGATCTGCGTCCTGCAGGGCGTCCGCGTACGGCCTGTCCTGCCGGCTGACGACGGCAGCGGCCGTGTAGTCGTCCTGTTCGTCGTAACCGACCATGACGTCCAGGATCCGGACGGCATCTTCCACCGTGCGGGTCATCGGTCCGGCTGTGTCCTGCGGTTTGACCAGGGAGGACATACCGGCCCGGCTGATCAGCCCCGGCGTGACACGCAGCCCCACCAGGCCACAGAAGGACGCAGGCAAACGGATGGACCCGCCGGTGTCCTCGCCGATTCCCACCAGGGAAAGATTCGCGGCCACCGCTGCGGCGGTGCCGGAGGACGAACCACCCGGATCGCGGCTGAGATCGTAGGGATTCTTGGTTACCCCGCTGCGGGATGACGTGGAGAACCAGGATGTGGCGAAGTCCGGCAGCGTCGTCTTGCCCAGGATGATGGCCCCCGCTGTCCGCAGCTTGGCGATCGCGGTGGCATCCCGCTCCGGCTGGTAGTCCCCGGTGGCAATGCTGCCGAACGTCGTCGGCAGCCCGGCTGTTTCAATCTGGTCCTTCACGACCACCGGCACGCCATGCAGGGGGCCGGACAGGACGCCGGTCTCTGCAAGGCGGGCGTCGAGCCGGCGGGCTTCCTCCACGGCACGTGAGGAGATCGAAATGATGGAGTTGAGTTTGGGACCGGAGCGGTCCAGCCGCTCGATGCGCTCCAGATACGCGGTTACCAGTTCCTCGGCGGTGAACTCTCCGCTGAGGTAGCCTTCATGCACCCTTGCAATGGTCAGCTCTTCGATGGGGCGGTCAATTGCCATGCGTTCACTGTTCCTTCGATCGTCGCTTGTCAGCCTGGGAATGCAGTGACCGTCAGGGGCCCCTTCCGCAGGTGTAGTGATGGTAGCCACTAAATGTCTAACATTCAACGTTGAACTCATGACCTTAGCGTTTGAAGTTCCTCCCGCGTGTGCTTCCATGTAGAAGACGAAGGGGGAACGACCGTGTCGAAATTCGAGCCGGAACAGCTGGGCCGCAAGGATGCGTCCGGCCAGATAGCCCGGCAGCTGAGGAACGCGATCTCGCAGGGGGTCTGGCAGCCGGGGGAACGGCTGCCTACGGAACAGGAACTGGCGGATACCTTCGATGTTTCCCGGGCGACAGCACGGGAAGGACTCAAACTTCTCTCTGCGACCGGCATGGTGGTGTCTTCGCGCGGCAGCACAGGGGGAACCTTCGTCTCCGTCCCGGATGCGGAAGAGGTGGCTGAACAGCTCAGCGACGCCATCCAGCTCTGGTACCGGGCCGGGAACGTCTCCGTCCACGACGTCGATGAAGCACGCTCGGTGCTGGAACTGCAGTGTGTGGAGCTCGCGGCACGCCGCCGAACCGCGGCGGACCTTGAGGCCATCCGGGGCCCCGTCGAGGCATCACGTGACCTGGACCTGGACATCGCATCATGGCTCGATCTGGACCTGCTCTTCCATACAGCGATCACCAAGGCAGCGAAGAACAAGATTCTTGAGCTCGCCATGACCGCTGTGCACCTCGCCCGCCCAGCCACCAACTCGGTGTTCGTCGAATTCCTGGACAGGAAGACCGTCACGGATCAGCACGAAGCCATCTATCTCGCCATCGAAGCCGGTGATCCACAGGCTGCGCAGGACGCCTTCGAGCGGCATGCCGGATACCTCGGCGACACACGGCGGGAAGCCCTCAACGAGACCAATGCCGCGGATGTCCTCGTGGCCACCCTGCCCAAGGTAACCCGGCCGGAGACAGGGCTCCCGAGCGCCTAGAGGCGCGCTGCCACGGGGGTGCCTCCTCCGCGGTCAGCCTATAGCGGCAAGCCTTTACAGCTGCCTTCGGCAGGGTGATCATGGGCGCATGGACTCCGCTGCCGAAACCCTGACGGTAGAGCTGGAGGACGTGGGCGGCACGTCCTGGTGGGCGGGCATCCTGACGGTCCTCGCGTCCCAGTATGGAAGTACCCAGCGGCGGTTCGTCGGCCGGGTCAACGGACTGACCAGGTACACGAGCGAAACCTTTCCCGTTCCGGGATCAGTCGGACCGGTTCCCCCGCGGGAGCAGTGGGCCCCGGGAATGACGGCCGCACTGCAGGGCCTTAAGCAGGACCTTGCCAAGGACGGCTGGCGGGAGTCCTCATCCGGGAATCAGCCGTGGTCCCTGACGTATGAGCGGTCGGCGCCGTAGTCAGGGCCAAAAGCGTCGAAGATGCGTTCGTAGATTGATAGCGGAAAGGCATCCCCCATGAGACCTTCATCTCCTCGGCGGATTTTTTCGGCACTTCTCGCAGCGGGCATTCTGATATTGGCAACCGTGTCGGGGGCGTTCGCCGCCGCGCCGGTGCCGCAGTCCGTGGCCGCTGAAGTGGACAACAGCACCGGTCCGCAGTTCTACAGCGGGCTGAACGTGAACGTCCGCAATGACGTATCCGGGGACGTATACGCCTCCGGCCAGCGGATCACCATTTCCGGCAACATCACCGGTGACGTAATCGCCGCCGGACAGAGCATCACCATCAACGGCAACGTGGATGGAAACGTACGCCTGGCAGGGCAGGACATCACCATCAACGGTGAAGTCACGCGCAGCGGAACAATCTTCGGATCGACCGTGGACGTCAGCGACTCCGGTTCCCTGGGCCAGGACCTGGTCGGCGGCGCTGCGGATATCGCGATCGCCGGCGTCGTGGGCCGTGATGTTGAGGTGGGCGTTGGAAACCTCATCATCGACGGGTCGGTAGGGGGCAACGTCACCTACAATTCCGAGACGGATGCCAACATCGCCGACGGCGCGGTCAGCGGCACCGTTGAACGCATTGCGCCTGAACCGGTAGCCAAGCCGTCGGCAGGTGAGCAGTTCGTCGGCTGGCTGCTCGGGCTGCTCTACGCCCTGATCGCGCTGAGCCTCATCACGTTGTTCACCGGGTTGCTTCTTCCGCGCCTGCTGCAGCGTGTGACAGACCAGCTGGTACCGCGGCCCTGGAAAGCACTGCTCGTGGGGTTCGTCGCTTCCCTGGCCGTTCCGGTTGGACTGGTGCTCATTCTGATCACTTTCATCGGAGCGCCGCTCGCGTTGTCGGGCCTGCTGGTATGGATCACGCTCACGCTGGCAACGTTCGTATTCGGCGCCTACTACATTGGCCGGCTCATATTCCGCGGCAACCAGCATCCGGTGGTCAAGGCCCTGGTGGGCGGCGTGATACTCATCGTGGCACTGCATATCCCATGGCTGAACATCCTGGTGTGGCTGGCCATGGTGTTCTTCGGCCTCGGCGCGCAGCTGCTCGCCATCTACCAGAAGCGGCCGTGGCGCCGTGACCTGCACCCCGGCGGCGCCCCGGGCGCGGGCCCGGCGGGCGGTCCCCGGTACGACGACGGACAGCCCCCGATCCAGCCTCCGCCTCCCGTGCAGCCGCCGCCGGTTCAGCCGCCGCCTGCGCAGTAGTACCCGCCAGGGGCGGCCGCGTCACTGCGGCTGCTCCGGCGCGGGTTCCTGCCAGCCTCCGCGGCCGGCCCTGGACGGCTCAGCCGGTTCCGGCGCCCGCCAGATGACAATGAGCAGGGTAGCTATGGGACCCAGCAGGATCGAGACGAGGAACCAGATCCACCGAGAGCGGTTCTTCTGCTCGGCCAGACCCGCGTTGATCACGGCCAGGGTGAACCAGAAGGTGCTTTGGCTTACATAGTTGTCCATCGGGACACCCAATCACATCCCGTTCGGAGCCATCGCGCGGCCGCGCGGGAGATGTGCCGCGTCAGGCCTGGCCGGCCAACGACGCCGCAGCCTGGCTGGGTGCGCAGCCGAAGCGCTGGCGGAAGGCCCGGGCAAACGTGCCGGGGTCGAGGAATCCGGAAGCGAGGGCCGCGGCCTGCACAGCATGTCCCCGTTCCAGCAGCGCGCGGGCATGCTCCAGCCGGATGCGGCGGATCTCCGCTGCGGGTGAGGTTCCCGCTTCGGCAAAGAGCGCCTGCACCGACCGGGCGGAGAGATGCGCGGCGGCGGCGAGTTCCGCCGTCGTAAACTGCGGATCCGTAAAACGGGAGCTGATGGTGCGGCAGAGGGACTCGCGCAGCTCGGCGCGTGCCTGAGCAGGAGAGGTGCGCTGCGCCGGCCCCCGGCGGCGCAGGTCCTGCACAATCCGGGCCTCGGCTCGCGGAGCCGGGCTGAAGCTCAGGAGGGTCGCCTGGCCCTCTGAGATGCTGCGGGTGGTCCACTGCACGGGACGGGGGTCCCCGGCACGGGTCACGAACCATTCCGACGCCGGGGCGGTGCCGCCGGAGCCGACGATCGGGCATTCGTGCTCGGGGTACGGGGTGCCGTCCGGGCGGCGGCAGTGCAGCAGGTCATGGCTGGGACCGCCAACGACGTCGTCCTCCGCCCGGTAGCCCAGGAACCGGATGGCCGCCTTGTTCGCGAGGGACACGAGGCCGCGGGAATCAATGACCCACAGCGGTACGGGTGCTTCGCGGACCACCTGTGTCAGCAGATCCATTTCCCGCCCCTTCCCTCGGCTCTCACACGGCCCCCAGTTCAACACCCTAGGAACCCCGAAAGGCGCTTCCGTTGCCTGGTTGTTTCGGGCAGGTAAAAGGCCGCGGTCGCTGCGTTTTTTGCCGGATGGGCTGCGCAAAAAGCCTGACCGGCCGCTGCCGGGCGCTCCTAGTTTGGGTTCAGGGCAAGCGCCTGCAGAACCACGTACGAGGAGATCGACATGACGAACTGGAACACCACCCGCGATCAGGCGACCCTGAAGGTCCGCACCGCCGTCGCCCGTTCGGATTCATCCTGGGCGCAGCTCGCTGAGCAGCTGGACCGTCCGCTGCTGTGGACCATCGCCGCACTCCTTGGATCCCATCCCGTGCCGGCGGACCTGGCCGAGAAGGCCGGCGAGCTGCTGGACCTGGATGAGGAGACCGTGCTGGCGCTGCAGGAACAGCCGTACCGGATCGCCGGGGATTCGCTGAAGGATGACCCCACGATTTACCGCTTCTACGAACTGCTGGCGGTCTACGGCCCGGCGCTGAAGGAAGCCATCCACGAGGAGTTCGGCGACGGCATCATGAGCGCCATCAACTGCAACGTGGAGCTGACCCGCCGCGAGGATCCCGACGGGGACCGCGTGCGCGTCATCATCGACGGCAAGTTCCTGAAGTACCAGTGGTAGGAGGACGGCCATGAGCTATGTGATTCCCAAGGACTTCGCGGTCCGGATGATCGACGCCGGACACTCCAAGGTGATGCTCTCCACCCGGGACACCCTGATCCGCAGCTACATGGCCGGCGCCATCCTGGCCCTGGCCGCGGCGTTCGCAGTCACCGTCAGCACGCAGACCGGTTCGCCGCTGCTGGGCGCGGTCCTGTTCCCCATCGGCTTCTGCATGCTCTACCTGATGGGCTTCGACCTGCTCACCGGGGTGTTCACGCTGGTGCCGCTGGCCTGGCTGGACAAGCGGCCCGGCGTGACCTGGAAGTCGATGCTGCGGAACTGGGGGCTGGTGTTCCTCGGCAACTTCGCCGGTGCGCTGACCACGGCCCTGCTGATGGCGATCGTCTGGACCTACGGCTTCTCCTCCGCGGTGAGCGAGGTGGGCCAGGCCATCGGGCACATTGGCGAGGGTCGGACGGTGGGCTATGCGGACCACGGTGCGGCCGGCATGCTCACCCTGTTCGTGCGCGGGGTGCTGTGCAACTGGATGGTATCCACCGGCGTCGTAGGCGCGATGATGTCCGACAGCCTGCCGGGCAAGGTGATCGCCATGTGGATGCCGATCATGCTCTTCTTCTACATGGGCTTTGAGCACTCGGTGGTGAACATGTTCCTGTTCCCGGTGGGCCTGATGCTCGGCGGCGAATTCACCCTGATGGACTACCTGATCTGGAATGAGATTCCCACTGTGCTGGGCAACCTGGTGGGCGGCCTGACATTCGTGGGCCTGATGATCTACGGAACGCATGCCCGCACCGCACCGGGACGCCAGTTCACGGCAAAGGTGAAGGTTTAGGTTCAGAACAACGACGGCGGCGGGCCGGCATCCGGGGTTACCCCGGGTGCCGGCCCGCTTTTGTTCGGAGCAGCGGGGCACCGGCAGGCACGGATGCCCGGAAAGAGTCCGTCGGCAGGTGGGCCGCAGCTCCGCCACACCTGTAAATGCCGCCGACGCCGGTGCTAGCGTGAGGCACGGATTGATTCGCTGCGGGGCCGCGGGCCCTGCGGAAGGAGATCGTCATGACCCGGAAACTCCACGAATTTGCTGACCTGTACCGGCGCAGCGGCCCCTGGTGCGTCGCCTACATCGACGCTTCCGCAGGGAATGTGGACAGCCTGGAAGCCGCGGAGGTCCGCCCGGGCGACGTCAGGAGGGCGCTGGCCCAGCAGGGCGCTCCGCCGGCGGACCAGGAAGCCGCGGAAATTGCGGTACTTCCCGCTGAGGGGCTTCCTTCTCCCGTCTCACGCTATCTCCTCGTCTCGCAGGGCGCGGTCGCGTTGAACGAAGTCCTGTCCGGAGAGCTGGTACTTCCGGAGCGGGTCTCGGTGGATCCGGTTCCCGATCTGCTGCCGCTGCTCAAGCACCGCCCCGAGGAGCTGCCCTACATTGTTGCGGAAGTCTCCCGGGAGGACGCTGAGATTCGCCTGCTCTTCGTCGGGCGCGAAGATTCCTCCGTCGAGGATGTGGAGGGCGAGAAGGAAGACATCACCAAGCTCCCTGCCGGCGGCTGGTCACAGGACAAGTTCCAGCGGCAGACCGAGCAGGTCTGGCGGCGCAACGCGGACCAGGTCGCGGAGCAGATCGACCGGATTGTGGACAGCAGCGGAGCGAGGCTGATCGTGCTGGCCGGTGACGTCCGGGCCCGGGGACTGGTGCGGGACCAGCTCGCCGAAGCCCACCAGCCGCTGGTCAGCATGATCGATTCCCACATGCCGGAGTCCGGGGCCGGCCGCAGGGCGTTCGAGGACAAGGTCCAGGAACGGATTGCCCTGCTGTGGGCCGCGGAACAGGAACAGATTCTGGATCGACTGGCCCAGCAGCAGGGTCAGGCCAACCCGGAGTCCGTAACCGGTTTGGGCGGGGTGCTGACTGCGCTGCAGCAGGCCCAGGTGGACCTCCTGATCCTGAACGACAAAGCGCTGGCGGACCGCCAGGTACTGGCCCTGGGAGCCGAACCCTGGGTGGCCAGCGCCCCGGAGCAGTCCCTCGGTGCTGAGGTCCTGGGCCAGGTCCCCGCTCCGGCAGGCTTGATTCGGGCGGCGGCCCTGACCGACGCCAGTCTGCTGCTGGTGCCCGACGGCGTCCTTCCGGACGGCGTCGAAGCTGCGGCCCTGCTGCGCTGGCCTACCGGTCCTGCGGCGCCGGGCAGCTGACCGGCCGGCTCAGCCAGCCGCAGCGGCAATAATCTCGGCCAGGTCACCCGGCCTGCTCCACATAGGCCAGTGCCCGGTGGGCAGGTCGAGGACCTCTACATCCGTGAGTTCCGCGGTTTCGGCAAACATCGGATGCCCCGACCGGGCCAGCTCCATCATCTGGGCGCCCGGAATCGAGCAGCACACCAGTGTGGTGGGGACGTTGCGGCGGGCATCGTTGGCCAGTTCGAGCGGCTCGCGCAGCACCGCGCCGGGCTCCGGAACGGCCCGGGTCCGGAAGCGGTCGAGGACCTCGTCGCTCAGGCCCTCCAGGCTGGCCTGCTGGCCGAGCGACTCGAAGTCCGGCAGCGGAAGCTCTTCCGTGTCCTCCGGGAAGCCGGGCAGGAAGACGCTTCCCGCGCCCACCGGACCTGAGTCCACCCACACCATCCGGTGAATCAGCTCTGGGTGCCGGTCCAGCACCAGGCTCACGGGGAAATTGGCGCCGCTGTGCGCCACGAGGGTGACCGGTCCACCCAGGCTGGTGACGACGTCGGCAATTGCCGCGGCCTGATCCTCAAGGGTCAGCGTGGTGCGGGCGGGATCCCCGGGGTCGAGTCCGGGCAGGGTCAGCGCGGTGGCCTGGGCGTTTTTGGCGGCGAGGTGTTCCAGGACCTCATCCCAGGCCCAGGAGCCCAGCCAGTGGCCGGCGATCAGGACAATGGGGCTCTTTGTAGTGTTCATGTTCCAACCTTCACCCCTCAACCGGTCAGGTGTATGTCACTATTTATGTCATGAATTTTCGAGCAGTTCCATGAAGCGGACCGAGCGGCTCGTGGCCCTGTCCGAGATGCTGCGGCGCAGCGGGAACCGGGGCTGCTCGGCCGAGAAACTGGCCCGCGAGTTCGGCGTTTCCGTCCGCACCGTCAAGCGGGACCTCGACGCGCTGGAGAACAGCGGCGCACCCATCTGGTCCCGCCCCGGGCCCGGCGGCGGCTACGGCCTGACGGCCGGAGGGTCCCTGCCGCCGGTCACCCTCTCCCCCTCGCAGGCGGTGGCGCTGATGGCCGCTGTTTCCGCGGCGTCGGACGCCCCGTACGCTGATCTCGCAGCGGCCGGCGTCCGGAAGATCCTGGACGTGCTGGACCCGCGCACCCGCGCCCGGGCCGATGAGCTGGCTTCCCGCGTGTGGGTCAACGCCCCGCCCGCGTCCTCCCGGGCGGTTCGGTCCGCCCTGGAAGAAGGGATGGCAGACCAGCGGGTGGTCCGCATCCGCTACACCGCCAAGGACGGGGCAGTGACCACGCGCGACGTCGAACCCATCCTTTTCGCCTCCACCAGCGGCCGGTGGTTCCTGGTGGGATGGTGCAGGCTGCGGAACGGAATCCGGTGGTTCACCGTCTCCAGCATCGAACGGGCGAGTGTCACGGCACTGGCCTGCACCGGGCACACCGTTGAGGAGGTCGGCGAACCGCCGGCGAACGCCCGGCCGGTGTACTCCGGGTAGCCCGCTGGCCGGATAGCCCGCCGGGAGCTGCGCAGCCCAGCGCCGGTCAGGAAGGCTCGGTCAGGACCCAGGCGGCGCCGTCCGGCGGCAGGAGTCCGTCCGGGGTCAGCGGTGCCGACGCCAGCAGGACGTTCCCCTCCGGAAGCCGGCAGGGGTCATCGCCCATGGCTACGGCCAGGACCATGTTGTCCCCCCGCGCGCAGATGAGCAGGCCGTGGTCTTCAACGCGCCATTCGCAGGGATCACCCGGGGTGAAGATTTCCTTCTCGATCAGCTGCCGGCGCACGGTGAGCGCCTCGGTGACAAGGTTCAGGGTTGAGCCCGGATCCGTCCGCTGCGTCTGGACGGACCGCGATCCCCAGGAAACAGGTGTTGGCAGCCAGGGGTCAGCGGCGGAGTCGGGGGAAAAGCCGTAGGAGGAATCCGGCGTGGTGGTCCAGGGCAGCGGCACGCGGGCTCCGTCGCGGGACACCCCGCCCTTGGCCCACATGGGGTCAACCCGGGCACCCAGCGGCACCTCGACGTCGGGCAGTCCCAGTTCCTGGCCCTGGTAGATGTAGGCGCCCCCGGGCAGGCCGAGGACGGCGAGCAGCCCTGCGCGTGCGCGCCGGAGCCCGCAGCTGCCTCCGCCGAACCGGGTCACGGACCGGGGAACGTCATGGTTTTCAAGCGCCCAGGTGGGCGGCGCGCCGTAAGCCCGGCGGGCGGCTTCGAGTTCGGTGCCGACGGCGGCCCAGTCCGTGGCGTCCCAGCCCAGCTTTACGAAGGCAAACGCGAAGGCCTGGTGCATCTCATCCGGCCGGGTGTACCGGGCAGCCCGTTCCGGTGCCAGGTTCACCTCGCCCACCAGGATCCGCTCCGGCGTATAGGAGTCCGTCAGGCGGCGCCAGCGCCGGTACACCTCGTGCACTTCCTCCTGGTCGGAGACCTGCGGGTTGGAGCGCAGCCCGTCCACCACGGCGTCGGTGCCCGCGGCGTCCGGCAGGCCGTCGGCCTTGAACAGGGCGTGGGCCACGTCAATCCGCAGGCCGTCCACGCCCTTGTCCAGCCAGAACCGGAGCACGTCCTCGAAGTAGTCCCCCACGGCGGGGTTGCGCCAGTTCCAGTCCGGCTGCTCCGGAGAGAAAAGGTGCAGGTACCACTGGCGGTCCGTGTGCGAGCCAGGGTTCGCCCGGCTCCAGGCCATGCCGCCGAAGACGCTTTGCCAGTTATTGGGCGGGTTGCCGCCGTCGCGCCCGTCCGCGAAGTGGAACATGGCCCGCTCCGCCGATCCCGGGCAGGCCGCCAGCGCGGCCTGGAACAGCGGATGCTGCGAGGAGCAGTGGTTGGGCACAATGTCCAGGATGATCCGCAGCTCCAAGGCGTGGGCCGCGTCCAGCAGTTCGTCGAACTGTTCCATGGTGCCGAAGAGCGGATCGACGCCGCAGTAGTCGCTGACGTCGTAACCCTGGTCGATCTGCGGGGACGGCTGGAACGGGGTGATCCAGATGCCGTCCACGCCAAGGGCGGCCAGGTACGGCAGCCGGTCCAACAGGCCGGCGAGGTCCCCCACGCCGTCACCGTCGCCGTCGGCGAAGGACCGCGGGTACACCTGGTAGATGACGGCGTCCTGCCACCAGCCGGAGCCCCGCCCCGGTGGTGCAGGCACTGTCATTTGGTGCCTCCGGAGGTGAGTCCCTCGACGATGCGGCGCTGGAAGATCAGGACCATGATCACCAGCGGAACCGTGACGATCACGCCCGCTGCCATCTGCTCGCCAAAGGGTGCCTGAAACTCCGTGGCGCCGGTGAACTTGGAAATAGCCACCGTGGCGGTCTGCAGTTCCGGATCATTAATCATGGACAGGGCGATGATGAACTCGTTCCAGCTGTGGATGAAGGTGAGGATCGCCGTCGTGAAGACTCCGGGGGCCGCCAGCGGCAGGAGGATCCTCCGGAATGCCTGCCACTTGGTGCAGCCGTCAATCATTGCCGCTTCCTCCAGGTCGAAGGGCAGCGCCTTCATAAAGGTGGTGAGGTTCCAGACGGCCAGGGGAATGGCAAAGGACAGGTTGGGCACGATCATCGCCTGGTAGGTGTTGATCCATCCTATGTCCGTGAACAGGCGCAGCAGCGGCACCACCACGGAGATGCCGGGGAACATGGACGTGGCGATGACCAGGCCCAGGATCACGGACTGGAACCGGAAGTTCAGCCGGGAAATGGCGTACGCAGCGAAGATGCCGAGCACCAGGGCAGCCGTGGTGGTGATGCCGGCGACGATCAGGCTGTTCAGGAGGGCCTTGCCGAACAGCGTGGATCCGTCGAAGACCTTGAGGTAGTTCTCCATGGAGAACGGCTGGGGAATCAGGGAGTTGTCGAAGATGTCCGAGGTGCGCCGGAGGCTAGAGACGAGCATCCAGTAAAACGGCGAAAGGCAGTATACGAAGATCGCCGCGAGTCCGGCGTACGTCAGGTAGCTCTGCCAGCCGCGCTTTTTTGGTGCCCGCTGCGGGGCTTCTTCCGGGTTGTCCGGACGGGTGAGGACGGGAATCTGTGTCATGAGGATGCCTTTGCCTTCCGGGCGGAACCTGCCTTGCGGAGGCTCCGCATCTCCTTAGTGCCCGCGACGTCCGCGCCGAGCAGTTTCACGAAGAGGATTGCCACCAGGGCCACGTAGAGGAACAGGATGATGGCGAATGCCGACGCCGAGCCGTAGCGCAGCTGGTTTGATTCGTCCCACGCGAGCATCGACAGGGTCTCCACGGATTGCTTGCCCGGGCCTATCAGCACAAACGGCAGGTCGAACATCCGCAGTGCGTCGAGGAGCCGGAACAGGACGGCGACCAGCAGCGTGGGCTTCACCAGCGGGAGGGTGATCGAGCCGAGCTGCCGCCACCAGCCGGCACCGTCGATGCGTGCCGCCTCATAGACCTCTCCCGGAATGACCTGCATCCCGGCCAGGACGAGCAGGCCGATGAACGGCGCGGTCTTCCACACTTCGGCGATGATCACTGCGGCTTTGGCTTGGAACCCTTCGGCGGTCCACAGGATCTCGGTGCCGATCAGGGTGTTGGCGATGCCGTCCGACTGGAAGATCCAGCGCCACAGAAGGCCGGAGACGGCGGTGGGAACGGCCCAGGGAATGAGGATGCTTGCGCGGAGGATCGCCCTGCCGCGGAAGGCCCGGTTCATGGCCAGCGCCAGGGCCAGGCCCAGGACGGTTTCAAGTGCCACGGTGGTGAAGGTGAAAAAGGTGGTGTTGCCCAGCGCGTTCAGGAACCGCTGGCCGGATTCCCCGGCCAGGAGATCGGTGTAGTTGGCCAGCCCGACGAAGCTCTCCCCTTCGGCTACGAAACCGTCCTCATCGAGGCCGGATTCCTCTCGAAAGAGCGACTGGTAGAGGGCGGACACAAGCGGGTAGGCGATCACGAGGGCAAGGACCAGCAGGGTTGGGGACAGCAGCAGCGCCGCCATCCTGCCTTCTCCGGCGGTGCGGTTTCCGGGTTTGCGTTTTACGGGGGCTGGGCCGTCGGGACGGCGCACAGGCGCAGCAGTGCTGGTACTCATGGCGTTCCTCACTGGGCGGGGTCTGGGATTCCTGGCTGCGGAGTCGGCCGCCGGCACCCATGCCGGCGGCCGACTCGTGGCTAGTCGGCTGCGAGCTCTTCGAGCTTGGCCTGCATGTCGGCGAGGGCCGTCTCCGGGTCTTTCTCCCCGGTGAGGGCCGCATACGCTTCTTCCTGGATCGCCGTCGTCGTGGCGCCGTACTGAACCACCTGGGGACGCGCCTGCGCGTTCTCCAGAGATTCCAGCAGCGTCGGGTAGAACGGTCGGTTTTCGACGACGGCGGGATCCTCGAGCAGGGAGGGATAGACCGGGGCGCGTGAACTCTTGTCCAGGCGGGCTTTCGACTCTTCCTCACTGGTGAAGAACTGGATGAATTCCAGGGCGGTGGCCTTGTTCTCGGTGAACGGCGAGACGGCGAGGTTCCGGCCACCCAGGGTGGAGACACCGGGATTGCCCCCGATGCCGGGCACCGCGCTGATGCCGAACTTGTCGACGACGGCGCTGGAGCCGTCCGTGGCGGTCAGCGAGGAGTAGACGAACGGCCAGTTGCGCAGGAACACGAGTTTTCCTTCTTGGAAGGCCCGGCGGCCCTGTTCCTCCAGGTAGGTGATGGCGTCGCTGGGGACCAGGCCCTCGTTGAATGCCTCGGTGAGCTGGGTGAGTCCGGCGAGGGCTTCCGGAGTGTCCACCGCCGGGGCGCCTTCATCGTCGTAGAGCTGGCCGCCGGCCGAGCCGACCGCTTCGGTGAAGTTCACCGTGAGGGCTTCGTTCTTGTCGAACTGCCCGGCGTAGCAGGACATGCCGTCAGCTTCGGGAAGGGCCAGCACCTTCTCGCACGCCGCTGTCATCTCTTCCCACGTGGTGGGCGGAGCGTCGATTCCGGCTGCCTGCAGCAGGTCGGTGCGGTGATAGAGCAGGGCGCCGTCCGTGTAGTACGGGGCACCGTAGAACGTGTCCCGGTAGGTGGCGGTCTCTACCGCCGCGGGGACCATCGAGTCGGTAGGCAGTGCGCCCTCGGGCAGCGGCATGATCCAGCGGTTCGCAGCGAACTCCGCGGTCCAGACGACGTCCAGGTTCAGCACGCTGAACGTGTCCGACTCGATCTGGGCGTTCTGCACCAGCTGCTGGCGCTGCTGGTCTGCGGAATCGGGGAGTTCGATGAAGGTCACCTGCTCCTCCGGGTGCTCGGCGTTCCATTTGTCGATGGTGTCCTGGGCGGCGCCGGAGGCGTCCCGGGAGGAAACGTAGTTGATGGGTCCCCGGCCTTCGAACGCAGCGGCTGCGTCCTGCTGCGCTTCGGGTTCCCCGCTGCTGCCGCCGCAGCCGCTAACGGCGAGCGCCGAGATGGTCAGTACTGCCGTTCCGAGCAGAATCCGTCGATTGTGGCGTCGTTGCCTCATGCTGTGCTCCTTGTGGTGGCGAGTGGTGCTTGGCTAGTTCGGGTGCTGGGCTGGATCCGGCCGCCGGGGCGGACCGGTGGAGCCCCGGGCGACGATGGAGTGCGGAACAATCCGGGCCCCAAGATCGCGGGCCCGCAGGATTTTGCCGACGGCCGTCCTGCCCATCTCTTCCAAAGGCTGGGCGACGGTACTGAGCGGCGGGTGGACATGCTGGGCGGTGGAAGTGTTGTCGAAGCCGAGTACGGAGACGTCCTGTGGGACGCGGCGGCCGCGTTCCTGCAGTTCGTTGACGGCGGCGGCCGCCATCTCGTCGCTGACGGCGAAGACGGCGGTGAGGTCCGGTTCCTGCCGGAGCAGTTCCGCCAGGGCGGGTGCGCCGCTGTCATAGAAGAACGTGCCGTGGGCGATGACGGGGATTTCCCCGGCCTCGCCCATGGCCCGCTCATAGCCGCGCTGCCGGGGATGCGCAACGAATACCGACGACGGGTCCCCGGCCAGCAGGCCGATTCGCCGGTGCCCGAGGGCGAGCAGGTACCGGGTGGCGTCGTAGGCCGCCCGCTCGTCATCGATGGAGACACTGGGAGACCCTGACTTGTCGCTAATGGCGACGGAGATCAGGGGAATGTTCGGGCCAAGGAACTGCCTCATTTCGTCCGTGATGACGGCGGAGATCAGGATCACGCCTGCTGCCCGGTAGGTCCGCAGCGTCCGCAGGTAGCCGTCGATGAAGACCGATTTCAATCCGGTTCGACCGAGCATCACGGCATATCCCTGTTCGCGGGCTGCTTCCTCGACGCCGCGCATCACTTCGGAGGCCAGGGCGTCGGACACCATGGGCGCCAGCAGCCCGATGACGGAGGTCTGGCGCGTTTTCAGCCCGCGGGCCATGAAGTCCGTCTCGTAGTTGAGCTGGCTGACGGCATCTTCGACGCGCCGCCGGGTCTCTTCGGAGTAGCCCACAAGGCCGTTGACCACCCGGGAAACGGTGGCCGGAGATACGCCGGCGTGTTTCGCTACGTCCCGAATCGTTGTCATGTTCCTCCTCCGGGTGGGCTCCTGCGCGGGCGCAAACGGTTTACGTAAACGGTTGCGCGATCTGCGTCACACCCTAGAGGGAGATTTCCCGGATCCATCACGTTTCGTAAACGCGCGCGCTCGAGATGGCAAGCGGCCCGGTCAGCCGAGCCCTTCGAACACGTCGCCCAGGACCGGCGCTCCCGGCTGCCGGGGCGGCCAGGCCAAAACCAGCGGTTCGACGGCGACCATGCGGGTCCAGCGGGCATCCTCCTCCGCGTCCGGCGGCACCCCCGGCGAGATTACGTGGCGCTGCGTTCGGTGCTGCAGCAGCCCCGCTACGACCCGGTCCGCCACGGCGCTGACGTTGACCTCAATGCCAATCTCTTCATCCGGCACGGGGTTCACGTCATACATTCGGCCGGCTTCCCACGGCCGCTGCCCGCGCCGCATCCGGCCGCGGTTCCAGCGTTCCCAGGTAGAGCGGCGGATTCCGCCGTGCAGCAGCCGCCGCAGTCCCGGGCCACCGCCGGCCCGCAGACGGAGAAACGCGGCGTCGGTGGCGGCGCCTACGGCAATGTGGTCGGGATGCCCGGTGAGTCCGTCCGGGCCGAAGGTCGCGACGACGTCGGGGCGTTCCTGCGCCAGGATTCCGCCGATGCGGTCCACCAGCTCGGCGAAGGGCACCCGGTCCACGCCGCCGTCGTCGTAATCCAGCCATTCGTGCCGGTCCGGCGGCCGGCCGTGCGCGATCCACGCGGCCTCCATTTCCCGCCGGCGGATACTGCCCAGGTCCTCACTGGCAGGCGGATAGGCGGGATCGACCAGCCCGGCGCCGCCGTCGGTCGCGTGGACCAGGACAAAACGGAACCCCGGATCGTGCTCGTGCAGGGCCACGGTTCCGGCGAGCGCGTAGGCGTCATCATCGGGGTGGGCGACAATCAGGGCCAGGATGCGGGAACCATCCATCACGGCACCTCCCAGGAAGCTGAGGAGAGTTTTCCGCCACCAGTGCCAGCGTAGGACTTCAGCGCTACGGTAGGGAGGCGATGGAGCTGTTTAGTGCAGGGGGCTACGAGTTCGCGCGGCAGGTGCTGCAGCGCGGAATCGCCGCGGTCTATGTGGTCGCGTTCCTCTCCGCCGTCAACCAGTTTCCAGCGATGCTCGGCGAGCGCGGACTGCTGCCTGCTCCGCGGTACCTCGCCCGGACCGCCGGGCGGGGCATTCCCACCCTGTTCCGGTGGCGCTACACGGACCGGTTCCTGCTCGCGGTGGCCTGGACAGGCGCCGCCGTCGCGCTCCTGCTGGTGGCGGGCCTGCCCCAGCTCGGCCCGCCGTGGCTGCCGCTGGCCGCCTTCCTGCTGCTCTTCTTCCTGTATCTGTCCATTGTGAACATCGGCCAGACGTTCTACGGGTTCGGCTGGGAGTCGCTGCTGCTGGAGGCCGGATTCCTGGCGGCGTTCCTGGGCTCTGATGAGGTGGCGCCGCCGGTCACGGTGCTGTTCCTCTTCCGCTGGCTGGTGTTCCGGCTGGAATTCGGTGCGGGGATGATCAAGCTGCGCGGGGACCCGGTATGGCGCAACCTCACGGCGCTGTACTACCACCATGAAACCCAGCCGATGCCGAACCCGGCCAGCTGGTACTTCCACCACCTGCCCCGCCCGCTGCACAAGGTCGAAGTGCTGGGCAACCACTTCGCGCAGCTGGTGGTGCCGTTCTTCCTCTTCTTTCCGCAGCCGATCGCCGGAATTGCGGCCGCGGTGGTGATCGTTACCCAGTGCTGGCTGGTGCTCTCCGGGAATTTCGCCTGGCTGAACATGCTGACCATCCTGATAGCGTTCTCCGCCGTGCCGGATTCCTTCGTGCAGGCGGTGCTGCCGGCTGCCGTCGCGGCGACGCCGGATCCGGCCGCGACGCCGGTGTGGTTCGCCGTCGTTGTCCTGGCGATGACGGCCCTGATGCTCTACTGGGCCTGGGAGCCGCTGCGGAACCTGTTCCGGCGGGACCAGCTGATGAACGCCAGCTTCAACCGATGGCACCTGTCCAATGCCTACGGCGCGTTCGGGTCCATTACGCGTACCCGGCGCGAAGTGGTGCTGGAGGGAACGCTGGACGAGCCCGGCCCGGACGCCCGCTGGCACGAATACGGGTTCAAGGGCAAGCCCGGCGATCCGGCCCGGCGTCCGCGCCAGTTCGCCCCGTACCATCTGCGCCTGGACTGGCTGATGTGGTTCCTGGCCCTGGGTGCCTCCGGCGGTTCCTGGTTTCCGGTGCTGCTGCAGAAGCTGCTCGAGGGCGACCGCCGCATCCTCGCGCTGCTGCGCACCGATCCCTTTGACGGCACGCCGCCGCGCTGGGTGCGCGCTCGGGTGTACCGGTACCGTTTTTCCACCCCCGCGGAACGCCGGGCCGACGGCGTGTGGTGGGTGCGTGAGCCCGCCGGCTTCCTGACGGATCCCGTCAGCCTGGCCGGGCGGTGACGCACGTCCGCAGGAGATCCGGTGAGTGATTCAGGAGCTGGCGGCGAGGCGCGCAGTGACGGCTTGCTTTTCAACACTCCCACACGGCCCGGTGTTTGCCTCCCTCCCTACGCGTGAGGATGATTTCGAAATAGACCCTGGCTACGGGGGGTCAATCGCGGCGACAACGTCATGGGGGAAATGGTGTCAGCGGGGACAATTCTGCAGATCGCGCTAACGATCGGCGTCACCGTGTTCATCGCCCTTATTTCCTGGTGGGCACGGAAGCACCCCAACCGTGCCAAGGACCATCCGGAACGGATCCGCCCGCCCAAGGTGGTGCCGGGAGTCGGATGGCTCTTCATCGCCGTCGGGCTCCTGATGGGTCTGGCGGCCCTGTCCATTGATAACGCGGAGATTGGGATGGTTATCAGTTCCGTGGCCATCTTCCTTGGCGGGTTAGCGTTCCTGTGGATCTACCGGAAGGTCTACGTGGCGCCGCGCCCATATGAGCTGGCCTTCCGGAAGATCTTTGGGCCGGAGCAGGTGCTCCCCTACAGCGACATTGTTGATTACCGGATGCAGCGGCTGAAAGGACAGCCGTTTCTGTGGGTCAGATTCGCCAATGGCGTCAAATACAGCCTGAACGTCAATGCCTTTAATGTGGCGCCCATGATGCAGGCCATTGATTTCCACCGGGCCACGGGCCGCTGGCCTCTGCCGGTTGATGCTGCCCATCTCCCGCCTGGGGACGTTGCGGCCCGCAATCCCCAGCCCGATTAGATTAGTCCCATGACTTTCCCGGGGGCCGTGCTCGACATTTCTAACCTGTCCGTAGGCTACGGGGGCATGCCGGTGTGCGGGCCGATCACGGCACGCGCCAGCGCAGGGGAGATCCTCGGCGTCGTCGGCTTCAACGGTGCCGGCAAGTCCACGGCCGCCCGCACCATCGCCGGGAAGCAGCAGATGCTCGACGGCGAGGTGCGGGTCCACGGGCTGCCGGTCAACGAGGACGCTGTCCCGTTCCGCCGCGCTGTCGCCGCCCTGTTCGACGAGGATGCGTTCTTCCCCTCGCTCTCCGTGCGCGAGCACCTGCAGCTGGTCGCCCGCGGCCATTCGGTCCCGGATCCGGACGCCGCCGTCGACGCCGAACTGGACTTCTTCGCCCTGCAGGAGAGGGCCGACGCCGTTCCCGCCTCCGTCTCCTCCGGCCAGCGCCGCCGGCTGCTGCTGGCTTCGGCCCTGATCCGGCCGTCGTCGCTGCTGATCCTCGACGAACCGGAGCAGCGCCTAGACCCCGCCATGCGCGAACGTGTGGGAGAACGCATCCAGGCCTATGCCGACGGCGGCGGGACGGTCCTGCTGGTCACCCACGATCCGGCGCTGCTGCTGGCCACCGCGCAGCGGTGCCTGCTGATTGACGACGACGTCCGGGAGATCGCGCCCGAGCGCGCCGCCGCGGAAATCGCCGGACGCTGACCCATGACCACCGACACCGTCCAGACAGCTCCCTCCTTCAACCCGGTCCGCTACACCCGGCAGGCCTCGCGGGCCTTTTCCCGCGGCCGGACCCGGCTTCGGGATGCTTTCGTCGACGTCTACACCGCCGTGCTGGCGCTGGGAACTATCGCAGCCCTGGCTGTGGGACTTGTCCTGGCCCTGCGCGAGCAGGTGGCCCAGGCCTGGGACGCCGGTTCCGGGCGCACCCTGGTGGCGCCGCCGTCGTTCGCCCTGCCCGACGGCACGGCCGCGGCTGTGCTGGTGTTCGCGGCCCTGGTGATGGTGATGACCGTCGCCCGGAAGTTCGGCCCCGCGGCGGTCAGCGGGCCCGAGGGGTACTGGTGGCTGAGCCTGCCGCTGGACCGGCGGCCGATGGTGGCCGGGCGGCTGGTCCGGCGGCTGGCTGCCGTGGGGGCGGGTGCGGCCGTGCTGTATCCGCCGTTCGGGTTTGTGATGGACCTTGAAGCCGGCGCGGCGGGGCAGCTCCTGACCGCCGGAACGTTTGGGGTGGCTGCTGTTTGTGCCGTGCTGCTGGCGGCGTGGCAGCAGGCCCGGCCGACTTCGCGGGCGGCGGCTGAGCGGCGCCGCGGCATGCTTGCCGGCGTACTGGTGCTGGCGCTGCTGAGTCTGATCACGGTGCGGGTTGCCGCGGGGTCCTGGGCTTTGGCGATTACAGGGCTGTGCGTTACCGGCGCATTGGGCCTGCTCGTGTTCTCACGGCTGGATCGGATCCCGGGCCGGGAGCTGATCCGCGGCGGCGCGGTGTCCGGGCATGCCGGTGCCGCGGTGTACCTGATGGATCTCAATGAGGTGGGCCGGGCGCTTTCGGCAGAGCCCGACGGCGTTGCCTCCGGCCGTTCGGTGCGCTGGTATGCGCGGGGTGGTCGGACGCCGTTTGGTGCTCTGCTGCGTGCGGATACCGCGGCGTTCCTGCGGACCCGCGGCTTGTGGATCCGTCCGGTGCTGGTGCTGGCGGTGTTCGTGGTCGTGTTGCTGGCCGGCGGTGCGCAGCCTCCGTTGGTGCAGCTGGGGATGATTGCGGTGGCTGTGTTAGTGGCGGTTCCGGCGCTGGGTGCGGTGGCGCGGCGGACTGCGATTATGCCGGGCCTGGACATGCTGCTGCCGCTGCCGGCGTCCGTCGTGCGGCTGAGCCGGATGGCCCTGCCTGCCGCTGCCCTGGCGCTGTGGACAGCGGTAGTCTGCGCAATGCTGTTCCTGCTCGGTGCGGGCGATCCGTCGCTGATTACCCTGGGTGCGCTGGCCGGCGTGGGGTTTGGTGCGTCCTCAGTGCGCGGCGCGTACCGGGTGCAGCCCGACTGGTCCATTCCTCCCAAGGACACCCCGTTCGGCCCGATGCCCAGCGCGCAGGCCGGCTCCATGATCCGTGGTTTCGACACGACGCTTCTGGCGCTGGTTCCTCTGCTGCTCGGGCTGTTCCTGGGCCATGTGCCCGGGGGGCTGCTGCTGGCGCAGGCTGGGTTTTCGACGGTGTGTGTTCTTGTCTTGATGTACTCGAGTCCGAAGTAGGACCCGAACACGTTTGCACTTCGATACCGAGGATCACTGCCACGTAATCGGCGAATCTGTACCAAGTGCTTCGTCACGCTTACTTGGCCTATCGGCGTATTTCAAGTTTATTAGCTGACTGATGCGGTTCCCTCAATCAGCGCACCTACTCACACCCGGGATGAATGCACATTAGCCCCTTAGCAGTTGGCAGCTACCGAGTGCGAAATGTGCAGAGCGGTGAGCGACCGGCTTATGGGCGAATGGATGGTCAAATCCTCATCAGGTGGAGTGGGTCAAGCGTGGGGCAAAAATGCGAGTTTCCTAATCATGGTGAGGGTCAGGCGGGATAAGCTCTGGCTATGCGCCCTCCAGTTGAATCAATCGCGGACCAACTTTTCTACACAACAGTTTTCATTGAAGCCTTCACTTCCGTTGGGAGATCCACTGGGACGGGTTTCATAATCAACTACCCAGTTCACGAGGGACAATTTAGGCCCGTTCTAGTAACAAACAAACACGTACTCGAGGGGGCGGAGGAAGTTGCCTTCACGATGCCAGCGGCTGACAACGCGGCCCAACCAGCCAGTCGCGGTACTCGATTGTCAATGACGGGTTTCAATACCCAGAGTTGGGTGGGGCACCCCGACGCTGGCGTCGACATTGGCACCATGTTCTTCGCGGACGTTCTAACCGCTATGACAAATAACGGAGCAGCCCCGTTTTACCGAGGTTTCTTGCCGGATCAACTTGCCACTCAAGACACCGCAAACTCGCTCGACGCCATTGAGCAAGTGACTGTGATTGGATACCCAAATGGCCTCTTCGACCAGTCCTCCATGCTGCCGATTGCAAGGCGTGGACAGACGGCCACACCAATCTTCAACGATTACAACAATCTGCCAGCCTTCCTTATAGATGCTTCTGTCTTCCCAGGATCAAGCGGAAGTCCGGTTGTCCTGTACGACCGGGGGTCGTACACGACTCGAGACGGATCATTCCACGCCGGTTCCAGAATGGCATTACTCGGCATTGTCGCTGCTGTTCACACCCGTAAAGTCAACGGCCTCGTCCAGATGGTGAGTACCGGCATCGCCACATTCGATGACATGATTGATCTGGGAATTGTCTTCAAGGCAAGTGCCATCCAAGAAACAGTTTTTGCGCTGTACGAAGCGGCACAGATCCCCCTTCCCTTAGCTACGGTTGCTCCAGAGAACCTCGCTTAGCAAGTCACTTCCACTTCCAAGAGCTCTTAATGAGCCATCAGGGGTGTGGGGCACGAAATCGGTATGACCCTGTACGCCACCGGAGTGAAAGGCGCCCTAGTTGCTCTCTAGGGCGAAGTCAATGCTATGTATGACCATGTTGCCTTAGTGCCTTAACTCAAAGTGTCCAACGAACGACCGGCTTGCGGGCATTTTTCTGCATTGGGACGGTTAGCCGCAGTCCCTTACCTAGCACGGGACTGTTTCCTACCCGACAGGGAATGCCCCCGGGGCGACGCCCGTAGCATCGACGCGTCTCGGACGAAACGGGCTAACCAGCTTTCCCGAGAGACTTCGGCATAAGATGGCTTTTTGGAGTCCATGCCGACGAGGATTGTTGCCGACGATGCATCGAAATGCGCATTGTGCCCAGCGTACCGCCTTCACAGTTTTGGCGGTCGCTGCGAGTGAGAGCACGAGAAGTGAACAGTTTATTGACATGAATGCAGGTTGAGGGGGAACGATGGCCAGCTTCGATGCGTCCGCGTCCGCTCTGGGGTTCCTTCATCAGGTGCGGTGGGCGATGTATGAACTACTCGTGGCGTCCCGCCGAGCGTCGGATCAGTCTATGCGGATGACATTAGAAGTGTTCGACGACGTCGCTTTGACTGATTCGGCCGGCCGGCCGCTTAGTGCAATCCAACTGAAACAACATGTGGCGCAGACTTCGTTGACAGACAAGAGTGTCGACCTGTGGAAAACAATCCGGGTATGGCTTGAAACTCCTTCACTCGCTGCCGCGGACGGGCCAATGCTGACGTTGGTGACCACATCCCCGGTGCAACCCGGAAGCGCGGCGTCCCTGCTCGGTATCAATGACGCTGAACGGAACGTTGAAGAAGCGCTGACGCTCTTGGATGCGGCTTCTGTGACCGGCTCTGTCGCAACAGAACAGGGACGGAACGCGTGGACGCAAGCTCCTCCTTCCGTCCGGGCATCATTGCTCACTCGCATGCGAGTGCTTGGTGAACAGGCGTCCGTCGCAGAACTCGACGTTCTCTTGGACGCCGAATTGGCGCCGTTCGTTCCGGCAAAGCACGTTGCTGAGTACCGTGCCAGGCTTTGGGGCTGGTGGGACAGTCGCGCGGTGCTGATTCTCCGAGAAAATCTCAGCACTGCCGGAGGAGGTTCTGTGTCCGCGGCGGAGCTGTACGACAGGATGCAGTATATTCGAGACGATTTTCGTGTGGACGCGCTCGTTGTTGATTTCACCCTCAACTTCGACGACGAAAAGGTTACTGCCGGTCACGATGAGCACTTTGTTGAGCAGCTCAGACTGGTGAAGGTTGGAGCCGGCACGCTTCGTAACGCTGTCGTGGACTACCTGCGTGCCTACGCCCATACGACAAAGTGGGTGCAGAACGGCGATCTATTCGACGATGAGCTTGAGCGGTACGAGTCGGCGTTGAAAGACGAATGGGCCCGCCGGTTCGACGAGATGCTTGAAGATCTGGAAAGCGATGGGATTACCGACCCCCACGCGCGAGCTATCCGAGGGCGAGAACTGTTTCGCGCACTTGGTCAATCGGCGCTGGTGACGATCCGGGCGGAGTTCGACGCGCCGTTTCACGCTGCAGGGACCCGCCACAGCATTGCTAACGACGGACAATACGGATGGCATCCCGACTATAAACAACTCCTCGCCGGTGTTCTTTCTGGAGCACCAAAATGAACGGCGGCATCGTGGCGTGGCCGCATCGCCCGCAACCCGCGTCGGATATCCTGAACCCTGCTATAAGCGCCGTGTGTGTAGCATGGTGCGCAGCTCGATACGAACGGGATGCTGAGACGGTTCTGCCATGGCCGCTGGCGTTTCTCGTCGCCCCGCTAACATTGCACGCTCCGACAAGGGCCCGCTTGCCCAGGTCAGTCGCAACGCATTTTCCAACCTGGATCAACGACAACGCCGATCTGCTTGCAGGTTTCCCCGCTCGAGCGAGGTCTTTCGCTCCGTACGTGCGTGAAGGGCTCCGTTTCGGGCTCAGGACCGGCCTGCTAAGCCTCGAAGGACCTGGCGGGTTGCGCTCCACGATTGCCGATCACACGAAGGTCGCTGCCGGCACGGAATTGCGGGACATAGCTGTATCCTCGGCGTTGACCGGCGGATGGTTCGCCCGGTCCGGGTCCACCGCAAATGTTTTTACACAACTTGGAGTCAGTCCGTAGTGCAACTGCTGAAGATCAGGATCTACAACCAAGTCGGCGACATCCGTGACGTCGACTTCCGCCCGGGTGAGCTGAACATCATTACCGGCCAATCGAGCACTGGCAAGAGCGCCCTGCTGACCATCGTCGACTACTGCCTCGGCAGAGACGAAGCGACTGTTCCACGCACAGCAATGTTCAGCACCATCGCCTGGTACGCGGTCATGTGGCAGTTCAGCGACGGCAGCCGTGTTGTCGCAGGCAGGAGGGCATCGCGAACGAAAAGCAATTCACGCGCCATGCTTCAGTTCGGTGGTTCGGACTTGGACATGCCGACGTTCGATGAACTTCGCGAGAACGTGGACTCAGACGCGCTTCGGGTACAGATAGGAGCCCGCATCGGGCTCGACAACGTAATGCTCGAAACGAAGGACTACGGCGCCGGTCCTCGCACTGTCAGTCTCGGCACAGCCGCATTGTTCTGCCTTCAGGAACAGGAAGAGATTGGCACGAAGTCGACGTTGTTCCACCGTCAAGCAGAAGATGGCATAAAACTTGCTCTTAGGGACACCTTCCCGTTCTTCCTCGGTGCCGTCGACGGGGACCAAGCACGAAAACGTGAAGCGCTCCGGGACGCTAAACGAACCCTCCGCCGCGCCGACGCAGCCCTTGACCGTGCAGAGAGCGCGGCTGCCAAACACGACAACGTGTTCCGAGACCTACTCGGAGAGGCGCGCGCTGTCGGCCTCTCCGCGAACGACGGACTCGTCGAAGCGGGGGACTACAGGGCTGCAGCGCTGTCTATTCTGTACGCGGGACAGTCGCGGGAGTCAGAACCTGCCGATCCGAAGGCGGACGTGCGTGCTCAGGACGAACGACGGCGTCTCGAGACAGACCTCGCACGTCTACGCAGCGAATTGAATCAGGCAATTGCCACCCGGGACGTCGTTCTCGACCAGCGCAGCGGCGAAATCGAATACTCGGGCTCACTTCAAGCGCAAGCCGGCAGGCTTGAAAGCATTGGCCTGCTCCCGGATCACGACGGGGACGCGCAGACGTGCCCTGTGTGTACCCAAGAGCTTCCAGAACGAGATGCTACTGTCACGCAGTTGCAGGAGCGGTTGAGTGAACTCCGCAGCAGTCTCGCCGACGTGCAGCATGTGCAGCCTCGCAGCGCCCAGGCAGTGTCCAGATTGAGCGCGCGCATCATAGATATACGGGACGCTCTTGCTTCCACTTCAAGAGCCCTCGACGCTGCTGCACGCTCTGTCGGTGATGCCGGCCCGAGCGATATAACCGCCCAGCAGTCGTTCGTGCGTGGCCGAATCGACGCCATCCTCCGAAGCGCAGAATCCTCCGACCAGGAGGGGCTCGACCGACTCCGCGCCGCGCAAAGCGCGGCGGAGCTACGTGTCAAACGTCTCGACGCTGAACTTAGCAGCGACGAGGTGCGCGAGCAGACTACGTCACGCCTCAATGTCATTGGCAAATACCTTGGTGAGTACAGCCGAGAATTCGAGGCGGAGAGCGCTGATAGGCCGGTCCGGCTAGACATCAACGCACTCACAATTGTCGTGGATGAGGAGTTTGGTCCCGTCGAGCTAACTGGCTTCGGCAGTGGTGCAAACTGGGTCGGCTACCACATCGCAGCACACCTTGCCCTGCACCGGTACTTTATGAGTCAGAACCGACCAGTGCCGCGGTTCTTGATGCTCGATCAGCCCAGCCAAGCCCACTTCCAAGGTGATCTGTCGGCATCGGTTGACGGAGATGCCGACCGTGAAGGCGAGCGGGTCCGAGCCATGTTCAAAGTAGTTGCAGACTTCGCTAGAGCCCACGCCGGTGCGATGCAGGTCATCATCATCGACCATGCGCGGTATGCGGACGAGTGGTTTACGAGCCACGTTCGTTACGACTGGCACGGTGGAGAGAAACTCATTCCCGACAGCTGGAAGCAGTATGCCCGCAAATCTAAGGACGAAGACGACCCGCAGCAGCCCTGACCGCCTCCCTGATCGTCATGGGGGCACAGCCTGATTCGTGAGAGCAACCGAATGCTATCTGGTAGATCGGGCCTCAGCGCACTGTCCGTATGCCGATCCGCGGTCAGTATCGCATCGCAGCAACTGGGGGGTCGTTCCTCGATGGAGCAGCCACGAGGTCGTAGCCGGCGCTGGTTGCTGGCTATCCCCAACAGGAGCCGATACCGTCAATGGCACCCAAGTACACGCCATATCTCCGGCTGTCCTTCTGCCACCCAAGCCTAGGGCTCGGCACATGCCGCCCTAGGTAGTTATCCCTGAGCGCGCAATCCAGCCACTCCGCGTGGACACTCAGACCGGACCCGTGCGTCGGATAACATCCTCGAGAGCTGCATGGTTCCGGTCGGACCATCGGCTATGTGTACGCAACATAAGGCCTTGACGTGACCCACCCCACAAGGCACTATGGATCATATACGATTTCGTACTTGATCCAGGAGTGAGATGTCCACGAGCAGCACCGCCACACCGGAGACACTGGCACAGGCCGGCAAGGTCATCGCCGTCCACATCAACTACCCCAGCCGGGCAGCCGAACGCGGACGCACCCCCGAGCAGCCCTCCTACTTCCTGAAGCCCAGCTCCTCCCTCGCCCTCACCGGCGGCACCGTTGAGCGCCCGGCCGGCTGCGAACTGCTCGGCTTCGAAGGCGAAATCGCCCTGATCATCGGCAAAACCGCCCGCCGCGTCTCCGTCGAAGACGCCTGGAGCTACGTTGGCGGCGTCACCGCCAGCAACGACCTCGGCGTGTACGACCTCCGCTGGGCAGACAAAGGCTCCAACCTCCGTTCCAAGGGCGGCGACGGCTTCACCCCCGTGGGCCCGGCCATCCTCGACGCCGCCACGGTGGACCCCGCTGCCCTGCGAGTGCGCACCTGGGTCAACGGCGAACTCGCCCAGGATGACACCACCGAGGACTTGCTCTTCCCCTTCGCACAGCTGGTCGCAGACCTCTCCCAGCTGCTCACCCTCGAACCCGGGGACATGATCCTCACCGGCACCCCAGCCGGCGCCTCCGTGGCAGTCCCGGGCGACGTCGTCGAAATTGAAGTGGACTCCCCCTTTACAGGGCAGACCACCGGTCGCCTGAGCACCACCGTCACCGAAGGCACGACGCCGCTGGCCCCCTTCGGCGCACAGCCCAAGATCGATGACAAGCAGCGCGAAGAAGCCTGGGGCTCCGCTGAGAAGGCCGGCCTCGCACCCAAGCAGGAACCGGCGTCGGCCCTCACCCCCGAGCTGAAGGCCAAGCTCGAATCCGTCGCCACCGCCACCCTCAGCTCGCAGATGCGCGCCCGCGGCCTGAACAACGTCTCCATCGACGGCCTCACCGGTACCAAGACCGGCCGCAAGGTAGTCGGCACGGCCCGCACCCTGCGCTACGTCCCCAACCGCGAGGACCTCTTCAAGACCCACGGCGGCGGCTACAACGCCCAGAAGCGCGCCATCGACTCCGTCCGCGAAGGCGAAGTCCTGGTCATGGAAGCCCGCGGCGAAAAGGGCACCGGTACCCTCGGCGACATCCTCGCCCTCCGCGCCATGCACAACGGTGCCGCAGCCATCATCACCGACGGCGGCGTCCGCGACTACTCCACCGTCGCCAGCTTCGACCTGCCCGTGTACTGCGCCAACCCGCACCCCGCGGTGCTCGGCCGCCGGCACATCCCCTGGGACACGGACATCACCATCGCCTGCGGCGGCTCCACCGTCCAGCCCGGTGACATCATCGTGGCCGACGACGACGGCATCCTGGTCATCCCGCCGGCCATCGCCGAGGAACTGGTGGAAGCCTGCATTAAGCAGGAACACCAGGAAGAGTTCATCGCCGAAATGGTCAAGGCCGGCCACGGCGTCGACGGTCTCTACCCGATGAACGCGGCGTGGAAGGAAAAGTACGAGGCCTGGGCGGCGGAACAGGTGTGAACGCCTCATCCAACGCTGGCACGGTGAGCAAGGCCGAACAGGCCTACCAGACCGTCCAGTCCAAGATCGCCTCCGGTGAATACGGGCCCGGGTACCGTCTGGTACTCGGCCGGATCGCCGCGGACCTGGGCTGTTCCGCCGTCCCGGTCCGGGAAGCGATCCGCCGGCTGGAGGCCGAAGGGCTGGTCCGGTTCGAGCGGAACGTCGGCGCCACGGTCACCGGCATCGACCCCACCGAGTACCTCTACACCATGCAGACGCTAAGCCTTGTGGAAGGGTACGCGACGGCGCTCTCCGCACCGCTCGTCACGGCGGAGGACCTGGCCAAGGCCAAGGAAATCAACGCCGAGATGCGCGACTGCCTGGAGCACTTCGACCCGGTCCGCTTCACCGCGCTGAACCGGGACTTCCACTCCGCCCTGTTCACCAACTGCCCCAACCCGCACATCCTTGACCTGGTCCACCGCGGCTGGAACCGGCTGGGCGCCCTGCGCTCCTCCACCTTCAGCTACGTTCCCGGCCGGGCCCAGGACTCGGTTGCCGAACACGAGCGGCTGCTCGAACTGATCGAGGCAAAGGCCGACGCCGGCACGATCGAGGCCGCGGCCCGCGCCCACCGGATCGCCACCCTCGAGGCCTACCTGAAGCACTCCCCCGCAAGCTCCACCCCGTAACCCCAGACCCCGCATCAAAGGAGACGCCCCATGGCTGAGCACTACATCCCGGAGAACCTTCCCACCCACATCCAGCACTTCATCAACGGCGAATTCGTGGACTCCATCAACGGCGCCACCTTCGACGTGCTGGATCCGGTAACCAACCAGAACTACGCCACCGCCGCCGCGGGCCAGAAGGAGGACATCGACGCCGCCGTCGCTGCCGCCCGCGAAGCCTTCGTCAACGGCCCGTGGCCGAAGATGAAGCCGCGCGAACGCTCCCGCATCCTCAACAAGATTGCCGACGCCGTCGAGGCCCAGGAAGAACGCCTGGCAGAGATGGAAACCTTCGACACCGGCCTGCCGATCACCCAGGCCAAGGGCCAGGCCCGCCGCGCCGCAGAGAACTTCCGCTTCTTCGCGGACCTGATCGTCGCCCAGTTCGACGACGCCATGAAGGTCCCAGGCAGCCAGATCAACTACGTGAACCGCAAGCCGATCGGCGTCGCCGGCCTGATCACCCCCTGGAACACCCCGTTCATGCTGGAGTCCTGGAAGCTCGCCCCGGCGCTGGCCACCGGCAACACCGTGGTGCTCAAGCCCGCCGAGTTCACCCCGCTCTCCGCCTCCCTGTGGGCGGACATCTTCACCGAAGCCGGCGTTCCGGCGGGTGTGTTCAACCTGGTCAACGGCCTGGGCGAGGAAGCCGGCGATGCGCTGGTGAAGCACCCGCAGGTTCCGCTGATCTCCTTCACCGGCGAGACCACCACCGGCCAGACCATTTTCCGCAACGCGGCAGAGAACCTGAAGGGCCTGTCCATGGAGCTCGGTGGCAAGAGCCCGTGCGTGGTCTTCGCGGACGCGGACCTCGACGCCGCCCTGGACTCCGCCCTGTTCGGCGTCTTCTCCCTCAACGGCGAGCGCTGCACCGCCGGCTCCCGCATCCTGGTGGAGCGCCCGGTCTATGACGAGTTCTGCGAACGGTACGCCGCCCGCGCCAAGACCATCGTCGTCGGCGATCCCCACGACCCGAAGACCCAGGTGGGCGCCCTGGTGCACCCCGAGCACTACAAGAAGGTGGCGTCCTACGTCGAGATCGGCAAGACCGAAGGCCGCCTGCTGGCCGGCGGCGGCCGCCCCGAAGGCCTGGAGGAGGGCAACTACATTGCTCCCACCGTCTTCGCGGACGTGAAGCCCGACGCGCGGATCTTCCAGGAGGAGATCTTCGGCCCCGTCGTCGCGATCACCCCGTTCGATACCGAAGCAGAAGCCCTGGAGCTGGCCAACAACACCAAGTACGGTTTGGCCGCCTACATCTGGACCTCCGACCTCACCCGCGCGCACAACTTCGCGCAGAACACCGAGGCCGGCATGGTGTGGCTGAACAGCCACAACGTCCGTGACCTGCGCACCCCGTTCGGCGGCGTGAAGGCCTCCGGCCTCGGCCACGAAGGCGGCTACCGCTCGATCGACTTCTACACCGACCAGCAGGCCGTGCACATCACCCTCGGCAAGGTGCACACGCCCAAGTTCGGCAGCGACGACGCCGCCAAGATCGACTACTAACCCCTGACTCTGTTCGAAGGAGAACCATGAACGCCAACCCCATTCCCAAGCCGTCCATCAACCCGCCGGACATTGTCCGCTGCGCCTACATGGAACTGGTGGTCACTGACCTGGCCAAGTCCCGCGAGTTCTACGTGGACGTCCTGGGCCTGCACGTGACCGAAGAGGATGAGAACGCCATCTACCTGCGCTCCCTCGAGGAGTTCATCCACCACAACCTGGTGCTGCGCAAGGGACCCGTCGCCGCCGTCGCGTCCTTCGCCTACCGCGTGCGCACCCCGGAAGACGTGGACGTTGCCGAGGCGTACTACAGGGAAATGGGCTGCCGCACCGAGCGCCGCGCCAACGGCTTCACCAAGGGCGTGGGCGACTCCGTCCGCGTGGAGGACCCGCTGGGTTTCCCGTACGAGTTCTTCTACCATGTTGACCACGTGGAGCGCCTGACCCAGCGCTACGATCTCTACTCCGCCGGCGAGCTGGTGCGCCTGGACCACTTCAACCAGGTCACCCCGGACGTTCCCCGCGGCCGCACCTACCTGGAGAACCTGGGCTTCCGCGTTTCCGAGGACATCAAGGACTCCGAGGGCACCACGTACGCTGCCTGGCTGCACCGCAAGGACACCGTGCATGACACCGCCCTGACCGGCGGCGACGGCCCCCGCATGCACCACGTTGCGTTCGCCACGCACGAAAAGCACAACATCATCCAGATCTGCGACAAGATGGGCGCCCTGCGCATCTCTGACCGGATTGAGCGCGGCCCCGGACGCCACGGCGTCTCCAACGCGTTCTACCTCTACATCCTGGATCCGGACGACCACCGCATCGAGATTTACACCCAGGACTACTACACCGGCGACCCGGACAACCCCACCATCACCTGGGACGTCCACGACAACCAGCGCCGCGACTGGTGGGGCAACCCCGTTGTTCCGTCCTGGTACACCGAGGCCTCCCTGGTCCTGGACCTGGACGGCAACCCGCAGGAAGTTGTTGCCCGCACCGACTCCTCCGAAATGGAAGTGACCATCGGCGCTGACGGCTTCTCCTACACCCGCGGCGACGAGACCGACTTCAAGGTCGGTTCGCAGCTCTAGGCTGCTTGAACGAGAAACCGGCTAGCGCACGACGGCGGGAGGGACAGCTTTGGCTGTCCCTCCCGTTTTCGCTGGGTCGGCGCCGCCTCAGCGGGCGTTGAAGCCCGCATCCACGGGGAGGGTCACGCCGGTGATGTACCGGGCGTCGTCGCTCACCAGAAAAGCAATCGCGTTGGAGATGTCCCTCGGTTCAACCCACGGAACGGGCATCAGGTTTTTGACGGCGTCGCCGCTGTCCGGGTTCTCGGCGAACAGCTGCTCGATGATCGGGTTCTGGATCATCGGGGTGGCCACCCCCGTTGGATGGATCGAGTTGACGCGAATATTCTGCGGGCTCAGCCAGTTGGCGAACGATCTCATCAGCCCCACGACTCCGTGCTTGGCGGCTGCGTAACCGGTTCCACCTGCACCGCCGCTGCCGCCGGTTCCCTTGAGGCCCTGGGTTGAGCTTGTCAGCACAATCGAGCCCGCCTGCTTGGCGATGAGGCTCGGCACCGCGGCTATCACCGTGTTGTAGACCCCCGTGAGGTTGACATCGACTACGTCGGCAAAAGGCTGCTCCCGGTCGCCGTTCAGCCCCAGGGGCGCGATGCCCGCGTTGGCCAGAATGATGTCGACGGGGCCGATTGCTGCTTCGCCTTCCTGGACCGCCTTCTCGAGCGCGGCGAGATCTCGGACGTCGGCCTGCTGGGCGAAGATGCGGCGGTCGAGCGCTTCAACGAGGCGCACTGTTTCGTCAAGGTCTTCGGGGGTGGCCATGTCGTATTCGACTGAGGCGATCTGGCTGCAGATGTCCACAGCGATGATGTCGGCCCCCTCTTCCGCCAGCTTCAGGGCGTGGCTTCGGCCCTGGCCCCGAGCCGCACCGGTGATAAACGCAACTTTCCCGTCGAGCTTGCCCATCAGGGACTCCTTCATCCGTCGTCTGGTCAGGAAACGCCGTTGATTCCTGACTGCGGCTGACAAGCTACATCCGTTCTCGTCCAGTTGGGAGAGTAACGTCGTTGCCGGTTATCAAGAGCCCTGCGCTCCGTTTTATCCGAATCGCTCCGGTTCGGGGCGGAGTGGATGTCCCAAACCGGAGCAAATCCGAACAACACAGCGGCATGCCGGCACGGTTTCCCAGCTCTCGTTACTCCTGTGGCCGGATGTGACCACAGGAGGCCACACCCGTCACAGAGGGTGGGAAGCTGTGCACGCCATCGGCGAGAACAGCCCCTCAGAACTGGATCCCGCGAGACAGCCCGCCGTCCACCAGCACATTCGCACCGGTCATCCGGGAAGCCCGCGGGCTGGACACGAAGACGACGACGTCGGCCACCTCCTGCGGCGTGCCCATGCGGCCGGTGGGATTCAGGGCCAAAGACTCGGTGAACATCTCCGGGGAGCCGGACTCGATGCCCTGCCAGACGCCGCCGTCGAAATAGGTGTTGCCCGGGGAAACAGTGTTGGCGCGGATTCCCGCGTCAGCCAGCTGAAACGCCAAGCCGGCCATGAACGCGATCAGCGCGGTCTTCACCGTCCCGTATGGCCCGGAGGCGAAGTCCACTTCACGGCCGGAGACGCTGGAGATCGCCACCAGCGAGGGTGAGTCGCTGCGGCGTACCTGCGGGATCGCAGCCTGCATCAGCCGGACGGTGCCCATCAGGTCAACCCGCAGGCTTGCTTCCCAGTTTTCAGGAGTGTCCGGGATGGCCAGCGCACTGACGTTGCTCACCACGGCGTCCAGTCCGCCGAAGCGGCCGGCAACATCGTCCACCCAGGCGGCCACGCCGTCGCCGTCGCCCATGTCCAGGACGGCACCCTCCACCTTCACGCCACTGTCGGCAAGGGCGGCCTCGGTTTCCGCGATCTCCGCGGCATCACGGGCACAGAACGCAACGTTCGCTCCCTCCGCCGCGAAGGCCTCCACGATCGCCCGCCCGATTCCGCGGGTTCCGCCGGTGACCAGTGCCGTTTTGCCACTCAACTGCAGGTCCATGACCGCTCCTAGTGCTAGAGAAGTTCTGCGCTGCGCCGGCGCAGGTCGGCATGCAGGCCGCCGTAGGCGTCGGCCTTCGGGAAGAGCGATTTCCGTGCCTTGACCACCACTGAATAATTGGCGTCCACGGCGTTGGCGATCGGCGCCTGGGCTGTCTGGGTGAGCAGCTGGTAGGCGTCCATCTGGTGCAGGCCGAAGAGCTCCCCGAACCAGCGCACCATCTCCACCTGCCCGATCCGCCAGGAATCCTCCATCGGCCGCGAAGATCCCACGGCCATCCACTCGCCGTCGGTCTCCAGCCGCGGCCAGGACGGAGCGCCGCCCTTGATCAATTCCACCAGGATGGTGGAGTGCATGGCACCTTCGACGGCGGTGCCGCACGCCTCGCCTTCACCCTGCCGGTAGTGGCCGTCGCCAATGGAGAACAGCGCGCCCGGCTGGTTCACGCCGAGGTACACGGTGGTGCCGGCTTTGACCTCCGGCGCGTCCATGTTGCCGCCGAAGCGTTCGGGTACCAGCGAGGAGCGCACTTCCCCGCCGGGCGGAGCCACGCCCACGGTGCCGAGCATCGGTTCCAGCGGCAGCGCGACCTCGAAATCGCCGAACCGCGCGGAGAAACCTACCGTCCGCCGGGCCGAGTCCACATGGTAAATCCAGGTGGTGTCCGGCAACGGGTCCTGCAGGAACGCGGTGCGGTCGGTGCTGGTGAGCCCGCCGAAGAACGGGATGGTGGCGGAGGCGCCGTAGCTGCGGGCCGGAGTCAGGTCCAAGATGTGCAGGGCGAGGGTGTCCCCCGGCTCGGCACCTTCCACAAAGAACGGGCCGGTCTGCGGGTTCACGAAGTTCAGGTTGACCTTCTCGCTGGACAGGTCCTCCACAGAGGTCAGGGCGTTGTTGAACGCGTCCTCGGACCAGAGCTTCAATGCGGTTCCCGGTTTGATCTGCATGACCGACTCGGCGCCGCCGAAGGTGTAAACCAGCTGGTCCGGGCGGGGGCGATACTCGATGATCTCCATGCGCCGGGAGCCTAGCCGAGGTTTGCGGTTCTGGAAATAGCAGCCGCATCCCCACCACTCCGCAGCACGCGGCCCTACGCTGGAACGATGGACCCCGTGCTGCTGGACTTCCCCTTCACCGGCCGCTGGACCGTGCAGAACAGCCCGGCCAACCGGGTGCCGAGCCACGGAACCTCCCTGTTCGGCACCGCCTATGCCATCGATTTCGTGGCGGTTGACGCGTACGGCCGCTCCGCGCCGCCGTCGTTCCGGACAGTTTTCGGCACCGAGGATCCGGAGGATTTCGCCGGCTTCGGTGTCCCGGTGCTGGCGCCGGCTGCTGGGACGGTCGCGGCAGTGCACGACGGCGAACCGGACCACGAGGCGCGGCGCTCACCGCTCACGCTGGCCAGGTACGCGCTCACCCAGCGCGAACGGGTCCGGCAGGGGCCGGCCGGGATCGCGGGCAACCACATCGTCCTGGCAACCGGGTCTGGAGAAAACCGGGCCTACCTCCTGCTGGCCCACCTGCGCCGCGGGTCCACCGCCGTCGCCGTGGGGGACACCGTCCCGGCCGGCGCAGTACTGGGCGAATGCGGCAACTCGGGGAACAGCACCGAACCGCACGTACACCTCCAGGCGTGTGACTCGATGGACTGGGAGCGCACCCGGGGCCTGCCGCTGGCGTTCCGGCATCCGCAGACGGGTATGCCCTGGCTGCCGCGCAACCGGGAGATCATTACCGCGGACTGAGCAGGGATGGCCGCTCCGGCCAGCCAGGCGACGTAGGCTCATCTGGTAAGCAGGCTTGGCAGCGTGAGGAGCAGCAGTGACTTTGGTGGACAACGCCGTGTACGTGGACGGCAAACGCCTGCACAGCCCGGAAACCCTTGAGGAGACCTTCGACCTCACCCGGGAAACGGGCGGCATGGCCTGGATTGGGCTCTACCGTCCGGACGACATTGAGCTGCTGGCCGTCGCCGAGGAATTTGGACTGAACCTGCTGATCGTTGAGGATGCCCTCGCCGGGCACCAGCGCTCCAAGCTGGAGCAGTACGGGGACCAGCTCTTTGTGGTGCTGCGGCCCGCCCGCTACCTTGACGACGTCGAACGCGTTGAAATCGGCGAGCTGCACCTCTTTGTGGGGCCCAACTTCGTGGTGACCGTCCGGCATGCCGAGTCCCCTGACCTGGCACGGGTCCGGACCCGGATGGAGCGCGAGCAGGACCTGCTGTCCCTCGGGCCGCAGGCGGTGCTGTACGCCATCCTGGACCAGGTGGTGGACGAGTACGCGCCGGTAACTGCCGGTCTTGAGAACGACATCGATGAGATCGAAGACCAGCTTTTCGGCGGAGACGGCGAAGTATCACGCCGCATCTACGAGCTTTCGCGTGAAGTCATCGGCTGCCAGCGCGCCATCAGCCCGCTGGAAACCGTGGTGGGCGAGCTGCAGCGCAATCCGGAGAAGTATGACGTGCCGCCCGAACTCAAGGACCGGCTCGGCGATGTGCTGGACCACGTGCTGCGGCTGATCGACCGGGTTACTGCCTACCGCTCCCTGCTGGACAACGCTCTGTCCCTCAGCTCCACCCTGGCCTCGAACCGGCTGGCGGAGACGTCCATTGCCCAGAACGAGCAGACCAAGAAGATCTCCGCGTGGGCCGCCATCCTGTTCGCTCCCACCCTGGTGGGCACCGTGTACGGTATGAATTTCAAGAACATGCCGGAGCTCGACTGGCCGCTGGGCTATCCGATGGCCCTGGCTCTTATGGTGGTGCTCGGCATCCTGCTTTATGCAGCGTTCAAACGGAACAACTGGTTGTAGGAGGCTCCGAAATGCGCACCCGGTTTACGCTCCTGGCCCTGGCCCTGCTGCTCGGCGTATCCGCCTGCGGAGCCGACCCCTGCACGGCCGGCCCCTCGCCGGACGACTCCGGGGCCGCCGGGGACACGCCGTCGTCCTCCGCCTCCTCTACTGCAGACCCGGCTGCGGCCGAAGGTGTGTGGGGCAACCCGGAAAACTCGCGCGAACCTTCCCTCGAACTGCACGGGGACGGGCGCCTGACCGGCACCGACGGATGCAACCGGTTGATGGGCCGCTGGGCCCTGGAGGACGGGACCGTCCGCTTCCAGGAGGTGGCCATGACCATGATGGCCTGCCCGGACGTGGACCAGTGGATGGCTTCGGCGGCCAGTGCGGTCCCGGCCGGGGACACGCTGCTGGTGTACGACGGCGCCGGCAACCAGATCGGCTCCCTTCCCCGCTAACCCTCCCCCCCCGCCCTCATCGAAATGACAGAAACTGCCCGTATCAGTCCTGATACGGGCAGTTTCTGTTATCTCGTTGTGGGGGGTCGAGAAAGGCTTACTTGGGCTGCGGAGCCCGGTGCGATTCCTCGATGCCCAGGTCTGCACCCTTGGTCTCCTTGACCATGGTCACGGCGCCGAAGGAGATGACGCAGAGGACCATGATGTAGATGCCGATCGAGCCGGACCATCCGGTCTCATCCAGCAGGAGCTGGGCGATCATCGGAGCGAAGGCACCGCCCAGGATCGCGCCGATCGCGTAGCCGATGGAGACACCGGAGTAGCGGATGCTGGCGGGGAACATCTCGGCGTACAGCGCGGACTGCGGGCCGTAGGACAGGCCCAGGCCGATGGTCAGCACAAAGATGGACAGGCCGAACAGGAACACGTTGGCGGTGTCGATCAGCAGGAACATCGGGATGGCCCAGAGGAACACCCAGGCGTAGCCAATCTGGAAGGTGCGCACGCGGCCGATCTTGTCCGAGAGGATGCCGCCGTACATCGTGAAGATGAGCCAGCCGAAGGAGCCCACCGTGGTGGCCAGCAGCACCGACGGGCGCTCCATGCCCAGCGCCTTGCCGGCGTAGGAGGCGAAGAACGCGATGACCAGGTAACCGGCGGCGTTATTGGCGATGAAGATCAGCGCGGCAAGGATGACCTCGCGGGAGTTGTACTTGAAGAGCTTGCCGAGGGGTGCGGAGGAGTCCTTCTTGCGCTCCTGCATTTCCTTGAAGACCGGGCTTTCGTCCACCGAGCGGCGGATGAAGTAACCCACGAAGATCAGGACCACCGAGAGCAGGAACGGAACACGCCAGCCCCACTCAAGGAAAGCCTCTTCGCTCATCGAGCTGGTCAGGAGGAACATGACGAAGGTCGCCAGGATCATGCCGATCGGCACGCCGATCTGCGGGTAGGCACCGAAGAAGCCGCGCTTGTTGATGGGTGCATGCTCTACGGAGAGCAGCGCAGCGCCGCCCCATTCACCGCCGGCGGAGAAGCCCTGCAGGATGCGCAGGACCAGCAGCAGGATCGGAGCAGCAACGCCGATCTGAGCGTAAGTCGGCAGCACGCCGATCAGGGCCGTGGCGGCACCCATCATGATCAGGGTGAAGACCAGCATCTTCTTACGTCCCAGCTTGTCGCCCAGGTGGCCGGCAACAATGGCGCCCAGCGGACGGAACAGGAAGCTGATGCCGATGGTGGCCCAGGAGACGACCTGCGCCAGTGGGGTGCCTTCGCCCAGCGGGGCAAAGTACAGGGACGCGAGCACCAAGCCTGCAGCCTGGGCGTAGATGAAGAAGTCGTACCACTCGATAGTGGTACCAACCAGGGTGCCCGCAAGTACCTTGCGTTCCTCCCGGGTCATCCGCTGGGACGGCGCAGCAGACGCACTTGTTGTAGTCATTGAAACTCCGTTATTTTGACTGGGAAAATTACTGAAAGAACGGTCGGTCACCTGTTGCCCCAAGATACCCTGATCTGTGACGGGCAACACACTATTTCGTGAATGTGACGCACAGCCCGTGAGCCGGACGTCCGCCTCAGGCAGGCACCCCGGAAATCCAGCCCCTTCAACGGACAGCCAGGCCCTGCCAAGAGTGCAGTGGAGCCCTGAATGGATCTCATCCCCCTGCCGACCCGCACCCTCAACCCACCATCCGAACGTTCGATAATTGAACATGTATTTCTGATAGCGAACTAGTGGAACTATAGAGGACGTGTGATCCGAGACACAAGCCCCGATTTCGGCCGCTAGGCTGGACGAATGCCTTCACAGTCCGCTGAGACCAGCCCTGCCCTCGAACCCGGCGAAGCATCCTCCGCCAACCCAGCCGGCTCGCCGTCGGGCACCGGCAGCTCAGCGGACGTGGCGGACGACCTGGTGCAGCGCAGCCACCGGCTGCCCTCCGGCCTGGAATACACCTCCACCACCGGCCGGGTGGTGTTCCGGCGGGAGGAAACGTCCGAGGGGAAGTCCGAAGGATTCAAACCGAAGGCTGAGATCTTCCTGACTGCCTACACGGCGGACGAGCAGGCGGCTGCTTCGCCGAACCCGCGCCCCGTGGTCTTCGCGTTCAACGGCGGGCCGGGCTCGTCCTCCGTCTGGCTGCACCTGGGCCTGCTGGGCCCGCGGCTTGTGGACTCCGGCGACACCGGGAACCTCACCCCTCCCCCGTACGGCCTGGTGGACAACCCGCAGACGCTGCTGGAACACGCGGACCTGGTGATGATCGACCCCGTGAACACCGGCTTCTCCCGGGTAGTGGACGGCAATACCGCAGACGAGTTCCACGCGTTCGAACAGGACCGGGACCTCGTAGCCGAAGTGATCCGGCTCTGGACCACCCGCAACAACCGCTGGCTGAGCCCCAAATACCTGGTGGGCGAGTCCTACGGGACCCTGCGCGCCGTCGCCGTCGCCGGACGCCTCTTTGATGCGTACGGCATGTCCGTCAACGGGCTTGGCCTGATTTCCACCGTCCTGAACATGTCCACGCTCATGTTCGCCCCGGGCGTGGACACACCCTACGCCCTGCACCTGCCCACCTACGCGGCAATCGCGCACTTCCACGGGCGGCACCCGGGCCGCGAACTCGCGGAGGTGGTCCGCGACGCCGAGGAGTACGCAGCGCGGGACTACGGCTATGCACTAAGCCAGGGTTCGCGGCTCAGCGCGCAGGAGTACGACGCCGCCGTCCAGCGCCTGGCCGAACTCACCACCCTGGATCCAGGGTTCATCCGCCGCACCAACCTGCGCTGGGACTACTCCCAGTTCTCCGCCGAACTGCTTCGCGACCAGGAACTCTCCGTGGGCCGAATCGACGGGCGGTTCACCGCCCCTGCCGAAGATCCGCAGGCCTCCGTCAACTGGGACGATCCCAGCCTCGCCGCCATCAACGGCCCCTACGCCGCAGCGATCAACCACTACATCCGCGCCGAGCTCGGCTACGAGAACGACCTGCCGTACGAAGTCCTGACCGGCAGGGTCCAGCCGTGGAGCTACAAGGAGTTCGAGGGCGTACCGATCGACGTCACCAAGACCCTTGAACGGCTGATGGCGCACAACCCCAGCCTGCGGGTGCATGTGGACTACGGCTATTACGACGGCGCCACGCCCCATTTCGCGGCGGAGTACGTGTGGGCGCACATGCGCCTGACCGACGCAGCCCGTTCCCGGTTCACGCACCACTATTACGAGGCCGGGCACATGATGTACCTGCAGCCGGAGGCACGGCTGGGGGAGCTTGCCGCACTGGCGGAGTTCGTGGCGCCGTCAGCGGGCTAACCGGCTGGGTAAACCCCGCCGGCCAGCCGTTCCACCTGCCGGGCGATCCGGGCTGCCCGCACGGTGGCATTGGGTGCGGTGACCACCTGGTGAAGGATCGGATACCGGGCGGAGCGGCCCAGTCCCGCGAACGCGGCCGCCGCCTCCGGGGCGGCCGCCAGCGCAGCTTCGAGGTCTGGTGGAACCTCCAGCGCGGCAGGCCCGCCGTAAGCCCGGTCCCAGCGGCCGTCCGCCTTCGCCCTATCAATCTCCACCTGCCCGCGTTCTCGCATGCGGCCGGTCTCGATCAGGCCGGCGACCAGGTCCACGTTCCGCTTCGACCACAGGGACCGCGCGCGGCGCGGCGTGAAGTGCTGCCGGTACGTCGCCTGGTCCACGGCGTTCCGCCGCCCGTCTATCCAGCCGCTGCACAGCGCTTCCTCCAGCGCCTCGGCGTAGGACAGCGCGGTGGGGACCTCGGTGCCCTTTTTCGCAAGGACCAGCCAGACGCCGTCGCTCGTTGCGGCATTCTCCCCGAGCCACGCACGCCAGGCGGCGGCGTCGGCAACCACCAGTTCGGGCGGTACGGCTCGTACAGTCATTGGCTCAGGTCCTTCATTTCCTCGGGCGGCGTCCTCTGAGTATTCCGCACATTGAGGACAGCTTCTGTCCGCTGGGGAAACACCTTTCCCTTGCGGCGCTTCCGGCCGGCCGGGTAGGTTCGCCTGCAGGACGCGGGAACCGGCCCGCACCACCGGAAGGCACGCCATGGGAAAGGTTGCGTGGGGGTTCACCAGTTCGATCGACGGCTTCATTGCCGGGCCCGGACATGACATGGACTGGTTCGAAACGCTGGAGCCCCTGCCTCCGGGGATCACCGAGGCCATGGCCGAGGCCGTGGGGGTAATCATCTCGGGCCGCCGCGGCTATGACGCGGCGAAGGCCCAGCAGGGCGAGCGGGACGAGGCCACCGCGCAGGCATACGGCGGCGCCTGGTCCGGCACGGAGTTCATCCTGACCCACCACCCGGAGGAGCTGGCCGGAGATCCCACCGTGACCGCCCTGAACTGCGGCGTGGTGGAGGCTGTCCGCCGGGCGCAGGAGATCGCCGGGGAGAAGGACGTGCAGATCATCAGCGCGGACATTGCGCGGCAGGCACTGGAACACGGCCTGATTGATGAACTGCAGGTATTCGTGGCTCCGGTGCTGCTCGGCGACGGAGTACGCATTTTCGAGTTCCCCGGCGGCAGGCGTCATGACTGGGAGCTGACCGGCATCATTGCGGGCGCCGAGCGCAGTTTCGGGCGAACCTACCAACCTAAGCGCCCCCGACCTAGCGGGTAGCGAAATGGATCCAGACGCCGATGATCCAGGCGGTTCCGGCCGCCAGTGCCAGGCCGAGTTCCACCAGCAGGCCCAGCCCGGTGGCCTTCAGTGCTGCCCAGGATGACGACGCCGCTGCCGGCAGGCTGCGCTGTCGGGCCAACTCGCTGAGCAGCAGGCCGCCGGCGAAACCCACGATCAGTCCCACCACCGGTATGAAGAACATCCCGGCGATGCCCGCGGCGAGGCCGATCAGGACGGACCGGTTGGGGATTTGCCGCTGCTTGAGTTTCCGGCCGGTCAGGACCCAGCTGGCGGAGAGGCCCGTCAACGCGAACAGGGCTCCGAAGGCGAAGGACCACCAGCCGGCGCCGCTGCCCACTCCAATGGCCCAGCCCAGAAAGGCCAGCAGGATCAGGATGCTGCCCGGCAGGACCGGCACCACAATGCCCGCCACGCCCACGGCGATAAGCAGCCCGGCAACGACGGTGATGATCAGGTCCGTATCCATGCAGCCAAGTCTTCCACGCCGCCGGGCGGGCGCGGGACCGCCAGTAACCGCACCTCGGCGCTACAGTAAGGTTGCTTATGAAGTCATCACCTTCAGTCCGGCACCCCCAACGGCAACAGGAGCAGCAGATGAGCACCGAACCAGGCAGCACCGCAGCAGGCGAACCCCGCCGCCGGCAGGCAGAGGATGTGTCTGCCCGCGGAAACGCGGACGCCGCAGCGCAGGCCAACCCCACCCCCCAGGAGCCGGACGTCACCCGCCGGCTGGAAACCCCGCCGCAGGCAGGAACTCCCCGCCGCGCCGAGCCGGCGACGCACGACGAGTCCACCGGGCACACCGCAACGGCGGCGTACGCGGACCCCGCTGCGGAGCCCCGCCGGCATGCGGCCGGCACCCGCGCAAATGACACGGAAGTCCTGAACACGAGCGTCACCGGAACCAGGGACCCGAACGACGCCGCCTACGAGGATGCGCCCGCAGGGACCACGCGGCGCACCGCGCGACGCGAAGATGCCCGCCTCCCCGGAGCCGTCCCGGCCGGACATCCCGATTCCGTCCGGAACGCCGGCGAGCCGGTGATGCCGAACCGGGAAGCGCTCCTGGCGGCTGAACGCGAGCGGTTTGGCGGCATCAAGTTCGGCGCAGCGTTCTTCGGCTGGCTGACCGCCACGGGTATGGTCGTCCTGCTCTCCGCCCTGGCAGCCGCCATTGGTGCCGCCGTGGGAGTCTCCACGGACACGGACCTGGGCGCAGCGCTGGACCAGGCCGCCGCGAACCAGTCCTCAGGGCTGATTGGGGCGATCGTCACTCTGGCAGTACTGCTGCTGGCCTACTACGCCGGCGGCTACGTTGCCGGCCGGATGGCCCGCTTCAACGGGGCCAAGCAGGGCGTTGCCGTGTGGCTGTGGGCCCTGGTGGCCGCCGCCGTCGTCATTATTCTTGGCCTGATCTTCAACGACGACATCCGCAGCCTCACCCAGCTCAACTCGGTGGCTCCGCTGCCGCAGGACCTGGGCGACGTGAGCGCCGGCTCCTGGCTGGCCCTGCTCGCCACCGTGGTGATCAGCCTGATCGGCGCCATCCTGGGCGGCTTGGCCGGCATGCGCTTCCACCGCCGGGTGGACCGCGCCACGTTCACTCCGGTTCCGGCCTAGCTCCGACACACAGAAAGCCGGCCCCGCTCACTGCTAGCTGCAAGTGAGCGGGGCCGGCTTTTTAGTGGAGAGCTTACGGCGAAGGCATGCCGCCGTTGACGTTGAGCGTCTCGCCCACCACGTAGCTGGACTCCGGGGACGCCAGGAAGACGTAGGCCGGAGCGAGTTCCGTGGGCTGGCCGGCGCGGCCAAGCGGGGTGTCCTTGCCGAACTCCGGCAGGGCGTCCTTGGGCTGGCCGTCGGAAACCTGCAGCGGAGTCCAGAACGGCCCCGGGGCCACGGCGTTTACACGGATTCCCTTGGGCGCCAGCTGCTGGCCCAGGCCCTTGGTGAAGTTGTTGATCGCAGCCTTGGTGCTGGCATAGTCCAGCAGGTGCGGGGAGGGGCTGTAGGCCTGGATGGAGGTGGAGTTGATGATGCTCGATCCGGCCGGCAGGTGCGGCAGGGCCGCCTTGGTCACCCGGAAGAACGAGTAGATGTTGGTCTTGAAGGTGTCATCGAGCTGCTCGTCGCTGAGGTCTTCAAGGTTCTCAACGGCCACCTGCTTGCCGGCGTTGTTCACCAGGATGTCCAGGCCGCCGAGGCCCTTCACTGCATCCTCGACCACCTGGGCGCAGTACCCGGCATCGCGGAGGTCTCCGGGGAGCGCGACGGCGGTGCGGCCGGCGTCCTTGATGATTTGGATAACCTTGGCGGCGTCCTCCTCTTCCTCCGGAAGGTAGGAGAGCGCGACGTCTGCGCCTTCGCGGGCGAAAGCGATGGCCACGGCCGCGCCGATGCCGGAGTCTGCGCCGGTGATCAGCGCCTTGCGGCCTTCCAGCCGCCCCGTTCCGCGGTAGGAGTCCTCGCCGCGGTCCGTCTTGGGCTCGAGGTCGGCATCAAGGCCGGGTTCCGGCTGGTCCTGCTTGGGCGGACTGACGGAGGGATACCGGCTGACCGGATCCTGGAATGTGTACTGGTCCGAAGTATTTTCGTTGGCCATTAAGTTTCCCCACTTCCCATTCTTCATGGATATGGAGCCGCAACCCGCGGCCGCCTACATTAGGTAAGCATGCTTAGTATCCTATGGCTGAACGGGGCCGCCGAGCAAACCCGGGCGGCGGGGCCGGGCCGAAAAAAGGGATGAAGGGGCTAGAAGAAGAGGCCGAGGAAGCCGACGCTGATGCTGCCAACCAGGCCGATAATCAGGAGCCAGACAATGGGCGTGCGGAACTTGTTCATGTGTCGCATGGTCCCCCCAGTCTACGCGGGATGCCGCTGGCGGGTGAGGAACAGGGCAGTGGCCGCCAGCAGGGCCGAGGCCGTCATGACCAGGGCCAGCGGCAGTGCGGTGAACTCTCCGCCCAGTCCGGTCAGCGGGGAGACGATTGCTCCCATGAGGAACTGCGCCCCGCCAAGCACTGCACTGCCGCTGCCGGTTGCTCCTCCTGCCTGGGCCAGGGCCAGCGCCGTCGTATTCCCCATGATGAATCCCAGGGAGGAGACCATGCAGAACAGCGGCACGGCGAGCAGCAGCGGCGGCACGGCCGCAGCCACCAGAACCAGCAGCACGACGGCGAACCCCAGCAGCACGCCCACGGCCCGCAGGACGGTGCGGCGGGGCGGCACACTCCGGCTGAGCCGGGCGGCAATGAACCCCGCGGTGACCATCCCCGCCGCGTTGAGGCCGAACATCAGCCCATAGGTTTCCGGGCCGAGGCCCATGATGCTCTGGTACACGAACGGGGAGGCCGAGATGTAGCTCATCAGGACGCCGAAGGAACTGGCGAAGAGCAGCACGTAGCCCAGGAACCGCCCGCGGCGCAGCACCACGCCCAGCCCGGCGAAGGGCGGACCGCTGGAGCGGCGCTCGGCAGGCAGGGATTCACGGACGGCGACGGCTGCGCAGCTGAACATCAGCGCCGCAATGCCGGCCAGCGTCCAGAGCACGCCCCGCCAGCCCCAGAGTCCGGTCAGGACACCGCCGACGACGGGTGCCACCACCGGAGCGACGCCGCCAATGGTCATGAGCAGGCTGAAGGTCCGGGCCGCGGCAGGGCCGGAGGAGAGATCGGCGGCCACAGCGCGGGCAATCACCGGGCCGGACGCAGCACACAGGCCCTGCACAAACCGGGCCGCAATCAGGACCCCCAGGTTCGGCGCGGCTGCGCAGGCAATGGAGGCAAGGACGAAGGCCCCGGTTCCGAGCAGCAGCGGTCGGGTGCGGCCGTATTTGTCGGACAGCGGGCCGAACCCCAGTTGCCCGGCCGCCATGCCCAGCAGGAACGCCGTCAGGGTCAGCTGCACGCCCGACGCCGAAACACCCAGATCGGCGGCGATGCCCGGGAAGGAGGGAAGATACAGGTCCGTGGTGAAGGGTCCGGTAGCTGCCAGGAACGCGAGCACCAGCAGCAGGCCCGCTCCCAGCGGGGCTGCCGCACGGGGCTGGGACTCGTTGGCTGGCACCAGCTGATAGTACGAACAATCCCCGCCTCTGGAGAAAACGGCAGCCGGGCCGCAGACTCTTTGCAGGAAACATTCGCAGCGGACAGACAGGACCAGGGTCATGGCACAGGACACCCGCAAGCGGATCGTCGTCGGCGTCGACGGTTCGGAACTCTCCCTCGTGGCACTGCAAACCGCACGGCGGCTGGCTGACCTGCTTCATTGCCGAATCGAGGCCGTGACTGTCTGGTCCTACCCGGTTGCCCTGGCAGTGCCTATTGCCTCCGCCGAGTGGTCGCCCCGGGTGGAGGCCGAGAGCGCACTGGAAGAAACCCTCCAGGCCGCCTTTGGCCAGGACGTTCCGGAGGGACTGAAGAAGCTAGTCGTGTCCGGCCAGCCGGTGCAGGTGCTGGTGGAGGCCAGCAAGGGCGCGGAAATGCTGGTGGTCGGCAGCCGGGGCAGGGGAGGCTTTGCGGGACTGCTGCTTGGGTCAGTCAGTTCCGCTGCGGCAGCCCATGCCCACTGCCCCGTGCTGATCGTGCATCCGCCGGAAAAGGACTAGGGGTTCTCCGCTAGCGGCGGGACGAGCAGGCGTCCTGCTCCGCCCGTTCGGCCTGGGGTCCCCAACTCCCGGCGCCCTCGGAGACGGCGGCAGCTTCCGCCGGCGCGTCTTCGAGCGCAGTGCCGGACGCGGTGAGAGCGGACTCCGGCGCGGCGGAAGGCGCACCGCCGTCGGACACCGCATCCTGGTCCGCCGCAACCCGGCGCAGCATGAAGAGGGCGCCAACCGCGGCAGCCACCATCAGCACAATGCCGATCAGCGACGTCGCCACCACACCGGAGTCGAAGGCAGCCTGGGCGGAGGCCAGCAGGTCCGCGGACTGCGGACTGGGCAGCGTCCTGGCCGCTTCAACCGCTCCGCCGAGTGTCTCTGAAGCCGCGGACGCTGCGGCCGGATCAAGGCCGTCCGGGAGCACGATGCCGTTGCGGTAGCCTGCGGTCAGGATGCTGCCCAGCACGGCGGTGCCGAGGACGGCGCCGACTTCATAGGCGGTTTCGGAGATGGCCGAGGCGGCACCAGCCTTGGCCGGCGGGACGCTGCCGAGGATCAGGTCATTGGAGATGGTCTCCGCGGAGCCGACGCCGATGCCCAGGATCATGAAGGCGATCACCAGTCCCAGCGGGCTCTCGTCGTGGCCGGTCATCAGCACCACGGTGTAGCCGACGGCGCTGAAGGTCAAGCCGGCGGCGACGGCGTAGGCCGGGCGCACGCGGCGGACCACGCGGACGACGGCGAGGCCGGCCACCACGGTGAGCATCAGGCCCGGGAGCATCATCAGTCCGGCTTCGCGGGGCGTCTGCCCCAGGACCAGCTGCAGGTGCTGGGAAAGGAAGAGAATGAAGCCCACCTGGGCGAAGACGCTCAGCAGGTTGGCGGAGATGGAGCCGGTGAACACCGGGTTGCGGAACAGCCGCACATCCAGCATGGGTTCGGATCGGCTGAGCTGGCGGCGCACGAAGGCGACGCCGAAGAGCAGGCCGGCGGCCATCGGAACCAGGGCGTACGCGTCGAGTCCGTGCGTGGAGATGGACTTGATGCCGTAGACCAGCGGGAACATGGTGGCCATGACCAGCAGGATGCTGACCGGATCCACCTTCCCCGGCTTGGGGTCACGGGATTCCGGCAGCAGCTTCGGCCCGAAGACCAGCAGCGGGATCAGCACCGGCACGGCGAGCAGGAACACCGACCCCCACCAGAAGTGTTCCAGCAGGGTGCCGCCCACGATCGGACCCAGTGCGGCACCGCCGGAAAAGCCGGCAGCCCACACGGCGATCGCGATGCGGCGCTGACCGGGCACCACGAACATGTTCCGGATGATGGACAGCGTGGCCGGCATCAGCATGGCACCGAAGAAGCCGAGCAGGGCGCGGGCGCCGATCAGCGCTCCGGCCGAGGGGGCGAAGGCCGCCGCGACGGAGACGAGGCCAAAGCCGGCAGTACCGATCATGAGCAGCTTCCGCCTGCCCAGCCGATCCCCCAGGCTGCCCATCGGAACCAGCAGGCCGGCCAGGATCAGCGCGTAGATGTCGATGATCCAGAGCAGTTCCGTTCCGGTCGGCGCCAGGGCACGGGACAGTGACGGGACGGCAAAGCTGAGCACGGTGTTGTCCACCGCAACCAGCAGGACAGCGAGCATCAGCACCGCCAGCCCCAGCCATTCACGCTTTCCGGCCCGCTGAAGCACTGGCCGTTCCTGTACCGCAGGCACAATTCCTCCTTGGACTTGGCAGGGCTCCGCCTGCCGATAACTGGTGGGTCAAAAAGATGTGCCAGTAACCACCGGGTCCTACCCGCAGGTTACTGTACCGTCTAGACTGTACAGCATGGAATGGGCTAGCGTAAAACCATGCCTGAACAGACACCCACCCGGGAACGCGTCCTTTCCGCTTACGAGGACCTGCTGATTAACGAAGGACCCCGAGGGGCAACGCTGGACGCCGTGACCGCACTTGCCGGCGTCTCCAAGGGCGGGCTGCTCTACCACTTCAAGAACAAGGAAGCCCTGGCCACCGGCATCCTTGACCGCCTGCAGGTCCTCGCCGAGGCGGACCTGGAGCGCATGCGCACCGACGCCGAGGGCCCGGCGCGCTTCCTGGTCCGCACCTCCGTCTACGTGGACAGCGGCCTGGACCGCGCCCTGATCGCCGCCGTGCGCTTGGCGCAGGCCAATGACGCCGCTGCCTCGGAGCTCCTCCAGCGGATCCACCGCGACTGGTTCAACCTGATCCTCGACGAAGTGGGAGACCGGGCCATCGCCCGCGCCATCATGCTGCTGGGCGACGGACTGTACTACAACGAGGGCCTGCCCGGCGGCTGGCCCCAGGGTGAAGACTCCCCTACCTCCGGTTCCGTGGAGGAGCTGCTGGAGGTTGTGGACCTGCTCAAATCCCAGGCCGCAGCCAAGCACGCCTAACCAGCCGCTTCGTCAGCGCGGCCGCGCACACACCGGCTGGATATGCACTGTGGCACAGTATGTGCCATGGAAAAGAGCACAGCTGACCTCTATGACGAACATGGCGAAGCACTGGCTTCGGTCTCCCTCCAGTTCCAGGACCTGGGCGGCCGCATCCGCTTCACCGGCCCGGTGCGCACCATCCGCTGCCATGAGGACAACGGCCTGGTGAAGTCCACCCTGAACTCACCGGGCCGCGGCGCGGTGCTGGTCATCGACGGCGGAGGCTCGCTGAACACCGCCCTGATGGGGGACATGATCGCCGAGGCGGCGGTCGCGAACGGCTGGGCCGGCGTGGTCATTCACGGCCCGATCCGCGACCGCGCCGCCGTCGCCAAGCTCCCGCTGGGCGTCAAGGCCCTCGGCTCCAACCCGCGCAAGAGCGCCAAGGATTCCGTGGGCGACGTGGACGTACCAGTGGAGTTCGGCGGGGTCACCTTCCGGCCCGGCGCCATGCTTTACGCTGACGAGGACGGCATCCTGGTGGAGCGCTGACCCGCGCAACCGGTCCAGCGCGGAGGAATTCGGGCCGCGCAGATCTCCCGGCCACGATCAGCCGGGGACTAGGCGTTCCAGAGACCGTAGGAGTCCGCGAGGGAGGAGATCTTCTGAGCGCGGGCGAGTCGCGGCAGGTAGGAGCCGTCGCCCACGACTGCACCGGCAGCGTGCGCCTCTAGCAGTTCGTGAGCCCAGACAATTTCGGATTCGCTCGGCGAGAGGCCCTTATTGATCGTGTCCGCAGCCTCGGGCATCAGGCAGAGCTTGCCGGTCATGCCCATCGAGGCGGTCACCTTGCATGCGTCAAGCAGCTTCTCTCCCAGCGTGCCGGGCGTCGGGCCGTCGATCGGGCCGGGAAGCTGGCCCACGCGGGAGGCCACCACCAGCTTGGAGCGGGCGTAGGCCAGCGCCATCGGGTCGTCCGAGGCACCGGTGTCGCGGCGGAAGTCGCCGACGCCGAAGGCCAGGCGGAAGGTGCCCGGAGCACTGGCGATCGCCGTCGCATTCTCGATGCCGAGTGCGGATTCAACCAGCGCCAACACCGGGGTGCCGGCCTGCAGCCGCATGGCGGTGTGCGTGACCTGCTCCGGCTTTTCGGTCATGGCCAGCATGACGCCGCGCAGGCCGGGGGCCTTAGACAGGGCGGCGAGGTCATCGGCCCAGTAATCGGTTTCGATGCCGTTGACGCGCACCCAGGCCGTCATCCCGGTGGAGAGCGCCTCAACCACGCGCTCACGTGCCTCGGCCTTGCCTTCGGCGGGAACTGCGTCCTCCATGTCGAAGACGACAGAGTCCGCTTCCGAGGCCAGCGCGGGAGCAAAATGCGCTTCGTCCGCGGCGGAAGCCAGCAGCCAGGAACGGGACAATTTCGCGGGCAGCGCCGCAGCGCGGCTGTTTCGGAAGGGAGCCATACGGTCGAGCCTACTTTCCGGCCCGGCGATACCCCAATGCGGAAGCCCAAGGTGTGACCACCGTTACTCCCCGGATGTCCCCCGGTTTGCCCAGCGGAATCCCGCGATGGTATTCAGGGCCGATTGGTTTCCGCCGTGCCGGACCGGGCCAGCGCGTCGGCGCCCGCTGGACCCCGTGACGCGACGCCGGACGAGGCAGGGAAACACCCCGCCCGGAAATCTGGAAGACTTTAGCCATGAGTGAGCAGAGCAGCGGGAAGAACACGCAGCCCGGCCGCAGCGGCTGGTTGACCGGAGGACCGCTGCTGACGGTGCTCCTGTTCGCCGGTCCGCAGATTCCCGGGCTCCTGAGCAGGCTGTTCTCCGGCGCCCCGGACGGCGTGTACTCCCTCGCCACCGTCTACGGCGGAGCGGCGGTCACCCTGATCGGCGCGGGAGTGCTGGTGCACTTCCTCGGATCACGGCGAACGGCCGCTGCCGGCCGCGCCCGTGGGGCTTCGGAGCCCGAACGGGATTAGTTGCACCCGGTGCAACGATGCACTTAGTGTAGGAGTGTGTTTTCCACCAGCACGTCTCCCGACCGCCGGTCCGCCCTTAAAAGCAAGCACCGCCAAGCGATAGTCGACGCCTGCGCGGCCCTGCTGGCCGAACGCCGCAGCACTGATTTTTCCGTTGACGAACTGGCCCGGCGGGCCGATGTGTCCCGCCGCACCGTCTTCAACCACTTTGCCTCGCTGGACGACGTCGTCACCGAGGTGGGCACCGGCGTCGTCGCCTCCTCGCTGATACTGCCGGAAGATACAGCCCCGGCCGGGCACTCTCCCCTTGATGACCTGGTGGATCTCGTGAGCTCACCCAGGTTCATCGAAGCGGTTTCCTACCTCACCGAAGTCCTCGGCCGCGTAGATTCCCGCTCTTCCCCGCAGCAGGCCATCATGGCCTTCCGTTCCGTGACCCTCGCCGGAGACCAGGTCATGTCTGCCCTGGCCTCACGGCACCCCGAATCCGATCCGGAAGACATTCAGCTCCTGGTGGGAACCTTCGCCGGGGGGATCAGCGTGCTCTATGAACGCTGGAGCTCGTTGACCGGCGCCGTCAACACCCCGGAATCCCGCACCATGTGGATCGAACTGGTCCAGCGGCTCACCGCAGCCCTGCGCACCGGAATCGGATCCGGTACTCCCCCTGGCAGCCCCTAGATTTTCGCTCGCGGCGGTTCACCTCCGCCGCCCCCGTCCGCAGCAAAAGCAAGCTTTTTCGATAAGGACCCACCAAAATGGCTGAATTCCTCTACCGCCTGGGGCGGGGCGCCGCACGGCGCGCCCGCACCGTACTGGGGGTGTGGATCGCCGTGCTGGCAATTTCCGGCATAGCGTTCGCACTCTTCGGCGGCACCCTCTCCACCGCCATCTCCATTCCGGGCACACCCACCACCCAGGTGACAGACCGCCTCCAGCAGGAACTGCCGGAGGCCTCCGGCGGAACCGGCTCCGTAGTCTTCCAAACGGAGGACGGAGCGCCCTTCACCCAAGAGCAGAAGGACGCCATCGCCAAGCTGGCGACTGACGCCTCCGAGGTGGACGGCGTCGAAAACGCCGTCGATCCCTTCGCCACCGAAGCGCAGCGCGAAGCCCAGCGTACCCAGCTGGAGGAAGGCCAGGCACAGCTCGACGCCGGCCGCGCCCAGCTGGAAGCGGCACGCGCCGAACTCGACGCGGGCCAGCAGCAGCTCGATGCCGCCCGTGCCCAGGCTGAGGCCTCGGGCATGCTGGAAATGGCCCAGCCCCAGCTGGACGCCCAGCAGGCACAGCTTGATGCCGGCCGGGCCGAACTAGAGGCGCAGGCCGCCGCGGCGGAAGAGCAGGCACCGCAGCTGGAACAGGGTACTGCCCTCCTCAACATGGCCCAGAACATCCGCATGGTCTCCGAGGACGGCAGCGCCGCCATTGTGACGGTCGTCTTCGAGGACACCCAGATGGAGGTCACCCAGGAAACGAAGGACGCTCTGCTGGCGGTGTTCAACGACGCCCCGGTTGAGGGCGTCACCGCCGATTTCTCCACGGACATAGCCCAGGGCATCCCCACCATCTTCGGTATCGGCGAGGTCATCGGCCTGGTTGTTGCAGCAGTAGTACTGGTAGTCATGCTCGGCACGCTCATCGGCGCGGGACTGCCGCTGATCACCGCACTGATCGGCGTCGGAATCGGCGCCCTGGGCGCCCTGGCATTCTCCGGCGTCGTGGAAATGGTCTCCGTGACTCCGGTGCTGGGCCTGATGCTGGGCCTGGCCGTCGGCATCGATTACGCGCTGTTCATCGTGAACCGGCACCGCCGCCAGCTGAAGGCGGGGTACGACCTGGAGGAATCGATCGGCCTGGCCAACGGCACCTCGGGCAACGCCGTCGTCTTCGCCGGCTCAACCGTGCTGATCGCCCTGCTGGCACTGAACATCACCGGCATTCCGTTCCTTGGCCTCATGGGCACAGTAGGCGCTGCGTGCATCGCGATTGCCGTGATGATCGCGGTAACGCTCACCCCGGCACTGCTGAAGCTGACCGGCATGCGCATCCTCAGCAAGAAGGAACGCTCTGCCGTCTCCCACGCAGCGGAAGCAGCCAGCCCCACGGCCGTACCCGGCGACGCCAAGCCGATGTCCACGGTGAGCGCCGTGCTCACGGCACTGGTTTCAATTGCGGCCCTGCTGGTGATCGCCATCCCCGCACTGGATCTGCGCACAGGCCTGCCGGACGGGTCTTCGGAGGCGCATGACTCCACGCAGTACCGCGCCTATTCAACGCTGTCGGAGAAGTTCGGCGAGGGCCAGAACGGCACCCTGCTGGTAGTCGCTGAGCTCGAGTCCGAGCCAACCGAGGCGGAATCAACGGCGGCCCAGGCCGAGATCGCCGAAATCCTGTTCGAGCAGGACGGCGTCTCCGCCGTCGCACCGATTGGTTCCTCTGAAGACGGCAGCACGATCGCCTTCCAGGTGGTTCCCGAAGAAGGTCCCACGAGTGAGTCCACCGAAAACCTGGTGCACACCCTGCGGGACATGTCCCCGCTGAACGGCGAGTACGAGATTGGCGTGGCCGGAACCGCTTCGGGAAACATCGACATCTCGGACAAGCTCTCCGACGCCCTGCCGATCTACCTGGGCGTAGTGGTGGGACTGTCCCTGCTGATCCTGATTCTGGTCTTCCGGTCCATCTACGTTCCGGTCATTGCCACGCTGGGCTTCGTACTTTCCTACTTCGGCGCCCTGGGCGGCGTCGTGGCGATCTACCAGTGGGGCTGGCTCTCCGGGGTCTTCAACGTGGAGACGCCAGGCCCGATCCTGAACTTCCTCCCAACCATCCTGGTGGGCATCCTGTTCGGCCTGGCCATGGACTACATGCTGTTCATCGGATCCGGCATGCGTGAGGCCTACGCCCACGGTGCGCCCTCACGGGTTGCCGTGGTGCAGGGTGTCCGTGCCGGACGCGCCGTGGTGACCGCCGCGGCGATCATCATGGTCTCCGTGTTCGGCGGCTTCGTCTTCTCCCACAGCGCCATGATCCGCCCGATCGGCTTCGCGCTGGCATTCGGCGTGCTGCTGGACGCCTTTGTGGTCCGCATGCTGCTGATCCCCGCACTGATGCACCTGGCCGGAGACAAGGCCTGGTGGTTGCCGAAGTGGCTGGACAAGATCCTGCCGGACGTCGACGTCGAAGGCGCCTCACTGGAGCGCCGCCACCCGCACGTTGACTCCCACGAACCGGAACCGGCCAGCCGCAGCTAGCGGCGCCCCTCCCCGGATTCGCAAAACAGCAGCTGCCCCTGGGGGCGGCTGCTGTTTTCTTTTGTTCTCCGTCATTATCGCGGGACACGCGTAAATTTCTGGACTCGGTCCAATCGATGGAATATAACTGTCTGGACGAAGTGCATAATTGGTCTTCGTCTATTTACCTCCGTTTTCGGTATGCGGGACCCATTGGGGGGAGGACCGCACCGCGCTGGTCCGGCCCTTCTCCCCACCTTGTCCCAAAGACGACCCAGGAGATCCCCGTGAACCGCCCCGTCCTCCGGCTTGTGCCGGCAATTGCTGCAGCAGCCGCTGCTGTCCTTGCACTCTCAGCCTGCACACCCGCTTCCTCGGGCTCGGCCTCCTATCACGCCTGCCTCGACGACACCTCGCTGCAATTCACCAGCATTGCCACATCAGCCGGGGAGCTCGATTGCGGCCCGGGCAGTATCCCGGTGTCCTGGTTGGCTGCCGGAGCTGACGGCGAGGTTCCCAGCGTGGCGGCGACGGCGTCGGCGTCGGCGTCGGCGTCGGCGTCGGCGTCGGCCGACGGGAAGGGAAACAAGGGCGAACCGGGCACCGACGGCAAGCCAGGAGAATCCGGGCCAGCAGGCGTTCCGGGGCAAGCGGGACCGGCTGGCGTTCCGGGGCAGGCGGGGCCGACTGGCCCAGCGGGCGCGTCCGGCAAGCCAGGGGCGGCTGGCCAGGCAGGAGCGACGGGGGCGGCCGGGGCGGCCGGTCAAGCAGGAGCGACGGGGGCGGCGGGAGTCCCGGGAGCTACCGGGCCCGCTGGAACTGACGGAGCGGACGGCGCCGACGGAGCGGACGGGGCTGACGGAGCAACCGGGCCCGCCGGGGAACAGGGCCCCGCCGGGCCCACCGGGCCGGCGGGGCTTCCCGGCCGGGACGGAAACAGCATCCACAACGGATCCGGGGCTCCTGCAAACAATGTGGGCGTGGACGGCGACTTCTACCTCGACACCGCGACCTTCGCAATCTACGGCCCCAAGACGGCGGGAACGTGGCCGGGTGGGTCTCAAAGCCTGATCGGCCCGCAGGGTCCCATGGGTCCCCAAGGCGCGCAAGGCCTGCAAGGTGACCCGGGCGTCCCGGGCCCAGTGGGAACCACCGGTGCTGCGGGACCAGAAGGTCAGGGCGGCCCGGCCGGCCTCCAAGGACCTGCAGGACCCCAGGGGCCGGCAGGGCCAGCCGGGCCACAGGGCGACAAGGGCGACACCGGCGATACCGGTCCCGCTGGCCCGGCGGGATCGGCCGGCCCGCAGGGGCCCCAGGGTCCGGCCGGGGCGGGGACGGTCTTCGTCAGTTTCCTGCCCGGCACCATGGATCCCGCAGCTTTCGCCGACGCTTCGGGTTACTTCCCGATCTCCGGCTCGGTGGCTCCCTCCAGCTCGCGGGAAGCTAACGAAATTCGAATGCCGCGCGCGGGGACCATCACCGAGATGAGGGTCGAGATGACGGACCGGAGCAGCAGCATCGACGTGTACCTCGTCCGTGACGGACTGTTCCAACCCGCCATGTCCTGCACGACTACCTCCCAGTGTGGGCGCACTGGATCACTGGCCGTGGCGCAGAATCAGAAACTCGTCCTGTGGGTTCGCGGCGTAGGACCCGCCCCCATCGAGAACCTGCGCGTCTCCCTGCTCTTCGAGTAGGGCAGCCGGCTCCTAGATGGCCTTGCCGGGGTTAAGGATGCCGAGCGGGTCCAGTGCCGTGCGGATTGTGTGCATGACTTCGAGCGAGACGTCCCCGAGCTCTTCCTGCAGCCAGTCCCGCTTCAGCAGGCCAATGCCGTGTTCCCCGGTGAGCGTGCCGCCCAGGGACTTGGCCAGGTGGAACATCTCCCCCAGCGCCACCTTGGGCGGCCCCTCGGTCACGGACTCTTCCGGGTCCATCACAATCATCGGGTGCAGGTTCCCGTCCGAGGCGTGCGCGATCGTGAAGATCCGCACTCCGGTGCGTTCGGCGATCGCTTCCAGCCCGGAGACGACGTCGGCCAGCTTTCCGCGGGGAACCCCGATGTCTCCGATCGAGACCCGGCCGAGCTTCTCCAGGGACGGGATGGCTTCCCGGCGCGCCTGCACCAGCGCAGCGGCCTGCTCGTCGTCGACAGCGCGTTCACAAAGCCCGAACGGTGACACGGCGTCCATCACCACGTCCTGCTCCAGGAAGGCACCGTGCCCGTCGGTTTGGACCAGCAGGAAGGAAGCGCCGCGGGAACGGTAGTCCGTGCCAAGTGCGGCGTCCACCGCTTCCAGGGTCTGCCCGTCCATCAGCTCCATCATGGACGGCTGGATCCGCGCCGCAACAACGGCCGACGCCGCCCTCGCCGCCTGCTCCACGTTCGGGAAGAAGGCAGCAACCGTGGCGGTCTGCACGGGCAGCGGGCGCAGCCGCAGGGTCGCTTCAACCACGATCCCCAGGGTGCCTTCGGAGCCGATCATCAGGGCGTTCAGGTCATAGCCGCTGACACCCTTGATGGTTTCGCGGCCGGTGCGCAGTTCCCGCCCGTCGGCGAGGATCACGCGCAGTGCCAGCACTGCTTCGCGGGTGACACCGTATTTGGCGCAGCGCATGCCGCCGGCATTGGTGGCGATATTCCCGCCGATCGAACAGATGGCGGTACTGGCCGGGTCCGGGGCGTAGAACAGTCCGTATTCTGCTGCGGCCGCGTTAAGTTCAGCGTTCAGCACTCCGGGCTGCACCACGGCCAGCTGCTCTTCGGAGTCGATCCGCAGGATCCGGTTCATGCCGGACACGTCGAGCACCACCTCGCCCCGCCGGGAGGATGATGCTCCCGCGAGCCCCGTCCCTGCTCCGCGCGGCACTACAGGCACCCGGTGTGCGGTGGCCCGGCGCAGGACTTCGGCTACTTCCGCGGCATCCTGGGCGAAGACCACCCCGTCCGGGATGCTTTCAGCCACGAAGCCGGATCGGTCCGTACTGGCTTTCAACCGGTCCTGCTGGTCAACGGAAAAGCAGGCTGCAGCGCCCAGCACGGCGGCCGTCCCGTCCCCCGGAGGGATACCGGATACGTCGAGGGACTCGGTACTCACACGCTCTCCTTGCGTTGCCAACCTATGGAACCATCCAGCCGAGCACCGGCGTGGACTGCAGCCAGATCAAGAGGGTCATGAGGACCAGCAGCCCGAGGGACCAGCCGATCAGCTTGCGCAGCAGCGTGCCTTCCACTCCATTCAGGCCCACGGCCGCAGCCGCAATGGCGAGGTTCTGCAGCGACAGCATCTTGCCCAGCACCCCGGCAGAGGAGTTCGCCGCCGCCATCAGGGTGGGAGAGAGCCCGGTCTCCTCGGCGGCGGCAACCTGCAGCTGCCCGAAGAGGGAGTTCGACGACGTGTCCGATCCGGTCAGTGCCACGCCGATCCAGCCCAACAGCGGGGACAGGAGTGCGAAGAAGCCACCGGCCGAGGCGAGCGCGACACCCAGGGTGGTGGTCTGGCCTGACAGGTTCATCACGAAGGACAGCGCCAGCACCGAACAGACCGTCACGATGGTCCAGCGCAGGGTCTTCAGGGTCTCTCCGTAGATCCGAATCCCCTTCGCAGGCGCAATCCGGTAGAGAACCATCGTGAGGATCCCGGAGATCAGCAGCAGCGTTCCGGTGGCCTTGAGGTGGTCGAAGCGAAGGTTCTGGGCGCCCACCGGGTCCCCGGAGGAGTTCACCACATCCAGGCCCGGCCAGTGGAACGTCACCCCTCCTACCTGCGTCAGCCAGGCCTTGATGGGCGGGATCTGCGCGAGGGAGAAGACCACGATGATGATCAGGTACGGAGCCACGGAGAGCCAGACGCTGCGCGCCGGCGGCCGCCTATTATCGCGTCCCTCTTCTTCTACGGACCCCTCGCTCCCACCGCCGGCGGCAGACCTTCGCCCCGAGCCGCCGCCGCTTCCGGAAGCCTGCGAGGTGCTGCCGTCGCCGCCCGTGCGGGTCAGGGTCGCAGTGCCTTCCGCCCGCTCCCCGCCCAGTTCTTCCGCCGCGGCGCCGTGCTCCGCACCGGCGTCGTCGTTCATCGCTTCCCCGGACATGCCGATAAGTTCCTTCGGCTGCCAGACCCGCAGCATGGCCAGCACCGCGATCACGGTGGCAACTGCCGCCACGACGTCGGTCAGTTCCACCACGAAGAAGTTCGAGGCCACGAACTGGGCCAGGCCGAACACGATCCCGGCAACCAGGGCCACCGGCCATGTCTGGCGCACACCGCGCCTGCCGTCCACCAGGAAGACCAGGATCAACGGGACCACCAGCGCGATGAACGGCGTCTGCCGTCCGGTCATGGAGGAAAGTTCCTGCAGCGGAATGCCGGTGACGCCGTTTAGGGCGATGATCGGTGCGGCCATGGCACCGAACGCCACCGGGGCTGTGTTGGCCAGCAGTGCAACGATCGCCGACTTCAGCGGTTTCATGCCCGCGGCCATCAGCATCGCCGCGGCAATGGCCACCGGGGCGCCGAAGCCTGCCAGCGACTCCAGCAGCGCCCCGAAGCAGAAGGCGATCAGGATGGACAGGATCCGCAGGTCGTCAGAGATGGAGCGGATGGTCCGGCCCAGCACGTCGAACCACGGGGTGGCGACGGTGAGGTTGTAGATCCAGAGCGCGTTGATGAGGATCCAGAGGATCGGGAAGATGGCGTAGAACGCGCCCAGGGCGGTGGCGGAGAGGGTCTGGTCCAGCGGCATGCCCCAGCCGAAGAGGGCCAGCAGGATGGACAGGACCAGGGAAATGATGCCCGCCTGGTAAGCCTTGAGCCGGAACACCCCGAGCATCACGAACAGCAGCAGCAGCGGGAGCGCCGCCAGGATGGCGGAGAGCACCAGGGAGTCGCCGATTGGATCAAGGACCTGTTCGTACTGCGCTGCCGGAAGATGCACAAAAACCCCTTTGTTTTTGCCGGGCCGGTTGGATCCGGTCCTGCCCGTAGACAAGTTGGGTCGACACTAGGCCCGTGCACCCGGCCGGTCAACGCCCCCGCTGCCGCTTCCCCCCGAGATAACAGAAAGTGCCCGTTTCAGCGCTGAAACGGGCACTTTCTGCCATCTCGATGGGTGGGGGCCGGATGCAGCACCTACCGGGCCGGGGCGGCGTCCTCGATGTCCTCGTCTTCGATGCCTAGAATGTCCAGCTTTCCGCTCCTGCGGTCCGCAAGGTACTTCGTCATTTCCCGCTTGATCACCGGCAGCAGCAGGTACACCCCGAGCAGGTTCACGAAGGCGCAGATGAACAGCGCGGCATCGGTGAAGGAGATGACCTGGCTGAAGGAGAGGATGCAGCCGGCCACGGTGAAGGTCAAAAAGATGACCTTGTAGGCAACCTCCCGCTTCCGGCCACGGCCAAAGAGGTATTCCCAGGCCTTAAGTCCGTAGTAGGACCAAGTAATCAGGGTGGAGTAGGCGAACAGCGCGACGGCGATGGCCAGGATCGCCGGGAACCACGGCAGCACGGTGGCAAAGGCGTCAGAGGTGAGAATGACGCCGTCGGGCGCCCCACCTCCGCCCTGCACCTGGTCAATTCCGGCCTGAAGGCTGGGAGCGCCGGCCATGATGATGGCCAGGGCGGTCATGGTGCAGATCAGGACAGTGTCCACGAGCGGTTCCAGCATCGCCACGAACCCCTCGCTGACCGGTCGGCGGGTCTTCACCGCGGAATGGGCAATGGCAGCGGACCCGACGCCCGCTTCGTTGGAGAAGGAGGCACGCTGGAAGCCGATGATCATGACACCCAGGATCCCGCCGGCAAAGCCCTCTGGCCGGAACGCTCCCTCAAGAATGGCGCCGAACGCGGCCGGAATATTGGCAAAGTTCACGGCGATAACTGCCCCGCAGGCGAGGATGTAAACCGCAGCCATGGCCGGCACCAGCCTGGACGTGGTGGCGCCGATGGACTTGATGCCGCCAAGAATCACGACGGCGACGAGGACGGCCAGGATCACGCCGAAGACCAGCGCGGCGCCGTCGGAGCCCATGAAGCCCTCATCGCCGCCGGTGGCGTTGCGCACCTGGGCGAAGGTCTGGTTCGCCTGGAACATGTTGCCGCCGGCAACGCCGAAGAGCAGGATCGCAACAGCGAAGACGCCGGTCAGCACCTTGGCCGGCAGCGAGCCGAACCGCTTGAACGCCACCGGCAGATACTTGAACGGTCCGCCGCTGACGCTGCCGTCATCATGGACCTCGCGGTACTTGACGCCCAGCGTGCATTCGGCGAATTTGGTGGCCATGCCCAGCAGTCCGGCGAGGATCATCCAGAACGTGGCACCCGGTCCGCCCAGAGCCATGGCGGCACCGACACCGGCAATGTTGCCCAGGCCCACCGTCCCGGACAGGGCCGAGGTGAGGGCCTGGAAATGCGGTACTTCCCCGGGGTCCTGCTTCGTGGAGAACTTTCCCCGGATCACCTGTCCGGAAACCCGCAGCCCGCGGAACTGGATAAAACCGAAGTAGCACGTAATGACGACGCCGGCGATGATCAGCCAGGCGACGACTATGGGGAAGCTGAAATCACCGATCGTGAGGGGAAAGAACACGATGTCGTTGAACGCCGTCGCAATGGGCTCCATGAACTCGTTGACGGACGTGTCTATGGTGGCCAGAACCCCGGATTCGGATGCCAGCGGGACACGGGTGTTGGTGGCCATGCTGGACCTCCGGAACTAGTAAGTAAGCTGTCTGATTCGCAGTACAGCTTTACTTAAGTCCCGGAGGTAACACAAGTCACATTTTGGAACTCGGGGTCAGGTGCCTCGTCGTCAGCTGCGCGACTTTCGGGTTTCCCTCTTGTTGGCCTTCTGGATAGCGTCAACCAATTCGCCCTTGTTCATGCGGGAACGGCCGGTGATATCCAGCCTGGACGCGACGTCGTACAGGTGGTCCTTGGAGGCGTTGGCGTCCACTCCTCCGGCCGTGTTCGCACTGGAACTCCTGCCCTCGACGGCTTTTTGATCCGACGGACCCTTGGATTCCTTGGGCTCCCAGTGGTCGCCAACCTTCTCGTAGGTGTGCTTCAGCGATGCGTAGGCGGTCTGCGCGGCCCGCTGCTCATCGCCGTATTCCTGGAGGGCCGAATCATAGGTTTTGGCGAAGGTGTCCTGCGCCTTCTTGTCGGAGCGTTCAAGGGTGGACGGCAGCTCGCTCTTTTTCGTCGTGCCGGTCCTGGTGGTCTTGGGCATCCTCAGTCATCCCCCTCCGGCTGAATTGTGGAAGCTTCAGTCTCCCGGGCAACCCCCATGACGTCCTGGACTTCGGGGGTGTCGGTGTCATCCGCCAGGGGTTCTGGCTGGCGCCATTCCTGGGTGTGGTCGGGGACGGCGTTGCGGGTGAGGTTCTGCGTTTCGTGCTTCATTTCCTCATCCAGACGGCGCCCGTGGGTGCTGTTTCCGCGTTCGGCCATGGTGCTTTCCTTCCGGTTGGCAACTTACTAAGCGTCCTTACTGTCTACCACCGGGATGTGTCCTTCTCAACCCGCGCAGCTCAGCACTCCACCACGTTCACGGCCAGGCCGCCCATGGCGGTCTCCTTGTATTTCGAGCTCATGTCCCGTCCGGTTTCCCGCATCGTCACGATGACCTCGTCCAGCGAGACGCGGTGCTCGCCGTCGCCCCAGAGGGCCATCTTGGCGGCGTTGACCGCTTTGCCGGCGCCGATCGCGTTCCGTTCGATGCACGGCACCTGGACCAGCCCGCCGATCGGATCGCAGGTCAGGCCAAGGTTGTGCTCCATCGCGATTTCCGCGGCGTTTTCAACCTGTTCGGGCGAACCGCCCAGGATCTCGGCGAGGCCCGCGGCGGCCATGGACGACGCCGATCCCACCTCGCCCTGGCAGCCCACCTCCGCGCCCGAAATCGAGGCCTGCTCCTTGTAGAGCACCCCGATCGCGCCGGCGGTGAGCAGGAAGCGGACGACGGCGTCGTCCTTCTGTTCCTGCGTGGCCGTGTCCATGCCAGGGCCGTAGTGCGTGGCGTAGAAAAGCACGGCGGGGATGATGCCCGCGGCACCGTTGGTCGGCGCGGTGACAACGCGGCCGCCGGAAGCGTTTTCCTCGTTGACGGCCAGCGCCACCAGGTTGACCCATTCCTGCCAGAAGCGCGGGTCCCGGGTGGGATCCTCTGCGCGCAGGCGGGTGTGCCACTGCGGTGCCCGACGCCGGACCTTCAGGCCTCCCGGCAGGAGGCCGGTGCGGGAAATGGCTGAGTCCTTGCACTGGTCCATCACGTCGCGGATGTGCAGCAGGCCGGCGCGCATCTCCTCCTCGGAGCGGGACACCAGCTCGTTCGCCAGCATCACCTGGCTGATGGACAGGCCGTTGTCCGTGCAGTGTTCCAGCAGCTGCACGGCGGTGCGGAACGGATACGGAAGGGACTGTTTTGAGGCTTCAAGCTCGACGGCGGCCGTTTCCTCCTCGCCGTCGCGCACAATGAACCCGCCGCCCACGCTGAAGAACGTCGCCTCACGGAGGATTTCACCGTCCGTGCCGGAAACTGCGAACCGGATGCCGTTGGTGTGCCGCGGCAGGACGGTGAGCGGGTGCAGCACCATGTCCGCGATTCCGTATTCAAGGACCACGCCGACGCCGTTGGCCGGTTTGAGCTGGCTGCCCAGCTGGACCTTGCCGCTGGCTTCAATCTCGGCGAGCCGTTCCTCCATCTCATCAGGGAGGATCTCTTCCGGCGCGAAGCCTTCAAGCCCCAGGAGGACGGCGGGAAAAGTGCCGTGCCCGCGGCCGGTCGCCGCGAGGGACCCGTAAAGGTCCACACGGAGACCGGCCACGGAGCCAAGGACACCGGCGTCGGCGAGCTCCGCGGCGAAGGCCGCGCCCGCCCTCATCGGCCCCACGGTGTGGGAGCTTGAGGGGCCGATGCCTACGGTGAAGAGGTCGAATACGCCTACAGCCATGCGGTGTCCTTTGGTTCGCGCCGGTTAGGCGCGGGCGGGTGCTCCGGCCAGGTCGGCGACCTGCGGGTAGAGCGGATGGGCCGCGGCCAGTGCGTGGACGCGGTCCTTGAGTGCACTGAGGTCCTTGCCGTTCCCGGCTATGAGCGCCAGCGCGATGATGTCTGCGACTTCTGTGAACGCTGCTTCGTCGAAGCCGCGCGTTGCCAGTGCCGGAGTACCGATGCGTAGACCGGAGGTGACCATCGGAGGACGCGGGTCGAACGGCACGGCGTTGCGGTTGACCGTGATGTCGATCTGGGCAAGACGGTCCTCGGCCTGCTGGCCGTCCAGCTCCGCGTTGCGCAGGTCCACCAGGACCAGGTGCACGTCCGTGCCACCGGAGACCACGGAGATTCCCCTGGCAGCCACGTCCTCTGCAAGCAGCCGCTCGGCGAGGATCCGGGATCCGGCCAGGGTGCGTTCCTGGCGTTCGCGGAACTCGGGCGTGGCGGCGATCTTCAGTGCTGTCGCCTTGCCCGCGATCACGTGCTCCAGCGGACCGCCCTGCTGGCCAGGGAACACCGCGGAGTTGATCTTCTTGGCGATGTCCGCGTCGTTGGAGAGGATGATGCCGCCCCGCGGACCGGCCAGGGTCTTATGCGTCGTGGAGGTCACCACGTGAGCGTGCGGAACCGGGCTGGGGTGCAGCCCGGCCGCGACCAGTCCAGCGAAGTGCGCCATGTCCACCATGAGGTAGGCACCCACCTCGTCGGCGATGGCGCGGAACGCTTCGAAGTCCAGCTGGCGCGCATAGGCGGACCAGCCGGCGACGATCAGCTTCGGCTTGTGCTCACGGGCCAGGCGCGCGACGTCGTCCATGTTCACGGTGTGGGTGGTTTCGTCCACGCCGTAGGGAACGATGTTGTACAGCCGGCCGGAGAAGTTGATCTTCATGCCGTGCGTCAGGTGGCCGCCGTCGGCCAGGGAAAGTCCCAGCACGGTGTCACCCGGACGGATCAGTGCGTGCATTACCGAGGCGTTCGCCTGGGCGCCGGAGTGCGGCTGGACATTCGCGAAGCCCGCACCGAACAGGGCCTTGGCGCGGTCGATGGCCAGCTGCTCGATGACGTCCACGTACTCGCAGCCGCCGTAATAGCGGCGCCCGGGGTAGCCTTCGGCGTACTTGTTGGTCAGCACCGAGCCCTGGGCTTCCATGATGGCCACCGCAGTGTGGTTCTCGGAGGCGATCATCTCCAGGCCGTCCTGCTGACGGCGGCGCTCGTTGTCGATCTGCTCGGCAACCTCGGGATCGATCTCCGCCAGGCGGGAGTTCAGGAAATCCGTCACAGCTCGCCGCCGTTCTTCTCTGCGTACTCGGCAGCGCTCATGAGCTCACCCTCCTCCGTGACCTCAACGGTGAACAGCCAGCCGGCACCGTAGGGGTCTTCGTTCAGGATGGCCGGGTTGTCCACGGCTTCCTGGTTGACCTCCACGATGGTGCCGGAAACCGGGGCGTACAGATCCGAGACGGACTTGGTGGATTCAACCTCGCCGCAGGTCTCGCCTGCGGTGACGGTGTCGCCGACGGCGGGCAGGTCAACGTACACGACGTCGCCCAGGGCGTCAGCAGCGACGGCGGAGATGCCGACCTTCACGGGGCTGGAAGCGTCCACCCACTCGTGTTCGGCGGAGTAACGGAGGGAAGAGTCAACTTTGCTCATAGGATGTGCCTTTCAAGTGGTGTGAACAACTGGTTCAAAGTCTACGGATGTCGATGCTGCGTGCCCGTGTCTGGGGCAGACGGTACGGCATTCTGCCGCCCCTTAGACACCTCGCTCGTTCCTCGCTTCGGCGATGCGGGGCTACACAGAACACCGCACCGCCCGCCGCGAGCCGGACGCCGACACGTGCGCCCGGTTTTGTACGGCTTCTTCCTCGGTACTACTTGGCGCGCTTGTAGAAGGGGAGAGAGACGACTTCGAAGGATTCAGGCTTGCCGCGGAGGTCGACGTCGAGGGAGGTGCCGGGGGCGGAGACGGCGGCATCGACGTAGGCCAGGGCGATCGGGTAGCCCAGGGTGGGGCTGGGAGCGCCGGAGGTGACTTCGCCGACGGAGTTGCCGTCCTGAAGGACCTGGTAGTGCGAGCGGGCCGACCGGCGGCCGGAACCCTTCAGTCCAACCAATTTGTGTGCCGGGGCCTGCTCCTTCCTGGCAGCCAGGGCCTCGCGTCCCACGAAGTCTCCGTCCTTTGACAGCGCGACGACGCCGCCCAGTCCGGCCGCGTACGGATCCACGTCCAGGGAGAGTTCGTTGCCGTAAAGCGGCATGCCCGCTTCCAGGCGCAGCGAATCGCGGCAGGCAAGGCCTGCCGGGACGAGTCCTCGTCCTTCACCGGCGGCAAGCAGCGCCTGCCACAGGGCGGCGGCGTCGTCATTCGGGACGTAGATCTCAAAGCCGTCCTCACCGGTGTAACCGGTACGTGCCACCAGCAGCGGATGCGAGCTGCCCCCCACGGAAAGCTCAACCTGCGCCGCAGCGTAGTACTTCATCCCGGTGACCAGGTCCTGCTGTGCGGAGGGAACCAGGTCCAGCAGGATGGCCTCGGCTTCGGGGCCCTGCACGGCCACCAGCGAGGTGGCCGCCGTCTGGTCCTGCACTACGACGTCGAACCCATCGGCCCGGGCGGCCAGCTCCGCCGCAACGGTGGCGGCATTGCCCGCGTTCGGAACCACCAGATAGGAGTCGTCACCCAGCCGGTAGCTGATCAGATCGTCGATGATCCCGCCGTCGGCGTTCGTGATCAGCGAGTACTTGGCGCGGCCCACGGCCACGGCAGAAAGCTTGCCCGTGAGCGCGTAGTCCAGGAACGCGGCGGCCTGCGGTCCGGTGACCGCGACTTCGCCCATGTGGGACAGGTCGAACAGGCCGGCGGCCCTGCGGACGGCGTGGTGCTCGGCCAGCTCGGAGCTGTACTTCAGCGGCATCTGCCAGCCGCCGAAGTCGGTGAAGGAGGCACCGAGTTTCTTGTGCTCTTCGTAGAGAGCGGTGTACTGCTCAGTCATTGCGGCGGTCCCCTTTAGTTTTCGAAGTCTTCGATCGGCGGGCAGGAGCACACCAGGTTGCGGTCTCCCGCGGCGCCGTCAATGCGGCCCACCGGCGGGAAGTACTTGTCCATGCGCAGGCTCTTCAGCGGGAAGACGGCCTGTTCGCGCGGGTAGGGACGGTTCCATTCGTTGCCGGCGGCGACGGCGGCGGTGTGCGGCGCGTTGCGCAGCGGGCTCTCCTCCACGGAGAAGTCCCCGGCTGCCACCTGGTCGATCTCGCCGCGGATGGCGATCATCGCCTCGATGAACCGGTCAATTTCGCCCTGGTCCTCGGATTCGGTCGGCTCCACCATTAGGGTGCCGGCCACCGGGAAGGACAGCGTCGGGGCGTGGAAGCCGTAGTCCACCAGGCGCTTGGCCACGTCCTCGGCCGTGACGCCGGTCTTACTGGTCAGCTCGCGCAGGTCCAGGATGCACTCGTGCGCCACCAGTCCGCCCTTGCCCGTGTAGAGCACCGGGAAGTAGTCGTTCAGCCGGGCCGCCACGTAGTTCGCTGCCAGGAGCGCGCTCTTGGTCGCAGCGGTGAGGCCCTCCCCGCCCATCAGCCGGACGTAGGCCCAGGAGATCGGCAGCACACCGGCGGAACCGAACCGGGATGCGGAGATCGGGATGTCTTCCCCGCCGTCCCAGGCCGCGGCGTTGCCGGGCATGAACGGTGCCAGGTGTGCCTTGGCGGCAACCGGTCCGACGCCGGGGCCGCCGCCGCCGTGCGGGATGCAGAAGGTCTTGTGCAGGTTGAGGTGGGAGACGTCGCCGCCGAACTCGCCGGGCTGTGCCAGGCCAACCAGGGCGTTGAGGTTTGCGCCGTCGATGTAGACCTGGCCGCCGGCCGCGTGCACGGCTTCGCAGACGTCGCGGACGTCGTCGTCGTACACACCGTGGGTGGAGGGGTAGGTGATCATGATCGCGGCGAGGTTCTCGCGGTGCGCATCGATCTTGGCGCGCAGGTCCTCGTGGTCGATCGCGCCGTCGCCGGCAGTGCCTACGACGACGACCTTCATGCCGGCCAGGACGGCGGAGGCTGCGTTGGTGCCGTGCGCGGACGCGGGGATGAGGCAGATGTTGCGCTGCTCGTCGCCGCGGGAGTGGTGGTAGCCGCGGATGGCCAGCAGGCCGGCAAGCTCGCCCTGCGAGCCGGCGTTGGGCTGGATGGACACCTGGTCGTAGCCGGTGATCGTGGCCAGCTGGGCTTCCAGATCCGCGATCAGTTCACGCCAGCCCTCGGTCTGGGAATCCGGGGCGAACGGGTGGATGGACGCGAACTCGGGCCAGGTCATGGCCTGCATCTCCGCCGTGGCGTTGAGCTTCATGGTGCAGGAGCCCAGCGGGATCATGGTGCGGTCCAGGGCCAGGTCCCGGTCCGAGAGGCGGCGCAGGTAACGCAGCATCTGGGTTTCGGAACGGTAGGAGGAGAACACCGGGTGGGTCATGTAATCCGAGGTGCGCAGCAGTTCAGCCGACAGTTCGAACCCGGCGACCTCGACAGCCGGCTGTGCGCCAAAGGCGCGTGCGACGTCGGCGATCACGGCGTCCGTGGTGGTTTCGTCAGCGGATATGCCCACGGTGTCAGCGTCGATCTGCCGCAGGTTGATGCCCTTGGCTTCGGCGGCGGCAACTACTTCGGCGGCACGGCCGGGAACGCGGGCGGTGACGGTGTCGAAGAAAACGTCCGAGGCCAGCTCGATTCCGGCGTTCGTGAGCGCGGTGGCGAGCGCACGGGCGTGGCCGTTGGCGCGCAGGGCGATGGCCTTCAGGCCTTCGGGGCCGTGGTAGACGGCGTACATGGAGGCAACGATCGCCAGCAGCGCCTGGGCAGTGCAGATGTTGGACGTAGCCTTCTCACGGCGGATGTGCTGCTCGCGGGTCTGCAGCGCCAAGCGGTACGCGGGGGTACCGGCGGAGTCCTTGGACACGCCGACTAGGCGGCCGGGCAGCGAGCGCTCAAGGCCCTTGCGGACAGCCATGTAGGCGGCGTGCGGTCCGCCGAAGAACAGCGGAACGCCAAAGCGCTGCACGGAGCCGACCGCGATGTCCGCGCCCTGCTCGCCGGGAGGTGTCAGCAGGGTCAGTGCCAGCAGGTCAGCGGCAACGGTCACCAGGGCGCCACGGTCCTTGGCTTCGGTGACGACGCCGGACAGGTCCCGGACGGCGCCGGAGACGCCGGGCTGCTGGAGCACGACGCCGGTGATCTCGCCGCCGGGCAGGCCCGCAGCGAGGTCGGCGACCTCGACGTCGAAGCCCAGCGCCTTGGCGCGGCCGCGGACGATCGCGATGGTCTGGGGCAGTGCGTCGGCGTCGAGCACGATCTTGCCGTCCGCCTTGGCCTTGTTGGAACGGCGCATCAGCAGGACGGCTTCGGCAACGGCGGTAGCTTCATCCAGCAGCGAGGCATTGGCCACCGGGAGTGCGGTGAGGTCCTGGACCATGGTCTGAAAGTTCAGCAGCGCTTCGAGGCGGCCCTGGGAGATTTCGGGCTGGTACGGGGTGTACGCGGTGTACCAGGCCGGGTCTTCCACCACATTGCGCAGGATCACCGGCGGGGTGTGGGTGTCGAAATAGCCCTGGCCGATCATCTGGACGGCGGTCTTGTTCCTGGCGGCGATGCGGCGCAGCTCGGCGAGGGTTTCCTGCTCGCTGCGCGGTGCGCTGAGCACCAGCGGGGCATCCTGCCGGATAGCGGCGGGGACGGCCGTGTCCACCAGGTTATCGAGGGTGTCATAGCCGACAGCCTTGAGCATCGCGTCGGTTTCGGTTGCGCGGGCACCAATATGGCGGTCAACGAAGGCTGCGGTGGACGGTACTGCTGTCATAGGAGGCTCCAAGAGGCTGGCGAGGGTACGCCGAAACGACGGCTGGCTCCTCCCCGCTCTGTATTGGACCTGAGAGATTCCGCGGGTGTTATCCGCTTGCACCGTCGGTGAGGAGCCGGCACGCCGGCCCTGCTTTCCAGAGTTGCCTCGCCATGGCGGTACTGGGGCCTGAGAGATTCCCGGGGAGGGTTTGCTCCTACGGCGCCCGCGTCTGCATGTGTCGCGCGGGACTCTCCCGCCACGGCTGGTAAAGGCATATTCAATTGTGGCTGCACCCTGACTTTAGCCCGCCCGGCAGCCCCCTTCAAGGTATGACCGGACCTCATTCACGAGCCGGGGACCGGGGATACGGGCGCAGCTGCGCCAGGGTCCCAAATTGACAGCGCTCCGGTGACTGCCGAAACTAAAACGATCGGCGGTGTCGCTGCATCTCATGAGGCTTCATTGGATATCTGAGCATATTGGTGTCAGCAGCGTGTCTTGCCGGCGGCATGCCACACGGCGCCATAAGAAAGAACCCCCATGCCAGGTAGCTCCACCCCCGCTTCAACCACGGACCATTCAGCTGCGGTAACAAGTTCGAAGGACCCCGGCCTCGCGCGTTCGATGTCCAGCCGTCACATCCAGCTCCTCGCCATCGGCGGAGCGATCGGCACCGGTCTGTTCATGGGCTCGGGGAAAACCATCTCGGTTGCCGGGCCCTCCGTCATCTTCGTGTACATGGTCATCGGCTTCATGCTGTATTTCGTGATGCGGGCCATGGGCGAGCTGCTGCTGTCCAACCTCCAGTACAAGTCCTTCAGCGACTTCGCTGCGGACCTTCTGGGCCCCTGGGCCGGTTTCTTCACCGGCTGGACCTACTGGTTCTGCTGGGTGGTCACCGGAATTGCGGACGTGGTGGCGATTGCCCACTACGTCACCTTCTGGTGGGCGGAGATTCCGCTGTGGATTCCGGCGCTGGCCTGCATTGTGCTGCTGGTGGCACTGAACCTGCCATCCGTGAAGGCCTTCGGCGAGACCGAGTTCTGGTTCGCCCTGGTCAAGATCATCGCGATCCTGACGCTCATTGTGGTGGGCCTGGTTCTGATCCTCACCCGCTTCGACTCGGGCGGCGGTGCCACGGCAGGGTTTGAGAACCTGTGGGAACACGGAGGCTTCTTCCCCACCGGCCCCATGGGCTTCGTGGCAGGCTTCCAGATCGCCGTCTTCGCGTTCGTCGGCATTGAACTGGTGGGCACCGCCGCGGCAGAGACCAAGGATCCGGAGAAGAACCTCCCCAAGGCGATCAACTCGATTCCGCTGCGCATCATGCTTTTCTACGTAGGCGCCCTGGTGGTGCTGATGGCCGTGATTCCCTGGACGCGGTTCACCGCCGATGAAAGCCCCTTTGTGGGCATGTTCGCCCTGGCCGGGCTGGGCATTGCTGCCGCCGTCGTCAATTTTGTGGTGCTGACCTCCGCGGCTTCCTCCGCGAACTCGGGGATCTACTCCACCTCGCGGATGGTCTTCGGACTGGCGCACGACGGCGATGCCCCCAAGGCATTTGGCCGCCTGTCCAGCCGGAAAGTGCCGCGCAACGCCCTGTTCTTCTCCTGCACCTTCCTGCTGGCCGGGGTGGTGCTGCTCTACGCCGGGGATTCGGTGAGCGAGGCGTTCACGCTGGTGACCACCATTTCAGCCCTGTGCTTTATGTTCGTGTGGACCATCATCCTGCTGAGCTACCTGGCCTACCGCCGGCGCCGCCCGCAGCTGCACCGGGAATCTGCCTTCAAGCTCCCAGGTGGACGGGTAATGGTCTACGTGGTGCTGGCGTTCTTCGCGTTCATTGTGTGGGCGCTGACCACCCAGCCGGACACGCTGACGGCACTGCTCGTTACGCCCATTTGGTTTGCCCTGCTGGCCGGCGCCTACGCCCTGCTGCGCCGCACTCCGCTGCACCAGGCGCGAGTGGCGGAGTACAAAGCCATGGCCGAGGCTGAGCGGGGAGCCGTGAAGCAGCTCAGCCGCGGGTGAACTTGAGGTAGCGGCGGGCCGAATCCTGCACGATCCGGTCAGCTCCGCGGGGCAGGATGTAGTCCCACCAGGCCCCGTACAGCCGCTCGTAGGACAGCGGCGCCAAAAGCCCGGCCGCAGCCTCAACTACATCCGGGCGCTCCGGGATCAGGTTGGGGTAGCTGTACATGAAAGCGACGTGGCTGAAGTCCGGGATGACCTGGATGATGTCTCCGCTGAACAGCGCCCCAACCCCGTCCGGGTCATCATCCCAGTGCATCACCGTGCCGCCGGGAAAATGGATGCCCGGCCGGTACAGGACCAGGCCTTCAGCCAGTTCCATGCTGTCCCCGTCCCAGAACTGCAGGGCGGGGTCGCGGCGCCCCACCCATTCCCTGTCCGCGCTGTGCAGGTAGACGGGGACGCCGAACTCCCGGGCCCAGTCCACCATGGTGGCGTAGTAGTGCGGGTGGCTGATGGCAATGGCGGTCAGACCACCTTCGGCATTGATGAGGTCGATCAGCTCTTCGTCCAGGTACGGCACGCAGTCCCAGAGCACGTTGCCCCCGGCGGCCTTGACCAGCAGGGCACGCTGGCCGATGGCAAACCTGGGTTCGCTGCCGATCCCCAGCACGCCCGGACCCTGCGGATGCACGCTGGCACGCCGGGCTCCGGAGCGGAGGCGGGAGAGAGTGGTCCACGCCTGGCCGGTCAGCGGGACGTACTGCCGCTCGTCCAGGCACACCGGGCAATCGGCGCGGGGTTCTCCATACTGGGTCCCGCACGTTACACAGATTGGATACTCGTTCGGAGGCAGTGCCTCGCGGTAATGCTGCACCATGGTCATAAACCCGTCCGTCACCAGGTAAGGCCGAAGTGCCGTTAGGCTACCGTCCGCTGCGGCCGCGTAACACCGTGGGCGGGCAAGATCACCTGGTGCTCTGAATAACGATTTGGCAACTCAGTAGACAACCGTGCCGGTGGATTCAACCGTGTTCCCCAGCTGTGCCGGACGTCTGCTGACCTCCAGCGCAATCCCGGCCGTATGGAGCGGCACTTCCAGGGCGCGGCTGAGGTTCGCCAGCACGTCGCTGCGGACGCGGCGCAGCGCCTCCTGCACATCCGCCCGCTCGTTCAGGGTCAGGCGCATGGCCAGGTCCGGTGAATCAGCCGTTCCGCGCAGCAGGGCGGAGCTGCTGACCACGCCCGGGAGGGATGCCGCGTCGTCCTCCACGGCGGCAGCCAGCACGGCCGGGTCGCACCGGGTAATTCCGCGGGCGGGGTCTTCATGGAGGCGGTAGCTGGACGCGGCACGTCGCCGCGGCACTTCAGCCAGCATCCACCACAGCCCCAACAGCCCCAGGATGATTCCGCCGATCAGCACGGCCGCAGCCGGGAGGGTTTCAAGGACTCCGGAGCCGTCGGTCAGGACGGGCTCTTCCGCACCGGCGAGGCTGCCGCCGGAAAGCTGGTCCATGAGGCCCGAAGAGAAGAGGATCGAGGCTGCTCCCGCGGCCAGCAGGATGAGGCCGATGATGATCAGCCACGTCCGGTTCATGGCTCCTGCATGATGTCGCATGCTGTGTCCTTCCCGGTGCGCCGGGTCAGTCCCGTGAGTGAATGGTGACCCGGACCCGGGGCACCGGATCCAGGCCGGAGGCTTCCAGCCGGGAACGCACGCCGTCACCGACCCAGCGCTGCAGGTCCCGGATGTCGTGCAGGGCAGTGGTCACCGAAACCCGGACATCACGGTCCGTGGCTGTGGCCGACGCCGAGGAAACCCCGTCGATGTGTTCGCACGTAGCCGCCGCCAGCTGGGCCACGGCGCGGCGGGACATCACCGCTGAAGGTTCGCCAACGGTCGCCCGGCCAGCCTCCGGATCCCCGGCCGCCGGAACCCGGACCGGCAGGTCATGGAAGCGGCCGGGGATGATGCCTGCCAGCAGCAGCAAGAGGCCGGCGACCGCGAGCGCGATGCCCAGCGCCCAGACTCCGGTGCTGTTCCATGCCGAGTCGGCCAGCCACTGCACCGGAGCGGTGAGCGCCTCCGGCCAGGTTCCCGATGTGAGCCGGAGCAGTGCAGCCACCACGGCAGCAACACCCAGTACCAGCAGCACCACGGCGCAGATGGTGGCCGGTACGGAGCGGCTGGGCCGCGGGCGGAGGGCCACCGGCGGCGACTCGGCACTCACAGCAGTTTCCGCCGTCCGGGCGACGCCGGCCGGGGCCTCAGCCAGGCCACGGTAACGTCCACCTGCCGCACCTGCACGCCCGTCAGTTCAGTGACGCGCCAGGCTATCCGCTCGCGCAGCTCGCGCGTGGCCGCACGCAGGGCCACCGGATAGGGCAGCCCTACCGATACCCGCAGGCTGGCAATGTTCCCGGCCAGCTCAACCGAGGCCTCGGGCCGGGCCGTGAAGTCCGCCCGCGATCCGATTCCCAGGAATCCTCCGGACGTTCCGCCGGCTTCGGTTTCGTCGCGTGCCACCTGGCCGGCGATCTTCTCCAGGACCCTGCGGGACATGGACGTGCTGCCCCGGTCTTCAACTGCCCGCCGGGGGCGTCTCTCAGTACCCGCCTCCGTCATGGTCATCGGCTTGCGGCACGGCCAAACAGGCCGGCCATGTCCAGTTTGCCGTCAGCCACCAGGCCCACCAGCAACCCGATCAAACCAAAGAGAACGGTCACCAGGAAGGCGAACCACCCCCCGAATGCCAGCACGATCCCCAAAACCAAACCAACTACCAGGCACCATCTTGTTGCATTCATCGGTGCTCTCCTTAGGACGTATTAGTACGTGGTGGATGCAGCCCGCGCGAATGCCGGGCCCTCTCTACTCCAGCCGTCCGGACGGCTTTTTCTGCGACTGGCCGTCGTCGTCGCTGTCATCATCCGGGAGGTGCACGTCCGTGACGTTCACGTTGACCTCCAGGACTTCCAGTCCGGTGGCGTTTTCGACGGAGCGGATGACGTTGGTGCGGATGGCCTGGCTGACCTCGACAATCGAGTAGCCGTACTCCACGATCACGCTCACGTCCACCGCCGCCTGCCGCTCGCCTTTCTCCACGCTCACACCATTGCCGTAGTTCGTCTGGGAGCCGGGGATCCGCTCGGCGACTGCGCTGAACGCGCGCCGGGCGGCATTTCCCATCGCATAAACGCCCGGAACTTCGCGGGTCGCGATCCCGGCGAGTTTCTGCACCACGTTCTCTTCGATGGTGGTGTCTCCTCGCGGTGTGTGGAGCGGCCCGGAGGGGCGGTGCCGGGTGAGGTCGCCGTCCCGCTGCATCTCTTCTCCGCCGGCCACCGGTGGGGCCGTTGACTGTCCAGGATTCCTGGCGGATTCTGCCATGGCACTCATCTCCTGAAGAAGGGGATCCCGGAGAGGGATCGCCGTACCTTCCATTAAGGGCGTCTGGGCCGGAGATCGTCACTCCCTGAGCAACTTTTAACCGGCATGGACGGCAAATCCGGAACGCTCAGACCGCCGTGCCCATCCGCCCCCGCCGCTGACCTTGCCGTTCCGTACGCGAGCATTATGTTCACGATACGGAAATAAGTTTTCGTTTAGGATGAGAGTTCGTTCACTCCGTGAGCGGACACAGGACCGGAATTTCGCAGCCCGGCGGGTTTACACCCCTCGGTTGGCCCCGTACGTTCAGGGCACGCTGCATTTCGACGACGCTGTCCGGCACCGACCAGGCCGGTACGCGAGAGGAGAAACCATGGCCATCGAAGTAACCGGCCCGAACCCCGCCGAGGGCGCCGGGACCATCCTGACCCCGGACGCCCTGGCGTTCATCGAAGAACTCCACCACCGCTTCGCCCCCGCCCGGAATGACCTGCTCGCCGCCCGCACGAAGCGCCGTGAGGCAATCGCAGCCGGTGAAACCCTGGACTTCCTGCCGCAGACCGCCGGAATCCGGGAAGGCGACTGGCAGGTTGCCCCGGCGCCGCCCGCCCTTCAGGACCGCCGCGTGGAAATGACCGGACCGGCGTCCCCCGCCAAGATGGCGATCAACGCCTTGAACTCCGGAGCCAAGGTGTGGCTGGCGGATCTGGAGGATGCTTCCACCCCCACCTGGCACAACGTGGTGGACGCCGAATACAACCTCTACCGCGCCGCCCGTGGAGACCTGTCCTTCACTTCCCCTGACGGCAAGGAATACGCGCTGCGCACCGATGTGCCGCTCGCCGTCGTCGTTATGCGTCCGCGCGGCTGGCACCTGCCGGAGAAACACGTGCTGGTCGACGGCGAACCGGCCGTGGGTGCACTGGTGGACTTTGGCCTGCACTTCTTCCACAACGCGAAGCAGCTTCTGCAAAACGGCCAGGGCCCCTACTACTACCTGCCCAAGATGGAAAGCCATCTGGAGGCCCGCCTCTGGAATGACGTCTTTGTTTTCGCCCAGGACTACATCGGTGTTCCGCAGGGCTCAGTCCGTGCCACCGTGCTGATCGAGACCATTCCTGCCGCGTTCGAGATGGAGGAAATCCTCTACGAGCTGCGCGGCCACGCTGCCGGGCTTAACGCCGGCCGCTGGGACTACCTCTTCAGCATGATCAAGGTGTTCCGCGACTCAGGCAAGGATTTCCTGCTGCCGGACCGCGCCGACGTCGCCATGACGGCACCGTTCATGCGCGCGTACACGGAGCTGCTGGTGAAGACCTGCCACCGCCGCGGCGCGTTCGCGATGGGCGGCATGGCGGCCTTCATTCCCAACCGCCGCGAGCCGGAAATCACCGCCAAGGCATTCGAGAAGGTCACGGCGGACAAGTCCCGCGAAGCCAATGACGGGTTCGACGGTTCCTGGGTGGCACACCCGGACATGGTGGACACCTGCCGGGAGGTGTTCGACTCCGTCCTGGGCGAGAAGCCCAACCAGGTGGACAAGCTACGCGAGGACGTCAACGTTTCTGCAAAGGACCTGCTGGACGTCACCACGGCGGAGGGCTCGATCACCGAGGCAGGGCTGCGCTCCAACCTCTACGTTGCGGTGGCGTACACCGCCGTCTGGCTCTCAGGCAACGGAGCGGTGGCGATCCACAACCTGATGGAGGACGCAGCCACGGCCGAGATCTCCCGCTCCCAGGTATGGCAGCAGGTGCGCAACGGCGTGACGCTGGAGGATACCGGGGAAACCGTCACCGAAGACCTGGTCAAGCGGCTGCTGGCAGAGGAAACCGAGAGGCTGCGCGGCGAAGTGGATGAGGAAAAGTTCAATCGCTACTACGCCCCGGCCAGCGAACTGGTCGGCCGGATCAGCCTCGCCGAGGACTACGTGGACTTCCTGACCCTGCCGGCGTACGAGCTGGTGGACTAGGTTTCGACCTGCGCGGCGCCGCGCGGACCAGGCACCGGGCGGACCGCGCACCGGGCTGGACGCGCACCGGGCGGACCGGAACGGCGGCAACGAAACTCCTTCGCTCGCAGGGCTCGCTTCGGAGTATTAAAGCCGCCTAACCCGGTCCGTCCGGCGCTATGAAGGTCCAGTCTGCCGGGCACTGTGACGTTCCCGGCCCCTTCGGCGCCACGACATTCCGGTCAGTCGAAGTGGATGACCTGGCGGATGGCCTGTCCGTCCGCCAGGGTGTCCATGGCCTCGTTGATGTCTTCGAGGGCAACCTCCGCCGAGACCAGTTCCTCGACCGGCAGCTTTCCCTGGCGCCAGAGGTCCGCATACACCGGAATATCCCGGGACGGTACGGCCGAACCGAGGTAGCTGCCGATGATGGTGCGGGCTTCCGCCGTCAGGGTCAGCGGAGTGATTTGCGCATGCTGGTCCGGGGCCGGGAGTCCCACGGTCACCGTGGTGCCGCCGGGGGCGGTGAGCCGCACGGCGGTTTCGAACGCCCGCGGGTGTCCGGCGGCCTCCACAGCCAGCGCCGTCCGGATGCCGGCGTCGGCCGCCTCCTCGGGGGTGTACGCGGCGTCCGCCCCGAGTTCCAGGGCACGCTTCAGCTTTTCCGGCAGTGCGTCGATGCCAATGACGCTCCTCGCACCTGCAGCCGTCGCGGCCAGCAGCGCTGCCATGCCAACCCCTCCCAGACCAACCACGGCGACGTCGTCATCCGGGCCGGGAGGCGCCGCGTTCAGCACTGCCCCCGCACCTGTGAGCACGGCACAGCCCAGCAGGGCGGCAACGGCTGGAGGAACGTCGTCGTCCACGGCAACCAGTGACCGGTAATTGACGACGGCGTGGGTGGCGAAGGCGGACACGCCCAGGTGGTGCAGCACGGGTTGGCCGTTCCGGCTCAGCCGGATTCCCCCGCCCAGCAGGGTGCCGGCGTTGTTGGCTGCACTGCCGGGGGTGCATGGCATCTTGCCGTTCGTCCGGCAGGCCGCACATTCACCGCAGCTGGGCAGGAAAGCCATCACCACCCGCTGGCCGCGGGCCAGGTTCGGAACGTCCGGGCCCACGGCCTCGACGCGGCCGGCGGCCTCGTGGCCCAGCAGCATGGGCAGGGGACGGACCCGGCTGCCGTTCACCACGGACAGATCCGAATGGCATACCCCGGCCGCCTCAATACGGACCAGCACCTCTCCTGGACCGGGCGGATCCAGCTCGAGCTCCGCCAGGCGCAGCGGCCGGCTGCCGGCGTAGGGACGTTCCGCCCCGGTGCGTTCCAGGACGGCTCCCCGTATAGTGCGGCTGCTCATGATTCCCCTTCGAATCGGCGGTCCGCGCCGCTGCCGGTGCGGGCTGGGTCCCATTCCAGCACGGCTTGGACAGGCTGCCAAAGAGGCACCCTGCGGCGCGGCTGACAATTCTGTGACGTCAGATCATGTTTCCGGCCTGTTTCATTTGGCAAGATGTGATCCATGAGCCAACAGAGCAGGACCTTCCCCGCGCTGACCGGCGAGGATGCCTCCGCACTGAACCGGGCACTTTCGGCCGGCGACGTCACGGTATTCGTTGACGGCACGGCGCTGCGGCTGCCAGCCGCTGCCCGGGACGCAGTACTGGAACTGCTCAGCCGGCTTGCCGCGGGCTCGGCCGTGACCCTCGCCTCCGCATCACCGGATGGGGCGAAGGATCCCGTTGATTCCCCGGCGCACAATCCGCTGCTCACCACTTCCCAGGCTGCCGCTGCGGCCGGGATATCCCACACCTATCTGCGCAACCTGACCGACGCCGGGATTCTCCCCGTTGAATACCGCGGCACGCACCGCCGGATCAGGATGTCCGACGTCGAGGCCTGGCTGAAGTCCCAGCGCGAACTCCGCGCTGCGAAGGCCGCGGCGCAGGGCGGGGACGTCACTTCAGGGGGGACTGATACCTAGGAGCACCGCCGCCGTGCGGCTCCGCACACCTGCTCACCAGCACAGCTGGTTCCACTCGTACTTTCAATTCTGTTGACCGGAGCAAAACGTGATTATCGGTATCCCCAAAGAAATCAAGAACAATGAGTACCGCGTGGCCATTACGGCCTCCGGTGTCCACGAGCTGACTACCCGCGGACACACCGTCCTGGTTGAGGCCGGCGCCGGAGCCGGTTCGAATATTACCGACGAGGAATATTCGATTGCGGGCGCCGATTTGGTTTCCGCAGCCGCGGACGTCTGGAAGCGCGCGGACATGATCCTCAAGGTGAAGGAACCCATCGCGGCGGAGTACCAGTACTTCCGGCCCGGACTCATCCTTTTCACCTACCTGCACCTGGCCGCGACGGAGGAACTCACCCGCGCGCTGCTCGAATCCGGCGTCACCGCGATCGCCTACGAAACTGTCCAGGAAGGGCGGGCGCTGCCGCTGCTGGCTCCCATGTCCGAGGTTGCAGGACGCCTTTCAGTGCAGGTGGGCGCCCAGTGCATGATGGCACCCGCGGGCGGGCCGGGGCTGCTCCTTGGGGGCGTTCCCGGGGTGCGCCCGGCGAAGGTCGTGGTACTCGGGGCCGGCGTGGCCGGCACCAACGCCGTCGCAGTTGCCGTAGGCGCCCACGCGGACGTGACGGTCCTGGACATCAACATCAACCGGCTGCGCGAACTCGATGCGCTCTACGCCGGACGCATCAAGACCGTGGCGTCCAATGCGTTCGAGATTGAGCGGGCACTGGTGGACGCAGACCTCGTAATCGGCTCCGTCCTGGTGCCCGGAGCCCGCGCCCCGAAGCTCGTGACCAATGACATGGTGGCCCGGATGAAGCCCGGCTCCGTGCTGGTGGACATCGCCGTCGATCAGGGCGGATGCTTCGAGGACAGCCGGCCCACAACGCATGAGGATCCGACTTTCCGCGTGCACGGCTCCCTGTTCTATTGCGTGGCGAACATGCCCGGCGCCGTTCCCAACACCTCGACCTACGCGCTCACGAACGTCACGCTTCCCTACGCTGTGGCGCTGGCGGATAAGGGCGTCCGTGCCGCGTTCGAGGATTCCCCGGCCCTGGCACGGGGGTTAAACATCGCCAACGGCGCCGTGACCCACCACTCGGTTTCCGATGCGCACGGACTCGCCCTGGCCGAGGGCTGGAAAGAGCTGGTTGCTCCGTAGCCCGCTCGAACGGGAGAAGGCCGGCAGCCTTGAACTGCTCCCCGAAAGTTGGACTGAGAAATCAGTTCACTCTCGGGGAGCAGTTCTATGCACAGCAGCAGTTCATTGTCGGAAGAGCAGCGTGAGGCAGCGGTAGCCTTATTTGAGCTGGGTTGGGGGTACAAGTCGGTAGCCATGAAGCTTGGCGTGAGCAAGAAGGCTGCAAACGGGTTATACGACCGCTGGAGAGTGCGCGGAGGGACAACACTATTGGCCAAGCCAACCAAGCGTAAGTTTTCGTTTGAGTTCAAGCTCATGGTTGTTCAGCGCTTTCTTGCAGGAGAAACGAAGGTCGCCTTGGCTCAGGAGTTCCAGCTGTCCTCACCCAATCTCATCAAGGCGTGGGTCAGTAAGTACCGCAGCGAAGGCGAAGAGGGCTTGCGTCCTAAACCGAAGGGCCGTCCGAAAGCGCTGACCGAAGCTCCTGCGCGGCCGGTGTCGGAGCTTGAACGGTTGCGTAGGGAGAACGAGCGGCTGCGGGCAGAAGTAGCCTTCCTGGGAAAAGTTCAGGCCTTGAGGGGAAAGGAACGGCGCTAAAAGTCCGCGCTGTCATCGCCCTCAAGGCCGAGCACCGTCTGGACTTGCTCCTTGACGTGGCCGGCTTGGCTCGGTCAACGTTTTTCTACCACCAAGCCCGCTTACAGAACCCGGACCCACAAGCTGAGCTCAAAGCCGCAGTCCGGGAAATCTTCGAGAAGAACCATGCCCGGTACGGTCACCGCCGCATCCACACGGTACTGGTCAAGCAGGGTTGGACCGTGGCGAAAAAGACCGTCTTGAAGCTGATGCGCTCTCTTCGGCTGGTCTGTAAAGTCCGGCGCAGGAAACGCTACGCCTCTTACCGCGGCGAGCAAGGTGTAGTGGCGCCGAACCTGTTGAACCGGGAATTCGAAGCTGCTGCACCAAACCAGAAATGGGTTACGGACGTGACTGAGTTCAGTGTCGGTGACCGCAAGCTCTATCTTTCACCGGTGATGGATCTCTACGACCGGCAGGTAGTGTCTTTTTCGGTCGGGGACTCCCCGAACCTGGAGCTCACGAATTCGTGCCTGCGCGATGCCCTGGCCAGCCTAAGGTCTGGTGAAGCGCCGATGGTTCATTCGGATCAGGGCTTCCAGTATCAGCACCGGTCCTGGCGTGCTCTGCTCAATGATGCCGGCGCAGTCCAGTCAATGTCGCGCAAAGGTAACTGCTACGACAACGCGGTGATGGAGAACTTCTTCGGTCATCTGAAGGAAGAGCTGTTCCACCGGGTCCGGTTCCTGAACACCGATGCCCTGGCAGCGCAGCTCCGCGAGTACATCGGCTGGTACAACAATGAACGCATCTCGACAAAGCTCGAGGGCCTGAGCCCGGTGCAATACCGTGCTCAGGCCCTCGCGGCCTAGGATCTTATTTGGCCAGTCCAACTTTCGGGGAGCAGTTCACCTTGGGGGCTGCCGGCCTTTGCTGTCCGAAACAGGCCTAGTGCGAAACCGGAACCTTAGCGGCAGCGCCCCGGAGCACCGGCGCGCCAAGCATCGAAATGACGACGGCGCCGAGTGCCATGGGAATAACGAACAGTAAGTACAGATCCCCCGGGGTCCAGCCGCCGTCGATGAGGCCACCGGCCAGGATGGGGGAAACGATCGCTCCGACCCGGCCCATGCCGATCACCAGTCCCAGGGCGGTGCCGCGGACCTCGGAATCGTAATAGGTGGGGCTGATGGCCAGCATGCCGGCGATCGGTGCGTTGGAGCCGAAGCCCACCAGGGCGGCGGCGAACAGCGCCAGCGGCAGCGAACCTTCGGTGGAGTTGGCGAACACCACAAAGGTCGCTGCGCCGATCACGAAGAACACCGCCAGGACCCGGCGCATGTCATAGCGGGAGCCGAAGACACCCAGCACCACCGCGCCGGTGATCGCGCCGACGCTGAAGAGCACGCCGGCGTTGATGCCGTCCTGCGCACTGAAACCGCTCGCGGTGATCAGCTTGGGGGTCCAGGAGTTCGCGAAGTAAAAGCTGGCCATGAGGATGAAGTACGCCAGGGAGAGCAGGATGGTGCGCCGGGCGTTGGCTCCGGTGAGGACGTCCGCGAAGCGGGACTTCTTCTCTCCGCGCGGTGCCGGTTCGGGCAGCTCCGCCACTGGCTCCTGGCCAATGGCGCGCAGGGTCTTGTTGATCCGTTCGAGCGCGCCGGCCGGGCGTCGCACCGAGAGGTAGTCAATGGACTCGGGCAGCACCTTCAGTACCAGCGGGATCATGATCAGGGTGGCAATGCTGCCGAAGAGGAAGGCTGATCGCCAGCCGAAGGAGGCGATCAGCACGCCTGTCACCAGCCCGCCCAGCACGCCGCCCACGGGCTGGCCGATGCTGACGATTGCCAGGGCGGTGGAGCGCCGCTTGGCGTTGGAGAACTCCGAGGCGAAGACGTTGATGGTCGCCTGCAGCGTTCCAATGGCAACGCCGGTGATCAGGCGCAGGACCAGCAGCACTTCGTAGGACGGAGCGAAGACGGAGGCAAACATGCCTGCCGCGACGACGCAGACACCGATCAGCAGGGTCTTCTGGCGGCCGATGATGTCCGCGATGGTCGAGACGAAAATGGAGCCAACAGCCATGCCGACCAGCGCTGCGCTGAGCAGGAAGCCGAGCTGGGCGCCGTTGAGGTCCCACTCCGCTGAGACCGCGGAGGCGCTGAAGGCCATGACCAGGACGTCGAAACCGTCGATCATGTAGAGAGCTGTACAAATTGCAATGATTCCGACTTGCCGCCGGCTCAGGGTGGAATCTTCGATCCGGTCTTTGAGGTGCATTCCTCAAATGCTAAAGGAGATGAGGGACACACCGTGATTTCGGTCGCGTTGGGTGGAGGCGGTTACGCGGCAGTCTCCGGAAAATCAGATTCCTGCGTGGATCTGCCGTATAATTTCCAACCCCCGCAGTGAATCCGCGGGGTCCACCGGCAAGGCCCCACCATCCAGAACAGCAGTCGCAAGGCCGGCATAGAAGTCCTGGTAGCGCCCGGCTTCCGTGGGCACCGCGGCACTGGAGGCAGCTGTTCCCAGCAGTCCCCAGTCCGCCAGTTCCTCTTCCCCGTACCCCGGATCTCCGGGAAGCATCCCAGCATCGAGCTGGGCTTCCTGCGGATCGGCTCCGCGCTTGGTCCAGGCCGCTTTGGACCCGGTCACGCGGAACCTCGCCCCCGGCCGCGGGGACAGGGAATTCATCCACAGGTGGGACAGGACGCCCGAGTCATGCTGCAGGACCACGAACACGTCGTCGTCGGGGCCGCCGTCCTCCCGCCGGGAGCGTACTTCGGCATAGGCAGGTTTGGCTGGGCCGAAAAGCTGCAGTGCTTGGTCAACCAGGTGGGGGCCCAGGTCGAAAAGGATTCCGCCGCCGTCGTCCGTCCCCGCTTCCCGTTTCCAGGCTTTGGCAACCGCGGGCTTGAAGGACTCCATTCGGGATTCGAACCGGGTGACCGTTCCGAGGTCGCCGCGTTCAAGCAGGCCTTTCAGCGTGAGGAAATCCCCGTCCCACCGCCTGTTCTGGAAAACCGAGAGCACCTTGCCTGCAGCGGCAGCTGTCTCCATCAGTTCCCGTGCGGCCTGCGGAGAATGCGCGAACGGCTTGTCAACCACTGCATGAAGTCCGGACCGCAGTGCAGCGAGGCCCAGCGAGGCATGCGTTGCAGGCGGGGTGCTGATGACAGCAAGGTCCAAATCTGCGGCTAGGTCCAGGGCCGCTTCGGCGGAAGGCACGACGGCGGCACCCGGGTAGGCCTTCGCAGCAGCCTGGGCGCGGGCAGGGTCGGAGGTGACGATCACATCCAGTGAGTACCGCGGATCTGCTTCAAGCAGCGGAGCATGGAAGACCCGCCCGCCCAGGCCGTAGCCGAAGAGCAGGGTACGCAGCGGAGCGTAGTCTCCGGGCCGGGGTGCCTCGGTCACGAGGTCTGGAAATGCGTCGAGGAAGGTGCGCCGTTGAGCTTGGCGACTATCTCTCCCGCCAGGACCTTGAGCTTAAGGTTCCTGCTGTTCGAAGCCCGCTTCAGCGTCTCGAATGCCTCACCCTGGGAACAGCGGTTCTGGCCCATGATGATGCCGATTGCCAAGTCAATATCCGTACGCGACTGCAGAACGGACTGCAGGTCCTCAACCGTGGAGGCTCGCTGGGACATGCGGACCGCCAGCCGGAGTGCCATCGATGCCTCCTGGGCGTAGGACCGCGCGACCCGCTTGAACTCGTCATCGAAGGTATTGGCTGAACGGGAGTACAGGTTCAATGCGGCTCGTGCGTGGCCCTCCAGTGTAAGCGGCACCGCGTACATCGACCTCATGCCCTGGGACATGACGTGGTGCATATAGTCCGGCCAGCGTTCATCTGCGGAGGTGTCCGGCACGTCAACGGCTTCATGGACACGGAGCGCGTGGAGGCAGGGGCCGTCGTCGAAGGCGTACTGCATCTCATCCATTTCCAGGGCGGCGCTGTCGCTGCTGGCAACGGTGTAGCTGTGTCCCCGGGAGCGCTGCAGTGTGATACCGCAGTAGACCCTGCCCCGCGAGGAAAGGGAGGAGGCGCTGAGCCGGGCGAGCTGCTGAAGGAATTCCAGCACGTCTTCATGGTGGATCAGCAGGTCCTGCAGCTGTGCTGCCGTGGCGGTCGCAGACCTCAGGTCGTCCATAGTGCAATGTTCCTTTTCGAGCCCTGGTGAACCGCGCTGTGCGCGCACGATTGTCGTGTCAGAGCTTAGATACTACGATATCGGGATACGGTCAAGACGCGGCCATGGCTTCTGCATACCTTTATGGAGTTATCGATGGGCCTGCCGGCGCACTTGCCGATCTGCCACCATTGCGGCGTTGACGATTACCTGATTTACGAGTTCTACACTCCACCGACCGGGGACAGTCCCGGGGTTGTGAGTTACACCTGCTCCGCCTGCGAGACCTTCGCCGGCCATGACGTGCCCGCCGGCTGGGTTCCGCCAGGGTGGCATGTTGGGGGCTGATTCCCGGCCCCCGTTTCCCGGAGGACTCACCCTGCTGCTTGGTGCGGCCGCGCATCTCTCCTCCGAAGCCACCCGCCTGTTCCTGGCCGACCTCTCGCTGAGCGAGCACTCCGTGCGCGTCCTGCAGGCGCTCACGGCGCCGGGAATGCCTGCCGCGAGGGTGGCCATACTGACCCGCCTGAGCCTGGAGGAAGCTTCATTCGCCCTGGCATCCCTGCACCAGGCTGGCTATGCCCGGCCCCGGCGTCCGGGCCGATGGTCCCGCACGCCCTCCGGCGCTGCGATGGTGGAGGAACTCGCGGCCGTTAAGAAGAAATGCGACGCGCGCGCCGGCGAGACGGAGCTTCGTCAGGCCCTCTACACACTCATCCGGTCCATGGAAGACGAAGAAACGCCGGATCCGGTGTAGATCCCTCTTTGCCGGCCTAAGACGGCGGCGGGCCCGGAGCAGCACTGATGCCCCGGACCCGCCGCCGGTCTCTGGCGGTTGGTACCCTGCCGCTACGAGTCGGCGGTCACCGGGAAGCGCTCCCACACCCGGTGCTTGCTCAGCAGCGTTACCAGGCCGGGAACAATTTCCTCCGGGGACTCGACCAGGATGCCGGGGGCGTCCTCCGGAATGCCGGACGCCCCGAGCACGCCCGCTCCACTGCCCCAGGCACCCAGCGCCTTGGAGTGGCGGTAGGCCTCAGTCAGCAGGATCGCCACGCGGGGGTCGATAGCCGGATGGCCGGCAGGGTTGCCGGCCTTGGCATCCAGGCTGTCCACCGCGTCCGTGCCGTACTCACCCGAACCTGCCACGATGACGGCGTCGAACTCCGTGGAGCGCGCCGTCAGGTAGGTGCGCTGGACAGGAACCTGCCCGCCGAGCATGCCGCCCTGCGGCGCGATGACCAGCGGCACCATGTCCGCCGCGTCAATGGCTGCGCGGATCCGGGCGAGGGCGGCCAGGTCCGAGCTTCCGTCGGCGAGGATCCCGATGATCCGGCCGTCAACCGGCCAGGTACCGCCAACCTGCTGGAGGGCGGGGCTCGGGTCGGTATCCTCGACCTTCAGCGTGGGTGCCGGCGCCGGAAGTCCCAGGCCTGCTGCCACTTCGGCACACAGGCGCTCGTCGATGTTGGCGAGAGCCTGGAGCTGGCGGACCTTGATGTTCTCTTCGTAGCACTTGCCCAGTTCGAAGGTGTACGCCTGGATGACGTGGTCCTGTTCCACCGCAGTGAGCGAGCGGAAGAACTGCCGCGGCTGGCTGTAGTGGTCATCGAAAGTGGCCGGATTCTCCCGGACCTTGCGAGACTTCGCCACCGGTGCGGGCACGTCGATGAACGCTCCCATGTCCGCGCCGGCCAGGAACGGGCAGCCGCCGTCCAGCGAATTGGGCTGGTAGGGTGCCGTACCGCTGTGCACTGCGTCCTGGTGGAAGCCGTCCCGCAGCATGTCATTCACCGGGGCATGCGGGCGGTTGATCGGAATCTGGGCGAAATTCGGTCCGCCCAGTCTGGTCAGCTGGGTGTCGATGTAGGAGAACAGGCGGCCCTGGAGCAGCGGGTCGTTCGTGACGTCGATGCCCGGGACCAGATGACCGGGGTGGAAGGCCACCTGCTCTGTTTCAGCGAAGAAGTTGGTGACATTCCTGTTCAGCGTCATGGTTCCGATGACCTGAACCGGTGCCAGTTCCTCGGGGACGATCTTGGTGGGGTCCAGCAGGTCGATGCCCTCGAACATCTCGTCCTCGGTGTCCGGGAAGACCTGGACGCCCAGGTCCCATTCCGGATACGCGCCGGCTTCGATCGCATCTGCGAGGTCCCGGCGATGGAAGTCCGGGTCCATACCGTTGATGATCTGCGCTTCCTCCCACACCAGGGAGTGCACGCCAAGGCGGGGCTTCCAGTGGAACTTCACCAGGGAGGTCTCCCCCTTGGCATTGACTACCCGGAAGGTGTGGACGCCGAAACCTTCCATGGTTCGGTATGAACGCGGGATGCCGCGGTCGGACATGTTCCAGATGGTGTGGTGCTGTGCCTCGGTGTGCAGCGAGACGAAGTCCCAGAACGTGTCGTGGGCACTCTGGGCCTGCGGGATTTCACGGTCCGGATGGGGCTTGCCGGCGTGAATGACATCCGGGAACTTAATGGCGTCCTGGATGAAGAAGACCGGAATGTTGTTCCCCACCAGGTCGAAGGTTCCCTCGTCCGTATAGAACTTGGTGGCAAACCCGCGCGTGTCGCGAACGGTGTCAGCAGAACCCCGGGAGCCGAGGACGGTGGAGAAGCGCACAAAGACCGGTGTCTGCGCATCACGCGCCAGGAAGCCTGCCCGGGTGATGCCTTCCGCTGCTCCGTTGGCAACGAAGACGCCGTGGGCTGCCGCACCGCGTGCGTGGACGACGCGCTCGGGGATGCGCTCGTGGTCGAAGTGGGTGATCTTTTCCCGCAGGTGGTGGTCCTGGAGGAGGACCGGACCGCGTGGTCCCGCCTTGAGGGAGTGGTCCGTGTCCCGCAGCCGGGCGCCCTGCGCCGTGGTCAGGTAGCGGCCGGACTGGGCGTTGGACGTTTTGGGCGCTCCGGTGGGCACACCGGTTGGCGAAACTGTCTCGGGGCCGTCCTGGTCCGGCTTGGGCGGAAGCGGGTCGTGCGGTTCGGTTGGTTCGGCAAGTGAGGGCTGCTGCGGCGCAGGTGCTCCGGGAATCGGAAGTCCGTTGGCGGATGTGCTCTGATCTGGCATGTGGCCTCCATCTAGTGGAACTGATCGCCGCGCCTGGAGCGCGGCTCCGGAATCAGCCTATCGAAAAATAGTAAGGATGCTTAACAAGCGGGTGGGTTGGGCCGGTACACACGAAGAAACGGATCCGCCAGTAGGGGGATACAGGCAGATCCGTCTCCGTGGGGATGCATCCCCTACCGCTCCGGCAGCAGACCCGCAGTGGGCCGGCGAACTGGAGCGGACTTCAATGGGCCCGGCAGGCGGCGCGGGCGTCGGTATGCTGCGGTTGCGCTACTCCCAGAGACAGTCTGCCCAGGCGGCGTCCCGCAGGTAATCCCGTGCCGGCCCCACGTTGAAAAGTTCACCCCGGGACTCGACGTATCCCATGCCGCGCATATCAGCGACTGTCTCTTCGTTGCAGCCCAAGACCGTTCCCAGGTCTTTGTCGTCAGCAGCCAGAACTACCTCATTCCGTTGCGACATAGTGACCGCCTCCTTCTCCTCGGCGCCCTCCACCGGTCCATCCGGGGAAACTAGTGCTTGTCCAGGAGCATGGCTTCGCGCTCTGTGCTCCAGGTCCGGGCATACAGTCCCATGGCGGCTTCCTCCCGCAGGGACAGTCCCAGGCGGTTGAGGAGCATGTGGGCTTGGTAAACCGTAAGATGCTGTGCGCTTCGGCTGACGCGCGCCTTGTCCGCCCGGTAAAGGTAGGTGTCCATGGTCCGGAACCAGCGGCGCCGCCAGTTTTCGACGGCGGATTCGGCAGCCGTGGCGGCCATCAGCCGGTGGGTCGGCATGACTTTCGCCCCGACCTGCACCGTCATGGCCTGCCGCACGCTTGCCGCCCGCGGACCAAAGCCGGCAGTGCAGCTGCGCAGGTGGCTGTCCCAGTAATAGTCCCAGGAAAGCCTGCGGCGGTCCGGCCAGCTGGACGCCCGGGGCCCTTCATCATGCTGCGTGCCGAATCGAAGAGCAGCAGCGAACCGAGCGCCCATCTGTTCTGGACCTTCGGGAAGCGGGCCGTTGCCCACGTGCCGAGGTCCGAGGACAGCTCAAAGACTTCCTCAGCAAGCGCCAGCCCTTCCACGCCGCCGTACTTCGCAAGATCGGCTTCGATGCGCGGATCCTGAGGGTCTGAGCCACCGGGACTCAGCCGGTCGCAGGCCGGATCTCCGAAGGCGTGCGTCACGGTCAGATGGCCTATGACACCGCTTGCCTGCTCCTGGAGTGCTCCCAGGAGGGACTTCAGCCGGTCCAGGGTTTCCTGGGGCGCCAGGACCTTCATGCGTACATGGGCGTTCGCAGGCTCAGAACAGCGGGTGTAGAACCACCGCTGCGCCCCCCATAGCTGGGCCTGCGCCGCCAGCGGGGTAACCAGTTCTCCAATGATGCCGTCCGCTACATCGAAGCCGCCGGTATAGATGGATAGTGTCCACCAGTGAGTGCTTGCATTAGTTCGCGAGGCGTTTCGAACTGCTGTTAGCTGGCTCATGGGGTTCTTCCTCCGGGTCCTAGTCTGGTTACCGCCGCTGGGGCGGGTCTAGAGGTGTTGCTGGATGGTTCATCCCCCAACTGAGGGGCTTAGATTAGAACCATTCCCAGCTTTTGATGGAAACCGGTGCAGTTGCCTTCTTCATGGTCGTATCCCCTTTTTTAGTTCGGCTGGTTGCACAGCCGGTCCTGTTTGACTCCGAAAGCTTCCCCCGGGCCGGAAGGGTGTGTCCACCGTTACCAATTTCAGCTTCCTGTCATGTCCGGTTGGTGCCCCGAGGGCCGTTTACGGGTTCCGGGCAGCCCCGTCGAAAGCCCGCAGACATGCGGAAATCGGCGCTTTGGGTACCGAACTACCGGGCTAGAGTGGACAATGGCATTAAGCTGTCATGTCACTCTCTCCGGGTTCCAATTTTCGGGCGCAGCGCTTTATCCGGAGGCCGGCAGTTCATGGGGCATCAGGTGCACGCCGGACCCGTTCCGGCTGCCCCCAGCACCGCGGTTGTAGGAGGAGATTTGCTGGATCAGGTATCGGTTGAGGTCTACCGCTACGCGGTCTCCCATCCGGGGTGGACCCCTGGAGAAGCGTCGGATGCACTGGGCTACACAACGCGTGCCATCGACCGGGCAGTGGATGAACTGCGGTCCCGCTGCCTGCTCTTCTCCGAGAGCCCGGACAGCACTGTTTACACCGCGGTGTCCCCCGATGTGGCACTGGCCGAGCTGGTGGATCCGGATGAACGCGAGATGCTGGAACTGAGGGCCCGCATTGGAGCCAAGCGGCGCGAGCTGGCAGCCCTGGTGCCAACCTTCGCCGAAGCGCGCAGGCAGGTTGCCGCAGATGCCTCGGTCGAAGTGCTTGAGGACCCCGAGCAGGTCCAGCGGGTGCTCATTGAGTACGGACGCTCCGCCTCGGAAAGCGTGCTGATCGCCCGGCCCGGCCATGGTTCCAACGCCGACTTCCAGGAAGAGAGCGTGCAGAAGGACCTGGACCTGCTCCGGGCAGGGGTGAAGCGGCAGACCCTCTACCACTCGAGCACCCGGGACCACGTACCAACCTGCAAGGCGGTCGAGCGGATCAGCGAGGCCGGCGGAGAATTCCGCACATTGCCTTACGTGCCCATGCGCACCCTTATCTTCGATGACAAGGTGGCCGTGGTGGCACGCCAGCTGCACACCTATGACAGGGCGGGCCTGGTGATCCGGGATGCAAACCTCATTGGCCTCTTCAGCAAACTCTTCGAGTTCGCCTGGAGCCTGGCCGAGCCCTTTCTCGCGGATGAACCCGGCAAGGCGGGGCTGACCAGCACCCAGCGGTCCGTGCTGGCCGGACTGGCTGCGGGGCACTCGGATGAGGTTATCGCCCGCCGTGTGGGCATCAGCGTGCGGACGTGCAGGCGGCACATCGCCTGGATGCTGGAAGAACTCAAGGCAGAGAGCCGTTTCCAGGCGGGAATCAAGGCGCACAAGGCGGGGTGGATTTAGAAAACTTGTGTTGCTTCCCGGTCAACCCCAGTGCCATGATGTGGCATGACGTTTGAGGAAACCACGGGGTCGGTGCTGACCCCGGAAGCACAGGTGGCCCTGGACCGGGCGACGGGCTCGGCGCACCGCCACCACGATCTCCTGTCCCACCGCGCCTTCCACATCAAGCAGTCCGCTGTCCGGGATGTCTTCGATATCTCGATCCAGCCCGGCCTGATCTCGCTCGCCGGAGGCAGTCCGTACCTCCAGGAGCTGCCGCTGGATGAGCTGGCCGACGCCACGGCATCGATCATCCGCAGCCAGGGCCTGGCTGCCCTGCAGTACGGTCCCGGGCAGGGAATCGCCGAACTCCGCGAACTGGCCTGCGAGGTGATGGCCGCCGAGGGCATCCTGGATGCTGACCCCGCCGACGTCGTCATCACCACGGGTTCACAGTCAGGTCAGGACGTTGCCGCCAAGGTCTTCTGCAACCCCGGTGACGTGGTGCTGTGCGAAGACCCCACCTATGTGGGCGCGCTGAATACCTTCGAGTCATACGAGGTGGACATCCAGCCGGTCACCATGGACTCGGAAGGACTGATTCCCGAGGCCCTTCGGGAGCGGATTGCCTCACTGCGCGCCGCGGGCAAGACCATCAAGATGCTCTACACGATTCCCAGCTTCAACAATCCCAGCGGCATCACGCTCTCCGCCGCCCGCCGGGACGAAATAGTGCAGATCTGCCGCGAGAACAACATCCTGGTGCTCGAGGACAACCCCTACGGTCTCCTCCGGTTCGACGGCGAGCCGCTGGCACCGCTGCGGGCATCGCATCCGGAGGACGTGCTCTATCTGGGATCCTTCTCCAAAATCTTCGCTCCCGGCATGCGCCTGGGCTGGGCGCTGGTTCCGCGGCACCTGTTCCGCCGCTTCTACCTGGCCTGCGAATCCGTGGTGCTCTGCCCGTCGCCCCTGACCCAGATGATCACCGCGGCGTACCTCCGGGACTTCGACTGGATGAGCCGCATCAGCGGTTCGCGCCGGCTGTACGCCGGCCGCTGTGCCGCCATGCTGGCGGCACTGGCGGAGGAAATGCCCGACGGCGTGAGCTGGACGGTGCCGGACGGCGGGTTCTTCGTCTGGGTGACGCTGCCTGAAGGAATCGACACCTATCCACTGCTGGCAGAGGCCATCGACGCAGGAACCGTGTTCATTCCGGGTACGGCCTTTACCCCCGGCGACGAGCCCAGCTCCAAGCTGCGGCTTGCGTTCAGCGCCGTTTCCGAGGAGGACATCGCAGAAGGCGTGCGGCGCCTGGCTCCGGTCATTCGGCGGGCCCTGGCCCCAGCCGGAGCGTCCTAGCCCGGACGCCGGCCGGCGGGTGCCGCGCACGGGCTGTTACTTGCGGCGCCTGCGGTCGAAGAAGGGCACCACAATCACGAACAGCAGTGCCATGATGGCCAGCCGCCAGAGCATGCCCAGGTTCGGGAAGAGGATGATCAGCAGGCTGGACACGATGAAGGCGCCCGCCAGGATCCAGGCGGTCCGCTTCCAGTCGATCTGGGGTCCGCCCCCGCGGTTTCCGGGTCCGGGATTCATTGCCATGCTGCTCCGATCGTTGGTTCCCCCATCGAGCCTAGTCCAGAAGCAGGGCCGGTTCCTCCAGGATGGCCGCTACGTCGGCCATGAACCGCGCTGAAAGGTCGCCGTCCACCACCCGGTGGTCAAAGGAACCACCCAGGGTGGTGATCCAGCGCGGGATGACTTCGCCGTCCAGTACCCACGGCTTCTGCTTGATGGTGCCGAAAGCGACAATGGCCACCTCGCCCGGGTTGATGATCGGGGTACCCGTGTCAATGCCGAGGGCGCCGATGTTGGTAACGGTGAGCGTGCCGCCGCGCATGTCCGCCGGCGGCGTCTTGCCGGCCCGGGCCGTAGTGGCCAGCTGGTTCAGCGCTACGGCAAGTTCCTTAAGCGAAAGATCCTGCGCGTCCTTGATATTGGGCACCATCAGGCCGCGCGGCGTGGCGGCGGCGATGCCGAGGTTCATGAAGTGCTTGACGTGGATTTCGTCGCCGGCCCAGGTTGCGTTGACGGAGGGGTTCCGCGCGGCCGCCCAGATGACAGCTTTCGCCAGGATCAGCAGGGGCGAGACCTTGATGCCCTCGAAGTCCCGGGACGCCTTCAGCCGCTTGACGAATTCCATGGTGCGCGAGGCATCAACGTCCACGAAGATGCTGACGTGCGGGGCACTGAAGGCGCTGTCCACCATGGCCTTCGCCGTGGCCCTGCGGACTCCCTTGACCGGGACCCGCTCAATGCGGCTGTCCTGCGGCTTGCTGGAGGAGGACCAGAAGGTGTCTGCCGAGTCGACTTCCGACTCGCGCTGGGCCTGGTAGCTGATCAGGTCCTGCTTGGTCACCTCGCCTCCCGCGCCGGTGGCGGGGACATCTGCAAGGTTGATGCCCAGGTCCTTGGCGGCCTTGCGGACCGGCGGCTTGGCCAGCACGCGCTGGATGAGCTGGTTGAAGCGGTCCTGCACCGCTGCACCGGCCGCGCCCGCAGCCGCTACCGCGGCTCCTCGGGGGTCCGGCCGGGCGGCGGCCCGGGGTGCATCAGCCCGGGGTGCATCGGCCTGCGGGGACACCGCTGCCGGGGCAGCCGGTGCCTGTGGCGTGGCGGTGGCCCGGCTGCGCCGTGGACGCCGGCGGACGGCGTCGGCCTTGGGGCCGGTTCCGGTCAGTGACGACGCCGGCGGGCCGTCGGCGGCTGCCGGTTCCTCCGGTGTGGTTTTCTCCGCTCGGCCGGCCGTCTTGGCCGGGGACTTCCCGCTTCCCCCGGCCGGTGAGACCTGGAAGATGGGCGTGCCCACTTCCACCGTGGTGCCTTCTTCGACAAGGATCCCGCTGACCGTCCCGGCGAACGGCGAGGGCAGTTCCACCAGCGACTTCGCGGTCTCGATCTCAACGATCACGTCATTGACGGCAACCGTGTCGCCTTCCTTGACCCGCCACTGGACGATCTCTGCCTCGGTGAGGCCTTCGCCGACGTCGGGCAGTTTGAATGTTTTTTCAGTCATGGCATCTCGATCTGGCGTGGGCCGGCGGACCGGCGGCGGAAGCGGCTGTCAGGGTCTCTCAGTAGGAGAAGACGGTGTCGAGGGCATCAAGCAGCCGGTCGATGTCCGGCAGGTAGTGCTCCTCGACCGCGGCAACGGGGTAGGGCATGTGGAATCCGCCCACCCGCAGGACGGGCGCTTCCAGGTGCAGGAACGCGCGCTCTGCGACCCGGGACGCGATTTCCCCGCCGATGCCGCCAAAGGTTGGGGCTTCGTGCGTGACAACCAGGCGTCCCGTACGGCGAACCGATTCGGTAACGGTGTCGAAGTCGATCGGGGAGATGGAGCGCAGGTCGATGACTTCGATGCTGCGTCCGTCCTCCGCCGCAGCTTCAGCCGCTGCCAGCGCCACCGGAACCAGCGGTCCGTAGGCGACGATCGTGGCGTCGGTTCCGGCCCGCAGCACCTGGGCCGCGTACGGATCGCCGGAGGGCGCAGTGGTGTCCACTTCCCCCTTCAGCCAGTAGCGGCGCTTGGGTTCAAAGACGATCACCGGGTCCTTGCCCTGCATGGCCTGCTGGATCATCCAGTAGCCGTCCTGCGGGTTGGAGGGGGCGAGGATGCGCAGCCCCGCGGTATGGGCGAAGAGCGCCTCCGGAGACTCCGAGTGGTGCTCGATCGAGCCGATGCCGCCGCCGTAGGGAATCCGGATGACTACCGGGGCGCTCAGGGCGCCCTCGCTGCGGGAGTGCATCTTGGCCAGCTGCGTGGTGATCTGGTTGAACCCGGGGAAGACAAAGCCGTCGAACTGGATTTCGCAGACCGGCCGGTAGCCGCGCAGCGCCAGGCCGATTGCGGTGCCGATGATGCCTGATTCGGCCAGCGGGGTGTCCATGACCCGGTCGGTTCCGAATTCGGCCTGCAGGCCCTCGGTTATGCGGTAGACGCCGCCAAGCGCGCCGATGTCCTCGCCCATCAGCAGGGTCTTGGGGTCAGCGGCCAGGCCGGCGCGCAGGCCGGCATTGATGGCTTTGGCCATGGTCATGGTGCTCATGCGCCGACCTCTTCCTCGGTGTCGTTGCTGGACCCGGTGTCCGTGAAGCCGTCCTCGTACGCCTGGTGGAACGCCAGCTCCTCGGCGATCAGCGGGTGCGGTTCGGCGTAAACGTCCGCGAAGGAGTCAGCGAACGACGGCGGTTCCATCGCCTGCACCTCCGAGCGCAGCCGCACTGCCAGGTCGTCCGCTTCGGCGGTGAGGGACGCGAAGAAGGTTTCATCGCCGGCACCGGTGGCCCGCAGGTGCTTTTCCAGGCGGGTGAGCGGATCCCGGCCAATCCAGGCCTCTTCGTCGGCCGAGAGGCGGTACTTGGTGGGGTCATCTGCGGTGGTGTGCGCGCTCATCCGGTAGGTGAAGGCTTCGATGAGCACCGGGCCGTTGCCGCTGCGGGCATGTTCGAGTGCCCACCGGGTCACGGCGTGGACCGCCAGGACGTCGTTGCCGTCTACCCGGATGCCCGGGAATCCGTAGCCCTGGGCACGGTTGGCCAGCGGAATACGGGACTGCACTTCGGTGGGAACGGAGATCGCCCAGTGGTTGTTCTGGCAGAAGAAGACCACGGGGGCGTCGTAGGAGGCCGCGAAGACCATGGATTCGTGGACATCTCCTTCGGAGCTGGCGCCGTCGCCAAAGAAGGCAACGGTGGCGCCGGCAGGCGAGGACGCGTCGGAGGCATTATCCCGGGCCATGCCCATGGCATACCCAACTGCATGGGGGACCTGGGCCGCCAGGACCAGGGTATAGAGGTGGAAGTTCGCTTCCCGCGGATCCCAGCCGCCGTGGGAGATTCCACGGAAGCGCCGCAGCAGATGGGAGAGCTTCAGGCCCCGGGTGAGCGCAACGCCGTGCTCCCGGTAGGTTGGGAAGACGTAGTCCTGGGCAGCCAGAGCCCGGCCCGAGCCGATCTGCGCACCTTCCTGCCCGGTGAGGGGAACCCACATCACCAGTTCACCCTGGCGCTGCAGGGCGGTGGCCTCGGTGTCGAACCGGCGGATGAGGAACATGTCCCGGTAGAAGGAGCGCAGTGCCTCGGCGTCGACGTCGTCCGCGTACCAGCCGTACAGCTCGTGACCGACCCGCTCCCCTTCGGGGGTCAGCAGCTGGACCATGCCGTCCGGTGAGCTGCCGGGGGCAGGCACCAACGTCTCATTCAGTGCCGTCGAATCGAATTCGGTGGCGGGCAAGTGCTCCAGGGCCATACCTCTCCTCGCCGGGGCGGACCTACGGATCCGGCCCCCGCTAGAAATATGCCGCGCAGGGAATATGTACCCGTTGTGGCATATATGTGGAAGTTACTTCCCACAGCCTAGCGAGGGCCGGGGCCCCAAAAGCACTCAGGACACGCTAGGAAACCCGGGGGCCTTTTGTATAGGTTGCACATAAAGCGAGGAATCGGCTGTTGGCTTCCTCCTCGCCGATGGTCACCCGCATCCCTTCGGTTCCGAAGGCACGTACTGCCAGCGCCTGCTGCTCCGCCAGCACTGCAAACTCGGGGGTATTCTCCCCCAGATCCAGCCAGACGAAGTTACCCTCAGCCTGCGGAATGGCCCACCCCAGCGCCTTCAGGCCATCGACTACGCGGGTCCTCTCGGCTACCAGCGCTTGTATTCTTTCCACAACTTCATCGTGGTGCTTCAGGGAAGCAATTGCCGCCTGCTCGGCGATTTGGGAGACGGCAAACGGCACGGCGGTGACACGGAGGTACTGCGTCAGGTGCGGATGGGATATCGAATAACCCACCCGCAGCCCTGCCAGTCCCGCGCCCTTGGAGAAGGTCCGCAGCACTACGGCGTTCTGGTGCCGGCGGTAGACCTCCACACCGTTGACGGCGTCCGGGTCACGCACGAAGTCCTCATACGCTTCGTCAATCACGACGATTACGTCCGAGGGGACCTTGGCCAGGAATCCCTCTACTTCCTCAGTGCTCAGCACCGGACCGGTGGGGTTGTTCGGCGTGCACAGCAGGACCATCCTGGTCCGGTCCGTGACTGCCGCGGCCATGGCGTCCAGGTCATGGCGCCCGTCAGCGAGCAGCGGAACCTGCACGCTGCGGGCACCGGACAGTCCTACCGAAATGGGGTAGGCCTCGAAGGAGCGCCACGGGTAAATCACCTCGTCCTGCGTGCCGTTTTCTCCCTGTCCGGCGAAGGTGGCCAGAAGCTGGTTCAGCGCGCCGAGGCTTCCGCCGCCGGTCACGATGTCCTCTGCGGGAACGTCAAGGAACGAGGCCAGTTCCGTCCGCAGCGCCGTTGCCAGCGGATCGGGGTAGCGGTTTACGTTCGGGTGGGCAGCGATAGCTTCCAGGACTGAAGGCAGCGGCGGAAAGGGGTTCTCATTCGAGGAGAGCTTGTAGCTCTGCAGCCCTTCAATCGTCACGGGCGGCTTTCCGGCAGCGTAGCGCGGCAGCCGGTCAACGACCGGGCGCGGGCGGATTTCGGGCGCCTGGCCTGCCACAGCACTGGTGTCATTCTCGGTAGTGGTCATGGCTTAAGACTAGTCCGGATTCACCGGCGCCCATGTGACGTGACGCACAGGCCTGATTCGGGTCAAATGACTTTGGGGCTTTGGAGGGCGCAGCCGCTGTGCCAGCATTAGGGCATGCGCCTAGTGCTGAGAGTCCTTATTAATGCCCTCGCCCTGTGGGTTGCCGCGTGGGCACTGCCCGGAATCGTGGTGGGTGAAGCCGGTACGCCGGCCACCGGCAACTCCACCCTGGACGTGGCCCTGGCCTACCTCTTCATCGGCCTGGTCTTCGGAGTAGTGAACGCGCTGGTTCGTCCCATAGTCCGGCTGCTGGCCCTTCCGCTGACCATCCTGACCCTCGGCCTGTTCACCGTAATCATCAACGCCGCCATGCTGATGCTCACGGCCTGGCTCACCAGCTTCACCCCGGTGCATTTCGAGATCGATTCCTTCTTCTGGACGGCAATCTTCGCCTCGATCATCATCTCCCTGGTCTCGCTGGTCGCCGGTTCACTGGCCGGAACCCGCCGCTAGTCCCTGCCGCGAGGCACATTGCCGGGTACTGCCGGCCCGGACTCCGGACCCGTCAGGCTCTTGGGCACTACCTGCATTGCCGGCCGGCGGTCCCGGCGCCGGAACCGGTAGAGCTCGCGGGCCGCAACGCTTCCTGTACCCACCACTGTGCCCGCCCCCGCCAGTGACGCCCGGAGCGACGGGTCCGTGCTCCTGTCCGCAGCCGCTGCTCCCTCCAGATAGACGGGCAGTTTGTGGGCCGGGCCCAGCCCGCTTTCTCCGGCCGGCACCGGGACGTCGCCGGTGAGGGTCATGGTCACGCGGTTGAGTGAGTCGGGGTTGGACGTGCCGTCCGCTCCCGGCACCCAGTCCTGTGCATGTTCAAGGTGCAGGGCCTGGACCTCGGGCGGGATCGCGGCGTCACCGGCCGGGGTGCCTGCAGTCAGGACATAACGGACGTCCAGCCCCTCCGTTTCCCGCAGGTAGCCGGCCGCGTGGGCAGCATGAATGCCGCCCTGGCTGTAGCCGACCAGGATCACGGAGTCTCCCGCTTCCGCTTTGGCCTGCCGCAGTGCCTCTGCCACGGCCGCAGCAACAAACCGGCTGTCTGCTGCCCGGCCCTCGGCGTTGCCGTAGTTGTCGAACGGGTTGTCCCCCGCGGCCCCTGAACCCGGCTGCGTTCCCGGGATTGTCACCACAAAGACCTTCCCCTCACCGGCGCTTCCGTCCGCTGCTTCCAGGCGCAGCACTTCCACCACACCGGGGTCATCCTCCCGCAGCAGCACGGCGCTCCGCTCCAGCAGCCCGGCTGCAGATCCGGAGACCTGGACGGTTTCGTCCCTGGCGCCCGCCGGCCCGACCCGCTCCACCTCTATGTCCCGCAGGGCACTGCGTCCGCCCAGAATCCCTGCCAGCGCCAACAGCGCGGGAGTGTCCACTCGCCTCAGCGGCAGGGACTCGACCCAGCGCCGCTTCGGAAATCCGCCGGGGCCGGCATCCAGGAGCGCGAGTCCCACGGGCAGCACCCCGGGCAGCCCGCCAAGGCGTTCGGCGCGCCCTTCCGCATCCCGGTAGCTGGCTGCCGCAGTCCGCAGGCCGGATGCTGCTTCCTCGGCTGCCTGGGTGCAGGCTCGCAGCAGGAAGACAGCTCGGTCAAGTTCCACCCTTGCTGTTTCTGCCGCGGAGGCTGGCTGCATCCGGGTCCAGGCGACCTCCTCCCCGCTGATCCGCTGCAGGTCAGCGCCGATCTCCCGGAGTGCTCCGGCGACGGATTCAAGGCGCCCGGCGCGGTTCTCCAGTGCCTCGAACTCCACCAGGATGCTGTTCTGTCCGCCGCGGACCTGATATGCCGGCGGCGGCAGTGGACAGGTACCGCTCATTCCAGCCACTGTTCCCCGAACTGCTCAGCCGAGGAAACCGTGCGGCGGGCAGATGCTGCCCGTTCCAGGGCCTCCAGGCACGCCCCCAGTTCCAGGGCCAGCCCGTCCACCTGCCGGCGGAATGCCGTTCCGGCCGGGGAACGCCACTGCTCTTCATCCCCATGCGCCAGTTCACGCTGCAGGCCGCGCAGCTCCGCGGCATACTGCTCGAGCATCCCCGCAGTTTCTCCTGCCCTCAGCGCCTGGGCCGCTGCTTCCCCGCCTGTCACGTGCTTTCCCGCCTGTCATCCCAATCCTTCGTGCCGCCGCCGCAAAGGCACCGGCGAGGACCGCCCTCCCTTTCGCCGGGAAAGCAACTCTAGGCAGCCGCAGGCCCGCCGCCGTCGCCCGCTCCCCTGCCGGGGAAACCGGCGTTTTTCCGGAGCACTGTGGAGGGCAGGTGGAGCGTCCTGTCACGGAATCGGCCCCGGGGCGGGACCGTGGAAGAATTGGGCTCATGGCCGATTCATCTTCCGCACCCCGCGTGTCCCTTGCCGCCGTGACCCCCGCGATCGCGCTGGGTCCCCTGGACGGCAGGTACCGCTCCGCGACCGCACCGCTGGTCGACTACCTCTCCGAAGCTGCCCTGAACCGTGACCGGACCCATGTTGAAGTCGAGTGGCTGATCCACCTCACCTCCAACTCCGTACTGCCGGGAACCTCACCGCTGAGCGCTGAACAGCAGGCGCAGCTGCGCGAAATCGTGTCCGGCTTTGACGGAAACTCCGTCAACGAGCTGGGGGAAATCGAGCAGGTCACCGTCCACGATGTGAAGGCCGTTGAGTACTACATTGGCCGCCGGCTGGCGGCGATCGGCATTGAGAACCTCACCGCGCTGGTGCACTTTGGCTGCACCTCGGAGGACATCAACAACCTCTCCTACGCCCTGGGCGTCAAGGGTGCGGTGGAGAACGTCTGGCTGCCCGCAGCCCGGAAGATGGTGGCCCAGATCGCCGCCATGGCAGAGGAAACCCGCGCCGTTCCGATGCTCTCCCGCACCCACGGCCAGCCCGCCACCCCCACCACCCTTGGCAAGGAACTGGCCGTCACGGTGCACCGGCTGACCCGCCAGCTGGACCGCGTGGCCGGCACCGAGTTCCTGGGCAAGATCAACGGCGCCACCGGCACCTACGCCGCGCACTACGCCTCCGTTCCGGGTGCCGACTGGCAGCAGGTGGCCAAGTCCTTCGTTGAAGGTCTTGGCCTGACCTGGAACCCGCTCACCACCCAGATCGAGTCACATGACTGGCAGGCCGAGCTGTACGCGGACATGGCACGCTTCAACCGGATCCTGCACAACTTCTGCACGGACGTCTGGAGCTACATCTCCATCGGTTACTTCGCTCAGGTCCCGGTAGCCGGCGCCACCGGATCCTCCACCATGCCGCACAAGGTCAACCCGATCCGGTTCGAGAACGCCGAAGCGAACCTGGAAATCTCCAACGGCCTGCTGGACACCCTGGCGTCCACGCTGGTCACCTCCCGCTGGCAGCGCGACCTCACGGACTCCTCCTCGCAGCGGAACATCGGCGTCGCCTTCGGCCACTCCCTGCTGGCGATCTCCAACGTGGCCAAGGGCCTGGAACGCCTGAACGTCGCCGAAGATGTGCTGGCCGCGGACCTGGACACCAACTGGGAAGTCCTGGGCGAAGCCATCCAGATGGTGATGCGCGCCGAGGCCATCGCCGGTGCTCCGGGCATGGAAAACCCGTACGAACGGCTCAAGGAACTCACCCGCGGACACCACGTGGATGCCGAGCGCATGAAGGAGTTCGTCTCCGGGCTGGGACTGCCCGCCGAGGCCGAAGCGCGCCTGCTCGCGCTGACCCCGGCGAGGTACATCGGCATCGCCGAGGACCTGGTGGACCACCTGCAGAAGTAGGACCCCACAGAATAACGACGGCGGGAGGCCGGGTTCGCAAACCCGGCCTCCCGCCTTCGTTATCTGTTTTTGCTCCGGTTTGGGCGATTCCGGGCCCGGCGAAGCGGAGCGTCCGGCACACACTGGAGCGAAATCCGTTGATGCCGGAACGGCCGGGCTGCTAGTCCGCCGCAGCCAGCTGGCCGCAGGCGCCGTCGATTTCCTTGCCGCGGGTATCGCGGACCGTGGTGGGAACACCGGCGTCGATCAGGGTGTCGATGAACTCCTGGATCACCTCGGGTTCCGGGGATGTCCAGATGGAGCCCGGGGTCGGGTTCAGCGGAATCGGGTTCACATGGACCCACCCGCGGCCGCGTGAGTTCAGCTTCTTGGCCAGCAGGGCCGCACGCCACGGGTGGTCGTTCATGTCCTTGATCAGCGCGTACTCGATGGAGACCCGGCGGCCGGTGGTGCGGTAGTAGTGGTACGCGGCGTCCAGCGCCTCGTCCACCTTCCAGCGGCTGTTGACCGGAATCAGGTCATCACGCAGTTCGTCGTCCGGTGCGTGCAGGCTCAGCGCGAACGTGACCGGGATGTTCTCCTCGGCCAGCTTCTTGATCGCCGGCACCAGGCCCACGGTGGAGACCGTGATGTTGCGGGCGCTCATGCCCAGGCCTTCGGGAGCTTCGGCTGCCATGCGGTGCACGGCGTTCATCACGCGCTTGTAGTTGGCCAGCGGTTCGCCCATGCCCATGAAGACGATGTTGGTGACCCGCTCGGCGTCGTGCCCGCCGTCCCGGCGCTTGCCGCCCAGCCCGCCTTCGGCAATGACGCGGTTCGCCTGGACAATCTGGTCCAGGATTTCCGCGGCGGACATGTTGCGGGTCAGTCCTGCCTGGCCGGTGGCACAGAACGGGCAGTTCATGCCGCAGCCGCACTGGCTGGAGACGCAGAGCGTGATCCGGCCCGGGTAACGCATCAGCACTGACTCAACGAGTGAGCCGTCGAACAGCCGCCAGAGGAACTTGATGGTGTCCCCGTTGTCCGTCGTCAGGCGCTTCACCTCGGTGAGCAGGGTCGGGAACATCTCCTGAACCAGCTCGTCGCGGCGCTCCTTGGGGAGGTCGCTCATCTTCTCGGGATCGGTGGTGTAGTGCTGGAAGTAATGCACCGAGAGCTGCTTGGCGCGGAATGCGGGCAGCCCCAGGGCCTTGAGCTTCTCCTGGCGCTCGGCAAGCGTCAGGTCTGCCAGGTGTTCCGGCGGCTGGGAAACCCGCGGGGACTTGAACTGCAGCAGGGGGCGGCCGTCTGGCTCTTTGGCCTGCTCCCACCCTTCGGTTGCGGGACGCACCTGCGGCTTGTCGCCGGATGCGCTCGGGGCAGCTGGGGAAGTTTTGGGGGAAGTCATCCCTTCCATTTTGACATGTAATGAAAAATCGTGTTTTTGGCTTAGCCCAGTTCTCACACAGCGGAAACACGGGCGAAATCACGGCTTCGTAGATTGAGGTGAACCAGTTCCGCAGGCCCAGGAGGTTCATGTGTTCCCGCTTCCCCCGAACCTCTACATCCGCGAGGTGCCCTGGTCCAACCCGGTGGGCGCCGACCTGCGGAGGGCGCAGCAGGCCGAGCTGGATTCCCGCTACGGAAGCCCGGACCACGACCCGTCTCCGCCTTCCGATGTGGACACCGCAGTGTTCGTGATCGCCTACGAGCGGAGTTCGGGACAGCCGCTGGGGTGTGGGGGGCTCCGGCGGCTGGACTGTTCCACGGCCGAGGTGAAGCGAATCTATGTCCTGCCCTACGCCCGCGGGTCCGGGGTGGCCACCGCCATCCTGTCTTCGCTCGAGTTCCGTGCCCGTGCCGCCGGATTCGGAGCGGTCACCGCGGAAGCGGGGTCAGCCCAGTCCGACGGGAAACGGTTTTATGCGCAGGCCGGCTACGCCGAGGTGCCGAACTTTGGCCCGTACAAGGACCTGCCGCATTCAACCTGCTTTGCCAAGGTGATCGAACCCGGGGTGCGGTCCACGCAGCTGAGCGCATCTTTCAGATTCTCCTAGCCGGCTTCGAGGGGACGGGAGGAACCGCGCTGCGGCAGGGGAATGATCGGTGAGGTCCGCCGCTGGTACTCGGCGTAGGCAGGGTAACGGCTGGCCGAGATGCTTTCCGTGAACACCGTGGACCCGGCGAAAAGCAGGGTCAGCAGCACGGGTCCGGCCAGTGTCCAGTGCAGCCAGGAACCGGAGGCAGTGACGGTGAATCCGTAGAACAGCCACCACTGGGCCTGTTCAAAGAAGAAGTTCGGGTGGCGTGAAAACCGGAACAGCCCGCTCTGGACGAAGCCCTGCCCGGCTTCCCTCCCGGCAGCACGCTCAGCCTTTTTTCGCTGCTGGTAGTTCCACTGCTGCTGGTCAGCGGTAATCTCCCCCGCCAGGGCGGCCACGAACAGCACAGCGAGCGCCCAGTCCCAGGCTTCCAGCGGTCCCGGGTTCTGGAACACCGTCAGCGCCGGAAGCGTGATCAACCAGATGATTCCGTTCTGGTAGATGCTGATGAACCCCAGGTTGAACACCTGGAACTGCCACGGCCGCAGCCGTCCGCGCAGGACCCCCCAGCGGTAGTCTTCCCCGCCGGGCGCGTAGCCTCCTTTGCGGGCGAAATTGAAGGTCAGCCTCGCGCCCCAGAGGGTCACCAGCACTGCCATGAGCACCAGCCGCGGTGCCATGTCCGACGCCGCTGCGAACACCCAGACGTAGGCCACCGGGACGATCGACCAGATTCGGTCCGTCCACGAGTATTCCCGCGTGAGAAGAGACAGGATCCATGTTGCGGCGGTGACCGCCATGAAGATCCACAGACACACACGAACCGGGTCCATGCTTGGAGGATACGGCTCCCGCCGCCCGGGCGGGACCCCCGGCCGGCCTGAGGGCCGCCAACTGCCCGGACCCGGGCTTCGCGGACTAGTAGTCGATGCGCGACGCCGCTGCGGTCCAGGCGTCGAACGGGGCGTTGCGGGTGTCCCCGGGCAGCTGGCTCACGGGCATGGACCGCTTTTCGACGGGGGTTTCGAAGTATTCGTAGAAGACGGCGTCGTCGAAACCCGCTGCGGCGGCGTCGTGCCGGTCCGCGGCGTAGACCACCCGGTCGATGCGCGCCCACAGCGCCGAGGCCAGGCACATGGGGCACGGCTCGCAGCTCGTGTAGAGCACCGCACCGCTGAGGTCGAAGGTTTCCAGCGCAGCGCACGCATTGCGGATGGCGGTGACTTCAGCGTGCGCTGTCGGATCGTTGTTGGCGGTAACCCGGTTGACGCCGTCGAACGCCTGTCCGTCCGCCGTAACGATGACGGCGCCGAACGGTCCGCCGCTGTCTGCGACGTTGGCTGTGGCCAGCTCGATGGCCCGGGAAAGGTATGCGGCGTCTGAATTCATGGGAACTGCCCCCTGCGATCAAGGCCCCGGCGGTCTCTCCGGCCGGGAAATGCCAGGTAGTTAGCACCGGCCGGTGCCCGCCTTCGCAGAACTGAGGTTAGCACCACGTCTGCCGGCCGGCGCAGGCGCGTCCGGTAGATTACTTCAACACGTGCAACTCCCGGAAAGGCAGGCATGGACCAGACGATGTGGACACCCGTCAGCACGCACGCACTGGAGCTCGGCGAAGGGCTGCGGCGCACGCCCGGCGGTGCCCGGTGGGTTGACCTGGTGAACGGGGAACTCTATGCCTGGGAACCGGGGAGCGGCACCCCGGTGCTCACCCACCGCCTCGCTGACCCCCTGGGCTTCGCCGAGGAGGATTCCGCCGGGCGGCTGATCGGTGCCGCCGGCACCGGCGTTGTCGAGCTGCTTCCGGACGGAACGGCTGTTCCGCTGGCAGGCACCGGGCTGGACCCGGCTCGCTACCGCGTCAACGACGGCGCTTTTGCGCCGGACGGGTCCCTCTGGTTCGGCACCATGGTCCACGACGGGTCAGAGCCCGACGGCGCCCTCTGGCGCTGGGACCCGGAGGGGGGCGGCGGCGTCGTGCAGCTGCGCAGCGGCATCCCGATTCCCAACGGGCCGGTGTTCCTGCCGGACGGACACAGTGTGCTGATTTCGGACACCGACCGCGGCAGAATCCTGCGGACGACGACGGCGGATCCCGGTGCCGCCGAGGTTTTCGCCCGGGTGCCCGAGGAGAACCCGGACGGCATGCATGTGGACCCTTCCGGCCGGATCTGGAGTGCGGTGTGGGGCGCTTCGCGGCTGGACGTGTACTCAGAAACCGGCGAACGCCTGGCCGCCGTGCCGGTGCCGGTCCGGCAGCCCACCAGCGTGCTGGTCCTGGACGATCAGGTGCTGGTGGCCAGCGCTGCCGCGGGCCTCTCCGACCCGGGCCCGCTGGACGGCTGCACCCTCACGGCTCCCCTCTCCGGGCTGCTGCCCTAATAATCCCGGCGGGAACCGCCGACGAACCGGGCGCGGCCGGCCAGGAAGCCCATGCCCGCCGCAGCGGAACCGACCAGCAGGAACATCACCGCTGCCGGCGTAAACGACCCGGACGCGGTGTGCAGTATGCCCACGAGCAGGGTTCCGGAGGAGCCCACACCGTACCCGAGGCACTGCATCATGCCGGACACCCGGCCCGCGGTGGCGGCGTTCCGGGTACGCAGCACGATCATGGTCAGTGCCAGCGCCGTGAGGCTGCCCTGTCCCACGCCGAGCATCACGGACCAAAGCCACACAAGCTCCAGCGGGCCCAGGATGGTGAGTGCGAAGCCGGCACCCGTAAGGAGCGCGATGAAGGCGTTCAGCCAGCCCTGGCTGCGCAGGCGGGCGGCCAGCGGAGGTGCGAGGAAGGAGCCGAGGACCTGCACCACGATCGAGCCGGCCACCACGTAGCCTGCTGTTGCGCCGTCGATGCCGCGTTCGCGCAGGATCGGGGCCAGCCATGCAAAAACGCTGAAGGACATCATGGCCTGCAGGGCCATGAAACCGGTGATCTGCCAGGCCAGGGCTGAGCGCCAGACCGAGGGGCCGGCGTCGTTGGTCCTGTCCGCCGGAGTGCGCCCGCGGAGCAGTGCCAGCGGCGCGAAGAACAGCACCACCAGGGCGGCGGGGAGGGTCCAGAACGCGAGTGCGTCCTGCCAGGAGCCGGTGGCCTGCAGCAGCGGCTGGGTGAAGCCGGCACCCAGCGCGGCAGCCGCGCAGATCGAGCCGGTGTACAGGCCGCTCATCAGTCCCAGCCGGTGCTGGAAGTCCCGCTTGACCAGGGTTGGCAGCAGGACGTTGACGACGCCGATGCCCGCACCGGCGGCAATGGTCCCGGCGGCCATGGCGGTGAAGTCGCCCGTGCCGCGGACGGCCAGCCCGGCGGTCAGGACCACCATGGCGGCGAGGATGGTGCGTTCGATTCCCAGTTTCCGGGCCAGGGCCGGGGCAGCGGGCGCCACGAGGCCGAGCAGCAGCACGGGTCCGGTGGTGAGGACACTGACCAGGGGCGCGGGCATGCCGGAGGCCGCGGTGATTTCCGGAAGGATGGCGGAGAAGCTGGAGAAGACGGTGCGCAGGTTCAGGCCGATGAGCACAATGCAGACGGCCAGCAGGATGCCGGCGCGGCTCCGGGACGGGCCCTGCGGCGGGGATGCCTGCTCCGGTGCCTGGATGGCGGTGGCGGTGTTGCCCATGGTGTCCCCTCCCCGAGGACAATCCCCGTACGTTCGCAGGACTACGCTACGAGCTACCCTGTGGCCTGACCAAAACGCCCCATCGAGATGGCAGAAAGTGCACGTTACAGAGCTGTAAAGAGCCGTTTCTGTCATCTCGATGAATTGGTGCTGGCCAAAGGCTCCCGGTCCGTGCGCCCGCGCAGCCAGACAGGGGCGATCGCCAGCAGGCCGACGGCGGCAGCCAGACCGAAAGCGGGCAGCGGCGCCTGCGGCTGAAGCACGGCGCCCAGGCCCACGGATCCGGCGGCCTGGCCAACGGCGAGCGCGATAAAGAGGAACACGGTCCCAGGGGCACCCTGCTCCGGAACGGTCCGGACCGCCCATACGATCAGCACTCCGCTCAGGGCGATGTAACTGGCGCCGAAAACAGCCGCTGAGGCATAGCCCGCCGCGGGTACTGCCTGCCCCGCCGGCAGAAGGAGGGTACCGCCGGACATCAGCAGCGCCGTCGTGGTCCACGCGGTCCGCAGGCTCCATGCCTGCACGATGCTTCCGGCCGCGGCACCCAGCATCCCGAATCCACCCAACATCATCCAGGCCGCGATCGAGTGCAGCTCCCCTTCGCTGCCGGCAGCCAGGACCGTTCGGCCGAACGTCCAGACGGCGGCACTTGACGCTCCCGCCAAACCCGCGGCGATCAGCGGCCGGCGCAGCAGTGCCGGTTCCACGAGGCCCGGCATCCGCGGTGCCGGCTTCTTTTGCTCGGGACGGACTGCCTTCCGGTCGGAGGCGAGCGTCGCAGCGGTCGCCAGGATAACGACGACGGCAATCACCGCCCAGCCCAGCCTCCACTGCCCTGCCACCAGGATCAGCAGCACCCCGGCCGCCACCAGGCCGGCGCCCGTTCCCGAATTGACGATGGCCTGTGCGTTTTCCTGCCGCCGGGCCTCCACGTTGGATTCGATCAGGCTCACGAGTCCCGGGGTCGCAAACCCCGCTCCGGCCCCAGCGAGCACCACCGCGCCAGCAAGCACTGCTGCATTAGGGGCAAGCGCCACTCCCGCGGACCCCAGCGCGGCGGTTGTTCCGGCCAGCAGCACGACCAGGCGGGGCCGGAATCCCAGCCGGGCTGCGAACAGGGCAGTTCCGCAGTAGGAGAGGAAGCTGCCGGCCTGGATCACCCCGGACAGGCCGGGGCCCATCTCGAAAGCCTCCGCGAAGCCCGGCAGGAAGAGCCCGTACCCGAACCGGGCCAGCCCATAGGTCGCCGCGATCAGGGCCAGCCCACTGGCCACCAGCTTCCACTGCATTGAAGACTCCCGACTTCCGAACCAGAACGATCGTTACAGTCAAACAGAACTATCGTTCTGGAACAAGGCTGGCTAGAGTTGGCCCATGACTACCGGCCAGAAAGTCCCGGCGCGCGAGCGGCTGCTCGCGGCGGCGGAAGAAGTGTTCTTCGACCGAGGCATTCGCGCCACGGGTGTGGATGAGGTGCTGGGCGCCGCCAAGGTGTCCGCTGCCAGCCTCTATTCGCATTTCGGCAGCAAAGACGGACTCGTGGCGGAGGCCCTGCGCGTCCGGCTCGCCGAATGGCAGTCGGTGTGGGACGGGTGCGCGGTGAAGGCAGGCAGCGACCTGGACCGGCTGCTGTCCGTCTTCGATGCGCTGGCCGCCTTCCGTGCCCGGCAGCCGGCGGCCCGCTGGTGTGCCTTCCTGGCCACTGCCACCGAACTGCCCGACGCCGGCGAGGAAATCGCCGCCGTCCTCGCCGCGGATACCGCTTTGCTGACCGAGAGGCTGCGGCACTTTGCCAAGCCGCTGGCCGGCGAGCATGCCGCGGACCTGGCGGACGACGTCGTGCTGGCCTACAACGGCACGCTTGCCGCGTATCTGCGCGGATATCCGGCCTACCCGGTTGAAGCCGGCCGGCGGGTGGCAACTGCCGCGGCGGCCTCTTACTCCCCATCGAGATGACAGAAACTGCCCGTATGAGCGCCCATACGGGCAGTTTCTGTCATCTCGATGGGAGGGGCGGGGAGGAACGGAAACGGTTACGGAACGACGACGGCCTTCAGCGCACCCTCCCGGGCGCCGGCGACCAGCGCCGCTTCGACGTCGTTCAACGCGTGCCGGGACGTGACGAGCCCTTCCAGGTCAACCAGCCCCTGCCCGGCCAGGGACACCGCCAGCGGCCAGGTGTTGGCGTAGCGGAAGGTGCCGGTGATGCGCAGTTCCCGGCCCTGGACCAGCGGGACCGGCAGGGCGATGGTGTCCGCTCCCATGCCCACCAGGACGCAGCGGCCGCACGGGGCCAGGCGCTGCATGCCGGCGAGGACGGCCGGCTCAGCCCCGGTGGCGTCAATGAACACCTGGTATTCCGGTTCCGGCTCAGCAGCCTCCGCGACTGTGAAGGTGTGCGCGGCACCGTACCGGCCGGCAACTTCCAGCCGTTCGGCACGGACGTCAGTCACGGTGACCTCGGCGCCGGCGAGCGCGCACACGGCGGAGACCAGCAGGCCAATTGGTCCGGCGCCCGCTATGAGCACCCGGTCCCCCAGCTGCACTTTCCCGGCAGCTCGGGCGGCGAGCGCCACGCTCAGCGGTTCCAGCAGGGCGGCCGCATCATCGGAGAGCCGATCCGGGACAGGGTGGGCGAACGCCGCCGGATGCACCACATATTCAGCGAAGGCGCCGTCCACCGGCGGGGTGGCGAAGAAGCGCACGTCCGGGTCGAGGTTGTAGTGCCCGGCCAGTGTCTGCTTCGAGTACGGCTGCGGAATGCCCGGCTCCAGCGACACCCGCTGCCCCACCAGGGAGGGGTCGACGCCGTCGCCCGCCGCTTCGATCCGGCCGGACGCTTCGTGGCCCAGGACCAGCGGCGCCTCGACGACGAAGCTGCCGATCCGGCCCTCATGGTAGTAGTGCGTGTCCGACCCGCAGACGCCCACCGAGGCGATCCGCACCAGGACTTCTCCCGGTCCGGGCACCGGCACGGGCCGGTCCTCCAGGCTCAGTTTTCCGGGTCCGTCCAGCACTGAAACGGACATGGATTCGGAAATGCTCACTTGACCGCTCCCATCGACAGGCCGCGCACCAGCTGTTTCTGTGCCACCCAGCCGGCCAGGACCACCGGCAGGGATGCGAGCACGGAGGCCGCGGAAAGCTGGGCCAGGTAGAGTCCCTCGCTGGTCATCTGGGACACCAGGAACACCGGCACCGTGGCGGATTTCGCCGCCGTCAGGTTCAGCGCGAAGAAGAACTCGTTCCAGGCGAAGATGACGCAGATCAGGGCGGTGGCGGCGAGGCCGGGCGCCACCATGGGCATCAGTACCCGCCACAGGGTCTTCAGCAGTCCCGCACCGTCCATCTGGGCCGCTTCCAGCACCTCGGAGGGCACTTCCTGGAAGAAGGAGCGCATCATCCACACCGCGATGGGCAGGTTCATGGAGGTGTAGAGCACCACCAGGGTCCACACGTTGTCCAGGACCTTCAGCTGTCCGGCAATGACGTAGATCGGCATGATCACGGCCACCACGGGCAGCATCTTGGTGGAGATGAAGAAGAACAGCACATCCTGGGTCCGCTTCACCGGCCGGATGCTCAGCGCGTAGGACGCGGGCACGGCCAGGATGACCACCAGCAGGGTGGAGACGCCCGTGGCGATGACCGAGTTGAGGAAGTACGTCCCGGCACCGGCGTCCAGCACCGCCCTGTACTGGTCCAGGGTGGGGGTGAAGAAGAACGACGGCGGGTTGGAGGCTGCCGCGGATTCCTGCTTGAAGGAGGTCAGCACCATCCAGAGCACCGGGGAGAAGAACCCGATGGCGATGATCCAGGTGAGGACCGTGAGCAGGGATGCCCCGGCGCGCGGCTTGGGCTTGCGGTTCATGCGCTGTCCGGAGGTCCGTGCTGCGGGGGTGCGTTCAGCCGGAGCCGGCTGTGTCTGGGTGGCCACGGCTAGTCCTTAGTGTCGAAGCTGCGGAAGATCAGGCGGAGGGCGAAGGTGGCCACGATGATGGTGGCAATCACCACCACCACGCCCATGGCGGCGGCCTGCCCAATGTCGAAGCCAAGGAAGGCCCGCTGGTAGATGTAGAAGGGCAGGTTGGCGCTGGCAGTGCCGGGGCCGCCGGCGGTCATGAGGTAGATCTGGTCGAACGTGTTCACCACGTAGATCGCGCCGAGCAGGACGCCCAGCTCGATGTAGCGGCGCAGCTGCGGCAGGGTGACGGAGAAGAACGTCCGCCACCAGCCGGCGCCGTCCACCTGCGCGGCTTCCAGGACGTCCTTGGGCTGGGCCTGCAGTCCGGCCAGGACCAGCAGCATCATGAACGGCGTCCATTGCCACACCAGGGACATCAGGATCGAGGCGATTGGGTGGGCGGAGGTCCAGTCCACCGGGGAAATGCCCACCAGCCCGATCAGCCAGTTGAGCAGGCCGTAGCTGGGGTTGAGGATCGAGACGGACCAGAGCAGGGAGCCGGCCACCGGCATGATCAGGAAGGGCGTGATCAGCAGGGTCCGCACGATTCCGCGGCCTGCGAAGGAGCGGTCCAGGAGCAGGGCGAAGATGATGCCCAGGATCATCGCGAAGAACACGCAGCCGAGCGTGAAGATGACGCTGTTCAGGGCCGCCTGGCGGAAGGTTGAGTCGGCGAAGATCTCCACGTAGTTGGAGAACCAGACGAACCGGTCGCCGTCGGGGTTGAGCAGGTTCCAGTTCTGCAGCGAGTACCAGATGGTGAACAGGAACGGGACCTGGGTGACGATGATCGTGAAGATCAGCGCCGGCAGCAGCGGCCCCCGCCGCCGCCAGCCCTCAGCCCGGGACATTCCCCCGGACTGGCGCTTTTCGACGTCGCGGCGCGCCTTCGCGTTATGCCGCTCTACCAGTGTGGTCATCAGTTCTCTCCCGACTGGTAGCTCTCGGCGACGGTTTCTGCGTAGCGCTGGGACTGCTCCAGCGCTTCCTCGACGGTTTTTTGTCCCGCGATGGCCGCGGAGACCTGCTGCGCCACCCGGGTTCCGAGGTCCTGGAACTCGGGAATGCCCACGAACTGGAGCCCGGGGTAGGGCACGCTGCCCGTCATGGACGTGTCCTGCGAGGCCCCGGCCATTGCCGAGAGCGTGGGTTCGGCGTAGGCCTGCGCCACTTCGGCGTATTCGGGGATTTCATAGGTGGAGAGACGGCTTCCCGGAGGAACGCGTTCCCAGCTGATTTCCTCGCCCACCAGTTCAATGAAGTCCTTGTCCGTCATCCAGGAGATGAAGTCCCAGGCGGCGTCCTTTTCTTCGCTGGTGGAGGGAATGGCCAGGGACCAGGAGTACAGCCAGCCGGCCGAGTCGGTTTCCTCCACCGGTGCGGGAGCGTAGGCGGTCTTGCCGACCACCAGGGACGAGTCCGGATCTTCAACGGTTGAAACCATGGCGGTGGCGTCGAACCACATGGCCGCGTTGCCCTGGCTGTAGCGGGTCAGGCAGTCTCCGTAGCCGCTGGTTGCCGCCCCGGGCTGGCCGGAATTGCGGATCAGGTCTACGTAGTCGGTGACTGCGGCTTTGACTTCGGGGCTGTCCAGGGTGGCGTTCCAGTCCTCGTCGAACCAGCTGCCGCCGTAGGTGTTGATCATGGTGGTCAGCGGGGCCATGACCTCGCCCCAGCCGGCGAGTCCGCGCAGGCAGATGCCGGAGAATCCCTCGTCCGGGTTGTGCAGGGTCTCGGCGAATCCGGCAATATCAGCCCAGGTGGGCTGTTCCGGCATGGTCAGCCCGGCGTCCTCGAAGAGGTCCTCCCGGTAGGCGAGGAAGGCTGATTCACCGTAGAACGGGACGGAGTAAAGATCGTCTTCGTAGCTGAGCGCCTCGCGGATGTTCGGAATGAAGTCATCCGGGTCATAGCCCTGGGTGTTGTCCGCGTAGTCCTGCAGGTTAGTCAGCCAGCCGTTTTCCGCCCACATCGGCGTTTCATAATTGGACACCATCACGACGTCGAACTCGCCGCCGCCGGTGGCAACAGAGGCCGTGATCTTGGCCCGGGCTTCATTTTCCGGCAGGGACACGAAGCGCACGTCGACGTTGGGGTGCTCTTCCTTGAACCGGTCCTGCAGTGCGATGGCGTCCGTCATCTGCGGGTTGGAGACGATGGCCACCACGATCTCCTGCCGGCCGTCCGCGCTGGCACTGCCGCAGCCGGTTAGCACCATTGCTGCTGCCGCTGCGGCTGCCGCGAGCTGCCTTGCCCTGCGTCCGCGCCGCCGCTGCGGCTGGCTGCGTTCTGATCTCATACGTCACCCTTGCTCATTTGAGATTATTTTTTGCGCTCATTTGGTGAGGAACTCTAGTCATATACACTCAAATGAGCAACAAAGTAACGCTCATTCGGAAACAGGCAGGGCGGAATCATTACCGGAACAGGTTCGTCCCACGAGGAACTCCTGGCCAGGATTGGCCGGGATTACTACCTCAGTAACCATTCGAAGGTGGACATTGCCCGGAACTACGGAATTTCCCGTTTCCAGGTGGCGCGCCTGCTGGATGAAGCGCGGGCCTTGGGCATCGTGCGCATCGACGTCCGTTTCCCGGAAGCCGCCGCAGACCTAACACCGGCACGCCTTGCCGAATCGCTCGGCGTCGAACGCGTCCGCATCAGCCCCACGGGGGCGGACGACCACGCGACCCGCGAAGCCATGGCCCAGCAGGCCGCGGAGGAAATCATGGCCGCGGCCGCGCCGGGAGCGAGCATCGGGGTTTCCTGGTCCCGCACCCTGGACCTGGCAGCCCGCTATGTGACCAACCTGCCGCCGTGCAACATCGTGCAGCTGGCCGGAGCCCTGCCGGTTCCCGGAAGCGGCAACTCGCTGGAACTCATCCAGAACCTGGGCCGGCACGACGGCGTTGCCACCTGGCCGCTGTGGGCTCCGCTCGTCGTCGAAAATGCGCTGACCGCGCAGAGCCTGCGCCGCCAGCCGGAGATCGGGAATACCCTCGCCAAGGCCGGCTCGCTGGATGCCGCCGTGGTGGCAGTCGGAGCCTGGCTTCCGGGACTCTCCACGGTATGGAACCGCGTGGACAACCACCTGAAGCTGGAAGCGGCCCAGGCCGGCGCGGTGGCCGAATGCTCCGGGCGGCTGATCGACGCCGAAGGCCGGCCCGTGCGCTCGGAACTGGATGAACGGGTGCTCGCCGTCAGCCTGGACCAGCTCCGGAACACACCCCGGGTGGTGGCGGTGGCACAGGGAGCGGCCCGCGCCGATGCCGTGCGGGCCGTGCTCGCCGCCGGATTTGTCACCACCTTGCTCATTGATGAAGACCTTGCCGTCGCTCTCTCCGGGAAGTGACCCCCGCCACCCGATTAGTCCCTCCGGCAGGGGTGCGGTAGAGTTCTAAGCACGCCGCGGGGTGGAGCAGTTCGGTAGCTCGCTGGGCTCATAACCCAGAGGTCGCAAGTTCAAATCTTGCCCCCGCAACCACGAGAAAAGACCCTGATCCGGTTCGCCGGATCAGGGTCTTTTCGTTTCGCCGAACGCCGTGTGTGACACGCTTATGAAGGGCTGGAACCGGCGGTTTACTAAAATCGGCTCTGTGCCGGCTGGAGATAAACCGGCCACAGAGCTAAGGAAACCGTTGAAAACCACACTCACCCGCAGGCTTGGCGTGCCCGGAATCGTCCTGATGGTCGTCGCCGCTGCGGCACCCATCACCGTTGTCGCGGCAAACTTCCCCCTCATCCTCTCCGTCTCCGAATCAGCCGGAATGCCCCTGATGGTGCTGGCTGCCACGGCGATCCTGCTGCTGTTCTCGGTCGGCTACGCCTGGATGACGCCGCACGTGCCGGATGCCGGCGCCTTCTACTCCTACGTGGACCGGGGGCTGGGCCGCCGTGCCGGGCTCGGCACTGCCGGGCTGGCGCTCTTTGCCTACGTCCTGCTCACGGTCTCAATGACCTGCTATCTGGGTGTGCAGGCAGGAAATCTGATTGAGCTCTGGTCCGGAGTCCAGGTTCCCTGGTGGGCCGTCTCTGCTGCCATGATCGCCGTCGTCGGCTTCCTGGGCTACCGGGACATCAACCTTTCCGCGAAGGTGCTGGGCGCCGTCCTGGTCCTGGAGGTCGCCGCCGTCCTGGCCATCGACCTGGGCGTCCTCTTCTCCGGCCGCGAACTGACCTCCGTTCCTTTCAGCCCGGCCGAAGCCATGTCCGGCGCACCGGGCCTGGGCCTGCTGTTCGCCTTCCTCGGCTTCTTCGGCTTCGAGGCGACGGCGGTGTTCCGCAACGAGGCCAAGGACCCGGAGCGCACCGTTCCGCGGGCCACCTACATCGCGGTGCTCTCCATCGGCGCGTTGTACATCCTCTCCTCCTGGCTGATCATCAGCGGCCTCGGGGCCGGCAACGCCGTCGCCCTGGCCACGGACAGCCCGGACAGCGTGGTGGTGGGCTTCGCCGGGGAGATCCTCGCCCCGGTCATGACGGACATTGTCCAGGTCCTGGTGGTGACGAGCATGTTCGCCTGCATGCTGGCCTTCCACAACATCGTCTCCCGCTACCTCTTCACCCTGGGCCAGCGCGGGGTGCTGCCGGTCCGCCTGGCCGCCGTCCACCCCGCCCACGGGGCACCCTCACGCGCCTCCTTCTGGGTGACCGGCGTAACCGCCGCCGTCGTGCTGGTCTCCGCCGCCGCCCAGCTGGATCCAGTACTGGAGATCTACACCTGGTACTCCGGGGCAGGGGCCATTGGCGTGATTGTCATGATGACCCTGACCAGCTTCGCCACCGTCAGCTTCGGTACGCGCGGTGTGTCTGCTCCCGGCGGAGTGCGGGCCGCGGGCGTGGCCGGCGGGATCGGCCTGCTCGGCGTGCTGGCTCTCTCCATCTGGAACTTCCCGTTCCTGGTGGGCGGCAACCTCGCAGCCATCATCTGGGGTGCGGCGCTGGTCCTCGTGTTTGCGGCGGCCGCGGCGCTGCCGGCCAGCACCCGGCCGGCGCCGGCTGACGCACCGGAGCCGGCGGACACCGCCCGCTAGCCTGCGTTCCGGCACCCGGGCCCGTCAGGCACCCTCAGCGGCAAGCCCTTCGACCGTGGCGCGGGAACCGGCGTCGTGCAGGACGGCCAGCGCCCGCGTATAGGCGTCGACGAAGCGGTCATTGGAAGCCAGGTCTCCGAAGAGCTCAGACTGGGCAACGAAGGCCAGTGGGTCTTCGCGGTTGCGCGCTGCGGCAGCCATCAGGGGTTTCCGCAGCCGGTCGACGACGTCGATGTCCGCACCCTGCTCGTCCGTGCCTTCGGCGTAGCGGGCCCAGCTGGCCACGATGGCCGCCGAGCGGTGGATCTCCCCGCCGGCGTCGAGGTTTTCGCGGATGACGGGCAGCAGCCACTTGGGAATCCGGTCTGAGCTCTCGGCGCAGAGCCGGGCCAGGGTGTCCCGGACGTGTTCGTTGGAGAAGCGTTCGATCAGCTTGTGCCGGTACGCATCGAGGTCCACGCCGGGCAGCGGCTTGAGCGTGGGCGTGGCCTCGCGTTCCATGTAGTCCAGCAGGAAGCGGGAGAAGAGCGGATCCTGGCAGACCTCGTGGGCGTACCGGTACCCGGCAAGGTAGCCGAAGTAGCACTGTCCCTGGTGGCTGGCGTTGAGCAGCCGCAGCTTCATGAGTTCGTAGGGCTCGACGTCGTCCACCACCTGCACCCCGGCGTCCTCGAAGGGCGGGCGGCCCTGCGGGAAGTGATCCTCCAGGACCCACTGCTCAAAGTCTTCGCTGACCACCGGCCAGGCGTCCTCGACGCCGAAGTCCTCCGCCACCATGTCCCGGTCGGTATCCGTGGTGACCGGGGTAATGCGGTCCACCATTGAATTGGGGAAGGCCACGTTGGCGCGTACCCACTCCCCCAGTTCCGGATCCCGCAGGTCCGCGAACGCCGTGAACATGCGGCGGGCAACGTCGCCGTTGCCCTGGATGTTGTCGCAGGACATCACGGTGAACGGCGCAGTGCCGGCCTCGCGGCGCCGGGCGAGGGCCTCGGTGACCAGCCCGAAGACCGTGGCCGGGACCGCTCCGGGGGCCAGGTCCGCCTGCACGGCGGGGTTGCCGGCGTCGAACTCCCCGGTGACGTGGTGGAAGTTGTAGCCGCCCTCGGTAATGGTCAGGGACACGATCCGCGTCTGCGGCGAGGCCATCTTGGCAAGAACTGCTTCCGGGTCCTCCGGAGCCAGCAGGTATTCGGTAATGGAGCCGATGACCCTGCCTTCCCGCGTTCCATCCGGGTTCTTGAGTACCAGGGTGTAGAGGCAGTCCTGCGCGTCCATGACGGACTTCATCGCTGCGTCCTGCGGCAGCACGCCCACGCCGCAAATGCCCCAGTCCAGGGCCTTTCCGTCATTCATCAGCCGGTCCAGGTACATGGCCTGGTGCGCGCGGTGGAATCCGCCCACCCCAAAGTGCACTATGCCGGTGCTCACGGCGGAGCGGTCGTAGGTCGGAACGGCCAGCGCCTCGGAAAGGCCGGCCAGGGACTCGGTTTTCAGCTTACTCATGGGTCACACCTGTTGGACGAGCGGATAGGTGCAGCTCAATTTATCATGTGAGCATCGACCGCCCACTCAAATGAGCACACTAGGCGGGGCAACTGTCCTAATCGACCAGCTCGGACTGGGTTTCGATGAAGTCCCAGTCCCTTATATCGAGGATGGGATCTATGACGGGTCCCCCTGCCTCGGCAATCCGGTCCTGGACCTTGGGCGGAATTCCGTCCTGCCGGAGGTTCTCCCGCAGCCACTGTTTTGCAGTGATGTCGAGATACGGCCACCATCGTTCGATCCTGATGGGCTGCATTCCCTGCCCCCTTTCCGTCGCGGTAGGTCCACGGTGCCACCGGCCTCTGAAGGGCGCAAGGGGTCCAGGGAAGACCGCCGGGCAAGGCAGGCAGCGAATGACCGCCGGAACGGTAAACGGCCTTCCCAGCGGCTGGATTCAGCTGCGCAGGGGTGCTCGGGGCCGCAGCTACCGGCGCGTGGTGATGCTCTCGACCGCCGCCCTGGCATCCTCCGCCAGGCCCTGAGGAATCGGCGCGGACTTGGCGGCGTCAGCGGAGGCTTCCTGGCCCTCGGGGCTGATGACGTACTGCCCAAAGGACTGCACGAGCTCCACAGTGTCGGCATCCTCGTAGCTGCTGCAGAAGATCTGGTAGGAGATCAGCACCAGCGGATACGCGCCGGGAGCCGTGGTGGTGCGGTCCAGGTGCAGGGCTATGTCATGGGCGCCGCGTCCGGGAACCCGGGAGGACTGCTCGACGGCGATCGACGCGGCTTCGGCGCTGATCGGCACGTACTGCTCGCCCACCTTAAGGTTCACTGTGCCCAGCGAGTCATCCACCACCGAGTCATCCGAATAGGCAACGGATCCTTCTGTGCGGGTGACGGTGCTGATGACGCCGGCGCTGCCCTGCGCGTTCTCGCCGCCCAGGCCGCCGGGCCAGGAACCGGAGGGGCTGTTCGGCCAGGCCTCGGGAGCGGCTTCGTGCAGGTACTCCGTGAAGTTCTCAGTGGTACCGGAATCGTCGGCCCGGCTGACGGGCGTGACCCGGATGTCCGGCAGCTCCACGCCAGGGTTCTGGGCTGCGATCGCCGGATCGTTCCAGTATTCGATCTCGCCGCGGAAGATCTTGGCGATCGTGGCCGCGTCCATGTTCAGCGACTCGAATCCGGGCAGGTTGAACGCGACGGCAATCGGGGAGATATAGGCAGGGATGTCCAGTGCGCCGTCGGGCCCGCAGACCTCGCGTGCTTCACTCAGCTCCTCGTCCTGCAGGTAGGCGTCCGAGCCGGCGAACTGCACCGCTCCGGCCAGCAGGGCGTTGCGGCCGGCCCCGGAGCCGTCCGGGGAGTACTGGACCTGCACCTTGGGGTGCAGCACCCGGAATCCGCCGATCCAGGCATCCATAGCCGGGCCCTGGGCTGTCGAACCCGAGCCGGAGATAATGCCGGAAAGCGTGGACGTGCTGTTCTCGGCAGCTTCGCGCTGTTCGTCCCCCAGGGGGTAGTCAGAGCCGCATGCGGTTAGCGCCAGCGCTGCGGCGGCGGTGACTGCCAGGGCGCGAAGGGGACGGGAAGTGCGCACGAAGGTGCTCCTTTTGGGGCTGTTCTTGGGGCTAACCGGCGTTGACGGCGTTTTGGCGGGCAGCTCGGTGCGCCCACGGGGCACAGCGGCGCTGCCGCCAGTTCAAGGCTAGCCGCCGATTAGTCTCCACCGCCAACTGGGAGCGCCGCCCACCCTTGGCGGCCATGGCCCGGAGTGCAAGGATTGGCCGGACCGCGGACCGCTGCGGACCGGTTTGCCGAACAGGCGCCCGGCCGCGCGGTCCCTGCCCCGAGGGGGTTCCGTGCTGGTCGCTGCCGCAATCTTCACCCTGGTCTCCGCCGCCGTCCACTTCTACTTCTTCGTGCTGGAGTCCCTTCGCTGGAACGTTCCGGAGACCATGGGCGTGTACGGAATCACATCCTCCGTCGACGCGGAGACCACCCAGCCGCTGGCCTACACGCAGGGCTTCTACAATCTGTTCCTCGGCGTGGGTGCGGTACTGGGAGTGCTGCTGCTGGGGGTGAGCAGTCCCGTGGCCGGTTTGACGCTGATCAGCTTCTCTACGGCCTGCATGGTGCTGGCCTCGGTGGTGCTGCTGGCCAGCAGGTGGCCACTGGTACGGATCGCGCTCATCCGGGGCATTCCGGCGCTGCTCGCCCTGGTGCTCGCCCTTATGGGGTCCTGACATTCGCCAGCCGGCCGGAGGCCGCCCTTGCTGCGGGGGCGTCATACGCCGCAGCGGTCCAGAGATGGAACAGCGCGTAGGCACGCCACGGCCGCCACGGTTCCGCCAGCGCCGCGGCCTCCCACGGGGTACCCACGCCGAGCGCCCGGCGCAGTACCAGGTCCCCGGGCACGAACGCGTCCCGGTCCCCGGCGGCCCGCACCGCCAGGTAATCCACGGTCCAGGGACCGATTCCCGGCAGTGCCAGGAGCTCGGCACGGGTGCCGGCAGCGCTCCCTGCCAGCTCCAGCCCGCCGGCCACTGCTTCTGCCAGCACCTGGATAGTCCGTGCCCGGGAACCGGTGATCCGCATGGCAGCCTGCAGCTCGTCCGCACTGGCGCCGGCCAGGCGCTGCGGTGACGGAAAGAGCCAAAAACCTCCGGGGCCCCGGGTGCCGAATTCGGCGACGAGCCGGGACCCGAAGGTCCGTGCCGCAGCCAGCGAAACCTGCTGCCCCAGCACGGTCAGCACGGCGGTTTCCCACGGATCCACACTGCCGGGGATCCGAAGTCCCGGCCGTGCCTCCACCAGCGGAGCCAGGAGCGGAAACCCGGAGAGGAAATGGTCGACGGCGGCGCCCGGGGCATCCAGGTCCAGCCAGCTGCGCAGCCGGGCCAGCGCAGCCTCGTCCTCCGCCGGGGTCCCGCCGGCAAACCGCACCGTCACACTGTCCGGAGCCCCGAACCGGACCTCAGCCAGCACCGGACTTTGCTGTGTCGGCCTTTCGGACGAATGACCCCCGGACGCCGGCAGCAGCCGGGTGACCGACGCGGACGCGCCGTCGAACTGCACGGATTCAAGGCCGGGCACGGCGTGGGCGGCGAGGCTTCGGACCAGCGGAATCCAGGGAAACGGCTCAGGCACCGGGATGCGGTGGGTCCTCTCCCCGGGCAGGCCGGTCACCCGAGCCCGGTCATGCGCAGGGTGATGTTGATCCGCCCGGAGTCGAGTCCGGTCGCCGGACCAGCGGTACCGGGAAGGGTCTTTGGCACCCCGTGGTAGGCGAAGCGGGAAGGCCCGCCGAACACGAACAGGTCCCCGGAGACCAGTTCCAGGTCGGTGTAGGGCTTGGTGCGGGTCTGTGTATTCCCGAACCGGAATATGCAGGTGTCGCCGATGCTGATGGAGACCACGGGTGCGCTCGATCGCTCATCCTTGTCCTGGTGCATTCCCATGTGCGCGCCGTGGGCGTAGAAGTTGATCAGGGCCGTGTCCGGGGTGTAGTCCTCCGGCGCCATGATGTCCGGTGCGTAGCCAGCCTCCCCTTCCGCGAAGTACGCGGCTCGGAGGGCGTTCCGCCCCAGTTCAATCAGCCACTCCGGGACGTCGGCAACGCGGCCGCCGCCGGCGTCGTCGGCCGTTCGGGTGTATTTGTATGGCTGCCAGTGCCAGCCGAGGCAGACGGTCTGAACCGACATCCTGTGCCCGCCGGGCAGCACCGCGGAGCGCATGGGGACCGGCCCCACCGCCCAGGCCCGGCAGGCTTCGACGATCCCGCGCTGGCGGGAGGGTTCCAACCAGCCGGGTACGTGAACGGCCCCTGCCGAGGGTGCGGAACGTTCGCGGGGGAACAGCTGGCCGGTCATGCTGCAGCCTCCATCGCCAGGAGGGCGGCCTTGGCTTCCGTGCCGCCCAGGTAGTTGCCGATCTTGCCGTCCGAGCGCACCACGCGGTGGCAGGGCACCACCACCGGCAGCGGATTCCGGGCACAGGCGGTGCCCGCCGCGCGGACGGCTCCGGGGTTCCCGGCGAGGGCAGCGAGGGCGGCGTAGCTGGCCGTCGAGCCGTAGCCGATGTCAGCCAGGCGCTCGACGACGGTGCGCCGGAAGCCGGTGGCCAGGCGGAAATCGAGCGGCAGGCTAAACTCCCTGCGGGTTCCGGCGAAGTACTGACCCAACTGACGGACAGGCTCGGCGAGTCGCTCCGGAGCTTCCAGGATCCGCGGGCTGACGCGGAGCGCCAGCTGCGCCAGCACGGCGTCGTGCCCTTCGATGCCGAACCCGACCCGCACCAGCCCGGCCGGGGTGGCGGCGAGCAGCAGCTCCCCCACGGGTGAGGGCATCACGGTGTAGGCGACGTCGAGCAGATCCTGCTCCTGCGCCGCGCTGGACAGCCGCGCGTGCAGGCGGACCAGCGTGGCATCTTCACCGGTGCTGAGCATGTCCAGGGTGTTTGGCGTCATCGCAGGTCCTCCGCTTCCAGTGTTCGCAGTTTCTTCATGCCATCTGCGGCAGAACGCCGGCAGGCGGCCTCCGTGCTGCCCAGGATGACGGCGACCTCCGCGAAGGGCAGTCCGGCAAGGTGGTGATAGGCCAGGGTTTCGCGCTGGCGCTGCGGGAGGTTCCGGAGCGCCGCCCACAGGCCGTCGTGCTCCCCAAACCCGGCGGTCTCCGGTTCGGCCCGCTCCGGCAAGTCGGGGACCGGAACCGGACGGCGCGCGTCAGCCCGGGTCGCGTCAATCGCTTTGCGTTTGGCGATCGTCACCAGCCAGGCCTGCACATTCGCGCCCGGCGGCAGCGAGGGATAGGCACGCAGCGCCGCGAGGAACGTCTCCGACCACGCGTCCTCGGCGTCGTCCGGGCCCAGGACAGCGCGGCAGACGCGCAGCACCACGGCTCCGTGTTCCCTGACGATCGCTTCGAACGGTTTCACTTCCACATACTGTAGACGCGCGGCCGCCCCGGTTTGTGAGGTGCTGCCTCAGGACCAGGCGATACCCGGTCCGGATGTGCCCGGAAACGGACCCGATCCGTTCGCCGCGAAACCGGCCGCCGGGTCCGCACCGCCGAGCAGACTGCGCGTCATGGCTTCCCGCTGGCCGGAAAGGTCTTCCGCAGCCGAGAGCAGGTGTGCGTCTGCGGGCTCCTCGCCGGCTTCCGCGGCTGCCAGGATAGCCCGGCGGATCAGTTCCCGGGCGAACGACGCCGTAGCCCCCTCAGCCTTTCCGGCAACCTCTGCCAGCACGGCGTCGGAGAACGTGCCCGCCGGGGCGTAGAGCTGCAGCAGCCGCATCCGGTCGGCTTCGTCCGGCAGCGGGATCTCTACCGCAAGGTCCACCCGTCCGGGCCGCTGCGCGAGGGCGGGCTCAAGCACGTCCGCACGGTTGGTGGTCATGACGAACGCGATGTCCGCATCGGCGTCGAGTCCGTCCAGCGCGTCGAGGACCTGGAACAGCAGCGGCTGGGGGCCGTGGCCCATGCTGCGGTCCTCAGCCACCAGATCGATGTCCTCCAGCACCACCAGGGACGGGGCCATGGCACGGGCAAGGCTCGCGGCCTGGGAGATGGCGCCCAGTGCCGCGCCGGTGAGCAGCACTGCCGTCGTGCCCGGGCTTTCACTGAGCAGGTGCCGGACGGTGTGGGTCTTGCCGGTTCCGGGCGGGCCGTAGAGCAGCACGCCGCGTTTGAGGTGCTGCCCGGCCGCCTGGAGGCGGCCGCGGTGCCCGGCGATCCCCAGGACGTGGCTGCGGACGCGGTCAAGCACGCCCTCGGGCAGGATCACCTCATCGCGGGAGAGCTCCGGCCGTTCCAGGAATGTGACGCCGGCGCCGCTTTGGCCGTACGGGTCAAAGCCCAGGGACACCACTTGTCCCCGCAGGACGCTGTTGGACCTAAGGTCCCCGTGAACTGCTGCCAGCACCGCCGCTGCGGCGGACCGTTCCAGGGCCATGACGGCGAGGTTCACGTTCGGGCTGCCCGTCTGGGCGTTGCCGTTGCGCTGCATCACGGCCACCGGCACGCCGCCATGGCGGAACAGCCGGATGCCCAACGCTACGGCTTCCCTGCTTTCCTGCGGGCCCACGGCTACGTTGACGTAGTCCGGCTGGCCTACATTGATGAAGCCGTAGCCGTCCTCCTGTGCCACGTCCGCGAGGCTCAGGTGCTGCCGCTGCTGGCCTCCGCCCAGACCGATCAGCGAGTTCCCCGGGTCCTCCAGCGCCAGCCGTTCCAGCGCAATGTCCACGTCTGCGAACCGGTGGAAGGGGATTTCCTCGGTCACGATGGGCACGTCCTGGGCGGACACTCCGAGATGCCGGCTGATAACGTCCCGGAGCCTTTCGCGCCCGGTGGACTGGGTACGCTGCTGCTGGGCCAGCTCTATGGCCGTGTTGAAGCTGGCCAGGAACTCCGCAAGATTCTTCTCCATGCGCGCCGAGACTATCAGCGGAAGGCGCCCACTCCCGTGATTGAGCGGCCCAGGATCAGGGCGTTGATGTCGTGGGTACCTTCGTAGGAGTAGACCGCCTCCGCATCGGCGTGGAAACGCGCGACGCCGGTGTCCAGGGTGATGCCGTTGCCGCCCACCACTTCGCGGGCCAGCGCGACAGTCTCCCTCAGCGACGTGCAGGTGAACATCTTGGCCATGGCCGAGTCCTCGTCGCGGAAGATGCCTTCCTCCTGCCGCTGGGTCAGCCGCACCACCATGCCCAGGGACGCCGTGAGGTTGGCCAGCATCGTGGCAAGTTTCTGCTGCGTAAGCTGAAAGGAGGCCAGCGGCTTGCCGAACTGTTCCCGCTCCAGGGTGTACCGGACAGCTGCCTCATAGGCGCCGGCCTGCATCCCGGTGGCAATCCAGGCGACGTCGGAGCGCAGCCGGCGCATCAGGGCAGCAACGTCCTTGAAGGAATTGATGTTCGCCAGCCGTGCGGAGTCCGGGACCCGGACGCCGCGGAGCTTAATGTCGAAGTTCTGCATCATCCGCAGCGAGGTCTTGCGCAGGATCTTGGTGAGCGTGACACCCTCGGCCTGCCGCGGCACCAGGAACGCCTTGACCTGCCCGTCGGCCACATCCCGCGCGAAGACGGCCAGCACATCAGCGGTGCCGGCCCCTCCGATCCAGCGCTTAGCGCCGTCGATGATCCAGCCGTCGCCGTCGCGGCGGGCGGAAGTAGCCAGTCCGCCGGCAATGTCCGAACCGTGCTCCGGTTCGGTGAGCGCGAAGACACCGGTGTACTCGAAGGAGCGGATCCCGGGGTCCAGCTCGGCGGCCTGTTCGGTGCTGCCGCCGTGCAGGACGGTGGAGCGGAACAGGCCGGACTGGGCGTTGTAGTACGTGGCCACCGAGGCGTCCGTGCGGGCCAGTTCGAAGTTTCGGAACCCGCCGTAGAGTCCGGAGGTACGGCCACGGCTGTCGGTGGCGCCGTCGGGTTCCATCAGGTTGAGGTCCACCAGGGGCCGGCGGACCTGTTCCGGGAACTCGCCGGCCTCCCAGTAGTCGGCCAGCAGCGGGGAAACCTGTTCGTCCAGGACGGCCCGCAGTTTGGCCAGGGCTTCCTGCTCGGGGCCGGTCAGCAGTTCCGAGTAGCCGTACCGATCTGCCGGGTAGAGCCCGCTCATGATCCGAGTCCGAGCAGGCGGACGGCGTTCTCCTTCAGGATCTTGGGGCGGACTTCGTCCTTCATGTCCAGGGCATCGAAGTCACGCCGCCACCTGTCGGGGGTGATCAGCGGGTAGTCCGATCCGAAGAGGACCTTGTCCTGCAGCAGCGAGTTTGCGTGCCGCACCAGGTTCGCCGGGAAGTACTTGGGAGACCAGCCGGAGAGGTCGATCCACACGTTGGCCTTGTGCGTGGCCACGGCGATGGCTTCGTCCTGCCACGGGACGGAGGGATGGGCCATGATGATCTGCAGGTCCGGGAAATCGGCGGCGACGGCGTCGAGCAGCATGGGGTTGGACAGGCCCAGCTTGAGGCCGAATCCGCCCGGAAGCCCGGAGCCGATGCCGGTCTGGCCGGTGTGGAACAGTGCCGGCACTCCGAGGTCCTGGATCAGGGACCAGAGCGGGTAGAACGTGCGGTCGCTGGGGTCGAAGTTCTGCACGGTGGGATGGAACTTGAAGCCGCGCACCCCGTAGTCCCCGGCTAGGACCTTGGCGCGGGCCAGCGCGTCGGCACCCGCGGTGGGATCCACCGAGCCGAAGGGAATCAGGACGTCGTTGTTGCGGGCTGCCCCTTCGGCGATGTCCTCGCTGGAGTTTGGAGAATGGCCCAGGGCCTTGGAAGCGTCCACGGTGAAGACGACGGCTGCCGTTTTCCGCTCCCGGTAGTACGCGGCGATCTCATCGAGCCCGGGACGGGGGCCGTCGGTCTTGAAGTGCTTGGATGCCGCGTCCACCAGCGGCTGCGGAAGGGCGTTGTGCCCGTGATCATCCACTTCAATGTGGACGTGGGTGTCAATGGCATCCAGGGCCGCGACGTCGAGGCCGAGTGTGTAAACCATGGGTGGGGCACTTCCTGTTGTAGCTGACCAGCGGGTTCACCTCATCCTGTCTACAATAGTTGAGAAAGTCAACGGTTCTCTTCCCCTCGAGAGGCCCGTTAGGGCTCCTTTGAACGCTCAAAAGAGCCGTAAGTGGCCTCTCGAGGTTGCTGTGCGCCCGCTACGGCAGGTTCCCCGTCAGCTTCTCCCGAATGGCGGCTGACGCGCGGTTCAGGCCAGCAATTTCCACGGTTTTGCCGCGGGACCGGTACTTCTCGGTGATTGAATCCAGTGCCGCCACCGTCGAGGCATCCCAGACGTGCGAGCCGCTCAGGTCAATCACCGCCTTCGCGGGATCGGCGGCGTACTCGAACTGCCTATAGAGGTCATTGGAGGAGGCGAAGAACAGCTCGCCGTGCACCAGGTAGGTGACGGTGCCGCCGTCGTCCGCCAGGGTGCGCTGCACGGTGACGAAATGCGCCACCCGCCGGGCGAAGAGCACCATGGCGGCCAGCACTCCGGCTCCGACGCCGATCGCCAGGTTATGCGTGAGAACCGTGGCCAGCACGGTGATGAGCATGACGGCGGTCTCCGACTTTGGCATGCGGCGCAGCGTGGAGGGGCGGATACTGTGCCAGTCGAACGCGGCGTACGCGACGAAGATCATCACGGCGACCAGCGCGGCCATGGGGATCAGCGCCACGACGTCGCCCAGCACCACCACCAGAATCAGCAGGAACACCCCTGCGAGGAAAGTGGAGATGCGGGTGCGCGCACCGGAGGCCTTCACGTTCATCATGGTCTGCCCGACGACGGCGCAGCCGCCCATTCCGCCGAAGAATCCGGTGACGATGTTCGCGATGCCCTGCCCTGCCGCCTCACGGGGTTTGGAGGAGCGGGTATCGGTGATGTCATCCACCAGCTTGGCGGTCAACAGGGACTCGAGCAGGCCCACGAAGGCCATCGCCACGGCGTAGGGAAGGATCCGTTCAAGGGTTTCCAGAGTCATCGGCACGTCCGGGAAAAGGAGCGACGGCAGGCTGTCCGGCAGCGCACCCTTATCCCCCACGGTGGGAATGTTCCAGCCCGCGGCCACTGCGGCGACCGTGAGGAGCACAATCGCGACCAGCGGCGCGGGCACCGCCGTCGTTCGCCGCGGCAGCAGGAACACGATGAGGAGTCCGACGGCGACAACCGGGTACACCAGCCAGGGCACGCCAATGAGTTCAGGCAGCTGGGAGGAGAACACCAGGATGGCGAGCGCGTTCACGAAGCCCACCATCACCGAACGCGGAATGAAGCGCATCAGCTTCGCCACGCCTGCCAAGGCCAACAGGATCTGCAGCACACCGGCGAGGATCACCGTCGGCACCAGGTAGTCGACGCCGTACATGGCCACCACGGGTGCGATCACCAGGGCGACCGCCCCGGTGGCGGCGGAAATCATGGCGGGACGGCCGCCAACGAAGGCAATGGTGACGGCCATGGTGAAGGACGCGAACAGGCCCATCCGCGGATCGACGCCGGCGATCACCGAGAAGGCGATCGCCTCCGGGATGAGTGCCAGAGCGACGACGAGACCCGCAAGCACTTCGGTCTTCAGCAGGCGCGGCGAGCGCAGGGTGCCCAGCACGGTCTGCCGTGCGGTGGGGGCGTCCGGTGCGGGGACTGTCTCCGGTGAAGGGACGGCAGGAAAGGACAAGGCGGTTCCATTTCGGGTACGGGGAAATCCGGCGGCCGGGGCGGAGTGCCGGGGCCGTTCATCGGATCCGCTTCAAGGTTACCGCCGCCGCTGCCGGTCCGCTTGTCGCCGCTGGCGGCCGCGGTGCCCAATACTGGGTGCCATGCCGAAAGATGCCATGCCCCTGCCGCCGTGGCCGGCCGGCGCCCCGGGCTTCGGCCGGGTGCTGCTGCGTCCGGTGAACAGCAGCGATGCCGGCATGGCGATGGCACTGGCCACGGACCCCTATGTGTGCGCCACCGGAACGCTTCCGCTGAACGCCGGCGAACAGGAGGCGCTGGCCTGGGTGAGACGGCAGCAGGGCCGGCACCGGGAAGGCCGGGGCTTCTCCTTCACCATCGAAGAACGGGCATCGAGCCTGCCGGTGGGGCACTGCGGGCTTTGGGTGCAGCACCTTGCACACGGACACGCGAGCGCGGGGTACGCCATTGCTCCTGGCTTTCGGGGCAGGGGTTTGGCAGCCGACGCACTCGCCGCTCTGACTGCCTTCGGCTGGTCCCTGCCTGGTCTGAGGCGCATCGAGCTGTTCATTGAGCCTTGGAACGCCGCGTCGGTCCGAACCGCCGAGTGTGCCGGGTACGCGCCCGAAGGCTTGCGCCGGGATTATCCGCTGGCTGGCGGTGAGCGGCGGGACATGCGGGTGTTTGCGGTGCTGCGGCCGGATAAGGTTGCCGCAGACTAGACACACCCAAAAAGAAAGCAGAGCACTTGGAAGAGGAACGCACCTTTGTATCCGGGGTCAGCAGATGGCGCGCCGACGGGTCCAAGCTCACCGCAAAATTCGGAACTTGGCAGGGGCGGGAGTACGAGCTCCGGAATGTCCGGCCAAGCGAGGACGGAATGCTGACCCTGGTCAGCCGGTCTGACGAACGCCCCGGCGGTAACTGGAGGAGCATCCGCCGCCACCCCAGTAATTTCGCCGCCACCCCGTTGGAGCATGTGCTGTCCGTGCCCGCCACGGAGGTCTCAGGCATTGTCCGGGTTACGGTCACGGGAGACCTGGGGCGAAACCGGAGGGTTCAGATACTGGCTGAAGACGGGGAAGGGAGGCTTGCAGTCATGCAGTCCAACGACTGGCACGAGTCTGATCAGCGCCGGATGATCGCCTATTGGGACTTCTCCCCTTTCTCATCCAACGAGCCGCTTTCGCAGCAGAGCGTATCTGGGTGGATACCCGCCGACCGCGTCCGGGACATTCAGACCGTGAGTGAGCATTTCCAACTTCCTGCCACCCCGCCTCGGGCCGCCTCCGACCGTCAGCCAGCCTCCAGCAGGGAAGTGACCTCCCGTAGCGGTCCCCACACCCCGTCTTCGGAGTTGGATACCAGCGCCAGGGTCACATCCGCATCGGGGTAATAGCCCAGGAAGGCACTGGCCCCGGCGTTGATTCCGTCCTTGTACAGCGAGCGGACCTCGCCTGTGGGACCCAGCCGGAACTCAAGCCCCAAGCCGTAATGCAGCTCACCGGCGTCCAGGCCCGAGTGCTTGACCTGCGGCGTGAGGAACGCTGCCGTGGACTCAGCGGACAGCAGCTTTCCGTCCCGGACGGCGTCCAGGAACCGGATCAGGTCCGACGCCGTTGCGTGGGCACCCACGTCCGGCGAGCCGATGGGCGGGTAGCTGAAAATGTTCTGCCGCCAGGAGATCACCGTCCCGGCCTCATCGCGGACCGGGTCCCAGCCCTCCGCGACATTCCGGACGGCGTCGCGCATTGAAAAGAACCCTGAATCCTCCATGCCCGCCGCCGCGAACACCTGTTCGCGCACATAGTCCCGGTAGCTCCTGCCGCTCACTGCCTCCAGCGCAAGCCCGGCGAGGATGTAGCCGCAGTTGCAGTAGCGGCAGCCGGCGCCCGGGGCGAAGTTCGGTTCCTTATGCACGAACTGCGGCAGGAAATCCGCCGTCCGGGTGACCGTGTAGGTTGGCTTGTCAGTCCACAGGTCTTCATAGGATTCGCCTGCTTCCTCGTCGGCGTCGTCCCCGATGCCTGAGGTGTGGGTCAGTAGCTGGCCGATGGTGATCTCCGGCTCTATCCGGGTGCCTTCGAGCTCAACGAACCGGCTTATCGGACTATCAAGGGCGAGAGTTCCTGCGTCCACCTGCTGCAGCACCGCCACCGCGGTGAAGAGCTTAGTGACGGAGGCGACGTCGAACCGGGTGCCCAACGTAACCGGCACGTTCCACCGCCGGGATGCCACCCCGTACGCGCCCGAGAACAGCTCCTCGGCTCCGCGCGCCAGGTGAATGGTTCCGGAAAACTCTTCCTCGACAGAAGCTTTCCGGAGGATTCGGTTCACGGATTCCGTGTCGATGTGGGACAACATAGCCGCATCGTACTGTGCGGCCGGGCGCCGTGCCCGCCGGGGAGGCCGGCACGGCGGCCTATTCCGCCACGAGAGCACGCGGCCAGGGCGTCCGGTCCGCGGCGTGCAACACCTTCCCGCTGGCCTCCAGCAGGGCCTCCATGCTCTGCTGCCCCCGGAGCAGGGTGAACCGGACGCCGCCGTTATCTTCGAGGGCCGCGCCGTAAACCGGCGGCTGCTGGATCGAGTTGTAGGTGAACGGGGTGCTGGCGTAGTAGGCGCCGGTGTCGAGCAGGGCCACCAGATCCCCCGGTTCCAGCAGGGGCAGGTCCCGGTTACGGGCAACCACGTCACCGGCGAAGCAGCAGGGCCCGGCCACATCCTGGCCAACCTCCGCGCCGGCTTTCCGGCTGCCGTCCGCGGTGTGGGCGGAGACCCGGAGCGGCCAGGCTTCCGGCATGAACACCGTGCGTGTGGCAACCTGCGCACCGGCATGGGTAATCGCGATGTGCTGGCCGCCGGACACCTTGGTGTATTCCACGAAGGCCGCAGTGAACCCCGCCTTGGCCAGGATGCTGCGGCCAAACTCGGTCACCACGGAGTAGCCGCCGCTGAACAGGGCGGGAGCGCTTTCCTGAAGTTGGGCAACATACGCATCGAAGGCAGCCACCGGCTCATCGGACTCAAAGTCGACCGGCAGGCCGCCGCCGATGTCGATTGTCCTGATCTGCTGGAAACCCGCGCGCCGGTTCACTTCCTCCGCCACGTCCACCACCTTGGCAATGCCCGCACCGATGAGCGGCAGGGGGCAGCCCTGCGATCCCACGTGGGTATGGATCCGGTTCATCGCGGGGTCCGCGGCGTACGCAGCCAGGATCTGCTCGCGCAGCCCCGGGTCCTGGAGCGGCACACCGAACTTGGAGGACGCGCCGGCCGTACTCATCGCGGCGATTCCGCCCAGGCCGATCTGCGGATTGATCCGCAGGCCCAGGGAAGATCCGCTGGGGTTCCGCGTCCGGATCGCGTTGATCCGCTCCAGTTCCTGGAAGTTGTCAATGTTCAGGGCGATGCCGGCGGCGAGCGCCTGACGCAGTTCCCTGGCGGTCTTTGCGGGGGAATCGAAGACGATTTCCTGCGGGGAGAACCCGGCGGCCAGCGCCTGGGCCAATTCCCCCTCACTGGCCACCTCACAGCCCATGCCGAGGTCACGCAGCCCGGCCAGGACCGGAACAATGGAGTTCGCTTTCGCGGCAAACGCGTGCAGCACCTGGACCCCGGCGGGGAAAGCGCGCATCAGGGCAGCGACGTTCTCAGCGGCCAGGTCAAGGTCCAGGAACGCGGCCAGCGGTATTTCCTCCGGCTCAAGCAGCCCCCCGGCCACCGCGGCCTGCAGGATTCTTTCCCGCCGTGCAGGCCCACTCATTGTTTCCAAAATCCCGTTCCCAACTCTCGTTTCGTGTACTGTTCCATGCCCGTGCACTGTCACGGCCCCCCTAAAGGACGCGTCCGGCCCGGACGCCCGTCGCCGCGCCGTCGGCCCAGACGGTTTCCCCGCCCACGACAACGTGTGTGATGCCGGTGGAGAGCTGCCAGGGCTCGCTGTAGGTGGAGTGGTCCGCGACCGATTCCGGGTCAAAGACCGTCAGGTCCGCCGCCTTTCCGACGCCGATGGTTCCGCGGTCCGTCAGGCCGGCGCGGCCGGCGGGCAGCGAGGTCATCTTGCGCACGGCCTCCTCCAGGGAAATGGTGCCCAGTTCCCGGACGTAACGGCCCAGCACCCGGGTGAAGGTTCCGAAGCTGCGCGGGTGGGGGGTTCCCGCACCGGACTCCGTCATGATCCAGCCGTCGCTGGCGACGGCGACGAACGGATCCCGCAGCGCGGCCTCGACATCGGCGTCGGCCATGGCGTGGTTAACGATCGCCACGGTTGCCCGGTGCTCTGCGAGGACATCCAGGGCCGCGTCTGCCGGAGAGAGTCCGGCGGCGGACGCAGCGTCCGTCAGCGGGTGACCGATCCACGGCGAGTATTTCCCCTGCGGCATGCTGGCCAGGACGATTCCTGCCGGGTCGATTTCGCCTTCGAAGCGCTGTGCCAGCGCGGTGCTGATCCGCCGGCGTTCGGTCGGATCGGCGAGCCGGGCCAGCAGCGCCGGCCCGCCGCCGTCGAGGCTCCAGTCCGGAAGCCGTGAGTTCAGCGTGGTGCTGGAGGCCGTGTAGGGATACACGTCTGCCGTGACGTCCAGCCCTTCCGCCCGGGCATCGGCCATCAGCTGCAGGGCGTCAGCGACTTTGCCGTGGTTCCGCGGACCCATGGCCTTGATGTGGGAGATTTCCAGCCGCACGCCGGTGGCCCGGGCGACGGCGATGGCCTCCGCCACGGCCTCGAGCAGGTGGTCCGTCTCATTGCGCATGTGGGTGGAGTAAAGCATCCCGCAGTCGGCGGCTGTCTGCGCCAGCGCGGTGACCTCCTCGGTGCTGGCATAGGAACACGGTGCGTAGATCAGTCCGGTTGAATAACCCCTCACCCCCTGGGCAGCAGCCTCCCGGAGCAGGTCCTGCATCTGCTCCAGTTCACCCGGCGCCGGTGCCCGCTGTTCGTCACCGATCACTGCCAGCCGGAGGGCGCTGTGGCCCACCTGCAGCGCGGTGTTGACGGCAGGCCGGGCAGCGGCCAGGCTGCCGGCAAAACCGGAGGCATCCTGCCAGTCCCAGGGCAGCACGGGTTCGAGGAATGACGCCGCGCTCTTCAGCGCGTCTACATCCTTCAACGGAAACGGGGAGCTCCCGCAGTTGCCGGTCAGCAGGGTGGTGACGCCCTGGCTGATCTGGGTGAGTGCCTGCGGGTCGGTTCCCAGCGTGAAGTCCGCGTGCGAGTGCAGGTCAATGAAGCCGGGGGCCAGCACCTGTCCGCCGGCGTTGATGACGGCGGCGGCCTGCAGGACCGTATCGGAGACGGCGGCGATCCTGCCGCCGCGGATCCCGACGGCGCCGCTCCGGGCCGGGGCTCCGGTGCCGTCGATGATGCGTGCGTTGTTGATGGCCAGGTCAAACGTGGTGGTCATGGGGTCCCTATCGAGTCTGGATGAAGAGCATGATGCCGTACATCAGGCAGGCCGGGATCAGCAGCATCCAGCCGGTGATCATCATGTTCTTCAGGTTTTGGGAGCGGGCCAGACCCATCACGCCCACCATATTGGCGTTGGGGAATGGACCGTAGGTGTCCGCTTTCGAGGCGAAGAGCAGGATGATGATCCAGCTCGCCGGGGTGATGCCGAGGCTGGTGCCCAGAGCTCCGAAGACCTTGTGCAGCAGGACCACCTGCGCGGCGGTGGCGCCCGGCACCCCCACCCAGCCGAGCAGTGCGATCAGCACCGCGAAGACGAAGGCGGAACTGCCGGCCAGTCCCACCTCGAAGTATCCGAGGACGACGTCGAACGGAGCCAGCCTGTCGATAATGATGAACAGCGCCGCCAACAGCCAGAACAGGATGAACATGCTGACCATCGACGCTGCGCCCTTGTACATCAGGGCCATGGTCTGGGTAATGCCCAGCCGTCCGGCGAGTCCGGTGGCGATGCCGATGACGGGCAGGGCCAGCAGCGGGAAGGCGGTGCCCGCTGCCGTGACAATGGCATACGCCACGCTGGCAGCCAGCACCAGGGCAAACACGATGGTGGTAAACCCGGCCCGGGCCGGCCCGGCGGCGTCATCCGCTGCGGCCTCGTCTGACTGATAGTGGTCGCCGGTGTTTTCGGTGCGCCGCTGCATCCACTGGACGATGAACGGGCCCAGCGCCAGGGACAACAGGGCCAGCGGTCCGGCACCGTAAAGCAGGTAGTCAAGGTAGCCGACGCCGGCCGCGGACATGATGGCGACGTTTGAGCCGGCGAACGGGGCCACGGCCAGGCCGGCGCAGCCGCCAATGAACATCATCGATGCCGTGGCGGAGCGGGTGAAGCCCAGCCGGGCGGCGATCGGCAGCAGGATCGGCGCCGCAATGGCGAGTGCCCCGGCAAGGGTGCCCAGACTGGCCACGAGCAGGCCGGTGGAGATCATCACCCCGAAGATCACGGCCACCGGGTTGTTCTCCCCGACCGCCCGCATGACTCCACGGACGATCATGGTGGCCACACCCGTCTTCTTCAGCACCTCGCCAACGCCGGCGCCCAGCATGATGATCAGACCGATCATGGTGACCAGGTCCGCCAGGGAGTCCCCCAGCAGGACGCTGAACTCCACCGGGGTGGGGTGCAGGACCAGGACACCGGAGAGGAGCGCCACGAGCGTGGCAACCACAATGTCCATGCCGAGCAGGCAGAGAACGGCGTACAGGGCAATGGGAAGCAGGCCCCACAGCGTGGGGGCTCCCGCGGAGAGACCGCCCACCAGTGATGCGAGCAGCCCGGCCACTGCCAGTGACCACAGCATGCGGGTCCGCGCCGGTGTGTTCCCGCTTTCTGCGGCGGAAACCGCCGTGGAGCCCGGGCTCTCCGGCCGGCCGGCGCCCTGCGCCGGCTGAGGTTCAACGTGTCTGCGCATAATCATCTGGTTTTCTTCCTTATTAACCGGGGCTGGGGGCGTGTCTCCCGGGTCTGGGATATTCCTGTCTCGACGCTAGGCAGGATGCCTGGGAAAAAGATCAGTCTTCGAGGATGAGATTGGGCGTAAAGTTCAGAGCCAAATTAGTGACGGGCGGTTAACGGGCGGAAACTGGTCCGGTGACACATTCCACGACGCACGGCTCTTTCCCCTCGCCCGGCGGCACGCAGCTCACGGAGATCCTTCCGGAGGCAGCGCTGACCAGGATTCTTCTGGTGGAAGACCATCCGATCGTGCGGCTGGGGCTGCGGACCGTGCTGGAAGCGCAGCCGGACCTGGAGGTCTGCGGTGAGGCGTCGTCGGAATTACAGGCTCTCGGAGCGGTGAAAGATGTCCGCCCTGACGTGGTCATTCTCCCGCTGCGGCTGGGCGGGGAACTGCGGGGCGTGGAGCTATGCCGAGAAATCAAGAATGCCACCGATGCACCGCACGTGCTGATTTACACGTCCTACAATTCCCGTGAAGACGCTTCGTCGGCGTATCTCTCCGGTGCCGACAGCTTCCTGCACAAAGGGGAGAAAACGAGCCGGCTGCTGGACACGATCCGCGCTATAGCGTCCGGCCGCAGGGTCTGGATTCTGGGGTCGGAGAGTGCCGAACAGCTTGAGGGCCTCGAACAACGGGTGCAGGGCTCCCGGATCACTTCTCGCGAACGGGAAATCCTGGGGTTTATGCTCCAGCGCTTCACGAATGCGGAAATTGCCAACGAACTTTTTATCGAGATTCCAACAGTAAAGTCGCACGTCAGCAGCATCCTGCAGAAGCTCGGACTCCGCAGCCGACAGGACTTGTTCTAACATCCGGATGCTGCGCCCCGCGGCAAGATGGCCGAAGCGGGTAGCAGGCACACCCCGAGAGGAATTTGCATGTTTACCGCCCTGAGCGCTTTTCCCCTGACCCCGCTGCGGAATGACGCCGTGGATGAGGCTTCCTTTTCCGCTCTGGTGAACCGGCTGGCAGACTCGGACGTTGATTCAATCGCGGTGCTGGGCTCCACCGGATCGTACGCCTACCTGAGCCCGGAAGAACGGCGGCGCGTGGTGCAGCTGGCTGCCGCAAATGCCGGAGCGAAACCGCTGATCGTGGGGGTGGGTGCACTGCGGACTTCCGAGGTGCTGGTCAATGTCCGCTGCGCGGAAGATGCTGCTGCCGCGGGAATCCTGCTTGCTCCGGTGAGCTACCAGCGCCTGACGGAGGACGACGTCCTCGGCCTGTTCCGCGATGTCACCGCCGCCACCGATTTGCCGGTCATTGTGTATGACAATCCCGGCACCACCCATTTCACGTTCAGCACCGCGCTCTACGGACGGATCGCGGAGCTGCCGGGCATAGCCTCCATCAAGATTCCTCCGGTCTCCGCTGCAGCGGCCCCGTCCCGGGTCGAAGAGGTCCGCGCCGTAGTTCCGGAACATGTAACCATTGGGATTTCCGGCGACGCGGCTGCGGCGCACGGGCTGAACGCTGGATGCGATGCCTGGTACTCAGCGGTGGCCGGCACGCTGCCGGAGCCGGCCGTTCGGATCATGCGCGCCGTGGCTAAGGGCCGCCCCGACGATGCCGCGGCGGAGTTAGCCCGCCTGTCACCGCTGTGGGAGCTCTTTGCGGAGCACGGCAGCGTGCGGGTCATCGCGGCCGTCGCCGAGCACCTGGGTTTGGTGCCGCAGGCATGCCTGCCGCTTCCTGTCCGGGGACTGGACGCCGGGGACCGGCTGCGGGTTGCCGGCGTCGTCGAGGAGCTCGCCCTGGCGTAGGCCGCCGAGGCGACAGGCAGGCAGCTTTATCAGTAAGCTGATAATCCGCTTAATTCCCAGGAGGAATGCCCATGTCACCATCCCGCGCCGACCTGCAGCGCACCGCCTCGGAGGTCTTCGGCTGGGAGGACTTCCGGCCCGGCCAGCTCGAGGCGATGGAGGCCGCCGTGAACGGGCGGGACGTCATCTGCGTCATGCCGACCGGCGCCGGGAAGTCCGCCGTTTACCAGGTGCCCGCCATGGCCCTGCCGGGCACCGCCGTCGTCATTTCCCCCTTGATCGCGCTCCAGCGTGACCAGGCAGAGGGCATCAACGAAGCCACCGGCGCCACGCGCGCCTACGTGCTGAATTCAGCCCAGCCGCAGGGTTACTGGGAGGAGGCCTGGTCAGCTGCATCCCGGGAGGAAGGCCCGGAGAAGGCCAAATTCCTTTTCCTGGGCCCGGAGCAGGTGGCACGGGAGGAAGTGCTGGATCAGCTGCGGACACTGGAGGTGTCCCTGATAGTGATCGATGAGGCGCACTGCGTTTCCGCCTGGGGACATGACTTCCGCCCGGATTACCTGCAGCTGGACCAGCTGGTGCGTGCACTCGGCAAGCCCGTGGTTGCCCTCACCGCCACGGCAGCACCCCCGGTGCGGGCAGAGATCGGTGAACAGCTGGGTGTGGACAGCCCGCAGGAAATTTCCCTGGGGTTCGACCGGCCCAACCTGCACCTGGCCGCCGCGCGCTACGAGGACGCTGAGGACAAGCGCCGCGCGGTGCTGGAGCAGGCCGGGACGCTGCGTTTCCCGGGACTCGTGTACGTGGCCACGCGCAAGGAAACCGAGGAATACGCCGAGGCCCTCCAAGAGGCCGGGCTGAGGGCCGACGCGTACCACGCGGGCCGCAGCCATGAGGACCGGCACCGCATCCACGAACAGTTCCTGGCGGATGAGCTGGACATCGTGGTGGCAACCACCGCCTTCGGCATGGGCATCGACAAGCCCAATGTCCGGTTCGTCGTGCATGCGGACATCCCCGATTCCATCGACAGCTATTACCAGGAGATCGGCCGCGGGGGGCGCGACGGCGAGCCCACCGAGATCTTCCTGCACTACCGCACCGAGGACCTGGGAATCCGCCGGTTCTTTGCGGCCAAGGCACCGGATGAAGAAGCGCTGGTGAGGCTGTTCCGGGCGGTGAAGAAACGCAGCGAGCCGGTGTCCGCAGCGGAGCTGCGCGACGAGCTGGACCTGAATCCGCGCCGCTTCGCATCGTTGCTGGGCCTGCTGGAGCAGTCCGGCTCGGTCGCCGTCTCTGAGGACGGCTACCTGGCCCGGGGCGGGGTGGGCGCCAAGACCGCGGTCAGGGCAGCCCTGGAGTTCTCCGAGAAGCGCCAGAATATCGAGGAATCCCGGCTGGAGATGATGCGTCAGTACGCGGAAACCGGTGAATGCCGGCGCCGGCTGCTGCTCAACTACTTCGGTGAAGACGCTCCGGATATGTGCGGCTACTGCGACAACTGCGAGCGCGCGGAAGCAAACGGCGAAGAACTGGGTCCCGGGGAGTCAGAGACGCCCCAGCCGTTTCCCCTGCAGTCCGGCGTTATCCACGCTGAGTGGGGGCCGGGAATGGTCATGAGCTACGAGGATGAAACCGTCACGGTGCTCTTCGAGTCCGAAGGCTACAAGACCCTCTCCGTGGAGCTGGTGCTGGACAAGGGGCTGCTGGAACCGGCCTGATGGCCGGTTTGGCCCGGCAGCATGGCTGCCGGGCCGGGCGCCATAGGCCTGCAGGGCGGGCGCCGGGCTGGTCCGGACCCGCTACGCGTTCTGCGCCAGCTCGTACAGCTTCTCCAGCGCCGCGGCTTCTGTTTTCTCCAGGACTTCCGCCGGTTCACCGTCAAAGGAATACCTGGCCGAGCCGGTTTCGCCCCGCAGGCTCCAGCCGATGAAGACGGTTCCGGACGGCTGGCCCTCCAGCGGGCCCGGGCCTCCAGCACCCGTGGTAGAGATGGTCAGGTCCGCGTTGAAGAGTTTCGCGGCGCCGGCGGCCATCTCCTCGGCGCAGCGTGCACTAACCACAGGGCCGTCGCTGACCCCCAGCACGGTCTGCTTGATTTCCGTCAGGTAGGCAACGATTCCCCCGCTGAGCCATTCGCCGCTGTTGCCGCCCTTACCCAGGGCGCCGGTGAGGTTTCCGCAGGTCAGGGACTCAGCGAGTCCCACTATGAGCTTGGCCCGTTCAACTTCCTCTGCGATCCGGTGCGGGAGTTCTTCCAGCGCGTTTTCCACTGCGTCCATTTAGGGCTTTGCCACCTTTCAGCGTTCGTATGCTATTGATTACTAACGGTACTTACTATTTACACCACTCGCACGGCAGCGCCCTGATGCACGGGCGTCCGCCATAACCAAAAGGGGTCCCAGGTTGCTGCCACCAAACCGTATTCGGGTCGCCAGTGTTCCGGCAGGACATGTCTACATCCACCATCTTGGTCCGGCGCAGGGAAATCTTCCCGGAGTGCCCGAGGTTCACCGCCTGCCAGATCCGGATCCCGATTCCCCGGACAACCCAGCCACCGGCAAGTGGTGGCCCCCGGTCATGCTGAATACCGGATGGATCGACGCGAACCACGACTCCTTCGACGTCTTCCACATCCACTTTGGCTTCGACGCGCAGGAACCGGCCTCGCTGCAGGAAGTCGTCACCGCACTTCGCCGGCATGGCAAGCCGCTGATCTACACCGTTCATGACCTGCGCAATCCCCACCATGAATCCCCCGCCGCGCACAACGCGCACCTGGATGTGCTCATCCCCGGCGCCGACGCCCTGATCACGCTCACGGAGGGCGCCGCCGCTGAAATCGAGCGCCGCTGGGACCGGAAGGCCGAAGTCATTCCCCACCCGCACGTCGTCGAGCTGGACACTATGGCGGACTATGCGCGCCGGCCGCGGACCACTGGAGGTCCCTACCGGGTGGGGGTCCACGTCAAGAGCCTCCGCGCCAGCATGGAACCACTGCCCGTCATCCGGACACTTCTCGATCTGGCGCGGGAGGACGGCGGCATGGTGGTGCAGGTCAACGGACACTGCGACGTGCTCCAGCGCGACGGCGCACGGTACGACGCCGAATTGGCAGCGTTCCTCCAAGCGGAGGAAGCAGCCGGCGGGCCGCTGGACCTTCGCATCCACGACTTCCTGCCGGATGACCGGCTATGGGAGTATCTGGCGAGCCTCGATCTCTCGGTGCTGCCCTACCGCTTTGGGACCCATTCGGGCTGGCTGGAGGCCTGCCGGGACCTGGGCACGGTGGTCGCGGCACCGGACTGCGGCTTCTACGCGGACCAGGGTCCGGTGTTCGGCTACACCCACAACGAAGCCGGCCTGGACGCCGCATCCCTTAGAGCAGCGGTCCGCGCGGCCCGCAGCGCGGGGCTGCCTGCACCCCTGGCTCCCGCAGACCGCGCCGCCCAGCGCAACGACGTCGCTGCAGCACACTCCAGGATCTACGCCCGGCTCCTGGCACGCACCGGAGTGCTGCAATGAGACTCTGCATCATTGGTCCCTCCCGGTTCCCCATCGCCGAACCCTTCGCCGGCGGACTGGAGGCGCACACCCACGCCCTGGTCTCCGCCCTCACCGCCCGCGGCCATGACATCACGCTTTTCGCGGCCGAAGGATCGGACCCCAAGCTGGGCGTCGAGTTCCTGGACGTGCCCGTGTTCGAGTCAAGCGACGCGGCGAGGAACGACGTCGGCGCCCTGCCCGAGCAATGGATGGGCGAACACCATGCGTATCTGTCACTGATGCTGGACCTCGCCGAACACGGCGACCGGAAGTACGACGCGGTCCTGAACACCAGCATCCACCACCTGCCTGTGGCCATGTCCCGGATGCTGCGGATTCCCCTGATCACCACCCTGCACACTCCCCCGGTGGGCTGGCTCGAATCCGCCATCCAGGTGCGGGGGCCGCTGACACGTTTCATTGCCGTCAGCGCCCACACCAGCAACGCCTGGGCACCGCTGGTGAAGAGCACTGCCATCCGCAACGGTGTGGATACCGGATCATGGCAGCCCGGCCCGGGCGGCGGGCCGGCCATCTGGTTTGGGCGGATCGTGCCGGAAAAAGGCACGCACCTGGCGATCCGCGCGGCCCGCACCGCGGGGATCCCGCTGGACCTTGCCGGACCCATCTATGACCGTGCGTACTACCGGACCGAGATCGAACCCCTGCTCAGTGAGGACATCCGGTATCTGGGACACCTGGACCACGTGCGGCTGCGCGCCGCCGTCGGGAACGCGCGTGCCGCGCTGGTCACGCCCCGCTGGGATGAACCCTACGGACTGGTGGCGGCCGAGGCCCTGGCCTCCGGCACGCCGGTTGCGGCCTTCCACCGCGGCGCCCTTCCTGAAATCCTCACGGAGCACTGCGGCCGGCTGGCGGAGCCCGACGACGTCTCCAGCCTGGCCGGCGCCCTCCAGGCGGCCTGCACCCTGGACCGCAGCGAAGCCAGGCTCCGGGCGGAGTCGTTCTGCTCGCACGAACGGATGGTGGATGAGTACGAAACGCTGCTTCAGGAGGCCAGCACCCTGAAGGCCGCCGCATGATCGGGTATTACATCCATCACCACGGCATGGGCCACCTCCGCCGCGCGCAGGCAATTGCCGCCTTCCTGCCAGCCGGGTGCGTTACCGGCCTGTCTACGCTGCCCCGGCCCGCCGGCTGGCAGGGCGGATGGGTTCAGCTCGAACCGGATGACAACTCCGCTGCGCCGCGCAGCGTTGGTGCCAACGGTTTCCTCCACTGGGTCCCCGCCCGGGACCCGGGGATGCGGGCCCGGATGGCGCAGCTTTCCACTTGGATCCAGGAGACCGATCCGGCCGTGATCGTTGCCGACGTGTCCGTGGAAGCGGCCCTGCTGGCGCGGCTGCACGGCGTTCCAATAGTCACCGTCGCCCTGCCGGGGGTACGGAATGACCGGCCGCACACCATCGGCTTCGGCATATCAGATGCGGTGATCGCCGCTTGGCCGCCCGAAGCACCGAAGATGCTGCACACGGACGGGGACGTGCCGGTCCAGGCGGTGGGGGCCATCTCGGGAATCCCGGTCCGCGAAGGACGGGCTCCGGGGCCAATATCCCGCGTCCTGGTGCTCGGCGGTTCAGGCGGCGGCGGAATGGATGACGCCGCACTGCGTGACGCCCGGAGCCAGACACCGGGCGTGGAGTGGCTGCCGCTCGGCACCACCGCAGGGAACCGCACGGCCGATCCGCTGCCCTACCTGGCCGCGGCTGACCTCGTGGTTACCCATGCCGGGCAGGGCGCACTGGCGGATGTTGCCGCCGTCGGAGTGCCGGCGGTAGTAGTTCCGCAGGACCGCCCCTACCGGGAACAGGCCACCACCGGCGAGGCGCTGGCGGGAATGGACGTTCCCGTGATTGTGTCCTCCGGGTTCGCCCGGCAGGACTGGGGCGCCGTGCTGGAAGCCGCCGCCCGGCTCGACGGACGGAAGTGGACTGTGTGGAACGACGGCGAAGGTGCTGAACGGGCCGCCCGGGTCATCGCCCGGACAGCTGGGATAACCGCGCTTCCCACTGACCGCGGGCTCCATGGAGGCTTACCGTCCGCCGCAGCCGTACGGTCCGGAGCCGGGGCATGAAAACCGCCGTCATAACCCTGGCACACGGCCGGCATGCGCACCTCGCCGCCCAGCAGCAGGCCCTGCATGCTTCAACCGTCCGGCCTGGAGACTACCTGGTGGTCGCGATGGATGATCCGGAGATTCCGCCGCCTCATCCGGACGTGGCCGGAACCGTCCTCCGGGTGGATTCCACGGGCGGAAACCTGCCGTTGGCGCGGGCCCGCAACCGGGGGGCCGAAACCGCCCTGGGGCGCGGGGCAGAACTGCTGGTCTTCCTGGATGTGGACTGCCTCCCTGCCCCGGAGCTCCTCTCCGGTTACGAGCAGGCGGCAAGGGATCCTGCGGGAGCCGGCCGGCTGCTCTGCGGGCCGGTGACCTACTTGGATCCGCCGGGAGCGGACGGATATGACCTCTCCGGGCTGGCCCGGCTGGACAACCCCCATCCGGTCCGGCCTGCACCGGAACCGGGGACGGTGGTTCCGGACGACAGCCCGGACCTGTTCTGGTCCCTGTCCTTCGCCGTGACTGCCGAAACCTGGCGGCGAATCGGCGGCTTCTGCGAGGACTACACCGGCTACGGCGGGGAGGACACCGACTTTGCCCGCCTCGCCCGGCGCAGCGGCGTCGGCCTCGCCTGGGTGGGCGCCGCCCGCGCCTACCACCAGTGGCATCCCACGGAAGATCCGCCGGTGCAGCATCTGGCGGACATTGTCCGCAACGCCAACCTCTTCTACGAACGGTGGGGAGCCTGGCCCATGGGCGGCTGGCTGACAGCCTTTCGGCAGCGCGGACTCATCCGCGGCGGGACCGGGGCCGAGCGCTGTGAGCTGGCCGAAGACGTGCCGGACCGGCACCGGGGTGCGCCGGGGCAGCATCCGCCGCAGTTCCCTGAGCGAATGGCCCGCTTTGCTGATCCGCGCCCCGGCATAGGGAACTCCGCCGGCGAGACGCTGTCCCAGCGCCGCCCAGGTAGTTAGGGAGCGCTCCAGCACCCAGGCCGGCGCCCACAGGGCCGACGACGCCGGGAACACATCCGTACCGCGGCAGCGCCTCCGGCCCAGTTCCGCGAGGCCGGCGGCTGCCGCTGCGGCAATTGCAGGAAAGGGGCGATACCGCCAGGTTCCAGCTGCCAGGACGGGGAGCAGCGCGAGCTCAGCGGCCAGCCTTAGCGGCTGCGCGAAACCGTCATAGGCCTGGCGCACGCGCTGGGTCAGGAAATGCCGTGCACTGCACGGACGGCGGGCCACGAAGAGGTCCGAGGCCCGCACTTCCACGCCCCCGGCGGCCTGGACGGTGCGGATCAGTTCAAGGTTTTCGAACAGTACGTCGCCGCAGTAGCCGCCTGCCCTCAGCAGCACGGACCGGCGCACGCCCAGGGTGCCGGGGTAGTCCGCCCCCAGGGCTCGGTTCAGGAGGGTCCGGGCGGTGTCCCACCGGGCGTGCCACGGCAGGGGGTCGAAATAGTTTTGCGGCCGGACAACGTCTGCGTCCTTCAGGAGTGTCACCACCCGCCCGAACGCCTCCTCCGTGTAGCGCACGTCGTCGTCAGCTATGACGCAAAGCTCTGCCCGGGCCAGGTCAAGTCCGGTTAGGACGCCGGCAACCTTACCGTTCAAGCAGGCAAATGCCGGCGCCGCGTGCCGCACGCCGTGAGGAAGCTCGTGGGAATGAGAGGCAAAAACCTCCGGCGGCGAGCCGTCCATAACCAGGACTTCGGCCCATTCAGCCACCCGTTCCAAGTATTGCGGAAGGTCTTCGAGCCCACCCGGAGCTCTGCGTTTCAGCGGAAGAATATAGGCAGCCGGAGGCGCGGAACCCCCTTCGCCGTGACAGTTCTCCATCAGCATGCCCTAAGGTCGTTAACACGTAATATAAGCTTACTTAGCACTTTCGCAGAATCAAGAAAGTAGCTAGTTTCTATTACCAAGGGTTCGCCGCTTCCGGCCACCAACAGGTCGCACCGGCGGCGGATCGTCCGATCGGCTTAGAGAGGGCAGAATGTTTTTTCACAAACAGGAACTGCAGTTCAAAGCAACCCCGGACCAGCCAGACGCCGTGTACGCCCGGAAGCTCCAAGAGGTCCTGGGCGGCCAGTACGGCGAAATCACTGTGGCCATGCAGTACAGCTTCCAGGCATGGAACACGCACATCCCGGGCAAGTACCGGGACCTGCTCTTCGGGATCGGAGCAGAAGAATTCGGCCACGTGGAAATGCTCGCCACCATGATCGCCCAGCTCCTGGAGAAGGCGCCGCTGGGAATCACCGAAGATGCCGTCCAGTCAGATCCCGCGATTGCCGCGGTCATCGGCGGCACGGACATGCAGCAGGCCATCGTCGCGGGCGCCGGTGCCCGTCCTGTGGACAGCAACGGAAACCCCTGGCAGGGCAGCTACATCACCGCCAGCGGGAACCTGCTGGCCGACTTCACGGCCAATGCCAACGCTGAGATGCAGGGCAGGGTGCAGGTTGCCAGGCTCTACCACATGACTGACGACGCCGGCGTCCGGGACATGCTGTCCTTCCTGCTGGCGCGGGACACCATGCACCAAAACCAGTGGCTGGCCGCTGCGCGCGAGCTGCAGGAGGAGGGCACCGAAAGCCTGCCGGTGCCGAGCAACTTCCCGCTCAAGAAGGAGGAAAGGTCCGTCTCCTACCAGTACCTGAACTTCTCCGACGGTGCCGCCGCAGCCGAAGGGTCGTGGGCCTCCGGCCCCACGCCCGACGGCAAGGGCGAGTTTACGTATCACGACGGACCCACGACGTCGGCCCCGATGCCACCGCCCACCCACCCGGATTCGCGTTACTACGGGACCACTGAACTGCCGAACACGGTAGAGAAGATTGCCGGCTCCGTGCAGGACAAACTGAAGAAGGAATAAGCGCCGCCGCGGCGGACGGGACGAAGGCGGGCAGCTTGGCGCCTGCCTTTTTCCTTGCACTCTGCAGAGGGCATGGTTATGCACATTTGTACATATCGCTGGCCCCGATGGCCTGAAGCGCTCCGGGATCCTGGCCGCGCTGGTGCTCATTGCCATAGCCGGCACGCTCGACAGCTGGCTGCTTCTCCGGTGCTCGCGAAGCGGCGGCGGCCTCTTCCTAGGCTTCAAGCCGGGAGACAGCACAGGCGGGTGGCGGCACAAGCCTCCACCCGCCCTCCCCTACTGCGGAACCGGGGAGCCGGTACTCATCCCGCCCCCGTCACACACCGCTGCGTCCACACAACGAGCGGGACAGGCGGGAAGAGGCTCCCGGTTTTTCTCCCAGTACCCCCCCACAGCCCAGAGCTTAAATGCTTAGCGAGATTAAAACAAGACGGTTGACCGGTTTTTGACTTGGAGGCAACTACTTCTTCGAATCCGTCGGCGGCTGGCCGCTCCCCGGGGAATACCGGACAAGCAAACCAATCCTGTCAACGAGCGCAGGAACCACGACGCCGGGGAGCATCAGTTCCCACATCTGCTCAACCCGCTCCAACAGGTCCGAGCGGCCTGTCAGCACTGCGGACGTAATCTGCACGCCAACAAGGGCGGACACGACCAGGCGGCCGAAGGCCGGAGCGTCCAGGTCCTGCCGGAGCTGCCCCTGATCCTGTGCCTGGCCGGCGAGGCGCGCCATCACCTCAACCCAGTCGTCGTAGGGCTGGCGGACGTCCTCATGGAAAATCGAGGCCTCGAGGGTCAGCCGGGTTCCCGCCCGGACGATGGGCTGCCGGAGCAGGTTCTCGGCGAACCTCCGACACAGCACGATCATGGACTCCAGCGGAGGCAGGCCCAGGTTCAGTACCGCGGTATTGTCCGCGGTGATGTAGCCGTGCTGCTCAGCGATGACAGCCCGGGCCAGGTCTTCCTTGGACGGAAAGTGGAAGTAGAGGGCGCCCTTGGTGACCCCGGCCCGTTCCGCCACCTGGCTTAGCGAGGCCCGGCCGTAGCCCATCTCTTCGAAAACCGACGCCGCGCCGGCGAGGATGGCATCGCGTGTGGCTTTCGCCCTGTCCTGCAGATCTCTGATGGTTCGGTCCTTCGGTCGGCACTGCCCCCACGTCCAAGGTAGATGCAAATCAATCAAGACGGAAAAGGGTTACGGTGGTTCCCCGCTCCCCGGCTGACCTTCACCGCAGAGCCGGAAGCTCATTGGGTACGGCGGGCGGGCCGTCACTGCGACCCACCGCTCCGGACTCCGACTCCACCGTCAGCACCCGCGAGCCTACCGGATCGGCGACATACGCGGTGCCGCCGGCCATATAGAGGGCGGGACGGCCCGCCAGGCATTCCCCCCCCGGGGCGGCAGGTTGGTAGCCTCGCAGCAGTGCGGCTCGTCCCGGGCCCGATCAAAGGAGATCGTTCATGCCCAACCTCGCTGGAATCCTGACCGAAACCGCTGCACGGGTACCCGACCGTCCCGCCCTGCGGATCAACGACACGGTCATCAGCTATTCGATGCTGAACGTGATGAGCGCAAGAGTGGCGGGGCTGCTCCGCGCCCGCGGGGTACAGCGCGGAGACCGCGTGGCACTCATGATGCCGAACATCCCGCCCATGGCTTCGGTGTACTACGGCGTGCTGCGGTATGGGGCGGTGGTGGTGCCGATGAACCCGCTCCTGAAAAGCCGAGAGGTGGCCCACACCCTGAAGGATTCAGGGGCCGCACTGCTCTTTGCGTTCGAACTCATGCTCCCGGAAGCAGCTGCCGGCGCCCGGGAGGCCGGCGGGGTCGACGTCATTCCCGTCAACACCGGGAGCTTCAGGCAGCTCCTCGCGGACAGCGAGGCGGATGATTCAGTTGCGGAAGTGGACGGGGACGACGTCGCTGTCATCCTTTACACCTCCGGAACCACCGGGCGGCCCAAGGGTGCCGCCCTCACCCATGACAACCTCCGCAGCAACGCCGAGGTGGCGCGGGACCTCCTGGACACGCAGGCGAGTGACGTGATCTTTGGCGGCCTGCCCTTCTTCCATGTGTTCGGACAGACCTCGGCCCTGAACGCCGCGGTGCTGGCCGGCGCCATGGTCAGCCTGTTGGCCCGGTTTGACCCCGGTGAAGCACTGGCGGTCATCGAACGGGACAAGGTAACCATCTTCCAGGGCGTGCCGGCCATGTACATAGCGATGCTACGCCACCCAAAGCTCTCGGAGACGGACACCTCCCCGCTGCGCGGCGCGATCACCGGCGGCGCGCCCATGCCGCTGGAAGTCCTGCGGGAGTTCGAGGAGGTTTTCGGCATCGACCTCCTCGAAGGCTACGGATTGTCCGAAACCTCCCCTATCGTGTCCTTCAACCTCCCCGGCGGAGGCCGGCGGCCCGGCTCAATCGGCAGGCCTGTCTCCGGCATGGAGGTGCGAATGCTCGACGGCGAGGGCCGCGACGTGCCGATTGGAGAGATCGGGGAGCTGTCCGTCCGCGGTCTGGGCGTGATGAAGGGGTACTGGAACAACCAGGAGGCGACCGAAGCAGCGATTCCTGACGGCTGGTTCCGCACCGGAGACCTGGCCCGCTTCGACGACGAGGGGAACATCTACATAGTGGACCGCAAGAAGGACATGATCCTGCGCGGCGGCTACAACGTGTACCCGCGCGAGGTCGAGGAAGTGCTCTACGAACATCCGGCAGTCTCCGAGGCTGCCGTCATTGGGGTACCGGATGAGCTCAACGGCGAGGAAGTAGCCGCGGTCATCGGCCTGAAACCCGACGCCGCAGGCGCTGGGAATGACGGACGGCAGGCACTGGCCGAGGAGATCCGGCAGTTCGCCAAGGACCGGCTCGCTGCCTACAAGTATCCGCGCCGGGTGATCTTTACCGACGAGCTGCCCAAGGGTCCCACCGGCAAGATCCTCAAGCGCCAAATCCGCGATGAGCAGTCAGGCGTGCCGGCCACGGCCGCAGACGCCTAGGTGTACTGACCACGGACGTTAGAGACAGCTACGGCGTGGCAGGGTGACATAAGAAAGACCTCCGGGTGAGGTGGAGCTTGTCTAGAGCACACCAACCCGGAGGTCTTCCATGTCCCATGCTAATGCCACACTCACGCCCCGAGGCCGCCTGCAGCTGGCACGCTGCGTCGTTGAGGACCAGTGGTCTTTACGGCGGGCAGCTGAACGTTTCCAGGTCTCGGCCACCACAGCGGCCCGGTAGGCGGCACGATACCGCGAGCTGGGCCCGGCAGGCATGGCTGATCGCTCCAGCCGACCACACCACAGCCCGGGCCGGACGTGCAGCCGGACCGAACGGCGCATCGTTGGCCTGCGTGTGAACAGGCGGTGGGGCCCGGCAAGGATCGGATACCGGTTGGGGATCCATCCCTCAACAGTGCACCGGGTGCTTTCGCGCTACGGACTAGCACGGCTGACCTGGCAGGACCGGGCCACGGGCCGGGTCATCCGCCGATACGAACACGCGGCACCCGGGGACCTCGTTCACGTGGACATCAAGAAACTCGGGCGGATCCCTGACGGCGGCGGACACCGCATGGTGGGCAAGGCACTCGGGAACCGGAACAAGACTGGCAGCGAGGCCAACCGGCGGCCTGGATATGCCTTTTTGCATAACGCGGTAGATGACCACTCCCGGCTGGCCTATACCGAAATCCTGGGCGATGAGCGCAAGGACACCGCGGCGGGCTTCTGGCACCGGGCGAATGCCTTCTTTGCCGCGCACGGGATCACTGTTGAGCGGGTTCTGACGGATAACGGCTCCTGTTACCGTTCCCGCACCTTCGCGGAGGCACTCGGGACTGGCATCAAGCACAAGTTCACGCGCCCGTACCGCCCCCAAACCAACGGCAAGGTAGAGCGGTACAACCGCACCATGCTAGAGGAATGGGCGTACGCCCGGCCCTACCGGTCAGAAGCGGAAAGACTCCAGGCCTTTCCTGCATGGCTTCATGACTACAATCATCACCGCGGGCACACCTCACTCAAAGGCCAACCACCAGCCAGCCGCGTACCTAACCTCTCAGGTCAGTACACCTAGCCCGCCCGGGCCGGCAGGATTTCCTACCGGGAAACCTTGCCGGTCAGGGCGGCCACGGGACGCAGGAACAGCGGGCGGGCAGCAACCCATGCTGCCACCATCACCGCCAGCGACGCCGCGAAGAACCAGAATCCGGTCCAGCCCGTCCCGTCAGTGGCAGCGTACATATGGTTCAGGTTCCGCAGTGCGCCGGTGGTCAGGACCAGTGTCACGTGGACGACGATGAACAGCACGAAGTAAACCATCACCGGGAAGTGGAGTGCCCTGGCTGCCTCGATCGGGAACGCCTTGTTGAGCCGCTTCGACTTTGCGGGCCATGAAGGGGACATCCGCAGGCCGGTGAGGATGGCCAGCGGAGCGGCGATGAAGACGATGGAGAAGTAGGAGAGCACCTGCAGGCTGTTGTAGTTCACCCAGCCGTTTTCAGTGGGCCAGTCCAGCGAAGCGTACTGCAGCGCCGTGGAGGCCGCGTTCGGGAAGACGCCCCAGCTGGTGGGAACCAGCCGCATCCACTGTCCGGTCGCGAACAGCAGGATGTAGAAGATCAGTCCGTTGAGCACCCAGAGCACATCCAGGCTGAGGTGGAACCACAGATCCAGGCTAATCCTCTTGGGCTGGTTCCGAGTGCGGATCAACCCTTTGTTGTTGCGGGTCCACGAACCCACCGGCCGCTGGCGGGTACGGATCAGCCACCCGGACCGGACAATCAGCAGCAGGAGCAGCGAGTTCAGGAAGTGCTGCCATCCCACCCAGGCGGGGAGGCCAACCGGAGCACCGGCAGGCAGCTCCGTGTGCCCGGGGTACATGCTGAGGAACTCCTGGCCGCCGGAGGTTTCGCGCAGCCACCGGGCTGCCAGCACAACCAGCGCAAGGGCGGCGAGCGACGCCGGAATCAGCCAGATCAGTTTGGTCCAGCGGGAGCGCGCCGCCGGCTTGACGGCCGTGGGGCTCATGCTTCGGCCCCCACGGCTCCGCTGCCACCGGCCAGGCAGGATCTCCCGCGAAGATGCGAAGTGGAAGGGTACATCGTTGTGGCGCTCCCGTTTGTCCTAGTGCCTGTCTCTGCCGGTGAGCCTACCCTGATCCAGCGGCTGGTCATGCCGCCCGGCCTCAACCGGTTCAGGGTCCTCGGCCGGAACCGCCTCGCCGGATACGTCCGGCAGGTCGGTTTTGCGGTCCAGGCGCACCAGCACGAGGCCCGTGACAATCAAGGCGCCGCCCGCCAGCTGCACGGCACGCGGCAGTTCCGCAAGCAGGAGCCAGGCCCAGAGAACGGCGAACAGGACTTCGGTCAGGGAAATAAAGGATGCCACGCGGGGACCGAGGGCCCGGGCGGCGATGATGCCGGTGACGTAGGCCAGGACGGTGGAGAGGAGCACAAGGCCCACCAGCGGCACCCACCACCGCGTGACCCAGCCGGCCAGTTCGACGTCGCTGGTACTGGATCCGACAGGCAGCAGGCCGGTGAGCCCCAGCAGGACCATGGTCGCCGCGCCCACCAGCAGCCCGCCCGTAGTCAGCACGAGCGGAGGGAGCGTGTCATTCTGCTTGGCGGTAATGAAGAAGTACATGGCGAGGCACACTGCCGCGGCCAGGCCCCACATGATTCCGAGGGGATCCACGCGCAGGTCGCCGCCAAGGTCCAGCACCAGGACAAGGCCGACGACGGCGGCAGCGGCACCGGCGATGGTGGCCGCGCCGGGGCGGCGCCGGGTCCGCAGCCAGATCCACAGCACCATCAGCACCGGTGCCAGGAACTCCAGCAGCAGGGCTACACCCACGGAGAGCCGCTCCACTGCGTTGAAGTAGAAGAACTGGCAGCCTGCCACGCCCACCAGGCCGAAGAGCCCGATGGTTTTCCAGTTCTGCCTCACCTGGTACCAGCGCCCGTGCAGCGCAATGAGGGCGGGAATGAGCAGGACGGCTGCCGCTCCGCCCATCCGGACAGCCACTGCCGTGGCGGGCGTCCAGCCCTGTTCCATGAGGGATTTGGCAAAGGAACCCGAGAGGCCAAAGACCGAAGAGGAGAGCAGCGCGATCAGCAGGCCCGAAGCCCCCGCGTTGCGCGCACGCACCGTTCCGGCAGCACGCAGGGAGATGGATTTTGCCATGGAGGACCTTTCCAGGGGACGGGCCCGCTCCCGGCTGGCATGTCACGAGCTATGAGGGCCTATGCTAGTGACACTAAAGTCGCCAATGTCAGGAGTCAAGATGGTTTTCACTTATGACACCGAAGTGGCGCTGTCCACCGCTGCGGCGTTGGTAAATACCGGTTCCCAGGATCCCGATCCACTGGCAGACGACGCCGGACTGACCCGGTTCCTGGCCCAGGAACAGTTCTCCGGATCCCGCTCCCACACACCCCGGGAACTTGAAGCGGTTCACCGCCTGCGGGCGGAGCTCACCGCCTTGTGGACCGCCGGCGAGGAAGAGCTGGTGGATGGAATCAACCGCCTCCTCCTCGCGGCGAGCGCACTCCCCCAGCTAGTCCGGCATGACGGCTGGGACTGGCACCTGCATTGCACTCCTCCGGAAGCCGAGCTGGCTGACCGGATGGCCACGGAGGCGGCAATGGCACTGGCCGACGTCGTCCGGGCCGGCGAGCTGGCCAGGCTGCGGACCTGCGCCGCACCGGACTGCGGCAACGCCGTCGTCGATCTGTCCCGCAACCGGTCCCGCCGCTACTGCGACACCGGAAACTGCGGCAACCGGCAGCACGTTCGGGCGTACCGGCGCCGTCTCGCGTCATCGGCGCCGGTACTTGAGGACCAAAACAAGTAGCTTTTCCAATTGTCCTCGCGGACTCTGCCAGTTACCCTCCGGCAGACCGGTCATCTCCGATGACGGGTTCACCTTCCAGTCTCGAAGCTCCGGTCCACAAGGCCCCTGCGGCGTGCCCGGCTCATTTGCGGCTGGCCAGCGCCTAATGGGGGTTCAAGAACGTGAAAAGAGCAACGCGGGATACACCCGCACCGGTACGGGCCATGGCAGCTGCCGCTGCGCTGGCTGCGGGAGCCTTTCTGATCGGAGTGCCGGCCCAGGCCGCACCAGGTTCGGGCGTCAGTGCCGACGCCGTGCCGGACCAGCCGGCCGCCGCCTCTGCTGCTGAGCTTCCCCCGGGACTCGCGGAGGCACTGCTTCGGGATCTCGGCATCACCGAGGAGCAATTCCGGGCGGCGGGAGAGGCAGGCAGCCGCGCGGGCGCGGCCCTGCCGGCTCTCCGGGCCACGGAGGGCTTCTCCGGACTCGAACTTCGAGACGGCGAAATCCTGGTTTACGGCACCGGCGCCGCACTGCAGGCACAGGCCGAGGCCCTGGGTGCACGCCTCCTGGCTCCTCCTGCCGGTGACGGCGGTGCGGACGCACCGGCTCCTGCGCCTGCCGTCCCGGAAACAGAGGACTCAGAGACAGCGGACCCGGCTACGGAAAACCCCGCTGCGGGAGACCCGGCGGCCGAGAATGCAGCAGCCGAGGACCCGGCCGGGAAACCTGTTGAGGCGGAGGTGCCGCTGGAACCGGCCCCTGCTCCGGCGGAAGATGCGATGGTGCGCGATGACGGCCAGCCCCGGCGCACGGCAACTGACCTGGCCGAACTCGCCCGTGACTACATCGCCGCCTTCGGTGTCCAGGGATTGCAGTCCATCGGGCTGGGCGCTGACGGATTCACTATCAGGGTTGCCGATCCTGAAGTGTCCCGGGCGCAGGACAATGCCCGTATGGCCACCGCGTCTGCGCCGTCCCCGGCTGACTACGCGCACGGCTTCACGAACGTGGCCATCCAGGACGCTGCCGGCGCCGGGACCCCGCTGGCCCAGGAGGTATTCGGCGGGCAGGGCTTCCTCGGCGATGCCGGGGGCGGGTATGCGGCCTGCTCCATCGGCTTCAACGGCTGGGATCCCTCGGGAAATCCGGCCGTCATTACCGCGGGCCACTGCACGCTCGACGGAACGATCCACAACACGCTGCTGGCACCGCAAACCCAGGAAGATGCGGTCACTACGGCCCTGGGAACCTTCAGCGCTTCGGTCTTCGGCGGTCCGGGGAACGCGACGGTCAATCCAGACAATCCGGACCCGGCCACCTTTGGCACCGACGTGGCCGTCATCGATTCAATCAACACCGACCTTGAGCTGCGCCCGGAGGTGACCGAGTGGGCCGGTGCAGATCTTTCCGAAACAACCACCCGAATCACAGGAGTGGGTACGCCCGTCGTCGGTTCTCCGGTGTGCCGTTCCGGGCTGACCACCGGCTGGGACTGTGGCACGGTCCAGGAACTGGCCATCTTCGCCGTCCCGGGCCACAACAACGGAACCGACCCGGCGGATATCCGCGCGGTGACCGGATTCATCTCGAACGTCCAGGGCGCCCCCGGCGACTCCGGCGGACCGGTAATTAGCGGCAGCACCGCCGTCGGGCTGGTCAGCGCCGGCTTTGACACCGATGATGACGGCGCGATCGACTCGGTTGGATCTGCGGACCTGGCAACCGCCCTGGCCTACGTGCCCGGCTATTCCGTCGCCGCATTCCTGGAGGCGCCCGCACTGAACGTGAAAGACGGTGACACCGTGTACACCGACCAGCTGCTTTCCGGAACTGCTCCGGCGGGCTCCGTGGTACGGGTCAGCGTCGCAGGAGTTGGCGGCGAGATCCCCGTGGGAGGGGACGGCAGCTGGTCCATGCCGGTTCCCCGGACTGTCCAGGACGGTGAAGCCACCCGCTTCAGTGTTAGAGCGGTCAACGGGTTCAACAAGTCGGCAACCACTGTCTACAACCTCGTCACTGCGCATTCGGCGCTGGACGCTCCGGTACTGCTCTCACCAGCGGATGGGTCCGCAGCCCTTGGCGCGCTCAGTGCGGTCGAGGGGCTCGCCGAGCCCGGCGCAACCGTGGAGATTCAGCTTGGCGATGCCCGGGAACGTGAAGACGCCGGCGCCCGGGCGCTGGCAGCGGCCGGGACGCTCACGGCCACCGCCGACAGCTCCGGCTTCTTTTCCGCCACCCTGGACGAAGCGCTGGCGCCGGACAACTACACGCTGGCCGCTGCGCAGGACGGCGTTGCAGGAAAGGCACGGTCTGCCGCCGCAGCTGCAGCCTTCACCGTGCTGCACCCCGCACCGGGCATTACGTCGCTGCGCGACGGTGAAGTCTTCACGGAGGCTTCTGCGCCGAAGACCATCTCCGGCACCGGGATCGCCGGGGCGGCGCTGAAGGTGGACACCGGCTCGGCGACACTCGCCGCCGTGGTCGCCGCGGACGGGACCTGGAGCGTTGAGGCCGGAAGCTGGACACCTGGAGAGTTCACCGTCACGGCCGTGCAGGAGCTCGACGGCGTGGGCTCGGCCCCTGCCTCCGCCACCTTCGCGGTGACGGCACTGCAGGCCGCGGCTGTTACCCGGACGCCGGGCGGACTGGCCGCTACCGGTGCTGACGGAGGATCGCTGACTGCATTGCTTTCCGCCGCTGGAGTCCTGCTGGCCGGCGGCGCCGCCGGAATTGGCGTCAGCCGCCGTCGTACCCGCGGATCGGCAGGTGCTGCCCGGTAGGTAGTGCCTCCGGGGGCCGGCTCACGGTGCTGGCCCCCGGCGCACCCGGTCTTCCGGTGGGCAGCGCCGGCGGGGAATGTTTTGCTTCCACAGGACGCTTTTGCGCGGATGGGGTCCAGCGGGCAGCGGCGGAAAACTAGACTTGACGGGTCGAGCAGTACGGCACCCCAGCTTCCAGGAGCCACTGATGGAGCAAAAGCTGCTTTCTGCCCTGCCCGCCCGGACTGCATGGAGCGTCCTGGGAATCTGTGCGTTTTTCTGGCTGCTCTCAGCCCTTGGCCTGCTGCAGCTGCCCTCATCAGTACCTTCGGTACTAATGTTCCTGTGGCTGTACCTCAACGCGCTGGCAACCCTGGCCAGTGCGCTGGCTGCGGCTGCCGCAGCCGCGGCCCTGCTGCTGCACCGCCGCTTCCGCCGTCACCCGGAAGAGCCGGAAGGGTTGCAGGCGCCTGCCTCCCTGCTGGACCTGGCGGAGGAGACTGGCCTTGACCAGCTGTTGGAGGGACCGGCATCCCCGCCGGCCGCTCAGGCGGCGGGGACCGCCGCCGCGAGGGCTAAGAGAAACCAGTCCGGGAAGGGCCGGAAACGCTGATTCGCAGGCTGGCCTAGTGGCCGCCGTTGTCCTTGGTGTCGTTCGGCTCCGACCCTGCGGGGCCGCCGTCTTCAGCAGAGGCCTTTCCTCTGCGAGGGGCCGGTGCCCCGACGCTGCCTGCACCGCCGGGGATCTTGGCGGAGTTCCGGTTAACACCGGAACCTTCACTGAGGTGATCCGGGTTCGGCTTCTCGGTCATCAGAAGCAGCGAGGAAATCAGCAGGGAGGCGATAAACGCGATCCCTGCGGCGGTAAGACCCAGGTCAAAGCGCAGATCCTTGGTGGCTCCGCCAGTGGCGAAGATCATGGTGGTAATGCCGGCAATGACGGCCAGGACTGCGGAGAAAACCAGCGGGGCCTTCACGGAGTTCCGTTTCTGCGTCCCGCCGGGCTGGCTCTTCGCCACTATTTGTCCTCCTGCGTTGTCGGCTGGGCGGTTTTCTACCTTCGGTAGAAGCCGCGGATGGTACTAGTTTACGGCCTTCGACGCTTCGCTGCTTTCCGGTGCCAGGCTGGCGTCATGGCGCAGGCCCAGCCCGGAGATAGCGAGAACCACTGCGATGATGACGGCAGAGCCGCCGCTGACCCCGAGCAGCGCACGGACGTGGCTGCTTTCTGCCAAGGCGAGGAAGGCCGGCATCAGCGCCGCGGCGCCGATCGCGGCGCCACCGGTGATCAGCCAGTCACGTGCCGGCGTGAAGTCCTTGCGGATCCGGAACCAGAACGCGAACTCGATGAGGCCGCCAACCAGCAGGGCTGCACCGCCCACGTAGGCAAAGACTGTGGTGGACTGGGCCAGCGCAACAACAATGCCCGCCGCGGCGTATAGCGCTGCGGATGCCAGCAGCGCTCCCGGCACCTGCGGGATCGAACAGGAACGGGCCAGCGTGGACATCCGCCACAGGCTCAGGCCCGTCAGGACGAAGTACAGTCCTCCCGCGAATGCGAGCACGGCAAGTGTGGGTTCCTGCCAGAAGATGGTTATTCCGCCGTAGACCGCGGCGATCACGGAACGGAGAAGAATCGGAACCCAGGGTGCTTTGGGGTGGGGTGCGCCCACGGCGAGCCTCCGCTTTCAGGTTGCTTGACGGCCGGTCCGGCCGATTCTTAGCTTAGTCGTTCGTGTTGTTTGTTGCCGAACCAGTCACCATCCAGGCATCCGAGCGCGCCCGCCAGTAAAGCGTCACCGCGCGCGCCGTCATATACCCGAGGCCGAAGGCCGCCCACAGCCAGGCAATTCCGGAGCTGCCCTCCAGGCCGGAGGCATGGACCCGCCAAAGGAGCGGGAGGTAGGCTAGCAGGTTGAGCACGCCGGTCAGTGCCAGATATTTGGCGTCGCCGGCACCGATCAGCACACCGTCCAGGACGAAAACCAGACCGCAGACCGGCTGCGCCGCAGCCAGCACCCACAGGCCTGCGGCAAGGGCACGGACCACCGAGGGATCGGTGGTAAAGATCCAGCCGGCGAATGGTGCCGCGGCGGCAAGCAGCACGCCGGTGATGATCCCGAAACCGACTCCCCAGACTGACATCTTTCGGGTCAGCTCCCGTGCCGTCGCCCGGTTGCCGGCGCCCAGTTCCTTGCCGATCATTGCCTGCGCCGCAATTGCCAGGGCATCCAGCGCGAACGCCAGGAAAGTGAAGAACGTCATGACCAGCTGGTGGGCTGCGAGGGAGACCGCCCCCTGGGATGTGGCGACCACGACGGCGGCGAGGACCGCAATACGCAGGCTCGCGGTGCGCAGCATCAGCCAGGAACCAACCTGCACGCCCGCGGTGATGCCGGCAATCGCAGGCCTCAGGGAGACCCCCTGCCTTCTGGCCATCCGCGCCACCATTACCAGGTAGGCCGCTGCCATGCCCCACTGGCTGATGCTGGTGCCCAGGGCAGCGCCGGTGACGGACAGGTCAAAGCCGTAGACCAGCAGGAAATTCAGTCCAATGTTCACGCTGAAACCGGCAACCGCAACAACCAACGGCGTCCTGGTGTCCTGCAGGCCGCGCAGCACGCCGGTCGCTGCCAGTACCACCAGCATCGCTGTCAGCCCAGGCATGGACCAGCGCAGGTAGTCCACTGCGAACTGCTGCACGTCCCCCTCCGCCCCGAGGGCGCCGGTCAGCCAGGGCGCAAGCAGGATTCCCGCCGTGGAGAGCACCGCACCCAGCAGGACTGCCAAGGCAATGCCGTCCCTGCCCGAGGCGACGGCCTCGCGGATCCGGTTTCCGCCGAGGAAGCGGGCCACCGTTCCGGTGGTCGAATACGCCAGGAACACCATCAGCCCTACGGCAGTTTGGAGCACGGTGGAGGCCAGCCCCACTCCGGCGAGCTGGTCGACGCCCAGATGGCCCACAATGGCGGCATCCGCGAGCAGGAACAGCGGCTCGGCGATAAGTGCGCCGAGCGCCGGGAGTGCCAGGGCAAGAATCTGCCGCCCTAGTGTCCGGTTCTGCGCGGTGGTCCGGGTTTTCACGTTTCCAGCCTACGGCCGGCGCGGTTGCTGCCCGGCCGCTTCAGACCTCCGGGCAGGGTCGACGCCAGGACCGCGGCAACACACATCAGGCCCAGCACGAATCCGGCCAGCCCGTTCCAGCCTGCACTTTCGAAGAACAGTCCAGCCGCCCAGCCCACCGCGCTGGAACCGGTGTAATAGGCGAGGTTGTAGAGGGAGGACGCCTGGGCCCGGCCGTCCGGTGCCAGGACCGGCACCCAGCCGGAGGCAACCGCATGCGCTCCGAAGAAACCTGCGGTGAAGATCACCAGGCCCGCGATCACGGCCGCAAGGGACTCAAGCAAGGTCAGGAGCAGGCCGGCTGCCATGACTGCCGTGCACGCCAGCAGCACGGTGCGGCGCCCTCCGCCCACCCACCCTGAGGCCTTGCCTGCGAAGCGGGCAGACCAGGTGCCGGCCAGGTACGCCAGGAAGAGTGAACTGGCGAGCGACTGTGGCAGATTGAAGGGTGCAAGCCCGAGCCGGAATCCCAGGTAGTTGTAGACGGCCACGAACCCGCCCATGAGCAGGAAGGCCTGTGCGTACAGCACCAGCTGGCGTCCCGTGCGAAGGTTCACGGCGAGGCGTAAGGCCAGTGAAGTCCCGCCGTCGGCCCTTCGACGCGGAACATAGCCGCGCTGCCGCGGAGCGGCGAGCATAAACACGACGGCGGCCGCGGCGGCGAGCAGGCTCACCGCCGCGACACCTATGCGCCAGGTGGAATATTCACCCACCGGGGCCGCCAAAATGCGCCCGGAGAGCCCGCCGACCGTGGTGCCGGAAACATAGGTGCCGGCAGCGACTGCCGCGTGGACTGGGCTGACTTCCTCGCTCAGGTAGGCGAGCGCGACGGCGGGAATGCCGCCCAGCGCCGTACCCTCAGCGAACCTCAGGACCAGCAGGACGGGGAAATCAGGGGACAGCGGAACCAGCAGCCCAAGGATGACGGCAGCGATGATCGCTGCGCGCATGACGGGCAGGCGGCCGAAACGGTCCGCTGCGGCTGACCAGGGGATGACGGCAACGGCCAGTCCCAGCGTGGCCGCCGAGACGCTCAGCGCCGCCGTCGCTGCACTTACCTCAAAGTCCGCAGCGATCTGGGGCAGCAGTCCCTGCACCGAATAGAGCTGCGCGAAGGTCGCCAACCCCGCAGCCGCCAGACCCACCAGTACCCTCCGGTATCCGGAGCTTCCGCGCAGGTGCCCGGCGAAGCCTGTTGGTTCAGCCACGGTCAGCTCCGGATCCGCTGCCGGTCCCGGCGGGGGAACTGCCCCGCAGACCGGCCAGCTCACGGGCGAGGTTGGCCCGTGCCGCCGGCCCCCAGAGCTCTTCGCCGCGGGGGGTCCGGTACAGTCCGCGCCCCCGGGAGAACAGCGTTTCAACTATCCTCCGCCGCCCGTCAGCAAAGGCGGAATTCCCGACATGACGGTATTCGCGCCGAATGTCGGCCACGTATCGGTCATAGGCTGCCGGTGCCCGGCCCAGCACTGCAAGGTCCGCATCGCAGAGCATCCTCCCACGTTCGTCATCGGGTCCCGGATCGTGCGCAGTCGTCAGCCGGACCAGCCGGGCCGCCTCCGCGGTTTCGGCGGCCGGTATTCCGGCAGCCGGCAGCAGGTCTTCCGCCAGCACCGCCGAGGCTTCCTCATCGACGCCCGGCATGCCGTCGTATACAGAGTCATGGAACCAGGCGGCCAGGAGCACCGGACGGTCTGAACAGCCCAGCCGGTGCAGTGCTTCCAGCACCTGCAACAGGTGCCGCCGGTCATGGTACTGCCGGTGTGGCTCACCCCAGCGGTTCAGCAGTTCTGCACCCAGGTCCTCCGCGCCGGGGACGAGTGAGTCCCAGCGCCGGCGCAGCGGATGCACCAGTGATGCTGCCCGTTCGCGGGCCGGAATCCGCAGTCCGCCGGCAATCAGAGCACGGACCAGCGTGGCGCCGTCAACCGGTGTGGCTCCGGCGGCCACCAGATCCGCATGGCGCTGCTGCGGTACGTCGTAATGGTCCCGGTCGAAGGCACGGCGCGGAATTCCCGCTGCGGCGGCGAACGCGTGGAGCTCTTCCCGTGAGGAGTCGGAGACCAGGTGGGAGAAGTACGTCCCATGGGCGGGCCAGAGCGGCGGATCGATGTAGATCAAGCGTGCACGTCCAGGGATTCAGGAGCAACCATTCCTCCATCCTTAGCCCACCGGCCGCGCATTTTCCATCCGGCCCCTAACCGGTGCGCTCCTGCCGGCTTCGGAATTCCCTTGTCCAGCTGTCTCCCGGGTGGTCCAATATCTGCCATGACTCAGACCGGGGACACCCTCCTTGCCATCGGCACCCGCAAGGGCCTGTGGCTGGCACGAAGCAGCGACCGCACGGCCTGGAAGCTCAGCGGGCCCTTCTTCCTCATGAACGAGGTAGCCAGCATTGCCCTGGACACCAGGCATTCTCCGCCGCGCATCCTGGCCGGGCTGCTCTCCCCCCACTGGGGACCAACCGTCGTGATCTCCGAGGACCTGGGCGAAAGCTGGACCGAGCCCGAGGCGGGAGCCATTACCTTTCCGCCCGAAACCGGGGAGGCACTGGGACGCATCTGGCAGCTGCAGCCGGACTCGGCCGACCGGCCGGGGGTCATCTGGGCCGGCTGCGAGCCGATCTCGGTGTGGAAGTCCACCGACGGCGGTAGCAGCTTCGAGCTGAATGAAGCACTGTGGAACCATCCCCACCGCCCGGACTGGGGCGAGGGTTACGGCGGCGCGGCGGCGCACACGGTTCTTCCGAGCCCGGCTGACGAGAGCGTGCACGTGGCAATCAGTTCCGGCGGAGTCTACCGCTCCGACGACGGCGGAGGGTCCTGGGCCGCCCGCAACCAGGGGATCTCCGCCTACTTCCTGCCGGATCCGGAGCCCGAATTCGGCCAGTGCGTGCACAAGGTGGCGCGGGACGCAGCGGATCCGGCCCGCCTGTACGCGCAGAACCATCACGGGGTCTACCGCAGTGACGACGCCGGGGACACCTGGGTATCGATTGCCGGCGGCCTGCCTGCGGATTTCGGATTCGTCATGCTGGCCCATCCGCAAACCGGCGGCACACTCTGGACCATTCCGCTGGTTGCCGACGGCGAGCGCATTCCGCCCGGCGGCGAGCTGGCCGTCTATCGAAGCACGGATGCCGGGGACTCATGGACCCGGCAGGATACCGGGCTGCCCTCCTCCGAGTACAACGCTGTTCTGCGCGATGCCGCAGCGGTGGATACGGCCACGACGGCCGGGGTCTACTTCGGAACCCGGGCCGGCGACGTATACGCCAGCGCCGACGAGGGCGACACCTTTGCCCTTGTGACCTCCAACCTTCCGGACGTCCTCTGTGTCCGGGCCGCCGCCGTCGGAACTGCGGGACCGTGAGCGGCGCTGAAGTCCGGGTCCTGCTTCCGGATGTCCTGGCAGCTGCAGCGGGCGGTACCCGGGAGCTCCGCGTTCCCGGGGCTGCGGGGTTGACGGTTGGTTCGCTGCTGGACGGGCTGGGCATCCGCTATCCCGTGCTGGAACGACGCATCCGCGATGAGCGGGGAGATGTTCGGCGTTTCGTCAATATATACGTGGACGGCGAGGACATCCGCGGCCTCGAGCGCCAGCACAGTGAGGTGGGCCCCGGGGCCGAAGTGCTGATCCTGCAGTCCATCGCCGGCGGCTGAGGATCCTCCTGAGCGCCTAGCGGACGTTAACGGAAGAACGGCCGGACACCCCTGCGGGGTGTCCGGCCGTTTTCGCTGCAGGTACCGGTTAGGCCGGGAGCTGCAGGGCCTGTCCGGTGAGGATCAGGTCGGGGTGGATTACGGTGCCGGAGTTGGCTGCGTAAAGAGCCTGCCATCCGCCTTCGATGCCGAGCTTCTCGGCGATGGTGGACAGGGTGTCGCCGGCCTGGACGGTGTAGGTCTCACCGCTGACCGCGGGAGCCGGAACCGCAGCGGCAGGGCCCTGCGACGTAGCCGGAACCTCTACCGGTGCTACCGCTTCAGGCTGAACCGGAGCAACGTAGGTCTCAACCGGTGCGGCAGGGGCTTCCGCCGGAACCGAGTAGGTCTGGACCGGGGCTTCGGCAACGGGTGCCTGCTGCACCGGAGCCGCAGCCTGCGGGTTGGCAGTAGCGCCGGTCATGCCCAGCTTGGCAGTGCAGGCAGGCCAGGCGCCGGGGCCCTGCTCGGCCAGCACGCGCTCGGCAACAGCGATCTGCTGCTCACGGCTTGCGTTGGAGGGGTCGCCGGTGCCGCCGAATGCCGCCCAGGTGCTGGGCGTAAACTGCAGGCCGCCGGAGAATCCGTTACCGGTGCTGATGCCCCAGTTACCGCCGCTTTCGCACTGTGCGAGGGCATCCCAGTCCATTGAGGCTGCGTTGGCCGGAGCGGCCATGCCGGCGAGGCCGGCAGCGCCGGCGCCAGTGATGGCAGCGGCAGCGAGTCCACGACGGACGTAACGGGTGATCTTCGAGTTCTTCATTAGCTGTATCTGCTCCTGAGGCCCACCTGCGCTCCGCCCGTCCCCGGGCTTCATAACGCCGTCGCCTACCCCCGACTGTTAGAGGTCTGGTTCAGTGCTCCCACAGCGGCGACGCGCGGTGGCGTGGGGCACGGTGCAATTTGTCTCGGCAGCACCATCGGATGGGTGCGTACCGGCCGGATCAGGTTCAGCTCTTTCGGGACCCGGCTACCGCCCGTGTATCGGGCACTCATCCAACCTAGGGAAGACACAAATCGATATCAAATTGAGACCTTCGTTGGAGGGGTGAAACCACCGGCGTGATCCGCTTGCTCATGCGGATCGAGCGGCACATTGTGCACTTGGCCACAGGACGTGAAAAGACAGGTTTCAGACTGTCTGGACTTGGTCCGGCAACCGGTCTATGGTTTGTCCTCGTGCTCACATTCTTCAATGCGCTCAAGCGCATTCTGGTGGGGCGTCCCTACGGTAATGAGCAGCTCTCCCACACCCGGCTGCGCAAGCGCGTGGCCCTGCCTGTGTATGCCTCGGATGCACTCTCCTCCGCCGCTTACGCCCCGGACGAAATCCTCCTCACCCTGGCTCTCGCCGGAGTTGCCGCGGTAACACTGTCCCCCTGGGTGGGGCTCGCCGTCATCGTCGTCCTTCTGACGGTGGTTGCCTCCTACCGCCAGAACGTCCATGCGTACCCCTCCGGCGGAGGCGATTATGAGATCGCCAGCGAAAACCTGGGCCGGCGGGCCGGGCTGACGGTAGGTTCCGCACTCCTGGTGGACTACGTCCTCACCGTCGCAGTTTCGATGTCCTCAGCCGCCCAGTACCTGGTCACCGCCGTACCGGCACTGCACGGGCGGCAGGGACTGCTCGCCGCTGCCGGCGTGATTATCCTCATGCTCATCAACCTGCGCGGAGTGAAGGAAGCGGGCTCCGTCTTCGCTGTGCCGACCTACCTCTTCCTCGCCTCGGTCCTGGGAATGTGCGCCATCGGGCTTTTCCAATCCGCCACCGGCACCCTGGCGCAGGCGCCTTCGGCAGACTTCGAACTGGTTCCGGAGGCCGGACTCGATGCGGGACTGACCGGCCTGGCCGGAGCCTTCCTCCTGCTGCGCGCCTTCTCCTCCGGGGCCGCGGCCCTCACCGGCGTGGAGGCCATCAGCAACGGGGTGCCAACCTTCCGGAAACCCAAGAGCCGGAACGCGGCCACGACCCTGTTGTTGCTGGGCGGTCTGGCAGCCGCCATGCTAGCCGGCATCCTGACCCTTGCAACCCTCACCAGAGTGCACTTCGTCCAGGACCCGGCCACCCAGCTGCTGCTGGACGGGTCACCCGTACAGGACTACATCCAGCATCCGGTCATCAGCCAGCTGGCCGAGACCGTGTTCGGGAACGGCTCGCTGCTCTTCTACGTTGTGGTTGCTTCCACCGGCCTGATTCTGGTGTTTGCTTCGAACACGGCTTTCAATGGTTTCCCCATCCTCGCGTCCGTGCTGGCGAAGGACGGCTACCTTCCCCGCCAGATGCGAACCCGCGGTGACCGGCTTGCCTTCAGCAACGGAATTATCGTCCTCGGGCTGGCAGCACTGGTCCTGATCCTGATTTTCAACGCGGATGTGACCCGGCTGATCCAGCTCTACATCGTCGGCGTCTTCGTCTCCTTCACAGCCAGCCAGCTGGGCATGATCCGGCACTGGACGGCAAAGCTGCGCACCGAGCGGAAAGCTGAGAACCGGCACCGGATGGTCCGTTCCAGGCTGATCAATTCGTGCGGGTTCGGCATGACAGCCCTGGTACTGGTCATCGTGATCGTCACCAAATTCGAGCATGGCGCCTGGATTGCCCTGTTAGCCATGGCATTCCTCTACGTCGTGATGGACAGCATCCGCCGGCACTATGCAGCCGTGGCCAATGAACTCCGGGTTGAAGAAGATCCTTCCGTGCTGGCCCTTCCGAGCCGGGTCAATGCCGTCATCCTGGTGTCCAAGGTCCACAAACCCGTCCTGCGGGCGCTGGCATATGCCCGCGCGTCCCGCCCGTCGAGCCTGAACGCCATCATTGTGGACATCGATCCGGACGAGACGGAGAAGACGGTCCAGGAATGGGAGCGGCTGCATATTCCGGTTCCGCTGACCGTCCTCTCTTCCCCTTACCGGGAAACCGTCTCGCCGGTGCTGGCGTACCTCCGGGAAGCCCGCCGCGCGTCGCCGCGTGAACTGTTCGTGGTCTACATTCCCGAGTACGTCGTCGGGCGCTGGTGGGAGCAGCTAGTACACAACCAGACGGCGCTGCGGATCAAGGCGCGGCTGCACTTTGAACCGGGCATCATGGTGGCCAGTGTTCCGTGGCAGCTGGCTTCCAGCCGTGAAGCAGCGGGCGCGCCGCGCGAAGCGCGTCCGGGCGCCTCGCCGGCACCTGGCGTGCCGCCGGGCCCGGAGGCCAAGGCACCCGGAACCTAGCGCAGCAGCGGGCCGCTTCCGTGTCCGTGCAGCGCTCCCTGTCCGGCGGCTGCCACGGTGGCGGCCGTGTCTTCTGCCATGAGCTCGGCGTTGATCGCCGCGGCCGTAGCCAGCCCGGCGGCGGCAGCTCCGATGACCTGCGTCATGGGGGACGTCAGGTTGCCTGCGGCATACACACCTGGGACGGAAGTCGCACCGCTGGGCTCTGCGGGAAGGGCAGTTCCGATGGCCAGGTCCCCCAAGTACTGTTCCTCCGCGGCCAGTCCCACTCCTGCAAGGTAACCGTCCCGGGCACGCAGCTTTGCCAGCACGACGAGGGCCTGGCGGGACACAAACTCCCCCGATACCAGGCGTACTCCGGCCAGGCCGGCGCCGTCACCCCCCACCGCGGCTACGGGGCCGTCCACCACCCGGATTCCGCGAGCTGACAGCTGCCGTTCCTGTTCTTCGCCCGGTGCGCCCGTGCCGTTGAGGAAAAGTACAATGTCCGCGCACCACTGCCGCCACATCAGCGCCTGGTGCACGGCGGCGTCCGGGTCCGAGGCCAGCACACCGAGCGTCTTTCCATCCGTCTCCCAGCCGTGGCAGTACGGGCAGTGCAGCACGGCGGTGCCCCAGTAATCCGACAGGCCCGGTATTGCCGGCAGTTCATCCAGGGCTCCGCTGGCGGCCAGGACCTTGCGGCAGGCCAGTGTCCTGCCGTCCTCCAGAATGACTCGAAACATCCCGTCGCCGTCACGTTCCACGTTCTCCGCCCGCCCGGGCACGATGGTTCCGCCGTAGCTGCGGACTTCCTCCCGGCCTGCCGCGTAGAGCTCGCCGGGAGCGGCGCCCTCGCGGCCAAGATAGTTGTGGATGTGTCCCGCGGCAGCGTTGCGCGGTTCACCCGAATCGACCACCGCCACCTTCCGCCGTGCCCTCGAAAGTGCCAGCCCTGCGCTAAGTCCCGCGGCGGCACCGCCTACTATGACGACGTCGTACTCTGCGGTTTGGGTGGCTGCCTGCACTGGTTTCTGCATGATCATCAAACTCCTTGGCCCGTTCGTCCGGCATCTGCACCGGCCTTCTGCGTGCCAGTCTCCCGGGCACCCCTGCGGGCGGACAACAAGTTTTGCCAGTATGGCAAGATCGGGCTATGAACGAAGACGACCGATCCGTCGTAGCCGGGATCGGATCCCGGCTGCGGTCCCTGCGCGCAGCCCGCGGAAAAACCCTTACGGAAGTCGCGGACGCCACGGGGATGTCCCTCAGCACCCTGTCCCGGCTGGAAAGCGGCCAGCGGCGGGCCACGCTGGAGCTGCTGCTGCCGCTGGCCCGGATCTACGCCGTCACCCTGGATGAGCTGGTGGGCGGCCCCAGGACCGGAGATCCGCGTGTACACATGCGGTCAGTCCGGCGCCAGGGGGCCACCGTCGTTTCCCTGACGGAGCAGGCCAGCGGAATCGGCGCGTTCAAGTTCATTCTCCCTGCGGCCAAGGATCCGGCCGTCCCGACCCCGAAGACCCACGACGGCTACGAATGGCTGTACGTGCTCAGCGGCCGGCTGCGGCTGCTGCTGGGACAATCCGACCTCGTACTGGGCGCCGGGGAAGCCGCCGAGTTTGACACCCGGGTGCCGCACTGGATGGGGAACGCCGGCCCGGAAGCCGTGGAGTTCCTGGCGCTCTTCGGGCCGCAGGGCGAGAAGGCGCACCTGCGGGCCAGGCCCGCGGATCCCCGGAAGCGGTCCTGACCTGAAGCCCCTATTCTGCGGGGGCGGCTCCGCGCCCGGCAAGGATGGACCGGTAGGCATAGTCCGTCAGCCGGCCGTCCTTCGCCGCCTGCTCGACGACGGCGAAGGAGCGGGACTCATCACCGTCGCGGTAGGGGTAGTGGATGAGCTCGGCGATCAGCTCCCATTCCTCGGAGATCGAGTCGATCAGATCGGCCGGTGTTCCCTCTTCCGCTCCGGGCAGGACGGTCCAGCTCCCGGCCGGCACACGGTAGGCCTCGAGGCGCTCCAGGTCCGCCTCCAATTCCGCCAGGGAACCGTATTCGACCTGCGTCTCGGGCGGAACCGAACCGTCCGGCGTCGCCAGCTGGGCGACGAAGGTGGTCTCCGTTGAGGGGTAGATGGAGGTGGGCACCGGTTCTCCCTCTTCCAGGTAGGCGGGCAGCTGCGAGGGCATCCAGTACCACGCATCGCCCTGGTCAGCGCCGCCTGGCTGGGTCCTTTCACCGATCCAGCCGCGGGCGGTCAGCAGTGCATCGGCGTCGTCGCTGAAGTAGGCGGTCTCCCCACGCAGCATCGCGTTGACTTCGTGCTCCGCTCGGCGGGCCTGCTTCTTCTTGTGGACGGCCTTCTTGCGTGGCTTGGACTTCGGCACGGCGGATCTCCTGGGAGTTGGGGTTGAAACTGCTCACGGCTGCGGCTAGAAGCCGGAGCCGCCTTCTACGGCCATGTTGGAGAAGCGCGAGTAATGGCCCTGGAATCCGACCACGATGGTCTTGGTGGGACCGTTACGGTGCTTAGCCACGATCACGTCCGCCTCGCCGGCGCGCGGCGACTCCTTGTCATAGATATCTTCGCGGTGGAGCAGGATCACCATGTCCGCGTCCTGCTCGATCGAGCCTGATTCTCGCAGGTCGGAGACCATCGGCTTCTTATCGGTGCGCTGTTCGGAACCACGGTTCAGCTGCGAGAGGGCGATCACCGGTACTTCAAGTTCCTTGGCCAGCAGTTTCAGTGCACGGGAGAACTCCGAGACTTCCTGCTGGCGGGATTCTACGCGCTTCCCGGAGGACATCAGCTGCAGGTAGTCCAGGACCACGAGCTTCAGGTCGTGCCGCTGCTTGAGCCGCCGGCACTTGGCCCGAATTTCCATCAGGGACATGTTGGGGCTGTCATCAATGAACAGCGGGGCATCGTTCATCCTGCCCATAGTGGTGGCGATCTTGCCCCACTGCTCATCCTTGATGGTGCCCTTGCGCAGGTCCTGCAGGCCGATGGTGGCCTCGGCAGAGAGCAGGCGCATCGCGATCTCGTTCCGGCCCATTTCCAGGGAGAAGAAGACCGTGGTCATGTTGTGCTTGATGGCAGCGGAGCGGGCAAAGTCCAGCGCGAAGGTGGACTTGCCGACGGCTGGCCGGGCGGCGATGACGATCATCTGGCCGCCGTGCAGGCCCTGGGTCAGTTCGTCGAGTTCATAGAAGCCGGTGGGAACGCCGGTCATTCCTTCGCCGCGGTGTCCGGCGGACTCGATTTCGTCCACGGTGCCTTCAATGATGTCCTTCAGCGGAACATAGTCTTCCGCCGTACGGCGTTCCGCGACGGCATAGACCTCCGCCTGCGCTGCATTGACCAGGTCGTCCACTTCGCCGTCATGGGAGTAGCCCAGCTGGACAATCTTCGTGCCGGCGTCCACCAGGCGGCGCAGGACGGCGCGCTCACGGACAATCTCGGCGTAGAAGCCTGCATTGGCCGCCGTGGGAACGGACTGGATCAGCGTGTGGAGGTAGGCCGGACCGCCAATGCGCGTGATTTCACCGCGCTTGGTCAGCTCATCCGATACGGTGACGGCATCCGCCGGCTCTCCGCGGCCGTACAAATCGATGATGGCCTCATAAATGGCCTCATGGGCGGGACGGTAGAAGTCCACGCCGCGCAGCACCTCAACGCAGTCGGCGATCGCGTCCTTGGAAAGCATCATGCCGCCAAGCACCGACTGCTCCGCTACCAGGTCCTGGGGCGGAGTCCGGCCAAAATCGGGAGTACGGGTTGATTCAGCGGAATCCGCATGTGCAAGCGACACGAGGCCACCCTTTCCAAGAATGTTCTATCTACGGGTCCCGTCTGGCAGAACCCGAAAGAGGTGTAAGGCTCGCTGCATTTCTAGCCGGCGGCACTGACACTGGGCTTATTTGCCCGCCGTGCCCTCACCATGCTTCGGGGCGCCGATGAGGGAGTCCACCGCAACCGTAGCCCCGTAAGGGCCCCTCAACAAACGAGTTATCCACAGGAGCTGTGGATAGTCTGTTCATAACTCGGCGTGTCTTGTGCACAGGTTGGGCATAAGACTGTGGAAAAGAAATTAGTTTCTTGGAAATTCTGGCTCTGACTAGGAGATTCACTTCTCCACACCTGTGCAAAGGCACCTATTTTGGTCAACTTTCAGGCTCAACCTTCAGGTTGACAGATTCCCAAATCACGCATACAGAGGATGTTATCCACAGCTGATATCCACATACTTGTGAGCTACTTGGAATTACTCGTAACCCTCAGCTTGCTTGCTACGCAAAGGGGTCCGGATAACACAGCAGCGCCCCCGCCTCAGCAAGAGGAGGGGGCGCTGCTGATTCCGCAGTTCGCGTTCAACCGCTGCTAGCCGGCAACGACCTCGAGGTCGATGACGGCAGCAACGTCGTCGTGCAGGCGGACGTTGGCCTGGAAGGAACCAACCGACTTGATGTGGGTCGGCAGTTCAACCTTGCGCTTGTCGATGCTGCCGAGACCGGCAGCTTCAACGGCAGCGGCAACGTCAGCGGGCTTGACCGTGCCGAAGAGGCGTCCGGACTCGCCGGCCTTGACGGTCAGCTTGACCGGCTTGGCGGAGAGTGCAGCAGCCTGCTTCTGGGCGTCTTCCAGCGAAGCGTGCTCGCGGGCGGCGCGGGCAGCCTTGATGGACTCAACCTGCTTCTCGCCACCCTTGGTCCAGGTGAGAGCGAAGCCGCGGGGCACCAGGTAGTTACGTGCGTAACCGTCCTTCACCTCAACAACGTCGCCTGCGGCACCGAGACCGGTGACTTCGTGGGTCAGAATGAGCTTTGCCATGAGTTAGGTTCCTTTCCTTTAGCCGCGGCCAGCGCCGGAGTAAGGCAGGAGGGCAACTTCACGGGCGTTCTTGATTGCCTGTGCGATCTTGCGCTGTTCCTGCACGGTGACGCCAGTTACGCGACGAGCGCGGATCTTTCCGCGGTCGGAAATGAACTTGCGCAGCAATGCTACGTCCTTGTAGTCGATGACAGTGATGTCAGCGGCCTTCAAGGGATTGGACTTTGGTTTGGGCTTGCGAAGTTCAGCCTTAGCCATCGTGGAGCTCCTTATGTCTAGTGGAGCCCGTGGATCAATTCCACGGGATGGGCTCGACGGCGGTTGCCGTCAGAGGTTGTGCCTTGCGGCACTTGGGTATTGCTTAGAAGGGCGGATCGTTGGAATCCGGACCGGCTCCCCAGCCGCCCGAGTTGCCGCCTGCGGGGGCACCCCAGGGATCGTCCGCGGGTGCGGACTGCTGCTGCTGGCCTCCCCAACCTGAATTGGAGTTGCCGCCGAAGCCGCCGCCGGCGTTGCCGCCGAAGCCACCGCCGCCACCGCCGGAGCGCTGGGTGCGGGTGACCTTAGCGGACGCGTAACGAAGCGAGGGGCCGATTTCGTCGACCTCAAGCTCCATGACGGTACGCTTTTCGCCCTCTTTGGTCTCGTACGAACGTGACTTCAGGCGGCCCTGGCAGACGACGCGGGTTCCCTTGGTCAGGGACTCGGCGACGTTTTCCGCAGCTTCACGCCAGACCGACGCACGAAGGAACAGCGTTTCGCCGTCCTTCCACTCGTTGGACTGCCGGTCGAAGGTGCGCGGCGTCGAGGCAATGGTGAAGTTCGCCACTGCTGAACCGGACGGGGTGAACCGGAGTTCCGGATCGTTCGTCAGGTTGCCGACCACGGTGATCGTTGTCTCGCCTGCCATTTATGCCTCCTGGTGTCTCGGTCCGGTGTGCCCGGACCTTTCGTTGACGAATAAAGGATGGACCGAAATTACTCGGCAACAACCTTCTGGTCTTCGGGGCGGATGATCTTGGTACGCAGGATGGTCTCGTTGAGGCCAAGCTGGCGGTCAAGCTCAGCAGCAGCTGCAGGGCTGGCGGTGAAGTTAACCACTGCGTAGATTCCTTCAGACTTCTTCTTGATGTCGTAGGCCAGGCGGCGACGACCCCAGATGTCCACCTTGTCGACGGTTCCACCCTCGTTGCGGACAACGTTGAGGAACTTGTCGAGCGAAGGCTCCACGGTACGCTCTTCGACCTCGGGGTCGATGATTACCATCAGTTCATAAGCACGCATTTGTGAACCCACCTCCTTTGGGCTATACGGTCACGGTCTTTCCGTAACAGGAGGTTCTTTAGCGTTGTCTTAGCGTCCCGGGCCGGCGGTGAACCCGCGTTCTGCCCGGAAGCCTGCCAGCCGAAGCTGACAGCACAGACTTCACTATCCTATCGGATTTTCCCGGTTCCAAAGTTCACCAGTGGACAGTGCCCGGTCCCGCACCACACCGGCTAGCGGACGAAGAATGCTTCTGCGGCGCGGGAGAGGTGGAACGGGTCGTTGACGCCGGCCATTTCGCGGGCAGAGTGCATCGAGAGCAGCGGAACCCCGACGTCGATGGTGCGGATCCCCAGGCGGGTCGCGGTCAACGGCCCGATCGTGGAGCCGCAGGGAATTGAGTTGTTGGAGACGAACTCCTGGTAGGGAACCGCTGCCTCCCGGCACAGCGCGGCCCAGTAGGCAGCACCGGGCGCATCCGTCGTATAGCGCTGGTTGGCGTTGATCTTCAGCAGGGGCCCGCCGTTCAGCACCGGCCGGTTGGCCGGGTCATGGCGCTCAGCATAGTTCGGGTGCACGGCGTGGCCGGCGTCGGCGGAAATACAGAAGGAGGCAGCGAAGGCACGCTGGGAATCCGCCGCTCCCCGGCCCAGGCCAGCGCTGATGCGCGCGAGGACGTCTTCCAGGAACGGGCCTGCCGCCCCGGAACGGCTTCCGCTGCCCACTTCTTCGTGGTCGAAGGCAGCCAGCACGGCGATCGATCCGCCGCTCTTCGACGCGGCAGCGGACTCCAGCGCACGGATTCCGGCGTGTACCGAGGAAAGGTTGTCCAGCCGGCCGGAGGCAAAGAATTCAGCATCGGCACCAAAAATCCGGGCAGGCTGCGTATCGGCGGCAACGACGTCGTACCCGCCGATGTCCCCGCGGTCCACACCCGCCCTGGCTGCAAGCAGTCCGAGCAGATCTGCCGCAGACGGGTCACCGAGCCCCCATACCGGATTCATGTGCTGCTGCTTGTCCAGCTTCAGGCCTTCGTTCACGGCGCGGTCCAGGTGGATGGCCAGCTGCGGGAAGCGCAGCAGCGGACCGGTGGCAACCAGGTGCTCGACACCGTCGAGCGTCACCAGCCGCCCCGCCAGTTCCAGTTCGCGGTCCAGCCAGGAGTTGAGCAGCGGCCCGCCGTAGACCTCCACTCCGGCCTGCAGCCAGCCGAACTTTCCTGTGGTGGGAGAGGGCTTGAGCTTGAAGGTGGGTGAGTCGGTGTGGGTGCCGAAGATGTTGAAACCGGTGACTGCCGCGGCACCCTCCGGAACAATCCACGCAATGAATGCGCCGTCGCGGACCACAACGTATCTGCCGGGGGCTGACGGCCAGTCCGAGTCTTCGTGCAGCTCGGTGAAACCGGCGGCCTGCAGCCGGTTTGCTGCCGTTCGGGCGGCGTGGAAGCTGGAGGGGGAAGCGGCTACATATTCGCCGAGGTCTTTTACGTGGGCCAGTGCGTCAGACATGCTCCGATTCAACCAGAGCCGGGGTCGCCCGCGTAACCGGCGGCCGTCTGCCCGTGGAGACAAGCAACCCCCGGTGCCGTGCACCGGGGGTTGTGGAGGGGTTTTCAGTGAAGACGGCGGCGGCCGTTCTTCCGCCGTCGTCTTCACCGAAGTCTTTTGCGCCTAGACGTCGCGGCGCTTGGTGACGATCAGCGCCACGACCAGCAGGACAACTGCCCAGCCGCCCAGGACCAGTCCGCCTTCAAGCTGGTTCAGGGCACCGTCGCCAATGTTGGTGGCCACCAGCTGGGTTCCTGCATTGCTCGGCAGGAACCGAGCGGCGTCGGGAATCCAGTCCGCCAGGCCGGAGATCAGCTGGATGATTACCGGCAGGACGAACAGCACGCCGATGATGGTGACTACACCGCCGGCGGTGCTGCGGAGCAGTGACCCGGTGGCTACACCCATGATCGCGATGCCTGCCAGGAGTGTTCCGGTGTTGATGATGCTGGGCAGCACCCACGGGGCGTCCAGGCCAAAGTCCAGGTTTTCCGGTGCCAGCAGCGGCTGGCTGATCAGGAAGCTGGCAAAGGCTCCGGCGACTCCAATGACGAAGGCCACCACGGCGATGATGATCGCCTTGGCGAGCAGAGCCGGCGTGCGGGTGGGAACAGCCACCATGGTGGAGCGAATCATGCCGGTGCTGTACTCAGAGGCCACGAGGACCACCGCGAGCGCGGCGATCAGCAGCTGGCCGAAGAGCGCGCCCGATGCCGGGGTGTCATAGACCATGGCCTGCAGGTCCATGCCGGGGCCAACGCCCACGGCGGGTCCCATGCTTGGATCATCCGAGAGCATCTGGGCGGTCGTGGCCCAGCTCCAGGCCACGAGTGCCGCCAGCCCCACCATCACCACAAGGGTTACGGAGAGCAGGATGACGGTGGAGGGCAGGGTGGTGACCTTGATCCATTCCGAGCGCAGGACCCGGGCAAAGTTGACACCGCCGCCGTCGGTGCGGGCGGTCCGGCGGGACGGCGCGGGTGCGGTTGTGGTGCTCATGCGCGGGTTCCTTCCACAACAGGCTCGGCAGCAGCCGGTTCCTGGCTAAATCCGTGGGACTTGTATTCGACGTCATCCCGGGTGAGTTCCATGTAGGCGTCCTCAAGCGAGACCTGCATGGGGGTCAGTTCGGTGAGCAGGATCCGGCGGTCCAAGGCGATCTCCGCGATGGACCGTGAGTCGGCGCCGCTGATTTCGAAGAGTCCGTCCTCGAGCCGGTTGATCTCTGCGCCCTGTCCTTCAAGGACGGGCAGGAGGTCCGCTGCGTTGTCCGTCCGCACCCGGGTGCGCTGGCGGCCGCCGCCGTCGATGATCTCCTGGATCGGCGCGTTGGCGATGATGCGTCCGCGCCCAATCACGATGAGGTGGTCTGCCGTGACGGCCATTTCGCTCATCAGGTGCGAGGAGAGAAAGACGGTGCGTCCCTCAGCAGCCAGGCCGCGGGCCAGGTTGCGGACCCAGAGCACGCCCTCGGGATCGAGACCGTTGACGGGCTCGTCCAGGATCAGGGTGTTGGGGTCCCCGAGCATGGCGACGGCGATGCCGAGGCGCTGGCCCATGCCGAGCGAGAACCCGCCGACACGCTTCTTGGCAACCGTGCCCAGCCCGGTGAGTTCGATGACTTCGTTGACGCGCTTATTGGAGATGCCGTGCGTCGCGGCCATCGCGCGAAGGTGGTTGTAGGCCGACCGGCGGGTGTGCACCGCCTTCGCGTCAAGCAGGGCGCCGACCTCATGGAGCGGGGCCTTGTGGCTGGCATAGGGCTGGCCGTTGATGGTCACGTTTCCGGAGGTGGGACGGTCCAGTCCCACGATCATCCGCATGGTCGTCGATTTTCCGGCACCGTTCGGGCCCAGGAAGCCGGTTACTTTTCCCGGTTCGACGGTGAAGGAGATATTGTCGACGGCGGTTTTGCTGCCGTAGCGCTTGGAGAGGCCGCGTGCCTCGATCATGGTGATCCTCATCTTGGAGCGTACGAGTACGGGGGTGTAGTCCCACACTATGCGTCCGCCGTCTGCGGCGGACCGGCCCAAAGGATGAATCAGGGCAAAACCGGCGTCCCCCTTAGGGATGACTCAGGGAGGACCCTTAGCCGCGGGTGCCGCCCGGACCGGTTCTAGACGTCCCGCTTCCGAATGACCACCACCGCCGCCGCGAGCAGCACGGCCGCCCACCCGGCGAGGATCAGGCCGCCTTCAACCTGGTTGAAGGCGTCCGGCTGGATGCGGGTGGCGACCAGCTGTGCCGCCGCATTGCTGGGGAGGAATCGCGCAGCGTCCTCCACCCAGTCCGCCAGTCCGGTCAGGAGTCCCGCGATGATCGGCAGCACAAAGAGGGCACCGACCAGAGTGACCACTCCCCCCGCAGTGCTGCGCAGCAGGGCGCCGATGGCCACGCCCATGACGGCGATCAGTGCCAGGACGGTGCCGGTGTTGAAGATGGAGGGCAGCACCCAGTCCGCGTCCAGTCCGAAGTCCAGGTCCGAACCGGCGAGGATCGGCTGTGCCAGTAAATACGTCACGAAAGCCGACAGCACGCCCACGAGGAAGGAGACGACCGCGATGACCAGCGTCTTGGCCAGCAGCGCCGGGACGCGCGTGGGCACGGCCACCATGGTGGAGCGGATCATTCCGGTGGTGTATTCGGAGCCGATCAGAACTACCGCCAAGGATGCAATGAGCAGCTGGCCGAAGGGCAGGCCGGAGGCCGGGACGTCGTACGCCGCACTCTGCAGGGACTGGCCGATTCCCTGCGGCGGGCCGGACTCAGGGTCACTGGCCAGCTGGACCAGCCCCCAGGCGACGAGTGCACCCAGGCCAATCGTCACCGCGAAAGTCACCGCCAGGAGAATGACTGTGGAAGGAACCGTTGCCGTCTTGATCCATTCGGAGCGCAGCACCCGGACGAACGTGACCGGACCTCCCCGGATGCGCTGCGGCCGGGACCGGGGGGCTGCCGCTGTGCTCATGTGCTCTGTCCTTCATTCGCCGGGAGCGCCTGGGCGCCGATCTGCTGCGACTGGTACTCGACCTCGCCCCCGGTCAGTTCCAGGTAGGCATCTTCGAGGGTCTCCTGCTGCGGTATCAGCCCGGTGATGAGGATGCCCCTGCTGAAAGCCGCCTCGGCAATGCGGCGTGCAGGCATGCCGAGGACGGTCAGCTCATCCGACGCTTCCCTGCGGACCTCCGCGCCGTCGGCTGCCAGCGCGGCCGCCAGTGCATCGGCGTCGTCCGTCCGCACCAGGACGCGCTCAGTCCGTCCTCCGGTAAGGACGGTCTCGATCGGTGCATCGGCCAGGATGCGGCCGCGGCCGATCACGATCAGGTGGTCTGCGGTGACTGCCATCTCGCTCATCAGGTGGGAGGAGATGAACACGGTACGGCCTTCGGCGGCGAGTCCCTTGACCAGGTAGCGCACCCATTTAACGCCTTCCGGGTCCAGACCGTTGACGGGCTCGTCCAGGATGAGCGTCTGCGGGTCCCCCAGCAGTGCCGCGGCAATGCCCAGCCGCTGGCCCATGCCAAGGGAGAAGCCGCCTACCCGTTTCCGGGCGGCCGGGCCCAGCCCGGTGAGGTCGATGACCTCGTTAACCCGCGCGGCCGGTATGCCCTCGGTCGCCGCCAGGGCCCGCAGGTGGTTGTAGGCGGACCGTCTGGGGTGCGCGGCCTTGGCCTCAAGCAGCGCACCGACTTCATGCAGCGGCATCCTGTGCCTGGCGTACGGCTTTCCGTTGACGCTGACGCTCCCGGAGCTGGGATGGTCCAGGCCCACGATCAGCCGCATGGTGGTGGACTTACCCGCCCCGTTCGGGCCGAGGAAACCGGTCACCTTGCCGGGCTGGACGTTGAAAGTAACGCCGTCGACGGCCGTCTTGCCGCCGAAGCGCTTGGAGAGTTCATGTGCCTCAATCATGCTCAGTCCTCTGGGTCGAAGGAGCGGGGTCTAGCGTGAGCTCACCGCTTCGAACTTGCGGACCGCCAGCGGAACGAACACCACGAGCATGACGGCGGAACCGATCAGCACGGTGGCGATGGGATTCTGCATGGGCCAGGTATCCGGCACCGGAGTGGATCCCAGGTTTCCGAACAGCTGCCGGACCGCCTGGACCAGTGCGGATACCGGGTTCCAGTCAGCGATGGTCCGCAGGGGCTCCGGCAGGGTGGAGCTCTGCACGAACGCGTTGGAAATGAAGGTGATGGGGAACAGGATGATGAAGGAGGCGTTGTTGATCACTTCCGGGGAGCGCACTGACATGCCCAGCAGGGCCATGACCCAGCTGAAGGCGTAGGAGAAGAGCAGCAGCAGTCCCACCCCGGCCAGGAAGGAGTCAAAGGACGTGTTGACGCGCCACCCCACCAGCAGGCCGGTGCACATCATGATCACCACTGAGATTCCGTTCAGCACCAGGTCGGAGTTGGTCCGTCCGATCAGCACCGCTGAAGGGCTCATGGGCAGCGTGCGGAACCGGTCGATGATTCCCTCCTTCAGGTCCTGGGCCATGGCCGATCCGGAGAAAGTGGAACCGAACACCACTGTCTGCGCGAAGATGCCTGCCATCAGGTACTGCGTGTAGTTGGTGCCCGCCACCTGGATGGATCCGCCGTAGACCTGGCTGAAGAGCAGGACGAACATGATGGGCTGCAGCACGGCAAACACGATCATGTCCGGTGTGCGGCGGATCTTGATCATGTTCCGCTTGGTGACGGTCCAGCCGTCGGAGATCCAGCTGCCTGCGGTGGTCCCGGAACCGAACCCGGCTGCGGCGGTTGCGGTGCTCATCGTGCTGCCTTCGCTTTCCCGGCGTCCTCTGCCTCTTCGTTGTCTGCCTCGGCGGTGTGTCCGGTGAGCTTCAGAAACACATCGTCGAGGGTGGGGCGCCGGATACCGGCGTCGTGAAGCTGTATTCCTGCCGCCCCGAGGTCCTGAAGGACCCGCTGGAGTGCAGCAGGACCCTCGGTAACCGCCACTTCCAGGGCGCGTCCGTCAGCGGAGGCATGGACCTCGCCGCTGCCGTGGCGGGCCAGGATCTCGCGGGCCGTGCCGGCATCAAATCCTTCGACGAGCGCGACGGCGACCCGGTGTCCGCCAATCCTGGCCTTGAGCTGGTCCGAGGTGCCCTCGGCAATGACCTTGCCGCCGTCGATCACAGCCACCGTGTCCGCCAGCTGGTCTGCCTCCTCCAGATACTGGGTGGTGAGCAGCAGGGTGGTTCCGGCGGACACCAGGGACTTGATCACGTCCCAAAGTGCCAGGCGGCTGCGCGGGTCCAGGCCGGTGGTGGGCTCGTCCAGGAAGAGGACGCGGGGGTTGTTCACCAGCGCTCCGGCGAGGTCCAGCCGGCGGCGCATGCCGCCCGAGTAGCCCTTCACCGGCCGGTTGCCGGCATCTGCCAGGTCGAACTGCTCGATGAGTTCACCGGCACGCTGCCGGGCCTGCGCCGCGGGGAGGTGGTAGAGCCTGCCGACCATCCGGAGGTTCTCTATTCCGGTTAGGTTTTCGTCCACCGCGGAGTACTGGCCGGAAACGCCGATGATCCGGCGGACGTCCTTGGGCCTGGCGGTGACGTCGATCCCGTCGATGGAGGCGGTCCCCGCATTGGGCCTGATGAGCGTGGTGAGCACTTTGACCGCCGTTGTTTTTCCGGCACCGTTCGGACCGAGGAGCGCTGTGACAGTGCCTTCCGGCACGCCGATGTCGAGACCGTCGAGGGCGTGTACCGGACCCGACTTGGACTTGTAGATCTTCTTCAAGCCGCGTGCCTGGATCAGCGGATCGCGCCGGCCTTCCGAGACCGGACGCACTTGGTCATTGGGATTTGAGGGAAGGGACATGCGAACAGGTTAGGACCGCCAGGACCCGCTGGATAGAGGTTATCCGGACAGTTTCGGTCCTGAAGACAGGAGTGCCGGACTTTTGGCTGCCATTGCGCCCTAAGAGACAGGCTTTCCGGCCGCCAGGTCCTCCTCCGTGCGCTCGGCCGCAACCGGCGCGAAGACAATTGACATCAGCATGGCCGCCCCGACCACGAGCAGCGCGTTGCGCAGCCCCCAGAGCTCGCCGAGGAAACCGAGCAGCGGAGGTCCGACGAAGAAGGCCGTATAGCCCAGGGTGGAGACCACGGAGACGCGCCCCGCGGCGTGGGCAGGATCATCGCCGGCAGCGGACATCCCCATGGGGAAGCCCAGTGCGGCGCCGATGCCCCAGAGAATGACGCCGATCCCGGCCAGCCAGAGGGTGGGGGCAAACACAAACAGGATCAGTCCTGCCAGCGAAGCGCCCATGCACAGCCGCAGGGCGCGGACCCGGCCCATGCGGTCGATCAGGCGAGCACCGAACCAGCGGGTGGCTGTCATTGCGGCAACAAACACTCCGAACATCACTGCACCGGCCGCCTCCGAGGCGTCGAGCCCGTCAACGGTGGCCTTGGCCACCCAGTCGTTCGCGGCGCCTTCGGTCAGTGCCGCCCCCAGGACGACGACGCCAATCAGGAGCGTACGGCCCTCTTTCCACGCGCTGAAACTGGAAGGCTTCGGTGCGCCTCCATCGTGCGGATGGAGCATCTCCGGGGAATCCGGCAGGAACGCGCGGGGAACCAGCGTGACCAGCACGACGGCGATCACCACGATTCCGATCAGGTGCACGGGCAGGCTGACGTCCAGGGCGGACAGGCCGGCACCGATCATCGCTCCCAGGAACGCGCCGCCGCTGAAGGCGCCGTGGAATTTGGGCATCAGCGTCTTGCGCAGGCCGCGTTCGACTTCCGTGCCCTCCAGATTCATGGCGACATCCCAGAGTCCAATCCCGGAGCCGAAGACCAGCAGCCCGGCCGCGGTGAGGGGAATCGATCCTGCGGACAGTCCCGCCGCGATGACCAGCGCCGCTGCGGAGGCGAGCAGTCCGCCGGTCCGTACGGCGTTGGCGGTGCCTACCCGCTGGGCCAGGGCACCGGCCAGGGGCAGCGCTCCCACCGAACCTACCGCGGAGAAGAGCAGCAATAGTCCCACCCCGGCAGAACCGATGTCCAGGGCCTGGGCCGCGGCGGGAATCCGCGCCGCCCAGCTGGCGAAGATGAGTCCGTTGAGCGCAAAGATCGCAAAGACAGCCAGGAGGGCCCGGTCCAGGGTTTTGGTGTTCACGCCTTCATTCTGGAGCCAGGACCCTGCCGGAGGGAAATATTCTCCGGCGGCGCCTTCAGCGGACGCGCTGGACCCGCTTTTCGTCCCACACCGGCTCTTCGGACTCGTAGACCCGTCCGTCGGATCCGAAGACGAGGAACCTGTCGAAGCTGCGGGCGAACCAGCGGTCGTGTGTCACCGCCAGGACCGTTCCTTCGAAGGCTTCGATGGCCTTCTCCAGGGCTTCGGCCGAGTGCAGGTCCAGATTGTCCGTAGGCTCGTCCAGCAGCAGCAGGGTGGCGCCGGAGAGTTCGAGCAGCAGGATCTGCAGGCGCGCCTGCTGGCCGCCGGAAAGCAAGTCGTATTTCTGTTCGCCGGAGGAAGCCAGGCCGTACCGGTCCAGGGCGCCGGCTGCTGCTTCCCTGCCCAGTCCGGAGCGGTGTTCATCGCCGCGGTGCAGGATGTCCAGCAGTGTCTTGCCCAGCAGGTCCGGGCGCAGCATGGTCTGGGCGAAGAACCCCGGCCGGATCCGTGCTCCCAGCTTGACCGATCCCTGATGCGGAACCGGGGCGATCTCCACCTCGGAAACCGGCTCATGTTCCTTATCCGGATCGCTGCCGCCCAGGGCGAGCAGGCGCAGGAAGTGGGACTTCCCCGAACCGTTGGACCCCAGCACGCCCACCCGGTCGCCAAACCAGATTTCAGTGCTGAACGGCTTCATCAGCCCGGTCAGTTCCAGCTTCTGGGCCACGACTGCGCGCTTGGCGGTACGGCCGCCCCGCAGCCGCATCTTGACGTTCTGCTCGATCGGCAGGGCTTCGGGCGGGCCCGCTTCCAGGAACTTTGCCAGGCGGGTCTGCGCGGCGTGGTAACGGTTGGCCATGTCCGAGCGGAACGCGGCCTTGTTCTTGTACATGTTGACGAGTTCCTTGAGCTTCACGTGCTCCTCGTCCCAACGCCTGCGCAGTTCCTCGAAGCGGGCGTTTCGGTCTTCGCGCGCCTGGACGTAGCTGCCGAACCCCCCGCCGTGGATCCAGGCCGAGGCGCCGTTGATGCCCGGCTCCAGAGTCACGATCCGCGTGGCCGCGTTGGCGAGCAACTCACGGTCGTGCGAGACAAACAGGACGGACTTCTTCGACTCCGCCAGCCTGGCCTCCAGCCAGCGCTTGCCCGGCACGTCCAGATAGTTGTCCGGCTCGTCAAGCAGCAGCAGTTCATCCGGGCCGGAGAACAGTGCCTCCAGGACGAGGCGCTTCTGTTCACCTCCGGAGAGGGTGCTTGCCTGGCGGTACTGGGCGGTGTCGAACGGCATGCCGAGGGCGGCCGTCGTGACTTCATCCCAGACGGTTTCCTGTTCGTACCCGCCGACGTCACCCCAGTCGGCGATCGCCTGGGCGTACCGCATCTGGGTGGGCTCGTCGTCGTTCTCCATCATGGCTTCCTCAGCCTCGTCGACGGCCCGCGCAGCGGCTGCGATGGCGGGCGGGGCCGCGGAGACGAGCAGGTCGCGGACGGTGCTGCCGTCCCGCACCTGGCCTACGAACTGGCGCATGATGCCCATGTTCCCGGAGCGGGACACAGTTCCCTCGTCCGGTTTGATGTCTTCGGCGATGATCCGCAGCAGGGTGGTCTTGCCCGTGCCGTTGGGTCCGATCAGCGCTGTCTTGTGTCCTTCCCCGACCTTGAAGCTGACGCCGCTGAGCAGCTGCCTGCCGTCGGAGAGGAAGTAGTCAATGCCGGATACGTCGAGATGAGCCACGCTTCCATCCTCCCACCGCGGCGCCGATCTTCTCCCTCGGCCGCCGGCGTGACGGCGGGCAGCCCCGGGCATAGGATCTAAGTTCGGAAGAATCCGCAGCAGATCAGGAGAAAACAGGATGATCTTCATCGTCGTCAAGTTCAAGGTCAAGCCGGAGTGGACCGAGCGCTGGCCGCAGCTGACCGCGGATTTCACCGCCGCCACCCGCGGGGAGGAGGGCAACCTCTGGTTCGACTGGTCCCGCAGCCTGGAAGACCCGAACGAATTCGTCCTCGTTGAGGCGTTCAAGGACGACGCCGCTGCCGCCCACGTGAACAGCGACCACTTCCAGCAGGCCATGAAGGACATGCTCCCGGCACTGGTGGAGACCCCGAAGATCATCAACACCCTGATCGACGGCCAGGACTGGTCCCGGATGGGCGAGCTCGAAGTCCAGTAGTGTTCCGGGGCCGCGCCGGCTACTGCTGCAGGGAGTACCCGGCGCGCTCCAGCATTTCCCGCAGGTCCACCACCGTCTGTTCGTCAATATCCTTGCCCCTGGGCGGGGTCAGGTAGTCGGTGTGCCCTGCAAGGGTGACCTCGTACTTGCCATTGTGCTCGCGGGTGGTGTCTGCAATCGTTTCGAGCAGGGACCGCACGCGCTTCCACTCGATGTTGTGGGAGACGGGGTGGCGCAGGATCTCGTTCAGCGTGTCCCGGTGGTGGTTGTTCAGGTGTTCGGGTGTGTCCGTCATGGGAACCTCCTCCTTCAAGTTCCCCACGCGGTGGACCTCAGTGCAAGGGGTCCGGCCTGAAGTCAAGGCCCAGGACGTCCTCCTCGGCTTCGATTTCGGCGCCAAAGTTGATGTTCACCAGGTCCGAGCGGTTCTCCCAGCGGCCCGAGCCGGTGGTGTCTTCCTGGTACCGGGCACGGGCTTTGCCCCCGGTGGCGTACACCGTCATTCCCAGTTCGGGCGTACCAATGATGCGGTACTGCGGCGCCCGGTCCAGGGTCCACTGCACATCGCGGGTCCGCGCCGGCCCGAAGCTGGCGTACGCCGCGTTGGGACAGCCTGCGGGCGCGGCTTCCTGGCGGGACAGGCAGGCAGCCAGGTAGGCATCCGCCTGGGCCTGCACCTCGGGTTCCAGTTCCCCGCTTGCGGCCGGATGCAGTCTGACCGGTCCCGGCCCTCCGGTCATCTCCGGTTCCACGAGGACCTCGACCCCGGGACCATAGCTGAGAAAGCGTTCACGCGGCCCTTCAAAAAGGTAGGAACCGGGCAGCAGCAGCACCTCGGCTGAGTCCGCACTGGGGGGAAGCGGATACTCCGTTCCGTTGATCCTGATTTGCTCTGTACCTGCCGGGAACTCGACCTCCACTGACCGCGCGGCCGATGGACCCAGCTGCCATTCCGTGAAGACCAGCGCCCGCGACCCGGCTTTGGTGAGCCGGAATTCCACGGTTTTGCGCTCTCCACCCTGGTCCACCAAGGCCCGGACGACGGCGGTGTCCTGCCTGATGTCCTGGCCCAGGATCTCGAAGCCGGTGATCTTCTCCCCGGCGGCCGCGTAAATCTCCGGGTCTTTAGGCACCAGTGCATCCGTAGCGGGCAGCAGCGCGTGGGCTGCCGACTGGTCTCCGGACGCCAGGGCAGCCAGATAGTCCTCGGTGACTGCCTTCGGACCCAGGACGTCCCTGCTGATGTACCCGTAGCCCAGCACTGCGGCGCCGGCGAGGACGGCTGCTCCGGTGCAGGCGAGGACGGCTGCCCCGGCCAGGTGGCGGCGGCCGCGCTCCTTGCGGGGTTTCCGGGGCCGTGTTGCGGGAGGCGCAGGTGCGCCGGGGGCCGCGGAGCCGGGCACCGGTGCGCCGGGGGCATGCCGGGATGGCTGCTGTGTTGAAACCGTCATGAGAATCCCCCGCTGCGAACTGCTCCCGGGAATGTCTTCGTGGTCAAAGCTCCCCGGGGGTACCGACTCCAAGATACCGCTGACATTGTCCCCAGCCGCGGGGCGGCACGCCCTGCGGCGAACGGCAGGCGGCTGCTACGCCGGCGCGAGGGACGGCAGGGGCAGCCCAAAGACCCCGCGAAGGGCCTGGCCCGCAGCGTGGTAGCCGCCCATTCCGTGTACTCCGGGGCCGGGCGGGGTGGAGGCGGAGCACAGGAAGACACCTTTCAGCGGCGTCTTCCACGGAACCGGGGACAGCACCGGCCGGCGGATCATCTGTCCCAGGGTCACCGCGCCGGCACCGAAGTCACCGCCCACGTAGTTCTCGTTGTAGGCGGCGAGTCCGCGCGCCGTCGTCGTCCGCGTTTCGACGACGACATCCCGGAACCCGGGCGCGAAACGTTCAATCTGTGCCGTCACCGCAGCAGCCATGTCCCGGTCCGAGCCGGCCGGGACGTGGCAGTAGGTCCACAGGATGTGCCGGCCCGCGGGTGCGCGGGACGGGTCGAAGGCGCTGGGCTGGGACAGCAGCACATAGGGCTGCTCCGGATGCCGGCCGGAGGCAACGGCGGCTTCGGAGGCAGCGGTTTCGGCACGGGTTCCCCCCAGGTGGACTGTTCCTGCCTCGGTGAGGGCCGGATTCGCCCAGGGCACCGGCCCGGAGAGGATGAAGTCCACCTTGCAGGCGGCGTTGCCGTAGCGGAACTGCCGCAGCGCGCGCTCATAGCGTGCCGGCAGCGCTCCGGCGGCCAGCCGCAGCAGTCCTGCGGGAGCGGTATCGAGAATGACAGCGCGCGAGCCGGAGAGTTCGCGGAGCGAGTCGACCCTGTGCCCGGTCTCCAGTTCCCCTCCGTGCGCGCGGAGGTCCTCCACCATGGCGTCTGCGATCGCCTGGGATCCGCCCACGGGCACGGGCCAGCCGACTGTGTGGGCCAGCAGTGCCAGCAGCAGCCCGCCCCCGGCTGAGGGCAGGGACGGCAGCCGTCCCACCGGGTGGGCCATGACGCCGGTCAGCAGGGCGGGAGCCCTATCTTCACTGAAGCGGCGGTTCCAAGCTCCGGTTCCCTGGTCCAGGGCGGCCAGGCCAAACCGCAGAGCGGCCAGCGGCTCGCCGGGAATCTTCAGCAGCGGGTCCATCAGCGTACGCGTGATGGCTTCGCTGTGCTGCACCAGGGGGCGCATCAGCGCAGACCAGGCTTTACCGTCCGCCCCGAGGTCCTGGACGGTGCGGTCCAGGCTGCGGTAGGCCAAGGCGGCGCGCCCCCCGTCCATCGGCTGCGCGTAGGAAACATCCGGCACTTCCAGCCGGATCCGCTCTGACAGGCCAAAGTCCCGAAAAAAGGGTGCCGCGAGCGCCATGGGATGCACCGCGGAACAGATATCGTGCCGGTGGCCCGGGCGGATGAGCTCGCTGGTGCGCGACCCGCCGCCTGCGGTGGGCGCGGCTTCCAGGACACGCACGGACAGACCGGCGCGGGCCATCGTGACCGCCGCAGCCAAGCCGTTCGGCCCGGCTCCCACCACGGTCACGTCAGTCACGGCCGGCCCCGGCACTGCCGTCTTTCAGGCGGGCGCGGGCGCTGCGCAGCAGCCCCGGCGCTTCCCGGCGCAGCCGAAGCGCCGTTGACAGGACGCGGTAGCGCAACGGAGAAAGCGGAATGTCATACGTGGTTGGAACAGTGACCACGGTCTTCGAAAAGTTGCGCTTGAAGGTGGTGACGTTGGCGAGGGACGGGTAGTTCTCACTCTCGATCCCGGTCAGTCCGCAGGCTGTGTTGCCGGCGGCCTTGAGGATTTTGAATGCTTCCCACAGCAGCAGGTACGGGGCATTGGTCTTGCGGGCGTCCCGGGAGCTGGCGGCGAAGTAGTACACCGCGTAGCCGCGGTATTCCGTGGTGATCAGCCAGGAAACCGGCCTGCCTTCAACATAGGCCACCATCAGGCGCAGATAGTCTCCCAGTTCGGTGAGCAGGGTCTCGTAGAAAGCCGAGTCGAAACTGGAGAACCCGTCGCGGGCGGCGGTTTCCTGCATGATCGGGAACAGTTCGGTCCGGAAGACCTCGGCCCACCGTTCCCGTTCCACGGTGCGGACCTCCACCCCGAGCTTCTCCGCCTTGCGGATCAGGTTGCGGGCGTTGGGACGGAAGGCCGCGAAGATCTTTTCGGTGTCCGGGGTCAGGTCCACCACGATTTCGCGTTCGTACCAGCCGTGCTCCAAGGGTCCGGTGACCGGCGGGCTCGCATGTTCCACCTGCATCCGGACGTACAGCGGGTCGACGGCGGGATCGGCGCGGAACTGCTCCTGCACAGTGGCCACCAGGCGTGCCTCGGCGTCGGGGGTCCGCTCGGTGAACCAGGTTGGGCCGTTGACGGCCACCAGGGAGGGACGCAGGCGCCGGCGGGAGCGAAGGTAACTGGCGGTGGCCACGAGCTTCGCGCCGTCGTAATAGGCCCACACGCCGTAGGGTTCGCGGCCCAGGCGGGTTTCGAAGTCCGCCCAGTAAGGAGTCTGTTCCAGCGGAATGACAACACCGGGGTGCCGGGCCGCCAGGGACTCGAAGTCCTCGCGGGACAGCTGCTGGAAACGGTAGGGAGCGGGGGTCACATTGCTTCTTTCGCCGGGGCTGCGTCCGTTCCCAAGGGTACCCGAGGGCGGCGGGGCAGCCTGAGCCTCCAGCGGTCAGGAGCCTGGTTGAACGGCCCGCCCTGCGGATCGTCGATGCCCATGCGCCGCACCGGATCGGTCCGCGGGTCCCAAATGTCCATCGCCACCCTGGCCATGAGGTACATGGTGGCTGCCATGTGTCCGACCACAGAAAGCACGAACCAGCCGGGATCAAGGTTGTTTTCCGGGGCTCCCCCGCCAACCAGGAAGGCGAGGTAGAGCCAGATGGCCCACCAGTGCATCACCTCGAAGAACTGCCAGATCAGGAAATCCCGCCAGCGCGGCCTCGCCAGCGCCAGCAGCGGCACGAGCCACAGCACGAACTGGGGCGAGTAGACCTTGTTGGTGAGGATGAATGCCGCCACGATCAGGAACACCAGCTGCGCTATGCGGGGCCGCTGCGGAGCCGCAAGGGCCAGGAGGGCGATTCCTGCGCAGGCCAGCGCAAACAGGAAGTATGCCCAGAAGCTGATGAACGCGGCGTCCACCGCGTGCTCGGGGAACGTGATGTTCCAGGCCTGCCAGACGCTTGAATTGCCCGCGCCGCGGTCGCGGGAGAATTCGTAGAAGAATTTCCAGCCCTGGAAGTCGCGGAGCATGAACGGAATGTTGACCGCCAGCCAGGTCAGCGCCGTGGCAGCAAAGGTGATGGCAGCAGCCCGCAGCTTCAGGGTTCGCAGGGCCAGGACGAGGACAGCTCCGAGGATGAGGACCGGATAGAGCTTCAGTGCCGTGCCGAGGCCCAGCAGGACGCCGGCCAGGAGCGGTTTGCTGCGGGCGAAAGCCAGCATGCCCAGGGCCGCCAGCATCACGGCCCAGATGTCCCAGTTGATGAACATGGACAGGATCATGGCCGGAGCCACCGCAACCATTGCTGCGTCCCAGGGACGGCGGTTGGCCATCCGCATGGTGGCGATCACCGTGACTATCCAAGCTGCGGTGGCAAAGACGGCGTTCAGGTCGAAGTAGACCAACCCCCGGGATTCCGCGTCCGCAGGCACCAGCCAGGCCACGAACCCGGCCAGCAGCCCCAGCAGCACCGGATACTCAAACTCGGATCCGGGGCTGATGAAGGGATAGATCCCCGCGCCCAGCCCGCGGGCACCAAAAAGTGCGGGCCAGTCGGAGTAGCAGGCCTGGTAGAACTGGTTGGACCAGCCGTTGAGCCGGCAGGGGGTCTTCGCGAGCAGCGCCAGCAGGGCTGCACCGGTGGTCAGCAGAATCAGGACCCGCGGGATGGTGAAGAATCCCGGGGAAACAATTCCCGGCGCCGTGTACCGGCCCAAAGGACCGCCCAGTACCTCAGTGAACCGGCGCAGCAGCCGGTCATTCCGGCTGGGTACCACAATCCGCATCGGCCGTCGGCGGGGAGTTGAATCCATGCCTACCAGTATGCAGGTGCACCTGCCTCCGGCTAGGAGCGACGGCCCAAATAGTCCCAAACTTCACCGCTGCCGGGGCATGCACCGTCCAGGACGGGGTCCGCTGCCGGCACCCGGGTCCAGCCTGGCCGCGTTGCTGAGGTTGATGGTCCGGTCACGCCGCAGACGGAAATGGTTCCGGTGGAGGCTCGCCGGTTGGCCCGTTCACCGCCGGCGGGTCAAGACCGCTCAGCGAAGGGCGAGCCGGGTCTGCGTCTGCAGGGCGCCCGACTCGGTCTTGAGCCGGTGGAGCAGCGCGTCGAGCGCCGGCATGCCCGGCACCCGGACGTTGAGCAGATAGTCGTAGGGGCCGGTCACATGCACGGCGTCGCGGACTGCGGGATTGTCCTGGGCCCAGGCCAGGAACGAGCGGGAATCCGCCTCGGGCTTCAACCTCACATCAATGAAGGCCTGGAGTCCGGCACCGGGTTCCTGCTCCTCTTCGGCCAGGACGGCACGGTAGCCGAGGATGATGCCGGCGGTTTCCAGACGCCGGACCCGCGCAGCGGCAGCGTTGGTGCTCAGCCCAACACGGCGGCCGAGCTCGGCAAACGAAATTCTCGCCTCGCGCTGCAGAATGCTGACAATTGAGCTGTCTGTGGCGTCCATAAGGGAACTTTAGCTGCCGGGATGGGAGAAACCGCAGTACGGACTTGGTGCCGGAGCGAGAATCGCCACATGGAGATCTTTCTGGCGGTGGCCGCGGGAGCAGCGGCTGGATTCGGCCTGGCGGCCCCTCTCGGTGCCGTCGCTGTCCTGCTGCTGCGCGAGGGCCTGGCTGCTGGATTCCGCCGGGCCGCGCCTGCCGCCGCCGCCGTAGCACTGGTGGATGCAGGGTACTGCGCCCTGGCCGTGACCGCCGGGAGTGCCGCTGCGCCGGTAATTGCCTCTTGGGGGCCGGCCCCCTCCGCGGCCGGCGGACTGGCGCTCATGGCCCTCGGCCTGGGCGGACTGCTCCGAGCCCGCCCCGGTGATTCTGCACGCCATGACCCCGCGGCGGCCTCGCGGAGCCGGCGGCGTTTTGCCCTCTTCATGGCACTCACCGCCGCCAACCCGGTCACACTGCTCTACTTCACTGCCCTGGCCACCGGTTTGTCCGGACTGGTTGCCGCACCCGGCGCAGCGGCAGCCTTCGTCGCCGGCACGGGCGCGGCGTCCGGGGCCTGGCAGCTGGGACTTGTCCTGGCAGGAGCGACTCTAAAGGGAAGGGTGACCCCGGCGGTGCAGCGAGGCCTTTCCCGGGCCGGGAACTGCACCGTTGCGGTACTGGGTGCCGCTGCCCTGGCGGCTGCCCTGTCGTGAGCGGAAATAGCCGAAAGCTACAACTCCCTTGAGTATTTGCTGGACGAAGTAGACTGGGTCAGTTGCCTGCGCAGCCTGCTGCGTCACATCCGCGAGTCCGCGGCGGGCGGCGGCACAGGAATGTCTTCAAAGGAGAACCGTGGCAAATAACCCGATCCGGGTGGCAATCGTTGGTGTTGGAAACTGCGCAGCATCGCTGGTGCAGGGTGTCCAGTACTACCGCGACGCCGACCCGTCAGCAACCGTCCCAGGCCTGATGCACGTCCAGTTCGGCGACTACCACGTCAATGACGTGCAGTTCGCGGCCGCATTCGACGTCGACGCGAAGAAGGTCGGTCTGGACCTGGCCGACGCAATCGGCGCCAGCGAAAACAACACCATCAAGATTGCCGACGTTCCGCAGACCGGCGTGACGGTGCAGCGCGGCCACACCCTGGACGGCCTCGGCAAGTACTACCGCGAGACGATCAGCGAGTCCGACGAGGATCCGGTAGACATCGTCGCCGAGCTCAAGGCAGCGGACATCGACGTCATGGTCTGCTACCTGCCGGTCGGCTCCGAGCAGGCAGCGAAGTTCTACGCCCAGTGCGCGATCGACGCCGGCGTGGCCTTTGTCAACGCCCTGCCCGTCTTCATCGCCGGAACCAAGGAGTGGGCGGACAAGTTCACCGCTGCCGGCGTGCCGATCGTGGGTGACGACATCAAGAGCCAGATCGGTGCCACCATTACGCACCGCGTGATGGCGAAGCTCTTCGAAGACCGCGGCGTCACGCTGGACCGCACATACCAGCTGAACGTCGGCGGGAACATGGACTTCAAGAACATGCTCGAGCGCGAGCGGCTTGAATCCAAGAAGATCTCCAAGACGCAGGCCGTCACCTCCAACGTCTCAGCCGAAATGGCCGCCAACGACGTCCACATCGGTCCGTCCGACTTCGTGGCCTGGCTGGATGACCGCAAGTGGGCGTTCGTCCGCCTCGAAGGCCGCAACTTCGGCGACGCTCCGGTGTCGCTGGAGTACAAGCTTGAGGTCTGGGACTCCCCCAACTCCGCCGGCGTGATCATCGATGCCGTCCGCGCGGCGAAGATTGCCCTGGACCGTGGAATCGGCGGGCCGATCCTCTCGGCCTCCAGCTACTTCATGAAGTCCCCGCCGGAGCAGTACAACGATGACATTGCCCGCGAAAAGGTGGAGCAGTTCATCCGGGGCGAAGCCGAGCGCTAAGCTCCCTCCCCCTTCAAAATCGATATGACAGAAAGTGCACGTCCCAGCGCTGGGACGTGCACTTTCTGTTATCTCGTTGGACGCTCGTTAGAACAGGCCCGACGGCGTTCCGTCCGCTGCCACTGCCATGCGCAGCGCGGCGGGCTGCTTGGGCAGCCCGGGCATGGTCATCACCGCGCCGGTCATTGCCACGATGAAACCTGCCCCGGTCTTGGGTACCAGGTCCCGGACATGGATGGTGAAACCCTCGGGCGCACCAAGCCGGGCCGCGTCGTCGGAGAACGAGTACTGGGTCTTCGCCATGCAGACCGGAACGTTTTCCCAGCCGTTGGCTTCGATTTCTTCCAGCCGGCGCAGCGCCGGCACTGAAAACTCGACGTCGTCCGCTCCGTAGATCTCCCGAACCACCGTGCGGATTTTCTCCGCGACCCCCATCTGCAGCGGATACAGCGGCTGGAAATCCACGTTCCGCTTCAGTGCCGCCAGCACCTTGGCAGCGAGATCATCGCCGCCCGGCCCGCCGCCGCCCTGCGCCCAGACATCCGCCACGGCGGCATCGACACCCTCCTGCGAGCACCAGTGCAGGAGCCATTCGATCTCCTCCGGGCTATCGGTGGTGAAGCGGTTGATGGCCACTACCGGCAGGAAGCCGAACTTGCCAAGGTTGCGCACATGCCTGCGCAGGTTCGCGGTGCCTGCTTCAAGTCCCGCAAGGTTGGGTTCATCCAGCCGCTCCCGGGGCACTCCTCCGTGCATCTTGAGTGCACGGATGGTGGCCACGACGACGACGGCGTCCGGAGCCACGTCCGCCACGCGGGAGGTAATGTCCATGTACTTTTCGGCACCGAGGTCCGCCCCGAAGCCCGCCTCGGTAACCACCACGTCAGCCAGGTCGCGGCCCAGGGATGTGGCGATCACCGAGTTGCAGCCGTGCGCAATATTGGCGAAGGGGCCGCCGTGGACCAGCGCGGGAGTGCCGGCAATGGTCTGCACCAGGTTAGGCTTCAGGGCGTCCTTGAGCAGCAGTGCCAGCGCCCCCTGGACCTGCAGGTCCGCCACGGTCACCGGTGTCCGGTCCCAGGTGTAGCCGACGGTGATCCGTGCCAGCCGTGCCGTCAGGTCCTCGATGTCCGTCGCCAGGCAGAACACGGCCATGATCTCCGAGGCCACGGTGATGTCGAACCCGTCCTCGCGGACCGTGCCCTGCCCCGGGCCGCCCAGACCCACCACAATGTGCCGCAGTGAGCGGTCATTCATGTCCATGACCCGGCGGAATGTTATCCGCCGGGGATCGATGCCCAGTTCGTTCCCCTGGAAAATGTGGTTGTCCACCAGCGCCGCCAGGGCGTTATTGGCACTCGTAATGGCGTGGAAGTCCCCCGTGAAGTGCAGGTTGATCTCCTCCATTGGAATCACCTGCGAATAGCCGCCGCCGGTGGCGCCGCCCTTCATGCCCAGTACCGGTCCCAGGGACGGTTCACGGAGGGCAATCACCGTTTTTTGTCCGGCACGGGCCAGGGCATCCCCAAGCCCCACGGTCACCGTGGACTTGCCCTCCCCCGCCGGTGTGGGGCTCATGGCCGTTACCAGGACAACCTTGCCGCGCTCGTCCCGTCTGGGCACCAGGGCAGTGTTTACCTTTGCCTTGTAGCGCCCGTAGAGTTCCAGCGCCTCCTCAGGTATGCCTGCTGAACGCGCTACGTCGGTGATGGGCTGCAGCGTCGCAGCCCGGGAAATTTCGAGGTCATTGGCCATGGCTCAACGCTGGCACCGGCACGGGCGCCCGTCAATGCGGCGCACCCGCGCACGGGGAGACGGTATTTAGTTCCCGACGGCGTGGGCAGCGGACTGTTCGGAGGCGTGCAGGTAGGACTGGGTGGTCAGGGCGGCCGTCCGCCGCCAGCCGAAGGAGCGCGCGTGCTCGGCCGCGCCCCGGCCAAGTTCCATGCGCCAGGCACCGTGGTCGTACAGCGCTTCAAGTTCAACGGCCCAGCGTGAGGGGTCGTGCCCCTGGACCAGGACGCCCGTGCGCCCGGAACTGACGGCTTTCGGCAGGCCGCCGACGTCGGCCGCCAGGACCGGAGTGCCGCACGCCTGGGCTTCCAGCGCAACCAGGCCGAACGATTCGCTGAACGAAGGCACCGCAACCACGTCCGCGGACCTGAACCATCCGGCCAGGCCTTGGGCCGCTACGGGAGGATGCAGCCGGACGACGCCCTCCAGCCGGTGGGCGCGGATTGCGGCTTCCAGGTCGAGGACCTCTGAACCGCTGGGCGCGCCCAGGATGCTGACGCGCAGCGGAATGTCCGGGCGGCAGGCCCGAAGCCGGGCGGCGGACTCAACCAGCACCTGCGGGCCTTTCATCCGCTGGATGCGCCCGGCGAAGACCACATGGAATTCATCCCGGCCCAGGCCGCGGCGTGTCCGTGCCTCGTACCTGCCTGCCGGGGAAAAGACTTCCAGGTCCACTCCCGGGGCAACCACGTCGATCGACGCCGGATCCGCGCCGTACCACGCGGCCAGCTCGTCCGCTTCCGTGGTGGTGTTCGCGATGAGGCGGGCAGCCGAGTCCACGATTTCCTGTTCGCCGTGGATCCGGACCTGCGGTTCGGGGGTTTCGCCCGGCTGGAGCTGCAGGTTCTTCACCCGTGCCATCGTGTGCATGGTGTGGACCAGGGGAACGTCCCAGTGCCGGGCAAGGCTGAGCCCGGCAATGCCCGAAACCCAGTAGTGGGAGTGCAGGGCATCAAAGCGGGGGCCGTGAAGTGCTGCGCGGGCTACGCCCTCAGCCAGTTCAGCAGACAGTTTGGGAAGGAGTTCCTTGGGAACCTTGCGTCGCGGACCGGCCGTGACATGGTGCACCGTAACCCCGGGAGCCAGTTCGACGGCGCTGGGCTGGTCCGGTGCGCAAGCACGCGTGAAGATGTCCACTTCCACGCCCATTTTCGCCATTTCGACGGCTACGGAACGAACGTAGACATTCATCCCGCCCGCGTCGCCGGAACCAGGCTGTTCGAGCGGCGAGGTATGCAGCGAGAGCATGGCCACCCGGTTGACCTGGGGCACAGCACTCCCTTCGTCGCTGGCCTGTGTTTCCCTACCTATCGACCATACAACGCCAGCGGGTCCAGCTTTGTTTCCTCGACCCCGGGCTGCCGCGGAATTCCGGGGCAGACCGGGGAAGGGTGTGCAGTCTCACCGCCCGTGGAAGGATGCCGGTGCGCTGATCCTGAGCAGACGCAGCTGACGCTGTTCCTGTTCATCCACCAGCCGTCCACTGGCGGCAGACCGCACCACGGCGGCCCGCAGGAACAGCCGGAACAGCCGGAACAGGCCGGTTGCCGCCCGGCGGTGAGACGAGGCCGGATGGCGGGACGGTCCCCGATGACGGGACGGGGCCGGCCGGCCCTCGGTCGGTGCCGGAGAAGCACCGGCCCGTCGAGCGGGGGCTGCGTCCGTGTCTGGCTGAAGGAAGGCCGACGGTTTGGCGAAGGGCAGTTTGTAAAATGGCATGACAAAACTCCGAAAAGGGCGCGCAAAAGCGCATGAATGATAAATGTCGGAAACGCCGTAAAGAACGCTAAAAAGGGAACCCGGCGGGTACGGAAAACTACACCCAATGCTTTAGGTGCATTTCCACAGCTGCAGTCTCAGCCGAACGGTCCACGCCGGTACAAGGCACTGCGCTGAACGTACTCCGCTGCACATACTCCGCTGGACATCCGCGAAAGTCGCAGCCGTCGCGAACTAATTTCCCTGGCGGCGCCGGGACGTTCACTGAGCATGGTCTGGAGCGGCAAGTATCCGCTCGGCGGAAGCCGGGCTGGGATGCGTCAGGAGGAGACCCGGCAGCGCCGGTTGAACGGGAACGCCGAGGGCTGAACGGGAAGGCTGCTTAGGCCCGGAGGGCCGTTTCGCCCGGGAACCACCGAAGGCAGATGACTGCGGGGACCAGGGTCCGCCGGATCACATCCGTGTAATCAAACACCACACTCCACCTCCTGTTGAATGGTTCCGTTTTCCCGGGACTGGCAAACCATACTCAAGCCGTATCCTCGGGGCTGGCTGCACCGCATTCTTGCGGGCTCAAAAAATATAACCCGCCGTAAACGCAGTTGCCAAGCCTTTTCGAGAAAAACTTTTAAAGTAGCTTCCTACATATTCCATTTAAGGATCGCGGGCGTGTGCTTGTCCCAGCCCAGGACGCAGACAGCGGCCGTTCCCAGGACCAGGTGCCGGCCGGCGTCGGGCGCAAGGCCCAGCCAGCGGGCAGCAAGTATCCGCAGGAAGTGGCCGTGGGCCACCAGCAGCGCCCGTTCAAGGGGAGCCGAGTCGGGTTCCTGGTCCATGGGCGTGCCGCAGCCGGCCTGCACCGTGGAGATGATGCGGTCTGCCCGTCCCGCGACCTGGGCCAGGGTCTCACCGCCGGGTACGCCGTCGTTCCAGATGATGTAGCCGGGGTTTTCCGCCCGGACGTCAGTGTTCCGCCGCCCCTCGTTCTGGCCGTAGTCCCATTCGTGCGCATGCGGCAGCACCTCGGGAGAGGGATACCCCAGCAGTTCGGCCGTGCGCCGGGCACGGACGAGGGGGGATGAAAAGACGCGGTCGAATTCAAAGTCGCCGATCTTTCCCCGGGCGGCGGCGGCCTGGGCTTCGCCCTCCGGTGTCAGGGGAATGTCCGTGAGCCCGGTGTAGTTCCCCTGCCGGGACCATTCGGTTTCGCCGTGCCGCACCAGCCACAGGATGGGCAGCGGGGTGCCCGCCGGCGTCAGGTCAGGAACCGCGGGTCCCAGGTTTGGTGCGCTCATGACTTCCCTTCTGTTGCCGATCCTGATTCGGGACGTTCCTGTGCCTGCACGGACTCCGGCTGCTGCTGCCACCACTGAAGCAGCTTCGCCTCAGCTTCCCCCGGTGCACCGGGACCGTTCTCCATGCGTTCTTCGAGCAGGAAGCGGTACGCGCGGCCCACCACCGGCCCGGGCCGGATGCCCAGCAGGGCCATGATCCGGCTGCCGTCCAGGTCCGGACGGATGGCAGCCAGCTCCTCCTGTTCGGCCAGCTTCTCGATCCGCGCTTCAAGGTCGTCATAAGCGAACGCCAGCCTTTCGGCCTTGCGCCGGTTCCGGGTAGTAACGTCGGAGCGGGTCAGCCGGTGAAGGCGCTGCAGCAGCGGGCCGGCGTCGGTAACGTAGCGGCGCACTGCGGAATCGCTCCAGCCTGCCTCGCCGTAGCCGTAGAAACGCATGTGCAGTTCCACCAGCCGGGAGACAGCCTTGATGGTGTCATTGTCGAACCGCAGCGCCTTCATGCGCTTGGCCGTGAGTTTCGCTCCAACCACGTCGTGGTGCAGGAAGCTGACCGCTCCCGTGCCCTCGAAGCGCCGGGTAGCCGGCTTGCCGACGTCGTGCATCAGCGCCGCGAAGCGGAGCACGAAGTCCGGGGCGGGAACCGCGCCGTCAGGGCCCGTCTCAAGGTCGCGGGCCTGCCGCAGCACCGTGAGGGAATGCTGGTACACGTCCTTGTGGCGGTGGTGTTCATCGATTTCGAGGCGCAGGGCGGCCACTTCGGGAAGAACAAAGTCGGCCAGGCCGCTCTCCACCAGCAGGTCCACACCGTCCGCCGGGGCCTTGCCGTTGATCAGCTTCACCAGTTCATCCCGGACGCGCTCGGCCGAAATGATCTCGATCCTGCCCGCCATGTCCGTCATGGCTTCGAAGACTTCCGGTGCCACGGTGACGCCAAGCTGGGAGGCGAAGCGGGCAGCCCGCATCATCCGCAGCGGGTCGTCGGAGAAGGAGGACGACGGCGTCCCGGGGGTGCGCACAATCCCTTCGTGGAGGTCGCGGACACCGCCGTAGGGATCCACCAGCTCCATCTGCGGAAGCCGTAATGCCATGGCGTTCATGGTGAAGTCCCGGCGGTACAGGTCGTCCTCAAGGCGGTCGCCGAACGCTACGACCGGTTTGCGTGACTCCGGATCGTAAGCCTCTGACCGGTAGGTGGTGATCTCAATCTGGAATCCGTCCTTGCGCATTCCGATCGTGCCGAACTCGCGGCCCATCTCCCAGTAGGTGTCGCACCAGCGCCGGGTTACCGCGATGATGTCATCCGGAAGGGCGTTGGTAGTGAAGTCCAGGTCCGGGGACACCCGGCCCAGGAACAGGTCACGGACGGGCCCGCCCACCAGGGACAGTTCGAACCCGGCGGCCTGGAAGAGCTCCCCGAGCTGCTCGATCACGCCGGGAAGCTCGGTAAGGGGAAATGAACTGAGGTGCGCCATAGTCCTTTAAGCGTGCCAGATAATCCAGCCCCCGCGGACAATGCGTCCGCTCCGCGGCCCGGACACGCCGGGGTTGGCGCGGCGGCAAGGGGTCCAGCTGTGAACGGTCATCATCGGCAGGCAAAGATAGTTACAGTGGGGGTATGGCCCATCCCGTCCCGAGTGCGCCCAAGCGGACCCCATTGACAGCGTCAATGGGCAGTTCAGCCGCGCACTCGGCACACACGGCGCTTCCCACCGTGGAAGAAGTTTCTGCCGGCGGAATTGTGGTCAAATGCACTGATCCGGACCTGCCCGTAGCGATCATCGCCAGGCTCAACCGCGGCGGCCGCCTTGAATGGTGCCTGCCCAAGGGCCATCCCGAGGATGCTGAAAACAATGAGCAGGCAGCCGTTCGGGAAATCGCCGAGGAAACCGGGATTGACGGCCGGATCCTCACGCCGCTGGGCAGCATCGACTACTGGTTCACCGTCAGCGGGCACCGTGTGCACAAGACGGTGCACCACTATCTGCTCGAAGCCACCGGCGGTGAGCTCACCATCGAGAATGATCCGGACCATGAGGCGGTGGATGTTGCCTGGGTTCCGCTGGCTGTGCTGGGACGCAGGCTTTCCTTCCCCAACGAACGGCGGATTGCGGACCTGGCCAGGGAAGTCCTCCCCAAGTACCGCTGACGCACCGCGCGGTGCAGGCACGGAGGTTCAGGGAAAACGGCCGCCGGGTGAGAGCATAAGGACATAATGGCCGTTCAGAATCCTGCTCCCAGTACCGCCCGCTCAAGTGCCGTCATGGCCGCGGGAACCATGGTCTCCCGTGTGCTCGGGCTGGTCCGTACCTCCCTGCTCGCCGTCGCGATTGGCGGCGCCGGCGGCGTCACCGACCTCTTCTCCATCGCCAACGTCCTGCCGAACTTCATCTACCTCCTGGTAGCGGGCGGCGTCTTCAACGCCGTCCTGGTTCCGCAGATCATCAAAGCAAGCAAACGCGAAGACGGCGGCGCGGAATACGTTTCACGGATCATGACGCTCAGCCTGCTGTTCCTGGGCGCCGTGGCCCTGGTGGTCACCGTCGCCGCCCCGCTGGTCCTGTCCGTGGTCACGGAGCTAACCGGCGACGAACTGGCGCTGGCCACGGTATTCGCCTACTGGCTGTTTCCCCAGATCCTCTTCTACGGCGCGTACGCCGTGATTGGCCAGGTACTGAACGCCAATGGCAGGTTCGGGGCCTACATGTGGGCGCCGGTGGTGAACAATGTGGTCGCGATCAGCGGATTGGTTCTTTTCATCAACCTGATCGGCAGGCAGACCAGCGAACAGTTCACGCCGGAGAGCTGGACGTCCTCCGCCACCCTGGTACTGGCCGGAAGCACTACACTGGGTGTCGCGCTCCAGGCCTTGGTCCTGCTGGTTCCGCTGAAGAAGCTGGGTCTGGGCCTGCGGCCCATTTTCGGTATCCGCGGAGTCGGACTGGGTGAAACCGCCCGGGTGGCCAAGTGGACCATCATCACAATGCTTGTGGGCAACGGCGCCTACCTCGTCTACACAAAAGTGGCGTCCATCGCCTCCGACGCCAGGCAGTCCTTCCTGGAAATGGACCCGCCCCGGCTGATCGCCGGCCAGTTCAACCTTGAAACCGGCGCGATGCTCTACATCATTCCGCACTCAGTCATCACCCTCTCCCTGGCTACGGTCCTTTTTAACCGCATGTCCCACGCCTTCGTGGAGAAGAACCTCGACGGCGTGCGGGAGACCATCTCGCAGGGTCTGCGGGTCATCGGTGTGGCAACTGTCTTCAGCGCCGCGGTCATGGTCGTCCTCGCCGGTCCCATCGGCATGTGGTTCGGCGGCGGTTCCAACGCCACGGCCGTCATCCAGGGGCAGGTCCTGGTTCTGCTGGCCGTGAGCGCGCCCTTCCTCAGCGCGACGTTCCTCATGAACCGTGCGTTCTACGCCAGTGAAGACGCCAAGACCCCCATGGTCATGCAGCTCATCCTCGCTGGACTCGGTATCGCTCTTGCGTTGGCTGCCGCAGCCCTGCCGGCGGACAGGATCGTCTTTGGCCTCGCGGTGGCCTACTCGATAGGCAACATCGCCGCCGTCGTGCTCAGCCATATCTTCCTGCGCCGGAAGCTGGGCAACTACGGAGCTGTCCGGATTTTCGACGTTCATGTGCGCCTCACCGTGGCGGCACTCGGTTCGGCGGCCATCGGAGCTGCAGCCCTGGCCCTGCTGGGCGGCTACAGCCCGGACGGCTTCGCCTGGCGCTCCCTGGTCAGTGCCACCATCACCCTGGTCATCTGCGGCGCACTGATGGCCAGCGCCTACCTCGGCATGCTGAGAGTGCTGAACGTCCGTGAACTGGATGAACTGCTGAAACCCGCGCTGGCAAAGATCAGGCGCCGGGGCTAAGACGACCAACTCAGGTTTCGGCCGCCCGCGCGGGTAGCATGGGTACAAAGTGGGCAGTACCGGATGGGTTTGGCCCTGAAGATATTGCCCTGGTCCGCACCGGCCGCCCCACCGGCGCCGGTGCCAACATAGCTTGCAGTCATAGCCGTTTCCACGGGAGGAACACGTGCCACAGCCGGTAAATGCTGGGTCAGTGCTGGGCGGCCGATACAAGGTCACCGCACAGGTCCTGGCCTCAGCAGAGAATGACCTCGTCCTCGACGGCGTGGACCAGGTGCTCAACCGTGCCGTGAGCATCCTCGTCGCTGCACCCCAGAACGCCAGCCAGGTCAGTGCCAGCGCCCGCGAAATCGCGATTGGCGAGCGTCATTCCACGGTCCAGATCCTCGATCTGGGCGTCAGTGACGGACGCACCTACCTGGTCACTTCGAACGGGAATGCCGCAGACCTTCTCGACCTGGTCATCGAACGTGACGCGCCCTACGTGGAGCCGTTCTTCACGGACACGCTCGGGTCGGAAATCTTCGGTGTGGCCCGCTCCCATGAGCCGGAGACGGTCGAGGAAGACCGTTACGTCGAAGAGCACGCTCCGCGGGACCGGAAGCCATTGCTCGGCAACCTGCCCAAGCCCCACCTTCCGCGCTTCGGACGCGGAGCAGGTGCAGCCGGGGTTGCCGGGTCGGGCGCAGCCGGGGTCGCCGGCGCAGAAGCCGAGCAGGACCTCGAGTTCGGCGGCCCGGAGGAGGCTCCGGCCGCGACCGGTGCCGCCGTACCTCCGCCGCCCAGCCAGAGCCCGCGGACGGCCGCCTACCCCACCCATGACACCTCTGCAGAGTCGCCCAAGGCCAGCCGCTGGGAAGAGGAAGACGACTTCCCTGCCGAAGGCTACGCAGCGGCAGGTTCGGGAGACCGCAAGGCTTCGAACTTCCCGCGCACGGCGCTGGGCGCAGATTACGAGTCCGAAGAAGAGTATGACGACGATGACGACCGGCCCGCCCGCGGAGGCGACCGCAAATCCGGGCGATTCCTGGTTGGCGGCGTCCTCAGTGTCATCCTGCTGGTGGCCGTGGTGCTCGTCTTCACGAACCTCGGCCGGGTCGGCGAAATGTTCGCCTCGGAGGACCCCTCGCCGACGGTTACCGAACAGCCCGCAGCCCCGCAGGAGGGCCCGGAAGAAGTACCCGGAGCAGCGCTTCCCGCTCCAGTCACCGCGGGAATCACCCGGCTGGTCCCGGGAAACCAGGAACTCGATTCGGTGAACGACGCCGCCCTGCCGCAGATCATCGACGGCAACCCCGCCAGCTACTGGTCCAGCTATGTCTACGCTTCGGAAACTTTCGGCGGCCTCGCTCCAAGCCTGGCCCTCGTCGTGGAACTGGAAGATGAATCGGCGATCACGAAGGTGGACATCACCCAGCTCAACGGCAGCGGCGGCAACTTCTCCGTCATGCTCAATGACTCCCCGTCACTCGAAGGGGCCACCACCGTGGCGCAGAGCGGCTTCACCGGGCCGGAAACTTCCATCACCGTGCCCAAGGGTGCGGACGGCCAACCGGCTTCGGCAAGCTACGTGATCATCAACTTCACGCAGCTTCCGCGGCTCAGCGGGGTGCAGGCGGAGTATCCCTGGGGTCTGCGCATCGCCGAAATCGGCGTGTCCTGAATCCACGCATTCAGGCTGCCCGGTACCGGGCCGGCAGCCCATCATGTGACGCGGAAGCCGAGAGGAATAAGCTGTCCCGTGTCAGTGTTGTGAGGTGTGGCTAGCGGTTCGAAGACTTGCCGCCAGCATCGTTCTACCGGAGCTATACAAAGCCAAGGAAACACCAGGAAAGAGGTTCACAGCACGTGAGCACAGATACTCGTCCCGAAGCCGCTGGTTCCGGCCAGGAAGTCCGTGATGTCATCATCGTTGGATCCGGCCCTTCCGGTTACACCGCCGCCATCTACACGGCCCGGGCAAACCTCAAGCCTCTGCTGATCGCCAGCTCGGTCACCGCCGGCGGAGAGCTCATGAACACCACCGATGTAGAGAATTTCCCAGGCTTCCCGGAAGGCATCATGGGTCCTGACCTGATGGCCGGCCTCGAGAAGCAGGCCGACCGGTTCGGTACCGAGATCCTCTTCGAGGACGTCACCTCGGTAAACCTCTCCGGCGACATCAAGAAGGTCACCATCGGCACCGGAGAAACCTTCCTGGCCCGCTCGGTGATCATTTCCACCGGCTCGGCCTACCGTGAGCTGGGGCTTGAGGACGAGAAGCGGCTTTCCGGACGCGGCGTGAGCTGGTGCGCAACCTGCGACGGTTTCTTCTTCAAGGGACAGGACATCGCCGTCATCGGCGGCGGAGACTCCGCACTGGAAGAAGCGCTCTTCCTTACAAAGTTCGCTGCCTCGGTCACCATCGTTCACCGCCGCAACACGCTGCGTGCCTCCAAGATCATGCAGGACCGTGCGCTGGCAAACGAGAAGATCCGCTTTGTCTGGGATTCCGAAGTTGTTGGCATCCACGGCGAAGACAAGGTCACAGGCCTGCGCCTGCGCAGCACGGTTGACGGGGCAGAGTCCGAGCTCGATGTGACCGGCATCTTCGTGGCGATCGGCAACGACCCGCGCGTGGACCTGGTCCGGGAGCAGCTGGAGCTGACTGAGGCCGGCACCATCGCCGTCCAGGGGCGCACCTCCAAGACGTCCCTTCCGGGTGTCTTCGCCGCTGGCGACGTCATCGACCCGACCTACCGCCAGGCCATCACGGCCGCCGGTTCCGGCTGCGTAGCCGCGCTCGACGTCGAGCACTACCTCGCAGACGTAGCCTCCGCGGCGACCGCAGCCACCGTTCCCACCCCGGCGTCGGAAACCGTTTCCGAAAACGCTTCCGTCTAGAGATCCACAAGGAGCAAGAACCATGAGCAATGCCAAAGACGTAACGGATTCCTCATTCAGCACGGACGTGCTGGCAGCCGACAAGCCGGTCATCGTTGATTTCTGGGCCGAGTGGTGCGGACCGTGCCGCATGCTCTCCCCCATCCTGGATGACATCGCCGCCGAGTACTCGGACAAGGTTGACGTCGTGAAGGTCAACGTTGATGACAACCCCGCCATCGCCGCAAAGTACGGCATCACCTCCATCCCGGCGGTTTACGTCTTCAAGGGCGGTGAGGTTGCGGCCACGTCCATCGGCGCGAAGCCGAAGCAGGTCCTTGAGCAGGAATTCGCGGCCTACCTGAAGTAGGTCCCCACAATGCATCCGACGGACGAGAGTCTGCGGAGGCTGGACTCCAGCCGGCGCGTGGTGGCGCTTCGTGAAGCGCTGCTGCGTGCCGGCTTTTCCATGTCCTACCTCGCTCCGGACTCGGTCAACGATCCTGCGGTCTTCGATGACCACGTAGACGCAGCCGTGCGCGCCTTCCAGCAGAGTCGGGGGCTGATCGTCGACGGCGTAGCGGGCCCCGATACCCAGCGGGCCCTGGCCGAGGCGCAGTTCCGCTTTGGGGACCGGGTGCTCTCCTTCACGGAAGACCAGCCTGCGGTGCGCGGTGACGACGTCGCCGAACTGCAGCGCCATCTCTCCCATCTCGGCTTTTACTACGGGCACATCGACGGCGAGTTTGGGGTGCGGACGAGATATGCCGTGGCCGAACTGCAGGAAAACCTGGGCGTCCCCGGTACTGGTGTGTGCGACGGTGACACGATGACTGCCATGTCACGCGTCAACCGCGCGATTTCACCCAGCCAGGCGTACGCGCTGCGTGATTACGAGCGCCTGGACCGTTCAACGGCGGCACTGCGCGGACGCATCATCACCCTGAACACCGGGAAATCCACCACGTCCTCCGCGCACGTCGCCGAGCGGCTGACCGGAGAGCCGCTCACGGAGCTGCTCGTGGCCACGGATGTCCGGGTACGGGTTGAGCGCATCCTGCGGGAGTTCGGGGCCGAGATAGTGGAGTTCGATGCTGCTGCCGACACTGAGGGTATGCAGGGCCCCACACCAAGCCTGAACGTGAACATCCACTGCGACTGGTTGGACCAGCCGGCGGCTTCGGGCATTGCCGCCTATTACTGGGGCCTCCCGGTGACCGGTGAGCCCCGGTCCCCCATTGGCCAGCGCGCAGCGATCCTTATGATCAAAGAGCTTGCCGCTCGTACCGACATGTCGAGCCTTGGGGTCCACGCCCGCTCGTGGGATACCCTCAAACGGCCGGGCATCCCCTCCGTCGGCATAGATCTCGGCTATCTCAGCAACTTCCATGATGCACACCGCCTTGCCGATCCTGTATTCCGGCAGACAGTGGCTGACTCGATTGTGATTGCCATCCAGCGGCTGTACCTCCTGGAGGAAGAAGACCAGCCCACCGGCACACTCGCACTTGATGACGTCAGCCGGTTCAACCCGATGGAGGACCGCCGCCGGGTTGCGGGCCTGTAGTCACCCCGTGAATGCCGCGCAGACCAGAACCTGGACTGCGCGGCATTTCTCTTGGGGGCTCGTGCCATTGGGCTCCGCTGGGGATCGAGGTATCCGGGATTCGCGGAAGACGTGGCTCAACCTGATCCATGAGGGGCTGGCGTTTACCGCGGGACCGCAGTGGTTCTAGACCTTGCTGGCCGAAGACCCGGGACGCGCAGCTTCGAGCCAGTTGTGTCTGCAAGGGAACGAGCCGGGAATAAGCCGGGGAACGACGGTGCTTCGCCGGTCCGTTTCGGCCGACTAATCGAGTGCGACGAGCATGATCGGCCGGGGCTGCTGTGCCCCTTCAGGCGTGAATGACGTCTTGATGGTGACTCAGAGGCCTCCCCCGGACGGACACCATACCTTCGGGTCGCTTCACTTCAGAGACAGTGTGTATGCGACAGTTGCCGACGCCAAAGAGCCAGCAGGAGATCGGGTTGTGGACGTTTCCGCCGGTGACATTGATGCAGGTTATCGCAGCCGACTTCATTGACGGAGTTCGTATGGACGGTGCTCCCGAGGTCCTCGGGTCCGGCAGGCGCTCCGTCGGCAGTGTCGATTCACTGCGTTCTCTGGACGACCCCTGGATGGTCAGGGGCGACCGAGGGGTCCACCAGCGGAATAGCGTCGACCTAAGCGGGGCGGTGCCTTCGCCACCGTGTACTCGAGGTTGACGCCGCGAAGGGATCTGCCGCTCGGCACTGACCAGCGGACACGTGAATGTTCGTCGGCATATGCCCGTGTTTCACGTGAAACGGGTGGCTCGCAGATGGGATGGCAGCGCCACCGCGTGGTCAGTAAGCCCAGACGGCATATCTCGGGAGCTTGGCCTCCTGGAGAGGGCCCTGTGCCGGGTACAAAGCCAGCTGTCTCTGTGTGCTCGTTCGTGTAGTACAGCCTGGAACCTGATCTCCGCGTCCGTACCGAAAGGATGAAGTGAAGTATCCGAATGGTCGGTTGCGGGCGGGGAGCTGTGGTTCCTTAGTGCTTCCAGACGTCATTCCGGCGCTTGCATCGACGGCGGTGTGCAACGGACTGGATGACGTTTGGCCTGGTATCCCTGGCGCGTCAGGTTCCATTGGTGTGGGGTCCCGTGGGGGATATGGCCGCCGTACGTCGAGCCGCGATGATGTGCGGACGCTGAACGGGAGAATGTACGCCGATAGCAGCCGACCTTCGTTTAACATCCCCGGAGGGGTATTGCGGGGTCGGAATGTTCAGGTGTCTCGCGACCTCCGTGCCTAGCCCACCCAAGACTCACGCATCATCCCTGGACCCTTAATATCGGGCGCGTCCGATCTCACTCACGCACTGCAATCATTCACGGCGTTGTGACCCGACTGGTAGCGGTTCCCTCGTGAGCTGTCTCTAGTCCACGCCAACCCTCTACCGCCTATGCGTGGTCTCATACCCATTCTCGACGGTCGGACTGCGTCCATCACCGCGTGGTGAAGACATCCCTAGCCCGGTGAGGAAGCGGTCCGGGCCTGCCAGTTCCACGTGAAACGTCCACGGCCCGCTTGTTAGCCAGCTATCGGGTAGCGCCCGTCGTGCAGCCCGACACTGCTCGGGTATGGGTGATCCGTGCACATTGAGTGGCATATCGCGAGATACTCAATTGCAAATGGTCGTCCGCAGGGCTGGCTGAATATGCAGCTCCATGAAATGCCACCATTTACCGCTGGCGGTATGACGACCCAGACAGCCTCTGCCGCAGCCATTGGACCACACCCGCCGCAGCTGGGCCCGCGCCAAATCACCGCTACCTGTTCAACTTATATATGCATGGTTGGTGCATCTGGGTGACCTCTGCGGCCAGGTGTGTAGTCCGAGTCGAGGGCAAAGTCTGCCCCCTGCCGAAAGACCTTGCCATACCAGGGAGCGTCGTAGTTTCACGTGAAACAGGGCGATAAGTATCCCCGCAAGACGGCGCTGAGGCGCCGGCATCCGGGTCTCGTCCTGCGGCTTCGGACCTCAGGGCTGGACGGCTACCCCACTAATCGGCCCATTCCCATACTTCTGGCACCGCCCCTATGTTGAATACTCGTATCGCTTCCCCTCACGGTCCTGCCGCTTCCCCGCTTCACCTGGATCCCCCCGTAACACGACTGGGAACTGGGCCCTACCGCCTCAACGTCGCGCGCGTCCTTGTCGTCCGGCGCTGCCGTCATCAGTCGTTGCCCAATGGTCACCGGCTATTGGATTCGGTCATCGAACCGTACCCGCACCGAAGCTGACTACAGCAGCCTTTCGACGCCTGCCCGCATTCACCACTGACTTTGCAGCACGTCATCTCATGTCACGCGGTGGGAAGCACGTAGTGGTGGATGGCAGGTATCTGCAGCTGCACTGCCAGTTCCGTTTCGACACCACATATTGGGCGCACTGAGATGACGGTCTGGCCTATATTCCGCTCCCTGGAACAGCCCAGACAGAAGTATGCGATGCTGAAGCTCCACTCTTACTACACGGGTAAGCGGCGGCGACAAAATCGGAGTTCGGGCATTACCCGTGAAGTTGTGCGGCCCGGTTTCACGTGAAACAGCCGGAGCGCCACCTCATGTAGGCAGGCTGAGCGACACATGCGGGCAACCTTGCCGCGCGTATGCAATGCAATGCAACGCACTGCAAATACATTCGAACGCCATGCACGCTAGGTATGCCTTATTGACAAGTTTCAGCGGGTCCGGCACAGGACCGATTGCCTGTGGCCTCATGTCATACTAGGGACCGTCCCCTTCGTTCTGAACTGACGAGCTCGTACAGTTGCCCGCACATCCAGTGACAGCCTCACGGTGTTCCACGTGAAACGCTTCCATTAGATGGAGTTCAAAGTGCCTCTAGTTCTTCAACTGAGCAGGAGCAGAGCATCGTGGACCCCGGGGGCGCACCCACGTCCGCCGCCCAATGAACGCTGAGCTGTTCCAGCATATTGAGCGCTGCTGAGCAACATGGGCACATTAGCCAGAACGCTTTGGTAAGTAGAAAGTATGATCCTGAACCTTTAAGTAGTAGTAATGGCTGCAAACACTCACAAGGTTGCAAAGCGAATCGCTATCCCAGTGAGGAGCGGCGGGTTCAGGACGAACACTGAATCCGTCGAGTAAGCCGATGACCTCTATCGGTCGTCAGGTTTTGCGGAGGCAAAGGCCAGGATTCTGTCACGACGCTGATAGTGATAGCCATAGGTCAGTAGCTTGGGCAGTAGCTGTTTCACGTGAAACGGCTACCTTGCCCTTGCTTATGACCTGCGTCCGCCGATGAAGAGTAGTCGAAATCTTGTGCACGGATTATAACTGTCCTGGCCTATATCAATTGCCACCACCGGCGTTCCATGTATATATGAGCGCCTTAACGAATTTCGCAGCGCCACGAGAACTTGTCCTGGACGTTTCACGTGAAACGTGGGATGGGGCGTATCTATTAGGCCCATACCAGTCGGTAGAAGCGGCAGGAAGCCGATACTGTCACCCCATCGCAGTGATTGGTCTGAAATCAAGTAAGAAGGAGGGCTTTTCACGGGAAACAGCCCTCCTTCTCATAGCGGCGCTATTCGGGTCCTAGGAAGTCGCGCCCTCAACAGGGTTCAATACGGACATGATCCGATTCAAATCATCCACACTGGCAAACTCAATGCTGACTTTCCCCTTGCGGGCACCCAAAGTGATCTTGACGCTCGTATCCAAACGATCGGACAACGAATTAGCCAGGTAGTCGAGGCGTTCATGCCGGGCGCCTACTTTGGGCTTGGCCTCTTTCGCAGGTCGACGGATGCCGTCGGACAGTGATACGACCTCTTCTGTAGCACGGACAGACATGCCCTCAGCAACGATCTTTTGTGCCAGCTTCTCCATCTCAGCTGGATCGTTAAGGCCTAGAAGCGCTCGGGCGTGACCTGCGGACAGAACTCCCGCAGCGAGGCGTCGCTGTACAAGCGGTGGCAGCTTCATCAACCGCAGAGTATTGGAAATCTGCGGACGAGACCGTCCGATACGATCTGCAAGTTCCTCGTGTGAGCACTCGAAGTCGTCTAGCAGCTGCTGATAGGCAGCTGCCTCTTCGAGCGGATTCAACTGGCTGCGATGGAGGTTCTCCAACAACGCATCCCGAAGGAGATCGACGTCCTGGGTCGACCGGATAATCGCCGGAACCGCCGTGAGCCCGGCCTCTCGGCTTGCCCGCCAACGCCGCTCGCCCATGACCAGCTCGTAGGGGTGCTCATCATCGCCCTCGGCCGAGGGACGGACCACGATTGGCTGCAGAACACCAATCTCCCGAATTGAGTGGACCAATTCGGACATATCGTCTTCATCGAAGACACTGCGGGGCTGCTTACGGTTCGGGTGAATGGAGTCGATGGGCAGCTCGGCGAACCGTGCTCCGGGTACGTCCATCAAGGTTTCACGTGAAACAGCATCTGCTTCCGTCGTGGCAGTAGAGCCACTGGTCTCCTTCGACGCGGCTACGCCCGAGGACTGCCTGGGGCCGTCATCTACAGTCTCAGACGCCTTCTCCGCGGCCTTGGATCCGGCTCTGCGCGTAGTTGCACCGGAAGCGGGCTTATCGGCCGTTCCAGAAGCCGATGCTGCGGATCCACCGGACGCTGCGGTTCCTGACTCTGACTTGTCACTGGATTTTAATGAGCGAGCAGGAGTGGAACGCGTGGCAGGCTTCTTCTTGGTCGGTGCCCGCAACGCTTCCTTGTTGATTCCCGCCCCGCGGCGAGCTGCGGTGCTGCGCTCGGGTCCTGTCTCATCAGTCACCGAGGCAAAGAACAGGTCGACTGGCCTGCCGGCTCGTGCAGGCTGGCCAGCTTCGGTTGATTCAGCAGGCTCAGCAGTGCTGGGGATCAACGCACCCAGACCCCGGCCCAAACCACGACGCTTTTCGGTCATGGATAAGTCCTTCCCTTATGCACACAGCAAGCGGCATGGATTGATTGTGAATGTATTCTACGGTTTGAGGCAGCTGGTGCCCTGCAACGCTGAGGGAGTGTCTAGACGGAGCGCTGGGAGATCTCAGCGGCGGCTTCCAGATAAGACAAGGCGCCCGTGGATGAGGGGTCATAGGTCATGACCGTCTGCTGGTAGCTGGGAGCCTCGGAAATGCGCACTGAACGCGGAACAACGGCGGAGAGGACCTGCTGCGGGAAGTGCTCCCGAACCTCCGCTGCAACCTGCGCCGCGAGGTTGGTGCGGCCGTCGTACATGGTGAGGAGAATCGTCGACACAACCAGGTCCGCATTGAGGTGTTTCTGGATCATCTCAATGTTCTTGAGAAGCTGGCTGAGTCCTTCGAGTGCATAGTACTCACACTGGATGGGAATCAGGACTTCCCTGGCTGCCACGAATGCGTTGACCGTCAGCAGGCCGAGGCTGGGCGGGCAGTCGATGAAAATGTAGTCAAGCCGTTCCTCGCCGGCGGCCTTGCGCTCCGCTGCATACACGTCGATCGCCCTCCGAAGGCGCTGCTCGCGCGCCACCAGGGAGACCAGCTCAATCTCGGCACCGGCAAGGTGGATCGTCGCGGGGGCACAGATCAGGTTCTTGATGTCCGGGCACTGTGCCACGACGTTGGCCAGCGGCAGATCGTCGATCAGGACGTCGTAGATGCTCTCTACATCGGCCCGGTGGTCGATACCGAGGGCCGTTGAGGCATTTCCCTGCGGGTCGATGTCAATGACCATTACGTTGAGCCCGGCGGTGGCCAGAGCGGCAGCGATATTGACCGTTGTGGTCGTCTTGCCGACGCCGCCCTTCTGGTTGCTCACCGTCATGATCCGGGTTTCCGCCGGACGCGGCAGTACACGTCCAACCAGCTTCTCGCGGCGGCGGGTCTCACTGGCCAGTTCCCGGGCCAATGGTGTGCTCTCGTCCATCAGATCCATAACGTCTACCGACCCGGACGGGAGGACCGCCTGGCCGGCTTCACCACCTTCGCTGGTATCGGAATCAGGCACATCGGATGCGCCGGCAGACTGTGTTGCAACAGCATGTCCTGTTTCACGTGAAACAGGCAAGTCGATCACCGGCGCCTCAACCTTCTGAGGTTGCTGCCTCGAAAAAGTCGATGAGAAGGCAGAGCCCAACGCAGCAAAGGGGGGAATTCGTTTTGCGGCAGAATCGCGCACACTCACCGGGACATGCTCACTTTCACGACGTAAGGCATTACTGCCACTAGCCTATCGGCTGCCCCGCCAAATACAGGGATCGGTCCGGGTGTGTGCACAGCGGATGAACGCCGTACTGAACTAAACCACAATCCGCACGACTGTGGTGTGCTCCTCAAGGACGTCTTCCCCGGCGGTAACTACCGTGGTTTCCTTCCCGCCAAGCTTGCGGATCTGCTTCGCCGCCTTCTCAATCTCCTCGGCTGCGCTTCGTCCCTTGATCGCAAGGACAACGCCGGACCCGCCCAGCAGCGGAATCGTCAGGCCGGACAGGCCGGACAGCGCCGAGACAGCCCGGGCGGTGACAACGTCCACATCCACCTTGCCTACAGCCTGCTCAGCGCGTCCCCGGATCACAGTGACGTTCTCCAGGCCCAGGTCCGCAATTACCTCATTGAGCCACGTCACGCGGCGTTCAAGTGGTTCAATGAGCGTCATCGAAAGGTCCGGGCGGGCAATCGCCAGGCACAGACCAGGCAGCCCGGCGCCGGATCCTACATCAGCAACACTGCTGGCCGGCGGAATCAGCTCCGCAACAACGGCACAGTTCAACACGTGGCGGCTCCATAACCGTGGAACCTCGCGCGGACCCAGGAGGCCCCGTTCCATCCCGGAGGTTGCCAGGTGCTCAACGTAACGCTCGGCCAGGGGCAGGCGGTCACCAAAAACTTTAACCGCCGCCGAATGTTCGGCAGGCGTTATCTCAACCACGAAAGCAATCCTTGTCTTAGAGAAGTACCCGCGTATGCCGGAACCGGCAGCGCTATGCGTCGGAGAGGGAAACCACGATGTGCCGGCCTGCGCCTTCGCCCTCTGACTCGCTGACGAGTCCAAGCTCGGCAACGGCGTCGTGCACTATCTTGCGCTCGTATGCACTCATCGGTGCCAGGGCAATATCCTTGCCCGAGGTCTTGGCGCGGGAGACAGCGTCTTCGGCAATGCGGTGCAGTTCCTCGCTGCGCTCCTTGCGGTACCCGGAGATGTCCAGCACGAGGCGCGAACGGTTGTCAGTGGCCGTCAGCACCGAGAGGCGGGTCAACTCCTGCAGGGCCTCCAGGACCTCGCCGTCGCGGCCTATGAGGGACTGGAGACCGGAGTCATCACCCTCCTCGGAGACAACCGAGATGTAGGTTCGTCCGCTGCGGACTTCGATGTCGATATCACCATCGATATCAGCTATGTCCAGCAGTTCCTCGAGGTAGTCGGCCGCTACGTCGCCCTCTTCCTCCAGACGGCTTGCAGCACCGTTGCCGGCAGCCAGTTCTTCCACGGTCTCGTCGATGTGCTCAGTACTCATCTTTTCTTCCTGTTCTTGCGCTGGGGCTGCTGGCGCTGGCCCTTGGCGGGGACGGGTACTTCTTCGGTGGGCTCAGCCTTCTTCTCACCCAGCAGCGGCACCATGGGCAGGCCTTTTGCTGCGCGGCGTTCGGCGAGGGCCTTGGCTGCAGGAGAACCGGGGGTGGGCATACGGCGGATCACGAAGAACTGCTGGGCCATGGTCCACAGGTTAGTGGTGGTCCAGTAGATCAGCACACCGATGGGGAAGTTGATGCCGCCCACGCCGAATACCAGCGGCAGTACGTACAGCATCATCTTCTGCTGTCGCATGAACGGGCTCTGCAGCGCCTCCTCAGACATGTTCTTGGACATGATCTGCTTCTGCGTGATGAACTGCGAGGCCGTCATGGCAATGATCATGATGATCGAGAGCACGATGACGGAGGTGTGGCCCTCCGTGCCGAACCCGTGCAGCAGCGATGAGGAGAGCGGCGCGCCCAGGATGGTCGCTTCGTCGAACTGTACGACGGCGTCGTGGCTCAGTGCACCGATTCCCTCACCGCCGGAGCTGGCGTTGGAAACACCGTTCAGCACCTGGAACAAGGCGAAGAAGAACGGCATCTGGATCAGCATGGGCAGGCAGGCCGCGAAGGGGTTGGTGCCGTGCTTCTTGTAGAGCGCCATCTGTTCCTGCGTCATTGCCTGGCGCGAGAGCTGGTCGGTCTTGCCCTTGTACTTCTGCTGCAGCTTGCGCAGGTCAGGCTGCAGTGACTGCATCCCGCGCTGGGCTTTGATCTGCTTGACGAAGACCGGGATCAGGGCGGCCCGGATAACGATAACCAGGCCAATGATGGAAAGGGTCCAGGTCCAGCCGGAGGCGGCGTCCATCCCGAGGAAGACAAAGCCCTCGTGGAAGATCCACATGATCCATGACACCACCCACTTGAATGGAAACATGATCGTGTCGAAGAAACCCATTTACACTCCTCAAGCCGCCGAGCGGCTGTCTTCGTCTGCCGGAATCACGGGATGATTCAGCACAATAATCTTGGGGGCTGACTCCTGGGGCCAAGTCCGGCCGCCGGCGGGCACATGGTCCACGCCGCCGTCGTTCCAGGGGTGGCAGCGTACGAGCCTCCGGGCAGCCAGCCAAGTCCCCTTGACCGCGCCGTGAACGGTTATGGCCTCAAGGGCGTAAGCCGAACAGGAAGGGAAGAAGCGGCACACTGGCCCGTACAGCGGGGAGACTACCTTGCGGTAGGCGATGAGGAAACCGATGAGAAGATTCCGCGGCAGGTGCCAGAGAAAGAGGGGAACAGAGCGGAAAAAGGCAGCACTCACAGAGGCCTTCGCCGGATCACTTCCGGTGCGGCCCATGTTCTGCCCCTCCCTCATCTGTGTCGATCTTGCCGGGAAAGCTTGTTCAAACATGCGCAGAGGGCACCCGCGTAGTCGGCGCTCAACTGCGCCCACGATGCCGATGCCGCCGGCGGCAGCGCTCTGACGACGATGTCCAACCCGGTGGGGTTTTCTGCCAGGCTCTGCGCTGCTGCTTCTCTCAGTCTTCTCTTAACGAGGTTGCGTGTCACGGCGTTCCCGACTGCCTTCGACACAATGAACCCGACGCGCGTAGGCGCGGCCGGGTTTGGCACTGCATATAAGACTACGTTCCGGCGCCCGCTTCGGGCACCGGAACGTACAGTATGGGAAAAATCCGCCGACACCCGGACCCGGTTCCTCGCGGCCAGCATTAGGACGCCAAGGGGCTGGGACTGAGCTGCTGCTGCAGCATCGGCAAACCTAAGGCTGTTTTATGCCGACAGTTCGGTGCGGCCCTTGGAACGGCGTGCGGAAAGGATGGCACGGCCGGCACGGGTACGCATGCGAAGGCGGAAGCCGTGCTTCTTGGCACGACGGCGGTTATTCGGCTGAAAAGTCCGCTTGCTCACGGTGGTTACTCCAAGACAGTATGCGCTGCGCCTGCTGCATCAAGGGGAAAGCGCAAGCGGCGCTAAGTTTTCATGTGACTGACTACGCTCAACCCGGACCTGGACCCTGATTCCCAGAACCCTGATGGGCATGAATGAGTGCAGATAGCAGACACAAAGGACTACTCAACGTTAGGTGAGACCCCCAATCCAGTCAAACCGGGGGTCCACGGCCTGTGGGCCTGAAACTATCAACACCTGTGGACAAGTGCTTTGCGCTCCGCCGCGGCGTGGCATTGTGAGAGACGTCCCACGTCGCGTGGGAGCGCAGGAATCCAGCTACCGGCTGGGGAAAACTTGATCTAGGCTTGGCGCGGGGCTTTTATCCACCGCTGTGCATAACTCTGTGGATGAGTCCTCCGGAATCCAGGCCTGGATCCCGGTTTCTTAGACCGCCCCGTTGGGCGTCACGAAAGGTTTTTGTGGGTACGGACGAAATCAACGATGTCGGCAGCTCATGGCGCAAGGTCATCCGGACGTTGGAGTCCGATGACAGGGTTTCGCCCCGGCAACGCGGATTCGTGGTCCTGGCCCAGGCGCAGGGCCTGATTGGAACCACCTTGCTGGTGGCCGTTCCCAATGAACTGACGCGCGAAGTCCTCCAGACACAACTGAAGAACATCCTCGACGAAGTCCTCAAGACCGTCTTCCAGGCCGATATACAGTGCGCATTCGTCATCGACGCCGATCTGACACCGGTAGTACAGGCGGAACCGGAGCCCGAACCCGAAGAGGCTTCACCCTCGCCCGTGCCGTCAGGCGAGAGCGCACCGTCACCCACGCCGCCGAGCACATCACAGGAATTCGGCCGGCTGAACCCCAAGTACGTTTTTGAGACGTTCGTCATCGGGTCTTCCAACCGTTTCGCCCACGCCGCCGCAGTTGCGGTGGCCGAGGCCCCTGCGAAGGCCTACAACCCGCTCTTTATCTACGGTGACTCGGGACTGGGCAAGACCCACCTGCTGCACGCGATCGGACACTACGCCCGTCACCTCTACACAGGCATCCGCGTGCGCTACGTGAACTCCGAGGAATTCACCAACGACTTCATCAACTCCATCCGCTACGACGAGGGTGCGAGTTTCAAGCAGCTCTACCGCAACGTGGACATCCTCCTCATCGACGACATCCAGTTCCTCGCCAACAAGGATGCAACCCAGGAGGAGTTCTTCCATACTTTCAATGCCCTGCACAATCACAACAAACAGGTTGTAATCACCTCCGACCTGCCGCCCAAGCAGCTCTCCGGCTTCGAAGAACGCATGCGGTCGCGTTTCGAATGGGGCCTCCTCACGGATGTCCAGCCTCCGGAGCTTGAAACCCGCATTGCGATCCTGCGCAAGAAGGCCATTGGGGATTCACTCAGTGCCCCGGACGATGTCCTCGAATACATCGCCTCGAAGATTTCGACGAACATCCGCGAACTCGAAGGGGCCCTGATCCGGGTGACCGCTTTTGCCAGCCTGAACCGGCAGCAGGTTGACGTTGGCCTGGCCGAGATTGTCCTCAAGGACCTCATTACCGACGACGGCGCCCAGGAAATCACGGCGGCATCAATCCTTGGGCAGACGGCAGCGTACTTCCAGATCAGCCTGGAAGAGCTGTGCAGCAAGTCTCGGACCCGGACACTGGTGACGGCACGGCAGATCGCCATGTATCTCTGCCGGGAACTGACGGACATGTCCCTGCCGAAGATCGGCCAGGAGCTTGGTGGCCGGGACCACACCACCGTCATCCACGCCGACCGGAAGATCCGCGAACTCATGGCCGAGCGCCGGGCCATCTACAACCAGGTCACGGAACTGACGAACCGCATTAAGCAGCAGCAGCGCGAAGCCTAGAAAATCCGCGCCGATGAAGAGATGTAAGGGCCCCGAAGGGGCTCAAAATTAACAGATGTGGACAAGGATGTGGATAACCCGGTGGACAACCCGGAACTAAGCGGACTTCCCTGTGGATACGCGGAACGACAAAAAAGTTCCCAACAACAGCCCTCAGCGCGTAGGCTGACCATCCACAAGTTATCAACAGGCTTAAAACGCAGATCCCAGCCGATCGAGCTGGTTGTCCACAGTATCCACAGGAGTTATTAACACTACGAATCTTAAGAAATTGGGTTCCACCAAATAACATCTGACCTTCCGCGCCAAACATCCGATCTTCTCGACCGGAGTCTTCTCCGAGGCTGGTGGTGGTGTCCGATACTGTTGGGCACACGCACAAAGCCTTCTCCCTGCCGCTGCTTCGTGCGGGGAAAACCGTGCTGGCGGTAAGCTGGCACAGAGTACTGTTGTGATTCCCGGGCAGACAGCCCGGGCGGCACTGCCGCACAATCTGCTCCCTCACGTGTTCATGAAGATTCAGTAGTACTGACAAGTACGTTGTGAAAGGCGGCACCCTGCAGTGAAGTTCAGAGTTGAGCGGGATGTCCTGGCCGAGGCGGTTACGTGGACAGCGCGGTCCCTCTCCCCCCGCCCGCCGGTTCCGGTCCTTTCCGGGCTGCTGATCAAAGCCGAGTCCGGCTCCCTCAGCATTGCCAGCTTCGACTACGAAATCTCCGCGAGGCTGCAGATTCCGGCGGACATCTCTGAAGAAGGAACCATCCTTGTCTCCGGCAGGCTCCTGGCGGAGATCTGCCGCAGCCTGCCCTCCGCGCCGGTGGACGTGGAAACCGACGGATCCAAGGTGACGCTGACCTGCCGCAACAGCCGCTTCAATCTGGCAACCATGCCCGTCTCGGAGTATCCGGAGCTACCGGCACTTCCGGATGTCAGTGGCGTCGTCGACGGTGACGCGTTCGCACAGGCAGTTTCCCAGGTGATCATCGCCGCCAGCCGTGATGACACCCTGCCGATCCTCACCGGCGTTCGGATGGAAATCGAAGACGATCTCATTACGTTCCTGGCCACCGACCGCTACCGGCTCGCCCTGCGCGAGCTCCCGTGGAAGCCGGCCAGCCCGGGGATCTCGACGTCTGCCCTCGTGAAAGCCAAAACCCTGAACGAAGTGGCAAAGACACTCGGCAGCGGCGGGGACCTGAACATCGCCCTGTCCGGAGACAGCGAACTCATCGGTTTCGAAAGCGGGGGACGGCGGACAACGTCCCTGCTGGTGGACGGGGACTACCCCAAGATCCGGTCGCTGTTCCCGGAAAACACGCCGATCCATGCCACCGTGGAAACACACGCCCTGGTCGAAGCCGTCCGCCGCGTCTCGCTCGTCGCGGAGCGGAACACTCCCGTCCGCCTCGCCTTCACAGACGGACAGGTAACCCTTGACGCCGGCACGGGCGAAGATGCCCAGGCCTCTGAGGCGCTCGAAGCATCCCTCGTCGGCGAGGACATCACGGTCGCGTTCAACCCGCATTACCTCAGCGAGGGCCTTGGCGCCTTCCCGAGCAAGTACGTGCGTTTCTCCTTCACCACCCCGCCGAAACCTGCCGTGATCTCCGCCCAGGAAGAACTAACCGGAGACGACCAGGAAGACTACCGGTACCTGCTGATGCCGGTCCGGCTGCCCAACCAGTAAGGCTTCCGCCCGCCTCCCGCATCCTGGTATTCGGCATGGGCCGGAACCCGGTGCCCTCCTTTCCGGCCCCGGAGTAAGCGGTTGTAGTCTGGATGAGGACGGCCGGAGGCGTCCGAATGGCAGACGCAGGGAATGGAAGGCGAAGGTGGAGCAGCGTGTACGTTGATTACCTTTCCCTGACCGGTTTTCGGAGCTACAGGCAGCTGGACCTCAGCCTGAACCCCGGCGTCAGTGTCTTCGTGGGACCCAACGGCACGGGCAAGACGAACATCGTCGAATCGATCGGTTACCTTGCCTCCCTGTCGTCCCACCGCGTGAGTTCCGATGCACCGCTGGTTGCGTTTGATGCCGAGCAGGCACTTGTCCGGGCACGGGTCGTGCGCGGATCCCAGGCAACGGCGCTCGAAGTCGAGATCAACCCGGGCCGGGCCAACCGGGCACGCATCAACAGGGCCAATCCGGTCCGTGCCAGGGACATCCTTGGTATCTGCCGCACCGTGCTGTTCGCCCCGGAAGACCTTGCGCTGGTCAAAGGAGATCCCTCGGCCCGCCGCCGCTTCCTCGATGACCTGATCGTTTCCCTTGTTCCCCGGCACGCCGCAACCCGCGCGGACTACGAGCGGGTCCTCAAACAGCGCAACGCACTGCTGAAATCTGCGCGGATCAGCGGCCGGTTCACTCCCGCCCACGAAGCCACGCTCGAAGTCTGGGACCACCACATGGCGGAGGCCGGTGCGCAGCTGGTTTCCGCCCGCCTCAAGGCCCTCGACCTGCTCAGCCCGCACCTGCAGGGTGCCTACCAGGATCTCACCGACGGTTCGAAGGAAGCCCGGGGGACGTACCGCTCAACGCTGCTCGGCGAAGTGGACGACGATGGCGGCGCTGCATCCTCCGGCGCCGATCCTGCAGAGCTGCTGGCGCTGAGCTCCGAAGAGCTGCGCGAGCGGTTCCTGCAGGCGTTTGCCGCGAACCGCAAACGAGAGATTGACCGTGGGGTATCGCTGGTGGGGCCGCACCGCGACGACGTCGAGCTAGCGCTGGGACAGGCTCCGGCAAAGGGGTACGCGTCCCACGGCGAGACCTGGTCGCTTGCGCTGGCGATGCGCCTGGCATCGTATTACCTGCTCCGTGCCGACGACCCGACGCCCGGATCCGGCCCCATCCTGGTCCTGGACGACGTCTTTGCCGAGCTCGACGCCGGACGGCGCGGGCGGCTTGCGTCGATTGTGGCGGGAGCGGAACAGGTACTCGTCACTGCTGCAGTTGCCGAGGACATCCCCGATGCCCTGGCGGGAGACCAGATCCCCGTCATACCCGGAGGAATCCGTGCAGCCGCAGAATGAACCCGACGGCCGGGACGGTTCGGAACCGGTTGAAAACGACCTGCCGGATGCCGCCCAGGAACAGCTGAACCGGATGCGGCAGGCAGCGCAGGCCCGCGGAAACCAGCGGGTTCCCGCCGCCAGGCGGAAGCCGGCACGCAAATCCACCCCGTTCATTCCGGGGGAGTACACCGGGCGTGATCCCCAGGGCCTGGGCAAGGTCTTCACCCGCTTCGTCAACGAACGCGGGTGGAATTCGCCGGTGGCAGTGGGATCCGTCATCTCGCGCTGGGAAGAATTGGTTGGTCCGGATGTGAGTGCCCACTGCAAACCCGAGTCTTTTTCCGACACCACCGTCCAGGTCCGGTGCGACTCCACGGCCTGGGCGACGCAGCTGCGGCTGCTCCGCTCTGCGCTGATCGAACGCTTCGATGCCGAACTGGGCAGCGGCGTCGTCACCCGTATCGAAGTGATTGGTCCGGCTGCACCGAACTGGCGCAAGGGCCTGCGCAGCGTTAAGGGCCGCGGCCCCCGGGACACCTACGGGTAGTTGCCGGTGGTGCAGGGGCGAAAAAAGTTGTTGAAAAAACGCCCTTTTTGTGCTCGCGTTCACACGCCTTCCGTGCGGCTTTGCGGGCTGCAAACCCCTTTGGACGTATCCGGAGCCGTGGAACTCCTTGAAAACCGCTCATAACCCGCTTTAGTGGCCGCTGGAGGGGTGTTTTGGCCAGCAAAGGCCCCCTTAGCACGGTAGAATTGGTAATAGAGGTGCCCTGTCCGCTGCAGGACGGGGTGCCAAATTCTGACCGACACAAGAGGAGTCGACAGCACCTGTGGCTAACGACAATGAGCTTGGCAACGAGCTGGACAACGAGCTGGACAACACGGAGCCCGTCCCCCAGGAAGACAGCGAGGCCCTGGCGCCGCACGAATACGGCGCCAATGAGATCACCGTCCTTGAGGGCCTGGAAGCTGTGCGCAAGCGCCCGGGCATGTACATCGGTTCCACCGGTCCCCGCGGGCTGCACCACCTGGTGTACGAAGTGGTGGACAACTCGGTTGATGAAGCACTCGCCGGATACTGCGACCGCATCGATGTGACTCTCCAGGCCGACGGCGGTGTCCGGGTATCCGACAACGGCCGCGGCATTCCCGTGGACATGCACCCGACGGAAAACATGCCCACCGTGCAGGTTGTCATGACCATCCTGCACGCAGGCGGAAAATTCGGCGGAGGCGGCTACGCCGTCTCCGGCGGCCTGCACGGCGTCGGCATCTCTGTGGTCAACGCACTCTCAGCCCGCGTCGAAACCGAGGTTAAGCGCCAGGGCTTCGTCTGGCACCAGTCCTTCGAGAACGGCGGACACCCGGTGGGCAGCCTCCGCAAGGGTGAGGAAACGGAAGAAACCGGAACCACCCAGACGTTCTACCCGGATCCAGAGATCTTCGAGTCCACCGAGTTCGATTTCGAGACCCTCCGCGCCCGCTTCCAGCAGATGGCGTTCCTGAACAAGGGCCTGCGCATCGTCCTGACGGACGAGCGTGCACCTGACGAGACGGCAGAGGAAATCGCCGACGACGCCACCGACGCCGAGGATGCTCCCAAGCACCGGATGGTCGACTACATGTACGCCAACGGCCTGCTGGACTACGTCCACCACCTGAACAGCTCCAAAAAGGTGGAGGTCATCCACGACGACATCATTGCCTTCGAAACCGAAGACAATGACAAGAAGATGGCCGTTGAAATGGCCCTGCAGTGGACCACCGCGTACTCGGAGAGCGTCCACACCTACGCGAACACGATCAACACCCACGAGGGCGGCACGCACGAAGAGGGTTTCCGTGCTGCCATGACCTCGCTGATCAACCGGTATGCGCGTGAAAAGAACATCATCAAGGAGAAGGACGACAACCTCACGGGCGATGACATCCGTGAAGGCCTCACCGCCGTCATCTCCGTGAAGATCGCCGAACCGCAGTTCGAAGGCCAGACCAAGACCAAACTCGGCAACTCCGAGGTCAAGGGCTTCGTCCAGCGGGTGGTGACCGACCAGCTCGGGGACTGGCTGGAACGCAATCCCGGGCCGGCCCGCGACGTCATCCGCAAGTCCATCCAGGCCTCCCAGGCGCGCCTCGCTGCCCGAAAGGCGCGTGAATCAACGCGCCGCAAGGGACTGCTGGAGTCCGGCGGCATGCCCGGCAAGCTCAAGGACTGTTCCTCCAAGGACCCGTCACGGTCCGAAATCTACATCGTGGAGGGTGACTCGGCAGGCGGCTCGGCCGTGCGCGGCCGGAACCCCGAAACGCAGGCCATCCTGCCGCTGCGCGGCAAGATCCTGAATGTGGAGCGTGCACGCCTGGACCGGGCGCTGTCCAATGCGGAAGTCCAGTCCATGATCACGGCCTTCGGCGCCGGGATAGGCGAGGACTTCGACGTGGAGAAGGCCCGGTACCACAAGATTGTGCTGATGGCTGATGCCGACGTGGACGGCCAGCACATCACCACGCTGCTGCTGACGCTGCTCTTCCGTTACATGCGTCCGCTGATCGAGCAGGGCTACGTCTACCTGGCGCAGCCCCCGCTGTACCGAATCAAGTGGTCCAACCACCCACACGACTACGTCTACAGCGACCGGGAGCGCGACGAAGTCGTGGCCCGCGGCCTGGCCAACAACCAGCGCCTGCCGAAGGACAATGGCATCCAGCGCTACAAGGGCCTGGGTGAAATGGACTACACCGAGCTCTGGGATACCACCATGGACCCCGACCACCGCACGCTGCTGCAGGTCACCATGGACGACGCCGCATCCGCGGACCAGGTTTTCTCGGTGCTCATGGGAGAGGACGTCGAGTCCCGCCGCAACTTCATCCAGCAGAACGCCAAGGATGTCCGGTTCCTGGACATCTAGTGCCGCAGCTACCCGGACTTTTCAAGACCTTAGAACGGAACACAACCAATGAGTGATGAGACCCCGGAGGTCCCCGGCGGTGAACTCGAACCCGTCAGCGGGAACGTGCTCTCCGACCGCGTGGAGCAGATCGACCTGCAGACTGAAATGCAGCGCTCCTACCTGGACTACGCGATGGCGGTCATCGTCGGACGCGCCCTGCCGGATGTGCGGGACGGCCTGAAGCCGGTGCACCGCCGCGTCATCTACGCGATGTACGACGGCGGCTACCGGCCCGACCGCTCCTTCAACAAGTGCGCCCGCGTGGTCGGCGAGGTGATGGGCCAGTACCATCCTCACGGCGACTCGGCGATCTATGATGCGCTGGTCCGCCTGATCCAGGACTGGGTCATGCGCGCACCGCTGGCCCTTGGGCAGGGCAACTTCGGTTCTCCGGGCAACGACGGCGCTGCCGCACCGCGTTACACCGAAACCAAGATGGCTCCCCTGGCCATGGAGATGGTCCGTGACATCGACGAGGAAACCGTCGATTTCATGGACAATTACGACGGCCGGAACCAGGAACCGACCATCCTGCCGGCCCGGTTCCCCAACCTGCTGGTCAACGGATCCTCCGGCATCGCCGTCGGCATGGCCACCAACATTCCACCGCACAACCTGCGCGAGGTAGCCGACGGCGTGCAGTGGTACCTGCAGCACCCGGAGGCTTCCAACGAGGAGCTGCTCGAGGAACTCATCAAGCGGGTAAAGGGCCCTGACTTCCCCACCGGTGCCACCATCCTGGGGCACAAGGGCACCGAGGATGCCTACCGCACAGGCCGCGGCTCCATCACGATGCGCGCCGTGGTCAATGTGGAGGAAATCCAGGGACGCACCTGCCTGGTGGTCACCGAGCTGCCTTACATGGCCAACCCGGACAACCTGGCCATCAAGATCGCCGAACTGGTCAAGGACGGCAAGATCACCGGCATCGCGGACATGCGCGATGAGACTTCCGGCCGTACCGGCCAGCGCCTGGTGATCGTGCTCAAGCGCGACGCCGTGGCGAAGGTTGTGCTGAACAACCTCTACAAGCACACCCAGCTGCAGGACAACTTCGGTGCCAACATGCTGGCGATCGTGGACGGCGTACCCCGTACCCTGAGCCTGGACGCGTTCATCCGCCACTGGGTGACCCACCAGCTCGAGGTTATTGTCCGGCGTACCCGCTATCGGCTGCGCAAGGCGGAGGAAGTCGCGCACATCCTGCGCGGCCTGCTGAAGGCACTGGACGCACTGGATGAGGTCATTGCCCTGATCCGCCGGTCCAGCACCGTAGATGAAGCCCGCACCGGCCTGATGCAGCTGCTGGACATCGACGAACTGCAGTCGCAGGCCATTCTGGACATGCAGCTGCGCCGTCTGGCAGCCCTGGAACGGCAGAAGATCCAGGACCAGCACGCAAAGCTGGAAGTTGAAATCGCCGAATACAACGCCATCCTGGCTTCCGAGGAACGCCAGCGCGGCATCGTCAGCGACGAGCTGGCCGAAATCGTGGACAAGCACGGCGATGAGCGCCGCACCAAGGTGCTGATGGGCTACGACGGCGACATGAGCATGGAAGACCTGATTCCCGAAGAGGAAATGGTCGTCACCATCACCCGCGGCGGATACGTCAAGCGCACCCGCAGCGACAATTACCGGGCGCAGCACCGCGGCGGCAAGGGTATCCGCGGAGCGCAGCTGCGCGGAGACGACGTCGTCGAGCACTTCTTCGTCACGACCACGCACCACTGGCTGCTCTTCTTCACCAATCTGGGCCGGGTCTACCGTGCCAAGGCGTATGAGCTGGCCGAAGGCGGGCGCGACGCCAAGGGCCAGCACGTGGCGAACCTGCTGGCATTCCAGCCCGGAGAACATATTGCCCAGGTCCTTGACCTGCCCGACTACGAGGCTGCTCCGTATCTGGTGCTCGCCACGAAGCGCGGCCTGGTCAAGAAGACCCAGCTCTCCGACTACGACACCAACCGCTCGGCAGGTGTCATCGCGATCAACCTGCGCGAAGGCGACGAGGTTGTTTCAGCCCAGCTGGTCTCCGAAACCGACGACCTGATGCTTGTGTCCCGCAAGGGCCAGTCGCTGCGTTTCACCGCGACTGACGAAGCCCTGCGTCCGATGGGACGGGCCACCTCAGGCGTCACGGGCATGAAGTTCCGCGAAGACGACGAGCTGCTCGCAGCCGACGTAATCACCGAAGACTCATATGTCTTCATCGTGACCGGGGGCGGTTATGCCAAGCGCACCAGCGTGGATGAATACCGGGTCCAGGGACGAGGCGGACTGGGCATCAAGGTTGGCAAGTACAACGAGGACCGCGGCCACCTGGTGGGCGCAATGATTGTCCAGGAGGAGGACGAAGTCCTGGTGGTCATGCAGGGCGGCAAGGTTGTCCGCTCCGCGGTCTCAGGGGTTCCCGCCAAGGGCCGCGACACCATGGGAGTCATCTTCGCCAAGCCGGACAAGAACGACCGCATCATTGCGGTGGCCCGCAACTCCGAGCGTGACCTCGGCGTGGAAGCGGACGAGGACGAGGCAGCTGCCGACGGCGAGTCTGTGGAGGTGTCTGCGGATGAAGTACCGTTGTCTACAGACAAAACGGCTGGGCCCGACGCGCAGTCTGCTGAAGATGGAGGTACCGAGTGAGCTCGACCAACTCTAACGCCAGGTCTGGCGGCGGTCCGAGGGTGAAGACCCCGGCCCGGCCTGCCCAGCGGCCTGGGACGGGTCAGAGCGCGCCAGGCGGTAACCGGCAGCCCCTGGTCAAGCCGGCACCCAAGGCGAAGGCCCGCAAGGCCCGCCTGCTGGTGAGCAAGATCGACCCGTGGTCGGTCCTGAAAATGTCCTTCCTGCTCTCTGTTGCCCTTGGAGTGGTCACGGTAGTGGCAGCGATCGTCCTGTGGACGGTCCTGGACCTCACCGGCATCTTCGACCAGGTGAACCGTCTCCTGGGCGAAATCGCCGGGTCCGAATCCGGCGGCTTCGACCTCCGTGAGTTCGCCTCGCTGGGACAGGTGGTGTCCTTCGCGACGATCATCGCCGTCGTCAATGTCCTGCTCCTGACGGCGCTGTCGATGCTCTCGGCCGTGCTGTACAACATTGCCTCCACCCTGGTGGGCGGCATCGGCGTCACCCTCACCGACGACTGATTTCCGCCTTTCTTCCGGTGCGGACAAGCTGTCCGCACCGGAAGAAAACCGCGGATTTGTTGAAGTGGTCGAGGGTACGGTAGAGTCTTATCTCGGCCCGGTGAGGTATCGGGGCGTATAGCTCAGGCGGTTAGAGCGCTTCGCTGATAACGAAGAGGTCCCAGGTTCAAGTCCTGGTACGCCCACGGAAGACTGTGAAAACAGTCGGCCACTACGGCAGGGAGACACTGTGAAGAAGCTGATTGCACTTGCAGCGGCAACGGCAGCGGGAGTCTTCGCCTTTCGGAAATGGCAGGAAACTGCTGCGGAGAAATCCGTCTGGAAGGCCTCGACTGACAAGGTTGAGTAGCTTCGCAAAGGAATGACCGGTTTTGACCACTGTTCCAGGTGGGATATACTGGTGAAGTTCCAAATTCGGGGGGCATGGCGCAATTGGTAGCGCACCTGCTTTGCAAGCAGGGGGTTCGGGGTTCGAGTCCCCGTGCCTCCACCGAAAGAAAGTCCCGGCTAACAAGCCGGGACTTTCTGCTTTAAGTCCGCTCACGCCTGCGCTCCCTTCCGGCATCGGCAGGCCGCGGCGCGCCGGGCCGACACAAGGCGGCTGTGCGGCGCAGCTACAGCCCTCCAACTCACAGAGGCAATAACCTCAGGAAATGACCTTTTTCCTTGCCGTTATCGGCGTGCTGGGCGTCTCTGCGTCCGGGCCCATCATGGCAGCAACAGCGGCACCGGCCCTCGCGATTGCCTTCTGGCGCAACGCTTTGGGCGCCATCATCATGGGGGTTCCCGCCGGACTTCGCGGCAAGGACCAGTTCCGGAACCTCAGGCGCGTTGAAATACGCTGGACGGCACTGGCTTCCCTCGCCCTGGCCCTGCACTTCGCCTGTTTCATCACCGCCCTGCAGCTGACCTCGGTTGCCGTAGCGACGGCTCTGGTTTGCCTGCAGGCCGGCTGGATTGCACTGTTCGATATTCTCCGGGGACGCCGCGTTGCGCCAAAGACGCTGGCAGGACTGGTCGTCGCCTTCGCCGGCGTCCTGGTGATCACCGGATTCGATCTGGGGCTCTCCCCCAAAGCGCTCCTCGGAGACGCCCTGGCCGTGGCGGGCGGCGCCTTGGCGGGCCTGTACACGATCGCCGGAGGTAAAGCCCGGCGAACCATGTCCACCGGTACGTACACCACCCTGTGCTACGGCTCGTGTGCCCTCATCCTGGCCGTGCTGTGCGCGGCCTTCCAGCAGCCCGTCATCGGCTTTTCCCCGGCCGCGTGGGCGGGGATCCTCGGAGTAACCGTCATGGCCCAGCTCCTGGGGCACACCGTCTTCAACCACCTGCTGGCCGTGATCAGCCCGCTGGTGGTCTCCATGATCATTCTGCTGGAAATACCAGGGGCGGCGATTCTTGCCGCGATTTTCCTCGGGGAGGAACTGCCCGGCGGCACCTACGCAGGGCTCGCGGTAATCCTGGTGGGCCTCGCCGTCGTTCTGCTGGGGCAGGCGAAGAAGAAGGAAACGCTGCCGCCGTCGTCGACAGAAGGACCGCTGCCGCCAGCCCCGCCGGCGCTGGGCGGAGACGTGGAACGCTGATTTAACGCCAAAGGGACCGGGTGCCGCGAGGCACCCGGTCCCTTCCACCTCTGACCCGGCAGTTCGCCGGGGAACAGTGTTACTTCTGCGGCTTCTCAGCCTTGGTATCAGTGTGGGCGCCGCCGGACTTCGTTGCTGCTGCCTCCTGCGCCTTCTTCACCGCTTCGCCGGCCTTGTCCGTGGCCTTCCCGGTGCTGGAAGCGGCAGCTTCCTTCACGTTCTGTGCCGCTTCCTTAGCCTTCTGCGCGGCCGTGGCAGCTGTGTCCTTGGCCTGCTCCGCGGAGGTTTCCGCTGCCTTGGCCGGCTTGGACTCTGTTGCCGGCTTTGCTTCGGCGGCGGGCTTTGCTTCGGCAGCCGGCTTGGCGGCCGGAGCCGGGGCGGGGACTGGGACGGAAGGCTGGGCCGGAGCCGGAGTCTTCCAGGGATCCTCGACCGGACGGGAGGCGCGCCAGGCCGCTACGCCCGCTACAACTGCGGAGGCGATGATGCCGAAGATGAGCCAGCCCTTGCCGCCGTTCTTGCCCTTGCGGGCCTCCTTGGCTGCCTTGGCAGCGGCCTTGTGGGCCTTCTTCAGTGCTTTCTTGTTTCCGGTTGCCTTGGCGACGGCGGCCTGGACCGGAACCGTGGCGGTTCCGAGCTGGCGGGAAACTGAATCCGCTGCGTCACCGATGCGGGAGGAGAGGGTGGGAATGTAGCTGTCCACAACCTTGTCCTTGGCATGGGTCAGGGCAGGAGAGGCCTTGTCCAGCGTCGTCTGGATCTTCGGAGCGGCGTCGTCCACAACCTGGCTGATCCTGGGGCCAACCTTCTGCAGACCGTCCTGGAGCCGCGGCGTAACGACAGCCACGCCCTGCGCGATCTCATCTGCTGCGCGCTTGAGTCCGTCCTGGATCTTCGGAGAAGCAGTCTCGATTCCCTTTTCGATGCGGGGAACTGCCCATCCGACGGCGGCCTCTACTTTGGGGGTTGCCCAGTCACGCGCCGTTTCCACGCCTGCAGTGACATTCGCTTCGAAGTCACGGGCAATGCGGTCCTTCTTGTTCAAAACTACCTCCCAGGATAGTGACGGTTCAGCCTTAGCCTACGTGCAATGCCGGTTCTGTGCTATCAGAGGGCTCCGGGGCACGGTTTTTTCACTGTGCGCTGAACAGGGCGATTTCCAGCCGCCTGTAAGGCCGCCGTGGAAGAATGAGGCTCATGACTGCTATTCCTACCGCAAAAGCAACCGTCCACACGTCCAAGGGCGATATCCGGATCAATCTCTTCGGAAACCACGCCCCGAAGACTGTCCGCAACTTCGTTGGCCTCGCAACCGGGGAAATCGAATGGACCGATCCGGCCACCGGTGAGAAGACCAGCCGTCCGCTCTATGACGGAACGATCTTCCACCGCATCATCAAGGACTTCATGATCCAGGGCGGCGATCCCCTGGGCCGCGGCACGGGCGGACCGGGTTACCAGTTCGATGACGAGATCAGCCCCGACCTGGACTTCACCGAGCCGTACAAGCTGGCCATGGCCAACGCCGGTATCCAGATGGGACGCGGCACCAACGGCTCGCAGTTCTTCATTACCTCCGTGCCCACCACCTGGCTCCAGGGCAAGCACACCATCTTCGGTGAAGTTGCCGACGACGAGTCCAAGGCCGTCGTCGACTCGCTGAACGCCGTCCCCACCGACATGCGGGACAAGCCCAACGAAGACATTGTCATCAACAGCATCACCGTCGAGCAGCTCTAGCCGCTTCGCCGATGCCCCGGCCGGCCACGCCGGCCGGGGCATACCTCTCTAGAATTTCCCGGAGCACAAACACCATGTCCTACGGAGTACCCGCCGGAACCCCGGCACACGAAGTGCCTGTCTGCCCACGACACCCCGACCGGGTCAGCTACATCAGGTGCCAGCGCTGCGGCAGGGCTGCCTGCCCCGAATGCCAGCACACGGCTCCGGTGGGGATCCAGTGCGTGGACTGCTACCAGGAAAGCCAGCGGCAGGCACCCGCCTACCGTACGCAATACGGCGGTGCGGTCCGCGCGGGAAAACCGGTAGTGACCATCACCCTCATGGCGCTGTGCGGTGTTGCCTACGCCCTACAGTGGCTGGTCCCCGGATTCACGGAGCTGCTGTGGTTCGCCCCGGTCTACGCACAGGTAGAACCCTGGCGGATGCTGACGGCCGCCTTCCTCCACTCCCCCGGCTTCATTTTCCACATCGCCTTCAACCTTTACGCCCTGTGGCTCCTGGGCAGGTCACTGGAACCGCTCCTGGGCAGAATGCGCTTCATCCTCCTCTATCTGGTTTCCGCGCTGGGCGGTTCCATCGGCGTACTGATCCTCGCCCCCGCCTTCCAGGCAGTGGTAGGCGCATCCGGAGCCATCTTCGGCCTGTTCGGAGCCCTCTTCGTAATCCAGAGGCAGCGCGGCGGCGACGTCAAAGCCCTGCTGGTCCTCATCGGCATCAACCTAGTACTGGGCTTCCTGTATCCCAGCATCTCCTGGCAGGCCCACCTGGGCGGGCTGCTGACCGGGGCTGCCTGCGGCGCAGTGCTCGCTTACGCACCGAAGGGCCCGCGTCGTGCCCTCATCCAGTTCGGCGGGCTGGCGGCCATCGCACTGGTCCTGGTGGCTCTTGGCTTCTTCTGGACACCAAGCTTCTAGTTCCCGGAACTTACCTGAAGGGCCCCGCAGCGGACGCAGCGGGGCCCTTTTTGGTACCCGACGGCTGGCGGTGCCTGGTGTGATGCGGCACTTGATGAATCGCGAAGCTTCCTTCCACACCCCGACGCGCGTTTATCCACAGAGATACCCACATTGTTAATAACTTACAGCTGTGTAACTCATGGACTGTGATCTGGCCGAGCAGCCGAACGGGTAAGCCAAGGCATCCGCCGGAGACGTTATCCACAGGCATTGTGGAGAGTTGTGCACAGCCCGTGGGTAACTTCTGTGGAAAGTTATCCAGTGTCGTTCCCTAGTTACACACATGTAATTCCACAGCTGTGGATAACTCGCATCCCAGTTGTTGCAAGGAACTATCGTCGGGTAGCCACAGGGATACCCACAGCTGTGGATAACTATGCGCACAAGCTGGGTATAAGTGTGAGCGGACAAGCCATAGCTTGTCCCCAGTTTTTCCACGACTCGCTGTGGACAACGATGACATGGGAGGAGCCCCTGGGGCCGAAGTGAGGAAGAAGTCACACACATAGTTATCCCCGCCTGTGGATAACTATGTGTGGAGAACCGGAGCGCCTGTGGGTATCCCTGTTAAAAACCTCCTGGCAACTCCGAGGATCCGTCGAAAGGCAAAAAAGAACTCCCCGGATGCCATCCAGGGAGTTCCCTCAACTGCGTGAGTGTGCGGCTACCGCCAGCGGGTGGTCATCAGGAAGCCCACGATGGCCACGCCGAAGCCGACGAGGATATTGCCGGCTCCCAGAGCCGGCACGGGGTAGACGCCCTCGGAGATGTAGAAAACGATGATCCAGATCAGCCCAATGAGCATCAAGCCAAACATCACGGGTTTGTACCAGACGGGGTTTGGCTTGGGCGCAGCCTTTCCGTTTACGGGTGCGGTTGCTGGCGCTGCTGCCGCCTTCTTGCGGGACTTTGACTCGGGCACGGATCCTCCTAGCGGAACCGGCTCAATCGATGCCGGCATGGATATGGTCTCAGGGCCCCGGATGTTCGCCTGCCCGGGACTGCAGCTATATCCTGACGGATAACTGCGGTGAGCGGGTGGTTTTGCGAGAAGCCCTCCTTTCCAATCGTAGCGAATGGGAGTCGGGCACGTGCCCGGACTCTCAGCAGGCCCAGGAGAGGACCAGGTGGACAGGACTGTCAGGGAAGGCGGAGACGGATCCCGGCCGCCCCAAACTCCGGCGGGCACGCGGGAGCGTATGGCCGGCAAACGGCAGCCGAGCTCAGGTGCACGAAAGCGGAGTGCGGGTTTCTTCGCTGTCCAGGTAGCCGGAGAACTGCTCATTACACTGGGGCTGATCCTGGTGCTGTTTGTGGTGTGGGAACTCTGGTGGACCAACATCGACGCCGACCGCAAGCAGGAAGCCGCCATGGAAGAGCTATATGCAGGGTTCGGTCCTGTTCCGGAGGTTCCGGCAGGAGCCGCTCCGGACAGCTACGGGGACCCTGCTTTGCTGCCGGTTCCCGAATCCGACGGGATAACCTTCGCGGCCATCTACATTCCGCGGTTCGGAGCCGAGCACGCGAGACCTGTGACCCAGGGTGTTGGGCCGGAGGTCCTGGACAGCCTGGGGCTGGGGCACTATCCGGAGACGGCCATGCCCGGCGAGGTGGGCAACTTCGCCTTGGCGGGACACAGACAGACCCACGGGCAGGTGCTGGATGCAGTGGATACCCTGATGCCCGGGGACCGGATCTACGTCCAGACGGCAGAGGGCTTCTACACGTATATATTCCGCAACAGCCAGATTGTGCTGCCGGATAGGGTGGACGTGCTGGCTCCCGTGCCAACGCAGCCCGGGGTGGTCCCTGAAGAAAGAATCCTGACACTGACCACGTGCAATCCCCGGTTCGGGTCGGAGGAACGGTTCATTTCCTATGCGGTATTCGAGTCGTGGCAGCCTGCCTCGGCCGGGCCGCCCGCAGAAATAGCTGCACTCGTAACCGGGCGCTGAGGGAAAGGGATAAAATGTACGCTTGGATGTTCAGGCATCTCCCGGGGCCGCTCTGGGTCCGAATTCTCACGGCACTGGTACTGGCAGCTTCGGCAGTGCTGGTTCTGATGGTCTGGGTTTTCCCATGGTTCTCGGAATTCAGCTTCCTGGCGCCCCTCACGGATTCAACGATTGGCGGTTCTGAAACACAATGAGCACCAGCATCCTTGTAGTCGACAACTACGACAGCTTCGTTTACACTCTGGTCGGCTACCTCCAGGAACTCGGCGCCCAGACAACCGTCATTCGCAACGATGACGTGAGTTTGGAAGAAGCCAAGGAACTCGCGTCCGCCCGCGACGGCGTTCTGGTCTCCCCAGGACCAGGCGCACCGGCTGAGGCCGGTGTGTGCATCGACCTGATCCGCTGGTGCCGGGACTACGAAAAACCAATGCTGGGCATCTGCCTGGGCCATCAGGCCCTGGCGGAGGCATTCGGCGGCACTGTCACCCATGCACCGGAACTCATGCACGGAAAAACTTCCGAGGTCCAGCACTCGGCAACGGACGTTTTCGCCGGCTTGCCCAGCCCGCTGACCGCGACGCGCTACCACTCACTGGCGGCGGTAGCGGACACTGTGCCTGAGGAACTGGAAGTGACTGCCCGGACTCACAGCGGGATCATCATGGGCCTGCGGCACCGTACCGCTCCGCTCTCAGGCGTCCAGTTCCACCCTGAGTCGGTTCTTACCGAAGGCGGTTACCAAATGCTGGGGAACTGGCTGGAAGGCATAGGCCTGCCCGGAGCAGCCGCTCATGCGGCCACTCTGAGTCCCCTCATCAGCTCCAGGCCGTAGGGCCGGTTCCCCTCGGCGCTAGCCCCCGCCCCTGCGGCTGGACGGCCCCGACGGCGACTCAGAGGGCTCCGGCGAAGCCGAGGGAGATGGTGAAGGGGCCTTTGCAACGGTCAGCTTGATCGTGCTTCCCTGCGGCACGTCGCTTCCGGGCTGCGCGCTCTGGCTGGTGACTGTCCCCGGTTCCACCACGCTGTTTTCGACTTCCTCAACCTCTGTTCCCAAGCCGTAGGCGGGATCAGCGAGGAAAGCCTCGGCTTCTTCCAGCGACATGTCCACGACGTTGGGAACCGAGACCTTGCCGCTGGAGAGGACCAGGTCTACGGTGCTGCCCGTCTGTACCGATGTGCCGACGCCCGGGACTGTTTCGATCACCCTGCCTTCGGGGACGGTGGCACTGTTAACCGCCGTGGTGTTCCCTCCCTGCAGGCCGAGTATCCGCAGCGTGTCCCGTGCCTGGGCTTCGCTCATCCCGGGCAGGGTATCGGGTATCTGGACGGCAGAGGGTCCCTGAGAGATGTACAGCGTGATGTCGCTGTCCAGTGCGACGGTGCTGCCTGCCTCGGGTTGTGTACCAATGGCCCTGCCGGATTCAACGGTGTCGCTGTACTGGGACTCGGTCGCCGGGGCACGGAAGCCCTTTTCGAGCAGCGCATTGATGGCTTCCGTCTGCGTCATGTCCTCCACCTCCGGGATGCTCGCGGTGGCGGGCGGCGGAGGCGGCTGGTTTGCGAGGTTGTAGGCGTAAATCCCGCCGGCAGCCAGGAGCAGTCCGATTGCTGCAAACAAAGTGATGATCCAGGCCCTGCGCCGCCCGCGCCGCTCTCCATGCCGGTTTCGGGTGTCCTCGGCGGGCGGTTCAGCAGCGTCTTCAAGGTCATCGGCTGACATGCTCGTCAGTGGCCCGCCCTCAAGCACACGGGCCATTGCACGGGTGCGCGGTTCCTCGTCCGGAATCGGGGCAGAGGAAACCGGGGATTGGGGAACCGCCTGCGTGGCAGCGGTCCGATGGTCGTCCGGCGTTCCGTTTCGTGCCGCGAGGAGGGCGTCCCTGAAATCGTGGGCACTCTGGTACCGTTCGTTCCGGTCCTTGGCCAGAGCGCGCTCCAGCACGGATTCAAGCGCGCCGGTGACCTCGGGATTGAAGCTGGCGGCCTTGGGCGGAGCTTCGCGCACGTGCTGGTAGGCAACCGAAACCGGGCTGTCCCCGACGAACGGAGGCCTGCCGGCAAGCATTTCGAACAACAGGCACGCAGCAGAATAAAGGTCGCTGCGTGCATCGACGGTCTCGCCGCGGGCCTGTTCCGGGGAGAGATACTGCGCGGTTCCAATGACGGCCTGGGTCTGGGTCATAGTCGCAGCGGAATCTGCCACGGCCCTGGCAATGCCAAAATCCATCACCTTGACGTGCCCGTCCTGGGTTACCATGACGTTCGCCGGCTTGATGTCCCGGTGGACTATGCCTGAACGGTGGCTGTATTCCAGCGCCGCAAGCACGCCCAGCGTATAGTCCACGGCGTCATCCGTGCTGATGTCTCCCGCTTTGATCAGGTCCCGCAGGGTCCGTCCGGATATGAACTCCATGACGATGAAGGGCAGCCGGACGTCATCCGGTGAGCCGCTGGCGGACGCTTGGTCACCAGTGTCATAGACAGAGACGATCGAGGAGTGGTTCAGGCCGGCAACGGCCTGTGCTTCCCGGCGGAACCGTGACTGGAACAGCGGATCACGCGCCAGATCCGGGCGGAGTACCTTGATGGCCACGGCTCGTCCCAGACGCGAATCACGTCCAAGGTACACATCCGCCATTCCGCCGCGGCCAATCAGTTCGCCGACCTCGTAACGGCCGTCAAGGATCCGCTGGGTGTTCAGCGTTGGGTGTCCTTTGTCAGCACTCATGATGGTTAGGGCCCGTCAGTGCTTGTTCCGCTGGCGCCGGGGTCAGGTACTGGGCCAGTGGAGACAACGATGGTCACGGTACTTCCCTTGGCCACGGTGGCGCCCTGCTGGGGATTGACGCTGATAACCCGGCCGTCCGGTACGTCGGCCGAGGGCTGCCGCACCACGTCGGGGACCAGTCCGGCGTTGACGACCTGCTGGCTTACGGCGGACTCCGGCTGGTTCAGCAGGCCGCCGGGAACGGTCACCTGTTCGGGACCGGAGGAGTAGGTGATGGCTACGGCGTCTCCGCGGGACAGTGTACCCACCGGATTGACGTCAAGGACCGTACCCTCGGGCTGGTCGGAGGGCACGGGATTCCGGCTGACAGCCAGTCCCAGGGCACTAAGCTCCTGGGAAACCTCGTTGACGTTGCGGCCCTGGTACTGGGAGGCATTGATGGTGATTTCTTCCACCGTCGCACTCGGGGTGGGGCTCGCCGAGGACTGCGTCGGGGTGGGGGAACTCGATGTCGGCGAGGCGCTGCTGCGCGTGGGGCTGTTGGACGCGGAGGTGGACGGCGACGTCGTCGGATCAGTGTTGCCTGCCGGCTCGGAGTTCAGGTTCATTAACACCAGGGCGATGATGCCGGCGAGCACGAGGGTGAGGATGACGATCAGCGGGATGAGCCACTTTTTGCGCTTGGGCTGCTCTTCGTCGTAACCGTCATAGCCATCGCCGTCGCCGTCATCTTCATTCCAGTCCCGGGAAGCGGCGAGTGAACCGGTCTGTTCCGCAGCTGAGGCCACGGGAAGCGCGGAGGTGGACGGGGCGGTGTCGACCACGCGCGTGGCGGAGGTGTCTCCGGGCATCGGGACCGGTGCGGTGACAGCGCTGGTCGCCGCAGTTCCGCCGGGGCCGAAGAGCAGCATTCCCGGCACAGCCTGCTCGGCGGCGGCAATGTCGCCGCGGCGGATGGCGGCCACTGCGCGGGCGAGGGCTTCTGCGTCCGCGGGACGGTCCGCAGGGTCCTTGGCCAGCATGGACATGATGAGCGCCCTCACCGGGGCGGGAATCGACTCAGGCAGAGGCGGCGGGGTGTCGTTGACCTGGGCCAGCGCGATGGCGATCTGGGATTCACCCGAGAACGGCCGCGTTCCGGCCAGCAGCTCGTAGCCGATGACGCCCAGCGCGTAGATGTCGCTGGATCCGGTGGCCTGCTGGCCGGTGGCCTGCTCGGGGGCGAGGTACTGGGCCGTGCCCATGACCTGTCCCGTGGCGGTGAGCGGCACCTGGTCAGCCAGGCGGGCAATGCCGAAGTCGGTGATCTTGACCCGGCCGTCCGGCATGATGAGGAGGTTTCCGGGCTTGACGTCGCGGTGTACGAGTCCCTGCCGGTGTGCCACGGCCAGGGCGGTGGCGGTCTGGCCGATGATGGAGAGCGTCCGGTCAGGGGACAGGACTTTTTCGCGCTCGATGATGGTGGAGAGCGGCTGGCCCGGCACCAGTTCCATCACCAGGTACGCGGAACCTTCTTCTTCGCCGTAGTCGAAGACGTTCGCGATGCCCTCATGGCTGAGGAGAGCGGTGTGGCGCGCTTCGGCCCGGAAGCGGTTCAGGAATCCCGGGTCTCCGGTGTATTCCTCCTTGAGGATCTTGATGGCGACGATCCGGCCCAGGACGAGGTCCCGGGCCTTCCAGACCTCGCCCATGCCGCCGATGGCTATACGATCGGTCAGCTGGAACCTGCCGCCTAAGGTGATACCCGATGTAGGCCTCACTTATTCAACACCGCCTCTAGGAGTTTTTGCGCGCTTGGGGTGGTCAATTGGGATCCGGTGGCCAGGTCAACGTTTTCCATCACGATTGAAATAACCACCTCCGGGTCGTCTGCCGGGGCGAAACCGGTAAACCAGGCGTTGTCGCCGCGGTCCTGGACTTCAGCCGTGCCGGTCTTGCCCGCAACCCTGACCCCGGGGATCCTGGCTGCGGAGGCGGTGCCGTTGTCTACTACGCTGACCATCCAGTCGGTCAGCTGTGCAGCCGTCCCGGGACTGATCGATTCGTTGAGCACCTGGGGTTCGGGTTCATCCAGCACCGAAAGGTCCGGTGCACGGACCGTCTTGATGAGGTTCGGTGTCATCTGCACGCCGTTGTTGGCGATGGCCGCTGAAATCATGGCCACCTGCAGGGGCGTGGCCGTTACGCTGCCCTGGCCGATGGACGACAGGGCCAGTTCCGCCTGGTCCTCCGTCTCGGGGAAGCTGCTGGCAGTCACCGGCGTGGGAATGCTGAAGGTTTCCCCGAAACCGAACTTCTCCGCCTGTTCCGCCAGCGCGTCCTGGCCGACTTCCCACGCAATCTGGGCGAAGACCGTGTTGCAGGACTGCTCCAGGGCGAACTGGATGTCCGCTTCGCTGCGGCTGGCGCAGGCACCGTTGGTGTAGTTAGGCAGGGACACCGTGCTTCCCGGCAGCGGCAGGGCCGGCGGATTCGGAATCACCGACTCGGCGTTGAACTTTCCGGTTTCAAGGGCAGCCGCCGCGTCAACGAGCTTGAACGTCGACCCCGGGGCGAGCAGCGACTGGGTTGCCTGGTTCAGGTAGGGGGACAGGCCCGGAACCGAGAGGAGCTGGTCCATGTTGGCTTCCACGGCCTGGGTATCGTGGCCGGCCAAAAGATTCGTGTCATAGGAAGGCTTGGAAACCATGGCCAGGATGTCGCCCGTCTTTGGGTCCATCATCACGATTGACCCGCGCTGGCCCTCGGGAATGAGGTCATAGGCCATTTGCTGGAGCTGCGGATCAATAGTCAGCTCCACGGAGGCGCCCTGTGCCTGCGCGCCGGAGAAGACCTGGACCAGCCGGTCGTAGAACTGCAGGTCGCTGTTGCCGGAGAGCTCATCGCTCAGTGCCTGTTCCAGCTGTGAACTGCCGTGAACCAGGGAGAAGTAGCCGGTCAGGGCCGAATACAGCTCCGGATTGTTATAGACGCGCTGGTAATTGAACTGGTCATTGGACGGGACGGATTCGGCGATCGGGGCCCCGTCAACCAGGATTGAACCGCGGTTCTGACCAAACTCCTTGTAGAGCTGCCGGTTGTTGATTGGATTGGCGTTGAGCTCGTTCGCGGCAAAGAACTGGACGTAAGTCAGCGAGCACAGGATGGCCAGGAACATGGCCAGCGCGACTATCCAGGAGTTGCGGATTGCCTGGTTCATGCGCCTGCCACCTCGTTCCTTCCCCTGCCGTATGGTTTGCTTCTCTCCGCACCCGGCGCCACCAGGGCCGGCTCCATGTCCAGGGGCAGCCCGGTGGCGGCGGGACGCCGCGCCGCATCGGAGATCAGAAGCAGCACGGCGACGATGATCCAGTTGGCAAGCAGCGAGGAACCGCCCGCCGACATGAACGGTGTGGTGAGTCCGGTCAGCGGGATGAGGCGGGTGACGCCGCCAATGACCACGAAGCACTGCAGGGCGATGGTGAAGGACAGCCCGCAGGCCAGGAGCTTGCCGAATCCGTCCCTGGTGCCCAGTGCGGCGCGGAAGCCGCGGGAAACCAGCAGCACATACATCAGGACGATGGCGAAGATTCCGATCAGTCCAAGTTCTTCACCGAGGGCGGCGATGATCATGTCCGAGTTGGCGTAGGTAACGAGGTCTGGCCGGCCCTGGCCGAGGCCCGTGCCGGTCATTCCGCCGCTGGCAAGGCCGAAGAGGCCGTTCACCACCTGGAAGCTGCCGCCGGGTACGCGTGCGATGACCTCCGGGTTGAACGCGTTCAGCCAGCTGTCGATGCGCAGCGCAACATGGCTGAAGAGCTGGACGGCAACGAAGCCGCCGGCGCCGATCAGAGCCAGGCCGATCAGCACCCAGCTCACCCGGCTGGTAGCCACGTAGATCATGGCCATGAAGAGGCCGAAGAACAGGATGGAAGACCCCAGGTCCCGCTGGAAGACGAGAACGCCGATACTCACGGCCCAGGCGGCCATCATGGGGCCCATGTCCTTGAACCGGGGCAGCTGCAGGGGCCCCACTTTGCGTCCGGCGAGCAGGATCAGGTCCCGGTTCGCCGACAGATATCCGGCGAAGAATATTGCCAGCGTGATCTTGGCGATTTCGCCGGGCTGGAAGGTGCCGAAGCCGACGTTGATCCAGATCCGTGCTCCGTTGATTTCCTGGCCGAGGCCGGGCATCAGCGGAAGCAGGAGCAGCACGGCGCTGACAATGAGGGAGATGTAGGTGTAGCGGCGCAGGATCCGGTGGTCCTTGATGAAGAACATGACGGCGATTGCGGCGGCTACGGCAACCGTGCTCCACAGCAGCTGGCGGTCCGCTGCGTCGTCGCCGTTGGCGATGTCCAGCCGGTGGATCATGGCGAGGCCGATGCCGTTCAGGGCCGTGACAATCGGAAGTATTACCGGATCGGCATATTTTGCACGGAAGCGCAGCACGACGTGGAAGGCGAGCACAAGGGCCACGAGGGTTCCGCCCTGCACCCAGAAATCGGAATCAAAGGCGCGGTCTTCGTCGATGCCCACCAGCATGTTGGCGCCGACGCCGACGCCGAGTGCCAGTATCAGCAGGACTGCCTCGATGTTCCGGCGCGGCTTCGCCGGGGCGGTGATATCTGACATCACTGCTGCCCTCCACATGAATCGATGGCAGGTAGCCCGTCCGGCCCGTCGCTGCTGCCAAGGGCATCGGCCAGCACTGTTGGGGAGGGTTCGGGCGAGGGCTGGTCCGGCTGAGGACACAGGATGGCCTTCGCCGTCCCGCGGAGCTGGTCCACGATCTGTTCCGCGTGCACGAGGTCCTTGGCCGGAACCGTGTCATTGACCCTGCTGCGCCAGTATTCGGGAAGGCTGTCAACGGGAATGTTGGTTGTCTCCGTGACCTGGGAAAGCTTGATCGGACCCAGCGTTTGGGAGACGCCGTTGTAGATGGCCACGCGGTTGTCCGCCGTGCCCACGTAATAGCGGGTCTGCGTCCAGGCGTACCCCACCCACAGCACCGAGGCGAGCAGGGCTGCAATCACGGCCAGCACCACGATGAGGATCCACCGCCGGCGCTTCCGCGGCGGCTCGGGAGTCTGGGTCTCGGGGGTGGCGGCGTCGTCGTCGGCCTTGTGCATGAGCAGACGGGCGGCGCGCCGTTCGGCGGAACGCTTGGTGACGATGGGAATCTGGCCTGTTTCGGTGGCCAGTGACGCGGCACCCACCAGCAGGTGCGGACGGGAGGCAAGATCGCGCCGGATGACTTCGGCCCGGACGGGGCTGTCGGCCTCGCGCTCTTCTTCATCCGATGCTTCGTCCGTGCCGGCCTGCGCAGCGTCCGTAGATGCCGCTGGACGTTCAGAGGCGGCGGCCGGTGCTTCCGCCGTGCCGGAAGGAACAGGGGCGGGTTCACGCGCCGGCGCCGGAGCGTCCGCTTCTTCGACCACTTCAATGACCGCCACCGTCACGTTGTCCGGAGAGCCCCCGGCCAGTGTGAGTTCGACCAGGGTGTCCACCGCGGTGGACAGGTCCGTCGAATCACGGAGGACGGCTTCGATGTCGCTGTCCCGCAGCACCGCGTTGAGTCCGTCGGAGCACAGCAGCCACTTTTCGCCCGGTTCGACCTCGAAGGTTGCCAGATCCAGCTCGGGGCTGGCATCAACGTCTCCCAGGACGCGCATCAGCACGTTCTTGTGCGGATGTGTCTCGGCTTCTTCCGGCCTCAGCCGGCCTTCATCGATCAGCCGCTGCACAAAGGTGTGGTCAATGCTGATCTGTTCGAAGACGCCGTCCTTGAGGCGGTAGGCCCGCGAATCTCCGATGTGTGCCAGGGCTGCTCGGTCTCCCTGCAGCAGCATGGCAGTGACAGTGGTGCCCATTCCCGAGAGCTCAGGGGAGGTAGTCACCAGTTCCGAGAGCAGCGAGTTCGCGGCCTGGATCTCGTCCGCGAGTACGGTGACTGCCTGGTCCTCCAGGTCAGGGCGGTCCAGATGGACGAGGTCCAGCACCGTGGACGCCGATGCCACGTTGCCGCCCGCGTGGCCGCCCATGCCGTCTGCGACTACGGCGAGGTAGCGCCCAACGTAGGCAGAGTCGTCATTCTTGAAACGAACCATGCCTACGTCGGAACGGGCAGCGTACCGAAGGACCAGGGCCACTGCTAGGGCCTCAATTCAATGACTGTTTTACCGATGCGGATCGGTACTCCGGGGTCAACGGGCTGGGCACGGGTGAGCTGGGACCCTCCAAGGAAAGTCCCGTTGGTGGAACCTAGGTCTTCAATGAACCAGCGGCTGCCCTGTGGGAATAGCCGGGCATGGCGTCCGGAAGCATAGTCATCCTCAAGGACCAGGGTGGCTTCCTGCGCACGGCCGAGCAGGATCGGGCTGGAAGCCAGTTCCAGGGTGGTTCCGCGCAGCGGTCCCTCAGTGACCACCATTTCGCGGGCCTGTACCTTGGCCGGCGGCACCGCCTCACGCTCCAGGGAGGGGTTTTTTCGAATCTGGCGGGCGGTGGGCGCACCGGTCCGGTTCCGGGCGCCGAGCACCAGGTCGCGCCGGATGGCGCCGACAACACCCAGGACCATGATCCAGAGCAGGATCAGGAACCCGTAGCGGAGCAGGGTGAGGGTCAGTGAGCCGTCCATCAGCGTCCTCCGGGTCGGACCGGGAGCAGGCGGAAGACAATACGGGTCCTGCCCATGGCAATGGTCGAGCCGTCGGTAAGGATGGTTTCCCCCTGGACTTTCTGGCCGTTGACGTAGCTGCCGTTGGTGGAGCCGAGGTCGACGGCGCGGACCGTGCCGCCGTCGGTCCGGATTTCCAGGTGGCGGCGGGAAACGCCGGTGTCATCAACAAGGATGTCTGCTTCCGAGGACCTGCCAAGGACTACGGAGGACGCATTGAGTGAGTACCGCTGGCCGTCGATGTCCAGCACTGGCTGCATGCGGGCGGGGCTCTGGCGCGGAGCGGGAGGCTGGGGGGCACGGGCGGCGGCCGCCCGGGTCTTCTCAGTAGCGGAATCGATGGCCAGGGAACCGGGCTTGAGCGCGGAATCGCGGGTGAAGGAGACGCGTACGGCACCCTGGAGCGTGTAGGACTGGCTGCGAGCGTGCTTTATGACGACGTCGCACAGTTCCTCGGCCAGCGGTGCGCCCCATTCCTGGGCGCGGGCAAAATCTTCGTCGGAGAGGCGCGCAGTAAAGACATTTGGAGCCAGGGTCCGCCCCTGGCCCAGGGTCATGGACTTCTCGTCGAGTTCGCGGCGCAGGGCTATGGCCAGTTCAAGGGGCTCCACGCGGCCGGAGGATCCGCTTGAAAAAGCGCCGCGGACCATTCGTTCAATGCCGCGCTCGACGTTGTCGAGTATGCCCATCTCCGGCTCCTTCCCTTTAAGTGGAACTTCCCTGGCCGTTCCTGCACTGCCTTCTCCTGCACGGACAACGGGCGTTGCGCGGGCAGGGAAGGGTATGTCCATTCCGATACTACTGGGGACCACCTGCAATTGCCTTAACGCCCCAGTGGTGTCCCGTGACCAGTCCCTGCCGAGTTTCCCGAGTACTGCAGCTGCCAGGCCCGCCGGCGGAGGACAGCCTCCAGGGGATTCCCGTCCCGGTAACACGGGCTTTCCAGTCTTGAATCAGGGCCGTCCGACGGACGCAGGAGGGCCGTTTAGGTGTTTCGGTAAATTGCCGGTATGCTTGATTCTGCTGTTCCCGGGAAATCGGGATGCCAACCTCACAGACAGCTGTGAGGCACTTGGTATCCGAGGACACGGGAAATCACTTTGCGCGAGTGGCGGAACGGCAGACGCGCTGGCTTCAGGTGCCAGTGTCCGAAAGGGCGTGGGGGTTCAAATCCCCCCTCGCGCACAAACAAGAAATCACCCCGGTCAGTTGGCCGGGGTGATTTTTTTGTGCCCGGTTCAAGGGCGGTGAAACAAACAACGCCTTCCCGCCGCAGTGCGGCAGAAAGGCGTTGTTCGTGCGCGGCGCAGGCCGGTTGCGGCATTAGCCGCGCGGCTTCTTGTCCGCTTCCTCCTTGAGGCGCTGGTTCTCGGCGCGGACGGCGGCGAAGCTGGCCCTTTCGGCAACCAGCCACTCAGGCGGTGAAGCAAGCAGCTCGTTGATCTGCCCGGTGGTCAGCGGGTCGGTGATTCCGCCGCGCGTGAGTCCGCCGATCGAGATGTTCAGTTTCTGGGCGACAACGGGCCTCGGATGGGGGCCGTTGCGGCGCAGCTCCGCGAGCCACTCAGGCGGCGTGGACTGCATCTCGTCCAGCTGTGCCCGGGTCACGGTGTTGTCCTGGAATTCCTGGGGAGCAGCCGGAAGGTAGATGCCCAGCTTCTTGGCAGCCGTCGCAGGCTTCATGGACTGGGAAGATTTTTGGGGGGTCATGGTTAAAGGGTATCCGCAGGGCTGCGGGAGAAGTGTTGGGCTAGGGTGAACAGGTGTCCCTAGAGTTCCCGCGTACGCACGGTACGGTCCCTTCACCGCTGAGAATCGCCTATGTTCCGGGTGTCACGCCGGGAAAGTGGATCTCGCGCTGGAATGAACGGCGGGGCCGGGCACTGGTCGCGGCGCAGATCGAGGAGGACCGGATACTCGCTGCGCTTCGCCGGCGGGATTCAGACCTGGTGTTCCTCCGGATCCCCGAGGAAGGCTTCGAACGGCCCTCCGACCTGCATGCGATACCTCTCTACCGTGAGCAGCCCGTGGTTGCTGCTCCCAAGGACCACCCGCTGGCTGCGTTTGACGAGGCGGATGTGGCAGACCTCGCCGGTGAGAACATCCTGGACGCCGATGAGCTTGGTTCAACGGCCATGGCACTGGAAGTTGCGGCCTCCGGTGCCGGGCTGCTGATACTTCCGATGTCCGTTGCCCGGATCCATTCCCGCCGGGATGTCCTGACGCGGCCCGTCCACGGTGTTGCCGGGTCACGGATAGCTGTTGCCTGGCTGCAGGACACGGAGGATCCGGATGTGGATGAGTTCATCGGCATTGTCCGCGGACGGACCGCCAACAGCTCGCGGCAGCCTTCTTCGCAGCAGGAGCCTGCAGGAAAGAAGACAGGGAAGAAGGCAAGGAAATCCCCGCCGAACGCCGCCGGAACCAAGGCATCAGGGGGGAAGGGCTTAGGCCGGCCCGGTCACGGGAAGCCCGGTGCTGGCGGGACACCCCGCCGCAAGCCCGGCAAGGGCAGGGGCTGATCCCCTGCGAAGCCGGGCTAGGCCAGCCAGCCGCGCAGGGCATTGAACGCTGCTTCGATGACGCCGTAGACCGCATAGACGGAAACGGGCACCATGATGGCCCACTCCCGCCAGGAACCCGCCCGGCCGATGATCGGCACGGAGAGGCAGCCGCTGGTTTTCCAGACCTTGGAAACCAGCGGCATTGATGCGATCCTCCGGGGCCGCTTGATGCGCAGCGGCCACAGGATCATGACGCCCTGATGGGTCAGCAGGTCGCCCGCAATGTGCACGGCTACACCAAGCCCAACGGCGAGGGGCAGCCAGCCGTTGTTTTCCGGAGCAAAGAGGGCGATGAAGACGGAAAGCAGGATGGCCAGCAGCCAGCTGCGCCCGGCACCGCCGGCGATCTTCAGTGCCTTCAGGGCAAATCCCATCAGCAGGATGGACAGGAGTCCAGCCCCAACCTCCACGGTGCCGAACCCTTCCACTTCTGCGGTGAGCCCGCCCAGGGCGCCGGCAAGGGCTACGAATACGGCAAGTCCCAGCATGGAATGCGTGCCGCGCCGGTGACCGCCGCTGATTTGTTCAGTGATCCGGGCCAGGATCCGCGTCAGGGGAGGCAGTGAATTGGCGATGGTGCCGCTGTGGTGGTCCAGGTCCGGGAGCAGTGCGGCACCGGCAGTCAGCAGTGCACCGCTGACGACGCCGAGCGGACTGACCGGATAGAGGCCAATGGCGTAGGGGGCAGTTGAGGCTACGGCTACCCATGCCGCTGCGCCGCTCGCGGCGTGATGGCCACCCATCATGGTGTCTTGCGTTCCTTCCGGGCAGTTCACATCGGTTCCACATCAGCCGGTTACCCGGCGTACCCCAATACTCCCAGCCGCCTCTGACATTGCCCGGACCGGGGCGGCAACCAGGCTAGGAATCCGGGACAATCAGCCCTTCGAGGATCTGTGCGGAAATGGTGCCCGGCGTGCAGAGGAAATCAACCGTCAGTCCGTCTTCGTCAGCGTCCAGGGGCTCCAGTGCGGACAGCTGGGACGGCAGCAGTGACACCGGCATCCAGTGGCCCCGCCGGGAGGCCATCCTGTTACTAAGCACTTCCGGAGCGCCGTCCAGGTGGACGAACTGCACCCGGCCTTCCGCCTGCGACAGCACATCGCGGTAACTCCGCTTGAGAGCTGAGCAGGCGATGACTGTTGAACGCCCGTTCCTCGCCTGTGTGCTCATCCACGCCTGGATGGACTCGAGCCAGGGCCACCGGTCTTCGTCGCGGAGGGGAACGCCAGCAGTCATCGCCGCGATGCTGGCCGGTGCGTGGAACTCATCGGCTTCGGCCGCGATCCAGCCCAGGTGTTCGGAAAGAGTAGTGGAGACAGTGGTCTTGCCCGATCCGGCCGCGCCCATGATCACTAGGTGTCGGGGCACATGGTTCACTTACAGCTCCTCGGGACGACGTTGTCTGGGGATTCAGGAACTATAAAGGTATCACCATAGAGTGGCCGCCGGCCGGTTCCGGCACTACTCTGGTCCTGTCGGGTCCCGCCCCAGATGCAGCGTGAAGGACGTGCCTTGCAGGACAAAGAAGTTATGGAGCAGGTGCGTCCTGCCGCGGAAGTTCTGAATAACCGGATCACAGAGGCACTGGGCCGGGATATCGCCGGCGGTACCCTGGCGCCGGGCACGCGGCTGACCCTCACGGGCCTGCAGGAGAGTTTCGGCGTCTCGCGCACAGTCATCCGTGACTGCATGCAGATCCTGGAAGCCCTGAACCTGGTGTACTCAAAGCGGCGAATCGGCATAGTCGTCCAGGAACCATCCCGCTGGAACGTCTACGATCCGCGGATCATCCGCTGGCGGCTTTCCGGCCCGGGCCGGAACGAGCAGTTCGAATCGCTCACCGAACTCCGGATTGCCATCGAGCCGCTTGCGGCCGCGGGAGCTGCGCGCAGGGCTTCCCCGGATCAGCGGCAGCGCCTTCTGCAGCTTGCCCTCAGGATGCGGGAGCATGCCGCCGATCCGGAAGCCTTCCTGGCAGCGGACATTGAATTCCACACGCTGCTGCTGCAGGCGAGTGGAAATGAAATGTTTGCATCGCTGAACGGCGTGGTCTCGGAGGTGCTCTCAGGGCGGAGCCGGCAGAACCTCATGCCTGAAGACGGTCCCAGGCCGGAGGCACTGGACGGACACGAGGCCATAGCGGCGGCCGTGGCGCAGGGGGACCCGGCGGCTGCCCGGGCGCGGGCGGCTGACCTCCTCCTGGAGGTGGAGGATGCCAACCTGCGCCGGCGCCGGGACTCCGCGTCCTAGGTGGTGGGCGCCTTGTCTGCACCCTCCGGGCTGACCACGGTTGCCGTCGGGGCCAGGTTCTCAGCGTCCACCATCCAGGCATACTGCTCCAGCTTGCCGATGAACCCGTGGAGGATGTCAGCCGTCGTGGGATCCTCTTCGTCCACCTGGTCGTGGACGTCCCGCATTGTCTGCACCGTGCCGCGGAGGAGGGCAACCACCAGGGTGACGGTGTCCTTGGTGTCCACGAGTCCTGCCGGGAACGGCGGAAGGGATGTGCCTTCGGCAACCGCGGTGCTGCGGCCGTCCGGAACCGCCTGCAGGGCACGCATCCGCTCGGCCAGCTCATCCGCGAACAAACGTGCGTCGTCGATGATCTCGTCCAGCTGGAGGTGGAGGTCGCGGAAGTTCTTGCCCACTACGTTCCAGTGCGCCTGCTTTCCCTGCAGGTGAAGTTCAATCAGGTCTACCAGTACGGCCTGCAGGTTGGTGGTCAGCTGCTGTGATGCCTTCATTGTTCCTCCTGTATCGACGAATCCATGACCGTGAAGTCCTGCCGGAAGCGTCCGGCGGAAGCCCGGATATAAGTAAGCTTACCTTCAGCTTGTGCTCTGATGTCCACTTCGCTACGGTGAGACCAGAGGGGAGCTAAGGCCCCTTACTATCGGAGGTTCGTTCCGCGAGGAACAGCGCAATCCGCGACCGAAGGGACAGTATGAGCACCGTAGAAGAGTCAATTGACGTTGCAGTACCCGTGACCACGGCCTACAACCAGTGGACACAGTTTGAGTCGTTCCCCCACTTCATGAAGGGTGTCGAGTCCGTCACCCAGATTTCTGACACTGAGTCCCGCTGGGTCACCAAAATCGGCGGCGTAGAGCGGACCTTCGACACCAAGATTACCGAGCAGCACCCCGACGAGCGGGTGGCCTGGAAGAGCACGGACGGTAAGTCCCAGGCCGGCGTGGTGACCTTCCACCGGCTCAGCGCCACCGAAACCCGGGTCAGCGTACAGCTGGACTGGGATCCGGAAACGTTCGCTGAAAAGGTCGGCGCCGTGGTTGGCGCAGACGATCACCGCATCAAGGGCGACCTGAAGCGGTTCAAGGATTTCATTGAGTCCCAGGGTTCCGAGACGGGATCCTGGCGCGGCAACGTGGACGCTGCCCCAACAGCAGACACCGGCGCGGGATTGAAGGCCGCCCCAACGGCCGACCCATCGCTCGATGATCCCGAGTCAGGCGGGCCCCGAGCCGCAGGCGCATAGCCCGCGGTTCCGCCTGAAACGGCCAAAAAGCCCGGCGTCTTCCCCATGGGGATGACGCCGGGCTTTTGCGTGCGGCTACGCCGGGTCGAGCCCCCGCACCGCCGGTCCTTCGAGAAGTTCACCCTCTGCCGAGAAGCGGGAGCCGTGCAGCGGGCAGTCCCAGGAAGCCTCGGCGTCGTTCCAGGCCAGGACGCCATGCAGATGCGGGCAGATGGCTGACCGGCGGGTAGTCACTCCGTTGACCGTGCAGACAGCAACTGGAGAACCGCCCTCGCGCACCACCACACCCAGTCCCTCCGGGGGCTCCCCTCCCGCAGTCCGGGACAGGCCGCCGGCCCAGCCGCTGATCATCTGCAGGCCAACCTCCGCGTTGTCCTTCACCGTGGACACTGCATCCGGGACGCTGACTTTGGCCTTGTACAGTTCCGCGTTCGGATCCGCCGCCCCGAGGATCCGGGCGGCCAGGGACTGTGCGGCGGCGACGCCGTTGGTCATGCCCCACTTATTGAAGCCGGTGGCGGCGTAGATGTTCCGGCCGAGGAGGGGCAGTTCGCCTACGTAGGGCAGTGCCGAAGCCGGGGAATAGTCCTGGGCAGACCAGTCGTAGCGGGCTTCGTCGACGGCGAAATGCTGCCGGGTCCATTCGTGCAGGCCGGTTACCCGGTCCCTGGTGTGGGCGGACCGCCCGACCGGATGCCCGTTGCCTCCGGCCAGCAGGTACTTGTTCCCATTGACCGTCGCCGTCCGCAGTGACCGGGACGGTGAATCAGCCGAAAGGTACATCCCTTGGGGGACATCGCCGCTAACGGGAAAGGCGCTGGCATAGGAACGCTGGGGCTTGACGACGGCGAAGTAACCGCCGCGGTCCAGGATCGGGATGCCGGTGGACAGCACTGCCTGTCCCGCTTCCAGGTCCCCCGGTTCTGTCACCACCCGCACCCTGTCGCCGTCCGTGTGGTGGACTTCCCTCACTCTGATGCCCTGGATGAGGCTCCCCGAAAGTGACCGAAGTTCGGCGGTGAGGGCGGCCAGCGCCTGAAGCGGATGGAACTGGGCCTGGCCCGGCAGTTTCAGGGCCGTCTCGACGCGGAAAGGCAGCTCCGTCTCGGTGGTGCTTTCAACGGGAAGACCCGCGGCCCGGCAAGCGTCCCGCTCCTTGGCGAGGGCCGCGGCGCCGTCGGACGTTACGGCATAGGTCCAGGCGTCGCGGGTTTCGCAGTCCACGCCGGCGCCGGCGCAGAAGGCGAGCAGCCACTCCTGCGCCCGGCGGTTGGCGGCGACGTAGGCGGAGACCGTGGATACGTTGTGGTGCCTGGCGATCTGGGAGAGCACCGTTCCCTGCAGCAGGCTGATCTTGGCAGTAGTGTTGCCGGTTGTCACGGCTCCCGCGCGGCGTGCTTCCAGGACTGCGACGCGCTGCCCGCCGCGCGCCAGCAGAACGGCAGTGGCCAGGCCTGTCAGGCCAGCCCCCACCACAACGGTGTCGTAGGTTTCGCCGGGCACAAACTGGTCCGTTTCAATGGCGGGAGAGGTATCGAGCCAGAGTGATTCCATGTGCTTCCTTCCTCGGGGTGGCCTCCAGCCCATCTGGCCGGCGGCCCGGAGTCAAGGGGGTACCCGGATCAGCGGGACCACGGACGCCGGGTTAGTAAGCATGCTTCCCATGAGGGGGTGACTGTGCCACAGTTTTAACCGTAGGTTTTAGGGCCTCCGTCTGGCCGGAGTCCATGATTCTCCCCTGGAGATTAGGAGTTGGCCATGTCTTATGCAAGCAGCAGCCGAGGGCTTTCCGCTCACAGAACCAGTGCCCAGATTGCCGCCACGGTTTTCGGCGTCATTTTCCTGGTCATTGGGGTTCTCGGCTTCATCCCCGGAATCACCACGAACTACGGCGCACTCTATTTCGCCGGATACGGCTCAGAGGCTGTCCTGCTGGGCCTCTTCCAAGTGTCAATCCTCCATAACGTCGTCCACATGCTGCTCGGTTTTGCGGGCCTGTGGATGGCACGGAGCAACTCGTCCTCCCGCACCTACCTCATTGGTGCTGGTGTCCTGTACCTGCTCCTGTTTATCTACGGACTGATCATCCCGCTGAACTCGGACGCGAACTTCGTCCCGTTCAACTGGGCGGACAACTGGCTGCATCTGGGACTGGCAGCCGTCATGATCATCCTCGGGTTCGTTCTTGGCTCCGAGCGTTCCCGCGGGGTGAGCCGGAGCACCGGATCACCCGGTGAGGGCAGCATTCCCAACTAGCAGCACGGGACGGTAAAGGCGCGGCCGAATTGACGGCCGTGCCTTGCACCGCGCCTGAAACCTTGTTACCGATTATTCCCCGTCCAGGGCATGTGCGAGGTAATTTAGAAGCACCCTTATTTTGGACGGAGGCAGGCCAGTGTCGTTCCATGACCCCATGCTTACCGCGGTGGAGCATGCCCCCAGCCGCGCCGGAGGGCACACGTGAGGCGCCCGGTTCTGCTGGGAGCTGAGGCTGCGGACGCCGCGCACACGAAGACCCTGTCCGAACTGATGGCCCTCACCGCGGACACGAATGGCTCTGCAGTCACGTCCCTGCTGATCCTGAAGCCGGCCGCAGACGCCGCAGAGCTGCCCGGATCCGGCAAGACGCTGGCGCTGTGGGAGTTGCTGGCCACACTGGGAGCCGCTGATCTTACGGCGGCCCGGGTGGTGGAGCCTCACCTCGATGCCCAGGCGATCCTGGCCCAGGCATCGAGTCTGCCGGAAAACGGATCGGCAACTGACTTCGACGCCGGAACCTGGGGCGTGTACGCCGCGGAGGGCCCCGGCATGGCGCTGCAGGCGACGGAGTACGACGGCGCCTGGCAGCTTTCCGGCCGCAAGCCCTGGTGTTCGCTTGCGGACCAGCTCGACTACGCCGTGGTCACCGCCCACACCAGCAAGGGCAACAGGCGTGCCTTCACCGTGGACCTGCGCGATGCCGGTATTGAGGTGGCGGAAGGGCACTGGGTCAGCCGCGGCCTCGCAGCGGTGGACAGCAGGGCGGTTGACTTCGGCCGCGTACCGGCGGTTCCGGTTGGAGGAGATAACTGGTACCTGGAACGGGACGGTTTCGCCTGGGGCGGGATAGGCGTAGCGGCTGTCTGGTACGGAGGGGCCGTGGCCGTTGCCCGCAGGCTGTTCAGGGCAAGCAGGCAGAGGACGCCGGACCAGATCGCCCAGGCGCTTATCGGAGCCGCGGACCTCTCGCTGCAGGCGGCCGCGAGGACGCTGGCCGGTGCAGCCGCAGACGTCGACGCCGGGCGGGCTGCGGGACAGGACGGCGCAGTGCTCGCCCAGCGTGTGCGCGGCGTCGTTGCCGACGCCGTCGAACGGGTCCTAGCCGCAGCCGCCCACGGGCTCGGGCCGGGTCCGCTCACCGCCGAGGAGGAGTACGCCCGCAGGATCGCAGACCTGCAGGTGTACGTTCGCCAGCATCACGCCGGGCGTGACCACGCGTCACTGGGAAGCCTCCTGCTGGCACGGGAAGAAGAGCCGTGGTGAGCTTCACCCACCGGGATGCGAGCCAGGATGAGGCACTCTGGCTTGAGGCCCTGGGACATGCCCCGGATCTCTCGGTCCTTCTTCCCGGCCCGCCGGACCGGCTCTTGGTCCTTGCCGCCCACCCCGATGACGAAACCCTGGGTGCCGGAGGGCTGATCGCGGCCCTCGCAGCAGCGGGAACCAGCGTAGACGTCATCGTCGCGACAGCGGGGGAGGGATCCCATCCGGACTCCGGCACGCATACGCCCGGGCAGTTGGCGGAAATCCGGGAGCAGGAGCTTCGCGCCGCCGTTACGGCCCTCGCCCCCGGGGCACGCGTCCGGCTGCTGGGGCTGCCTGACGGCGGCCTGGCCGGGTGCCGTGAGGCGTTGGCCCAGGCCCTGCGGGAGACCGCCGACGCCGGGACCGGAACGCTGTGGATCACCGCGCCGTGGCGCGGTGACGGACACACCGATCACGATTCCGCCGGCGAGGCGGCGGCCGAGTTCGCGCGCTCCGCGCGGATACCGCTGCTGGAGTACCCCATCTGGCTCTGGCACTGGGGAACTCCGGAAGACATTCCTCCCGCACTGCATGTCTACGGGCTGGACGATGAGGCGGCGCGGGCGAAGCGGACGGCCATGGCTGCGCACAGCAGCCAGGTGGAGCCGCTCTCCGACCAGCCCGGAGACGAGGTCCTCCTCAGCCCGGAAGTCCTGGCCCATTTTGAACGTCCCTTTGAAGCTTTTCTCCTGACCGTTCCGCGCAGCGCCCGCGGAGTCTTCGAAGAGCTTTACGAACGTTCGGCGGATCCGTGGAATTTTCAGGCAAGCTTCTACGAGTCCCGGAAACGGGCGCTGACCCTTGCCATGCTGCCCCGGGAACACTTCGGCAGGGTTTTCGAGCCCGGCTGTTCCATTGGCGTGCTGACCGAAGAGCTTGCCCGGCGCGCAGACACTGTGACGGCTATGGATATCAGTGCCCGTGCACTGAGGCTGGCGGAGCAGCGCCTGGAGCCTGAATCCGGCGTCGAGCTGCTGGAAGGCAGCATCCCGGAGAACTGGCCAGGCGGCACCTTCGACCTGGTGGTGATCTCTGAAATCGGTTACTTCCTCACGCCCGCCCAGCTCGCGGACACCGTTGAGCGTGCCGCGGGTTCACTCGCCCGCGGCGGAGCCCTGCTGCTGTGCCACTGGCGGCATCCCAATGAGGGCTGGCCGCTTACCGGAGACGGTGTCCATGACGCCTTTCTTCACTCCAGCGGACTGGAGAGACTCTCCGCCCACGTGGAAGAGGACTTCCGCATCGACGTCCTGGTGCATCCACCCGCCGAATCGGTGGCGCGCCGGGAGGGACTGCTTTGACGCCTGCGCACATCGGCGTCGTGATTCCTGCCAGGGACGAAGAGGAGCTGCTTCCGCGCTGCCTGGCCTCAGTGGGTGCTGCCTGCCTGGCACTCGAACCGCAGGCCCGGGTGAGCCTGGTGGTGGTTCTGGACTCATGTGCCGACGGCTCTGCCGCCGCGGCAGCCGGGGCCGCCCTGGAACAGGGACTCGAACTGCACCTGCTGGAAACCACCGCCGGGAACGTAGGCGCGGCCCGCGCGAAAGGCGCGGCCGCGGCACTGGAGCTGGGAGTCGAGTGGATCGCCTGCACTGACGCGGATACGGCGGTTCCCGCCTGCTGGCTGCAGACGCAGGCGGGACTGGCTTCAGCCGGGTACGCCATGGTGCTGGGAACCGTGGTTCCGGACGCCAGGGACCTGGACGCGGACCACCTGGCCCTCTGGCGGGCGCGGCACATCCTCGCGGAGGGACATCCACACATCCACGGCGCCAACCTGGGCTTCTCGGCCGAGGCATACCGCGCAGCAGGCGGATTCAGGCCCGGCACCACCGGTGAGGACGTGGACCTGGCCAGACGGATCAAGGCGGGCGGAGCCCCCTGGATCGCCACCGACTGGATTCGTGCCCTTACTTCCGGGCGCATGACCGGACGCGCGCCCGCAGGGTTCTCCGGGTACCTCCGCGGACTGCTGAACTAGCACTGCACTGTGGTGCCGGCGCCGGAGGCGCTCTAGCGTGGGGGAATGGACTCTGAGCAAATCCATGCACAAATCGAACGCCTGGTCGAACAGGAACAGTCGCTCCGCAGCGCAGGTCCCGGGGAAAGCGCCGAGACCCATGCCGAGCAGCTGCGGAACATCAGTGAACGGCTTGACCAATGCTGGGATCTGCTGCGCCAGCGGCGTGCCCGTATAGACGCAGGTGTGAATCCCGATGCGGCCCGGGTGCGGCCGGCAGGGGAAGTGGAAGGGTGCCGGCAGTAACCGTCCGGAACGCTAGCGGGTGAGGGCGCGCACCAGTGTGGCTGCGCCGATTGTCCGGCGGAACGGGCTGCGGCCCCGGAACGTTTCCCCTGCTGCCCACCACATCATGGCGGCCTGACTGGCCCGGTGGAGCGCCTGCCGGTACCGCGGCGTCAGTGCCATCGCCGATGCCGTTCCCAAACCGGCCCAGGCCAGTATGGGGAGGTTTGGCGGGAGGAAGACGGTCTGCCGGCCCCTGCGGTCGCGGAAGTAACTTGAAATCCCCATGATCTACGCGCCTTTCCTGGATTTTCGGCCGGAGGACTTTGCCGCCGGCTTCCTGGCTGGTTCGTCTTTGTCCTTTTCATCGTCTTCATCGTCCTTGCCGCCGCCCGCGGTTTTCCCGCTGCCCTTGGCCTTGCTGGAAGCGGACTTGCTGCCCCGGTTCTTCTCCACGCTGCGCCGCAGCGCCTCCATCAGGTCCAGGACCTTTCCACCCTCATCCTCGGCCTCTTCGCCGAAGGTCTCCTGGGTATCCAGGGCTTCACCCTTCTCCAGCTTGGCTTCAATGAGCGTGCGGAGCTGTTCCTGGTACTCGTCAGTGAACTCGGACGGGTTGAAATCCGAGCTGAAGGAATCAACCAGCGCCGATGACATTTCAAGCTCCTTCGCGGAAATGCGCACCGACTCTTCCAGGGAGGGGAAGGCAGCTTCGCGAACCTCATCCTCCCAGAGCAGCGTCTGCAGCGTAAGTACGTCGCCGCGCACCCGAAGGGCCCCGAGCCGGCTCTTCTGCCGCAGCGAGAACTGCACGATTGCTGTCCTGTCCGTGTCCTCCAGGGTGCGCCGCAGCAGCACATAGGACTTGGTGGACTTTGAATCCGGCTCCAGATAGTAGGTGCGGTCAAATAGGATTGGATCCACCTGGTCGCTGGGGACGAACTCCACAACTTCAATTTCCCGGCTTTTCTCCACCGGCAGGGAAGCCAGGTCCTCGTCCGTGAGTACTACGGTCTGCTCGCCGTCGTCGTAGGCCTTGGCGATGTTCTTGTACTCAACGACCTCGCCGCAAATTTCACAGCGGCGCTGGTACCGGATCCGGCCGCCGTCCTTTTCATGCACCTGATGCAGGCTCACGTCATGGTCCTCGGTGGCGGAGTACACCTTGACCGGCACGTTGACCAGCCCAAACGCGATGGCACCTTTCCAGATGGCTCTCATGTACCCAGTGAACACCAAGCAGACTGTGAATCTCCAGAGCCGCATCGGCGCACCTGTTGCCCGGCCGCTGCTGCCGTCTTTTGCCGTCCCCCTTGGACCGGTCCTTCCGCCGTCCTACCCTTGGGAGCAATTCGCCGGTGCCGGGGCCGGTTTCCAATTCGTTCTATCGGGAGATTGCCATGATTGAGGAAGCTGACCTGGAGTCGCTGCGGAGGGCCGTGCGCGGCGTCGTGTCGCTGCCGGGGGAGACGGGGTACGCGGAGGACACCGCGGCATTCAACCTGGCCCAGATCCATCAACCCGATGCAGTCCTGGGCGCTCTGGATGACGGCGATGTGCAGGCCGCGGTGGCCTGGGCTGCCGCGCGCGGTATTCCGCTCGGGGTGCAGGCCACGGGCCACAGTGCGTCGGCGCCGATGGATGAAGGCCTGCTCATCAACACCTCGCGCCTGCAGGACCTGGACCTGGACCTGGAGGCCGGTGCCTTCACCGTCGGTGCGGGAGTGCGCTGGGACGCGGTGCTGCAGGAACTGGTGCCGCAGGGGCTGACTGCCGCCCACGGCTCCAGCGCCCGCGTGGGGGTGGTCGGCTACACGGTCGGCGGCGGCCTGCCGCTGATGGGACGCACCCTTGGATTCGCGTCTGACCATGTCCGCAGCTTCGACGTTGTCACCCCGGATGGAACCCTGCGCATCGCAGACCCGGAAACGGAACCGGAACTCTTCACCGCCGTGCGCGGTGGAAAAGGGAACTTCGGAATCATTACGAGGATGACCATGGCCGCGGTGCCGCTGAGCGACTTCTACGGCGGCCAGCTGGTCTTTCCCGAGGACCAGGCGGGGCAGGTCCTGGATGCATTCCGGCTATGGGCTCCCGGGCTCCCGAATGAGGCGTCCGCATCCCTGGCTTTCATGCACCTGCCGGATCTGCCCTTCCTGCCGCCGGAACTGCGTGGAACGGCCCCGGTAATCCTGCGCTTCGGCTTGTTCGGTGACGAAGCGGAGGGAGACAGGCTGCTTGTTCCCTTCCGGCTGCTTCCAGCCGTCAGTGATACGGCCGGGCCCATGGACTACCTCGGTGTAGACGCTGTGCACAGTGATCCCGCGGACCCGTCTCCAGCCATGGAACGCGGCATGCTGCTCACGGAGCTGGACGACGCCGCAGCCGCAGAGCTGCTGCGCCAGGTTGGGCCCGGTTCCGACACCCCGCTCGTCATGCTGGAACTGCGTGTGCTTGGCGGCGCCCTGTCCTCGGAGCCGCCCTTCCCGGACACTGTTTCCGGAAGACGCGCAGGATTCCACCTCTTCGTGCTGGGCGTGCCCGGGCTTCCTGCGCCCGATCAGGTCGAGGCAGCACTAGTGCGGCTTGCCGTGGCGTTCGAACCCTACGCGGCTGGCAGCCTGATCAACTTCCATGGCCCCGCCGGTGATGAACTGGACCGGGCGCGGGCGTGGGAGCCCGAAGCCTATGAGCTGCTGCGCGGCGCCAAGGCAGAGTGGGATCCGCAGAACCTGTTCAGGTTCGGGCACGCTGTCCCGCCGCTTGGTTTAATGGACACCGCAAGCGGCTGAATCCCGGCCGGCCCGAGGGAAGAGGCGGCAGTATCCACATGAACGGTCCATCGCGGGCCCTGGAAGAGCTCACCGTAGGGCAGGTTGCCCAGCGCAGCGGTGTGGCGGTATCCGCCCTGCATTTCTATGAACGGCAGGGTCTGATCCGCAGCCGGCGTACCGGCGGCAACCAGCGGCGTTTTGACCGCTCTGTCCTGCGCCGCGTCGCTGTGATCCGTGCCGCCCAGCGAGCCGGTATTCCGCTCTCCCACATAGCCGCCGTCTTCGCTGAGCTGCCAGAGGACGGGATCCCCGGGCAGGAGGACTGGCGCAGGCTCAGCGCCGCATGGCGGGCCGAACTGGACAACCGGATTGGCCAGCTGGAAGCCCTCCGGGACCGCCTGGGCGGATGTATCGGCTGCGGCTGCCTCTCTTTGGCGGAATGCAGTTTCATCAATCCGGATGATGCTTCGGGGCGGAATTTCCCGGGCGCCCGATTGCTGGAGCCCGATACCTGATTTGACCTGAACTAATGTTGAGGTTTTACCGTGGAGGTATGACTTCAACGGCAGTGACTTCTCCGGTGGTGGATGAATTCAAGGACGCGTTCCGCGGGCACCCGGCGGGCGTGGCGATCATCACGGCCGCCGGTACCGAAGGGCCCGTGGGCCTGACGGCGTCCTCCGTGAGTTCGGTCTCCGCCGTGCCGCCGATCCTGGCGTTCTCCCTCGCTTCCACCGAGGGTTCGGCGGGAGTGATCGCCACAGCAGACACCATCGTGGTCCACCTGCTTGGCGCGGAAAACGCTGAACTTGCCGCCCTCTTCGCCACCCGGGGTACGGAGCGGTTCGGTCCGGATCTGGAATGGAGCACGCTTCCCGGCGGAGAACCGCTGCTGGGCGGAGTGCCGCGGGCCCTGCTGTGCCGCGTCCTCTCCCGCACCCAGGCCGGCAGTTCAACCCTGATCGCCGCGGAGGTTTTGGAGATCCGCACCGGCCCCGCGTCGGCGCCGCTGGTCTACCACGACCGCACGTACCACCGTCTGGACGCCCATTCCGCGCTTGGGCGGCCTCAGTAGAGAAGTCCCTTTCCGGCGGCAGCGGAGAGCGCACCCGCCACCCGCGAGAGCGCCGGTAGTTCCACGCGCCACTGCTGCCAGTACAACGGGACGTCCAGATGTGCGTCAGGATCCAGAAGCACGGCTGAGCCGTCTGCGAGCAGTTCCTCCGACTGCAGGTCCGGAAGCATTCCCCAGCCGTATCCAAGGCGCACTGCCTGCAGGAAGTCCCAGGATGCAGGAACGTAGTGGCGGGGCGGCTGGAGCCCCGGGCCAAAAGTTGACTCAAGGAAACGGAATTGGAGCGCATCCCTGCGGTTGAAGACCACCATAGGGGCGGATGCAGCCTGGACAGTGTCGAAGCCGCCGGCGAACCACCGGCTGCGGAATCGCGGGCTGGCGGCTGGCCGGTAGCGCATGGTTCCCAGTCCGGTGACGGAACAGCCCTGCACCGGTTCCGGACTGGACGTTACGGCACCCATGGCGGTTCCGTTCCGCAGCCCCTCGGCCGAATAATCCTGGTCCTCCAAGGTGAACTCGAAGCTAATTCCCTCTACCTCTGCAAGCGCCGGAAGCACCCAGGTGGAAAGCGAGTCCGCGTTTATGACCAGCTGCACCGCCGTGCGCCCCGGCTGGGTGTCCAGGCCCAGGCGCTCGACGGCGTCGTGCTCCAGTGCGCTGATCTGCCGTGCCAGCCGCAGCAGTACCGCACCCGGCTCGGTGGCGGTGATGGGGCGCGTGCGCCTGAGCAGCACGCAGCCGGTCCGCGTCTCCAGCGCTTTGATCCGCTGGCTGACGGCAGACGTGGTCAGGTGGAGGGCCGCAGCGGCGGCGTCGAAGCTTCCGTGGTCAAGGACAGCGCCCAGGGCGCGCAGTTGGTCGGCGTTGAATTCCATGTTAAGAGATTCTAAAGATGGCCCATAAACATTAGCTAGTCTTCTCCGAATGTTCGCCCTAGCGTGGTCTCATGAACACTTTGAGCATGGCCCCTGCGCTGGCCGGATTCGGCAGCGGGCTGGCCCTGATCGTCGCCATCGGCGCGCAGAATGCCTTCGTCCTGAGGCAGGGGCTGCGGCGCGAGCACCTGCCGGCGGTGATTACCGTGTGCGTGCTCAGCGACGCCGTCCTCATCCTGGCCGGAACCGCAGGCATCGGAAGGCTCACCCAGGCCGCCCCGCTGGTGCTGGACATCATTCGCTGGGCGGGAGCTGCGTTTCTGCTGGCCTATGCTGTTCTCTCACTGCGGCGCGCCCTCAATCCCTCGGGGCTGGAGGCCGCCGGTCGAGCCGGCGGGCCGCTTGCCGCCGCCGTGCTGACGTGCCTCAGCCTGACCTGGCTGAACCCGCACGTCTACCTGGACACGGTGGTGCTGCTGGGGTCACTGGCCGCCACCCACGGTCCGGACGGACGGTGGGTCTTCGCCGCTGGCGCCGTCGCCGCCAGCACCCTGTGGTTCACTGCGCTCGGGCTTGGTGCCCGCCTGCTGGCGCCGCTCTTTGCGCGGTCGCGGGCCTGGCAGATCCTCGACGCAGCCATCGCAGTCTTTATGGTGCTCCTGGCCCTCAGCCTGGTTGCCGGTTCCATGTGACCCGCCAGTGCACTCGCCTGGTGCAACAGGATCTGCCGGCGCCCTAGCCCCGTCCCGGACGGGCGCGGACCTGCGCGTCGACCAGGATCTCCGCGGCCCGGCGCGCCTGCCGGGCCGGTTCCGCCGAACCGGAGATGGCCGCCGTCGTCTGGGCACCCTCGGCGAGCAGTGCCAGCTGCGGCGCCAGGTCCGGTTGCCCGCCGGCGGCGGCCACGAGGTCGGCAAGCACCCGTTGGAATGATTCTTTATGGGCCCGGGTCCGCTCGGCGATGTCCGGCGACTGGCTGCCCAGCTCCCCAAAGGCGTTGATGAAGGCGCAGCCGCGGAATGAATCCTCGGCGAACCAGTCCCAGAGGTAGTCGTAGACGGCCAACAGCCTGGCCCTGGGGTCCGCCGCGGCGTCGATCCGTTCCTGGAGGCCGGCCGTCCAGATTCGGTGGCGCCGGTCCAGTACGGCGAATACTATTGCCTGCTTGGACGGGAACAGGGAGTAGAGCTTCTTCAGCGGCAGGTCTACTTCACGCCGCAGTTCGGCCATGCCGACCGCTTGGATGCCGCGCTCGTAGAAGAGCCGGTCGGCCACTTCGATCACGTGTGCACGTTCCTCACCAAGGTCCATGGATTAATTCTACTTGCTTTGAGAATGATCGTTCCCCTAGAGTGGGACACTCGAGAATGATCATTCTCACTGCTTATTGAGAGGAGCATCGCCATGGGGCGTATTAGCGTCAGCACGGAGAACAGCAGTCCAATCGAGCTCTACTACGAAGACCACGGCAAGGGGCAGCCGGTGGTGCTCATCCACGGCTACCCTTTGGACGGCGCGTCCTGGGAGAAGCAGACGGCAGCACTGCTTCAGGCCGGATATCGGGTCATTACCTATGACCGGCGCGGGTTCGGCCGGTCCGACAAGCCCGCCGAGGGCTATGACTATGACACGTTCGCCGCGGACCTGAACGCTGTGATGAACACGCTGGACCTTCACGCGGCAGTGCTGGCGGGCTTCTCCATGGGCACCGGCGAAGTGGCCCGCTACCTTTCGACCTACGGATCCGACCGTGTGGACAAGGCAGTTTTCCTCGGCTCGCTGGAGCCATACCTGCTCAAGGCTGAAGACAATCCCGAAGGCGTGCCCCAGGAAGTCTTCGACGGGCTGCTGGAGTCCGCGACGGCCGACCGGTATGCCTTCTTCACCGAGTTCTTCAAGAACTTCTACAATTCGGACGATTTCCTGGGCACTGACCGGCTCAGCCAGGAAGTGGTCAACGCTGGCTGGAACCTGGCGTCTTCCGCGAGCCCCATCGCGTCGCTGGCTGCCCAGCCGACCTGGCTCACCGACTTCCGGGCCGACATTCCCAAGATCGATGTCCCTGCGCTGATCGTGCACGGAACAGCTGACAACATCCTGCCCATCGACGCCACGGGCCGGCGTTTCGCGAAGGCTCTGCCGTCCGCTCAGTATGTGGAGATCGAAGGGGCTCCGCACGGGCTGCTCTGGACCCACGCGCAGGAAGTGAATGACGCGCTGCTTTCCTTCCTGGCCCGGGACACGAAGCCGGAAACACGCGAGGTTCCGGCCGAAGCGTAAAAAGAGTCCCGCAGCGGACCCGGGCCCCGGCGGCCCGGGTCCGCTACAGTTGCTGCACCACGGGTGCGGCCAACGGGGGCCGCCCAACTTGTCCGGAGGGGAACGGCCATGACCAGCAGGCAAGACGAGATTGATCCGCGGTACGACCCGGCCTATCAGCGCGGCGGCGGAGAGCTGCGCCTCTCCCGCAGTACCGAGGAGCCCCCGGCAATCGTAGAGATCTCCGACGCGCTTCCGCCCGCACAGCCCAAGGCCCCGCAGGTCACCAGCCCACAGCTGGAGCGGCATCAGCGGAAGTACCGGATTGCCGCCTGGGTCCTGGCCGCCGGGCTCGTGGCGATGGGAGTCTTCTGCCTGTTCGCCGACAACATCTTCCCGGCCGAGGTCACATCGGTGCCGCCCAACTGGAGCGGTTACCCTGTGGAGCCGTGGACGCAGAAGCTGCGCTGGGCGGCGCCCAACCTGATTATGCTGGGCATACTGACCGCCGCCGTGCAGGTGTTCATTGAGCAGCTGCAGGCCTTCCGGCTGCGTATCGGCCGCTAAAAATCTCTCCGTCCAGACACCGAAGGAGCTTTTCATGAGCAGGAAAAAGACCCTGAACGACTTGACTGCAGGCCAGAAGAAGGGCCTCGGTGTCCTCTCCGCCATCCAGTTCCTGCTTGCCGGAGCGGCGCTGGTGGACATCTGGCGCCGTCCTGGCAGTGACATCCGCGGATCGAAGCTGGCCTGGAGCGCCGCCTGCGCGGTGAACTTCGTCGGCCCGATCAGCTATTTCGTGTTCGGCCGGCGCCGCGGCTAGTCCCGTGGAGCAAATCTAGCCCTTGGGCTGGGAAGAGTACTCGGCCCAGGGCACGTTCCAGTCCCCGTAGCCGTCCCACATGGCCGCGGGGCCCACACCGGTGTTGAGGACCTGCACCAGGTCCCCGGGCTCGAATGTGTCGTAAAAGTACTTGGCGCCTTCGCCGGACATGCCGACGCAGCCGTGGGATACGTTGATGACGCCCAGTGCGCCCATGGCTCCGGGCAGCGCCTCGTGCACAAACACGCCGCTGTTGGTCAGCCGGCTGGCCCATGAGGCGTCAAACGGTTCGTAGTAGTCCGGGTCCCCGGGCTTGAGGCCAATGCTTTCGGCACGGAAGGGCAGCTTCTCGTGCTGGGACATCACTACCTGGTATCCGCTGGGGGAAGGCCAGGCCGAATCTCCGAGCGTCACGGGGAAGGTGCGGGTGAGCTGTCCGTCGATGAAGACCTGCATGGTCTTGGTGACGTTGTCCACGACGGCGACGCGCGAATTGTGGACCTGGAAGGTGCGCGTCTCGTTGAAGTTGCCGATCATCGAGTTGCCGAAGTCAACGCCGAAAAGCTTCATGTCCACGGTGACGGTGCTGTTCGGTTCCCAGAACGTCTCCGGACGGTAGCGGGCCTTGGTGTCCGAGATCCAGTAGAACGCACCGGTCTGCGCGCTGCTGCTGGTGACCGTAATGGCGGTCTCCACGGCCTCCTTGTTCAGTACCGGCTCGCTGAAGTTGATCTCGATGGGGTGCCCGACGCCGACCACTGACTTGTCCAGCGGCGCCATGAAGGCGTTGGCCTCGTTGGCAGGCGTCACGGTGTGGAAGGTCTGGGATTCCCGCGTGGTCTCGCCGTTGGCGTCCGCGAGGGTGAAAGCGAAGGTGTACTCGGTGTTGAACTGCAGCGGTTCGGTGGCCGACCACTCGGTTTGGCCGGCAGCGAAGTCCCCGGCAACATCTTCGCCGCCGTCCTTGGGAGCCAGGCTCACGGATTCAATCGTGCCGTGCTGGACTTTAAGGACCGGCACGGAGACGGGGTTCACTTCCGCCGAGCTGTCTGCCGGTTCGGCAGTGAAGGCCACGGGGACAGCCGGCTCTGCCGGTTTCGACGGGGAAGGGGAGGCTGAAGGCTGTGACTGCTGTCCGGAAGGTGTTCGGGCATCGAACACGCCCGTGGCGGCTGCGACGCCCGCAGCGCCGCCGATCACCAGTATCCCTGCCACCGCGGCGAGGGCAATCCACCGCTTGCGGCTGCTCTTTTCCTGCACTGTCTCAGTCCCCTACGTCTCTCTTAGCTGAATGTCATCCTACGTCAGGCCGCCCGTCGGGCTGTTTCGTCAGGCTGCGCTCTCCAGCACGCCGGCCAGCAGCGGGGCCAGGGCCAGGGACCCGGCAGCGCTGAGATGGTACGCATCCGCATAGAGCGGTGCATTTCCCACGAACGCCGGGCACCGTTCCTGCACGCAGAACCACCGTGTGGTGTCGACCCACTCCACGTCCGGATTCCCCTGTGCCGCGGCACCGGATTCAAGGTCCAGCCGAAAGCCGTGGTTCTCGGCGAGCCGGGTTTCACAATCAGCCGGGGTGCTGAAGCGCGTGGCGCACTGCGCCGGGTCCTTCGCCTCCGGTGGAGCGGAGAGCACTACCGTCCGGTCCGCACTGCCGGCCAGCTTCGCGTGGATCCGGGTGGTGCCCTCCCGCCATTCGGCGTCGGCCGCAACAGCGGTGGCACCGCTGGCCAGCGCCGGGTCATAACGGAAGGAGGCCATGAGCAGTACGTCCGGATCCAGCTGCCCGATCCGCTCGACGGCCCAATCCCGGAACGCGGGACATTCCGGATAGGGAGCGCCGCCGATCCTGTTCTGCGGCACGTCCGCAGGTGCGCAGCCCGCGGCGGTGTAGACATGGATCCGCCATTCCGCCGGGTCCAGTACGGCGCGGAGGGCCGGCAGGTAGGCCATGGCAACTGAATCGCCGTACAGGACCAGATCCTGCGGTGCATCCGCTTCGCCGTAGATGCAGTGTCCGGTGTTGGCCACCGGATCTTCCTCCCGGGCCTCGTTTCCGCCCAGGCAGCCGTCCACGATCCACTCAGTTGGCTTTGCGCTTCGGCCGCCTTCCGTGAAGGTTGCGGGATCCGGCGACAGGGCGGGCCACTGCGTGCTGTCCAGCGCCTTTCGGAGGGCTGTGGTGTGGGCTGCCAGCGGGTCCGGCCGGGAGGCGGAGTCCGGTGACGGAACGGCGGCCGACGGCGGGTTGGCTGCTGCCGGCGTGTCGGACGGCCGGAGCGTGGCATCCAGGGTGACGGCGATCAGGACTGCGGACAGCAGGCCTCCGGCAGCAGCCGTCGCGGCCAAGCGGGCCGGACGCGGCTCCAGTGCCGGCCGGCGGTAGCGCCGGCCGCGTTCCCTGGCGGCGTAGCGCGGCTGCAGCCAGCGCGAGCGGCGGACCGGATCTTCGATCCTGTGGAAGGAAAGCACTGCCAGGCAGACTGTCAGGGCCAGCGCCAGGGCCGGTGGTGTCTCTGGAGCGAGTGCAGCCGCGAACACCACCAGGGGGAAGTGCCAGAGATACAGGGAATAGGAAATCCGGCCAATGTAACGGCTGGCCGGATTCGTCAGCGGCCACAGAATGCGGTTGTGCCCCGGTCCGCGGGCACCTGTCCCGGCGGCCAGGACGAGCAGCGTGGAGAGCACGGGGAGGGCGGCGGCGGGTCCGGGAAACGCACTGTCAGCGGAAAGCAGGAGGATGGATGCTGCCAGGCCCGTCAGTCCGGCCCATGCCGCGGCAGCGCGGCCCAGGGCCGGGAGGCGGGACAGCCAGGGCGACGCGACTGCGAGCATCGCTCCCGTCCCTAGTTCCCAGGCACGGGAGAACGTGGAGAAGTATGCGGTGGTGGGACGGTTTGCCGTCTCCCAGACAGCGAACGCGAAGCTGGCCGCGCACAGTGCACCGAGAAAGAGCAGGAGCAGCACCCGCGTTCCGCGGTCGGTGAGGCGCAGTGCCGCGGTAACGGCGATCCCGGCCATCAGGACCCAGGGCCAGACCAGGTAGAACTGCTCTTCCACACCAAGGGACCAGAAGTGCTGCAGCGGTGAGACGGCGATTCCGGCATGGAGGTAGTCGGTGCCGGAGGCAGCGAAGCGCCAGTTGCCCACGAAAAGGAAGGACCAGACGGCGTCTTCCAAGATGGCCGCGGCACGCCCGGGACCAAAAACGAGGAACGCCGCCGCGGAGGTCGCGGCCAGGACCGCAGCCGCGGCCGGAACCAGCCGGCGCACGCGGCGCCGGTAGAACTCCGGCAGGGAGAGCTTCTGCGGGGATGTGATCTCCCGCAGCAGGATGGTGGTGATCAGGAACCCGGAAATAACGAAGAAGACGTCCACTCCGGCGTAGCCGCCGGCAGGCCAGGCCAGCAGGTGGTGGGCCAGCACGGCGAGGACGGCCAGAGCGCGCAGGCCTTCGATGTCATAGCGGAACCTTCCGGCCGGCCGGTGCCGCGGACGGGCGGGAACCCGGGCACGGGGGGCAGGCGGGGTGGCAGGCGCGGACAACGATTCGCTTTCGCTTCAACGGGTGGGGCCAGCAATGAATCTAGCCCGGTGGTGCTCCCACCCGCCACTTAGCTCACGACAGGCCCAAAAACTGTCCTAACCCTTGACACAGCAGCCCTCGGTGTGGCGCTAGGCGGCGTCCTGCTCCGCCATCCGCGCGGCCTGCCGCGTGATGTTCTTGGCCATGGAGGGGAAGATCAGCCCGTGGAACGGATAGATCAACCACCAGTACAGCCGTCCCAGCAATCCGCGCGGGAAGTAGATCGCCCGCTGGCTGTAGACGCTGCCCTCGCCGTCGGGGTCCACCCGCAGCTCCAGCCAGGCTTTGCCCGGAACCCGCATCTCCGCCCGGAGCCGAAGCAGCGTACCGCGCTCCAGGAACTCGACGCGCCACCAGTCAACGACGTCGCCGGTCAGCAGGGTGGCGGGGTTCCGCCGGCCCCGGGTTAGGCCTGCACCGCCCACCGTCTTGTCCAGTACACCGCGGATGGCCCAGGCCATGGGCAGGGAATACCAGCCGTTCTTGCCGCCAATCCCCTCGATGACCTGCCAGACGTGCGCCGGGTCGACGTCGGAGCGGCGGCGGCGCCGGTCCACGTATACGGTCTGTCCCGCCCAGTCCGGGTCCGAGGGCAGCGGTTCGGACGCCTGGTCCGCGGCACTCGAGGCGCTGGCCCAGGTTGTCTCCACCTCGTTGCGGGCTTCTTTGCCCAGCGCGCGGGTCACGGCGTCGTGATAGTTGGTCAGTCCGCCGTCGGGAACCGGAATGTAGTCATTAATGTCCCGTTCCTTGGCCACGGCGTCGTGCTGCAGGGACTCAACGAGCGGACGGGACATGGCCAGCGGGATCGGGGTCACCAGCGCCACCCAGAGCCCGGCCAGCTTGGGGGCGGGGATGGGCAGGGCGTAAATGCGCCGGCGGGGCAGCCCGGCAACCCGGGCGTACCCGTTCATGATGTCCGCGTACTCCAGGACCTCGCCGGAACCGATGTCGAAGGTGCGGTTCAGGTCCTCGGGCAGGTTTGCGGCCTCCACCAGGTAATGCAGGACGTCCCGCACCGCGATCGGTTCGATTTTCCGGCGCACCCAGCTGGGAGCGGGCATGACCGGCAGGGTTTCGGTGAGGTGGCGGATCATCTCGAAGGACGCGGACCCCGAGCCGATCACCACGCCGGCCTGGAACACCACGGCCGGAACGGCGCCCTTGAGCAGGATCTCGCCGACGGCGGTGCGTGAGGCCATGTGCGGGGAAAGCTCGCCCTCGTTCGGGTGCAGCCCGCCCAGGTAGACGATGCGCTGAACGCCGGTTTTCTCCGCTGCCTCGGCGACGATGTTGGCGATGTCCTCCTCCTGGGCTGCGAAACCCTTTCCGGAGGCCATCGAATGGACCAGGAAGTACACCGTGCCCACGTCCTGGAAGGCGTTTGCCACCGACTCGGCGTCGGAGAGGTCTCCCTGGACAATTTCGACGTCGTCGCGCCAGGGGACGTCATTGAGCTTTTCCGGGGACCGGACCAGTACCCGGACGGTGCGGCCGTCCGCCAGCAGCAGCGGAACGAGGCGCCCGCCAATGTAGCCCGTTGCTCCGGTGACCAAGACCCGCTGAGTGTCCGCCATTGCCCCAACATACACACACCGGGACCCGCTTCGTGCGGCCTTGGACTATCCCTCCCAAAAACGGGTCCAGATTTTGTAAGCATGCTGATGTCTACTGGAAATTGCCCGGAGATCCCGGTAAGACTAGAGGGCATGGCGACAACGGGAACGGACCCGAAGCAGCGGGAAACGGTCAATGTGGACGGGCACCGCCTGCGCCTGACTTCGCTGGACAAGGTGCTCTACCCGGAGACGGGCACCACCAAGGCGGATGTCCTGTCCTACTACGCGGCCATCGCACCGACCCTCATTCCCTACGCACGCAACCGTCCGGCCACGCGCAAACGGTGGGTCAACGGGGTCGGAACACCGGAGCATCCCGGCCAGGTCTTCTTCCAGAAGAACATTGACGACTCCGCCCCGAGCTGGGTGAAGCGGTACACGATTGAACACAAGGACCACTCCAACGTCTATCCGCTGGTCAATGACCTGGCGACGCTGACCTGGCTGGCGCAGCTGGCGGCCCTGGAGATCCACGTGCCGCAGTGGCAGTTCGGCCCGCGCGGAGTCCGGCAGAATCCGGACCGCCTGGTCCTCGACCTGGACCCCGGGGAAGGTGCTTCACTGGCCGACTGTGCCGAAGTGGCCAGACTGGCCCGCAGCATCCTCACGGACATGGGCCTGGACGCCCGCCCGGTCACGAGCGGCTCCAAGGGCATCCATCTCTATGCTGCATTGGACGGCGGACAGACCTCGGACGAGGTCAGTGCCGTTGCACATGAACTGGCCCGGGCGCTGGAAGCCGATCATCCGGACCTGGTGGTCAGCGACATGAAAAAGACGCTGCGCAAGGGCAAGGTGCTGGTGGACTGGAGCCAGAACAACGCCAACAAGACCACCATTTGCCCCTACTCGCTCCGGGGACGCTTCCGGCCCATGGTCGCTGCCCCGCGGACGTGGGAGGAACTTGAGGATCCGGACCTGGCACAGCTGGACTACGGGCAGGTGCTGGACCGGATCGAGGACATCGGGGACCCGCTGGGCGGTATGCACACGGGCGAAGCCGACGCCGACGTGCTGGACGCAGGAGCGGAGCCGGACAGGCTGCACAAGTACCGGAGCATGCGCGACGCCGCGAAGACTCCCGAGCCCGTGCCGGAGGAGGCGCCGAAGGCCGTGGAGGGGGACGGGAACAGCTTCGTCATCCAGGAACACCACGCCCGGCGGCTGCACTGGGACTTCCGGCTGGAACGGGACGGCGTGCTGGTTTCCTGGGCGGTGCCCAAAGGTCCTCCCGCCACCCCGGACAAGAATCACCTGGCCGTCCAGACCGAGGACCATCCGCTGGATTACGGCGGTTTCGAAGGAACTATTCCCAAAGGGGAATACGGTGCCGGCGAGGTGACTATCTGGGACCACGGCACCTACGAGACTGAGAAGTGGCGCCCGGACAAGGAAGTGATCGTGACGGTCCACGGCCAGCCCGACGGCGGCCTGGCAGGGGACGGTTCGGCAGTGCGCCGCTTCGCCTTCATCCATACCGGCGGACAGGACGGCAAGAACAACTGGCTGCTGCACTTGATGAAGGACCAGGGCGCCAAAACAACCAAGACAGCCGATTCCGCTCAACGGTCGAAGCAGGCAGCAGCCAAGGAGGACCCGGCGCAGGTGGCCAAAGCTGCCGCGAAGGCCGGCCCTGAACCGCTGACCCTTCCGGATGCCGCCGCAGTGAAGAAGGACGTTCAGGAGTCCGGGATGCCGTCGCTGAGGCCCATGCTGGCCACTCTGGGTTCCCGGGCAGACATCAACGACGACGCCGAGTGGGCCTTCGAGATGAAATGGGACGGTGTGCGGGCCATCGCGGAGGTGACCCCGGAAGGAACCCGGCTGATCAGCCGCAACGGCAACGACATGACGGTTGCCTATCCCGAACTGCAGGAACTCGGCAGCTTCCTGAATGGCGAACGGGCCGTGCTGGACGGGGAAATCGTTGCGCTGAACAAGGCCGGACGCCCGGACTTCGGCCTGCTCCAGCCGCGGATGCACCTCACCCGGGCCAGGGACGCGGAAGCCGCGGCTGCGAAGACTCCGGTGCAGTTCATGGTCTTTGACCTGCTCTGGCTGGACGGAAACCCGCTGCTGGAACTCAGCTATGACCAGCGCCGCGAAATCCTGGAACAGGCGGTTGAACCCGGGGACGGCAGCGGGCACGTCCAGGTTCCGCCTGCACTGGACCTGGACATGGACGAAGCCGTTGAGGCCAGCAAGGAGCTGGGCCTCGAGGGGATCATGGCCAAGCGCCGCTCCGCCGACTACTCAGCGGGAACCCGGTCCCGGAGCTGGATCAAGCTCAAGAACCAGTTCAGCCAGGAAGTGGTGATTGTGGGCTGGCGGCCGGGCCAGGGCAACCGGGCCAACAAGGTCGGCTCGCTGCTCGTGGCGGTTCCGGACGGGACGGAACTGCAGTACATCGGCCGGGTCGGATCCGGCCTCAGCGAAAAGGACCTCGCCCTGGTGGGTTCCCGGCTGAAGAAACTTTCCCGCAAGACAGCACCGCTGGACGACGTGCCCCGCGCTGACGCCTCGGACGCCCGCTGGGTCCGCCCGGTCCTGGTCGGAGAGGTTACCTACGCCGAACGCACCGGAACCGGCAAGCTCCGCCATCCTGTGTGGCGCGGGCTCCGGCCGGACAAACGGCCCTCCGACGTCGTACCTGAAATCCCGGCGCCGTCGTCCTAGGAACTCCAGACCGCCACCCACCCCCAACCGGGAGGAACGCAGCGATGACCGAGACCCGAACCCCTGAAGAACGCCTGCCCGGCACCGCCTTGCCGCCGGAAAGCCAGCTCCAGGCAGTAGACGCCTGGTGGCGTGCGGCCAACTATCTTTCCGTTGGGCAGATCTATCTGCGGAACAACCCGCTGCTGCGCCGGCCCCTTGAACCGGGGGACGTGAAGGGGCGGCTGCTGGGTCACTGGGGAACCACTCCGGGCCTGAACTTCATCTACGCGCACCTGAACCGGCTGATCAATGAGACCGGCCAGGAGTTCCTGTTCATCACCGGCCCCGGGCACGGAGGGCCGGCGAATGTGGCGAACGCCTGGTTGGAGGGAACCTATTCGGAAATCTACAGCCACGTCGGCGAGGACGAGGACGGACTGCACACCCTCTTCAAGCAGTTCTCGTACCCCGGCGGCGTGCCCAGCCACGCGGCTCCGGAAACTCCCGGCTCCATCCACGAAGGCGGCGAACTGGGATACTCGCTGGCACATGCCTACGGTGCGGTGTTCGACAATCCGGACCTGGTCGCCGCCACCGTGATTGGCGACGGCGAGGCAGAAACGGGCCCGCTGGCCGCGTCCTGGCACTCGAACAGCTTCCTGGACCCGGCGGTGGACGGAGCGGTGCTGCCGATCCTGCACCTGAACGGCTACAAGATCGCCAACCCCACAGTGCTCTCCCGGATGCCCGAATCCCAGCTGGCAAAGCTGCTGGAGGGCTACGGCTACCGTCCGCACTTTGTCACCGTGACCGATCCCGACGCCGTGATGGCCGCCCATGAGGACTTGGCTGGGGCACTGAGCGCCTGCCTGGTCGAAATCCGCGCAATCCAGGCACCGTACCGGACCGGGGAAAAGCATGCCGCTCCGGCGGACGCACCGGTAGCCGGCGATGAAAATTCCCATGCCGCGCGCTGGCCAATGATCGTTCTCCGCTCACCCAAGGGCTGGACCGGTCCGCGCGAGGTGGACGGCAAACCCGTGGAGGGAACCTGGCGGGCGCACCAGGTTCCGCTGGCCGGAGTGAACGAGAACGACGGGCACCGCGCCCAGCTCGAAGACTGGCTGCGCTCCTACCGGCCTCAGGAACTGTTCGACGCCGAGGGGCGGCTGCGCAGCGAAGTCGCCGCGCTCGCCCCGGCGGGAAACCTGCGGATGAGCGCCACCCCGTACGCCAACGGCGGCCGGCTGCTGCAGGACCTGCGGCTGCCGGCCTACGCCGAGTTCGCCGTCGATATTGCCGAACCGGGCAGTGAACGGGTGAGCCCGATGCTGAACCTGGGCAAGTACCTGGCGGAGATCATTCGGCGGAACCCGGAGAACTTCCGGATCTTCGGGCCTGATGAGACGGCGTCGAACCGCCTGCAGGAGGTCTACGGCGTCACGGATAAGGTCTGGCAGCAGCGGATCGACAGGGTGGATGAGCATCTGGCTCGCAGCGGCCGTGTGGTGGAGGTGCTCAGTGAGCACCTCTGCGAAGGCTGGCTGGAAGGCTACCTGCTCACCGGCCGGCACGGCGTCTTCAACTGCTATGAAGCGTTCGTCCACATTGTCGATTCAATGTTCAACCAGCATGCCAAGTGGCTGAAGGTCAGCCGGGACCTGTCCTGGCGGCAGCCCATCGCGTCCCTGAACTATCTGCTCTCCAGCCACGTCTGGCAGCAGGACCACAACGGGTTCTCGCACCAGGATCCAGGCTTCATCGACCACGTGGTGAACAAGAAGGCCGACGTTATCCGGGTGTACCTGCCGCCGGACGCCAACACGCTCCTTGCGGTCACCCAGCACGTTCTGGGCACCCGGGACCGGGTGAATGTGGTGGTTTCAGGCAAACAGCCGGCTCCGGTCTGGCTGAACCCGGAAGAGGCGAAGCTGCACGTCAAGCGAGGTATCGGCGTCTGGGACTTCGCCGGCAGCGAAGGCGGCGGTCCGGGCCCCCAGCCGGACCCCGACGTCGTTATGGGCTGTGCCGGAGACGTCCCCACGCTCGAAACCATCGCTGCTGCCGCCCTGCTGAAGGACCGGCTGCCGCAGCTGCGGATCCGCGTGCTGAACGTCGTGGACCTGATGCGGCTCCAGGACTCCACGGAGCACCCGCACGGACTCTCCGACCGGGACTTCGACACGCTGTTCACCAAGGACCGGCCGGTCATTTTCGCTTACCACGGCTATCCGTGGCTCATCCACCGGCTGACCTACCGCCGCACGAACCACGCCAACCTGCACGTGCGCGGCTACAAGGAAGAAGGCACCACCACCACGCCGTTCGATATGGCGATGCTGAACCAGATCGACCGGTTCCAGCTGGCCATCGACGTGCTGGACCGCGTACCGTCGCTGGGGTCCACCCAGGCCGGCTTCCGGCAGTGGCTGCAGGATGAGCGGGAACGCTGCCGCCAGTACACCCGCGACGAGGGGCAGGACCCGCCCTTCATCAGCGGCTGGACACTCGAAGAGGCGCAGCGCTCAACGCAAGACTAGGTTTCCCTCCGGGCCACCGCCCGGCGGGATGGCAGTATCCGTCTACATGAAGGAGAACTATGTCCAACGAGCAGTCGACCATTACCGTTTCCCGCATTATTGACGCTTCGGCAGGGGACATCTTCCACCTGCTGTCCAACCCCGAACGGCACCATGAGCTGGACGGCTCGGGCATGGTGATTTCTGATGAGAAGACAGACCGCATCGCCGCGGTGGGGGACGTCTTCACCATGAACATGTCCAACGCCAAGATGGGTGAGTACAAGACGGAGAACCACGTCACCGGTTTCAGCCACAACCAGCTGCTGGCCTGGCAGACCGCGCCGGCCGGCACGGAACCGAAAGGCTGGGAGTGGATGTGGGAGCTGGACTCCCTGGGTCCGGACTCCACCGAAGTCACCCTCACGTATGACTGGAGCAAGGTCACGGACAAGGACACCCTGAAGAAGGTCTCCTTTCCGATGATCAGCAAGGACGAGCTCGAGGGCTCGCTGAACAAGCTGGCTGCGGCGGTTTCCGGCTCCTAACCCCCCGCCGAGAGGCCAGTTACGGCTCTTATGGGGCATGAAACGGGCCGTAACTGCCCTCTCGAATAACGACGGCGGCCGGTTCCCTTTATCGGAAAGGGAACCGGCCGCCGTCGTTGTGCGGTGCGGGGTCTAGCCCGCGGACCAGCCGCCGTCGGAGGGCATAATGGCGCCGTTGATGTTCACGGAGTCATCGCTGAGCAGGAAACTGATGGAAGCCGCCAGGTCTTCGGCGGAGGCAAGGCCCGGCATCAGGACGCGGGCCGGAGCCAGGCGGGCTTCACCGTACTCAGAGGGCTTGCCGCCCATGGGAATGCCGGTCGCCACACCACCCGGAGCCACCGCGTTTACACGTATGCCTTCCTTGGCATACATAAATGCGGCGCTCTTGGTGATACCCACTACCGCGTGCTTGGAAGCCGTGTAGGCGACGCCGGAGGCGGAACCGCGCAGGCCGGCCTCGGAGGTGACGTTCACGATCGTGCCCTTGCGGGCCTCCAGCATGCCAGGCAGCACGGCGCGGGTCAGACGCACCAGGCCGTCCACATTCACGGCGAAAACCTTCTGCCACATGGCGTCCGAGACCTCGTGGAGCGGGCTGAAATCGTCATTGATGCCGGCCACATTCGCCAGACCGTCGATCTGCGGGCCCGCGGCGGCAAGAATGCGCTCGACGGCGGCCGGGTCTGTCAGATCGGCGGCCACCGGAACAGCGGCATCGCCGAGCTCCCCGGCAAGTTTCTGGATTCTGGCGTCGGCAATGTCTACGGCGATCACGCGGCCGCCCTCGCGGACAATACGGGATGCCGTGGCCTTGCCGATCCCGGATCCGGCACCGGTGACGATGACCGTCTTTCCTGTGAACCGTTCAGCAACGGCGGGGAGGGCGCTTTCTTCCAGTTCGGGCATGACTCCGCCGTTGGCCTGCAGAACCATGCCGTCAACTGCTGCCTGGGGCAGCTGTCCCTGGCTCAGGTCCACGAGCTGCTGGAGCCTGAGGCCAAGTGCCGGGCCGAGGGAAGCCTCGTCACTTCCGGCCTGGGTCAGGAACCCGCGCAGGATGGGCCCGCCCACGGGGTGGTCGAGCCACTCCTGAATGGTGTTCCGGGCTGTCAGTGGCTGGTTGGCCGCCATGGACGTTCCTTTCGGTCGATGGAGCGGCCGTGGATGCGCGGCCACCGTCACGTGCACGTTGCAGGAAAATGTATCGTCGAAGGCCCAGATGGTCACGGGTGGAACTCCGTGCACCGCAAGGTCACTTCGCACGTCGGCCCGGCAATCGCCCGCGGCAGTTAATCGTACGGTTTACGTTTTTGCTGCCGGTTTCAAGCGGCAGCAAAAACGTAAACCGGCAGCAGAACCTTTAGGCTTCCCGCGCGCGGTACAGCTGCATCTGCCGGTAGCGCCGGCCCAGGGACTCACGCCGCGGCTTGGACGGAGCGTCCTCCGGCTCTGCGGTGAGGTCGATGTGCTTCTTTCCGAACCGCCAGAGCAGCAGGTCATCCAGCAGGCGGTCAGGCCCCGGGGAGTAGCGGTGGTCCAGGGCAGCCCGGACCTCGGTGATGGCCTCGGCCTGCAGGAGTCCGGCGAGGTCCATGGTGGTCTTCAGCCCGTGGGCGGCCAGCAGTTCCGCGGCCCAGCCCCAGTCGTCCCCGGCCTTGCGGTTCACGTGGGGCAGCAGCGTCATCCAGACGTGCCGGATCCGGTTTGGCGTCAGCGGCGCCGACCCCTCACCCTCCTCGTCCCAGAAACCCGTGACCGTCTCATAGCGTTCGTGCAGCTCGGCGAACTCGTTCTCCACCGTTTCAAGCATGGCGGCCGTGGCAGTGAACTGGCGGTCAAAGTACGGGCTCCAGGCCCGCGGATCGCCGGCCTTGAACCGGATGTCATGTTCAATCTCGGACCAGGCATGGGCCAGCACCGTGCGGATCTGGACCTCGAAGAGATAGCTGCCGTTCGGTTTCTGAGCCGGCTCCAGCAGCCGGTGGTACTCCCGTACCGTCTCATTCTGGATGGTGCGCAGGATCAGGTGCCGGCTGGAGTAGCCGTAGGTTCCGGACTCGATGGAGCCAATGTCCTTTTCCCGGTCTCCGCGGCAGTCGAACTCGGCCCGCTGCCGCTTGATGAGGTTGGCTGCCTCATCAACCTCGTGCGGCAGGGTCATGATCACCCGGACGCCCACCAGGTCCGTCAGGTTCCGCAGCGGATCCGGGAACAGCAGGGTAGGTACCTCGTCCGGATTCTCCGGCGGCAGAGTGCGGGATGCCTTGTCCCGGAAGGACTCCACGGATTTGGTGCGTGAAGCGATGAACAGCGGCTTGACCGTGCTGTCCTCGAAGACCGCCCGCAGGCTGGCTTCCATTTCCGCCGTCACGGCCTCCAGAGCCGGGCGTACCCGGGCGTATTCGTCCGTGCTGGCCTGGACCACCGGGCGTAGCCGGTTATCCAGGGTGTCCCACGCGCTCACGATAGTCCTTTCGCCGTTTCTGCCAGCCTATGGCACGCCGCTGACAACCCGTCCGCACGCGGCGGTTGAGGCGGATAGGCTCAGTACCAGATTAGGACGGCGGCGGCCCGCCCCGGCGCAGCCCGCAGCCCGCAGCCCGACGGAGGAACTCCCATGCCACAGCGGTTCACCTACGGCAGTCATGCCGAGCAGTTTGGCGAGCTGACGCTTCCGCACGGGAAGGAGCCGGCGCACGGCACCGTGGTGATCATCCACGGCGGTTACTGGCGGGCCAACTACTCGCTCGAACTGGGCCGCCCGCTCGCCGCGGACCTGGCGGCACGGGGTTGGGCAGCCCTGAACCTCGAGTACCGCCGTGCCGGAAACGGAGGCGGCTGGCCGGAGACGTTTGCGGACATCGGAGCCGGCATCGATGCCCTGGCGGATCTGCCCGAACGTACCGGCTTTCCGGGTCCGGTGATCGCCCTGGGCCACTCCGCAGGCGGCCAGCTGGCGGTCTGGGCCGCCGGACGCAGGGCACCGCGGGTGGTGCTGAACGCCGTCGTCAGCCAGTCAGGGGTGCTGGACCTGCGGCGCGCCCATGAGCTGGGACTGAGTGACGGAGCCGCGGAGAATTTTCTGGGGACTGCCCCGGACCAGGATCCGGAGCGGTGGCGGGAGGCTGATCCGGTTCAGGCGGTTCCGGTGCCGGTGCCCGTTTTCGTGCTGCACGGCGCCACGGACACCACCGTGCCGCTGGAACTTGCGGAGAACTACGTCAAAGCGGCGGATGCGGCCGGCGGAACGGCTGAACTGCGCCTGGTTCCCGGAGACCACTTTGACCTGATCAACCCCGGCACGCCGGCCTGGGCAGAGGTGCTCCGGACCCTCAACGACGCAGCCGCCAGGACCTCCGGGTAGCGCCGCCGGGTCCGCGCTCGGTAGGTTGAGTCCGTGATCACAGTCATCGGCGAAGCCCTCATCGACGAAGTCCTCAGCGACACGGCACCCCGCCGCTCCCATCCCGGCGGCAGTCCGCTGAACGTGGCCGTGGGGGTGGCCCGGCTGGGCCGGCCGGTGCAGTTCATTGGGCGCTACGGCAATGACCCCTACGGCGTGCTGATTGCCCAGCACCTGAAGCACAACTCGGTCCTCGCAGCCCTTCCCGCGGATGACCGGCCCACCAGCGTCGCCACGGCAACCCTGGATCCGGCCGGTGGAGCCCGGTACACCTTCGACCTTGAATGGGCGCTGTCCGGACTCGAAGAACAGCTTCCCCGACTGCTCGAGGGCACCACACTGCTGCACACAGGCTCCATCGCCACCATGCTCTCCCCGGGCGCGCACAAAGTGCTCACCACCGTTGAGCGGGCGCATCCGCAGGCCACCATCACGTATGACCCCAACTGCCGGCCCACCATCATCACTGACGTTTCCTATGCCCGGGAGCAGGCCGAAAAATTTGTCCGGCTGGCCGACGTCGTGAAGGCCTCCGACGAGGACCTCGCCTGGCTCTACCCGGACCTGAGCATTGAGGATGCCGCCCGCGCCTGGCTTGCCATGGGGCCGGCCATCGTGGTGGTCACGCGCGGTTCCCGCGGTCCCTGGGCGGTAGCCGAGTCCGGCAGCTGCGAGGCTGTGGCGCCCGCCGTTGCCGTTGCTGACACGGTGGGTGCGGGAGATTCGTTTATGTCCGCACTGATAGCCGGGCTGATGGACCGCCATTATGACGGCGCGGCCCGCCGCCCGGAGCTGCGGAAGATCGGCGTCGGCGACCTGGAAGCGATTATCACGTACGCGGCGAAGGCAGCGGCCATTACCGTGTCCCGCCCGGGCGCAGACCCGCCCCGGCGGAATGAACTGATCTAGCCCCCGGGACCCCGCCCGGGGCCGGCAGACGAAAGGAAGAGTGCCCATGGGAGCATACGACCCCACCGAAGACCTGCCCCCGGTTCCCTCCTTCGAGGTCACCAGCACCAGCTTTGACGACGGCGGTCCGCTGGCGGCGTCACAGTACGCCACCGGCGCCGTGCCCGGAGGGCGGGACGCTTCCCCGCAGCTCAGCTGGTCCGGCTGGCCGGAAGCAACCCGCAGCTTCGCCGTCACGATGGTGGACCCCGACGCCCCGATCCCCGGCGTGTTCTGGCACTGGGCCGCCGTCAACATACCGGTGGAAGACACATCCATCACCGAGAACGCCTCCCGCGCCGGCATGCCGAAGGGCACGCTGCAGCTCTTCAACGAAATGGGGGAAGCCGGCTACACCGGTGCCGCGCCGCCGGTGGGGCACGGAAAGCACCGCTACTTCGTCACGGTCCATGCACTGGATGTGCCGCGGCTGGATGTGCCGCAGGAGGCCAGGCCCGGAGTGCTGTCAATGACGCTGCGCGGGCACACCCTGGCGCGCGGGGTGATCGTTGGAACGGCGGAACGTCCGGACCGCTAGCCGGCCGTGCCCACCCTGCTTTCCGGCTAGGCTGGTAGCCAACGGAAGGGCGGGGCATGCGGCTGGTAGCGAGTGACCTGGACGGGACCATAGTCGGCCCGGACAACAGGATCAGTGACCGGACCGTTAACGCGTTCCGCAAATGTGCCGACGCCGGCATCCGGATTGTCTTCGTCACCGGCCGGCCGCCCCGCTGGCTCGGGCCCGTCAGGGAACAGCTGGGCCACACCGGCACGGTGATCTGCTCCAACGGGGCGATCCTCTACGACCTGGAGGCCGCACGGGTGACCTGGTCCAAGCCGCTGGCCCTGGACGGCATGTTCCAGGCAGCGGGCATCATTAGGAGCCTCTACCCGGCGGTGCGCTTCGCCGCCGAAACCGTTGAGGGTTTCCACCTGGAGCCCGGATTCCTGCAGGACGCCGGAGCAGACCTCCTCGGCGCCGTTGCTCCGGCACCGCTCACCGAATCACTCGGCCCGGGCAGCCGGGTGGTGAAGTTCCTCGCCAAGGTGGAAGATGTCCACCCGGACGAGTTCCTCCGCCGGGTAAAGCCCGAGGTAGCCCACCTGGTCTCCGCCACCCATTCCGCGCCGTCGGTCCCGCTCCTGGAGATGTCCGCTCCCGGCCTGGACAAGGCCGTGACGCTGGCGGACTACGCCGGGTCCCTGCAGATAGACGCCGCCGACGTCGTTGCGTTCGGCGACATGCCCAATGACCTGGGCATGCTGGGCTGGGCCGGCCGGGGCTATGCCATGGCGTCCGGCCATCCGGCCGTCCGGGCGGCAGCGTCCCGCCAGGCCCCGCCGTTCGCCGAGGACGGCGTGGCGCAGGTCCTCGAGGACCTGCTGCGCGGCCTGGAGCCCTAGGCCGCCGAAAGGTCCCGGATCCGGCGTGCGCGCAGCAGCCGGTGAACCGTTATGAGGATGGACAGCCAGGCCAGCCCCAGGATCCAGGCCACCAGCACATCGGTCAGCCAGTGGTGGCCCAGGTATACCCGGCTCAGGCCTATGACCACGATGAACGCTCCCGCCGCCAGCACGGTGATGGTCCGGGCCCGCTTCGAATCCAGGTAGATCACCAGCAGATAGGCAATTGTTCCCACTACCACCATGGAGTTGAGCGAATGCCCGCTGGGAAATGAATCGGAGTACTCGTACGGCGGAACGGCGTCGGAAAGCGCTGGCCGGGCCCGTCCCACTAGGGTCTTGCCGGTAACCGTCATCAGCAGCGAGCCTGCCGCGGCGGAGGCGGTGAGGATTAGAGGAGTCCAGCTGCGCTGCCACCGGCAGAGCAGGGCCACAGCGGCCGCCGCAAGGATCGGAAGCCCGATGGTGCCGCCCAGGTTGGTGAACCAGGTGAGTGCCGTATCAAGGCCGGGGGAGCGCAGTGACTTCGCTGCGGCGAGTACCGGGTGGTCCAGGGCGGCGACGCCGTCCTCTTCCGCCACTGCCTCATAGACGCCTCCTGCCAGCAGGGCCAGGAGCAGGGCGGGAACCAGCCCGGCGGCAAGGGTCAGCAGGAGCACTCCGTGCGTGCCAAGCACCCGGGAAAGCCGGGAGAGCTGACGCGTCAGTCGGTCGGTAGGGGCGTCGCTCATTGTCCAAGTATGCCAAGCCGGTGGCCGAGCCAGTCCAGGTTGTCCGAGAGCCCCTCTTTCCATACCTGCCAGGAGTGTCCTCCCGGCAGCTCCTGCAGATGGACGTCCATGCCCGCGGCCTTCGCGGCGTCGTACACCTGCCGGCCCTCACCGTTGTAGACGCCGTCGTCCTTGCCGATCACCACGATTCCCGCCATGTTGGGGAAGGAACGATGCTGGAGGATATCCAGGGCATTCTGAGCCGCGAAAGCGGACGCATCCCCGCCGAAGTAGGTATTCACCAGGGACTGGATGCCGCCGGGGATGGTCGGTTCGTTCTCCCCGGCGATGTCGATAAAAGTGGGAAAGGTGTCCGGGAAGTTCACCGCGAGCTGCAGGGCGCAGGTCCCGCCGTAGGAGTACCCGGCTACCGCCCACTGCTGCGGTCCGCAGAGTCCGGCAGCAAGGTTGTCCTTGATCCAGCCGGGGACGTCCACGGCAAGGTACGTCGCTCCGCTTCCCTGTTTCGAATCGAGGCAGAGGGACCAGTTTGAATTCGCACCGCCGGAGAGGTCCGGAATAACGACGAGGGGGGGCAAGCCCGTGGTGCTGCGCCGCGAAGTCGTCCATCACCTGCTGCAGCTGGCCGCCGGCAAACCAGTCAGCGGGGGCGCCGGGCTGTCCATGCAGCGCGATCAGCACCGGCAGGTTCTGGGCGGAGGGCGTGCCGAGATAAGCCGGCGGGAGATACACCAGCCCGGTTCCTGCGGCATAGCCGGAGACGGACCCGGGGATCTGGACCTCATACACCCTGCCTTCCGCCGGCATGGTCGACGGCGCTCTCCAGTTCGCTTCCGTGCTCGGCGTGGCGTCCTGTCCGGGAACCGGTTTGCGGATGGGAACCTCGCCGCCGGACTCACCCGGGCGAACCACCAGGGATTCGACTGTGGGGTACTGGCCATAGGCCACATTGGCCGCCGACGCCGCGCCCAGCAGCACCGCAGCGGCGGACAGGACCGTGAGGATGCGCGCCAAGGCGCCCCGGGAGAGCCGCCAGCGCGGAACAATCAGCAGCACAGCCAATATGCCGCCAGCGGAATACAAGTAGAGATAGCGCGGGAAGGATGCGTCCCACCAGGACAGCAGCAATTCCGCGGCCACGAACAGCAGGACGGTCCCGGCCAGCGCGCCCATCACGGCGAACGGGACAACCCCGGTGAGATACCTCCTTGGCCCCCAGCACAGCCAGCACAGCCCGGCCGCGCCAAGGCTCAGCAGAAGCACAGGTGCCGGTCCCGAGGTCAGCGCCAAGTTCATCGCTGATTGCCCACGATTCGACGGGCCAACGTGAAGGTCTGTCCCACCGAAACGTGGGGCACATAGGCCCTCGCCAGGGCATTCGCAATTGCCGGCAGAGACGCTGAATCCGAGTAGGTCATGTACAGCGGAACGTACTCCGGCTGGAACTTGGCCTTGTAGGCCAGCAGGGAGCGGAAACCGTAGACCGGTTCCAGGGTTGCCCCCAGGCGGTCCATCAGCCACTCCAGCGCAGGCGGCGTATCGGCAGCCCGCCGCGGGGCGCTGCCTCCGCCGGCAGTGATTTCGGCTTCCGATGCTGCGGTCGACGAAGCCTCGTTCCGGGCCAGCGGCGCGCCGGACAGGCTGAGCAGGTGAAAGCCTTCATCCTGCAGGGACAGCGCGGCGGAGGCGATGAGGAAGTCCATGGCGGCCGGAAAACCCCGAGCCCGCCGGCGCATGAAATCAAGCGTCCAGCCGATAACCTCGCCATCCCGGTAGATCGGCAGCCAGGAGGTCACCCCGTGCACCGTGCGGTCCCGGTCCACCGCGAGCAGCAGCCGCACGCCGTCGTCGTCAATCTCCTCGATCCCGCCCAGCGTGAAGCCCATCTCCGGCATCTGCTTCTCGGCAACCCATTCCTCGGAAATTGCATTGATCTGGTCCAGGACGGACAGCGGCGCCGTGCGGTAGGTGGTCCACTCGGCACGGATCCCGGCCTTGCCGGCCCGGTTGAAGGCAGTCCTTACGTCCTGGAAACGCTTGCCCCGAAAGGCCAGGGACCCGAGAGGCAGCAGCGTTTCCTCCGCCACCTGCAGGTCCGTGTGCCCCAGGCCGGCGGCTGCCTCCCGGGTCGCCTCGTTCACTGAATAGAAGCACGCGGTCACTCCGGTGTCGGCACAGTAGGCCGCGAATCCCTCCACCGATTGCCGCAGTTCGGCAGCGGGTCCCACCGGGTCACCCACGGTCAGGGCGACGCCGGAGCCGATTCGGTACGCCACATAGGAATTGCCGGTGGGGGAAAACCAGTACGAGTTGCCGCTCCACAGCGTCATCCAGGCCATCGTGCTGCCGCCGCTGGACATCAGCAGGGTCCGGGCATGTTCTTCGTCCAGGGCGAAGCGGCTGTAGGCCGGCTCAAGGAAGGACCGCAACAGCAGCACGCAGGCAAGGATCCAGAACACTACGCCAACACCCTCATAGAGCATGATGGCCGGAAGCGACTGCGGCAGCAGCTCCGGAGGCCGGGAGATGATTTCGGAAACCGGCAGGAAGCGCAGCGGCAGGTCTTCCAGCAGTGACTCCATGTCTGCCTGCGGTGTGAAACCGTTGCGCAGCAACAGCCCGCCGCCCACCCACACCGCTCCCAGGATCACGCCGGCTGTGGCGCAGGTGAGGAACAACCGGCGGTAGGTGCCCGGTGCCGCGGAGACGGAGAAGAGCCTCCCGGAGGCGGCCAGCAGCACGAAGACCAGCAGCGGCAACAGCATGGGAAGGACCAGCGCCAGGGGCTGTACGGGCCCGCCGACGCCGTAGACCCCGCCGGTGTGACCTGCGAGGAAAAACCCAGTGCGGACGGCTGCGGCCAGTGTCATCAGGCCCTGCAGGATGAGGGCGCTGATCCACGCGAACCGGCGCCCGCGCCGCAGCCCGTCGGCGAAGACGATCAGCAGCACCTGGGGCAGGACGGCAAGGAAGAACCCGGCCAGCCCGGCACTCTGCTCCAGGCGGGCGGTGCGGCATTCAGCGTGCATGCCCGGATCTGCGCAGATGTTGGCCAAGGCCACCGGGTCCAGGGTTTCCGCGTTGGTGAACAGGTATGCAAGGACGGCCAGGGGCCCGACGGCGCGCACGTTCAGGGCGGCGATCACCGGCCCGACGGCGGTAGCCACCACCAGCAGTCCGACCAGCACCCGGGCCTCGCGCCGGCTGGAAACCAGCCTGCGCGGCCAATGCGGGCGCCGTCCGAACAGGTATGGCCCCCAGATCCCTCCGGTGACCGCGGCGGCCAGGGCCATGACGTCACGCAGCGCACCCGAGTACAGGGCGAGGACCACCAGCAGGGCGTACAGGGCCAGCCGCACCCGGCGGCGCCAGAGCGTGCTCATGCCGGCCGAGGCCGCTGCGGCGGTTCCGCAGACCAGAGCCACCGGACCCAGGAATGAATCCGTGCTGAGCTCCCGGCCCCAGTTCTCCAAAACCCCCCGCAGGGAAGCGGCAAAAGCGATGCCCGCCAGGGCACCGATGACCTGCGTCCCCGCCGCCGCCGCGAGAAAGCGCCGGCTGCCCAGGAGGCGTTCGGCAGGCAGCCCCACGGCCAGCGTGAGCAGGGTTCCGCTGATGTAGCCGGCCAGTCCGTTGGCCCACAGGGCGGACAGCAGCAGCGCCGGCCAGTAATCCGGCAGAGTATTCACGGACACGCTCACCCAGGGCAGCAGGAGATCATCCGGCCCGTTCAGGATGGAGGAGGTGAGGATGCCCAAGAACCAGAACAGCGCCAGGAACACCAGTGTCACCGGGGACCTGGCCAGGCTCCCCCGCAGCCCGTCCGCGGGCCAGCGGAGCCAGCGGCCCGCTGTCTGCCGGGCAGAGCTGTGCTGCATGCGGCCACCTCCATGGCTTGCCGGCGCGGTGGGAAGGGTTCGCCCCCGGGTGGAGCCACAGTCTAGTTCCGGGACTCCGTCCGCGGACCGGACACCCGCGCAAGACGGTGTGCTGACGGGCGATAAAGTACCCTTGTGAACGCACCCCCGCCGTACTTCGTCCCGCCGTCCGCGCCGCTGTCCCGCGGGGTTCCGCTGGGACTCTCCCACCGGGGGTTCAGTCCCGACGGGCTTGAAAACACCCTGACAGCTTTCCAGGCTGCAGTGGACCTGGGGTTCGGCTATCTGGAGACTGATGTCCGCACCACCAGCGACGGTGTGCTCATGGCGTTCCATGATGAAACCCTGGACCGGGTCACCGATGCCGCCGGTCCGATCAGCGCCCGAAGCCTGCGTGAACTCCGCAGCGTCCGCGTGGGGGGCACTGAGCCCATCCCCACGCTGGAAGAAGTCCTGCTCCGCTGGCCGGACGTTCGGCTGAACATCGACATCAAGGACGCCGCCGGTGCCGCCGCGCTGGCCGCCCTGATCGAAAAGCACCGGGCACATGAGAGGGTGCTGGTGACCTCCTTCTCTGACCGCCGGCGGCTGGACTGCCTGCGCCGGCTCTCCAAGCCTGCCGCGACCTCCGCCGGATCAGCCGCCAACGCCGCACTGCTGCTGCTTTCGCCGCTGGGACTCGGCGGCCTCGTCGCCCGGCTGGGCCGTTTCGACTGTGTGCAGGTGCCGGTCAGCTACCGCGGAATTCCCGTGGTGCGCCCCGCGTTCCTGCGGCGCTGCCGCCGTGCCGGCATCCAGGTCCACGTCTGGACCGTGAATACCCGTCCGCGAATGGAAGGGCTGCTGGACATGGGAGTGGACGGACTCGTCTCGGACCGGGCGGACCTGCTCTCCGCCGTGCTGGCCGGGCGCGGTGCCTGGCCTCAGGGGCCCGGGCCGGCTTAGGCCGCTCCGGTTGTACGTGCCGCAGCCGCGATTCGCTGGCAGGATGTAGTCCATGCGCGTGCTCATAGCCCCGGACAAGTTCAAAGGCAGCCTCACCGCCGAGGAAGCCGCTGCCGCCATGGCGCAGGCGGTGCTTTCCGTCTATCCGGACGCAGATGTCACCCGGCTGCCGGTCGCCGACGGCGGCGAAGGCACCCTCGAAGCCGCACTCGCCTCCGGAGCCGAGGAACGCACGGCTCGGATCCGCGGGCCGCTTGGCCGCGAAGTGACCGCGGTCTGGGCACTGGACGGCACGACGGCGGTTCTGGAGACGGCACGATCTTCCGGGCTAATGCTCGTGGAACCGTCCGTGCAGACGTCCCTGGCGGCGTCGAGCTTTGGCAGCGGTCAGCTGATCACCGCGGCGCTGGACGCCGGGGCACAGGAGATCATCCTCGGAATCGGCGGTTCGGCGATGACCGACGGCGGTTCCGGAGCCCTGTGCGCCCTGGGCCTGCGGATCCTCGACGCGGCCGGGAACCCGGTTCCGCCGGGAGGCGCGGGACTTGCGGTGGCCGCCGCCGTCGACGCTTCCGGGCTGGACCCGCGGATCAAGGACACGGTAATTCGGATCGCCGCGGACGTCACCAATCCGCTGACCGGCCACAACGGTGCCGCCCACGTCTTCGGCGGGCAGAAGGGAGCCGATTCCTCCGCCCGGCTGCTGCTGGATGAAGCACTGGCGAACTGGGCGCGGCTGCTGAAGGACGCAACCGGCGTCGACGTCGATGTTCCCGGCGCCGGGGCGGCCGGCGGGTTCCCGTCCGCCTTCCTGGCCTTCACGGATGCCCGGATTGAACCGGGCTTCGAACTCATTGCCGGGCTGGTGGGCCTGGCCCCGGCCCTGGCGCGGGCTGACCTTGTGCTCTCCGGGGAGGGCTCCATCGATGAACAGTCCCGGTACGGCAAGGCACCGCTGGAGGTGGCGCGGATGGCTGCAGAGAGGGGAATCCCGGTGGTGCTCGTGGCCGGAGCGATCACGCTGAGCCCGAAGGTCCTGGCCGAGTACGGCGTCGAAGCGGCAGTCAGCCTGCTTGACCTCGCGCAGAGCCCGGAGGACGCCATGGCGCGGGCAGAGTTCTATGTTGCCCGCGCCACGCAGGCGGCCCTGGAAGGGGCCTAGGATTCCTAGCCCAGGCTTGACGGCGTGGCGCCGACGTCTTTCTGGGGCTCATCCGGCATGGTGCCGCGCCAGCGGGCGATGGCCATCATGCCGTGGTAAATCACCAGGGTTGCCGCGGTGCCCAGGGCAATTCCCTCGAAGGTCAGGCCGCCAACGTTCCAGGTGTAGTTCGCAATGCCGATCACCAGGGCGACACCGGCCACCGAGAGGTTGATCGGGTTGGAGAAGTTCACGCGGTTGTCCACCCAGATCCGGACACCGAGGATGCCGATCATGCCGTAGAGCACCACGCCGGCACCGCCCAGCACGCCCTGCGGGATGGTGGCGATGAGGGCACCGAACTTCGGGAACAGGCTCAGCAGTACCGCAGTGATGCCGGCTACCCAGTAGGCGGCCGTGGAGTAGACCCGGGAAGCCGCCATCACTCCGATGTTCTCCGCGTAGGTGGTGGTGCCGGAACCGCCGCCGGCACCGGCCAGCATGGTGGCAACGCCGTCGGCCATCAGCGCCCGGCCGGTGTACGGATCAAGGTCACGTCCGGTCATGGCCGCCACGGATTTCACATGGCCGATGTTCTCCGCAACAAGCACCAGTACTACGGGGACGAACAGGCCAATGACGTTGAAGTGGAACGTGGGAGCCGTGAACTCAGGCAGGCCGAACCAGGCTGCGTCATTGATGGCGGAGAAGTCCACCTCGCCCTGGATCATGGCGGCGGCGTAACCGGCCAGGACGCCAACCAGGATGGCAAGACGGCCGATCAGGCCCTTGAACAGCACCGTGGTCAGCAGGATCACCACAACCGTGACCGTAGCGGTGACGGGACCGGCTTCGTAGTTTGTGCGCGTGGTGGGTGCCAGGTTCAGGCCGATCAGCGCCACGATCGCACCGGTGACGGTGGGCGGCATCAGGACCTGGATCCAGCGGGTGCCGGCCAGCTGGGCAGCAAGGCCGATCAGGAACAGGGTGGCGCCGGCCATGATGATGCCGCCCAGCGCTCCGCCGGGGCCGTGCTGGTTGACTGCGGCCGCGATCGGGGCGATGAAGGCGAAGGATGAACCGAGGTAGCTGGGGACCTTCCCGGCAGTAATGATCAGGAACAGGATGGTTCCGATGCCGGAGAAGAACAGGGTGGTGGCCGGCGGGAAGCCGGTGAGCAGCGGAACCAGGAAGGTCGCGCCGAACATGGCCACCACATGCTGGGCACCAATGCCGATGGTGCGCGGCCAGCTGAGTCTTTCATCCGGAGCGACGAATGAGCCGGGAGTAACAGTCTTGCCGTTTCCGTGGAGTTTCCAGTCCGTGCCGAACCTGCTCATGCGTGTGCCTTCCGAAAGGACAAAGGGGGATTGATTCGTGGAGAATGTTACCGGCGGGGCTTCTGTGCCACGCTATGTTGCACGCACCAACAAGTTTACCGGGGAAGCAGAATGGCCGAGGGCGGCCTGTGACGGACGGATCAAACGTGGGAATTTCAGTTTCTGGACGGACAGTACTCATCACCGGAGCGGCCATGGGGATGGGCCTTCTGTACGCGGAGCGAGCGGTGCGTGAAGGAGCCGGGGCGGTGGTGCTCTGGGACCGCAACGCCGAGGCCCTTCAGGACGCGGCACAGCGGCTGCGCGGTCTCGGATCCGCTGACGTCCTGCCGTACACCCTGGACGTCTCGTCAACAGCCCAGGTGGCAGAAAAAGCCGAAGCGGTGCTGGCGGAAACCGGTGCGCCGGACGTGCTGATCAACAACGCCGGCATTGTTCGAGGCAAGTACTTCTGGGAGCACACCGGAACGGACATCGACGCCGTGATGGACGTGAACACGCTGGCACCCATGCACATCACCCGCGCGTTCCTGCCGGGCATGATCGACCGGCGCACCCCCGCCCGCATCCTGAACGTCGCCTCCGCGTCCGGAACCCTGTCGGTGCCTAAGATGAGCGTGTACACCGCGTCCAAGTGGGCGGTGATTGGCTGGAGCGATTCGCTGCGCCTGGAACTTGAGGAAGCCGGGCAGGGCCACATCCAGGTCACCACCCTGATTCCGAGCTACATCAAGACCGGCATGTTCGAAGGGGCCCGCGGCCCGCTGATGACTCCGCTGATGGAACCTGAATACGTGGTGGACAGGGCCTGGAAGGCACTTCTTGCCGGCAAGGCCCGGGTCCAGCTGCCGTGGACCGTCCCGCTGGGCAGCGCCCTGCGCGGACTCCTGCCCCAGCCGGCGTGGGACGTGGTGGCAGGCAGGGTCTTCAAGGTCTACCAGTCGATGGACCACTTCACCGGCCGGCCGCCCGCGGACCCGGGGGCGGCAGCCTCTTCGGCGGCCGGCACCGGGAACCGGGCATGAGCGCCGGCAGTCCGGTACCTTCCCCGGCAGCAAGTGTGCCAGCGCGGGTTGCTGCGGTCCGCAAGGTTTACGCGAGCGGCCGTACCCGGCCGCTCGCATGGCGGAAAGAGCAGCTGAAATCCCTGATGCGGATGCTCTCCGAACGGGAACATGAATTCGCCGCGGCGCTGCGCGAAGACCTGGGGAAGAACCCCCTCGAGGCCTACCTCACCGAAATCTCCATCACCCGGGCCGAAGCAGCCCACGCGCTGAAGCACCTGACGGACTGGACGCGCACCACCAAGGTGCCGGTGCCGCTGGGCCTGCAGCCGGCGTCGGCCAAGGTTGAACCGCAGCCGCTGGGAGTGGTGCTGATCATCGCGCCGTGGAACTACCCCGTGCAGCTGCTCCTCGCCCCGCTCATCGGAGCGCTCGCCGCCGGCAACGCCGCGGTGCTCAAGCCCAGCGAGCTTGCCCCGGCCACCTCCGCTGCGGTGGCCCGAATCCTGCCGGAGTACCTGGACCCGGAGGCCGTGGCGGTCATCGAGGGCGCCCAGGAGATATCCAAGGCGCTGCTCGCCGAACACTTCGACCACATCTTCTATACCGGCGGGGAACGGGTCGGCAAGATTGTCATGCGCGCTGCCGCCGAGCACCTGACACCGGTGACGCTGGAGCTGGGAGGCAAGTCGCCCGCCGTCGTGCTGGACGGAAACCTGACCGCCGTCGCCCGGCGACTGGCCTACGGCAAGCTGATCAACGCCGGGCAGACGTGCGTTGCGCCGGACTATGTCCTGGTTACGGAAGACGCCGCTCCCATGCTGCTTCAGGCCCTCACCAGGGCGCTCCGTGAGCTGGTGGGCAAGGACCCGTCCCGCAGCGCCAGCTACGGACGGATCATCAACGAAGGCCACTTTGACCGGATCCTGGGCTACCTGGCGGACGGGACCGTGGTTTCCGGGGGCCGCAGCAGCCGGGAAGACCTCTACATTGAACCGACCGTGCTGGCTGACGTGGCCCTGGACGCTCCCGTGATGCAGGAGGAGATCTTCGGGCCGGTCCTTCCGGTGGTTACCGTGCGGGACCTGGACGAGGCGATGGAAATCATCAACGCCCGCCCTGTCCCGCTGGCGTCCTACCTGTTCACGTCCTCGGCAGCGCAGCAGCGCCGGTTCGAGCAGGGCGTGCGGGCCGGGTCCGTGAACCACAACGCAGCGATCGTGCAGCTGGCGGTCCCGGAGCTGCCCTTCGGCGGTGCCGGCGCCAGCGGGATGGGCGCGTACCACGGCAAGCACTCCTTTGACACGTTCAGCCAGGCCCGCCCGGTCTTCTCGAAGGGAACGCTGCTGGACACCCTGCGCGTGGCGTACCCGCCGTACAACGGGTTCAAGGCCAGCGTCCTGCGCCGCCTGCTCTGACTAATCGAGATGACAGAAACTGCCCGTATAAACGCTCATACGGGCAGTTTCTGTGATCTCGATGGGGGGAGCTAGGCGATCACGGAGTCCACGATGGCCTTGGCCTCAGCCTGGACCTCGCTGAGGTGCTCAACGCCCTTGAAGGACTCGGCGTAGATCTTGTACACGTCCTCAGTGCCGGAGGGCCGGGCCGCGAACCAGGCGTTCTCCGTGGTGACCTTCAGCCCGCCGACTGCGGCGCCGTTGCCGGGCGCCTCGGTCAGCCGTGCGGTGATCTCCTCGCCTGCCAGTGTGGTGGCAGTGACGTCCGACGGCGACAGCTTGGACAGCGCTGCCTTCTGTTCGCGGGTGGCCGGGGCATCAACCCGTGCGTAGACCGGGTCCCCGAACCGGCTGGTCAGTTCACGGTAGTGCTGCGACGGTGTCTTGGACGTGGTGGCGGTGATCTCCGAGGCCAGCAGGGCCAGCAGGATTCCGTCCTTGTCCGTGGTCCAGACCGAGCCGTCCAGCCGGAGGAAGGAGGCACCTGCGGATTCCTCGCCGCCGAAGGCAACTTCGCCGGAGAGCAGGCCCGGAACGAACCACTTGAAGCCCACCGGGACTTCCATCAGCCGGCGGTTCAGGCTGTCGGTAACCCGGTCGATCATGGAGGAGGAGACCAGGGTCTTGCCCACCATGGCGTCGCTGCGCCAGCCGGAGCGGTTGGCGTAGAGGTACTCCACCGCGGCGGCGAGGTAGTGGTTGGGGTTCATGAGCCCGGCGTCCGGGGTGATGATTCCGTGCCGGTCGGCATCGGCGTCGTTCCCCGTTGCGATGTCATACCGGCCCGCCTGGGCGATAAGGGATGCCATCGCGTCGGGGGAGGAGCAGTCCATGCGGATCTTCTCGTCCCAGTCCAGGGTCATGAAGCCGAACTGTGGATCCACGCCGGGATTCACCACGGTCAGGTTGAGGCCGTACTGCTCGCCGATGGCGCCCCAGTAGTCAACGGACGCGCCGCCCATGGGATCCGCGCCGATGTGCAGGCCGGAACCCTTGATGGCATCCATGTTCAGCACCGAGCCGAGGTCGCCCACATAATGCTGCAGGAAGTCGTAGGCACCCACCGACTCTGCCAGCCGGGCCTCGCCCAGCGGCACGCGCTGCACGCCGCGGAGGCCGTTCTCAAGGAGTTCGTTGGCGCGGTTGGCGATCCAGGACGTGGTTCCTGAATCGGCGGGTCCGCCGGAGGGCGGGTTGTACTTGAACCCGCCGTCGGCCGGCGGGTTGTGGGACGGGGTGATGACAATGCCGTCCGCCTGGTCCGTGCGGGTGGCGTTGTGGGTCAGGATCGCGTGGCTCAGGGCCGGGGTGGGCGTGAAACCGGTCCGCGCATCGATCAGGACGTTCACGCCGTTGCCGGCCAGGACCTCCAGCGCGGTGTTCTGCGCCGGCTCCGAGAGGGCGTGGGTGTCCTTGCCCATGAACAGCGGGCCCGTGATGCCGGCACCGGTGCGGTACTCAACGATTGCCTGGGTAATGGCGGCGATGTGCGGTTCGTTGAAGGATCCCTTTAGGGAGCTGCCGCGGTGGCCCGAGGTGCCGAACGCAACGCGCTGGCCGGGATCAGCGAGGTCCGGAGCGACGTCGTAATAAGCGTCGAGCAGTTCCGTCAGGTCAACGAGGTCGGATGGTTGGGCAGGTGTGCCGGCACGGTTAGACATAGACCCAAGCATGCCAAAGATTCGGTTGTTCCGGCAGGCGCCTTACTTTCGTGCCGCCGTCGCCGCGTCTCCCGCACCCCAACGAGATGGCAGAAACTGCTCGTTAGAAGCCTCTAACGAGCAGTTTCTGCCATCTCGACGGGAATTGCGGAGCGCGAACGGTTCAGACGGGGCTACTGGAGCAGCGTGCGGTCGTCCAGGCCGCCCTTGATCTTCTCGAACTCATGCAGCAGGTCCGGGACGGTCATGGACGCCTTCTGCGTGCTGTCCAGATCCAGGATGATCCGCCCCTCGTGCATCATGATCAGCCGGGTGCCCAGGTCCAGTGCCTGCTGCATATTGTGCGTGACCATCAGCGTGGTGAGGTGGTGGCGGGCCACGATCTCACCGGTCAGGCGGGAGACCAGGGCGGCACGCTGCGGGTCCAGAGCCGCGGTGTGCTCGTCCAGCAGCAGGATCTTCGGCTCGCTGAACGTTGCCATGAGCAGGGACAGCGCCTGGCGCTGGCCGCCGGAGAGCAGGCCCACCTTCGCCTTGAGCCGGTTCTCCAGCCCGAGTTCCAGCGACTTGAGCTCCTCACGGAACAGCTCCCGCTTCTTGGCGGACACCCCCCAGCCCAGGCTGCGGCGCTTGCCGCGTTCGTAGGCGATGGACATGTTCTGTTCGATGCTTAGCTGCGGCGCGGAACCTGCCATCGGGTCCTGGAAGACCCGGCCAATGAAGCGGGCCCGCTGGTAGTCGGCCAGCCTGGTGACGTCCTTGCCGTCGATGAGCACCGATCCGGTGTCCGGGCGCAGCTTGCCGGAGACCATGTTCAGCAGCGTGGATTTACCGGCGCCGTTGGAGCCGATTACGGTGATGAATTCCCCGGCCGCCAGCTCCAGGTCGATTTTCGCCAGGGCAACGCGTTCATTGACGGTGCCGGCGAAGAAGGTCTTCTGTACGTTGTCGATTTTCAGCATGGTTGTGCTTTCCTCGCTAGCTGGCCGTGGTGACGTTGGACTTGCGCAGGCTGCTGAAGGTCGGCAGCCTGCGGAAGAGGCTCCACTGGGGCAGAATCAGGGCCAGGACCACCAGCACCGCGGAAATGAGCTTCATGTCGTTGGGCTCGAAGCCGAGGTCCAGGGCCAGGGCGATGACGATCCGGTAGACCACGGCGCCCAGGATCACAGCCAGCGTGGAAACGACGATCAGGCGGGAACCGAAGATCGCCTGGCCGATGATGACGGAAGCGAGGCCCACCAGGATCAGGCCGATGCCCATGCCGATGTCCGCGAAGCCCTGGTACTGGGCCACCACGGCGCCGCAGAGGGCCACGAATCCGTTGGAGAGGGCCAGGCCCAGGATCTTCATGCGGTCGGTGCTGACACCGAAGCTGGAGACCATCTCCTGGTTATCGCCGGTGGCCTGCATGGCCAGGCCCAGGTCGGTGTGCAGGAACCAGTCCAGGAACAGCTTCACGCCTACGGCCAGCAGGGCAAACAGGGCGATGGCGACGGCGCCGCCCAGCAGCCCGTTCTCCCGCAGCGGGGTGATGAGCGTGTCTTCGCGGAGCAGGGACAGGTTGGAGGTGCCCATGATCCGCAGGTTGATGGAGTAGAGCGCGATCATGGTCAGGATGCCCGCCAGCAGCCCGTTGATCTTGCCCTTCGTGTGCAGCAGGCCGGTGACGCAGCCTGCGACAAGTCCGGCGCCGAATGCGGCGGCCGTGGCGGCCAGGGGTGGAACCCCGTTGATGATGGAGATGGCCGCCACGGCTGCGCCGGTGGTGAAGCTTCCGTCCACGGTAAGGTCCGGAAAGTCCAGGATCCGGAAGGTGAGGTAAACGCCCAGGGCCATGACGGCGTAGATAAGCCCCAGTTCAACAGCAGTGATCATGGAATTTCTTTTCCTTACAGCGGGGTGGGACGGTCGGCAGCAGGTGTTACTCGATGACCTCGTCGGCCTTTTCGAGCAGGGACTCGGGGATTTCGATGCCCATGTTTGCTGCGGCGGTCTTGTTGATGACCAGCTGGGTCTCGGAGAGGGTTTCGATCGGCATGGTGGCCGGATCCGCGTCCTCTTCGAGGATCTTGATCGCCATCAGGCCGGTCTGGTAGCCGAGCAGTTCGTAGTCGATGCCCAGGGTGGCGATGCCGCCGGACTTCACGGCACCTGCGTCGCCGGTGACCAGCGGGATCTTCTTGGTCTCGGCGATCTGGACGACGGAGTCCAGGGCGGCCACGACGTTGTTGTCGGTGGGGATGTAGAAGGCGTCGACGTCGAGGGACTCGGCGGCCTGCTGCACCTCGGCGGTGTTGCTCACGGCAGCCAGCTTCAGCTCGACTCCGAGGTCCTTTGCGGCTTCCTGCGCGAGTTCGATCTGCACCTCGGAGTTGACCTCGCCGGAGCTGTAGACGATGCCGACGGTCTTGGCGTCCGGAGCCAGTTCCTTGATCAGTGCCAGCTGGTCCGCGACCGGGTTCAGGTCGCTGGTGCCGGTCAGGTTGGCGCCGGGGGCGTCCCATGAATCAACCAGGCCGGCTTCTTCCGGTTCGGTGACCGCGGTGATGAGGATGGGGATGTCGGTGATTGCCTGCGCTGCAGCCTGCGCCGTCGGAGTGGCGATTGCCAGCACCAGGTCCAGGTCGTCAGAGGCGAACTTGGAAGCGATCGACGTGGCTGTGGCCTGCTCGCCGGCCGCATTCTGCTCGTCGTAGGAGATGTTCTCGCCTTCGGTGTAGCCGTTCTCGGCCAGCGCCCGCTTGAATCCTTCCTTGGCGGAGGTCAGGGCATCGTGCTCCACGATCTGCGTGATGCCGATCCTCACCATGTCCGAATCGCCGCTTGCAGCGGAATCCGAGCCGCAGCCGGTCGCCGCGAGGGATGCACCCAGCAGCAGGGCCCCCAGTGCCCCTGTCTTTGAACGCTTCATCGTTGCCCTTTCAGTGCGCTGCCCGGCGGCGGACGGCGCCGGCCGGGCAGGGTGTCGTTGTGCCGGACGCTGGCATCCGGTCCCCGGCCCGACGTCGTTGATCGGAGCCCGGCAAACGGGTGCGGTTCAGCACCGGCTGATTGAATGATACTAACTGTGAGGGCGCTTACATTGTCTAATGCGACGCGCGACGTGGAGACAGATGCATGCCAGAGCTTGGCATGAGCGGACAAATAATCGACCGTACGGGACCAAAATCCTCAGAGTGTCCAAGCGGATCGAAAGAGTTCAGCAGGCGGCGCATACGCAATAAGTGCCCGTTTGCAATCCAAACGGGCACTTTTTGTTAGGCGATCTAAAGGAACGGGTTACCGCACGCCGCCCATGAGTTTCTTGATGGCGGGTGCCGCGGCTGCCAGGGCGACGCCCAGCACGATTGCGGTGATGCCCAGGAAGGAGAAGTAGCTGACTTCGGTGTCCTGGCTGTAGAACTGCGCCAGCCAGCCGGAGAGCGTGCTGCCCAGGGATACCGACAGGTAGAACAGCGCAACCATCTGCGTTGGGAACGCGGACGGTGCCAGCTTGGTCGCGGCGGAGAGGCCAGTCGGGGACAGCGACAGCTCAGCGAAGGTGAACAGCAGCAGGATGCCGGCCAGGGCCAGCAGCGGCGTACTGGCAGGTCCGCCGCCGGAGAACGGGATGAAGGCGAGGAACGCCAGGCCCATCACGGCCAGGCCGATTCCAAACTTCAGCGGAGTGCCCGGCTGGCGGGAGCCCATCTTGGTCCACATGCTCGCGAAGACGGCGGCGAAGATGATGATGAAGATCGGATTGATGGACTGGACGAAGCTCGGCGGCATTTCCCAGCCGAAGATCTCCCGGTTCAGGGAAGTGTCTGCGTAGAGCGCAACAACGGTGAACTGCTGCTGGAACAGGGCCCAGAAGGCGGTGCTGGCAACGAACAGCGGCATGAAGGAGAATACGCGGCGGCGTTCAACCTGGCTTACCCGCTTGCTGGACAGGATGACCACGAAGTACGCGATCGCCGCTCCCAGCGCGAGAATGGCCATCAGGCCCACCAGGTTTTCGCTGTTGATCAGGCCGAAGGCAACTGCCGCCAGGACGACGGCGATTACCGCTGCGGCGATCGCGCCAACACGGACGAAGTGGCTCCTGGGAAGCGGATTGGCTACCAGGTGTGCGGACTCCGGAAGGTACTTGCGGGTGGCTGCGTACTGGGCCAGGCCGATGGCCATGCCGGCAGCGGCGAGGCCGAAGCCGAAGTGGAAGCCGAAGGAATCCCAGAGCAGGCCGGTGAGGATGGGGCCCATCAGGCCGCCGATGTTGATGCCCATGTAGAAGATGGAGAAGCCGGCGTCGCGGCGTTCGTCCTTTTCGTCGTACAGGCTTCCCACCAGGGCGGTGGCGTTGGCCTTCAGGCCGCCGGAGCCAACGGCGATGAGCACCAGTCCGATTGCCAGGCCGGCGTAACCGGGAACCAGGGACAGGGAGATGTGGCCGACCATCACGAGGATGGCCGAGTAGAAGAGGGTCCGTTCGGATCCCAGGATGCGGTCCGCCACCCAGGCGCCGACGATGGAGGAGAGGTATACGCCGCCGCCGTAGGCGCCAACGAGGCCTGCCGCCACTCCCTCGGACATGCCGAGTCCGCCGTCAGTGACGGAGTAGTACATGTAGTAGAGCAGGATGCCCTGCATGCCGTAGAAGGAGAAGCGTTCCCAGAGCTCAACGCTGAAGAGATTCGCGAGCATCCGGGGATGGCCGAAAAATGCCTTCCGCGCGCCAGGCGCGGGGCTGGTTGTGGTGGGGCTTGGACTCATCGTTCAATAGTCCCAAAGCGCCGCTGTGACGGATTCGACGTCGAAAGCGAAAATCGGGGTGTTCTACCGGCTTCCATGCAAGTGTATGTGCTGATTATCACCGTCAAAACGGCACTTCTGTCCACATGCTGGACAAAAAGGCTCCCGATTAAGGCTCTGAATGCTATGGACCCAGCTGGGCTGCCACCGCCAGCAGGTCCGCCTCCGCCCCCGGGCGTCCGATGAGCTGCACGCCCATCGACAGGCCCTCGGCGGTCACATGGGCCGGAATGGTGACGGCGGGGAGTCCGCAGACGTTCACCATTGACGTGAACGGAGAGTAGCGGCACTGCAGGGCATAGTCTTCCGCGGCGTCCCCGGTCCAGTACCAGCCGATGGGCCGCGGAGTCATGGCCACCGTAGGGGTGAGGATCATGTCCCAGGCCGAGAACCGGGAAATGGTCTCCTCTTCGAAGGCGCGCAGCACCTCTACGGCCCCGGCCAGGTCCGCAGCGGAGCGCTGGAGTGAGCGGCGGCGCATGGCAGCTGTCAGCGGGGTAAGGAACTGCTCGCCCTCCGGCGGCAGCGGGATGTTGGCCAGCGGTGCGGTCCACACCAGTTCGAAGGCGTCCGGGTAGCGCTCGTCGTAGCGGACGTCGGCTTCCGTCACGTCATGTCCAGCCCCGGTAAGCGCCACGATCCCGGCTTCCAGTGCCAGTGCTGCCTCAGGGTCCAGTCCAATGTCCAGGCGCGATTCAAAGGGGGAACGGGTGCTGACGCCTATCCGGAACCTGCCCTCGGCCCGCAGTGCAGCTTCCAGGAAGGAGCCGGACGCGGGCGGGGCGCTGGTGGCGTGATAGTTCGGCTCGGCAACCATCGCATCGAGCAGCAGGGCAGCGTCTGCGGCCGTTCGTGCCAGTGGCCCGGCAACCACAAACTGGCCCAGGTCCCGCTGGCCGCCGCCGGAGGGCACCCTGCCGCGGTTCGGCTTGAGGCCGACCAACCCGGTGGCGGCGGCCGGAATGCGCACTGAGCCACCGCCGTCGGTACCCGGAGCGAAAGGCAGCATGCCCGCGGCGACGGCGGCTGCACTGCCGCCCGAAGAGCCCCCAGGGCTAAGCGAGGGGTCCAGGGGATTCCGTGCCGGTGGGGCAACGAGGTTCTCGCTGTAACTGCTGAGGCCGAACTCCGGAACCTGGGTTTTGCCCAGGCTGATGGCTCCGGCAGCCCGCAGTACGGCCGGCAGGGGGCCATCCGCCCCGGCGGGAACCTGCGGAACGGCGGCGCTGCCCATGGTTGTGGGGACGCCGGCGACGTCGGTGAGGTCCTTGTGCGCCAGTGGCATGCCGTGCAGTATCCGCGGCGGTTTTCCGGCGGCCTGCGCTTCGTCGGCCTGGCGTGCTTCGGCGAGTGCCGCATCGGCCGTAACGGCAATGAAGGATCCAAGTTCCGGATTCAGCGCCTCGATGCGCCCCAGGAAATACTCCGTGGCCTCCCGGGCAGAAACCTCGCCGCGTGCCAGGGCGTCACGCAAGCCCAGGGCGCTGAGGGAACCGATGCCCTCCCCTGAATGCGGTGTGGGCCGGGGCGGGGTGGCTGGACCATTGGGCATTGTTACCTCCGGTGCGCGGGCGGCTTTGTTCTCTGGCGGTGCATCCCACTATAGGCTGGGACAAACGGCACGGACGCCCCCGCAGCGTGCCTTGTCAGACCCGGTACAGAGACTGTGAGGAAGTGTGAGCGAGATGGAAAACGTTTCTGTGGACACGATTGGCGGCGGCGCCCGGATCCTGGACGTGCGCGAGGACTACGAATGGGAAGCAGGACACATTCCAAACGCCGTGCACATCCCCCTGGACCAGCTGCCAGACCACCTCGACGACCTTGACCCGGACCAGGACCTGGCCGTCATCTGCCGTTCCGGCGGGCGAAGCGCGCGTGCCACCCAGTGGCTCGAATCCCACGGATACTCCGCGGTCAACGTCACCGGCGGCATGGGTGCCTGGCTTGAAGCGGGCAAGGAAATGGTCTCCGAAAACGGGCAGGAACCGACCGTCGTATGAGTCCTGAGGGCACCCCGGGGCGGTCCAAGCTCCCGGGAACCATGGTCTACACCTATCTGGGACCCGAGGGAACCTTCACCGAAGCTGCGCTGCTGCAGGTCCCCGGTGCCGCTGAAGCGGTAAGGATCCCCTCCACCAGCGTCACCTCCGCACTGGAGATGGTCCGCTCAGGTCATGCGAACGCTGCGGTGGTACCGATCGAGAACTCGGTGGAGGGCGGCGTCAGCGCCACCCTGGACGCCATTTCGATTGGGCAGCCGCTGCGGATCCTGCGCGAAATCCTGGTGCCCATCACCTTTGTGCTGGCAGTGCGGCCGGGCGTTGAACTCGAAGAGGTCCGCCGGGTTTCAACGCACAGCCACGCCTGGGCCCAATGCCGCAACTGGGCGGAAGCGAATATTCCCAAAGCGGAATACCTGCCCGCCTCCTCCACGGCGGCCGCCGCCGTCGGGCTCTTGGATGAATCCCCCGGGTTCGACGCAGCCATCTGCGCCCCGCTGGTCGCTTCACGGCTGGGGCTGGACGTGATTGCCCGGGACATTGGAGACATTTCCGACGCCGTGACCCGGTTCATCCTGATCAGCCTGCCCGGGCTGCTGCCGGAACCCACCGGCGCGGACAAGACCACCGTGGTGATCCCCCTGCCCGAGGACCGCCCGGGCGCACTGATGGAGATCCTGGACCAGTTCTCCACCCGGGGAGTCAACCTCAGCCGAATCGAGTCCAGGCCCACCGGGGCCTTCCTGGGCGACTATTTCTTCAGCATCGACGCCGACGGGCACGTTTCCGATGCCCGGGTGGCGGACGCGCTCAAGGGCCTGCACCGGGTGTCACCGGAGCTGAGGTTCCTGGGCTCCTATCCGCGTGCGGACCACCGCCGCGCCCACGTCCTGCCGCACACCTCCGACTCCGCCTTCGAGGCGGCGGACCAGTGGCTCGAATCCCTGATTAACGGCTGACATGCCCCGGCTGCGACGCAGTAACTGCGAACATCCCGGCTACACCCGCCTTCGCTGGGGCAAGGGGTTCAGCTACCGCGGGCTGAAGGGCGAGGTGCTGAAGGATCCGGCGGAACTGCGCCGGATCCGTTCCCTCGCGATTCCGCCTGCCTGGCAGGACGTCTGGATCAGCCCCTACGCCAACGGCCACATCCAGGCCACCGGCCAGGACGGCGCCGGACGCCGGCAGTACATCTACCATCCGCACTGGCGCGAGATGAAGGACCGGGAGAAGTTCGACCGCGCCCTCGAATTTGCCCAGGCGCTGCCGTCCGCTCGCCGGATCATCACCAAGTACCTCCGCTCGGACGGTCACGGGCCGGACCGCGCGCTGGCCGCGGCCCTGCGGATCGTTGATTCAGGGGCTCTCCGGGTGGGCGGATCCCGGTACGCGGAGATGAACGGGTCCTACGGCACTACCACCCTGAGGGTGGAACACGTTACGGTCCAGGACACCCGTCTGTTGCTGGATTTCCCGGGCAAGAGCGGCCAGGAATGGCACGTGGAGCTTGATGACGAGGACCTCGTCGCGGCGCTTGTGCCCATGCTCGAGCGTCCGGAGCCGGACACCGCGCTTGCCTACGTGGGGGTGGATGGGCAGTGGCACAGCATTGACGCCTCCCAGTTGAACAGCTTTCTCCGGGAGGTGACCGCCGGAGATTTCAGTGCCAAGGATTTCCGGACGTGGCAGGCAACAGTCTCGGCGGCCATGGGCTTTGCCCGGGCCGCACGGACCGCTTCAACCAAGCGGGCGCAGCAGCAGGCCGTGGCGCAGACCATCCGGGAAGTCGCCGAAAGGCTTGGCAACACCCCGGCCGTAGCGCGGAAGTCCTACGTGGACCCCCGGCTGGTTGACCGGTTTCTTGACGGGGATGTCATTCCGGTGGCCGGATACTCCGCCTCTGAGACAGCTGTGCGGGAAATGCTGAGCGAATAACCCGCGGAAAACCGTCCGGGTCTATGGTAAGTATGCTTATATACCGTTGGCGCCAGTTGCCGGCGGGAGAAGCCATCACAGCGAAAGGCGGACCATGAGCGAGTACCCGAACGAAGACGAGCAGCTCACCAACCCCAAGCCCAGCGGGCAGGCCAGCGGCGACGACAACTACCGCGGAGACATTGGCGACCAGGGAAATGACCTTCGTTTCGCCGAAGAGCAGGAGCTCATCCGCGAACAGGCCTCCCCGGCATCCGTGAAGCACGAGGAAGGCGAGTACACCGACGCCGACGGACGCAAGCAGCCGCCGTCGACCTCGCACAACGCTGCTGAGACCGAAGGCAGCTACACCGATTCAGAAGGCACGCAGGACTAAGCCGGCCTACCCGGCGCCGAAGCGCCTGAATGCACCGGTCCGGCCGCCAGCCAGTGCGGCCGGACCGGTTCCTGCGTCCGGCGCCCGCACAAGCAGGGAACGCGGGTCGACGCTCACGCTCACCCGTGTTGCGGCGCCTGTCAGGTCGCCGTCGAGCTGGGTAATGATCGGCTCCTCGGTGCTGACAGTGACCTTCCGCGCCCTGGTGTATTCGATCAGGGAGAGTTCCCTGCGGTTCCGGGTCACCACCTTGCCGGCAACCGCCAGCCACCCCAGGACGGTGCGGGGAGTGAGGACCACAATGTCCAGCATCCCGTCGTCCAGGGCAGCGGCTGGAATGAAATCGATTCCGGCGGGCAGCTTGCCGGTGTTGGCGAACAGTACGCTGCGGACCTTGCGGACCTGGCCGGGAACGTCGTCGAGCTGGATCCGCATCCGCCGCCTCGGCCCGGGCAGCAGCCGGATGCCTGCCTCGCTGTAGGCCAGCCACCCCACCCGGCGTTTGAGGTCATCCCGGGTTGCGGCAATGACTTCGGCGTCCAGGCCGATGCCGCCCATGACCAGGAAGTTGCTGGCTGACCGGGCGCCGGTGCGTGAGTTCTCGAGCTCCACCCGGCCCATGTCGATCCGTCGCTCGGTTCCGTGCAGGGCAGCCTGGATGCTGCCGGACAGATCATTGACGGCCACGCCGAGGTTCCGGGCCAGCAGGTTGCCGGTTCCCAGCGGCAGCAGCCCCATCGCCGCAGGCTGGTGGGCCAGTGCCCGTGCCACCTCGCGGACCGTGCCGTCACCGCCGGCCGCCAGTACGACGTCGGCGCCCGCCGCCAGCGCGTCCAGCGCCTGGCGGTAGCCGGGGGAGTCCACGGTTGTCTCGAAAACCAGCGGCGGTTCCCAGCCGGCCATTTTGCATGCGGCCGTCAGTGCTGCTTTCGCCTCGCCCGCCTGGGCCTTGACGGGGTTGATCACCACGGCTACCCGCTGGCTCGCCGACGCGACCGGGCGGGTGATCCGCCCGGCAGCCGCCTGCCGCCGGTGCCGCCGCGAGATCACCTGCCAGGTGGCGATCGAAGCCAGCAAGGCAGTGGCCACAATGAGCAGGAGTACGGTAATTTCGGCGGGCATGGTGGTTTCAGGATAGCCGCCGGTCAGGGTGCGGGTCCCGGAAGCTGTTTTCGGTACTCTTGAGACGTGATCGATGTAAATGAGCTGCGAGAAAATCCTGAGAAGTTCCGAGCATCCCAGCGCGCCCGGCTGGCCGATCCGGAGCTGGTGGACGCGATCATTTCCGCGGATGCCCGCCGGCGCGAGGCCCGGACCCGCTACGAGACCCTGCGTGCCGAGCAGAATGCCTTTGGCAAGCGCGTGGCCCAGGCCAAGGGCGAAGAGAAGCAGGCCCTGCTGGCGGAGGTGAAGGAATTGGCTGCGGCCGTCAAGGCTGCCGGCACCGAAGCAGACGCAGTGCAGGCCGAGCAGGAGGCCCTGGTCCGCCGCGTCGCCAACGTCGTGGAAGACGGCGTCCCGGCCGGCGGCGAAGACGATTTCACGGTCCTGAAGACCGTTGGCACGCCCCGGGACTTCGACGCCGAAGGCTTTACCCCGCGCGATCACCTCGAGCTGGGCGAACTGCTCGGTGCGATCGACATGGAACGCGGCGCCAAGGTTTCCGGATCCCGGTTCTATTTCCTGCGCGGCGTTGGAGCGCGCCTGGAGCTGGCCCTGCTGCAGATGGCCATGGACCAGGCGGTCAAGGCCGGCTTCATCCCCATGATTACCCCCACCCTGGTCCGTCCAGAGACCATGCAGGGCACGGGCTTCGACGTGGCACACGACGCCGAGATCTACCGCCTCGCCGAGGACGACCTGTATCTGGTGGGAACCTCCGAGGTTCCGCTGGCCGGCTACCACTCCGACGAGATCATGGACCTCAGCGCCGGGCCCGTCCGCTACGCTGGCTGGTCCTCCTGCTACCGCCGCGAAGCCGGATCCCACGGCAAGGACACCCGCGGCATCATCCGGGTGCACCAGTTCAATAAGGTGGAGATGTTTACCTACACCCCGGTTGAAGAAGCCGCCGCGGAACACCAGCGGCTGCTGGCCTGGGAAGAGGAGATGCTCGCCAAGGTGGAGCTGCCCTACCGCGTCATCGAAACAGCCGCCGGAGACCTGGGCATGTCCGCAGCCCGCAAGTACGACTGCGAAGCCTGGGTTCCCACCCAGGGCGCCTACCGCGAGCTGACCTCCACGTCGAACTGCACCACGTTCCAGGCCCGCCGGCTGAACATCCGCGAACGCCAGGACGGCAGGACCCGCGCCGTCGCCACGCTGAACGGCACCCTGGCCACCACGCGCTGGATCGTCGCCATCCTGGAGCACCACCAGAACCCGGACGGCTCGGTCAACGTCCCGAAGGCACTGCGGCCCTACCTGGGCGGCCTGGAAGTTCTGCCCGTCCAGTAGCTGTTGCCGTGCTGCCCCTGGATCCGCGGGGCAGCACGGGCGCAGCAACAGTTCACCGGCTGTTTGTGCCCGGTGTGAACCGCGTCCTACCGGTATTTACCCGCGTCTGTTTATATGAATCGATGACAACTCTCACTTCTGCCGGCACCGAAGACCGGTTCAACACTGGCAGCAAACACCTCATTGCCCTGGACGTCGACGGAACCCTGGTGGACCACGACGGACACATGTCCCCCGATGTCCGATCCGCGGCCAGGGATGCGATCGACGCCGGCCACCACCTGGTGATCTCCACCGGCCGGTCCTATGGCGCCGCCCTTCCGGTCCTGGAGAGCATTGGCCTGACCGAGGGCTTCACCGTCTGCTCCAACGGCGGCGTCACCCTTCAGATGGATCCCTCCCTGCCGGATGGCTACGAAATCATCGACCGGGTGGTCTTTGACCCCCGTCCCGCACTGGACGCCCTGCGCGTGTCACTGCCGGCTGCCAAGTTCGCCCTGGAAGACCATGAGGGGCGGTTCCTTTCCACCGAGCGATTCCAGGACGCCAGCTTCGGCGCGGAAGCGCAGGCCGTGGACTTCGAATACCTGCGGGAAAGCAAGGCCGTGCGCGTGGTGGTCTTCAGCACCGACAGCACCGCCAAGGAGTTTGGCGACGCCGTAGCCGCCATCGGCCTGCACGGGGTGACCTATTCAGTGGGGTGGACCGCCTGGCTGGACATCGCCGCCGCGGGCGTGACCAAGGCGTCGGCCCTTGAACAGGTCCGCCGCCGGCTGGATATCGATCCCCGGCACACCGTCGCGGTGGGAGACGGCCGGAACGATATTGAAATGCTCTCCTGGGCAGCGCGGGGAGTTGCCATGGGCCAGTCCCCGGACGAAGTGCTCTCAGCCGCCACCGAAGTAACCGGCTCGGTCTACGAGGACGGCGCCGCGAAGGTCCTGCGCAGCCTGCTGGATCCGCTCTAGCGCCTACCTGGCCGCATAGGGCAGGGGAGCCGGCGGCAGGGCAACGGGACCGGACACCAGGTCCAGCAGGCGGGCGGCCGCGGGCCGTGTGGCCCATTCCTCGACCCAGTGGGAGCGCACCACGGCCTTGCTGACGGCCTGGGCCGTGATGCCCAGTTCCTGGGCAACGTACTTTTGCTGTCCCCGGGCTCCGGGAGTCATCAGGTCAAGGACCTTCCACTCCGCAGCGGTCCGGCTGGCAACGAGCTGGCCCAGCAGGCGCAGCACCGCCTCGGCCTCGGACGCCACCTCGGCGTCGGGACCCTCCACGGCCAGCGGGATCCGGTCGCCCGACCGCTGGGCACGCTCCACGGCCCGGCGTGCGTAGACCAGGCCAAAACCCTCCGCCTGCAGCACGTTGGCCGGGAGCGGGCGGAGGAGTTCGCCGACGCCGATTCCCACATTCCAACGGCGGGCACGGATGGCTATCAGCGCGGCATCAACTGCGGCCGAGGGATGGGCCAGGATGCCCTGGGCCTCGTCCCCCACCGACCGCTGGAAATCCACTGCAGCGGGAATATGGCGCAGTGAGCGCACCAGGTCCGGAACCTGGTCCCCTGCTTCGCGGGAATCCCGCTGGTTGATGGTCAGCACGAAATGCATGGCATCAGCATGGCAGAGCAACCCCACCGGACAACCGATATCGGTTGAGCGGCGTGCCGCACTTCCCCCGAAATGACAGAAACTGCACGTACCAGCGCTGGTACGTGCAGTTTCTGTTGTCTCGGTGGTGAGAAAGGGAGAAGGCGCCCTTAGTTGTTCGCGGGGTCTGCGTCGACGTCGCGGCCCTGGGGCTCGTCCTCTTCGCGCTGCTCACCCAGTGCCTCGAAACGCGCCAGGGAGGCTTCGACCTCGGCCTCGGCGGCTTCGCGGCCGGCCCAGTCAGCTGCCTCGACCCACTTGCCGGGCTCCAGGTCCTTGTACTTGGTGAAGAAGTGCTTGATCTCATCCAGCAGGAAGTCCGGAACATCGGAGATGTCCTGAATGTGGTCGAAGCGCACATCCGCCGGGACGCAGAGCACCTTGGCATCTCCGCCGCCGTCGTCGACCATGTTGAAGACGCCGATCGGACGGGATTCAACCAGCACGCCCGGAATGAGGTCGAAGTCCTGCAGCATCACCATGGCGTCCAGCGGATCGCCGTCTTCGCCGAGGGTGTTTTCGAAGTAGCCATAGTGCGTGGGGTACTGCATGGAAGTGAACAGCACGCGGTCCAGGCGCAGGCGGTGCGTCTCGTGGTCGATTTCGTACTTGACGCGGGATCCCTTGGGGATCTCGATCGTTACGTCGAGTTTCATAACGGCTCCTAGGGGTGCGGCCACGTAAAAGGGCCGGTCAAACGGACAGAGATGATCGTGCATGGCACATGCACTTTGCGAGCATGGACGCAGCCGGAATTCCCCCGTCCCTTTGGGAATGTCCGTTTGGTTCACTGCGCCGGTCTAGTGTTAAAGATATATGTCCTGAGGCACTGGCGGGTTTCCCGGCGTTTCCAGCTGCCCGAATACCGCCGCTGCAGGCGGAACCTGGGGAACCAGGCACGGAAAATAGGAAATGGTGGGCTTTGGCGAGGATCTTCTCCGGCATTGCCCTGCTGCTTGCCTTTGCCCTGCTGCTGGTTCCCGTTGCCGTCTACGCCGGTCCGCCGGTGGTCAAGGCCCTTTCCGGAACCGCACCGGAGCGCCAGAGCGCAGTGCCGTCCCATCAGCGCCCGCCCGCGCAGCTGACCGTCAACCCCTTCATCACGCCCCTGGACCCTGCCGCGCCCGTTCCCGATGCCGCAGTGCTCGGTTCGCTGCTCGACGCTGAATTGGCCTTCGAGGGAGCCGGCACCATTTCGGCGGTGGTGTCCGATGCGCTCACGGGCACCGTGCTCTATGAACGCAGCCCCGAGGCCGCCGGCATGCCGGCCTCCACCCTGAAGATCCTTACCGCCGCCGCCGTGGTCCGCACCCTGGACCCGGACTCGCGCTTTGAGACCGCCGTTCACGCGGCCAGGGCAGACGGGGAGACAGTGCTCACCCTGCGCGGGGGCGGAGACGTGCTGCTGGGCAGCGGAGAGTCGCGGGAGGACGGCGTCGTTGGCCGCGCCGGCCTGGCCACGCTGGCCGCGGAGGCGCTGCAGCAACTGGTTCCCGGCGACGGGACGGTCCGCGTGCAGGTCGATGACGCCCTCTTCACCGGTCCGGGACTGTCCGGGGCCTGGAACGAGGCCGACGTCGCAGCCGGGGAGATCGCCCCGGTGCATGCCCTGGCGGTCAATTCGGCCTGGGTGGACGAGACACGGCAGGGCGGGGAGCGTACCGACGACGCAGCGCTCGCAGCAGCCACGGCGTTCCGGGACGCCCTGGCTGTGTCCGCGGAAGCACAGGGGATCACGGTTGCGGACGGCGTGGCCCGCGGCACCGCACCAGCCGGTTCCCGGGAACTGGCCGCGGTCGAGTCGGCTACAGTCTCCGAACAGGTGGAGCAGATGCTGCTGGTCTCGGACAACTACCTGGCCGAGGCCCTGGCCCGGTCTGCGGCGAAGGCGTCCGGCCGGGAGGCGGATTTTGCGGGTGCCACGGCAACGGTGGCAGCCGAAATCGCCGGCCTGGGCGTGGACACAGCGGGCATGTCACTCGCCGACGTCTCCGGGCTGGCCGCGGAGAACTCTGTCACCGCCCGCCAACTGGAACAGACCGTCCGTGCCGTCCTGACAACGGGCGACGACGGGCTCCGCGCGGTTGCCCGCGGGCTTCCCGTGGCAGGTCTTAGCGGGACGCTGCAGGGCAGGTACGGGAGCGAGGCTGCTGCCGGCCTGGTCCGGGCCAAAACCGGAACCCTGCGCGCCGTGACGGCCCTGAGCGGCTACGTGACGGACGCGGACGGCCGGCTGCTGTCCTTTACGCTCGTGGCGCGGGGCCTGGACGGCAACACTGCCGAGGCCCGCGCTGCCGTGGATGACGCCGCCGCAGTGCTGGCCGGCTGCGGCTGTCGCTGAGCCCTGCCGCCAGTTCTTTCCCCGGCCGCCTAACCCCAGCGTTGCACCCACCACTTGACTTCACCCCCTCAAACGAGCCGTAACTGGCCTCTCGGGGGATCTTGCAACGGCTCCGGGAGCGCAGTGCGGCGTCCCTGTGGTCGAATGGACCAATGGAGAGCAACCAGCAGCACCTGAGCACCTCAAACGCCGCGCGACTGGTGAACTGGGACTTCGCCGCTGCCACCGCTGCCACCCTGGTGGCCCCGGGACCCAAGATGAGCCGCCGCGAAATCCAGGCCGCCGTCGCGGACCTGCGCCGGCTGGCGGATGAATCCGTAGCCCACGTCCACCGCATCACCGGCCTGGACGCCGCGGAGAACCTGCGGGACTCCCAGGTCCTGATCGTGGACCGGGCGTCCTGGGCCAAAGCCAACTCGCAGAGCTTCGCCGCCCTGATGAACCCGATGCTGGAGCACCTGGCCGAAACCAGGCCCGAAGCCGTCAAGGCCACCAACACCGCCATTGCCGGTACCGTCACCGGCGCCGAACTCGGTGCCGTCCTGGCGTTCCTGGCCAGCAAGGTGCTGGGGCAGTACGATCCGTTCGCCGCGCTGGCATCCAACAGCCCCGGTAAAACCGGAGGACGGCTGCTGCTGGTCGCCCCCAACATCATCAGCACCGAACAGGAGCTGAATGTTGAGCCGTCAGACTTCCGGCTCTGGGTATGCCTGCACGAACAGACCCACCGGGTTCAGTTCGCCGCCGCCCCCTGGCTGCGGGACCACCTGCTGGAGCAGATCCGGCTGCTGAGCACCGGACTGATGGACAAGGCGCAGACCCTGCCGGAACGGATCAGCTCCATGGCCAAACAGCTCTCCGCCGTGGCTGCTGGCAGGGATGAAACTCCGTCCGACGGTGTTCCGGAGCGCCAGCTGGACGTCCTGACCCTGCTGCAGGACCCGGCGGACAAAGCACGTTTGTCCCACGTCACCGCTGTCATGAGCCTGCTGGAAGGGCACGCCAACGTGGTCATGGATGCGGTGGATGCCAGCATCATCCCCAGCGTGAAAACCATTCGCCGCCGCTTCAACGACCGCGGCATCAACCGCGGCTGGCTGGACAAGTTCTTCCGCCGCATCATGGGCCTCGATGCCAAGATGCGGCAGTACGCAGACGGGTCGAAGTTTGTCCGCGCAGTGGTGGACAAGGTGGGCATGGAAGGGTTCAACCGGGTCTGGGAAGAAGCCGGGAACCTGCCCACCGAGGCGGAAATCCACAACCCGGACCTCTGGATCAAGCGGATGGGACTCTAGGCAGCACGTGAGCGAGACCCCAGTGCATCCCCTGGTCCCGGCGGTGCGTGCCCGCCGCCGCCTGAACCCCACCCTCGGCAAGGCGCGTGCCATGCTGAAGGATTTCCTGCGCGACGCCGGCCTGGCGCCCAATCCGGCCAGCCCGCCGGTGCTGCTGGTGGCCTGCAGCGGCGGCCCGGACTCGCTTGCCCTGGCGGAAGCGGCGTCGTTCTTTCACCGCCGCGGGGACTACGCGGTAGGTGCCGCCGTCGTCGATCACGGGCTCCAGGCCGGCTCGGCGGAGATCGCCGAAGCCGCGTCGGCGAAGCTGCGTGCCATGGGGCTGGACCCGGTTACCGTCCACCGGGTGGAAGTTCCGGAATCGGGCATGGGACCGGAGGCTGCGGCGCGCACGGTGCGCTACGAAGCGCTCGACGCCGCCGCTGCCGCAGCGGGAGCGGACGCGGTGCTGCTCGGCCACACGCTGGATGACCAGGCCGAACAGGTCCTCCTCGGCCTCGCCCGGGGATCCGGAACGCGTTCCCTGGCCGGCATGCCCGCCCGCCGCGGCATCTACCTGCGCCCGTTCCTGGGCCTGCGCCGGGAAGAAGTCGAAGAAATCTGCGCCGCGCAGCAGCTGGATCCCTGGCACGACCCCACCAACGCTGACCCGTCCTTCGCGCGCTCCCGCGTGCGGACCTCGGTACTGCCGTTCCTCGAAGCCGAACTGGGCCCCGGGATCGCCGAAGCGCTCTTCCGCAGCTCCCGGATCCTCGCCCAGGACGCCGACTACCTTGACGCCCAGGCCGCCGAAACCTATGAGCGGCTGCGTGCCGAAGCCGGTAATCCCGCGGTCGGAGGCAACCCGGAAGAGATCCTCCTCTCAGAACAGGCGCTGCGCGAGCTGCCCCCGGCGCTGCGGCAGCGGGTTCTGGCGCTCGCCGCAGCGGAACTTGGAGCCGCCCGTCCCAGCTGGGAAAGGGTGCGTGCGGTGGAGGCGCTGCTGCGCCGCGAAGGTTCGGCCGGGCCGGTGCAGCTGGCAGGGAAGGTCTCCGCGTACAGGCAGGTGCGGACAAAGCCGGTTCCCCAAGGCAGCCCAAGCTATGGCAATCTTGTTTTTAGGAAAAAGAGCAGCGCCTAAGTCCAGCTGCAACATCTCGCACCCGGGAGCCATTCGTGGATTCACACGACGTCCAGTCAGATCTCAAACACGTTCTCTACACCAGGGAACAGATTGCCGAGCGAATCAAGGAACTGGCGGCGGAAATCGACCGCGACTACGCCGGGCGCGACATCCTGCTTGTCGGCGTGCTCAAGGGTGCCGTCATGGTCATGGCGGACCTGTCCCGTGCCCTGCACAGCCACGTTTCAATGGACTGGATGGCGGTTTCCTCCTACGGTTCGGGCACCCAGTCCTCCGGCGTCGTCCGGATCCTGAAGGACCTTGAGACCGACCTGCTGGGCAAGCACGTGCTGATCGTCGAGGACATCATCGATTCCGGCCTCACCCTGTCCTGGCTTCGCACCAACCTGCAGTCCCGGGGACCGGCCAGCGTGGAGATCTGCACCCTGCTGCGCAAGCCGGATGCCGCCAAGGTGGAAATCGACGTGAAGTACGTCGGGTACGAGATCCCCAACGAATTCGTGGTCGGCTACGGCCTGGACTTCGCCGAGAAGTACCGCAACCTGGACTTCATCGGCACCCTGGCGCCCCACGTCTACGAATAAAGCCTGCAGGCGGTCCACCGGCCTGCTGAACCCGCTGGTCCAAACCGGCGCACTTCGGTGCCCGGTGCGGACCGGCGGGTTTTTCGTACCCGGCCCGCATGAGCGGAATCACGGAACCGGGCTACGCCCTGAGGGAACTAATGCGGGCTTTGGACCGTGTGTTTCTTGGAGACGATGTATAGCTAGACATTGCTAGCCAACGAATTCCGCGCAGTATCAGCGTTGTTGATCAGGAGGGACGGGGCATCTGCCCTGACGACGAATGAAATCCAAGAACTTCTTCAAGGGACCGATCATTTGGATCGTGCTGGCTCTTGCCGCGCTGCTGATCATCCTTCCCAACCTTGCCCCCTCCGGCGCTTCCCAGGTTGACACCAATGTTGGCCTGAAGCTGCTGGCTGACAACAAGGTTGAACAGGCAAAGATCTACGACGGCGACCAGCGCGTGGACCTCACCCTGCGGGAACCGTATGAGGACAAGGGTGAAAACGTCCAGTTCTTCTTCGGTTCCGCCCGCGGCGAGGACATTGTCGAGGCCGTGAACAACTCCGACGTGGACGGCTTCACGGACCAGCCCGTCCAGTCGAACTGGTTCACCAGTTTCCTGGGCCTTTTCCTGCCCATCATCATCCTGGGCCTCATCTTCTGGTTCCTGCTCACCCGCATGCAGGGCGGCGGATCCAAGGTCATGCAGTTCGGCAAGTCCAAGGCCAAGCTCACCAACAAGGACATGCCGCAGGTGACCTTCGCGGATGTTGCCGGTGCCGATGAAGCGGTGGAAGAACTCCACGAAATCAAGGAATTCCTGAAGGAACCGGCAAAGTTCCAGGCCGTAGGGGCAAAGATCCCCAAGGGCGTGCTGCTCTACGGCCCGCCCGGAACCGGTAAGACCCTGCTGGCCCGCGCGGTGGCCGGCGAAGCCGGTGTGCCGTTCTATTCGATCTCCGGTTCGGACTTCGTGGAGATGTTCGTCGGCGTCGGTGCCTCCCGTGTCCGCGACCTCTTTGAGCAGGCCAAGAACAACGCTCCTGCCATCATCTTCGTTGACGAGATCGACGCCGTCGGCCGCCACCGCGGAGCCGGCGTAGGCGGCGGCAACGACGAACGCGAGCAGACGCTGAACCAGCTCCTGGTGGAAATGGACGGCTTTGACGGCAACACCAACGTCATCCTGATCGCCGCCACCAACCGTCCGGACGTGCTGGATCCGGCGCTGCTGCGCCCGGGCCGCTTCGACCGCCAGATCGGTGTTGAGGCCCCGGACATGCAGGGCCGCCTGCACATCCTGCAGGTCCATGCCAAGGGTAAGCCGATGGCACCCGGCGTAGACCTGGAGAGCGTAGCCCGCAAGACCCCCGGCTTCACCGGCGCGGACCTGGCGAACGTGCTCAACGAAGCAGCCCTGCTCACCGCACGATCGAATGCGCAGCTGATCGACGACCGCGCGCTGGACGAGGCAATTGACCGCGTGATCGCCGGCCCGCAGAAGCGCAGCCGTGTCATGAAGGAACTCGAGCGCAAGATCACCGCGTACCACGAGGGCGGCCACGCGCTGGTGGCCGCGGCACTGCGCAACACCGACCCGGTGACCAAGGTAACCATCCTCCCCCGAGGGCGCGCGCTGGGCTACACCATGGTCCTGCCGCAGGATGACAAGTACTCGGTCACCCGCAACGAACTGTTGGACCAGCTGGCCTACGCCATGGGCGGCCGCGTCGCGGAGGAAATCGTCTTCCACGATCCCTCCACCGGCGCCTCGAACGACATTGAGAAGGCCACCGCCACCGCCCGCAAGATGGTCACGCAGTACGGCATGAGCGAGCGGATCGGCTCCGTGAAGCTCGGTTCCGGCGGGGGAGAACCCTTCCTGGGCCGCGACATGGGCCAGGAGCGGAACTACTCGGACCAGGTGGCGTACGTGGTGGATGAGGAAGTCCGGCGCCTGCTGGACAACGCCCATGACGAGGCCTACCAGATCCTCACCGAGAACCGTGACGTACTGGACCGCCTGGCCCTTGAGCTGCTTGAACGCGAGACCCTGAACCAGGCCGAAATCGCTGACGTGTTCAGGGACGTGCGCAAGCGGGATGTCCGTGAGGTCTGGCTGTCCAAGCCCACGCGCCCGGTGCATGACATTCCTCCGGTGGTTTCGCCGCGCGAACGGGCGGAGGCCGCAGCCGCCGGTGAACCCAACCCGGACACCGTGGCTCCGCAGGACCAAATTGCCGACGCCGATATCCCGCAGGACTTCGACGTCTCCGCCAATGGGCTCCCGGAGCCTGAGAACAGCGGGCGGGGCAGCCACACCGGCTCCTCGAACCTCGAATAACCGAAAGGCTGGACGGCCGGAGCACCAGGGCTCCGGCCGACCAGCCGCTTCCAGCGTCCACGGTAGGATCGTGCAGTGACGGATTTCGACGATGAACTGAGCCTGACCGGGCTGAAAGAGACGGCCCCCGAGGTGGACCAGCCCCGCATAGCACTGGCGGTGCGCGAAATCCTCCTTGCCATCGGGGAGGATCCTGACCGCGACGGACTCCGGGAAACTCCCGCCCGGGTGGCGAAATCCTATTCGGAGATCTTCGCCGGCCTGCACCAAAGCCCTTCGGACCTGCTGGCCACCACATTCGACCTGGACCATGAGGAAATGGTGCTGGTGAAGGACATTCCCTTCTATTCCACCTGTGAGCACCACCTGGTTCCGTTCCACGGTTCGGCGCACATCGGTTACATCCCCTCCCATGACGGCAAGGTCACCGGGCTGAGCAAGCTGGCCCGCCTGGTTGACGTCTACGCCCGCAGGCCGCAGGTCCAGGAACGGCTCACCACGCAGATCGTGGACGCCCTGATGGCCAACCTGCAGCCCGTCGGCGCAATCGTCGTCATTGAATGTGAACACCTCTGCATGTCGATGCGCGGCGTGCGCAAGCCCGGTGCCAAGACGGTTACCTCGGCCGTGCGCGGCCAGCTGCGCGAGACCGCCACGCGTGCAGAAGCAATGAGCCTGATACTCGGACGATAGGACGACTCGATGGATTCGCTAGCTGCCACCCCCGGAACCGGTCCCGCCACCAACCCCCTGCCGGTGATCCGGCCCGGGGCCAGGAAGAAGCGGTTCGGGGACCTGCCCGAAGGCCGCACCCTGGTGATGGGAATCCTGAACGTCACCCCGGATTCCTTCAGCGACGGCGGCCAGCATGACACCACGGATGCCGCCATCCGTGCGGGATTGAAGATGCACTATGACGGCGCCGACATCATCGACGTCGGGGGTGAATCCACCCGTCCGGACGCCGAGCGCATCAGCGCCGAGGAGGAACAGCGCCGCATCCTGCCGGTGGTCGAGGCCCTCGTCAAAGCCGGGGCCCTGATCAGCGTGGACACCATGAATGCTTCCACTGCCGAAAAGGCGATCGAGGCGGGCGCCGGCCTGATCAATGACGTTTCCGGACTCGAGCTGGACCCGGCGATGCCGGAACTGATCGCCCGCACCAAGGTTCCCTACGTCCTCATGCACAGCCGCGGAAGCGTCCGCAGCCAGGATCCGAAGGCCAGCTACGACGACGTCGTTGAAGACGTCATTGCTGAACTCACCACCCTGCGGGACCGGTTCTACGAAGCCGGCGTTGCCCCGGAGCAGATCATCCTGGATCCGGGACTGGGCTTCGCGAAGAACTCCGAACATGACTGGGCGCTGCTGCGCAACGTAGACCGGCTGACGGTCCTGGGGCACAAGGTCCTGATCGGTGCGTCCCGCAAGCGCTTCCTCGGCTCCCTGCTGACTACGGCCGGCAAGGCCGCGCCGCCGGCCGAGCGCGACAGCGCCACCCTGGCCACCACGGCGCTGGCCGCGAGCCAGGGTGTCTGGGCCGTCCGCGTGCACGACGTCGCCGCGAACGTGGACGCGGTCAAGGTTGCCGCAGCCTGGCAGGGCTAGCGTGGCTCTCCCGGCGAACCCTGCGCCCGCGAACCCTGCGCCCGTCCGCGACCGGATCCGCCTTTCCGGCCTGACGGCAACCGGATACCACGGTGTCTTCGACCATGAGCGGCGCGACGGCCAGGAATTCACCGTGGACCTGGTTCTCCACACGGACCTGCGCCCGGCGGCCGCCGCTGACGACTTGACCCTGACGGCGCACTACGGCGAGCTTGCCGAACAGGTCTGCGCCATCATTGCCGGGGAACCGGTGAACCTGATCGAAACCCTCGCCGAGCGGATCGCCTCCCATGTGCTGGCCGGCTTCGGCGTGGCGGAGGCAGTGGACGTCACCGTGCACAAACCGCACGCGCCCATCACCGTTCCGTTCGGCGACGTCGAAATCCAGATCCACCGGGAACGCGCATGAGCGCCGTCCGCACGGTCCTTGCGCTGGGCAGCAACCTCGGGGAATCCCGCAGCGCCCTGGCCGATGCCGTGGCCGCCCTGGCAGACCACCCGGGTATGAAGCTCGTGGCTGTTTCACCAGTGGCGCGTACGGCTCCCGTGGGCGGTCCGGCGGGCCAGCCGGACTACCTGAATCTGGTGGCCGAGTTCGAAACCACCCTGGACGCCCATGCCCTGCTGGACCACTGCCACGACATTGAAAACCGGCACCACCGCACGCGTGAGGTGCGCTGGGGGCCCCGGACGCTGGACGTCGACATCATTACCTACGGCACCAGCCGCATCGACGACGAGGTCCTGACCGTTCCCCATCCGCGTGCCGCGGAACGGGCCTTCGTGCTCCAGCCCTGGGCCTGGATGGATCCCGGCGCCACGCTGGACGGAGTTCCGGTGGCCGATCTGGCCGCCCATGCGCCGGACCTGCCCGGCGTCATACCCTTCGAGGGGGAGTGAGGATCCCGTGAGGAGTATCCGGTACCGCTGGCTCGCCGTCACGGCAGTGGTTTTTGGCATCGCCGGCTGGCAGGTGAACGCCTGGGCCACGCGCAACGGTTTTCCAGCGCCGGTGCTGAACTTCACGGCCCTCCTCACGCTAGCCTTCATTGTCGGTTTCACCCTCTTCCTTGGCCTGCGCGTGCGGCGCTGGCGCGACGGTGAGCGGGAGAAACCGCTGGACCCCATCGCCGCCGCCCGGACACTGGTCCTGGCGCAGGCTACGGCGTACGCGGGTGCGCTCCTGCTCGGTTGGCACGGCGGGATCTTCCTGGACCAGCTGCGGCTGTGGGAAATGCGCCCCAACCATGCACCCACCTGGGCTTCACTTGCCATGACCGCAGGCGGGATGATCATGATAGCTACCGGACTGGTGGTGGAGCGGTTCTGCAAGCTCCCGCCGGAGGACAAAGACGGCGACGATGAAAACAACAGCGGGGGAGAGTATGCGTAACCAGGCCATAGATCCGCAGGGCCTGAACTGGCAGCGGGTCTCTGAGCGCTACCTGACGCTGAGGCTGCTGTCCCTTGCAGCGGAGGCCGTCATCACCCTGGCCCTGGCCAGCATTCCGCTCATCCTGCGCAGTCTGGGCATCTGGTCCGGTTTCCCGGCCTGGCTCGCGTGGGGGCTTCCGGCCGTTTTCCTGGCCGGTTTCATCTGGCGAGGCATCCTGGTGCCCCGGCAGGTGCAGGCCATCGGCTACGCCGAACGCAACGAGGACCTGCTGCTGCGTTCAGGGATCTTCTTCCAGCGCACCCTGGTGGTTCCCTACGGGCGCATGCAGTACGTGGACGTTGCCGTCGGACCCCTGGAACGCCTCTTCGGCCTGTGCACGCTCAAGCTGCACACGGCATCCCAAGCCACCAACGCAACCATTCCGGGGCTTCCCGCCGCCGAGGGCGCAAGGCTGCGGGAACATCTTTCTGCGCGCGGCGAGGCGCAGCTGGCGGGGCTGTGAGCGGGCCGACACCGGAGGCAGCCGGCACCGCGGACGGTGACTGGCAGCGGGTCCATCCCGTCTCCCCGCTCGTGCGGGGCTGGATCGCCCTTGCCGCCATCGCCTACTTCGTGGGCAGGGACTCGGTTGAAGCCTTCTTCCTGCGCGAGCGGCCCAGCGGACCGCTGCCGGACGGCACGCCGCTGATCTGGGCCGTTATGGGGCTGGTGATCCTGGTCCTGGCGATCTCCGTAGTGTTCTTCCTGTCCTGGTGGTTCACCCGCTACCAGGTGAGCGAGCACCATGTCCGGGTCCGGTCCGGCGTCCTGTTCCGCCAGCACCGGCAGGCGCGGCTGGACCGGGTGCAGGCCATCGACATCAACCAGCCGCTGCTTGCACGGCTCTTCGGACTGGGCGAGCTCCGCTTCGAAGTGGCCGACGCCGGGGAATCGGCGGTGCGCCTGGCCTACCTGCGCATGGACCATGCCCGTGAGCTGCGCGCCACCATTCTGGAACGCGCGTCCGGAGCCCGGGCCAACACCCGGCAGGAACTCGCGGCCGATGACACCGCAGGCCACCCGGACGGTGCCGCGGGACCCGCCCGGACCGCAGCGGAAGCACCGGAATACCCCATTCTTGCCCTTCGGCCCGGCCGGGTCATCGGGGCGGCGCTGCTCTCCGGGAATACCGTGGTTCTGCTGCTGGGCGTCATCGCGGCAGTGACCCTCACGGCGGTCACCGGCGAAGGTGTCTCCCTGGCTGTCTTCATTCCCGTGGGACTGGCCGTCGCCAGCGGATACTGGTCAATGCTCAGCACGGCCTGGAACTTCCGGGCTGCAGTTTCCCGGGACGGGGTCCGCATCCGCTATGGACTCCTGGATACCCGCGCCCAGACTGTTCCCCCGGGCCGCATCCAGGCCGTGTCCGTGACACAGCCCCTGCTGTGGCGACCGGCCGGCTGGTACCGGATTTCCGTCAACGTGGCAGGCTACGGCGCCTCGCCGGGCTCTGACGGAGCACGCACCCGCCTGCTGCCCGCCGGCACCATCCAGGAGACCCTCCAGATCCTGGCGCTCGTTCTGCCCAACCCGGGCACCGAAGATCCGGTGGGACTGTTCACGGCCGGACTCCAAGGCAGCGGCCCGGAGCACGGATTCACCACATCCCCGCGCCGGGCGCGCTGGGTTGCGCCCCTGCAGTGGCGGCGCAGCGGGTATGCGCTCACCGAGACTGCGCTGCTGAGCCGGACCGGCCGGCTGTGGCGCAGCCTCACCGTGGTCCCGCACGAACGGATCCAGTCCATGGCGCTGGAACAGGGTCCGCTGGCACGCAAACTCCGGATCGCTGACCTGCGGCTTCATTCGACGCCCGGCCCGGTTGCGCCGCGCATTCGGCAGCTGGACCAGGCCGTGCTGCTGGAACTCTTCAACGGGCAATCCGTGCGCGCCGCGGATGCCCGGCGCCGTGACCGGACCGAACGCTGGCTGCACCGCGAAACCGCCACCGGCCCGGCCGTGCCCCCGGCAGCGCCACCGCAGGGGGAAAGTCAAGAGACGGGACAGGAACCGCAGGCCGCAGGGCCAAAGATGGAGGAACACTGGAATGAACACCGCTGATCAGCGCCGTCGCGGCCGGCTGGGCATCGGCGTCGTCGGCGCAGGCAAGGTGGGAGCGGTCCTGGGCGCCGCCCTGCGCGCTGCCGAACACGCCGTCGTCGGCGTCTCGGCAGTTTCCGAAGCCAGCCGGGAGCGGGCAGAGAACCTGCTCCCGGGCGTTCCCGTGCTTGAAATCCCAGACATCATCGAGCGTTCCGAGCTGGTGCTGCTTGCAGTGCCCGACGACGCCCTGCTGCCGCTGGTCTCCGGGTTGGCTGCCACCGGCGCCTGGCAGGCCGGGCAGCTGGTGGCCCATACCTCCGGCCGCTTCGGAACCGCGGTGCTGGAACCGGCCCGGCGGGCGGGGGCCATCCCGCTGGCCCTGCACCCGGCCATGACCTTCACCGGCCTCAGCCTCGACCTCACGCGCCTGGCTGACTGCTCCTTCGGCGTCACCGCGCCTACGGCTGTGCTGCCGATCGCGCAGGCCCTGGTGGTTGAAATGGGTGCCGAACCCGTGGTTATCGATGAGGCGGACCGTGAGCTTTACCATGCTGCGCTGGCCCACGCCTCCAACCACCTGGTGACCATCGCGGCCCAGTCTTCGGAACTGCTGCAGGGCCTCGGCGTGGAACAGCCGGGCAGGCTGCTGGGCCCGCTGATGCGGGCCTCCCTTGAAAACGCGCTGGCCTCGGGGGAGCATGCCCTGACCGGCCCCGTGGCCCGCGGAGACACGGGCACCGTCCAGGCGCATGCCCGCGCCCTGGGCCGCGATGCTGCACCCGATCTGGCCCAGGCCTACCAGGCACTTTCAGCCGCCACTGCCCGCCGGGCGGTTGAACGCGGTCTGCTGACACCTGCGCAGGGAGAGAGAATTATTGAAGTACTTAATTCCGAACCCGAAGGACCCCGGTGAACCACCCCCGGTTGGCAACAACCCCCGCAGAACTCAGCAAGGCTGTAACCGAACTCCTGGAAGCCACCGGCAAAGACCGTCCGGCACTCGGCCTGGTTCCCACCATGGGAGCCCTCCACACAGGGCACGCCGCACTGGCGCAGGCCGCACGGTCTGACAATGACGTGGTGGTGGCCAGCATCTTCGTGAACCCGCTTCAGTTCGACGACCCCGCGGACCTTGCCCGTTACCCTCGCACCCTGGACGCGGACCTTGACCTGCTGGGAAAGGCAGGCGTGGACCTGGTGTTCGCGCCGAGCGAGGACACCATGTACCCGGGTGGCCCTCCGCTGGTCCGGATCAGCTCCGGCAGCCTGGGAACCCGCTTCGAGGGTGCCTCCCGCCCCGGACACTTCGACGGCGTGCTCACCGTGGTGGCCAAGCTGTTCCACTGTGTCCAGCCCGCAGTACCGGCCGAGTTCCGGGCCTACTTTGGGCAGAAGGACGCTCAGCAGGTGGCCCTGATCCGCCGCATGGCGGCGGACCTGAACTTCCCGGTCCAGATCTACCCCGTTCCCATTGTGCGGGCAGCTGACGGGCTGGCCGAGTCCAGCCGGAACGTCTTCCTTGCCGAAGCGGACCGGAACAGTGCCCTGGTCCTTTCCCGCGCCCTCGCGCGGCTGCAGGAGAACGCCGCCAGCCGCCGGCCGCTGAACCTGCCGGCCGCCGCAGCCCTCGTCTCGGCAGCCCCGGGAGTTGAGCTGGACTATTTCGAAGTTGTAGATCCGCTCACTCTCGAGCCGGTCCCGGCCGGGGAACAGGATGTGCTTTCCGGGCCCGCGCTGGCCCTGGTGGCCGCCCGGGTAGGCGGAATCCGGCTGATCGACAACGCGGAACTGCACGGCTGAACTGCATTCCCGGGCTGCTGCGCGATAGTGCCCCGTCAGCAGCTTTGACCGGGCTGGGTAGACTTAAGAACCGTGACCCCCTCTAATGTCGTTCCCGAAGCAGCAGATTCCTCCGAGCAGATGCGCATCCGTGCGGAAAAGCGCGCAAAACTGCTCGAACGGGGGCAGGAAGCCTACCCCGTCGGCGTCGAGCGCACGCACGCGCTCCGCCAGGTCCGGGACACGTTTGGACACCTGCAGGCCGACGAAGCCAGCGGTGAAACCGTTGGGGTCACCGGCCGCGTGGTGTTCATCCGCAACACCGGAAAGCTCTGCTTCGCCACCCTGCAGGAGGGGAACGGCACCCGCCTGCAGGCCATGCTGTCCCTGGCCTCGATCGGCGAGGAAGCACTGGCTGAATGGAAGGCCTCCGTGGACCTGGGTGACCACGTCTTCATCCGCGGCGAGGTCATTTCCTCCCGCCGCGGAGAGCTCTCCGTCATGGCTGATTCCTGGTCCATGGCTTCGAAGGCCCTGCGCCCGCTGCCGGTACTGCACGCTGACCTGAATGAAGAAACGAGGGTCCGGCAGCGCTACGTGGACCTGATGGTCCGCGACGAGGCCCGGGACATGGTCTACAAGCGGGCGGCGATCATCCGCGCCGTCCGCGACACCCTGCACGGCCACGGCTACGTGGAAGTGGAGACCCCCATGCTCCAGCTGATCCACGGCGGTGCCGCGGCGCGTCCGTTCGAGACGCACCTGAATGCCTTCGACCAGCCGATGACCCTGCGCATCGCCACCGAGCTCTACCTCAAGCGCGCCGTCGTCGGCGGCATCGAGCGTGTCTACGAGCTGGGACGGATCTTCCGCAACGAAGGCGTGGACTCCACGCACAGCCCTGAGTTCACCACGCTTGAATGCTACGAGGCCTACGCGGACCAGTACGTCATGGCGGACCGGATCAAGGAGATCATCCTCAACGCCGCGGATGCCGCAGGCAGCCGGCAGATCGAGACCCCGGCCGGAACCATTGACCTGGACGGGGAATGGCGCTGGCTGTCCGTTTACCCGGGCCTCTCCGAGGCAGTGGGCCAGGACATCACCCCGGACACCGATGCCGGGACGCTGCGCGCAATAGCGGAGAAGCACAGCGTGAAGGTGGACCCCAAATGGGATGCGGAGAAGCTGGTCATCGAGCTCTTCGGTGAAATCGTAGAACCGACGCTGCTGCAGCCCACGTTCGTCTGCGACTATCCGCCGTCGGCCCAACCACTGGCCCGCCCGCACCGTGAGGATCCACGCCTGATCGAGGCCTGGGACCTGATCATCGGAGGCATGGAGCGCGGCACGGCATTCTCCGAGCTCATCGATCCGGTCATCCAGCGCGAGCGGCTGACGGAGCAGTCCCGCAGGGCCGCTGCAGGTGACGACGAAGCCATGGCCCTGGACGAGGACTTCCTCCGGGCCCTGGAGTACGGGGCGCCGCCCATGGGCGGCATTGGCCTGGGCATCGACCGCCTGGTGATGCTTTTCACGAACGCCGGAATCCGGGAAACAATACTGTTCCCCCTCCTAAAGCCTGAAATGGGTTAGAACATGGAATATGTGGAAGTACTGCTGCCCTCCATATGTGTCGCCGCTCTCTTTTATTTTGTGATGAAGGCAGTGTTGAACGCTGACCGGTCCGAGCGAAAAGCCCTTGCAGAGGCTGAACGCGAAGCAGATCAGAATGTCCAGCCGGATACCGGTGCCGAAATTGACCCTGCCGGTTCGGCTGAAAAAGAATAACTAAAGAAAATGCCTCTCCTGCTTTGACGGGGCATTACCAATTGCGCCATACTCGAAGTGGTCTCGAAATAAACAGCATTGCCCCACTTCATGCATAGGAGCCTCGTCATGGCGCAAAAGGTAAAGATTATTCTGGTAGACGATCTCGACGGCGGAAGTGCCGATGAAACGGTCCGTTTTGGATTGGATGGGTCACAGTACGAGATTGACCTCTCCAATGACAATGCGAAGAACCTGCGTGCGGCACTTAAGCAGTATGTTGATGCCGGCCGCAAGACCGGAGGACGCACCGGACGCCCCCGCGGCACAGGTGCTTCCCGCAGCAACGAAGCAGCGCAGATCCGTGAATGGGCACGCAGCAACGGCTACACCGTTTCCGAGCGCGGCCGCGTGAACAGCGAGATCATCGAGGCCTACCGAGCCGCCCAGGGCTAAAACGCCCCCGGAGGTCACGCCCATGGCGAACACGCCCCTTAAGCGGCGGCAACCGCCGTAGCATCGAATTACGCGTTAGCTAGGAGTGTGCCTCATGTTTGAAAGATTTACCGACCGTGCCCGTCGCGTTGTCGTGCTTGCCCAAGAAGAGGCACGCATGCTCAACCACAACTACATCGGCACCGAGCACATCCTGCTTGGGCTCATTCATGAGGGTGAAGGCGTAGCCGCTAAGGCCCTTGAATCCCTGAGCATTTCCCTGGGTGCCGTCCGCGAACAGGTGCAGGAGATCATCGGTCAGGGCCAGCAGGCCCCGTCCGGCCATATCCCCTTTACCCCGCGGGCCAAGAAGGTACTTGAGCTCTCACTGCGCGAAGCGCTGCAGCTGGGGCACAACTACATTGGAACCGAGCACATCCTGCTGGGCCTCATCCGTGAGGGTGAAGGTGTTGCGGCCCAGGTCCTCGTCAAGCTCGGCGCAGACCTGAACCGCGTACGCCAGCAGGTTATCCAGCTGCTCTCCGGCTACCAGGGCAAGGAGCCCGTTTCCGCCGGCGGCCAGCAGCAGGAAGGCCAGCCCGCGGGATCGGTCGTTCTGGACCAGTTTGGCCGCAACCTCACCCAGGCAGCGCGTGAAGGCAAGCTTGATCCGGTGATCGGCCGTGAACACGAGATGGAACGGGTCATGCAGGTGCTGTCCCGCCGCACCAAGAACAACCCCGTCCTGATTGGCGAGCCCGGCGTCGGCAAGACTGCCGTCGTCGAAGGCCTGGCCCAGGCGATTGTCCGCGGCGATGTCCCTGAGACCATCAAGGACAAGCAACTGTACACACTGGACCTCGGCTCGCTCGTGGCCGGTTCCCGTTACCGCGGCGACTTCGAGGAACGGCTCAAGAAGGTCCTTAAGGAAATCCGCACCCGCGGCGACATCATCCTCTTCATCGATGAGATCCACACCCTCGTGGGCGCCGGTGCCGCTGAAGGCGCCATCGACGCAGCTTCGATCCTGAAGCCGATGCTGGCCCGCGGTGAACTGCAGACCATCGGTGCCACCACGCTGGACGAGTACCGCAAGCACATTGAGAAGGACGCAGCGCTTGAGCGCCGTTTCCAGCCGATCCAGGTCAACGAGCCTTCCGTTGCCCACGCGATCGAAATCCTCAAGGGCCTGCGGGACCGCTACGAAGCACACCACCGCGTGTCCATCACGGACGCCGCGCTGGCTTCGGCGGCTACCCTCGCCGAGCGCTACATCAGCGACCGCTTCCTGCCGGACAAGGCAATCGACCTGATCGATGAGGCCGGTGCCCGCCTGCGCATCCGTCGAATGACTGCTCCGCCGGAGCTGAAGGAAATCGACGAGCGCATCTCCGCCCTGAAGATGGAGAAGGAATCCGCGATCGACGCGCAGGACTTCGAAGGTGCTGCCTCCCTGCGGGACAAGGAGCAGAAGCTCCAGGACCAGCGTGCTGAGAAGGAACGCCAGTGGAAGTCCGGCGGCCTTGACGACATCGCGGAGGTGGATGAGGAACTGATTGCCGAAGTCCTCGCCAACTCCACCGGCATCCCCGTTGTGAAGCTGAACGAGGAAGAGTCCACGCGGCTGCTCAAGATGGAAGATGAACTGCACAAGCGGGTCATCGGCCAGGACGAAGCCATCAAGTCGATCTCGCAGGCCATGCGCCGTACGCGTGCCGGCCTGAAGGATCCCAAGCGTCCGGGTGGCTCCTTTATCTTCGCCGGTCCCACCGGTGTTGGTAAGACCGAGCTGGCCAAGGCGCTGGCAGAGTTCCTCTTCGGCGACGAAGAAGCCCTGATCACCCTGGACATGTCCGAGTACTCCGAGAAGCACACCGTTTCCCGGCTGTTCGGCGCCCCTCCCGGATACGTGGGTTACGAAGAGGGCGGGCAGCTGACCGAGAAGGTCCGCCGCCGTCCGTTCTCCGTGGTTCTGTTCGACGAGGTTGAGAAGGCCCACGCGGACCTCTTCAACTCCCTGCTGCAGATCCTGGAAGACGGCCGCCTGACCGACTCCCAGGGACGGGTGGTGGACTTCAAGAACACCATCATCATCATGACGACCAACCTTGGCACCAAGGACATTTCCAAGGGCGTCATGACCGGCTTCCAGTCCGGCACGGACACCAAGACCGGCTACGACCGGATGCGGGCACGGGTCACGGAGGAGCTGCGCCAGCACTTCCGCCCCGAGTTCCTTAACCGCGTGGATGACACCGTGGTGTTCCCGCAGCTGACCCAGGAAGAGATTGTCCAGATTGTCGATCTGTTCCTGGAGCGCCTCGGCAAGCGCCTTGCGGAGAAGGGCATGAGCATCGAGCTCACCCCCGCCGCCAAGGTGCTGCTGGCCACCCGCGGATACGACCCCGCCATGGGTGCCCGGCCGCTCCGCCGCACCATGCAGCGCGAGATCGAGGACCAGCTCTCCGAGAAGATCCTCTTCGGGGATCTCAAGCCCGGGGAAACGGTCTCGGTGGACGTCGAAGGTGAGGGTGACGACGCCAAGTTCACCTTTACCGGCCACGGCGCCCCGCGTGCCATCGAAGAAGCTCCGTCGGCCATTGAAGCCGGCGTGGGCGACGGGCAGTAAAGCAAAATCCCGTGCCGCAGTGCATCGGGTAAAAGGAGCCCCCGGGAAACCGGGGGCTCCTTTTTTGCAGCCCCTGCGTGTTGCACCCTGCGCCCCGCCGAACAAGCCGAAGCATCAAAAGTCCTAGACTGAAGCAATGACTGCAACCGCACAGAAGGCAACCTTCACCATCCGCCGCGCCCGCACCTCCGACGTCCTCCGCATCCGGGACCTGGTGGCGCCGCTGGCCGAGGAGCGTGTCCTGGTGGCGAAGGAGACCGTTGCCTACTACGAGGGCCTGCAGGAATTCAGGATTGCCGAGGATGCCGAGGGTGCGGTGATTGGCTGCGGAGCGCTGCACGTGATGTGGGAAGACCTTGCGGAGGTCCGCACTTTGGCCGCCCACCCCGATTGGAAGGGCCGCGGCGTCGGGCACGCGCTCCTGGACCAGCTGCTTGCCGATGCCGTCGAAATCGGCGTCTCCCGGGTTTTCTGCCTGACCTTTGAGGTCGATTTCTTCAAGCGCCACGGATTTACCGTCATGGAAAGCCAGAGCGCTGTGGATCCCGAGGTTTACTCGGAACTCCTGCGTTCACATGATGAGGGTGTTGCTGAATTCCTGGACCTTGCCCGGGTAAAACCGAACACCCTGGGCAATACCCGCATGATCCGCGATGTTCGCGCACAGGTGAACTTTGCGGCCCCACTGGAGAACGGCCGCAGGAAACGATACAGTAAGGGTACTTAGCATCAAGAAATGCCGGACGGTTATCCACGTGGCGAACCGCTTATGCGGATGGCCGTCCAGCCGATCAGAAAGCGGGTGCCGGATATGGGTGCAGACGACAAGATGCAGAACAAGGGCGAAGAGCTCGGCGGCAAGATCAAGGAAGGCGTCGGCAAGGTCACCGGTGACCACAGCATGGAAGCCGACGGCCAGGGAGACCAGGCAAAGGCCAACATGAAACAGGCCGGCGAAAACGTCAAGGACGCTTTCAAGGGTAAGTAAATCCACGCGGGACCTCCTGGGTCCTTAGGGATACCCACCGCTCCCGGTCGCTGTTGTCGCTGCCGGCCGGGGAACCACTGAAGGAAGGGCCAATCCGGCTCTTCCTTCAGTGCGTTAACGGAAGGGCGCAAGTCTGTGCAGGCCCACCCCGGCGGAGGTAGGGTTGCCTCACTCAGGAGAGCGGGCGAAGGGGCCCGTTCCAGCGCAGTGGAGCCTCCGGGCAAAGGAGCGTCAGCCATGAAAAAACTCATAAATGATCCGCGCGCCGTGGTGGCCGAATCGCTGGAAGGCTTCGGCATGGCCCACCACGATTTGGTCAAGGTCCACACAGAGCCGGCGTACGTAACACGCCGGGATGCCCCGGTTTCCGGCAAGGTCTCCCTGGTCTCCGGCGGCGGCAGCGGCCATGAGCCGCTGCATTCCGGGTACGTGGGCCGTGGAATGCTCGACGCCGCGGTGCCGGGAGCCGTCTTCACCTCCCCGACTCCGGACCAGATCCTTCCCGCCATTACGAACACGGATTCAGGCGCCGGAGTCCTGCTGATCGTCAAGAACTACACCGGGGACATCCTGAACTTCGAGACAGCCGCGGAGCTGGCACAGGCTGAGGGGATCGAGGTGAAGTCCGTAGTGGTTAATGACGACGTCGCCGTGGAGGACTCGCTCTACACCGCCGGACGCCGCGGGGTGGGCGGCACCGTCCTGGTGGAGCGCATCGCCGGTGCCGCAGCGGAACGGGGAGATTCCCTGGACGCCGTCACGGACCTGGCTGAACGCGTCAATGCCGGCGTGCGGTCCATGGGGGTGGCCCTCAGCGCCTGCACGGTCCCGCATGCCGGGGAACCGAGCTTCGACCTCGCCGGGAACGAGATTGAGCTCGGCGTCGGTATCCACGGCGAACCCGGCCGGCGCCGGATGCCCATGGCTGCCGCCGACGCCATTACCGAGCAGCTTGTTGAACCCATCCTGTCCGACCTCGGTGCCGGCAGCGGTGAGCGGGTGCTTTTGTTCGTCAACGGCATGGGAGGCACACCGCTCAGCGAGCTCTACATTGTCTACCGGCATGCTGCCAGGATGTTGGCTGACCGCGGGCTGCACGTTGAGCGCTCACTTGTGGGGAACTACATCACCGCCCTGGAAATGCAGGGTGCTTCGATCACGGTGCTGAAACTCGACGACGAGATGATCGACCTGTGGGATTCACCGGTCCATACCGCGGCCCTGCGGTGGGGAGCCTGAGTATGGAACTGAATGCGCAGTGGGCCGACACTTGGATGCGCGGTGCCGCGGCCTCGATGGACCAGAACCGGCAGCGGCTGATCGACCTGGACCGGGCCATCGGTGACGCTGACCATGGCGAGAACATGGACCGGGGCTTCACCGCCATTGTTGAAAAGCTCGACGCCGACGGGACGCCGGGTACGCCCGCAGACGTGTTCAAGCTCGCAGCCATGACCCTGATGTCGAAGGTGGGAGGTGCAGCGGGGCCGCTCTACGGCACCGCGTTCCTGCGCGGCTCCACCGCAGTCGCCGGCAAGGAAGTGCTGGATGCGGGGGACGTCGTCGCGTTCCTGGCTGCGGCGCGGGACGGCATCGTGACCCGCGGCAAGGCCGAGCCGGGAGACAAAACCATGATTGACGCCTTCACCCCGGCCGTGGAAGCCGCGGAAACGGCCGCTGGAGCAGGTTCCGACGCCGTCGAGACACTCTCCGCGGCCGCCAACGCCGCCGAAGGAGGCCTCGCCGGAACGGAGCCGCTGGTGGCACGCAAGGGCCGGGCAAGCTACCTCGGTGAACGCAGTGCCGGGCACCTTGATCCAGGCGCGGCGTCCACCGCACTGATCCTGCAGGCGGCCGCCCGCGCGGCCGCGGGGCAGGCATGAAAGTAGGGCTGGTGATCGTCTCCCACAGCGAGAAGCTGGCTGAAGGTCTTGCGGAACTTGCGGGGCAAATGGCACCCGACGTAGCGATCATCGCTGCCGGGGGCACGGACGACGGCGGAATCGGGACCAGCCTGGAGAAGATCCAGGCCGGCATCGTCCGGGCCGACGGCGGTGCCGGGGCAGCGCTGCTGGCTGACCTCGGCTCTGCCGTGATGACCGCTGAGATGGCGCTGGAGTTCCTTGAGCCCGACCAGCGGGAGAAGGTGCGGCTGGCAGACGCTCCGCTGGTGGAGGGTGCGGTTGCCGCCGCCGTCGCCGCCCAGACGGGCCAGGACCTGGCAGCCGTGATCCGGGACGCCGAGGGCGTAACGGCCACCATGGGCGCCGGGAGAACGGTACGAACTGCGCAGGACGGCGGTCCCCTTCCCCCGCCCGCGGACACCCTGGATGACATCGACCAGGACGACGACGGCGGGCACGATGCCTCCTGGCAGCTCATCAATCCAATGGGCCTGCACGCCCGTCCGGCAGCCGTCGTCGCGCAGGCGATGGCGGACCTGGACGCGGACATCACCATTAACGGGGTGGACGGCAAGTCGGTCATGATGCTCATGACGCTGGGCCTGAAAGCCGGCGATACGCTGACCGTTTCAGCCCATGGCCCGGACGCGGCCCGGGCCGTGGAGATGCTGGGCCTGGAGGTACGCAACGGGTTCGGGGAGATTTAGCCGCGGACCTCTGGCTTAGGCAGGCAGGCGCACGCCGGGACCTGCGGCTTCCGCCAGGCCATCGCGCAGCAGGCCCTGGAGTGCGCGTTCAAGCTGCTCCTGCGGGGCAGCCAGGGCGTGCAGCGCAGCCAGCGGAGCCAGCTCGGCTCCGGCCTCCGGAGCCACCAGGTCCACCGGGCCGGTAAGCAGCAGTTCGCGCAGCACCGGACCTTCCGCCTCGCGCAGCACAGCCATCATGGCTCCGCGGACCTGCCGGTCGGTGCCGTGCCACGCCTGTCCCTTGGGGACATAGTGCGGTTCGGGACGGCCTGCCCGAACCCACGAGCATTCGTCCAGGACCGGGCATTCTCCGCAGCGGGGGGAGCGGGCCGTGCACACCAGTGCACCCAGTTCCATGACCGAGGCATTCCATGCAACGGATTCTGCGTCGTCCCGGGGCAGCAGCGAAACGGCAAGTTTCTTCTCCGCAGCGGTCAGCGACTGGGAGGGCAGTGCGTTCCCGGTCACCAGCCGGGCGTGGACCCTGCGGATGTTGGTGTCCACCACGGTTTCGCGGCGTCCAAAGGCGAAGGAAGCCACCGCGGCAGCCGTATAGTCACCCACCCCCGGCAGTTCCAGGAGTGCGGCATGCGTATCCGGGACTCTTCCTCCGTGGTTGGCCGCGATCGCCACGGCCGCTGCATGCAGCCGCAGCGCCCTGCGGGGATAGCCCAGCCGGCCCCAGGCCCTCACTGCTTCACCGCTGGGCTCGGCAGCCAGGTCCGCAGGCTCCGGCCAGCGCTCCATCCACTCACACCAGACCGGCAGCACCCGAACCACGGGAGTCTGCTGCAGCATCACTTCGCTCACGAGAATGCCCCAGGGCGAGCAGCCGGGATGCCGCCACGGCAGGTCGCGGGCCTGCGCCGAGAACCAGGAGGTTATGCGCTCGTGCAGCTGCCGCGTGTGCTCCGGTTCCATGCAACTCCCTCGGTAATGACCAGCAATACTCTACTGACCGGCGTGGGGTGCACCGTAATCCCGGACGGGGTTCATAGCCTTAACGCATGGCGGCAAACGGACCCCGGCGCAACGCGGGGCAACAAACCAGCGGTGTCTCCGGTCGCGGGACGGGCAGCGACCGGAAACTAAGCCAAGCCGTCTACCGCCGCCGCAGGATGGTCCTGGCCCTGCTGGTGCTGGCGGTACTGGGAGCCGTGGTGTGGGCCGGCGTCGTGGTTGCCGCCACACTCTCCGGCGGCAAGGACGCGCCCGCCTCTGAACCTTTCCGGACAGCGCCCGAAAGTTCTCCCGGTCCGGCCGCTGATGCCGAGGGGAAAACCAGCAGCACACCTGAGGCCAGCGGCGAAGCCACGCCCCCGGAAGAGGGCATGTGCCCTCCGTCCGCTGTGAGGGTGGAGGCAACCACGGATGCTGCCGCCTACGCCGCAGGATCGAATCCGCTGCTGACCCTTTCAGTCACCAATACCGGCGCCGAACCGTGCAGGATCAACGTGGGCACCACGCAGATGGAATTCGTCGTCACGTCCGGGTCGGACCGGATTTTCTCCTCCGCGGACTGCCAGGACGGGGCTGAGGACCTGCTGAAGGAGTTCGAGCCGGGAGCAACCGAGAAGGCGAACTTCACCTGGGACCGGCTACGCTCGGCTCCCGGCTGCGCGGCCGTGGCCAGCAACCCCAACCCCGGCTGGTACGTCTATACGGCCAGGCTGGGCGAGGCGACCAGCGAAAAGGCCGTTTTCCAGCTCGATTAGCAAGGCAGCGGGCGGACTACATAAACCGATCGAGCAGGCTGGTCTCCGCGATGCGGGAGAGGCCTTCACGCACGGTGCGGGCGCGCTGTTCACCGATTCCGTCCACCTGCATCAGGTCTTCGATATTGGCTGCCATGAGGTTCTGCAGGCCGCCGAAGTGGTCCACGAGCCGGTTGGAGACAGCAGGCGGGACGCTCTTAATGTTGCTCAGCAGGCGGTAACCGCGCGGCTGGACTACTGCTTCAAGGGAATCCTGGCCGGGCTGGAAACCGACCACGGCGGCGATCTTGCCCAAGTCCACCATGTCGGACGGGCTCAGGCCCTGCAGGGTTGCGATTTGTTGGTCCACGTCGCCCTGGGTGCCGCCGATATCCGCGTAGTCACGGACGATCATTTCGCTGCCCGGGCCAAGGCCGGTGGTCAGTTCCTCCAGTTGGAGGGACAGGAGCCGGCCGTCGACGCCGAGCTCCAGGACGTACTGCGAGATTTCCTCCGAGATCCGCCGCACCATTTCCTGGCGCTGGAGTGTGACGGCGACGTCGCGGACGGTGACCATGGCTTCGATTTCCAGGGCGGAGAGCGAATTGGTGACCTGGTCCAGCCGGGTGCGGTACCGCTCCAGGGTGGCGAGAGCCTGGTTGGCGCGGGCCAGGACCGGCTCGGATCCTTCCAGGACATGACGGAGGCCGCCGACGTAAAGCTGAATGATCTGCATGGACTGGCTCACGGAGATCACCGGGAAACCGGTTTGGATGGCCACCCGCTCGGCGGTCCGGTGGCGGGTTCCGGATTCGTGCGTCTCGATGGTGTGGTCGGGGACCAGCTGAACGGCAGCGCGGAGTATGTTGGCGCCGTCCTTATCGCAGACGATCGCTCCGTCCATCTTCGCCAGTTCGCGCAGGCGGGTGGAGGAGAATTCAATGCCGATGTCGAACCCGCCGGAGCAGATTGAGTCGACCGTGCGGTCGAACCCCAGGACGATTAGTGCGCCCGTGCGGCCGCGGAGAATGCGCTCCAAGCCGTCGCGCAGCGCCGTTCCCGGCGCAACCCTTGCGAGTGTTGCCTTTAGCGCATCCTCGGGGGTGCGAGCCATGGTCACTTCCTTCCGGCCACTCCGGCCCACGGGGCGTTCTGGGCGTGGATATGCGCAGACACTTCCCCATAGTAGTGGGCAACCTGCACCCATCTGCCACTTCAGTTCCCGGAGTATTACGCCTCCGGGAACATAACCGGCCCGGGACGCGCCCTAGAACAGCAGTTCCAGCGCCTCGGAAAGGGTGGAGACCTCCCGCACCTTGAAGCCTGGCGGCACCTGGCCGGGACCGTTCGGGGAAGCCGGCACCACGGCGTGGCTGAAGCCCAGGCGTTCGGCTTCCTGGACCCTGCGGGCAATTCCGGGAATGGGACGCACTTCCCCGGCCAGGCCCACCTCGCCGAACGCAATCAGCCGCGCGGGCAGGGGCTTGTTCATCTTCGCGGAGGCGACCGCCAGTGCAACGGCGAGGTCAGTGGCCGGTTCGGTAAGCTTCACGCCGCCCACTGTCGCCACGTAGCTGTCATCCTTCGAGAGATTCATGGAGGCCCGCTGCTGCAGGACGGCCAGCAGCATTGCCACGCGGGACGAATCGAGTCCGCTGGTGGCGCGGCGGGCCTGCGCGTTGCCGGTCTCCGCCAGCAGGGCTTGGACCTCCGCCACCAGGGGACGCCGCCCTTCCAGCGTCACGGTGATGCAGGTGCCGGAAACCGGTTCCTTGGTGCGGGAAACAAACAGGCCGGACGGATCGGCCAAGCCTTCAATGCCGTCCTCCGTGAGGTCAAAGCAGCCAACCTCGTCCGTAGGGCCGTACCGGTTCTTCACCGCGCGGACCAGCCGCAGCCGCGAGTGCCTGTCCCCGTCGAACTGGCAGACAACGTCCACCAGGTGCTCCAGCAGCCGCGGACCGGCGATTGAACCGTCCTTGGTTACGTGCCCCACAAGCAGGGTGGTCATGTTCCGCGTCTTGGCGGCATTGATGAGCGACGCCGCGACCTCCCGTACCTGGCTGACGCCGCCGGCACTGCCGTCCACGGCCGCGCTGCTCAGTGTCTGCACCGAGTCAACGATCAGCAGGGCAGGCTTCACCTGCTCCACCTGGCCGAGGGCCTGCCCCAGGTCGGTCTCGGCGCTGAGGTAGAGGCTGGAGGAGACGGCACCGATGCGTTCCGCGCGCAGTTTCACCTGCGCCGTGGATTCTTCCCCCGTGACGTAGAGGACGTCCCGGCCCTGGCCGGCCACGCGCGCGGCGACGTCCAGCAGGAGGGTGGATTTGCCCACCCCCGGCTCGCCGGCCAGGAGGATCACCGCGCCGGGAACCAGCCCGCCGCCGAGGACGCGGTCCAGTTCGCCCACACCGGTGGGCTGATACGCGGCGGTTGTGGCATCGACGTCGGCAATCAGTTGTGCGGGGCGGGCCACCACTGATGCCGGCGTAGTGCGGGCCAGGACCTCACCGGCTTCTTCCACTGTGCCCCAGGCCTGGCACTCACCGCAGCGGCCAACCCACTTGACCGCGGTCCAGCCGCATTCAGTGCAGCGGTAGTTGGCGGTTTTCGCCCGGGAAGTCTTTGTTGCCATGCCAACAGGCTATCTGCCGGCACTGACAATGCTATTCAGTTCAGCAGCCGGCGGCTAGACCTCTGAAAGGTAGCTGACAGCTTCCTCGTGAGTGAGTCCGGTGGCCTCGAGCAGGTCCACCACCAGCGGCCGAAAAAGCATCACCAGGGCATCCCCGTAGAGGTCCGTCACGTCCAGGGACGCCGGGTGCAGCCGGGAAGCGACGGCGGCCAGCTCGTTCCGGGCCTGGCGCAGGTGGCGCTCGCGGGTTGGCTGTGATTCCCCGCCGCCGAGCGCGCGGGCCAGGATGTCCACTGCGTCGGCGGTGTCGTTGATGACCTCGGAGACCTTGTCCACCGCCGTATCCGAGAGCGAGGCGTGGTTGATGACCGAGGTGGTGCGGCGGGCAAACACGCGGCTGTTGCGCACCGCCAGGTCCAGGTAGCCCACGGAACCGCGCAGGTCTCCCAGCTCCGCCAAATGCCTTCTATAGGCCGGCGAGATGCGCGCAATCTCCCGTGCGTCCCGAATGCTGCGGGAGAGCATGTCCAGCTGCGGCTGGGTGTTGCGGGCCCTGACCAGCGCGTGCCACGCCAGGGTCGAATCGCTGCGGGCCAGCGAATCGGCGACCTGGCGCAGCACTGCGGAGAGCTCGCTGAGCAGTTCGCGGATGTTGGATTTAGGTTCGCGGCGCGGATCCCGCGGCGCAAGCATGGTGACAACCAGGGCGAAGACACCGCCCACGATCGCGTCCACGCTGCGGGTAAAGACTCCGCCGTCCGGGGCCGGCAGCAGCACCACCAGCAGGGACTGGAGGCCAAGCTGCGTCGTGAAAATGACGCCGCGGTCCAGGAAGCGGGCCAGCATCAGCGAGGCGAAGAGCACGACGGCGGCCTGCCACAGACCGTTGCCCAGTACATGGAGCAGCAGTTCACCGATGGTGATGCCCAGCGTGCAGCCGATTCCCACTTCGAGGACACGGCGGGTGCGCGGTTCCCGGGAGAAGCCAAGGGAGATGAGCGCCGCGGTGGCTGCGAAGAGCGGCCCCTGGTGTCCCAGCACGTATTCAGCGAATGCGTAGGCGCCCACGGCGCAGATGGTCATCTGCAGTGCGGGATACACGGACGCGCCGCTGCGCTTGAGGCCTATCCGGAACCGGTTGCGCAGGAACCTGCTCGAGGCGCTGAGACGGTCGCGGGCTGGCATGGGAACAGTCTAGGACGGCTGGCCTTCGGGAAGAGAAGCCACGAAGTCTGTGACGTGTCCCGGAACTATTCCAGTTCTGCTTGGCGGCAGTTCACTTTTTGTTCACCTTGGCGCGCAACTCTGTCTCTTGGAACGCGGAAAGACGTTCCAGCGAAAAGTTTTCCCGGCGTTGACGCGCCGGATATACCACCCTTGAAAGGGACCACGACTGTGAAGGTATTCCGCATTGGCCGCACCGCGGCCGTACTCTCGGTTGCAGCGCTTGCCCTGGCAGCCTGCGGCAGTGACAACGCCACGAACGCAGGAGCCGGTACCGAATCTTCGGACTCCGCGCTGACCGGAACGCTCTCCGGCGCAGGAGCAAGCTCGCAGGCCTCGGCCATGGACGCCTGGATCGCAGGGTTCAGCGAGGCCAACCCGAACGCGTCCATCCAGTACTCCCCGGACGGCTCCGGTGCCGGCCGCGAGGCGCTGCTTGCCGGCGGTGTTCAGTTCGCCGGATCGGACGCCTACCTGAAGGACGAGGAAGTCCAGACTTCCCTTGAAACCTGCGGTCCCGACGGTGCGCTGCACGTCCCCGCATACATCTCTCCGATTGCCATCGCCTTCAACCTTGAAGGCGTGGACGGGCTGAACCTCGACGCCGACACGGCCGCCGGTATCTTCCGCGGCGAGATCACCACCTGGAACGATCCGGCCATCGCTTCGCAGAACGAGGGCACCGAGCTGCCCGCCACCGCCATCACCGTGGTCCACCGTTCCGATGAATCCGGCACCACCGAAAACTTCACCGAATACCTGGCCGCCGCGGCGCCGGATGTATGGACCACCGAGGCCAGCGGCGAATGGCCGGCTGAGCTTGACGGCCAGGAGAACGCGCAGGGAACCCCCGGCGTCGTCTCCGCAGCCAGCTCGACCGACGGTGCCATCACCTACGCGGACGCCTCAGCCGTCGGATCTATGGGCACTGTGGCGGTGAAGGTGGGCGAGGAGTACGTTGCCTACAGCGCCGACGCCGCCGCCAAGGCCGTTGAGGCCTCCACCCCGGTCGAGGGCGAGGGGCGTCCCGAGCTGGACATGGCCATGGACCTGGCCCGCGATACCACTGAATCCGGCGCCTACCCTGTGGTGTTGGTCTCCTACCACCTCTACTGCACCACCTACGAGAGCCAGGAGACCGTTGACCTGATCAAGGCCTTCGGTTCCTACGTGGTCAGCGAAGAGGGCCAGGCCGCCGCAAGCGAAGCCGCAGGTAACGCGCCGATGTCCGCCGCGCTGCAGGAGCAGGCCGCCAAGGCGATTGATTCCATCAAGGCCGCTTCCTAACCGAAGGGAAGCCGGCAGATGCCCCCGCACGGCGCCACGAGCGCGGTGCGGGGGCATTTGCCGGGCCGGGGGCCAGCTTGAATCTGGCACCCGATCAGTGAAAACTGGCGAGTGCGGTGTCTTGTCCACATCAAGCAAGTTGCCAACGAAGTTCGAAGGGTTGTGCAGTGTCAAGCAAGTCAATACAGGGCACCGGCGGTGCCGGGCGCGCGGGGGACAAAGTCTTCTCCGGCATCACACTGCTGGCGGGCTGTCTGATCCTTACCGTCCTCTTTGCGGTAGCCGCTTTCCTGCTCTGGCAGGCACTTCCCACCTTCACCGCTTCTTCCGATGACATCTCCGGCGGATCAGGCTTCCTCGCCTACATCTTCCCGCTGGTCATCGGCACGGTAATTGCCGCTGCGATCGCGCTGCTGATCGCCACTCCGGTGGGCATCGCCGTCGCACTCTTCATCTCCCACTACGCGCCCCGGCGGCTTGCCCAGAGCCTTGGCTACGTCGTCGACCTGCTGGCCGCCATTCCCTCTGTCGTCTACGGCGCCTGGGGTATGACCGTGTTGGCGCCGGCCCTGGTGGGCCCGTACAACTGGCTTGCGGAGAACGCCGGCTGGTTCCCCCTCTTTGCGGGTCCGGCGAGCCAGACCGGCAAGACCATGCTGACCGCAGGAATCGTGCTCTCGGTTATGGTGCTGCCGATCATCACCTCGCTGAGCCGGGAAATCTTCCTGCAGACGCCAAAGCTGCATGAGGAAGCTGCCCTGGCCATGGGTGCCACGCGCTGGGAAATGATCCGGATGGCGGTCTTCCCGTTTGCCCGCCCCGGAATCATCAGCGCCGTCATGCTGGGCCTGGGCCGCGCCCTCGGCGAGACCATGGCCGTGGCCCTGGTGCTCTCTTCCGGCGGCCTGATCGCCAGCCTCATCCGCCCCGGCAACCAGACCATCGCCGCAGAGATTGCGCTGAACTTCCCCGAGGCCTACGGCCTGCGCCTCTCTGAGCTGATCGCCGCCGGGCTGGTGCTGTTCGTGATCACCCTGATCGTGAACGTCATTGCCCGCTGGATCATCAGCCGCCACAAAGAATTCTCGGGAGCCAACTGATGATTGACACCACGCTGACCCGCTCCGCGTCCCTGACCAAGAACCAGCTTCCCGGCTGGGCCCTCTGGGCCGCCTTCGCCGCGTCGATCGTCCTCGGGGCCGCGTTCTCGGCCCTGCTGGGCTTCAGCATCGCCACCTTCGCCATCTTCGCCGCGGTGCTCTTCGTAGCCGGAAGCACTATCGCCACCCGTGCTGTCGAAGGCAGCCGCCGTGCTGCCGACCGGTTCGCCACCAACCTGGTCTACGGCGCGTTCATCCTGGCGCTGGTTCCCCTCGTCTCGGTGATCTTCACCGTCCTGGTCCGCGGCATCCCGGGACTGAGCATGGACTTCCTGTTCACCTCCATGGGCGGCATGACCGGCACCGTGGACAACGAGACCGTGGCGAACGGCGGGCCGGTCCTCGGCGGCGCCTACCACGCCATCATGGGCACCCTGCTAATCACCCTCTGGGCCACGATCATCTCCGTGCCGATCGGCCTGCTGACCGCCGTCTACCTGGTGGAGTACAGCAAGGGCGGCCCGCTGGCCCGGGCCATCACGTTCTTCGTGGACGTCATGACCGGCATCCCCTCGATCGTTGCCGGCCTCTTTGCCGCCGCATTCTTTGGCCTGGTCTTCGGCCCGGGAACGCGCACCGGTTTCGTTGCCGCCGTCGCGCTCTCCGTCCTGATGATCCCCGTGGTGGTGCGTTCCACCGAGGAGATGCTCAAGATCGTTCCCAACGAACTGCGCGAAGCGTCCTACGCCCTTGGCGTGCGGAAGTGGCGGACCATCCTGAAGGTCGTGGTGCCCACGGCCATCTCCGGCATCGCCTCCGGCGTAACGCTGGCCATTGCCCGCGTGATCGGCGAAACCGCTCCGCTGCTGGTGACCGCCGGATTCGTGAACACCATCAACCTGAACGTCTTTGCCGGCTGGATGGCATCCCTGCCCACCTTCATCTACCGGCAGCTGATGAGCCCCACGTCGCCTACCAACACCGACCCGAGTACCCAGCGTGCCTGGGCCGCGGCGCTGCTGCTGATCCTCATGGTGATGCTGCTGAACCTCGGCGCCCGCCTGGTTGCCCGCATCTTCGCGCCCAAGACGGGCCGCTGACCCCAGACCCCTCACCGCCCCGGCGGCACGGGAGGACCCGGACGGGAACTCCCCAGGAACAGAACAGAAGGAACTAAATGTCCAAGCGAATCGACGTCAAGGACCTCAACGTCTACTACGGCGACTTCCTGGCGGTCGAAGACGTCAGCATCAAGATCGATGCGCGTTCCGTCACCGCGTTCATTGGCCCCTCCGGCTGCGGCAAGTCCACCTTCCTGCGCACCCTGAACCGCATGCACGAGGTCCTCCCCGGCGCCCGGGTGGAGGGTGAGGTGCTGCTGGACGGGGAAAACCTGTACGGCCCCGGCGTGGACCCCGTGACGGTCCGCAGCCACATTGGCATGGTCTTCCAGCGGCCCAACCCGTTCCCCACCATGTCCATTCGGGACAACGTGCTGGCCGGCGTGAAGCTGAACAACAAGCGGATCTCCCGCTCCGATGCGGATGACCTGGTTGAGAAGTCCCTGACCGGCGCCAACCTGTGGCGCGAGGTCAAGGACCGGCTGGACAAGCCCGGGTCCGGCCTTTCCGGCGGCCAGCAGCAGCGCCTGTGCATCGCCCGCGCCATTGCAGTGTCCCCCGAAGTGATCCTCATGGACGAGCCCTGCTCCGCCCTGGACCCGATTTCCACGCTGGCCATCGAGGACCTGATCGAGGAACTCAAGAGCGACTACACGGTTGTGATCGTCACGCACAACATGCAGCAGGCCGCCCGTGTTTCGGACAAGACGGCGTTCTTCAACATCGCCGGCACGGGCAAGCCCGGCAAGCTCATCGAGTACGACGACACTACGGTCATCTTCAACAACCCGACGGTGAAGGCCACCGAGGACTACGTTTCCGGCCGCTTCGGGTAATCCGGCCCCGTCCCACCCAACCTATCGAGATCACAGAAACTGCCCGTTACAGTCTTGTATCGGGCAGTTTCTGCAATCTCGATGCAGCCGGGCGGGGTTAGGGGCAGTGCGTGGCCGAAAGCTGCGGGCCGAAAGCTGCGGGCCTAGAGCAGCGGGCTGAGGGCGAGCAGGAAGATGCCGCCCAGCAGGGCTGCAGCCGGGGCCGTGACCAGCCAGGTGAAGAGGATTTCGCGCAGCGGAATGAACCGGACGGCGGCAAACCGGCGGTTCGCACCGGCGCCCACGACGGCGCTGGTCATGGTCTGCGTGCTGGAGAGCGGGATGTGGAGCCAGAGTCCGCCCAGGAAGAGCATTCCCGTGGCCACGGCCTGGGCGCTCATTCCGCGCAGCGGATCGATCCGCACCAGCCGGTAGCCCAGGGTATGGGTGATCCGCCAGCCGCCGAAGAGCGCACCCACTGCCAGCGCGACGCCGGCGAACACCTGCACGCCCCAGGGAATCCCGGCGCCGCTGGAATAGCCGGCCGCGGCCAGTCCGAGCACCAGGACCGCCATGGTCCGCTGTCCGTCCTGCATGCCGTGGCCCAGTGAGAACGCAGCTGAGAGTACTGACTGCGCGATTCGGTTGCCGGCATCCCCGCGCCGCAGCGAGCTGTACCGCATCAGCCACATCACCGGGAACACCAGCAGGTACGCCAGGACAAAAGCCAGAACGGGTGAGAGCAGCAGTGGCAGGGCAATCTGGTCCCAGAGCAGCTCGAAGGACTCGGAAACGCTCGGGCCGCCCACCAGGGGCGAGGCCGCGGAGGAGCCAACGATTCCGCCCACCAGCGCGTGCGTGGAGGACGAAGGCATGCGCCGCCACCACGTCCACAGGCCCCACGCGCAGGCAGCGGCCAGGGCTGCGATCAGGATGCCCAGGCCCGAGCTGCCTGCGGGCAGCTTCACGAACAGGTCCGCCAGCACCAAAGCCAGCGCAGTGCTCATGAGTGCGCCGAGGAGGTTGAAAACGCTGGCCAGCACGACGGCGACACCGGGCGTGAGTGCCCGGGTCCGGATGGCGGCGGCCACGGAGTTGGAGACGTCGTGGAAGCCGTTGATGAAAGCGTAGGCGCCCGCAAAAGCGAACACTGCCACCAGCAGTAAGGTGGTCAACTACGATTCCCGGACCAGGATGTTGCCCACATAGGTGCCCAGGCGGCGAAGCTCCTTCGAAGCTGCGGCCAGCTGGTCGGCCAGGTCACGGTGGCGGATGTAGGACAGGGCCTTGTGGTCGTGGATCAGTTCGGCGAGCCACATGCGGTGCGTGCGTTCCACCCGCTTGCTGAGCCGGAGCATTTCGATCCAGTAGTCTTCCAGGTCCTCCAGTGAGGCAAGGGTGCGCATGGCCGCCACCGAGAGCTCGGCCTGCCGGCCCAGGACCTCCAGCTGTTCGGCAGCCCGGCGGGAAACGTTGGTCAGCTTGTACAGCGAGACGATCTCCGCTGCGCTGTCCAGCCGCTCCATGAGGGCCAGCAGGATCAGGGAGAGGTCGTACAGGTCTTCCCGGGGGAGCGGGTTGATGAAGCTGGTGCGCATCTGCGTCATGAGCGCAAAGTGCAGATCGGTGGTCTCCGCCTCCAGGGCGTGCAGTTCCTCCGCGAGCCTGGGGAATTCTTCCGGCTCCGCTCCCAGTGCCTCGGAGAGGGTGGCCGTACCGCTGACGGCCTGTGCGGCCATTCGGGACAGCAGGTCAAGGCCGGCGTTTTCTTCGGGAAACAGCCGGAGCTTCACCGGACTGGCCTGTTGCGCTGGGGGGTCATCACACCGGTAAGAATATCCGATGCGGAAAAAAGTAACGGTGCCGGACCGGGAGCGCCTCTCGGCGGAAGGCCGCTCGAAGCGGCTCTAAGTTGAAGCCCGGGGGTTCCGCGGTCCGACACCACTTTCAGTCTTCTACTCGGGGTCCCTGATGTCAACCGGAGTGTCCACAGCCGGGGCACGGTGCGCCGGGCTCAGTCCAGCTCCCCGCGGCGCCATGCTTCGGCCGAATGCTCAAGATCTTCCGCGGTGAGCAGCAGCTGCCGGGCATTGCGGGTCAGCTCGGTGGCCCGCGTGCTGCTGGCAGCTTCCGTTGAGTCCGCGTGATGGGTTTCACCGAGGGCAACTACCCGGCAGAATGCGGCGAAACGCTCCAGGGCGACGTCGAAATCCCCTTCGAAGGCGCCCGAAAGAATCGTGTCCGCCATGGTGCGCACTTCCTCGGCACCCATGGGTTCGGCGACGCCGGAGACCACCCTGGAGACCTGCGCTGCCTCCATGCCGGCGGCATAGAGGCCAGCGACCTTCTCCGGGTTCTGCTGGACCGCGGCCCTCAGGGCGTAGAGGCGCCAAAGGGCACCTGGCAGGGACCTGGCCGGACTCGTGGCCCAGATCTCCGCGACCGCCTCGAGGCCCTGCTGGTCAGCCAGCTCTACGAGCCGGCGGGTGACCTCGGGGTCATCGCTTTCCCTGCCGTGGTGCACCAGCGCCTGCGCTGCCAGGTGGGCGGCTTCCGAGACCCTCGCAGGATCGGCGCCGCCGGGATGGTTGGCGAAGTCCATGGGGGCGTACAGCTTGGGCTTGTGGTGACGGGGAACCGATGCATTCGACTCAGTCATGGTTTGAGAATACTCCCGCCGGTGTTTGGAATCGAAGCCGCTCGCGGCAGATGGGAACCACTTGCCCGTCCGGGGTTGATTCTTGCCCCCGGCGGGGTTTCCACGATTACCAAGGGGTGCGATAAAGTGGAAAAGTCGATGTGGCAGCCGTGTGCCGCCGTATCGATGGGGGGCCTTTAGCTCAGTTGGTAGAGCATCGGACTTTTAATCCGTGGGTCGTGGGTTCGAGCCCCACAGGGCCCACCCGCCGCTGAAAAGCGAGAACACCCCGGTTCCGTCTGGAGCCGGGGTGTTCTGCTGTCCGGGGCTGCTGGCCCGCGGCAGGAGCCGTCAGTTTTCGCTGGCCCGCCGAAGCAGTTTGTGCGTGCCGTCGCACCAGGGTTTGATCCGGGATCCGGCGCACCGGCAGAGCGCCACCGTCTCCCGGTTCTTCGGCACCTCGTTGCCGCTGCTGTCCATGATCTCGAAGTCCCCCCGCACCAGCAGCGGGCCGCCCGGACACTCAGTCACAGCGAACGGTTCTCCGGCCCGAGCGCCGGCAGACGGCACGATGGTGACCTCTGATCCGGGCACGGACACTGCATCTCCGCCCGGTGCCGGTTGCCTGCTCATGCCATTCCTCCTGCGCCCGCTGCTGCTGCGTCCAGGGCCTGTGCGCCAACCCGGGACAGGACGTCCTCCCGGAGCGCGCTCCGGCCTTCCTTCCACGCCTCCAGCTGCTCCGCGCCCTGCAGGGCATCGAGCGTGAGGACGGTCGCAGCTCCAAAGAGGATGTCTTTCAACAGGTGGGGTTCAGCTTCAGCCAGCCCCCCGGCGAGGTCCCTGGCAGCGATCTGTTCGTGCACCGCATCCGCCTCAACATGCTCGTCAAAGTAGAAGGTGACCTCCGGACCATACCCGGCCCGCTTGAAGCCGCGGGTGTAGAACGAGTTTGGGATGGATGAAGTCATTTCAAAGGCGGCGAGGTGCCCGGCGATGCAGCCCCGCAGCCGCCGGTTCAATCCGAAAAGGGACATGGCGTTGGAGGAAGCGAGGACCAGGGCCGGAATGCGGTCCAGGTACCGCCCGTACGCGGTATCCAGCCCAAGACCTTCCATGGTGCGCGCGAACAGTGCGGAGTGCATCCGTTCCGGCCGCCCGCCGCCGTACTCATCAGCCTGGATTTCCACCAGGGCCGCCTTTGCGCGTCCCACGGGCAGGCGGGGAATCGCCCAGCTGTGCGGGTCAGCTTCGCGGAGCTGGTATACCGAACGCAGCACCAGGAATTCCCGCAGCTGGTCTTCTGTTGCATGCCGGGCAACGAACCGGGCCACGCTGGGACCGTCATCGCCGGCAGCCAGCTTGAACAGGGTCTGGGCTACCTCTTCCGCAGCGGGGGAGGGGGCCTCGGGTACTGGAACGGCCTGGCGGAGGGCGGCCTCGAAGGCGGCCTCCAGCTTCCTGCGCACCCGGATGAGTTCCGGCTGCCATTCCATGTCCGCATCTACGCCGTCCAGTCCGCTGTAGTGGAGCTCGTACAGCAGGAAGAGGGCCAGCTGCAGGTCATCGGCGCGCAGGATGTCCGTTGAGCCGGCGAGGGCCCGTTCAGCGGCGCCGTCGAGCTTCCCGTACTGCTCCGCAGTCGCCTGCGGGCCGTCCTGGAGCACGCTCAGGAGCGCGGAGGTGAGTTCACCGCGCGGGGCAGGTACCAACATGTCATTCCTTAGCTATGAGACGTCATGCAATGCTTGAGTCTTCCGAATACCTCGGCGGAGACACTGTTTATCAGCATACTTGGTAAGTTTTTGGTGGCGCAGCCGGTATCGACGGGTCGCAAGGAGAGGAGGCCGGCGCATGGATCCAGGGTTTCCGGCGGGACTGCCTGCCCTCCTGCTGGCCGCCGCTGCTATGGGACTCTGCGCCCCAGCCCTGGACACGGCGCTGCGCAGGCAGGACGGCGAGCGGCTTTTTTGGGTAGGCCTCACCGGTGGATTGACAGTTGTCGCGGCGATCGCCTGGGCAGGACTCGCTGCGCCAGGCGCCGGAGCGGTAGTCGGTCTGCTAGCCCTGTGCGGGTCCGCCGGTGTCTGGTACTGGGTTGACCGCCGGCACCGGGCCAGGAAGCGTGCGAGGGTGGAGAAAATTCGGCGCCGCCGCATTGATTCCCTCGCCCGGCGGCGTGAAGCCATCCTGCTGGAATGGGGTTCGTATGAACTCGACCCCTGGAAGGGCGCGGAGTTCCCGGGTCTGACAGACGTGCGCGAAAAGGAAACCAGCCAGCTCGCCCGGGCGGCGCGTGAGGCGATGGCGGCGCATGAAGCCGCCGGGTCCGTCGAGGCTGACGATGCGGCCGTGGATCGCTACGGCAGTGCGGTGGATGAGCTTGAAGCTGCCTGGGAGCGGGCCAGGGACGCCGCCAGGAGGCGGGCCGACTAATCGGCGTTTCGCCGCGGACAGTCCGCGGCTCAGCGGAGAATCACCATAGGCGCCGGCGTTAACCGGCGTTAATTGGAGCTGGCTCCCGCCTCTGCATATGGGGGGAACGCAGAGGGGGGAGCCAGTGCTAGAAGTATACTGATCCGGTCGCAGGGAATCCAATCGAGCAGCTATGGGGGTTAGATGGGGGTCTCCGCTAAGGCTTTCCAGAACTGGCGGAACCGTGTTGCTCCCACTGAATCCACCGCGGATCTATGCCGCAGGACGGGTATCAAGCGCTCAACCCTGGCCCAGCAGCTGGTGCGGGGAAACGTAGCCGTGGCAACCGTCGTCCGCGTGGCGCGGGCCTACGGCCAGGACCCGGTAGCAGAGCTCTCCCAATTCGACGGTTTCAGGGGCCTGGCCGAAGGCCGCCGTGCCCCGTCCCCTGCCGAGCTCATCAGCCAGGTCCCGTACCAGAGCATCCTGGAGTACCTCCTGGCCAGGGCCGGCGCGGACCGCGAGCATCCGGCCGTGCCAAAGGTAGCAGCGTATGCCGACTCGATAGCGGTGAGGCCATGGTTCGACGCCGTGGATCCCGGGGACCTGCGCCACCAGCTTTCCGCGGCCACGGGAATCGCTCCCCAGAACATCTCCGCCCAGCTGACCGCCGGACGCCTGGCCACGAAGCTCGCCGTCGAGGCTGCGCGCCAGGCGGGTGTGTCCCTGACCAGTGGGCTGGTGGTTACCGGGGTGCTGGAACCCCAGGAGGGCGGCTGGCCGCCCTCGGGCCGCGAAGAGGCCCTGGCGGCGCTCACCGACGCTGAACTTGTCTCGCTCGCCAGGGACAGGCTGGACGCGCTGGCCAAGGTGCTGCGCAAACGTGAACAAGACGATAAGTATGACCACGCACTCTTGGAGAATCTGGGATGACCGCAGGATTTGCCGTTCAGGTCTCGGCGTTCGCGCTGAGTTCCCTTTTTGCGCTGTTCCGGCTGCCGGACGCCATCCGCGGCCGCAACCGCAGCATCTTTTTCTGCATGCTGCTCATAGCCGTCTCGACCGGACTCAGCCTGCCGGTGTTCTACGAGTTCATCGATCCGCTCCTGGGCGGGTTCAACCTCGCGAACCTGCTGCTGCGCTACTCGCTGTACGGCGTCTTCCTGATTCTGGGCCTGCGCGGCGCGGCTGCCTACGGTGCCGAATGGGCGCGACGGCTCATCGTGGGGCCGGTGGGGCTCGCTGTCCTTGGGCTCACGGCTGTGCTGACAGCCGGATTCTTCGTGGCCAGCGACATCCCCGTGACTTCAACCGGACTGCTGGACTACGGCGACCAGGTGAGCGTGGAGGTTTACGGCATGCTTGGGCGGCTGTATCCCGCCTATGTCGCTGCCTGTGTCTGCGCGCCGGCGCTCGCCGCAGCAAGGAATTCCCGCTACCGGCTGCCGCACCGCGTGGGGTCCGGGTTCTTCGGCCTGGGGCTGGCGTTGGTAGTGGTCTTCACCGGTCTCACCCTGGTCGCGGACATCGGGGTGTTCATGCTGCTTCTCCCGTTTTCAGCGGTCATTCTGGTGACTCTCGGCCTTGCCGTCATGTGGGTATCGCATCGGCGGCAGATGCGGCATCCGGGGGGCTTCTCAGGCTTGGGAAACGTTACAAAAATGTGAGTTGGAAATCACCGGTTTTGTTCACAAATTCATGACCCTGTGCCAGACTAATGAATATGTAACGTCCGCTGCCTGTGGGGGGTCAGCGTGAAGTTGCTAACGAAGCCAGCGGCCCACGGCCGCTGGCTTCGCTTTGTATCGGCCCCCGTACCGACGGTGGCCGGCGACCGAGCTCCTAGGTCGCGTCGAGATCGGTTTCGAGGACCTTCACCAGCTCATCCAGTGCGGCGTCCGCGCCCTCGCCTTCGGCACGCAGCACCACCACGTCTCCGTGGGAGGCGCCGAGGCTCATGAGTGAGAGCATGCTCGAGGCGTCCATGGCTTCCTCCGCCGGCTCGCCCTGCATCGCTATGGTGACTTCCACGGGCTGGGCGGCAGCCGCTTCGGCAAAGAGCGAGGCGGGGCGGGCGTGCAGCCCTACCCTGCTGGCTATGGTCGCTTCGCGTTCTGGCATGGGGTTTTTCCTTCCGGGTTGGTGTTCTGCCGGCCTGCGCTACAGGCCAAGCTGTTCAAGGAGGGGGAGCTGGCTCCGAACCCGGGTCCGGGCTTCGGCAGCGGTCCTGGCTACCAGTGCGGTTCCGGCAAGTTCCTGGGCCTGGGCGAGGGTCACTGAGGAGAGGACCGCGCCAACGGTGGACAATGCCCGAGGCGTCATGGACAGGGTATTCACGCCCAGCCCGGTCAGCACGACGGCGAGGGCCGGGTCCGCGGCAGCCTCACCGCACACGCCAACGTTGCGCGGTACGCTGTCCGCTGCCCCGGCCAGCGCGGCGCCCTGGACGGTCATGGCGATCAGCTGCAGCACGGCCGGCTGCCACGGGTCATTCAGGGACGCGAGGGTGCCCAGCTGCCGGTCCGCGGCCATGGAGTACTGCGTGAGGTCGTTGGTGCCCAGCGAAGCGAACTTCACCTTGGAAAGCACCGCCTCGGCCTTGATGGCCGCGGCGGGCACCTCGATCATCACGCCAGGCGTCGCCAGGCCGGCTGCCGCGCACATCACGGCAAAATCAGACGCTTCGTCGGCCGTGGAGATCATCGGGGCCATGACCCAGACGTCGCAGTCATGCGAGCCTGCCGCGTCCGCGATCGCCTCCAGCTGGCGGGTCAGGACGCCGGGCGCGGAACGATCGGTGCGGAAGCCGCGCACACCCAGTGCGGGATTGGGTTCGCTCTTGTCAGTCAGGAACGGCAGCGGCTTGTCTGCTCCTGCGTCGAGCGTCCTTACCACCACTTTTCGCCCGGGGAAGGCGTCAAAGACCGCACCGTAGGCGGCAACCTGTTCGTCCACGCTGGGCTCGGAGTCCCTGCCAAGGAAGCAGAACTCGGTGCGCAGCAGTCCAACCCCTTCGGCCCCGGCCGCAGCGGCGGCCTCAGCGTCCTTTCCGGACCCGACGTTGGCCAGCAGCGGTACCCGGTGCCCGTCGGACGTGCTGCCTGCTCCGTTGAACGCCGGAAGTGAGGAACGGGCTGCGTATTTCTGTGCCGCTTCGCGCTCGGCAACTCCGGGGTTGACCACCACCGTTCCGGTTCCGCCGTCCAGGTAGATCTCCGCGCCGTCGATGATCGAATCCGCGCTCGCGGCTCCGACCACCGCGGGCAGGCCCAGGGAACGGGCCAGGATGGCGGTATGGGACTGCGGGCCGCCGCCGCTGGTGACCAGTCCAATGACGAGGGACGGATCAAGCGTGGCGGTGTCCGCGGGTGCCAGTTCCTCCGCCGTGAGGATGAACGGAACGTCCGACGCCGGGATGCCGGGGGCGGGCAGGCCGTCCAGCTGCGCAACGATGCGTGAGCGGACGTCCAGCACGTCCTGCGTGCGTTCTGCCATGTATCCGCCCAGGCCCTGCAGCATGGCTGCGACTTCCAGTCCGGCCTCCCATACCGCCCGTTCTGCCGACATGCCCTGATTGATGTGCTTGCCGGCAGCCTTGAGCAGCATTGGATCCGCGGCCATCATCGCCGTTGCGTCCAGGACTGCCTTCGCGTCTCCCGATGCAACGGAGGAGCGGTGCTTGAGGTCCTCCCGCACCGCATCCGCTGCGTCCTTCAGGCGGGCCTTCTCCTGGTCAACGGAACTGTCCGGCGCGTACTTGGAGTCGGCGTCGGGCTCCGGCACGGGCGGGGGCATCCGCAGTGAAGGCCCCAGAACCCGGCCGGGGCTGACTCCGATTCCCTTGATGGTGCGCATCACTGAACCTCTCTGTAAATAAAGACCGTACTCCTAGGCAACGACGGGCTCCTCGGTGGTCTTGGGGGCAGTCAGGCGTTTGAGTCCCACGAGGACCAGCGCGCTTGCGATGGTGCCGGCGATGATTGCCACGAGGAACATCAGGAAATTGCCGATGGCGAAGAAGACGAAGATTCCTCCGTGCGGTGCCTGGGAGGTTACCCCGGCGGCCATGCAGATGGCACCGGCAACGGCGCCGCCGATCATCGTGGACGGGATGACGCGCAGCGGATCAGACGCCGCGAACGGAATGGCGCCTTCGGAAATGAACGCCGCCCCCAGCACCCAGGCTGCCTTGCCGTTCTCCCGCAGGGCAAGGGAGAACTGGCTCTTGTCCAGGACGGTGGCCAGCGCCATGCCCAGCGGCGGCACCATGCCCGCTGCCATGACGGCGGCCATGATCTGCCACGGCGCCTGGTTGTCGAAGGCTCCTTCGCTCAGGCCGGCAACCGCGAACGCGTAGGCCACCTTGTTGATCGGTCCGCCCAGGTCCGCGCCCATCATCAGCCCCAGGATGACACCCAGGCCTACAGCCGCGACACCCGTGAGTCCGGAGAGCCAGTCGTTCAGGGCCAGGGTGAGGGCGGCGATCGGTCCGCCGAGGACCAGCAGCAGCAGGCCGGAAGCGAAAAGCGAGGCAAGCAGCGGGATGATCACCACGGGCATCAGGCCGCGGAGCCAGTTCGGCACCGACCACCGTCCAATCCACATGGCCGCGTAGCCGGCCAGCAGGCCGCCGGCGATGCCGCCGAGGAAGCCGGCATCCATGAACAGTGCGACGGATCCGGCGGTGAATCCGGGTGCGATGCCGGGCCGGTCAGCCAGCGCGTAGGCGATGTATCCAGCCAAAGCCGGCACGAGAAAGGCCAGGGAAAGGTTGCCGATCTTCCAGAGGACCGCCCCCAGGTAAGCCATCAGTCCTTCAGAGGGAAGCGAGAAGATGCTGGTCCCGTCCAGGATGACGTCACCGTTCAAGATGCCTTCATCATTCGCAAGGGAGAGCTCGTATCCGCCCAGCAGGAACCCGAGGGCGATCAGCAGGCCGCCGCCGGCAACAAACGGAATCATGTAGCTGACGCCGGTCAGCAGGGCCCGCTTGAGCTGCCCGCCGAAACTCTCACCGCCGGCGGAAGCGCGTTCGTCCCCGCCGCCGCCTCCTCCGGAGACCCTTCGCGCTTTGGGGTCCTTGGCTGCGGCCAGGGCCTCGTCGATCATGACTCCGGGCTCGTCGATGCCGCGTTTGACCGGACCGCTGACCAGCGGTTTTCCGGCGAAGCGTCCCTTGTCCCGGACATCGACGTCGACGGCGAAAATGACGGCGTCAGCGTTTCGAATCACCTCGGGATCAAGCGGGGAGGAACCCGCCGAACCCTGCGTCTCAACCTGCAGGTCGATCCCGCGCTCCGCCGCGGCGGCAGCGAGGGAATCTGCGGCCATATAAGTGTGGGCAATTCCGGTGGGGCAGGCGGTCACCGCCACCAGGCGCCCAGGCCGGGGGCCGGCCGCGGACGCCGGTGCGTCGCCCGACGTCGCCGTCCCGCCTCCGCCGTGCGCCTCACCGGCGCGGTGCTGGCCGGCAGTGCCTTCGGCATGTGCGCCCCGGGGTGCACCGCCGGCAGCCGCGGCGGCTCCTCCGGCTGCCGCGCCGGCGGCTGCATGCTCTGCTGCGGCGCTGGAGCCTGCCGGCGCAGCATCCGCGGCAGGGCTTCCGGCAGTGCCGGACCGGTCCGGTTCCGGGACGGGCCCCAGGCCCAGAGCGCCGTCTACCAGTTCGACAACCGCCTCCGGTGTGGCCGCGCTGCGCAGGGATGCCGTGAAGTTTTTCTTGATCAGGGACCGCGCCAGCTTTGCCAGCAGCTGCAGATGCTCCTGGTCCGCGCCTTCCGGCGCGGCAATGAAGAAGACGATGTCCGCCGGCCCGTCCTTGGCGCCCCAGTCCACCGGCGGTTTCAGCCGGGCCATCGCCAGGCTTGCCTGAGTGACTGCGGTGGAACGGCAGTGCGGGATAGCGATTCCGCCCGGAACACCCGTGGCCGTTTTCTGTTCCCTCGCCATGGCATCCGTGAAGAGCTCCTCGAGGTTGGATGCCCGGCCTGCGGCCGACACTTTCTCCGCAAGGTGCCGGATCACGGACTCCCGTGTGCCGCCAAGGTTCTGGTCCAAGGTGACCAAATCAGGGGTAATAAGTTCTGACATCAGTCCTGCTCCTTCGGCGTGCGTGCAGCCGGGCCACGCCGGGCGGCGGAGGCGGGCACTGGGTGGAGGTTCAGCGGGCTCACGGTTACGGCCCCGGGATCTGTTTGTTCGAGAGAGGGCACGGTGGTTCCCGGCAGCGAGGCCGCGGCTGCGCCGTGTGCCACGGCCTGACGCAGGCATTCCGGCGGGGTTCGTCCCTCGGTTTGCGCCAGAAGGTAGCCGGTAAGTGAGGAATCCCCCGCTCCAACCGTGGACTTTGGGGCGACGGGGGGCCGGGTTGCCAGCCACGCGCCGTCGGCGGTTACCAGGAGTGCGCCCCGGGCGCCCAGAGTGGCCAGCACCGCGCCCACACCCCGTTCGATCAGTGTCATGGCGGCCCCGGCGGCCAGCGACGGATCCGCTTCCAGCTCTTCCCCGGTGGCCACGCCGGTTACCTCGGAGAGTTCTTCCCCGTTGGGTTTGAGCAGTTCAGGTGCTGCATCATGCAGCAGCGCTCCCAGCAGGGGAGGGCCGGAGGAATCAATTGCCAGCAGCGGGGCTGCGGCTTCGAACCGCGCCCGCAGGGCATGGGCCACAACTGCGTAGTAGTCCGCGGGAACTCCCGGCGGCAGTGAGCCGGCCAGGACCAGCCAGCTTGCCGGTTCGGTTCCCTCGGGGCCTCCGCATGCATCGACGGCCAGGGCCAGGAGGCTCTCCTGGGCCGCAGCGCCCAGTTCCGGCCCGGGGAGGTTGATCTTCGTGGTGGTGCCGTCCGGTTCGGTCAGGGTGAGGTTGGCGCGCAGCGGGGCGCCGATCGGCAGGTTCCGGTGCGCTATGCCCGTGGTTCGCAGTGCCTGAATCACCGGATCAGCGTTGTCTCCCGGAAGCACCGCCACAGCGGGAAAACCGGAGGCTGCAAGTGCCCGGCAGACGTTCACGCCTTTGCCCCCGGGCTCCTCATGGGCCCCTGAGGCCCGCTGGACGGCACCGCGGAGAAGGACCCCTGACAGCTCTACTGTCCGGTCAAGGCTCGGATTGGCGGTGAGCGTCACGATGGCGCCCCGGTTCTTTCCTGCGAACATGTGCCCCCGCATTCAGTGGCCGCGACGCACGACTATGCGCTGTCTGCAACGGTAGGTTCCCGGTGGGGGGCAATGCAATGGGAGAGCGGACCGCGGGCGGTTGCGCGGCACAAACGCGGGGAACGCTCCGCGGCACCTAGGCTGGGGGCATGCATCCGGTCACCTGGTCCGTCCCCGAAGAGGCATGGGCTGGAACACATCTTCTTGTCATGCTGCACGGCTACGGATCAGATGAGTCCGCCCTGACTGGACTCTTTCCGCACCTGCCGGAGGGCATTACCGGCGCAGCGCTCCGGGGTCCGTACAACGTTGGCGGGCGCAGCGGATGGTTCCTGCTGGATCCAATGCTGGAGTCGGACGAGGCCGACGTCCTGGCTGCGGGAAGCAGTCTCCTGAACACCGTTTCCGATCTGAAGCGGCGGGGTGGTTTCAGCGGCGTCTCACTGCTGGGCTTCTCCCAGGGCATGGCGATGGCGGTGACCGCCCTGCGGCTCCGCCCGGAGGAATTCACCTGCGTGATTGGGCTGTCCGGGTTCATCGTGCGCAGCGAGCTGCTGGCGATGGCTGAACCGCTGGCCAGCCCGGTGCCGTTCTTTTGGGGGCGGGACCGCGCGGACTGGGTGATCCATTCCGACGCCGTCGCTGCGGCGGGCCAGTGGCTGGAGGAGAACACGCTCCTCACCGCACGCACCTACCCAGGCATGGGCCACCGGATCGGCGCTGGTGAAGTGCGGGATGTGGTCATTTTCCTACGCACTTTTGCCCTTCCGGCAGAGAAAAATAAGGCACCTTATTAGCGTTCTGACTAGGCGTTATGTTTCCCGTCGGACGGAATCCGCAAGAAAACGGCTGCGCGTAAGCATGCTTATGAAGTACGCTTATGGAAAGCGTGGCCCACAGGTCACGCAGACTTTCACCAGTCACTCACACAGCAAGGAGTATTCACATGGGTATCATTGCTTTCCTTATTCTGGGACTCATTGCAGGCGCCATTGCAAAGGCACTGCTTCCGGGCCGCCAGGGCGGCGGCATCATCATCACTATGGTCCTCGGTGTTGTAGGCGCCCTGCTGGGCGGCTTCATCGGCAACGCGATCTTCGGCATTGGCCTCGAGGAATTCTTCTCGATCCAGACCTGGCTCGTAGCTATCCTCGGTTCCGTGATCGTCCTGCTGGTTTACGGCATGATCACGAAGCGCGGCGCCCGCGCCTAGTAAGACAAGCATGCGCGCAGCGCCCGCAGCCGAGAACGGGCCCACGGAAGCTATTCCGTGGGCCCGTTCCGGTTAAGTCCGGCTGCACGGCCGGTCGCGTAGGCTGAATAAGCGGCCTTCCGGTTTCCACTACCAAAGGAGCATCCATGGGCTTCAAAGCCAACAGCGCACTTCGGCTTGCGGGCGGAGCCGTCTTTGACCGCGACGGACGTCCCAAGACCCATATTGCCCGGGGCATCGAACGGGCCGTGGAAGTCCAGCGGCCCCTGGTCCTGGCCAATCTTCGGCGCCTGCAGCGAAAGCATCCGGAAGCGTCTGCCGCTGAGCTGGTGAAGATCCTGGAACACCACTACCTCGCCGCCGTCGCCGGCGGAGGAGCCGCGGTGGGTGCGACTGCGATTGTTCCCGCGGTCGGTACCGCAGCGGCGCTGGGGCTTTCCGTGGCAGCCACGGTGGGCTTCCTCGAGGCAACGGCGCTGTACGCACAGTCCGTCGCCGAGCTGCACGGCGTGCGCCTACAGGACCCGGACCGCTCCCGCACGGTGGTCATGGCGATCATGCTCGGCGAAGAGGGCACCGCCATGATGCAGCAGCTCAGCAAGGGCCAGCCCTGGGGCAGTGCCCTGGGCGGAGCGTCCTCGGGCATGCTCGGCACGATCGGCTCCACGATCCGCAAGCAGTTCCTCAAGAAAATGCTGGCGCGCCAGGGGTCCGTGATCGTGGGACGGGCGCTGCCTCTCGGAGTCGGGGCGGTCATTGGAGGTGCCGGCAACTACACCATGGGCCGGTCGGTGATCAAGGCTTCGCACCGGGCATTCGGCCAGGCGCCGGACACCATCCCCGGCGAACTTGCCGCCGAAATCCGGGATCTCCCCGAGATCCGCGGCTAGCGCTGGCCGCATTGGCCAGCGCGGGCTAGCCGAAGATGGCGTGGGCCACTGAGAAGATGGCCAAGCCGGCGAGCGAGCCCACCACGGTGCCGTTGATGCGGATGAACTGCAGGTCCTTGCCCACCTGCAGTTCGATCTTTTCGGAGGTCTCCTCGGCGTCCCAGCGCTCAACCGTTTCGGTAATAACGCCGGCAATGTCCTTGCGGTAGGTCCGCACCAGGTAGCCGGCGGCGTCGCCAAGGTAGGCATTGACCTTCGCGGCCAGCTCGGGTTCGCTGACCAGCCGGGTCCCGAAGTCCTGTACGGCGGATGTGAAGTTCTTGGTGAGCTCGCTGTCCGAGTCATCCACGGCATTGGCAAGTGCGCCCTTGATGGTTGCCCAGGTCTGCGCCATCAGTTCCTTCACCCGGGGATCGTCGAGCACCTGTTCCTTGATCCGCTCTGCCTTGGCCATCGCGCCGGGGTCATGCTGCAGGTCCGAGGCCAGCCCGCGGAGGTATTCATCCAGCGAGCGGCGAACCTGGTGGTTCGGATCGTCCTGCACGGCGTCCAGGAACCGGCCAAGCTCCACCTGCACCCGTTCTCCCACCAGGTCATCGAGGAACCCCGGAACCCACGACGGCGACCGCTCGGCTACCAGCCGGGCCACCACCTCCGGGTTCTGGTGCACCCAGTCGTTGAGGCTGTCCACCAGAAGGTCCACGAGCTGGTGGTGGTGGCCTTCTTCGAAGACGCGCTCGGCCATCCGTCCCAAGGGCGGCCCCCAGGGAACATCCACGATGTGGCGCCGGAACATCGACTCCAGGACGTCCCGAACGGCCTCGTCGTCGAGGACCCTGAGGATGCCGCGGATCGCAGCCGCGCCTTCGGTGGCAACCCGCTCGGCGCCCTCGGGCCGGGACAGCCACGCGCCGGCCCGCTGGGCAATGCCGATCGAATCGAGCTTGGTCTTGACCACTTCGTCGGAGAGGAAATTGTCCTCCACGAAGTCGCCCAGGGTGGCCCCGATCTGGTCCTTGTTGCGCGGGATGATCGCGGTGTGCGGGATCTTCAGGCCCAGCGGATGCTTGAAGAGGGCCGTCACGGCGAACCAGTCGGCCAAGGCGCCCACCATGCCGCCCTCGGCCGCGGCCCGTACGTACTGGAGCCACGGGTAACGGTCCTGGAGGGCGAACGCGACCACGAAGATGATGCCCAGCAGCACCAGCAGCCCGGTGGCCACCAGTTTCATCCGGCGCAGCGCAGCGGCTTTAACGGCATCCTTTTCCAGCAGCGGTGTGCTCACCGGCGCTCCTCCAGTCCCAGCTCGGCTGCGGTTCCGGTCTCCCGGTGCGCGGCGAGCCCGCGCCTGTACCGCACTGCCATCTAATCAGCAGCACGGCTTCGGCGCCACGCTGCGCCCACGCGTCGGTGTCCCGGGAGGAGGGCGCGCTCGCGTACGGTGAAAGCCCAACCGAGCGAAAGGTCCCACGTGCCGATCCAGATCTATGCCCACCGGGGAGCCAGCGGCCAGTACGCGGAACACACCCGGGCTGCATACCTTCAGGCGGTGGCCGAAGGCGCCGACGGCGTTGAATGCGACGTCCACCTCAGCGCCGACTTTGAGCCGGTCCTTCTGCATGATTCCGCTGTGGACCGGACCTCCAACGGGACCGGCCCGGTATCGGCATACACCCTGGCACAGCTGCGGGAACTGGACTTTAGCAGCTGGAAGGGCATGGAAGTTCCCGCTGACCGGGGCACCGCCGCGGAGCAGTTCCTCACGCTCGCCGAGCTGCTGGACCTGCTGGCTGCCGCGGGGCGGGAGGTGGGCCTGGCCGTGGAGTTCAAGCAGCCCGGCCCGTTTGGCCTGAAGCTTGAGGATACTGTCCTGCAGCTGCTGGTATCCCGGGGCTGGGACGCGCGCACCTCACGCCTGGCCAACATCAAGGTGAGTTTCATGAGTTTCAGCCCGGAGTCGGTGGCCCACCTGCGCCGCACCGTGGACGCACAGTTTGTCTGTCAGCTGGTATCCGACGTCGATGAAGGGGGCGTTGCGGAAGCCGCTGCCGTGTTGCCGGAGGGAACCGACGCCCGGTCCGTGCTGGAGGCCGGACTGGCCGAGGCCAAGGCGACGCTTGCATCAGGTGCGGCCGGTATCGCCGGTCCGGGCGTTGAGTTCTTCCGCGCACATCCCGGACTTGTCTCGGACTGGGCGAAGGCCGGACGTACAGTGCGCGCCTGGACAGTCGATGAACCCGGGGACGCCGAGTACGCCTACGCCCTGGGCGTCCGGGAATTCACCACCAATTACCCGGCGAGGATGCGGCGCGTCCTGGCCCGGATGGTTCAAGGAGACGGCGGCGGCGGCCAGGAAGCGGTGCGCCCGTAGGCGCCCGGCGCGGCTTGTGCTTGAGTAGGTTTATGGCTGCTCCAATCGAGGATTACGCCCTGCTCTCCGATCTGCGTACCGGAGCCCTCGTATCGCGCAGGGGGAGCGTGGACTGGTTGTGCGTTCCCCGGTTCGACTCCCCGTCAGTCTTTGGTGCGTTGCTGGGCAACCAGGAGCACGGCCGCTGGCTCCTGGAGCCGTCCGATCCAACGGCGACTGTTGTCTCCAGGCATTACCTGGATTCGACTTTCATCCTCCAGACGCGCTGGCGTTCAGAAGGCGGAGAAGTGCTGGTCACGGAGTTCATGCCGGCACAGGGACGTCCTTCTGCCGTGGTGCGGCGGATAGAAGGCATCAGCGGTCGGGTGCAGATGCGGCAGGAACTGGAAGTGCGTTTCAACTACGGGACGACGGCTCCCTGGATGCGCCGGGAAAAGCAGGACGGCGTTGAGCGACTGCTGGCCATAGCGGGGCCGAGTGCCATGGTGCTGCATGGGGGAAATATTCCCCATGGCAGGGATCACCGCCATACCGGAACTTTCACGGTGGGTCAGGGCGAGCGGGTGGATCTTGAGCTTCTGTGGTACCACTCGCACGAGCCCACACCCCAGCCGGCCGACGTTGATGCCCTGATGGCCAGCACGGTGGAGTACTGGCAGCACTGGTCCGGACTGCACGTAGAGAGCGACCGCTACCGGGAACCGGTGCTCCGCTCCCTGCTGGTGCTGCGGGCGCTGACCCACGGTCAAACCGGAGGCATTGTTGCGGCCGCCACCACGTCACTTCCAGAGGAGCCAGGCGGCACCCGAAACTGGGACTACCGGTTCTGCTGGCTGCGGGACGCTGCCCTGACGCTTGAGGCGATGATGACCCACGGCTACTCGAATGAGGCCCTCCACTGGAGGAACTGGCTGCTGCGGGCCGTAGCGGGGGATCCGGACGACCTGCAGATCATGTACACCGTTGACGGCGGACGGGACCTTCCGGAGCGCATCCTGCCGCAGTTCCCCGGTCACGGCGGTGCCATCCCCGTGCGCATTGGCAACGGAGCAGTAGACCAGTACCAGGCAGATGTCGTCGGCACGGTGATGGTTTCCCTGGCCCGCCTGCGGGACCACGGAGTCCGTGAGGATGCCTTCTCCTGGCCACTGCAGCGGGCACTCCTGGCCTTCCTGGAGCGGCATTTGGAAGAGCCTGACCACGGGCTCTGGGAAATCAGAGGCGAGCCGCGGTTTTTTACCCATTCCCGGGTCATGATGTGGGCGGCGTTCAACAGTGCTGCGCGTGCAGCCCATCAGTACGGGCTCGAAGGGCCGGTGGAGCTGTGGGAGGCCCTGCGGGACGGGTTGCGGAGGGAGATCCTCAGGAGGGGGTTCGACGCCGGCCGCAACGCGTTCGTCCAGTCCTACGGCAGCAGCCTCGCTGACGCATCACTGCTGCAGCTGCCGCACGTGGGTTTCCTGGACTATGACGATCCGCGGATGCTCGGGACCGTGAAGTTCATCGAAGAGGAGCTGCGGGATTCAGCGGGCCTGCTGCTGCGGTACCGCACGGATACCGGAGTGGATGGGCTCGCTGCCGGAGAAAATCCATTCCTGGCGTGCAGCTTCTGGCTGGTGGAACAGTATGCCTACACGGGACGGCGTGCCGAGGCCGTGGCGCTGATGGACCAGCTTGTAGGGTATGCAAACGAGGTAGGACTGCTCAGCGAAGAGTATGACGCCGGCAATGACCGGATGGCCGGCAATTTTCCGCAGGCATTCTCGCACCTGGCCCTGGTGCGCGCCGCCGATGCCATTCATCTGTCGGGAATACCATCGGGCTCGGCCAGCCGTTTCACCAACTGAAAGATGTCCATGACCAACCAGAGACTTTCAGCCGCCGCCATGGCTGCCCTGCTAACCGCCAGCGCCCTCAACCACTTCAATAACCCCGGCTTCTACGCAGGGGTTGTTCCCCGCAGCATCTGCCGCGACAAGGGCGGCCGCTTCGGGGTCCTGACCCGGAGCCAGTGGATCCGGGCCAGCGGTGTCATCGAGGCAGCCGCCGCCGGAGCGCTGCTGCTGCCTGCCACCCGCCGTGCTGCGGCCACCGGGACGGCCCTGATGTACGTGGCGTTCATCGCCGGGCACCTCAGCGCCCTGGAGCGCGCCTACGGGGCAAAGGGTTCGGACCGGGACAAAGTCATCCACACGCTGCGCCTGCCCCTGCAGCTTCCCCTCATCCGCTGGGCCTGGAGCCTGCGCGGCTAAAGCCCCCAGATTGCACTGCAGTACTGAAAGACGCAGCGCAGTATCGAAAGCGGTGCAAAAAAGGCTGTTCCCGCCCGAGAACCGGACAGGAACAGCCTTTTGCTGCTGTGGCCTAGTTCAGGCCGGGCTGGAAGACTACCTTGATGCAGCCGTCTTCCTTCTTCTGGAACTTCTCGTAGAGCTCCGGTGCGGCCTCCAGGCCTGCCCGGTGCGTCACCAGGTCCGTGACGCCCAGCGGATCCGCGGAGTCCTCTACCAGCGGCAGCAGGTCATCGATCCAGCGCTTCACGTTGGCCTGGCCCATGCGGAAGTTCAGCTGCTTGTCGAACATGGTCATCAGCGGCATGGGGCTCGCAGTGCCGCCGTAGACGCCGCTCAGGGAGATGGTGCCGCCGCGCCGCACTGTATCGATTGCACTGTGCAGGACGGCGAGGCGGTCCGTGCCCGCCGTTTCCATTGCCTTCTGCGCCAGCGCGTCGGGCAGCAGACCCACCGCAGCCTGGGCGAAGGCGCCGGCGTGGGATCCGTGTGCCTCCATGCCCACGGCATCCACCACTGAGTCGGGTCCGCGGCCGTCGGTCATGTCGCGGAGCTGGTCGCCAAGGTCCTTGGAGAAGTCCACCACCTCCGCACCATGGCGGGCCGCCATTTCGCGGCGCTCAGCTTCCGGCTCGACGCCGATGACCCGGTAGCCAAGATGGGTGCCGATCCGTGCGGCGAACTGGCCGACGGGGCCGAGGCCGTAGACGGCGAGGGTGCCGCCGTCGGGCACGTTGGCGTATTGCACGCCCTGCCAGGCCGTGGGGAGGATGTCGGAGAGGAAGAGGTACCTGTCGTCCGGGCCCTCGGAGCTGACCTTGATGGGGCCGTAGTCGGCGTGCGGGACGCGCAGGAACTCGGCCTGGCCGCCCGGAACCGAGCCGTAGAGCTCTGAGTAGCCGAAGAGTGCCGCGCCGGAACCCTTTTCACGCACCTGGGTAACCTCGCACTGCGTCTGCAGGCCCTGACGGCACATGTAGCACTTGCCGCAGGCGATTTGGAAGGGGATCACCACGCGGTCTCCGCGCTTGAGGTTGGTGACGGCGCTGCCCACCTCCTCCACGATGCCCATCGGTTCGTGGCCCACGATGTCCCCTGCGTTCATGTACGGACCCAGAACCTCATAGAGGTGCAGGTCCGAGCCGCACAGGGCGGTGGAGGTGATCCGGATGACTGCGTCCGTTGGTTCCTGGATCACCGGATCCGGGACTTCTTCGACGCTGACCTTCCGCTTGCCCTGCCACGTAACTGCCTTCATGCTGACCTCCTGCTGGTTGCTGAGGGATAAGTTGCCCCCATCCTGCCAAATTTATAAGGCTGCTGACAATTTCTACGGCGCGGCGCGGTCCCGGAGGGCAGGGCGGGAGGAAAGAGGCGTGCTGCGCGGGTGCGGGCGGCGCTATCCCGGACGGCGGAACACCTTGCCGCTGCGCTGCAGGAAGGCCAGTTCGAAAGCCAGCTTGTTGTCCAGCGGAAGCGGACGCGCCGGCGCCGGCGCCGGCGGAAGGCATGTTGGCAGCTGTTCCGGGAGCTGCACCGCAACCGTGGTGTGCCCGCCCGCAACGGGCCGCGAGGGCACTTCGTCTGCGCGGGCGAGGAGTTCGTCCAGGGCCAGCGCGTCCAGATGCGATGCACGTGAAAGGTTCACTATCAGGTCTGCCCCCAGCAGGGCAGTATGCCGGAGGATGCCCACCAGATCGCCGCAGTTCTCCGGGACCAGGCATCCGCGCACCTCTATGCAGGCGGATGAGGTCTTTGTGTCGATTCGTACCAGTACCCGCAGGTTGTGCTCCATGCCAGCTCCACGCACAAGAAGAATCCGCGGCATCTGCTTAACCTGACCTGAATATAGCAGCGGACCAAGGCCGGTGTCGCCCGTCGGCGGACTCCTGCGCGGGAATAACCGGGTACCCGCCCGCAGGGTTGCGGTGCGCCGGTGCGCGCGGTGGCTACTCGTGTCCCGCGGCGAGCACCGTATCCACGGTCGCCTCTGCGATCGCTTCCTCCTCGTCCGTCGGGACAACCAGCACTTCGATCGCCGAATCCGCGGAACTGATCCTCCGGACCTCTTCCGAGCGCACTGCGTTGGCCTCCGGATCGAGGCGCACGTTCAGCGCGCCGAGCAGATCCACCACCTGCGCCCTGAAGTCGCCCGCGTTCTCGCCGATCCCGGCCGTAAAGACGATTGCCTGCGCACCTCCCACGGCTACGTGGTAGGCCCCGATGTATTTCGCCAGCCGGTACGCAGCGATTTCAAGTGCCAGCCTGGCCTGCTCGTTGCCTGCCTCGGCGTCCTGTTCCACCTCGCGCATATCCGCGGCACCGCCCAGCGCCAGCAGCCCGGATTCCCGGTTCAGCAGGTTATCGATGTCATCCGGGCCGTAACCCTCCCGGCCCAGGAATACCAGGATGGACGGGTCAATGTCTCCGGAACGGGTTCCCATGACCAGACCTGCCATGGGGGTGAAGCCCATGGAAGTGTCGACGCTCCGGCCGTTCTGGAGGGCCGTCACGGAGGCGCCGTTGCCCAGATGGGCGATCACGCCGTCGAAATGCTCCAGCGGGACACCCAGGAAATCCGCGGCCAGCCCGCTCACATAGTCGCAGCTGGTCCCGTGGAAACCGTAGCGGCGGATCCCGTACCGCCGGTACAGGGACTGCGGAATGGCGTAGCGCCATGCGCGCTGGGGAAGGGTGCGGTGGAAGGCGGTGTCAAAGACCGCCACCTGCGGGATGCCCGGATACAGGTCCGCTACGGCACGGATGCCCATGGCGCTGGCTGGATTGTGCAGCGGGGCCAGCGGGCTGAGCCGCTCGATGGCACGGGTGATCTCATTGTCCACCAGGACAGGCTGGCTGAAGCGCTCGCCGCCGTGGACCACCCGGTGCCCAACGGCGTCAATCGGCTTCCCGTCCAGGGCTTCGGCGACTTCCCGGTGCAGCCGCACCAGCGCCTCGTGGTGGTCCGGCACCTCCTGGCCGCCAATGCGGTCAATGAGCCCCTTGGCCACTACCTCGCGGGTAGCAGTGTCCCGCACCTGGTACTTCAATGACGAGGATCCGGAGTTGACCACAAGAACCAGCATTCAGTCCTCCTGCGCCTGGACGGCGGTGATGGCCACGGTGTTGACAATGTCGTCAACGGTGCAGCCGCGGGAAAGGTCGTTGACCGGTTTGCGCAGGCCCTGGAGTATTGGGCCGACTGCCACTGCCCCGGCGGACTGCTGGACGGCCTTGTAGGTGTTGTTGCCGGTGTTCAGGTCCGGGAAGATGAACACCGTGGCCTGGCCGGCCACGGTGGACCCGGGAGCCTTGGAAGCGGCCACCGAGACATCAACCGCGGCGTCGTACTGGATGGGGCCCTCCACGGGCAGATCGGGCCGGGCGCTGCGGACCATCTCGGTTGCCTGGCGTACCTTCTCCACGGAGTCCCCCTTGCCGGAAACGCCCGTCGAGTAGGAAAGCATGGCGACCCGGGGCGTGATTCCAAACTGCTCGGCCGTGGCTGCGGAGGCCAGGGCAATGTCCGCGAGCTGCGCGGCGTCCGGGTCCGGGTTCACCGCGCAGTCGCCGTAGACCAGCACCCGGTCCTGGAGCAGCATCAGGAACACCGAGGAGACAATTTGCACGTTTTCCCTGGTGCGGATGAACTCCAGTGCGGGGCGGATGGTGTTGGCGGTGGTGTGCGCGGCACCGGAAACCATTCCGTCCACCCTGCCCAGCTTCACCATCATGGTGCCGAAGTATGCCCCTTGAAGCATGCGTTCGGCCGCTTCATCGAGGGTGACGCCCTTTTTGGCCCGCAGCTGCTGGTATTCCCGGGCGAAATCGTCCCTCATCCCGCTGGTGGCCGGGTTAATCACGGTTATTCCGCTGAGGTCTATGCCTTCGCTGGCGGCCAGTTCCCGCACCTCGTCGGCGGGCCCGAGGAGCGTGAGGGCGCAGACATCCCGGCGCCTCAGGATCTCGGCCGCACGCAGGATCCGCACATCCAGCCCTTCGGGGAGCACGATGTGCCGGCGGCTGGTGCGGGCCCGGACAATGAGTTCGTTCAGGAACCGCAGCGGCGTCGTTTTCTCCGGGCGGGGGAGCTCCAGGCGTTCAAGCAGTTCCTTTTCGTCGACGTAGCGGGACCAGACACCCAGCGCCGCGGCGACCTTGCGCGGCTGGCCCGTGGCGATTTCGCCGCGGACGTTGCTGACGTCCCGCGCCGCGGCATACGTGTCCGAATCGACGGCGAAGACCGGGAAGGGCGCCTGGGCCAGGAGCGCCAGGATTCCAGCTTCCAGCGGCAGGCCGCCGGTGAGGATCATGCCGCTGGGGACGGGGAACTCGGAGGAGAAGGAAGACGCCAGCGCTGCCACCATCACGTCCGCCCGGTCACCGGGAGCGATCACCAGCGAGCCGTCGGCCAGCTGCCCAATGAAGTTCCCCACCGTCATGGCCGCCACCTTCACCCCGGTGACGTCCCGTTCCAGGGAACGGCTGCCGGCAATCTGCCGCGCGGTGAGCGCCTTGGCCACTTCCGAGACCGAGGGCTGGGAGATTTCGGCCAGTTCCGGCAGCACGTAGACCGGCCGGTTGGAAGCCCCGGGCCGGACGTGGGCGCGCAGCTCATCCACGGCGTCTTCCCCGGCCCGGTTCACCATGACGGCCAGCAGGTCGCACTTGGCGGCCGCGAGCTCGCGGCGGGCCACGTCGACGGCGTCTGCCACCTCTTCCACGCCCAGGTCCTGCGCGTTCACCACCGCCATGACCATGGCACCCAGGTTGTTCGCAAGCCGTGCGTTGAGATCGAACTCCAGGGCGACGTCGTGCCCTGAAAGGTCCGTGCCCTCCACGATCACCACGTCACAGTTCGCCGCGATTTCGCTGTAGACCGCCAGGCAGCGCGCATCCACCTCGCCGCGTTCACCGGCAACCAGCAGGGCACGCAGCTCCGGTCGGGTCAGGCCGCCGCGGCAGTTGGCGGTGCTGAGGTCGAAGCGGCGCTGCATCAGCCGCACCATTGGATCATCGTCGCGGTCGGTGCCCTCCACGATTGGGCGGAAGAAGCCGATCCGGTCCGCGTGCCGCTGGAGCATGTCCGCGAGGCCAAGGCTGATCAGGGACTTGCCGGATCCCGGAGTCATGGCGCTCACATAGATTCCTCGGGCCATCGCGATGTCCGTTCTGTTAGGAAAGCGCCCGCGCGCAGACAGGCTTAATCCATACTCGCAAAGCGAACTGCACTTAGCCAGCAGCCTGCGTTTACACTTATACCCGCGGCCTTCTTATGGCTGTTCCTGGCATCCCCCACAGCAAGGACCCGAGCAAGTGAGCCTGTTCCGCACCAAGCCTATTGAGCAATCACTCGCAGACGCCGATGAGGAGGGCAGGCGCCTCAAACGGTCCCTGACCACGTGGGACTTGATGATCATGGGCGTGGCCGTGGCCGTGGGCGCCGGCATCTTCTCCGTTGGCGCCAAAGCCGCGGCCCAGTTCTCCGGTCCGGCAGTCACGCTGTCCTTCATCCTTGCGGCCGTCACCTGTGCCCTGGCCATCATGTGCTACGCGGAATTCGCCACGGCCATCCCGGTTGCCGGGTCCGCGTACGTCTTCACGTACGCCACCATGGGCGAGCTGATCGCCTGGATTATCGGCTGGAACCTCATCCTCGAGCTTTTCACGGCCGCGGCCGTCATCGCCAAGTACTGGGGGATCTACCTCAGCGAGGTCTTTGGGCTGATTGGATGGGACATTCCGCCCACCATTTCCCTCGGCCCGGTGGACATGACGTGGGGTCCGTTCCTGATCGTGGCCCTCTTCACCGTGCTGCTGGTGATGGGCACCAAGCTCTCCGCCCGCGTCGGCAACGTCTTCACCCTGATCAAGATCGGCGTCGTGCTGTTCGTGATCGTGGTCGGCTTCTTCTACATCGACTTCGAGAACTACACGCCGTTCATCCCGGATGCGGTTTCCACCGAATCTGCCGGCACCGAAGGCGTGATGGCGCAGTCGCTCTTCTCCTTCATGACAGGCGCAGCGCCGGCCCAGTACGGCGTGCTGGGTGTCTTCGCCGGTGCGGCAGTGGTGTTCTTCGCCTTCATCGGGTTCGACGTCGTTGCCACCTCCGCGGAAGAGGTCAAGAATCCCGGACGCACCCTGCCCCGCGGCATCTTCGCCGGCCTGGCCGTTGTGACCGCCCTGTACATCGGCGTCTCCCTGGCGCTGACCGGCATGGTTTCCTACACTGAGCTCGCCTCAGTTGAAGCACCCAACCTGGCTACAGCCTTCAGCCTGGTGGGCAATACCGGCGCGGCGCAGGTCATCGCCATCGGCTCGCTGATCGGCCTGACCACCGTCATCATGGTGCTGCTGATGGGCCTGGCCCGCGTGGTGCTGGCCATGTCCCGCGACGGGCTGCTGCCCCGTGCACTGTCCCGGACCAGCTCCAAGCACGCCACGCCGGCCCGCCTGCAGATCCTCTGCGGCGTCCTGGTTGCCCTGGTGGCCGGCTTCACCCAGGTGGACGTGCTGGAGGAAATGATCAACATCGGCACGCTGTCAGCATTCGTCGTCGTCAGCGCGGGTGTGCTGGTGCTGCGCCGCAAGCGCCCGGACCTCAGGCCCGCCTTCCGGGTGCCGTTTGGTCCGGTCCTTCCGGTGCTCTCAACCCTGCTGTGCCTGTACCTGATGACCAACCTGTCCGTCGAAACCTGGATCTACTTCCTGTTCTGGCTGGCATTCGGATTCCTGCTGTATTTCGTCTACGGGCGGCGCCGTTCCCGGCTGAACCCGAAGAACGCAGAAACGCCTGAGGCCGGCGGCGCCCCCGCGGTGGCGCCGCAGACCTCCTCGGACCAGTAGTTTTGGTCCGCCGCGCGGCGGAACAGTTCAGGTTCGCGGCCTCCGATGGCAGACTGGGCGCATGCTAGTTGCCTTCTCAGTTGCCCCGTCCGGTGTCGGCCCCGAAACTGCCCCCGAGGGGCCGTCCGCTGACGCGTCGGTGCACGACGCCGTTGCCGCAGCCGTCAAAATTGTCCGCCAGTCCGGCCTGCCGAACCGCACGGACGCCATGTTCACCACGATCGAGGGTGAGTGGGACGACGTCATGGATGTCATCCGCCGCGCCACGGAAGCCGTCGGCCGGTACGGGAGCCGGGTGTCCCTGGTGCTCAAAGCGGACATCCGTCCGGGCCATACCGGAGAACTTGCCGGCAAGGTTGAGCGGCTGGAACAGGTACTGGCGGCAGAAGACGAATACCGGGGCCACTCCTAGCTGTTTTCCTGCCGGTGGGTGGCCCGCGGCCGCCCGGGACTGCCCGTGGCCCCGCCTGCCGGCGGCCGCCCGGATCCGTGGAGCCGGCCGCCTGAAGCCTAAGCTGGAACCATGAGCCCTATCCACCTTCCCCCGGCTGTTTCCTGATGGGCCGCCAGCGTCCCGGCAAGGGCGCGTCCGGTGAAGCCGCTGTTTCCGGCGGCGGCCCGGTGGCCGGCCGCTATGAGATCGACACCGGAACCTGCGAACTGCTGCCGGACCAGTTCTCCTCCACCGGCTGGCTGCTCAAGATCAACGGCGTGCATTCCTCCCATATAGACCTGGCGGACCCGCGTGAGCTGGATTTCGAGTACATGCGCTGGATCGCCGCACTGGTGGAATCCCGCTTCCCCGCGGACACCAGGCTGAGGGCGCTGCACCTGGGCGGCGGCGCGTGCTCCATGGCCCGGTACTTCGCGGACGCCTATCCCGGTGCCCGGCAGGTCGTCGTCGAACTGGACGGAAAACTGGCCGAACTGGTGCGCGGCTGGTTCGACCTTCCCCGGTCCCCGCTGATGCGGCTGCGCGTGGGCGAAGCCCGGGAGGTCACTGAATCCCTCAGCGAAGCCAGCCGGGACCTGATCATCCGCGACGTCTTCGCGGGGGACAAGACCCCGGTGCCGCTGACCTCCGCAGAGTTCCTGGTCCACGCCAAGCGGGTCCTGGCAGTGGACGGACTGTATGTGGTCAACTGCGGAGACTCACCCGACTTGAAAACGGCGCGGCGGGAAGCAGCAACTGTCGCGTCGGCCTTTCGGCACACCGCCATCGTTGCCGACCCAGCCATGCTCAAGGGCAGGCGCTTCGGCAACATCATCATCGCCGGTTCCGACGTGCCCTTCGCCGAGGATGCCTCGCTGCCGCGTACCCTGCTGGGCGGGGCGATGCCGGCCCGCCTCTGGGAGGACGCGAAGGTCCGGTCCTTCGGGCGAGGCTCCGCGGTGATCCACGATCCGGGGATTCCCGACGCCGGGAACGGCGGGGAACAGCAGCCGGCCTGAGGCGCAGCATGGGTCCACAAAAACAAAAAGGGTGCCCCTGCCAAACTGAACTGCTCCCCGAAAGTTGGACTGGCCAAATAAGATCCTAGGCCGCGAGGGCCTGAGCACGGTATTGCACCGGGCTCAGGCCCTCGAGCTTTGTCGAGATGCGTTCATTGTTGTACCAGCCGATGTACTCGCGGAGCTGCGCTGCCAGGGCATCGGTGTTCAGGAACCGGACCCGGTGGAACAGCTCTTCCTTCAGATGACCGAAGAAGTTCTCCATCACCGCGTTGTCGTAGCAGTTACCTTTGCGCGACATTGACTGGACTGCGCCGGCATCATTGAGCAGAGCACGCCAGGACCGGTGCTGATACTGGAAGCCCTGATCCGAATGAACCATCGGCGCTTCACCAGACCTTAGGCTGGCCAGGGCATCGCGCAGGCACGAATTCGTGAGCTCCAGGTTCGGGGAGTCCCCGACCGAAAAAGACACTACCTGCCGGTCGTAGAGATCCATCACCGGTGAAAGATAGAGCTTGCGGTCACCGACACTGAACTCAGTCACGTCCGTAACCCATTTCTGGTTTGGTGCAGCAGCTTCGAATTCCCGGTTCAACAGGTTCGGCGCCACTACACCTTGCTCGCCGCGGTAAGAGGCGTAGCGTTTCCTGCGCCGGACTTTACAGACCAGCCGAAGAGAGCGCATCAGCTTCAAGACGGTCTTTTTCGCCACGGTCCAACCCTGCTTGACCAGTACCGTGTGGATGCGGCGGTGACCGTACCGGGCATGGTTCTTCTCGAAGATTTCCCGGACTGCGGCTTTGAGCTCAGCTTGTGGGTCCGGGTTCTGTAAGCGGGCTTGGTGGTAGAAAAACGTTGACCGAGCCAAGCCGGCCACGTCAAGGAGCAAGTCCAGACGGTGCTCGGCCTTGAGGGCGATGACAGCGCGGACTTTTAGCGCCGTTCCTTTCCCCTCAAGGCCTGAACTTTTCCCAGGAAGGCTACTTCTGCCCGCAGCCGCTCGTTCTCCCTACGCAACCGTTCAAGCTCCGACACCGGCCGCGCAGGAGCTTCGGTCAGCGCTTTCGGACGGCCCTTCGGTTTAGGACGCAAGCCCTCTTCGCCTTCGCTGCGGTACTTACTGACCCACGCCTTGATGAGATTGGGTGAGGACAGCTGGAACTCCTGAGCCAAGGCGACCTTCGTTTCTCCTGCAAGAAAGCGCTGAACAACCATGAGCTTGAACTCAAACGAAAACTTACGCTTGGTTGGCTTGGCCAATAGTGTTGTCCCTCCGCGCACTCTCCAGCGGTCGTATAACCCGTTTGCAGCCTTCTTGCTCACGCCAAGCTTCATGGCTACCGACTTGTACCCCCAACCCAGCTCAAATAAGGCTACCGCTGCCTCACGCTGCTCTTCCGACAATGAACTGCTGCTGTGCATAGAACTGCTCCCCGAGAGTGAACTGATTTCTCAGTCCAACTTTCGGGGAGCAGTTCAAACCGGCAGGGGCACCCTTTTAGGTCTTTGGCGGCTTGGCGGCCGGCGGAAAGGGTCTTATGCCAGACCCAGCGCTGCCTCGATCGGCCCAACGCAGAAGAAGACGGCGAAGGCCGCGGCGACGATCCACATGACCGGGTGGATTTCCTTTGCCCGTCCTTGGAACGTGCGGATGATGACGTAGGCAAGGAACCCGGCTCCGAGTCCGTTGGCAATCGAGTAAGTGAACGGCATGAGCGCGATCGTGAGGAAGGACGGGAGCGCCAGGCCGATGTCCGACCAGTCGATCTTGGACACCTGGGTGACCATCAGGTAGCCCACGACCACCAGGGCCGGGGCCACGGCTTCGAACGGCACCAGGTAGATCAGCGGCGTCAGGAACATGGCCGCAATGAACAGCAGGCCGGTGACGATCGAGGCAAAACCGGTGCGGGCTCCTTCGCCAATGCCGGCGCCGGATTCGACGAAGAGCTGGTTCGAGGAGACGCTCGCGCCGCCGCCGGCGATCGCACCGGCCGCGTCCACGAGCAGTACGCGCTCAACGTTGGGGATGTTCCCGTCCTTGTCGATGCTTCCTGCCTCGGTGGAAAGGCCCACCATGGTTCCCATGGCGTCGAAGAAGATGCTGAGCAGGATCACGAAGGCCAGCAGGGAGGCGCCGATGATCCCCAGCTTCTCGAAGGAGCCGAACAGGCTGAAGTTGCCGATCAGGGACAGGTCCGGAGCGCCCCACTGGGGCGTGCTCGGGGTTACCAGGGACCAGCCTGTGGCTGCGCCGGTGCCCTGGTTGCCCGGGGAGGCAACGTTCTCGATGATGACGGCCAGCACGGTGGAGGAAAGGATGCCGATCAGGATCGCACCGCGGACCTTCCGGGCCATCAGGGCGATGGTGAGGATCAGGCCAAAGGCAAACACGAGCGTGGGCCAGCCCAGCAGTGCCCCTCCGGAACCGAGCTCAACGGGGACGGTGGTGCCGGCGGCATCGGGCACGCGGCGCACAAAACCGGCGTTTACGAAGCCCAGCAGAGCGATGAAGAAGCCGATGCCCACCACGATGGCGGTTTTCAGGCTGGGGGGAACAGCCCGAAAGACGGCGGTCCGGAAGCCGGTGAGCACCAGGATGAACATGGTGATGCCGGCCAGGACAACCAGGCCCATGACGTCCGGCCAGGTGAGGTTTTCATTGGTGGCAACGGTGACCGCAACGAAGGCGTTGACTCCCAGGCCGGTTGCCATGGCGAACGGGTGCTTGGCCCAGGCGCCCATGACGATGGTCAGCACACCGGCGATCAGCGCCGTCGCGGCAGCGATGGCAGGTCCGCCCAGGACATTGCCGGCGCCGTCTTCGCCTCCGAGGATCAGCGGGTTCAGTACCACGATGTAGCTCATGGCGAAGAATGTGGCCAGGCCTCCGCGGATCTCCGTGCCAACAGTGGAGCCCCGCTTGGAGATTTCGAAATACCGGTCCAGTCTTGAACCTTCTTTGAGCATGGCTGTGTTCCTCTGAGTGAGTGTTTGTGCGGGAGCGGGCGAATGCCCCAGATTCGATATTAGACCCGTACTGCCCGCAGCTTTTAATGCGGCGGTCCGCGCGAAAGGCACGCGCGTCACGGTGGTCCGGCGGGTAGGCTGGCCCTAGGAGCGCAGCCGAGGGTGGCTGTGTGCACCCCGAAGGGAGCCGATTGTGTTCGATGCTGAGTTTGAGGCGGGCGCGGTCCGCTCCGGAATCGTGGTGGGAGTTGACGGCTCGGACCAGAGCATCTGTGCCCTCACCTGGGCCGCCAGGGAGGCGCGGCGCCGCAGCGTCCCGCTGCACGTGGTGACTGCCTACACCGTTCCGATCTTCGCGGCGTCGTCAATGGACGCCGGGTACACCGCCGTCGATGACGCGGTGATTCGCGACGGAGCACGCTCCGTCCAGGAAAAAGCTGTGGCACGTATCTCGCAGCCCGGACTCGAAGTCGTCTCCCGGGTGGAGAGCGGAGACGCCGCTGCGGTGCTGCTGGAACTCTCCGAAGACGCAGACCTCGTGGTGGTTGGGTCCCGTGGACGCGGCGGCTTCGTTGGCCGCCTGCTTGGATCCGTGTCCAGTGCCGTTCCCGCCCACGCAAAATGCCCCACGGTCATTGTTCCGCTGCGGACCGCCGGCCGGCTGCCCGAAGCCGGGGTTCCGGCTCCGGCGGGCTCCCCGGTGGCGGACGACGTGCACCAGGCCGTCGTCGTCGGTGTCGATGGTTCAGAGCAGGGACGGGCCGCCTCCCTGGTCGCCGCCGAGCAGGCCCGCAGCACGGGTCTTCCGCTGCGCATCGTCTGCGCCCTGCCTCCGTTCAGCGGATCCCTGGCCTGGGTCCCGGCCCCGCTGGATGTCGACGCGCTGCACGCTGAGCTCATGGAGCAGCTGAACGCCGGACGGAACTGGCTGCAGAGTCACTTCCCGGATGTAGAGATGTCCGTAGAACTGGTGGACGGCCCGCCGGCGGAGGTCATGGTGGGCCGCACGGCGAACGTTGAGCTGGTGGTGCTGGGCACCCGGGGCCGCGGCGGATTCGCCGGCATGCTGCTGGGTTCAACCAGCCAGAGCGTGCTGCACCACGCGAAGGGCCCCGTCATGGTGGTTCCCGACTACGACGATCCCCGCCTGGCGGACCGGGCGAAGTTCGGCCCCATGGCCGAAGACTAGGGCCGGTTTCAGGCGTGCCGTTCACCTTCGTGGACGGCATGCCGTTCAGGTTCCAGCTGGAACGTGCAGTGTTCGGTGTCGAAGTGGCTGGAGAGGCAGCCCGAGAGCCGGTCCAGGATGGTGTCCACCCCGTCGGGTGTGAGGTATTCCTCATCCACCACCACATGCGCCGAGAACACCGGGACTCCGGACGTGATGGTCCAGATGTGGATGTCGTGGGCGTCCTGCACCCCGTCCACGCTGACCACGTGCTCACGGATCATTTCGACGTCCACGCCGCGCGGCGTGGCTTCGAGCAGCACATCGATCACTTCGCGCAGCAGCGACCAGGCGCGCGGCAGGATCATGGCGGCGATCAGGAAGGAAGCCCAGACATCCGCCTGCTGGTAGCCGGTCAGGATGATGACGACGGCGGACACCACCACGGCGGCCGAGCCCAGCAGGTCCCCAAGCACCTCCAGGTACGCGCCGCGCACGTTCAGGCTCTCCTTGCGCCCGGAGTGCAGGATCAGCAGAGAAACCAGGTTGGCCAGTCCGCCCAGGATCGCTGCGAAAAGCATGATCCCTGTCTGGACCTCCGGGGCGTCCCCGATCCTGCGGACCGCCTCGGTGAAGATGACGACGGCGATCACGATCAGCAGCACCGCGTTGGCCAGAGCCGCCAGGACCTCGGCCCGCTGGTAGCCGTAGGTCCGTTTCGCAGTGGCTGGACGGGCGGCTATCCAGGCGGCGAGCAGGGCGATTGAAACACCGGCGGCGTCCGAAAGCATGTGTCCGGCGTCGGCAAGCAGGGCCAGGGAACCGGAGACGAGTGCACCGGCGGTCTGGATGACCACCACGGTAATGGTGATGAGGAAAACGGCCAGCAGTTTGCGGCGGTGCCTGCCCGTGGCTGTGCCTGACGGCAGGCCATGGCTGTGGCCGGAATGATCGCCCATGCTTACAGGCTAGCTAGCCCCAGCCCAGTTCGTGCAGCCGGGCGTCATCGATGCCGAAGTGGTGGGCCACCTCGTGGATGACGGTGATGCGGATTTCGTCCACCAGCTCATCCCTGGATTCACACATCCGGGTCAGGGGGCCGCTGAAGATGACGATCCGGTCCGGGAGGGAGCCGGCGCCCCACCAGGAGTCACGCTCGGTCAGGGGTGTGCCGTCATACAGGCCCAGCAGTTCAGTTTCCGGGTCTTCATGCGGGCCGGGAACGTACTCGTCCTCGATGAAGACAGCCACGTTGTTCATCGCCTTGGCCAGGTCCTGGGGAATGGAGTTCAGGGCGTCGTCGACGGCGGCTTCGAAGTCATCGGGGCTCATCTCGATCGGCACATTTCCACTCTAGCCGGGGGCGCCCGGAATCCGATTTTGAAGATCGCGCGAAGAGGCCCTATAGTTTTATAAGTCCGCAGCCGGGAAACACGACTGGAACCGGGAAATTTCCGGTGTCAGCCAGGTTGAACGCTGCGTGTTCTAAGCCCCCATCGTCTAGCGGCCTAGGACACCGCCCTTTCACGGCGGCGGCACGGGTTCGAATCCCGTTGGGGGTACTCACGAGAGTGGTAATTACACCGCTGAAAAGCTGGTAGAGTTGACACTCGTGAAAAGCAAGGCCCTGTAGCGCAGTTGGTTAGCGCGCCGCCCTGTCACGGCGGAGGTCGCGGGTTCAAGTCCCGTCAGGGTCGCTCAGATTTTCTGAAGCGATTTGGAAGATCTCGGTGATCATCTTTTCGATGATGCCCGGCTCTGTAGCTCAGTTGGTAGAGCGTTCGACTGAAAATCGAAAGGTCACCGGATCGACGCCGGTCGGAGCCACCAGCTAAAACCCCGCACTCACCGAGTGCGGGGTTTTTCTTTCATTCTGGTTCGTCAGCCCGGTGTATCCATGGGCAGTCCACCGCCTGATCACCCCAAATGGCTGCCGGGATCAGGGATCAGGGAGCTGGACGAGGAGAGCGGCCAGGCATCCCGTCGGATTGTGCCGCTTTCGGCACCCTTAGCCCCTGAATGATGAGTGCGGCAAGATCCCGTGCTTCTGTGGCCCATTCCGGCCGGTCTGAGGCTGAACCAATACCGTGGAAGGCGACAAGCACGGCGCCCGGGCCCACGTCGTCGCGGATCGTGCCTTCTTTCGCAGCGGCGAGCATGAGGCTGGAGAGCGTCCGTTCGATCTCACTTCCGCCCGCGGCCTGCGTCGAAGGATCGACGAGCGCAGACAGCGCGCGCGCAAGCGCCGAATGCTCAATGAGGTAAGCCACGAACGAGTGGATGAATTCGTCGAGCCGCTCGTGGGGCGGTCGGCTCGAGTCGCCTGCCAGGGTGCACAGTGCCGACAGTTCGGCTGTATACACCGCGGCCGCGAGTGTCTCCCGCGTTGGGAAGTGCCGGTAAAGTGTCCCGACGCCGACGCCGGCGCGGGCGGCGAAGTCATCGAAACGGATCGATTCACCTGCGTCGAATACGAGCCGGGCCGCCGTGATGATCGCGTCGCGACTGCGTTGGGCGTCTCTGCGCATCGGCTTTCCGTCAGGCATAGTGCTTTCCTTTGACAAGTGGAGATGATCTCCATATTGTGGCGAGCGGAGACTATCTCCATTTTACCGGAGGGCGATGAGTGCGAATCCTAATGTTCGGCCGTGGTGTCATCTCGACGATCTACGGCAAGGCCTTCATTGCCGCCGGCCATGAGGTTGCCTTCGCCGTTCGCTCGACACGCATTCCGCAGTACGGGAGCTCCTTGACGATTGATCTCCTCGACGGCCGCGGATCCGTTTACGGAAAACGAACCCGCACTGCGTTCACCCCCGCGCTCCGGGACAGCTCGGATCCCGGAGGGCAGTTTGACGTAATCGTGCTCAGCGTCGGGCACCACCGGCTACGCGAGGCTGCTGCGACCGTGGCTGCATACGCCGGTGAAGCCACCGTGCTGATCTTCGGCAACATATGGGAAGACCCGCCAACTGCAGTATTGCCCCTCCCGGCAGACCAGGTCGTATTCGGATTTCCGGGAGCCGGCGGGGGATTCCACAGTGAGGGCGCCCTGCACGGCGCACTCTTCCGGTCGGTGACCATCGGTACTGCGGGAGACGCGTCCGATTGGCGGAAGGGTCTGGTGCACGGGATGTTCAAACAGGCAGGTTTTGCCGTCAAGGAAGAGGGTGACATCCGCGGTTGGCTGTGGCTGCACTTCGCAATGGACGTCGGTATGTTCTCCCAGGCGCTGAAGGCCGGCGGCCTGGCGAAGATGATCGGGGACGGGCGCGGGCTGCGTGAAGCGTTCAGGACGAGCCGGGAAATGCTCCCCGTCCTTGAGGCGCGAGGCATCGACCTGAGTCGACATCGCACAGCTTCCATGCCTGCCCGTCTGCCCCGATCGGCCGGCACGTTGTCAGGCTGGGCCACCCGTCTCTTCCCCATTGCGCAGGCGAGTCTCGCAGCCCATGCCAACCCGAACGGAGCCGAGCCGCGAGCCGTCATGTCCGATGCCTTAGCCTCCGCCCGCCTGCTCGGCATCCCAACCCCAAGACTGGAGCAGGCCTGGAGATATTGGCAGGAAACTGAATCCGCGTGAAGGCCTCCGGCGCTGGTAGCCTTCGGACACCCGGATAGCCGGTGGACCGCAGCGAATCCCGCAAGTCACCCGCAGGCTGAATGGCAGCCGCGGAACCTGTTCATGGGGATCGATCCCACCCAGGTCACGGGCCGCCGCTTCCGCCCGCGCCCGCATGGTCTGAGGCCGGGCCTCCCTGCCCAACCACGCAGGCGAGGGGATAGGCTTGGCTTTTATGGAAGATGCCCAGATCACACCGGGAAACGGTCCTGCCGCTGCCGGAAACCAGCCACTGAGCCCAACGCCGGCCGGTTCGGGTGCAGTCTCCCCGCCGCCCGCTGCCGGTCCGAAGCCCGCTTCGGCCCCGGCGCAGCCCTATGTACCCCCGGTCCCCGGTGCCGCCAACCCGTCCGGTGCCGTTCCCGGCGAAGAGCCCGGCGGCCGGACTTCCATAGCGGAGCAGGCAGTGGCAAAGGTAGCTGCCATCGCCGCGCGGGCAGTTCCCGGCGTGCATACGCTGGGCACCGGCGGCGGACGGACGCTGGGGGCGGTGAGGGACGCCGTCGCCGGTTCCGACAGCAGCGCCACAGCCGGGGTGAACGTCGAGGTCGGTGAGACCGAGGCTGCCGTGGACATCACCCTGGTGGCCGATTACGGCATCCCGCTGACCAGGCTGGCCGACTCCGTGCGTTCCGCTGTATACGCGGCCGTGGAGGATTTGGTGGGACTGAACGTCGTGGAGGTCAACGTGTCCGTCGCGGACGTGCATGTTCCGGAGGCACTGGATCCCCGGGCCGTCAAGCGCCAGCCGGCCGCGGGCCAGGACTGAGCATGCGGGATCTTCCGGGCTTCGACAGACCAATCAATGCGGATCCCTCCCCGCGGGGGACGACGGGTAAGGCAGGAACTATGAAACCGACAGTCGTGGGCATGGCCGTGGGTGCCGTGCTGGCTTTCACCGCTCTTCTCTTCGATTTCTGGGGATTCCTGCTGATGGCACTGTTCATCGCCGTCGGTGCGTTCCTCGGCCGGGCAGCGGAGGGCAAAGTCGACTTCCGCAGCGTCCGGGACGCGCTCACCGGGCGACGTTCGTCCTCATGAGCACAGCCGTTGTGCCGGGGGAAGCCAAACCCCTCCCCGCGCCGCCGCTGGCCGGGCATAACCGGATCAGCACCCAGGCGCTGACCAGCACCGCGCAGGCCGTGGCAGCCGAACACTTCGGGGTTGCCGCATCGGCCGTCCGCGTCACCTGGAGTGACGACCAGGGGCTGCTCGCACTGTCGCTGGCGCTTCCGGTCACCATGCCGCCGCTGGGAGCAGTAGCGACGGATCCCGGGCTGGTAGCCCGGACCGGCGGTTCGGTCTGGGACCGTGCCCGCGCGGCTAAGCCGGTGCTGCTGGAGCGCATCACCTACCTCACCGGTTCAATCCTCTCCCTCGTTGATATCCGGGTCACCGGCATTCGGGTACAGGAAGGGAGCCGCGTGAGATGAGCGACACAACTGCCGCCCCGCCCACCGCGGGATCGACCGCACGGATCGTTCGGCGGGAAACCCATGCCGCACGAACCGTTCCTGCGGTGATTGCCGCTGTCCTGGGCATCCTGTTCTGCCTGTACGTCCTGCTCGAAGCAGTACTGCAGTCCCTGGGGCAGGACGAATGGCTGATCGATCCGCCAACTTTCGCGCACTGGCTCGCGGGCCTGCCGCGCGACGCCGATCCCCTGATGCTCGGGCTGGCCGGCGCCCTGATCTTTCTCGCCGGACTCTGGTTTTTCCTCATGGCAGTGCTGCCCGGCCGCCGCGCCCGCTACGCCCTGCCCAACCCGCGTGCCGCCGTCGTCGTGGATGCCGAAGTCCTCGCCTCCTCGCTAGCCCGCCGCGCCCGGCTGACCGCGGGGGTCACCTCCGAGCAGGTCCTCGTGACGGTCGGCCGGACACGCGTTGAGGTGCGGGTACGTCCCACCTCCGGCATCCCGGTCGATCCGGAGGCGCTCCGCGCAGCGGTGGAGGATGAGCTGGCGCTCACCGGTCTCCAGCCGCTGCCGGCGGTCAGCGTACTCGTTTCAACCGTGGGGGCGATCGGACAGTGAACCGCACACCGCGTTCCGTCAACCGGATCCTCCTGGGCATCGGCGGCCTGCTGCTGCTGGTCCTGGGCGGAGGCCTGCTGCTGCTCAGCGTCGACCCTGCCGCCGCGCGCTGGTGGCAGGACACCGCCCCGGCGATTCTGGCCGACGGTGGACGCCTGCTCCGCGACACGGCTATTCCGGGACAGCGCCAAAGCTGGCTCTGGCCCGCCCTGGCCCTGGCCATGGTTGTCTGCGCTGTCCTGCTCGTGCTCTGGATCGCCGCGCAGGGCCGCGGGCGGGCGGACACCCTGGTTGCCGAATACGAAGACGACGGCGCACCCGGCCGGATTGCCATCAGCGGCCTGGTGCCCGAGCAGGCACTGCGCGAGGCCCTGCTGAAAGACCCGGACGTGACCTCGGTGGGAGTCAGTACCTGGGCCCTGGCGGACGGCAACGGGCTGCGGGTGCGGATTGTGCCCCGGCAGGGAGCCGCGCCGCATCTCGTGGCGGCAGACGCAACGAACCTGGTTGAGGCCCTTGACGCCGCGCTGGGCCGTAGCTCAACGGTGCTGATCAGCCTGGAGGCCGGCCGGCGGTACCGGCTGGGCCGGGAGGAACGGGTCCGCTGACCCGTTCCCGGGCGGAGGTGCGGGATTGCTGCTGCTCAGGAGGCCCGGGGGCGTTCCTGCTCAGGAAGCGCGGGCGAGCTGCCGGATAGGAATCCAGCGTCCGGCCAGCCGCCGGTACGCCGCGGCAGCGCCCGTCATATCGCCGTCGGCCAGCGATTCGATGCCCAGCCGCACGTCGGACGGGGAGTCATCCGGGTAGACCAGGTCCGCCACGGGGCCGTAGTCCAGCTCCAGTACCGCGGAGGGGGAGAAGGCCTCCATCCATGCCACGAGGTCGGTGAGCTCGTCCAGCAGATCCAGTTCCGGTGCGGCCAGGGCCAGGGCCGCCGCGGCATGCCGGGCACGCTCAATGCACTGCTGGACCGGCGCTGAGAGGCGGACCGTAAGTACCCGGCCGTCCTCCTCGATGACCTCGGTCTGGTCATCCTCGTGCATGAGCACGAACCACCCGAACGGCACACCCCAGGTGGCTGAGCGGGTATGCAGCTTGGCCAGGGAATCCGCGAAGGAATCCGGGTCGATCCGCGCGGCGTGCGCCTCCCGGGCAACCTCGGGCAGCAGTACGTCGACGAGCGGCCCATGGACCGTTTCGCCCAGGGACTCCGCCGCCAGCGATGTCCGGACGGCAAGCTGGTTGGGGCAGTAAAGGCGCGTTGTGGTGCCGTCCGGTCCGGGATGGTGAAGCACCCGGACCAGATCCGTCGAATTGTGCGGGAACGGATCAGAGACAGCACGCACCAGCCGACGGACGGCGTCGCTTCGTTCCAGCACTTCCGTCTCATGGCGGGCACGGGAGCGCTGGTTCAGGATGCGCAGCTGCTGCTCGTCGTCGAAGGCGTCCAGCGGCTCGTAGACGCGAAGGTAGGACACGTACGGGAACGTACGCCACACGGTCGCTTCCGGTGTCCCGGCCACGCCTAGTCCAGTTCCACGATCACGGGCGCATGGTCCGAGGCGCCCTTGCCCTTGCGTTCCTCCCGGTCGATGCCGGCACCGGTTACCCGGGCGGCCAGGGCGGGGGAGCCCAGGGCGAAGTCGATCCGCATTCCCTGCTTCTTCGGGAAGCGCAGCTGCGTGTAATCCCAGTACGTGTAGACCCCGGGGCCCTCCGTGTACTGGCGGGACAGGTCCTGGAAACCGGATTCAAGGAACGCCTGGAAGGCCGCGCGCTCCGGCTCGGTGATGTGCGTGGCGTTCTGGGCACGGAACCAGTCGATGTCCCAGACGTCTTCGTCCCGCGGGGCAATGTTCCAGTCACCCATCAGCGCCAGGTTCAGCTTCGGATCCGCCTCGACCCAGGACGCGGCCTGGTCACGCAGCACCTTCAGCCACTCCAGCTTGTACGGCATGTGCGGATCATCCACGGCACGGCCGTTGGGAACGTACAGGCTCCAGATCCGCACACCGCCGCAGGTGGCGCCGATGGCACGGGCCTCGGCTGCAGTGGTCTCCTCGGTCTTGCCGAAGTGCGGCTGGCCCGGGAAGGTGCGCTCGACGTCGTCGAGCCCCACGCGGGAGGCGATGGCGACCCCGTTCCACTGGCTCAGCCCAAAGTGCGCCACCTCGTAGCCGTTGGACTCGAACATGTCCCAGGGGAAGTTGTCATCCTTGGCCTTGGTCTCCTGGATCGCCAGGACATCGACGTCGGAGCGCTGCAGCCAGGCCTCAACGCGGTCGGCACGGGCACGGATGGAGTTCACATTCCAGGTAGCAATCTTCACCCCTGCTACGTTACCCAATCCGCGCAAGCGGGGCCTACGTTCGTTGGTGCTGGCTTTTGTGCGTGGGGCCGCGGGGGGCGGGGTGCCGTCGGGCGGGCCGGAACGGCGGCAACGAAACTCCTTCGTTCGCAGAGCTCACTGCGGAGTATTAAAGCCGCCTAACCCGGCCCGCCAGGCTGGCTCTGTGCGCGGGCGGCACCCACCGGGGCACTCCGGCGAACCCCGCTGGGTGATTGCGCACGGGTGGACCCAGCGCGCTTCGGTCACCCCCGCAGGGTGGTGGGTTTGCGTGAAACGAGAATCGAATCGCTCCGGTTTGGGACAATTCGTGCAGTTTGGAACTTTCCGGCCGCGGCGGAGCGGAGCGATCTCCCAAACTGGCCGGAACGTCACAAAGTGGAGCGAAAAGTAGCTCCAGGCTGGCTCCACGACGTGTCTCGACAGGGAGGCCCGGCCCCACCTTGGGGGAAGAGACGGCCGCATTCCTTGGCATCTAGCGGGACAGGGAGGGGCGGAGTTTCCGGGAGAGTTCGTGGGCGTGGTGCAGCAGCAGACGGCCAAGTTCCGGGCGGCGCTCGTCAGTGAAGCGGGGAGCAATGCCCGTGAGGCTCAACGCCCAGGCCGGCTGCCCGGAAGGATCGAAGACCGCCGCGCCCATACCCCAGCTGCCGTTGACGATGAGTCCCGGGTTGACCGCGTATCCCAGGGCGCGGGTGTCGCGGATCCTGGTCCTGATCTCGTCCGAACCGTGACCGTCCCCATGGCCGGCAGTCAGGTCAGTGCTCCCGAGGTAGTTCTCGACAGTTTGTTCGGGCAAGAAGGCGAGGATGGCCAGCCCCGCGGAGGCAACCCCGAGCGGAAACCGTCTGCCTTCGTGCAGGACGAACGAGCGGATGGGGAACGCGCCGTCTTCCCGAAGCAGGCAGACCGTCTCATTCCCGCGGCGAACCGAGAAGAAGGCGCTCTCACCGGTGGCTTCGGCGAGGGCCCGGACATGTTCCCGGGCGAGGGAGGAAATGTCATAGCGTTCGGCGGCCACGGATCCCATGAGGTACAGCTCCGGACCCAGCAGCCAGCGCCCTGAGCGCCCGTCGTGGTCCAGGAACCCCTCTGCGGCCAGCGAAGCAAGCAGGCGGTGGGCGGTGGGGCGCGGCAGGGACACCGCGCGGGCGACGTCGCTCGTGGCTATTCCATGCGGCATCGCGGCGCTGACGGTTCGGAGCACTCCGGCGAGCCGATGGACCACCTGCGCACCCTGCACTCCCTCACCCATGTCCACATTATGAACAGCAAAAGGCGATCTGGCCATCAGCCGAACGCTTTGGCCGGTTCCGTTGACCGGGCCAAAGCCCGCTGTCTAGCCTCAGGGTCCAGACATGAGGGACGTCCACATTATGAGCCGAGGAGCATGCACGTGGCGGGAAAGATTCTAGGCAGTGCAGGGGAGGCGCTGGCCGGCGTGGTCCGGGACGGCATGACCATCGCCGTCGGCGGTTTTGGCCTGAGCGGCATTCCGGTCAACCTGATCAACGCCCTGCGTGAGAGCGGAGCCCGCTCACTGACAATCGTCTCCAACAACATGGGCGTGGACGGCAAGGGCCTGGGCGTGCTGCTGGAGAACAGGCAGGTCTCCAGGGTGCTTGGTTCCTACGTCGGTGAGAACAAGCTGTTCGCCGAACAGTATTTGTCCGGGGACCTTGAGGTGGAGTTCGTGCCACAGGGCACGCTGGCGGAACGGCTTCGGGCCGGCGGTGCGGGCATCCCGGCCTTCTACACGCCTACCGGCGTGGGTACTCCAGTGGCGGAAGGTAAGCCGGAAGCGGTCTTCGACGGGCGGCGGGCCATCCTGGAACGCGGAATCGTGGCGGACCTCGCCCTGGTCCGGGCGCATGTGGCCGACGCCGAAGGTAATCTCCGGTACCGGATGACGGCGCAGAACTTCAATCCGCTCGTGGCGGCCGCGGGGCAGATGACCATTGCCGAAGCTGAGCACATTTCTCCGGATTTCCTGGAGCCGGACAGGATCCATACGCCGGGAATCTTCGTCCAGCGGGTCGTGCCTGCGGAGAAGACTGAAAAGCACATCGAGCAGCGGACCGTCCGGGTCCGCGCGGAGGCCTAAGACTATGTGGACACGGGATGAAATGGCGGCGCTCGCAGCCGAAGAACTTGAGGACGGCCAGTACGTCAACCTGGGAATCGGCATTCCCACACTGGTGGCGAACCACCTGCCGCCGGGAGTGAATGTCTTCCTGCAGAGCGAGAACGGGCTGCTGGGCATGGGGCCGTTTCCCTATGAGGGCGAGGAAGACGCCGACCTCATCAACGCGGGCAAGCAGACAGTGACGGTTCTTCCCGGGGGCAGCTTCTTCGACTCGGCCACGTCTTTCGGAATGATCCGCGGCGGCCACGTGCAGACGGCGATCCTTGGCGCGCTGCAGGTTTCTGCCTCCGGTGACCTGGCGAACTGGACGATTCCGGGCAAGCTGGTCAAGGGCATGGGCGGCGCCATGGACCTGGTGGCCGGTACCCCGCGCGTTCTTGTGGTTACGGACCACCTCGCGAAGGACGGCAGCCCGAAGATCGTCCAGGAGTGCGACCTGCCCCTTACCGGCGTCGGCGTCGTGGACCGCATCATCACCGACCGCGCAGTGTTCGACGTCGACGAGGGCACCCTAATTCTCCGCCGCATGGCTCCGGACCAGGACGTTGAGTCCCTGCAATCCACCACCGGCGCCAAGTTCACCGTGGCCCTGGATTCCGTTCCCGCCGCCTTACCCGCCCGCCTTCCCATGCACCGTGACTAATGTTCACTCCTGAGGTCCCACCAGCGCACAGGAGCGACGACGCGTGGGAATCCCCGCTCCGGCACGGCCTCAACTGGCACAGCAGCCACAACGGGTGGGAAACCCCGTTGCGGCGAGTCACACGAGTGCGCAGGAGCAACGACGCGTGGGAATCCCCGCTCCGGCAGGGTCCCACCCGGCACAGGAGTAACAACGGGTGGGAAACCCGGCCCGGGCCGGGCCGGACGGGGCTACACGGCTCGCCCGTCACCTGCCCTCTCGAGCGCACGTCGCCAGGGGCCCGGACGGGCCGGGTTAGGCGGCTTTAATACTCCAAAGCGAGCCCTGCGAGCGAAGGAGTTTCGTTGCCGCCGTTCCGGCCCGCCGGCCCGCCGGCCCGCCGGCCCGCCGGCCCGCCCGGCCCGCCGGCCCGCCCGGGTCTACCGGTCTCCCGTGCCCGCCCGGTCTCCCGGTCTCCCGGGCCCGCCCGCCCGGCCTCCCGGGCCTGCGAGCCCAGGAAAACCTACCTCCACCACGAATCAAGAACGGAAACCGGCACCGTCCGCTTGTGCCGCGTCATCAGGTAGCGTTTCTCGATCTTCTCGGCGGCCTCGGCGGGGACGTCCCGGCCTTCAAGGTAGTCGTCGATCTGGTTGTACGTGACGCCCAGCTCCGTTTCGTCCGCCTGGCCGGGCACGCCGTCCAGCAGGTCGGCTGTCGGAGCCTTGCCCACAAGCTTCTCGGAGGCGCCCAGGGTGTTGAGCAGGGAGCGGACCTGCCGTTTGTTGAGCCCGGAAAGGGGCAGGATGTCCGCGCCGCCGTCGCCGTACTTGGTGAAGAAGCCGGTCACGGACTCAGCTCCGTGGTCCGTGCCGATGACCAGCAGGTTGTGTTCCCCGCCAACGGCGTACTGGGCGGTCATCCGCACCCGGGCCTTGATGTTGCCCTTGTTGAAGTCGCTGAGGCTTCCGGTTTCCATGGCCGCGTAGGCCTTCTCGAAACCGTCCACGGCGTCCCCGATGTTAAAGGTCCAGGATGTCTTGGGCTGGATGAACTCCAGTGCTGCTTGGGCATCGTCCTCGTCGTGCTGCACCCGGTAGGGCAGCCGCACGGCAATGAAGTTCGCCTCGGTTCCCTCCGCGTTCAGTTCCTCGACGGCGAGCTGGGCCAGGCGGCCGGCCAGCGTGGAGTCCACGCCGCCGCTGATGCCCAGCACAAACCCCTTGGTGCGGGATGCATGCAGGTAGTCCTTGAGGAAGTCCACCCGGCGCCGGATCTCCGCTTCCGGATCAATGGCGGGGTGCACACCCATTTCGGCAATGATTTCGGCTTGAAGTTCGCGCATGGCGTTTAGCCTATACAACACGCCCTTTGCCCGGGCAGGGGACGGACGTTCTGTGACGCGGTACGCGCGCCGCCGCGGAGGGGCCAAAGGGCCCGCTCGGATAGGATTGGGGGCATGACTTCCCCGCAGATCGCCGCGTCCCGTGCCCGCCTCCTGGAACTGATCAAGGAACTGGCAGTGGTGCGCGGAAAGGTGACTCTTTCTTCCGGCAAGGAAGCCGATTACTACATTGACCTGCGCCGCATCACCCTGCATCACGAGGCCTCACAGCTGGTGGGCGAGGTCATGCTGGAGATGATCGAATCAGCCGGTATCCGGTTCGCCAGCGCAGGCGGCCTGACCATGGGTGCGGACCCGGTGGCAACCGCCGTCATGAACGCCTCGGCCCGCAGCGGCGGCACCGTCGACGCGTTCGTGGTGCGCAAGGCGCAGAAGTCCTACGGCATGGGCCGCCAGGTGGAGGGTCCCGACGTCGCGGGCCGCGACGTCGTTGTCCTTGAGGACACGTCCACCACCGGCGGATCGGCGCTGACCGCTGTGGAAGGCGTGCGGAACGCGGGCGGCAACGTCGTCGCCGTCGCAGTGATCGTGGACCGGGACACCGGCGCCAAGGAACGCATTGAAGCCGAAGCCGGCGTGCCGTACCTGTTCGCGTTCGGCAAGGACGAGCTCGGGCTCGACTAGCGCCCACACCGGTTGCCGGAGCCCATGAGTGAAGACCCAGCGAAGGTCCTCCGCTATGCGGAGAGCCTGGGCCGCTTTTCCCGGCGCCGCTTCCTGGTGGGCGCCGCGGCCGGCCTGACGCTGGCCGCGGACCTTTTTGTCACGCGCCTGATCCAGGAACAGCGTGAAGAGCTTGAAATCCTCACGGTCCGTGACGACGCAGCCGCTTCCGAGTTTCCCCGCGCCATGTGGTTCCTCTTCCCGGGCTACAAGACCAGCTGGGAAGAAGCGGTCTGGATCGTGAACTCGCTTCGTCCGGCGCTGGCCAGGCGCGGGCAGATGGCCGCAGTGGGCTATTCAAACAGGGGCCTGAACCTGGACACGATCGAGGCCGAGGTCTTTCGGCACATCCGTACCCGGCGCCTCAACCGTGTGTACTTCTACGGGCACAGCTTTGGCGGGATGGTGGCCGTGGAACTGGCGGCCAGGCTGCTGGCCCGCGGCGTGCAGGTAGAGCTTGTCATCCTGGACTCAAGCCCGGCCGGACGGTTCGACGTCCTGGACCAGAACATGATCCGCGGCGTGGTGCTGCTCTACGAAGCCGGCTACCGGATCCCCAGCGCGCTGCGCGGCGGCTACGAGCTGGGGGAGCGGATCCTGCACAAGGACGAGCGCAGCTGGAGCACGGTGATGGACCAGACACTTGAACAGCTTTCCCCGCTGGCGCCGTCGAGCACCTTGATCCAGTCTGAGTCCTCCTACATCTACCACTACGACGCCGCTGCCTTCGCGGGTGCCCTCGGAGACGCCGAGCTGGCCTTCATCGGAAACCCCGGTGATGAGACGGTGAACTACTACACCGCCCGGGCCCGCTGGACCGAGATCTTTCCGGGCAACATGGTCTCGAATTCGCTCATCACCGACGGCGCGCGTCCCGCGCATGCCAGCCCGCAGTGGAACCCGGGAATCTACCAGCGGGTGGTGGACGAGGTCCTGGACACCTATGTTCCGGTGCCCGCCGTGGGCGGCGGCGGGGGCAAGGTGCTGTTCTAGGTCCGCCGGCTAGACGGTCTTGATCAGGTCCGCCACGGAATTGATCACCTGGGTGGGCCGGAACGAGTAACGGGCAATGTCCTCGCGCTGGGTGATGCCGGTGAGCACCAGCACCGTGGTCAGCCCCGCTTCGATTCCGGCAATGATGTCCGTGTCCATCCGGTCCCCGATCATGCCGGTGCTCTCCGAATGCGCGTCGATCTTGTTCATGGCGGAGCGGAACATCATGGGGTTCGGCTTGCCCACAATGTAGGGCTCCCGGTCCGTGGCGGCCGTGATCAGCGCTGCGATGGCCCCGGTGGCCGGAATGGGCCCCTCCGCTGAAGGGCCGGTGACGTCCGGGTTGGTGGCAATGAACCGGGCGCCGTCGAGGATGAGCCGGATGGCCTTGGTGATGGTGCCGAAGGAGTAGGTGCGGGTTTCGCCCAGGACCACATAGTCCGGGTTGGTGTCCGTGAGGATCAGCCCGGCCTCATGCAGCGCCGTCGTCAGTCCTGCCTCACCGATCACGAACGCCCGCCCGGGGGTGGAGGAACCCTTGAGCTGATCCTTGAGGAACTCGGCCGTCGCCAGCGCGGACGTCCAGAGGTTCTCCTCCGGGACGTCCAGGCCGGAGGCATGCAGCCGGGCCGCGAGGTCCCGGGGGGTGTAGATCGAGTTGTTGGTCAGCACCAGGAACCGCTTGGAGGTATCCACCCAGCGGTTGATCAGCTCAGCAGCTCCGGGAATCGCCTGGTTCTCATGGACCAGCACACCATCCATGTCAGTCAGCCAGCACTCGATGTTCTCGTTCTCGCCCACAGTTACCCTCCAGTGCGTGTAATGCTTCCTGCCCGCAGCCATTCGGGGGTCCAGGCGCAGGCCTGTTCCTCCCGGGGCGGATGCGGGATGGTCCAGTCTTTCACCTTACGCTGGAAGGGTGATAGAGAGCCCTGAAACAATTCCCGCCGCAGAGCCGGCAGATGCCGAAATGCCTCAGGTTGGTGTTGGGCCTTGGGAGGGGCCGTGGCCGGAGGGCGAGCAGTGGGACCCCGAGCTGCTGGCCGCCGGAGACCGCCGCAACGTGGTGGACGAATACCGGTACTGGAAGCACGATGCAATCGTCGCGGACCTTGACTCCAAGCGCCATGAGTTCCACGTGGCCATCGAAAACTGGCAGCATGACCTGAACATTGGATCCGTGGTGCGGACCGCCAACGCGTTCCTGGCCAAGGAAGTGCACATCATTGGACGACGCCGCTGGAACCGCCGCGGCGCAATGGTCACCGACCGCTACCAGCACGTGCGCCACCACCCGAGTGTGGAGGAGTTCACCGAGTGGGCGCGTTCCGAGGGGCTGGCGATCATCGGCATCGACAACTTCCCCGACTCGGTGCCGCTGGAAACCTACGACCTGCCGCGCAACTGCGTCCTGGTCTTCGGCCAGGAAGGCCCCGGTCTCACACCCGAGGTGCACCAGGCCGCGGAAGCCACGCTCTCAATCGCCCAGTTCGGCTCCACCCGCTCCATGAACGCGTCGGCCGCGGCTGCCATCGCCATGCACGGCTGGGTCCGCCGGCACGTGTTCGGCCAGAGGGTGAACTGACCGACGGGCCCGTAGTTCCAGGTGCGAAACCCTGAATCTGTGTTTTCTGATGCGCATAGGACTCTTGTGGCTAGGATGGGAGGAGCCAAAGAGGGCCCGGCCCTGCCGCACTTTCGAACCTTCGCTAAGGAGTCAGCATGCCTATTGCAACCCCCGAGATCTATGCAGAGATGATCGACCGGGCCAAGGCAGGGGGATTCGCATACCCGGCTGTCAACGTCACCTCCTCCCAGACCCTCAACGCAGCGCTCGCAGGCTTCGCCGAGGCCGGTTCGGACGGCATTGTCCAGGTTTCCACCGGCGGTGCCGCGTACTGGTCCGGCTCCTCGGTCAAGAACATGGTTACCGGATCCCTGGCCTTCGCCGCCTACGCCCGCGAAGTGGCCAAGAGCTACGACGTGAACATTGCCCTGCACACCGACCACTGCCCCAAGGACAAGCTGGACGACTTTGTCCTGCCGCTGCTGGCCGCCTCCGAGGAGCGCGTCAAGCGGGGCGAGGACCCCCTCTTCAACTCCCACATGTGGGACGGCTCCGCGGAGACCCTCGAGGAGAACCTGAAGATCGCCCAGGACCTGCTGGCCCGCACCGCCGCAGCCAAGATCATCCTGGAAGTCGAGATCGGCACCGTGGGCGGCGAGGAAGACGGCGTTGAGAACGAGATCAACGAGAAGCTCTACACCACGGTGGCTGACGGCATGGCCACGGTTGAGGCGCTGGGTGACGGCAGTAAGGGCCGCTACCTCACCGCCCTGACCTTCGGAAACGTCCACGGCGTCTACAAGCCCGGCGGCGTGAAGCTGCGCCCGGAGATCCTTGACGAGATCCAGGCCGCCGTTGGCGGGTCGATCGGCAAGGAACGCCCGTTCGACCTCGTCTTCCACGGCGGTTCCGGTTCCTCCGCCCAGGAGATCGCCGACGCCGTGTCCTACGGCGTGGTGAAGATGAACATCGACACCGACACCCAGTACGCCTACACCCGCCCGGTTGCCGACCACATGTTCCGCTACTACGACGGCGTGCTGAAGGTGGACGGCGAAGTGGGCAACAAGAAGCAGTACGATCCGCGCGTCTGGGGCGCCTCGGCCGAAAAGGGCATGTCCGCCCGTGTGGTCGAAGCTGCACAGTCCCTCGGCTCGGCAGGAAAGCACCTCTAATGTCAGACGAATTCCGCAAGAACCTGCTCGGCCCCGAGCCCACCTACCTGCCGGAGGAAACCGACGTCGTCGCGCGCCTCGAAGCCGGCGACGAGGCCGTGGACCTGGCGGCCAGGTTCCCCACCTCCTCGCAGGTCTGGGCCACGCTCGCCGACGAAGCCTTCGCCGACGGGCGTCCGGTGGAGTCCTACGCCTACGCCCGGGTGGGTTACCACCGCGGCCTGGACGCGCTCCGGCGCGCGGGCTGGCGCGGCACCGGCCCCATTCCGTGGGAGCACGAGCCCAACCGCGGATTCCTGCGTTCGCTCTACGCCCTGGGACGTGCCGCAGCTGCGATCGGCGAGAGTGAGGAAGTGGACCGGATCGACAAATTCCTGGACGCGTCAGATCCGTCGGCCAAGGCAGCGATCGAGGGCTAGTACTGCCAATCCTGCGCAAGGCGCCTTCCGTCTGGAGGGCGCCTTGCGCTGTTTCCGGGCTGCCGGTATCACCAGCCCCAGGTGCCCGGCGCGCCTTTGAAGGGCCCGGTAACCCGGCTGGTGATCCACCCGCCGTAGAAGTCCCCTTCCTGCGGCTGGACCTCCTCTCCGTCCACCGTGACGGAATCCATCAGCCCCGGATACAGGGCAGCGGTGTGGGCGAGCTCCTCGTAGCCGGGAAACGGATGCGGGTAGGTCCATGCCGCCCGGGCAGCCCGCCGGCCCCCGGCAACGACGTCGAAATAGGACGCAGCCCCCTTGAACTCGCAGTGCGTGACTCCGCTGACCGGCTGCAGCATTCCCGGGGCAAAGACGCCCAGGGGCAGGTAGTAGACCGGGGGGTGGCTGGTTTCGAGGACACGCACGGCCTCGGTGGTGTCTGCGATCAGCTCTCCGCCCAGCCAGACTTTGACGCGTTCAGCGCTTGGTTCGACTCGGGGCGGACGGGGATAGGACCAGACTGACTCGGCATGCGGGTGAACGCGGTCTTCCATGCGTGGATTCCTTCTTTCTGCACCGGATTCCTGGCGGTGATGGTGGTGGTCACTGCCAGAATCTGCGGCCTGGCCGGCACGGAGGAAAAACCAAACCGGACGGGAGGGCTGACTGGCGCCAGGGAGCCCATATCCTCTCCGTTCCAGGAACACTGCGCCGAAGCGAGGCGGCGGATGGAGCGTACTCCATAGAACTCCCGGCGGTCCCCGGTAGTTCCCGCGGTCCGAACTCCGCGGACAATCAGGCTGGCCAGCGGGTTCACGGCCTGCAGCCACAGCGGGTGGACGGCAAGCGGGGCAGGCACGGCCTCGAGGGCACGTCCCAGCAGGGTTACCCGGCCCAGCTGAGCGCTGAGCCGCAGCGGACCGCCGTCGACCCTCAGCCTGTCCTCGGCCAGGAAAGCGCTGACCGGAACCACGTCGATCGCGTCGAAGGTGTAGGTGGAGGAGACATAGCGGGCAACCGCTTCGCTGGGCGCGAGCAGCAGGCGGGAACCGAACCGGTTCTCCACCATGACATCAGTGAACGGGCCGAACGGTGAGTCCGGCCAGTGCCCAACAACGAGGCGGGTTCCCGAGGCGGTACCCAGCCCGGCGATATAGCCGCGGAAGCGCTCCATGGCTAAACCGTACGCCTACATCCGCAGCTTCCAAACGGGCGAAGCCGCTGATCGGCTAAACTTGACAGGTAAGAGCCCCGCACCCCGGATAACGGACAGCTGTGTCCTTCAGTCTCACGGTGCAGGGGCGTTCTCATGCACGGTAGCGGTTCAGCGCCTGGCGCGGCTCCCTAGCGTAACTAATGGGGGAGGATCCCATGCCCGCAATTGTCATCGTCGGAGCCCAGTGGGGCGACGAAGGTAAAGGTAAGGCCACCGACCTGCTCGGTGGCCGCGTCGACTACGTGGTCAAGCCCAACGGCGGAAACAACGCCGGCCACACCGTCGTCGTCGGCGGTGAAAAGTACGAACTGAAGCTGCTGCCCGCCGGCATCCTGAGCCCCAACGCCATTCCCGTGATCGGCAACGGCTGCGTGGTGAACCTGGAGGCACTGTTCGCTGAAATCGACGGGCTGGAAGCGCGCGGGGCAGACACCTCCAAGCTGCGGATTTCCGCCAACGCCCACCTCGTGGCACCGTTCCACCAGGTCATGGACAAGGTCACCGAGCGGTTCCTGGGCAAGCGGGCCATCGGCACCACCGGCCGGGGCATTGGCCCGGCGTACATGGACAAGGTTGCCCGGCTTGGCATCCGTGTCCAGGACATCTTCGATGAGTCGATCCTGCGCCAGAAGGTGGAAGGTTCGCTGCGGCAGAAGAACCAGCTGCTGCTGAAGGTCTACAACCGCCGCGACGTGGACGTTGAAGAGATGGTGCAGTACTTCCTCTCCTACGCTGACCGGCTGCGTCCCATGGTCATCGACTCCACCTATGAGCTCAACCGTGCCCTGGATGAGGACAAGGTCATCCTGATGGAAGGCGGACAGGCCACGTTCCTGGACGTTGACCATGGGACGTACCCCTTCGTCACCTCCTCCAACCCGACCGCCGGCGGCGCGTCCGTTGGCTCCGGCATCGGCCCCACCCGCATCAACCGCGCCGTGGGCATCATCAAGGCCTATACCACCCGCGTTGGTGCCGGGCCGTTCCCCACCGAACTCTTCGATGACATGGGCCTGTACCTGCAGAAGACCGGTGGCGAGTTCGGCGTGAACACCGGCCGCCCGCGCCGCTGCGGCTGGTACGACGCCGTGCTGGCGCGCCACGCTTCCCGGGTCAACGGTTTCACGGACTACTTCGTGACCAAGCTGGACGTGCTTACCGGTATCGAGAGGATTCCGGTATGTGTTGCCTACGACGTCGACGGCGTGCGCTTCGATGAAATGCCGATGACCCAGACCGACTTCCACCACGCCAAGCCGATTTTCGAGTACTTCGACGGCTGGACCGAGGACATCACTGGAGCCAAGACCCTGGAGGACCTGCCGGAGAACGCCCGGAACTACGTTCTGGCGCTGGAGAAGATGTCCGGCACCCGGTTCTCAGCGATCGGCGTCGGCCCGGACCGGGACCAGACGATCGTGATCCGGGACCTGATCAGCGAATAATCCGTACGGGAATGCCCCGCAACTGACGGCTGCGGGGCATTTTGCTGCCCGTCTTCGTGCCCTTCTTGGTGCCCTAATCCCGGGCGGCGAGGACGCAGAATTCGTTGCCCTCGGGATCGGCGAGCACCACCCAGGGCACGTCCGGGGCCTGCCCGACGTCGGCGCGCACCGCGCCGAGCGCCAGCAGCCGCTCCACTTCCTCCTCCTGGCTGCAGCCATACGGAACCAGGTCCATATGCAGCCGGAGTTTGGCCGTCTTCTTGTCCGGCACCGGAATGATGTCGAGCGGCGGTCCCGGTACTCCGTCGGCAGGTGCCAACGCGATGCCGCCGTCGAACTCCTCGGCCACCTGGTAGCCCAGAGCCTGGGTCCAGAACCGGGTTTGCGCCTCAACATTGAGGGCATCAAGGGCAAGGGATGAGAATCTGCTGCTCACTGTGAGGCTCCTTCGGGCGGGCTTCGTTGGAAGAAACCTAACAGTGGTGCACCGCAGGGGAAAGGGGCTGGAAACCGGGCCAGCCAGTCCGCCGGTGCGTGGTTTCCCAGCCGCCGTTAGGGGCGGGGCAGGCGGGAACCCGCCGGCACACACCGTCCACGGGGTGCGGGAAACTGGGCACGCACCCGGGTTACCAGCGGTTGCGCGCTTCCTCGATCCAGCCGTTCACCCCGTCCAGGTTGTAACGCGTGCCGTCCGGCGTGGCCGCCCAGCCGGACCACGCGCCGAAAGCCTGCCACGTCTGCGAGGCCACCAGTACGGCGTTGGTTGCCGCCAGCCGCCGGTGGAACGGTGTGAGCGTGGCCTCGATCCAGTTCCCGCGGACATGCCAGGCTGCCTGCGGGTCAGTAAGGTCGTAGCTGAACTCAAGTTCGCCGTCGTAATGGTGCAGCATGCCCTCCACGATCAGCGCGTTTTCGGTGGCCGACGTTCCCTCCGTCCACAGCCCGCCCAGCTGCAGGCCCAGCCGGGTGCCGCTGGCCGTGCCGTAGCCGGCAGCCCAGTTCCAGCGCCTCGAATACGGCCAGCGTCCGCGTCCGCGGTCCAGTACGGCGAAGGCACCCTCGCCCACTGCATGTTCGCGCCCGTCGACCGTGATGGTTCCGCCGACGCGACGGGCAACGTCCTTGAGCGTGTACTGGTACCGCGTCTCCGACCACGGAACCACCACCCCCAGCACATCACCTTCCGCCGGGGCATAAAGCTCGACGCCGACGCGCGGCGACTCGGCGCGCAGGTGCGTGCCGCCGTCGTCGTCATGGAAGCGCAGGTGCAGCCCGCCCATGGTGCCCACGGCTGTGAGGGGAGGCAGGGTGGCGGGCAGGATCGCGGTGGAGCCCGCGGGAAGCGAGAGGGGATCCATGCTGATTTCTTTGCCGGTGGCGCGCTCCAACACGTACAGCTGGAGGGTGGCGGCATAGTCCAGATGCGCGATGGTCATGCCGAGCACCAGGTCCGGAGTCAGCACGCCCCAGTACTCCCAGCGCTTGGTGCGCCATCCATGGAGAAGCCCCCGGCGCAGGTCCGTGAAGGCGTGCAGCGGTAAGCGGGTGAAGCCTGCAGCCGCGGGGTTCAGTTTTCCGTTTGCCAGGGACAGCTGGACGGGTTCATGAATCTCCTCCATGGCGCCCCAGTCTAGGCGGCGCGGGCGAAATCATCCTGCGCCGGGCCTGCCGGCGGTTTTGTGCTGCGGCGACGCATGGCGGACTTGCAGGTGGCGTTCTTGCGGATCGGTGATTTCCCGGGGCGCGGGGCGGGCCGGTGCTGGGTGACCGGGCCGCTGGCAAGACCGGTGGCCGAACCCCTGGCCTGGACCGGAAGCAGGCTGTTGGGAGCGGCGGCAGCGGCAGCCCGTGCCGGCGCGGTTGCCCGCAATACCTCAGGAGTTCCGGTGGCTCCCGCGGGGAAGAGTGCCCGGAGGACCTCCTCCTGGGCGGAAGCAGTTGCCGCCAGGAAGTCCCGGGCCGCGGACGCACCGGGGCCGGATGCGGCGCGCCGGCGCATGCGTCCGCTGAACGCCCGCCAGGCCAGCCACCCCAGGACGGCCAGCGCCGCGCCGGTGCCGTAAAGCAGCGCTGCCGCCAGCACCAGGGACGTCGTTCCGCCGGAAAACACGCCGATACCCAGCAGCGCGGCGGCTACCCACAGTCCGCTGAGCCAGCCCGCCGCATCCAGTGGAGGGGACGGTGCTGAGCCGGCTATCCGGCTGGGAAGTGTGCGGAGTTTCTCCAGGCTTTCGGTGCGGCTTCCACGCCGGAACAACGCGGGGTAGGACACTGCTTCCTTTCCTTTCGGGCCAGGTACGAAGAGACGGCGGAACCGGGTTTTCCGATGCAACAACTTGGGTTAGCACTCTCGCGTTGCAAGTGCTAATCTACTGCCGAAAGTTGAGCGAAGCCAACTCAACTTTGATTCGAAATGGCAGATCAGCCCGCTGTGTACAGCGGAGTAAAGGAGTTGATTTGTGATGGCAACACGCTTTGATCCGTTCCGTGAATTTGACCGTCTTGCCCAGGCCGTCCGCAGCGAATCCCTGCGCGGCATGCCCATGGACCTGTACCGGCAGGATGACCGGTATGTCCTGAGCGTCGACCTTCCCGGCATTGACCCGGGGTCCGTGGACATCGACGTCGACGGGCAGCTGCTGACCATCCGTGCCGAGCGCACCCTGCGCGGAAAGGACGGCGTCCAGTGGCTCACCCGCGAACGCGAAGGCGGCTCCTTCCTGCGCCAGCTCAGCCTGGGACAGGGCATCGATACCGAGGGCATCACCGCGCACTATGACAATGGCGTGCTCAACGTGATCATCCCGGTCAGCGAAAAGGCCAAGCCGCGCCGCATCGAGGTGCAGTCCGGCTCCGCCGCGTCCCTTGGCGCCACGGAAGACGAGCACGACGCGGAGGCGGTCAGCGCCTAACGGGCCAATATCCGTGCAGGGGCGGCCGGCGAACTTTTCCCCGGCCGCCCCGAACCGTGTCCGGCCCCTGCCGCGCGGGCACGGGCCCGCGTAGCGTGGCCGTATGACTACCCAGGCACGCGCCGCGATCCTGCGCGGCATCAACGACCCCTTCGAAATCACCGATGTGGTCCTGGACGACCCGCGGCCGGATGAGGTCCTGGTCCGCATCCAGGCCGCCGGTGTGTGCGGTACCGACCTCGGCGTCCAGGCCGGGCACATTCCCTTCCCGCTGCCCGGAGTCCTGGGGCACGAGGGAGCCGGAGTCGTGGAAGCCGTTGGCTCCGCCGTGACCTCCGTTGTGCCCGGAGACCATGTGCTGCTCAGCTTCACCAGCTGCGGGGAATGCCGGAACTGCCGCAGCGGGCACCCCGCCTACTGCACATACTTCCTGGAGCTCAACCTCGTGGGCGGGCAGCGGCTGGACGGCACTGCCACCATCAGCAAGGACGGCTTGGGAGTGCACGGCCACTTCTTCGCCCAGTCCTCCTTCTCCGACCTGGTGCTGGCCGACGAACGCGGAGTCACCAAGGTTGCCCCCTCGGCAGACCTGACCCTGCTGGCGCCGCTGGGCTGCGGGGTGCAGACGGGTGCCGGGGCGGTCATGAACGTCCTGCGTCCCGAACCGGGTTCCATCCTTGCGGTGTTCGGCGCCGGTCCCGTAGGCCTCTCAGCGGTGATGGCTGCGGCGCTGGGCGGCTCCACGCGCATCGTGGTCATGGACCTGGTGGACTCCCGCCTGGAGCTGGCCCGGGAACTCGGGGCCACCGACGTCGTGAATTCCGGCAGTACCGACGCGCTGCAGGCCCTGTTTGAACTGACCAACGGCACCGGGGTCACCCACGCGCTGGAAACCACGGGCAGCACCAAGGTTGCGGCCACGGCAGCGGACGCACTGGCTCCGCTGGGGAAGCTGGGGCTGATCGGCGCCCCCGCTCCGGGGTCAACGGTGCAGCTGGACGTGAACTTCATGCTTAACGGCAGGCAGGTCCTGGGAATCACGGAAGGGGACGCCACACCGCAGCTGTTCCTCCCGGCCCTGGTGGACCTGATTCAGCAGGGCAGGTTCCCGCTGGAGAAAATGATCACCCGCTACGCATTCGGGGACATCAATACGGCGGCCGCGGACGCAAAGTCCGGGCAGGTCCTGAAACCCGTGCTGCACTTCGAGGACCTGCACTAGGCTGGGAGTGAATCCGGTCCCGAAGGCAAGGCGGTTCCCCATGTTGGTCAGCGTAGGTCAGTTCAGTCCGGGCGGCGACGTCCAGGCCAACCTGGCGGTGATGCGGTCACTGGCGGAGAAGGCCCGGGCCGAAGGATCCGAACTCATCGTGTTCCCGGAAGAGTCGATGTTCAGCATCGGCAAGGTGGACGGTCCGCTGGCAGCAGCCGTGGAAGCCGGATGGAGCACCTTCGTGCAGCGGCTGTCCCTGGCCGCGGCGGAACTTGGCATCGCCGTCGTCGCCGGAGGGTACGAACCCTCCGGGGAGGAGCGTCCCTACAACACGCTGGTGGCCATCGAAGCGGATGGCCGGATTGCGGCCACGTACCGCAAACTGCATCTCTATGATGCGTTCAGCTACTCCGAGTCCACCCGAATCAAGCCGGGAGACCGGGGTATCCAGGTGGTTGAATTTGGCGGGCTCCGGGTTGGCCTGATGACCTGTTATGACCTGCGTTTTCCGGAACTGGCCCGGGCGCTGGCGGTGCAGGGTGCGGACCTGCTCGCCGTCCCGGCAGCCTGGTTCAAGGGTGAGCACAAGATCGAGCACTGGGAAACCCTGCTGAAGGCACGCGCCATCGAGAACACGGTGTGGGTGGCCGCGGCCGGCACGGCAAGCGGACACACCATCGGCCACTCCGCGATCCTGGATCCGATGGGAGTGCCGCAGGTGTTCCTCGGCCAGGAAACCGAAGCCGTGGCAACGGCCGAGGTGGTGCGGACCAGGATCGAGGAAGTCCGTGAGTTTCTTCCGGTGCTGGCCAACCGGCGGTTCTCGGTGGCCGAGGAGATCGCGCCCTAGCTCCGGTCCGTTCCCGCGTTGGCGGCCGGTTCGGGCAGGTCGATGGGCTTGTGCCCTTCGTCCTTAACCAGGAAGCGGTAGGCGGCGAGCATCAGGAGCAGCCACACCACGCCAACGGCCAGGGCGGTACGTCCGGGGCCGGTAAATGCAAGGATCACCGTCACCAGTGCCATGAAGCCCAGGACGACGTAGTTCAGCACCGGCCAGCCGGGGAACGCGAAACCGGCCGACGGCGTACCGTTCCGCCGCATCTGACGGCGCATCCCGTGGTGGCTGAGGAGGATTGAGGACCAGGTGAAGATCGTGGCGAAGGTGGCGGTGGAGGCCACCACCAGGAACAGCTGTTCCGGAATCCAGAGGAAGAGGCCCAGCCCCGCGATCAGGCTCGCCATGATGATGGCTATGGGCCACACCGGCACGCCGTAGCGCGAGACATTGGTGAAGCCCTTCGGGGCGTGTCCCTGCTCGGCCAGGCCGTACATGGTCCGCGAGGTTGCGTAGAAGATCGAGTTCATCGCGGACAGGGCGGCGGTCAGCACCACGGCATTGATCACGTGTTCGGCGTACGGGATGCCTATCCCGGCGAAGACCTGCACGAAGGGGCTGCCTTCAGACCCGATCCGGTCCCACGGGAACAGGCAAAGCATCACGCCGAGGGACAGGACGTAAAAGAGCAGGATGCGCACCGGAACGGTATTCACGGCTTTGGGGATGGCCCGCTGCGGGTCCCCGGTTTCGCCGGCAGTGACGCCGAGGGTCTCGATCCCGCCGAAGGAGAACACTACGATTCCAAGGCTCATGACGATGCCCCACACACCAAAGGGCGCGAATCCGCCATGGTCTACCAGGTGGTTGACGCCGGGTTCGTAGCCGCCGGTGCTGACGCCGAAGACAATCAGGTACAGCCCGCCGGCAATCATCGCGATGATGGTGGAGACCTTGATCAGCGTGAACCAGAACTCCATCTCGCCAAAGACGCTGACCCGCATGAGGTTCAGTCCGCCGATCAGGAGCATCGCTGCGACCATCCAGACCCATCCCGGTGTATCCGGGAACCAGAGGCTCATGTACATGCTCACAGCTGTCATGTCCGCGACCGCCACGATGATCATCTCGAACGCGAAGGTCCAGCCGGTGAGGAAACCCATGCGCGGACCGAGGTAGCGGCCGGCGTACTGGGAGAAGGAACCTGCCACCGGATGGCGGACGGCCATTTCTCCCAGGGCGCGCATGACCAGGAAGACAGCGCACCCGGCGATGATGTAGGCAATCAGGACGGCGGGGCCGGCGGCCTGGATGGTTTCGGAGGACCCATAAAACAGCCCCGTTCCGATCGCGGACCCAAGGGCGATGAAGCGAATGTGCCGCAGCGAGAGGCCGCGCTTTAGATCTGTGTGGTGAGGCGTGGTGCTGGGCATGATCTTCCTGGCCGGGCCTCCGGGGCCCGGTATTGCTGGATGGGAGCGGGCAGGAGGGTGTCGATGGCCTGCCCGGAGCGGATCCGCCGGGAAAGGACGGACCGCCGTCAAGTCTTCCACACTCTCCTCCGAAGGCTCTGGGAACAGTTTCCGGAAAACTTTCCCGGAAACCGCATAACCTTTCGGCCGTTCCGGGCGATTACGTAGGTGTAATGGCCGCGCCGGAGCTCATCCCCCCAACGAGCTGCGGCGCGGCCATCTCCTGAGCAGGACCAGCCTGGGCGCGGTACGATTTGGTTCGCCCCAACGTCCCAGATCGAAGGATCCCGCCTTGGCTGACCCGCTGACAGAGCCACTGGTCTCTGCGGCGCGGAAAAACGACCCGGCGGCTCTGCGGGCGGTTTACGAGTCGCTGGCGCCCGCAGTCCTCGGTTATCTCCGGGCCAAGGGCTGCGAGGATCCTGAGGCACTGACACAGGACGTTTTTCTGACGGTTTTTTCAAGGATTTCCACGGTCAGGGGCGGTGCCGCTGGGCTGCGCACGTTCGCTTTTTCGGTAGCCCATGCCCGGCTGGTGGATGACCACCGCCGGCGTGAGCGCCAGCCCTCACCTGCTCCGTATGATCCGCAGCTCGACACCAGATCCACCGGTTCGGCAGAAGACGCGGTTCTTCAATCCGGGCTGGTGGCGGCGCAGATGCTGGACGGGCTAACCGCCGCACAGCGGGAAGTCCTCCTGCTGCGGGTAGTGGCGGACCTGTCGCTGCAGGAATCGGCGGAAATCATGGGGAAGACGGTCAATACCGTCAAGCAGCTTCAGAGACGGGCGCTCCTGGCGCTTCGGGAACAGATCGCAGGGAAGGAGGCTGCGGAAGATGACAAGGAAGATCAACAGCACGTCCAGCAACCCCGGTGACGCAGAAGCAGTCCGGCGCCTCCTGGCGGAATCCGGCGCAGAGGACGCCCGTGAGCTGGGCGACGCGCTGCTGCGCCTGCGGAGTGAAGCCCGCGCACCTGCCCCTGAGCCGTCCCCGGAGCTGGCCGCATTCTTCACGCGGGGGGTGACACCCCTCAAGAAGATCTCACGCCGGCGGGGCTATCTGCTTGGCGGCGCGATCATCGCGGCCATGGCCGCCGGCACCACCGGAGTCGCGGCCAGCAACGGCGGCCTGTGGATCACTGCCGAAGACGCCCACGACGTGCCTGCGCCCGTGGAGTACGAGCAGGTTCCCGCTGCGGAACCGGCCCCACCGGCTGAACCTGAACCTGCGCCGCCTCCTGCCCTTCCCTCAGCTCCTGTGGAGACTGCCCCGGCACCGGCGGTGACCCCGGTGCCGGCCGAGCCGGCGCGTGAAGAAGCCGGACAGCAGACCGGTCAGCCAGCCGAACCCGGGAACAACGACGGCGGCATCCCCGGCCGTGGAAGCGAACCAGGCCGTGACGGTTCCTTTCAGGGATCCAAAGACCAGGACAGCCCGGGACGTTCGAATGTCAACGAGGGGCAGGGGCCCGGCAACAACAACGGGCATGGATTCGGCCGGGACAAAGGCCAGGACGGTCCGGGCCGCAGTGATGCCGGCGAGGACGGTAAGGACGGCAACCGCGGCGCGAACGCTTCCGGCCGCGGCTAGCACCCGCTTCGTCTACAAACGAGAGGCCAGTTATGGCCGGTTTCACGCGTGAAACGAGCCGTAACTGGCCTCTCGATGGTTCCGGGGCAGGGAAGAAGGCTACGCGGTGAGCTGGCGCTTGGAGGAAATCACCCCGGTGTTGAAGCCCGCCAGGTTCAGGCCGCCGTGGAACCGGGCGTGCTCAATCTTTACGCAGCGGTCCATCACCACATTCATTCCCGCGGCTTCGGCGTTCCGGGCAACTTCTTCATGCCAGGAGCCCAGCTGCAGCCAGAGCGTCTTGGCGCCCACGGCTTTGGCCTCTTCCAGTACCGTCGGCAGGTCATCATGCCGGCGGAATACGTCCACGATGTCCGGGGTCTCCGGGAGGTCCGCCAGTGAGGCGTATACCGGCTGGCCCAGGATTTCCTTGGCTACCGGGTTCACGAAGTAGACCTTGTACGGCGAGGAGGAGAGCAGGTAAGTGGCCACGAAGTAGGACGCGCGGGACGGCTTGTCCGAGGCCCCGACAATCGCGATCGACTTGGCCGAACGCAGCAGTGAAAGGCGTTCCGGGGCGCTGGGCCCCACCCAGGTGCGGTTCTCAGACATTGGCTGACTCCTCGGTTTCGAGCGGAATGCTGCAGGACGCAGCGTCTTCGGCGGCGGCGGGCGCCGCTCCTGCCGCGGCCGCGGTGAGTGCCTGGTCCAGGTCCCAGAGAATATCCTCCAGGTCCTCCAGCCCCACGGAGATACGCACCAGGTCCTCCGGCACGCCGCCGGCCGCAAGCTGCTCCGGTGAGAGCTGCTGGTGGGTAGTCGACGCCGGATGGATCACCAGGGTGCGGGAATCACCAATGTTGGCCAGGTGGGAAGCGAGCTGCAGGGCCTCGATGAACGCCTGTCCGGCGGCACGGCCGCCCTTCACGCCGAAGCTGAAGACGGATCCCGGTCCCTTGGGCAGGTACTTCTTGGCGCGCCCGTGGTGCGGGTGGGATGCCAGGCCCGCGTAGGACACCCAGGCGACGCGGTTGTCCGCCTGAAGCCATTTGGCCACCGCCTGGGCGTTGCGCAGGTGCTCGTCCACGCGCTGGGCCAGGGTTTCAACGCCCTGCAGCAGCTGGAACGCGGACTGGGCGGAAAGCGTGGGCCCGATGTCCCGCAGCTGCTCGGAGCGCAGCTTGGTCAGGAACCCGTACTCGCCGAAGTTCCCCCACCAGGAGATGTTGCCGTAGGAGGCAACCAGCTCGGTCATGGCCGGGAACTTGCCGTTGCCCCAGTCGAAGGTACCGGCTTCCACGACGACGCCGCCCAGGGTGGTGCCGTGCCCGCCGATGAACTTGGTGGCGGAGTGGATCACAATGTCCGCACCGTGCTTGAACGGCTGCACCAGGTAGGGCGTGCTCAGGGTGGCGTCGAGGATGAGCGGCACGCCGGCGTCGTGCGCCACTTTTGCCAGGCCCTCGATGTCGGTGACCTCGCCGCTCGGGTTGGCGACAACTTCCGCGTACACGGCCTTGGTGTTCTCCTGGATGGCCGCCGCGTAGTCCGCCGGGTCCGTGCCGGGAACGAACGTGGTTTCGATGCCGAACCGGCGCAGCGTCACATCCAGCTGCGTGACAGTGCCGCCGTACAGCTGCGACGCGGCCACAATGTGATCGCCGGAGGAACAGATGGCCGCGAAGGTGACGAATTCGGCGGACATGCCCGACGCCGTTGCCACCGCGCCGATTCCACCCTCAAGGGAGGCGATGCGCTCCTCGAACGCGGCGACCGTTGGATTGCCGATCCGGGAGTAGATGTTTCCGTACTTCTGCAGCGAGAAGAGGTTGGCGGCGTCGGCGGTGTCCTTGAAGACGAAGGACGTCGACTGGTAGATGGGAACGGCACGGGCGCCGTGGATGGCGTCGGGCGTTCCGCCGGCGTGCAGGGCGCGGGTACGGAATCCGAACTGGCGGTCACTCATGGACTGAGTGCTCCTTCCTTGGGGGAACCGCGGGTAAGCGGTTCGCCAATGGTTGCTTTATTGGGTGCTGGATACCAACAATGTTGAGGACAGTTGCGGCGAGGCAATCCTGGGAGCGGGCATGGACGAGTACGTCATTGTGGTTGAGACCGGATACAAACTGGCGTCCGCGAACCACAAGATCACCCCCACCGAACCGATGACCCGCCTTGAAGCCGAGCAGATGTTCACCGAGATGATGGACGGCGGGCATCCCGAACTGCTGCCCGAGAAGCACGACACATCGTTCCTGGAGGTCTCTCCCATTGAGTTCCTGCGGCTGCACCGCGCCATGGGCGGCGCGGTGGAACTGGACCGGGTGACCCTTGCCCGGGTTCACGGAGCTGCGCACTAGGCTGTGCTTCCGGTCCGCCGCGCCTCGCAGACGGCATGGATCGCGGGAATGCAGGGTTCGTTTTGCAGGCTGGTGGTGTCCCCGAGCGTGGTTCCTTCGAACAGCTGGGTCAGCAGGCGCCGCATGATCTTTCCCGAGCGGGTCTTGGGCACATCCGGAACCGTGACGACGGCGGCAGGCTTGGCAATCGGGCCGATCTCCTTCGCGACGTGGGCGCGCAGCTGCGCGGTCACGGTTTCTGCGTCCTGCGGTGCGGCCTCGGTGAGGACCACGAACGCGGCGATGGCGTGCCCGGTCTTCGGATCGGCCACCGGGCAGACCCCGGCTTCGACCACCCAGGGATGGGAGACCAGCGCGGACTCGATCTCGATTGTGGAGAGCCGGTGTCCGGAGACATTCAGGACGTCGTCCACCCGCCCCAGGATCCAGGTGTCGCCGTCGTCGTCGTAGCGGGCTCCGTCCCCGGCCAGGAACCAGCCCTGCTGCGCGTACTGCCGCCAGTAGGAGGAGAGGTAGCGCTGAGGATCGCCCCAGCAGGTGCGGGCCATGGACGGGCCGATCCGGTCCACCACAATGAAACCCTGCACGTTCGGGGGCACGTCCCCGCCGTGCTCGTCGACGATCCGGGTGGAAACGCCGGGCAGGGCGCGGGAGGCGCAGCCGGGCTTGAAGACGGTGTCCGTCTGGCGCGGGGAGAGGATGGTGGCGCCGGTTTCGGACTGCCACCAGGTGTCGATTACGGGAACTTCGCCTCGGCCGATGTTCTCCCGCATCCAGCGCCAGGCTTCCGGGTTCACGGCTTCGCCCACGGTGCCCAGCAGCCGGATGGAGGACAGGTCCCAGGTGTCCGGCACGCCGTCGGGGAACCACCCCATCAGGGAGCGCACCAGGGTGGGGGCGGTGTAATAGCTGGTGACCCGATAGCGTTCGATGATTTCGAAGTGCCGGCCCGGGTGCGGGGTGTTGGGCGTGCCCTCGAAGATCACCTGGGTGACGCCGTTGGAGAGCGGCCCGTAGATTTCGTAGGTGTGGGCAGTGACCCAGGCCAGGTCCGCAGTGCACCAGTGGACGTCAGCTTCGCGGGCGGATTCGTCCGGGTTGGCGAACAGGAACTCGTAGCTCCAGGACGCCTGGGTGAGGTAGCCGCCCATGGTGTGCACCAGGCCCTTGGGTTTTCCCGTGGTGCCGGAGGTGTACATGATGAACAGCGGAGTCTCGGCGTCGAACGCCTCCGGTTCGTGGACGTCGGAAGCGGTGTCCACCGTCTCGTGCCACCAGATGTCCCGGCCCTCGGTCCAGGCGATGTCCGAGCCGGTGCGCCGGATGACCAGCACATGCTCGATAGCGTTGTCCCCGGAAACCGCCTCATCCGCGTTGTCCTTGACCGGGACGGCGGCGCCGCGGCGGAACTGGCCGTCCGTGGTGACCAGCAGCTTGGCGCGGGTGTTCTCCACCCGGAACTTCAGGGCCTCGGCGGAGAAGCCGCCGAAGACCAGCGAATGGATGGCTCCAATCCGTGCGCAGGCCAGCGTGATGATGATGGTTTCGGCGATGACGGGGAGGTAGATGACCACCCGGTCGCCTTTTTCGATGCCGAGGGCCAGCAGGGCGTTGGCCGCCTTGGAGATCTCCTTCTGCAGCTGGGCATAGGTGATGCTGCGGCGGTCGCCCGGTTCGCCCTCGCAGTGCAGCGCCACCTTGTCCCCGCGCCCGGCGGCCACGTGCCGGTCCACGCAGTTCACCGCGACGTTCAGCCTGCCGCCGGCGAACCATTCGATTTCCGGGACGGTGTATTCGGCGTCGGCTTCCGGAACCTCCGGGCCGCTGAGCCGCTGCGGGGCACTGAAGGTGTGGGCCGTGTGCCACGGCTGATCCCACTGCAGGCGGCGGGCTGCGTCCTCCCAGAACGCTATCCGCTCAGCCTCGGAGGCGAACTCCGGTTCGGCCGGACTCTGGAGTGCTGTGCCTACGCCCACTTCTTCACTGCCCACTTTTCTGCGACGCCCAGCAGGGCATCAGTTGTCTTGCCAATTACTGCCAGCAGCACGATCGCCAGGAACATGCGGTCGGTGCGGCCGTTGTTCTGCGAGTCGGTGAGCAGGAAGCCCAGTCCCATGGAGGACGCGATCAGTTCCGCGGCTACCAGGAAGAGCCAGGACTGGGCCAGCGCCAGCCGCAGCCCGGAAAAGACAGCCGGGACGACGGCGGGCAGCTGCACGGTGGTGAGCAGCTTCAGGCCCTTGAGGCCGAACGCTCTCGCGGCTTCCACGAGGTTCTTGTCCACATGCCGCAGGGCCAGGGAGACCGTGGTGAAGACCGGGAAGAACGCGCCGATGGTGATCAGCGTGACCTTTGAATCCTCGCCGATGCCCATCCAGAGGATCAGCAGCGGCACCAGGGCCAGGGACGGAACGGCACGCACGGCGCCGAACAGCGGGCCGAGCAGGACGTCGGCCAATTTGGACAGGCCCAGCAGGGCGCCGAGGATCAGCCCCAGGACGGCACCGAGTGCGAAGCCGGTGAGGACGCGCTGGGTGGAAATGGCGATGTGCGTGCCGAGCTCGCCGCGCTCAAACAGGTCCGCCGCGGAGGTCAGCACGGCGCCGGGAGAGGGCAGCTGCACGGCGCTGAACACGCCGAGGACGGACACCAGCTGCCAGAGGCCCAGCAGCAGGACGGGAACCACCAACCCCAGCGCCACACGGGCCCAGGACCGGGACAGGATGCCGCCGGAGCCGGCCTTCCGGACAGGTGCCGGCGCCGCGGGCAGCGTGGCCGGGGGGCCCTGCACGCCGCCTGGAGCGGCAGAGCTGCCGGTCAGGTAGGAGCTGCTCATCAGGAGTCCTTGATGGTTTCCGCGTTGGCCTTCTGCACGAAGGTGTCATCTAGCAGGGAGGCCACGGCGTCGTCGATCGCCTTCTGGTTGGCGACGTCGCCGGTTTCGACGAAGACCGGACCAACCTTCTCCAGGACCTTGCGCTGCGCATCGCCCGGGGCGGGATCGACGTCTAGGTTGCTGCGTTCTAGGATGACGGTGCGCGCCACCTCAAGGTCAAGGCCGGCGACGTCGGCGAGGATCTGCGCGGTTTCCTCGGGGTTCTCCGCGGCCCAGGCACGGGCCTTCTCATAGGCGTCCACAACGGTTTGGGCCAGTTCCGGCTGTTCCTCGAGGAAGGACTCGGTGGCGTTCAGGAAGCCGTAGGTGTTGAAGTCCAGGTTCCGGTAGAGGAACTTCGCCCCGGCCTGCTCGGCTCCGGCCATGATCGGATCCAGGCCTGACCAGGCATCCACCGAACCATTCTCGAGGGCGGTGCGGCCGTCGGCGTGCTGCAGGTTCTCCACCGTCACGTCGGAGGTGCTCAGACCGGCTTCCTCCAGCGCCTGGACCAGGAAGAAGTACGGGTCGGTGCCCTTGGTGGCTGCCACTGACTTGCCGGCCAGGTCCGCCGCGGAGGTGATGTCCGAGTCCGGGGAGACCAGGAGTCCGGCCCATTCCGGCTGCGAGTAGATGCTGATGGTCTTGATCGGCGATCCGTTGGAGCGGGCCAGCAGGGCTGCCGAACCGGCGGTGGAGCCGACGTCGATCGCTCCGGCCCGCAGGGCCTCGTTGGCCTTGTTGGAACCGGCGGACTGCACCCAGTTGACCTCCACGCCCTGCTCGTCGAGGGTGGCTTCGAGCCAGCCCTGCTCCTTGATGACCAGGGAGAGCGGGTTGTACGTGGCGAAGTCGATGTTCAGGGTGCCGCCGTCGGCCGCCTCATTGGCGGCTGCGCCGGAGGAATCCTCGCCGGCCACGCAGCCGGTCAGGGCCAGCGAGACGGCGGCGGCGGTGGCTGCCAGTGCGGTGAGCGGGCGGCGGGAGAAACGCGAACGGCTGTTCATGGGGATTCCTTCGAGACGGGTGGAACAGAAAATGTGGGGTCGGTGCAGCTTGGTGCGGGCACAATGCGTCCGCGGACTAGCACGGGATGTGGCCCGGACGGGGGAGGCGTGGGCGCTCTAGTGGCGGTCGACGCCGAGGCTCGCCAGGAGCTCGCCGCGCATTCGGGCAAGCTCGGCAGAGGCACGGTCCCGCGGACGGGCACCGGGCACGGTGATGGTCTGGGTAATGGTGGCGCCGGGTTTGCCCGTCTCGCGGCCCAGCACAATGATCCGGTCAGCCAGCTGCAGGGCTTCATCGACGTCGTGCGTGACCAGCAGGACGGTGGCCGGAGCCGCGCGGTGCACATCCAGCAGCAGGTCCTGCATCTTCAAACGGGTCAGGGCATCGAGGGCACCGAACGGCTCATCCAGCAGCAGGACACCCGGTTTACGGGCGAGCGCCCGGGCCAGCGAGGCCCGCTGGGCCATGCCGCCGGATACGGCGCGCGGCTGGTGCTTGGCGAAGCTGTCCAGCTCCACCAGCTTGAGCAGCTCGGAGACCTTGGCCTTGCCCTCGGAGGCGCTGGTGCCCTTCGGCAGGCCGATCGCCACATTGGCCTGCAGTGTCTGCCACGGCAGCAGCCGGGGTTCCTGGAAGGCGACGGCGCAGCGGTCGTCAATGCCGTGGACGGCGGTCCCGTCGATCAGCACCCGGCCGGTGGAAGCGGCGTCGAGCCCCGCAGTGGCGCGCAGCAGCGTGGACTTGCCGCAGCCGCTGGAGCCCAGGATCGCCAGGACTTCGCCGGGACGGACTTCGAAGTTGATGTCGCGGAGCACCACGTGGGCGTCTGCGCCGGAGCCGAAGCTGCGGCCAACGCCGTCGAACGTCACGGACAGGGCGGTGTCCGGAGCGGTGCGCGCAGCAGCGGACACGGCGTGGGACCCAGAGGACAGTACAGCAGTCATTGAACACTCCATCGGTCCTGGCAGTAGCACCCTACGGAAAACGTCCTGTGCCGAAAGCCGGCCTCCTGCGACGTCCACCTCGCTATCGCAGTGCCTCAAGGAGGAAGCACTACGACCAGGGTTGCTGCGGCTTCACTGATCCAGGTCTCTCAGCCGCTCGGGATGGTCAAGACCCAACTAAACGCCCTGGAGCCCGTTTCCGGCAAGTCCGGCGTAACATTTCGAATCCCGCTCCTTTTCCATCGAGATAGCAGAAACTGCACGTTACAGCGCTGAAACGTGCAGTTTCTGTCATCTCGATGGTGGTGAGGGGAGGGATGCACGACGGCGGCCGTTACGCTCCGTGACGGGTGTGGGTTGCGCTCACCCCGTGGTCCCGGCGCATACTGGGCGCGCAGGATCATGAGTCCCAACGTGAAGCTCTGGCTGGTTGGGCGGCAACCCTCTCCCGTAGCGGGGTGCCCCAGATGACGATCCGGTCGACCGGCAAGACCGCCGGCGGCAAGTACGGCGCCCCGCGCGGCGTCCCGCACGCATAAGGACACTCATGGCCACCACGCCCGCCCGCCAGATCCGCTTCAATGCCTTCGACATGAACTGCGTTGGCCACCAGTCACCTGGACTCTGGCGCCACCCCGAAGACCGCTCCGCGGACTACACCAAGCTCAGCTACTGGACGCACCTGGCGCAGACCTGCGAACGCGGCCTGTTCGACGGGATCTTCATCGCCGACGTGCTGGGCACCTATGACGTCTACGGCTCCTCCAACGACGCGACGCTGCGCCAGGGCACGCAGGTGCCGGTCAACGATCCGCTGCTGCTGGTCTCCGCGATGGCCCTGGTGACCGAAAACCTCGGCTTCGGCGTCACCGCCGGCACCGCCTACGAGCATCCGTACCCGTTCGCGCGCCGGCTCTCCACGCTGGACCACCTCACCGACGGGCGGGTGGGCTGGAACGTGGTGACCGGCTACCTGCCGTCCGCGGCACGGAACATGGGCCAGGAAGACCAGCTGGAACACGACGAGCGCTACAACCACGCGGACGAATACCTTGAGGTGGTCTACAAGCTGCTTGAGGGCTCCTGGGAAGACGGCGCCGTGGTCCGGGACCGGGAAGCCGGAGTGTTCACCGATCCCGCCAAGGTCCACGGCATCAACCACGAGGGCAAATACTTCAAGGTCCCCGGAATCCACATTTCCGAGCCCTCGCCGCAGCGCACCCCGGTGATCTACCAGGCCGGCGCTTCGCCGCGGGGCGTCGCCTTCGCAGCGGAGAACGCCGAAGCGGTGTTCGTGGGCGCTCCCACCCCGGAGAAGCTGAAAGCGACCGTCACCAGGATCCGGGACGCCGCTGAGGCTGCCGGCCGGGACCGGCACTCAATCCGGATCTACACCCTGCTGACCATCATCACCGCCGCCACGGCCGAGGAAGCAGAGGCCAAACACCAGGACTACCAGCGCTACACCAGCGACGAAGGCGCCCTGGCGCTGCTGTCCGGCTGGATGGGCGTTGACCTCTCCACGTACAACCTCGACGAGCCCCTGGGAGCCGTGCAGTCCAATGCCATCCAGTCAGCGGCTGCGAACTTCCAGAAGGTGAACGACGACGGCGCGCCGTGGACGGTGCGGGACATCGCCGCCAGCGCGGGAATCGGCGGCCTGGGTCCCCGCCTGGTCGGCTCCGGCGCGGAGGTCGCGGAGGAGCTGATCCGCTGGGTGGAGGAAACCGACGTGGACGGTTTCAACCTCGCCTACGCCGTCACACCCGGCACCTTCGAGGACGTGGTGGAATTTGTGGTGCCCGAACTGCAGAAACGCGGTGCCTACCCCACGGAGTACGCTCCGGGAACGCTGCGGAACAAGCTCTTCGGTGCCGGTGACAAGCTGCCGGAAGATCACCGCGGCGCGAAGTTCCGGCTGGCCGCCGTCACCGGCTAGCAGCCAGGGGCGGCTACCCTCGTCTGCATGATGAACAAGCCGAACGCACGTCTCCTCAGCCTCAACGTCACCGCCAAGCGGGCGCGCGCCCGCGGTGAGATGGTGGTGGGGGTCCCCGTATTCCAGCTGCCGCCCGCCGTGGAAAGGGCCGTCGCCAGACTCCCGCGCATGACGCTGACCGGGGTGTGGCAGGAACGGGCCGAGCTGATGGCCGGCACCACGTGGAAAACCTTCGGCGAGGACATCGTGCTGACGTTTGAACCTGCAGATGAGTCCACCACCCGGGTGGTAGCCGTGTCCAAACCGCACGTTGCCACCACCATCTTCGACTACGGGCAGGGCAAGGCAGACATCACGGCGGTCCTCACAGCTGTTGCGGCTGAACTGTGAGCCCCGGCGGGCGGCCATTGACCGGGTTCCCCGGCGCTCCTACCGTTGAGGGACCCGCAGCTTCCAGCTAAGGAGAACCCCATGGATCCATCAGCCGAAGCTTCAGGACGTGTGCTTTCCGCCGACGGAACACCCATCGCGTGGCAGCGCCGTGGGGAAGGCCCGCCGCTGGTGGTGGTGGACCCTGTGATGCTGGACCGGACCACTTCGGGGATGGCCGGTGTTGCCGAACTGCTGGCCGCCGGGCACACCGTTTACACCTATGACCGCCGGGGCAAGGGGGAGAGCGGGGACGGGGAGCAGTACACCCCCGAATCCGAGGTGGACGACCTGCTGGCGGTGGTGGAGACCGCGGGCGGTACGGCGGCCCTGCTGGGAACCTCCTCCGGTGCGGTCCTGGCGCTGAGGGCAGCCTCGGAGTCTGCCGTCATTTCGAGCGTGATCGCCGTGGAGCCGCCGCTCACCGAGGACTCTGCCGAAGATCCGGACATCCGCCCCGAGCTGGATGAGCTGCTTGCGGCAGGGGACCGGGCCGCCGCCGTCCGGTTGTTCCAGGAGTCCATCGGAGTGCCGGCGGAGATCATCGAGTCCTCGGACACGGGTCCGTTCGAGCCGGCGGCGCACACCATCTCCTATGACCTGACCCTGCTGCTGGAAACCGATGTGCGGTCCCTGACCGGGATCCGCGTGCCGGTGCTGGTGCTGGCGAGTTCCGGAAGCGATGACCGGCTGCGTGAATGGGCGCGCGAGACTGCCGAACTGCTGCCCGGGGGCTCGTTCCAGCTGCTGGAGGGAAGCTGGCACGGCCTGGATGACCAGACCCTGGCCGCCGCCGTCGACGCTTTCCTGGAATAAGCGCGGCTGGAATAGGCCCGGCGCCGGGCGCGTTTCCCCCAGAGCGTAGGCTGGGAGCCCTGCATCGACTTGAGGAGGTACCGCATGGCGCACCGCAACGATCCCGAGGTTATTGCCCGGCTGCTCACGTCCAAAGGCCGCTGGGCGGTAGTGGGTCTCTCGAACAACCCGGCCCGGCCCGCGGTGGGCGTTTCACGGTTTGTCCGGGATTCCCTGGGCATGGAGATCATTCCCGTGAACCTCTCCGGCCAGGCCTTTGACGGCCAGCAGGGCTACCGGAAGCTGGCGGAGATCCCCGGCCAGGTGGACGTTGTGGACTGCTTCGTGAACTCGGCCAAGGTGGGCAGCATCGTGGACCAGGCCATGGCGATAGGTGCCAAGGCCGTCTGGCTGCAGCTGGGAGTGGTGGACGAAGATGCCGCGGCGCGCGCCGTGCGTGCCGGACTCGACGTCGTCATGAATACCTGCCCGGTCATCGAGGCCGGGCGCTTCGGGCTCTAGTGCCCGAAGCCCGCGGGTGGGCTAGTTTCGCAGGTCCGCCGGAAGGGACCGGTGCGTCTTCCAAGCATGGAGCATCTGGTCCCTCGTGCCGCCGGGATGGGCTGCATGCCAGTCCCGCGAGAAGCGGTTGAGTTCAAACTGCGGGCCGATCGGCCGCGTGGCAGCGTCCCGGGTGGCGTGCCAGTGGTCCAGCGCGGCGGCCAGTGTTGCCGTTCCGTCGTTGGCAGCGAAGAACTCCCGCATGGGCGCATCGAACCTGAATCCGGGACCCAGGGCATTGACGAAGAATTCCCGCAGCACCTGGGTACAGGGATGTCCCGCCGGGATGACGGTGTGGATGGTCAGCGGAGGAACCAGACGCTCCCGGGGCGCGCGTGGCCGGGCGGCATCCGGAGGCAGCGGTGCGCCGGCCAGGAACGCGGCTATCCGCTCGGTGAGGTGGTCCTTCGAGCCGGCAGCGGATAATTCCTGCGCACGGGCAAATGCCTGCAGCTCTTCCTTCAGCCAGTACCAGCGGCGGAATTCCTCCGGCCCGAGCGAAGGGGCGAGGGCGGGGCGTTCCGTAGCTGTCACGTTCCCATCCTCGCGTACCGGCCGGAGAAACGGCGTTCCCGCGCCGCGTCCGGCCCAAGTGTTTTCAGGAGGTTCCGCGGAGGTCGGGACAGGACGCGCGGCGGACGTAACAAAACGGATTGTGACGCCGATGTACGTCACGCACTGACGCATTCGGACGTGCAGGGAAATGTTCTGGCCCCGCCGGGGCGCGGGCGGTTTAGATAGTGGCGTAACCATCCAGAGCGGCTGAGAGACCTGGCTCCGTGACGCCGCAGCAACCCCCTTCCGCGGGCAACCGCCGAAGCAGGGTGCTACCGCCAGGACCGATGGAGAAGCACCTGCTCTTATCCGGTCCGCGTTCCCCGTGCCCTGAGGCCCGGGAGCCGGCCCTTCCTGCAGAGTGCGCCTCTTCCCGGGCTTAGACCGCAGGAGGACAGCATGATCCGGATAGACAACGTCTCTACCGTCTTCGGGGGCGGTGAAACGACCTTCACCGCAGTGGACAACGTCAGCCTGTCCATTCCCACAGGAAGCATCCAGGGCATCATCGGCTTCTCCGGCGCCGGCAAGTCCACCCTGCTGCGCAACATCAACCTGCTGGAACGGCCCACCGCCGGCCGGGTGCTCGTGGACGGCGCAGACCTCACACAGCTGGCCGACCGCGAGCTGCGCGAGGCCCGGCATGAGATCGGCATGATCTTCCAGCACTTCAACCTGCTCAACAACCGCACCGCAGTGCAGAACGTCGAACTGTCGCTGAAGTTCGCCGGAGTGAAGAGCGCCGCCGAACGGCGCACCCGGGCACTGGAGGCGCTCGCCGTCGTCGATCTTTCGGAGAAGGCGGACACTTACCCGGCCAAGCTTTCCGGCGGGCAGAAGCAGCGCGTGGCCATTGCCCGAGCCCTGGCTACCCGGCCCAAGGTGCTGCTGTGCGATGAGCCGACCTCCGCCGTCGACCCGCGGACCACGGCTTCGGTGCTGCAGTACCTCAGCGACGTCAATGCCCGGTTCGGCATCACGATTGTGGTGGTGACCCACGAAATGAACGTCATCAAGGCCATCGCGGACAACGTGGCCGTCATGGAGGAGGGCCGGGTGGTGGAGCAGTTCGCGCTCGCGGAACTGGACCGCCTCGGTTTTACGCCGTCCACGGCGATAGGCCGGTACCTCATCTCGGATGAGATCAGCCTGGACCGCGCCGCCCGGGAAGGAGCCCGCGTTGCTTGAGCGTATTGCCGAAGTCTGGCCGGAACTGCTCGCTGCCCTGGGACAGACCGGCACCATGCTGCTGGTGGCTATTCCGCTGGCGGTACTGATCGGCACCCCGCTGGGGGTTCTCATCTACGCGCTCGGCCCGGACGGCCTGAGCCACAAGCCGCGGCTTCACCGGATCCTGGACTCGCTGGTGAACCTGGTGCGGTCCTTTCCGTTCCTGATCCTGCTGATAGCCATCATCCCGTTCACCCGGTTCGTGGTGGGAACCACCATCGGCACCGCAGCCGTGATCGTCCCGCTGACCATTAACGCCATCCCCTACTTCGCCCGCTTCGTGGAACAAAACATCATCGCGCTCGGCGGCGGCGTGGTGGAAGCGGCCCGGTCCATGGGAGCCTCCCGCGGACAGATCGTGCGGGACGTCCTGCTGGTCGAAGCCCGTCCGGCGCTGATCAGCTCCATCACCATCATGACCGTCAGCTTCATCTCCTACTCCGCGATGGCCGGCCTGGTGGGAGGCGGCGGAATCGGCGATTTCGCCATCCGGTACGGCTACTACCGCTATGAGACCGGGCTGATGCTCACCGCCATCGTGCTGATGGTCCTGCTGGTCCAGGCCGTGCAGCTGGGCGGTTCCTGGCTCTCCCGCCGCGCTGACAAGCGCCTCTAACTTCTATCGAAAGCTTTGCCATGACTATTCCAAGTACCCGTTTTGCCGGGCCGCGACCACGCCTGCTGCTGAACGCCTTCCTGATGAACACCACCAGCCACATCCGCGGCGGGCAATGGCGGCACCCGGACGCCGAACAGCACCGCTTCAACGAGCTGTCCTTCTGGACGGACCTGGGCCGCCAGCTGGAAGCCGCGAAGTTCGACGCCCTCTTCTTCGCCGACGTCGTAGGCCTGTACGGCAACCACGACGGCGGGTGGGCCTCCCATGTGCGCCGCGGCCTGCAGGTGCCGGCCAACGACCCGCTGCTGCTGCTCGCCGCGCTCTCCGGCGCCACCCGGGATATTGGCCTGGCAGCGACGTCGTCCGTGGTGCAGAGCCACCCGTTCCAGTTCGCCCGGCAGCTCTCCACGCTGGACCACCTCTCGGGCGGCCGGGCAGGCTGGAACATCGTCACGTCCGTACTGGAGAACGCGCACCGCAACTTCGGCGGCGACGGGCTCACCGAACACGACCGGCGCTATGACTGGGCGGACGAATATACCGACGCCGTCTACAAGCTCTGGGAAGGGTCCTGGGATGAGGGCGCGTTCCTCCAGGACAAGGACGCCGGTGTCCACGCGGACCCGGACAAGGTCCACAAGATCCACCACCGCGGCGAGCGGTACTCGATTGACGGCCCGCACCTGAGCTCACCGTCCCCGCAGCGCACCCCGGTACTCTTCCAAGCCGGCAGCTCCGGGCGGGGGCAGCAGTTCGCAGCCTCCAACGCCGAGGCAACCTTCATCTTCGCGCCCAACCCTGCCCACGCCGCGAAGGTTGCAGCCGGAGTCCGGGCCCGCGCCGTGGAAGCCGGACGGCTGCCGGATGACATCAAGGTGTTCACCGGCCTGTCCTTTGTGGTGGGCGGCTCCGAAGCCGAGGCGCAGCGCAAAAAGGCGGAGCTGGACGAGTTCCTGGACCTCGACGCCGTGATCGCCCATATTGGCGGCGGCCTGGGGATCGACCTCGGCGGGCTGGACCTGGATACCCCGCTTGGAGACGTGCAGACCGAAGGCGGGCGCGGCGTGCTGCAGGCCATCATCGACTCCACCCCGGGAGGAAACCCCACCCTGGCGGACGTCGCCCGGTACCGTACCGAAGCGCAGCAGATCACGGGCACCCCGGAACAGATTGCCGACGAACTTGAACGCTGGCAGGACGCCGGCGTGGACGGCATCAACATCATCAACGCCATCCTGCCCGGCTCCTACACGGACTTCATCGACGGGGTGCTGCCCGAACTGCGCAGCCGCGGCCTGGCCCAAAGTGAATACGCTCCGGGCACGCTGCGCGAGAAGCTTTTCGGCGCCGGTCCGCTGCTGAACGACCGCCACCGTGCCGCCGCATTCCGCGGAGCCTTTTCGAACACCCTTGCGACGTCAGGAGCCAACCGATGACCGCCAGCCTGCTCACCCGCTACGGCCATACCCCGGCCGCGGAGACGGCCCGCTGGTTCTCCGTCGCTGGCGAGGTCGCCGCAATCCTCGGCGCGGACGCCCTGGAACGTGACGCCGCCAACAAGCCGCCGTTCACGGAAGTCGAAATCCTCCGCCGGTCCGGGCTGCTGCCGCTGACCATTCCGGCCCGCTTCGGCGGTGCCGGAATCAGCTGGAGCACCGCGTTCGAGATCGTCCAGCGGGTGGCCCGGACGGACAACTCGATAGGCCAGCTGCTGGGCTACCACTACATTTTCCAGGCCTTCCCCTACATCGACCTGGATCCGGAGCGGGGTCAGGACCTCGCGGACGAGTGCCTGCGCCACCAGTGGCTCTGGTCCTCCACCGGTACACCCCAGGGTCCCCAGGCCACAGCCGTCCGCACGGAAGGCGGCTATCTGGTCACCGGAAGGAAACCGTTTGCCACCGGCAGCCGGGTGGCGGACAGAATCTATGCGAGGGCAGTGCTCGACGGCGGCGACAGGCTGGCGCTTGTCATCGACACCGCCTCCGAGGGAGTGGTGCGCCACGATGACTGGGACGTCCTGGGCTCCAGGCTCACTGCCACGAACACCATCGAGTTCCGCGACGTGTTTGTGCCGGACTCCGCGGTGATCACCAACCTGGGAACGCACGACGGCGAACGTCTTCCGCACCAGGTCCTCACCACACCGGCGTTCCAGCTGCTCTTCGCCCACGCGTACCTCGCCGCCGCGGAAGGCGCCGTCCTCGCCGCCCGGAACTACACCCTGGGCACCGCCCGGCCGTGGTTCCACGCGGAGGTGGCATCGGCGTCGGACGATCCGTTTATCCAGAATCACTACGGATCCTTCGCCGCCAGGCTCCAGGCGCTGGCCGCCGTCGTCGAGCAGGCCACCACCGCCCTGCAGTGGGCCTTTGACGCCGGGGACTCGCTCACCGCTGCGGACCGGGCCGGGGTCGCCGAACAGATCGCCGCCGCGAAGATCACCGCGCACGAGGTGTCGCTCGATGTCACGGCGCGGATCTTCGACGTCACCGGTGCCCGGGCAGCCGGAAGCAAGTACGGGTTCGACCGGTACTGGCGGGACGTCCGCACCCACACCCTGCATGACCCCGTCGCCTGGAAATACAACGAACTGGGCCGGTTCTTCCTCAATGGGACCGAACCGGTTCCCTCCGCCTACCGCTAAACCACCCGCACTCTTTCTTAAGGACCATCCATGGAACGCAGGAACTTCCTCAAACTCGCACTTGCCGGCGCCGGAACCGCTTCACTGGCCGCCGCCACCGGCTGCGGCCTGACCGGCGGGGCCTCCGCGTCTGGGGACAAGACCATCAAGATCATCGCCACCGAATCGGCGCCCTACCAGGAACCCACCAAGATCGCCGCCGAGCTGCTCAAGGCCAAGGGGTGGACGCTGGAAGCCACCTACGTCACGGACATCATCCAGCCGAACCTCGCGGTCTCCAACGGCGAATTCGACGCCAACTACTTCCAGCACGGCGCGTACCTGCAGCAGTTCAACGTGGACCAGAAGCTGGAAGTGCAGCCGCTGTTCTACGTCTACGGGTCGCCGGCCGGGATCTGGTCCAAGCGCTACACAAGTCTGCAGGACCTGCCCGACGGCGCCCGGATCGCCCTGCCGGTGGACCCGGCCAACAACGGACGCGGGCTGGTGCTGCTGCGGGACGCCGGGCTGCTGGAACTCAAGGACGGAGTGGGCGTCATCCACACGTCGCAGGAGAGCATCACGGCCAATCCGAAGAACTTCGAGTTCGTGGAGGTGGACCAGCAGTCGCTGTCCAAGACGCTGCCGGACGTGGATGCCGGGTTCCTGTTCGTGCGGCTTGCCGCGGAAATTGGTCTATTCCCCAGTGACGCACTGGCGTTTGAAAAGGAAGCGGACCAGATTCCGTTCCGCTGCGTGGTCGCCGGAACCGCCGCGTTCGCGGACTCCGAGAAAGCGCGCGTGCTGCAGGAGGCGTACCAGTCACCCGAAGTGAGGGAGTGGTTCGCCGGCTACCTTGACGGTGTGCTGCCCACTCCCTGGGACGCGGACCCGCTGGAGGAACTCGACGCCTGGTGGCAGGCCTAGAGTTTGCCGAACCGGGACCGGATCAGGGCCATGTACAGGCCGTAGAGGATCAGGCCAATACCGACGGCGCCCAGCACCAGCCAGCCCAGCGGTGCCTCAAGCAGGGCGCGCAGGGCGCCGTCGAGGCCGGTGGACTTCTCCGGATCCGCGGTTACGGCCGCAGCGATCACCAGTCCGCCAAGGATCACCAGGGAGATGCCCTTGGCCACGAAGCCGGCGATTCCGGTGGCGGTGGCCGTACGCTGCCAGGTCCGGCCGGGAACTGCCTTCAGGTCATGGCGGAATCTGCGGGTAACACCCTTGAAGATGAAGTAGAAGCCGATTCCGGCGACCACGGCACCGGCCAGGCCCACCACCAGCTGGCCGGCGGGCTGGCTGAGCACCCGGCCGGTCCAGGTGACCTGGCTCTGCCCGCTGTCGCTGGAGCCGCCCAGGGCGAAGATACCGAAGCTGACGCCGATGGCTCCGTACACCACGGCCGAGCCGGCGTCGGAGGCGCGCTTCTTCCAGACCTCCTTGCGGTCTTCGCCGGAGTCCAGGAAAACGCGGGACGCCTGGAACAGCGCCAGCGCCAGGCAGCCGAGGAAGCAGGCCCAGATCAGGAAGATGCCGCCCGGCTGGTCCGCCAGCGCTGACACGGCACCGGATGAATCGGCGTCGCCCCCGCCGCCACTCGCGATCTGCAGGGCAATGATGCCGATCAGTGCGTGCAGCAGCCCGCTGGCAACATATCCCATGCGGGCTGCGCGTTCGAACGACTTCGAGTCGGCTGCCCGCTCCGCCGCCTGGGCAACCCTGCCCTGGCGTGTGCCTTCCATGCCCAATGTGTCCTCCAATGCCGCGGTCTGCCTAGGGGGGCCGCCACTTAGTTCGTGTGCTTAGTGATCTGGTTCCATCCTGCCATCTGTAGTGCACCGGGACCTACGCCGGGCTAAGGTCGGTTCATGGACGCCGCATCACTGAGGCAGTACTGCCTGTCCCTGACCGGATCATACGAAGACTTCCCCTTCGGCCCGGAAACCTCGGTGTTCAAGGTGCGGGCCGGCGGCCCCGCCCGCCCCACGAAGATGTTTGCCATGAGCACACTGGAGGCGGATCCCCTGCTGGTCAGCCTTAAGTGCGAACCCGAACTGGCGCTCCAGCTGCGGGCGGCGCACCCGGAAATTTGCGGTGCCTGGCACATGAATAAGACGCACTGGAACCAGCTGGACCTCACCGGATCACTCGAGGAAGAACTGGTGCGGAACCTGGTGGAGGACTCCTATGACCTGGTGGTGGCGTCGCTGCCGCGCCGGGACCGTGAATCGCTGGCCTGGAAGGGACTGGCTGGGGGATGAAGCCGCTCACCTACCCGGATTCAGGTTTCACCGAACGGCCGTATCCTGCTCCGCTGGAGGACGGTTGGCCTGAGGGGTATCGGCTGGTGCTGCGGTCCGAACCCGTGGATGTCCCGGATCCGGCCGCGGGATTCCTTCGGCTGGCCGACGGCGTACTGGGCTGGAACCTGCACCGCGGCAGCGGGCTGCGGGTTGCCGCGGAGACACCGCGGGCTGCCGCAGGCGTGGAGATGGCCTCCGGAGTTGGACTGGGTCCGTTGCGCTGGCACGCGCCCTGCCGGGTGTTGTGGGCGGCCGAGCCGGTGCTCGACGGCGGTGTGCCGGTGGTGGGGCAACGCGCGGGATTCGGGTACGGAACCCTCCGCGGGCATCCCGAGGCGGGCGAGGAGGGGTTCTACGCGGAGCTCACTTCGGACGGGCAGCTGTTTTTCCGGGTTGCTGCTTACAGCAGGCCGGCCAACTGGCTGGTGGCAGTGGGCGGTCCGGCCAACCGGTGGACACAGGAGCTAATCACCCGGCGCTACTTCCGGGCCGCCCGGCGTCTTGCTGGTGGTTAGCTGCCGCCTCTGAGCGGGGCTGAAAGAGGTTGCGGGCGAAGTTGAACGCCAGCAGCGAGGGCAGGCCGGTGCTGATGGTTGGCTGGTCAAGGGCGAGTCCCACTAGGAGCAGGACGACGCAGACGCACAGCATGACCTGGTTGAACGTGCGGTAGCCGCCGTCCCGCAGGACAAGTTTTTCGGGCTCGGGGACCCGCCGGTACTGGACCAGGCACCAGATGCTGCCCGCAATGCCGAAGACACCGCACCCCGCCGCGATCCAAGGAACCGCGGCATCGTAGCCGCCGCCGTCGGGCAGATAGGGAAGGTTCACTGCCACTGACACGGTTCCCATGAGGAGCAGCAGCAACCCAAGAAGCAGCAGCGCGCGTCTGCTGCGTGCAGCTGCAGTCATTCTCGGCCCCCTTCGAAAGCTGAGCCGACCGTACCAGATCAGGATTCGCCGTCGGGCAGCTGACTCGAGTTGTGGAGGACGAATGCCAGGTCCGGTCCGGAGGAATCAACCGGCATGAAGCCCGCGGTGAGCAGCAGGGACATGGATGCTTCGTTCGCCTCGTCGGTGTAGGCCACCACTCGTTCCACGCCCGGCTGTTCGAGTGCGAAGCGGCTGAGGGCTAGGAGGGCTTCCGTGGCAAAACCCAGTCCCCGGCGGGACGGGGCAATGTTGTACGTGACCTCCACGATTCCGTCCACGGGCGGGCCGAGGAAACCGATGGTGCCGATGGCCGGACCGCCGTGCTCCCGTATTATCCGGGCGCCGAAGGTCCCGGCCCGCGGGCCCAGCAGCCCGGCCTGGAAGTACTGCTGAGCGGCGTCTTCGTCCACCAGCTGGGGGAAATCCGGCGCCCAATGTTCGCATCGGTCGCCCACGATCAGGGCATCGACTTCCGCTGCGGTCATTTCAGCAAGTTCAAGCCGCTCAGTCATCAGGCTGCCGGCGGGCATCTGCTCTCTCGAGAAAGTGCTCACGGAAGCTATTCTCCCCCATCGAGATTACAGAAACTGCTCGTTTGAGGGCTGTAACGTGCAGTTTCTGCCATCTCGATAAGCGGTCCTGTGGATATCGAAAAACCGCCCAGTTGCCAAGGCCATAATTCTGGGCATGCGGACTCCTCGCGAATTGCCCTCAGAGCTCAGCCAGTCGACGTACACCGTGTACGACTCGGATGCACTGGGAGTGAGCAGAGGGATTCTCCGCAACGTGCGCATTCGCCGTATCAGCAGGGCCATCCGGGCCACGGACAACCTCGATATGAGCAATCTCAGCTCGTCGGTGCTGCCCGATAAGCTTGCGCCCTTCACGCGCGTCACCTCTTTCTCTGTCGCGTCACACCGGACGGCAGCCGAGGCCTGGGGGTTTCCGCTGCCGGTAGTGCCGGGAGAGGCGCCCGTGCTGCACATCACCCGCCCGGAAGGGCTCGCCCCGCCGAGGCGTTTCGGCGTCATCGGCCACACCGGCCGGTTTCTGCCCGGCGAGGTAACCACCTTGGACGGGCTGGTCCTTACCTCACGGGCGAAAACGTGGCTGGATCTATCCAGATATCTCACGGTAGAGGATCTCACCGTGATCGCCGACCATCTGATCAGAATTCCCCGGAAACTGTACGAAGGCCGGTCCGACCCGTACGCAACGCAGGATGAATTGGACGCGATCATCGGACGGCATCAGGGCCAGCGGGGAATCCGCACGGCACGGGAGGCACTGCGGCTGAGCAGGGTGGGTGCGGATTCCCCGCCTGAAACCCTGCTCCGCCTGGCCCTCGGCGCAGCAGGTCTGCCCGAGCCGGAAGTTAACGTCCCCATAGTGGACGAGAACGGCGTCCTGCACCATGAGCCGGACCTTGGATACCGCAAGTATCAGGTGGCGGTCCAGTATGAGGGTGCCGGGCACTCCGATCCGGAACAGGTGGCGCGGGACATCAGCCGTGAAGAGCGGACCCGGGCGCTGGGCTGGACAGAGGTGCGGATTTCGCGGCGGCACATGGTGGACGGCGCTCGGCCGGCGGTGGAGAAGGTTCGCGCGGCTCTGTGGGCGGCTGGCTGGCGTGCTGGCAGCCCGGAGTGACCCGCTAAACGAGATTACAGAAACTGCCCGTTTGAGCGTCCAAACGGGCAGTTTCTGTAATCTCGATGGGGGGGTTAGCCGAAGTGCTTCGGCAGGGTCCCCTCGTGTGCTTCCTTCAGCTCACCCAGCGGCAGGACAAAGTGGCCCTGGAAATCCAGTGCACCGATCTCGGTGTCCACGACGCCGATGCGGGAGTGCGCAAAGCCGCGGGCGGAGCACATGTCCTTGAACCGGACTTCCTCGCTGCGGGCCACGGAGACGACGGCACGTGCCTGGGACTCGGAGAACAGCAGCGTGAACAGGTCCACGCCGTCGCGCTCGGCAACTTCGTCCAGGCCGATCCGGGCGCCGACGCCGAAGCGCAGCGCCATCTCGGACAGTGCGGCCGCAAGGCCGCCCTCGGAGAGATCGTGCGCGGAGTCGATCATGCCGTCGCGGGACGCATTGATCAGCAGCTCACCGAGCAGCTTCTCGGCCTGCAGGTCTACCTTCGGCGGCTGGCCGCCCAGGTGTCCGCGCAGGTTGGCGAACTCGGAACCGTCTAGCTCGTCGCGGGTGACGCCCATCAGGTAGATGGCCTGTCCGTCCTCGCGCCAGCCCGACGGCGTGCGGCGGGCAACGTCGTCGAACACGCCCAGCACGCCCACCACGGGGGTGGGATGGATGGCGACGCCGCCGGTCTGGTTGTAGAGCGAAACGTTGCCGCCGGTGACGGGCACGCCAAGCTCCTGGCAGCCATCGGCCAGCCCGCGGACAGCCTCGGCGAACTGCCACATGACCTCGGGATCCTCGGGGGAACCGAAGTTCAGGCAGTCGGTGACGGCCATCGGGCGCGCGCCGGAGGTGGCGACGTTGCGGTAGGACTCGGCGAGGGCCAGCTTGGCGCCCTCATACGGGTTCAGGTAGGTGTAGCGGCCGTTCGCGTCGGTGGAGATCGCCACGCCCAGGCCGGTTTCCTCGTCAACGCGGATGACGCCGGCGTCGTCGGGCATGGCCAGCGCGGTGTTGCCCTGCACATAGCGGTCGTACTGGTCGGTGACCCAGGACTTGTCGCACATGTTCGGGGACGCCATCAGTTCCAGCACGGCCTGCTTCACGGCTTCGCCGCCGAACGGACGGTTCGCCGAGAACGAGTCGGACTGCACGCCGTCGAGCCATTCGGGGCGGTGGAACGGACGGTTGTAGACCGGGCCCTCGTGGGCGACGGTGCGCGGATCGACGTCGACGATCGTCTCGCCGTCCCAGTCGATGATCAGGCGGCCGGTGCCGGTGACTTCGCCGAGCCAGGAGTATTCGACGTTCCACTTGTCCATGATCGCCTCGAACGCTTCCACGTTCTCCGGCGTCACGACGGCCATCATGCGTTCCTGCGACTCGGACATCAGGATTTCGCCCGGGGTCAGGGACGGGTCGCGGAGCAGGACCTTGGTGAGCTCGACGTGCATGCCGCCGTCGCCGTTGGAGGCGAGTTCCGACGTCGCGCAGGAGATGCCGGCCGCACCGAGGTCCTGGATGCCTTCGACCACGGAGGCCTTGAACAGTTCCAGGCAGCACTCGATGAGCACCTTCTCGGCGAAGGGGTCGCCTACCTGGACGGCGGGGCGCTTGGAGGGCTTGGCGTCGTCGAAGGATTCGGAGGCCAGCACGGAGGCGCCGCCGATGCCGTCGCCACCGGTGCGCGCACCGAACAGGACCACCTTGTTGCCGGCGCCGGAGGCGTTGGCGAGGCGGATGTCCTCGTGGCGCATGACGCCCACGGCCAGCGCGTTGACCAGCGGGTTGCCCTGGTAGACGGAGTCGAAAACGACTTCACCGCCGATGTTGGGCAGGCCCAGGGAGTTGCCGTAGCCGCCGATGCCGGAGACGATGCCGTGTACCAGGCGGGCGGTGTCCGGGTGGTCGATCGCACCGAAGCGCAGCGGGTCCATCACGGCCACCGGGCGGGCACCCATGGAGATGATGTCGCGGACAATTCCGCCGACGCCGGTCGCGGCGCCCTGGTAGGGCTCCACGAAGGACGGGTGGTTGTGGGATTCGACCTTGAAGGTCACAGCCCAGCCCTCACCGATGTCCACGACGCCGGCGTTCTCGCCGATGCCAACCAGCAGGTGTTCCTTCATCTTCTCGGTGACCTTGTCGCCGAACTGCTTCAGGTGCACCTTGGAGGACTTGTAGGAGCAGTGCTCGGACCACATGACCGAGTACATCGCCAGCTCAGCGGCGGTGGGGCGCCGGCCCAGGATCTCGACGACGCGGTTGTACTCGTCTTCCTTCAGGCCCAGTTCGGCCCAGGGCAGCGGAGTGTCCGGGGTGGACGCCGCATGCTCGACGGTGTCGATGTTGAACTTCTTCTGCTCGGCAGTGGAGTTAGCAGACACGGTCATTATTTGCCTCCGGCAACGAGCGAGGTGAGTACTGAGGTGAAGATGCCGATTCCGTCGGTGCCGCCGCCTAGGGCAACGTCCCCGCCGGCGGAGGAATCCGGGCCGAAGCCGGCTTCCACGGCGTGCTCGGGGTGCGGCATCAGGCCGACGACGTTGCCGGCGGCATTCGTAATGCCGGCGATGTCGCGGCGTGAGCCGTTCGGGTTGAAGCCGTCGTAGCGGAAGACCACGCGGCCTTCGCCTTCGAGCTCGTCCAGGGTCTTTTCGTCGGCGACGTACTGGCCGTCCTGGTTCTTCAGCGGGATGACCATGCCTTCACCCTGCCCGTAGGCGGAGGTCCAGGCCGTGGAGTTGTTCTCCACGCGCAGCAGCTGGTCCCGGCACATGAACTTCAGGTGGTCGTTCTTGATCATCGAGCCCGGCAGCAGGTGCGCCTCGGTGAGGATCTGGAAGCCGTTGCAGATGCCGAGAACGGGCATGCCGCCCTTGGACGCGTCCACAACCTTTTCCATCAGCGGCGCGAAGCGGGAAATCGCTCCGGCGCGCAGGTAGTCGCCGTAGGAGAAGCCGCCGGGGATGATGACGGCGTCGACGTCGTGCAGGTTCGCGTCGCCGTGCCACAGCTCGACGGCGGTGCCGCCGGCGAGGCGCACGGCGCGGGCGGCGTCGCGGTCGTCAAGCGTGCCGGGGAAGGTGATGACGCCAACGCGGACGGCGCGCAGGGCAGCGTCCTCGGGCGCGGCGGAGTAGTCTCCGATCAGCGGGGTGCTCAAAATCAGGCCTCCGAAATAACTTCGACGCGGGTGACGTCTTCGATGACGGGGTTGGAGAGCAGGGTGGCAGCTGCGGTGCGGGCCTGCTCCAGGATTTCGGGGGTGACGTCTCCGTCAACGGTGAGCTCGAAGCGCTTCCCTTGGCGGACCCCGGTGAAGCCGTTCAGGCCGAGTCGGGGGAGGGCACCGGCAATAGCCTTGCCCTGCGGATCGAGGATCTCGGGCTTGGGCATGACGTCAACAACGATCCGGGGCATCGGGGTAACTCCTGTGAGTGAAAAGGGGTGGCCGCGGACCGTGCCGTCTCACGCTGATTCAGCGCTCCGCGAGCTTGCCCCTTCATTCTACGGCCGCACATCGAGATAGCAGAAAGTGCCCGTTACAGGCCTGAAACGGGCACTTTCTGCCATCTCGATTTTTGGGGGGCGGGGGAGGTGGGAGGGCGGCGAGGGGCTAGTAGTTGAGCAGCCGCTGGACGAACTGCCGGGTACGTTCCTGCCGCGGTGCTCCCAGCACCTCGGACGGCGGCCCGGATTCAACCACCACCCCGCCGTCCATGAAGACCACCGAGTCGGCTACGTCCCGGGCGAAGCGCAGTTCGTGGGTGACCAGGAGCATCGTCCAGCCCTCGGCAGCCAGTTCGCGGATAGCTTCCAGGACGTCTCCCACCAGCTCCGGGTCAAGGGCCGAGGTGGGCTCGTCGAAGAGCAGCAGGCGGGGTTTCAGGGCCAGCGCCCGGACTATGCCCACCCGCTGCTGCTGTCCGCCGGAGAGCTCGTTGGGGTAGGCCCCGGCCTTGTCCGCCAGTCCCACCCGCCCGAGCAGGGACATCGCGTCCGCCGTGGCCTCGTCCCTGGGCCGGCGCTGCACCCGGACCGGTCCCTCGAGAACGTTCTCCAGGACGGTCCGGTGTGGGAACAGGTTGTAGTGCTGGAACACCATCGCACTGTGCTCGCGCAGGCCGGAGACCGCCTGCCGCGGCGGTTTCGCGGCGAAGTCCACGGTATTGCCGCCGTCGAACCGGACAGTTCCCGAGTCGGGGACCTCCAGGCCGTTCAGGCAGCGCAGCACGGTGGTCTTCCCTGATCCGCTGGGGCCGATCAGCGCCACGACTTGGCCGCGGGGGATCTCAAGGTCGATTCCCTTGAGCACCTCACTGCTTCCGAACCGCTTGTGCAGGTCCCGGGCGCTGAGGACCGGGGCGCTGCCGGTTTCAGTTTGCGACATGGCGGTCGAGCCTCCTTTCAAGCGCCGACTGGCCGGTGGAAAGCACAACGCAGATAAGCCAGTAGATCAGCGCAGCTTCTATGTAGATGACCATGAATTCCTGGCTGAACGCCGCAATCTCCTGGGCCCGCCGGAACAGCTCCGTGACGAGGATCAGTGACGCCAGGGAGGTGTCCTTGACCAGGCTGATGAAAGTGTTGGACAGCGGCGGCACGGAGACCCGGGCGGCCTGGGGGAGGATCACGCGGATCAGCGTCTGCGCCGGAGACATCCGGATGGTGTACGCCGCTTCCCACTGGCCGCGCGGCACCGAGAGGATCGCGGCCCGGATCACTTCCGCGGCGTACCCGCCCACATTCAGGGAGAACGCAATGATGGCGCTCGGCCAGGGATCAACCAGGACCCCGATGGAAGGCAGGCCGTAGAAGATAACGAACAGCTGAACCAGCAGCGGTGTGCCGCGGATGATTGAAACGTAGGCCCGGGCCAGCCCGGACACCAGCCGGATTTTGGACAGCCGCATCAGCGCTACGCCCAGGGCCAGCACCAGGCCAACGGCGAAGGAGATCAGGGCAAGGGGAATGGTGCCGGTGACCGCACCCGTGATCAGGGGCAGGAAGGAAGCAGCGATGAGGTCCCACGTCGGCTGGTCCATTGCGGTCCTTACTGCGAAACGTCTTCGCCGAAGTACTTGTTCGAGATTTCTGCAAGCGTGCCGTCCGCGCGGAGTTCCTTCAAGGCAGCGTTCACGGCGTCGCGCAGTTCAGTGTTTCCCTTGGCGAAGGCAAAAGCCATGAGCGCCGGGTCGTCGGTTTCAGCGGCGACCTGAATCGGCGCATCGGGTGTCTGCAGGAGATAGTCGAGGAAGGTCAGGCGGTCGTTGATGGTGGCGTCAACCCGCCCCTGCTCCAGGAGCGAGACGGACTGGGCCCATCCCTCCACCGCTTCCACGCTGGCGCCGTTTTCCTGGGCCAGCACGTACCAGTTGCTGGACAGGGACTGTGCCGTCGTCTTTCCCGCCAGGTCGGCGAAGGACGTGATGGAGGTGTCGCCCTTTGGAACCACGACGACGCCGGGACTCACGGTGTAGGGGTCGGAGAACTCGTAGGAGTCAACGCGTTCGGGGGTGATTGAAACCTGGTTGGCAACCATGGCGAAGCGTCCCGCGTTCAGGCCGGCGAAGAGTGCGTCCCACGGCGCTTCGCCGAACCGCGCGTCGACTCCTAGTTTCCCTGCGACTGCTTCGGCAATCTCAACGTCGTATCCGGTCAGTTCCCCAACGCCTTCCTCATGGAAGCTGAAGGGCCGGTAGGTGCCTTCGGTGCCGATGGCGATCGTCCCCTGGTCCTCGATGGCATCGAGGCTGGTTGCAGTCCCCGGGGCGCACCCCGCGAGCAGAAGCAGCGCAGCGGATGCAGCAGCAGCGGTCTTGAGCCTTCGCATGATTGGCCTCCAGGGGTTGCAGTGGCCGGAAACAGCCGGAGCGCTCCCGGTAGATTCGGAAGCGCTCCACTGTTGCCCGGCAGTTACGCCGGAAGTTCGATCTGGAACCCGCACGCACAGCGCAGGATGTTGATCTCCAGGCGTACATCCCCGGTGTCAGCATCCGGGTCCGTGCTCAGGGGTTCGGAGAGTGAAACGGTGCGGGTGTCCTTCGGCCTCATCGGCTCGCCGCAGTGCAGGTATTCGGTCTCCGCCGGTTCGGCGACGGCCCGGCGCGCCCACAGCGGGGAGTGGCGGACGGGGTGGCCGTAGAAGCGGTCACATTCGCCGCACGTGTAGCTGATTTCCAGGAACTCGGCCGCATCGGCGGTCCTGGACGGCTCAACGGATTCGATGATGAGGAAGTCATCGGTGCCGCAGTACGAGCACCACGGCACGTATTCTGCGGGTGCCTGCGTGCCCGGAACGGCGGGGCACTGCGGGTCTTCGGGTGTTGCTTCGATCGACAATCTGGTTCCTCCGGTTAAGCCCGGCGCGCCTGTCAAAGCGCGGTCCGTATACTGATAGTAAGCAAGCTGATTCAATAGTAGACCTAAGGGTACTTACTATGAAAGTTGGAATGGCCTGAATCACACCCGGTACAGTGAACCGGTGAAACTCGTTGCCGCCCGCCCGGGCATCGTCCGGCGCTCCATGAATCTCTGGCCGCCCTTCCTCTTCTCCGGTATCAGGATCACTGAACTGCCCGAGGACTTCCTTTCCGCGACGGTGCGGCTGCGGCTGCGCTGGTGGAACCGCAATGTTGCGGGCGTGCTCTTCGGCGGCAGCCTCTTCGCCATGACGGATCCGTTCTGGATGATGCTGCTGCTGCGCCATCTGGGCAAAGAGAACGTCATCTGGGACCGCGCGGCCGAAATCGAGTTCATCAAGCCCGGCAAGGGAGACGTGGTGGCCCGCTTCGCCATCACGGAAGCGGACATTGAGCGGCTGCGCGAGGCCGCTGCCGGGGGTGCGAAGGTGCTTGAGTGGTTCACCGTCGAAGTCCGGGATTCAAGCGGCGACGTCGTTGCCCGGGTCCGCAAGCAGGTTTACCTGCGCCGCAAGCGGGATCTGCCGGTGCCGGGAAGCCCTACATCGCTCGCGTCGCCGGACCAAGCAGTCCGCTAAGCGCCTCCCAGCGGCTGATCTGGCAGCCGTCGGTCGCTGCGAATTCAGCGTCCACCGCTTGACCGGCCACGGTGCCGCTGACCGCGGCGCGCTGTGGTCCGCCGTACTGCATGGTGCAGGCGACGTCGCTGCCCGGCTCCGCGAAGAGTCCGGTTCCGCCATCCGCGAGGGCAGCGCAGGCCGCCGCGGGGTCAGGCGCGCCAGAATCGCCCGCCGGATTGGCGCCGTCGCACTCCAGGGTCCAGCTGTCCGTGACGGCTTCGCCGTCGGCCATCAGCTCAACGCCCAGCGATGTTGCTGCGGCTGGCGACGCGGGCGCTGCCGGCGCGGAACTGGCCGCCGGGGTTGCGGGCTCGGACGACGACGGCGCGGTGCCGGGATTCGAGTCGGCGCACCCGGCGAGCACAAGGGCGGCAGCGGCAAGGGCCAGCAGGGTGCGGGGCAGGCGGTTCGGCATGGCGTGACCTTCCGGAGTCGATTGGCATACAGCCTAGCCGCCGCCTGGTGCGGTGCAGGGAAGGTCAGGCCGGCGGCGGTGAGGCGGCTGCGTCCCGGGCCTGGGCGGCGTAATAAGGACCCTGTTCGAGGTAATGCTGGTCGAAGTCCGGTTGCGGTCCGCCGCTGCGTGCGGCCTCAAGCCGGTCAAGGTAATACTCCCAGCCGGGGCCAATGTCTTCCGCGGGGGCGGGGTCAGCCAAATGCTGGATGAAATCGAGCCGGGTGCCGCCGTCGTGGTCCCGGAGCCGCACCTCCAGGTCCCAGCTGCCGCCGTCGTCCGCCAGGAGCACGCGCAGCCGCTCGTGGGGCGCGCACAGGGTGAGCCGAACCTGGCTGGCTGGCTGCCCCTCTTCGTAGAGCATCTGGAACTCGAACTCCGATGCTGGTCCGGGGGCGCCGTCCCAGCGCCCGATCCAGGCGGCAGCCAGGTCTGCGTCCGTGAAGCTGGCCCAAACTTCCGGCGGAGTGCCCTCAAGGCGGCGGGTCAGGACCAGGGTGTAGGAGTCTTCTCCGGTGCGGTGGACCCTGCCTGTGGGTTCGGGCTGCATAGCTGCTCCTGGAGCGGATCAAGCAGGTCCAGAATCCGGGCCCGCAGCTGCTGCGATTCCTCGGTGAAACCGCGTTGGTAGGAAGCGTACGCCGCCCGCCCCGCCGGCGTCTCTACCTGGATGGGTTCATATCCCCAGTCCCGCAGATCATACGGCGAAGCCCGCATGTCCATCTCGCGGATCCGCCAGGCCAGTTCGAAGCAGTCCATCACCAGGTCCCCGGGCAGCAGCGGGGTCAGTTTGTACGCCCACTTGTAGAGGTCCATGTTGGCGTGCAGGCAGCCGGGCTGTTCCAGGTCCCGCTGGTTTTCCCGCGTGGGCGTCAGCTCGTTGAGTCCAACGGCCTCGGGCGCGTAGAAGCGGAAGGCGTCGAAGTGGGTGCAGCGGATCCGGCTGTTTTCCACCGTGTCATTCGTTCCCTGGGCACCCAGCCGCAGGCCGAGGTATTCGTGCCGGATTCCGTTCATTTCCGACTTGTAGGCCATTGCCCACTCGTGCATGCCGAAGCAGCCAAGGGACGGTTTGCGGGCGGCCGTGCGGGAGAGGAGCATTCGGGTGAACCCGGCTGCCGGGCCGCGGGCTGCGGCGAAGGTTGCCACGTCCACCGTGACGGCCGTCGTCTCCGGGTCCAGTCCGGCAGCTGCGCGTTCCTCCGGCGCCAGGGTGCGGTAGAACTTCCAGTCCCCGCGCTCTGCTGCGGCTGCACCGGTCAGGACGACGCCGGCACCCGGGTGCCAGCGCATCAGCTGTCCCGGTTTCAGCGAGTAGTAGGTGAAGAGGAAGTCCTCCACCGGATGTTTCTGCCCCGCGGAACGCCGCTGCAGGAAGCCTTCCGTGAACGGGCGCACCCGGTCCTGGTAGGCGGCCTGGCGGGGAAGCCACTGCTCCTCGGACAGCACGGCGGAATAAGAGAAGCTCACGGCCCCCATTATCCCGCCGTACCGCCCGGCCGCCTAGCGGACGGGCGAGGGCTGCGAATCGGCGGACAGGCCGCTGTCCTTGTCCCTGTCCGCGCCGGTGGTGCCCCCGTTGCCGGGCTCGGCGTCTGTGCCGTCGGGAGTCCAGCCGTCGGCGTACTCGCCGGAGCCATAGTCGTAGTCCACGGGCTGTCCGTCTTCGTCCCTGCGCTGGTACCAGTCGGTGACGGTCTTGTCATGGGAATCGAATTCGGCACCGGCGCCCTGGCCGTCCGGGGCCCTCTTCACAGCGATCGCGAAGTCGTCTCCGTGTTCATCGATGCCGGTCCGCACGGCCTGTTCCAGGGCAGCCGTGGCGTACTCCCGGCGGATGATGAGCGGGTCGGTCTGCAGGTCCCGGGTGAAAGCGACCATCATCAGGGCCAGGATGATCGCGAAAGGCAGGGCGGAAACGATGATCAGGTTCTGCAGGCCGGACAACGCCTCGTTGCCTCCCACCAGGAGCATGACCACGGCGATGCCCATCATGGCCAGGCCCCAGAACACCGTGACCTTCCGATCCGGGCGCGGCTTGCCGCGCTGGGTCAGGCTTCCCATGACGAGCGACGCCGAGTCGGCGGACGTGATGAAGAAGATGGCAACGCAGAACATTGCCAGCAGCGGTGTGATGGAGCTAAGCGGGAGCTGGTCCAGCATCTGGAAGAACAGGGCTTCCGGGGCACTGTCGGCGGAAATGTCCACGCCCTGCATCCGCATCCAGATTGTTGTGCCGCCGAAGATGCCGAACGCGAGGACACATACCAGGGTGGGCACTACCAGGACGTACTGCACGTATTCACGCAGTGTCCGGCCGCGGGAGATCCGGGCCAGGAAGATGCCAACGAACGGGGACCAGGAGATCCACCAGGCCCAGTAGAAGACGGTCCAGTTGGCGGAGAAGTCTGCTGCCTCAGCGCCCCAGGAGGGTCCTTTGCTCATCAGGTGCAGAAGCTCGGAAAGATACTCCGTGATGGAAGCGGGAATCAGGTTCAGCAGGAACAGCGTGGGGCCGGTCAGGAAGATGAAGGCCACCAGGGCGATGGCCAGGGACATGTTGACGTTGGACAGCATACGGATGCCGCGGCTAACGCCGGAGACGGCGGACGCAATGAACGCCGCAGTGAGGATGGCTATGATGCCGATCAGGCCGGCGTTGGGCAGCTGGCCGATGCCACCGACGATTTCCACGCCGCGGCCAATCTGCAGTGCGCCAATGCCCAGGGATGCCGCCGTGCCGAACAGGGTGGCGACGATCGCGAACATGTCGATCAGGCGTCCGGCGGCTCCGTCCGTCCGCCTCCGGCCGAGCAGCGGGGTGAAAATAGTGCTCATCAGCGGAACCCTGCCGCGTCGGTATGAACCGTACGCCACGGCCGCGCCCACCAATGCGTAGACCGCCCAGGCATTAAAGCCCCAGTGGAAGTAGGTCTGTGCCATGGATTTGTGCAGGGCCTCTGTGGTTTCGGCCTGGGCTTCCCCGGGGGCCGGAGTCATGTAGTAGGTCAGCGGCTCGTACGGTCCGAAGAAGAACAGCCCAATGCCTACGCCCGCGGAAAACATCATGGCTACCCAGGAGAACTTGGAGTACTCCGGCTTTTCGCCGTCCACGCCCAGGGGGATCTTGCCGTAGCGGCTGAATCCGATGAACAGCATGAATACCAGGACCACCGCCAGCAGGGAGCTGAAAAGCCAGCCGGTGTTTGTTACCACCCAGCTCAGGGCCTGGTCGGAGACAGACTTCAGGGACTCAGTGGAGAAGACGCCCCAGGCAACGAATCCAAGAACCAGCACGGCAGCAACGCCGAAGACGAGCGGGTCTGTCCGGTAACGGACGCGCTGGTCGTCGACGGCGATTCCAGGCACCAGGCCGGGGTGCGTGTCGTGCGGGTACGTCTTTTTGTCCCTGCGCAGTGCGCGCGCGGCCCGCTGTCCCAGGGACACTTTGGCAGGCGGTTCATTGCTGTTGCGGCGGCCGGAGATGTCCGGCGAGCCGCCTCCGGGCGGCCCGGAGGGCGGCGTCTGCCGTGATGAGGGCGGTGTCTCCACAGGTTTCTTCTCCTTGGGGCGGACATACTGCCGCCCATGGGGTGCGTTTCGGGACGCGAAGAAGAATACGCCGATAATTTTTACTATTTACGACAATTAGAGTGCCTATATATCACACTAAGATTGTTATCCTGTTGTTGCTTTTCGCTATTTATTTGTCACTGACTGCAGCCGGCTCCCGTGTGGCCTCGATCAGGCGCCGCATGGAGGCATTGAGTTCCAGGACTTCCTCCCTGCTCAGCTGCAGGCGATCCATCATGGCCCCGGGAACGGCTAGGGCCTTTTGGCGCAGGGACCGGCCGTGGCCGGTGAGGTCAACCGCGAGGGACCGGTCATTGTCCGGCGCGCGGTTGCGGGACACGAGGCCGGCGGTTTCCATCCGCTTAAGCATGGGGGAGAGTGTCGCTGGTTCCATCAGCAGGGCTTCGCTCAGGTTGCGCACGGTACGGGGGCTCTCTTCCCAAAGCGCCAGCAGGACGAGGTACTGCGGGTGGGTGACACCCAGGTCTTCGAGGACGGGGCGGTACGCTCCGACCACTGAACGGGATGCGACAGACAGGGCGAAGCACAGCTGGTGTTCCAGCAGCAGATCATCATCGACCGGATCCACAGCCGCCTCCTCAATACTTAGTGCACTAATACTTAGCGTACTATAGTTCCCAGGTACACCTCGGAAGGAACATTTCATGGCAGCTCGGGAAAGCTTCACCGCCAGGTTCATGCGCGCAACAGGCAAGGCACGGCTCATTTTTGGCCCGGCCCAGAGTTCTTCCCTGACTCATGACATGACCGAGGAGAACAAGCGGCTCCTCGAAGCCCAGCAGGCCGAGGAGAAGGCTATGTGGGAGACCGTGAAGCGTGCCGACGGCAGCAGCTACATCCTGCCCCGCAAGAAGGACTGAGTTTTCGAACCGGGGGTCTTTTTTGGCCCGGGAAACCTATCCTGAAAGGACCTGCGTTGGTCCTTGAAGGAGGGGATCCACATGGCAACCATGCCGGACCCGGGAAGCGACGGCGAGCCGCGGCTGCCCGAAGACGAGATTCCGCAGTCACAGTCCGAACTGCCCGACTACGTCGTTGAAATAGACAGCGAAGGGCACCACTACGGAGTGGACCGGGAGTACGTGAACGGCAAACCGCACCGCGAACCAGCCGAGCCGGTGGTGTACCAGGACTACTTCCACGCACCGCTGTTCCGCGAGCATATGTACTGACAGGCTCCTCACACAAAAGGAGCGCCCGGTTTCCCGGACGCCCCTTAGTGCAGAGCTGGGCCTAGCGGCCGGTGCCGCCGTACACGGTAGCCTCGGCTTCGCCGTCGAGCCCGAACGCGGCGTGGACCGCACGGACCGCGTCGTCGAGCTTGGAAGCACTGGTAACCACGGAGATGCGGATTTCCGAGGTGGAGATCATGTCGATGTTCACGCCGGCCAGGTGCAGTGCTTCGAAGAACTTGTGCGAGACGCCCGGGTTGGAGCGCATGCCGGCACCGATGAGGGAAAGCTTGCCGATCTGCTCGTCATAGTCGATGCTGTCGAAGCCAACCTCGGCCTTGGCGGCGTTCAGGGCGGCCATCGCAGCCTGGCCGTCGATGATCGGGAGGGTGAAGGAGATGTCCGTCCTGCCCGAGCCCTTGGTGGAGACGTTCTGCACGATCATGTCGATGTTCGTGTTGGCACCGGCGACGATGCCGAAGATCTCCGCGGCCTTGCCGGGAATGTCCGGAACGCCAACGACGGTGAGCTTGGCTTCGGAGCGGTCATGCGCGACGCCGGAAATGATGGGCTGTTCCAAGGGTTCTCCCTCTTGAATCTTGATCTTGTCATCCGGGCTGGGCAGTACCCAGGTCCCCTCGTGCTGGCTGAAGGAGGACCGCACATGCAGCGGAACTCCGAAGCGGCGGGCGTACTCAACGCAGCGCAGGTGCAGGATCTTCGCACCGGATGCTGCCATTTCCAGCATTTCCTCGCTGGAGATCCTGTCGATTTTCTGCGCCGAGGAAGCCACGCGGGGATCGGCGGTGTAGACGCCGTCAACGTCCGTGTAGATCTCGCACACATCGGCGTCGAGCGCTGCCGCAAGGGCGACTGCTGTGGTATCCGAGCCGCCGCGGCCCAGGGTGGTGATGTCGTGGCTGTCCCGGCTCATGCCCTGGAAACCGGCGACGATTGCGACGTCGCCCTTTTCGATTGCCGTCTTGATCCGATGCGGTGAGACATCGATGATCCGGGCCTTGCCGTGGATCGCGTCGGTGATCATGCCGGCCTGGCTGCCGGTAAAGGACTGGGCCGAGGCACCGAGTTCGTTGATCGCCATGGCCAGCAGCGCCATGGAGATGCGTTCGCCGGAACTCAGCAGCATGTCCATCTCACGCGGGTGGGCGCCGGTGGTGATCTGCCCGGCCAGGTCCAGCAGCTCATCGGTGCTGTCGCCCATGGCGGAGACCACCACAATGACGTCGTTCCCGGCGTTTTGGGTATCCACTACGCGCTTGGCGACGCGCTTGATGCCTTCGGCGTCCGATACGGAGGATCCGCCGAATTTCTGCACTATCAGGCTCATGCGTACACGCTCTCTGGAACTCTTCCAAGTTGCTGCCCGGCGGCGCTGGGCCGCTGCGGCTCTGTATGTTCACGGGGACCGCACGACGGCGGCCAACCTTCAAAGTCTATAACCGGGCCGCTTCGGCGCCGAAATGACGCTCAACCTCTACTTAACGAAGCCGGGGCCGCAAAGTTGCCCGGCCGCTAGCTGAGGCTGCGGCGTCCTTCGAATGCGCGGCCCAGGGTGATCTCGTCTGCGTATTCAAGGTCACCGCCGACCGGCAGGCCGGATGCCAGCCGCGTCACGGTGATGCCGAGGGTCTTCAACATGCGGACAAGGTAGGTGGCGGTGGCCTCGCCTTCCAGATTCGGGTCGGTGGCGATGATGATCTCACTGATCTGCTCATCGGAGAGCCTGCTCAGCAGTTCGCGGATGCGCAGCTGGTCCGGGCCGATTCCGGCGATGGGGTTAATCGCGCCGCCCAGGACGTGGTAGCGGCCTCGGAAGGAACGCGTGCGCTCGACGGCGATCACGTCCTTTGACTCTTCCACCACGCAAATCATGGTGGGGTCCCGGCGCGGGTCGCGGCAGATATTGCAGGTCTCCTGCTCGGTCACATTGCCGCATACCTGGCAGAACTTAACTTTTTCCTTCACGGTCACGATGGCCGAGGCCAGCCGGGACATGTCCTCAGCATTGGACTCAAGGATGTGGAACGCGATCCGCTGGGCCGACTTGGGGCCCACGCCGGGAAGGCGGCCCAACTCGTCGATCAGTTCCTGAACCGCACCTTCGTACACGTGGCCTTCTTAAGGGAAATAGTTGTTGTTCCGGCTGGCTGCCGGCGGCTACCGGTGGGCGCCGTGGCCGTCGAGGCTTCGTTCCTCAATGAGCCGTCCGCCCAGGATCCGTTCTATCGCCTTTCGGCCAACCAGCCCGGAATCTTCGAGCGTTACATCGTCGGCGCTGGGCACGTCCTCGACGTAGGCCAAGTCTACTTTGCCGCGTGCCCCGGGCGGGGGTGCAGTGCCGCCGCGCTGGGCAGCTTCGTTGAGGAGCTGCTGGTAGCGGCTGAGTTTCTGGCCGGGGGCCGGCCGGCGCTGGACCTCGGGCTGGCTGTCCTGGCCCGGCGTGCCCTGGAAGGAGCCGGGTACTGCGCTGCTGCCGCTTCCGGGCGCTCCCGCATGGGCTGCGGAGACCGACGACGGCGCGGTGCTGGCTCCTGCGGCACCTGCCGTAGCGGAGCCTGCCGCGGAGGGCGCGGTGCCGTTGCCGTTCAGTCCGGGTGTGTTCCCGCCGGCTGCTGTCCCTGTGGCGGACTGAGAAGCTGAGGCTCCGTGGGCTTGCGGCTGCGGTGCCGGTCCACGGCCTGATCCGGCCGGGGCAGTGTGGCCTGCAGCGGCGGAACCGGCGCCGGACGTCCCGGAACCCGTTCCCGGCGTTGCGGACCGGCTGCCGGGAACGGGAGCGGCGCCGGAACCGGCGCCGGGGCGCTTCGCCGTGGTGCCGGCCCAGTTGGTGCTGGCCCATTCCTCGTCGCTGACGGCACTGCTGATGTGGATGTCATCAGGAACCGCAGCGGTCTCCCAGGCATTGCTTTCAGGAGCGTCCGCAGGTTCGGAGGGTTCCTGGGGCCAGTCCTCGGGAAGCGGTGCGCCGCGGCGCGGCACTGATGCCGGCTGTGTCCGCTGTGCGGACTGTGCCGGCTGTGCCGGGGGCGTTTGCTGCGGGGTGTTCTGTGCGGCGGCTGACGGGCCGCTGGACGGATCTGTTGCCGGCCCTACCGCAGGACCAGCCTGCCCGCCGTCGGTCGGGCCTGACAGGGGTCCTGCTCCGGGTCCTGCCGCGGGACCGGACTGCCGGCCGTCGGTCGGGCCTGACAGGGGTCCTGCTCCGGGTCCTGCCGCGGGACCGGACTGCCGGCTCTGGGCAGCGCCTGACTCAGGCCGGGCCTGCGTCCGTGGTTCGGATTCGGGGGGCTGCGGGGCTGCGGGTGCAGAACCTGCCGGTGCCTGTTCGGTGCGCGCCGGGGCAGCCGGCGGGATGTTCCAGGCCGGGGCGGCCGCCGTCGGGACGCCGCTGCGGCCGTCGCCGCGTGCGGAAGCGCCCGTTTCGGAACTCTCGGCGGCGCGGGTCCTCGGAGCCTCGCCGGGCCGCTGGGCTGGCGCCTGCGGCGCTGGTGCTACAGTACTGCCCGAAACCGGTGCAGGTGAAGTCTGGTCTCGGGCGGAGGAAGCCGGGGCGGCTGCCGGATAGTCCTGTCCTGCCGCTGCAGGAACCGAAGGAGTTCCCTGCGACTGCGGGGAAGTGGAAGCCGGTGCCGGAGTCTGTGCCGGCGGTGTCAGCCGGCTACCAGCTTTTGGGCCGGGTTCACCCGCTGACGCGGTGCTGTCGTGTACGGCATTGATTTGGCAGTCAACGCCGAGGACCTGGTGGACAGCCTTGCGCAGGTTCTCCAGATGGTCCGGGCGGTTGAAGTTCGTGGCCGCGCCGGGATTGGAGAACGCGAGTTCAAGCACGCGGCCGTCGAAGGAGCGCGGTGAAGCGTTCTTGCTGACATTGAGCCAGGTCGCCCGGCGGATGCTGGTCAGGGCGTCCATGATCTCCGGCCATGCGCGGCGGATCATCTCCACCTGGCCGGGTCCTGAAGCGCCGGCGGGGGCAGCCGGTGCACTTCCGGCAGTATCGCCCTGCTGGGCGGGCGCTGCCGGCTGGGCCGGAGCGGGAGCAGGCGCAGCTACCGCAGCCGCTGCCTGTGCTGCCGGGGGAGTGTTCGCCTGGGCGTCCGCGGGGACTGACGGCGCAGCATCCGGTGCAGGACCGGCCTGCGGGCGCTGCGGGTGCCCGGATTCGTGCCGCTGGGCAGACTGCTGCGGCTGCTCGCCGGACCCTTGCTGCTCTCCGGACCCCTGCTGCTCGCCGGACCCCTGCGGCTGCTGCGAGGCAGCTTCACGGGAAACATCGTCCCAGGTCCGTGCCGGGGGTGCGGAGGGTTCGGGGGCATCGGGCGCCGCACCGCCGGCAGGGGCCGGACGGCCGGACGCTGCGCTGCCGGACGCAGAGTTGGCCGCGGGAGTTGCCGGGGTAGCCCATGTGCCGCCCCAGTCGGCCGCGCCGCTGGTAGAGGCAGCCGCGTCTGCCGCAGCACTGGCGGCAGCCGGGGTTGCTGCGGGAGAAACGGGAGCATCCGGTGCCGGTGCAACGGACTGGCCTGAAACCTGCTGCGGGGCAGCCGGTGCCATGCTGCGGTCAGGTGCCTGCGCGGCAGGCTGCTGGGGAGCGGCAGCGGCGGGGGGTGCGGCGTCGCCCGCGTAGCTCAGGCGGCGCTCAATCCGGTCCACCCGTGCGGCAGTGCCGCGTTCGGACTGGTCCGCGGCGGGAAGCAGGATCCGCGCGCAGAGCAGTTCCAAATGCAGGCGGGGTGAGGTAGCGCCGGTCATTTCGGTCAGCGCGGTATTGGTGATGTCCGCGGCGCGGGACAGCTCTGCGCCGCCGAGCTGCGCGGCCTGGGTGCGCATGCGGTTGATCTGGTCCTCCGGCACGCCGCGCAGGACGGCAGCGGCGGCGTCGGGCATAGCGTTGACCACTATCAGGTCCCGGAACCGTTCCAGGAGGTCCTCCACGAAACGGCGGGGATCCTGTCCGGTCTGGATGACGCGGTCAACGGCGCTGAAGACGGTGGCGGCGTCGCCCGCAGCAAAGGCATCGACAACGTCGTCGAGCAGTGCCACGTGGGTGTAGCCGAGCAGGTTGACGGCCAGCTCATAGTCGAGGCCGGATTCCCCGGCGCCGGCCATCAGCTGGTCCAGGACGGAGAGGGAGTCACGAACCGATCCGCCGCCGGCGCGGATCACAAGGGACAGCACGCCCGGGGCCACCGGCACGCCTTCCTGGACGCAGAGCTTTTCCAGGTACGCCAGCAGGGGCTCGGGCGGAACGAGGCGGAACGGGTAGTGGTGGGTACGGGAGCGGATGGTGCCAATGACCTTGTCCGGTTCCGTCGTGGCAAAGATGAACTTGATGTGTTCCGGCGGCTCCTCCACGATCTTCAGCAGGGCATTGAACCCGGCAGAGGTGACCATGTGAGCCTCATCGATGATGAAGATCTTGTAGCGGTCCCGCACAGGAGCGAAGGTGGCCCGCTCACGCAGGTCGCGGGCGTCGTCAACGCCGCCGTGGCTGGCAGCATCGATTTCGATGACGTCGAGGCTGCCGGCGCCGTTGCGGGCGAGTTCAACGCAGCTGTCGCAGGTGCCGCAGGGGGTCGGCGTCGGGCCCTGCGCACAGTTTAGGCACCGTGCCAGGATTCGTGCCGAAGTGGTCTTGCCGCAGCCGCGCGGACCGGAGAAGAGGTAGGCGTGGTTGACACGGTTCTTTGAGAGGGCCGCCATCAGCGGCTCGGTGACATGCTCCTGGCCGATCACGTCCGCGAAGCTCTCGGGACGGTAACGGCGGTAAAGGGCTGTACTCACAGATAGAACCTTATCGGTTGGCACTGACGCTTCGCATCCGGTCCCGGGGCGGGCTGGAGCCCCACCGAATCCGGATAAAATTAAAGACCCCCCATGCACCTGCCAGAGCCCGCTTACCCTTGCTACCTTCCGGTCCTGGGGGAGTTCACAGGATGACACCACATGAGGGGCCGGGAACAAGTCTACCCGATTTTTCAGGCCAGCTTTCCGCGGTGCCGGCGGTCCGGCACGTCACTGCGCGCAGAGAGTTGGCGTACGACGGCGGCGGGCAGGGTGCGGTCCGGTTCACGGCGGGTGCCGGCGTAGTTCCAAGGCCCCGCTGTAAGACGCCTGGGTTGAGGCCGGGCCTCCACCGCGCACGTCCTGCCGTGCCCCCCATGTGCGTGCCCTTATATAGCTGGCCCATCTTATGAGTGCCCTTATATAGCCGTCCCATGTGCTCGAGGCCTGTACCTGGGCTGTTGGACGGCTCCTGCTCTCTTGTGGCTGCTGTCCCTGCGGCCCGGCGGATGTAGCCCGGGGCATGAATGTGGAGAAAGTCCCGGGAAAAACATCGCAAGGTTTTCCGGGGGCAGGCAGGGGTGCCGCAAGAGTTTGGCGGGCAGGGAAATTCATCAGTTTGATGATGAATTCAGGGTGTCGCAGGACACGCACTCCCGATTTGCGCAGCCGCCCCCAGGCCTGTAATGTTTTCTGAGTCGCCGCAGCCGGGACGCTCACGAAGCGCCTGAAGCATGGCGGCGAAACCCCAACTTTCAATCGATGGTTGATCTGCCGTGCGCCTTGTGTGCCGGCGGAAAAAACCTGGGACTGGATGCTGGGTCCGGAAGGGCTTGAATAGCCGGTTTGGATCGAATTCCCCGGAATTCACCGAATTGCTAAAATGGCCCGGATGGAATATGCTGGTAGAACACCACAGCGGTGCGAAAAGAAAAGAAAG
>NZ_JADKYW010000006.1:0-206701 GCF_015355785.1 Arthrobacter gandavensis
CCGCCGGACAATCATTGACAGGTTCAGGCCCCGCAGCGCTGCGGGGCCTGAACCTCTTTAACACCCCGGTCCACCCCGGACCCGTGGGCCGACCCCCGGGGGCCTTGCCTGCCTTCCCTGGCTTCTCGTCTTGTCTGGCTGCCGTGCGCTCACCCTGGACCATGGCCTGTGGCCCTGGACCGGGCACCCGCGGCTGATGCCTTGCCCGCGCCGGTCCTGCCCGGCTGCGGCTTCTGCCCGGGTGCGGTTTTTGCCCGGCTGTGGTTTCCGCCCGGGGCTGCCGTCCACGGCCGGCAGCCTGGACCCGGGCTCCCACCCCCTGAGGCATCCGTTCACCCCCGGGACCACACCTGGCAACAACCGCCACCACGGTTGGGAACCATCGCAGGGGAGTGCCTCACGGGCCACCTCCGCCACAACGGCTGGGAACCACTGTCGCAGTCCCGGCCACGAGGACTCGTTCCAGGCCGCCGCACTCCGCCCAGGGACCGCCGCCCGCCCCGGACTCCCACCCCTTGTGACATCCGTTCACCCCCTGGACCACACCAGGCAACATCCGCCACGACGGTAGGGAAGCGCGGGAGCCGGAAAACCTCACGGGCCACCTCCGCCACGACGGGGCGGGAAGCACTGTCGCCGTCCCGGCCACGAGGACTCGTTCCAGCCACCGCGCCCCGCCCAGGGCGGCGGCCCGGACCGGCAACTGTCCCGGATCCGTGCTCCTGCCCCCAGGCCAGCGCTTCCCATCATCTGTGAGATTTGCTGACTAGCGAGGCCACATGCGGCAACACCTGTCACCACGGTTGGGAACCATCCCCGGGGAATGTCTCACGGGCCACCTTCGTCACGCCGGCTGGGAACCACGGATGCTGCAGAGTCTCATGGGCCACTACTGCCACGACGGCTGGGAACCGCGGCGGGTGCAGAGCCTCACAGGTATCAACGGCCACGGACGCTGGGAAGATGGGTCGCGCGGAAGCCCGACACGTACCGCCGTCCACAACGTCTTGGGAACCACCGCCACAATAGGTGGTCCGAAGTCCGGAGACAGTGCAGACCTGGATCCCACCACCGGGCACTATCTCTGGTCTTGCACCCCGCCCCAGATTCCCATCCCCTGTGTCATTTGCCGTGCCGCGGGAAATCACAAGGCGTCAAGCGCCACGACAGCTGGGAATCACGACAAGCGCGCACCCCCACGGGTCACACCCGGCACGACGGATGGGAAGCAGGGGCAGGTCAGTGTCCCATGGTTATCTACTGTCACGATGTGTGGGAAGAACGGTCGTGAGTGGGTCCCATAGGCAGAGTGGGCGGGTCCCAAGGGCAACGATGGCAAACTCGGGTGCGAATCACGCGCGTCAGAAGGCTGCTGCCCCAGAGCAGGCTCGCGGGAAGTGGTGAGCTTCACGGCGCTTTGCAGGTCAGGCTCGGCCCGGCGGAGCGGGGAGGCTGCGCTCTGCCTTAGAATTGATAAGGACCCCGTGCGGTCCCTATGACTTTTGCAGGCCTGATCCTGCCAATCACCTACACATACATAGTGACGAGCGACTGCAGTAAATTCCGTTGGTCGGCTCACGACGAGAGGAACTCAGCATGTCCGAGCAGAACAACCGGGAAGATCGGGACAGCCAGGGGCGCCCCCGCGCGAACGATCGTAAGCCCCCGCAGCGCAAGTCCTACAACGACAGGCAGTCCTCTGCCGGGCGTCCGGCTCGTGAAGGTGAACGTAAGCCGTTCAGCAAGGACCGGGGAGACCGTAAGCCGTTCAGCTCTGACCGTCCCTCGCGCGATGGAGAACGTCGTCCCTTCAACTCTGATCGGGGTGAGCGTAAGCCGTTTGCTGGCCGTGACGATCGTAAGCCGTTCAATAGGGATTCCCGGGATCGCAAGCCTTTTGGTGATCGTCCGGCTCGTGATGGTGAGCGTGGTTCCTTCAACTCTGATCGGGGTGAGCGTAAGCCGTTTGCTGGCCGTGACGATCGTAAGCCGTTCAATAGGGATTCCCGGGATCGCAAGCCTTTTGGTGATCGTCCGGCTCGCGACGGTGAGCGTAAGCCCTTTAACTCTGATCGTCCGGCTCGCGACGGTGAGCGTAAGCCCTTTAACTCTGATCGTGGTGAGCGTAAGCCGTTCAGCTCTGACCGTCCTTCGCGTGATGGTGAACGTCGTCCCTTCAACTCTGATCGTGGTGAGCGTAAGCCCTTTAACTCTGATCGTCCGGCTCGTGATGGGGAGCGTAAGCCTTTCAGTAAAGAGGGCGGCTCTCGCAAGCCTTTCAGCAGTGATCGCGGTGAGCGCAAGCCTTTTGGTGATCGTCCGGCCCGCGACGGGGAGCGCAAGCCCTTCCGCAAAGATGATCGTCCGCAGCGGACCAATGATCGTCCGCAGCGCCACAGCGCCGAGGAAGCGCCCGTCACCGAGCGCAAGCACAACGCCCGCGACCTGCGCAGTGCCAACCGCGCCGGCCGTGAACGCTCACCTGAAATCGACGATGACGTCACGGGCCAGGAACTGGACAAGGTCACCCGCGCCCAGCTGCGCAACCTCGAGGAAGTCAACGGTGAATGGGTTTCCAAGCACCTGGTGATGGCCGGCCGCCTGATCGATGCAGATCCCGAGCTCGCCTTCCAGCACGCCCTGGCAGCCAGCCGCCGAGGGGGCCGCCTTGCAGCAGTCCGTGAAGCCGTAGCGCTGACTGCCTATGCAGCAGGAGAGTTCGGTGATGCGCTGCGCGAGTTCCGGACTCACCGCCGAATCAGCGGATCCAGCGAATACCTGGCCATGATGGCGGACTGTGAACGCGGTTTGGGCCGCCCGGACCGCGCGCTGGACCTGGTCCGCTCCGAGGAAGCCGCCGGTCTGGACAACGCCGGCAAGGTTGACATCGCAATCGTTGCCTCCGGCGCCCGGATGGACATGGAGCAGTACGACGCCGCGGTCAGCGCCCTGGAGATTCCGCAGCTGGATAAGAACCGCGCGTTCTCCTACAGCCCGAGGCTCTTCCGCGCCTACGCCGACGCCCTCGAGCTGGCAGGCCGCCGGAACGAGGCAGAGCCGTGGCGCCGCCAGGCACTGCTGGCTGAGAGTGTTCTGGGCATTGGAGAATTCGCTGAGCCGGAAATCATGGATCTTGGAGAGGACGACGAGCCCGCCGGCAAGCCCCGCTTCCGCCGCGACAGCGAGAATGCGGGTCACGACGCCGAAGCGGAGGACCGTTCCGCGAACTACGCCGAGCGCCCCGAAACCGCAGCTAACCCTGCCGACATCGACGCCGAGGACGCCGACGCTCTGCCCACCGATGAGCACGAATCGGTCCTGGGTGCAGAAGAAGCCGAAGCGGACAGCGAGGACGACGACGACGCCCGCCAGAGCGCGGACAGCAATGACTGAGCCGCTGCTGGGGCGTTTCGACGCGGTTTTTGCGGACCTGGACGGAGTGGTCTATGCCGGCCCGCACGCTATCCCCGGAGCGCCGGAGGCGTTGCAGGGTCTGGAGGCTGCCGGCATCAAGCTCGCATACATCACCAACAATGCATCACGTTCCTCGGCAATGGTCGCGGAGCACCTGCGTGAACTTGGGGCACCCGCCACGGCGGTGAATGTTTTCGGCTCGGCGCAGGCCGGGGCGGAGCTGCTGGCCGGACTGGTGCCTGCCGGCAGCAAGGTGCTGGTCACCGGAAGTGCAACGCTGAGGGACCAGGTGCGGGCCCAGGGCATGGTTCCGGTCGACTCGGCCGAGGACAGCCCCGCAGCGGTGATCCAGGGGTTCGACCCCGGGCTCGGCTGGAAGGACCTCGCCGAAGCAGCGTTTGCCGTAGCCGCTGGGGCAGTGTGGGTCGCCACGAACACGGACCTGTCCATACCGCAGGCGCGCGGCATCGCCCCGGGCAACGGCACGCTGGTAGCTGCAGTGACTGCCGCTACCGGGCGGCGTCCAGTGGTAGCCGGCAAGCCGGAAGCGCCGCTGTTTACGACGGCGGCACGCCACCTGGGAGTGGAACGCCCGCTCGTCGTCGGCGACCGGCTGGACACCGACATCCTGGGCGGCACCAACGCCGGTTACGCGACCGCCCTGGTACTCACCGGCGTGGACAGCCCGGCCTCTGCGCTGGCCGCGCGCACCCAGGAGCGGCCCGGCTTCCTCATCCCATCCCTGTCAGCCCTCTACGAGCCGTACCCGGCTTCGCAAGCCGTTGAGGGTGGAGTTAGCTGCGGTTCAGCCACGGCACGGGTCAGTGGAGAAGAAGTGCTCGTCGAGGCACCCGAGGGGGACCTGGACGGGTGGCGCGCTGCGTGCGCCGCGTGGTGGGGAGAACACCCGGAGGCTGTTGAGGCAACGAACCCGCAGGTCCGCTGGACTGTCGGTGCCGGACGCTAGGCTGTGCCCGTGGAAGAAGAGACTGGCGGGGACACCCCAAAACCGGACCTGACCGGGGATCCGGCTGTTGACCAGGTGCTGTCCGGCTTGGCAGACGCCGGCGAAACCCCGGTGGGTGAACATGCGGCGCTCTACGGAGCACTGCATGACGGCCTGCTCGCTGCCCTGAATGAGGAGCCGGGCCGATCCCCGGATCCCGTTCCGGGCGCCGGTTCCGCCTCCGGCCCGCGGCTCCCGTCCGGCGGGGCGCCCGGTCCCGTTCCGCGTCCGGAACAGGGGCACCCCTAGCGTGGCCCGGCTTGACCAGGAACTCGTGACCCGCGGCCTGGCACGTTCGCGCACCCATGCAGCTAAGCTCATCGCGGCTGGCCGCGTACGGCGCGGCCAGACGGTACTCACCAAAGCTTCGTCATCCATCCAGCCGGACGAGCCGCTCAGCGTGGCCGATGACGGCGGACCAGACTACGTCAGCCGTGCCGGGCACAAGCTGGCCGGCGCACTCGCCGCATTTCCGGGCGTCGACCCCGCCGGCCTGCGCTGCCTGGACGCCGGAGCCTCGACCGGAGGCTTCACCGATGTGCTGCTGCGCGCCGGGGCCCGCGAAGTCGCAGCAGTGGACGTAGGGCATGGCCAGCTGGTCGAGTCGCTGCGCGCGGATCCCCGTGTCCGCGTCTTTGAAGGCATGAACGTCCGCTACTTCACGCCGGCGGACATCGGCGGCACCGTGGACCTCACCGTAGCCGACCTGAGTTTCATTTCGCTGACCCTGGTGATCGGGCCGCTGGCAGCTGCCACTCGGCCGGGAGGCAGCCTGCTGTTGATGGCGAAACCCCAGTTCGAGGTGGGCAGGGAGCTGCTGAACCGCACCGGCGTCGTCACCGATCCGGTACGCCACCGGCTTGCCGTGGAGCGGGTGGCCGGTGCGGCATTGGACGCCGGTCTGGAAATAAGCGGAATCGCCCGCAGTCCTTTGCCCGGGCAGAACGGGAATGTGGAATTCTTTATGTGGATGACGGTCCCGGAGGGGACTCCCCATGACACCGCAGAGCGTGCGGCAGCGGCATCGGCACTGGTCCACCGCGTTTTTGGCGGACAGGCCGCGTTTGCGGAGGCGCCGCAGGGCATAGAAGACTGGCGGGACGGCAACACACTTGCTCCGTAACGGGGCAGAACAGGACTGGAAGATGAGCAGACGGATACTGGTGCTCGCGCACACCGGCCGGAAGGCCGCCATGGCTGCGGCCCAGGAAGTCTGCACGCAGCTGCACGCCGCCGGTCTGGTGCCGGTGATGCGGCGTAAGGACCTTGAGGACATCCAGGCCGAATACGGACAGCTCACCGTCCCCACCGAGATTGTCGGAGAAGACGTCCAGCTTGGCGATGTTGACCTCGGCATGGTGCTGGGCGGCGACGGTACCATCCTGCGTGCCGCGGAACTGGTGCGCGACACCGAAGTCCCGCTGCTTGGCGTGAACCTGGGCCACGTTGGCTTCCTGGCCGAAAGTGAACGCGAAGATCTGGAAAAGACCGTGGGCTGGGTTGTGGACCGTGCCTACACGGTAGAGGAACGCCTCACCATCGACGTGAAGGTCTGGCTGGACAGCACGCTGCTCGCCCACACCTGGGCCCTGAACGAAGCCGCAGTCGAGAAGGCCGACCGCCAGCGCATGCTGGAAGTAGTCATGGAGGTGGACGGCCGCCCCATTTCATCCTTCGGCTGCGACGGCGTTGTCATGGCCACCCCTACAGGTTCCACCGCGTACGCCTTCTCCGCCGGGGGACCGGTGGTCTGGCCCGAGGTGGAGGCACTGCTGATCACCCCGATCAGCGCCCACGCCGTGTTCTCCAGGCCCCTCGTGGTGGCCCCGGACTCGATCCTGGCGGTGGAGATCCTGACCCGGAACGCCGCCTACGGACTGCTCTGGTGCGACGGCCGGCGCAGCCTGGACCTGCCCCCGGGCGCCCGGGTGGAAGTCACCCGGTCCACGATGCCCGTCCGGCTTGCCCGAACCCACCAGACACCATTCTCCGAACGCCTGGTCCGCAAGTTCCAGCTGCCCACCCAGGGCTGGCGCGGACCTGCAAACCACCCCGCAGACGCAGCCGAGAGCGGAGGAGTGCTCCCATGATCGAAGAAATCCGCATCCGGGACCTGGGCGTCATCACCGATGCGACGCTGACGCTGGGTTCCGGTTTTACCGTGGTCACCGGTGAGACCGGCGCGGGAAAGACCATGGTCATCACCGCCCTCGGGCTGCTGCTGGGTGCCCGCTCGGACGCCGGTGCGGTCCGCACGGGCGCCAAGTCCGCCCTGGCCGAAGCCGTGGTGCGGCTCTCGCCGGACAGCCCTGCCGTTGTCCGCGCTGCGGACGCTGGTGCGGAGCTGGAAGAGTACGACGGCGGCACTGAACTGCTCGTGGCGCGCACCGTCAACGCCGACGGCCGCAGCCGTGCACACCTGGGCGGACGATCCGCTCCGGTGGGCGTACTGGCAGAGGTGGGCAGCCACCTGGTGGCCGTCCACGGACAGACTGACCAGCTGCGGCTCAAGAGCACCACCGCCCAGCGGGAAGCCCTGGACAAATACGCCGGGGAAACCCTGAACGCGGCCATGAGCGCCTACCGGCAGGGCTACGACCGGTGGCGATCCGCGGCCGCGGAGCTGACTGAGCTGCGGGAGACCGCCCGGGAACGCCTGCGCGAAGCCGAATACCTTGCCGCGTCGCTGGAGGAGATAGACGCCGCCGCCCCCGAACCGGCCGAGGACGAGAACCTGAAGACCGAGGCCATGCGCCTGGGCAACATCGAAGAACTGCGCACCGCCTCGGTTGGTGCCCACGCCGCGCTGGTTGCCGGGGATTTCTCCGACGGATCGGACGCCACCTCGCTGGTGGACGCGGCCAAGCGCCAGCTGGAACTGGCCGGTGAACACGACCCTGCACTGGCTGCTGCAGCCGGTCGGCTCGCCGAGGTGGGCTACATCCTCGCGGACATCGCCGCTGAACTCTCCAGCTACAGCGCGTCACTGGATTCAGACGGCCCCGGCCGGCTCGCCGAGGTGGAAGCCCGGAGGGCTGAGCTTGCCACTCTGGTGCGGAAGTACGCTCCCAGCATCGATGAGGTTCTGGAATGGGCCGAGACCAGCCGGGCCCGCCTGGCCGATCTGGGGGACGACGGCAACCGCATCGAATCCCTGGAGGCCGAACTGGCCGAGCTTGAAGCCAGGCTGCGGGACGAGGCAGAGGGCCTGAGCAAGCTGCGCACCGAAGCCGCCGCCGAATTGGGGGAGCGCGTCAGCGCAGAGCTGACCGCCCTGGCCATGCCGGATGCACGGCTCGTGATCAACGTCGAGCCCACCGGTGAGCTTGGTCCGTACGGCGCCGATGCCATTGAGTTCCTGCTCGCGCCGCACCCCGGCGCCCCGCCCCGCCCGCTGGGCAAGGGTGCCTCCGGCGGCGAACTCTCCCGGGTCATGCTCGCCATTGAGGTGGTGCTGGCAGAGGTGGACCCGGTGCCGACCTTCGTCTTCGACGAGGTGGATGCCGGCGTCGGCGGCAAGGCGGCCATTGAAATCGGGCGCCGCCTGGCGATGCTCGCCCGGCACGTCCAGGTGATTGTGGTCACCCACCTGCCCCAGGTGGCGGCCTTCGCGGGCCACCATATCCGCGTGATTAAAACCTCTTCCTCCGCAGGCGACGGAACCGGCGTAACCGCCAGCGACGTCGTCGTGCTGGACCGCGAAGCCCGGATCAGGGAACTGGCCCGGATGCTTGCGGGCCACGAGGACTCGGAGTCGGCCCGCGCCCACGCCGAGGAACTGCTGGCGACGGCTGCCGTCCCCGGTGAGTAATACCCCAACCAACAAAAGGTGATAGGCTCGAATTCCGTGGTGCAGCGATCAAATTCCAGGTTTCCCAAGTCGTCTTCTACGACCAAACACATCTTCGTCACCGGCGGTGTGGCTTCTTCCCTCGGTAAGGGACTGACGGCTTCCAGCCTCGGCCACCTGCTTCGGGCACGAGGCCTCTCGGTGACCATGCAGAAGCTCGATCCCTACTTGAATGTGGATCCGGGCACAATGAACCCTTTCCAGCACGGCGAAGTCTTCGTGACCGACGACGGCGCTGAGACGGACCTCGACATCGGCCACTACGAGCGCTTCCTCGACGAGAGCCTCGACGGGTCCGCCAACGTGACCACCGGACAGGTGTACTCCACCGTCATCGCCAAGGAACGCCGCGGCGAATACCTCGGTGACACAGTCCAGGTCATTCCGCACATCACCGACGAGATCAAGCGCCGGATGCGCCTGCCCTCCGAGGCAAAGAAGGCTCCGGACGTCATCATCACCGAAATCGGCGGCACTGTCGGCGACATCGAGTCCCAGCCGTTCCTCGAAGCGGCCCGACAGGTCCGCCAGGACGTCGGGCGCAACAACGTCTTCTTCCTGCATGTTTCCCTGGTGCCGTACATCGGCCCGTCCCAGGAACTGAAGACCAAGCCGACCCAGCACTCGGTGGCAGCCCTGCGCTCCATCGGCATCCAGCCGGACGCGATCGTCATCCGCTCCGACCGGCCCGTGCCGGACTCCATGCGGGACAAGATAGGCCGCATGTGCGACGTCGACGTCGATGCCGTTATCGGCTGCCCGGACGCTCCGAGCATCTATGACATCCCCAAGACTCTGCACTCCCAGAACCTGGACGCGTACATCGTCCAGCACCTGGGACTGAAGTTTAAGGACGTCGACTGGACCAAGTGGGACCGCCTGCTCGAGGCCGTCCACAACCCGAAGCACCACCTTGAGGTGGCACTGGTTGGCAAGTACATCGACCTGCCGGACGCCTACCTCTCGGTGACCGAGGCCCTGCGTGCCGGCGGCTTCGCCAACAACACCAAGGTCAAGATCCGCTGGGTCCCCTCCGATGACTGCGCTACCGAAGAGGGTGCCCGCAAGGCGCTCGACGGCGTGGACGCCATCTGCGTTCCCGGCGGCTTCGGCATCCGCGGCCTCGAAGGCAAGCTGGGTGCACTGAAGTTTGCCCGCGAGAACAAGATGCCGACCCTGGGCCTGTGCCTTGGTCTGCAGAGCATGGTCATCGAATACGCCCGCAACGTAGTTGGCCTGGAAGGCGCATCCTCGAGCGAATTCGAGCCGGACACCAAGTACCCGGTGATCGCGACCATGGCCGAGCAGAAGGACATCGTTGCAGGCCAAGGCGACATGGGCGGCACCATGCGCCTGGGTCTCTGGGACGCCAAGCTGGACGAGGGCTCGGTAGTGGCCAAGACTTACGGCAGAACCGCCGTCGCCGAACGCCACCGCCACCGCTACGAAGTCAACAACGCCTACCGCGAACAGATCGCCGAAGCCGGCCTGGTCTTCTCCGGTACCTCTCCGGACGGCCAGCTGGTGGAGTATGTCGAACTGCCTGAGGAGGTCCACCCGTACTACGTCTCCACCCAGGCGCACCCGGAACTGAGCTCCCGGCCCACCCGGCCGCACCCGTTGTTCGCCGGCCTGATCAAGGCCGCGCTGGCACACCAGGGCGCGGAGGCATAAGGCCATGAGCAAGGACTGGGGGCTCGCCGATGAACAAAGTCCGCGACGGCTGCTTGAATCATCCGTGGTTTACAGCGGTCCCATTTGGGATGTGTTGAGCGAAAAGTTCACCCTGACCGACGGCGGCGAGCCCCTGGTCCGCGACTTCATCCGGCACCCCGGTGCCGTGGCCATCCTGGCCATGAATGAGCAGGGTCAAATCCTGCTCATCAACCAGTACCGGCATCCCGTGCGCATGACGCTGTGGGAAATCCCGGCCGGCCTTCTGGACGTTGAAGGCGAGGACTACCTCACCGCCGCTGTCCGTGAGCTGGCTGAGGAAGCGGACCTGGTGGCAGAGGACTGGAACGTCCTGACTGATCTGTTCCTTTCCCCCGGATCCTCGCGTGAAGAGCTGCGTATTTACCTGGCACGGAGCCTGCACCAAATTCCCGAAGCAGACCGTCACGAACGCTTCCATGAGGAAGCGGAAATCAAAATGATGTGGGTGGACCTCGACGACGCCGTCACAGCCGTGCTGGAAGGGCGGATCCACAGCCCCTCCGCGGCAGCGGCAGTCCTCGCGGCTGCTGCGGCGCGCAATACCGGTTACACCGGCCTGCGTCCGGGCGACGCACCGTGGCCGGAACACCATTCGGAGCATCACGCCTGGCCCAACGGTTCCGTCCGCTAGGGGAACCAATGCCGTCAAACGTTCCTCCATCCAGTGCCGGAACGGACGGCGCCAACGCCGTGCCGCGGCACAATGACACCATAAAGCTGGATCTTGCCGGCCAGCTGAACCCCACACTGGTCCTTGACCGGGACGGCATCGCGTCCCAGGCGCAGGTGGAAACGCCGAAGGCTGCCGTGCCGGCCGCCCGGAGCTCCCGGTCCGCGGAGGAGGAACTCCGTTCCACCGCCGTCGGCCGTGCCATCGGAGCGTATCTGCAGCACATGGCCGTGGAGCGCGGGCTGGCCCGCAACACCGTCGACGCCTACCGCCGCGACCTGCTGCGCTATGCGCGCTTCCTCTCCTCCGGCGGGCGCACCGCCATTCCCGATATCACCCGGCACGACGTCACTGCCTTTGCCCGGTCCATCGCGGAGGGGTCCGACGGCGCCTCCGCCCTCAGCGTGCGCTCCGCCGCCCGGACCATCGTCGCCGTGCGCGGACTGCACAAGTTCTGGGCACTGGAAGGACTGACGGCACAGGATCCGGCAGCAGACGTGCATCCGCCGCTTCCGGGCAAGCGCCTGCCCAAGGCCATCAGCGTGGACGAGGTGACGCGCATCCTGGAAGCCGTTCCGCTGGATACCCCCACCGGTCTGCGGGACCGGGCCCTGCTGGAGTTCCTCTACTCCACCGGCGCACGCATCAGCGAAGCGGTGGGCCTGGACATCGACGATCTCTCCCTCGAACGCATCCCGGCCAACGGCCCCGACGTCGTCCGCCTGTTCGGCAAAGGATCAAAGGAGCGCCTGGTGCCACTCGGCTCCTACGCTGCGCGGGCACTGGATGAGTACCTCGTGCGCGGCCGGCCGGGTGCAGCGGCCAAGGGGAAAGGCACCCCGGCGCTGTTCCTCAATGCGCGGGGCGGGCGGCTGAGCCGGCAGAGCGCCTGGACGATCCTCAAGACCGCAGCGGACCGGGCGAAAATAGACAGGGATGTTTCCCCGCACACCCTGCGCCATTCCTTCGCCACCCACCTGCTGGAGGGCGGCGCGGACGTGCGCGTAGTCCAGGAGCTGCTCGGGCACGCCTCGGTCACTACAACCCAGGTGTACACGCTGGTTACGGCCGACACGCTGCGGGAGGTCTACGCCGCAGCCCATCCGCGGGCACTGTGAAACCGGCAGGCCGGGCACCGCGCGCCACCCCGGTGGTGCTGTGCTTCCTCATGCGCGAAAGCCCCAACGGTGCGCAGGAAGTACTGCTTGGCCTAAAAAAGACCGGATTCGGTGTTGGACGCATTGTCACGCTCGGCGGGCATGTGGAGCCGGGGGAGAGCCCCGAACAGGCTGCGGTCCGGGAGGTCTTCGAGGAATCAGGGGTCACGATGGCCGAAGCCGATCTTGAACCGGCCGGGACCATCGAATTCGTTTTTCCCTCAAAGCCCGAATGGGATATGTCCACCGTTGTCTATCGCAGCTGGAACTGGCAGGGCGAGCCTGCGCCGTCGTCGGAAATCGATCCCGCCTGGTACGCGGCGGACGCGATTCCGTACCCGCAGATGTGGGAGGACTCTGCGCACTGGCTGCCGCGGGTGCTCGACGGCGACTACGTCGCTGCCGTCATCACCCTGGCGCCGGACAACGAGTGCGTGGCCAGCGTGGTGTTTTCCTCCACCTGAGCTGGCAGGGGACCGTTGGTCAGGTTCTCTCGGTGCCCGTTTGCGACGGAAAAAGCGGACGGCACGTGGTGCACGCCAAAGCTGGTTCGGCCTCCGGAGCCAGAGCCTGCCGCTCTAGTTTGAGCCGCGACCACAGCGCCCAGCCCAGAACGGCAAGGGACAGCAGAGCAAACGCGGGCGAAATCAGGCCGGTCAGCACTCCCGGCCGGCGGCTTGTTCGTGCCTGCTCTCAATGGTCATGGTGGTTCCCTCCAGCGGCCGCTAGGACGCCTGCGCTGCCACCTTGGCGCGGACGTCATCCATGTCCAGGTCCTCGACCGCGGTAATGAGCTGTTCCAGGCCTGCTGCGTTCATCGCCCCGGCCTGGGAGAACACCAGGATGCCGTCCCGGAAGGCCATTAGGGTGGGAATGGAGGTGATTCCCGCAGCCCGGGAGAGGCCCTCCTCTGCTTCGGTATCGACCTTGGCGAAGACAACCTCCGGATGCTGGGCTGCCGCCTTGTCGAAGACCGGCGCGAACATCCGGCACGGCCCGCACCAGGCAGCCCAGAAGTCGACGAGCACAATGCCGCTGACCGAGACGGTTTCGGTGAAGTCTTTTTCGGTGATATTGATTGGAGCCATGATGTCAGCATATACCCCCGGGGGTATACTCGACAAGAGGCACCAGGCCTTCGGCCGGAGGCGGCGTGCCGGTCCCCTTCACGGACCAATGCCCGCCGCAGGAGGAAGCTGCGGCGGGCATTGGTCTGTGAAGGAGCTGGACTGTCTAAGCCACGTGCCGCTCCTCCGGTCCGTTGTATTCGCTCAGCGGGCGGATCAGCGAGTTGGCTTCCAGCTGTTCCATGATGTGCGCGGTCCAGCCGGGGATCCGTGCCGCGACGAACAGCGGCGTGAACGTGGGCGTGTCAAAGCCCATCAGGTGGTAGACCGGCCCGGCCGGATAATCCAAATTCGGCAGGATGTTCTTCCGCTCCGCCATGGCCGTTTCCAGAGCAGTGTAGAGCTCGCCCAGGTCCGGACGGTCGTAGTGCTTGATCATGGCATCCAGCGACGCCTTCATGGTGGGGACCCGGGAATCGCCGTTCTTGTAGACCCGGTGGCCGAAGCCCATGATCTTCTTCTTCCCGGACAGCGCCTCGTCCAGCCATGCGGCGGCATTGGCAGCCGCTTCCGAGTCTTCCGCGGTGGCGGCCGTGATCTCCTCGAAGGTGTGCATCACTGCCTCGTTGGCGCCGCCGTGAAGCGGGCCCTTCAGCGCACCGATGGCTCCGGTGACTGCCGAGTGCAGGTCCGCCAGCGTGGAAGTGATGACCCGCGCCGTGAACGTGGAGGCGTTGAAGGAATGCTCCGCGTACAGGATCATCGAGACGTTGAAGGCGTCCACGACCTCGGGGGCGGCTTCCTCCCCGAAGGTCATCCAGAGGAAGTTGGCCGAGTAGCCCAGGTCTTCCCGGGGCTCCACGAGTTCCTGTCCGCGCCGGCGCCGCTGGTCGTAGGCAACGACGGCAGGCATGGCGGCGAAGAGGCTGACGGACTTGGCGAGGTTGGCCTCGGCACTGGAGTCATTGGCTGCCTCGTGCTGGGCGCCCAGCACCGAGGCAGCCGTGCGGCAGACATCCATCGGATGGCAGGTCAGCGGCAGCGCATCGATCACTGCCTTGAGCTCCGGAGTCAGGGCCCGCTGGGAGCGCTCGGCATCGGTAAACACCGCGAGTTCCCCGGCCGTGGGCAGCTCCCCGTTCCAGAGCAGGTAGGCAACCTCCTCGAACGAGCACTTGGCCGCCAGTTCCTGGACAGGGTAGCCGCGGTAGAGCAGTGAGTTCGTTTCAGGGTTGACCTTGGAGATGCGGGTGGTGTCCACCAGCACTCCGGCCAGGCCCTTGTGAATCGTGGTGTCGGTCATGTTCGGACTCCTTCGTCGTGGTGCGCAGGTCAGTGGTGGTGCTGTGCGTTCCTGTGGCTTTCCTGTGTGCGTGTGCCGGAATTGAGCGGGCCGGGTCAGGCCGGGGTGCCGGGGACCTGGAAATTGAATACCGAAGTATCGAAGCGGTTATACGCCTCATAATCCACCAGATCGTACAGGCGTGCACGTGTGAGCATGCTGGGAACGCTGGCGGACTGGGTGCCGTCGGCCTTGATGGTCTCCAGTGTCCGCTCGGCAGCGCCCATGGCACTGCGCAGCAGCGTCACCGGGTAGATGACCATGTTCACGCCCACGGATGCGAGCTGGTCATAGGTGAACAGCTCGCTCTTTCCGAACTCTGTCATGTTGGCCAGGATTGGCACGTCGACTGCGGCACGGATGGCGGCGAATTCCTCCACCGTCTTCATGGCCTCAGGGAAGATGGCGTCAGCGCCGGCCTCGACCAGGGCGCGTGCCCGGTCCTGTGCCGCTTCCAGACCTTCGACGGCGCGGATGTCCGTGCGCGCCATGATGAGGAAGTTCGGATCCCGGCGGGCGTCGGCGGCCGCGCGGATCCGCTTGGTGGCGGTGTCCAGGTCCACCACGTTCTTGCCGTCCAGGTGCCCGCAGCGCTTGGGGTTGAACTGGTCCTCGATATGGCAGCCGGCCAGGCCGGCGTTCTCGAGTTCCTGGATGGTGCGGGCTACGTTCATCGGTTCGCCGAAGCCGGTGTCGGCGTCGACAATCGCCGGCAGGTCCGTCATCCGCGCGATCTGGCCGGCGCGGGCGGCAACCTCCGTGAGCGTGGTCAGCCCGATGTCCGGCAGGCCCAGGTCATTGGCCAGGACGGCGCCGGAAATGTAGACGCCGTCGAAGCCCTTTTCCTCAATCAGCCGTGCCGAAAGCGGGTTGAACGCACCCGGGTACTGCTGGAGGGTGCCGGAAGCCAGGCCTTCGCGCATAGCGATGCGCTTCTGCTCCGGGGTGGTGGCGGAATACAGCATTTAGAACAGTCCCTTCGGTGCGGCCGCCGGGTTGATGACGCCGGCAGCGGCGGTGATGTTGAGCTGGCCGAGTTCCCCGGCGGCGAGTTCGGGCAGGCGTTCTGCGGCCGCGATGAAGCGGTCCATTTCCTCTTCCGTGACCAGGCCCGCGGCCAGGGTGCGGAACTTGTGAATGTAGTCGGCGCGCACGAACGGCCGGGCACCCAGCGGGTGGGCGTCGGCGACTGCAATCTCATCGGTGATGACGGTGCCGTCGGCCAGGGTGATGTCCACGCGTCCGCCGAATGCCTTCTCCGCGATGTCCATGGAGTGGTAGCGGCGGGTCCACTCCGGATCCTCCACCGTGGTGACCTTGTGCCAGAGCGCCACGGTGTCCGGGCGGCCGGCGCGTTCGGGCGCGTAGGAGTCAACGTGGTGCCAGGCGCCGTCCTGGAGGGCGACGGTGAAGATGTACGGAATCGAGTGGTCCAGGGTTTCGCGCGAAGCCGTGGGATCGTACTTCTGCGGATCGTTGGCGCCGGAGCCGATCACGTAGTGGGTGTGGTGCGAGGTGGAGATCAGCACGGAGGCTACGTTGGCCGGGTCGGCCGCCTCGGGGTGCTCGCGGTGGATCTTCCGGGCCAGGTCGATCCAGGCCTGGGCCTGGTACTCCGCGGAGTGCTCCTTGGTGTAGGTGTCCAGGATGGCGCGCTTCGCTTCACCCGGAGCCGGCAGCGGCACCTGGTAGGCGGCATCCGGCCCGTCCAGCAGCCAGGCGATCACGCCGTCTTCACCTTCGTAGATGGGGGTGGGGGAGGTTTGTCCGCGCATGGCACGGTCTACGGCCTCAACGGCCATCTTCCCGGCGAAGGCAGGTGCGTGTGCCTTCCAGGTGGAGATTTCGCCCTTGCGGGACTGACGGGTTGCGGTGGTGGTGTGCAGTGCCTGGCCCACGGCCTGGAAGATGGTCTCGGTGTCCAGCCCCAGCAGGGTGCCGATCCCGGCTGCCGCGGACGGGCCGAGGTGCGCAACGTGGTCGATCTTGTGCTTGTGGAGGCAGATGGCCTTGGCCAGGTCAACCTGGATTTCGTAGCCGGTGGCGATGCCGCGCAGCAGGTCCGCTCCGGAGGCGCCGGTGTGCTGGGCTGCGGCGAGGATCGGGGGAATGTTGTCCCCGGGGTGCGAGTACTCGGCGGCAAGGAACGTGTCATGGTAGTCGAGTTCACGGACGGCCACGCCGTTGGCCCAGGCCGCCCACTCCGGGGAGGTCCTTTCCTGCACGCCGAAGACCGACGCTCCGGATCCGCCGGACGACGGGGCAAAGGAGAGTGCCTGCGCCCGGGCAGCAACGATCGGTCCGCGGTTCAGGGAGGCCACTGCCACTGAGGCGTTGTCGATGATGCGGTTGATGACCATGTCCGCGACGTCCTCGGTGACGTGCACAGGGTCTGCGGCAACAGCGGCGATCTTCCAGGCCAGCTGCTCCTCGCGGGGCAGGTTTTCCTCACTGCGGTAGACACGTACGTTCTGCTTTTTCAAGGCGCGGTCCTCTCGGGTGGTTCGGCTCAGGGGTGGTTGACGGTGGTGAAGTGTTCGAGGCTCTTATGCAGATGGACCTTGGTGGCGGCCGCTGCGAGGGCAGGATCCCCAGCTGCAATGGCCGCAGCGATCGTTGCGTGTTCGGCGGCGGTTTCGCGCAGCCTTGCCGGGTTGTCCTTGGCCAGCCGGCGTACCCGTGCAAGGTGCAGCCGCACATTGACCAGGGCCTGCGCGAGGTAGGGGTTGGCGGCGGCTTCGTCGATGTCGGCATCCAGCCGGGCTACAAGGGCGTAGTACCCCCGCCGCGCAGGGTCTTCGCACGGGTCAGCATCCAGCCGCGCCGCGGCGTCCTGGAAGTCGGTCCGGAGCGCGCGGAAGATGTCGGGCCGGCCCCTCACGGCCGCCAGGGAGGCTGCCTGGCACTCCAGCGCCTGGCGCAGTTCGAAGAGCGCGCCTACTGTTTCAGCGGAGATGGGGGTGACGACGACGCCGCGGCCGTTGTGCGGTGCGGTGAGTCCGTCTGCGGTGAGCCGCGCGAGGGCCTCGCGCAGCGGCGTGCGGGAAACGCCCAGCCGCTGGGACTGTTCGACCTCGCCCAGTACAGTTCCCGGAGGCAGCCGCCACTCGACGATGTCCTCGCGCAGCATGGCGTAGGCCCTGTCGCTGGCCCGCATGGTTGCCCTTCCCACGATCTCTCTTGCTCGCATCAGTGTATACATAGAACGTCTCATCGTGAAGCAGATCTCACATTTGCCCCGGCACGTCGAGCGCTGTGTATACACGGCGGGGGTTCTCACAGATCCCTCGGTCGCCTACGATGGCCGGTACGCACGGTTGCGTGCGCTGCGTCCAAGCCAACGGGCCGCGAATCAAGGAGGATTCATGGAAACTGCCGGTTACGCCGAAACCTATGCCGCGAGCGTCAACGACCCCGAGGCGTTTTGGCTGAAGGCAGCGGACCTCGTGGACTGGGATGTCCCTCCGCGGAGGGCCCTGGACGACTCCGGGGCGCCGCTGTACCGCTGGTTTCCGGACGGTGCGCTGAACACCAGTTACAACGCACTGGACCGCCACGTACTGGCCGGACGAGGCAGCGATGCGGCACTCGTCTACGACTCCGCGATGCTTGGCAGCCAGCGCACCTACACCTTTGCCGAACTGCTCTCGGAAGTGGAGAACTTCGCCGGGGTCCTGCACGGCCAGGGCATCCGTGCCGGGGACCGGGTGGTCATCTACCTGCCCATGATCCCGGAGGCAGTGATCGCCATGCTGGCCTGTGCACGGCTGGGAGCCGTGCACTCGGTGGTGTTCGGCGGCTTTGCCGCCACGGAACTGGCGGCACGGATCGACGACGCCCGTCCTGACGCCGTGGTGACCGCCAGCGGGGGACTTGAACCCAGGCGGCGGGTCGAATACCTCCCCGCCGTCGCCGAGGCACTGGAAGCAGCCTCCCACCGGGTGCGCGCCGTCATCGTCGCGTCGAGGGAGGGGTTTGCGCATACGGCGGCGGAACTGGACGGCGCGGGCGGCGCGGCATGGCTGGACTGGGCCCGGCTGGCGGCGTCTGCCCAGCCGCAGGGGCCGGTGAGCGTTGCGGCCACGGACCCGCTCTACATTCTCTATACCTCCGGGACCACGGGATCCCCCAAGGGGGTGGTGCGGGACAACGGCGGCCATGCAGTTGCCCTGGCCTGGTCGATGGCCAATATCTACGACGTCGCTCCCGGCCAGACAATGTGGACGGCCTCCGACGTGGGCTGGGTTGTGGGGCATTCATACATCGTTTACGGTCCTCTGATCGCCGGCGCCGCCACCGTTCTGTATGAAGGCAAACCCGTGGGTACCCCCGACGCCGGCGCCTTCTGGCGGGTGGCTGCCGAACACGGCGTCGACGTACTCTTCACGGCACCCACGGCGCTGCGGGCGATCCGCCGGGCCGACCCCGAGGCCGCACTCACCGCGGGATACGACCTCTCCGGCCTCCGGACCCTTTTCGCGGCGGGGGAGCGGCTTGACCCGGAAACGTACCGGTGGGCGTCTGAATCGCTGGGCATCCCGGTAGTAGACCACTGGTGGCAGACCGAAACCGGATGGGCCATCTGCGCGAACCCGATGGGACTGGACGCGCAGCCGCTGAAGGCCGGGTCGCCGACGTTCCCCGTCCCGGGGTTCCGGGTACGGATCGTCGACGGCGCCGGTGCGGAGGTCCCGCCCGGGACAGAGGGAAACATCGTGCTGGACCTGCCCCTGCCGCCGGGGACCCTCGCAACGCTGTGGGGCAGCGACGACCGCTACCGAGCCTCTTACCTTGAAGCGTTCGAAGGCAGCTATGCCACGGGCGACTCCGGGTACAGGGACGAGGACGGCTACGTGTTTGTGATGGGGAGGACGGATGACGTCATCAACGTGGCAGGACACCGGCTCTCCACCGGAGCGATCGAGCAGGTCATAGCCTCGCATCCCGCAGTTGCCGAATGCGCCGTGATTGGGGTGCAGGACAGTCTCAAGGGACAGCTGCCCTGCGGGTACGTGGTCCTCAAGGCCGGGTCGGAAGCTGCCGAGGACGAGATCCAGGCAGCGCTCGCGGACCTCGTGCGCACCCGGATCGGGCCGGTGGCCGACTTCCGCGAAGTGCGGGTGGTGGAGGCGCTGCCGAAGACGCGTTCCGGAAAGATCCTGCGGAAGACCATGCGCCAGATCGCTGACGGCGACGACTTCACCGTGCCCTCCACTATCGAAGACCGCTCAGTGCTCGATGACCTGATCCCGCTGCTGCGTCCCGGTGCCGCATCCTGACCCGTCGCCTAGAGGGCAGCTGCGGCTGCTGAGAGCGCCCAAAAGAGCCGTAAGTGCCTTCTCGCCGGCTGGCGCGAATTAGCGGCGCCAGGCGTACTCGAGCTCGGGCCGTCCCGGCGATCCGTAGCGCGGGGTACGGAGGACGGCGCGCTGGGCCGTGAGGTGTTCGAGGTACCGCCGCACGGTGATCCGTGACATGGACAGGGCAGCGGAGACTTCTGAGGCGGACATCGGCGCTCCGGCCTGCTTCAGCGTCGCCGAGACGGCCTCGAGTGTTTCCGGAGAGAGTCCCTTGGGAAGCACTGCCGGCACCGCCGGACGGAGGGCAGCAAGCGCGCGGTCCACCTCGGACTGAGTTGCGGAGGAGCCCTGCGAGGCCAGGTTCGCGTGGAACTCGCGGTAGGCGCCGAGCTTGGCGCTGAATGCCGCGAAGGTGAACGGTTTGATCAGGTACTGGGCAATTCCCGCAGACATTGCCTGGCGCACGACCGGCAGTTCGCGCACCGCAGTAACGGCAATGACGTCCGCCGGAATGCCTGAACCCCGGATGCGGCGCAGCAGGTCCAGCCCGTGGAGGTCCGGCAGGTTCATGTCCAGCAGCACCAGGTCAACTTCCGCATTCGCTGCCTGCAGGAGCTTCAGGGCCTCGGCCGCGGTGTGCGCGATGCCGGCCAGTGCGTATCCGTCGGTGCGGCGCACATATTCTGCGTGCACCTCCGCCACTACCGGTTCGTCCTCCACGACCAGGACACGGATAAGCCTTTCCGGCGTCATCGGCGTGCTCCTTCGGGCAGCGGCAGGAGCACGGTGAACCGTGCTCCTGGTCTCTCCGGGGTTGAGTCCAGCCGGAGCGTCCCGCCGAGCCGGAGCACGGCCTGGTTCACGAGCGCGAGCCCAAAGCCGCGACCGCTTCCGGGCAGGGCGGCCTTTGTGCTGAAACCCTGCTCGAAGATCCGCTGCTGCGACTCCGCCGGTATTCCTGGCCCGCTGTCCCGGACCGAGAGCCGGAACGCGGGCTGTCCGCCGTCGTCCGCTACGGCCAGATGCACGGTGACCTTCGGATCCGGCAGGCCCTGGACCGCGTCCATGGCGTTGTCAACGAGGTTTCCCACAATGGTTACCAGCTCGCCGGAGTCCAGCACGGCGGGCCCGGTGCCGTCTTCCGGGACCGCCTGGAGCTCCAGTTCCACATCGATTCCGCGCTCACGCGCCTGCGCTTTCTTGCCCGCGAGCAGGGCGGCCAGGGCCGGTTCGCCAACAGCGCTGACGACGTCGTCCGCCAGCTGCTGGGACTGCTCGAGGTCCCTGGTGGCAAACTCCAGTGCCTCCGCGGGGCGGTCCAGTTCGATGAGCGATACGACGGTGTGGAGGCGGTTGGCGTGTTCGTGCGCCTGTGCCTGCAGTGCGTCGGTGAGCGTCCGCATTGACTGCAGCTCTCCCGTCAGGGCTTCCACTTCCGTATGGTCGCGCAGGGTCGTTACTGTTCCCAGCCGTCTTGGTTCCCCGGACTTCCTTCCGCGGCCTGTACCGCCCGTCCCCGCGGCTACGGCGGGGGACTGGTTGATGACCAGGATGCGGTCTTTCGTGAAGTGGAATTCGTCAACGGCGGTGCGCCCTGTGCGCAGCAGTTCGGCGAGGGGAGCCGGAAGTCCCAGGGAGCCGAACCCGGTGGGGCTTTGCGCAGCCCCGGAAGGCAGCCCCAGCAGCTCTGCCGCCTGGTCGTTGCAGAGCACCAGGTCGCCGTCGTTGTTGATGAGCAGCAGGCCCTCCCGCAGCGAATGCAGTGCCGCGTCGTGGAAGGCGAAGACTCCCGCCAGTTCATCCGGACGCCGGTCCTGGGTGGTCCGGCGCAAATAACGGCTCAGCAGGAAGGAAGCCAGGCTTCCCCAGGCCAGGGCGGCAGTGGCAATGATGAACAGTCCCGGCAGCTCGGCATCACGGGCGATCGCCACGCGGTCCACGGTCAGCCCGGCCGCGACCAGTGCCCGGACCTCGCCGCGGCTGTCCAGGACCGGAACGATGGCTCGGACGGAGGGGCCCAGGGTTCCGGTGTACACCTCGGTGAAGGAGCTGCCGGTCAGCGCCTGGTCCACGGATCCGATGTACTGCCTGCCGATCTCGGATGCATTGCGGTGCGTGTAGCGTGTCCGGTCCGGAGCCATGATCGTGAGGAAATCCACATGGGCGGAGCCCATAACTGAGGATGCGTAGGGCTGGAGCGCGCTGCTTGGGTCAGCGCCGGCCACTGCTTCAAGTACGAACGGATCAGCCGCGATCGTCTCCGCGACGGAGAGCATGCGGTCCGCGGTTTCCTCGTAGCTGTGCTGCTCCGCCTGGACGTAGAGCGCCCAGGACAGCCCGGCGGACAGGCAAAGGATGAACGCCAACTGGCCAATGAGCAGCCGGCTGGCCAGGCTCCACTTGCGCAAGTAACTCCTTCGGCGCACAACGCGCGTTCTGTTGTCCCGGCGGCGGGTTGCCGCGGGACCTCCGTGAACAGTATGAACACAACCGTGACCACCGTCACACGCTGGGGAGAGGATGTACCCGGATTACTTCCGGTTCCTGCTGCGCTTCGCCGCCGGGGCCCAGCTACCAACGAAGCTAGGAGCATGCGATGGCCTCTGCCACCATACCCGGCGGCGACCAGCCACCGGTCAAAGCCAAAAAGAAGGACCGGACCCACGTCCTGTACATAGCCGTGATCGCTGCCGTGGTTCTGGGCGCGGTCATTGGGCTGGTCGCGCCCGAAATCGGCAAGTCCATGAAGCCGCTCGGTACAGCGTTCATTGGGCTGATCAAGATGATGATCGCGCCGGTGATTTTCTGCACCATCGTCCTGGGTATCGGCTCGATCGCCAAGGCGGCAACGGTCGGCAAGGTAGGCGGCCTGGCGCTTGGCTACTTCATCGTCATGTCCACCTTCGCGCTCGCCATCGGCATCGTAGTGGGCAACTTCATCCACCCCGGTGAGGGCCTGGACCTGCAGTCATCCGGTGCCGCGGCACCGGCAGCCCCGGAGGAGGACGGCGGGACAGTCGGATTCCTGCTCGGGATCATTCCCACCACGCTGCTGGCCTCGCTGACCGGCGAGTCGATCCTGCAGACCCTTTTCGTGGCACTGCTGGTGGGTTTCGCGCTGCAGAAGATGGGCAAGGGCGGCGCACCGATCCTCAAGGGCATCGGCTACATCCAGGTACTGGTCTTCCGGATCCTCATGATGATCATGTGGCTCGCACCGATCGGCGCCTTCGGTGCCATTGCCGCCGTCGTGGGCGAGACCGGCGTGCAGGCGATCGTCTCCATGGCCACCCTCATGATCGCGTTCTACCTGACCTGCGTGCTCTTCATCGCCGTCATCCTCGGAGGACTGCTGAAGATCGTCACCGGGTTCAACATCTTCAAGCTGATGCGTTACCTCGGCCGGGAATACCTGCTGATCTTCTCCACCTCGTCCTCCGAGGTGGCGCTGCCGCGGCTGATCGCGAAGATGGAGCACCTGGGCGTGTCCAAGCCGGTTGTCGGTGTCACCGTGCCCACCGGCTACTCCTTCAACCTGGACGGCACCGCAATCTACCTGACTATGGCCGCGCTGTTTGTCGCCTCCGCGATGGGCAAGCCGCTGGAACTCGGTGAGCAGATCTCCCTGCTGGTCTTCATGATCATCGCTTCCAAGGGTGCTGCCGGTGTTACCGGTGCAGGCCTTGCGACCCTGGCCGGCGGCCTGCAGTCCCACCGCCCCGACCTGATCGAGGGTGTAGGCCTGATCGTGGGCATCGACCGGTTTATGTCCGAAGCCCGGGCCCTGACCAACTTCACCGGCAACGCCGTCGCCACCGTGCTGATCGGCACCTGGACCAGGGAGATCGACAAGGATCAGGTCCGCCGTGTCCTGGACAAGGAACTGCCGTTCGACGAAGCCAGCATGAACGTCGACGCAGGGTCCGGCGAACCGGAGCCGACGGAGGAGTCCCGTGAAGTAGAGAGCGCGGTTCCCGCTGCAGGCAGCCGGTCCTAGCCCGCGCCGGAAGCTGAGCCGACAGACAGAGGCAGATAAAAAAGGAACGCTCCCGCACTTGGCGGGAGCGTTCCTTTTTGTGTTTAGCTGCTAAGCGCGGGAAGCGTCTGCCGCCCGGCCTGCTTCCGCGGTGTCCGGCTGTTCCCGGCCCGCTACCCGCGTCTCCCAGGCAGCCATCACCGCGGGGTCGGTCCGCGGAGTCAGCAGCGACACCACGAAGTACACCGCAGCGGAGGCGATGAGGCCAAAGTAGATGGGCTCGTTGGCGTACACGCCGTCATACGGTGCGTCTCCGGTGATTTCCAGATAGATCATGGTGGCAAGGGTGGCCACCGTTCCGGCGACCATGGATGCCGCGGCGCCGAAGCCGGTGCCCCGTTTCCAGAACAGACCGCCCAGGATCGCCACCAGCAGGCCGCCCACCAGGATGTCGTACGCAATGGTCAGGGCAGCTACCACGTCCTGGACCACAATGGCCAGCAGGATGGTCACGACGCCCAGGCCCAGGACCCAGGCCTGGCTGCGGGCGACGTCGTGCTCCGGGTTTCCGTCGGACGGGGCACCGGTGCCGGCGGACTTTGAACCGCCGAACCAGCTGCGGACGTAGGGCACGACGTCGGTGCGGGCCACCGTGGCGGCCGCAATGAGGGAACCGGAGGCGGTGGACATCATGGCCGCCACGGCGGCGGCAAGGACCAGCCCGCCCAGCCCGACGGGCAGGATGTTCATGGCGACGTCTGCGTAGACGTCATCCTTGGACTCGATGGCCGGCAGGACGACGGAGGCGGCCATGCCGATCAGCGCCCCGGCGACGCCGTACAGGATGCAGTAGATGCCTGCGGCGGTGCCGCCCCAGCGCGCAATCAGCGGGGTGCGGGCGGTGAAGACCCGCTGCCAGATGTCCTGGCCGATCAGCAGGCCAAGCGTGTAGACCACAAAATACGTGATGATGCTCTGCGCGCCGATGCCCGTGATGCTGAAGAACTCGGCGTCAACCCGTTCGCGGATGCCTTCGATGCCACCGGCGTTGGAGAAGGTGAAGGGAAGCATCAGGGCGAACACGCCGATTGTCTTGATGATGAACTGGGCCATGTCGGCCAGTGTGATGGACCACATACCGCCAATGGTCGAGTAAATGAGCACGACGGCGCCGCCCACGGCGATTGCCAGCCAGCGGTCCCAGCCGAAGAGCACCACGAAGATGGTGGCGTAGGCGCCCGTGGAAGTGGCGCAGAGCATGAGGGTGTAGGCGAGCATGACCACGGAGGACATCCGGGTGGAACCGGCGCCGTAGCGAAGCGACAGCATTTGGGAAACCGTGTAGATCTTCAGCTTCTGCAGCTTCGAGGCGAACAGCACGCTCAGCAGCAGGACACCGGTGCCGATCGCCACCACCAGCCACATTCCGGAGATGCCGTACTGGTAGCCGAGGCCCACACCGCCTACGGTTGACGCACCGCCCAGGACCACGGCAGCCATGGTCCCCGTGTAGAAGAGCGGACCTAGGCGCCTGCCGGCAACCAGGTAGTCACTTTCATTTTTGGTGCGGGACTTTCCCCACCATCCGAAAGCAAGCATCCCCACGAGGTAGGCCACAACGATCGCGGCATTTATATATTCCACATTCGGTCCTGTCGGTTCGGCGGACTGGGGTTTGACGTGGACCTCTGCCTCGTATTGCCTTACAGTCAACATCTGTTTACCTAGACGCTAACCGCCTTTTCGAAAAAGCGTCAATGGTTTCAGCCAAACTCGTCACAGCGACCGCTCCCCGCGCCGCGCCTGGCGGAGGAACATTCGAGTTAAGGTTGAGCGTCAAGGCTCGCAGGTGTTGCGGCCCTTGATTCGCAGGATCCGAGTTGCACGGTTGTAACCTTGGAAAGGACAGCCAGCAGGACAGCTAGAGACGGAAGCGTGGATTTATACGTGAGCAGCGAACAGAGTTCCACAACTCTGCAGGACGAGGCGCAGGGCGCGGCCGACGAGGCCATGGGTCCCACCGGCCGGCCGCTGACTGAGTTTCCGGAGCCTCCGGTCCTGACTTCCCACGGTCCGGCCCGCATCATTGCGATGGTGAACCAGAAGGGCGGCGTCGGCAAGACGACGTCCACCATCAACCTCGGTGCTGCGCTGGCGGAAGCCGGACGCAAGGTACTGCTGGTGGACTTCGACCCGCAGGGCGCCCTGTCCGCCGGGCTTGGCACCAACCCCCACGAGCTGGACGTCACCGTCTACAACGTGCTCATGGACCGGAAGGTGGACATCCGTGACGCGATCCAGGAAACGCATGTAGACAACATCGACCTGCTGCCGGCCAACATCGATCTCTCCGCCGCCGAAGTCCAGCTGGTCAACGAAGTTGCCCGCGAACAGGTCCTGGAACGCGCGCTGCGCCGCGTCTCGGACGACTACGACGTCATCCTGATCGACTGCCAGCCCTCCCTGGGCCTGCTGACGGTCAACGCGCTTACCGCCGCCCACGGCGTGATCATCCCGCTGATCTGCGAGTTCTTCGCGCTTCGTGCCGTCGCGCTGCTGGTGGAGACCATCGAGAAGGTCCAGGACCGGCTGAACCCGGGGCTGCAGGTGGACGGCGTGCTCGCCACCATGTACGACGCACGGACCCTGCACAGCCGGGAAGTCATTGGCCGCCTGGTGGAAGCCTTCGGGGACAAGGTCTTCGAGACCGTTATCAAGCGCACCATTAAGTTCGCCGACGCCACCGTCGCTGCCGAACCGATCACCTCCTACGCCGGAAACCACGCCGGCGCGGAGTCCTACCGCCGCCTGGCCAAGGAACTGATTGCCCGCGGCGGCGCACCCTAGCGCCGCAGGGGATACGGCCGCCGCGGCCGGGTTTGAAGTCCGGCTGGAGAACTTCCGCGGCCCGTTCGACGTGCTGCTGGGCCTCATTACCAAGCATGAGCTGGACATCACTGAAATCGCGCTGGCCACCGTCACCGACGAGTTCATTGCCTATATCCGGGCGCTGACTGCCTCCGGCCAGGGCTGGGCCCTGGACGAGGCGAGCGAATTCCTGGTCATCGCGGCCACGCTCCTGGACCTGAAGGCCGCGCGCCTGCTTCCTGCCGGGGACGTGGAGGACGACGACGACATCGCGCTCCTTGAGGCGCGGGACCTGCTCTTCGCCCGGCTGCTGCAGTACCGGGCCTTCAAACAGGTGGCCTCCCTGATGGCGAGCCGGCTGGAGGAAGAAGGCCTGCGCTTTCCCCGGGACACCGCACTGGAGCCGCACCTGGCTGCCATGCTGCCGGAACTGATCTGGAAGACCAGTGCCGAGGAGTTTGGGCAGCTGGCACGGAAGGCACTCGAGCCCAAACCGGGGCCGCCCACAGAAGTTGGCCTGGCGCATCTGCACGCACCGCGGGTCAGCGTGAGGGAACAGGCCCGGATCATCGGGGACAGGCTGCGGCAGGGCAGCCCCCTGACGTTCCTCGAGCTGACAGAGGGCGCCACCCCGCTGGAAGTAGTCGGCCGGTTCCTGGCCCTGCTGGAAATGTTCCGGGACGGTGTCCTGGCCTTTGACCAGCCGGAGCCGCTGGGCGAGCTGAAGATTACCTGGACCGGAACCGGCCCCCAGGGTTGGTCCGCCTCCGCCCTCACCGATGAATACGACGACGCTGATGAGGAGACCGATGCAGCCGCAGCTCTCGAACCGGGGTACTGAAAACTCCGCCATGTCCAGCGAGGCTGTTGTGCAGGAGAGGCCAGGTGGAATACGGGCAGCCGCCGAAGCGGTCCTGATGGTGGCCAGCGAGCCGGTGGGTGCCGCAAGCCTAGCCGGCGCGCTGGGGATCGGCACCGCGGCTGCCGAAGAGCTCCTTGACGATCTGCGCAAAGAGTATGACGGCTATACTGGGGATGGACCTGACGGGCTGCGAGCCGTCGAACCGCGTGGTTTTGAGCTCCGGGAAGTTGCCGGCGGCTGGCGAATCTACTCCCGCCCCGCCTTCGCCGACGTCGTTGGACAGTTCGTCCTCGAAGGGCAGAGCGCACGGCTTTCCCAAGCCGCGCTGGAAACCCTGGCAGTGGTTGCCTACCGGCAGCCGGTTACCCGCGGACAAATTTCGGCTATCCGTGGAGTCAACGTTGATTCCGTGGTCCGCACGCTGGTCCAGCGGGGACTGGTAACTGAATCCGGTACCGAACCCGAGACCGGTTCACTGCTCTACGTGACGACTCCGCTTTTCCTGGAAAAGCTGGGTTTGGGCAGCGTAGAGGAACTGCCGCAGATCGCACCGCACTTGCCCGGGCTGGAAAACCTCCCGGAATTTGAAGAAACTACTTACTAACCGCTACACCCGAAGGACTTCTCAATGACACAGGCACCCCGTTCCGGCTCCGGCCGCAGTAATCCGCGCAGCGGCGGGGGAGCAGGCTCCGGCCGCGGCTTCGGCAAGGGCTCCAAGCCCGCCACCGGACGCACCGGCGGCCCGAAGTCCTCGGGCGGCGCAGGCGCCCCCAAATCGGGCGGCTTCAAGCCCGGCACTCCCAAGTCAGGCGCGCCCAAATCGGGCGGTTTCAAGGGCGGCGCACCCAAGGAAGGCAGCTTCAAGCCCGGTGGTCCCCGCACCGGTGCCCCCAAGGGGAAGGGCGGGGAGCGGGCCTTCCGCAACGAACGCTTCGGTAAGAACCTGGGCCCGGTGACCAGGCGTCCCTCGACGCGCCGCCCGGGCAAGCCGGTCATCTCCGAACACCATGACCCTGAGGGCGTCCGCCTGCAGAAGGTCATGGCCAGCGCCGGAGTTGCCTCGCGCCGCGTCTGCGAGGAAATGATCACCGAGGGCCGCGTGGAGGTCGACGGTGAAGTCGTCACCGAACTGGGCGTGCGCGTTGACCCCAAGACCGTTGCCATCCATGTGGACGGCATGCGCCTGCAGCTCGACGAGACGCAGAAGTACTACGTCTTCAACAAGCCGCGCGGCGTCGTCTCCACCATGGAGGACCCGGAGGGCCGTCCGTGCATCAGCGACTACCTCAAGAGCACCAACAAGCATGAGCGCCTTTTCCATGTTGGCCGGCTGGACACCAACACCGAGGGTCTGCTGCTGCTGACCAACGACGGCGAGCTGGCCAACCGCCTCACCCACCCTTCCTACGAGGTGCCCAAGACCTACCTGGTGCAGGTGCGTGGCCCCATGGCCCACGGCGTCGGCGCCCAGATGCGTGAAGGCATTGAGCTGGAGGACGGGTTTGCCAAGGTTGATTCTTTCCGCCTGGTGGATTCAACCCCGGGCCACATCCTTGTGGAGGTTGTGCTCCACTCCGGCCGGAACCGTATTGTCCGCCGTATGTTCGACGCCGTTGGCCACCCCGTGGAGCGCCTGGTCCGCACCCAGATGGGACCGATCCGCCTGAACGACCAGCGCCAGGGCAGCATCCGTGTCCTGGGACGCCACGAAGTCGGCCACCTGATGGCCGTCGTGGGCCTCTAGTCCCGTGACCGTGCTGGCCAACGGGGGCACCCATCTGTCCGGACCGGTGCTGGTCATCGGCACCGGCCTGCTCGGCGCGAGCATCGGCCTGGGCCTGCGGGCCCGCGGCATCGACGTCGTGCTCTCCGATATTTCCCCCTCAACCGCCGCGGTGGCAAAGGACATCGGCGCCGGGCGCCTGCTCCAGGACGTGGAGCCCGGCTTCGATCCCCAGCTGGTAGTCGTCGCTGCGCCGCCGGACGTGACCGCGTCCCTGGCGGCGCAGGCCCTGGCCGACTGGCCGGACGCCGTCGTCGTAGACATAGCGAGCATTAAAGCCGCTGTCCTGGCTGACCTGCGGGCCACCGGGGCGGATCTGTCCCGGTACGTGGGCACGCACCCCATGGCCGGCCGGGAAAAGTCCGGACCGGTGGCGGCGCTGGGGAACCTGTTCACCTCCATGCCCTGGGTTATCTGCGCCGCAGAGGAGAGCTCCCCGGAAGCCGTGAAGACGGCGGAGGCCCTGGCGATCGACCTCGGTGCGGTGGTTTCACGGATGGATGCCGAAGACCACGACGGTTCGGTGGCGCTGATCAGCCACCTGCCGCAGGTCATGTCCTCCCTGGTGGCGAGCCGGCTGCAGGACACCCCGTCTCCTGCCCTGGCGCTTGCCGGCAACGGGCTGCGGGATGTCACGCGGATAGCCGCAAGCGACCCCAGGCTCTGGGTCCAGATCCTCAGCGGCAACGCTCCGCGCCTGGTCAGCATCCTGCACGGGGTGCGGGAGGACCTGAACCGACTGATCAATACGCTCGAAAACCCCTCCGCCGACGGCGCGCGCCTGGACATGGCCCAGCTCATTGCGGAGGGAAACACCGGGCAGGCGCGGATTCCGGGCAAGCACGGTGCGCCCCCGCAGTCCTTTGTCAGTTTCACCGTCCTGGTGGACGACACCCCGGGGCAGATCGCCCGGCTCCTCACGGAGATCGGTGAAATTGGCGTGAACCTGGAAGACCTGCGGCTGGAGCATGCCTCCGGACGCCAGGTTGGACGGGTGGAAATCTCGGTGCTGCCGAGCAAGGTGCATGGCCTGGTCAGTGAACTGACCACGCGCGGCTGGAAGGTAGTTCAGTGATGACAGAGCAGGACCCGGCACAGTTCCGGCTGGGCAAGCCCCTGGTGGTGGCAATCGACGGACCGTCAGGCTCCGGCAAGTCCAGCATCAGCCGTGAAGTGGCCCGCAGGCTGCACGCCAACTACCTGGATACCGGCGCCATGTACCGGGCGGTCACCATTGCCTGCATGCGCGCAGGGATAGACCTGGCCGACGCCGTGGCCGTTGAAGCCGCAACCCGGAACGCGGACATTGAACTGAGCACGTCACCGGATGCCGAGCGGGTGCTGGTCGGGGGAGAGGACGTCACCTTGGCGATCCGCGAACCCGAGGTCTCCTCCAACGTCTCCGCCGTGGCCACCACCCTTGGCGCCCGCGCCGAACTGGTGCGCCGCCAGCAGCAGCTCATCAAGGACTCCGGTCTGCGGATCGTGGCCGAAGGCCGGGACATCACCACCGTGGTGGCGCCCACCGCCGAGGTGCGCATCCTCCTCACCGCCTCCGAGGAAGCGCGCCTGCGCCGGCGGGGCGTCCAGCTGGGGGGTTCCCAGTCCGCTGCGGCGCTGCGGGAGCAGGTCCTTACCCGCGACGTTAAGGACTCGACCGTGGTGAACTTCCAGCAGGCAGCCGACGGCGTCATCACCGTAGATTCCTCCGACCTGGATTTCGAGGAAACGGTCCAGGCCGTGCTGGATGTGGTTTTTTCAAGCACGCACTAAGTACTGACGGCAGGCGGACAGCCGGGACTCCAATGGGGTCCCGGCGCCTTGCCGTGTTTCAATGGACTGGTGGCCGTACGGGAATTTCCGTGCCGGCACCCCAACACTTACCCGGGCTGAACGTCCGGAGACGGCCGTGCGCAGCTGCGCCGACGGCCTCAACGGAAAGAAAGCAATAGTTTATGAACGCCAACCCGACCTTTGACGGTGACTCCGAAGAGTACATTCCGGCAGGCGAGGACCAGATCGACGAGCGGCTCGCGGCCCTCGACGACGACGAAGCGAACCTGCGCGCCGAAACCCTGCGCGCCGGGCTCTCCGATTACGAACTCGACGACGAAGACGCCGCCCTGCTGTCCGGCGGCTACGACGAATACGACGAGGACGCCCCGCTGCGCCTTGACCCCGTCGTCGCGATCGTGGGCCGGCCGAACGTGGGCAAGTCCACTCTGGTGAACCGTATCCTCGGCCGCCGCGAAGCCGTGGTCGAGGACACGCCGGGCGTCACCCGCGACCGTGTGTCCTATCCGGCCACCTGGAACGGCGTGAACTTCACCCTGGTAGACACCGGCGGCTGGGAGCACGATGCCCGCGGCATCCACGCCCGCGTTGCCGACCAGGCTGAAATCGCTGTCGACGTGGCCGACGCCGTCATGCTGGTGGTCGACGCGACGGTCGGCATTACCGCCACCGACGAAGCAGTCGTGCGCATGCTGCGCAGCAAGGGCAAGCCGGTCATCGTCGTCGCCAACAAGGTGGATGACATCCAGAACGAAGCCGACGCCTCGGTGCTGTGGGGACTGGGCTTCGGCGAACCGTACCCGGTCTCGGCACTGCACGGCCGCGGCACCGCGGACATGCTCGATGCCGTGCTGGACGTGCTGCCGGAGTACTCCGCCTACGGCGGCCTTGAATCCAGCGGCGGCCCGCGCCGCATCGCGCTCATCGGCCGCCCGAACGTGGGCAAGTCCTCCCTGCTGAACAAGCTGGCCGGCAGCGACCGCGTGGTTGTTGACGACCTCGCCGGAACCACCCGGGACCCGGTGGACGAGCTGATCGAACTGGGCGGGCGCACCTGGCGCTTCGTGGACACCGCCGGCATCCGCCGCCGCCAGCACATGGCGCAGGGCGCCGACTTCTACGCCTCCCTGCGTACGCAGGCCGCGCTTGAAAAAGCGGAGGTCGCCGTCGTGCTCCTGGCCGTTGATGAAGTCCTCTCCGAGCAGGATGTGCGCATCCTGCAGCTCGCCATCGATTCCGGCCGCGCACTGGTCCTGGCGTTCAACAAGTGGGACCTGCTCGACGACGAACGCCGCCGTTACCTCAAGACCGAGATCGAGCGCGACCTGGCCCACGTTGAGTGGGCTCCGAGCGTCAACATTTCCGCCAAGACCGGCTGGCACAAGGACAAGCTCGTTCCTGCCCTGGACCTGGCCCTTGAAAACTGGGACAAGCGCATCCCCACCGGAAAGCTGAACGCGTTCCTCGGCGAGCTCGTGGCAGCGCACCCGCACCCCGTGCGCGGCGGCAAGCAGCCCCGCATCCTGTTCGGCACGCAGGCGTCCTCGCGCCCGCCGAAGTTTGTCCTGTTCACCACCGGGTTCCTGGATCCGGGCTACCGGCGCTTCATCACCCGCCGCCTGCGGGAGACCTTCGGCTTCGAGGGCACGCCGATTGAGGTTTCAATGCGCGTGCGTGAGAAGCGCGGCAAGACCAGCAAGCGCTAGCAGGCGTTAGCACGGCCGCCGGCCCCGGAGCCAATGTGAACTCCGGGCCGGCGCCGATGCTGGGAAAACGCCAACCATGATGTAGAGTATTTGAGTTGGTTCGGCCGGAAACAAACCGTCCAGGCGGATCAGCGGAACGGGTTGTGGCGCAGCTTGGTAGCGCACTTGACTGGGGGTCAAGGGGTCGCAGGTTCAAATCCTGTCAACCCGACAGATACAGGAAAAGCCTCGGCGGACATCGTGTCCGGCCGGGGCTTTTTTGTGCCCCCAGTGCCGGGCTTCCCTCACATCGCTGCGGGTGGCTCCCGGGTGGCCACGGGAAGTCACGGGAGCAATGCGGTGTGGAACTCACGGTCAGCAGAACCCCGAAGGTCCCGTCAGGACCGGACCGGCTCAGCCTCAAACTGCCGAACCAGGGTCCGGACAGCGTCCCGCCCGGCCCGGTTTCCTCCGACGGTGGACTGCGAGGGCCCGAAGCCGATCAGATGGACGCGCGGATCCGCGGCGGCCACCGTACCGTGAACCTCTATTCCGCCGCGCTCATTGCGCAGCCGGAGCGGGTCAAGATGTTCCAGCGACGGCTTAAAGCCCGTGGCCCACAGGATGGCACCCACGCGGGTCAGGGAGCCGTCAGCCTCCCGCACTCCCTCCGGCTCGATGCCGGTGAACATCGGCCGCCGGGCCAGCGCACCGCGTTCCTTCGCGGCCAGGGCATACGGTGTCCACAGCAGATCCGTGTAGGAGACCACGCTGCCGGTGGGATTGCCCGCCTCCACGTCCGCCGCAACCCGGGACACCACATCCTTCCCGGCCTCCGCATCGAAGGAGCCGTCACGGAAAACCGGTTCCCGCCGGGTGTACCAAAAGACCTTGGCCACCCGGGATATCTCCTCGAGCTGCTGGACGGCCGAGATTCCGCCGCCAACGACGGCGACCCGCTGGCCGGCGAATTCAGCCGGCGACGCATAGTCCCGGGTATGGAGCTGGCGGCCGGTAAAGCCCTCGCGGCCCGGATATTCGGGCACGGTGGGGTTGTCCCAGGTTCCGGTGGCATTGATGACGGCCCGGGCGGCCCAGGTTCCGGCGTCGGATTCGACCAGGAGGTCACCGTCGGGTCCGGCGCCTGCGGGACGCACCGTGATGACTGTGACCGGACGGAGGATCGGAAGCTGCAGGCGTTCCTCGAACGCCGCGAAGTATTCGGGCACCGCAATCCGGGCTGGGGCCCCGGGATCGCCAGGGGCCTGCCGGAACCCCGGAAGATCGAAAATGCCGTTGACGGTTGCCATGGTCAGCGAATCCCAGCGGTGCAGCCAGGCACCCCCGGGTGCCGTCCCGGCATCGAGCATTACGAAGCTTCGCTCGGTGTCCGCGTCGGTCAGGGCATTGGCAAAGCCTCGCCGGGCCAGGTGGTAGCCGGCAGAAAGGCCAGCCTGTCCGGCCCCGATGACCACGACGCCCGCCTTGCGGATGCAGCCGGGGCCGGTTTCGGCCTGTTCCCCTGGTGGGAAGGCGGGGGTATGCATGCGGTAACTCCTCGGGTACTGGGGACACTGGGTAAATGCCTGAAGGCAGGCAAACATTCCCTTTCGCTGCGGCGGGAGTGCTGTACAGCGCGTTCCCGGGCAGGAAAGATTAGGCGCATGTCCTGGAGTACACGCGAACTGGCCGATCTTGCCGGCACCACTGTGAACACCGTGCGCCACTATCACCGGCTGGGACTGCTGGAGGAACCGGACCGGCGTTACAACGGTTACAAGCAGTACGAGGTGCGGCACCTGGTGAGCCTGCTGCGCATCCGCAGGCTCGCCGTCCTGGGCATTCCACTGTCCCAGCTGGGCAGCGCCGCGGATGCTGCCCGGGGAATGCCGGAAATGCTGCGCGAAGTGGACGCCGAACTCCAGCAGCGCATTGAATCGCTGAACCAGGCGCGGGCGCACATCGCCGCGATCATAGAACACCAGGCACCGGTGGACGTGCCGGCGGGCTTCGAAGCGGTTGCTTCCCGTCTGTCGGAGAGTGACCGGTCAATCGTTCACCTCATGACCCGGTTTTATGACGAGAAGGCGCTGGAAGACATCCGCAAGATGTCCGCGGATGAATCGGATGACACAGGGCCGGAGATGGATAACCTGCCCGCCGACGCCGATGAGCAGACCCGGCAGGCGCTGGCCGAGCGGGTTGCCGAGATCATCGTGAAGCACCTCGTCAACTATCCCTGGCTCAGAAATCCTGCCCCGCACCTGCCCAAGGGCCGCCAGGCCAGCATGCAGACCTTCGGCCATGCGCTGGCGGAGCTGTATAACGAGGCCCAGCTGGACGTGCTGTTCCGCGCCAATGTGATCGCTGTGAAGACGATGGAAGCCGCGCAGCCGCAGGAGGGCGAGGGGAGCATGCACAGCCCCGAGTGAACTACGGCCCGCCCGGAGATCCTAGACGACCACCAGGTCCTGTCCCGAAGGCTTGTTGTCGGCGAGCGCCGCACTCTGGATGGCCGGGTCCTCGTAGGTGTTCCAGTAGTAGGTCATGGTCTTGGACGAGAACAGGCCGGTGTAGATGGTCTTCTCGAAGTCTCCGCTGCCCATCGCCGCGCTGCCCTCCACCATGGCTACCTGCTGCAGCGTGTGGAAGGCGCGGCTGACGTTGTCCGCCTCGCCGGTCTTCTGCGGATAGTGGGCGTTCACGTAGGCCGCCCGGACGAAGCGCGACGGCGAGTAGTAGTCACCGGGAATGCCGCGCATCAGCGAGCCTGAGCCGAACGGGGTCAGGTGCGCCTGGTTCAGCACCACCTCCTCGGGGAACTCCGATGACAGGTTGAGGTAATTGCGCAGGTTTTCATGGTGCCAGGTGAATCCGGGCTGGTTTGCCAGGACATCAACATCGTCATGGAAAACCTGCATGCCCGTGCCCGTGTATTCCACGACGATGGACCGGTTCGCGTCACCGATGATCCAGTGCAGCAGCGAACTCGGATACTTGTTATTGATGGGTCGGTCCACAATGGCAACGCTGCCCAGTGCTGCTTCGACCTCGTCGACGCTGGCGAACTGGGCGGCTACCCACAGCGGGAACTCAAACGCGGCCACGTTGACCGCGCCGCCCACCGGGTCCGGAGCGTAGCTGGCATATCCAGGAAAATTCAGTCCGGCCACTGCTAGGCCGGCGTCGTTACCGCAGTCGAAGTAGAGCGGGGTGTCTTCCTCCACAATGCCCATGCCGATGACCGCGTGCCTGATTTCCCGGACAGCGCCAAACGGTGACTTTGGCGTGTAGCCGGTGGGCGTGACAACCACCCGTTCGCCGTAACCGAATGTCCAGTCCAGGTTGCGTGCGAGATAGAGGTTGCCGCTGCCGTCCGTGTACCGAATGCCTGTGCACATGCTGATGCTCCCTGTTCCTGGAATGTCGCTCGTCCTCCGGCGAGCTTTCAGGGTAGGCCTGTGGGACGGGTCTGCGGGAGGGACGCCGGGCATTCGGGAGGCCCTGCGTCCGGATCGCCCGGGGTACGTGCCGTTGAGGTGTCCCCGGGAGGCTTTGCCCAAAGGGTTTGACCCTGTTCCGGGAACACGGTTTCTACTGGCTTCCACGAGCCGGGGGATAAGCCCCCGGCTACGAAGACTAGGAATCAGTTCGATGAACCCCACCCAGGAACTCGTCCACAACTTTCAGGAGCTGCTAGGCCAGGTGCCTGAGTTCATTCAGCCCTTCATCCTGCTGCTCGCCGCCGCCGTCCCCTTCCTGGAGGGTGAAGTGGGCGCGATGCTTGGCGTCGTCGGCGGGCTAAACCCCGTCCTTGCCGCCACAACGGCCGCCGTCGGCAACTTCGCCAGTGTGGCGCTGGTGGTGCTTCTGACCTCCCGGGCGCGCGCCGCCGTCACGAACCGGGTGGATGCGCGGGCAGAAGCCGCGGCGGCCGCAGCGGGCGGCACTTCCACTTCCACTCTGGTCGCGGTGCCCACAGCAAAACCCGAATCGAAGGGACGCCGCCGCTTCAAGCGCTGGCTGGTCCGCTTTGGCGTTCCGGGGGCGAGCATCATGGGTCCGTTGGCCATCCCCACCCACTTCACGGCATCGATCCTCGTGGCGGGCGGTACCCCGCGCGGCTGGGTACTGCTCTGGCAGGGCGTAGCGATCGTTATCTGGACCACGATCTCCACGGTCCTCGCCTGGGGCGCGCTTCGGTTCGTCGTCGGGGCCTAGGAACCCAGGGCGGCCACATCGCGGGCCACTGCATTTATCCGGCCGTCGAACTGGTGTCCGCCGGTGTCATGCCGGCGGACTACCGCGCCGGGAAGAAGGGCTTCGTAACGGTCAAGGTGCTCGATCGGCACCGTGCCGTCATCCCGGCAGTGGTGCAGGAAAACCGGGAGGCCCGGCGGCAGCGTGAACCCCACCGGTAGGGCATACTCACCCTGCCAGCCTTCCGATCCCCAGAACGGTGCAGCCAGCAGCACCATCCCCAACGGCATTGGGTCCGGAGGGATAGCCGCGAAGCGCAGCAGCGCCATTGACGATCCGAAGGAATGCCCAACGATCACGGTATCCGGACCCAGCGGTTCCAGCGCCGCGTCGAGGCCGGCAAGCCAGGCCTCCGCGGTCATCTCATCATCCGGAAGGCGCGGCATGGACACCGGCACCTTCAGCCATGAGCGCAGTTCCTCCGCGATTGGCTGATCGTCATTCCATCCGCCCGCTCCATGCAGGAACAGAACCTCCACGGCCTACCACCCGCTTCCCTTCGATCTCCTCCCACTGTCCCGCATCAGCCCGGCCGCCAACAGGGGTACAGCAAAGTGCCCGCGTTCGGCTGCACGGAGCCAAATGGCCGGAGCTCTGAGTCCGGCGTCACAATTCCCGAATTTGGACGGTGTCCAGCATTATGAACTGGTGACGAACACAGACTTGATTCCCGCGGACGGCACGGGTGCCGTCGAACCCGCTGCCCGGCGCCGTGCGCGCGTCCGAACCTATGTGGCGCTTTTCGCCGGCGTGCTCATCGCCAACGCGGTGCTCTTCGGCTGGGGCCTCGCGGAGGGGTGGTGGCATCCGCACGCCTCCAGCCTGCAGATCATCGCTGCCATCTCGCAGATCAACATCCTGTTCTCGATCCTGCCGCGCCAGCACTGGATGGTGAACCTGCTGTCCTTCCTGGCCACCAGGGCACCCACGTCCTGGCCACTCCGACTCCGCTGGCGGCTGGCGCAGTACTACCACGTGGGCGGACTGCACGTAGGTGGCGCCATCGCAGGAACCCTCTGGTACGTGGTCTACGTTGCCGAGCTGGCTCCGGCCTGGGCCGACGGGGAAGCGGGGTACGACGACGCTTCCCTGGCCATCGCCGTTACCGTCTGCCTGGTGCTGCTCACCATCTGCGCGCTCGCAGCACCCGGGTTCCGCACCCGCCACCATGACGTCTTTGAGGCGTCGCACCGGTTCGGCACCTGGACCGTTCTGGGCCTGGGCTGGGCGAACACCACGATCCTCGCGCAGCTGCAGACCCCCCAGCGCGCTTTTGGCGAGGCACTGCTCGCGTCACCGATCTTCTGGATGCTGGTGGTCTCCACCGGCCTGGCGCTCTGGCCCTGGCTGCTCCTGCGGAAAGTGCCCATCACCACCGAGCGGCCGTCGAGCCACACGATCATTGTCCGGCTGGACCACGGCTTTGTTCCGCCTGTCGGCACCACCCGGGCCATCAGCCGCCACCCACTGCTGGGCTGGCACCCCTTTGCCTGCATTCCGGCCGCCGCAGGGGAGAGCGGCTATCGGATGGTCATTTCCCGCGCCGGCGGCTGGACCAGCCAGTTCATCGAAAACCCGCCGCCCCACGTGTGGGTCCGCGGTATCCCAACCGTTGGCGTTGCCAACGCCAAGCGCCTCTTCAACCGTGTGCTGTACGTTGCCACAGGCAGCGGCATTGGCCCTGCCCTTGGGCACCTGCTCACGGACACCCGGGGAGCCCGGCTGGTGTGGGTCACCAAGACTCCGCGGGCCACCTACGGAGACGGACTTGTTGATGAGGTGGAGAAAGCCCAGCCGGAGGCCGTTATCTGGAACACCAGCAAACAGGGGAAACCGGACGTGTTTGAACTGTCCTATGAAACGTTCGAGGCTTCCGGGGCCGACGCCGTCATCATCGTTTCCAACAAGGTCGTTACCGGGCGTGTGGTGAGTGAATTCGAACGCCGCGGCATCCCCGCCTTCGGACCGATCTGGGATTCGTGAAACTGCAGGCGTGCCGCCACCGGGTGTGAACTGGTAGCTTCGGCTTCCACGACCCGAGGAGTGTAAGCCATGCAGACACGGCAGCAGCGGCGCGGACGTGTCTCGGCGGTGGCCGCGTCCGCCGCTGTACTGGCCCTCGCCGCCTGCAGCGCCAGCGACCGGACAGCGCCGACGCCGGCCCCGGCGGTCTCCACGGCGACGCTCTCCGAGCCCGAGACCATCAGCACCGGGCTGCAGTCGCCGTGGTCCATCGCGTTCCTGGAGAGCACCCCGCTGGTTAGTGAACGGGACACGGGCCGGATCCTGGAGCTCGACGGCGACGGGAACCAGCGCGAAGTAGGGATGGTCGACACGCAGGGACGCGGTGAAGGCGGTCTGCTGGGCATTGCCGTGCACCGGCGCTACCTCTACAGCTACCTCACCGCCGGAAACGAGAACCGGATCGAACGCCGGCAGCTGCGCGGAGCGCCGGGAACCCTCAGCCTGGGCGAGCCGGAGCAAGTGCTCGCAGGTATCCCGGCCGGACCGGTGCACAACGGCGGCCGCCTCGCTTTCGGCCCGGACGGGATGCTCTATGCCACAGCCGGTGACGCAGGCAACCGGGACAGTGCCCAGGACACTGGATCACTCGCGGGCAAGATCCTGCGGCTGATGCCCGACGGCGGTGTCCCCGGGGACAATCCGTTCCCCGGGTCTGCGGTTTACAGCTACGGACACCGCAACCCGCAGGGTATCGCCTGGGACAGTGAAGGAACGCTGTACGCCAGTGAATTCGGCCAAAACACCTGGGATGAACTGAACGTCATTGAACCCGGAGGAAACTACGGCTGGCCGGACGCCGAAGGGATCGCGGGGCAGGAGGGGTACATCGACCCTGTCCAGCAGTGGGAGCCTTCCGCAGCCAGCCCCAGCGGCATCGCCGTACTGGGGAACTCGGTCTTCATCGCCAATCTGCGCGGCGAGCGTTTGCGGGAAGTGCCGCTGCAGGAGCCGGGCAGCGCCGTCGAACATTTGACCGGCGAAGGACGGCTGCGCGATGCCGTCGCCGCCCCGGACGGCAGCCTCTGGGTCCTGACCAGCAACACGGACGGCAGGGGCAGGCCGGGCGCTGAGGACGACCGCATCCTGCGGCTGGACGTCGTGCCGTGAACCGCCGCCCTCAACATTTCCGCGGCGAGGACGTACGCTGTCCGGCACCGTCATGACATCTGCCTGTACCAGTGAGGGGAACATCCGTGCCTGAAGTAATAGTTGCCGGAGCCGGGCCTACGGGGATTTTCCTGGCCACCGAGCTGCGCCTGCACGGCGTGGACGTGGTGGTCCTTGACAGGGAGCCGGCGCCGAACACCGTCATCCGCGCCCTGGGCCTGCACTCCCGCAGCATTGAAATCATGGACCAGCGGGGACTGGGCGGGGAGTTCGCCGCTGCCGGCACGCGGTATCCGCTGGACGGTTTTTTCGCCGGTATCCTCCGCAGCGCACCCGAACTGGACACCACCCACCCCTACGTGCTGGGGATTCCGCAGACAGAAACGGAGGCCGTGCTGACACGCCGTGCCCTCGAACTCGGCGTCGGGATTCGCCGCGGCAGCGAGATAACCGGCCTGGCGCAGGACGGTACGGGCGTCTCGGTGACACTGGCAGACGGCACTGAGCTCCGGGCCCGGTACCTGGCGGGCTGCGATGGCGGCCGCAGCACAGTCCGGTCCCTGGCCGGCATCGGTTTCCCCGGGGAACCCAGCAGACGGGAATTCCTGCTGGGTGAAGTGGAACTCACGGCTGCGCCGGAACACGTGGCCGCCGTATCCGCCCGGGTCCGTGAAACCCACCGCGACTTCGGTGCCGGCCCTGCCGAAGGCGGCGCCTTCCGGGTGGTGGTTCCTGCTGACGGTGTCGCTGAAGACCGCGCGGTTCCACCGGAGCTGGAGGAACTGAAGAAGCAGCTGCGGGCCTACGCCGGGACGGACTTCGGTGCCCACTCCCCGCGCTGGATCTCCCGCTTCGGGGACGCCACCCGGCTGGCCGAGGCCTACCGGTCCGGCCGGGTATTCCTGGCCGGGGACGCGGCGCACGTCCACCCGCCGTTCGGCGGACAGGGGCTGAACCTTGGCCTGCAGGACGCCCTGAACCTGGGCTGGAAACTTGCCGCCGCGGTGAACGGATGGGCGCCGGAAGCCCTGCTGGACACCTACTTCACCGAACGGCACCCGGTCGCAGCTGATGTCCTGAACACCACCCGCGCCCAGTCCGAGCTGGTCTCCACTGGCCCGGGACCGCAGGCCGTGCGGAAGCTGCTAACCGAACTCATGGAGTTCGACACCGTGAACCGGCACCTGATCGGCAAAATCACGGCGCTGGACATCCGGTACGACTTTGGGCCAGGTCCGGAACAGCTCGGGCGCCGACAGCGGGATGTCCAGCTGGAGGAGGGCACGCTCTACCAGCGGATGCACACCGGACGGGGGATCCTGCTGGCCCGGACTGGGGAGCTGCTGCTGGAAGGCTGGGAAGACCGGGTGGACCAGATCGTGGAACCCGCATGGGAACCGCAGACACCATCCATGCTGCTGCGGCCGGACGGACATGTGGCCTGGCTGGAAGATGAGCCCGACTACGACGGCGGGCCTTCGTCCAGGAGCCAGGCGGACCTGGTGGATGCGCTGGAAACCTGGTTCGGCCCGCCGAGTCTGCCCAGTATGGTTCAGCTGACCGAACTGACCTGAAGAAGACCCGGCGTCGGAAGCGCCCGCCCAAGAAGGAGCGGATCATGACCGGTGGAATACTCGCGTTCGGGATCTCCCTCAATGTTCCGGACCCGGTTGCCTCTGCCGCCTTCCTGCGGCAGCACTTCGGCTTCCTTCCAGAAATGCAGGACGAAGGGTTCATCTCCCTTAAACATCCCGACGGCGAGCCGAACATCGTATTTCTGCGTACTGGTCTTCCCACCTTCAAGCCAGCGGAGATTGCCGGCCGTGCGCGCGACGGACTCCTCCTTGTGCTGGTGGTCGATGACCTGGAGGAGCGCCACGGGCGCCTGGCAGCTGCGGACGCCGACGTCGTTGCCCCACCCGAGACGGAGCCCTGGGGCGAACGCTTTGCCCAGTACCGGGATCCGAACGGCCTCATCATCCAGCTCGTGCAGTGGGTCTGACCGGGCCGGGAAACTAAGCCCCTGCCGGCGCCCACACGGTTTAGCCAGGAGCGGAAACAGTTCCCGCAGCGCATCTGCCGGGACGCCCTCCAACGGCTGGTGACGGCTGGCAGGTGTTCTCCGGCCGGGAGGTGGATCCACTGATGCAATGACGTCGTTTAGAACCTGGATGCATAAACCATTGTTGCAATAACGTCGAATTGAGTCGCAGAAGACAGCGCCAATACATCAGAGGATGAACGGCGGGGCCTGAAAGCAGCGGCAATGCGTCAATGGATGAACGGTCCAGCCGGGCGGTTAAGGAGCCGGTCTCTCCGCCCGCACAATCTCGCCCCGGCCCCGACCCGGCCCGGCCCGTCCCCGCCCCGCCCTGCCCCGGCCTGGCACCGGCCCGGCGCAGCGTCGCCCACGCACCAAAAGCCCAAAAGCTGCGGAGGTCAGGCCAAGGCTGCGGAGCACGGCATCCGAATCTTCGAACGCAGGGGCCGCCCAAGTCAGGCGGGCAATGACGGCCAACGCAGGGCCCGGCGTACGGGGCCGGACGCTGGGAGGAGATCCGCTGTGCCGCAGACGGCTCATAACAGGTAGGCTAAGACAGCCGGTAAGGCACGAACGGTAAGTGAGTGTACATATGGCCAGTCGCCTCAGGGGCGGGTTGGCCGGTTCTTTTTGGGGAGGAAACACCATGGCGGGCGAGGAACACAACGCCGCACGAGCGGATGATCAGCGTGGCTTCAGTGCGGAGGACACGACGTCGATCAGCCTTCCGCCTATCTCCGATGCCACAACGATCGAACCGAAGCTCAGTGCGGACGAGCGGGCCGCCGTAGCGGCACTCCCGGCCGGGTCCGCACTCCTCATCGCCCACACCGGGCCCAATGCCGGCGCACGGTTCCTGCTGGACCAGGACGTGACGACGGCCGGGCGCCACCCCAACGCGGACGTGTTCCTGGATGACGTAACGGTTTCCCGCAAGCACGTCGAGTTCCGCCGCACTCCGGAGGGCTTCCGGGTGGTGGACTCGATGAGCCTGAACGGTACATACGTCAACAATGACCGCGTGGACAACCTCCTGCTGCGCACCGGCAATGAAGTCCAGATTGGAAAGTTCCGGCTCACCTTCTACGCTGCGCGCCCGGCTGCCGGCACGGCCTAAGGGCGGACGCGTATGCCAGGACCAGAGGCGGCGCGGCGGGCCATCGGCTCCGCTGCGGAGCGGGCGCGCCCGCGTGTACTCAACATCGGCCAGGTCCTCGCGGACCTGAGTGCCGAATTTCCCGGCATCAGCGCCTCCAAGATCCGGTTCCTGGAAGAAAAAGGACTGGTTTCCCCGCAGCGGACCGCCGCCGGATACCGGAAGTACACCTCCCAGGACGTCGAACGGCTCCGCTTTGTCCTGGCCCTGCAACGGGACCAGTACCTGCCGCTGAAAGTCATCAAGGACTACCTCGATGCCGTTGACCGCGGAGAACGTCCCGAATCCCTGCCGGGGGGACTCACGCTGGCGCCCCGTGCGGTATCGGACCAGCTCGCCGGAGAACTGGCCGCCCGGACCCGTACCCGCCTGCTCTCGTTCGAAGAGCTCGTTACGGAATCGGGTGCCTCAGCTGAACTGGTTCGCAGCCTGATCAGTTTCGGTCTTATCAGCGCACCAGAGCAGCAGTATGATGAACACGCCCTGAAGGTCACCAGGGCCTGCCGCCAGCTCGAGGCCCACGGCATCGAACCGAGGCACCTGCGGCCGTTCAGGGCGGCAGCGGACCGGGAAATGGGACTAGTGGAACGTGCCATTGCACCCGTTGCCTCGCGGCGGGATGTTGCCTCGCAGGCGAGGGCCGCCGAGGCGGCCCGGGAGATCAGCGACCTATGCCTGAGCCTGCACAGTGCCCTGGTCCACGGACAAATAGCCCGGATGGAGAGCTGAAACCGATGCAGGAAGTCGAAGTGGTGGGCGTTCGGATCGAACTCCCGTCCAACCAGCCCCTGGTCCTGCTGAAGGAAACGGAGGGGGAGCGGCACCTGCCCATCTGGATTGGTGCACCCGAAGCAAGCGCCATAGCCTTTGTGCAGCAGGGGATTGTTCCGCCGCGTCCCATGACCCATGACCTGATGGCAGCCGTGATCAAGGCGCTGGGCCGCCGGGTCACCGAAGTTCGACTGGTCTCCGTGGAAGACACGGTCTTCCACGCCGAGCTGGTGTTCGACGACGGCACGCGGGTGGGGTCCCGCGCTTCCGACGCGATCGCCGTCGCACTTCGGGTTCCGTGCCCCATTATGTGTGCCGAGACCGTCCTGGAAGAGGCCGGGGTGCGAATTACCGAGTCCGATGCCGAGGACGACGAGGATGAAGCCGAGAACGCCGAGCAGGAGCTGCGGCAGTTCCGGGAGTTCCTCGCCGACGTCGAACCCGAGGACTTTGAGCGCTGACGGATTCGACACGATCCAAAAAATACCCGCCGCATCTTTGACCTTGCCCGTGCACGGATCTAACGTCGAAGCATAGAGTTCCCATTGCGCCGATGGGTTACCGGAGACACACTAGGAAAACTGCAGGCACCAGTGCCTGCAGGACCCAGGTCCAGCAGGGCACGGTCGGTCCGTCTCCGCTTAGGTAACCAAGCGGCTTCAGACGTTGCGGGGACCAATACTAGGAGGAACAGTGAGTCCGAAAGGCGATGCCGGCGAACACCGCGCTGCAGCACCCGGAAAGGTTCTGCCGGCAAGTGCCCAGGGACTGCTGTTCACCGAAGACCTGCCGGTTCTTGATAAAGACGCCGGTTACCGCGGACCTACTGCCTGCAAGGCAGCAGGCATCACGTACCGCCAGCTCGACTACTGGGCACGCACCGGGCTGGTGGAGCCCGCGGTCCGCGGAGCTTCCGGATCCGGGACCCAGCGCCTCTACAGCTTCCGGGACATCCTCGTCCTGAAGGTCGTGAAGCGCCTGCTTGATACCGGGGTGTCCCTGCAGCAGATCCGTACCGCCGTGGAACACCTGCGCGAGCGCGGCGTGGAGGATCTTGCCCAGATCACCCTGATGAGCGACGGCGCGAGCGTCTATGAATGCACGTCCGCGGATGAAGTCATTGACCTGGTCCAGGGCGGACAGGGTGTCTTCGGGATCGCCGTCGGCCGGGTGTGGCGTGAAGTTGAGGGCAGCCTGGCGCAGCTTCCCAGTGAACACGCAGATGATCATTCTTTCCCGGAAGACGAGCTCAGCCGCCGCCGGGCTGCACGCAAAATCAGCTAGTTTCGAGGTTCTCATGCGAAAGGCCGCTTTCCCGGGAGGGAAGCGGCCTTTCGGCTGTCCGGCGTCCTGCTGCGGGGACTAGTTCGCGGGCCTCCGCATGACCCGGTTGCGCACGCTCCCGGTCTGCACCAGGTTCTTGAGCAGCGCGTCGAAGGATCCTGCCGCCTGCTTGGCGGAGTCACCGGGCCAGTGGTGGACCGAGTGGGCCGCGCCCTGGATCTGCTGCCAGTTGGCGTGCTCGGCAATATTCGGCTCCATCAGCAGGTCGCCGAACATCTGCTTCATTTCGGCAAGCCGGAAAGTGTGTTCGTTGGAGGTGGGACGCACGCGGTTGGCGACGATCCCCGCGGGAGCGAGGTTCGGTGCGAACTCCTGGCGGAACAGGTCCAGTGCGCGCATGGTCCGCTCGGTGCCGGCAACGGAGAAAAGTCCGGGTTCGGCGACCAGCAGTACCCGGTTGCTCGCGCTCCACGCCATCCGGGTCAGCCCGTTCAGGGACGGCGGGCAGTCAATCAGCACCAGTCCGTAGCCGGTTACCTTTCCCAGGAGGGTGGAGAGGCGGCGGAGGTCCCGTTTGCCAAGGTCCGGACGGTCATAGATGCCGGAGTAGGCGGAACCCATGGCCACGTCCAGCAGGAGACGGCGCTTGGGATCGCTGCCGGGCTGTTTGCGGGCCGTCTCTACCCAGCCGCTGGGCACTGCGTTGGCGGCGAGGTCTGCCCGGCGGGCGCTGCGGAGCATGTCCCCGATGCCCAAGCTGTCCCCGGGCGACACAGCCAGACCGGTGGTGGCATCGGCATGCGGATCCAGGTCAACTACCAGGGTAGGGATGCCGGCTGCCAGGGCAGCTGAGGCCAAACCCAGCGTGACGGAGGTCTTGCCGACGCCGCCCTTCAGGCTGCTGATGCTCACTACTTGCACTTGTTGAACCAAAACCTAACGTGTCGAGGGATCACGGGCGCCGGGTCCGTGCCGGGGAACCGTAATCATTCTATGTGACACAACCCGACAGGCCCGGCAGGCGCGGGTTTGCACATCTGAGCCGTGCACTGAACTATGTTCGATGTGATGTGAATTACCCGCTTGCCGAATGATCGGGCCGTGCAGAGACTGAAGACACAGCGATATACGGCCCGTTCCATCCCGACGCAACGACGCAGGAGTGCAATGTTCTCGAAGATCCTGGTAGCCAACCGCGGCGAAATTGCCATCCGTGCGTTCCGCGCGGCCTATGAACTTGGGGCCAAGACCGTTGCCGTCTTTCCCTATGAGGACCGCAATTCGATCCACCGCCAGAAGGCCGATGAGGCCTACCTGATCGGAAGCGAAGGGCATCCTGTCCGCGCGTACCTCGATGTAGACGAGATCATCCGTGTAGCCAGGGAATCCGGCTGCGACGCGATTTACCCCGGCTACGGTTTCCTGTCCGAAAATCCGCAGCTGGCCCGCGCGGCCAAGGCGGCAGGCATCACCTTCATCGGCCCGGACGCAGATGTCCTGGAACTGGCCGGGCATAAGGTCCACGCCATCAATGCGGCCCGCGAGGCGGGGATCCCGGTCCTTCGCTCAACCGCTCCGAGCGCTGACGCCGAAGCGCTGCTGGCCGAGGCGGAAGAGATCGGATTCCCCATCTTCGTCAAGGCAGTGGCCGGAGGAGGCGGCCGCGGCATGCGGAGGGTGGATACCGCCCATGACCTGCCCGACGCGCTGAAGGCGGCCATGCGGGAAGCTGACACCGCGTTCGGGGATCCCACCGTGTTCCTCGAACAGGCGGTACTGCGCCCCCGCCACATCGAAGTGCAGATCCTGGCGGACAACGACGGCAACGTGATCCACCTCTTTGAGCGTGACTGCTCCCTCCAGCGCCGGCACCAGAAGGTCATTGAGATTGCGCCGGCGCCGAACCTGGACGAGGGCATCCGCCAGGCACTGTACCGCGACGCCGTGGCGTTCGCCAAGTCCCTGAAGTACGTCAACGCCGGCACCGTCGAATTCCTGGTTGACACTATCGGGGAGCGGGCCGGACAACATGTCTTTATCGAGATGAACCCGCGCATCCAGGTGGAGCACACGGTGACCGAAGAAATCACCGACGTTGACCTGGTTCAGTCCCAGATGCGTATTGCAGCAGGCGAGAACCTGGCCGACCTCGGACTGGTGCAGGAGGACCTGCAGATCAGGGGAGCGGCGCTCCAGTGCCGCATCACCACGGAGGACCCGGCCAACGGTTTCCGTCCGGACGTAGGCAAGATCAGCGCGTACCGGTCCGCCGGCGGCGCAGGCGTGCGGCTGGACGGCGGCACGGTATATTCCGGTGCGGACATCAGCCCGCACTTCGACTCGATGCTGGTGAAGCTCACCTGCCGCGGACGCACCTACCCGGCGGCCGTCAATCGCGCACGCCGGGCACTGGCAGAATTCCGCATCCGCGGAGTGTCCAGCAACATTTCGTTCCTGCAGGCGGTCCTGGAGGACCCGGATTTCGTGGCCGGCGACGTCGCCACTTCCTTCATCGAAGAACGTCCCGAGCTGCTCAATGCCCGTGGTCCTGCGGACCGCGGCACGAAACTGCTGAACTGGCTCGCCGACGTCACCGTCCACAAGCCCCACGGTGAGCTGCAGGCACGGATCGACCCGCGGGAAAAGCTGCCAGCGGAGCTTCCGGAGCCGAAGCCGGGATCGCGCCAGCGGCTGCTGGAACTTGGCCCGGAAAAGTTTGCCGCCGCACTGCGCGCGCAGCAGCCGCTGGCTGTCACCGACACCACCTTCCGCGATGCCCACCAGTCCCTGCTCGCCACACGTGTGCGCACCCGCGATCTGGCGGGGGTAGCCCCCGCCGTCGCGGCGCTGACCCCAGAGCTGTTCTCGGTCGAAGCCTGGGGCGGTGCCACCTACGACGTCGCTCTCCGCTTCCTGGGCGAGGATCCGTGGGAGCGGCTGGACACCCTGCGCCAGGCGCTGCCCAACATCTGCATCCAGATGCTCCTGCGCGGCCGGAACACGGTGGGATACACGCCATACCCCACCGAGGTCACCGACGCCTTCGTGGAAGAGGCTGCCGCGGCCGGCGTCGACATCTTCCGTATCTTCGACGCACTGAACGACGTCTCGCAGATGGCCCCGGCCATTGAAGCCGTCCGCCGTACCGGGACAGCCGTCGCCGAGGTGGCGCTCTGCTACACGGCGGACATGCTCGACCCCCAGGAGAAGATCTACACCCTGGACTACTACCTGGGCCTGGCCCAGCAAATGGTCGACGCCGGTGCCCACATCCTGGCCATCAAGGACATGGCGGGACTGCTCCGTCCCGCGGCCGCCGCGAAGTTGGTAGCGGCCCTGCGGGAACGGTTCGACCTGCCGGTCCACCTGCATACGCACGACACCGCCGGCGGCCAGCTCGCCACGCTGCTCGCTGCGGCGGAAGCGGGCGTAGACGCCGTCGACGTAGCCAGCGCAACTATGGCCGGCACCACCAGCCAGCCGTCGGCATCCTCCCTGGTGGCCGCCCTGGCACACACGGAGCGGGACACCGGGCTGGACCTGGCAGCCGTGAGTTCCCTGGAACCCTACTGGGAAGCCGTGCGCCGGGTCTACGCACCCTTTGAGTCCGGCCTGGCCGGACCCACCGGACGGGTCTACCGCCATGAGATCCCCGGCGGGCAGCTCTCCAACCTCCGCCAGCAGGCCATTGCCCTGGGCCTGGGGGAGCGCTTCGAAGCTATCGAGGACATGTATACGGCATCTGACCGGATCCTGGGCCGTCTGGTCAAGGTCACTCCTTCCTCCAAGGTGGTGGGCGACCTTGCCCTTCAGCTCGTGGGCAGCAACGTCTCCCCGGAGGACTTCGAAGAGAATCCGCAGAACTACGACATCCCCGATTCGGTCATCGGTTTCCTCAGCGGAGAGCTGGGTGATCCCCCGGGGGGCTGGCCGGAGCCTTTCCGGACCAAGGCGCTCCAGGGCCGGAAGCCCAAGGCCCGGCAGGTTGCGCTGACCGAGGTGGACAGCCAGGGGCTGGCCGGGGACTCCGCCACCCGGCGGGACACCCTGAACCGGCTGCTGTTCGCCGGGCCGGCCCGTGAGTTTGCCACAGTGCGGGAAACCTACGGGGACCTGTCCGTGCTGGACACCCGGGACTACCTGTTCGGGCTGCGCACCGGGGTGGAACACGTGGTCGAGCTTGAAAAGGGCGTCCGTCTCATCGCCACCCTGGAAGCGGTGTCCGAGCCGGATGAGAAGGGTATGCGCACCGTGATGACCACGCTCAACGGCCAGATGCGCCCCGTCATGGTGCGCGACCGCAACGTGACGACGGACGAGAAGGTCTCCGAACGTGCCGACCCCGCCCAGCCGGGCCACGTCGCTGCACCGTTTGCCGGGGCCGTGACCGTGACGGTGGAGGAAGGCGCACAGGTTGGGGCCGGGGAGACAGTCGCGACGATCGAGGCCATGAAGATGGAGGCATCCATTACGGCTCCCGTTGCCGGTACGGTCACGCGCCTAGTCGTCAGCGGCGTGCAGCAAGTGGACGGCGGTGACCTGCTGGTGGTTATCGAGCAGGGCTGAGGCAGCAGGGACAACGCACACCGGGATGCCGGAACCGGCGCCGATAGACTGGGAGGGTGACTCATTACGATCTCGCCATCATTGGCTCCGGCTCCGGCAATTCCCTCATCACCCCCGACTGGGACGACCGCAAGGTAGCCGTTATTGACGGCGGTACCTTCGGTGGTACCTGCCTGAATGTGGGCTGCATTCCCACGAAAATGTTCGTCTACCCGGCGCAGCTCGCCACTTCTGCAGCCGAAGCGGCTCGGCTGGGAGTGGACCAGCGGGTTGACAAAGTCCGCTGGCGCGAAATCCGGGACCGCATCTTCGGCCGGATCGATGCGATCTCCGAGGGCGGACGCCGCTACCGGGACGAAGAGCTGGAAAACGTCACCCTCTACAGCGAGTATGCGCGTTTCACCGGCCCGCACCGGCTGGAGACAGCCTCCGGGAAGGAAATCACCGCCGACCAGATCGTGGTGGCAGCCGGTTCCCGGCCCATCCTGCCGGACATTCCGGGAATGGACCTGCCGCAGGTGCACACATCGGACACCGTCATGCGCGTCGAAGAGCTGCCGGGACGTGTCCTGGTCCTGGGCGGCGGCTACATTGCCGCCGAGTTCGGCTTCGTCTTCTCGGCCTTCGGATCCGAGGTGACCATGGCCGTGCGGTCGGGTGCGCTGCTCCGCGCCCAGGACGAAACCGTTTCGGAGCGCTTCACCGCCGCAGCATCAGGCCAATGGGACGTCCGGCTGAACACACAGCTCACCTCCCTGGCAGAAAACCCGGACGGGTCGGTCCGCGCCGTCCTGCACGGACCGGCCGGAACCTCGGAGCTCGACGTCGACCTGGTGCTGGTTGCCACCGGCCGGGTCCCGAACACGGACCGCCTGGACCCCGAGGCAGCAGGCCTGGACGTGGAAGCGGACGGTCGCCTGGCCGTGGACGAATACCAGCGGGTGCTCAGCGGAGGCACGCCGGTTCCCGGGCTGTGGGCCTTGGGGGACGTGAGCGGGGCCGACCAGCTCAAGCACGTGGCGAACCTGGAAGCACGTACGGTGGCCCACAACCTGGTCCACCCCGATGACCTGCAGGCCTCCTCCCGCCGTTTCGTTCCCTCGGCCGTGTTCAGCCATCCGCAGATCGCCTCCGTGGGCCTGACCGAAGCTGAGGCACGCGACTACGCCCTGGGCAACGGCATGGACCTGGTGATGGCGGTGCAGGAATACGGTTCGACGGCGTACGGCTGGGCCATGGAGGACAGCACCGGATTCGTGAAGCTGCTCGCGGACCGAACCACCGGGCAGCTGCTGGGTGCCCACATTATGGGCCACGAGGCGTCCATGCTGATCCAGCCGCTGATCCAGGCCATGGCCTTCGGGCTCGACGCGGCCGCCATGGCACGCGGCCAGTACTGGATCCATCCGGCACTCACCGAGGTAGTGGAAAATGCGCTCCTGTCCCTGGGAACGAACCCCCAGGGCATCGCGCTTCGGCCTTAAAACCGCAGGCCCAGACGCCAGAGAGGCGGAAGTCCCGGGATGAACCGGGGCTTCCGCCTCTCTGTGCCCAGGCCGCGCGGCGGTTAGACCTTCTGGCCGGAATAGATGTCCTCGACGACGTCGGAGAAGTCCTTGAGCACCTGGGCGCGCTTGATCTTCAGGGAAGGCGTCAGGTGTCCGCTGGATTCGGTGAAGTCCGTGGTGACGACGCGGAATACCTTGATGGCCTCAGCCTGGGACACGGCCTTGTTGGCGCGGTCCACCAGGGCCTGCAGCTCGTCCCGGAGCTGCTGGGACTGTGCCGCTTCGGCCACCGTGGTGGAAGCCGGCATGCCGTGGCGTTCCAGCCATCCCGGCAGCGCTTCCTCGTCGATGGTGATCAGCGCGGAGATGAAGGGCCGCTGGTCGCCGACGACGACGCACTGGGAGACGATTGCGTCCGCGCGGATAGAGTCTTCCAGCATCGCCGGGATGACGTTCTTGCCGCTGGCGGTGACGATGATTTCCTTCTTCCGGCCGGTGATCCTCAGGAAGCCGTCGGAATCGAGCTGGCCGATGTCGCCGGTACGGAACCATCCGTCAGCGAAGTTCTCGTCCGTGAGGTCCGGGCGCTTGAAGTAGCCCTTCATCACGCTGATGCCCTTCGTCAGGATTTCGCCGTCCTCGGCGATCTTCACGGCATTGCCCGGCAGGGGTGCGCCTACGGTGCCGATCTTGATCAGCTGCGGGGTGTTCACGCTGATCGGTGCCGTGGTTTCAGTCAGGCCGTAGCCTTCAAGGACCATGACGCCGATTCCGTCGAAGAAGTGGCCCAGCCGGTCGCCCAGCGGAGCGCCGCCGGAAATGGCGTACTGGACCCGTCCGCCCATGGCGGTGCGGATTTTCGAGTAGAGGAGCTTGTCGAACAGCGCGTGGCGGAGCTTCAGCCCCAGGGGCACCTTGCCCGTTTCCTTGGCCTTGGAGTACTCGATGGCGGTCTTGGCTCCGGCGTGGAAGATCTTGCCCTTGCCGCCGTCCTCCGCCTTCAGCATCGAGGAGTTGTAGACCTTCTCGAAGACGCGGGGGACCACCAGAAGGAAGGTGGGCTTATAGCTCTGCAGGTCCGGGAGCAGGTTCTTCACGTCCGGCGTGTGGGCGACGGTGGATCCGGCCGCGACGGCGAGCACGGAAATGAACCGCGCGAAAACGTGTGCCAGGGGCAGGAACATGATGGTCTGGGCGCCCTCCTTGGCAACTTCGGGCAGCGCTGCCGTCGAATTGCGGGAGAGGTTGACGAAGTTGCCGTGCGTCAGCTCGCAGCCCTTGGGCTTTCCGGTGGTGCCCGAGGTGTAGATGATCGTTGCCGTATCCGCCAGGCTGGCCGAGGACCGGCGGGATTCAAGTTCCTCGTCCGTGACGTTTGCGCCGGCTTCGCGAAGCGCGTCGAGTCCGCCGCCGTCGATCTGCCAGACGTTCTTCACGGCAGAGAGATCCTCATCCGCACCTGCCTGGCGCACCACGTTCTCGTGGCGGGCGGCCTCCACCACCACGCCAACCGCCTCGGAGTCACCGAGAATCCATGCGACCTGTGCGGGGGAAGACGTCTCGTAGACGGGAACCGAGACTGCTCCGGCAAACCAGATCGCAAAGTCCACCAGGGTCCATTCATAGCGGGTGCGGGCCATGATGCCGACCCGGTCGCCCTGTCCGATGCCGCTGGCGATGAGGCCCTTGGCAATCCGGGAGACATCAGCGAGGAACTCCGTGGCGGAGATGTTCTTCCACTCATCACCGGTTGAACGCACGGCGAAGAGGGCCGGATTGGAAGGCTTGGCGGCCTGTTCCAGAAGCAGATCCGTAGTGTTCGTCTCCGGTGGTGATTCCCCCAGGACTGGAACGCTGTATTCGCGCACGATAGCTCCTTTGATACCTGTTTGAACGGCGGGTTTTTGGACGGCGGGTTGGAACTTAGCCTATAACCTGGATCACATTTTATACCCGCGGGTAACTTTCGAATGCATAACGCTTGCATGTTCGCGGGCCGCCCGTTGCCTACAATGGGTCTTTGATGCATTCCCCTAACCCAGCTCCGGTTCCCTTTCCCGCTCCTGCCGCGCGGTGGTCCCGCAGGCCATCCGACCCCCTGCGTCCACGGCGGAGTGCACGGCTCTCGTCTCCGATGCGCCGGCGCGGCCTGGCGATCGGGATTGATATTGGCGGAACCAAGGTCGCCGCCGGCCTGGTCGATGCCGGCGGCAGGGTGCTCGAGGTCCTCCGCCGGTCCACGCCCGGGCAGGACCCGCGAGAGGTCGAAAACGTCATCGTCGATCTGGTCCGTGAACTTTCCGCGCACAAGCACGTGTGGTCGGTTGGAATCGGGGCTGCCGGATGGATGGACCTGGCCGGCAGCACGGTGCTTTTCAGCCCGCACCTGGCCTGGCGCAATGAGCCCCTGCAGGAGAACCTGGAGCGGCTGCTGCGCCGCCGGGTCTACCTTGCCAACGATGCCGACGGCGCTGCCTGGGCGGAGTGGCGCTTCGGTGCGGGCAGGGGGGAGAGCCGGCTTGTCTGCATCACCCTCGGCACCGGAATCGGCGGAGCAATGATCATGGACGGCCGCCTTGAACGCGGACGCTTCGGCGTGGCCGGGGAATTCGGCCACCAGATCATCATGCCGCAGGGACAGCGCTGCGAGTGCGGCAACCGCGGCTGCTGGGAACAGTACGCCTCCGGCAACGCCCTGGGCCGCGAGGCCCGTGAGCTCGCTGCCGCCAATTCGCCGGTGGCCCAGGAAATACTGGCCAGCGTCCGGGGGAGCATTCCGGACATCACCGGTGCGGTTGTCACCCGGCTTGCGCTGGAGGGGGACCGTACCGCGATCGAGCTGGTCGGTGAGGTTGGCGAGTGGCTCGGCCTGGGACTGTCCAACCTTGCTGCCGCACTCGACCCAGGCATGTTCGTCATCGGCGGGGGACTCAGCGACGCAGGTGAGCTGCTGCTGGAACCGGCCCGGAGGGCCTATGCCCGGAACCTCACCGGGCGCGGTTTCCGCCCGGAAGCCCGCATCGAAAAAGCGGCGCTCGGTCCCGAAGCCGGACTGATCGGTGCAGCGGACCTTTCCCGGGTCGCCGCCCGGCGCTGATGGTGCGCTGCGGTTAGACCGCCGCGCCGTCGTCGCCTTCATCCCGGGACTGGGGCAGCCGGAACAGGAGATAGCCGGCGCAGGTGACGAAGATCGCGACGACGCCAAGGACCACGGGCATTGGCGCGCCGCGCCAGAACATGGCAAACAGGAGCAGCAGCAGCGGTCCTCCCGCAGCGCCGAGCCAGGCCAGAATGACCAGCGGCTCGCCGCTTCCCAGCGGCGGCGGTTCTTCCGGCACGAACGAGCCGTCCTCCTCGTCGGGGCTGTAGTCACGGGGTCCGGAGGGGGGCTGCGGTGACGCGCGCAGCGGCTGGTTCTCGAAAATGGCCCGGGTACGGTCCGCTGCGGAGCGCGGCCCTGCGGGCGGAGCGCCGGGGCCGGGCGCCTGGGTCGAGTCATCCGGGGCAGGCTGGTCCGGGGACGGCTGCCGGGGATCTGTTTCCGGTGTTTCCTGCAGCCGGGCAACCAGGTCCAGCCAGGTGGCCTCGTCCGTGGACTCGTTGCGGTCCGGTTCGCGTTCAGTCATGCTGCGGCACCTGCACTCACCCGTTGGATGAATTCATGGGAACGGTCAAAGATCAGCTGTGCGTCATGGTCCATTGTGGCCACATGGTAGCTGTTGGGAAGCGGTACTACCTCAAAATCCGTGCTGCCAAGCTGCCTGCGGACCAGGTCCATGCTGGATTCGGGCACCACCGGGTCCACCGTTGACCGGAACGCGATGACGGGCGCCTTGACGTCCGGCAGGTGCGCGGCTGTGTCTTTGAAGAGCCGAAGCAGCTGGGCCACCGCCCCCACCGGAGTGCGGGAATAGGCTCCCTCATCCTGTCCCGGGAGCCGGATGCTGTTTCCAATCGCGGGAACGGACGGCATCACATACTTCAGCAGGTGGGCATAGCGGGCGCGGGGGTCCGCCACAGTCAGTCCGGGATTGACGACGGCGACCCCTGCAACCGGCTGCCGGGCGGCCAGGCGCAGTGCCAGGGCCCCGCCCATCGACAGGCCGGCGGCGAATACACGGTCGGTCCGTCCGGCCAGTTCCGTGTACGCCTCCTCATAGCCCCGGTACCAGTGCTGCCACGGAGTGCGGGCCAGCTCCTGCCAGGTGGTTCCGTGACCGGGCAGCAGTGACAGGCTGACGGCATACCCGGCATCTGCCAGATACCGGGCCCAGCCCAGCATGCTCACGGTTGAGCCGGTGAACCCATGGCTGAGCAGCACGCCGGTGGATGCATTCGGGCCCTCGCCGGCACTTGAAAACGGCGCCGGGCCCCCAGGGGAAGTCATGTCTCTATGGTTGCACTAGGCTGACGATTTTCCACCCTGCGGGAAACAAAGTCGCCCGTGTCAGAAGCGGCGGAAACTCTACGCTGCCGCTGCGGCGCTTACAGTAGTAGTAAGGGAGCCAGTCGGGTCCTTGGGGTGTTCCCTCATTGTGTTGTTAGTTGTGCTGTTATGTGTGTTGTCAATTGTGTTGTCCGGACGGGAGAGCTGGCCGCGTGTTCTATTGGGTGATGAAGACGATATTCATCGGACCGGTGGTGAATCTCCTGTTCAGGCCGTGGGTAAAGGGCATTGATAATGTTCCCGCCACGGGGCCGGCGATTCTCGTCAGCAACCATCTCTCCTTCTCGGACTCCATCTTCCTGCCGCTGGCAGTGCCGCGTCCGGTCAGCTTCCTGGCTAAGTCGGAGTACTTTACGGGCCAGGGCCTGAAGGGCAAGCTCACTGCAGCGTTCTTCCGCCTCACCAACCAGCTGCCGATCGACCGTTCCGGGGGCGCTGCCTCCGAGGCAGCGCTGCGGGCCGGCGTCAAGGTCCTTGAGGGAGGTGACCTCCTCGGCATCTACCCGGAGGGCACCCGCAGCCCCGACGGGCGCCTGTACCGCGGCAAAACCGGTGTGGCAAAGATGGCGCTGCAGACCGGCGTACCAGTGATACCCGTGGCCATGATCGGCACCGACAAGGTGCAGCCGATCGGCCGCCGAATCCCCAATATCCGCCGGATCGGCATTATTGTCGGTGAGCCGCTGGATTTCTCCCGCTACGCAGGAATGGAAAATGACCGTTTCGTGCAGCGCTCAGTCACTGACGAGATTATGTACGAGCTCATGCGCCTTTCGGGCCAGGAGTACGTGGATGTGTATGCCAGCACCGTGAAGGACAAGATGGCGGCGGCGCGGAAGGCCTCCAGGACGGCCGAATCACGCAGCGCGGCGGTCCGCCTGCCGCATGCTGAAACCCCGGAGACGGGGGTAGGTCCCCGGACCGGACGCGGGAACGGCCGCAAGGAACCGGGTGAGGTCACCGTCATTGGGACCCCGGACAAGCCGGAACAGCCGCCGGCGCCGGAGAAGAAACCAAGCGAAACCGGGGACAACAGCTCCGGAGGGTCGCAGCAGGCCCCTCATGGTGCCTGAGGGCCCTGCCGCCGCTCCGGCTGCGTAACAGGACACATTGGATCGCTGACGGCGGACGCAGGGACGTAGGCTTAAGGGGTGATCCATAAACCTGCTGAACTTGATCCCAGTTTTCCCCCGTCCTCCGGCGCCGCCGTATATCCCGGACTCGATGACTGGCGGTCGCTGCCCATCTCCCAGCAGCCCACCTGGCGCGAAGACCCCGGGTATGAGGCAGCCGTGGCGGAGCTCTCCATGGTTCCGCCGCTGGTGTTTGCCGGCGAGGTGGACATCCTGCGCGAGCGGCTTGCCCAGGCTGCCCAGGGCAAGGCCTTCCTCCTGCAGGGCGGCGACTGCGCTGAGACGTTCGAGGCGGCGACGGCGGACAAGATCAGCGCGCGCGTGCGCACCATCCTGCAGATGTCGGTGGTGCTGACCTATGGTGCTTCCCTGCCTGTCATCAAGATGGGACGGATGGCCGGCCAGTTCGCCAAGCCGCGTTCCTCGAACGACGAGACGCGGAACGGTGTGACGCTGCCGGCGTACCGCGGGGACATGGTCAACGGCTTTGAATTCACCCCGGAATCCCGCCGGCATGACCCGGCCCGCATGGTGCGGGCGTACCACACCTCGGCTTCCACCCTGAACCTGATCCGCGCCTTCACCCAGGGCGGCTTCGCCGACCTCCGGTTGGTCCATCACTGGAACCGCGGCTTCACAGCCAATCCGGCGCACTCGCGCTACGAGTCACTTGCCCGTGACATTGACCGTGCCGTGCGCTTCATGGACGTCTGCGGTGCCGATTTCGAGGCACTGAAACGCGTGGAGTTCTTCGCCAGCCACGAGGCCCTGCTGCTTGACTATGAGCGGGCACTGACCCGAATCGATTCCCGGACCGGCCAGCCGTACGACACCTCTGCCCACTTCCTGTGGATCGGCGAACGTACCCGTGACCTTGACTCCGCCCACGTGGATTTCCTCTCCCGTGTCCGCAACCCGATCGGTGTGAAGCTTGGCCCCAACAGCACGGCCGAGGATGCGCTGGCGCTGATCGACAGGCTGGATCCGGAGCGTGAACCGGGGCGCCTGACTTTTATCACCCGCATGGGTGCGAAAAATATTCGAGAGAAGCTCCCGCCCCTCGTGGAGAAGGTCACTGCATCAGGCGCACAGGTGCTCTGGGTGACTGATCCGATGCACGGGAACACGGTAACGTCCCCTAACGGATACAAGACCCGGAACTTCGACGACGTCATGGATGAGGTCCGCGGCTTCTTCGAAGTCCACAACGAACTGGGGACCTTCCCCGGCGGCCTGCACGTGGAGATGACGGGCGATGACGTTTCCGAGTGCCTGGGCGGTGCGGACCCGGTGGACCAGGAGGCGTTCGTGGACGGCTACGAATCGGTCTGCGACCCCCGCCTGAACCACATGCAGTCCCTTGAGATGGCCTTCCTGGTAGCGGGAGCCCTCGCGGAGAAGAGCTAAACGCACCGGGACGGGGACTGCGCTGCGCCTCCCCGTCCCGGTGCCCGCGGTGCCTACACCACGGTCAGCCTGATAACCGAACCCTCCGGTGCCGTGCCGCCGGACGGGTCCTGGGCCCTGACTGTTCCGAAGAAGCCGCCGAGGATCTCGTTTACCTCGACGCGGAAGCCCAGCTGTTCAAGTTCCCGGCGTGCGGTGTCCGCCTGCTTGCCCACAAAGCTGGGCACCTGGACCATGCGGGGTCCGTCAGAAATGGTCAGCGTTACGGTTCCGCCCCGCTCCAGGAGCCCGGAGGACGGTGTCTGCACTGCCACTGATCCGCTGGGAACATCGGTGCTGTTGACGCGCTCGGGGGAGACAGCGGCTGCCAGTCCGGCTTCCTGGATCAGCCGCACGGCTTCCTGCTCGGTCTTCCCGGTCACCACAGGCACCTCTACCGGTGCCGGCCCCTTGGAGACGGTCAGGTCCACGGGGGTGCCGCGGCGGAGGTCTGCGTCAGCTGATGGGACCTGGGCGAGGACCTGCCCTGCAGGAACGTCCTCACTGAACTCTTCGGTGACGGAGCCGGCGGTTAGTCCGGCCTCAGTGATCTTCTCCTCGGCATCTGCCAGGGAACGCTGAATGACGTTGGGGACGCTGAACAGTTCCGGTCCCCGGGACACCAGCAGCGTCACCGGCTGGAACCGGCGGACCTGCTGGGCTGCCGCCGGATCGGTTCCGACGACCATTCCGGCCGCAATCACCTCGTCATACACCTCGCTGGTGGTGTAACGGAGCCCCTCCTCGCCAAGCCTGCCGCCCGCTGCCTCAACCGAGGTGTTCGACACCTCCGGGATTGACACGAGGGCTCCGGGGCCGGCTCCGAAGAACCAGCCCGCAAAGGCCGCGGCAGCGACAAGCAGGGTGAGCAGGAGCGCCACCAGGACGCCCCTCCTGCGCGGACGGCCCGGGCGCAGGGATACCTCCGGGCGCTGCGCGGCGCGGCTGGCCTCTTTCTGGCTGGCCTTGAAATCCTTCCGGGCCAGTCGCCGGCCGGCACGTGAGGACAGATCGGTATGGTCGCCGCCGTCTTCTGCGGGTCCGTCATAACCGTCGTCGTCCCGGTAGCCGTCCCCGGCCGGGGGATTCCCGAGGACGGTTGTGGCGTTGTCGGTGCGCTGCAGGACTTCCGTGGCGTTTGGCTGCGCCTGGCTGATTACTTCCGTGGCACCCGGGGGCGGGGGCGGGACCGCACTGGTCCGTGCGTCCTGGGCGGGAAGCTGCGCCGGGGGACCGCCCGGTGCGTGGAAGTCCAGCTGTTCATCGGTCAGCGACGTACGGATGTGGCGCAGCTCCCCGAGCAGGGCGCCCCCGTCCACCGGACGGTCTTCCGGGTCCTGCGAGGTGCACCAGAGAACCAGCTCGTCCAGGTCCTCGGCAAGCCCGGGGCAGGCAGCGGAGGGTGCAGGGACGGACGAGTGAACGTGGGCGAATGCCACCTGGATCGGCACTTCGCCGGTGAAGGGCTGGGATCCCGTGAGCATCTCGTAGAGCATGATGCCGGCCGAATAGATGTCGCTGCGTGCGTCAGCGCCGGCTCCCGTGACAAGTTCAGGTGCCAGGTAGGCAACCGTTCCAACCAGCGTTCCGGTGTTGGTGCTGGTGGTCACGGCCCGGGCGAGGCCGAAGTCCGCAATCTTAATGGCTCCGCTGCTTGCCAGCAAGACGTTCTCGGGTTTCACGTCGCGGTGTACCAGGCCGGCTTCGTGTGCGGCGGCGAGGCCGTCCACCACGGCATCCATCATGGCAAGGGCCAGGCGCGGGGAGAGCCTGCGCCGCTCAGTGAGGACGTCACGCAGCGTGCGGCCGGGAACGTATTCCATGACCAGGTAGGACAGAGTGTCCGTCACGCCCTGGTCCAGGACGCCGACGACGTGCGGATGGGACAGGCGCGCTGCCGACTTCGCTTCACGTTCAAACCGGTCGAGGAAGCCCCGGTCCGCCGCGAGGTGGGGGTACAGCACTTTCAGGGCGACATCGCGGTCCAGCCGGGTATCCATGGCCAGGTAGACAGTGGACATTCCGCCGCGCGCAATGCGGGAACGGACCAGGTAGCGGTTGTCTACCAAGGTGTCCAAAAGAGGGTCACTCACGGGATCATGCACCCTTTGATCCTATAAGCGGAAGGAGCCGGGAGGCGGATCGACACCCGATCCGCCTCCCGGCTCCAGTCCGCTGGCGTGCTAGAAGCCGGCCCGGTGGGCCAGGACGGATGCCACGTATGCCTTGGTATCCGCGTACATCCCCTGCGTGGTCACCGAGTACTGACCCTGGTAGTAGGACGCAATGGCCACCTCCAGGCTGGGGCTGGTGCGGACCAGTGCGCGGATGATGGCCACGCCGGCGGTGACGTTGTCCTGCGGATCCAGCAGGTTCAGCTCACGGCCCACCAGCCCGGACGCCCACTCGCCGGAGGAAGGGATGACCTGCATGGTGCCGATGGCGTTTGCCGGGGACACAGCACGCTGGTCAAAGCCGGACTCCTGCAGGGCGAAAGCCTGTGCCAGTGCCGGATCAACTCCCATGGAAGCGGCGGTGTCAGCAACCATCTGCTGCATCTGTGCCCGTGACGGCACGGCCACGGAGTTCAGTGCCTGTTTGTTCAGGTTGGCGTTGGCAACAACATGCTGCGGATAGGTGTAGTGCAGGAAAGTGCTCGGCACCAGGTCCGTGGGTGCGGCCGCGGGAGCAGCCGGCGCCGAGGAAGCCGTGGTGACGGTTGATCCGCCGGACAGGGAGATCTTCTGGCCCGGGCGGATGATGGAGTTCATGCTGAGGTTGTTGCCGTCCAGCACCGATTTCAGGCTGACGCCGTGCTTGGCGGCAATGGCACCCAGGGTGTCGCCCGGGACCACGGTGTACGTCCCGGCCGACGGAGCGGCGGGCGCGGGGGCTGCCGGAGCGGGAGCCGGAGCGGGAGCGGCGGATGAAGGGACGGTCACCGAGGTGGGGGCGCCTGCTCCAAGGGTGATCTTGTCCCCGGGGTAGATCACGGTGGTCATGCTCAGGTTGTTGGCCTGGAGGATGGAGGCCAGGCTCACGCCGTGCCTGGCAGCGATGGCGCTCAGGGTATCCCCGGCGGCCACGGTGTACGTTCCGGCGGCCTGGGCCGGTGCCTGGGCCGCGGGAGCAGCCTGGGCCGGTGCGGACCCGGTCAGCTTGAGTTCTCTGCCTGCGTAAATGATCGACGACGGTGCAAGGTTGTTGATGCGCAGCAGTTCGTTCATGTCCAGGCCGTACCGGGCGGCGATGGCGCTGACCGTGTCTCCCGGAACAATCCGGTGGGTCGCCGGAACCGAGGATTCGGCGGCCACCGTAGCCGGGACCTGTGCGGCGAGCTGGCCTGCAGGAATGACGGCGGACGGAAGGGTCTTCTTTGCCTGCAGCGGAAGCTGGGGGAACAGTGCCTTGGCCGGAGACTGGGGAGCCAGGGCATGGGCCGGTTCCGCAAGAGCCAATGAGGACATCATGACAGCCGGGATCGCTGCCGTGGTTACAGCAACGCTCAGTTTGCGGGGCAAGGCAGCGGTACGCGGCCTGGCATTGGGCTGCACTGTCATAACGGGTCGTTTCCTCATCTGTTGGCGGGCGGCCTTCTACCGCAATCCGCGGGACAAAAATAAGTAGTGATACGGGTGTTACGGGTGTGATTACTGTGACTAATGCGAATTTACACGAGAATTGCCGCATTGCGATACCCGCCGGGAAAAGTTATGCGCGCGTACCGAACGGGTGAAAGTGGCTCCGACTGGCCGGGATTGCTGCCGCCATGGCAATCTTGGAAACGTGAATGAACTCGAGGAACTGGTTTCCGACTGGCTGACCCTGCCCGATGTGGCTGAACAACTAGACGTAACAATCAGCAAGGTGCACAGCCTTGTGGAAGAACGGGCCCTGCTGGCGGTGCGGCTCGGGGAACGCAAAATCCGCAGCGTGCCCGCCGCCTTCATCAGCGACGGCGCGGTTTTGGATAGCCTAAAGGGGACTATTTCGGTCCTCGCCGACGCGGGTTTCTCTGACGAAGAGATGCTCCGCTGGCTCTTCACCGCGGACGACACCCTTCCCGGACGTCCCGTCGATGCCCTGAAGGAAGGCCGCAAGACCGAAATCCGCCGCCGGGCGCAGGCCCTGGCCTGGTAGGGCTGCCTTAGGCAGTCCGGGTCACGGCCGCATGGGCCAGTAACTCAAGCGCCGAGCGGGTCTGCTCATCCACAGCCAGTGCTGCAAGGGTGGTGAAGGCCTGCTCGGTGTGCTCGGCGATAAGCGCCTCGGTCGTGGCCAGCGCCCCGCTCTCTTCGATGGCATCCCGCAGGGAGGACACGGCGTCGTCATCCAGGTCCGGCCGGCCCAGCTTGTCCGTGATTTCCCTGCGGACAGCCGCGGATCCGGTGCTCAGCGCGTAGGCGATCAGTACCGTCCGCTTGCCCTCACGCAGGTCGTCCCCGGCCGGCTTCCCGGTCAGCTCCGGGTCACCGAAGACTCCCAGCACATCGTCCCGCAGCTGGAAGGCTTCGCCCAGCGGCAGCGCGAACTTCGAGTATGCTGCCAGCAGCTCGTCTCCGGCGCCTGCCAGCGCCCCGCCGATGGCAAGGGGATGCTCAATGCTGTACTTCGCGGATTTGTAGCGGAGGATGTTCCGGGCGCGTACAACCGCGCGTTCGGGCTCATGACCGGGTCCAACCACTTCTTCAAGAATGTCCAGGTACTGCCCGGCCATCACTTCGGTGCGCATGCGGTTGAACAGCGCCCGTGCCCGGGTGTTGTAGGCGGCACGTTCACCCACGGAGGTGAACGCCTCTTCGCTGAGGGCAAGGCAGAGGTCACCGGCGAGGATCGCCGCCGATGAACCGAAGTGCTGTCCGTCCAGGAACCATTTGGCTTCGGCATGCCGGTTGCTGAAGTGCCGGTGCACGCTCGGCGCTCCGCGGCGGGTATCGGAGCGGTCAATGATGTCGTCGTGGATCAACGCCGCACTCTGGAACAGCTCCAGCGCAACGCCCGCCCGGATGGCGGGAGCCGCAAGCTCGTCTCCGCCAGCGCCGCGCCAGCCCCAGTAGTTCAGCAGGGCACGCAGCCGCTTGCCGCCTTTCGCCAGCGAGTGGACGGCGCCAAGCAGTGGAACCGACTCGCTGGATACATCCTCCAGGACCCCGCGCTGGTAGCTGAGGAACTGCTCCAGGTCAGCTGCCAGGGAGCGGCGGTACGCCGTCTGTTCCTGCGCCGCATTCCCGGGTGTCTGTCCGGGTTCCATGTTCGCTTCCGATGCGGCGGGGGCCCGGCTCACGGAGTGTCCTGTCCAGCGGACTCGACGGTAGCGGGAAGCACGTTCGCCCCCACGGTGTAGATGGAGCTGCCGTTCCGGGTGATGACCGAAACGTTTACCGTCTCGGTCTCGGTGTCAGCAGTGCGGGCGAAGTCCTTCGCCGGGGTTGAATCCACCGCGTCGCCATCCAGGGCCGTGAAGCCAAGCTCCTCGAAGTGGGCGGTGTAGAAAGCGAGAATCTCGTCAGCGTCCGCAGAGGAGGAAGCCGTCATGGACGCAGTAACCAGTCCCGCTTCAGATTCGTAGCTGGAAGCGGCGGGCTGGGATCCCGCGAAGACGGGAACGAGCGCTTCCGGGAATCCTGCCGCGATGGCGGACGTAGGCGAGGGGGACGACATCGGGCCGGCCTCCGTGGCCGAAGGCGATGCGGGCGCCGCCGAGGTGGTGGGGGATGCGGAAGCATCGGGGGAGCTGGTCTCGGAACTGCAGCCGGCTACGGCGGCCAGGATGGCTGCGCTGCAGGCAACGGCGAGGATTTTCTTCATGGGGATCCGCATCGACGAAGGGTCAGGGCCTGCAATCCAGTCTAGGCGAGCGTAGGAGTGTCTGCTGGCTGCCTAGTATGGGGACGTGGGTACAGAAACGCAGGCGCCGGCCGAAAACCGGGACTGCACCATCATGCACGTGGACATGGATGCCTTCTATGTCGCAGTCGAGCTGCTCCGCCGTCCCGAACTGGTTGGCAGGCCGGTAATCGTCGGGGGCCTGGGCGGCAGGTCCGTTGTCCTCTCGGCGTCCTATGAGGCCCGGCGGTTTGGGGTGCGCTCCGCCATGCCCATGGCCAGTGCGCGCAGGCTGTGTCCCCAGGCGGAGATCCTGGAACCTCATCAGGGAGTGTACCGGCAGGTATCCGGGCGGCTTATGGGCATCTTCGAGTCGATAACGCCCCTGGTGGAGCCGCTGAGCGTGGATGAGGCGTTCCTGGATATTGCCGGTTCAATGCGCAGGCTTGGCCCGCCGCGGAGGATCGGGGAACTGATCCGCCGCCGGGTGTCGCAGGAACTGGGGATCACGGCGAGCGTGGGCATCGCATCCACCAAGTTCGTCGCGAAAATCGCGTCGACCCGCTCTAAGCCGAACGGGCTGCTGCTGGTCCCTAAGGAGGAGACCATTGCCTTCCTCCATACCCTGGACGTGTCCGCGCTCTGGGGGGTGGGAGCAAAAACCCGGGAGGCCCTTTCCCGGGTAGGGATCAACACTGTCTTCGATGTGGCCCATACGCCGCCCGCCGTCCTGCAGCGCCTCCTCGGCGCTACCGGAAGGCACGTCTACGACCTGTCCTGGGGCAGGGACCCGCGTGCCGTCACTCCGGTACGGGTGGAGAAGAGCCTTGGCGCGGAGGAGACGTTCGCCCGGGACGTCGATGAGGATGAGGTACTGGAGACGGAACTGCTGAGGCTGGCGCACCGAACCGCGGCCCGGCTGCGGGCGGCAGGCCTCCAGAGCCGTTCCGTGTCGCTCAAACTCCGGTACGCCGATTTTTCGACCCTGACGCGTTCCCGCACGCTCACCGAGCCGGTGGACAGTGCCCAGCTGTTGTATGAAGCTGTGCGCGGCCTGCTTGCCGGCCTGGGCAGGCGGCCCATGAGCGTCCGGCTGATCGGACTGCGGGCAGAAAAGCTTGAAACAGCCGACGGCGCCGCCCAGCAGCTGACCCTTGACGGCCGGGACGACAACTGGCGCTCGGCCGAGGATGCACTGGACCGGATTAACCGCAGGTTCGGGGAATCGGGCATCATGCCGGCACGGCTTCTTGCGCGGGACCGGAACAAGCCGCAGGGCGGGCTAGGCTGAGCTTTACCTGAGAGGTTCGGGCTGGGCCCGGCAGCCGCTTTCGCCGGACCCGATTGCAAACTATCCTTGGAACTAGTTGCAGATCAGCGTCGACACCTCCGCGGGAACAACCACCACGCCGGTTTCGTTGCTTGGATTACAGGGCACATTTGGACCGCAAGGAGACAGTAATGGCACTCTCAGAACACGAGCAGCGCTTGCTTGATCAGCTGGAGCAGCAATTACACGCTGAGGACCCGAAGTTCGCCAATTCCATGGCTTCATCGGCGGGCCGCGGCATGTCCACCCGGCGGATCGTGCTGGGCGCGCTCGTGGCAGTTGCCGGAATAGCAGTCCTCATTCTGGGGATCACCCTGGACAGTCCGCTGAACATCCTGGTGGGGATCGTCGGCTTTACGGTCATGGGCGCCGGGATGTACTACGCGACCACCAAGGGCAAGCAGGCGGAGACACGGATCCCTGCCGGCCGCAAGGAGCGTGCAGCTGCGCCCCGCGGGTTTATGTCCAACCTCGAAAATAAATGGGACGAGCGCAAGCGGGGCCAGCCCTAGCTCCGCCAGGCTCCACTCTCCTCCCCGGCGCTGCCCCGGGAGGCCGGAAAGACCCGCTAAGGCGGGTCTTCTCCTCTTTAAGGGCTCCAATCCGCCTGGAGCTTCCCCGCGGACCGTTTTTCCCTCCACCCTTCACCCCGGGCCGCCTTCCCTTGCCCGCATTGGGAAGAAGCCCAGCGACGCGCCGGAAAACGTTATCGAATTGCGTTGACTGTGGAGGGAAGTGGAGTAAAGTGGGGGGCGTAAGAGGGTAGGGCGGTGCAGGAGGGGTGTAACTCCCATATCTGACAGGTGGTGGCGATGTTCCTTGGAACTCACTCGCCGCGCCTTGACGAAAAGGGCAGGCTCATTCTTCCCGCCAAGTTCCGCGACGAACTGGCCGAAGGGCTGGTTCTGACCCGGGGCCAGGAACGCTGCATCTACGTCTTCAGCCAGAAGGAATTCGAGAAAGTCCACGAGCAGATGAGGCAGGCTCCGCTGTCTTCACGCCAGGCCCGTGACTACATTCGTGTGTTTCTGTCCGGAGCCTCTGATGAAGTCCCGGACAAGCAGGGCCGCGTCACCATTCCGCCGGCACTGCGCTCATATGCCGGGCTCGGACGTGAACTCGCCGTTATCGGTGCGGGCACCCGGGCTGAGATCTGGGATGCCGCGGCATGGCAGGAATACCTGGAAGAACAGGAAAACGCGTTTTCGGAGACTGACGAAGACACGATGCCCGGCATCTTCTAGCCGTTGCAAAGCAGGCAGTACAGCAGTATCCAGAGGAATTCGAAACCGGAAAACGGCGGGATCTTGAACGAGATCTCCAGCCGCCCCATGGAATTCACCTGGCTCACCTTCCCCGGAGCCAGGCGTACCGTGAGGCGCGGATGGGGATCTGGTCCAAGAAACCGCTGAACCGGTCAGCAGCGGAGGGAGAGACCAATGAACGAAGACCGTCCAACTGAGGACCGGCATGTACCCGTGCTGCGGGACCGCTGCATCAACCTGCTGGCGCCGGCCATCGAGGCAGCGGAGGCAGCCGGCCGGACAGCCGTCGTCGTAGACGCCACGCTTGGCATGGGCGGACATACCCAGGCCATGCTTGAGCGCTTCCCGAAGCTGCACGTCATCGGGATCGACCGCGACACCCAGGCCCTCGCCCTGGCGGGGGAGCGGCTTGCAGCCTTCGAGAACCGCACTGACCTGGTGCACGCCGTGTACGACGAAATTGCGGACGTAGTCCAGGACCTCGGATTCGAGTCCATCGACGGTGCCCTGTTCGATCTCGGTGTCTCCTCCATGCAGCTCGATGAGCGGGACCGCGGCTTCGCATACTCCTACGACGCGCCGCTGGACATGCGCATGGATACCAGCCGGGGGCGCACTGCCGCGGAAATCGTCAACAGCTATGACGAGGCCGAGCTGGTCTCCATCATCCGCCGCTGGGGCGAAGAGAAGTTCGCCGGCCGGATCGCAACGTCAATCGTTTCCACCCGTGCGCGCAAGCCGTTCACCACTACGGGCGAGCTGGTCGAAGCCATCCGCGCCGTGGTACCGGCCGCGGCGGCCCGCACGGGCGGACATCCGGCAAAGCGCACCTTCCAGGCACTGCGCATCGAAGTCAACGAGGAGCTCGATGTGCTGGAACGTGCCATTCCCTCCGCCCTTTCGGTCCTTGGCGTGGGTGGACGGATCGTCGTCATGTCCTACCACAGCCTGGAGGACCGGATCGTGAAGGATATCTTCGCGGCCGGTTCCAGGTCCTCGGCGCCCAAGGGTTTCCCGGTGGAACTGGAAGAACACAAGGCGCAGCTTAGGCGGCTGACCAAGGGAACCGAAGTTCCCACCGAGCAGGAAATCGCAGAAAACCCGCGCGCGGCATCGGCCAAGCTGCGGGCGGTCGAACGGATTCGCGCAACCATGGATGGGGCACGTCGATGACTGAACAATCACCCCGGCGCCGGCCGCAGGCGCCGCTGCGGGCCGCCCAGTCAGTCCAGGGCAACCTGGCACGGGCCCTGCCCCGGGAGGCTCCGGAACAGCCCGCACCGCGGCGCCGGACACCGCTTGCGCTGGTTCCGGCAGCAGCACGGAAGCGGCGAGTGCCCGCGACGGTTTTGTGTTTCGCCGTGCTTGCCGCCGGCCTGGCGGCCGTCCTGGGCCTGAACATCTCAGTGTCAAGCGGCCAGTACCAGCTCGTTGAGCTGCAGAATCAGCGGACCCAGCTGGTCCAGCAAAACGAGGCATTGACCCAGCAGGTGGAGCACAACCTGGCTCCCCAGGTCCTTGCCGGCGCAGCGGCTGAACTGGGCATGGTTGTTTCGCCCACGTTCGGTACGATCGACCTGCAGACCCTGGCGGTCACAGGTGAGCCTGAACCCGCCAAGGAAGGCGCAGGTCCCGGATCCCTTATTGAACTGCCCCAGGTCCTGACACAGCCGGTAACACCGGCACAGCCTGCCGCAGCGGAACCGGCTGAAAACGCACGGGCCGCACAGCAGGAGGACGCCTCTGCCGGCGCGGAACCGGAACCGGCTCCCGTTCCGGCCCCCGCCCCGGCGGAACCCGATTTGAACGGCGGCACGATTCCGGCTCCCGGCCAGAGAAGCGGCCAGTAAACCAACCAGCACCGGCGAGGACACGTTGTGGCAAAAGCAGGACAGGCTCCGGTACCGGAGGACCACAGGGTAAACCTCGTGACCGGCCGGCTGCGTGCCGGGATGCTCATTGTCCTGGTGCTCCTCACCGTCCTGGGCGTCCGGCTGTTCCAGGTGCAGGCCGTAGATCCGGAAGGGATGGCGGACGCGGCCGTGGCCAACAGGCTGGTGACCGTCAATGTTCCGGCTCTTCGCGGCGGCATCCTGGACAACGAGGGCAACTACCTGGCCCGCAGCGTAGAGCGCTTCGACATCGTCGTTGACCAGCGGCTTTCGGCGGCCTACGACGAAGATGAATACCAGCGGCGCAACGCCGAAGGCGACCTTGAGACCGTGACCTTCGATGCCGCGCTGCAGGAACTTTCCGCGGTCCTTGGCCAGGACATCCAGACGCTCCGCGGGTCGGTCCTGGGCGATAAGGGATTCAACTTTGTGGCAAAGACAGTCACACCCGAAATCCGGGACAAGGTCCTGGCCGTCAAATTCCCAGGCGTCTATGCGGACCGCACCACGCTTCGCACCTATCCTTCCGGGCCGGTTGCCGGATCCATTGTCGGTTTCCTTGGAACGGAAGGCGCACAGGAAGGCCTGGAACTGACCCAGGATTCGATCCTGGCAGGTGAAGCCGGCAGCAAGACTTATGAAATCGGCGGCGACGGCATCCGCATTCCGTACGCCACCAACGAAGACGTACCGGTGCAGGACGGCGACTCCATCCGGCTGACCATCGACCAGGACCTGCAGTGGTTTGCCCAGCAGACAATCGCCGACCAGGTCCAGGAATACAACGCGGACTGGGGCAACGTCGTCGTTGTCGAGGTGGAGACCGGCAACGTCATTGCCATGGCTGAATCCACCACTGTGGACCCGAACAACCCAGGTGCCACTGAGGCGGATTCGCGCAAGGCCCGCTCGGTGACAGACTCCTTCGAGCCGGGCTCGACCACCAAGGTCATCACCATGGCTGCTGCCATCGAAGAGGGGATCATCACCCCCACCTCCCAGTTCCAGATCGACAACACCTACTCGATTGACGGACAGACGTTCAAGGACGCGTTCGACCACGGCACGGTCCGCATGACGGCCTCCGGAGTGCTCGCAAAATCAATGAATACCGGAACGGTCATGGTTGGCCAGCAGCTCAGCCCCCAGCAGCGCTACGACTGGCTGCGGAAGTTCGGCATCGGGACTGAGCTGGGAACGGGTCTCAACGGCGAGACATCCGGGCTGCTGGCTCCGCCGGAAAACTGGGATACCAGACAGCAGTACACGGTGCTCTTTGGCCAGGGCCTGACCCAGACAGCGCTGCACACCGCCATGGTTTTCCAGACCATCGCGAACGACGGCCTGCGCCTGCAGCCGAGGCTGGTGGATGCAAGGATCGATGCCCAGGGCGTAGAGCACGCGGCCGAGCAGGAACCCGGCACCCGGGTTGTGTCCGAAAAGACTGCACTGGAAGTACAGCACATGCTGGAGACCACCACGGTTGAGGGATCAGGTGCATCGGGAGCGCTCGAGAAGTACCGTGTGGGATCCAAGACCGGCACTGCGGAGGCGCCCGGCCCCAACGGCGGGTACGACGGGTACACCGTCTCCTATGCTGGTATAGCGCCCATGGATGATCCCAAGTACGTCGCTGTGGTGACCCTTCAGCGGCCCAAGGGAGACCTCTACTACATAGAACCCGGGAAGGCCTTCCAGAAAGTCATGGAACAGGTCCTGACCACCAACAACGTAGCCCCCTCCGAAGGGGAGCCGGTTACGTACCCCATCGAGTACTAAAGCTGGAGCAGTGCAGTGCCACATACCAACCATCAGCGTGCCCAGAGCAGCATGCGCCCCGAACGGGTGCAGCCGGTCAGCGTGGCCGACGCCGCGGCATCGCTGCCCAAGGAATCTCCGGCCATCGCGGCGGCACCCGGAACCGGTGCAGGCGGCTGGGCTGTCGAGGTCACGGGGGTAAGCATTAACTCCCGCCAGGTCCTGCCCGGGGACCTCTACCTGGCGCTGCCCGGAGCACGGCACCACGGAGCAGGGTTCGCCTCTGACGCCGCGGCCGCCGGAGCCGCTGCCGTCCTGACCGATGCCGCCGGACTGGACCAGCTTCCGGACACCGGCCTGCCGGTATTCGTGGCCGAGGACATCCGCAGACTGGTGGGTCCGCTCTCTGCGGCCGTGTTCAACAGCCAGCCGCAGGACGGCAGCGCCCCGCAGCTCTTCGGTGTTACGGGAACCAACGGCAAAACCACCACCACCTACTTCATCACCTCGCTTCTTCAGGCCCTTGGCCGCACGACCGGGCTGATTGGAACAATCGAGATCCTGGCCGGCGCGGAAGCGATTCCCAGCGTGCTGACCACTCCCGAATCTCCGCAGGTGCACGGCCTGCTGGCGCTGATGCGCGAGCGTGCCCTGGACGCGGCCGCCATGGAGGTCTCCTCCCACGCCATTTCCTACCGGAGGGTGGACGGCGTGGTCTTCGACGTCGCCGGCTTCACCAACCTCACGCAGGACCACCTGGACCTGCACGGTTCCATGGAGGAATACTTCGCTGCCAAGGCAGACTTGTTCCGGCCGGACCGCAGCCGGCGCGCCGTGATCACCGTGGACGACGAGTGGGGGCGCCGCATGGCCGACGTGGCCGGTGCCCGCGGTGTCACGCTCTCCACCTCGGGTGAGTCTTCCGACGCCGACTGGCAGGTCCGATCCGTGCGCCGGGAGGGGCTTGGCCACGGCTTCGAGCTCCATGGGCCCCAGGGCGGGCGCCTCAAGGTACGGACCGGCCTCCCGGGCACCTTCAACGTGTCCAACGCAGCACTGGCACTGGCCATGGTCCTGGAATCAGGCGTAGACCCTGCCCTGGTGCAGGACGCGCTCGACCGGCAGGACCCGTTTACCGTCGAGGTTCCCGGCCGGATGCAGCTGGTCTGCGAGGCTCCGGCCGCAATCGTGGACTTCGCCCATAATCCGGACGCGCTGCAGCGCACCCTCGAGTCGGTCCGCCGTCCCGAGGGACGGGTGATCGTAGTGTTCGGTGCCACAGGAGAGCGCGACCAGACCAAGCGGCCCCTAATGGGGCAGATCGCGGCGCGCCTGGCGGACGTCGTGATTGTCACAGACGACGATCCGCACGACGAGGACGACGCCGCCATCCGGGCCGACGTGCTTCGGGGGGCCCGCAGCGTCGCAGGGGAGGACGGGAACGGTCCGCTGGTCCTGGAAGTGGCGCCGCGCGCAGCCGCGATCTACCGCGCCGCTGAACTGGCCGGACCCGGGGACACGGTCCTGGTGGCCGGCCGCGGTCACGAGGTGTGGCAGGAGGTCAGGGGAGTCAACCATGCCCTCGATGACAGGGTTGAACTCCGCGCTGCGCTGGCCAAGGCCGGATTCACGATGCCTACTTACGACGGGGTAGAGTCCTAAATCGTCATGATTGAACTTAATGCAGCCGAAATTGCGGCAATCACGGGCGGTGAGCTGGTGGGGGCAGCAGCATCAGACCCGACCATTTCAGTGACATCGGCCACCACCGACTCCCGTGAAGCGGGACCGGCGGCCCTGTTCATTGCCAAGCCCGGCGAGTTTTCCGACGGCCATCTGTTCGTGGCCCGGGCCTTCGAAGCCGGTGCGGCGCTGGCCCTGACGGAGCGCCCGGTTGCCGGTGCAGACGTAACGGCATTCCCCGGCGTCGTGGTCCCGGACACCATAGCCGCCATGGGGCAGCTCGCCGCGGAGATCGTCCGCCGGCTCCGCGCCGAGGGCCCGCTGACCGTAATCGGCATCACCGGCTCGGCCGGCAAGACGACCACAAAGGACCTGCTGGCCGGCCTGCTGGGAGCACACGGGAACACCGTAGCTCCGGTCGGCTCGTACAACGGGGAAGTCGGAGTTCCGCTGACCATCTTCAGCGCCGGGCACGGAACCCGCTACCTCGTAGTCGAGATGGGAGCCACCGGCATTGGGCACATCACGTACCTCGCGGACATGGTGCGCCCGGACATCGGCGTCGTGCTCTGCGTTGGCAGCGCCCATGCCGGCGAGTTCGGCGGCGTAGAGAATATTGCCCGCGCCAAGGGCGAGATGGTTGAAGCGCTCTCCCCGGAAGGCACGGCCGTGCTCAACGGAGACGACATCCGTGTTGCCGCCATGGACAGGCGCACCACCGCCAACGTGCTGTCCTTCACGTCCTCCACCGACGTACTCCCCGGCAACCACGCCGCGCTGCGTGCCGTTGATGCCCGCACGGACGGGCAGGGACGGCCGGTCTTCACCCTTGAATTCCCGAACGGGGAACGCCACCCGGTCGAATCGGGCCTGATCGGAGCACATCACACGGCGAACCTGCTGGCCGCCGCAGGTGCCGCCCTCGCGGCGGGCCTTTCCCCGGCAGACATCGCTGCGGGTCTCTCCGGCCAGAAAGCCGCCAGCCGCTGGCGGATGGAACGCACCGACCGTGCTGACGGCATCACCGTCATCAACGATGCCTACAACGCCAACCCCGAATCGATGCGGGCTGCGCTGCGGACCCTTGCCGAACTCGGCAGGGGCCGGCGCACCTGGGCCGTGCTGGGCGAAATGCTTGAGCTTGGCGACGAAGCCGTCACCGAGCACGACGCCATTGGCCGCTACGTGGTCCGCCTGAACATTTCCAAGCTCATTGTGGTGGGAACCGGAGCCCGTGCCCTGCACACCGGCGCCGTGATGGAGGGTTCCTGGGGAGACGAGTCGACCTTCGTCGAGACTCCCGAGGATGCTCAGGCCATCCTCGAATCTTCGCTTGAACCCGGAGACATTGTCCTGTTCAAATCTTCCAACGGGGCCGGACTGCGGTTCCTTGGTGATCGGATCGCCGTGAATTCCCTTTCGCCTGCGGGCAGCACCCAGGACGATTCGAACCGGGGTGAGGCACTGTGATTTCGCTTCTGATCGGCTGTTCGCTCGGGCTGGTCCTCGCCTTGGTGCTGACGCCGCTGTTCATCCGTTTCCTCGTGAAAAAGGGCTACGGACAGTTTGTCCGCGATGACGGACCGACGTCGCACCACACCAAGCGCGGAACGCCCACCATGGGCGGCGCCGTCATCGTGGCTTCGGTGGTGGCGTCCTACTTCATCACCCACCTGATCTCCTACGCCATCAATCCCACCACCTTCGGGCCCTCAGCGTCCGGGCTGCTGGTGCTGTTCCTGATGGTCGGCATGGGTTTCGTGGGTTTCATTGACGACTACACCAAGATCTCCCGGCAGCGGTCCCTGGGCCTGAACGCCAAGGCCAAGATCATCCTGCAGGCGATCGTTGGCATAGTCTTCGCCATCCTCGCCCTGCAGTTCCCGAACAACGCCGGCCTGACCCCGGCGTCGACCAACGTCTCCTTCGTCCGGGACACCGCCATCGATCTGGCATTCGCCGGGACAATCATCGGCGCGATCCTGTTTATTCTCTGGTCCAGCGTGATCATCACCGCCGCGACCAACGGCGTGAACCTGGCGGACGGGCTCGATGGCCTGGCAGCCGGTGCCTCCATCCTGGTGTTCGGTGCGTATTTCCTGATTGGCATCTGGCAGTTCAACCAGTCCTGCCTGGCCAACCCGGGCGAAACCGGAGTCTGCTACGAAGTGCGCGACCCCATGGACCTGGCCCTGCTGGCCGGGGCCATGGCCGGCGCCCTGGTCGGCTTCCTCTGGTGGAACACCTCCCCGGCAAAGATTTTTATGGGTGACACCGGGTCGCTGGCCATCGGCGGCGCCATCGCAGCCTTCGCGATCCTCTCCCGCACCGAGATCCTGCTGGTCATCCTGGCCGGACTGTTCGTGATTATCTCCGCCTCGGTCATCATCCAGGTGGGCTACTTCAAGCTCAGCGGCGGCAAGCGCGTGTTCAAGATGGCGCCGCTGCAGCACCACTTCGAACTCAAGGGCTGGGCCGAAGTGACGGTGGTGGTCCGCTTCTGGATCATCGGCGGGCTCTGCGTCGCCCTCGGCCTGGGACTCTTCTACGCTGATTGGGTGGCCGGACAGTGAGCATTTCCTCCGCATCAAACGCTTCGAATCCCCGCCTTGACGAACTGACGACGTGGGATTCCAACTGGAAGGGCCTGCGGGTCCTGGTAGCGGGAATCGGCCTTTCCGGATTCTCCGCCGCAGACACGCTCATTGAGCTGGGTGCCCGCGTCGTCGTCGTGGACGGTGTCGACTCCGAGGAGAACCGGGGCAAGGCGGACACGCTGAAGATTGTCGGCGCTGCAGACGTCCACCTGGGTGCCCAAGCCATGACGGGGCTCTCTGCAGTCGACGGCGAACCGGCTGAACTGGTGGTCACGTCGCCGGGCCTGCGGCCCGCACATCCCGTCCTCGCGGCAGCGGCGGAAGCCGGGATTCCGGTCTGGGGCGACGTTGAGCTCGCCTGGCGGGTGCGCATCCGCGAAGGCCGCCCCACGGCGCCCTGGCTTGCCATTACCGGTACCAACGGCAAGACCACCACCGTGGGCATGACCGAGTCCATGCTGCGCGCAGCCGGACTCCGGGCCATTGCCGCGGGCAACGTCGGCACACCGATCCTGGACGCCATCCGGGACCCGCAGGGCTGGGACGCGATCGCCGTCGAACTCTCCAGCTTCCAGCTGCACTGGACCTATTCGATGTCGCCGCTGGCCAGCGTCTGCCTGAACATAGCCGAGGACCACGTGGACTGGCACGGCAGCTACGAGGCATACCGGTCTGACAAGGCGAAGGTCTACGCCAACACGCAGGTTGCCTGCATCTACAACGCCGAGCAGGCGGAGACCGAATGTATGGTCGAAGAGGCCGACGTGGTGGAGGGCTGCCGCGCGGTTGGCTTCACCACGGGCACACCGGCGATCAGCATGGTGGGAATCGTCGAGGGGCTCCTGGTGGACCGTGCCTTTATCGAGGAACGCCGCAACGCCGCCGCCGAATTGGCGTCCCTGGACGACCTGGGCGACAGCGCACCGCGCCACCTGGCCGCGGATGCCCTCGCCGCCGCAGCGCTGGTGCGCGCCCTTGGCGTTGAGCCGGTCGCCGTGCGGGACGGCCTGCGCGACTATGCCCCCGGAGGGCACCGGATCGAACCGTTAGCCAAGCTTAATGACGTCCTCTGGGTCAACGACTCAAAGGCCACCAACCCCCATGCCGCAGCAGCTTCGCTGGCGGCTTTTGGAAGCGTCGTCTGGATTGCCGGCGGCCTGTCCAAGGGCGTCACCTACGACGAGCTGGTGGCCGCCAACGCCGATCGGCTGCGTGCCGTGGTGCTGATTGGTGCAGATTCGTCGCAGCTGCGCTCCGCGTTGGCCCGACACGCTTCCGATGTGCCGGTAATTGAAGCCTCGCAGGCGGACACTGGAGAAGAAGGAACGCCCACCGGCGACGCCGTCATGGCCCAGGCCGTGGCCGCAGCTGCCGGCGTGGCACAGGCAGGGGACACGGTCCTCATGGCGCCGGCTTCGGCGTCCATGGACCAGTTCCGCTCCTACGCACACAGGGGCGAGGCCTTCATTGATGCTGTCCGCGGATACGTGGAAGGGCAGGAGCAGACCACCAAGGAGCCGTAGATGGTGACCACGTCCACGGGCAATGGCCGCAAGCCAACGGCGCGCAGGCGCCCTGCGGGCACACGGCCCGGACCGGCAGCTGCAGGACCGGCCGGCCGAGCCGGCACCGCCGGAGGTTCCGCCACCGTCGGATCGTCTGCCGGGGAGGCAGTTCCGCCGAGGAAACGGGGACTGCGGCTCGGGGAACGGTTCACCGCCTTCATGGTCCTGCTGGAGGGCAGCGGTGCCAAGGCCACCGGATCCAGTTACTACATGATCCTGGGCACCACGCTCGCGCTGACCGCTATCGGACTCATGATGGTGCTCTCGGCTTCCTCCGTTGAGGCCATCGCCGCCGTTGCGGGCACATCCGCCGGAGCCGCCAGCACCTTCGACCTGTTCATCAAGCAGCTCATGTTCGCAGCTGCGGGCGTCACCCTGATGCTTCTCCTGTCCCGTTTTGGTCCGCGTTTCTACCGGGCCATCGCGTGGCTGGCACTCGGTGCGGCAGTCGTCCTGCTGGTCCTGGTGCTCTTCATCGGCGTCGAGGTGAACGGCAACAAGAACTGGCTGGCGTTTGGTCCGGTCACGGGCCAGCCCTCGGAGGCCGCGAAGCTTGCCATGGCCATCTGGTTCGCCGCCGTCCTCTCCCGCAAGGGAGCCCTCATTGCTGACTGGAAACATGCCCTGATCCCCGTCCTCCCGGGCGGCGGCCTGCTCGTCGGGCTGGTGCTGCTTGGCCATGACCTCGGGACGGTAATCATCATGGGCCTGATCATGCTTGCGGCACTGTTCTTTGCCGGCGCCCGGCTGAAGCTGCTGGGCCTGCTCAGCCTGGCCGCGGCCGCTGCCGCGCTGATCTCCTCCGTCGCCAGCGGCAACCGGACCAGCCGGATCAGTGCCTGGCTGCAGCTGGACTGTTCGGCCGGCCTCTGCGACCAGGCCAACGCCGGCATGTACGCCCTGGCTTCCGGGGGCTGGTTCGGCGTCGGAATCGGCCAGAGCCGGCAGAAATGGAACTGGATCCCCGAGGCCCACAATGACTTCATCTTCGCCATCATCGGCGAAGAGTTCGGACTCCTCGGCACCCTGGTGGTGCTGGTGCTGTTCGGTATCCTTGCAGTGGCCACGGTACGGGTGACCATGCGCCACACCCAGCCGTTCATCCGGATTGTCTGCGGCTGCATCCTGGTCTGGATCATTGGCCAGGCCGCCGTGAACATCGCGATGGTCACCGGCCTGCTGCCGGTGATCGGCGTCCCGCTGCCATTCATCTCCTACGGCGGTTCGTCGCTGACGTTCACCCTGGCGGCCGTCGGCGTCCTTCTGTCCTTTGCACGCACCATCCCCGAAAGAGAACCAGCAGCTCCATGACGCAGTCCCCACTTTCAGTAGTACTCGCCGGCGGCGGCACAGCAGGGCACATCAGCCCGCTGCTTGCCATAGCGAACGCCGTGAGACAGCTGCGGCCCGACGCCCGCATCAAAGTGGTGGGCACCTCTGCCGGCATGGAAACCCGCCTGGTTCCGGCGGCGGGCTATGAGCTCGCCGTGATCGACCGGGTGCCCATGCCGCGCAGGCCCAGCGGTGACTTGGCCCGGCTTCCGGCGCGCCTGGCGCGTGCCGTGCGGCAGGCAGGGGACGTACTCGACGACGCCGCTGCCGACGTCGTCGTGGGAGTTGGCGGCTATGTTTCCACTCCCGTCTACCTGGCGGCCCGCAAGCGGCGGATCCCGGTGGTTGTGCACGAGGCCAATGCCCGCCCAGGGCTGGCCAACCGGGTAGGGGCAAAGAACGCGGCCGTCGTGGGTGTGGCGTTCGAGGAGACCAGGCTGCCCCGCGCGCGCTGGGTTGGAATGCCCATGCGCACAGAAATCTCCGGACTGAACCGGGAAGCGGCCCGGCATGACGCCCGGGCAGCCCTGGGCCTGAAACAGGACCTGCCCACCCTGGTGGTGACCGGAGGTTCCTCCGGAGCCGCGAGCATCAACGCCGCGGTTACCGCTGCCCTGCCCGAACTGGCTGCTGCCGGCATCCAGACCCTGCACGTCACCGGCCGCGGAAAAGCAGCCGCGGACGCCGAAGGGAAGGCCCTCACCGCCCCGCTGTACCGGCAGGTTGAGTACGTGGACGGCATGGAACTGGCCTACGCCGCTGCTGACCTGCTGCTGGCCCGTTCAGGTGCCGGAACGGTCTGCGAGATCTCCGCCGTCGGGCTTCCGGCCGTGCTGGTGCCGCTGCCCCACGGCAACGGTGAGCAGGCGCTGAACGCGGCCGGACTGGTCGAGGCCGGCGGGGCCCTGCTGGTGCGGGACTCACAGTTCACGCCGGAATGGATCAGCGCGAACATCATCCCGCTGCTGAAGGACCCACAGGCACTGAAGACCATGGCGGAGGCATCCGCCGGACGCGGCATCCGCGATGCGGATGCCCAAATGGCTGGACTCATTGTTGGGGCAGCGGAACGGAAAGACGCATGAGCGCCCTGTTGCTGGAAGACCTGGGCCGGGTCCACTTCATTGGCCTCGGCGGTGCCGGCATGTCCGCCGTCGCCCGCGTCATGCTCGGCCGCGGCATTCGGGTTTCGGGATCCGACGCCCGCGACTCGGCAGGCCTGCGGGCCCTCGAAGCGCTGGGAGCCCAGGTATACGTGGGCCACAGCGCAGCCAATATCGAGGGAGCGGGCACCGTGGTTGTTTCCACGGCCATCCGGGCCGACAACCCCGAACTCGCTGCGGCCGAAGCCGCCGGCCTGCGCGTGATCCACCGCTCTGAGGCATTGGCTGCGGCCATGGAGGGCCGCGACGTCGTTGCCGTTGCAGGTACCCACGGCAAAACCACCACGACGGCGATGATCACCGTGCTGCTGCGCGAGGCCGGACTGGATCCTTCCTTCGCGATCGGCGGTGACGTCGCGGCGCTCGGCGTCAACGCTGCCGCCGGTACGGGGCAGGTGTTCGTTGCCGAAGCCGACGAGTCGGACGGTTCGTTCCTGAACTACTCACCCCGCATCTCCGTCATCACCAACGTCGAAGCGGACCACCTGGACCATTACGGAACAGCCGAGGCGGTTTTTGCGTCGTTCGACCGGTTCGTTGAGCTGCTGCCTGCAGACGGCGTCCTGGTGGCCTGCGCGGATGATCCCGGCGTGCGCGACCTGCTGGCGCGAAACGGCGGATCGCCGGTTCGCACCTACGGGTACTCGGAGAATGCGGACGTCCGGATCTCCGAAACCGAGGCGGACGGCCGCCGGAGCACCAGTACACTGCACTTCCGGGACGATTCGGGGGACCGGCAGCAGCGCCTGCCGCTGCAGGTTCCCGGCCGGCACAACGTGCTAAACGCCGCTGCTGCCTTCACCGTGGCGCTGGCTCTTGGTGTGGGGCCGGAGACGGCGGCACACGGCCTGGGGACGTTCTCCGGAGCAGCGCGCCGCTTCGAACCCAAGGGCGAAGCCCGCGGCGTGCGGGTCTTCGACGACTATGCCCACCACCCGACCGAAGTGGCCGCCGCCCTGCAGGCGGCGCGTGCGGTCGCCGGCAGCAATGCCGTGCATGTGCTTTTCCAGCCGCATCTGTTCAGCCGCACCCGCAACTTCGCTGCAGAATTCGCGCAGGCACTGGATTTGGCAGATTCAGTCACCGTCCTGCCGATCTATCCCGCGCGGGAGGATCCCATTCCGGGTGTCACCTCGGAGCTGATTACGTCTCGCCTGAAGACGCCCTCAGCCGTGGCGGCGGACGCCGGCAGCGCCGTGATGGACATCTCCGCGCGGGCATCCTCAGGCGATATTGTCCTGACGGTCGGCGCGGGCGACGTGACCCAGTACGGTCCCGCACTGGTAGCGGCGCTGGCTGCGTCAGAGCCCGGCGGGAGCAGCGCGGATGCCGGGTAGGAAACCCCGCCGGCCGCCGGCGTCAGCCACCGGCCCCCGGGGCCCGGGTATGCACCCGGACCGGGCACAGCCTGTGCGGAGCACGGCCAACTCAGCCAAGGTTGAAGTCCTGGGCGCCCAGGACGCACAGATCCGTGAGATCCGTCCGGGTGCCGCGGCACCTTCGGACACAGTCATCTCGGCGACGCGGGATGCCGGCGGCCCCGGGGCCCTGGATTCGGACGCCGAAGGGGCGTCCGGCGGCGGTGCCGAACACCAGGACGCCAGAGTGCTGGCTTTTCCGGAACCTCCGGTCCGCCGGCGCAGGCGCTATGCCCTGGCAGGTACCGGAATCGCCGCGGCGCTGCTGGCGGTGTTGTTCTTTGTCGTGTTCTTTTCCCCGGCGCTGGTCCTGAAGAACCTCCGGGTGGAAGGCAACACGCTGATGACCACCCCGGAAGCCGAAGCGGCACTGGCCCCGCTGCTGGGAACGCCGCTGGCCCTTGTTTCGGACTCGGATGCCGGGGCGCTGCTGGCAGACCGTCCGGAAGTGGAGTCTGTAAAGGTGACGGCGGTGCCGCCGTCGGACCTGGTGGTCACGGTCACCGAGCGCGTCCCTGTAGCCGTGCTGCAGAACGGCAGCGAGTTCCTGCTCATCGACGAGGAGGGCCGCCAGCTCAAATCGGTGGGGGAGCGGGGCCAGGCGGCGCTGCCGCTGATAGACGGCGGCACCGAAGCGGTCAACAGTTCAGTCTTCCCGACCGTTACCGCCGTGCTGGCAGCCTTGCCGCCCAATGTGCTGGGGATGCTCGACCATGCATCGGCGCAGACCGTGGACTCGGTGGAACTCAAGCTCACCGGCGGCCAGACGGTATTCTGGGGAAGCGCGGAAGCCAACGCCGCGAAGGCGCGGGCGCTGGAAGCGCTGCTGCTGATGCCTCCCGCTGATCCGCCGGTTTCGGTGTTCGACGTGAGCACTCCGAACCGGCCGGTGACCCGGTGAGCTTTCTGCCGCAAAAGACCCGCGAAGTTTCTCTCCGACACGCGCGGAACGGTAATTGCGGAAGCATCCGGCGCCCCATAGCGTCGGGAGTAGAGCATTACTTGACATAACTATAACCCTCAAGTCGAGGGTTAAGGTTGTTCGGTTGAAGGTTTTGCCGGGGCAGACCCGGCCACATTGATCAGTTGCACAGATTCGAACAAGGGACACAGGACGTGGCAGCACCGCAGAATTACTTGGCCGTCATCAAGGTCGTCGGCATCGGCGGCGGCGGCGTGAATGCCGTAAACCGAATGATCGACGTCGGACTCCGCGGAGTCGAATTCATTGCCATCAACACAGATGCCCAGGCGCTGCTGATGAGTGATGCCGACGTGAAGCTCGACGTCGGACGTGAACTGACCCGCGGCCTGGGCGCCGGTGCGGATCCCGAGGTGGGCCGCAAGGCCGCTGAGGACCACGCCGAGGAAATCGAAGAGGTGCTGCGTGGAGCAGACATGGTCTTCGTGACTGCAGGCGAGGGCGGCGGAACCGGTACCGGCGGTGCGCCGGTCGTCGCCCGGATCGCGCGATCACTTGGCGCCCTGACCATCGGCGTCGTCACCCGCCCGTTCACCTTCGAAGGCCGGCGCCGTTCCAACCAGGCCGAGTCCGGCATCGACACGCTGCGGGACGAAGTCGACACGCTGATCGTCATCCCGAATGACCGGCTGCTCTCCATCAGCGACCGCAATGTCTCGATGCTGGATGCGTTCCGTTCAGCCGACCAGGTGTTGCTTTCCGGTGTGCAGGGCATCACCGACCTGATCACCACCCCGGGACTGATCAACCTGGACTTCGCCGACGTGAAGTCCGTGATGCAGGGAGCGGGCTCGGCACTGATGGGCATCGGTTCAGCCCGCGGCGAGGACCGTGCAGTGAAGGCGGCGGAACTGGCCATCGCCTCTCCGCTGCTCGAAGCTTCCATCGACGGTGCCCACGGCGTCCTGCTGTCCATCCAGGGCGGCTCGGACCTCGGCCTGTTCGAGATCAATGAAGCCGCACGCCTGGTTCAGGAAGTTGCCCACCCGGAGGCCAACATCATCTTCGGTGCCGTGATTGACGACGCCCTGGGAGACGAAGCGCGCGTTACCGTGATTGCTGCCGGCTTCGACCAGGTGGACGTGACCTCGCAGCCCGCCTCGGCCAAGCCTGCCGAACAGCCGGTGTCCTCTCCGGCCGCAGCAGCCGCTTCCGCCGGCGCAGGAAACTCGGCCTGGGCCCAGCGCCCGCAGGCCGTGCCCGCGGACGCCGGTTTCGACGTTGACCTCCCCGCCGTGGTTGAGCCTGACCTCAGCGCAGGACGCCAGGACGACCTGGACGTTCCTGATTTCCTCAAGTAAGACCAGCACCGGCGCGGGGTTGTTCGATCGCATGTTTTGGTGGGAAGGGCAGGGCCCGGCAGGGTTCCGGGTAGCTTTCACTGACACGGCGGCGGGCAACCTCGCGCTGCATGTAGGGGACGACCCCGCGGAAGTCCGCCGGCGCAGGTCCCTGCTGGAGCAGCGGATGGACGTGCAGCCAGGATCGCTCCGGTTCATGGAACAGGTCCACTCAGCAGACGTCGTCCCGGTGCAGGGCCTTCCCCTGCCGGGGGAGGTCCCGGTGGCAGATGCACTCCTCAGTCCGGACGGATCCGCCCCGCTGGCTGTCATGGTAGCCGACTGCCTGCCGGTGGTCCTGGCCGGGACGGGCCCGGACGGCGTCGTCAGCGCGGCAGCACACGCGGGCAGGCGCGGCCTGCTGGATGGCATCCTTGCGAACACGGTTACGGCGCTCCGCGAAGCAGGTGCCACCGGAATCCAGGCGTGGATTGGTCCTGGGGCGTGCGGAAAATGCTACGAGGTTCCGGAAGAAATGCTCGGACAGGCGGCCCATCTCCCCGGCGCGTCCTCCAGGACCAGCTGGGGGACACCGGCACTGGACCTGCCCGCCGCAGCCCAAAACCAGCTGCTGTCGCTGGATGCAGCCGTGGAGATGGTCCCCGGATGCACCTTGGAAGAACCGCGGCTCTTTTCCCATCGCCGGGACGCCCCCACGGGCCGGTTCGCCGGACTCATCTGGCAGCCCCGGTAACCCGGCCGCGGCCCAAACGGAATACAGCACCAACGAGGAACCAATGAGCACCACCACTGACCGTACAGCAGACCTGCAGGCCCGCCTGGAACGGGTCCGGCACCGCATGGCCGCAGCCGCCGAGGGCCGCGGTGAAGCGGAACTCATCGTCGTCACCAAGTACTTTCCCGCTTCGGACGTTGCCCTGCTGGCCGGGCTCGGAGTGCGGAACGTGGGTGAGAACAAGGCCCAGGAAGCCGAAGCCAAGGCAGCCGCACTGGCCGGAAGCGACCTGCGCTGGCACTTCATTGGGCAGCTGCAGACCAACAAAGCCAAGTCAGTAGTCCGGTACGCCTCGGCAGTGCACTCGGTGGACCGTCTCGGCCTGGTAGCAGCGCTGGGCAAGGCAGTCGCCGCGGAGAACCGACGGCGCACCGAGGCCGGCGACGCGCAGAGGGGCCCGCTTGACTGCTTCCTCCAGCTCGACTTGCGCCGCGGGGAAGACCTTGATCCCGGACGCGGCGGAGCCCGCCCTGCGGAGATGCTCGAACTCGCGGATGCGGTAGCCGCGGATCCCGGCCTGTCCCTGTCGGGACTCATGGCTGTCGCGCCCCTTGGTGAGGATCCGGCTGCCGCCTTCGCACGCCTGCAGGATCTCTCCGCTGAACTCACCTCCCGCTATCCCCGGGCGGCGGGCATTTCCGCAGGCATGAGCCGGGACCTGGAAGCAGCCATGGCGCACGGCGCGACACACCTGCGGATTGGCTCGGATGTTCTCGGTCCCCGCCCCGCTGTGGGGTAGCGTCAAAGACGGCAGGGGTAACACTGCAAAACACCGGGTACCACTGGATAACGCGGGACGCTGAAGGACTGAAGGAGCAACCATGGCTGGCGCAATGCGCAGGACGATGATCTACCTTGGGCTCGCCGATGGCGATGAGCTGTACGAGGACGAGCAGAAGCCTGTCCGCGAGGCACCCGCCAGGGAAGAGGAACGGGCACCGGAAAGCGAGCGGCAGGACCGCGAGCCTGCTGCGCCGTCCCAGCCGGAGCGCAAGACCGCGGTGGAGGAATACCGTGCTCCGGTAACTCCAATCAAGCGTGCCCCCTCATCGGCAAAGGAAGACGTGGCAGGTTTGCGGCAAATCACTACCGTCCATCCCCGTTCCTACAACGACGCGAAGATCATCGGCGAGAGCTTCCGTGACGGGATTCCGGTCATCATGAACGTCACAGACATGGGAGAAGCGGACGCCAAGCGCCTAGTCGACTTTTCCGCGGGACTTGTGTTCGGGTTGCGCGGTACCATCGAACGCGTGACCAACAAGGTCTTCCTGCTCTCGCCGTCCTACGTCGAGGTGCTCGGAGATGACAAGAAGGTCAGCGAGTCCCAGTCCACTTTCTTCAACCAGAGCTAGCCGCCGCCCCTCGGGGGCGGAGCGGGCAGCCGTTCTCCTACGGCGGAAACGACAACAAGCGTGAGTATTATTTTTGCCCTGCTGTACCTGGTGCTGATGCTCTTTCAGCTCGCCCTGATCCTGCGCATCGTATATGACGCGGTGCAGATGTTTGCCCGTCAGTGGCGTCCCAGGGGGCCCGCACTGGTCCTGGCTACCGCAGTTTACGGGGCCACAGACCCGCCCATCCGGGCACTGCGGCGGATCATTCCGCCGCTGCGCCTGGGAGGTATCTCCCTTGACCTGGCGTTCCTGCTGCTGTTCATCGTGGTAAGTATCGCCATGCAAATTGTGTGGGCAGCTGCCGTTCGCTAGGGGGAGACGGGGTTGGTTCGATATCGGTTCGCAAAAGATATAATGTGAAAATTATATTGAAATGATCCCTGATTTTATGTTCGAGATTCTGTAACTAGGCTTACTGCCCCAGGGCAGGCCGGCCTGATAACCAGTATGAGGTGACCAGATGGCCCTGACGCCAGAAGATGTAGTCAATAAGCGGTTCCAGCCCACTAAGTTCCGTGAAGGCTACGACCAGGATGAGGTGGATGACTTCCTCGACGAAATCGTCGTGGAGCTCCGCCGGCTGAATGCCGAGAACGAGGACCTGCGCCGGCAGCTCGCCGAGGCAGTGGCTGACGCTCCTGCTGGCAACCAGGTTCCCGCGCCGGTTTCTGCCGCAGCAAAGACCGAGCAGGTATCCCAGCCTGTCAAGGAAGAGAAGAAGCCCGAGCCGGCTCCGGCACCGAAGGTCGAAGAACCCAAGGCCGAAGCCCCCCGCGCTGCCGAGCCTGCCGCACCTGCCAACACGGCCGAATCTGCCGCCGGCATTCTGGCAATGGCCCAGAAGATGCACGACGATTACGTCAGTGCCGGTGTTGAACAGCGCGACAAGATCATTGCCGAGGCACAGATCGAGGCAAGTGGACTGGTCACCGAAGCACAGGAGAAGAGCCGCAAGATCCTCAGCTCCCTCGAGCAGCAGAAGGCGCTGCTGGAGCGCAAGGTGGAGCAGCTGCGCGGCTTCGAGCGCGATTACCGATCACGCCTCAAGGCATACATCGAAGGCCAGCTGCGTGACCTCGACTCGCGCGGCTCGGTAGCCTCGGAGACCGCAGACGCATAGAGCGTATGCAGCTAGTCGTTTCCGCCTGGACGGATATGAATCAGGATTAGACTGGTGACAGAGACATGGGCCGGTGGCCGGGATCTCCCGGCTGCCGGCCTCTGCTGTTGCACCGTCCGTTCCTAACCTGCCCCAGGCATCTGTTCCTCTGCTGTCCGACTCCCGAAAGCACCATGACTGACTCAACTCCGGCTCCGGCCCCGCAGCCACAGCCGCCCGCGCGGCCCAAAGCAGCCCTGACCCGCTATGCCCTGGTCATGGCGCTCGTCGCGCTGGCTGCCTGGATATTCGACCAGCTGACCAAAATCTGGGTCGTCGCAACGATGACCGAGGGCCAGGTAACGGATGTCCTGCCGCCGCTGCTGCGCTGGCACTTCATCCGAAACCCCGGAGCAGCATTCTCAATCGGGACCGACTACACCTGGATCTTCACCATCATCATGGTCCTGGTCTCCGGATTCCTCATTTACCTGATGTTCAGGCTGCGTTCGGCCGCCTGGTCCGTCGCGTTGGGCCTCGTGCTCGGCGGTGCAGTTGGAAACCTCACCGACCGTCTTTTCCGCGAACCCTCCTTTGGCCAGGGCCACGTGGTGGATTTCATCGCGTTTCCCAACTTCGCCATCTTCAACATCGCCGACTCCTGCGTTGTCTCCGGTGTCATCCTGGTCTGCCTGCTGACGCTTCGCGGAATCAACATGGACGGCACCCGGGCTTCCGCGGGCAAGGACAGCACCGATGCCTGAGATCCACGAACGCTTCACTATCGGCGAGGAGCACCAGGGGGCCCGGGCAGATGCCGCACTGGCCGAACTGCTGGAGGTCTCCCGCTCCACTGCCGCAGGCTGGTGCGCCGAAGGCTGGCTCACCCGCGGCGGACGTCCGCTCGCGAAGTCGGACCGGCTGCATGCCGGTGACCGCGTCGCCGCAGACGTTCCGGAACAGCCGGATCCGCTGGCCGTCGTCGTCGAGCCTGTTGAGGACCTTGGGATCCTGGGCGACGACGAACATTTCGTCGTGATCGACAAGCCGGTTGGCGTTGCTGCCCATCCCTCGCCGGGATGGGTAGGACCCACCGTTGTGGGTGCCCTCGCAGCCGCAGGCTACCGGATCTCCACTTCCGGCGCGGGGGAGCGGCAGGGCATTGTCCACCGGCTCGACGTCGGAACCTCCGGTGTCATGGTGGTCGCCAAGACCGAACACGCCTACACCCTCCTGAAGCAGGCCTTCCGGGACCGGACCGTGGAGAAGGAGTACCACGCGCTTGTGCAGGGCCTCCCGGACCCCCTGGAGGGCACCATTGATGCTCCGATCGGACGGCACCCGGGGCACGACTGGCGGTTCGCCGTCGTTGATGAGGGACGCGATTCAGTGACGCACTACAAGGTGCTGGAGGCGTTCGGCCGCGCCTCGCTGGTGGAAGTCCACCTGGAGACGGGCCGGACCCACCAGATCCGCGTGCACTTCTCAGCCCTGCGCCACCCGTGCGCCGGCGACCTGACCTACGGTGCGGATCCGCGCCTGGCTGCGGAACTGGGACTGACCCGGCAATGGCTGCACGCCCGGAAACTTGGATTCAGCCATCCCGGGACCGGAGAGTGGGTGGAGTACACCTCCGCCTATCCGCAGGATCTGCAGTACGCGCTCGACGCGCTGGGCCGGGGCGACGTCTAGTCTCCCGCGGCGCCTAGAATGGTTAGGTGGCTTCAGCAACTGGTACGTCTAAATCGTTTGTCCACCTTCACAATCACACCGAATACTCGATGCTGGACGGGGCAGCACGCCTGACCGACCTGTTCAGCCACGCCGATGAGCTGGGGATGAATGCCCTGGCCACTACGGACCACGGGTTCGTCTTCGGTGCGTTCGACTTCTGGAACAAGGCGCGGAACTCCGGCATCAAGCCGATCATCGGCGTGGAGGCCTACCTCACTCCGGGCACTGCCCGGCAGGACAAAACGCGTGTGAAGTGGGGCGGCGGCGGCCGCGACGACGTCTCCGGTGCCGGTGCGTACACCCACATGACCATGTGGGCGGAAAACACCGAAGGCATGCACAACCTGTTCCGCATGTCTTCCCTGGCCTCGCTGGAAGGCTACCTGTACAAGCCGCGCATGGACCGGGACCTGCTCCAGACCTACGGCAAGGGCCTGATTGCCACCACGGGCTGCCCGTCCGGCGAAGTCCAGACCAAGCTGCGCCTGGGCCTCTACAACGAAGCCAAGCAGGCGGCGTCGGACTTCCGGGACATCTTCGGGGCGGACAACTTCTTCTGCGAACTGATGGACCACGGGCTGGACATCGAACGCAGCGTCCAGGCGGACCTGATCAAGCTGGCCCGCGAACTGGACCTGCCGCTGGTAGCCACCAACGACCTCCATTACACGCACGCAGAGGATGCCAAGGCGCATGCCGCGCTGCTGTGTGTGCAGTCCGGCTCCACCCTGGCGGACCCCAAGCGGTTCAAGTTCGACGCCGACGAGTTCTACCTCAAATCCCCGGCGGAAATGCGGGCCATGTTCCGCGACTACCCGGACGCCTGCGACAACACGCTGCTCATTGCCGAACGCTGCGACGTCGAGTTCAACACCAAGGCCAGCTACATGCCGCGCTTCCCCTGCCCTCCGGGGGAGAACGAGGAATCCTGGTTCGTCAAGGAAGTCGAGACCGGACTGCAGTACCGGTTCCCCAACGGCATCCCCGACGACGTCCGCAAGCAGGCTGAATACGAGATCGGCATCATCACCCAGATGGGCTTCCCGGGCTACTTCCTGGTGGTTGCCGACTTCATCAACTGGGCCAAGAACAACGGCATCCGCGTTGGCCCCGGCCGCGGCTCCGGTGCCGGTTCAATGGTCGCGTACGCCATGCGCATTACGGACCTGAACCCGCTGGCCCACGGACTGATCTTCGAACGGTTCCTCAACCCGGACCGTGTGTCGATGCCCGACTTCGATGTCGACTTCGATGATCGGCGCCGCTCCGAGGTGATCCACTACGTCACGGAGAAGTACGGTGCGGACCGCGTGTCTATGATCGTGACCTACGGCACGATCAAGGCCAAGCAGGCGTTGAAGGATTCTTCCCGCGTCATGGGGTACCCCTTCTCCGTTGGTGAGCGCCTCACCAAGGCCATGCCGCCGGACGTCATGGGCAAGGGCATCTCCCTGACCGACGTCCACAACAAGGAAGCCAAGCGCTACGGCGAGGCCGACGAGCTGCGCGAGCTGCTGGCCACGGACCCGGATTCCCAGCGCGTCTTCGAGACGGCGATCGGCCTGGAAGGGCTGAAACGCCAGTGGGGCGTGCACGCTGCCGGCGTCATCATGTCTTCGGACCCGCTGATCGACATCATCCCGATTATGAAGCGGGAGCAGGACGGCCAGATCATCACGCAGTTCGATTACCCCACCTGCGAAGGCCTCGGCCTGATCAAGATGGACTTCCTCGGCCTGCGCAACCTGACCATCATTTCGGACGCGATCGAGAACATTAAGCTCAACAAGGACGTAGACCTCGACCTTGAGAAGCTTGAACTCGAGGACAAGGAGTCCTACGAGCTCCTGGCCCGCGGTGACACCCTGGGCCTGTTCCAGCTCGACGGCGGGCCCATGCGGTCCCTGCTGAAACTGATGCGTCCGGATAACTTCGAAGACATTTCCGCTGTCATCGCGCTGTACCGGCCGGGCCCCATGGGGGCGAACTCGCACACCAACTACGCCCTCCGCAAGACCGGCGTCCAGGAGATCACCCCGATCCACCCCGAGCTCGAAGAGCCGTTGAAGGAAATCCTCGACACCACCTACGGCCTGATCGTCTACCAGGAACAGGTTATGGCGATCGCCCAGAAGGTGGCCGGCTTCTCGCTCGGCCAGGCGGATATCCTCCGCCGTGCCATGGGCAAGAAGAAGAAATCGGAGCTGGACAAACAGTACGCGGGCTTCCACGGCGGCATGGTGGAGCGCGGTTACTCGGAGGCCGCCATCAAGGCGCTCTGGGACATCCTGCTGCCCTTCTCCGACTACGCGTTCAACAAGGCGCACTCCGCAGCGTACGGACTGGTCTCCTACTGGACGGCGTTCCTCAAGGCGCACTATCCCACCGAATACATGGCAGCGCTGCTCACCTCCGTGGGAGATGACAAGGACAAGCTGGCCATGTACCTGAACGAATGCCGCAAGATGGGCATCACGGTGCTGCCGCCGGACGTCAATGAGTCCTCCGTGAACTTCACCCCGGTGGGCAAGGACATCCGCTTCGGCATGGGAGCCATCCGCAATGTGGGCACCAACGTGGTCCAGGCAATGGTGGGCGCCCGCGAGGAAAAGGGCGCCTACACCAACTTCAAGGACTTCCTGATGAAGGTCCCTGCCGTAGTCTGCAATAAGCGCACCATCGAATCACTGATCAAGGCCGGTGCCTTCGACTCAATGGGCCACGCCCGGCGTCCGCTGGCAATGATCCACGAAGAAGCGATCGACTCCGTGGTGGTGCTCAAGCGCAACGAGGCGGTCGGCCAGTTCGACCTGTTCGCGGGCATGGGGGAGTCCGAGCCCGAAGATTCAATCTCCATTGACATCCCGGACCTGCCTGAGTGGGAGAAGAAGGACAAGCTCTCCTTCGAGCGGGACATGCTGGGCCTGTACGTTTCCGACCACCCGCTCCAGGGCCTCGAAGGCATCCTCAGCCAGCATGCGGATTCCTCCATCACCTCGATCGTCAGCGAGGAAGGGCCGGCGGACGGATCGATCGTGACGATCGCCGGCATGATCACCTCACTGCAGCGGCGCATCGCGAAGAACAGCGGCAACGCCTACGCCCGCTGCGAGATCGAGGACCTTGCCGGTTCAATGGAAGTCATGTTCTTCGGGCAGGTCTACGGCCCGATTGCCGCGGTGCTGGCAGAGGACCTCATAGTGGTGGTGCGCGGTCGCCTGCAGCGGCGCGATGACGGCGCGGTGACGCTCAACGCCCAGGAACTTACCGTCCCGGACCTCAGCGAGGGCCATTCCGGGCCCGTGGTGATTTCGATGGCCACTTACAAGGCCACCGAAACCGTGGTGACCCAGCTCGGCGACGTGCTGCGGACCCATCCCGGAACCTCCGAGGTGCAGATCCGGCTCAACGGCAACCGCACGGTGGAAGTCATGAAACTGGGTGTGGACCTCCGGGTGAACCCCACGCCTTCCCTCTTTGGCGACCTGAAGGTACTGCTGGGACCGGCGTGCCTGGATGCCTAGGTAGAATGGCGTTGTGACTTTCTCCGCAGCTGAACCAGCCGGCCAGCCCTTCCCCTCCCTGCGTACTCTCGACCTGCGCGGCAGGACCCATACCCCTGCCCAGCTGAAGGCAGTGATGCCGCGCGCGGAAACCACCACCGATGTGGCTTCCAACGCCGTTGCCGCCATTATTGCGGACGTCCGCTCCCGTGGGTTCGCCGCGCTGTCGGAGCTGGCAGAAAAGTTCGACGGCGTCCGGCAGGATCATCCGCTGGTTCCGCGCCGGGCGCTCGTCGAGGCCCTGGAGAACCTGGATCCGGCCGTCCGCGCCGGCCTGGAGGAATCGATCCGGCGGGCCCGGATGTTTGCCGCAGCCCAGCGTCCGGCCGACGTGGAGGTGGACATCGCCGACGGCGCGAAAGTCACCCACCGCTGGGTTCCGGTGAACCGGGTTGGCCTCTACGTTCCCGGAGGCCTGGCCGTTTACCCGTCCTCCGTGGTCATGAACGTGGTGCCGGCCCAGGCTGCCGGCGTGGCTTCCCTGGCCCTGACCTCCCCGCCGCAGAAGGAATTCGGCGGACTGCCGCACCCCACCATCCTCGCCGCTGCCGAGCTGCTGGGAATCGAAGAGGTGTACGCAATGGGAGGTGCCCAGGCGATCGCCGCCTTTGCCTACGGCATTCCCGGGAGCGATTCAGCTCCCGCGCTGGAACCCGTGGACGTGGTCACCGGCCCCGGCAACGTCTTTGTGGCCACGGCCAAGCGCCTTGTCAAGGGCGTCGTCGGAATTGACGCGGAAGCCGGCCCTACCGAGATCGCAGTTCTTGCCGATGCGACAGCCGAGCCGAAGTTCGTGGCCGCCGACCTGATCAGCCAGGCCGAGCACGACCCCAATGCAGCCTCTGTGCTGGTGACGGACTCGCCGGAAGTCGCCGAAGCTGTCCGGGGCGAGCTGGACGTCCAGGTTCCTGCTACGAAGCACGCCGAGCGTGTCCGCACGGCACTGGCCGGAGCCCAGTCTGCCGTCGTCCTGGTGGACACGCTGACGGACGGCATCGCCGTCTGCAACGCCTACGGGGCCGAGCACCTTGAAATCCATACCGCGGACGCAAGCGCAGTGGCCGGACGGGTCACCAATGCCGGGGCGATTTTCGTGGGCGGCTACAGCCCGGTAAGCCTGGGCGACTACTGTTCCGGTTCCAACCACGTGCTTCCCACCGCGGGAACTTCGGCATTTTCCTCCGGACTCAACGTCACCACCTTCATGCGTGCCATCCAGGTGATCGACTACGGCCGGAACGCACTGGAAGAAGTGAGCGGGCACGTCGTCGCGCTTTCCCGCGCTGAGGACCTGCCGGCCCACGGGGATGCCGTAAGCATCCGCTTCGCCGAATAGCAGCGCCCGGCTCCGCCTGGCTGCGAGCCGGCGAGCAGGGACCTAGAATGAGGGCGCCAAGCCCGCCGCCCGCGTGTGAAAGGACCGAGGAATGTACTGTCCGTATTGCCGGAACGCCGATTCGCGGGTTGTGGACAGCCGGCTGGCTGACGACGGGTCAGCAATCCGCCGCCGTCGGCAGTGTCCCGAATGCGGGCGCCGCTTCAGCACCGTGGAGACAACCAGCCTGAGCGTCATCAAGCGCTCCGGCGTGGCCGAGCCGTTCAGCCGCAGCAAGGTCATCAACGGCGCACGGAAGGCCTGTCAGGGCCGTCCCGTCAGCGAGGACGACCTGGCGCTGCTCGCCCAGGAAGTGGAAGAAAGCATCCGGGCGTCCGGCGTCGCCGAGATCCAGGCACATGAGGTGGGCCTGGCCATCCTGCAGCCGCTGCAGAAGCTGGACCAGGTGGCGTACCTGCGCTTCGCCAGCGTCTACCAGTCCTTCGACTCGCTCGAGGACTTCGAAACGGCGATAGCCGCGCTCCGCGCCGAATCCGCACGTGCCGGCGGTGTACCCGCGGGCGCCCAGCGTCCGCTGACCGCCCAGTAGGCTCACGCCCCCTCCCCGTCGAGATTACGGAAAGTGCCCGTTAGAACGCTCTAACGGGCACTTTCTGTCATCTCGATGATTGGGGGAGGGCTACTTGATGTACTTGAAGTGCAGGGCGGCCTGCAGCGCGGCGCCGACGATGCCCGCGTTGTTCTTCAGGTTGGCGGTGACCATGGGGGTGCGCAGGTCCAGCAGAGGGAGGAAGTCCTCGCTGCGCTTGGAGATGCCGCCGCCGATCACGAACAGGTCGGGGGAGAAGAGGAACTCGACGTGGGAGAAGTACCGCTGCAGGCGCTTGGCGTATTCTTCCCAGCTGATGTCGTCGCGTTCACGGGCCGACGCTGACGCCTTGCTCTCGGCGTCGTTGCCGTCGATCTCCAGGTGTCCCAGTTCCGCGTTGGGGACCAGCGCACCGTTGGAGATCAGCGCGGAGCCGATGCCGGTGCCCAGGGTGATGACCAGCACCGTTCCGTCCACACCGCGTCCCGCGCCGTAGCGCGCTTCGGCAAGGCCGGCGGCGTCGGCGTCGTTCATGACCTGCACTTCACGGTTCAGGGCCTTGGTGAGCAGGGCGTCGACGTCGGTGTCCACCCAGCTCTTATCCACGTTGGCTGCCGAACGCGCCACACCGTGCTGGATGATGGCCGGGAAGGTCACGCCAACGGGAACCTCGGCGCCGGGTCCCTCCGGGCGGGCGGAAAGCTCGGCGACGATCTGTCCCACGACGCCGGCAACTGCCTCCGGGGTGGCAGGCTGCGGCGTCGGGATGCGGAAGCGGTCGCCGATGAGCTTCCCCTTGGCGAGGTCGACGATGCCGCCCTTGATGCCCGTGCCGCCGATGTCGATGCCAATGACGGCGTCGTGCTTGTTCTTATGCTTCTTGGCCATGGTTCTCCAGTGCTAGGCGGTGCCCTAGGGCAGGGTCAGGATTTCGGCGCCGTCATCGGTGACGAGCAGGGTGTGTTCAAACTGGGCGGTTCGCTTGCGGTCCTTGGTGACCACGGTCCAGTTGTCTTCCCACATGTCCCACTCAATGGTCCCGAGAGTGAGCATAGGCTCAATGGTAAACACCATTCCGGTTTCGATGAGGCGGCTGTAGGCCGGGGCGGCGTCGTAATGCGGGATGATCAGCCCGGTGTGGAATGCCTCGCCCACCCCGTGCCCGGTGAAGTCACGGACCACACCGTAGCCGAAACGCCGGGCATATGACTCGATGGCGCGGCCGATGACGTTGATTTCCCGTCCGGGCATTACGACTTTGATGGCGCGCCGGAGCGATTCGGCGGTGCGTTCCACCAGCAGCCGCGACTCGTCGTCCACGTTGCCGGCAAGGAAGGTGTAGTTGGTGTCGCCGTGCACGCCGTTGATGTAGGCGGTGATGTCCACGTTGACGATGTCCCCGTCCTGGATGACCGTCGTATCCGGGATGCCGTGGCAGATAACCTCATTGATCGAGGTGCAGATCGACTTGGGGAAGTGCCGGTACCCCAGAGTGGAGGGGTAGGCCCGGTGGTCCAGCAGGAATTCGTGGGCAACCCGGTCCAGCTCATCGGTGGTGACGCCGGGCTCAATGCGGCGGCCCACCTCCGCGATGGCCTGGGCCGCGATCCGGCTGGCGATGCGGATTTTCTCGATGGTTTCCGCGGACTTCACTTCCGAGCCGGTGAATTTTGCGGGCGCATCCCTGTCCACGTATTCGGGACGAGCGATCGACGCCGGCACGTGCCGGCGGGGAGAGACCGTTCCCGGCTGCAGGCGGCCAAGGGGTGCGGTGGCAATATTCTGGGGCATAGTATCGATCTTATCGCCAGCGTTACGTGCAGCTGCATGGAACGCCGGCCGAGTATCCCCGGGTGGCCGCACGTGATCCGGGGCCGAGACTGAGGAGGGCCGATGGCAGAGTACTGGTTCAACGTACAGACCCATGAAGTCGAGGTGGGCCCGCAGTCGGACTGGACGAAGCTGCTGGGGCCGTACCAGACCCGCGAGGAGGCCGCTGCCGCACTGCAGAAGGTTCAGGCGCGCAACGAGGCCTGGGACAAGCAGGACGACGACTAGGCTTTCCGGGACGGGCGGCTGCGGCAGCCCGTCCCGGGAAGACGCCTAGAAGCTGTGCTCCGGGCCCGGGAACGTCCCGCTGCGAACCTCGTCAGCGTATTCGCGGGCAGCCTGTGAGAGTACCGACCGGACATCCGCGAAGGCCTTGACGAACCTGGGTGCCTTGCCGCCGCGCATACCCGCCATGTCCTGCCACACGAGGACCTGCCCGGTCGTGGCATTTCCGGCGCCGATGCCGATGGTGGGGACACGGACGGCGGCGTCGACAGCTGCCGCGACGTCCGCGGGAACCATTTCCATCAGCACGCAGAACGCGCCCGCTTCGGCCAGCGCCGCGGCGGCGTCGATGACCGCCTGCGCTGCCTCGCCCCGTCCCTGGACTTTGTAGCCGCCCAGAACGTGCTCGCTCTGGGGGGTGAAACCGATGTGAGCCATCACGGGGATGCCGGCGGCGGTCATTGCCCGGACGTGGTCAGCGTAGTGCGCGCCGCCTTCCATCTTCACGGCCTGGACGCCGGCCTCCTTCATCAGCCGCACGGAGGACTCGATGGCCTGGGCGGGTGAGACCTCGTAGGAACCGAACGGGAGGTCGCAGACGATCAGTGCGCGCTTTGCCCCGGCCGAAACCGACTTGGCGAAGACAATCATCTCGTCCAGCGTGATGGGCAGAGTCGTTTCGTGTCCCATGACGTTGTTGGCAGCAGAGTCACCGATCAGCAGGGTTTCGATGCCCGCCTCGTCGAAGACCTGCGCGGTGTACTGGTCATAGGCAGTCAGCATGGCGAACCTGCCGCCGGTGTCCTTGAGCTGCTGGAGGTAGGAGGTACGTACCCGCCGCGGCGGCACCGGCGCCGCGCTCTGCTCGGTGCCGTACGGTTTGGGCTGTTCAGCGCTGGTCATCCTTCGAGACTACTAAACCTTGGGCCCGCCGGGCCGGACAGCGTTTATGTCCTGCGCGTAATGTGCACAAGGCACGCCCGCTTCCGGGCCGTAAATGGGCCGTTGGCTGGGTAGAGTTATTGCAGGTTGCGCGCATCGCCGAGCGAGCCTGCCCGGCAGCACGGCTCCAGTTGCCGGATGCCGCGTCCGGGAGCCCGAGGGACCCTGGATCCGGAACCGCCACGCCAAGTACAGCGAAAGAGGTTAAGCATGAACCGCCAGCAGGAATTCGTTCTGCGTACGATCGAAGAACGCGACGTGCGGTTCGTACGGCTGTGGTTTACGGACGTCGTCGGTTCAATGAAGTCCGTAGCCCTGGCACCGGCCGAAGTTGAAGGCGCCTTTGACGAGGGCCTCGGCTTTGACGGTTCCTCGATCGAGGGACTGGCCCGGATTTTTGAGTCGGACATGCTGGCCCAGCCGGACCCTTCAACCTTCCAGATTCTGCCGTGGCGCGGTGACGAGGAGCAGACCTCCCGGATGTTCTGCGACATCCTCACCCCGGACGGCCAGCCCTCGGCGGCCGATCCCCGCTACGTGCTCAAGCGGCAGCTGGCCAAGGCCGCGGACATGGGCTTCACCTGCTATACGCACCCGGAGATCGAGTTCTACCTGCTGAAGTCGGACCAGCCCGGCCCCGACGGCGAGCCGGTTCCGGTGGACCGTGCCGGCTACTTCGACCACGTTCCGGGCGGGGTGGCCCAGGACTTCCGCCGCACGGCGGTGTCAATGCTGGAAGCAGTTGGCATCTCCGTGGAATTCAGCCACCATGAGGCCGGCCCCGGCCAGAACGAAATCGACCTGCGCTACGCGGACGCACTGCAGACGGCGGACAACATCATGACGTTCCGCACCGTGGTCAAGGAAGTCGCCCTGATGACCGACTGCTACGCGACTTTCATGCCCAAGCCGTTTTCCGACCACCCCGGTTCGGGCATGCACACGCATTTCTCCCTCTTCGAGGGCGACACCAATGCGTTCTTCGAGGCCGGCGCCGAGTTCCAGCTCTCCACCACTGCGCGCCAGTTCATGGCCGGAATCCTGCGCCACGCGCCGGAATTCACCGCCGTGACGAACCAGTTCGTGAACTCCTACAAGCGGCTTTGGGGCGGGGGAGAGGCCCCCAGCTACCTGTCCTGGGGCCACAACAACCGTTCTGCCCTGCTGCGCGTCCCGCTGTACAAGCCCGGCAAGGGACAGTCCGCGCGGATCGAATACCGCGGCATTGATTCAGCAGCCAACCCGTACCTCTCCTACGCAGTCCTCCTGGGCGCCGGCCTGAAGGGCATCGAGGAGGGCTACGAACTCCCGCCGGGAGCCGAGGACGACATCGAGTCGCTGAGCGCCGCCGAACGCCGGGCCATGGGGCACGCGCCGCTTCCCTCGAGCCTGCACGATGCCATCCGCGTCATGGAGGACTCCGAGCTGGTCGCAGAGATCCTGGGCGAACAGGTTTTCGAGAACTTCCTGCGCAACAAGCAGGCAGACTGGAACGAATACCGCCAGCAGGTCACGGCCTTCGAGCTGAAGAAGAACCTGAGCATCCTCTAGCGGAAGCCGATTGCCGATGAGCCTGACCAGACGCCTGATCGCCGCCGGATTCACTGACCTGGAGAAAAGCGAACGGTTCCTGGCCGCTGGGGAACTCGCCGGAATAGACCAGGAACTGCTCTTCTCCGGGTTCGTCCGGTCAGCGAACCCGGACATGGCGCTGCAGTCCCTGGTTCGGCTGCTCTCCCGCATTCCCTCGCTCGCCGACCTGGTGGGCGGAGAGCAGGAAGAAGGCGAAGCGCTGTTCCGGGTGCTCGGGGCTTCCGAGGCGCTTGCCGAATTCGTCATGCGTCATCCGGAGAACGCGGACCTGTTCCGCACCGGACTGCGTGCCGAACCCGGCCAGGTTCCCGCCCGCACGCTGCGTGCTTCCCTGCTGGAGTCCGTCCAGGCCGGAACCGGTCCGAGCCCCGTGGCGCGCCTGACCGGGCCGGAAGCGTACGTCCAGCTGCGCACCAGGTACCGGCGGCACCTTCTTGACCTGGCGATCCGGGACCTGGGAGCCGCGTCGCCGGAGGACACCATGCCCGCCGTCGGACGCGAACTCGCAGACCTGGCCGGCGCGGCGCTGGAGGCGGCGCTGGCGGTGTCCCGCGCTGAACTGGCGGACGGTGCCTTCAACGCAGCCGACGTCGCTGCGGTGCGCCTGGCCGTGATTGGCATGGGCAAGTGCGGTGCCAGCGAGCTCAACTACATTTCCGACGTCGACGTCATTTATGTGATGGACGCCCCGGACCTGGACGAGATCCTCGCCGGACGGATCGGCACTGCCATGGCGGCCGGCATTTCCCGCGTCATTAACGCCTCGGCCCCCGAGCCGGGATTGTGGGAAGTGGACGCCAACCTGCGGCCTGAGGGAAAGGACGGCCCACTGGTGCGCACGCTGGACTCACACCTGAATTACTACCAGCGCTGGGCGCAGACCTGGGAGTTCCAGGCACTGCTCAAAGCCCGTGCCGTGGCCGGGGATCCGGCGCTGGGCAGGCGTTACGAAGACGCCGTCGCACCGCTGATCTGGTCGAGCTCGGAGCGCGACGGTTTCGTCGAGTCGGTGCAGGCCATGCGGCGACGGGTCACGGACCACATTCCTTCCCACGAGGAAGCCCGGCAGATCAAACTTGGCAAGGGCGGATTGCGGGACGTGGAGTTCACGGTGCAGCTGCTCCAGCTGGTCCACGGCAGGATCGATGATTCGCTGCGCGTCCGCACCACCACCGCCGCCATCGCGGCGCTGAGCGCCGGCGGCTACATCGGCCGCGGCGACGCCGCGGACCTGGATGCGGCCTACCGGTACCTGCGGGTGCTGGAACACCGGATCCAAATGGTGCACATGCGCCGGACGCACCTCTTGCCCGAATCCGAGGCGGCCCTGCGTGCGCTTTCGAAGTCCTCTGCGGGAGCACTGGCGCTGGTCCGTCCCAGCGCCGAGCGGCTGCTTGAGACCTGGCAGCGGACCAAGCGGCTGGTGCGGCGCCTGCATGAGGCCATCTTCTACCGTCCCCTGCTGGCCACCGCGGCGAACCTTTCGGAGGCGGAAGTACGGCTCAGTCCGGAAGCCGCCCAGGCACGGCTTGCGGCGCTGGGCTACGCTGACCCGCGCGGCGCGATGAAGCACATCGAAGCGCTCACCAACGGCATTAGCCGCCGTGCGGCCCTGCAGCGCCAGCTCCTCCCGGTGCTCCTGGGCTGGCTGGGCGACGGCGTGGACCCCGACGCCGGACTGCTGGGCTTCCGCCGGCTCAGCGAATCGCTCGGTGACAGTCACTGGTTCCTGGGGATGATCCGCGACTCTTCCGCGGCAGGTGAGCGGCTCTGCCAGATCCTCACCTCCTCCCGGTTCATCAGCGAACTGCTGGAGGTTTCACCCGAGTCCACCGCCTGGCTGGGAACGGACAAGGACCTGCAGCCTTCCAGCTTCGATTCCCTCTGGCAGGAAATGCGCGCAAAAATGTCCCGGCACCCGAGGCCTGCCGAAGCCGTCCGGCTGATCCGGCTGATCCGCCGCAGGGAAATGCTTCGTATTGCCCTGGCGGACAGTGCAGGACTGCTGAGCCAGGAAGAAGTTGGCAGGGCCTTGTCAGACAATGACCGTGCCGCAGTCCTTGGAGCTTTGCATGTTGCAGAGAACGAGGTCTACGCCGGCGAGGAGCAGCTTACGGACGTTCTGGTGGTGGCCATGGGGCGGCAGGGCGGACGGGAGATCGGCTACGGGTCTGACGCCGACGTGCTGTACGTGCACCGGCCCCTGGCCGGTGCCGACGCGCAGGCTGCCCAGGGGCAGGCAGAGAAGATCGTGCAGCTGGTGTCTTCGCTGCTGCAGCAACCATGCCGTCCGGCCGTCCAGGCCGAGAGGGTCCTGGAGCTCGACGCCGCGCTGAGGCCGGAGGGCCGCCAGGGTCCGCTGGTGCGCAGCCTCGATTCCTACGCGGGGTACTACGAGCGCTGGTCGCTCGCCTGGGAAGCGCAGGCACTGCTCCGCGCCCGCCCCATGGCCGGGGACGACGGGCTGGGGGAAGACTTCATTGCCCTGGTTGATCCAATCCGGTATCCGGAGGAGTTTGCCGAGTCCGACGTTCGGGAAATCCGCCGGGTCAAGGCCCGGGTCGAAGCCGAAAGACTGCCGCGCGGGGCCGATCCCTCCCGCCAGCTGAAACTGGGCCGCGGCGGGCTCAGCGACGTTGAATGGCTCGTCCAGCTCCTGCAGCTGCAGCATGCCCGTGAATACCCGGCACTGCGCACCACAGCCACCCTCCCTGCCCTGGACACGATAGCCGATGCCGGGTTCCTTCCGGAGCAGGATACGGACGTCCTGAGGGAAAGCTGGCTGCTGGCCAGCCGGATCCGTTGCGCAAATGTGATTCGGGGCGGGAGGAACCCGGATGTGCTTCCCTCCTCACGCAGGGAACTGGAGGCTGTGGCCCGCTGGTGCGGCTACGCCGCAGGTCAGGGCGCTGTTCTCGAGGAGGATTACCTGCGGGTCACCCGGCGCGCAAGGGGAGTCTTTGAACGCTGGTTCTACGGCTACGGGGTGGGCTGAGGCCCTCCCGGAGCCCCCGCGGTAATTTCGGTGCCCGCATTCCTAGTAGGCTTTTTGGTGGCGTTTGCTGCGCAGCGCCGCGAACCATTAGCTAGGAGATGTTTACTTTGCACAGTGGCAAACGGGTGCCCAAGGGCCCCGCCTCACTCGCGGTTCCCCTCACTTCCCTGTTGGCCGCTTTGGCGCTGCTGCTGGGGATTCCCGCATCCGGGGCCTACGCGGCCACCACTCCGGACGCTGGCGGGGCGGCCGGCAAGAGCTACACCATCGGTACGGACACGACCTTCGCTCCCTTCGAGTTCCGGGAGAACGGCGAACTGGTCGGTATCGACATCGACCTGATGAACGCGATTGCCGAAGACCAGGGTTTCTCGGTGGAAATCCGTTCCCTCGGCTTCGATGCTGCCCTTCAGGCACTGCAGTCCAACCAGGTGGACGGCGTGATCGCCGGGATGTCCATCACCGAAGAACGCCAGAAGGTCTTTGACTTCTCCGACCCGTACTTCGAGTCCGGCATCCAGATGGCCGTGGCGGAGAACAACAACGACGTCTCCGGCTATGAAGACCTTGAGGGCAAGCGGGTCGCCGTCAAGACGGGCACCGAAGGCCAGGCCTTCGCCGACTCCATCAAGGACGAGTACGGTTTCGACGTCATCGCGTTCGCCCAGTCGGCGCAGATGTACGACGACGTCAAGGCCGGCTCCTCCGTTGCCGTCTTCGACGATTATCCCGTCCTCGCCTACGGCATCAAGTCCGGCAACGGACTGAAGACCGTCACCGAGAAGGAAGTTGGTTCCTCCTACGGTTTTGCCGTCAATGCGGACACGAACCCCGAACTGCTTGAGGCGTTCAACGCCGGGCTCGCTGACCTGCGCGAATCGGGCGAATACGACGAGATCCTTGACCGCTACCTGGACGCCGGCGCAGCCGATTCAAGCTTCTGGTCCCTGGTCACCGACAACGCGCCCGCCTTCGCCAAGGGCCTTGGCCTGACGCTGCTGGCTACCGCCCTGTCCCTGTTCTTCGCACTGATCCTCGGCGTAATCTTCGGCTTCTTCAAGGTCAGCTCCAAGGTGGTGCTGCGCGGCATTGCCACTACCTACGTGTCGATCTTCCGCGGCACCCCGGTGCTCGTACAGGCGTTCTTCTTCTACTTCGGCCTGCCGCAGATCATCGGCCAGCCGGTTGACGTGCTGACCGCAGGCGTCCTGACGCTGAGCCTCAACGCCGGTGCCTACATGACCGAGATCGTTCGCGGCGGCATCCAGTCGGTGGATCCGGGCCAGATGGAGGCAGCCCGCAGCCTGGGCCTTGGCTACGGCAAGACCATGCAGAAGATCATCATTCCGCAGGCAGTGAAGATCATGACGCCGTCCTTTATCAACCAGTTCGTCATCACCCTGAAGGACACGTCGCTGCTGGCCGTCATCGGCTTCGCTGAACTGACATACCAGGCGCAGCAGGTCTACGCGGTGAACTTCCGTACCGCAGAGGTACTGATTATCGTCGCCGCCCTGTACTTCATCGTCATCACGCTGCTTACCAAGCTGGCGGACGTCCTGGATAAGAGGTTCAACAAGTGAGCAAGATCCAAACCATCGGCCTGCGCAAGTCTTACGGCCCGGTCGAGGTCCTGAGAGGCCTGGACGTCGCCGTAGCCGAGGGCGAAGTGGTCTGTGTAATCGGCCCGTCCGGTTCCGGCAAGTCGACCTTCCTGCGCTGCCTGAACAAGCTTGAGGAAATCACCGCCGGAAAGGTCGTCATCGACGGCTTCGACCTCACCGATCCCAAGGTCGACCTGAATAAGGTCCGCCAGCACATCGGCATGGTCTTCCAGCACTTCAACCTCTTCCCGCACATGTCCGTGCTGGAGAACATCATGCTGGCACCGGTTGAACTGAAGAAGGGCTCCAAAGCGGAGGTGCGCAAGAACGCACTGTCGCTGCTGGAGCGGGTGGGACTGGCGGATAAGGCCGATGCACGCCCCGCGCAGCTCTCCGGAGGCCAGAAGCAGCGTGTGGCGATTGCCCGCGCGCTGGCCATGAAGCCGGACGTCATGCTCTTCGATGAGGCAACATCAGCCCTGGACCCGGAAATGGTCGGCGAGGTGCTTCAGGTGATCCGCGACCTGGCCAGGGAAGGCATGACCATGGTCGTGGTCACGCATGAGATGGGCTTCGCCCGCGAAGTCGCCGACCGCGTGGTCTTCATGGCTGACGGCCACATCGTGGAGGAAAACGCTCCTGAGGAGCTCTTCGGCAACCCGCAGTCCCCGCGGCTGCAGGACTTCCTGGCAAAGGTTCTCTAGCGTCCGAGCCGATGACGACGGCGGTGCGGTGCCTGGTTTGGAACGGTCAGGCGCGGCGCCGCCGTCGTGCGTTAAGCGCCGGCGGTCCCGGGCATGCCGCGTGCCGCGGACCGGGCAGCCCCGAAGGGTCCCCAGAACCAGTCGAAGCTGTCCTGTGGGCCGGACATAAAGCGCTGCGTGAAGACCACTCCGATGTCCCCGTTCGGATAGACAGCGGCGCTGGTGCCGGACCCTCCCGCCCAACCCCACATTCCGGGCTCGGACCAGGAAGCGCCGGGTTTGGTCCGGACCGCCGTCATGTAACCCCAGCTTTCTCCCGGCCCGGCCATTTCGGTGAAGCCGGCACGCTGGCCCGAGGTCAGCTGGTCCGTTGCCATCGAGGCTGCCGTGCCTGCCGGAAGCAGCACATCGTCTGCCAGCGCGGACAGGAAGGCTGCATAGTCCGGAACGGTGGAGACCATGCCGCCGCCGAGGGATTCGAACTGCGGCGAAGCGCCGAAGGCGTCCCTGTAGGACACGGCCTCCACCAGCTCACCGTCCTCCTCCTGGTATGCAGCCGGGAACTCTTCCGTTCCGGTGGGGAACCCGGTTCCGGCCAGGCCGAACGGGCCGGTGATCCGCTCTGCCAGCAGCTGGGACAGCGGTTTGCCGGCGATCCTGGACAGCAGTACCGAGAGCAGGTCCGCACCTGAGTGGTACATCCAGCGCTGGCCCGGCTGGGCGGCCAGCGGCAGCTGCGCCAGGCGGTCCAAATAGGTGTCAGGGTCCATGTCCGGGGGATTGGGGCCCCAGAGCAGTTCGCGGGTGGCCTTGGAATAGGGTGTCTCGCCGAAATCTATGCCAAAGCCCGCAGTGAGGGTCAGCAGGTGGCGCAGCGTCACCGGCCCGCGTGCCGGAACGGTCACGGAGAGCGGGGCGTCCGGTGACGCCAGCACGCGAAGGTCTCCCAGCCCGGGCAGCCAGCGTGAGATGTCATCGTCCAGGGTCAGCCTCCCTTCGGCCACCTGGTCAAGGGCCAGTGCTCCGCCGATCAGCTTGCTCAGCGACGCGATTCGGAACGGCGTGCCGGGCTGCACCGGGGCGGTCCCCCGCAGATCCAGCGTTCCAAAGGCCCTGACTTCGGTCTGCCCGCCGATGCGGACCCCCGCAACGAGTCCCGGGCACCACCCGGATTGCACCTGAGAGGCGAGGCTGTCCCACAACGGCTGCAATGATCCGGGCATGCGTCCACCGTCTACCTGATTGCCTGCCGGGTCAATGCCATTCGGCGACGAAAACAAAGACCCGCACGGCTGCCGGAGCAGCGGTGCGGGCCTTGTCGGCCGCGGCTGAGTTTGCCGCGGGGAATGCTAGACGCCGTAGTAGAGCTCGAACTCGAAGGGGTTCGGGCGCAGGGAGAGCGGGAAGATCTCGTTCTCACGCTTGTAGGTGATCCAGGCATCGATCATGTCCTGGGTGAACACGCCGCCTGCCTGCAGGAATTCGTTGTCCGCCTCGAGGGCATCCAGTGCTTCCTCGAGGGATCCCGGAGCCTTCTGGATGTCCTTGGCTTCCTCGGCCGGGAGCTCGTAGAGGTCCTTGTCGATCGGGTCTGCCGGCTCAATGCGGTTCTTGATACCGTCCAGGCCTGCCATCAGCTGGGCTGCGAAGGCGAGGTACGGGTTGGACGAGGGGTCCGGAGCGCGGAACTCGATGCGCTTGGCCTTCGGGTTGGAACCAGTGATCGGGATGCGGATACCGGCGGAGCGGTTGCCCTGGGAGTAGACCATGTTCACCGGCGCCTCGAAGCCCTTGACCAGGCGGCGGTAGGAGTTCACCGTCGGGTTGGTGAAGGCCAGGACAGCGGAAGCGTGCTTCAGGAGGCCGCCGATGTACCAGCGTGCGACGTCCGAAAGGCCCGCATAGCCCTTCTCGTCGTAGAACAGGGGCTCGCCGCCGTTCCAGAGCGACTGGTGGCAGTGCATGCCCGAACCGTTGTCGTTGAAGACCGGCTTCGGCATAAAGGTTGCGGACTTGCCCCAGGCATCGGCGACGTTCTTGACGATGTACTTGAACTTCATCAGGTCATCGGCCGCGTGGGTCAGCGTGGTGAACTTGTAGTTGATCTCGGCCTGGCCGGCGCCGCCGACCTCGTGGTGGGAGCGCTCGACCTCAAGGCCCGCGTTGTCCAGTTCGACGCAGATGGCGTCGCGGAGATCAGCCTGCTTGTCCACCGGCGCAACGGGGAAGTAGCCGCCCTTGAACGGGGTCTTGTTACCCAGGTTGCCGCCTTCTTCCTCGCGGCCGCTGTTCCAGGGAGCTTCGATCGAGTCGACCTTGTAGAAGCTGCCCTGCGGGGCGGATTCGTACTGAACGTTGTCGAAGATGAAGAATTCTGCCTCGGGGGCGAAGAACGCGGTGTCGGCGATGCCGGTGGAAGCCAGGTAGGCTTCAGCACGCTCAGCTACGCCGCGGGGATCGCGGTGGTAGGGCTCACCGGTGCGGGGGTTCACGATGGAGAAGTTCAGGGCGAGCGTCTTCTCGATGCGGAACGGGTCCAGGAACGCGGTGGTGACGTCGGGAATCAGCTGCATGTCCGACTCTGCGATTCCCTGGAAACCGCGGATGGAGGAACCGTCGAAGAGCTGGCCGTTGATGAAGAAGTCGGCATCCACGGACTTGGCCGGAACGTTGAAGTGCTGCTGCACGCCGGGAAGGTCGGTGAACCGGATGTCAACGAACTTCACATCTTCGTCAGCGATGAACTTGAGGACCTCGTCCGCATTCTTGAACATCGTGTCTATGCTCCTTATACATGTTTGGTTGGAAGGCCTCGGGCGGTGGGCCTGTCCTTGCGCCAGCTGGGAATTCCCGCGGGATCCAACAACTGGAAATAGTCTAGGAGCACCCCATTACCCGCCCGTGTCACCGATGTTTCGGCAACGTTACGTGCACCGTGCTCCTGTAACCACCCTAGCCTGTGCGCGCGGCCACAGGCATAATTGTCCGCTTCACGAAGCGCCCGCCGTGCCTTGGGCAACCCGGTAGTCTTAAACGGTGGTTGACAGAAGAAGCTTAGGTTCATGGCTCGAAGGCCCCCCGTCGGACGAAGGCAACTGGCCCGGCCGGCGCCTGGGCAGGCCGCCTCGCGGGCCGGGTTCGATTGCCCGCGTCGGTCCCCGTCTCGGGGCGCTGGTTATCGACTGGGCGATCGCCTCGGACATTGCCTACGCGTTCTTCGGCGGCACAGAAGTTTCGATCCTGGCGGTCTTCGCCGCTGAGCAGATCGTGCTGGTGGGTCTGCTGGGCTACAGCATCGGCCACCGCGTCTTCAGCCTGCAGGTCCAGAAACTGGACGGCAGCGCAGCGGGCCCCCTCGCCGGCGTCGTCCGCACCCTGCTCCTCTGCCTGGTGATCCCGGCCCTGGTGTTCGACGCGGACCAGCGCGGCCTGCACGACCGGGCCATGAAAACCGTCCTGGTCAAGGTCAAGCACGGACGCTGACCCCGCACTCGAACGAAACATGCCAATAAGGAACGCCCCCGGCAGCTTGCCGGGGGCGTTCCTTATTGGCTGGGCTTAGCGGCCGCGCGCGGCCTTGCGATCCGGACGAGCCTTGTACGGATCGATTCCCTTGGGGATGGGCAGGCGCTGGCCAATGGCGGAGAGCCGCTTGTTGACTGCCTGGACTTCCTGCTTGGTGAGGGACTTCTTCATCTTCTTGACCTTTTTGGCCACCTGCTGCAGCGGTACCTGTCCTTCACCGCGGCCGGTCTGGATGACATGGACCGGAACGTTGGGAACAATGCGGTTCATCTTGCGGCGTTCGCCGTCGACCAGTGCCTTGACACGGTTTGAGGGTCCTTCGGTCACCAGCACGATGCCGGGACGGCCAATCGCGCGGAACACTGCGTCCTGGGTCCGCGGGCTTACAGCCACTGGCTGCTCTTCGAGGATCCAGCCGCGGCGCAGGACGGAGAGCGCAGCACCGGAAGCTCCGGGCTGGCCTTCAATCTGGGAAAAGGCGGCACGCTCGGCCCGGCGGGAGAGGATGAACATGGCGGCCAGCAGACCGAGCGGGATCGCGATGATGAGCATCGTCACCCAGTTGTCGATCAGGAACCCGATGATCAGGCCGATGGCGATGATGCCGAAGAAGGCACCTGCCATCCGCCAGATAACGCTGGGGTCGTTGCGCCGGGTCATCTTGAAGACATCGGCGATCTGTTTCATGCGGCCGGGCTGCTTGTTCTTCTTTTCCGCCTTCGGCTTGCGGGAGAAGAGGCCGCGGCGGGCGCCCTTGGATGCGTCGGAATCAGTGCTGTTGGCCATAATGCGTCAATTCTACGTGATGACGGCCCGGCGCTTTCTCCCTGTGACTACAGGGTGCGCCGGGCCGCCGAGGAGTGGCGGGAACCCCGGGTTACTGCCGGGCCAGTACTGCGGAGGCTTCCTGCGCTGCGGTTCCTGAATCCTCGATATGCGCCAGGGCCGGCGGCAGGACCCGGCCCTTTTTCCGCATGGCGCCGGCCCACAGGCGGCCCGCGCGGTAGGAGGACCGGACCAGCGGCCCGCTCATGACGCCCAGGAAACCGAGTTCCTCCGCTTCGGCGCTCAGTTCCACGAACTCCTCGGGCTTGACCCAGCGGTCAACCGGCAGGTGGCGTTCGCTGGGGCGCAGGTACTGGGTGATGGTCAGCAGGTCGCAGCCGGCCCCGCGGAGGTCACGCAGCGCACCGGAAATCTCCTCCCGGGTCTCACCCATGCCCAGGATCAGGTTTGACTTGGTCACCATGCCCAGCGCCTGGCCCTGGGTAATGACGTCCAGGGAGCGCTCGTAGCGGAACGCCGGGCGGATCCGCTTGAACAGCCGCGGCACTGTCTCCACATTGTGCGCAAAGACCTCCGGCGCTGCTTCGCAGATCGCCTGGATGTGCTCGGGCTTGCCGGAGAAGTCCGGAATCAGGATTTCGACGCCGGTACCCGGGTTTACGGCGTGGATCTGCCGGATCGTTTCCGCATACAGCCAGGTACCCTCATCCGCCAGGTCATCGCGTGCCACGCCGGTAACAGTCGCGTAGCGCAGGTTCATCGACTGGACCGAGCGGGCAACCTTCATGGGTTCCATGCGGTCCAGGGGAGAGGGCTTGCCGGTGTCGATCTGGCAGAAGTCGCAGCGCCGGGTACAGTCCGAGCCGCCGATGAGGAAGGTGGCCTCCTTGTCTTCCCAGCACTCGAAGATGTTGGGGCACCCGGCTTCCTCGCAGACCGTATGGAGGCCTTCCTTTTTCACCTGGCCCTTGAGGTGCACGTACTCGGGGCCGATGTTTACCTTGGCCTTGATCCAGTCGGGCTTGCGTTCCACCGGAACGGCGACGTTTCGCTGCTCGATGCGCAGCAGGCGGCGGCCTTCGGGGGCAAGTGTCACGTCACGGCTCCTTGTGTTTCTTGGACTGTGCCGGCGGCCGCTGGTGCGGACGCGGCGGCTCCCGGACGGCTGGCGAGCCTCCCGAGGGTACGCATGAGTTCCTCCTCGACACGCTGCACGACCGCAGCGGGGGTCACCAGGGTTCCCGTCTCCCGGGTGAGCGAGGTAGTTCCGGCATCCGTGATGCCGCAGGCGATGATCTGGGAGTAAGGCGCCAGGTCATTGCTGCAGTTCAACGAGAAGCCGTGCATGGTGACGCCGTGGTCCACGCGGATTCCCACGGCGGCAATCTTGCGGTCCTGGGCGCTGTCCGTGCCGGTGATCCACACGCCGGAGCGGCCTTGGACACGGCTGCCTTCGACGCCGTAGCCGGCCAGCACTGCGATGAGTGCATCTTCGAGTGCCGCCACGTAGTCCACTACCAGGACAGGGTCCGGCAGCTTGATGATGGGATACCCCACGAGCTGCCCCGGTCCGTGCCAGGTGAGCTTGCCTCCGCGGTCAACGCTGACAACCTCCGTGCCGTCGAAGGGTCGCTCGTGAGGTTCGGTGCGGCGCCCCGCGGTGTAGACAGGCGTGTGCTCAAGCAGGAAAACGGTGTTCGGACGGCTGCCGTCCCTCACCTCCGAGTGGGCACTGCGCTGAAGGTCCCACCCCTCCCGGTAATCAAGGTAGTCCGGTGCAAGGCCCACGCGCAGAAACTGCAAATCCATACGGTTACCCTAGCCGGGATTGTGATGGAAAGCTGGCATGATTCACGTCACGTTTGGACCGGACCTGTGGATAACTTCTGCGGGACTGCGCCGGAAGAGCTAGAAAGGTGGGCATGCAGATGGCCCAGGACCCGGACGTGCCCGGACCGGTCGACGCGGATTCCCCGCTCAGGCCGGTACTCCCTGACGCCGAATGGCGCGTCGGACGATGCCTGGGGCGGGGGAGCAGCTCCTCCGTGTGGCTGGTGGAACGGCCCGGGGAACAGAAGCGGTACGCCTTGAAGGTGCCGCTTGGGCTGGACGCCGAGGCTGACGGTTTTGAAATGCGCAGGGAGCTTGCCATCCTGTCCAGGTACCGGCATGAGAACCTGCTGGGCATTGAGGGGTTCCTTGCCACTTCCCGGGGTAACGGGCTGCTGCTGGAGTACGCGCCCGGCGACAGCCTGGCCCGGCTGGTGGCTGCCCGCGGCGCCCTCAGCGCCGGGGAAACGGTCACTGTGCTCGTGGCGGTGGGGCGCGCCCTGGACTGCCTCCACGCTGAGGGCGCCGTCCACGGAGATGTGTCACCGGGCAATGTCCTGTTCACGGCAAACGGGAAACCGCTGCTGGCTGATTTCGGCACGGGCAGGCTCCTGGCCGAACCCTCGACAGGCGGCACGGGAACACCTGGATTCACCGCACCCCGTACAGCTGGTTCGGCGGCGGAGCACGGCGCCGGTGCAGCCGGAGACGTGTTTGCGCTGGGTGCGCTGGCATGGTTCATGCTCACCGGAAGACCCCTGGTTCCGGGACTTCGCCTGCCGCTCAGCGTCCTGCTGCCGGAGCTTCCGGCGGCACTGCGGGACCTGGTGGATTCGGCGCTGGAAGACGCCCCGCATTCACGCCCCGGGGCCGGTGACTTCGCCGCTCGAGTGCTGCGGTCCTGCCCGGCGGAACCGCTGGACCTGCTCCCGTCTGTCCACCCGAGCGTTGCCGCGGAACTGCGCACCCGCCGCACCTCGCATCCAGTCCGGTCCCGGCGCGCCCGCACCCCGCGGTGGCGGAAGGGGCGCCGCTCCCGGCGGGCCCCGTGGGAAGAGCCGCGGCGGAAGGCGCGGACCACGGTCCCGGGGACCGGGGCACGGAAGAACCGCGGCCGTGCAGGGGAGAGGCGCGGATTGTTGGCTGCGGCCGCCCTGCTGGTGGGGGCAATTGCCGTGCTGGGAGCCATCGCGGCTTTTGCCCCTCAACTGCTCCGCCCGGACGCCGTCAATCCGGTCCCCGCCGCGGGAGAGGCGCTGGACACCTCGGGTCCCGAATCCGGACCGACGCCACGTGAGCTGGCGGTACTGGCCGGGGATGACCCGCTGGCTGCCGCAAAGGTGCTCACCGCACTTCGCGCCCGCGCGTTCGCAGTGGGAAACCCGGTGCTTCTTGAGCAGGTCAACCATCCAGGCTCGGCGGCGGAAGCAGCGGACCTGGTAGCAGTCCAGGCACTGCAGGAGCGTGGTGAACGGCTTGAGGGCCTCACCGCGGCAGTACTGGATGCTTCCGCCGAGGGCATCTCTTCCGCGGAGCGAGTCCGAGTAGCGGTCTCCGCCGAGCTCTCAGCCTGGAAGCAGGTGCGCAGCGACGGAACCCTGGCAGCGGAACCCGGCACGGCGCAGCGCCAGGACGTGGTCCTTGAACTGCAGCGGACCGGAGGGAATTGGCGGATCGCTTCGGTGCTGCCTGCGGCGGCACGCCTTCAGGAGCCCGCAGCAGGCAAAAGATAGGATCGGAGGTATGAGTTCAACTCCGTATCTTCGCTACCCCGACCTGCACGGCGACCGAGTGACCTTCGTGGCCGAGGACGATGTGTGGGTGGCACCGGTCTCCGGGGGCCGTGCCTGGCGGGTTTCGTCCCTGCAGCTGCCGGCAAGGAACCCCAAATTCTCACCGGATGGTTCGAGAATTGCGTGGAGCGTCACGCAGGGCTCCGCCCCTGAAGTCGTAACTGCTGATACCGACGGCGGCGACTTCCGCCAGCTCACGTTCTGGGGCAACCAGAGCACCACGGTCCGCGGGTTTACGCCGAGAGGTGCCGTCATTGCGACGAGCCCCTTTGAGTTCGAGGACTTCCGGCTGCGCTGGGCCTATGAGGTGCCGCTGGACGGGTCCGCGCCGCAGCGGCTTCCCTACGGTCCGGTGGATACGCTGGCCCACGGCCCCGTGCTGGGGGACGAACGGCCCCTGGTTATCGGCTCGGTGCTCAGCCGCGAGCCGGCCCGCTGGAAGCGGTACCGCGGGGGTACCGCAGGGAAACTGTGGATCGACGCGGACGGCAACGGCGAGTTCGTCCGCCTCGTGCCGGAACTCGAGGGTAACCTTGCCTACCCCATGTGGGTCGGGGGCAGGATCGCTTTCTTCTCCGACCACGAGGGCTACGGCAACATCTACTCTGTAACGCCTGCCGGGACCGACCTCCGGCGGCACACCGATTTCCAGGAATTCTACGTCCGGCATCCTTCATCGGACGGCACTCGGATCGTCTTCGAATCGGCCGGCTCGCTGTGGATCCTGTCGTCCCTGGACGCCGAGGCGGAACGCCTGGACATTACCCTGGGATCCGCCGGGACCAACCGGCGGCCGCGTCCGCTCGACGCGGCCCGGCACCTCCGGGCGGCATTCCCGGATGCCGCAGGCAAGGCCAGCGTCGTGGAAACCCACGGCACTCTGCACTGGCTCACCCATCAGGACGGCCCGTCCCGCGTCATTGAGGCTACTCCGGGCGTACGTGCCCGGCTTGGACGTCCGCTGCCGGATGGCCGGGCCGTATACGCCGCGGACCCGGGCAATGAAGAGGCACTGTTCATCAAGGACGTCTTCGCCTCGCTGCCGGCCGCCGGGTATCTGCGCCCGGCCCCGGTTCCCGCCCCTGCCCCATCCTCCACCGAGCCCGGCGCGACCGAACTGCCGCGTCCGGTCTCGGCAATCGGCCGCCCCGCGGCAGGCAGCACGGACACGTCCGTCAAGGCCGATACCCGTACCGAAGGCCAGGACAGCACCGACGAACCAGCCCAGGGTGCGTCCGAGGCAGTCCTCGCCTCCCAGGAAAAGGCGGCTGAGGCCGGCTTGGTACGGATTCCCTTCCCGTCGCTCTCCCGCACATCGCAGCTGGTACCCAGCCCGGACGGCAGTCTCGTGGCCGTCGCCACCGAGTTCGGCAAGGTCTACCTCCTGGATGCGGGTACCGCAAAGCTTGCCGAGATAGCCGATAGTGGCCACGGAGCCGTGACGGACCTGGCATTCAGCCCTGACTCACGCTGGCTGGCCTGGGCCGAACCCGTCACGGTCCACGGAGCCCGCAGCCGGATCCGGCTCCGGGAAGTCTCAGGGACGGAGACGGCGATCACGGACGTGACCGACGGCCGGTTCCATGACCACAGCCCCTCATTCACCCCGGACGGAAAGTTCCTCGCGTTCCTGTCCGAGCGCAGCTTCGACCCGGTCTATGACACGCACGGGTTCGACCTGGGATTCCCCACTTCTACGAAGCCGTTTCTCGTGGCGCTTGCCGCAGGCACCGAATCGCCGTTCGGCCCTTCCGCCCACGTAGTGGAAGGGACCCCGGCTGAAAAGACGTCATCCGACGATCCGCAGGACGCCGATGTTCCCGGAACCTCCGTGGACCTGGACCGTCTGGCAGAGCGGATCATCGCGGTTCCGGTTCCGCAGGGCAGCTACACCAAGCTGCGCGCCGCGGAAAGTGCGCTGCTGTGGCTGGCCGAAGACGTGTACGGCGTCACCGGCGACGGGCGGGCCAGTTCCTCGGACCGTGCGCCGGGCAAGAGGCTTGAGCGTTTCGATATGGCGGCCAGGGAAGTCTCCGTGCTCGTACCCGTCCTGGAGGACTACGAACTCGCTCGGGACGCAGGCACGGTGGTGGTGCGCAACGAACACCGCCTGCGGGCGGTTCCCGCAGGTGCCCGGACGGACGAGGATTCCCCGGAGAACGTCACCGTCGACCTGGCAAGGATTCGGATCCTCCTTGAGCCGCTGAAGATCTGGGGACAGGCCTTCGATGAAGCCTGGCGGCTGCAGCGTGAGTTCTTTTGGACCCCGGACATGGGCGGACTGGACTGGGAAGAAGTCCATGCGCGTTACCGTCCCCTGGTGCAGAACCTGGGCTCCCACGATGACCTGGTTGACCTGCTGTGGGAGCTGCACGGTGAACTGGGCACCTCCCACGCGTACGTCACCGCTGCCGGCACTGCGGAAACGGGCGGGGGAGCGCAGGGATTCCTTGGCGCTGATCTCCGGCCGGGTGCAGGCGGCTGGGAAGTTGTGCGCATCCTTGACCCGGAGTCTTCAGACCCCAAGGCAATTTCACCGCTCAGCGCTCCGGGTGCGGACGTTCGTCCCGGGGACCTCATTACTGCCGTGGACGGCCTGCCGGTTCCGCCCGACAAGGGACCTGCCGCACTGCTGGTGGGCGCCGGCGGCCGCGTCGTGGAACTGACAGTTGTCCGCAGTTCAGGCGAAGACGGCCCGCAGCAGCGGCGGATCGCCGTCGTTCCCCTGCGCAGCGAGGAGAGGCTTCGCTACCAGAACCGGGTGAACGCGAACCGCCGGGCCGTTCGCGCGGCATCCGACGGGAGTTTCGGATACCTCCACATTCCGGATATGGTCGCCAGCGGCTGGGCGCAGCTTCACCGTGACCTGGACAGCGAGGCGGCCAAAGACGGACTGGTCATTGACGTCCGCCATAACCGCGGCGGCCACACTTCCCAGCTCGTCGCGGAACTGATCGGGCGGAAGGTCACGGCGTGGATGCTTCCGCGCGGAGAACAGGCCGGTACCTACCCGGACCAGGCACCTCGGGGCCCGGTTGTGATCCTCACCGACGAGTTCGCCGGTTCTGACGGTGACATCGTGACGCAGGTGGCCAAGCTGCGGGGAATCGGACCGGTAGTCGGCACCCGGACCTGGGGCGGCGTCGTTGGCGTTGACGGCCGATTCGATTTGGCGGACGGCACGTCCGTGACCCAGCCGCGCTACGCTTTCTGGTTTACCAAGGGCGTGGGCTTCGGCGTCGAGAACAGGGGAGTCGAGCCGGACATTGAGGTTCCGTACCCGCCGCACGCCTATGCCGCCGGCGTCGACCCCCAGTTGGAGCAGGGGGTGGCGATCCTGAAGGAAATGCTCGCGGAGATCCCCACTGATGTGCCGCCGGCCCGGGAAGGCTATCCCAGCCTTCGCCCGGCACCGCTGCCTCCGAGGCCGCAGGCTGCGCACGTCAGCGGTAACGAAGAACGGGAGTAAGGTCACGCGATGGACAGTCACGATGGGGCGCAGCCGGGGCATCCCGTAGTGGTGGGGGTCGCTCCGGGCCAGTCACCGCGGGTCGTCCGGGAAGCCGCACGCTTCGCAGCGCAATTCGGTTCGGAACTGATTTGTGCCTGTGCCAACCCCGCCCGTTTCGCTACCGGCGAGTCTCCGGACGGATCTGTGACCAGCTCTCCCCTCGACCCTGATTTCGCGGACGAGAGTGAGGCCGATTTTGATCCGAAGCTGGCGGAGGACCTGGCCGTCATCCTCAGCGGCAGGACCATTCGGTGGCGCACCCTGGCCATACCCGGCGAGGCTGCCACGGCCCTGGGCCATCTGGCGGAAACCGTTGACGCCGCAATGATCGTGGTGGGGGCACGCCAGCGTGCCATGGGCGGGGGAATCCAGGAGTTGCTCAGCCACTCCGTAGCCGCGAAGCTCGCCCGCCGGCAGCATCGGCCGGTGGTGGTGGTTCCGGCCGCTTCGAGGAGGAACGAAAGCGCATCGGACCGGCCGGCGGAATGAGCGGCGGCGTACGCCCTCCGCACCTGCGCTGGCGGCTGATCGGGTTGGTTGCCCTGGGAGGCGGGGCCGGAGCAGCGTGCAGGGAGGCTCTTTCACTGCTGCTGCCGAGCATCGGCGCGGTGCCGCTGGCCATCCCGGCGGTCAACGTCACGGGGGCCTTCCTGCTCGGCTGTCTCTACGCGGCCCTCACCGGGAAAGGTTCCAGGCACACTTCCGGAATGAACCTTCGGCTCCTTCTGGGAACGGGCTTCTGCGGCGGTTTCACGACCTACAGCGCCCTTGCAAGGGATACATCAGTGCTGCTGCAGGACGGGCTGGTGCCGGCAGCCCTGGCGTACGCGTTTGGAACGGTTGTGCTTGGCGCTTGTGCGACGTGGGCAGGGATAGCCCTTTCCACCGCGGTCAGCGGCCGAACCGCGGACCGGCCGCGCGGGAAGAAGGATCGGGGGCGGCGTCTGTGACTCCCTGGCTTTTCCTGCTGCTTTCGCTGTCCGGCGGTGCGGGTGCGGCACTGCGGTTCGTTATTGACGGGTTGATCCGCTCCCGCCTCAAGACCGCGTTTCAGTGGGCCACAACCCTCATCAATGTGTCCGGTTCCGCCATCCTGGGCGTGCTTACCGGGCTGACCGTTGACCGCATGCTTCCCAGCGAACTCGGCATCGCCGTCGGCACCGCGTTACTGGGGGGTTACACAACCTTCAGTACGGCGAGCTATGAGACGGTGCAGCTCCTCCGGGAGGGACGGCGTGCCGCAGCCTTCCTGAGCGGCGTGCTGATGCTGGCTGCCTCAGTGGGCGCGGCGTTTGCCGGACTCTGGGTGGGCACGGCCTTGTAAGCCGCGGCGTTCACCGAGAAACAGACCTGCCGGTTCTAGGCCTCCAAAGTGGCCTCCATGGTGATGCTGATGCCGGCCAGGGCCTGCGACACCGGGCAGCCGGTCTTGGCGGACTCAGCGATGTCCGTGAATTCTTCCGCCGTCAGGTCCGGAACAAGGGCTTTGACACGCAGATGGCTGCCCGTGATGCCGGTGCCCGGAACGAACGTGACTTCGGCTGATGTTTCGATGCGCTCTGCCGTCTTGCCGGCCTCTGCGAGTGCGTTGCTGAAGGCCATCGAGAAGCAGGCTGAATGCGCGGCGGCAATCAGTTCCTCGGGGCTCGTGCGTCCCTCTGCCTCCTCCGCGCGAGCCTTCCAGGTGACGTCGTAAGTTCCCAGCTGGGAAGAATCGAGTGTGACTTCACCACGGCCGTGGAACAGGTCGCCGTTCCAGATGGTGTGGGCTGAACGGACAGTAGCCATGGATGCTCCTTCGGGAATGGCTCCGGGCGGGTTTGCCGGACGCACTGGCGCCTATCCTTGCAGGACGGGCTTCCAACAGCCAGACCCGGACGCCGTCGTGTGTCCCCATCCGGCCAGGGGCACGAAAAAGGCCCCTCCCCTCCAACAGCGGGGGGGGAAGGGCCTAGCAGCTCGGCTGGTCAGCGTCGCATCGCCGTCCAGGGGCCGGTTACCACATAGTGGCAACTGCCACGTTGACCACGGTGAGGATGCCTACGCCATTGGCCAGGACGCCCGAGACCGGCTGGTCCTTCTTGTACTTTCGCTGGCCGATGAAGGCCATGACGGCGATCACCAGTGCGATGGTGAGCTTGACGGCAACCTTGATGTGGTTGACATCTCCGTCGCCCATTTCGTTGACGCCTACCAGCAGGATGCCGGTTACCAGCTGCAGCAGTGCGGCGTGGAACTGTCCGGGCATCACGGTGGGGTTCTTGATCTTGGCAAGCCAGATGCCGACGATTGCGCCGGCACCGAGGATGTGCAGGAAGACGAGGAAGTTGTGAAGGAAGTCCATGGTTTCGATCTTACCGACAGTGTGTCAGGGTGCGTAATTATTCCGATAACTATTCTACAACGGGTAGAAAATCGCAGGTCGAAGGCGACTTAAAGCCGGAAGGCGGGTGCCCCTGGAGGGATACCCGCCTTCAACCTGCCTTAGCAGTTAAAGGCCAAGATCGGCTTCGAAGCTGCCTTCTTCAAGGCGCGCCTTGAGGGTCTGCAGGAAGCGGCCTGCGTCGGCGCCGTCCACCAGGCGGTGGTCGTATGTCAGCGACAGGTACATCATCGACCGGATGGCAATGGTGTCATTGCCGTCTTCGTCAGTCCGCACAACCGGACGCTTCACGATCGCACCGGTGCCCAGGATTCCCACCTGGGGCTGGTTGATGATCGGGGTGTCGAAGAGGGCGCCGACACTGCCGATGTTGGTGATCGTGAAGGTGCCGCCGGAGAGCTCATCCGGACCGATCTTACCGCTGCGGGTGCGTGCACCGACGTCGGCGATCTTCTTTGCCAGGCCGGCGAGGTTCAGGTCCCCGGCGTCGTTGATGACCGGCACCAGCAGGCCCTTTTCGGTATCGACGGCGATCGCCAGGTGCTCGGCGTCGTGGTAGGTGACCTCCTGCGACTCGCTGTCGTAGGACGCGTTGAGCTTCGGGTGCGCCTTCAGCGCCTCCACCACGGCCTTGGCGATGAACGGGAGGAACGTCAGGTTGGCGCCGTTCTGCTCCTTGAAGCCGGCCTTTGCCTTCTGCCGCATCGTGGCGATGCGGGTCATGTCGATTTCCTGCACCTGGGTCAGCTGTGCCGAGGTGTCCAGGGACTCCATCATGCGCCGGGCAATGGTCTGGCGGATCCGCGGCGCCTTGACCGTGGTGCCTCGCAGCTTTGCGCTCTCTTCGCTGATTTTCGCCGGAGCGGCCTTGTCAGAGGACGACGGCGCCGCAGCCGGTGCCGATTCCTTTGCCTTGGCGGCTTCGGCAGCATCAAGGACATCCTGCTTGCGGATGCGTCCCGCTACCCCGGAGCCCTTGACGGTGGAGAGGTCCACGCCGTGCTCATTGGCCAGCTTGCGGACCAGCGGGGTGACGTAAGTGCCGGAGCCGGACTCTTCCTGGCCGGATTCCTGCTTCGGAGGCTCTTCCTTGGGAGCTTCCTGCTTCGGAGCCTCTTCCTTCGGGGCTTCCTGCTTGGGCGCGTCTTCCTTGGGAGCTTCCTGCTTGGGCGCCTCTTCCTTCGGTTCCGCGACGGGCTCGTCACGCTCGGTTGAAGGTGCGGCAGCTACGGGCTCAGCTTCCTTGGGTTCGGCCGCGGCCGGAGCAGAGGAACCGGAGCCGATGACGGCCAGGACGGAACCGACCTCGGCGGTCTCGTCCTCGTTGACCTTGATCTCCAGCAGCTTGCCGGCGACGGGGGAGGGGATCTCGGTGTCAACCTTGTCGGTGGAGACCTCAAGGAGGGGCTCATCGACAGCGACGTCGTCGCCCACGGCCTTCAGCCAGCGGGTAACGGTGCCTTCGGTAACGCTTTCACCCAGTGCGGGCAGCGTGACGTCGGTGCTGTCGCCGGACTCATCGGAGCCGGCGTCCTGCGCGGGTTCTTCCGGTGCTTCTTCGTTGGGCGCGGCCTCGGACTCGGCGGGAGCCTCTTCGGCTGCCGGCGCTTCTTCCTGGGCGGGCGCCGAACCGGAGTCATCGGAGGAAGAACCGGAGCCGTCGCCGATGCGCACGAGCGCCTCGCCGACCTCAGCGGTATCATCCTCGGCCACGAGAATTTCCTCGATGACGCCTGCTACCGGAGACGGGATTTCGGTGTCTACCTTGTCGGTGGACACTTCCAGCAGGGGCTCGTCAACGGCGACGGTATCGCCTACCTGCTTTAGCCAGCGGGTTACGGTGCCTTCGGTGACGCTTTCACCAAGGGCGGGTAAGTTCACGGTTTCAGACATATTGTCCCCGTTTCTCCTTATTAGTTCTTTGACCAGCCGTGCCGCTGGTGCTGGTTGGTGTGAAGCCTAGTGCACCCGGCGCCGCTGGCGCCGGGTGCACCGGCAAACTCTTTGCCCTAGCCGTGCAGCGGCTTGCCGGCGAGGGCCATTGCGGCTTCGCCGAGGGCTTCGTTCTGGGTGGGGTGCGCGTGCAGCAGGCCGGCCAGGTCTTCCGGGTAGGCTTCCCAGTTGACGATCAGCTGGGCCTCACCGATCTGCTCGCCGATGCGGCCGCCGATCATGTGGACGCCGATGATGGGGCCGTCCTTCTCACGGACCATCTTGATCAGCCCGGAGCTGCCCAGGATGGAGGTCTTGCCGTTGCCGGCCAGGTTGTATTCCTGGACCTGGACGTTTTCGGCACCCAGCTTTTCCTTGGCCTTTGCCTCGGTCAGGCCCACGGAAGCGATTTCGGGCTCGCAGTAGGTGACCTTGGGGATGTTGACGTCTTCAACCACGACCGGCTTGAGCCCGGCGATTTCCTCGGCGACGAAGATGCCCTGCTGGAAGCCGCGGTGTGCCAGCTGCAGGCCGGGGACAATGTCGCCCACGGCGTAGACGTTGCCGACGCCGGTGTGCAGGCGCTCGTTGGTGATGACGAAGCCGCGGTCCATGGTCAGACCGGCTTCCTCGTAGCCGAGGTTGGCGGTGACCGGCCCGCGGCCGACGGCGACGAGCAGCAGCTCGGCCTCGAAGGTCTTGCCGTCAGCGAGGGTGACGACGACGCCGTCGTCATTCTGCTCCACCTTCTCGAAGAAGATGCCCGTGCTGAACTTGATGCCGCGCTTCTTGTAGGCGCGCTCCAGGTTCTTGATGATGGCGGCGTCCTCGTTGGGGACCAGCGACGGCAGGCCTTCCACGATGGTGACGTCCACTCCGAAGGAGTTCCAGACCGAAGCGAACTCGACCCCGATCACGCCGCCGCCCAGGATCACGGCGCTCTTCGGTACGTAGTCCAGGGTCAGTGCCTGGTCGGAGGTGATGACGCGTCCGCCGATTTCCAGGCCCGGCAGCGACCGGGAGTAGGATCCGGTGGCCAGGATGATGTTGGAGCCGGTGTAGGTCCGCCCGTTGACCTCAATGGTCTTTTCGCTGGTCAGGCGTCCTTCGCCTTCAATGACGGTGATGCCCTTGGACTTGATCAGGCCCTGCAGGCCGCGGAACTTGCCCGCAATGATGTTGTCCTTGTAGGAGTTGACGGCGTTCATATCCACGGAGTCGAAGGTGGCCTTGATGCCGTACTTCTCCGCAGTCTTGGCGTTTTCAGCGATTTCGGCTGAGTGCAGCAGTGCCTTGGTGGGGATGCAGCCGTTGTGCAGGCAGGTGCCGCCCAGCTTCCCCTTCTCGATCAGCCCAACGGAAAAGCCCAGCTCCACGGAGCGGAGTGCTGCGGCGTAGCCGCCGCTGCCTCCACCGAGGATCAGGATGTCGAACTCTTGCGCAGTTGCCTCTTCGGCCACGTGGACGCTCCCTCGCGTAATCTGTTGACGCACTGATGGCGCGTCGGTTAGTGATTCGGGCGGTTGTGAATAGGTTTCACACTATCGCCCAGTTTCCTTGGCATCCACTCGGTTAAGTGGGCCGGAAGGCGAATGTAACCAGAAACACGCGCAACAAATGCCCCTTTAAGTTGCACGCAGAACATATTGGGGTGCTATACCGCGCGGGCCAGCACGTCCTCCGCGTAGGACACCAGCGTGCGCACGGCCACGCCGGTGCCTTCCTTTGGGGTGTAGCCGTAGGGTGCGCCTTCGTTGAACGCCGGTCCGGCGATGTCCAAATGGGCCCACGGAATCTTCACGCCGTCGACCTCTCCCACGAACTCGCGGAGGAACACGGCCGCGGTCATCATGCCGCCGAAGCGCTCACCGATGTTCGCCAGGTCAGCGGTGGGGGAGTCCAGGCTCGCGCGCAGCTCTTCCGGCAGCGGCATCGGCCAGAACAGTTCCCCAGCCCGGTCAGCGGCGGCCTTGACCGCATCGCGGACGCCGTCCTCGCCCATGACGGCGGAGACACGGTTGCCCAGGGCGACCATCTGCGCGCCGGTCAGGGTGGCGACGTCGATGATGACGTCCGGGTTTTCCTCGCTGGCAATCGCCAGGCCGTCGGCCATGACCAGTCGGCCCTCGGCGTCGGTGTTCAGGACCTCAACGGTGCGTCCGCCGTAGGTGGTTAGGACGTCCGAGGGGCGCTGGGCCGTGCCGGAGGGCATGTTCTCGGCGAGGCAGAGCCAGGCGGTGACCTTGAGCGGCAGGCCCAGTTCAGCAACGGCCAGGAGGGCGTTAAGGACGACCGCGGCGCCGCCCATGTCCGACTTCATGGCCTGCATGCCGGCGGCCGGCTTCAGGGACAGTCCGCCTGAATCGAAGGTGATTCCCTTGCCCACCAGGGCGAGCTTGGCCTTGGCGCGGGCGGGGGAGTACTCCACCTTGACCAGGCGCGGCGGGCGGGCTGATCCCTTGCCGACGCCGAGGATGCCGCCGAAGCCTTCGCGTTCGAGCTTCTTCTCGTCCCACACGGTGACCTTGACGGGCAGCGGCCGGGCGGCGTCGCGGGCGGCGGCGGCGAACGTCTCGGGGAAGAGGTGGCTGGGCGGCTGGTTCACCAGCGTGCGGGTGGCGTTCACGGCGCGGGCAACAACCCGGGCGCGCTCGAGCGCAGGTTTCAGGGCGGCATCGCCGGCGGTGGAGGTAACCACGGTGATGGAGGAGACCGGCGCGGGAACCTTGGCGGAGTGGGTGCTGCGGTGTTCCGTGAAGCTGTATGCGCCGAGCAGGGCACCTTCGGCAACGGCGGCAGCGTCTTCCACCGTGGCGGCGGGCAGCGCCAGGGCGACCGTGGAAGTGCCTGCGAGCTGCCGGACGGCGGAACCGGCGGCTCGGCGGAGCGACTCGGTGCCCAGCTGCTCGCCGGCGGCAACGGGTCCCAGTCCTGCCAGGACCAGCATTTCAGCCTCCAGCTCCGGCAGGCCGGGAAGTCGGACCACCTGGTCGGCGGCGCCGGTGACGCCCAGCAGTGCGAAGGAACCGGCCACAGCCGAGGAAGACTTCTGTGAGAGCGGGCTGTCCACCAGGACGGGTCCGTCAGGGCTCTGCCCGACGCCGACTACCAGTGCCTGCGTTTGGACCTTGCGGATGTCCCGGGAAATGACCTGCAGGTCTGGCTCACTGGCTTTGCTCACGAAGCTTCATCCTCACGTTTGTGTGTGTTCTTTGTGCTTTGTTCTTCCGATCGTAGTCTCTTCCTCCGCTGCCCACGCGGCCGGACCGCCGTCGGGATGGAATGAATCGGCTATTGCGTGGCGTTTACCCTTGAGTAAGGGATTGACGACCAAGCGCTTAGTTTCATAAGCGCACCCGCAAACCAACGGGACGAGTGGCAGGAAGGTACAACATGCTTGATCCGCTGACCCTGTTCAACCTGGATCCGGAACTGGCCGCTTCCGCCGAAGTGCGCGGGCTGCCGCTGCTTGCCGGATTCACGGGTTTCGGTGAGGCAGGACATGTGGTGTCCCAGGTCCGTGATGAGCTCTTCGAGAACCTGGAACACGACCTGGTGGCCACGTTCGACGCTGACCAGCTCATCGACTACCGTGCCCGCCGTCCGCAGCTGACTTTCGTGGAGGACCACTTCACGGGCTACGAGGCTCCGCGCATCGAACTGCATCGCTTCCATGACGGTCTGGGTGAGCCTTTCCTTTTTCTGACCGGGTTTGAACCCGATTTCCAGTGGGAACGCTTCACCGCCGCGGTGCTCAGCCTGGTTCACGCCCTCGACGTGTCCCTCGTGGCCTGGGTCCATTCGATACCTATGCCCGTTCCGCACACGCGCCCGATCGGCGTCACGGCACACGGCAACCGCCCGGACCTGATCGAGGGCATCAGTTCATGGAAGCCGACGGCCCAGATCCAGGCTGCCGTGGGGCACCTGCTGGAGCTGCGCCTGTCCGAGGCCGGCATCGACGTCGTCGGCCATGTTGTCCACGTTCCGCACTACCTTTCGGACGCCGAATTCCCGCCGGCCGCCGTGGCGGCGCTGGAATACCTCGGTGCGGCGGCTAATCTGGTGCTGCCGACCGACCGGCTGCGTGAGGCCGGCCGGGAGGTTGAAAAGCAGATTGCCCAGCAGGTCGACGCCTCGGCTGAGGTACGCGGCGTCGTGTCCACGCTGGAGAGCCGGTACGACGAGTACAACGGCAGCACGGTCCGGCGTTCCCTGCTGGTTAAGAACAACGATGAGCTGCCCGACGCCGATGAGCTCGGTGCCGCCGTGGAAGCGTACCTGGCCAGCCCGCAGGCCGAGGAAGAGACCGAGGCGCTGCTTGTTGGACAGAATGAGCAGGAACCGGGTCCGGACGGCGAAGGCCCTGCGGCAGACGAGGATGAGGAAAGCGTTGAACCGAACGGCCCCGAGCCCCTTCCCGGCGGCGGCGACCGGCCCGGAACACCCGAAGACGGCGGCAAGGCATAGGGTCGGCCGTGCTGTGACCGCCGGGCCTGGCGGTGCGGTATGAAAAATCGGGGTGCATGGCTGGTCTGGGGTGCCGGGGTCTTCGCCTACATGGTTGCGGTTACCCAGCGGACCGCCTTCGGTGTCGCGGGTGTGGAGGCAACTGAACGGTTCTCTGCTACTGCGTCCGTCCTGTCCATTTTTACGGTCGTGCAGCTGGTCGTCTATGCCGGACTGCAGATTCCCGTGGGCATGCTGGTGGACCGGTTTGGTCCCCGGCTCCTGATTGCCGCCGGAGCGGTGCTGATGTTCGCCGGGCAGTTCCAGCTCGCCGCCGCGGAGTCTGTTGGCGCCGGCATTGTGGGCCGGTCGATGGTTGGTGCAGGCGATGCACTGACCTTTATCTCGGTGCTCCGGCTGCTTCCTGCCTGGTTCCCCGCGCCGAAAATTCCCGTCCTGACCCAGTGGACAGGGATCATCGGCCAGCTGGGCCAGATCGCCAGCGCCATTCCCTTCGCCCTGGCGCTGCACGAACTGGGATGGAATGCAGCGTTCATGTCAGCGGCGGCACTCTCCGTCCTCGCCTTCGTGCTGGCGCTGGCTTTCATCCGCAACCAGCCCGGCGCAGCCGTGCGTTCTCCGCGCGCGGCCCACGACGGCGGTTCCCTCACTGCAGCCTGGCGCCAGCCCGGCACCCGGCTGGGCATGTGGACGCACTTCACCATCCAGTTCCCCGGGACGGTGTTCGTGCTGATGTGGGGCTACCCCTACCTGGTCAGCGCCGAACAGGTTTCCCCCGCGGCAGCATCCCTGTTGATGACTTTCTTTGTTGCGGTTGCCATCGTGTGCGGACCGTGGCTGGGATCGTGGGTGGGCAGGCATCCGCTGCGCCGGTCGACCATGGTCCTGCTGATCGCAGCTGCCATGGCCTGCGCCTGGCTCGTGGTAATGCTCTGGCCGGGCCCGGCTCCGGTCTGGGTCCTGGCGGGTCTTGTTGCAGTGCTTGCCGTTGGCGGGCCGGGCTCCATGATCGGTTTCGACTTCGCACGGACATACAACCCCAGCACCCGCCTGGGCACGGCCACCGGGATCGTGAACATCGGCGGGTTTACTGCCTCGCTGATCTCGATGTACCTCGTGGGCCTGGTCCTCGATGTCCTGCTCAACACGGGGTTCTCCGGCGGTGACCTGTATGACATGGCAGCCTTCCGCATCGCCCTGGCCGTGCAGTTCCTGGTGACGGTTGTGGGGGTGGCCGGCATCCTGGCCAACCGCAGAAGGGTCCGGGCGGCCCTGGCCGATGAAGGACGGCGCCTGCCGCCGCTGCGGGATGCGCTGGCCCGGGAGCGCCGCCGCCGCCGCGAGGAGCGCAGGGGCGCCGGGTCCGGGGAAGGCGGGCACTCAGCCCAGGAACCGGCAGCGGACTAGCTCATTCCTCCACAGCTTCCTTCCTCCACACCGAAGCCACCATCCGGTTCTGCGGGGCCGTTGTCCCCCGAAGACAGGGTGCCGGGACCGGTGTGCCGCCCGCGGAGGCAGGCTGGTGCGCATGAACGAATCCCAGAAAGCAGGACATGCTTCCGGCGGCGCCCGGCCCGGACGCCGCCGGCCCGACCGGCCCGCCGCTGCAGGACGCGGTGGTCCGGCCCCTGATACCTCCGGAGCAGGGATGCCTGAGGTGCTGCGCGCCGGCACCCCGCAGGACATCCTGGCCTTCGTACCCCACAGCCTCGGCTTCCAGCCGCAGGAGTCGCTGGTGCTCCTCGGGCTGCGCGGGACACGGCTTGGGGCGACACTTCGCCTTGACCTGCCGGGTGCGTCCTGCTCGGGGGACAGCCCAGGCCCGGACAGTCTTGAGCTGCTTTCCGGCTATGTTTCCCGGGCTGCCTCGCTGCTGTCCCATGATGCGGACACAGACGGGGTGCTGGCAGTGCTCTTCACGGACCTTCCCCTGGCCGAAGGCGGCCCCCCGCCCTACAGCGCCCTGATGGAAATGCTGGGCAGGGAACTGGAAGAGAACGGCCTGGTTCTGCGCGACGCCTGGCTGACGGGAAACGGATCATGGCGCGCCTACTTCTGCACGGACGCCGCCTGCTGTCCCTGGCCCGGGCATCCGGCTGACAGGATCACCGAGAGCAGGCTCAGTGCAGAACTGGTTTATCGGGGCAGTGCCTACGCCCCCTCGCCGGGTGGTTCGCTGGACGGACCGCTGCACGTGGCCGGAATCCTGCGGACCGCTGCGCTGGATCAACGCGTTGAAGAAGTCCGCCGCCGCATGGAGGGCACGTGGGGCGCCCCTGGAGTCTTCGACGAAGTGCTCGCAGCCTGGGACCGCCGGATCTGCTCAACACCTCGGCAGGTCCCTCCCGCGTCCGATGTCCCGTATCCCGGACATGACGGGCTTGAACGGGACGCCCTGCTGCTCGCCAGCCTGGAATCCAAGCCTGTTCGGGACACCGTCCTGGTTCTCGCTGCATCGGGACTGGCTGCCGCCGCAAACGGGGTACGTCAATGGCTGCACCCTGCACCGGAGTCGATGCCGGCAACGGGAAGCGCAGACCAGTCAGCTCCCGCCCTCGCAGGCCAGCAGTTCAGGTCCATCCTCATTGGACGCAGCCGCACCGCCCCGGACTGGGAACGGCTGGACCGCACCCACTCAGTATTCAGTGACCTCCTGCAGCGGGCGGCAGGTGAGCCGGCTGCCGCCCTGCTGACCCTGCTGGGGTGGGTTGAGTGGGCGCGGGGACGCAGTTCCCGTGCAGAGGTCTGCCTCTCAGCAGCCCTTCGCGAGGAACCCGGATACCGCCTCGCCGCGCTGCTTCGGGAACTGCTGCGCCGGGGAGAGCTGCCGCAGTGGGCATTGTCCCCGCTGACCGCGTGGCGCGGCGGTCCGCGGACCTGAACGGGCCTGCAGGCCGGCGGAGGAGCAACAGGTATCCGTGTCCGGTGGTGGCACTGTGCCAAAGCATGCGACAATGGGAACCGAGACCCGGTTGGGTTCGTGTACCTAGTGTCGTTCCATGCTTTCCGCTCACGCGGGGAATAGGAACAGGACGCGATGTGTTTCCATCAGGAACTGCGTCGCGTACAAAACACTGGTTATGGCACGGACTTGACAGGGTCATAGTGGTGTTGCCCCCATGGCGGCGCCGCAGCCCGCCGTATTGAAAGGTTTTCTGTGTCCGCGAGAAAGACAACTGCTGTCAAAGAGACTGACACTGTGACTGCCGAGGTTGCTGAGGCCGCGCCCGCCGCAGCCACCAAAACGGCGGCCAAATCCGCCCGCAAGCCTTCCACCCGGAAGGCACCGGCCAAGGCCTCCGCGGCAAAGACCACCGCCAAGAAGGCAACCGCGCCCGCTGAGGACGCTGAAAGCAACACCGATGAGACCGAAGCGGAGCCCACCGAGGTGGACGTTGAGGTCGTCGAGGCGGACGCTCCGGAAGCGGCGCCGACCGGTTCCGGCTTTGTTTACTCCGACGCCGACGACGACGACGCTCCTGCCCAGCAGGTCGTCTCCGCTGGCGCTACCGCGGATCCCGTCAAGGATTACCTGAAGCAGATCGGCAAGGTTGCCCTGCTGAACGCTGAGCAGGAAGTTGACCTGGCCCTGCGCATTGAAGCGGGCCTCTACGCCGAAGAGAAGATCGCCGCGGATCCGGACATGGATCCCAAGCTCAAGCGGGACCTGCAGCAGATCATCCACGACGGCAAGCGCGCCAAGAACCACCTGCTGGAGGCCAACCTGCGGCTCGTCGTGTCGCTGGCCAAGCGCTACACCGGCCGCGGCATGCTGTTCCTGGACCTGATCCAGGAAGGCAACCTGGGCCTGATCCGCGCTGTGGAGAAGTTCGACTACACCAAGGGCTTCAAGTTCTCCACCTACGCCACCTGGTGGATCCGCCAGGCCATCACGCGTGCCATGGCCGACCAGGCCCGCACCATCCGTATCCCTGTGCACATGGTGGAAGTCATCAACAAGCTGGCCCGCGTCCAGCGCCAGATGCTCCAGGACCTGGGCCGCGAGCCCGCCCCGGAAGAGCTGGCACTGGAACTGGACATGACCCCCGAAAAGGTCGTTGAGGTCCAGAAGTACGGCCGTGAACCCATCTCCCTGCATACCCCCCTCGGCGAGGACGGAGACTCCGAGTTCGGTGACCTCATTGAGGACTCCGAGGCCGTTGTTCCCGCTGACGCGGTGAGCTTCACCCTTCTCCAGGAACAGCTCCACTCCGTCCTGGACACCCTGTCCGAACGTGAAGCGGGCGTTGTTGCCATGCGCTTCGGCCTCACTGACGGCCAGCCGAAGACCCTGGACGAGATTGGCAAGGTCTACGGCGTGACCCGTGAGCGGATCCGGCAGATCGAGTCCAAGACCATGTCCAAGCTGCGCCACCCCTCGCGTTCGCAGGTCCTGCGGGACTACCTCGACTAGGACTCCGCAGCCCCGGCGTACCTGGAGCCGGCGTACTACCCAAAAAAGGCAGTGCCCCCGCGTCGCAAGCGGGGGCACTGCCTTTTGGTCCACTTGGCAAACGCCCCTTTCCCGGATACTGCCTGGATTCCGGAACCGGTGTGCCGCCAGACCCGTGCGCGGACAGAACGAAGGCCCCTCCACATCGGAGGGGCCTTCGCCAAGTCTTGGACTGCTGGTCTTCGGAATTAGTCTTCCGGAGAAGCGGCCTTCTGGTGCAGACGATCACTCTCGTCAAGCCACTCAGACGTCAGGGGGCGAAGGTTGGCCTCCACCGCCCGTGCATGATGAGCGCAGAAAAGCAGTTCACCACCGGAGGATTCCAGTACCGCGCGCACGTAAGCCTGAGCGCCGCAGCGGTCACAGCGGTCCAGCGCATTGAGTTGACGTGTAGCAACTGCTGCTGTCATGAGTGCCTCCTTAGGGGTGTTGATACTTCATATAACCACCTTTGACCGCCCCGCCTTTCAATTGGGGCCCGCCTTTCGCTCTGCGCGTACCAATGGGCAGCAGCTCACATCCGTTACCGGGCAGGGGCACCTCTTCCTTTTTGCCGGCCGGAAGGTTTTGGACGGGCCGGTGCTGCTGAGTCGCTGGCGGCCTCTGTCACCCGCGGGCATTAACCTTAAGGGAAGGCCGGTTTCCGCCGCCTGCCCAGCCGCAAGGCATCCGTCGCATAAGAAGGCCCTTTCCGGCCCTAGGAGTTCAGCACCGTGGTCCCCCTGGATACTGAGTACAACGCCCGGCACCTTTCCGTTCTGGAAGGCCTCGAGGCTGTCCGGAAGCGCCCTGGCATGTATATCGGGTCCACCGACTCCCGCGGGCTGATGCACTGTCTCTGGGAGATCATCGACAACTCCGTCGATGAAGCCCTGGCGGGGTACGGACAGAGCATCCGGATCATCCTGCACGCGGATAACTCCGTGGAAATCCATGACGACGGCCGCGGCATTCCGGTGGACATCGAGCCCAAGACCGGGCTTTCCGGCGTTGAGGTGGTCTTCACCAAACTCCATGCCGGCGGCAAATTCGGCGGCGGCTCGTACGCAGCTTCCGGCGGACTGCACGGTGTGGGCGCCTCCGTAGTCAATGCGCTCTCATCCCGTCTGGACGTGCAGGTGGACCGTGCTGGGAAGACCTACCAGATGACCTTCCGCCGCGGCGAGCCCGGCGTATTCGCGGACAGCGGCTCCAAGCCCACCCCTGATGCAAAGTTCACCCCGTTCCTGGACAGCAGCAAGCTAGAGGTGGTTGGCAAAGCGAAGCGCGGTGTCACCGGCACCCGCATCCGGTACTGGGCAGACCGGCAGATCTTCACCCCGGACGCCAAGTTCTCCTATGCGGAACTTGAGGCCCGGGCACGCCAGACCTCCTTCCTGGTGCCTGGCCTGCGGATCACGCTGCGCGACGAGCGCCGCCTGCCCGGGACTCCCGGCGAAGACGGACCGGTAGAGGAGGTCTTCCAGCACGACGGCGGCATCTCCGAATTCGTTGAATTCCTCGCAGCAGATGCGCCGGTTACTGACATTTGGCGCCTGCACGGAGCCGGGAAGTTCAAGGAGTCCGTCCCGGTCCTGGACGAGCGAGGGCACAGCAAAGTCACCGAGGTTGAACGCGAGTGCGAGGTGGACATCGCCCTTCGGTGGGGGATTGGCTACGAGACCAGCATCCGCAGCTTCGTCAACATCATCTCCACACCCAAGGGCGGCACCCATCAGGCCGGTTTCGAGCAGGCGCTGCTAAAGACCTTCCGCAAGGTCATTGAGAGCAATGCCCGCAAGCTGAAGGCCGGCAACGACAAGATCGAGAAGGACGACGTTTTTGCCGGCCTTACCGCCGTGCTGACCGTCAGGCTGGCCGAACCGCAGTTCGAAGGCCAGACCAAGGAGATCCTCGGCACGTCCGCGGTGCGGTCGATCGTGTCCAAGGTCGTCGAAAAGGAGATCTCTGCCAGGCTCAACTCAACGGCCCGCGGCGACAAGGCCCAGACGGCGCTGCTCCTGGAAAAAGTGGTGTCGGAGATGAAGTCACGTATCTCTGCCCGGGTGCACAAGGAAACCCAGCGCCGGAAGAACGCACTGGAAACCTCGTCCATGCCCGTAAAGCTGGCCGACTGCCGGATTGATGACAACGAACGGTCCGAACTCTTCATCGTGGAGGGGGACTCGGCCCTGGGCACTGCCAAACTGGCACGGTCCTCGGATTTCCAGGCGCTGCTGCCCATCCGGGGCAAGATCCTCAATGTGCAGAAGGCATCCGTCTCCGACATGCTTTCCAACGCCGAGTGCGCAGCCCTGATCCAGGTGGTGGGTGCCGGTTCCGGCCGAAGCTTCCAGCTGGATGCGGCGCGCTATGGCAAGGTGATCTTCATGACCGATGCCGACGTCGACGGCGCGCACATCCGTACGCTGCTGCTGACCCTGTTCTTCCGGTACATGCGCCCGCTGGTTGAAGCTGGCCGGGTATATGCCGCCGTGCCGCCGCTGCACCGCGTGGAAGTCATCAACCACGGCTCCAAGGCCAACGAGATGGTTTATACGTACAGCGAGAAGGAACTCCACCAGCTGCTGGAGCGGCTGGAGAAGGAAGGCAAGCGCTACAAGGAGCCCATCCAGCGCTACAAGGGCCTGGGTGAGATGGACGCGGACCAGCTGGCCGAAACCACTATGGACCCCCGCCACCGCACGCTGCGCCGAATCCGGCTCAGCGAAGCGGAGGAAGCTGAACGCCACCTGGATGAGGCAACGTTTGAACTGCTGATGGGCAGCGATGTTGCTCCGCGCAAAGAGTTCATCATCGCCGGTGCCGCAATGCTGGACCGGGACCGCATCGACGCCTAGCGGGCCGTTCCCGGCCGGCTATCCGTGAATCAGGCCGGGGGCGAACAGCAGCACCGTGGGGACGGCCAGCAGCAGTACGGCAGCGGCCTGGATGAGGATGCTGGCCCAGCGGGACAGCGGCGGCTGCGGTGTGAGCAAACGGCTGAGCCGGGCTGCCATTCCGGTTTCGTCCTCCCTGCCGCCGCCGGCAACGACGGGAACCGAGGAACCTGGTAGGCCGGAGGACGGGTCACCGACGGCGCCGGAGGCAGAACCGACGATTGCCACCGCACGGACCAGGGTTGGGCGGTCCACCTTCTTCAGTGCCTCGTCGTCAGCCAGCATCTCAATCAGTTCGTTCACGGACCGCTGCGCGAGCTGTGAGGTGGGCAGCCACGGTAGGGCCGCCCGCCAGGCGGCAAACGCCCACAGCAGCAGGTGGTGGTGCTGGCTGAGGTGTGCCTTCTCATGCGTCAGCACACCGGAGAGCTCTTCCTCGGAGAGGATATCCATCAGTCCGTCCGAAAGGACGGTGACCGAGTGCGCCCCGCCCGGAAGGCAGTATGCAACAGGTGAGGGATGGGGGATGACGAGCGTTGCCGGTGTGTTCAGCGAGGGGGAACTAAGGAGATTCAGCATGTCCCGGTGGCGGCGCCTACCGGAGACTATGCGGTAGTAGGTGAGCAGCAGCGTGAAGACAAGATGCACAGTCAGCAGAACGGCCGCGCTGATCGCAAACACGTGGACCAGGCCCAGTGCTTCGACGGACTGCCGCTGCAGCAGGATGTTCCAAAGGCCCGTGAGGCCCTGGCCAAGGTTGTCCGCGATCGGCTCCAGTCCCCAGGTCAGCATGGCGCCGATCATGGACAGCCCGCCGGCCAGGGCGATCGACTGCCACAGCACCATGGCGGTGAACGGTGACCGTGCCGTCCACCTGGCGCGTGAGAGCAAAACCGGCACCGGCCAGGCGAGGATTACCGCAAGTGCAGCGAGAAAGTAGGAGGCCCAGAACATGCGGGGCGCAGACCGGGGGCCTAGGCGCCGTCGAGCAGCCTGCGCAGGGTTTGCGCTTCGGTTGCCGAGACGGAACCGACGAAGCGGGCCAGCACCGCTTCACGGTCGTTGGCCGAGCCGAGAACCTCGTGCATCAGCTCGGCGGTGTGTTCGGCGCGGGTGGTCACCGCGCGGTAGCGGTGCGGGCGGATATCGCGTTCACGCGCCACGAGGGCCTTCTTTTCGAGCCGGGAAAGCACGGTCAGGACCGTGGTCACGGCCAGTCCTTTGGCGTCCGGGCGGCCGGCATCGTTCTGGGCCAGCCGTTCGCGGAGTTCGTTGGCGGTTAAAGCCTGGGGTGCCTCCCAGAGGAGGTCCATCATCGCCCGCTCAAGCTCTCCGAGAGTCGCCATAGTCCGCATCTTCCTTTGTTTTCGGTTCCTGTCCGGGAGGTCGCCCCGGGCCGGTTTGTCCCGGCCGCTTGCGCCGGAGCCGGCTGCGTCGGGATGCTTAACAATACCGAGATTCAGGGAAGTTCTCTACATCACGTAGAAACATGTCGCCAAGGTGTTCTACGATGCGTAGAAGAAGGTTTTCTACGGCCTGTAGAACATTGACATAGCTAAGGACCTGCACGTGGAAGCATTGGACATTGCCCGCTGGCAATTCGGCATAACAACCGTGTATCACTTCCTGATGGTCCCCCTGACCATCGGACTGGGGCTGGTTGTGGCCGCCCTGCAGACCGCGTGGGTCCGCACGGGCAAGGAAGAGTACCTTCGCCTGACCAAGTTCTGGGGCAAGCTGTTCCTGATCAACTTCATCATGGGCGTGGCCACCGGCCTGGTCCAGGAATTCCAGTTCGGCATGGCCTGGAGCGAGTACAGCAGGTTCGTGGGCGATGTTTTCGGCGCGCCGCTGGCGCTTGAATCGCTGCTCGCGTTCTTCACCGAGTCAGTGTTCCTGGGCCTGTGGATCTTCGGCTGGAACCGCCTTCCCAAGAAACTTCACCTGGCCACCATCTGGCTGGCGACCGGAGCCTCGGCACTCTCTGCCTACTTCATCCTCGCGGCCAACTCGTGGATGCAGCATCCCGTTGGCGTTGAGCTTGTGGATGGCCGGGCCGTCATGACGGACATCTGGGCTGTGCTCACAAACAACACCCTGCTGGTTGCGTATCCGCATACCATTGCCGGTGCCTTCGCCGTGGCCGGCGGCTTCCTGCTGGGTATTTCCTGGTACCACCTGTGGAAGCGGCGCCGCGACGGCATCGACACGGTGGACGCGGACGGCCGCGTGATCGTGGGCGAAAACGCCGCGATCGGCCGGGACAAGACAGACCACGCGGTCTGGATCAAGGCACTGCGCATCGGTGCGGCCGTGGCAGTTGTCGCGTTCGCCGGCACCGCTGTCACCGGTGACCTGCAGGGGAAGCTGATGTTCGAGCAGCAGCCCATGAAGATGGCTGCCGCGGAAGCAGCCTGCCACAACGGCACCTCTTTCTCGATCCTTTCCGTTGGCGACGTGGGAGCCCGCAACTGCGACGACGTCAAGACGCTGATCGAGGTTCCCGGGGTCCTGTCCTTCCTGGCGAACGGCGACTTCAATACTCCGGTCGACGGCGTGAACACCCTGATCCCGGAATACCAGGAGAACTACGGCACCCACCTGCCGGATGACCCGATGTACGGCGAACAGGCCGGCCAGGAAATCGACTACCTGCCGGTTATGGCCGTGACCTATTGGGGCTTCCGCATCATGATCGGCTTCGGAGGCATTGCGGCAGTGGCGGCCGCGGTGGCCCTCTGGGTCACCCGCAAGGGGACCGTCCCGCAGTCCAAGGGGCTCATGCGCCTGGCCGTCTTCGGTATCCTGGCCCCCTTCGGGGCCAACAGCGCCGGCTGGATCTTCACCGAAATGGGCCGCCAGCCCTTTGTCGTGGTGCCGAACCCGAGCTTCACCGGCATCGACAACGTGTTCATGTTCACCGCCGCGGCGGTGTCCCCGGGGGTAAGCAGGGCCGAACTGCTGTTCTCCGTCATTTCCTTCACGGTCATCTACCTGGCCCTGCTGGTGGTGGAAGTCGGCCTGCTGGCGAAGTATGTCCGCGGCGGCGTCCCATCGGCGATGCCCGAACTGCTGCCCGCCAACGGACACGGCGGCGACGGCCCCGACGGCCCCGACGGGCCGGACGGGCCGGACGGCACCGGCAGCGACGGCCGGTCCGGCGGGCGCAAGTCCGACGACGTCCTCGATTTCGCCTACTAGCAGGAACGGACGAACATGGAACTCACAACATTCTGGTTCATGGTTATTGCCTTCCTGTGGGTTGGCTACCTCTTCCTGGAAGGGTTCGACCTGGGCGTGGGCATGCTCATGAAGCTTTTCGCCCGCGATGAGCGAGAGCGGCGCGTCCTGCTCAACACCATCGGTCCCGTGTGGGACGGCAACGAAGTCTGGCTCATCACCGCCGGCGCGATGACCTTCGCGGCCTTCCCGTTCTGGTACGCGGCGTTGTTCTCCGCCCTTTATCTGCCGCTGACCCTGGTGCTGCTCGGCCTGATCTTCCGCGCAGTTTCCATCGAATACCGCGGCAAGCGGGACTCGGACCGCTGGCGCAACCGCTGGGACTGGGCCATGGCCCTGGGCTCCTTTGTCAGTGCCTTCGGCGTGGGTGCGGCCCTCGCGCTGACCTCCACCGGCCTGCCGCTGAACGAGAACGGAGACCGGGTGGGCGGAGCCTTCGCCTGGCTCACTCCCTGGGCAGTCCTCGGCGGCCTTGCCGTCGTCGGCTTCGCACTGGTTCACGCATGCGCCTTCCTGATGCTGAAAACCGGTGGCGAGATCCGTGCCCGGGCCCGCCGCGCCGTCGTGCGCTGGCTGCCCGTGGGCGTGCTGCCGCTGGCTGCCTGGGCCATCGGAGTGCAGTTCACCAGCGGCGAGCTGATGTCCCTGATCCCGCTGGCCGTTGCCGTGGCTGCCCTGGTGGTTGCCTGGCTCATGGCCTACAGGGGCAAGGAGGCGCTCTCCTTCGCAGCTTTGGGCGCGTTCCTCCTCTTCGGTGCGGTATCGATCTTCGCGGCTATGTACCCCGTGGTCCTTCCGTCCTCGCTTGACGCAGCCTGGAACCTGACCATCGACAACGCTTCGTCCAGCCCCTACACGCTGAAAGTCATGACCTGGGTATCAGTGTTCGGCCTGCCCGTCGTGCTTGTCTATCAGGGGTGGACCTACTGGGTCTTCCGCAAGCGCGTCACGGCGGAGTCCATTCCCGGCGTGCACAAGGTAAAGGTTCAGTGAAGCCGGTCCTGCCGGTCAGCGCCACCAGCCGCCGGGCGCTGTATCTGCTGGGACTCGTCGCCGCGGCAAAGGCCCTGGCCCTGGTGCTGCTGGCAACCGGCGTTGCCGCCGGAATTGCCGGCCTCGCCGCCGGCAGCCCGAACTGGGGATATGTCGCTGCGACGGGCATCAGCGGGGCGGTGCTGCGGTCCCTTGCCATGTGGACCCAGGAAACCGTGGCCCAGCGGGCCGCCGCGGGAGTTAAGGATGAGCTGCGCGGCCAGCTCACGCATCGGGTGCTGGCCGACGGCGGCAGCGTGCCCGGCATGGGGCCCGGAGCACTCAGTGTCCTGCTGACCCGCGGTCTGGACGGCCTGGACAACTACTATGCCAAGTATCTTCCCGCGCTGGTGACCTGTGCGGTCCTGCCGCTGCTTGTGGGTCTCCGGATCCTCACCGCCGACTGGGTCAGTGCCGTCGTGGTTGTGCTGACCGTGCCGCTGGTACCGGTGTTCATGATCCTCATCGGCCTGCACACCGGAGACAAGACAGCCAAGGCCATCGAGGCCCTGAACCGGCTCTCTGACAACATGCTTGAACTCGCCAAGGGACTGCCCGTGCTGGTGGGCCTGGGCCGGGCCCGTGCCCAGACGCGGGCACTGCGCGACGTCGCCGACCGCTACCGCGTGAAAACCCTCGAAACCCTTCGCGTAGCCTTTATGTCCTCCCTGGCGCTTGAACTGATCGCCACGATCTCCGTGGCAGTGGTTGCCGTTTTCATCGGCGTGCGCCTTGTACATGGGGACATGTCCCTGGAGATGGGCCTCCTGGCGCTGATCCTGGCTCCCGAGTGCTATCAGCCGCTGCGGGACCTCGGCACGGCCCACCACTCCAGCGAGGACGGGCTGGAGGCGCTGAAGCGGGCCAACACCGTGCTTGACGCGCCTTCCGCCCGGCCGCTCGCCCGGGAACCGGAAGACAACGACGGCGGCGTCAGCGTGCGCGGACTGACCGTTCAGTATGAAGGACGCCCCGAACCGGTGGTCCGGGACCTTTCCTTCACCGTCCCGGCAGGGTCGATAACCTCACTCACCGGGCCAAGCGGCAGCGGCAAGACCACCGTCCTGGAAGTGCTCGCCGGACTGCGCCGGGACGGAGCGGGCATGCGGATCAGCGGGAGCGCTTCCGGGGTGGACCGCAACCGGGTCGCCTGGATTCCGCAGCATCCGGTGCTCGTGGAGGACACCGTGGCGGCGGAGATCGGCCTCTACTCCGGCCTGGCCGATCCGGATGGGCAGCGGACTGCAGCCAAGGACGCGCTGGCCGAGATCCGTTCACTGCACCTGCTCGATGCCCACACCGCGGACCTGAGCCCCGGTGAGCAGCGCCGGGTAGCCGTAGCCCGGGCCATCGCCCGGGTCCGCAGCGTTCCTTCGGTCCGCGTCCTGCTCGCTGATGAACCCACGGCGCACCTCGACGACGCCAGTGCCGGCGCGGTCCGTGCCGCGCTGGCCGGCCTCAGCCCCGAGTGCACCGTCCTGCTGGTCGCCCATGACCGCCGGACGGCTGCCATCGCCCGGACCGAGGTCCAACTCGGTGACGGGGTGTCCGGTGCCGTACCGGTGCCTGACATCCGGCCCGCGGCCGCACCGGATGTCCCGGACGCGCTGCCTGAGTTCAGCGGCTCGACGGCGCAGACCGGCTACGCGCACCAGCCCCTGTGGAAGAACCTCCTGGTGCTGCGGCCCTGGAGCCCCCAGTTCCTGAAGGCACTTGCCTACGGAACGGGCGCAACCATCTTCGCCGTCGCACTCAGTGCCCTTTCCGGGTGGCTGATTGTCCGCGCCTCCGAGCAGCCTCCGATCCTGTACCTGCTCACCGCCATCGTCGGCGTCCGGTTCTTCGGCATCGGCCGCGCCGTCCTGCGCTACCGTGAACGGCTGCACCTGCACGACGCCGTCTTCCGCGCCACGAACTCGATCCGCATCCGGCTCTGGAACGGCCTGCTCAACCGCCCCGGAGGATGGCGCCGGCTGGCCCGCGGCGGGGGTGCGCTGGAACGGCTGGTGGGGGACGTCGACGAGCTGCGGGACATCGCCCCCCGTGTGGTCTTCGCCCCGCTGACGGCCTTCGTCACTGCGGTAGCAGCCTGCGTTGCCACCTGGGTCCTGATTCCGGAAGCCATCTGGGTGCAGATCGGCCTGTGCCTCATTGGGCTCCTCGGCGCCCCGGCCGTTGCGCTCTGGGCCGACGCCGCGGCCCGTGCCCGCACGGTAACGCTGCAGTCGAGGGCCATGGCCTCCATGGCAAAGCTGCTTGGGGCAGCCAGGGACCTGGAAGCCAATACCTCCGCGACGCCCGTGGTTAAGCGCCAGCGGCTGCTGGATGCTGCCGCAGCCGGCGCCGCCCGGCGCAGCGCCTGGGCGCAGGGACTGGCGAACGCCCTGACGGCGCTGGCCTGCGCCGGCTCAGCGCTCTGGATCCTGGGCATGGCCCAGGGGGTCCCGGCGACGGTCGCAGCGGTGATAGTACTCATGCAGCTGGCCCTGCTGGAGTGCTTCGCAGCAGTCAACGGGTCGGTCCAGCAGTTCACTGCCTGGCGTGTCCTCGGCGACAAGGTGCTTCCGGACCTTGGTTCGGATTCTGTGGATCCCGGCGCGGAGAAGGATTTCGATACTGCCGTTTCCGCGGCTCCCCGTCCGGGCAGCATCGAACTGGCCGGAATCCGCTACCGCTACCCGGGTGGATCCCGGGACGTGCTCAGCGGCGTCGACCTCAGCCTGCAGCCGGGCGACTGGCTCGCCGTCACCGGGCCCTCCGGCAGCGGCAAGTCCACCCTGCTGGGCATCCTGCTCGGATTCCTGCAGCCGCAGGCCGGTACGTTCCGCATTGCTGGGCGCCCGGCGTCGGAGTTCAGCCGGGAAGCCCGCGGGATGGCCTGGTGCCCGCAGGAGGCACATCTGTTTGACTCAACCCTGCGCGGCAACCTGCTGATCGCCCGTGACCGTTCGCACGCCCCGGGCGAGGCCGAAATGCTGGCTGCCCTGGAGGCAGTAGGTCTGGGCGGACTCGTCGCAGATCTCGAGGACGGCATCGACACCCGGATTGGCAACGGCGGGCACCGGCTTTCCGGTGGCCAGCGCCAGCGCCTTGCGGTGGCGCGCGCCCTGCTGACGGAAGCTGGGATCGTCCTCCTTGATGAGCCTACGGCGCACCTGGACGCCGCAGCCGGACACCGGCTCATGGCAGACCTCGCTGCCGGGCTGGAAGGCAAGACAGTAGTGGTTGTGACCCACAATCCGGCTGACGCCTCCTGGTGCGGCCGCAGGCTCTCGCTGGGTGCGGCCCAAAGCAGCCTTGCCCTACGCTAGGTGCCATGGCCTCAACTAACACTGTGCAGTTGCCCGGACCGCAGACCCGGCTGGCGTGGCGTGCCATTACGGCTGCCGACCTCGATGACTGGCATGCCCTGATCCGCCGGATGGTGGAGGTGGACAAGCCGGGGTGGGCCGAAGACCGCGCCGATTTGGAGCACGCGCTGCAGCGGCAGGGTGATGACCCGCACCGGGACTCTCTCCTGGGCGTAGACGCGGACGGCGTGCCCCGGGCTTTCGGGCTGGTCAGCCTGAATCCCGGCTCGGTCCGGGCCACCGGATTTGGCGGGGTGGACCCGGCATGGCGGAGACGGGGGATCGGTACGGCCGTCCACCGCTGGCAGGCTGCCCGGGCGCGTGAGCGGGTCCGGGAGCGGGATGGGGCGAACCCGGTGCTGCGCAGCTATGCCGAGTCCAACAATCCCTCGCACCTGGCCCTGCTCGAATCAACGGGCGCCCGGGTGGTGCGGTACTTCACCGAGATGACGCGTCCGCTGGACGGGGACCTGCCCGACGCGCAGCTTCCCGACGGACTGGAGTTCCGGACCTTCTCCGAGGAGTTCTCCGAGCAGCTGCGGCAGGCTCACAACGAAGCCTTCCGGGATCACTGGGGGAGCGAACCCCGGGACGCCGAGAGCTGGAAGTTCACGGTGGGTCACCCGCAGTTCCGCCCCGACTGGAGCTTCGTGGCGGCAGACAAAGCCTCCGGGGACATAGCCGCTTACCAGCTGGCCAGCTATGACCCTGAGTCTCCGGCCATTTTCGGCTACTCAGAGGGATACACCGAGCTGCTGGGAGTGCTGCGGCCGTGGCGCGGCAAGGGAATAGCTCCGGCGATGCTGGCCGAGGCAATGCGGCGTTTCCGGAACTCGGGGATGCAGAACGCGGGCCTGGGTGTGGATACCGAGAATCCGTCAGGTGCCCTCCGGATCTATGAAAACCTGGGCTACAGCCCGGTCAGCCGGCAGGTCGTGTACGACCTGCCGCTGGAGAGGGAACCCGCTTAGGCCTGCACAACCCAAATAGCTTCCGCAGCGGGAATTCCGAGCTCAACGCGTCCGCCGGCCCGTTCCAAGGTGAGGGTGCCGGCGTAGGCCTGCCGCTCCAGGACAATGATTTCCGTGTCCAGGCCAAGTCCCATGCCCCCGAGGTAGCGGAGCAGCTCAGGACTGGTATCGGAAACCCTTGCTATGCGCAGCAGCCGCCCCGGTTCACTGTGGCTCAGCCGAGAAGCATCCAGTGCGGGAAGGCTGCCGTCCGGAGCCGGAATGGGGTCTCCGTGCGGATCACGGGCCGGGTTGCCCAGCCGCACCGCCAGGGCCTCGACCATCTTGTCCGAGACGGCGTGTTCCATGTTCTCCGCCTCATCGTGGACCTCGTCCCAGCCGTACCCGAGATACTCCACAAGGAAGGTTTCGATGAGCCGGTGCCTGCGTACCATCTTCACGGCAGCCTGCTCGCCGGCGGGAGTCAAAGCCACTGACCCGTAGCGTGCATGGGTCAGGAACCCCTGGGAAGCCAGCTTCTTCACGGCCTCCGAAACTGACGACGCAGAGAAACCCAGGTGCGCGGAGAGCGCAGAGACGGTCACCGGCGCGTCCGTCCATTCCTGTGCCGTCCAGATGACTTTGAGGTAGTCCTCCGCGGCGCTGGTCAGTGCTTTTTTTCCCACGCGTTCCACCTTACGCCAGCGGCGTCCTTCGCCCGGAGCCGGGAAAAGGACGCCGCCGGAGCCGGGACTATTCCTGGGTCAGGGAATCCACGTAGTCGCGGTTCTCTTCGATCCAGGCCTCGACGGCATCCGAGTAGTCGTTGTTGCCGCCCTCGGTGTTGAACATTGCGTTCTCCAGGGAGAACAGGGTTTCCGAGTCCATGGTGAAGTCCCGGATCCATGCTGCCAGGACGGGGAAATCTTCCTCGAACGCCTTGCTGGCGAAGGAATGGATGCCCTCTGCCTCGCCCAGGGTGCCCTTGGGATCTGCGAGGTCCTTGATGGGGAAGGCATCGTATGCCCAGTGCGGACGCCAGAGCGTGACGGCGATGTTTTCACCGTTGGTCGTCGCGCTCTTGAGCTCCGAGAGCATGGCGGGCGTAGAAGAGGTCAGGTATTCCATTCCCTCAAGTCCGTAACCCGGAATCACCTCGTTGCTAGTCGCCTCGGTCAGGCCGGCTCCGGGTTCGATGCCCACCAGGCGGTTGCCGAACAGGTCAGCGTTCTCGGCAAGTTCCTCGAGGGAGTCGACGGGGGCGTCCTCGTTCACGGCAATGGTGAGTTTGGCGTCCTCATTCCAGGTTCCCAGGTCCACCATCTCCTCGCCATACTCCTCGAGGTAGCTGGCGTGGGTGATGGGGAGCCAGGTGTCGAGGGAGAGGTCATAGTCACCGCTTGCCAGTCCCGCGTAGACAGGAGCCGGGTCGGCATACTCAAGCTCGACGTCGTATCCCTTCTCTTTCAGGACGGCCTTCCAGAGTTCGGAGGCGGCGATGCCCTCGTCCCATCCGTTGAAGACCGCTATGGTGAGGTCCTTCCGGTCCCCGTTCTCCGGTCCGGAAGCATCTGCCTCGGCTCCGCACGCCGTAAGTGCCAGTGCCGCTGCCGCGGCGACGGCCGCCGCCTTGCTGAATTTCTGCATCATGGTGTTCCTTTCACTGCTGCGCCCGGGGGCGCAGGTTGGGTTTAGGTAGTTGAGGCGGCTGGTACACGCCGGCCGGCCCGGTTGCCAAGGCTGGCGGTGACACGGTCCAGGTACACGGCCAGGACGACGACGGCGATTCCAGCCTCGAATCCGAGTGCCGGATCCAGCCGGTTCAGGCTGGCAACGACGTCTCCGCCCAGTCCGCCGGCCCCCACCATGCCGGCGATGACCACCATGGAGAGAGCGAGCATGATGACCTGGTTGACGCCGGCCATGATGGTTGGCAGTGCGAGGGGAAACTGGATCTGGCGGAGAATCCGGCCCGGTGTGGAACCGAAGGCCGCCCCGGCCTCCACAACCTCGCGGTCCACGCTGCGGATGCCCAGTTCCGTGAACCGGACGCCCGGGGCCATGGCAAAGATGATGGTCGCAACGATGCCGGGAACGACGCCCACCCGGAAGATGATGAGTGCCGGGATGAGGTAGACCATCGCGGGCATGGTCTGCATGAAGTCCAGAATCGGGCGGATGACGGCGGAGGCGCTGCGGGATTTGGCTGCAAGTATGCCCAGCGGAATGCCGGCCAGGATGGCGACGATACTGGCCACCAGGACCAGGGACAGGGTTCCCATAGCGTTTTCCCACTGGTCCACGCCGTAGATGAGCACTAAGCTTGCCCCGGAGCCCAGCCCCAGTTTCCAGCCCCGGGCCAGCCAGGCCAGACCCGCCAGGACTAGAAGCACGGCCCAGAACGGCGGCGTCAGGAGCATCCACTCGATTCCGTCATAGGCGCCGCGGAAGAGCGTGCGGACAGCGTCGAAGAACGGACCAAAGGTTGAGGTAATCCACTCGAGTCCGGTGGCGATGGTGTCTCCAAGCGGAATGCGGAACCCGTTCATGCCTTGCCTCCGTCAACATAGTCCAGCGCTGCGCTGACCAGTTTTTCCGGCAGTGGTGCCGGGGGATTTTCCACTACAGGTATGCCTGTGGTGGAGGAAGGGACGTTGCCTAGGGCAGCAAGCAGCGTCACCCTGGGAATGGCTCCTACCAGCCGGCGCTGCCCGTCTATGACGGGCAGCGGAACCGGGCTTTCCACGGCCATGCCAAAGAGCTGGGCAAGGGGGGTGTCGCCGTCCACCGGAGTTCCGAGGCGAATGGCCGGGGTCAGCTCCGATTCGCGGCGTTCGACCAGTCCCATGGCATCGCGGTCTGAAACCGTGCCGAGGAACGTCCGCTTCCGGTCGACTACGAAGGCGGCTGAGGTCTGCAGGTCCCGCATGGTGCGCAGCGCGCCCCGCGGTCCTGCTGCCAGGTTCACAACGGAGCGTGCGGGTTCCATCACGCTTGCCGCGGTGAGCACACGGGTGCGGTCAACATCCTGCACGAACTGGGCTACGTAGTCTGTGGCGGGTGCGCTGAGGATCTCATCAGGGGTGCCGATCTGGACGATCGCGCCGTCTTTCATCATGGCAATACGGTCACCGAGGAACATGGCCTCGTTGAGGTCGTGGGTGATGAAGATGATCGTCTTTCCAAGCTCCTGCTGCAGTGCGATCAGCTGCTCCTGCATTTCCCTGCGAATCAGCGGGTCCAGCGCGGAGAACGCTTCGTCCATGAGCAGGATGTCCGTCCCCGCAGCCAGCGCCCGGGCCAGGCCCACCCGCTGCTGCATGCCGCCCGAGAGCTCGGCCGGAAACTTCGATCCCCAGTCCCCGAGGCCCACCAGGTCCAGGACACGGGATGCGGCAGCCAGCCGGCCGGAGCGCGGCGTGCCCTGGACTTCGAGGCCGTAGGCCGCGTTCTCAAGCACGGTGCGGTGCGGAAAGAGGGCGAAATGCTGGAATACCATCGAGATCCGTTTCTGCCGCACGGAGCGCAGCTCCCGGTCCGAGATGGCCGACAGATCGGTTCCCTGGACGTTCACGGAACCGGCAGTGGCAGGCTGAAGACCGTTCAGGGTGCGCAGCAGCGTCGATTTACCGGAACCGGACAGCCCCATGACCACGAAGATCTCGCCGGCCCTGACGCTGAAGGAGGCGTCGATCACTGCGGCTGTACCGAGGGGCGAGACCTCGGACCTGCTGGCGCCCTCCTTGAGCCTGCGCACTGCTTCGTTTGGCCGCTTTCCGAACACTTTGTAGACGTTGTCCACCTTCAGGACCACGTCCGCTTCGGTACCGCTCGTTGTCAATGTTCTTCCCTCCCATGGGCCCAGGCCGCAGCCCTGCCGCATGGCTTGGTATCTGCTTGATGTGTTATGAATCCTTCCGGCGGCGCTTGGACCTGCCGGGATCGTTGGCAACCCTAACAACCCGCTGTTCGCTACGGGCTGAATTTTGGCCCATATAGTGCGTGCCTCCCGGCGGGCGAGTTGCCTCGATGCCGCACGGGCAAAGGGAACCGTGGGAGTTACGGCATCGTGACCCCAAGCAGTCCATAGTCTGGACTTGGTACCCCCAGGGGGTACTTGACGCATACCCATAGGGGGTATACGTTCAGAGTGTTGCCAGAGTCTACCGGGAGGACAAACCGTGGAAACCAACGCGTTGGAGGCGCTCGAAGCGGCAGAACCGGAGCGTGGTTACGCCAGTGACAAGGAGGCCTACCTTAGGCGGCTGAAGCGCATCGAGGGACAGGTGAGGGGCATAGCCCGGATGGTCGATGAGGACAAGTACTGCATTGACGTCCTGACCCAGGTTTCCGCCGTCACCAAGGCTCTCCACGCCGTCAGCCTCGGCCTGGTCCAGGACCACATTTCCCACTGTGTGGTTTCCGCGGCCAGGGAAGCGGAGGAGACAGGGGATCCGTCAATCGTGGAGACGAAGGTCCAGGAAGCAACAGACGCCATCGGCCGGCTCCTGCGCTAGCGGCGCGGAACCGGAGAACCGGCGGGGCGCGGCCCTGCCAGAGGAGGAGCACTTATGGAAACCAAACTCAGCATTTCGGGCATGACCTGCGGGCACTGCGTCGCTTCGATCACCGAGGAACTTATGGCCGTCGAAGGCGTCCAGGACGTCAAGGTGGACCTGGTGGCCGACGGCGTTTCGACCGCAGTGGTCACCTCCAGGGAACCCATCGCGTCCGAGCTGCTCGGTGAAGCCGTTGCAGAAGCCGGCTACACCGTCGTGGGCTGAAAGGAGCACCATGGCAACCCGTGAACAGCAGCACCTCGGCGCAGAGCGCGAGGTGTCGCTGGATATCCAGGGGATGACCTGCGCTTCCTGCGTCAACCGCGTTGAACGCAAGCTCGGCAAGATTGAGGGAGTCCAGGCCGCCGTCAACCTTCCGCTGAACTCGGCATCGGTTCTGGTCCCTGCCGGCGTGACCGATGACCAGCTTGTAGCCAGTGTGGAAGCGGCCGGATACCAGGCGAAAGTGGCGGCGCCTGCGGGGCACGGCGGGCACGAGGACCACATGGCACACGGGGGCGCCGCGGCAGAGCTGCGCCCCCGCCTGATGGCCGCCGCCATCCTGACCGTTCCGGTGCTGCTTATTTCAATGGTGCCGGCGTTTGCGTTCCCGAACTGGGGCTGGGCCGCGGCAGCACTCTCGCTGCCGGTTGTCCTGTGGTCCGCGTGGCCTTTCCACCGCGCCGCGGCGGTCAACGCGCGCCACCTGGCCTCGACAATGGACACACTGGTCTCGATTGGTGTCAGTGCCGCCTACCTGTTCTCCCTCGGCCAGCTGATCGCAGATCCAGGGCTGACGGCTGATCCGGGCATGAGCGAAGCCCACCTGTACTTTGAGGTGGCTGCCGTGGTTACGACGTTCCTGCTGCTCGGCCGTTACCTCGAAGCCCGGGCCAAGACCAGCGCCGCGGATGCCCTGACCTCCCTGCTGAGCCTCGGAGCGAAGGACGCAGTGGTGCTCCGGGACGGGCGCGAGGTGCTCATTCCTGCCTCCGAACTGGTGCCCGGAGACGTGTTCGTGGTGCGTCCGGGGGAGAAGGTCGCCACCGACGGAACCGTGGTGGAGGGCGAGTCAGCCATTGATGCAGCCCTGATCACCGGTGAGTCCCTGCCGGTAGAGGTCCATCCCGGCGACCCCGTCACCGGCGCCACGGTCAACACGGCTGGAAGGCTGCTGGTTCGGGCCACCCGGGTTGGCCGCGAGACCACCCTGGCCCAGATGGGCGCGCTCGTCAGCGCGGCCCAGTCCGGCAAGGCTCCGATCGCCCGGCTCGCGGACAGGATCAGCGCGGTGTTCGTCCCGGTTGTCCTGGGCATCGCCGCAGTGACCTTCCTGCTCTGGCTGCTGCTCACCGGGGACCTGCAAAGCGCATTCACCGCTGCCGTGGCGGTCCTGGTCATCGCCTGTCCCTGCGCCCTGGGGCTGGCTACCCCGGTAGGGCTGCTGACCGGCACCGGACGGGGCGCCCAGCTGGGCATCCTCATCAAGGGGCCGCAGGTACTCGAGGACACCCGCACGGTGGACACCATCCTGCTGGACAAGACCGGGACGGTGACCAGCGGCAGGCTCTCGGTGGCCCGGACAGTGCTGCTGCTTGGATTTGGAGCCGGGGATGAAGACGCGCTCCTGCGCGCCGCCGGCTCGCTCGAGAATGCCGGAGAGCATCCGATTGCCCGTGCCATCGCCGCAGCCGCGGAACACGGGCCCGGACTGGCACCCGTCAGCGGGTTCCGTTCTTCGCCAGGCGGCGGAGTCCGCGGCACGGTTGAGGGGCACAGCGTCGTCGCCGGGAGGCCAGGCTGGCTGGAGGAGAACGGGATTTCGCTCGATTCCTCTGCAGCGGACGTGCTTCGCCGGGAACAGGAAACCGGCGCCACCGCCGTCGTCGTAGCGCTCGACGGAACACCTGCAGGCATCATCAGCCTGCAGGACACCGTCAAGGACGGCTCCCGCCAGGCCGTGACCCGCTTGCGGGAACTGGGGCTGCGCCCGGTCCTGCTGACGGGTGACAACGCCGTCGTGGCGGCGGCCGTGGCACGGGAAGTCGGAATCGCGCCCGACGACGTGCTGGCCGACGTCCGCCCGGAGGGCAAGGTGGAGGCGGTGCGCAGGTTCCAGGAGCAGGGTGCCACCGTGGCCATGGCAGGGGATGGCGTGAACGACGCCGCCGCACTGGCCCAGGCGGACCTTGGCATCGCGATGGGCTCGGGAACGGACGCGGCCATGGCCGCGGCGGACCTGACCGTGATGGGCAGTTCGCTGGGACAGGTTGCTTCGGCGATCGAACTCTCCCGGCGAACCCTGCGGACCATCAAGGTAAACCTGTTCTGGGCCTTCTTCTACAACACGGTGGGCATCCCGGTTGCCGCCTTTGGCCTGCTAAACCCGATGATCGCCGGCGCGGCAATGGCCGCGAGCTCGGTGCTGGTGGTCGCCAACTCGCTGCGGCTGCGGCGCTTCGGCACATAGCAGCGCAACGCTAAACGGCAGGGGCCGGACCCGGAAGAACCAGGTCCGGCCCCTGCCGTTGGGCGGTGGGTGCTACGGAGCAGTCATGCTGGGACCAACGTGCTCCACCGGGCTGGCCAGCGGAATTCCGGAGCCGTCCCGGCGGCCGTGTTCTGTGGGCAACGCACGGGCCACGCCGTTCGCTGCGGCGGCCTTGGCAGGTCCGTGCCCTGCCCAGGCCACCACCAGTGCGTCTTCGCCCTTCAGGAACCGGTGCGCCCGCACGCCGGCAGTGGCTCGTCCCTTGGCCGGATACTCGGCGAAGTCCGTCACCTTCACTGACCCGCCGGGCGTTCCGGGAATCGTTTCGGTGCCGGAGGCAACGGTCACGACGACGGCGTCCGGGTCTGACGCAGCGACCACGCCGAAGAAGATCACTTCGTCACCCACGCCGAGCTTCATGCCCGCGACGCCGCCCGCGGTCCGGCCCTGCGGCCGAACTGCGGAGGCGGGGAAGCGAAGCAGCTGGGCGCCCCTGGTCGCGAAGACGAGTTCGTCGTCGTTTGCCGCGACCGCGGCACCAATGACCTCATCGCGCGGCTTGAGCGTGATCGCCTCCCAGTCATCCCGGTTCAGCGGGTAGTCCGGATTGAGGCGCTTCACCACGCCGTTGCGGGTGCCCATGGCCAGGACGGCATTCAGGGGCACCAGGCCGACCAGCTTCTCGCCCTTCGTCAGCGTCATGAAGTCCTTGGCGGCTACTCCGCCCGCGAGGTTGGGCAGCCCGTTGGTAGGTGGAAGCGCCGGCATGTCCATGACCTGCACGCGGACCATTCGGCCGGAGGAGGTAACCGCTCCGATCTCCCCGCGTGCCGTGGCAGCTACCACGCTGCGGAAGACATCATGTCGGGTGCGCTGTCCGCCCTCGGCCAGCGGCTCCTGGTTGGAGGTCCGTGCCAGCTGGCCGGACGCGGAAAGGATAACCCAGCAGGGGTCGTCGGGGATCTGCAGCGGAAGCACGGCCTTGGCGCCCTTGCCCGCCTTCACGGCAACGGATTCGGAGGCCATCGGTGCCACGGCCTCGGACTCCAGCAGCACCGTGCGGCGCGGGGTGGCGTACTTGGCGGCGACCTCGCCGAGCTCTTCGCATACCAGTTCCCGCAGGCGTTCCTCGGAGTCCAGGATGGCCTGCAGCTCCTCGATGGCAGCGCGCAGTTCTTCCTGCTCCTTCTCCAGTTCCAGCCGTGAGTACTTCGTGAGCTGGCGCAGCCGCAGCTCCAGGATGTGGTTGGCCTGGATCTCGGTGAGGTCGTAGATGGACATCAGGCGGGTGCGCGCCTCGGCAGTCTCTTCAGAAGAGCGGATGACCTGGATAACCTCGTCGATGTCCACGATCGCAATCAGCAGGCCCTCTACCAGGTGCAGGCGGTCCTTCCTGCGGCCCAGCCGGTACGCGGTGCGCCGGCGGACCACGCCCAGCCGGTGGGAAGCATAGACCTGCAGCAGCTCAACCAGGCCCAGGGTGCGCGGCTGGCCGTCCACCAGGGACACGTTGTTGATGCCGAAGGAATCTTCCATCGGAGTGTAGCGGTACAGCTGTGCCAGCACGGCCTTGGGGTTGAAGCCGTTCTTCAGCTCAATGACCAGGCGCAGTCCGTTCTGCCGGTCCGTGAGGTCAACGACGTCGGAAATACCCTGGAGCTTCTTGGAGGTGACCGCGTCCTTGATCTTTTCGATCACCTTCTCCGGACCCACCATGTACGGCAGTTCGGTGACCACGAGCCCGGTCCGGCGGGCAGTGAGCTGCTCCACCTCCACCTTGGCCCGGGTCTTGAAGGAACCGCGCCCGGTGGCATACGCGTCGCGGATCCCGTCCAGGCCCACGATGCGGCCGCCCGAGGGGAGGTCCGGACCCGGCACAAAGCGCATCAGGTCATCCAGGGTCGCCCCGGGATGCCGGATCAGGTGCTGGGCAGCGGCGATGACCTCGCCCAGGTTGTGCGGTGCCATGTTGGTGGCCATGCCCACGGCGATGCCGGAGGCGCCGTTGACCAGCAGGTTGGGGAACGCGGCCGGCAGCACTTCCGGCTGCATCAGCTGGTTGTCGTAGTTCGGAACGAAGTCCACGACGTCCTCGTCGAGGTGGTCCGTGAGGGTCAGCGCAGCGGCCGCGAGCCTGGCCTCGGTGTAGCGCGAAGCCGCAGGGCCGTCGTCGAGCGATCCGAAGTTGCCGTGGCCGTCGATCAGCGGCAGCCGCAGCGCCCAGTCCTGGGCCATGCGGACCATGGCGTCATAGATCGCCGAGTCGCCGTGCGGGTGCAGCTTTCCCATCACCTCGCCGACTACGCGGGCGCTCTTGACGTGGCCCCGGTCCGGGCGCAGCCCCATGTCCGCCATCATGTACAGGATGCGCCGCTGCACGGGCTTCAGGCCGTCCCGCGCGTCAGGCAGGGCACGCGAATAGATCACCGAGTAGGCGTACTCGAGGAAGGACCCCTCCATCTCGGTGGTGACATCAATGTCGATGATGTTTTCAGCGATGGGTTCGCCGGGAGGGGGTGCGGAGGCGGAGCGCCGGGCCATGGAGTTCTTGCGTCCTTGGGGTTGGTGTTGACTGGTCGGTGTTGGTGGGGAGTGGGTGCGGTGGAGAGGGTCAGTGGCGGGTTCTAAAAATTGCCCACTAGTCTGAGTCTATGGCGGAGCAGGGACAATACCCCGAATATTGGGAAGCTGATGTCGTTTTGCGGGACGGGCGCACGGGCCACCTGAGGCCTGTCTCCCCGGCGGATGCCGAGGCGCTGCAGGCTTTCCATATGCGGCAGTCCCAAAACTCCATCTATCTGCGGTTCTTCACCTACAAGGCTAAACTGAGCGGCCGCGAGCTGAAGCGCTTTACGAACGTCGACTACCGGGACAGGGTTGCGTTTGTCATCACACTCGGCTCCGAGATCGTGGGAATCGGCCGCTATGACCGCCTGGATGATCCCGCCGAGGCTGAAGTCGCCTTCAATATTTCCGACGAACACCAGGGCCGGGGGATCGGCTCGATCCTCCTGGAACACCTGGCTGCCGCAGCCCGGGAGAACGGCATCCGCCGCTTCAGTGCCGAGGTGCTTCCGGAGAACCGCAAGATGCTCAGCGTCTTCGCAGACGCCGGCTATGAGGTCCGCAGGGCGTTCGACGACGGCGTGATCGCCCTGGACTTCGACATCGACCCGACGGAAAAGTCCCGCGCCGTTATGGAGTCGCGCGAGCACCGCGCGGAGGCACGCAGCGTCGCGGACCTGCTGGCGCCGTCGTCCATCGCCGTTATCGGTGCCAGCCGCGAATGGGGCAGCGTGGGCTACCAGCTGATGGAACACATCGTCGAAGGCGGATTCACCGGCGGCGTCTACGCCGTGAACCCGGAGGCCTTCGAACTGGCCGGAATGGTGTCCTACGGCAAGATCTCCGAGATTCCCGAACCGGTGTCCCTGGCAGTCATTGCCGTTCCGTATGACCAGGTCCAGTGGGTGGCCGAGGAATGTGCGGCCGCGGGTGTCAGGCACCTCCTGGTGGTCAGTGCGGGATTCGACGACGGCGAAACTGGCCTGGCGCGCCAGCGCCGCCTGGTGCGCTACGCCCGCGCCAACGGGATGAGGGTGCTTGGACCGGCATCACTGGGCCTGATCAACACCCGTCCCGACGTTTCACTGAACGCCTCCATGGCTCCGGCCCTGCCGCGCCGCGGGGGACTGGGCCTGTTCAGCCAGTCCGCTGCGATCGGCGTCCTCCTCTACGCGGCCGCCCAGCGCCGGCGCCTGGGACTGTCTTCCACCATCTCGGCAGGCAACCGGGCGGATGTCTCCGGCAACGACGTCATGCAGTACTGGGAAGACGACGCCGGAACCAAGGTGGTGGGCCTGTACCTGGAGTCGGTGGGCAACCCGCGCAAGTTCTCCCGCATCGCCCGCCGCCTGGCCTCAGGGAAGCCCGTCATCGTGGCCAAATCGGAGGTTACCGGGCTGCAGCTTCCCCCCGGGCACTCGGTGCGGCTTACCCAGGCTCCGCAGGGGGCGCTGGATGCGATGCTTCGCCAGTCGGGGGTGATCCGGGTGGCAACCAACGAGCAGCTCATGGACGTGGCCCAGATCGCCTGCAGCCAGCCCCTGCCCCGGGGCAGGGGACTGGCGGTGCTGAGCAACTCCGCAGCACTTGGCCGGGTGCTGGCCGATGCTGCCGTACCGCTGGACCTGGACGCCGTCCACCTGCGCATCGACCTGGACCTGGACCGCGGCCAGAGCGTTGCCCTGCCGGCGCTGCGCCGGGCCGTCGCGGAGGCCCTGGCGGATGAAGCCGTGCACAGCGCAGTGGTGACGCTGCTCCCGGCGCCGGGGCTGGACATTGATGCCGTTGCCGACACCCTGCTGGACTGTACGCTGGAGGCCGGAAAACCCGTGGTCGCGGTCTTCACCGGAATCATGGATCCGAGCCAGCTCGTTGAGGGAGTGCTGGCCGTCCGCGAGGTGGTCCGTCCGGAAGCGCCGGCAGAAGAAGGGCAGGACCAGGAACCGGGGCTGCCGTCGGGACTTCCCTGCTTCGCGAGTCCGGGTGCGGCAGTCAGTGCCCTCTCGGCGCTGGTCCGCTACAGCGAATGGGCGGGCCGGGAACACGGCCACTACGCGGAGCCGGCCGGTGTGGACACCGAGGCTGCGCAGGCGTTCATCGACGAGCAGATGTCCCGGGTGGCAAACACGGACCTCCTGCGCCTGGGCCCGGCCGAAACCTCACGGCTCCTGGACTTCTACGGGATCAGCGTTCTGCCTTCACTGCCCTTCCGCACCGAGGACGAGGCAGTGGAGGCGGCAGGCAAGCTGGGCTGGCCGGTGGTTCTCAAGACCATCGATGAGCACCTGCGCCACCGGCTGGACCTGGGCGGGGTGCGGCTGAACATCTCCTCCGAGCAGTCGCTTCGGAGCAATATTTCCGAGATGCGTACCGCACTTGAGCCGTACGGCCGCTTTGAACTCGAGGTGCAGTCAATGGCGCCGTCAGGCCAGGGATGCGTGCTGCGGGCCATTGAGGACCCGCTGCTTGGTCCGGTCCTGTCTTTCGGGATAGCCGGGGACGCCGTGAACCTGCTCGATGACTGGGCCCATGGCATTCCGCCGCTGACGAGCGTGGATATTGCAGACCTAGTGAGGACGCCGCGTACCTCCCGGCGGCTCTTCGGCTACCAGGGGCTGCCCAGGGTGGACGTCGCCGCATTGGAGGACCTCATAGCCAGGGTGGCGCTGCTGAAGGACGAACACCCCGAGATTGCGCTGCTGGAGATCAATCCGGTGCTGGTTTCTGTGCAGGGCGTCACGGTGCTGAGCGCGGATATCCGGCTGGGCAACCCGCAGCAGCGCACCGACAGCGCACGCCGTGCCCTGCGTGACTAGAGCCGGGACGACCCCGCTGCAAACCAGCCGGTTGTGCATCCACAGCGCGCCTTTTTAGGTGCTCAGGGCGCATCTGGGGGAAACTGGTTTCATGTCGCCGCTACTTTCCGCTGAACGCCGCAGCCTTGACGCCTCCATCGAGCGCGCAGGCTTCTACCCCACGCTGCTGGCAGACGTTGTGCATGATGCCCTGGACGGGCGTGAGCCCCTCTCCCACCTGATCCATCTTGAAACGCATTTCGACCGGACCGAGGTGCACCGCCACATCACTGTCCTGGTGCTGACCGAGGACATGCTGGTGATCACCCACGTGGACGACCAGCAGCTTGATGAGGCCGGTGAGCAGATGATGGCGCAGGTGTCCACCGAGTCTGTTCCGGTAACCCAGATCCGCTCCGTGGTACTTGGCTACATGTACTCCCAGCCGCAGAACTACAAGCCGTCCGACCAGGCCCGCGAACTGACCCTCGCAATTGCGTGGTCCGGCGGACAGCGCCTGGACATGGGCCCGGCGGGCTGTGCCGATCCGCAGTGCGAAGCCGATCACGGCTACACCGGAACCATTGCACAGGAAGACATCGTGCTTCGCGTGTCTGCCGAAGCCGACGGAATCCAGGCAGTGCAGAACGCCAAGGCGTTCGCCCGCGCCCTGCGCAAGGTCAACACGGACACGATGAATGTCCGTGCCCTGGAACCGGCCCTGGACCGGCAGCGGATGCCGGGCATTGGCAGCCGTTTCAACCGCGGCCACCACCAGCGGTAAGGGGCATGGAAGCAGCACCTGCCTCCGAATCCCTGCCGCAGGCACCCGGTTACGGCCGCAGCTCCGTAGCGGAGGTCCTCACCAGTGCCGCAGGTGTCCTGCAGGTCCCCGGTTTCACCAATACCCTGGGGCTGCCCGCGGCGAAGCGGGTCTGCGTGGTCATGGTGGACGGACTCGGCCGGAGCCTGCTGAGGCAGCGCTCCGGACACGCGCCGTTCCTGCGGTCACTGCAGGACGGAGGGCGCACCCTGACCGCTGCCTTCCCCACCACGACGGCGGCGTCCCTCGCGTCGCTGGGAACCGGACTGCCGCCGGGGCAGCACGGCATGGTGGGCTACGACGTCCTGGACCCGGAGCAGGACAAAGTGGTCAATATGCTGGGCAACTGGGACCCCGGGGTGGACCCCCTCCGCTGGCAGCCCTTCCCCACTGTGCTGGAGCGGGCAGCCGGGCATCTGCCCGTGATTACCACCAGCCTGCCGCAGTTCGCTGACTCCGCCATGACCCGGGCGGCCCTCCGCGGGGGCAGCCATGCCTCGGCAACAGGCATTCATGCGCGCGTTGAAGCTGCCCTGGGGGCGCTGTCAGCGGAGAAGCGCGTGCTCATGTACTTCTACTTCAATGAGCTGGACAAAGCCGGACACCGTTATGGCGCCCAGTCCCCGGAATGGGGAGGCGCCCTGGAGGAACTTGATTCGGCCCTGAAGCGGTTCACGGCCAAACTGCCTCCGGACACCCTGGTCCTTCTGACCGCAGACCACGGCATGGTGGACGCCGCTCCGGAACACCGGATCGACTATTCAGCCGTCCCGGCCCTGATTGAGGGCGTACGCCATACTGCAGGGGATCCGCGCATGGTGCAGCTCCACCTTGAACCGGATGCGCCGTCCGGAACGCTGGAGCGGCTTACCGGCTCCTGGCAGCAGGCACTGGGTTCGAAGGCGTGGATCCTGACCCGGGACGAAGCTGTTGCGGCGGGCCTGTTTGGTCCGGTCCGCCGGGAGGTCCTGCCGCGCATCGGGGACCTGCTGGTAGCAGCCCGTGAACCGATTGCGCTCTTTGACGCCAGGCGGGCCAGCCCGTCGGCGCTGCAAATGGTGGGCCAGCACGGCTCACTCACCCGCGCCGAGCGCGAAGTCCCGCTGCTGACGCTGGCGCGGCCGGCCAAGAGCGGGCGGAAGTAGGATATGGCTGAACTGGTCTTCTTCTCCGGGACCATGGACTGCGGCAAGTCCACCCTGGCGCTGCAGATGGACTACAACCACAGCGCCCGCGGACGCGGGGGAATACTCTTCAGCCGCAACGACCGTGCCGGAAACGCGATGATCTCCAGCAGACTGGGGCTGCAGACCCGGGCCGTCGAGGTCAAGGACCACACTGATTTTTGGGACGAGGTCATCCTGACGCGTGGAACGGGGGACAGGGTGGATTACCTGATCTGCGACGAAGCCCAGTTCTACAGCGAGGAACAGATCGAGCAGCTCGCCCGGATCGTGGACGAGATGGAAATCGACGTGTTCGCCTTCGGCATCGCCACCGACTTCCGAACGCGCCTGTTCCCCGGGTCCCGGCGGCTGATTGAACTGGCTGACCGCATCGAGGTCCTGCAGGTCCGTGCGCTGTGCTGGTGCGGCCGCCGGGCCACCCACAACGCCCGCACCGTGGACGGAGTCATGGTGGTCACCGGTGACCAAGTTGTAGTGGGTGACGTGGACAAGCGCCCGGCAGACCCGGGCCCGGAAGCGCTCTTTGAGCCGGAGGATGCCGGAGCGCCGCCCGTTGTGGGGTACGAAACCCTGTGCCGGCGCCACTACATGCGCCGCATGGGCGCGCAGCAGGCAGCGCGCCATGCGGGAACGGGCGAAGACCCGGGCATCTGCGCTGTGGGCACAGTCCGCGCCTAGGCTTCGCCGGCGGTCCGTGATTCTTCCGGACCCGCCGCGGGGGTGCTAGTCGCCCTTGGTGCCGAAGACGATTTCGTCCCAGCTGGGAACCGAGGAGCGCTTGGGCTTGATCCGCCGCTCCGTCACCGGTTCCTTGGCCTCCGGGGCCTCTGCCGATTCTTCCCCCTCCGCAGGGGGCTTTTCGGTGTCTTCGCCGCGTGATCCGCGCAGCGGCCGGGCCAGGATGCTGATTTCCCGCGTCGACGTACTGATGCCCTCATCAAGACGCAGCGGATCCACGGGAGCCTCTTCTTCCTCCGGGATCTCCGCGTCCTCCGGTGCGTCCGGCGGCACAGGTGCCAGGCTCAGCTTGCCAGTGCGCGGCCGAAGCGCAGACTCGTCTTCAAGCTCAGCCTGACCTTCGCGCGGGTGGGCGGCCGGGATGCTGCCCTTTGCAAGCAGCGCAGCCAGGGCGTCGTCGCCGTCTTCATCCGTACCAAGTCGATGGCCGCGCCGGGAACGCAGGACGTTCAGCAGCTCATCCGTGTCCTCATCCGAGACGGGAACCGGCTCCTCCGGGGCGGTGTCGGTTTCGAAATCGAAGACGCGGTCTGCGACGGCGGAAAGCCGGCGTGCAGGAACGGGGGAGTCCACCGGCGCGAGCTCGCTGAGCAGCTGCGCCCACCGGTTGGCATTGGTCACCTGGCGGCGGAGTGGATTGTAGGTCCACCGGGCGGGAGGTTCCTCGCCGACGGAAACCCGCGAATCAGTGCCCAGGCTGAAACTGGCCACGACGTCCCAGGAGCCCTCGGGACGCCGCCAGGAATCCCAGACAACTGTCTCCGGATCCACGCCGAACGCGCGGAGGCGGTGGTTGACCATGTCGCCCAGGTTGACGGGAGAATCACCGAAGGCTGAGCGGTGGCTGTCCTGGGCAGGGCTCATGGGCGCTGCCACCTCGACGGACTGGGCCTGGCGCGCGATGTACTCGCGTTCGGCCAGGACCGGGCCCTCATACCGGCGGATATGGGCAAGGTCGTGTCCGGAGAGCTCAGCTACCTCCTCGGCGCTGGCACCGGACCGGATCCGCGCCTGGATGTCTCGGGGAGTCATGGAGGGCCCGGCCTCGGGCTCGGCGGCCTGCCCGGCGCGCCTGGCAGGGCGGGAAGCAGCAACGCGGAGGGCCTCGTCGATGCGGAGCCGGAACGTTTCGCCGCCCCGTCCGCTCAGCAGCAGATGTTCGCCGCCCTCATGGATACCCACGAGCCGTAGATCCTGCATGAAAAAATCCTCGCTATCGATAGCAACTCCTTCCTGAAACAATGCCATCCGTGCACTGGATTTCCTACCGTTTAGCCCGGTGTGGCGCGGATCCGGGGCGGGTGCCGGAAATGAATGTTGGCCTGCGGACACGATGGGACAGGCGCAGGCGTGGCTATTTCGTTCAGGGCGGACAAAAATCTCTCTTCTGCGGGCACAAACACAGGGGCCGCGGCGTTGTCTACTCCGAGCCGCGCTGCGGTTCCGGGCCAGGCGCCCGGGACCGGCAGCACGTGCCTGGATTTACCCGTGAAGTACTGACACCGATGGTGGGATGAGAATCATGGCGACAGACTACGATGCGCCGCGCAAGGCCGAAGACGACGCCAGTGAAGAGTCAATCGAAGAACTCAAGACACGGCGGACGAACGTCCAGTCGGCAGTGGTGGACGAAGACGAAGCAGAGGCCGCGGACAGCTTCGAACTGCCGGGCGCGGACCTTTCCGGCGAAGAACTTATGGTCCGCGTACTTCCCGCGCAGCAGGATGAGTTCACCTGTGCTTCCTGCTTCCTCGTGCGGCACCGGTCGCAGATTGCCAAAGAGAAGGACGGGCTCTACTACTGCATCGACTGTGAGGGCTGACCCGCAGCTGCCCGCGGGCCGGATTAGCTGCGCGCGGACTGAAGGGCGGCCGACAGCTTTTCCGGGTGGCGGGTGGAAGTCAGCCAGTACGGAGTCCGGTCTGCGGGATCGGTGATTTCCATCCTGACAACCGGACCTATCCAGCCGCGGATGCACAGGTACGCGGTTCCGTTCAGGGCTGGTCCGCGCTGCTGCGTTGCGTCCTCGCCGCGGTATGCTGCCACCGCCCCGATCCACTTGCGTTCAATCTGGGCGCGTCCCACCTGCACGGTCTCTTCGGTCACCCGGATGACGGGTGTGGACATCAGCAGGAGCACGGTCAGGACCACCGCAGCCACCAGGGCAACCAGTATTCCGACGAGCAGGCTGATGGGAATGAAGGCAAGGACGAAGGTGCCGGACAAGCCGGCTACGACCAGCCAGATCCAGAATGCCGGCAGCAGCCGCTCCGAATAGAGCACGGTCTGGGCAGGGCTGTGGGCAGCTGGTGTTGACATACTCCTAGCTTTCCATCTTTGTTCCGCGTTTTCATCCTGCCTGCGGGCCGCCCGGACCGGGCCCGCGCGGCGGGACGGCGCCGGGCAGGCGCTACGCGCTACAGTATTCAAGGCGCTGCCGGCCGCTGGCCGCGGATGCCCCCAAACCGTTCCAGAAAGATCCCGGAGACAGCTGTGCAGCAAGCAGGACCCAGTGTGAAAGTCCAGCTGAAAATGCTCGACGACGGCCTCGAAGCGCCGTCCTACGCCCACCCCGGTGACGCGGGGGCGGACCTGCGTGCCCGCGTCGACGTCGAACTGGCACCGGGGCAGCGGGCCCTCGTGCCCACAGGCGTGTCCATCGCCCTGCCTTTCGGGTACGTGGCCCTGATCCACCCCCGCTCCGGTTTGGCCACCAGGCACGGCCTCACGATCGTAAATGCACCGGGTACCGTTGACGCGGGTTACCGCGGCGAAATTTCCGTCACACTGTTAAATACGGACGCGGCCGAACCCATTCGGCTCAACCGCGGGGACCGGATTGCGCAGATGGTGATCCAGCGCGTTGAAACTGCGGAGTTCGAGCCCGTTGCAGAACTTTCCGACTCGGTCCGAGGTGCCGGCGGATTTGGCTCCACCGGCGGATTCGGCACAGCAACGGCCTAGGCCGCCACACCCCGGGTTCACCTGCCCGGCAGCATAGAAGGAAAGAGGACCAGGCGATGGCATTTGGACGCCGCAGGAAAGACCGGGCGGACTCGGGTTACGTGCCCGGGGAGCAGGACACCGCAGAAGAAGCTGCCGGTGCCGCGGACGGACCGGCCCAGGGCCCGTACGACGTGGCCGACCGGCCGTCGGAAGAGGGCTACGTAGACCTGGGTGCGCTGCGCATTGCGGCCACGCAGGGCCTAGCGCTGCGCCTGGAGGTGGAGGAAAAGACCAAACGGGTAGTTGCCGTCACCCTTGACCTGGACGGATCCAGCCTCCAGCTGCAGGCCTTCGCCGCACCGAAGTCGGAGACGCTCTGGGAAGATATCCGCTCCCAGATCGTCAAGTCCGTTTCTTCCCAGGGCGGCACCGCGGACGAACTGGAGGGACGGCTGGGCACCGAACTGCTGGCCCGGGTACCGGCGCAGGCGCAGGACGGTTCCAAGGGCTACCGCGTGGCACGCTTTGTTGGGGTGGACGGTCCCCGCTGGTTCCTGCGCGGCGTCTTCGGCGGCCCTGCGGCCATGAACCCTGAGGCGGCCGGTCCGCTGGAGGACGTCTTCCGCAACGTCGTGGTGGTCCGCGGAGATGCGCCGCTGCCTCCGCGGGACCTGCTGCAGCTGAATCTGCCCCGGGACGCGTCTCCGCTGCCCAAACGCGGTGAAGAGTCAGCCAAGCCGGAACCGCCCCAGCGCGGGCCGGAAATCACCACCATTGGCTAAGCGGCCAACTCCGGCTGCAGCCGGTGCACCGGCCCGGCTCCGCATTGCCGATCTTCCGGCCCGTGGACGCGCACACAGCACCGGCTACGTAGAATCAGTCACCCTGGTTCCTGCGGATTCGGCGCCCCGGTTCACCGCGGTCGTGGCGGACCTGCAGGGCGCCTACCGGGATCCGGCTGCCGCGCAGACCCGGCGGCGCGTCCGCCTGGTCTGGATTGGGCAGCGGCGCATTCCCGGCATAGTGGCCGGAACCCAGGTAGCGTTCGAGGGTATGGTCAGCAGCGTCGCCGGCCAGCCCACCATCTTCAATCCGCGGTACGAAATCATCGGACGTCCGGAAGGCGAAATATGAGCACCAGCCCAGAACCCGAAGGCAAGGGCCGCCCCGACGGCCAGCCTTCGATGAGCGAGCTGGCCGGACAGTACGCAGCCCGGTCCGGCGTCGAACGCGGCGATGACGGGCAGATAGACGTGCTGAAATCCGTCGGCGGCGTGCGCGGACTCGCGGAGGCAATCCTCCCCGGGCTGCTCTTCACACTGATCTACACCATCACCGCCGGACTGTACCTCTCCCTTGGCGCCGCAGTGGTCGCCGCCGGTGCCTTCGCCGTGGCCAACCTGATCCAGAAGCGGCCGCTGGTCCAGTCCCTGACCGGCGTCATCGGCGTCGCAATCTGCGCCGTGTTTGCGCTGCGCAGCGGCAGCGGCACCACGTTTTTCCTCCCGGGCTTCTACCTCAACGCCGCGTACATCCTCGCCTTTACCGTCTCGGTTCTGGTCAAGTGGCCGGTTGCCGGACTGCTGTTTGGCTTCATCCGGGGCGAGAACCTGTCCTGGCGCAGTGAGCCAAAGCGCCTGCGCGCCTACTCCCTGGCCACCTGGATCATCATCTCCGTCTTCGCGCTCCGGCTCGCAGTGCAGCTTCCCCTTTACCTGGCAGACAACGTGGCGGCCCTGGGCACCATGCGGCTGGCCATGGGCGTGCCGCTGTACGCGCTTGGCCTCTGGCTGGCCTGGGTCATTTCCCGGCCGGCAACCGTCCGCGCCTCCTAGGGTAAAGGCCGGCTGCAAAGCACAGCCGGCGCAGGAACTAGGACTTAGGGGACAGCAGGGCCCGCAGCTCATCTTCGGCCGCAATGGTCGTGACGAAGAACAGCTCGTCGCCGCCTTCTATGACGTCGTCGCCGGTGAGGGTGATGGGAGCGTCGTCGCGCAGGATGGCAACCAGGGTTGAATCCTGCGGCCAGGGGACGGACCCCACGCGTGCCCCCAGCATGGGCGAGGCAGCCGGGACGGTGAACTCGACCATCGAAGCGACTCCGGTCTGCAGGGTCAGGAGCCGGACCAGGTCACCGACCTCGACTGCTTCCTCCACCAGCGCCGTCATGAGGCGGGGCGTATTGACGGCAACGTCTACGCCCCAGGAGTCGTCGAACATCCAGTCATTCTTGGGGTTGTTGACCCTGCCTACGGTCCGCGCCACTCCGAACTCTGTCTTGGCGAGCAGCGAAACCACCAGGTTCACCTTGTCATCGCCCGTTGCGGAGACCACCACGTCGGCGCTGTCCAGCCCGGCATCCTTCAGGGTGGTCAGTTCGCAGGCGTCGCCGATCAGCCACGCTGCACCGGTCAGTTCGCTCCGGCTCTCAGTTTCGGGTTTCTCGTCGATGAGGAGCACGTCATGTCCGTGGGAGAGCAGTTCGCGGGCAATCGAGGATCCGACACTGCCGGCTCCGGCAATTACTACCTTCACGGGTTCTCCTTCACTGGCGGAGCAGAAAGGATCCTGCTGATCTCCGCGGTTCGTCCTACCTGCATCATTGCGTGCAGGACGTCGCCCTGCTGGTAGCTGGTGTCTGCGCGGGGAAGCACGCCCTCACCGAAGCGGGTCAGGTACGCGATCCGCACGCCGGCGGCGGCCTCCACCTCGTGCAGCGGACGGCCCAGCCACGACGGCTCCAGCGACAGCTCGCCGAGGATGAGGCGGCCCGATGCTTCCCGGAAGTCGCCGTTGATGCTCTGTTCGGGCAGGATCCGGCGCAGCACCTGGTCTGCACTCCAGCGCACGGCGGCAACGGTGGGAATGCCCAGCCGCTGGTAGATCTCGGCGCGTCCAGGATCATAGATCCGTGCCACGACGTGGGGCACATGGAAAGTCTCGCGTGCCACCCGCGTGGAAAGGATGTTCGAGTTGTCGCCGCTGGAAACCGCGGCGAACGCGTAGGCATCCTCGATGCCGGCCTGTTCCAGGGTGGTGCGGTCGAAGCCGACGCCGGTCACCCGGGAGCCGGTGAAGGACGGCCGCAGCCGCCGGAACGCCCGCGGATCCTGGTCAATGACCGCCACGGTATGTCCGGCGTTGTCCAGGGTGTGGGCCAGCATGGCTCCCACCCTGCCGCAGCCCATGATCACGTAATGCGCCACCGTGTCCTACCTCATGTTCCTGGCGGGATTTCCCGCGTACTGCCGTATCCCGCTCCGGGCCAAAGGAAAGCATAGTCCGGTGCGCCGGTGAAATCGTGATGTGATGGTGTTTTAGCTCCAACACGGAAGTTCGAACGCACTATGACCCCCGAAACCCCGCAGGGCACACATGCTGCCGGCGATCTTGAACTGACCATCGGACCGGCCGCCCACGGCGGGCACTTCGTCGCCCGTCACGAAGGGCGCGTCGTCTTCGTCCGGCACGGCCTGCCGGGGGAGCGCGTGCGGGCCAGGCTCACGGACGCAGGGGAGAAGGCCAGGTTCTGGCGTGCCGACGTCGTCGAGGTCCTGGAACCTTCGGCGGCCCGCGTGCCGCACTTCTGGGCGCCGGCAGACGCGCTGAAGGCCGCATCCCGCGGCAGGCTTCCGGTGGGCGGAGCTGAATTCGGGCACATCGAGCTGGCCGAGCAGCGCCGGCTGAAGGCCGGTATCTTTGCCGAACAGCTGCAGCGCCTGGGCGGCGTGGACCGTGAAATTACCGTCGAAACCCCGGCGGATGAGAGCCCCGACGGGCTGGGCTGGCGAACCCGGGCCAGCTTCTCGGTAGCTGCCGGGGGACATCTGGCCATGCACCCGCACCGTTCGGAGGACCTCGTCCCGGTCCAGGAGATGCCGCTTGCCTCCGCCGCCGTCAACGCACTGAAGCTGTGGGAAGTGGACTTCACCGGCGCCGCCCGCGTCGAGGTTGCCGCACCCGCAGCAGGCGGTCCGCCGCTGGTCCTGATCATTCCCGCTGCGGGAACCCGTCCGCGGACACTGGCCCGCATCGCCTCCGAAATTGGTGCCGCCGCGGATGCGGGCGCCGGAGAGACCGTCTCGGTGGCAGCCTGGGATCCCGAAAGCCATGAGCTGACACGGCTGCGCGGCCGGACGTGGGTCCGGGAACACGCTGCCGGACACGAATACCGAGTCACCGGAGCAGGCTTCTGGCAGATCCACCGCAGTGCCCCCGGCACCCTCGTGCAGGCAGTCCTGCATGGCCTGGACATCCAGCCGGGTGAGCGCGCCGCAGACCTCTTTGCCGGTGCGGGCCTGTTCACCGCACCGCTCGCTGCTGCCGCCGGCACGGAAGGGCACGTGCTCTCCGTTGAAGGTTCGCCCGGCACCAGCCGCGATGCCCGCAAGAACCTGTTCGCACTGTCCCAGGTTGAGGTTGTCCAGGGCCGGGTGGACCGCGTGCTGCGCAACCAGGAAGGCCGCCTTGACGCAGTCCTCCTGGACCCGCCGCGGACCGGAGCCGGACGGGTGGTTGTTGACCAGATCAGTGCGGCCGCCCCGCGGACGGTCGGCTACGTGTCCTGCGACCCTGCGTCCTTCGCGCGGGACCTGGCCTGGTTCCGCGAAGCCGGCTGGGAGCTGGACGTACTGCGGGTCTTCGACCTGTACCCGCATACCCACCACATGGAGTCCTTCGCAGTCCTCAGGCGCCCCTGACACCGCCAGGAACGGTCGCCGGGCCGGTGTGTGGCGGCCCATAAGCCGGTATCCGGCGCGGTGAACGGTCCAGCGGACGAGCGTCCGGCTAGGATGGGAACAGTTGTCCGGCTCCGTGCCGAAGGGATTCCCGCCATGTGTTTGCACGGCAGGGGGACTTGCCAGTCCGGGAAATCACCCACCATTTCCCGGCCGGGCCCAACAGCTGTGCCGGTTAGGAAATCCTAACTAGCGTGCGACGGATCACTGGACAAAGATAAAACGGTGGCGAGAGGAGTCCTGTTATGAGTAATGTGGACAGCTTCGGATCCAAAGGCGTCCTTGACGTCAACGGAAACGAATACGAAATTTTCCGGCTGAATTCCGTCGAAGGCGCCCAGAGCCTTCCGTTCAGCCTCAAGGTCCTGCTGGAAAACCTGCTGCGCACCGAAGACGGTGCCAACATCACCGCGGACCACGTCCGTGCCCTGGCCAAGTGGGACGCAAACGCGGAGCCCAGCACCGAAATCCAGTTCACTCCGGCCCGCGTGATCATGCAGGACTTCACCGGCGTTCCCTGCATCGTCGACCTGGCCACCATGCGCGAAGCAGTGGCGGATCTCGGCGGCGATCCCAAGCGCGTCAACCCGCTTGCACCGGCCGAAATGGTCATTGACCACTCGGTGCAGATCGATGCCTTCGGCAACGCCGGCGCACTCGAGCGCAACATGGAAATCGAGTACCAGCGCAATGGCGAGCGTTACCAGTTCCTGCGCTGGGGCCAGACCGCATTCGATGACTTCAAGGTTGTCCCCCCGGGCATGGGCATTGTCCACCAGGTCAACATCGAGTACCTGGCCCGCACGGTTATGACCCGCGAAGTTGATGGTGTGCTGCGTGCCTACCCGGACACCTGCGTCGGCACCGACTCCCACACCACCATGGTCAACGGCCTGGGCGTGCTCGGCTGGGGCGTTGGCGGCATTGAGGCCGAGGCAGCGATGCTCGGCCAGCCCGTCTCCATGCTCATCCCGCGCGTCGTCGGCTTCAAGCTCACCGGTGAAATCCCGGCCGGCGCCACCGCCACCGACGTCGTCCTGACCATCACCGAGATGCTGCGCAAGCACGGCGTCGTCGGCAAGTTCGTGGAGTTCTACGGCGACGGCGTTGCCTCCGTGCCGCTGGCTAACCGCGCCACGATCGGCAACATGAGCCCCGAGTTCGGTTCCACCGCCGCGATCTTCCCGATTGACGACGTCACCCTGGATTACCTGCGCCTCACCGGCCGCTCCGAGGAGAACGTGGCCCTCGTCGAGGCCTACGCCAAGGAACAGGGCCTCTGGCACGATCCGTCCAACGAGGTCAAGTACTCCGAGTACCTCGAGCTGGACCTGTCCACCGTCGTTCCCTCGATTGCCGGCCCGAAGCGTCCGCAGGACCGTGTGGAGCTCACCAGCGCCAAGCAGCAGTTCCGCTCGGACCTGAAGAACTACGTCCACGAGACCGTGGAAGCGCAGAACGGCACCGTCGACGAAGCACTGGAAGAAACCTTCCCGGCCTCCGACGCCCCGTCCTTCACCGAGGGCAGCACACAGGTCAAGGACGCCGAGCACGACCTGGTCAAGGAATCCGACGCTCCCGCCGAGCGCTCGGTGAACAAGGTTCCGGTCACCATGCCGGACGGCCGCAGCTTCGAGCTGGACCACGGTGCCGTGACGATCGCTTCGATCACCTCCTGCACCAATACCTCCAACCCGTCGGTCATGATGGCCGCTGCCGTATTGGCACGCAACGCCGTCGAAAAGGGCCTCGTCGCCCAGCCGTGGGTCAAGACCTCGATTGCTCCGGGTTCCAAGGTAGTCACCGACTACTACGAGAAGTCCGGCCTGATCCCGTACCTGGAGAAGCTCGGATTCTTCGTGGTCGGCTACGGCTGCGCCACCTGCATCGGCAACTCCGGTCCGCTGGAGGACGAGATCTCCACCGCGATCAACGAAGCGGACCTGGCCGTTACCGCAGTGCTCTCGGGCAACCGCAACTTCGAAGGCCGCATCAACCCGGACGTGAAGATGAACTACCTGGCTTCCCCGCCGCTGGTAGTCGCTTACGCGCTGGCCGGCTCGATGGACTTCGACTTCGAGAATGACCCGCTGGGTCAGGACGCCGAGGGCAACGACATCTTCCTGAAGGACATCTGGCCGAACCCGGCGGAGGTCCAGGAGATCATCGACGCGTCCATCAGCCAGGAAATGTTCACGGATTCATACGCCACCATTTTCGAAGGTGACGACCGCTGGAAGTCCCTGCCCACCCCCGAAGGCGCGACCTTCGAGTGGGATTCGGAGTCCACGTACGTCCGGAAGCCCCCGTACTTCGAGGGCATGAAGGCACAGCCGGAGCCCGTCTCGGACATCGAAGGTGCCCGCGTGCTGCTCAAGCTGGGCGATTCGGTCACCACCGACCACATTTCCCCGGCCGGTTCCTTCAAGTCCGATACCCCGGCGGGCAAGTACCTGCTGGAGCACGGCGTGGCCCGGAAGGACTTCAACTCCTACGGTTCCCGCCGAGGCAACCACGAAGTAATGATCCGCGGTACCTTCGCGAACATCCGGATCAAGAACCAGCTCCTGGACGGCGTTGAAGGCGGCTTCACCCGCGACTTCACGCAGCCCGAAGGCCCGCAGAACACCGTGTACGACGCATCGGTGAACTACCAGGCTGCCGGCACCCCGCTGGTGGTCCTGGCGGGCAAGGAATACGGTTCCGGATCCTCGCGTGACTGGGCAGCCAAGGGCACCGCGCTGCTGGGCGTCAAGGCAGTCATTGCCGAGAGCTACGAGCGTATCCACCGCTCCAACCTCATTGGCATGGGCGTCCTTCCGCTGCAGTACCCGGCCGGCACCAACGCCGAGTCCCTGGGCCTGACCGGCACGGAGACCTTCTCGGTTGAAGGCGTTACCGAACTGAACAACGGCACCACCCCGAAGACCGTCAGGGTCACCGCGGTGCCGGAGAACGGCGAAGCCATCACCTTCGATGCGGTCCTGCGCATCGATACCCCGGGTGAGGCTGACTACTACCGCAACGGCGGCATCCTGCAGTACGTACTTCGCCAGATTTCGGCAAAGTAGGCCTGCACAGCCACTGAGCACGGCGCCCCGTTTCCTTTCACATGGAAGGAAACGGGGCGTTTTGCGTAAATGTTGAAACCCGGGGCGCGGGGCAGGCGTTAGAGTTAAAAGCTGTGACGGTGCGTTTGCCCGTTGCCTATGACGCAAGGGAGGCGCCCTCTTGGGACTTCTGGAAACCATCCGTGATCCGCGGGACCTCAGCAAGCTGAGCAACTCCCAGCTCTCATCCCTGGCGGAAGAGATCCGGTCTTTCCTCATCACGAATGTGTCCCAGACCGGCGGGCACCTGGGACCTAACCTGGGCGTCGTTGAACTGACCATGGGCATCCACCGGGTCTTCGATTCTCCGCGGGACAGCATCGTCTTCGACACCGGACACCAGTCATACGTGCACAAGATCCTCACCGGCCGGCAGGATTTCTCCACGCTGCGCCAGCAGGGCGGGCTCTCCGGCTACCCGTCCCGGGCCGAATCGGTGCACGACGTCGTCGAGAGCTCGCACGCCTCGTCCTCGCTTTCCTGGGCCGACGGCATTTCCCGTGCCCGGCAGCTGAGCGGTGAAGGCGACCGCTACACCGTTGTGATGGTGGGCGACGGCGCCCTGACCGGCGGCATGGCCTGGGAAGCCCTGAACAATATTGCGGCCGACCAAAAGCGGCGCGTGGTGATCGTCGTCAATGACAACGGGCGTTCCTATGCACCGACCATCGGCGGCGTGGCAGACTACCTGGCCTCGCTGCGGCCAACCATCGACGCGGTACGCACCCACCACATGTATGAGAACACCATGGACTGGTGGAAGGGCAGGCTGCAGAACGGCGGCCCGGTTGGCCGGTTCGCTTACCACAGCCTCCACGCAGCCAAGAAGGGCGTCAAGGACTGGTGGGCTCCCCAGGGCCTCTTCGAAGATCTCGGGATGAAGTACGTCGGACCGATCGACGGCCATGACCTCGGAGCGGTGGAGCAGGCGCTGGAAAAGGCCAAGAACTTTGCGGGGCCGGTGATCGTCCACGCGATCACCGAAAAGGGACATGGCTATGCCCCGGCCCGCGCCCATGAGGAAGACCAGTTCCACGCCGTCGGCATTATCGACCCGGAAACGGGCGCCCCGGTATCTGCCGGCGGAAAGCAGTCGTGGACCTCCGTGTTCGCCACCGAAATCGCTGACATCGCTGACGAGCGCAGGGACATCGTGGGCATCACGGGCGCAATGCTGATTCCGGTGGGCCTGCACCGCATGGCCGAGAAGCATCCGGAACGGGTGTTCGACGTCGGCATCGCCGAGCAGCACGCGCTCACCTCCGCGGCCGGCATGGCTTACGGCGGCCTGCACCCCGTCGTCGCACTGTATGCCACCTTCCTGAACCGGGCCTTCGACCAGCTGCTGATGGACGTAGCCCTGCACAAGGCCGGCGTGACTATCGTCCTGGACCGCGCCGGTGTCACCGGGCCGGACGGCGCCAGCCACCACGGCATGTGGGACATGTCCATGCTGCAGATCGTGCCCGGACTGCATCTTTCCGCACCGCGGGATGCCACCCGGCTCCGGGAGGAGCTCCGCGAAGCCGTCGCGATTTCCGATGCACCCAGCGTGGTGCGCTTCTCCAAGGGAACCGTAGGACCGGACGTTGGGGCCGAGAGCCGCACCGAAGACGGCGTGGACATCCTGGCCCGCCGTCCCTCCGGGGATGCCAGCAACGACGTCCTCATTGTCAGTGTTGGAGCCATGGCGGAGATGGCGCTCGAAGTTGCCGACCGTCTAGGTGACCAGGGGATCAGTTCCACCGTGGTGGATCCGCGCTGGGTCCTTCCGGTTCCGCGCTCGATTGTCCGCATGGCTGCTGAGCACCGGATCGTGATCGTCATCGAGGACGGCGTGCGGGCCGGGGGAGTTGGATCCCGGATCCGCCAGGAGATGCGCGCGGCAGGAGTGGACACCGCACTGAACGAAGTTGGCCTGCCGGTCGAATTCCTGGACCACGGTACCCGCGCCGAGGTCCTGGAGCGCGTTGGCCTCACCGCCCGGCAGGTGGCCAACGACGTCGTCGCCCAGGTGCTGGGAACGAAGGTTCCCTTCGCCCGGCCGCTGCCCGGACAACAGGCCCCTACAGGACAAATACCGAAGATCAAGTAAGCTCCGCAGGCCCGGCGGGGCAAGGAAAGCAGGTGGCGCCAATGCCGAACAACCTCCCTCCTCTCGCCATAACCGGAGCCACTGGTGCGCTTGGCGGTCTGGTGGCGCAGCTGCTGGCGGAACAGGGTGTACCCCTTCGCCTGCTGGCGCGGCACACTGCCCGGGTTCCGCAGCAGCCGGAGACGCCCACCTTCGCTGTGTCCTACGCGGACAGGGAACATGCCGAGCGTGCGCTGAGGGGAACCCAGACCCTCTTCATGGTTTCCGCGGCAGAGAACCCCTACCGCGCCCAGGACCAGCGCACGTTCGTCGACGCTGCGGTGGACGCAGGGTTAAGGCATATTGTCTACACGTCGTTCATGGGAGCCTCGAAGAATGACGTGTTCACCCTGGGCCGCGACCACTGGGACACTGAACAGTACATCCGCGAACGGGGCCTCGAGTTCACGTTCCTGCGCGATGCCTTCTACCAGGACATCCTTCCCTCCTTCGTGGGGCGCGACGGCGTGATCCGCGGCCCTGCGGGGGACGGGCGGTTCGCCCCCGTGGCACGGACCGACGTGGCCCGGGCGGCTGCCCGGATCCTTGCCGACCCCGTGCCGCATGCCCGCCGGACCTACACGCTGACCGGGCCCCAGGCCCTGTCCATGGCGGAGGTAGCCGAAATCCTCTCCCGTGTGACGGGGGAGCACATCACCTACTACGCCGAAACCCTGGACGAAGCCGTTGAATCACGACTCGCGGCGGGAGCCTCGCAGTGGCAGGCACTGGCCTGGGCCACCAGTTATGCAGCCATCGCTGCCGGGGAGATGGACCGGGTGAGTGACGACGTCGCTGACCTCACCGGTGCGGCGCCCGAGAGCCTCGAAGACTACCTGCGCAGCGAAGGCAAGAGTTTACCCTAGGGACTCTTCCCAGCCGCAGGGGCGTGTGGCTAGTGTCGGAGGTATGGAACAGGCACAATCCGGTCCCGTTACGGACTTTCTCCAGGAATGCACCATCACCGGACTTAGCGACAGCGAAGCCACCCCGGCCGCGGACCTGTACGGGATGTACATCATCTGGTGTGAACGGGGCAGGCAGGATCCTGTCTCCTCGACCATGTTCGCACGCCAGCTGCGCCAAAACGGGAACTCTCCCCGCCGCCGCAACCACGAGAGCATTTACCCCGGAATGCTTCCCACCGGGCCCATTCCCATCCAGTACATCCTTGAGACGGACAAGCCGCCTAGCCCGAACGGACCCCTGAGCGCCTTCGGGTCCTAGCCTGTCGCTGCCGGGGCAGCGCAGCGGCAATTGATACCGTGGCAGGATGACCACCTATACGAGACTTGGCAATTCCGGCCTGACGGTTTCAACTGTCGGCCTTGGCTGCAACAACCTGGGCCGATCCGGCACTGCGACCGAATCCCAGGAGGGAACGGACGCCGTCGTTCATGCCGCGATTGACGCGGGCATCACGCTGTTCGACACGGCCGACATCTACGGTGCGGAACCGGGGCTGAGCGAAATTCGGCTGGGCAAGGCCCTGGGCCCGCGCCGCGGCGACGTTGTCCTGGCTACGAAGTTCGGCATGGACATGCAGGGTGCCAACGGCCCGGATTTCGGTGCGCGCGGATCCCGCCGTTACATCGTGACCGCCGTTGAGGCGTCCCTTCGCCGCCTGGGCACGGACTGGATCGATCTCTACCAGTTCCACACTCCGGACCCGCTGACGCCCATCGATGAGACGCTGGCAGCCCTGGATGACCTGGTGACCAGCGGAAAGGTCCGCTACATCGGCCACTCCAACCGTACCGGCTGGCAGATTGCCGAGGCGGAGTTTACGGCTCGCATGAAGGGCAGCGCCCGGTTCATTTCGGCCCAGAACCACTACAACCTGCTGGACCGGCGTGCCGAGCTGGAAGTCACGCCCGCAGCCGAAGCCTACGGACTCGGCGTGCTGCCGTACTTCCCGCTGGCAAACGGGCTGCTCACCGGCAAGTACAGCTCCGGGCAGGCACCGGAAGGAAGCCGGCTGACGCACTCCCGCACCAACCTGCTGCAGAACGCCGACTTTGACCAGCTGCGCGTGTTCGGCGACTTCGCCCGTGACCGCGGCCTGACCGAGGTGCAGGTCGCGTTCTCCTGGCTGGCCTCCCGCCCTTCGGTTGCGTCCGTGATTGCCGGTGCCACCAAGCCGGAACAGGTGCAGCAGAACGCCGAGGCTGCCTCGTGGGTGCCGTCGGAGAAGGACCTTGAGGAACTGGACCGGATCTTCCCGCAGACGCCGAAGGTTGCTCTGTTCTAGGCGTTCCTTCTGGAAGGCCGCAGGAGAGCTGCTTCGGGATGCCATGCCCGGAAACCAACCAGCGCAGGCGGAGGTTGTACGGCGTTATGCCTGGTCCAGGGTTGCCTCGATCCGGGCCAGCAGAGCGGCCAAGATGTCCCGTTCCTGCAGGCTTAGCCCTGCCAGGATCCTTTCCTCGGTCGCCAGATGATCCGGCAGGGCCCGGTCGATGAGGGCGAGTCCGTCCGTCGTCAGGGCTACCCGCTTTCCCCGCCCGTCCGAGGAGTTCCTGGTACGGGAGATCAGGCCGCGTTCCTCCAGCCGGTTCAGCCGCTGCGCGATCGCGGCAGAGGTGACCATGGTGCTGGCCGTCAGCTCCGTGGGGCTCAGGGTGTAGGGGGCGCCCGACCGGCGTAACGTAGCCAGGACGTCAAAGGCGGCGGCATCCAGCCCGTGTGCGGCAAAGGTCGCCGCGAGCCGGGCGTCCAGCTTCCTTGACACCCGCGAAATCCGCCCGACGACGGACATGGGGGAGACATCAAGGTCCGGCCGTTCCGCCGCCCACTGAGCCAGGATGTGCTCTATCTGGTCCTTCATGGTTTCCAACTTATCCGTTTGGACACCAATCACGCCGTTGGTGAAACCCAGGCGAATTCGGTGAACCGAAAGCAGGCTGCCTGTTAGCGTCAATGAGTGAGCACCCAACCCGCATCAGCTGCCCCGTCTGCTTCCAGCGCCGCCTCAGCTCCCGCCGCCAACGGCATGGTCCGTGTCCGGGGCGCCGCGGAGAATAACCTCCGCAGCGTCAACGTCGACATTCCCCGCGACGCGATCGTCGCCTTCACCGGCATCTCCGGCTCGGGCAAGTCTTCGCTGGCGTTCGGCACCATCTACGCGGAGGCGCAGAAGAGGTACTTCGAATCGGTTGCCCCTTACGCCCGGCGCCTGATCTCGCAGGGCCACAATCCCAAGGTGGAGGCCATCACGGGACTGCCTCCCGCCGTCGCGCTCCAGCAGCGCCGCGGTACGGCCAGTTCGCGCTCTACGGTCGGCACGCTCACCACGCTTTCCAACTCAATGCGCATGCTCTTCTCCCGCGGCGGTACGTACCCGGCCAACGCCCAGCCCGGCAGCCTGGACTCCGATGCCTTTTCACCCAACACCGCTGCCGGTGCGTGCCGTGAGTGCTCCGGGCTCGGCGTCGCGCACACCGTCACCGAAGAGTCCCTGGTTCCCGACCCGTCCCTGACCATCCGGGAGGGCGCCATCGCAGCCTGGCCAGGCGCGTGGCAGGGCAAGAACCTGCGGGACATCCTGATCCACCTGGGCTACGACGTCGATGTGCCCTGGCGGAAGCTGCCGAAGAAGGACCGCGACTGGATCCTCTTCACCGAAGAACAGCCGGTGGTCACCATCACCCCGCAGCGCGACCGCGTCGCCAAACCGTACAAGGGCCGGTTCTGGAGCGCGCGCAGCTACGTCCTGCATACCCTCGCCGACTCCGGCAGCGCTAAGATGCGCGAGCGGGTCGTCGAGTACATGGTTTCCGGTCCCTGCCCGGTGTGCGGCGGAGCGGGCCTGCGTCCGGAGGCCCTGGCCGTCACGTTCGCGGGACGGAACATTGCCGAGCTCAACGGTGCGACGCTCGGTGAACTGGCGGAAATCATCCGGCCGACGGCGGAACTCAAGGCGGCCGGCACGGCTTCCCGTTCCGCGGCATCGAACGAGGACACCGAAGTCGCCGTCACCATCACCCGTGACCTGCTTTCCCGGCTTGAGATCCTGATTTCACTGGGCCTGGGCTACCTCAGCCTGTCCCGTGCGACGCCGACGCTCTCACCGGGGGAGATGCAGCGGCTGCGGATCGCCACACAGCTCCGGTCGGGCCTGTTTGGCGTTGTCTATGTCCTGGACGAACCGTCCGCCGGCCTGCATCCGGCAGACGCCGAACCGCTGCTGGCTGTCCTGCAGCAGCTCAAGGATGCCGGGAACTCGGTGTTCGTCGTCGAGCACAACATGGACGTGGTGCGAAGCGCCGAGTGGATCGTTGATGTGGGCCCGCAGGCCGGCGACGGCGGCGGAACCGTGCTCTACAGCGGCCCGGTGGCCGGACTCGCGGAGGTAGCCGAGAGCGCAACCCGGCCGTTCCTCTTCGGTGGGGCGGAAGAAGCCGCTCCGGCGCGGCGGCAGCCCGAGCGCTGGCTGTCCCTCAAGGGCATCTCGCGGCATAACCTTCGCGAACTCGATGCAGACATTCCGCTCGGCGTGCTGACTGCCGTCACCGGTGTGTCCGGATCCGGCAAGTCCACCCTGGTGAGCCAGGTCCTCGCCGAAGCCGTCGGTACCGAAGTCAACGGTGCGCGCCCGGAAGCCGAGGATGACGACGACGCCGAGCAGAACAGCGACTCCGGTGTGCAGATGCGGCGCATTCAGGGCCTTGAGCACCTGGACCGGCTGGTGAAGGTTGACCAGCGTCCCATTGGCCGGACGCCGCGTTCGAACCTGGCAACCTACACAGGGCTTTTCGACCACTTGCGCAGGCTCTATGCCGGAACGGATGAGTCGCGGTCCCGCGGGTACAACGCCGGACGGTTCTCCTTCAACGTGGCCGGCGGCCGCTGTGAAACCTGCCAGGGCGAGGGATTCCTCGCCGTCGAACTGCTGTTCCTCCCTGGCACCTACGGTCCCTGCCCCGACTGCCACGGCGCCCGGTACAACCAGGAGACCCTGGAGATTACTTACCGGGGCAGGTCCATCGCGGATGTCCTGGGCATGCGGGTTGAGACGGCCGCGGAGTTCCTGTCCGACGTTCCAGCGGCAGCCCGCAGCCTGAGCACACTGCTCGACGTCGGCCTCGGTTACCTGAGACTGGGCCAGCCGGCCACGGAACTCTCCGGCGGCGAAGCGCAGCGGATCAAGCTCGCCACCGAACTGCAGCGCGCCCGGCGCGGCCACACCCTCTACCTGCTGGATGAGCCGACCACCGGCCTGCACCCGCAGGACGTCCAGCTGCTACTGGCGCAGCTGAACCGGCTGGTGGATGCCGGCAATACCGTCGTGGTGGTGGAGCACTCGATGAACGTCGTCGCTTCCGCTGACTGGGTGATCGACATGGGGCCGGCCGGCGGCGACGACGGCGGACGGATCATCTGTTCCGGGACGGCTGATGAAGTGGCAGGCTGCGAGGCCTCGCGGACGGCGCCGTACCTGGCGGCTGCGCTCGAACGGCTGAGCTGAGTTGTTCCGGGTTCGGCCGGAGGGTTCGGAACGGCGGCAACGAAACTCCTTAGCTCGCAGAGCTCACCAGGAGTATTAAAGCCGCCTAACCCGAACCCTCCCGCCGTCGGAATCCGTGGCTGGGGCTCTCGCATCGGCGCGGCGCCGGGGTATGGCTAAGAGCTCGTTTCGTTCGTGCTGGAGAACTCAGAGGGCTCGGCTGACGGTGCTTCGGTGCCTCCGGGTTCGTAATCGCAGCGTGACCCTATCGGAGCCCAGGGAAACTTTAAGCAGGCGCACGGCCACACGGGGTAGGTACAGACGCCCGGAGGGACAGCAGCCGGGAGGCCCCGCGGTGGAATCGTTCGTTCCCAGGCGCGGGGAATTGGTGTCCTGGTCCCAGAGGATGGTCTGGCGCAGGATCCGGCCCTGGACCCATACGTGCTCCGGCCCGGTACCCACGGTCGCAACCCAGAGGTCCCGATTCTGTTCTGAGGTGTTTACCTGGGTTCCGGATGCTGCCAGCGTGAAGGCGTCGACATTGAAGCGGCTGGTCTTTTCAAGTTTCTGGAGCTGGGACACCACATCGTTGTAGGTCAGGATGCTGGAGATGTTGGTGTTCCCGTTGGGGGACGGGAGATTGGCATCGGCGACAGCGGGTGCCGTCCCGCTAAAAGGAATAACGACGGCGAGGGCAGCGGCGGCGGCCAGCCCGCGCCATCGTCGGAGGGGTGTGGGGCTGCCGGTGCTTTGTGGTGAGTTGGTCATGGTTTCCTCCGGTGAACGTCTGGGAAGACCAGGGACTGCTGCCTCCGTCGGAATCTTGAGTTTTGTCTCTCGTCTTGAGTAAAAATCGAGGAAAAATTTGGAATCGACGAATAGTTACGCATCAGGAATGATCCGCCCGTGCGGTTGACAGCCGAAAGAGTCCTGACGAGCATTGCGCTATGACTCAGCAGGAAGCACTGCCGCTCCGTCTTGTCCTGGTGGTCCTCGGAATCCTTGCCCTGGGGTCGCAGACAGTGCTGCTGCCGCGCCTCGCGGGCGAGTACGCCACGGCGTATCCGCAGGTCGCGCACCTAGCCGTCCCTTACACCGTCGCGGCGATCGCCGCAGTTGTCGGTTTCGAAGCGGCGCTGCTGGCGGCGTGGCGGATGCTCAGCATCGTTGTGGCAGAGGGCTCGCTGACCCTGGGCGCAGCCGGGCCGGCAAGCCTTATGGCAGTCTCGCTCGGCCTGTCCGGCGTAACTTTGGCCGGGATCTGCGCGCATGCCGGGTCCGTAGCAGGGGTCGGCGGTCCCGCGATGCTGCTGGGACTGCTTTGCGGACTGGCGCTGGTTCCCGCTGCCGTGGGGCTGCGGAACAGGATCCTGCGAGCCGGCATGGAACCCGCCGCAGACCTGGACGGGCGCTACCGCTGGATGTGAAAGGAAGCAGCGGCATGGCCCCGACAGGCGCCAGGAACACGGTCGATGAGGTGATGTAGCAGCTGGCCGCCCTCGAGGATCCAAAACGCGGGCGGGGGGACCTGCGCGTCGCCTGGTTCGCACCCGCCCTGCGCTCGTCTGGATTGCTGAGATGGTCCGCAGGCATGAAGGGAAATGAAGCATGGGAACAGTATCGCTTGACTTGTTTATGACCCTTGACGGCATCTACCAGGGACCCGGAGGCGCCGGGGAGGACACCTCCGGAGGGTTCACACTTGGTGGCTGGCAGGCGGCCTTCGCCGACGCTGAATCCGGCGCCGCGATCATGGCGGGCATCAATCGGATGGACGCGCTGCTGCTTGGCCGCAGGACCTACGACATCTTCGCCGGGTACTGGCCGCAGCTGGGGAACTCCAATCCCATAGCGGCAAAGTTCAACTCAATGGACAAGTACGTAGTGTCCCGGGCCCTGGAAGAAGCCGGCTGGGACGGGACCACCGTGCTGTCCAGCGCAGAAGAGACGGCGCAGCTCAAGGACCGACACGAAAACATCCACGTAGTGGGCAGCGGGGACCTTGCAGGTTCGCTGCTGGCGGCCGGAATCCTGGACCGGTTGAACCTGTTCCTGTATCCGGTAACGCTGGGCTCGGGAAAGCGGATCTTCTCCGGCGACGGCGGCCTCCCGGCAGCCTTCACCCTCGCTGAGCCGCCGCAGGCTTTTCCGGCCGGAGTCCTTCGCTTGGTTTATGACCGTAACGGCGTTCCGGTAACGGGACTCGACGCCGGCTCGTAGCGGCTGCCGGAGGACCAGGCACTTTACGCGCCGGGACGGGCCTTGTCCTCTAACCGGCCTGTTAGGGGACCAAGCACCAGCAGAGATGCCCACACCAGGCGTCCGGGGCCGGGGCCGGCCAGGAAGGTCACCGGAATAGACGCGAGGAACACCGCGGGCACGGTGGCATGGGGGAGTGCTTGCGCCAACCGGATAAGGGTCCGGGCGCCCGGCACACGGCCTTGCCGGCGGGCGGAGAGGCGGAGCGCCGCCTGGGCCAGAGAGGCCAGCGCGATGTTCGCCGCGTATAGAGCGGTGGGCAAGGCAAAGTCGGAGGTGCCGGGATCGCTGGTCCCCTGGGTGGTGAACGGCAGCAGAACGATGAAAAACGCCGCTACCGTGTTCCAAACGATGACGGGTGGCGTCATCAGGAGAATTCCGGCCGTAATTCGGTAGTTGACCCGCCAGAACACGGCGATGACCACGAAGCTGAGCAGGAAACCGAAAATCTGGGAAATCAGCCCGGAGTCCAGCAGCGCGGACATACTGGACCACGACCGTGCCGGCGGCAGGTCGATATTCGTAACGAGCAGGGTAATGGCGAAGCCGTAGATTGCGTCGAAGAAGGAGACGCTCCGCCCGAATTCGACCGAGCTGCGGTCGAAGGCCTCGCCTGGCCGCTGCGGTCCATGTTCAGGGCTTGCTCCCATGCCGGGAGGCTAGCACGCCGGACTGGCCTGGACAGCAGAATGCCGTCCAGGCCAGTCCGGCGTACCCAGCAGGGCCGGGGGATCAGCGCAGGCGGGACTCGACGGCTTCCTCGCTCGTGGATGCTGCGGCCCGGTAGTGACGGTTCCGGGTTGCCAGGATCGCAGCGCCCATAGTCGCGGAGATGATGGATCCAACGATCACGCCCACCTTCATATGGTCCGAAGCGGCACTCGCGGCGTCGTAGGACAGCTCGCCCACCAGGAGGGACACGGTGAACCCGATGCCGGCAACGAAGGACATTCCCAGGATGTCGATCCAGGCCAGGGACTTGTCCACCGTGATGCCGCGGAGCCTGGTGACAAGGAAGGTGCCCGCGGTAATGCCGATCGCCTTGCCGAGGACCAGCCCGCCGATGATTCCCAGGGCGATGCTGCTTCCCAGCGCATCGAACAGGCCGCTGAAGCCGCCGACTGTGACGCCTGCGGAGAAGAACGCGAACACCGGTACCGCGACGGCACTGGAAAAGACGGACCACTTGTCCGCGAAGTGTGCGGCCATTCCTTCGAAGAGGGGCTCGCCGTCGCCCCTGGTCCCAACTCGGACCTTGGCCCGGCCCTTCGCAACGACGGGAACCATAAAGCCAAGCAGGACGCCGGCGACTGTCGCATGAATTCCCGAGGCGTGGATGAGGGTCCAGACCGTGACGCCAAGGGGGATCAGGATCCACCAGGAGCGCACGCCGCGCTGCACCAGGACGGCAAAGACTGCCAGCGGCACCAGGGCGGCAAGCAGCGGAACGAAACCAATGCCGTTGGTGTAGAAAACGGCGATGATGGAGATGGCCAGCAGGTCATCCACTACGGCGAGTGTCAGCAGGAATGTCCTCAGTGCAGGGGGGAGGAACCGTCCGACAACAGCAATGACAGCCACGGCGAAAGCGATGTCCGTGGCCGCGGGGATCGCCCAGCCGTTGAGCGCGTCACCGCCGGCGTTGCGGTTGATGAGGGCGAAGATCAGCGCAGGAACCGCGACGCCGCCGATCGCCGCGACGATGGGCACCAGTGCCGTGCGCGGATCACGGAGCTTGCCGGCCACGAACTCTTCTTTCAGCTCGAGACCGACGACGAAGAAGAACACGGCAAGCAGACCATCTGCTGCCCATGCTGCGACGCTGAGGTTCAGGTGGAGCACTTCAGGCCCGAAGGAGAATTCGCGTACCTGCTCGTAGACGCCCGAGAGCGCGGAGTTGGCCAGAAGAAGAGCCAGGACGGTGGCACCCAGCAGCAGGGCGCCGCCCGTGGTGTCCTTGGCGAGGGTTTGATGGACGCCGCGCCAGATTGAATGCGGGCGCTGGTTATCTGGCAGGGCATTGGAGGATGAGGACATGGGGAGATCTTTCGTGCGCTGTACCTGACATGGGCATAGTGCACCTGCGGATCCGGGATGTGGTCAGGCAGGTGCGGGTCAGGAGCGTGGCGGCGGGCAGCCGGCGATCTCGCCATGTGCGTTGGTGCCCCAGGAACTCATCCAGCCGTTTGTTCCGCTGGCCCGCTTGGCCAGCAGCAGGCGCTTGAGGTACGCCGAAAGAGCCTGCGTGGAGGCAGGCACAACGGAGCGGCGTCGGGCAGTCATAGCTCCAAGTTTAGCAAGGATGCTGATGATGCCCTCACTCGTGACGCCGGCTTCCAGTGCCGGGGAGACGGCAGCGTGTTCAGCGCCGGGACACCCCGCGGCTGAGAGCCAAATAGCCACCAAGGAATCCGGCCGCGGCCGCGGAGACATTTGCTGCCAGGCCCAGCAGCACGCCGGCCCTGTGCCTGCCGCGCAGGCGCGCCGCGAGCGACGCTGTCATAAGGATCGTCGCAGCGTCCGTGCCCAGGGCGTGTACTCCTCCGATCCGCCTGTCTGCTCCCGAAAGAGCCGTCCAGTCATTGGCCCCGGCCAGGGCCGTCGGTACGGAAGCGCATAGCCCGGCGGCCACCAGCAGCGTGGCACTGCGCCGGGCGCGTACTCCGCCGACGAGGTCCAGCACCGTGGCGCTGAGCCAGCAGCCAAGCGGCAGATCCGTGAGGACGGGATGCAGGGAATGACCTGCTACGTGCCCGTTGAACGGCGTACCACGGACCCATCTGAGGATGGGGCCGTACAGGTACTCTTGGGACCGGGCGATGCCCTCAGACGCCGGACTCTCACCGACCGCCTTGACGACACGCTCCGAAACTGTGGAAGTTTTCACGTGCGCCAAGGTACGCCCATTCCGAACTGCGGCCTAGAGAAGCGGCACAAAAGGCAAAGCGCCGGACGGACCGGGTTAGGCGGCTTTAATACTCCAAGCGAGCTCTGCGAGCGTAGGAGTTTCGTTGCCGCCGTTCCGGTCCGCCCGGCGCGTGCCAGGCGACTAAGACGGACTAGGCTGCGGCCACGGGTACAGCACCAGCGTTGAACAGCTTTCCGTTCACCCGCTCAGAGGCACCCACGCGGTCCAGGTACGGGGTGATGCCGCCGAGGTGCATCGGCCAGCCCGCGCCCAGGATGACGCAGAGGTCGATGTCTTCCGGTCCGGCGACGACACCTTCATCCAGCATCATGCCGATCTCCTCGGCGAGTGCGTCCTGCGTCCGCCGCAGCACTTCCTCCGAGGTGGACGGTGAGTCGCCGAAGGTCAGCAGGTCAAGGGTTGCCTGCGGCACGTACGGCTTGCCGTCCTCGTCCTTCTGCCAGAGCGACTTGACGCCGCCGTCGATCAGCTTCTGCGAGTTCTCCGAAACGTGGAACCGGTCGCCGAAGGCTGCGTGCAGGGATTCCTGCACGTGCTGCCCAACCGGCAGTCCCACCAGGGCCAGCAGGTTGAACGGAGTCATCGGCAGGCCCATGGGGCGCAGCGCGTTGTCCGCGGTCGCGGCGTCGGTGCCTTCATCGAAGACCTTCGTGATCTCACCGAACATGCGGCCGAGGATGCGGTTGACCACGAACGCTGCGGCATCCTTGACCAGTACGGCGGTCTTCTTCAGCTGCTTGGCCAGGACGAACGCGGTGGCAAGCACGGCGTCGTCGGTCTTCGGGGCGCGCACAATCTCCAGCAGCGGCATCACGGCCACCGGGTTGAAGAAGTGGAACCCCACCACGCGCTCGGGGTGCTGCAGGTCCGCCGCCATTTCGGTGACGGACAGTGAGGACGTGTTGGTGGCAAGGATGCATTCGGGTGATACCACTGCCTCCACCTCGGCGAAGACCTGCTTCTTGACGGACATTTCCTCGAAGACGGCCTCAATAACGAAGTCGGCGTCGGAGAAGGCCTCCTTGGAGACGGATCCGGTAACCAGGGCCTTGGTGCGGTTCGCGGCGTCCGGGGAGATGCGGCCCTTGTCCAGCAGCTTGTCCACCTCGGCGTGGACATAGCCCACGCCCTTGTCCACGCGCGCCTGGTCGATGTCCGTCATCACAACGGGAACCTTGAGCTGCTTGGCAAACAGGAGTGCGAGCTGGCTGGCCATCAGCCCTGCGCCGACGACGCCGACCTTGGTCACCGGACGGGCCAGCTTCTTGTCCGGAGCGCCGGCGGGACGCTTGCCGCGCTTCTGCACCAGGTCAAGGAACGCGTACACGGTGGCCTGGAACTGCGGTGTCTGCATCAGTTCGGCCAGTGCGGCGCACTCTGCTTCGCGTGACTGTTCGCGGGTCCAGTCCTTGCCGGCTTCGAAGATGTCCAGCACCTTTGCGGGTGCGGGAGCGGCGTTGGAGGTGCGTGCCTCGACGAAGGCCCGGCCGGCTGCCACGGCGGCATCCCACCGGTCGCCCACCTCGGCGGGCTCGACGGCGTTGGGCCGGGTAACCGTTTCCTCGCCCGTGATGACCCGGGAGGCCCAGGCAAGGGACTGCTCCAGGAAATCGGCCGGCTCGAACAGCGCATCGGCGATCCCGAGCTTGTAGGCCGCCGGACCGGAGAGCGTACGGTTGTTGCTCAGCGGGTTCTCGATCATCACCTTGACGGCATTTTCGGGTCCGATCAGGCGCGGCAGCAGGTACACGCCGCCCCAGCCGGGGACCAGGCCAATGAAGGCTTCCGGCAGAGCCAGGGCGCCGGCGCCGGTGGAGACCGTGCGGTAGTCCGACTGCAGGGCGATCTCCAGCCCGCCGCCGAGCGCAACGCCGTTGATGAACGCGAAGGTGGGAACGCCCAGCGTGCCGAGCTTGCCGTAGACCTCGTGGCCCAGGGCTGCCATGGCGACGCCGTCCTCGTACTCGGCCAGTGTCTTCACAGCCGAAAGGTCCGCACCGGCCACCAGGTAGTGCGGCTTGCCGGTCACTCCGACGCCCACAATCTCGCCCTTGCCGGCGCGTTCCTTCAGCTCGTCCAGCACACCGCCGAGCTCCAGCAGGGTGTTCGGGCCCAGCGTGGTCGGGCGGGAATGGTCGACGTCGTTGTCCAGCGTGATGAGGGCGAAGGTGCCGGCACCGCCGGGCAGCCCAATGTCGGAAACGTAGGAGTGGGTGACGACCTCGTTCGGGAAAAGCCCGGCCAGGCGCTGGTAATCAGGTGCTGCGGTCATTACTTCGAAGCCTCCGTGGACTCGGTGTTGTACTCGGGGTGGTTGGGGTTCTCCCAGATGACGGTGGCGCCCATGCCCAGGCCGATGCACATGGTGGTCATGCCGTAGCGGACCGAGGGATCTTCTTCGAACTGGCGGGCCAGCTGGGTCATCAGGCGCACGCCGGAAGACGCCAGCGGATGCCCGACGGCGATCGCGCCGCCGTAGCGGTTCACGCGGGGATCGTCGTCGGCAATGCCGAAGTGGTCCAGGAAAGACAGCACCTGGACGGCGAAGGCCTCGTTGATTTCGAACAGGCCGATGTCCTCGATGGACAGGCCGGTCTGTTTCAGGGCCTTTTCGGTGGCGGGTACCGGGCCAATGCCCATGACCTCGGGCTCGACGCCGGCGAAGGCGTAGCCGACCATGCGCATCTTTACGGGAAGGCCGAGTTCCTCAGCGGCATCCGCGGACGCAAGCAGGGCCGTGGTGGCGCCGTCGTTCAGGCCGGAGGCGTTGCCCGCGGAGACCCGGCCGTGCGGGCGGAAGGGCGTGCGCAGGGTCGCCAGGTCTTCGACGGTGGTTCCGGGGCGGGGGCCTTCGTCAACCGTGCTGAGGGTCCAGCCGGCGCCGGCTTTTTTGGTGGCTACGGGAACCAGGTCCGGCTGGATCTGGTTGCCGGCGTAGGCCTTGGCGAGCTTTTCCTGGCTGGCGGCGGCGTACGCGTCAGTGCGTTCCTTAGTGATGTCCGGGAAGCGGTCGTGCAGGTTCTCGGCGGTGTTGCCCATGTTCAGGGCGGCCGGGTCCACGAGGCGCTCGGTGACGAAGCGCGGGTTGGGATCCGCGCCGTCGCCCATCGGGTGGTGGCCCATGTGCTCCACGCCGCCGGCGATGACGACGTCATACGCGCCGAAGCCGATGCCGGAGGCAGTGGTGGTAACGGCAGTCATGGCACCGGCGCACATGCGGTCAACGGCAAAGCCGGGAACGGTGCGGGGGAGCCCGGCCAGGAGCGCCGCGGTACGGCCGATGGTCAGGCCCTGGTCTCCAGTCTGGGTGGTGGCGGCAATGGCAACCTCGTCCACCCGTTCGGGCGGCAGGGAGGGGTTGCGGCGCAGGAGTTCGCGAATGCACTTGACCACCAGGTCATCGGCGCGGGTGTCGGCGTACATTCCCTTCTCGCCGGCGCGTCCAAAGGGGGTCCGAACGCCGTCGACGAAAACGACGTCCCTGATCTGCCGTGCTCGGCTCTGTGGGCTCACGTACTGCTCCTCGTTGCGATGTGGATTAGCTCACGCTCAATGTTACTCGCGGGTAACTTAGGCTGCAAGGGGCTGCTGCGTGCCGCGGGCGAATCCCCAGCCCAGCAAACTCCGGCTTAAACTGCAAGGCCCGGAACCACGCTGTGCGGTTCCGGGCCCTCGGGCAGCCTGGCAGGGCTAGACGGTTGTCGCGTCCTGGACTTCGCCCACCAGCTCTTCAATGATGTCCTCGAGGAACAGGACGCCGGTGGTGTTGCCGTCCGCGTCGAATACCCGAGCCACGTGCGAGCCGGTGCGGCGCATCGTATCCAGGGCGTCCTCCAGCTCGCTGCCGCGGAACGCCGAGGCGAGGCGGCGGATGCGCTTGGGCGGAACCGGGGCGTTGAACTTCTCCGCAGTGTTTAGGTCCATGACGTCCTTCAGATGAAGGTAGCCCGTCAGCCCGCCGTCGGCGTCGGCCAGGATGTAGCGGGAGTAGCCGTGGCTGCCCACCGCTTCCTGGATGTCAGCCGGGGTGGGCTGGGCGGGGACCAGGACCATCTCTGCCAGCGGCACCTCGACGTCGGCCACCGTCTTGGAGGTGAACTCAAACGCATTGGTCAGGGCGCCCGTGGCGTCGTCCAGCACGCCTTCGCGGGTGGACTGCTCCACAATGGTGGCCACCTCATCCAGCGTGTAGGTGCTGGTTGCCTCATCCTTCGGCTCCACCTTGAACAGACGGAGCACGCCGTTGGCGATGGAGTTCAGTGTCCAGATGACTGGCTTAAAGATCCTGGCCACGAGCACCAGCGGGGGAGCCAGGAGCAGGGCCGCGCGGGTGGGAACCGAAAAGGAGATGTTCTTGGGAATCATCTCGCCTGCCACCACGTGCAGGAAGGTGACCAGCAGCAGCGCCACGATGAAGGCCGTGATGCTGATGGCCTCCGGGGTGAGCGGCGTGTTGGCCAGCGGGATCTCCAGCAGGTGGTGAATGGCAGGTTCGGACACGTTCAGGATCAGCAGTGAACAGACGGTGATGCCGAGCTGGCTGGTGGCCAGCATGAGAGTGGCATGTTCCATCGCCCACAGCGTGGTCTTGGCAGCCTTGCTGCCCTCTGCCGCCTTGGGTTCAATCTGGGAGCGGCGGGCGGAGATCACGGCGAATTCGGCACCCACGAAGAAGGCGTTCACGGCCAGCAGCACGAACAGCCAGATGATGCCGGGCAGGTACTCACTCATGGATGGCTTCCTTCGTCAGGGTATCGACCAGGCGGTCATGCGCACTGCGCGGTGATTCCGAACCGGGGTTGGGGGTGAAGCGCAGCCGCTCGACATGCGTTCCGAGAACGCGCTCGACGCGCAGGACGCCCTCGTCGACTTCCACTTCGTCGCCCAGCTCGGGCATCCGGTCCAGGCTGTGCGTGACAAAGCCGGCCAGCGTCTCGTAGTCCTCTCCTTCCGGGACGGTGATTCCCGCGCGGTCCAGCAGTTCGTCCGGGCGCAGGGAGGCATCGAAGGTCACCGATCGTCCGGTACGGACGACGCCGACGCGCGCGCGGTCGTGTTCGTCCTCCAGCTCGCCGACGATTTCTTCCACCAGGTCCTCCAGAGTGACGACGCCGGCGGTACCGCCGTGTTCATCGGTCACCACTGCGATCTGCAGTCCCTGGCTGCGCAGGATGCCGAGCAGGGAATCAACACCCATCGACTCGGGAACCCGCAGCGGGGCAACCATCACCTCTGCCGCCGTCGTGCTGGCACGTGCGGCCAGGGGCAGGGCGAAGGCCTGCTTGACGTGCAGTACGCCAAGAATGTCGTCCGAGTCCCGGCCGATGACCGGGAAGCGGGAGTAACCGGTAGTTACGGCGGTGGCGATGATGTCCTCTGCCGTATCGGTTGCCGGGACGCCCACCATACGCACGCGCGGGGTCATGACGTCCTCGGCGGTGTGGTCGCTGAAGCGCAGCGTTCGGTGCAGCAGCTCCGCGTGGTCCTGGTCCAGGACTCCTTCCAGGGCCGACCGCCGGACCAGGAAGCTGAGCTCCTCGGCACTGCGGGCACCGGAGAGCTCTTCCTTCGGTTCGATGCCGAAGGAACGGATAACCTTGTTGGCCGTGTTGTTGCAGATCAGGATGACGGGCTTGAAAACCGTGGTGAACAGGGCCTGGAACGGGACAACCACCTTGGCGGTTGCCTTAGGCAGCGCCAGGGCGAAGTTCTTGGGGACCAGTTCGCCAATGATCATTGAAAGCAGGGTCGCGACGGCGATGGCGATCACTGCGCCGGTGCCGCCGACGACTGCCTCGGGTACGCCGGCACCGAGCAACGGTCCGCGGAGGAGTGCGCTGATGGCCGGCTCAAAGGTGTAACCGGAGAGCAGGGTGGTGAGGGTGATGCCCAGCTGGGCACCGGAAAGATGGGTCGAGGTGATCTTCAGGGCCTTGATGGTGGGACCAAGACGCTTTTCCCCGGCGGCCTGTCTGGCCTCCAGGTCGTTGCGGTCAAGGTTGACCAGGGCGAATTCGGAAGCCACAAAGAGGCCGGTGCCGACGGTCAGCAGGAGGCCGACGCCGATCATGAGCCATTCATACATGTCATTCAACGGGGCTGCCCTCCTAGAACCAAGTCGTCTGGCACACAGGAGGGCATGGGTTTATGAGAAGGATCGTCCATAGTAGCCAAGATCTTACGGCTTTTTCCTAGGAAAATCCTGAAAACGCCTAGCCAGAGCGTGGATGGTAAAAATCTGCCCGGCTGCTGTCACAAAACCGCTGCCACTGGTGTCCTATGTGCGACCGCAAATACAGTGCAGCATCGATGCGCAGGAGGAAGATCCAGTGGAGACCACAGCAGTAATCCTAGGCGGCGGTTACGCCGGTGTGATGGCAGCCAACCGGCTGGCAGGACAGGGCGTGAGCGTGCGCCTGGTCAGTCCCGAAGAGCGTTTTACGGAGCGCATCCGGCTGCACGAGTTCATGGCCGGAACCAGGGCGGACCCAACCGTCCCCTTTGAATCCCTCCTGAATCCGGATGTTGAGCTGGTGCACGCGGCCGCGGAGCATATCGATCCGGCGTCGTCCCGGGTGCAGCTTTCCGGCGGAGCGTATCTGGATTATGACTGGCTGATCTACGCAGTGGGCAGCGGAAGCGGCTCCGTGCCGAGCGGAGCGGAAGCACCCGACCGTCTGTCCGGTGCCGGTTCGGCGCGGCAGAAGCTACATGACCTGTTGCCCGGCGATCCGGTGGCAGTGGTGGGCGGAGGGCTGACTGCTGTCGAGGTGGCTGCCGAAACGGCGTATGCCTATCCGCGGAATCCCGTCACGATCTATGCCGCCGGGCCGCTGATTGGCCACTTCGCGGACAGCACGCGGCAGCGCGTGCTGCGCAGCCTGGCACGGGCTGGGGTGCGGGTGCGGATCCAGCGCGTGGACCCGCAGCACCTGCCGGACGCCGCTGCCGTGCTGTGGTGTGCCGGTTTCACCGTTCCGGATCTGGCGGCCCGCAGCGGACTGCCGGTCGACGCCGCGGGCCGGCTGATGGTTGATTCCCGCCTGCGGGCACAGGGGCATGCCCGGATCTTCGGTGCCGGCGATGCTGCTGTCTTCACGGATCCCGGTTACGGATATCTTGCCCAGACCTGTGCTACGGCCATGCCAATGGGTGCCGAAGCGGCGTCGAACATCCTGCGCGGCCTTGCCGGCGAGCCGCTGCCGCCGCACAACAGCGGCTTCCAGGCCCAGTGCGTTTCCCTCGGCCGGCGCGGCGGAGCCGTGCAGTTCCTGGATCCGGGTTACGTTCCGCGACCCTTCCATCTGCACGGCAGGAGCGCAGCCCTGCTAAAGGAAGTAATCTGCCGCATGACGCTGCGGTGGATCCGCGGTGAAGCCAAGCGAAGCGGAGGATACACATGGCCGGCCGGACCCCCCATGAAGCCGACGTCACCGGTGCTGCAGGAGACGTGAGCGAAAAGCGGGAACAGGAGTTCCTGGCGCACCGCAGCCTGGTCTTCACCATTGCTTACGACGTGACGGGTTCCGTCTCGGACGCCGAGGACGTGGTGCAGGAAACCTGGCTGCGTTATTCAGCCATTTCCGGTGCGCCGGTCAACCCGCGGGCATACCTTGCCCGGATAGCTTCCCGGCAGGCGCTGAACGCCGTCCGTGCCGCAGCGCGGCGGCGGGAAGAGTACCAGGGGGAGTGGCTGCCGGAACCGCTGCCCACCGGACAGGATGCGGCGGACGCATACGATCCGGAGGCGTCAGCGCTGACCGGGGCTGATGTGTCCACCGCCATGCTGGTGCTGCTCCAGCAGCTGGGCGGACCCGAACGGGTGGCCCTGGTGCTACGGGACGTCTTTGGTTTCAGCTACGCGGAAATAGCGGAGATGCTCGATGCCTCCCAGGCATCCGTCCGCCAGACGGTGCACCGGGCCCGCGAAAGGGTGCGGTCCGGCACCCGGCGGAACCAGCCGGACAAAGCCGAACACCGTGCCGCCGTCGAGCGTTTCCTGGAAGCGGCGCTGACGGGACAGACCCACGCGCTGCTGGAAGTGCTGGCGCCGGAAGTGGTGCTGCACTCCGACGGCGGCGGAAAGGTCAGCGCAGCCCGCCGGCCGGTCTACGGCCAGGAGAAGGTCGCCGCGCTGCTCCTTGGGCTGGCTGCCAAGTTCGGTGCGGGAGCGGCCCCGGAGTTCATCGAGCTGAACGGGCTGCCGGCCGTGGCCTTCCGGGAACAGGGTACGGTCACCACCGTCTTCCAGCTGGAGCGGCAGGACGGCCTGGTGACCGGGGTTTTTGCCATGCGGAACCCCGACAAGCTCCTGCACCTGCAGTAGCTAGTCCTTTTCCGAATCCTTCTCCGGCAGCGGGTCCGGGTCCAGGAAGGCCACGGTGAGCACGGCAGCGGTCTGCTGGATCTGCCATTCGCGGGCGCCGAGTTCCCGCAGGGCCGCAGTGACGGTATCCAGATCGATCACCGACGGCGGACGCCAGGCCAGCCGGCGCAGGTGGTCCGGGGTCAGCAGGTTCTCCACCGGCATGTCCAGCCGTTCCGCCACGGCGGCGAGGCGCGGCTTGGCGGTGTGCAGGCGGGCAGCCGCTGCCGGATCATTCCGGGCCCAGACCCGCGGCGGCGGAGGGGAGTTGGTGGGAATGTGGAGCGGCGGGAGGTCCTTCGTTTCCCGGGCCGCGGCAATGCAGCGCAGCCAGCGCGGAGCTTCCTTGTGGGCCGCCCGGCCGTGGAATCCCGGTGTGGACAGCAGCTGCGGCACCGTGGAGGGCATCGCCCTGGCCGCGGCAACAATGGCAGCGTCCGGGATCAGCCGGCCCGGCGCAGTGTCGCGGCGCTCGGCGAGGTGCTCGCGTTCCTGCCACAGCTCGCGCACTGCCGCCAGCTGGCGGCGGTCGCGCAGCTGGTGCATGCCGGACGTGCGGCGCCAGGGATCGGTGCGGGGCGGCGCCGGATCGGCCGTCCGGATAGCCTCGAACTCCTCTTCCGCGAAGGCAAGCTTCCCGTCTGCTTCCAGGAGTTTGATCAGCTCCTCGCGGAGTTCGGCCAGCACCTCCACGTCCAGAGCGGCGTAGCGCAGCCAGGGCTCGGGCAGGGGACGGGTGGACCAGTCCGCGGCGGAGTGTTCCTTGGCGAGGCTGAAGCCGAGGAGGTTCTCGATCACCGCGGCAAGTCCCACGCGGGGCAGGCCGGCGAGGCGGGCGGCAAGTTCCGTATCGAAGAGCTTGTCCGGCCACATACCCAGCTCCGACAGGCAGGGCAGGTCCTGGGTGGAGGCGTGCAGGATCCATTCGACGCCGGAGAGGGCTTCGTTGATGATGCTCAGGTCCCGCAGGGGTTCCGGATCAATGAGCCATGTTCCTGCACCCTCGCGGCGGATCTGGACCAGGAACGCCCGCTGCCCGTAACGGAAGCCTGAGGCCCGTTCGGCGTCCACGCCGGCAGGGCCGGTGCCGGACGCGAGTGCACGGGCAGCGCGCTCGAGCCCGCTGAAGGTGTCGATGACAAGCGGGACACCCTCACGCGGAGCATCAAGGACGGGAAGGGGAGCAGCAACAGGTTCGTCTGCGGACAGCTCTGAAGCCGGATTGCCGGAAGTTTGCGCGGTCATAAGGAGTTCAGTCTATCGAGAACTGGCGGTTTACCTGTTTTTCCGGCTGGCCGAGGCTAGTTCAGCCGCCTCCGCGGCAGCGGGGACACGCCATCGGGCAGCGGCGGAAGGCCGGCGAAAGTGCACACCATGTCCGACCACGCTTCGAGATGGGCCTGCACATCGGCGTCGGCCGGGGTCCAGGAGGCCCGCAGCTCAATATCTATGGCGTCGCTGCGTCCTGCAAGGGTTCCGTAGCTCTCGGAGAGGATCCGGGTTGCGGTGCCTCCGGCAGCTGAGTAGCGGGCGCCGTGTTCCTGCAGGGCATCCACCAGCCAGGTCCAGGCCACGGACCCGAGCATCTGGTCATTTCCCATGTCAGGCTCAAGCTCAGCCCGGATGTAGGTCACGATCCGGAAGGTGCCGTTCCAGACGTCGCTTCCCTCCGGATCGTGCAGCAGGATGAACCGGCCGGTGGCAAGTTCCCGGCTTTCGGGCAGGACAGGCCCAACGGGGCCATGGAAGGTTCCGCTCACCGGCTGGGGTCCTGACGCCGTAACGTCCGCGGCAAGGGAAACGGCAAACGGAGCCAGCCTGGTGGGGGCCGGAATCTCTTCCAGCCGGAGCTCCGGGCGGCATTTCGCCCGGCGCAGAGCCCCCAGGGCTGTCAGGAAATCCGGGGGCACCTCTGACAGGTCACCAATCGCACTCACCCTCGAAGGTTACGGCGGTCCCGCCCGCGGGTATTGCAGGCTCGCCGGTGTGTCCTATTCGTTACGTGGGTACACCTTACGCACGCGCGGCCCCGCACCGAAAGTAGGAAGTCTCAGCGGGACGCTGCGACTTCCTCGGCGATGGCCGCCGCGAAGGCATCCACGTCCGATTCGGTGGTGTCGAAGGTGCACATCCAGCGCACCTCTCCCGTGGCCTGGTCCCAGTCGTAGAAGCGGAACGTGTCCCGCAGCCTGTCTGCGACGCCGGCGGGAAGCTTGGCGAATACGGCGTTGGACTGCGTGGGCTGGGTGAGGGTGACGCCGTCGATCTTCTCCACGGCGGCGCGCAGCCGTGCGGCCATGGCGTTGGCGGTGGATGCCGAACGCTGCCACAGGTCCGTGCCGTACAGGGCGATGAACTGGGCCGAGACAAAGCGCATCTTGGAGGCCAGCTGCATGTTCATCTTGCGCAGGTAATCCAGGCCGGGGGCGGCGTCCGGGTCGAGGGCCACGATGCACTCGCCGTACATCATGCCGTTCTTGGTTCCGCCCAGGGAGAGAATGTCCACTCCGGCATCGGCGGTGATGGCGCGCAGCGGAACGCCCAGTGCGGCGGCGGCGTTGCCCAGCCGGGCGCCGTCCATGTGCAGCTTCATGCCGCGGGCGTGGATGTGGTCCGCGATGGCCCGGATCTCGTCCACGGTGTACAGGGTGCCGAGTTCGGTGGACTGGGTGATGGAGACTGCCAGCGGCTGGGCCCGGTGCTCGTCTCCCCAGCCCCAGGCTTCGCGGTCGATCAGTTCAGGGGTGAGCTTGCCGTCCGGTGTTGGAACGGTCAGCAGCTTCATGCCGCCTACGCGTTCCGGTGCGCCGTTTTCATCCACGTTGATGTGGGCCGTGGAGGCGCAGATGACCGCGCCCCAGCGGGGCAGCAGGGACTGCAGGCTGATGACGTTCGCGCCGGTGCCGTTGAAAACGGGGAACGCGCGCATGCGGTTGCCGAAATGGTCGGTGAACACGTCTCGGAGCTTGGCAGTGTAGACGTCTTCCCCGTAGGCAACCTGATGGCCGAGGTTTGCCGCCGTGAGTGCATCAAGGATTTCCGGGTGCACTCCGGAGTAGTTGTCCGAGGCAAAGGCTCGCAGGGCATGGTCGTGCAGGGAAGCGGTATCAGTCACGGGTGTCAGTATTCCTTAAGGTGGGTCATTGGCGAAAACGGCTCAGGTGCGCGGTACCAGGCTGAGACGTTTTCCGTTGATCTGCGCGGGGTCCGTGGTGAAGAGCCGCACGCAGTCGGCGGCAAGGTCGTCCACGCCGGTGTAGCCGGGGAATTTCCGCTCCGGAGAGGCTTCCCGCATTGAATCGTTCACCAGGGCTTTCACCACGAAGACGACGGCGGCTGCCCGGGTTCCGCTGAAGTCGGCGGCGATCGCCTGGACCCAGGCCTCGGCCGCAGCCTTGGCAGCGGCATATCCGGCGTTGCCTGCCGTGGGCGCCTCCACGGCGGTGGAGGAGACGATGGCCAGGCGGCCGTGCGCGGAAGCGGCCAGCTGGCCGATGAAACTCCGGCTGACATTGCGCAGCGTGGTCAGGATGTTCTGCTGCAGGAACTCCCAGTCCTCGTCGGACTGGTCCGCAAGGGTTCCGCCGCCCCGCCAGCCGCCCACGAGGTGGATCAGTCCGTCCACGCCGCCTTCGTCCTGCAGGTCCCGAGCGAGTCCGTCCACGTCGTCCTGACGGCTCAGGTCGCAGGTGCGCAGCTCGACGCCGGGAACGTTCCCCAGCGCCTCGGCCAGCCGGCCGGCACTGGACCCAACAGCCACGACGCCGGCTCCCGCTCCAGCCAGGGCTTTGCTCACCGCCGTTCCAGATGCTGAGGAGGCTCCGGCCACCAGGACCCTCAGCCCTGCCAGTGCGGCGGCATCCCCTGCTCCGGGTGTGCTCATGCGGCGCTGCTCCCTGTGATTCCTGCGGTGGATTCGATGACCGGCGCCATCTTCCTGGACAGTGCCTCGTAGAACATTGACAGCGGGAATTCGTCGTCCAGCACCTGGTCCGTCAGTGCCCGCGGCGGTCCTTCGAGCGGCAGTGCATCCGGTCCCTTGGCCCAGCGGGAGGCGGGGTGGGGCGTCAGCGTGCCGGAAACCAAAGCATATGCGGCGAGCCAATGGGCTGTCTTCGGGCGGTCGATGGAACGCCAGTACAGGTCCTCTATCTCCTCGCCGAGCCTGACGACGACGGCAGGTGCCTCATCCCAGTCGATGCTGAGCTTGCCGTCGGTCCAGTGCAGTACGCGGTGCTGGTGCATCCAGGCGAACAGGAGCTGTCCTCCCAATCCGTCATAGTTGCGCACCCGGGAGCCGGTGATGGCGAAGCGGAAGATCCGGTCGAATATGACCGCGTACTGCACCAGCTGCGCGGTGCTGCGGGCCTTGGGATCTGCGTCGTCGTCCTTCTGGATCCTGACCGATTCGCGGAACGCCGTGAGGTCGCAGCGGAGCTCTTCCAGCGAGTAGAGGAAGTAGGGCATGCGCTGCTTGATCATGAACGGATCAAAGGGCAGGTCGCCGCGCATGTGCGTGCGGTCGTGGATGAGGTCCCACATCACGAAGGTCTCCTCGGTGAGCTGCTGGTTGTCCAGCAGGTCGGCCGCACCTTCCGGAAGTTCCAGCGACGTGATCTCCGCTGCGGCCCGCAGGACGCGGCGGAACCGAGCGGCCTCCCGGTCCGCGAAGATCGCGCCCCAGGTGAACGTGGGCGTTTCGCGCACGGCAACGGTTTCCGGGAACAGGACAGCCGAGTTGGTGTCGTAACCCGGCGTGAAGTCGCGGAAGCGGATGGGGACGAAGAGCTTGTTGGAGTAGTCACCGGCTTCCAGTCCGGCAATGAAGTCCGGCCAGATCACCTCGACCAGCACGGCTTCCAGCAGGCGGGAGCGGGAGCCGTTCTGCGTGTACATGGGGAAAACCACCAGGTGGAGCAGGCCGTCGGTACGGTCAAGCTGCGGCTGGAACGCCAGCAGGGAATCGAGGAAGTCCGGCACGCCGAGCCCTGCCGCCAGCCAGCGGTCCAGGTCCCGGACCACCAGGTCCAGGTAGTCCGCGTCGTGCGGGAAAGCCGGGGCCAGTTCGGCAACGGCGTCACGCGCGGACTGCAGCAGCGGCGCAGCTGCGTCCCGGTGTTCTTCCGGCACGGACCCGTCCTGTTCCTGGAACTGGGCAAACCGGGTCGCCGCGTCCTTCAACCGCAGCCACGGGGCAGAGTCCTCAGGAGCAGCGAGCTGGCCTGCGGGGGAGGAAAAAGCAGTGGATGACATGGCTGGGACCTTCCGGTTGCACGAACTCCCCGGCGCGGGAAGAGGCGATGGCCCCAGCGTAGCCACAAATCAAGCGAACTTAGCCTCGATACCCCTTCAAATAAGCAATGCTTATGCTCCGCGCCATCCGCCGCATGATTTGGCCCAGCCGTTCTTCCGGTATCCGTCAGTAGCCGCGGCTGTTCGGTGACTCGGTGCCGATGACCGCCAGCGGAACCTCCGGGTGGTTCTTCTCCACGCGGCGCAGTGCCCAGATGTCGTTAAACACCGCAACGTATGCTCCGTCGGTGCGCACCAGAACCTCGGCACCGTGCACGTTGGAGAGGATTTCCGCTGCGCCGGCGGTAGTGAGCCGGGCGAGGGAGTAGGAGAGCTGTTCGTAGCGCATGGGCGCATTGAAGTCCTGCGTCATGCGGTCTTCCACTACCTCGAACTGCATTGGTCCGACGGCGGCGAGTACCGGCGCCTGGTCGCCGCGCCGGTCGGAGCGGAGCACCTGGATGATCCCTTCGTGCTCAAGCTGGTCAATGCCTCGGCGGAACTGCTTGTACCGGCTGGGATCCTGGGACCGTGCAACCCGGAAGTGTTCGGGGGAGAAGAACGGAATGGGCGGATACTCCACCGGTTCCTCCACATAGAGGCTGTCGCCCACCCGGAGTGCAGAAGCGTTAACCAGCCCGACGACGTCGCCCGGGTACGCCTGGTCAATCACTTCACGCTCGCGTCCGAACAGGTGCTGGGCGTACTTCGTGGCGAAGGTCTTGCCGGTGTTTGAATGCGTCACCACCATGCCGCGCTCGAAGATTCCGGAGCACACACGGATGAACGCTACGTGGTCCCGGTGGGCACGGTTCATGCCGGCCTGGACCTTGAAGACGAATCCGGAAAAGGGGGCCTCGACGGGGCGAAGTCCGCCGTCCTTGTCCTCGCGCGGCGCAGCTGACGGGGCAAGGTCCACCAGGGCATCAAGGATCTGCTTGACGCCGAAGTTCAGGGCGGCGGAGGAGAAGAGGATGGGGGTGGCCTTGGCGCCCAGGAAGGCGTCCCGGTCGAATTCCCGGCCGTCAATGACCAGCTCGGCCTCGTCCAGGGAATCGGTCCACGCATCGCCTTCGCGCTCCAGCGCCTGTTCCGGGGTGAAGTGATCCTCCTTGGCCAGGGAGGCGCCGGAGTTCTGCCGTTCGAAGCTGACGTATTCATCCTTCTGCAGGTCCCAGACTCCGCGGAAGTCGCCGGCGATGCCGATCGCCCAGGTCAGCGGCATGGGGGCCAGTCCGGTGCGCTCGGTGATTTCGTCCATGAGCGCCAGCGGGTCCAGGCCGGGGCGGTCCCACTTGTTGATGACGGTGATGATCGGCAGGTTGCGCGCGCGGCAGACTTCGAAGAGCTTCATGGTCTGGGTTTCCAGGCCCTTGGCGGCGTCCACCAGCATGACCGCGCAGTCCACGGCGGCCAGGACACGGTAGGTGTCCTCGGAGAAGTCCGCGTGGCCCGGGGTGTCCAGCAGGTTGATGACGGTGTCCCGGTAGGCGAACTGCAGGGCCGTGGAGCTAATGGAGATGCCGCGGTCCTTTTCCATCTGCATCCAGTCGGAGACTGTTTCGCGGCGGTTTTCCTTGCCGTTGGTGGCCCCTGCCGTGCCGATGACCCTGGCGTGCAGGGCAAGCGCTTCCGTGAGGGTGGACTTGCCGGCATCGGGGTGGGAGATGACGGCAAAGGTGCGCCGGCGGGCGGACTCCTTGAGGATCTCCCTGGTGGCGGTGGCGCTGACGGTGGTGGATACCTGTTGGGACACTCCGCTGCTTTCACATGTGGTGGGAAGGAGGGCCGGAGGGCTGGTCGCCCGCGGCAGCGCTGCCCGTGGGGACAGCCTTTCCATTCTAGCCGTTAGCGCAGCGGGGTCCCGCAGCGGACCGGTAACGTGGTGCAGGACACAGATGAACGAGCGGCAAAGGGGCCGGCCATGGCTGAGGCATTCATTATCGATGCGCTGCGTACTCCGGTGGGACGGCGCGGCGGGGGACTGAGCGGGATCCACCCCGCGGACCTGGCCGCCGCCGTCCTGGGTGAAATGGTGCGGCGCACGGGACTGGAATCCGATGAGTTCGACGAGGTGATCCTGGGATGCATCGACCAGGTGGGACCGCAGGCCATGGATATAGCCCGCACCGCCTGGCTGGCCGCCGGACTGTCTGAGCGGGTGCCGGGAACCACTGTCGAGCGCCAGTGCGGGTCGGGACAGCAGGCAGTTTCCTATGCTGCGCAGGCGGTGATGAGCGGCACGAGCGACCTGGTGATTGCCGGGGGGGCGCAGAGCATGTCCGCGGTGCCCATCGGCTTCGCCAACACGGCCGCGGCGGAGCTCGGTTTCCCCAACCCGTTTGCCGGTTCTGCCGGCTGGGAAGCCCGGTACGGTAAGCAGCCCATCTCGCAGTTCATCGGCGCGGAGATGATGGTGGACCGCTGGGGCCTGAGCCGCGCCGAAATGGAGGACTTCGCCGTCGGCTCCCATGAACGGGCGCTTGCCGCCCAGGCCCGGGGCCGCTTCGACCGCGAGATCCTCCCGGTCGCCGGGATGACGGCGGACGAAGGCCCACGTGTGCCCAACCGGGAGAAGATCGAATCCCTGGCACCGCTGCGGAAGGGAGGGAAGCTGACCGCCGCGACGTCGTCGCAGATTTCGGACGCTGCCGCCGTGCTCCTGCTGGCCTCGGAAGACGCCGTCCGCCGTTACGGCCTGGCACCGCGCGCCCGCATCCACCACATCTCTGCCCGCGGGGATGACCCGGTCATGATGCTCAGCGCTCCCATCGAAGCCACCCGGCACGCACTCAAGCGCACCGGCATGAGCCTGGACCAGATGGACCTTATCGAGATCAATGAGGCGTTCGCCTCCGTGGTCCTGGCCTGGCAGCGGGAGCTGGACGCAGACATGTCCAGGGTGAACGTCAACGGCGGCGGGATCTCCCTGGGCCACCCGATCGGCGCCACGGGTGCGCGCCTCCACGAACTGGAGCGCACCGGCGGGCGCTACGGACTGCAGACCATGTGCGAGGGCGGCGGCCAGGCCAACGTCACGATCATTGAGCGCCTCGGCTGAGTGGAGGACGTCCCGGCCTAGACCGAGCCCGCAGCCCAGCGCAGGCGCAGGCTCTCCTCGAGTTCCTGCTCAGCGAGGCTGCGCTGGATCTGTTCGAGGTCCGCTTCCAGCTTGGGTATCCACCGGTGCTCGACGGCGCGCTGCCGGGTGCGGGTCGCGGCGAGTTCCCGTCTGAGCAGGAGCAGCGCCCGTGCATCGGCGGCATGGACCACGGCGGCGGCGAGCGCCTCGCGGTGTGCCGCGGCAGCGTAGGCGAGCGCGGAGGAGCCCGTGGAGGGCATCCGGTGCGGCAGTTTGACGGCCGTGTCCTCGGGGTAGGCCATGCCCATGGCTCCGCCCCAGCGGATCTCGGCCTCGGCAAGGGAGTCCGGCACTGCTTCGCGGATGTGTCCCAGTCCGTCCAGTGCCAGTGACCGTCCGAGCCAGCGGGCCGCGCGGGACGCAGCTTCGAGGAAGCGCTGCAGGCTCTGCTCGGATGATTCGGCCCGGTTGCCGATGGCGATCCGCAGGATCTGCTGCTTGCGGTCCAGCAGCTCCGCCCCGTGCCGCGCCGTTTCAAGCCGTCGCTCCGATTCGGCCCGTGCTGCCCGCCCGGTGCCGCTCACAGCCGTGCTCCGCCGAGCGGTCCCGGAAGGTACCTGTCCAGCAGCTCCGGGGCGAGCATGCTCAGCTCACGGCGCGGCAGGACGCCCAGGGCTTCCCACGCCAGCCCCAGGGTTTCGTCCAGGGAGCGGTATTCATCCACCCCCTGGTTGAGCAGTTTCTGCTCCACCACGGACCGGAACTCGATGTAGGCGCGGTCTGCCTCGCCGAGGGCTTCCTGGCCCACCAGCTCCGCGAGCTCCGAAGCCTGCCGTGCCCGGGCCATCGCGGCGAGCACCTGCGCCGCAACATCCAGGTGGTCCTCACGGGTGCGCCCCCCGCCTGCGCCGGAGCGCATCAGCCGGGACAGGGAGGAGAGCACGTCGACGGGAGGATAGATGTCCCGTGCGCCGACCTCCGGGGAGAGCACAATCTGCCCTTCGGTGATGTAACCGGTCAGGTCCGGTACCGGATGGGTCATGTCGCCCGACGGCATGGTCAGCACCGGGACGATCGTTACGGACCCCTCGCGGCCCTGGACCCGGCCGCAGCGTTCATACAGGGTGGCCAAGTCACTGTAGAGATAACCGGGGTAGCCGCGCCGCGCCGGAATCTCCTTCCGTGCCGCAGAGACTTCCCGGACGGCTTCGGCGTAGCTGGTCATGTCACTCATGACCACCAGGACGTCGCTGCCCTCCTCATACGCCAGGTGCTCGGCGATGCTCAGGGCGATCCGCGGAGTCAGGATCCGTTCGATCACCGGATCATCCGCCGCATTCAGCAGCAGCACCAGTTCACCGGCGCCGGAGCGTTCCTCCAGCCGGTCCCGGATGTAGGCAATGTCAGCGTGGGTCATGCCCATGGCTGCGAAGACCACCCGGAAATTCCGTCCGCCGGTCCGGGACTGGGCGGCGATCTGCGTTGCGAGGGCCAGGTGCGGCAGCCCGGGAACGGAGAAGATCGGCAGTTTCTGGCCCCGAACCAGCGTGGTGAGGGCATCGATGGCGGAAATGCCAGTGATGACGGCTTCCATGGGCGGAATCCGGTAGACCGGGTTCAGCGGCCAGCCGCCCACCGGCTCCACCGTGTCGGCCGTAATCGGAGGACCGCCGTCGAGCGGTTCGCCGCGTCCGTTGCAGGCCCGGCCCAGCCACTCCGGACCCACCGGGATGTGCAGCGGCTGGCCCTTGAACCGCACCGAGATCCCGCCCAGCCGCATTCCGTCCGTTCCTTCCAGGACCTGCAGCAGGGCCTGGTCGTCGTTGACCTCCAGCACCAGGGCGTGGCGCTCGCGGCCGCCGTCCACGTCGACGTCGGCGAACTCGTCCCAGCCCACACCGTGGGCATCGCCCAGGACCATGAGCGGTCCGCGCAGTTCACGCACATCGCGGTGGGAGACCAGGTTCCGGTTCGGGACGGTCATTGCAGCTCCTTTAGTTCGGCCAGGAAGGCCGCTGCGCGTTCGGTAACGCCCTCGGCGTCGGCGGGCCCGGCGGACTCACGCAGGCGCAGCAGCGGGGAGAAGTCGAACGCATCAACCGTGGCCGGCGGAACGCCGCGGGCCACCAGGTCCTGGCAGGCGTCAACGGTGTCCAGCACGGCCTGCAGCAGTGCCGCGCCTTTCGCTGCCGAGCAGTATCCGTCATTGGCGCTGAGCGCGTTCTGCACCAGCACACCGTCGCGCAGCAGCCGTCCGCCCAGCAGCACCACCTGTTCGTGGCCCGGCAGGGAGTTCGCTCCGATGATTTCAGCCAGGGCGGAGAGCCGGTCCGCCTCGGCCAGGATCAGCCCGGCACGGGCGCGGCGGGCTGCCCATTCCGGGTCGCCGTTGGCCGCGTGCCAGCGGCCCAGGGCATCGGCGTCGCGGGAGAAGGATCCGCGCCAGCTGACCGCCGGATAGTGCCGTGAGTAGGCCAGGTCCCGGTCCAGCTGCCAGAGCGAGCGGACAAAGCGCTGGGTGCCGGTGGTGACGGGCTCGCTCATGTCGCCTCCCGGAGGGGAGACGGCACCGATCACGGTCACCGACGCCGTTTCCCCGCCCAGGGTGACGGCCAGTGAGGCCCGTTCGTAGAATGCGGCGAGTTCCGAGGCGAGCGACGCCGGATACCCCTCTTCGGCAGGCAGGTCGCCGTTTCGGTTGGCGAACTCCCGCAGCGCCTCGGCCCACCGGGATGTGGAGTCGGCGATCACCACCGCGTGGTAGCCCATGTCCCGGAAGAACTCTGCGACGGTGACTCCGGTGTTAATGCTGGCTTCGCGCGCCATCATGGGCATGTTGGAGGTGTTGGCTATGATCACGGTCCGTTCCAGCAGGGCACCGCCGGTGCGCGGATCCTCCAGCTGGCTGAGCCCGTCAAGGACGTCCGCCATCTCATTGCCGCGCTCGCCGCAGCCCACGTATACGATCACATCGGCGTCGGACCATTTGGCGATCTGCTGCAGGAGCAGCGTCTTGCCGGTTCCGAAGCCGCCGGGAACGGCCGCGGCGGCACCGCGCGGAAGTGGAAACATCAGGTCCAGCACCCGCTGCCCGGTGTGCATGGGCACGGAGTCGGTGAGGCGTGAGCTGACCGGGCGGGGCCGGTGGACCGGCCACTGCTGGGTCAGGTGAATCTCCGTGCCGGCAACCACCGCGGCACGTTCAAGCGGTCGCAGCGTTCCGGCGCCGAGCCAGGTGAGTTCACCTTCGACACCGGGCGGGACGGTCACCCGGAAGGGCACACTGCCCGCTTCGGGCACTGTGCCAAGCACCTGCCCCGGGGTTACCGTGTCCCCGACGGAAGCCTGCGGCTCGAACTTCCACTGCCGGTCCAGCACCAAAGGGTCCTCCGCGGCGTCTTTCCGGTCCGCGCTGAGCCACAGGGGGGCCGAGGACAGCGGCCGGAGCAGGCCGTCAAAGACCTGTCCCAGCAGGTGTGGCCCCAGCAGTGCGGAGAGCTGGTGGCCGGTGCCTTCCGCGGCGTCGCCGGCTTTTAGTCCGCCGGTGTACTCGTACGCCTGCAGGACGGCGTCATCGCCGTTGACGGCGATTGTCTCTGCCGGGATCCGGTCCGGTCCAAGGGCAACCAGTTCCAGCATGGAGACGTCCGGCAGTCCGCTGATTTCGACCAGCGGGCCGCTTACCCGGCGGATCCTGCCGCCGGTGGTGCCGGGCTGCGGCTCGCGGGGGGTTCCTCCGGCGTTCAGTCCTGCCACAGGGCACGCACCTCTCCGGTGTAGCGTTCCATTGCCGCCCTGCTGAGGGCAGGCAGGGACAGGTCCACGCTGCGTGAGCCGCGTACGGCGGTGATCCCGCCGGCCGGAGCCTCCTCGATCTGCGCGTCCGGCCCCAGGAGCCGGTATGCCTGGTCCCGGAGGGCGTTAAGCAGAGCCGGATAGCGTGGATCAGCGCGGAGTTTCGCTGCCTCGGCCTGGACCTGCCGGTGCAGCTGTCCGCGCAGTTCCTCTTCGCGGGCCAGAACCGTGCCGCCGGCGCTGCGCCGTGCCCGGGCGGAGCGCAGCACGGCTTCAGCCCGCGCTGCTTCGCGGCCGTCGGCCTCTGCCCGGCCGCGGATCTGCTCCGCCTCGGTTCGTCCGCGTTCACGGATGTCCGCTGCCTGCCGTTCCGCCGTGCCCAGGATGGTTTTGGCCTGCGCGGCGGCCCCGGAGCTGATGGCTTCGCGGATCGCTGCCAGTGCCGGGCCGGCGGCGCGGGGAAGGCTGCTCATGCGGGCAGAGCTACGGTCAGGGGAGCCGCCGGATCATTCAGGCTGCCGTTCAGTGCGGCAGCGGCGTCACTGGTCAGGATCACGACGGCGGTGCCTTCCGGAAGCTGCGACCAGGCCCGCCGGACGTCCTCGTCCGAGTCCGCGGGAACCAGCAGGGCACCGGCCAGCTCGTAGCCGGCCAGGATCGCCGGTGCGCCCAGCGCGGCAATGACCGGCCGGGTGCTCATGCCTGGCCGATCAGGATGATCGAAATGATGAGCCCGTAGATTGCGATGCCTTCAGCCAGGCCAACCACCACCATGGCCCGGCCGAAGATCTCCGGGCGTTCGCTCATGGCCGCGAGCGCAGCCGATCCGGTGTACGCCACGGCGATGGCCGCACCGATCGAAGAACCGGCGACGGCGATCGCGGCGCCGAGGAGGGCCGCACTGGAGCTGTCGCTGCCGTCCGTGGCCATGGACACCGCTGTTTCCGCCGCCCCGCCGGACGCGGAAGCAGGTGCCGCCGCAAAGGCTGCGGCGAGCAGCGCCAGGGCTCCGGCCATGATCAGGCCGTTCACGCCAAGCATCACCTTGATGCCCGCTCCGCGCCGGCGCCGCAGGAACCAGAGTGCTCCGCCGGCCAGCGCGGTGGTGATGATCAGTGCCAGGGGAATGCTGGCAAACCAGGGGTTCATGGCGTTTGCCTTTCGGTGGTGGACGGTCCGGATGCCGCGGTTTCGGGCAGCTGGGGGCTCCAGGGTTTGAACGGACGGCCTTCGTCCGTGAAGATGCGGGAGAACAGCTCGTAGTACTCCAGCCGCAGTGCCTGGATTGCCGCGACCAGCCCTTCCAGCGCAAAGGTGATGGCGTTGCCTGCCAGGAACACGGCAATGGCCAGCACAGCCCGCCAGTCCGGATGCCACAGCGCGGTGGTGCCCTGCCAGACAATGGACATCAGGGCTGCGTGGGTCAGGCCGAACGCGGCGAGGCGTGTGAAGGACACCAGGTTCGAAGCGAGCTGGATGACGGTGTCCACCAACTCCACGGACGCCTGCATGGTGCCGGTCCCTCCGCCGCCTGCCTCAACGAACAGCCCAATGAAAATGAGCACCAGGGCCAGCACCGCCAGCACTGCGGCAGCGGCGACCATGGGCACCCAGCCGGCCACCAGTCCGCCGGCCAGCAGTCCAACGGCGAGGAACAGCATTGCACCGGCCAGCCCGGTCCGGGCGTAGAGGGCATAACCCCACCCGCCCTCCCGGACCCGGTTGATGGTGCCCACCGTGAACGCCAGGGCCAGCAGGACGGCGCCGAAGATCAGGGCGGCGATGAGCAGGGGTATGGGGTTTTCGACCGGTTCCAGCCAGATCACCGGCAGCACCTGGGTGGGTCCGAAGAATTCCCCGTACAGCACGCCGAAGAACACTGCCGCCAGGCCGGCACCGAAGATGAACAGCCAGGTGCGCTGGAAGCGCCGGATTCCTGCGATCCTGCCGGAACGGACGAGAAGTCCGGCAATCACCAGCAGCAGCCCCTGCCCGGCGTCACCGAACATCATGCCGAACATGACCACGTACGCCAGCCCGGCCAGCCGCGCCGGGTCGACGTCCGCGTAGGGCACGGTGGTGTATGTGTCCACGAGCAGCCGGGAGAGTTTCGGGGCCCGGCGGGTGCGGCCTTCGTTGCCGGTGAGCAGGGTGGGCGGCTGGACACCGCGGGGCGCCTTCAGGGGCACGACGCCGGCACCCAGCGGCTTGAGCGCCTCCTGCAGTTCCGGTACCCGGCGCGATGGCGCCCAGCCCACGAGGCCGGAGACACCGGAGTGCTCCACGGCGGCTTCGGCGGCACGGTCCAGCTCGTCAGGCCCGTCGCCCGGTGTATAGGGGAGCGCGAGCTCGACGGCGGCGCTGCGGGCGACCTCTTTGAGTGCTTCCCGCGTGCGTCCGGCCGGTGCAATGACCGCGACGCGGTCCATCCGAACTGGGCTCAGGGTCTCACGCCACTGCATCAAGCACCTCGCTTCCGCCGCCCGCGGCCGCTGCGGCCAGGGCGGCACGCACGCGCCAGGCGTCGACGGCGAGGACGGCGACAGCCCCGACTGCAACATCCGGCCCCGGAAGGCCGGAACGCAGCAGCCGGAAGGCGTCCTCCTCAACGAGCGCCCTCAGTGCGGCTTCGGCTCGCCAAAGGTCAGCGGGATCCTCGATGCCTCTGAGCGCCGGTGCAGCGGCTGCGGGCAGCGCTGCCCGCAGGGACGCGAGGTCCTGGGCCTGCTGCCAGCTCCCGCCGATCATCGGCTGCAACAGCGAGTTCAACCGGTTGGCGGGTTCGCGGCGGGTCCCGGCACCGCCACTGCTTTCGCTGGACAGGACGAGCACGCGGCGGGCTGCCAGCAGAGCGGCGCCGGCAACCATCCAGCTGCCCGTCTGCGGTGCCGCTGCGGCGAGCCTGCGCATCCAGACCGCACCGAGGGTGTCCGCTGCGTCCTCCGGACTCCCCGGGTCGCCCCAGGGGCTGGTGCGCAGCATGTCCACCAGCTCCGTGGTGCTTACTGCACGGGACAACCGCGGCCAGGCGGTCGCCAGCCCGCCCAGCTCAAAGTATTCGGGCAGTGCGACGCCGGGGCGGGCCGGCGTTCCGGCGTCCTCAGCTGCGTCCTGCTGCAGCCGCCGGGTGAGCACCGTGATGTTGGCCAGCTCGAAGGCGGCTCCGGCGGCCCGGACCATCCTCGCGCCGGAGACCGGGAGCCAGCCCGCCAGCACGCGCAGCTGCCAGAGCACGCTGCGGCGCGTTGCGTGCTGGGCCTTGGCCAGGTCAGTTTCCGGGCCGGATGCGGGGCTGCCGCTGCGGCCAGCGGTGCTCTTCCTGCCGGCGGCGAGCTCGGGTCCGTAACCGGTCCCCTCAAAGAGCTCCACGGCCGGCTCAAGGGAGGACAGTGCAGCGGCGTCGCGGCAGAGTCCGGCACCGGCCCTCCTTCGGGCCAATGCCTTGGCACGGACGGTTGCAGCTACCCAGTCCGACCTCACGGCGGCCCGCCGCCAAGATAGTCCCGGAAAATCGAACCGGCGATCTTCGCGGCAAGCTCCGGAAGACGTTCCTGGGCGGCCTGGCCGAGCTGATCGGCACGGTTCCGGGCCCGGGCCAGGAGTTCTGCGTCGGCAGCTGCCGCCTGCTGCGTCACTTCTTCCGCGGCCCGTGCACGGACCGCACCGGCGTCAAGCCGGGCCTGGGCCACCTCCGCGTCGGCCTGCCCGTGTGCGTCGGCAATCAGCTTCCGTGCCTGCGATGCTGCCGCCTCGACCCGGGCCCGGCCTTCGTCGGTGTCCGGCTGGAGGGCCGCAAATACCGGAAGGAGTTCTGCGCCGGGACCCTCCTGGTCCGTGGACGGAACCCCCGCAGGCCCGGAGGGCCCCGGTGCGCCGACCGGACGGAACCGGTCCAGAATGGTAGGCCGTGCCAAAGCTCATGCACCTCCGGGATGGGCGTGAAGAAGCTGCTGCGCCGGGAGCGGCTCCCCGCCTGTCCAGTCCAGCGGGCGGGCACAGAAAAGCCCGCCGTACGCTGGGCCAAATACGTGTTTGACCCGTTATTCGAGCGTACGGCGGGCTACCGGGGGGCACAATGGCCGGACAGGCATCTGCCCGGCGCGGGGCTAGTTCCCGTCCGCGGTCTTCGGCACCAGCTTGATGGAGACCGAGTTGATGCAGTACCGCTGGTCGGTGGGGGTATCAAATCCCTCGCCCTCAAACAGGTGTCCCATGTGGGAGTCGCAGTTGGCGCAGCGAACCTCAATGCGGTCCATGCCCATGCTGCGGTCGTGCAGGTAGCGCACCTTGCCTTCGGCAAGCGGTGCGAAGAAGGAGGGCCAGCCGCAGTGCGAGTCGAATTTTTCGCTGCTGGTAAAGAGTTCCGCACCGCAGGCCCGGCAGGCGTACACGCCTTCGGTCTTCGTGTCCCAGTACTCTCCGGTATAGGGGCGTTCCGTACCTGCCTGACGCAGAACCTGGTACTCCTCGGGTGTCAGCTCGCGGCGCCACTCGTCGTCGGACTTCTGGACCGGGAACTGCGTGCCGGTGTCATTGCTGCTGTTCATTGCCGCCTCACTGTTCGTTCCTGTCGTGCTCATGTTTGCTCCAACGTCCGGAGGCGGCCAATAAGTCCCGCCTCCTTCAGCCCGGGGATCCGCGGCTGCTACGAATCGCCAATGAAGGTGGATCCGGAGTAGAGGTGCAGTACCGGGACGCCCAGCCGGTCCTGTGCCTCGTTGGCCCAGTCAGTGCCGAACGTGTCCTCCACCGCGTGCGGAGTGGTGATTACCACCACCTGCTGCGCCTGTGAATTCCGGGCTTCCTCAACCACTGCCTCCACCGGGTTCTCACCGGTCACCCGGCCATCGGCGTCGAACCCCAGTCCCCGCAGCAGGTCCAGGGACTCTGCCAGCTCCTGTTCGGCAGCCTTGACCTCCTGCTTTTGGGTCAGGCGCGGGCCTGCGATGTTGCGGTATGCTGCCGCGAAGTCCAGCAGGCTCAGGTTATCCAGCACGTCCACGAGCATGTTCCGCCCGGGGTCAGCCGGCACCAGGACCTCGAACCGCACCGGGTTGTCCTCGGCCAGATAGCCCAGGTTGCGGGCATCGGCTTCATTCAGCGTTTCTTCCGTCAGCACCAGAATCGTTGGGTTCATCCAGCCAGCCTAGCTTTTCCGGGCGGCAGCGCCACCCGGTACGCCGCGAAGCTGCGTTTACCCCGCGGACAGGAAATTCGGTAAGAATGAAGACATGGTTCTCTCTCCTTCCGAAGTTGCCGAATCCGCCTCTGCGGTGACTCCGCCGTGGGTCAAGTGGACGGCTTTCGGTGCCGGCATGGGTGTTGCTGCGTCCACGGCTGTCCTCGCTGCGACGTCGGGCCTGGCCGTGTATTTCGCCCGGCAGATCGTCACGCCCCGCCGGGAACGGGATGAGAACCTTGAAATCCTCGCGGTTTTCGATTCACCGCACGGACTGCAGGTGATCCTGCCCGCGAATGAGGATACGACCATTCCGGGAGCCTACGGCCTGTACTGGAACCGCGGCGCCGGGCACGCGAGGATCGGTGAGATCCGCTCCTACGTGCCGCGGGAAGGTACCGTGCAGCGCGACGTCGAACAGGTTTATTCCGGCGATATCGCCTCTGCCGTCCGGGGATGGTGGTCCGGCGCGATGCACCCGTCGCCTTCAGCCGCCGGTTTCCCCCAGGAAGACGTGGAGATCGACGTCGAGAACGGCAAGGCTCCGGCCTGGCTCGTGCGCTCGCTGGACGATTCGGGTACCTGGGCGATCATGGTGCATGGCCGCGGCGCCCAGCGCACCGAAACGATCCGCGGTCTGGGAGCAGCCAGGCGCGCCGGAATGACCAGCCTGCTGATCTCGTACCGAAACGACGGTGAAGCCCCCTACGCCTCTGACGGCCGTTATGGTCTGGGGCTGACCGAATGGCGCGACGTCGAAGCGGCTATCCGCTACGCGCTGGAGAACGGAGCCCGCGACGTCGTGCTCTTCGGCTGGTCCATGGGCGGAGCGATCGCGCTGCAGACCGCTGACCTGTCACCACTCAAGCGGCACATCCGCGCACTGGTGCTCGATGGTCCGGTAGTGAACTGGGTGGAGGTCCTGGCCCACCATGCCCGCCTGAACCGGATTCCCGCGCAGGTTGGCAGGCTGGGGCAGTGGCTGATCTCCAACGCCGCCGGACGGACCCTGACCGGGCTCGCCGCACCGCTGGACCTGCGGAGCATGGACTGGGTATCCCGGGCCGAGGAAATCCGGACCCCGGTCCTGATCGTGCACAGCGAGAGGGACGAGTTCGTGCCGGTGGGGCCGTCCGCTGACCTCGCGGAGAAGAATCCTGACCTGGTGACCTTCGTCCGCTTCCCGCAGGGCGGGCATACCCGCGAATACAACGTCGATCCTGCCCGGTGGGAAGACACAGTGGCCGGATGGCTGCAGCTTGCCCTGGGGCGTACCCGCCGCCCGGCTGAGCACCGCTAGCGCCTTCCGGCCGTTCTTCCCCGCAGGGTCCGCAATCCCGGCGGCTCATTGTGGCAGGCGTTGCCGGGTGCGAGCATGAGGGAAGCCGGAAGCGGGGCCCGGGAGTCTTTATGTCCATGGTGTCCGCCGCGGTCCGGTACCAGGCACCCGTAGGAGGAACCATGCTCGTCGTCGCCTCGGTCTTCGCGCTGATTGCTGCTGCCGTCCACGTGTACATCTTTGTGCTGGAATCGATCCGGTGGACTGCCCCGGCGACCATGGCGCTGTTTCGGATCCCGAACGGTGAGCAGGCAGCCCACACCCAGGCGCTCGCATACAACCAGGGCTTCTACAACCTCTTCCTTGCCGTCGGCGCAGTCCTCGGTGTCCTCCTGCTGGGGGCAGGGAACACCGCCGTCGGGGCTACCCTCGTCGGGTTCGCGGCTGCGTCCATGATGCTCGCAGGCATGGTGCTGCTGTTCAAGGATTCCCGGATGCTCCGCCCCGCCCTGATCCAGGCCGGTCCGGCGCTGCTGGCACTGGTGTTCCTGATTGCGGGACTTTGAATCGGCCCTCTGTTCAGGCGTGTTCCGGCGTGTTCCGGCGTGTTCCGGCGGGTCTTTGCTGAGTGGCAGGGATAGGCCATTTCCTGGGTGCGTTGCCTGGGCGCGTTTCCCGGGCGCGTTTCCCGGGCGTTTCCAGGGGGCGTTGCCTGAGGCGGTTCGCCGGACCGGGGCGAGAGGGACAGATGCAGACTAGTTCGGTGAGTGAGGCGGGAGCTGCTGGTTGCGCTGCGGATGCCTACGCCGGCGCTGCGCTGATGTCCGCCGTCGGCGTTGGGACAGTGTTGTCCCTCCTGTACGTCCTGAGCGGCAATTCCGCATTCAGGACGCCGTGGGAGCCCGCCGACCTGTCTTTACTCTTTCCGGGGGTCCTGTATCTGTTCTGGGGTCTGCTGCCGCTGGTGGTTCCCGCAGCGGTGCTATTCGGGGCCTATTTCTTCGTCGCCCGGAAGGAGAGCCGCTTGAGCGTGCGGCGGCAGCGCGGCGCCCTGGCTTTGCTTGGCTTCGCGGCACCGCTCCTGGCGCTTCCGCTGTGGAGCACCACATATAGCGGGGTGTACGGGGCCGCGCTCCTGGCACTGGCTTTGCGTACCCGTGAGGCGCGGACCGCTGCGACCGGTGTGATGGCCTTTGCTGCGTACCTGGGGTCTAACGTCCTCGCCGGGTCGTGGGTTGTCCTCCCGATGCTGGGACTGGTGGCTGTCGCGGCGTTTGCGGGTGGTTGGCGAGTTGGAAGAGGGGCCGGGAACGAGTCCTGAGGCCGGGGCAGGACCGGAAGCCTCCGCTTGGGGAGCGCGTGGAGTCGTTGCCCATGGAACCTCTGCGGTTCGTGTACGCCTTGTTATCCTCCACAGTTCGTCATGCTGGGCTGGTTCGCCGAGGAGTTGTCCCCTGATTCGCCAGGTACTCTGCCGGGTTCGAACCCCGCTGTGGGAGCCGAGCTCGCAGGCGCTCGCTGGTTCTCAAGACGAGTACTCGAACCCGTAGAATCGCTCTTCTGGGGAGCGGCGGAGGAGCCTAGACTCGAACACATGTTCGAATCAATTCGGAAGGCCCCGGCGCCACCGGTACGGAATCCAGGGGGTATGCACGCCGATGTTCCATGTGCCGGTCGGCATCCCCTTCCTGTCCGTGTTGCCAGTGGCGACAGCCCGGTCGAACCTGGCCGGCGGCTCACAGCGAGGGTTCGAAGCTTCTCTGCCGCGCTCGCAGGCGCCGACCTGGTGGAGACGGCCGACTATGAGCTGGTGGACTTGCTGCGGGTACTGGAGGAACTGAAATCGGCTGCCGCGGCGGTTCAGGCCCGCGCTGCGGCTGCATTTGATGCCTCCCAGCGCCGGGCCCAGGCCCGTGCCGGTGTCCCGGCCGAGCATCTTGGCCGCGGTGTCGGAGCGCAGGTAGCCCTTGCCCGCAGGGACTCCCCGCACCGCGTCAGTCGGCACCTGGGATTCGGCAAGACACTGGTCCACGAAATGCCCCACACCCTGGCAGCCCTCGCATCCGGAGTGCTCAGTGAATGGCGGGCAACCCTCCTGGTCCGGGAGACAGCCTGCCTG
>NZ_JADKYW010000006.1:206935-727874 GCF_015355785.1 Arthrobacter gandavensis
ACTGGTCATCACCGACCGGACCCTAATCACCGACCGGACCCTAATCACCGCCCGGGACGGTGGAGCCTCCGGCGCGGACGCGCCGCCCGGAGGGCCGGGCAGGGACGCGCCCGCCTACTTCCCGGGGTACGGAATCGTCCCCGGTGCATGGGCACGGGACCTCATCCGCTCCGCCCTTGGTTCCGGCGACAACCCGCCATCTCCTGCAGGTGGGACGATCCCCGTACCCGGGTCTGCGCGGGAGCGAAGACCGTCCCCCGGGCCGATTCCGGACCACTCGGTCTCGGCGACCCTGCGCCGTCTCTACCTGGACCCTGTCTCCGGGGACCTGACAGCGATGGAAGCCAAAGCCCGGGCCTTCCCGGCCGGCCTGGCACGAATGATCCGCACCCGGGACCAAACCTGCCGCACACCCTGGTGTGATGCGCCGATCCGGCACATCGACCACATCCGTCCCCACGCAGAAGGCGGACCGACCAGCTACTCCAACGGACAGGGACTGTGCGAAGCCTGCAACCAGGCCAAGGAAGCACCCGGCTGGAGTGCCAGTGCCACCACCCGTACCCGCAGCCGTGGCGTATCGATGCGACACACCGTTCGGACAACCACACCGACCGGACACATCTACACGTCCACGGCACCGGCCCTTCCGGGGACGCAGGCTGCAACCGGCTAGGGGGAGTACCTGTTACGCTTTCTCGCATGATTGTTTCGGTACCCGGCTGCGTCAGCGCAGCGGAAGGGCTGGTGGGCCTCAGGCCCTGCTGTGCGCCACGCTCCTAGGACGCACGCCACCCATTGCAGGTACAGCCCCGATTCGCGCCCTCAGTCCCGCCCGGATTGCCTGGCCCCGTGTGAATCGGCTGGCAATGCCGCCTGCACCAGCGCTCTGAGAGCAACCGAAACGAAAGCCAGAACATGAAAGCCCTGACTCAATCTGCTGTCCGCAAGTCCTTTATCAATGCCAGCAGGTCCCAGACCGCAGCGGTGAATTTCCCGGCCGATTTCGACGCCGTGGACTGGGAGAACATCGACCAGTTTGGCTGGCGGGACCACAAGATGCCGCAGCGCTCGTACCTCGTCACCGAGCTCGACGGAAAACCGATATCCATCCTTCTCCGCGCACCGGAACTCGTGTCCGCGGGAAGGAAAGCCATGTGCGCACTCTGTGAGGACCTGGAAGACAACGACGACGTCTACCTGTTCGTCGCACCCAAGGCCGGGGCTTCGGGCAAGAACGGCAACTCGGTGGGAACCCTCATCCACAGCGCATTCAGCTGTTCCCGGAACGTTCGGGCGGAGGTTCTCCCCACGCCCATCCACCCGGACCCGGAGCTCGTTACAGCGGAACGGATCCGCAAGCTACAGGAACGCACGGCGCAGTTCATCCAAAAGGTGCGGTCGTAGGACTAGGTGACTAGTCCCTGTAAGCGGCGATCGCACCGCTCTGTGCTTTGGTCAGACGAATCAGGTCGAACGGCGAGAGCTCGATCTCGAAACCGCGCCTGCCGCCGGAAACGTAGATCATCTCCAGGCCTTCCGCGCTGGAGTCGATGACCGCGGGGGAGTGGTGCCGCTGACCGAGCGGAGAGATGCCGCCCGCGACATAGCCTGTCCGGCGTTCGGCCTCGGCGCGGTCGGCCAGGGAGACCTTGCGCACGCCCAGCAGGGAGGCGACCTTCTTCAGGTCAAGCATGGCCTCGACGGGAACCATCGCCACGGCGAGCCGGTTCCCCAGGGACACCATGAGCGTCTTGAAGACCGCCTCGGGAGGAACGCCGAGTTTCTCGGCAGCTTCCAGCCCGTAGGAGGGCGTGGATGCGTCATGGTGGTAGCCCATGGTGCGGTACGCGACGCCGGCAGCATCCAGTGCATGGGTGGCCGGCGTCGCTCCGTGCCCGCCTTTCCTGCTGCTGCCGGCCACGGCGGCCTACCTGGCTACGCCCGCGGCGGAGCCGTCCGCGGAACCTGGAGCTACCTGCTCGGCCACCTTCCGCTTGATCCTGCCCAGCATGGCGGACATGCCGCGCATTCGAAGCGGAGTGATAGCCCGGGTCAGGCCCAGCCGGTCCGGCACGTCTGCGGGCACGGCCAGGATCTCCGCAGCCGAGAGTCCGTTCAGGCCTTCGTGCAGCACGCCGGCAAATCCCCGCGTGGTCGGTGCTTCCGGTGGGGCTGAAAAGAACAGCTCCACCGGCAGCTCCGGCGAATCGCCCGCCTCTACGGTCAGGAACAGCGGAGACTGGCATTCAACAACCTGCTCCAGCATCTCCGGGTGGTCTGCCAGGCGGGGAGGCAGCGCCGGCAGTGACCGGGAGAACTCGAGCAGCAGCTCAAGCCGGTCCTGCTCGGTCATGGCCTGGAAATCATCGATGATCTCCTGCAGCTGCGCCGGTACGGCGGGCTGCGCGGAGGAGGGAATAGCGGTGCTCATAGAACCAAGTACTTTCGGTTGTGGATTGCTGGCAGGTCTCTAGCGCGACGCCGGAGCAGCCCCGGGCTCGGTGCCCCGGACGATCGGCACGCGCACCGCGTTGCCCCATTCGGTCCATGACCCGTCGTAGTTGCGAACCGATTCGAAGCCGAGCAGATGCTTCAGCACAAACCAAGTATGGCTGGAACGTTCCCCGATGCGGCAGTAGGCTACGACGTCGTCGCCCGCCGTGAGGCCAGCTTCTCCGCCATACAGGGCATCCAGTTCTGCCCGGCTGCGGAAGGTGCCGTCCTCGGCAGCTGCCCTGCCCCAGGGGACGGACACCGCAGTGGGAATGTGGCCGCCCTTCATGGCGCCTTCATCCATGTAGTCCGGCATGTGGGTGCGTTCGCCGGTGTACTCGGCGGGGGAGCGGACGTCGATCAGCGGTCCGTTGCCCAGATGTCCCAGCACATCGGTCAGGTAGGCGCGCACCGGGGAGTCATTGCGGTCGACGACGGGATAGTCGGTTGCGGTGACCTGCGGCTTCTCCGTGGTTACCCCGCGGCTTTCGGCGATCCACTTGTCCCGGCCGCCGTCGAGCAGACGCACATCCTCGTGGCCGAAGAGCGTGAAGACCCAGAGGGCGTACGCGGCCCACCAATTGCTCTTGTCGCCGTAGATCACCACGGTCGAGTCGCGGGTCACGCCCTTCTCGCCCATGAGCTTCGCGAAAGCGGCACCGTCAACGAAGTCCCGGGTCTCGGTGTCGTTCAGGTCGGTATGCCAGTCAATCTTGCGGGCGCCCCGGATGTGCCCGGTGTCGTAGAGCAGGATGTCTTCGTTGGACTCCAGGACCACCAGCTCCGGGGAGTCCAGGTGCGAGGCCAGCCAGTCGGTGGACACCAGCCTTTCGGGATGGGCGTAGTCGGCGAACTTCGGATTCGGATCTGCAGGCAGCGGCATGCGCGTTCCCCTTAGCTAAGACGGCGGGTTTACTACCAAGCCTAACGATGTACGCGTCCCAAAACTTCCTTGGGGACTGTCCACCCGCCGCAGTGGCGTATCGTTGCTACGGCGGCAAATGCCGGTACCCCTAGCAGAATCGGATGGATGGTTTGGGCGCAGCAGGACAAGTGGAGCAGCTGACTAAGCGGACTCCCCAGGTTTCCACGGATGAACTCCTGCAGGGATTCTTCCCCTCGCCCAGGTTCGGTGAAGTCTCTTTCGACAGCTATATTCCCGACCCGTCGCAGCCGTCGCAGGCTGAAGCAGTCGCAGCCATGCGTGCCTTCGCCCAGAGCGTGGACACACCCGCTCCCAGCGGCTTCCGCAGGCTCTTCGGCGCCAAGAAACCCGAGACTAAGGCCGGTTTCTACCTTGACGGCGGCTTCGGCGTCGGCAAAACCCACCTGCTCGCCTCCCTCTTCCACGCTGTGGAAGGTCCCAAGGCCTTCGGCACCTTCGTGGAGTACACCAACCTCGTCGGCGCGCTTTCCTTCCGCAAGACGGTTGAGGCTCTCTCGGCGTACAAGCTGGTCTGCATCGATGAATTCGAACTCGATGATCCCGGAGACACGGTGCTGATGTCACGGCTCATGCGGGAACTGTCCGACGCCGGCGTAAAGCTCGCGGCGACCTCCAACACCCTGCCCGGTTCCCTGGGTGAGGGCCGCTTCGCGGCCGTGGACTTCCAGCGCGAAATCCAGGTGCTGGCAGACCAGTTTGACGTGGTACGGATCGACGGCGAGGACTACCGCCACCGCGGGCTGCCCGAGTCGCCGCCGCCGCTGGACGACGCCGGAATGGCAGGCCGGATCGCGGACGAATTCGACGGCAGGACGGTGGCTGAGGACGACTTCGCCGATCTGGTGGCGCACCTGGCGAACGTACACCCCAGCCGTTACCGCCAGCTGATCGACGGGATAGACGCCGTCGCGTGGCACAACGTGCACACCATTTCCGAGCAGTCCGTAGCGCTGCGCTTCGTGGTGCTGGCCGACCGCCTCTATGACAAGGACGTTCCGATCCTCGCCAGCGGCGTGCCCTTCGATCAGCTGTTCACCAAGGAAATGATGGCCGGGGGATACATGAAGAAGTACTTCCGTGCCGTGTCCCGCCTGACGGCCCTGGCCCGTGAGGGCCAGACAGGCGAGGCCTCCTAGGACAAACCCGGCCGGTCGCCGAACGGCAACCGCCGCAGAAACGACGAAAGGCCCTGGCTCCGCAGGAAGCGGAACCAGGGCCTTTTTGCCGTGCTCGGGCCTATTAGGCGGCCGGCGGAGTCTGTCCGGGCGGGTTTCCAGTCCCGGGCCCCTGCTTGCGGTCGAGGTTGTCTACCGCTTCGGAGGCCTTGCCCTGGATGCCGTCGATCTTGTCCGAGTACTTGCCGCCAGTTTTCTGGTCGACGAAGTCCCCGGCCTTATCGATGCCGCCCTTGACCTTGTCAGCGTTGTCGCCAACAAACTCTGCAGCCTTATCCTTCAGCAGTCCTGCCTTGCCCTTGAGCGCGTCAAATGCAGACACGGATCACCTCCTTCCACAGGGGAAACCAGCCGTTTCCCGTTGCGTCCAATAGTAAGGCCCCTGAGGGTCAATGCCAAGGACTTGCCCTGCGGTGGAAGCCGGGGGGAGCGGCACCAGTGCGGATCCTTAAACGGAGAAGGAGCGGGCCGCAATGGCCTGCTCCTTCTCTCTATCCGAGCGGACGACGGGATTCGAACCCGCGACATCCACCTTGGCAAGGTGGTGCTCTAGCCAGCTGAGCTACGTCCGCAGACAAAAGGCCGGCGCTGAATCTCTCCAGCGCTGACCTTCCGTGCGCGATACTGGGATCGAACCAGTGACCTCTTCCGTGTCAGGGAAGCGCGCTACCGCTGCGCCAATCGCGCCTGTTACTGTCCTGGGACCGTAACCGGTGCCTCTACAGTACAGGAGAGCGGACGACGGGATTCGAACCCGCGACATCCACCTTGGCAAGGTGGTGCTCTAGCCAGCTGAGCTACGTCCGCAAATGAATGTCCAACAGTCCGTGAAACACAAGGTGTTGAACCTCGTGCGCGATACTGGGATCGAACCAGTGACCTCTTCCGTGTCAGGGAAGCGCGCTACCGCTGCGCCAATCGCGCCCATGAATGGGGTGCTGCATGTAACCGTGGAGGTGGGGACGGGATTCGAACCCGCGTATACGGCTTTGCAGGCCGCTGCCTCGCCTCTCGGCCACCCCACCGTGACCAGCTTTTTGAGGGCCGGAAATACAGTGACTTGCGAGCGGACGACGGGATTCGAACCCGCGACATCCACCTTGGCAAGGTGGTGCTCTAGCCAGCTGAGCTACGTCCGCATGTTGGCGTATTTCGCGGCGTTCAGCCGCTTTCCAACGAAGAAAAACTCTATAGGACGTTTCGGCGTTCGTCCAATCGGACGCGCTGCGGCGCGTTGCCTGTATCCGGTTTTGAAGAGGGGTGATTGTGGGCTAGCATCTTTACACGTTGCAGCAGTTCAAAGGCAACTCCCGCAAGGGCGATTGGCGCAGTGGTAGCGCGCTTCGTTCACACCGAAGAGGTCACTGGTTCGAACCCAGTATCGCCCACCAGCACAGCGGAACAGGCACCGGAAAAGCTCCGGTGCCTGTTTTGTTTAAACGTCAGAGGCGGGTGGCAGACTGTTTGTATGACTGCACCAGCATTGGCCCATGCAACAGAGTTTGGGCGCATGTACTCGCGCTCCCTTACCCAAGCACCGGCGGTTCCGTCCATCACTACCGTCATCGCCCAGGGCAGCACCTCACTGGACGGCTGGCACAGCTATATGGCCGCCAACGCTGCCGTCAAGCATCCCGGCCTGCCGCAGGCGATCGGCAATTCCTCCCAGCTGCGCACCATTGTCCAGGAGGCCTCACGTGCCTCCGAACGCTACCGCGACGCCGCAGCCGAGCGCGGGACCCGCGTGCATTACTACTGTGAGCAGGTCGCTCTGCGTGCCCTGGAGCAGCCGCATCAGCTTGCTGAAGCACGTTCGGCTCTGGCCGAGCACGGGGAGCACCAGTTCGCGGACCGCTTCGACGAATGGTGGCAGCTCTACCAGGTTGAACCGGTGGCAGCGGAAATCACCGTCTGGAACCATGAACTGGGCTACGCCGGAACCCTGGACCTGGTGGCAAAGATCGGCGGGCGCCTGTGCCTGATCGACTACAAGACCAAGAACACGGACCGCGACGGGCAGGTCAAGCCACTGGATGACAAGGTCGTCATGCAGCTGGTGGCCGGAATGAAAGCGGAGGAATCCCTCGTGGACGCCGCCGCAGGAACCTGGGAACCGTGGGCGTACGGGCAGAGCCCGGTCCTGCTGGGAGTTGCCGTGGGCCAGACAGAGGTGCGTCCCATGCGGGCGAACCCTGAGGTGCTGCCGCAGCACTGGTACAAGTTCTGTGCCCTGCGCCGGCTCTGGCAGACCAGTTACGACGCCGCTGCCGCCGGACGTGCGCTGCTCCCGATCGCTCCTCCGCCCGTCCAGGCTGCCGGTTCACACGCCGTACCTGCCGGGCAGCCCGCGTCCAACTAGACTGGTAGCCGGGCTTTGCGCCCGCGCACCACCACGCAGCACTTCGCGAGAGTAAGGAACATATTCCAGATGGCAATCCTGACGATTCGGATCATCGGCGACCCCGTCCTGAGGACCCGCGCGGAGGAAGTGACGGACTTTGGTCCGGAACTGGCCAAGCTGGTCGCGGACATGGAGGAAACCATGGACGACGTCGACGGCGCAGGCCTCGCGGCCCCGCAGGTGGGCGTGAGCCTGCGCGTGTTCACCTACCGGATCGACGGCGTGTCCGGCCACGTGGTCAACCCTGTCCTTGAACTGAGCGACGACTTCCAGGAAGACCAGGTGGAAGGCTGCCTGTCCATCCCGGGCCTCGGCTATCCCGTTCCGCGCCGCCGCTGGACCCGCGTCACAGGCCAGGACAAGGACGGCAATCCCGTCACGCTGGAAGGCGAGGGCATGCTTGCCCGGGCATTCCAGCACGAAACGGACCACCTGGACGGTGTGCTGTTCATCGACCGGCTAGAGGGCGAAGACCGTAAGGCGGCCCTGCGCGCCATCCGTATGGCCGACTACGACTCAATTGCCGAACGCACTGTCACCCAGCGAGCCCAGAGCGTCGGGTCCAGCTTCGGCACCTTCGGACAGGCAACGGGAGCGTAGCGGCCGGCATGCGCGTACTTTTCGCCGGAACCCCGGCCGTAGCCGTTCCCTCTCTGGATGCCCTGCTTGAGGCAGGATTCGAGGTCGCCGGCGTCCTGACCCGGCCGGATGCACCGCTGGGCCGCAAACGCGTCCTCACCCCGTCCCCGGTCGCCGCCCGGGCTGACGAACTTGGTCTTCCGGTGATCAAGGCTGACCGCATCGACGACGACGCCGTTGCCGCGATCTCCGCGCTGGCGCCTGACGCCGCTGCGATCGTTGCCTACGGTGCCCTCATTCCCGAGCGGGCACTGTCCATACCGGCACACGGCTGGATCAACCTGCACTTCTCGCTGCTGCCGGCCTGGCGCGGAGCCGCCCCGGTGCAGCACTCAGTCATCGCCGGAGACGAGATCACCGGCGCCAGCACCTTCCTGCTGGAAAAGGGACTGGACACCGGGCCGGTCTTCGGACAGCTCACCGAGAGCGTTGACCCGTCCCTGACCAGCGGGGAACTGCTCGAGCGCCTCTCGCACAGCGGCGCCGTCCTGCTGGCACAGACCCTGGCTGCCATCCAGGCCGGGCGCGCCGTGCCCGTTCCGCAGAGCGGTGAAATCAGCCTGGCCCCCAAACTGACGCTTGAAGACGGGCACCTGGACTGGCAGCAGCCCGCCCTGGCGCTGCGCCGCAGGATCAACGGAGTCACACCCGAACCCGGTGCCTGGACCACCTGGGACGGAGCCCGGTTCAAGATCGGTGCCGCCCTGCCGCGCCCGGACGTCACGGACCTGGCCCCCGGACAGGTGCGGCTGGGCTCCGGCAGTGCAGCGGAGGCCCTGGTGGGTACTGGAAGCAGCGCACTCGAGCTGCAGCGGGTCCAGCCCGCAGGAAAGAAGATGATGTCCGGGGCCGACTGGGCCCGCGGACTGGGCCAGCGTGAGGACGTGGTTTTTAAGTGAGCAGCAGCGACCGCAACGCAAAGGGGCACCAGCGCAGCCGTCCGTCCGTGCGAAGCCGCACCACCGCCGCACCGTCGCAGCGCACCCGCGCCGCTGACCCGGCGCGGCTGGTGGCCTTCGAGGTTCTCCGCGCGGTCTCCGGCGAGGACGCCTACGCGAACCTGGTGCTGCCCAAGAGCATCCGCAAACACCGGCTGGACAAGCGCGACGCCGGTTTCGCCACCGAACTCGCCTACGGCGCCCTGCGCGGGCAGGGCATCTATGACGCCATCCTGGCCCGTTGCGTGGACCGCCCGCTTGAGCGGCTGGATCCGGCCGTCCTGGACGCCCTGCGGATCGGCGCCCACCAGCTGCTTGCCATGCGGGTACCAGCCCACGCAGCCCTGGACCAGACTGTTGGCCTGGCCCGCGCCGTGATCGGCGCCGGTCCGTCTGCCCTGATCAACGCGGTGCTCCGCAAGGTCGCGGCACGGAACCTGGACGAGTGGACCGCACTGCTGACCGAAGATGAACCGGATGCCGTGAAGCGCTCGGCCATTGAGTACAGCCACCCCGAATGGATTGTCCGTGCCCTGCGCCAGTCGCTCGTTGCGCACGGACGCAGCGTCGAGGAGATTACCGACCTGCTCCAGGCCGACAACGATGCGCCGGTCGTGAACCTGGTCGCCCTGCCCGGGCTCGGCAACCTGGACGAGGCGCGCAAAGCCGGAGCCGTGGACGGCGAACTGGTGAAGGACTCCGCGCTTTACGCCGCCGGCGACGTCGGACGCCTCGAGTCCGTGCGCGCCGGTACCACCCGCGTGCAGGACGCCGGCTCACAGCTGGTGGCCCGCGCACTGGCCGAACTTGAGCTCGAGGGTGTTGAACCGGACGAGGACGGGGTGGAGAAGTGGCTGGACATGTGCGCCGGCCCCGGGGGCAAGGCCACCCTCCTGGCAGCCCTCGCGCATGAAAAGGGGGCAGTGATCCTGGCCAACGAGCCGGCCCCGCACCGTGCGCAGCTGGTCCGCCAGGCACTGGAAGCCGTTCCCGGGGAAACATGGAACGTGCGCACAGGCGACGGCCGCACCGTGGCAGAGGATTATCCGGAAACCTTCGACCGCATCCTCGTCGACGCTCCCTGCACCGGCCTCGGGGCGCTGCGCCGCCGCCCGGAATCGCGCTGGCGCCGGCAGCCCGGCGACGTCGGCGAGCTTTGCGCGCTGCAGCGCGAACTGTTGACCACCGCCGTGGACGCAGTGAAACCCGGAGGAGTGGTGGCGTACGTGACCTGCTCCCCGCACCCGGCGGAAACCAAGGCAGTGGTGGCGGACGTCCTGCGCAAGCGCAATGACCTGGAACTGCTGGACGCCGGTGCAGCACTGGACGCGGTCAGCCTGCCCGGATCATTGCAGGCCGGCCACGAGTCCACCTCTCAGCTGTGGCCGCACCTTCACCAGACCGATGCGATGTTCCTGGCCCTGATCCGCCGGAAGATCTGACCAAGGAGAGCACCGTGAGCAACTGCTGCATCAACCCGAGCATCCTGTCCGCCGACTTCGTGAACCTGGAAGCTGAGCTGGAGCGCATCAGCGGCGCCGACGCCGTCCACGTGGACGTGATGGACAACCACTTCGTGCCGAACCTGACCATCGGGCTGCCCGTGGTGCAGCGCATCCAGGCAGTCAGCAAGCTCCCGCTTGACGCGCACCTGATGATCGCCGACGCCGACCGCTGGGCTCCCGCCTACGCGGAGGCTGGCCTGGCCTCGGTTACTTTCCACGCCGAAGCAGCGGCCGCACCGATTCGGCTGGCCAGGGAGCTCCGCGACCGCGGTGCGAAAGCAGGCATGGCCCTGAAACCGGCTACACCGGTGGCACCGTACCTGGACATGCTGCCGGAACTGGACATGCTGCTGATCATGACGGTTGAACCGGGGTTCGGCGGCCAGAAGTTCCTGGACGTGACCCTGCCCAAGATCCGCCGCGCGGCTGAGGCGGTTCGAGGAGCCGGGCTGCCGATCGCCATTCAGGTGGACGGCGGAATTGCCCCGGACACAATCGAACGCGCCGCCGAAGCGGGGGCAAACGTTTTCGTTGCCGGATCAGCGGTGTACGGCACCGAGGACCCCAGCGAGGCGATTGCCAAACTGCGGGCCCAGGCCAGCGCGGTTACCCGTCCCGGCTAGGGAAGTTCCGGCGGCAGGACCCGCTGCACCATGACGCGCCCGGTTTTCTCCCAGCCGGGGTCCATCGCCTGCGGCCACTGAGCCGTCATCATGAACAGCAGACCGCCGTCGTACCCGCCGGTGGCACAGGAGAAGCACCCGTCGTCGAGCTGCACCGTCTGCAGCACTTCGCCCCCTTCCTGGACCCGGACGCACCGCTCACCGGGAACCTCGGCGAACCAGATGCCGCCCCTGCCGTCCCAGCTGATGCCGTCCGGGGCGCTGCCCTCCACGGCAGCCCACACGTGGGACGGAGCCAGAGTGCCGTCCGGCAGGATGTCGAAGGACGTCAGCCTGCCGGCGTTGGATTCCGCCACCACCAGGGACCGGCCGTCGGCTGAGACCAGCATCCCGTTGGGGAAGGCAAGGTTCGCGGCCACCGTCTCCGCGGAGCCGTCCGGCCGGATCAGGGCGATGAGCCCGTTCTCCTCCGGTTCAGCGGCGTAATCCTGCCCGATGCCGTTCACATAGATGTTGCCGGAGGGGTGCACTGCGATCTCATTCCAGGGGTACGGGGACAACCCGCGCAGGCTGGCCATCGGTACCAGGCCCGCGTGCGGTACCTCCACCAGCACCGTGCCGTCGGAACCGGAGACCACGGCCATGCGGCCGTCCGGGAGCCAGTCGAAGGTGATCGGAAAGGACGGTACTCCGGCCACCCGGCGGACGTTTCCGGCCGCATCGAGGGCGGAGATCGTGCCGGCCGTCCAGTCAGCGAAGTAGAACTCGCCGTCGTGCCAGCGGGCGGACTCTCCCATACCCAGTCCGGAGACCAGTGTTGTTGCCTGCGCCATTGCGGGGCACCTCCTGCACCTGTGGGCGGCCTGCCAAACGTCTTCAGTATGCGTCCATGCCGGTACCCGGGAACAGGGCACTGAAACATGCGGCGGTGCCGGACCGATAAGATAAGTGGCTTGCTTCCCCTCCGAGAGGACACCCCGAATGAGCCTGATCAGGCTGCAGGACGTCAACGTTGGCTTCGAGAAGAATCAATCCTCCGGGAAGTGTTCTTCCGGCTTGAGCCCAAGGACAGGGTGGGCCTGATTGGCAAAAACGGGTCCGGCAAGTCCACCCTGCTCAAGCTCATCCTGCAGCAGGTGGAGCCGGACTCGGGCACTGTAAGCGTGGATGACGGACTGAAGATCGGCTACTTCTCCCAATTCTCCGAGCTGGCCGGAGACGCCACGGTCACCGACGTCCTCAACGGTCTTTTCACGGAGATTCAGGCCCTGGAAGCGGAGCTCGCCACGATCGACGAGGCCCTCGGCGCCGATCCCGACGAGAAGATGATGGACAGGCTCATCCGCCGCCAGGCCGAGCTGTTCGAAGCCATGGACCACCTGGATGGCTGGGACTATCCCCGCCGAATCGATGCCGCACTCACCACCTTGGGCTTCAGTGAAGCCCACCGCACGTGCCCGATTGACGCCCTCTCCGGCGGCTGGCGGAACCGCGCCGCTCTAGCCAAGATCCTGCTCCAGGCTCCGGACGTGCTGCTGCTGGACGAACCCACCAACTACCTCGACGTGGACGGGGTCCAGTGGCTGGAGGGCTGGTTCCGGGACTTCCGCGGCGCCGCCGTCGTGGTTTCCCACGACCGGGCGTTCCTGGATGCTGTGGTGACCCGGATCGTGGAGGTGGAAAACTTCCACCTGCACGAATACCCGGGAAACTTCGCCGAATACGTCATCCAGAAGCAGTTCCGGCTCAAGACCCTTGCCTCCCAGTTCGTGCACGAATCGGAACTGCTGGCCTTCGAAGCCGAAGGCATCGCAGACCGGCGGGAGGCAGCGAAGGCCGGCGGACGGACCCTGGGAGCGAAGCTCGCCAGAATCAAGAAGTCCCGTGCGCCGCGCCCGGTGGACCAGATCATTACGGAGATCTACGCGGGCCTGCACGTCAAGGACAATCTGTGCCGGGTGCAGGACGTGTCCAAGTCCTACGGTGACCGGACCCTGTTCAGCGCTGTCTCCTTCGAGATCCAGCGCGGTGACCGGCTGGTAGTCCTGGGCGCCAACGGCAGCGGTAAGACCACTCTGCTGCGCGTGCTTACCGGTGAAGAAACCCCCGACGCCGGCAAGGTCACCTGGGCCAACGGGGCCGGGATGGTCTCCTATAACCAGGTCCTGGCGGAGCTGGACGACGCCGACACGGTCACCCATGCGGTCAACGCGATGCCGGACAGCCTGGCGCTGAAGGCGACGAAGAAGTCCGTGAACAGGTTCCTGGCCATGTTCCAGTTCTCTGAATCGGATCTCAAGCAGAAGATCGGTAATCTCTCCGGCGGACAGAGGGCACGGGTGGCGATGGCGCAGTGCCTGCTTTCGGGGGCCTCCGTGCTCCTGCTCGATGAGCCCACGAACCACCTGGACCTCTCCAGCACGCAGGTCATGGAACAGGCGCTGCTGCATTTCCCGGGAGCCGTGGTGGTGGTCAGCCATGACCGCTTCTTCACGGATAAGGTCGCCAACCGGCAGCTCGTCTTTGGTGCCGGCGGCGGAGCTCCGGGGGAGATCGACCTGCGGGTCGCCTGAGCCGGGGCGATGTGACGCCGGTGGTCCGGGCATGACGCCCGGGGCGTAAAAAGTTGAACCTGCCCAAACCACCTGTGCAAGAATGAATTAACAAACGTGCTCCGGGGTCGGTGTAATTCCGAACCGGCGGTTATAGTCCGCGACCCGCACGTCCGGCTGGGATCCCTCAGCAGGACGGACGGTTGAACCGGTGAAATTCCGGTACCGACAGTTAAAGTCTGGATGGGAGAAGCACGTACAGTTTGTTGCGCTGACGCGTCGTGGTGCCCTGTGGGGTACCCGGCGGAGTCGATGCACCGCACTGTCGTACCCCCGGAGCCGCCGCTACGGGATAAGGAACGACAGTGGATTTTTTGCGGTGGCTCTTTGACGCGCAGATTCCCGTGGGGAGCTCTTCCCTGCTGGTACGCGAACTTCTTGGCAACATCTTTGGGCTGCTCAGCGCCCTCGGCGGCATGCGACGGAAGGTCTGGGCCTGGCCGGTGGGCATTGCCGGAAACGCCCTCCTGCTGACTGTTTTCCTCGGCTCCATCTTCGGCGACGCGAGCACCGCCAACCTCCTCGGCCAGGCCGGCCGGCAGGTGATGTTCATCGCCGTCGCCATCTACGGCTGGCGCCGCTGGCAGGCCAGCAAGAGTTCCGGCGCGGATGCCGTCACCCCGCAGTGGGCCTCAGGCAAGGCCCGCGTGGGCCTTGTAGCCGGCCTGATCCTTGGCACCGTTGCGCTCACTCCGCTATTCGGCATGCTGGGCTCCTACGAACCGGTGTGGGCTGACGCCTGGACCTTCGTTGGCTCGCTACTGGCCACCTACGGTATGGCCAAGGGCTGGGTCGAGTTCTGGCTGATCTGGGTGGCCGTGGACATTGTGGGTGTGCCGTTGCTGTTCAGTGCCGGTTACTACGCGACGGCGTTCATGTACCTCTTCTACGGCATCTTCACCTTGATCGGGTTCTTTGTCTGGTGGCGCGCCAAAGCGAATGAGAAACCGCAGGTGCAGGTTTCAATGCCGGATCCGACGGTGCGCTGATCATGCCGTTTTCCGCAGCCGAACAGAGGGCGATGGAGCAGGCACTGCAACTGGCCCGCGGGGGAGTGCGGGGCGCGAACCCACTGGTGGGAGCCGTCATTCTGTCCCCGTCCGGGGAGGTCCTGGCCACCGGATACCACCGCGGCGCCGGAACCCCGCATGCAGAGGCCGCCGCGCTGACCGCCGCCGCAACAGCGGGAACGGACGTGCGCGGGGCAACCATGGTGGTCACCCTGGAGCCCTGCAACCACGCAGGCCGCACCGGACCGTGTTCGCAGGCGGTGCTGGAGGCCGGAATCGCCAGGGTGGTCTACGCCGCCGCTGATTCAAACCACGACGCCGCCGGGGGAGCTGCCGCTCTCGCCGCCGGTGGGGTGGAGGTTGAGGGCGGACTACGAGCGGACGAATCCCGGGAGCTGAACCACCGGTGGGCAACCGCCGCTGCAGCGCACCGACCGTTCGTGACGGTCAAGACCGCGCAGACCCTGGACGGGAGAACCGCTGCGGCGGACGGCAGCAGCGCGTGGATAACGTCCGGCGAAGCCCGCGCCGACGCCCAGGCCCTGCGCCGGCGGGCGGACGCCGTTCTTGCCGGGACAGGAACCATTCAGGCTGACAACCCCCGGCTGACCGCCCGGAATCCGGACGGCAGCGACGCCGATAGCCAGCCGCTGCGCGTGGTGATGGGCCACAGCCCCGTCCCCGAAGCTGCGCGCGTCCGGGGAATCGACGGACGGTTCCTGCAGATCCCCACACATGATCCCGCCGTCGTACTGGCTGACCTGTATGACCGGGGCGTGCGCCACCTGATGGTGGAGGGCGGCGGAACGGTGGCCGGAGCGTTCCTGCGGGCCGGGTTGGCCGATGAGCTGGTGGCCTACACCGCTCCGGCACTGCTGGGTGCGGGCACTCCTGCGTTCGCCGGGCTGGGAATCCAGACCATGGCACACATCCAGCGCTGGCGCTGGGATCCGGCCGGGGGAAGCTCGGCCGTTCCCGTGGGACCGGACCTTCGGCTGCATCTTGAACCGCTTCCCGACTTCGTAAACGAAAAGGACTAGAACGTGTTTACCGGCATGATTGCTGAACAGGGCAGCGTAATTTCCCTGGAGACAGATACCTCCGGCGCCGGGAAGGTGCTGGTCATCGAGGCCCCGGCAACGTCGGCCGGGCTGGGGCTCGGCGGCTCGATCGCCGTCAATGGGGTTTGCCTCACCGCCACGGCACTGGACGGGACCCGGATTTCCCTCGATGTGATGGGGGAAACCCTGGACCGCACCACCACCGGAAAGCTCGTCCCGGGCCGGAAAGTAAACCTTGAACGCTGTGTTCCGGCGGGCGGACGCCTGGACGGACATGTGGTGCAGGGGCACGTGGACGGGGTTGGAACGCTGCTGGAACGGGAGGACCTGGGCAGCTGGGACCGGCTCCGGTTTGGCGTCCCGCAGCAGCTGGCCCGGTACATCGCGGAAAAGGGTTCCATCGCTGTCGACGGCGTGTCGCTCACGGTGACAGCAGTGAGCGCTTCGCAGGATCCGGAGCCCTGGTTTGAGGTGGGCCTGATTCCCACCACCCTGTCTGAGACCGGACTCGGCGCGCTGGAACCCGGGTCCCCCGTCAACCTGGAGGTGGACGTGCTGGCGAAATACGCTGAACGGCTGCTCGCGTTCGCGGTCCCCGCTGCCGCCTCTCCGGCCGACGCGGGGACGGAGCAGCGATGAGCATCCGGCTTGACCCCATCGACGCAGCTGTCCGGGCCATCGCTGCGGGCGGCGCCGTCGTCGTGGTCGATGACGAGGACCGCGAAAACGAAGGCGACATCATCTTCGCCGCGCAGCACGCCACCGCCGAGCTGATGGGCTTCACGGTGCGGTACACCTCCGGCGTCATCTGTGTTCCGCTGCCGGATACCTGGGCGGACCGGCTGGAACTGCCGCCCATGACCGCCGTGAACCAGGACGCCAAGGGCACCGCCTACACCGTTTCCTGTGACGCGGCCTCCGGCTCCAGCACCGGGATCAGCGCCGCAGACCGGGCACTGACCTCCCGGGTGCTGGCGGATCCGGCGTCCCAGGCCCGGGATCTGAACCGTCCAGGGCACATCTTTCCGCTGCGCGCCCACGAGGGCGGGGTGCGTGCCCGCCGCGGCCACACGGAAGCCGCCGTCGAGCTGGCCCGGCTGGCCGGCTGCACGCCGGTGGGCGTGATCGCCGAGCTGGTGCACGACGACGGATCCATGATGCGGCTGCCCGCGCTGCGGAAATTCGCCGACGAGCACGGCCTGCCGCTGGTCTCGATCGAGGATTTGGCGGCGCACCTGGCCGCGGCCACCCCGCCGGCTGGAGTTCGGCGATGACGGGGAGCCGGGACGTGGCGCCCGGACCCGTCGTCCAGCTGCCCACTGCGTTCGGCGACTTCACCGCCCAGGTCTGGACGGACGGGCAGACCGGTGCGGAACACCTGGCTGTCTCCGCACCGGGGACGGCGCCGGGCCCGGGCAGCCCGCTGGTGCGGCTGCATTCGGAGTGCCTGACCGGAGACGTTTTTGCCTCCTACCGATGCGACTGCGGGGAACAGCTGGAACAGGCCCTGGGGCTGATTAGCCTCCACGGCGGGACCGTGCTCTATCTGCGCGGCCACGAAGGCCGGGGCATCGGCCTGGCAAACAAGCTGCGGGCCTATGCGCTGCAGGAAGCCGGAGCTGACACCGTTGAGGCGAACGAGCAGCTGGGACTGCCGGTGGATGCCCGGGATTACCAGGCTGCGGCGGAGATCCTGCTGCAGCTGGGCCTGGACCGGATCCGGCTGCTGAGCAACAACCCGGCGAAGCGAAAGCGGCTTGAAGCCTGCGGGGTCACCGTGGAGGCGATGGTGCCTTCCGAGGTACCGGCCCGGGCCGAGAACGAACGGTACCTGCAGACCAAGCGGGACCGCATGAACCATCACCTGTTCCTGCTGCGGGACCATCCCGTGCAGCAGGGCTAACAACTTCCAGTAAATTCCAGCAAAGGACATCCGACATGAGTGGACACGGCGCCCCCGAGAACAACGTCAGCGGCATTAAGGCCAAGGGCCTGGACATCAAAGTGGCCATTGTTGCCGCCAGCTGGCATACCGAAGTGATGAACGGCCTCATTGATGGCTCACTCCGCGCCGCATCCGATGCCGGGCTCGGCCCCAAGCTGATCCGGGTTCCGGGCACGTTCGAGCTGTCCGTCGCTGCCGCGCGGCTGGCACCGCACTTTGACGCCGTCGTGGCCCTCGGCGTCGTTATCCGCGGCGGAACCCCGCACTTTGACTACGTCTGTTCGTCGGCGACGCAGGGTCTAACCGAGGTCAGCGTGCGGACCGGTACGCCGGTCGGGTTTGGGGTGCTGACCTGTGACACCGAGGAACAGGCGCTGGACCGTGCCGGACTTGAGGGGTCCTCGGAAGACAAGGGGTACGAGGCGTTTGCCGCCGCGGTGAATACCGTGGACGCGCTCCGCGGGGCCGGGGTCTAGGGCTCCTGCCGGGTAGCGGCGCTGCTCAGACCAGTTCCAGATTGTCCGCAACTGCCTGGCCCCGGTGGATGACCGTACGGCCGGGCAGTCTGTCCATGACAGCGCCGGTCACCGTGTCCCCTTCCACGAGCAAAAGTTCAGCCGGGTCGCCCAGGCCAAGCCCCGGACGGTCCGCAACGGATGACACACGGCTCGAGCGCGGATCGAGGACGCTGGCCCCGCCGACGGTGGCCACGGCGACACAGTGCTCTATGAGCTCGTCGGCGCGGAACCGGCTGGTGAACGCCAGCTGCCACGTCCGGTCGAGCATGTCTGCATTCCCGTAGGGGGACCAGTAATCCCGCTGGCCGTCCTCGCCCAACCCCACCCGGACTCCCGCCTCCGCAAGCTGCTGCAGCGGCAGCGGCTGCCCGGCCGGGGCAATGGTGGCCATGGAGACGTCCAGGGCCGCGAACTCGTCGATGAGTTCCTGCAGCTGACCGGCGGGCAGGTCTGCCAGCCCGTAGCCGTGCGAAATCGTCACGAGTCCCTGCATGCCGAGTGCCTTCGTGCGTTCCAGGATCAGCTGGGCACTGAACAGGCCCAGCTGATCCGGCTCATGCAGGTGGATGTCCACCGGAACACCGTACTTCTCGGCAAGGCCAAACACGATGTCCAGATGCCGAACGGGATCGCGGTCGAGCGAGCAGGGGTCAATGCCGCCGACGACGTCGGCCCCCAGCTTGAGGGCTTCCTCCAGGACCTCGGCGCTGCCCGCTTCGCGGAGCAGTCCTGCCTGCGGGAACGCGATGACCTGGACATCGGCCCGATCCCGGTGAGTTTCGCGGGCGGCGAGGACACCTTCGAAGCGCTCCAATCCGGCGTCGGCGTCCACTTGGGCGTACGTGCGGACCCGGGTGGTGCCGCGGGCAATCATCGCGCCCAGGCAGGTGGCGGCGCGGTCCGCAACCGAGGCTTCAGCGCCACGCCAGTTCTTCCGGTCGTTCAGCATCATGCCCCACACACCCGGAGAACCCGTGTGGGGGCGCATTGGCAGGCCAATGCGCGTGGAGTCGAGGTGCACATGGACGTCCGAAAAAGAGGGAAGCAGGATGCGCCCGGCACCTTCGATTACCACGGCGGATCCCCCGGAGTTGGCGGTGCCGATGGATCCGCTGGTTGCCGGAAGTGCCGGCTCAAGGGCGGTGATCACTCCGCCGTCAAGCGTTGCATCGGTAAGCTCTCCGCCCCAGGGGCGGACATTGCGGAGGATGACGGTCAAGGTATCGGTGTCCTGTCACGAAAGGCCGGCCGGGATGGCCGGCGGCGGCGGCGGGACGGGATCCCGCACGGGACGATCCTCGCATTCTGTCTCGATCCGTGACAGCGGACGCGCCGGGGCAACGCTAGGCCGGGCTGCTGTCCCGTTCCGGGGTCCGGATTCCCAGGAAGGCGATGAAACCGGCGGCCAGGAACAGCGCCGCCGTCGCCAGGGCTGTCCGCTGGAAGCCTGAATAGTCCAGGGAACCGCCGGAAATGGTGCCGATGAGCGCCACAGCCACCAGGCCGGCGACCCGGCTGACGGCATTGTTGACCGCGGACCCAATGCCGGCGTCGGTCTCATCCAGGGCACCAAGGACGGCAGCGGTAAGCGGAGCGACCATGACGGCCAGCCCCAGACTGAACAGCAGCAGGCCGGGAAGCAGCTGGGTGAGGAAGTTCAGCGGCGGACTCACCGTCATCATGAGCATGAATCCCGCACCCATGATGACCGGCCCGGCACTCATGAAGATCCGCGGGCCGTACCTCCCCGCGAGATTGCCGAAGTATGTTGAGAACGCCAGCATCGCCAGCGGAACCGGGAGTGAGATCAGGCCGGCTTCCAGGGCGCTGAACCCTGCAGCTTCCTGCACAAAGACAGTCAGCGCAAAGGTTCCCAGGGACAGTGCACCATAGGCTGCAGCCGTCACGAGGTTGCCGTAGCGGAAGTTGCGGGCCTGAAAGAGCCCCAGCGGCATCATGGGGGTGCTGGTGCGCGATTCGCGGAGCACGAACAGTGCCAGCGCCGCCAAACCGCAGGCAAGCGGCAGGAACACCGCCGGGCTGCCCCAGCCCAGACGGTCCTGCTCGATCAGCCCATACACTGATCCGCCCAGCCCCGCCACTGCCAGCAGGGCTCCGGGAAGGTCCAGGGCGGTCCTGCGCCGCGGGCTGTCCTGAAGGCCCAGCATCAGCAGCAGGGTCAGCGCAACCGGAAGCACGTTCACCGCGAAGATCAGCCGCCACGTGGCCCAGTCCACGAGTACTCCGCCCAGCAGCGGCCCAATGATTGCTGCGGTTCCGGTCCAGGCTGTCCACGTGCCGACGGCGCGGGCGCGTGCGGGCCCGGCATACGCCGTCGTAATCAGGGCCAGGCTGCTGGGAACCAGCAGTGCGGCGGCCATGCCCTGGACCGCGCGGGCCATGACGAGGACTTCCGGATCCCAGGCGAGGGCACAGCCGACCGATGCGGCACCAAAGCCGATCAGCCCCCAGGTGAGCACCCGCAGCCGGCCGAAGGAATCCGACAGGGATCCGGCGAGCAGGATCAGCGCACCGAGGGTCAGCAGATAGGCGTTGACCGTCCACTGCTGGGTGGCGAGCCCCCCGCCGAGCTCCTCGCCGATGGCCGGGAGTGCCACGGTAACGATGCTTCCATCGAGGAACGCCACGAAAGAGGCGAGGATGGCGACGACGAGCACGCGAGGGCTTTTGTCTGCAGGGGACGGTGCGTAATACGCCATGTTGGGCGCCCTTTCAGGACAGGATGGCTTCTGCTCACCATCATTCCACCTGGCTGCCCGGGACAGAGGTGCTTCAGGAGGCGATGGGCTGCGGCCTGTACCGTGTTGGCCATGAAGAATATTCAACTCTCGCTCGCGCTGGCAGCCATATCCGCGGCACTCACCCTGAAGAGTCCCTCCGACTGGCCTCCTGCGGTACGCCGGGCCTACGTGCTCGCTCCCGGGGCCGCGGTTGGCATTTTCGTCGGAGCTGCCTTCTGGAATGGCGCACGCAAAGGGCGGAAGCTGGCTTCCGCCGGGAGAGTCGACCTCGTGACGCCGGCGGCTTCGGCGTCCGGTGGCGGGGATGGAAGCACAGCACCACTCCCGTCCTACGTGCGCAAGGATTCGGGCCCGTCACGGCGAACGGCAGCCGGGTTGACGGCTATCGCTGCTGCCGCGGGTGTGGCATCAAGTGCGTTCCTGGCGCTGGGCCTGCTCGTGGATGAGCGCATCGAAACGTGGCTGATCCGCCGCGGTGCAGAACGGCCGCGGCGGGTGATGGCTCTCTGCGCAGCCGTTGGTTCCCTTGTATTGGACCAGATCGTGGATACCAGGGATGCAGTGGACGTCCCGCAGGCCGGGCACTAAGGAAGCGGCGAACCCTCAGGCCGGCCGCGGGTCTGGTTCTGCTGCCGCGCTCCGGCCCGAACCGACCACCGCGGTGACGGCGAGGGCCAGCACGGCAGCATTTGCCGCAAGGGTTCCTGTCCAGGTTGCCGGCGGGACCCCCAGCGTGAAGCTGGCGGCGTTGAACATCGTGTGGAAGAGGATGCACAGGAACACCGCGTTGCGGGGTGAAAGAAGAAGGACCGCACCGTAGAGGAAGCGGAACGCCAGGATCTGGACGGCGAACAGCCAAAAATCGATGACACCCGATTCGTGGTTCGTGCCCGGGATGAAGAACAGCGGAACGTGCCAGAGCAGCCACAGGATTCCCACCACTAAGGAGGAAACGGCATAGCCCCACCGGCGGCAGAGCTGCGGCTGCAGTGATGTCATCCATCCGGCCTCTTCCATGCCGCCGATGATGAGGTTGCCCGGCAGCGAGAGGAAGAACATGAACCAGGGAAGAGCGTATCCGGACGGGCCGGAGACCAGCAGGTGGAGCGAGAAATACACAACGAGTGCCGAGGCAACCAGAAGGTAGCCTGTGGGACGGCCCCGTGCAGCAAACACGAGCTTCAGCCATTGTGCCGGACCCGAGACCTTCCCGTTTCTCCGGAGGACGAGGTAGGACGCGATTGCCGGTGAAAGGATGTAGACAGCGAAGGGCACGTTCGCCACGAACTCCGGAACCGTGGTGACTACGTTGTTTACCTCGTACCCGAACCGGGCCGCAATGATCAGCGCGCCCGCACAGCCGTAGGCGATGACGAACGTCATGACTGTGAACTGCCGGGCGATTCGCGTATCCGTCACGCTGCAACGATATATCGGCTGTCGGTGCATCTCCCGGAAGCGTCCTTCGTCACACAGGCGCGCCCGAATGGGGCAGATTGTGACGCACAGCGTACCCTTGATCTGTGAAAACCTTCGAAGAGCTATTTGCCGAACTCAGTGAGAAGGCGGAGACCCGGCCAGCCGGTTCACGTACCGTCGCCGAACTCGAGTCCGGCGTCCACGGCATCGGCAAGAAGGTAGTCGAAGAGGCCGCAGAAGTCTGGATGGCTGCCGAGTACGAGTCTGATGAAGCCGCCGCTGAGGAGATCTCCCAGCTGCTCTACCACCTGCAGGTCCTGATGCTGGCCAAAGGCCTCACCCTGCAGGACATCTACAAGCATCTCTAGCCACGCGCTGCCTTTGAGCACGCCCCAGACTTGGGTACCCCTCAATCAGTGTGTGGCCCGCCGGCAGGCCCAGTTCCATCTGACTTCCAGCGAAAGAACCAACTAACATGCTCCGTGTAGCAGTGCCCAACAAGGGCGCCCTTTCCGAATCCGCCTCCGCCATGCTCTCCGAGGCGGGATACCGCCAGCGCCGCGACAGCCGCGAACTGGTGATGGTCGATCCCGACAATGACATTGAATTCTTCTTCCTCCGTCCCCGTGACATCGCCGTTTACGTCGGCTCCGGAACGCTCGACGTCGGACTCACCGGCCGCGACCTCTTCCTTGACGCCCAGGTGGAGGCCGAGGAGCTGATGAGCCTCGGCTTCGGTGCCTCAACGTTCCGTTTTGCCGGACCGGTAGGGGAGTTCGCTTCCCTCGATGAGCTCAACGGCAAGCGCGTCGCCACCAGCTACGACGGGCTGCTGCGCGACTACCTCGCCGAACACGGCGTGGACGCCTCCGTGGTCCGCCTGGACGGCGCCGTCGAATCCTCCGTGCGCCTGGGCGTAGCGGACGCGATCGCCGACGTCGTAGAGACCGGAACCACGCTCCGTGCCGCAGGCATGGAAATCTTCGGTGAGCCCATCCTGAAGTCCGAGGCCGTGCTGATCGGCCGCAAGGGCGCGAACCCTGCCGGACTCGACGTGCTCAAGCGCCGCCTCAAGGGCGTCCTGGTGGCGCGGCAGTACGTGATGATGGACTACGACGTCCGCAAGGAACTCGTCGAAGCCGCCGCAGCCCTCACGCCCGGCCTTGAATCCCCGACGGTCTCCCCGCTGCGTGACTCCGACTGGGTGGCCGTCCGCTCCATGATCAGGAAGTCAGACACCAACCGCATCATGGATGAACTGTATGACCTGGGCGCCCGCGCCATCCTGGTCAGCACCATCCACGCCTGCCGGATCTAGGGGGCGCAGACATGAGCGTTGCGATCCGCGTCATTCCCTGCCTCGACGTCGATGCCGGCCGCGTAGTCAAGGGCGTCAACTTCGAAGGCCTGCGCGACGCCGGCGACCCGGTTGAGCTGGCCCACCGCTACGACAGGGCCGGCGCGGACGAACTCACGTTCCTCGACGTCACCGCCTCTTCCGGCGCCCGCGAAACCGTATTCGACGTCGTCTCCCGCACGGCAGAGGAAGTCTTCATTCCGCTGACCGTGGGCGGCGGCGTCCGCACCGTTGAGGATGTGGACCGGCTGCTGCGCTACGGCGCGGACAAGGCCTCGATCAACTCCGCCGCCGTCGCACGCCCGGAGGTGATTGACGAGATCACCCGGCACTTCGGTTCGCAGGTGCTGGTGCTCTCCGTGGATGCACGCCGCACGCATGACGGATCGACGCCGTCGGGTTTTGAAATCACTACCCACGGCGGCCGCAAGGGAACCGGAATCGACGCCGTCGCCTGGGCCCGGGAGGCAGCGGACCGCGGCGTGGGGGAGATCCTGCTGAACTCCATCGACGCCGACGGCACCCGCGACGGGTTCGACCTGGAAATGATCAGGGCCGTCCGCGCTGCCGTGAACGTGCCGCTGATCGCCTCCGGCGGGGCCGGGGTGCCCGAGCACTTCCCGCCGGCCATCGCTGCCGGCGCGGATGCCGTGCTGGCAGCGTCAATCTTCCACTTTGGCCCGGACAACGCCATAGCTGACGTCAAGAAGGCCATCGCCGATGCGGGGTACCCGGTCCGGTAGCAGGACCGGGGCGGGAATAACCGGCGCCCGGGCGGACTTGTGGCTGAAGTGCTTCCCTGCACTTCCCCACAGCTTGGAGAAACATGACTACCGCCCGCGCGTATGCAGCCACATCCGCCACCGACCCGCTCGTTGCCACCACGATTGAACGCCGCGACGTCGGAGCCCATGACGTCCTGATCGACATCGCTTACGCGGGAGTCTGCCACTCAGACATCCACACCGTCCGCGGCGAATGGGGACCCATCGCCTACCCGCAGGTGGTTGGCCACGAAATTGTCGGCACAGTCGCCCAGGTGGGTGCCGAGGTCACCAGCCATCAAGTCGGTGACCGCGTTGGGGTGGGCTGCATGGTCAACTCCTGCCGCGAATGCGAGAACTGCCGGGCCGGCATGGAGAACTACTGCCTGAACGGGAACACCGGCACCTACGCGAGCAAGGACGTGGACGGAAGCATCACCCAGGGCGGCTACGCCACCTCGATCGTGGTTAATGACGACTTCGTGCTCCGGGTTCCCGAGAGCATCCCCTACGAAGCTGCTGCTCCGCTGCTTTGCGCCGGCATCACCACCTACTCGCCGCTGGCACACTGGAACGCGGGACCGGGCAAGCGGGTAGCCGTGGTCGGCATGGGCGGGCTTGGCCACATGGCCGTGAAGATCGCCGTCGCCATGGGTGCCGAGGTGACGGTTCTGTCCCAGTCCCTGAACAAGCAGGAAGACGGGCTGGCCTTCGGCGCCAAGCACTACTACGCCACGAGCGACGCCGGTACTTTCGAGACGCTGGCGAACAGCTTTGACCTGATGATCAATACGGTCAGCGCTCCGATCGATCTGCAGCAGTACCTTTCGCTGCTGCGGCTGGACGGCACCATGGTGAGCGTGGGTGCCCCGCCGGAGCCGCTGCCGGTGTCAGTCTTCGCGCTGATGGGCAACCGCCGCTCCTATGCTGCCTCCGGAATCGGCAGCATCGCCGAAACCCAGGAGATGCTGGACTTCTGCGCCGAGCACGGGATTGCCCCGTCGGTCGAGCTGATCGATGCCGCCGAGATCAACACCGCCTATGAACGGGTGCTGAAGTCCGACGTCCGGTACCGCTTCGTGATCGACGCCGCGACCATCTAGCCCGCACCAGGGAACAGCAAAGGCGTCCCGCCGCGGCGGGACGCCTTTTGCTGATATGGAAGATATCCCCGGGTGGTCCCGGAGGGGAGCTGCTACAGGCCGATCTCGGCGCTCTCGAGCAGCGCGACGGCGTCGGGCTGGCCTTCGAACATCACCAGGGCCTGCTGGGTGCGGCCGTGCGCATGCAGCAGCAGCTCGCACGGTTCGCCGACGATCGCCACCGACACGGCAGCCCGCTTGGCCACATGCCGCGGCCCGTCCGGGCGGACCAGGACAATGCCGACGTCGACGCCGCGGTAGAGCAGGGCAGCGCGCTTAAGCAGTTCGGACCAGAGTGCCTCGGAGTATTCCGAATCCAGGGCCCGCGGAGCCCAGCGGTCACCGGCACGGCGAATGTCCTCCGTGTGCACGAAGTACTCCACGAGGTTTGCACTGTTGTCCACGGACTTGAAGCGCAGGGGAGAGAGAAGCGGAGGGCCGGAACGGAACGACTTGACCAGCTTGGCGTAGCCCTCTGAGGTGGACGCCTTAGCCGCCAGGGTGTCCATCGCCTTGGCCGTCTTGCCGGCGAACGGCTTGACGAAGAATCCCAGGGCAGAGGCGGGCCGGTGCTCGCGCAGGTATAGGTGCGCAGCAAGATGCCTGGTCTCCCACCCCTCGCAGAGCGTGGGCGCGTGGGGACCGGCCGCGAGCAGTGTTTCGGCCAGGACTTCACGTGAAGGTTCTACGAATTGCATCACTGCTGAAACTAGCACGGAACACCCTGTATTGCCCGCTAAACGCGGTCATTCAGCTTCGGTGCGGCCAAAGCCACTAGAATCGTAGCGATGGCAACAGACACCACCCCCCAGACCCCCCGCCCGGACTCCGCACTGGACCCTGCCGTGGCTGCCACGCTCAAGCGCGACGACGCGGGGCTGGTTGCAGCGGTCATCCAGCAGCATGACACCGGTGAGGTGCTGATGCTCGGCTGGATGGACGACGAAGCCCTGCGCCGCACGCTGACCAGCGGGCGGGTGACCTTCTGGTCCCGCTCCCGGCAGGAGTACTGGCGCAAGGGGGACACCTCCGGCCACGTGCAGTACGTGAAGTCCGTGGCAGTGGACTGCGACGGCGACGCTCTGCTGGTGCGCGTGGACCAGGTGGGCGCAGCCTGCCACACCGGCACCAGGACCTGCTTCGAAGGCCGCGGCCTTCCGGTCTCCGCCTAAACCTCCCTTCCAAACCGAAAGCCCAATACATGCAGGATCTAGGTGTTATCTCTCCCTCCCTGGAGGAATTCAGGGCGCTGGCCGCTGACCGGCGCGTGGTTCCGGTCCGACTGAAGGTGCTGGCTGACGCCCACACCCCAATCGGCATCTACCGGAAACTCACCGGCGGTGAACCCGGCACCTTCCTCATGGAGTCCGCTGCGTCCGGCGGCGTCTGGTCCCGCTACTCCTTCATTGGCGCCCGTTCCCGCGCCACCCTGACTACCCGCGACGGCGCAGCCGTCTGGCTCGGCGAGCCGCCCGCGGGCGTGCCCACCGAGGGCAACCCGGTGGAAGCCATGGCCGCTACGCTGCAGCTGCTGGCCACCGACCGTTTCGAGGGCCTGCCGCCCTTCACCTCCGGCCTGGTCGGTTTTGTGGGCTGGGAATCGGTGCGGCACTGGGAGAAGCTGACCTCCCCGCCGGTGGATGACCTGGACCTGCCGGAGATCGCCATGAATCTGGTCTCGGACATGGCCATCCATGACAACTCGGACGGCACCGTACTGCTGGTGGCAAACGCCATCAATTTCGACGGCTCCGACGAGCGCGTGGACGATGCCTGGCAGGATGCGGTGGCACGGCTGCACAGCATGCTGGACCGCCTGGCAGCCCAGTCGCCCCAGGCCGTCACGGTACTCGACGGCGGCACGGTGGACATCAGCGCTTTGACCGCCGGCGTCAAGGAATCCTGGCCCAAGCCCGAGTACCTGCAGGCGGTTGAACGCGGCAAGGAAGCCATTGTGGACGGGGAAGTGTTCCAGGTAGTCATCTCCCGCCGGTTCGAACTGGACTGCCGGGCCGAGGCACTGGATGTGTACCGGGTGCTGCGCAACACCAACCCCAGCCCGTACATGTACCTGTTCAACTTCGAGGACGCCCGGGGCAACCCGTTCGCCGTCGTTGGCTCCTCGCCTGAGGCACTGGTGACCGTGACGGGCAGCGAAGTCATCACGCACCCCATTGCCGGATCCCGGCCGCGCGGAAAAACGCAGGAGCTGGACCGCGCGCTGGCCGAGGAACTGCTGGCCGACGAGAAGGAACGGGCCGAGCACCTGATGCTCGTGGACCTGGCCCGCAACGACCTCTCCAAGGTCTGCCGCCCGGGCAGCGTGGACGTTACCCAGTTCATGGAAGTGGAGCGTTTCAGCCACATCATGCACCTGGTCTCCACGGTGGTCGGCGAGCTCTCGCCGCAGCACTCCGCTTATGATGTGCTCTCCGCAACCTTCCCGGCCGGCACCCTCTCCGGAGCGCCCAAGCCGCGTGCACTGCGCCTGCTGGACGAACTTGAACCCCACCGGCGCGGCATCTACGGCGGCGTGGTCGGCTACCTGGACTTCGCCGGGGACATGGACATGGCCATCGCCATCCGCTCCGCGCTGCTGCGCGACGGCAAGGCCTATGTCCAGGCCGGCGGCGGAATCGTCGCGGACTCGGACCTCGAGGCAGAGGCACAGGAAACGGTCAACAAGGCCGCGGCGCCGCTGCGCGCGGCGCTGATCGCCGGGGGACTGGAGCCGGTGACCCCTTCGGTCGCCAGGCAGATTTTCAACAGACAGGACAACTGAAGTGAGCACCAAACCGGCCGCCGCCCCGCGCTGGCGGCGCAAGTCCACGGTGGTTCTGGGAACTGTCCTGCTGGGCGCTGCCGCGTTCGGCACCACCACCCAGACGTGGCTTGACGTCGTCCTCCCGCAGGCCGCCGTGGAAACCCCCAACATTGCCGTAAGCGGCAGCGATGCCGCCACCGCCGTGACGGCGTTCGCCGTCGTCGCACTGGCAGCAGCCCTGGCTGCCTCCATCGCCGGGAAGGTGGCCCGCTGGGTCATCGCCGCCGTGCTGCTGATTGCCGGCGCCGGGATCACCACGGCCAGCGCTGCGGTGATCGCGGACCCGGCCCAGGGAGCTGCCGGTGCCGTGGGCAAGGCAATTGGCGTGAGCAACAGTGCGGGGGCGGATATCACGATCACCGCCATGCCGTACCTTGCCGCAGCAGCCGGCGTGCTGATCGCCCTGGCCGCGGTGTGGCTGGCCGCTGCCTCCAGGACCTGGGCCGTCTCCCGCCGCTACGCGGCCCAGCCGGCCACCGGCGCCGCCGTGAAGGAGAAGTCCACGCAGCCGCCGATCGACGAAATCGACAGCTGGGACCGCCTGTCAAAGGGCGAAGACCCCACCAACTTCCGCTAGGCGGAGCCTGGGCCGGGGACCGCCCGGCGCAACAAGTACGAGAGTTTCTGCCAGCTAATGGCAGAATGGATGCCAGACCCGTTTACGAGGAGATTCACCATGAGCACAAACGCCGTTGAGCAGCAGGACACCAAGCCCGAGAACGACGCCGAGGTACACGCCAGCATCCATGACGAGACCATCGGCCACGGCAACACTCCGGCCGCGTGGACCTGCGTGCTGATCATGATGGCCGGTGCCCTGGTCTCCAGCATCGGCTTCGTCATCGCCAGCTGGCTCTGGTTCGGCCTGGGCCTCGGCGTCATGGTGGTTGGCCTGATCGCGGGCTTCATCATGCGCAAGGCCGGTTACGGCGTCGGCGGCTCGAAGCTGAAGAACAGCGGACACTAAGTGTCCGTTCTCGACGACATCATTGCCGGTGTCCGCGAGGACATGGCACAGCGGCAGCGTCAGACGCCGCTGGATAAGGTGCAGGAGCGCGCCGCCCAGGCCGCTCCCGCCCTTGACGCCTACGCTGCCCTCGGCGGCAATGAAAGCCCCCGCACCGCACTGCGGGTGATCTCCGAGGTCAAGCGGTCCAGTCCTTCCAAAGGGGCGCTGGCGGACATCGCGGACCCCGCAGACCTGGCGAAGCGCTACGAGCAGGGCGGCGCGTCGGTCGTCAGCGTCCTCACCGAGGCCCGCCGCTTCAAGGGTTCCCTCGCGGACCTCGACGCCGTCCGCGCTGCAGTCAGCATTCCGGTGCTGCGCAAGGACTTCACAGTCGACCCCTACCAGATCTGGGAAGCACGGGCGCACGGAGCGGATCTGGTGCTGCTCATCGTGGCGGCACTGGACGATACTGACCTGCGCTCGTTCCTCGACCTGACCCATGAACTGGGCATGAACGCCCTGGTTGAGGCGCACACCGCCGAGGAAATCCAGCGCGCCGCAGCAGCCGGAGCACGGATCATCGGCGTGAATGTCCGCAACCTGAAAACCCTGGACGTGGACCGTTCCGTCTTCGCCGCGCTTTCCGAATCCATCCCCGCCGGTGCGGTAGTGGTGGCGGAATCCGGTGTCCGGAACGCGGCCGACGTCGCGCATTACGCAGCCCACGGCGCAAACGCGGTACTCGTGGGCGAAGCGCTCGTGAAACACAATGACCCCGCAGCTACCATCGCGGAGTTCATGGACACCGGAGCCGGGGCCATCGCCGACCGGCTGCAGGCCAGCGGACGCTGAGGATTCACTTTCGACAAACCTTCCGTGGACCGCCCCTGGCGGACACGGATAAGAGCAGGACAGGACAGGCTCCATGACCGGGATCCCGGAGAACAGCACCCCACCCGCCGCGGCAGGTACGCCAGAACAGACGGTGGACGGGAAGGTGACGGACTCCTTCCTGGCTGGAGGGCCGTCCCTCCGCCATGCCGCTGGACCCTACTTCGGCGAATACGGCGGACGCTGGATGCCCGAATCCCTCATCGCCGCGCTGGATGAGCTGACGGAGACGTTCGACAAGGCCAAGGCTGATCCGGCCTTCACCGCCCAGATCGCGGAGCTGAACAAGAACTATTCAGGCCGTCCCTCGCTGCTCACCGAAGCCAAGCGCTTCGCCGAGCACGCCGGCGGGGTCCGCATCTTCCTCAAGCGCGAGGACCTGAACCATACCGGTTCCCACAAGATCAACAACGTCCTGGGCCAGGCACTGCTCGCCAAGCGCATGGGCAAGACCCGCATCATCGCCGAAACCGGTGCCGGACAGCACGGTGTGGCCAGCGCCACCGCCGCCGCCCTGCTGGGCCTGGAATGCGTTGTCTACATGGGTGCGGAGGACTGCCGCCGCCAGGCCCTGAACGTTGCCCGCATGGAACTGCTGGGCGCCACGGTCATTCCGGTGACCAACGGTTCGCAGACCCTCAAGGACGCGATCAATGAAGCCCTGCGTGACTGGGTTGCCAACGTCTCCACCACGCACTACCTGCTGGGCACCGCGGCCGGAGCCCATCCGTTCCCCGCCATGGTGCGCTACTTCCACGAGGTGATCGGTGAGGAAGCCCGCGAACAGATGCTGGAGCAGGCCGGGAAACTGCCCGACGCCGTCTGTGCCTGTGTGGGCGGCGGGTCCAATGCGATCGGCATCTTCCACGGTTTCCTGGACGACCCGTCCGTTGCCATCTACGGATTCGAAGCCGGCGGTGACGGCGTCGATACCCCGCGCCACGCTGCCACCATCACCCTCGGACGCCCGGGTGTGCTGCACGGCGCCCGCACATACCTGATGCAGGACGAGGACGGCCAGACCATCGAGTCCCACTCGATTTCCGCTGGCCTGGACTACCCCGGAGTCGGACCGGAGCACGCCTACCTCGCGGATATTGGACGGGTTTCCTACGAACCGGTCACCGACTCCGAGGCCATGGAGGCATTCAAGCTGCTCTGCCGCACCGAGGGCATCATCCCCGCCATCGAGTCCTCCCACGCCCTCGCCGGCGCCATCAAGGTTGGCCGGCGGCTGGCAGCAGCGGCGGGCCCGGACGGCGACGCTTCGGAGCAGATCGTCCTGGTCAATCTGTCCGGCCGCGGAGACAAGGACGTAGCTACCGCCGCGGAATGGTTCAACCTGCTGGATGAGAAGTCAGCTGAAGCTGAGATCGGGAAAGAAGGAGAACAGCTGTGAGCGTCTCGACCGCCAGCAAATCCGCGGCCGCCATCGACCGGGCCCGGGCCGACGGCCGCGCAGCCCTGGTGGGGTACCTGCCGGCCGGATTCCCGTCCGTCCCGGAAACCATCGCTGCCGGAATCGAACTGGCACGCGGGGGTGCGGACCTCATCGAAATCGGCATTCCCTACTCGGATCCGGTCATGGACGGTTCAGTCATCCAGGCGGCCACGAGCCAGGCCCTCGAAAGCGGCTTCCGGGTCCAGGACGTGTTCGACGTCGTCGCCGGCATCACCGCCGAGACCGACGCAGCCGTGCTGGTCATGACCTACTGGAACCCCGTCATGCGCATGGGCGTGGCCGAGTTCTCCCGCCGACTGGCCGAAGCAGGGGGAGCCGGGCTGATTACACCGGACCTGATTCCGGACGAAGCCGGCGAATGGATCGCTGCATCGGACAAGTACGGACTGGACCGGGTTTTCCTGGTTGCACCGTCCTCCACCACTGACCGCATGAAGTCCACGGTTGAAGCCAGCCGCGGATTCGTCTACGCCGTTTCGATCATGGGCGTCACGGGCACCCGCAACCAGGTGTCCGACGCCGCCGAAGGGGTTGTCAGCGCCGCCCGCGCCGCCGGTGCCGAACGCGTCTGCGTAGGCCTCGGCGTGTCCACCTCCGGGCACGTCCGCGAGATCGGTTCCTACGCCGACGGCGTCATCGTCGGTACCGCGCTGGTCGCCGCCCTTCGCGACGGCGGAGCTGCAGCCGTCGGTGAGCTAACCCGCGAACTCAGTACCGGAACACGAAAGAACTGACAATGCCGATGTCCCTGGCGGTCCCGGCCGCGATCCCCAGTCCGCCCGCCGAGTTCAGCAGCTTCTCGCTGGGCCCGCTGACCGTCCACGCGTACGCGCTGTGCATCCTGGCCGGGATTATCCTGGCCCTGTGGATGACATCCGTCCGCTGGAAGCGGCGCGGACTGCCGCCGGACTCCGTCTGGGACATCGCCATCTGGGCCATACCGTTCGGCATCATCGGCGGACGGCTCTACCACGTTATCTCCTCACCGGACGCGTACTTCGGTCCCAACGGAAACCTGGCCCTGATTCCGCAGATCTGGCTGGGCGGCCTGGGCATCTGGGGCGCCATCGCGCTTGGAGCTGTGGGCGCCTGGATTGGCTGCCGCCGGGCGGGCATCAAGCTCTCCGCCTTCGCGGACGTCGCCGCTCCGGGGGTGCTGCTGGCGCAAGCCGTGGGACGCTGGGGCAACTGGTTTAATCAGGAACTTTTCGGCGGACCCACCGACGCACCCTGGGGCCTTGAGATTGATCCCAACAACACGAACTTCCCTGACGGAACGGCTCCTGGGACCCTGTTCCATCCCACGTTCCTCTACGAGTCGCTGTGGAACCTTGCCGGCGTCGCCTTGCTGCTGGTGCTGGACCGCCGCTTCAGGCTGCGCGGCGGACGCCTGTTCTGGCTGTATGCCGCCTTCTACACTTCCGGGCGCGTCTGGATCGAAATGCTGCGCATCGACGACGCGGAAATGGTCACCATCCTGGGCCTCACGCAGCGCCTGAACGTTTGGACTTCCATCCTGATCTTCCTGGCGTCGATCGGCATGTTCATCTACCTCAGCGTGCGGGCGCGCAAGCAGCCGGAACCGTCGCTGCTGCTGCCCGGACACCCCTGCCGGCAGTGAAACCGCTGGCCGCAGTAACAATTCACAGCTTGATAACAAGAGCGAAACAGATTCTGCGAATGTGAACTCCGGATCACAAACGGATGACACGCGTGCTACTCTCGCAGAGACAAAAAACGAGGCTGCCAAGCCTCAGCGGCCCGGGGATTCGGGCCCAGCCACGTAGGACCGTTCAGCGCGGGTTACCTCCCGCCGCCGGTCCGGATGCCACACCGCGGTGGCGGCTAGCGGTAACCGTGCCGGGGACAACCCCGGCAGGACACCGGAAGGTTCCTTCGATTGTGAGCCGGCCCCATCCCAGCATGCAGGGCTTTCACATCTGAACGACCGTAAAATCATCGAACACACCGGTTGGTAGATGCCGCCGGCGTGGGGCCAACGTCGTCCCCTCCCAACGCTCAACAGGGGGAAGGACTTACCCTATGACTGACGCAATGTCCCCGCAGGCCGCCCCGGTGGTGTCTCCGTTCCAGCGGTTCGCGGCCTACCCGGCAGATTCGGGCCTCTACCGCGCCGAGAACGAGAAGGACGCGTGCGGCCTGGCTGTCATCGCCACGCTGCGCGGCGAGCCAGGACACGACATCGTGGACGCGGCGCTGACCGCCCTGCGCAACCTTGAGCACCGCGGCGCGGTAGGCGCTGACGAAGGCACCGGCGACGGAGCCGGCATCCTGACCCAGGTCCCCGATGAGTTCTTCCGTGCCGTTGCCGGCTTTGAGCTTCCCGCGCCCGGCGGCTACGCCGTCGGCACCGCCTTCCTGCCCACTGAGGAACGCGAGCAGGAAACCGCCCGGGCAGGCGTCGAGGCAATCGCGGAGTCCGAAGGACTGAAGGTCCTCGGCTGGCGTGAAGTGCCCGTGGCAGCTGACCTGGTGGGCGCCATGTCCCGGGCCTGCATGCCGTACTTCGGTCAGGTATTCCTTGCCCCGGAAGAAGACGGCTGCCCAGATCTCGACGCCCGCGCCTTCCGCGTTCGGAAGCGGTCCCAGAACAAGTTCGGCGTGTACTTCCCGTCCCTGTCCTCGAAGACCATGGTTTACAAAGGCATGGTTACCACCGCGCAGCTGGAGCCGTTCTTCCCGGATCTTTCCGATCCGCGGTTCAAGACCAAGCTCGGAATTGTGCACTCGCGCTTCTCCACCAACACTTTCCCGTCCTGGCCGCTGGCCCAGCCGTTCCGCACCATTGCCCACAACGGCGAGATCAATACGGTCAAGGGCAACCGCAACTGGATGCGGGCCCGCCAGTCCCAGCTCAAGAGCCCGCTGCTGGGGGATACTCCCGAGGAGCTCTTCCCCATCTGCACCCCGGGCGCCTCGGATTCGGCGTCCTTTGACGAGGTTGCCGAGCTGCTGATGCTTTCCGGGCGTCCCATCACCCATGCGGTGATGATGATGATCCCGGAAGCGTGGGAAAACCACGCGACGATGGATCCCGCACGCCGTGCCTTCTACCAGTACCACTCCATGCTCATGGAGCCGTGGGACGGACCGGCGGCTGTTTCCTTCACCGACGGAGACCAGGTGGGCGCCGTACTGGACCGCAACGGCCTGCGTCCGGCTCGGTACTGGATCACCGAGGACGGCCTGGTGGTCCTGGCCTCCGAGGTTGGCGTGGTGGACATCGATCCGGCCAAGGTGGTCCGCAAGGGACGCGTCTCTCCGGGCAAGATGTTCCTGGTGGATACCGCCCAGGGCCGGCTGGTTGAGGACTCGGAGATCAAGGCCGAGATCGCCGCCGCAAACCCCTGGGCCGAATGGGTCCGGGAGAACCAGGTGTCCCTGGAAGATCTGCCCGAGCGTGAGCATGTGCTGCACACCAAGGCTTCCATCAACCGCCGGCAGCGCACCTTCGGCTACACCCAGGAAGAACTGCGCATCCTGCTCGGCCCGATGGCACGCAGCGGTGCCGAGCCCCTCGGCGCCATGGGGTCGGACACTCCCATCGCGGTGCTGTCCCAGCGTCCCCGGCTCCTCTTCGACTACTTTGTGCAGTCCTTCGCGCAGGTCACCAACCCGCCGCTGGATGCCATCCGCGAAGAACTCGTGACCTCCCTGCAGAGCTCCATCGGCCCGAACGGCAACCTCCTGGCACCGGGCCAGGTGAAGACCCACCAGATCGCGCTGAAGTTCCCCGTGATCAATAATGACGAGCTCGCCAAGATCGCCAACCTCAGGAACGAGGAAGGCGAGAAGGTTGCGCTGAAGGTCCGCGGCCTCTACCGGCCCGACGGCGGCGAATCGGAACTGCGCGCACGCATCAGTGAGATCTGCGAAAAGGTTTCAGGTGCCGTGAACCGCGGGGTGCAGTACATTGTGCTCTCCGACCGCGACTCCAACGCCCAGTGGGCGCCGATCCCGTCCCTGCTGCTGCTCTCAGCCGTGCACCACCACCTGCTCAAGAGCGCCAACCGCACCAAGATCTCCCTGATCGTGGAGGCGGGCGACGTCCGCGAGGTGCACCACGTGGCGGTGCTGATCGGCTATGGGGCTTCCGCCGTGAACCCGTACCTGGCCATGGAAAGCTGCGAGGAACTGGTCCGCAACGGCGACATCACCGGCGTCACCCGCGAACAGGCGGTAGCCAACCTGATCAAGGGACTGGGCAAGGGCGTCCTGAAGATCATGTCCAAGATGGGCATCTCAACTGTCGCTTCCTACTGTGGTGCGCAGACCTTCGAAGCCATCGGCCTGGGACAGGAACTGGTGGACGAGTTCTTCCACGGCACGCAGACCCAGCTCGGCGGCGTCGGCCTGGACGTGATCGCAGCGGAAGCTGCGGCACGCCACACCTCCGCCTACCCGGCGGACGAAATCGAAGAGCCGCACCGCAGCCTGGAGAACGGCGGCGAGTACCAGTGGCGCCGCGAAGGCCCGCCGCACCTGTTCAACCCGGAAACGGTCTTCCGCCTGCAGCACTCCACCCGTGAGCGCCGCTACGACGTGTTCAAGGCGTACACCCGCGGAGTGGATGACCAGTCGAAGAACCTGATGACCCTGCGCGGGCTGCTGGACTTCCGCACCGGGGAACGCCCGGCCGTGCCGCTGGAGGAAGTGGAACCGGTCTCCTCGATCGTCAAACGCTTCTCCACAGGTGCCATGAGCTACGGCTCCATTTCCAAGGAAGCCCACGAAACCCTGGCCATCGCCATGAACCGGCTGGGGGCAAAGTCCAACACCGGTGAGGGCGGTGAAGACGTGGACCGCCTGCTCGATCCCGAACGCCGCTCCGCCATAAAGCAGGTGGCTTCCGGCCGCTTCGGCGTCACCAGCCTGTACCTGACCAATGCGGATGACCTGCAGATCAAGATGGCCCAGGGTGCCAAGCCCGGCGAAGGCGGCCAGCTGATGGCGCAGAAGGTCTACCCGTGGGTGGCCAGTACCCGGCACTCCACGCCCGGCGTCGGCTTGATCTCTCCGCCGCCGCACCACGACATCTACTCCATCGAGGACCTTGCCCAGCTCATTTATGACCTGAAACGGGCCAACCCGTCCGCCCGGGTCCACGTGAAGCTCGTCTCCGAGGCCGGAATCGGCACCGTGGCAGCCGGAGTGACCAAGGCCAAGGCCGACGTCGTCCTCGTTTCGGGGCACGACGGCGGCACGGGCGCTTCGCCGTTGAACTCTCTGAAGCACGCGGGGGCGCCGTGGGAACTCGGCCTGGCCGAAACGCAGCAGACCCTTATGCTCAACGGCCTGCGCGACCGTGTGGTGGTGCAGGTGGACGGACAGCTCAAGACAGGCCGCGACGTCGTCATTGCCGCCCTGCTGGGAGGTGAGGAATTTGGCTTCGCCACCGCACCGCTGGTGGTCTCCGGCTGCGTCATGATGCGTGTCTGCCATCTGGACACCTGCCCCGTGGGCGTCGCCACGCAGAACCCGGAGCTGCGGTCCCGCTTCACCGGCAAGCCGGAATTCGTGGTCAACTTCTTCGAGTTCCTGGCCGAAGAAGTACGCGAATTGCTGGCCGAACTTGGTTTCCGCAGCCTGGAAGAAGCGATCGGGCACAGCGAAATGCTGGACACCCGCGCCGCCGTGGACCACTGGAAGGCCGACGGACTGGACCTTGAGCCGATCCTGCGCGGCCACGAAGTGGACCCGGGTGCGCCGCTGCGCAGCCTGGTTCCGCAGAATCACGAACTGGATGCGCACTTCGACAACAAACTGATCGAGATGAGCGCTGATGCGCTCTCCAGCCGGCAGCCGGTGCGGATTGCCCTGGACGTGGTCAACACGGACCGCTCCGTGGGCACCATGCTGGGGCACACAGTCACCAAGACCTTCGGCACCGACTGCCTGGCCACGGACACGATCGACATCACCCTCACCGGGCAGGCCGGCCAGTCCCTGGGCGCCTTCCTGCCGGCGGGGATCACGCTGCGGCTGTACGGCGATTCGAACGACTACGTCGGCAAGGGACTCTCCGGCGGACGCATCATTGTCCGTCCGGACCGCAGCAATGTGTTCCCGGCAGAACGCAACGTCATTGCCGGTAACGTGATCGGCTACGGCGCCACCGGCGGCGAGATGTTCCTTCGCGGCCAGGTGGGCGAGCGGTTCATGGTCCGCAACTCCGGCGCCACCGCCGTCGTGGAAGGCATCGGCGACCACGGCTGCGAGTACATGACCGGCGGGCAGACCCTCATCCTCGGCTCCACCGGCCGGAACTTCGGTGCCGGCATGTCCGGCGGAACCGCCTTCGTGGTGGACCTGAGCCCGGCACGGGTGAACAAGGACGCCCTGGACAACGGTGATCTGCTGCTGCTGGAGCCCGACGCCGAGGACGCGGACATCATCCGCGGCCTGCTGGTTCAACACGCGGAAGAAACCGGGTCCCCGCGGGCAGCCAGCCTGCTGGAGGACTTCGACACCACCGTTTCCCGCATCACCAAAGTACTGCCGCGCGATTACGCGGCCGTGCTCGACGCCCGCGCCTCCGCAGCCGAAGCGGGGCTGGACCCCGACGGCGCCGAAGCATGGACCAAGATTCTGGAGGTAACCGGTGGCTGACCCACGCGGATTTTTGAAGGTACGGGAGCGCGAAACACAGCCCCGGCGTCCCGTTTCAGTTCGCATCATGGACTACAAGGAAGTCTATGAGCGGCAGGAAAAGGGAGTCCTGAAGGAACAGGCAGGCCGCTGCATGGACTGCGGCATCCCGTTCTGCCACCAGGGCTGCCCGCTGGGCAACCTCATCCCGGAATGGAACGACCTCACCTGGCGGGACAAGGGACAGGAAGCGATCGAGCGGCTGCATGCCACGAACAACTTTCCCGAGTTCACCGGCCGGCTCTGCCCGGCGCCGTGCGAGGCGTCCTGCGTGCTGGGAATCAACCAGCCCGCGGTGACGATCAAGCAGGTCGAGGTCTCAATCATCGACCAGGCGTTCGACGAGAACTGGGTCCGCCCGCACGCCCCGGAGCGGCTAACGGACAAGACCATTGCCGTCGTCGGCTCCGGGCCCGCCGGACTGGCAGCAGCGCAGCAGCTCACCCGCGCCGGCCATACCGTTGCCGTCTACGAGCGGGACGACAAAATCGGCGGCCTGCTCCGCTACGGCATCCCGGACTTCAAAATGGAGAAGATGCAGGTTGACCGCCGGCTGGAGCAGATGCGCGCCGAGGGGACCCGCTTCCGGACCGGCGTCGAGGTAGGCAAGGACATCTCCTGGGAGCAGCTGCGCCGGCGTTACGACGCCGTCATTATCGCCACCGGTGCCACGGTGCCGCGGGACCTGCCCATCCCGGGCCGTGAACTCTCCGGCGTCCACTTCGCCATGGACTACCTCGTGCAGTCCAATCGTGCGGTCGCCGGGGAGAGGATCAAGAACCAGATCAGCGCCGAGGGCAAGCACGTGGTGATCCTCGGCGGCGGCGACACCGGTGCGGACTGCATCGGCACCGCACACCGCCAGCAGGCAGCCTCCGTGACCACCCTGGCCATCGGCCAGCAGCCCCCGGCCGAGCGCGCAGCGCACCAGCCGTGGCCGATGTTCCCCACGCTCTTCGAGGTGGCAAGTGCCCACGAAGAAGGCGGCGAGCGGACATACCTCGCCTCCACCGTCGAGTTCGTAGGGGAGGGCGGCCAGCTCACCGGCGTCAAGGTGGCCGAGACCGAATTCGTGGACGGCAAGCGCCTGCCCAAGGCCGGAACCGAGCGGATCATCCCGGCGGACCTCGTCTTCCTGTCCCTGGGCTTCACCGGACCCGAACCTGCCGGCCTGGCCGAACAGGTGAACACAGAGTTCGACGAACGCTCCAACGTCAAGCGGGACGGCTACTACATGACCGCCACGCCCGGCGTGTTCGCCGCCGGAGACGCCGGGCGCGGGCAGTCACTGATTGTCTGGGCCATCGCCGAAGGCCGCGCCTGCGCTGCCGCCGTCGATAAATGGCTGGAAGGCTCCACCAGGCTGCCGGCCCCCGTCGCCCCCAGCGACCGGGCCATCGCACCGTTGTAGGAAACCAAGCGCAAAGGCGCCGGACAGTTGAGTCCGGCGCCTTTGCTGCAGGCCGTCCAGGAGGGTCCCGGACTGCATAAAGCCACCCAGGAGACTAGGCTAGGAAATATGAGACGCGCAAAGATCGTTGCAACTTTTGGTCCAGCCATAGCCAGTTACGAAAACACCGTAGCTGTGCTTCGTGCCGGTGTAGACGTAGCCCGCATGAACATGAGCCACGGGGACCACTCGGTCCACAACAACACGTACGAGAACGTGCGCCGGGCCTCCGAGGAACTCGGGAAGCCCGTGGGCATCTTCGCCGATCTCCAGGGTCCCAAGATCAGGCTGGGAAGGTTCGCGGACGGGCCGCACTACCTGAACCGCGGTGACGAATTCACCATCACCGTCGAAGACGTTCCGGGGACCGCCTCGCTGTGCTCGACGACATACAAAGGCCTGCCCGGAGACGTAAACGTGGGCGACATCCTCCTGATCGACGACGGCAAGGTTGGCCTGCGTGCCACGGCCGTTGACGACACGAAGGTGGTCACCGAAGTCACCGTTCCCGGACCGGTCTCCAACAACAAGGGCATCAACCTGCCCGGCGTGGCCGTCAACGTTCCCGCCATGAGCGGCAAGGACGAGGAAGACCTCCGCTGGGCGATCCGCCGCGGCGTTGACATGGTGGCACTGTCCTTCGTGCGCAACGCCGTCGACGTGGCGCGCGTCCACGAGATCATGGACGAGGAAGGCCGCCGCATCCCGGTGATCGCCAAGATCGAGAAGCCGCAGGCCGTGGCAGCCATCGAGGAGATCATCGACGCGTTCGACGCCATCATGGTTGCCCGCGGCGACCTGGGCGTCGAGCTGCCGCTCGAAGATGTTCCCCTGGTCCAGAAGAACGCCATCGAGCTGGCACGCCGCTGGGCGAAGCCGGTCATCGTGGCCACCCAGGTCCTTGAATCCATGATCGAAAGCCCGCGCCCCACCCGCGCCGAAGCCTCGGACTGCGCCAACGCCGTCCTCGACGGCGCCGATGCCGTGATGCTTTCCGGTGAGACCTCCGTGGGCAAGTACCCGATCGACACCGTGAAGACCATGGCACGGATCATCGAGTCCACCGAGGAGCACGGCCTGAACCGTGTGCCCCCGCTGGGAAGCAAGCCGCGCACCCGAGGCGGCGCCATCACCCGTGCCGCCGTCGAAATCGCGGACCAGCTGGACGCTGAGTGCATCTGCACCTTCACCCAGTCCGGCGACTCCGCGCGCCGGCTTTCCCGCCTGCGCCCGAAGAAGCCCGTGTTCGCCTTCACCCCGGTTGAATCGACGCTGAACTACATGTCCCTGTTCTGGGGTATCCAGCCGATGCTGGTGCCTTTCGTTGAGCACACGGACAAGATGACCCAGCAGGTTGACCAGACCCTGCTGGAAAAGGGCATTGTCCAGGAAGACGCCATGGTGGTCATCGCCGCCGGTTCGCCCCCCGGACAGGCCGGTTCCACGAACCTTATCAAGGTGCACCGCGTCGGTGACGCTGCGGACACCGGTCAGCAGGGAGACGGCCGCCGCCGCGAGAAGGAGAAGGTTGGTCCCTGGCCCGTCAAGGAAGCCAATAAGGGCAAGGCCAAGTCCATCTAGGACCTGCAGCCCACGCAAAAGCCCCGCCGGGATTTCTCCCGGCGGGGCTTTTGCGTGCTCCCGCCGCCCAAGGGGGCGGTTCGAAAGTTAGTTGACCTGGTTGATGATGGTCTCAGCAACCTCGCGCATGCTCAGGCGCCGGTCCATGGAAGTCTTCTGGATCCAGCGGAACGCCTCCGGCTCGGTGAGGCCCATCTTGGTGGTGAGCAGCGACTTGGCACGCTCCACCAGCTTGCGGGTGGCGAACTGTTCCTTCAGGTCGGTGACCTCGTTCTCGAGTGCCTTGATCTCTTCATGCCGGGAGAGCGCGATTTCGATCGCCGGAATCAGGTCCGCGGGAGTGAAGGGCTTCACCACGTACGCCATGGCGCCGGCCTCGCGTGCGCGCTCCACGAGTTCCTTCTGGCTAAAGGCGGTCAGGAGCACTACGGGGGCAATCCGGGCCTTCACTATCGCCTCGGCTGCGCTGATGCCGTCCATGACGGGCATCTTCACGTCCATGAGCACCAGGTCCGGCTTCAGTTCAGTGGCCATCTGCACGGCTTTCTCACCGTTGTCCGCCTCGCCGACAACCTCGTAGCCCTCACCGGTGAGGATCTCAACGATGTCCAGGCGGATCAGCGTCTCGTCCTCCGCAACGAGGACGCGCCGCGCCGGAGTGTTGGACGGTACGGACTCGGATGACTCAGACACAGATGCTCCTTGGAAAGACGACGGCGCTACCGGTGGCTGCCGGTAGTTCACGAAAACAGCCTATCTGCATGTAGAGTGGTTTCGCGCCCAACACGGGGAATCAATCCGTTTGATCAACGTCACAGGGCCTGCCCGAATGGCGGAATTGGCAGACGCGCTGCACTCAAAATGCAGTATCGAAAGGTGTGTGGGTTCGAGTCCCACTTCGGGCACCGAAAACACTCCAGGCGATCACCACGGCCACCAGCGCCACGGCGGCGTAGCCAAGGCCGGAGTAGCCGGCCACGGTCAGTACCGGACCGGCCAGCGCACCGCCCAGGGCGCCGGCCGCATTCATCCCAAGATCCGAAATCCCCTGAACGGCCGGGCGTTCCTGCACCTCGACGGAGTCAGAGAGCAGGGCCGACGCCGAGACGACGGAAGCGGACCACCCCAGGCCCAGCAGGACCAGGCTGAGTGTCACGCCGGCCGTGGACTCCGCCGCGGTCCCGGCCAGAAGCAGGGCCCCGAGAAGCAGGAGCTGCCCCAGCAGGATGACCTTCCTGCGGCCGATGCGGTCAGAGAGCCAGCCGAAGACCGGGGATAGCGCATACATGCCGGCAATATGCAGGCTAATGGTGAATCCAACGACGCTGATGGCCGCTCCGTGGCTGCTTAGGTGCACCGGCGTCATGGACATCAGGGCAACCATCACCGCGTGGCTCAGCGCGATTGCCGCAACTGCATAGAGTGCCGCCGGGTTGCTGCGCAGCACGGCCGGCCCGGAACGCCGCGGGACAGGTGCAGCGCCGGAAGCTTCGTCAGCTGCCGCGCGGAACTTCTTCAGCGCCAGCAGCGGGTCCGGACGAAGACCCGCGAGGTAGACGGCTGCGGCAGCCAGCTGGGCAACGAGGGAAAAGACGAAGGCGCCGGTCAGCAGGGGAAGGCCCAGCGCCGACCCCAGTGCCTCGCCCGGGGCGAAGAGGTTCGGCCCCAGCACGGCACCGATGGTGGTGGACCACAGGACGATGGACAGGTCCCTTCCGCGGGCATCCGGCGCCGAGAGGTCCGCCGCGGCGAAGCGGGCCTGGAGGCTGACGGCGCTGCCGGCGCCGAGCAGGGCCAGTCCCGCCAGCAGCAGCGGAAAGAATCCCGCGACGGCCGAGCCTACGGCGGTGACGGCGCCGGCTGCGGAGATCAGGGCCCCGGTGGACAACGACGCCCTGCGCCCGTGTGCCTGGGCCAGCCGGGCCAGGGGTACTGCTGCCGCGGCCGCACCCAGGGTGCTCATAGTCGCCGCCATTCCGGACCAGGCCGGGGAACCGGACAGGGCAGCCGCGAGCAGCGCACCGAGGGACAGCGTGGCTCCCATACCTATTCCACCGAGGATTTGTCCCGCCACGAGGACGGCGAGCACGCGCCGCTGGGACGGAACTGCGGGAGCCCGGGATCCTGAAAGCGGCGTGCTGGGCTGATCGTGCATTACTCCCCGTCCGTGTCCAGTGCCTTCAGCAAGCGGCTGATGGAGCTGCCGAGGTTCCATTCCCCGGCAAGCTCCTCAAGCCGGGCCCGGGGATCTTCGCCGGGAGGCTGCAGCCGGGCACCGACCTCCGCCAGCGACGGCACTTCGAGGCCGCGCACAATCCGCACAACGGTTGGCGCGGCCTCGAGGTATTCCCGGGCACCGGACAATTTGGCCCGCACTGCGGAGGAGACGCCGCCGTCGGCGTCCTCCGCAGCCTGGAGCAGTGATTCGAGGCTGCCGAACTCAGCCAGCAGCGATGAGGCGGTCTTCTCCCCAATGCCGGAAACACCGGGCAGTCCGTCCGAGCTGTCACCCCGCAGGGTCGCGTAGTCCGCATACTGCTCCGGAAGCACGCGGTATTTGGCGACGACGGCGGCGTCGTCCATGACCTTCAGGTTCTTCATGCCGCCCGCGGTGTAGAGAACCCGCACGCCCGCCGCGTCGTCGATGACCTGGAAGAGGTCCCGGTCCCCGGTGACCACGTCGACGGGCATGGACGCCTGTGCCGCGTAACTGCCGATCACGTCGTCCGCTTCGTGGTCCGCCACTCCCACCACAGCGATTCCAGCCAGACCGAGGACCTCCCGGATCATAGGAATCTGCGCCTCGAGTGCGTCCGGCACCTCCTCGATATCCGGGCCGTCCTTTACCTCGCGGGCAACCCGGTGTCCCTTGTAGGACGGGAGCAGGTCCACCCGCCACTGCGGCCGCCAGTCCTCATCCCAGCAGGCAACCAAATGCGTGGGCTCGAACTCGCCGACCAGCCGGGCGATCATGTCCGTGAGGCCGCGCACCGCATTGACCGGCGTGCCGTCCGGACGCCGAAGCGAATCCGGGAGCCCGTAAAAGGCGCGGAAGTACAGTGAGGCCGTGTCCAGGAGCATCAGGCGTTCAGGCATATCCGCATCCTGCCACGGATTGGCCGCCCATACCCGCGGCGGCGCGTCTTCCACCGCCGGGGAACGGGCTGTGCCAGCATGGTGGCCATGGCAGGCACCGCCAACACCACCGTCCCCAAACCAGCGCAGGCAGCTGAAGAACGCAGCGCACGGATAGCCGTGACAGTCTTTCCGCTGCTGATCCTCGCCGGGGGAGCGGTGGCCCTGGCCTTACCGGATCCTTTCACCTCGCTTGCCCCGCTGATCAATCCCGGGCTCATGGTGATCATGTTCGGCATGGGCCTGACCCTGACCCTGCCGGACTTCGCCATGGTGGTCCGCCAGCCGCTGCCTGTGCTGCTGGGCGTGGTGGCGCAGTTCCTGATCATGCCGCTGCTTGGGCTGGGCATCGCCTGGGTGCTGCGGCTTCCTCCTGAACTTGCTGCCGGCGTCATTCTGGTGGGCTGTGCGCCGGGGGGTACCGCCTCCAACGTCGTCACGTACCTTGCCCGCGGAAATGTGGCCCTCTCGGTTGCCATGACCTCGGTCTCCACCCTGCTTGCGCCACTGTTCACGCCGCTGCTGGCCTTATGGCTCGCCGGACGGTACATGGCGGTCGACGCCGGTTCAATGGCGCTCTCGATTGTCCAGATTGTGCTGGTGCCGGTGCTGCTGGGGCTGCTGATTCGATACCTCATTCCCCGGACCGTGGACCGGGTCCTTCCCGTCCTGCCCTGGGTTTCGGTCGCGGCGATCACTTTCGTGGTGGTGGCAGTGGTGGCCGGAAGTGCGGCAGCCATCCTGACCGCCGGCTGGCTGATCCTCCTGGCCGTCATCCTGCACAACGGACTCGGGCTGGGAATTGGATACGGTGCCGCCCGGATGCTCCGGCTTCCGGTTCCCTCCCGGCGCACTCTGGGCGTGGAGGTGGGCATGCAGAACTCGGGCTTGGCGGCGGGTCTCGCCCGGGAGTACTTCAGCCCTGAAGCCGCCCTGCCCGCAGCCGTGTTCTCGGTATGGCACAACGTGTCCGGCGCGCTGGTGGCTGCCTACTGGCGCCGCCGTCCGGCGTCTTAGGCCGCGGGTGAAAAACCCGGCCCCCGGCTACCTCCGCCGGCGCGGACACCGCTAAGGTAGGCCAGTCCCGGCATTTCAACGAAAGCAGGCCCGCGTGGCTCCCAAGACCATAGTCATCACCGGCGCGTCCGACGGCGTGGGAGCGGCCGCTGCGCGCCGCCTCGCTGCGGACGGGCATCACGTCGTGCCGGTGGGGCGCTCGGAGGAGAAGACCGCCGCAGTGGCAGAGGACGTTGGCAGCGAGTACTTCACGGCCGACTTCGCGGACCTCGGCCAAGTCCGGAGCCTCGCCTCGGACCTGCTGCAGCGCTATCCCAAGATCGACGTGCTGGCCAACAACGCCGGGGCCATCTTCGGGAAGGAACGGCAGGTCACCGTGGATGGACACGAAATGACGTTCCAGGTGAACTATCTGGCCCCGTTCCTGCTCACCCGCCTGCTGACCAATCGCCTGCTCGACTCGCGGGGAACGGTCATCAACACCTCCAGCGCCGCGAACCGTCTCTTTGCCAAGCTGGACATCACCGATCTGGAAGCGGAAAGGGCCTACACCCCGCAAAGGGCCTATGGGAACTCGAAACTGGAGCAGATCCTCTTCACCGAGGAATTTGACCGCCGCTACCGGGCTTCAGGAGCAACCTCAACTGCCTTCCACCCCGGAGTCATAGCATCCGGTTTCTCCAGTGCGGAGGGGTCGGCCATGCGCTCGGTCTACCAGGGGATCCTTGGCCGCTTCCTGCAGAGCCCGGAACAGGGCGCACAGACCCTGGTGTTCCTGGCCGAGGGCACGCCGGGCGCCGATTACCCCACCGGCAGGTATTTCGCGCGGTCCAAGCCTGCCCGGGCCAACAAGCTGGCCGGTAACCACGCCCTGGCCCTGGACCTGTGGAACCGCTCCGTGGCCATGCTGGAACGCTAGCCGGTCCGTCGGAACGGACACAGCAGCATGCGCACCAGTGCCGGAATCCTCCTGTACCGCGGATCCCCGGGCGGAACCGCAGGGGAGGAACACGGCGTCGAGGTGTGGATCGCACACATGGGCGGTCCCTTCTGGGCCAGCCGCGATGAACATGCCTGGTCCATCCCCAAAGGCGAGTTCGCACCTCCGGAGGATCCGCTGGCGGCTGCCAGGCGCGAGTTCGAGGAGGAGATGGGCTGGCCTGCGCCTTCCGCCGAGTATGGACTGCTGGGCACTTTTCGGCAGTCTTCGGCGAAGTCCGTCACTGTTTTCACGGCTGCTGCCGATTTCCCTGACCGTGCTGTCCGCAGCAACACCTTTGCCCTCGAGCTGCCGCCCGGCTCAGGCACCTTCCGGGACTTCCCGGAAGTGGACCGGGCAGGGTGGTTTACCGTTCCGGAAGCCCGCATCAAACTCGTCAAGGGCCAGGCAAAGGTCCTGGAGGCGCTGCTGGCACGGCTGCGCTGAACTCCGCCGCCGTTCGGTGCCGGGACCGGTGCACGGCAAGTCTAGGCCGAGAGGACCGGCCTGGCGGAGGGAGCAGCGCCGTTGCCCGGCCTCAGGTCAAGCAGCCGTGCCTCCACATGGTCAAGCGCCAGCCGGACGGCCCCGGTGGCAACCAGCATTTCGCCCAGTTCGGAAACTGCCAGGCGCGGCGGGTCCGGAACATACCGGGCAAGTTCGTCAGTCATGACGGGCAGCAGCGCGGTGGCCGAGGCGGCAACGGCGCCGCCAATCACAATGAGGCGGGGATCGAAGAACGTGGAGACCAGTGCCAGGACCCGGGCCATGCGCTTGCCGATTCGGCCCAGGATCTGTGCTGCGGTTTCATCCCCGGCTGCGGCCGCCTCGAAGACGTACCGCGCCGAAACACGGTTCGTATGCTCACCCACCAGGGCGCGGATCATCCCGTCATGCCCCGCGTCCAGCGCAGCCGTGCCCCAGTGGCGTGCCAGCTTGGCGATGCCGTCCTGGTTGCCGACGCCCTCAACCAGTTCCAGGCCGCCCATGGTTCCCGCGCGGCCCAGCGCCCCGTGGACCAGCCTGCCGGATTCTATGACCCCGGTACCCAGTCGTTCACCGGCAAGGATCACGGCCAGGTTGCTTTCATCCGCGCCGGTTCCGCGCCAGCGCTCGGCCAGGGCAGCGAGCTTCGCATCATTCTCCACCAGGACCGGCCAACCGAATCCCTCGGCGAATTCCTGTGTCAGGCCAAGATCGAACAGGGGTGCCAGTTCCTGTCCGGGGGCGATGGTGCCCTCGGGAGTGACCTGGGCAGCGATTCCCAGTGCAACGCCCAGAACGCCGGCAGCCGGGACACCGGCGTCGGCCAGCGCGTCCTGCGTGGCGCCAATGACTGCGGAACGCCGGTCAGCAGGTGTGCCTCCGTGGTGTGGGAAGCGGGACACGGTTCCGCCGACAACGCTGCCGGCCAGATCGGAGACGACGACGCGCACGGTGGCCAGTCCGACGTCGAGCCCCAGGACAAACCCGGCACTCTCGTTGAACTCGAACCGGCGTGCAGGCCGCCCTTTCTGGCCTCCTGCACGGGGAGAGGCGGCCTCCCGGGCCCAGCCGCGGGCAATGAGGTCATCGCAGACGGCGATGACCGTGGCGCGCGTGAGGCCCGTGGCGTGGATGAGGTCGGTGCCCGTCGCCGAGGGTACGGTGCGCAGCACGTCAAGGACTGAGCGCAGGTTGGTGCGGCGCAGCAGCTGCGGAGTGCTGGCTGAAACATCCAAGGTTAGGGCCCCTTTGACGAGTGGCGGGAATAACAGCATAATTGTACTAGTTCATATATTTAGTCTCTAAATTTAGTCACCACGCCTTCAGGAGGCCTTTGTGAGTATTCGAGTTGGAATCAACGGTTTTGGCCGCATCGGGCGCAACTTCCTCCGCGCCGCGCTGCAAAGCGAGAACGGGTTCACCGTTGTTGCGGTCAATGACCTGGCAGATCCGGAACAGCTGGCACACCTGCTGAAGTACGACTCGGTTGCAGGCCGGCTCGCTGAAGACGTACGCGTGGTGGACGGCGACCTCAAGGTCGGCAACCAGACCATCAAGGTCCTCGCCGAGCGCGATCCGGGCAGCCTTCCCTGGGGCGACCTGGGCGTGGACATCGTCATCGAATCCACCGGCCTGTTCACCAAGGCAGCCGACGCCGAGAAGCACATTGCGGCCGGCGCGCGGAAGGTCCTGATTTCCGCTCCGGCGAAAGATGAGGACTTCACCGTGGTGATGGGCGTGAACGACGGCGATTACGACGCCGAGAAGCACAACATCATCTCCAACGCCTCCTGCACCACCAACTGCCTGGCACCGATGGCAGACGTGCTGAACCGCGAATTCGGCATTGAGCAGGGCCTGATGACCACCATTCACGCCTACACGGCAGACCAGCGCCTGCAGGATTCCCCGCACAGCGATCTTCGGCGTGCCCGCGCCGCCGCCCTGAACGTGATCCCCACCTCCACCGGAGCAGCCAAGGCCATCGGCAAGGTGCTTCCGGATCTGAAGGGGAAGCTTGACGGTTATGCCATGCGTGTTCCGGTTCCCACGGGTTCCGCCACCGACCTGACCGTTACGGTCAGCCGCGAAACCACTGCGGAAGAAGTGAACGAGGCGTTCCGTGCCGCGGCTGCCTCGGACCGCTGGTCCGGCATCCTCACGTACACCGAGGATCCGATTGTCTCCTCGGACATCGTCGGGGACCCGGCTTCCTGCATCTTTGACTCGGGCCTGACCAAGGTCCAGGGCAACCAGGTGAAGATCGTGGGCTGGTACGACAACGAGTGGGGTTACTCCTCCCGCCTGGTGGACCTCACCGCGCTGGTGGCTTCCAAGCTGGGCTAGTTCGGCTTAGGGAATCCTTTTCCCCGCCGAGAGGGCAGAAACGGCTCGTTTGAACGCTGAAACGAGCCGTTTCTGCCCTTTCGCTTAAGGTGGGAGAACTTCCGGGCCCGGTCGCTTGAAAGGGCCAGGAGGATGAGTACATCCAGCGCATAGGCCGGACGCTCGCTTTGCAGGACCTGGTCCGGATCGCCCGCTATGAACGTTGCGCCCTGCAGGACGATGGAGATTGAACTCAGGACCATGGCTGTGATCCGGGCCCAGTTGGCCCCCTGCAGGACCAGCAGCGCCAGGCTGATTTCGAAGGCGGAGAACACCAGCAGTACGATCGCGGCCGGGACGTACACGTCCGCGGCGGCAAACAGTTCGCGGTCCTCCCCGGCAAGATCCGCCACCCAGGTCCGTTCTGCCGAGCCGGTGAAGAGCAGTCCGGCCACTGCGAGGGCGGCGGCCACGCGCAGCAGGATCAGCACCGCGCCAACCACGATCGGTGCCGGACGCCCCGCCCGGTGGCGTCCCCGCCTTCCGCCTAGCTGGTCCTCATAGGCCCCGCGCACCGCGCCGGCGTCGAGGACCGGCAGGTTGCCGTCCGTGCGGATGCTGTCACCGCCGCCGTTGCGTGAATGGTAGCCGGAGGAAAAGTCGGGGATCACTGTCAGGGAGACTGCCCGGGAGGCGCCAAGCACGGATTCAACAACGTGGTCGCGCTCATGGTCTACATCCGGGCTGATCCGGTGGGTCACCTGCAGCGTGAAGTATGAAAGTCCCACGGCGCGGTCGTAGGACGCGGCGGCCAGCCAGTCCACGGCGATCCCGCCGGGCAGTTTCCAGCCGTCCGGACACTTCCAGAACCGGATATGGTGCCGTTTGCCGGGATTGCCGTCCACTTCCTGCTGATAGGCGAAGTCCTGCTGGCGTTCAAACAGGAAGAGCGGCGAAACCGGTGCCGCGTCGTAGCTCCGGCGGAACAGCGTCGAGGTGATGATCCTGCGGCTGCTGGCCAAGTCCACGGGGTCCGCCTGCGTCCAGCCGGCCGTCCGCATCAGCGCGTGCAGCTGCCCGGCGTTTCCATTGAACGCCAGGTTCACCGGATCGCCGAAGAGTCCGTCGCTGGTCCGGGTGCGGCCCATGAAATAGTCCGGTATGTAAATGGTGGTCAGGATCTTGTGCAGCCGGGGCAGCACCAGATAGGCAAGCGCGGCCCAGAAGAACACCAGGAACCAGAGCCGGCTGAAGCTCAGGCTTTCATCCAGGAGCAGCACGGCAAACCAGATCGCTGCGAGCCCGCCGAAGACGAAGAACCCCCAGTCGAAGGCTGCCTCGACGGCGGCCCGGCGCGTGCGGGCCGGGCCGTTCTGAGTATCAGCCAGATCCTGGGACATCCTTGCCTCCGTGGCCGGCGCGGGTGATGTCCGCCAAAATTAGCCCGGTTGCCGGGCCACCCGAAAGGGCAGCAGGCCGTATGCCGGTCCGGACGCACCTAACGTCCCTCCAATGCAGCGGGTCAGCGGATGCTCTCATACGCGTCCAGCGCGTGGCGCCGTGATTCTTTCAGATCCACCAGGGGCTCGGGGTAGCCCGGAGCCAGGGCATCAGGCACCCAGCGGGAGATATAGGCGCCGTCGGGGTCGAAGCGCTTTGCCTGCGTCTCCGGGTTGAAGATGCGGAAGAAGGGCGCGGCGTCCGCGCCGGATCCGGCAACCCACTGCCAGTTCGCCGGGTTGCTCGCAGGGTCTGCATCCACGAGGGTTTCCCAGAACCACTCTTCACCGACCCGCCAATGGATGCCCAGGTTCTTGATCAGGAAGCTCGCCGCCACCATCCTCACCCGGTTGTGCATCCAGCCCATGTGCCAGAGCTGGCGCTGGCCTGCGTCTACGAGTGGAATTCCGGTCAACCCGGCCTTCCACGCATCCAGTGGCTCCAGGTCATCCTGCCGGCTTTCCGTTGGCGCGGCCGGCCCGGCGCCGCGCAGCACGGCAGGAGTCTGCGCGGCGCCCCCGGGGTGGTCCCAGGGGAAGCCGTCGAAGGCCGGGCGCAGGTTCCTGGTAGCCAGGTCCGGATTGTGGAAGAGCTGGTGCCAGCAGAACTCGCGCCAGCCGATCTCCGTGCCGAACGCGCCCGGACCCGGGCCGTTCCCGCGTACCCTGGCCAGCGCATGCCAGACCTGGAACGGACTCACATGGCCCCACCGCAGGTAGGGGGAGAGCCGGCTGGTTCCCGGTTTTGCCGGACGGTCCCTGCCGTCGTCGTAATCCTGGACCGGTCCGTCGAGGAAATCCTCCAGCGCCTGGAGTCCGGCCTCCTCGCCCGGCGTCCACGCTTCGGCCAGCCCGGCGGACCAGTCGGGGTGCTTCGGCAGCAGGTCCCAGCTGTCCAGGTCATCACCGGAGGGCAGGCTCGACGGCGGACCGCCGGTTGTGGCGGGGGGATCCAGCGGGGCCCGGAAATCCTGGGCGGAAACTGCACGCCAGAACGGAGTGAAGACCCGGTACGGACCACCCTGTCCGGTTCGAACGGTCCATGGCTCATGCAGCAGGGAAGCCTGAAAGCTCTCCGCGTGGACATCCGCGTCAGCTGCCCATTCCTTGACTGCCGAGTCCACCTCGCGTTCGGGCCCTCCGTAACGTCGGTTCCAGAACAGGTGGCCGGCGCCGGAGTCACCGGCGAAGGCCGTCACTGCCTTCAATGCGGGTCCGCGCAGGAGTACCAGCGGAATGCCGAGGGCGGCGAGGTCGGCACGCAGGGCCAGCAGCGCATGGTGAAGCCACCATCTCGCCGCAGAGCCGAGCGGGCGGATGCCGGGAGACTCCTCGTCCAGGACGTAAACAGCTACTGCGCTGCCCTCCTGGACTGCGGCCAGCAGGGCAGGGTTGTCCGCCGTGCGCAGGTCGTCGCGGAACCAGGCGATGGAGACCACGGGCGGTCCTTTCCTCGGAAATGTTGCCGGTACCAGAGACCCTACCCGCGGGGCGGCGCGGTGGGGGGAGGTGGCCGGACGCGGCGCCCTTCGAACTCCGCTGTGTTCTTCGGCACGAAACTAGTTGTCTCAGGCAACCACTTGTATAGTTGACCTAAATCAACTATCAGCAGGAGTCCGATGCCCCCCGCAGTTAACGCCCCAACAACCGCGCCCGAACAGCCGGCACAAACGAAGAAAACACGCCGCACGGTGTCACCCGATGGATCCATGACCCACCGCCAGGTGCTCGAGTCCCTGTCCGGACTGCTCCTGGGCATGTTCGTTTCAATCCTTGCCGGAACCGTGGTCTCCACGTCCCTGCCGCTGATCATCTCGGACCTCGAGGGCGACCAGTCCGCCTACACCTGGGTGGTCACCGGAACACTGCTCGCAACGACCGTGTCGACGCCGCTGTGGGGTAAATTTGCGGACCTGTTCAACCGGAAACTGCTCATCCAGCTGGCCCTGGGCATCTTTGTGCTCGGCTCTGCACTGGCCGGCTTCTCCCAGGACACCGGAACGCTCATTGTCTTCCGCGTGCTCCAGGGGCTTGGTGCCGGCGGGCTCGCGGCGCTGAGCCAGATCATCATGGCGGACATCATCAGCCCCCGTGACCGCGGCAAGTATGCCGGCCTGTTTGGTGCCGTCATGGCGGTTGGAACGGTCGGCGGGCCGCTGCTTGGCGGCGTCGTAACCGACGCCTTCGGGTGGCGCTGGAACTTCTTCATCGCGCTGCCCGTTGCCATCGCAGCCATCATCCTGCTGCAGCTCACCCTGCACCTGCCCAAGCACGCCAAGCGGAAGGTCCACATCGACTACCTTGGCGCGGTGCTGATCGCCGGCGGCGTGTCGCTGCTGATGATCTGGGTGACCCTGGCGGGCAACCAGTTCGGCTGGGCTTCGCTTGCGTCCTTCCTGATGGTGGCCGGTTCCGCAGTCCTGCTGATTGCTGCCGTGCTGGTGGAGTTCAAGTCACCGGAACCGATCATTCCGCTGTCCATGTTCAGGAACCGCACGTTCACGCTTGCCGTGGTCGCCAGCATCTCCGTGGGTGTTTCGATGTTCGGGACCTCGGTGTTCCTGGCCCAGTACATGCAGCTGGCCCGGGGCGCCACGCCCACACAGTCCGGGCTGCTGACCATTCCCATGATGGCGGGCCTGCTGATTGCATCCACAGTATTCGGCGGCGTGATCAGCCGGACCGGCAAGTGGAAGGCCATCATGATCTCCGGCGGTGTGCTCACCGTGCTGGGGACTCTCCTGCTGGGCACCCTCACATACGAAACCAGCCTGGTGCTGGTGGGAATCTACATGGCCGTCCTCGGCGCCGGCCTGGGCATGCTCATGCAGAACCTGGTGCTGGTGGTCCAGAACTCGATTGAGGTCAAGAATCTGGGCGTCGCCACCAGCGCCGTCACCTTCTTCCGCAGCCTCGGCGGCACCGTGGGTGTCTCGGTGCTCGGATCGGTGCTGGGAACGATCGTGTCCTCACGGATTAAGGACGGAATCACCGCGCTGGCTCCGGCTGACCAGGCGGCTGCCGCCTCAGCACTGGGCAGCGGCACCATCCCGAAAATCTCCGAGCTGCCCTCCGCGATCGCCGCCCTGGTGGAAAGCGCCTACGGAGTCGGCGTCGGGCACGTGTTCATGTACAGCGTGCCACTCGCCGTGGTCACCCTGGTCGCCGTGGTCTTCCTGCCGAACGCCCAGCTGGGCCGCCAGAATGCCGTACAGCTCAAGAAGGCTGCGTCCGACAGCGCCGCTGCCCGGGAGACTGAACCTGCGGAGCCTGCACTCTCCGCCGCGGCAACGGGATCCGCCGCCCTGATCGATCCGTCCGCACCGTCCGGCCAGCCGGGCAGGCAGCGCGACGGACAGTGAGCCCGGAGGGGAACTCCCGGGAGCAGGCGCAGCGCGAGGTTGAAGCCAACCTGCGCCTGCTCACCGAGGTGGTCCGGACCCGGATGCGTGAGGCCGCCAGGGCGGTGGATCCCTCGCTGTCCCTGTTCGGGCTGAAGACGCTCCAGCTGCTTAAGCGCTTCGGGCCGCTGCACTCCGGGGCCGCGGCTGAGCTGCTGATGGTGGACAAGAGCGTCATCAGCCGGCAGTCACGCCAACTCGAGGCACTGGGCCTGATCGAGGTTTCGCCGGACCCTGCGGACAGGCGGGCGCGGGTGCTGGTACTGACTCCGGCGGCGGCCGACCGGGTTACGGCCGTCCACACCGGGATCATGCTGGATCCGGCTGTGCTGGGGTCCTGGTCCACCGAGGACCTGCACCGGTTCTCCGGGTACCTCGCCCGGCTCGGCGGAAGCAGGCGCTCCGGGCTCGGGGCTACCCTGTCTCCGCCGGGACAGCCGGCGCCCGACGGCGGCGCTCCGGTCCAGCGGGCTGGCTGAGTACGGGAGCCTCGCTGCGCCGGGCAGCCAGCCTGGCAAACGGCCCGCCGGCAGCGGCGAGTTCGGCGGGGGTTCCCTGCTCGACGATCCGTCCGGCGTCCAGCACCACCACCTGGTCAGCGTTCTGCACCGTGGAGAGCCGGTGGGCGATGGTGAGCGTGGTGCGTCCTGCGGAGAGTCTTTCAAGGGCCAGCTGGACCCGGGCCTCAGTGGTGTTGTCCAGGGCGGAGGTCGCCTCGTCAAGCACCAGGATCGGGGGATTGCGCAGAATGGTCCTGGCGACCGCCAGGCGCTGCTGTTCACCGCCGGAGAAGCGGTGCCCGCGGGCTCCCACCAGCGTGTCGAGTCCGTCCGGGAGGGCGCCGACCGCGTCCGCGATCTGCGCGGTTGCCAGAGCGTGCCGCAGTTCCGAGTCCGTCGCATCCGGCTTGGCAAGCAGGAGGTTCTCCCGCACCGAAGCGTGGATCAGGTACGTCTCCTGGGAAACTACCCCCACAATCCGGGACAGGTCTTCGGGCGCCAGCTGAGCGACATCCACGCCGTCAATCGCGACCCGCCCGCTGGCCGGATCATTCAGCCGCGGCACCAGTGATGCGAGAGTGGACTTGCCTGAACCGGTCGCCCCCACGACTGCGGTGGTGGTTCCGGGCGGCAGCGTCAGGCTAACGCCGCGCAGAACCGGTGCATCGCCGTCGTACGCAAACTCGACGTCCTCGAAGCGCACCTCGCCGCGTACCCGATCCGGATCCACAGGTATCGGATGAAGCGGAGCCTTTAGCTGCGGCTCAAGGTCGAGATACTCAAAGATGCGGCTGAAAAAGGCCAGCGCGGTGACCCACTGGACGCCGATGTCCAGCAGGCCCATCACCGGCCGGAACACCGCCGCCTGCAGCCCGGTGAAGGCGACCAGGGTGCCGATTGTCATGCCGGCGCTGGCGGCTGGGAAGCCTGCGGCCAGGTAAATCACCGCCGGAATTGCGGCGAAGACCACCTGCATGGTTGCCATCCGCCAGCGGCCGGCGAGCTGGCTGCGCAGCTCCAGCCCCACAAGGATCTGGGAGCGTGCGGTGAAGCGTTCGGCGTCGCGCGGGATGGTGCCAAGGGTTTTGGCAAGGCGGACTCCGGAGACGGAGAGCCCCTCTTCCACTTGGGTGTGCAGGGCGGCGAGTTCGCGCTGGCGTTCGTCGGTAACCGTGCGCCGCAGCTTCGCGACCCTGCGGGAGAGCCAGACGGCGGGCGGAAGAACTGCCAGGGAAATCAGGCTGAGTCCGGGGGAGAGGGCGGCCATGGCTGCTGCCGTGGCGACCGTGGCGGTGAGGTTCGCGGCCACGCCGGTAGCCGTTGTTGTGACCACCGACTGCATGCCGGAGATGTCATGCGTGAGCCGGGACTGGACTTCGCCGCCGCGGGTGCGGATGAAGAAGCCCTGGGACTGGGCCTGCAGATGGGTAAACAGTTTCACCCGCAGGGTGTGCATGACCTGCTGGCCCATTTTGGTAGCCAGCCAGGTCTGTACGACGCCGATCGCGCTCGTCAGTGCGGCGACGCCCACCATGGATGCCGTCAGGATTGCCAGGAGCCGCAGGTTCTGGTTGGGCAGGGCATCATCGATCACGGCACGCACCAGGAACGGCTGGGCGAGGTTGACCACGGAGGCTGCGGAAATCAGGGCAATGACGACGGCGATGGTCCGCTTGTGCGGTGCGAACAGTGCCGCGATGCGCCGCAGGCTGACGGGGTGGCGGCTGAGCTGTTTCCGATCCGCCGGGTTGAGCCGTGCCGGTCCCCGTCCGCCTCCGCCGCCGGGGCCTGAGGTGCCTGGGACGGCGCCGGGACCGTCGGGCATTCCGGCACCTGGGCGTTCGCGCGGGTTGGATGGGGTCAAAGGTTCCTCCTTGTGCAGTCCGGGCGCCGCGGGGGTGGCTGCGTGCAGCCCGGATATGTAGAGGTTACCTCATTATGAGGTTAGCGCCTAGAAGTGCTTCCTGTCACACTGGCGGTTTCCGGTGCCTGAGGCCGTAGGTTGAAGTGCATGACGATAACGCTCCGCCGCGCCGACTTCTCGGATTCCCGGCTGGCCCACTTCCTCCAGTCCCATCTGGATGACCTGCGGCCCACTGCGCCGGCCGAAAGCCGGCATGCGCTGAACGTGGACGCTCTCCGCCAGCCGTCCGTCCGCCTCTGGGCGGCCTGGGATGGTGAGTCCATGGCCGCGACCGGCGCACTCGCTGTCCTGGAACCCGGGCACGAGGAACTCAAGTCCATGCGGACGGCTCCTGGCCTGCGCGGCCGCGGTGTCGGGCGGTTAATGCTGCAGCATCTCCTGGAAGACGCAGCTGCCCGCTCTGTCCAGCGGATCTCGCTGGAAACCGGAAGCATGGACTTCTTTGCTCCGGCGCGGCGGCTTTACGAGAGTGCCGGGTTCGTTGCCTGTGCCCCGTTCGGTAGCTACCGGGAAGACCCCCACAGTGTGTTTATGCGCCTGGACCTGCCCGGGCAGGTCCGTCCTGCCCCGCTAACCTGATCCGTTCCGGCGCCGGAACGCCTCGTACTCCTGTGGCTACCTCACAGTGCGGTTCCTCACCGACTAGCTAGACTGAAGACATGCCGCGTTCCTCAGCAGATTCAGCCACCCTGGGCGAGCTGATGCACGCCGCCTTCCGGGGCCTGCGTGGCCGCTGGATGAAACAGCTGGCACCGTTTGACCTGACGCCGCACCAGTTCCGTGCGCTGAATGCCGCGGCGCGGAGAGGGAACGACGGGGGGCTCCGGCTCAAGGACCTGGCAGAGTCGCTGCGCATCGCACCCCGGTCAGCCACTGAAGTCGTGGACCAGCTCGAGGCGAAAAACCTGGTGCATCGCGAGCCCGATCCGTCCGACCGGCGGGCCACACTGATCACGCTCACCGAACAAGGCGCCCGCATACGCTCCGAAGTCCGGGAAGACCGGGCACGGCAGGCAGACGAATACTTCGCGGCCCTTTCCGCGGAAGACCGGGCAGAACTCGAGAGGATCCTGGGCCAGTTGGCGGGGGAAGCCTCTCCAGGCCGCAGCCGGCACGGCTGATCCCCCGGCAGCGGAAAACCGGGCGGGAAGCAGGTGCCGCAGGGAGAACTTCGGCCGCACAGACACCTCCGCGCAGCACCGGGCCTGTGCGCCGGACCGGGGTGCACGTACCGTCAATGGGGACAGTGGTTGTCTCAACGTTCGGTACCCGCGGCAGGTCAGCGGCATCCCGGGAGGTAGTTCCCATGCCCGCACACGAACCGCGCTCAGGCCGCGGCGCAGAACCTGCTTCAGGCACCCGATATCGGGGCAGCCGGGCAGGAGCCTATTTCTCACCGCGCACCTGGCTTCTTCCCCTGCTGGTCCTGCTCCTTCTGGGCGGGGCCGGCTCAGCCCTATATATTGGCGGACTGGGCAGCCCGGAGAGCAACCTCAACCACCTGCCGGTCGCCGTCGTTAACCGGGACCAGGGTGCTGACACACCGACCGGCCAGGAAAACTTCGGCGAGAACATCACCAGCACCATGGAGGCGGACTTCGCCAAGACGGACAAGATCGAACTGCGGCCGCTGAGCTGGGATGACGCCCAGCACCAGCTGCGCACCGGGCAGGTCTTCGCCGCGGTGGTGGTGGAGGAGGACTTCTCGGAAGCCGCCGTCTCACTGGTTTCCTCATCGCTGACCGACGGCGATGCCAGCAGGCCGGAGATCATGCTCTACACCAATCCGCTGGCGAGCCCGCTCGCCAGCGAGCTTGCGGCAGACGCCGTCGAACCGGCGCTGCAGCAGGCCAGCATCAGCCTGGGCGAACAGCTGGAGGACGCGGCGCGCCAGGTCCAGGGAGAGGCGGCCGAACGCCAGGGTGCCGAGCTGACCGAGGCCGGAGTCCCGGCCCAGGTGCAGGAACAGCTGGCTCCGAAGATAAACGGTACCTCCGCGGAGGTGCTGCGGGATCCGATCCAGCTCACCCAGGGGGCTTTCCAGAAGCCACCGGACGGCGCCGCGCTGGGCATGGGCGCCTTCTTCTACTCCGTGCTGCTGATGGTGGTGGGCCTGAGCGGTTCGGTGACCCTGCACTTCCTGGTGGACTCGCGGGTGGGCGTGCTGCCGGTGGAGCTTGGTCCCCGCTACGTCCTGGGCCCCAGGCTGCTTCCGGCACGCTGGTCGGCGTTCCTGCTCAAGTGGGGTATCGCCGTCGTGGCCGGGCTGCCAACCGCCGGCCTGATGATGTGGGTTGCCCACGCCGTCGGCATGCCCATTCCGCACGGTGGCTGGTTCTTCTTCAGTACCTGGCTGTCCATTGTCACGGTGTCCGCGGTGACGTTTGCCCTGATTACGATCTTTGGCAGCGCCGGCATGGTGCTGTCCCTGATCTACGTGGTGTTCATGGGCCTTCCGGCTGCCACCGGCGTGGTGCCGCTGGAGACCCTGCCCGCGTTCTTCGCGTTCATCGCGCGCGGTGAGCCGCTGTACCAGATGACCATCGCCAACAAGGCGGTTCTCTATTACGACGCCGAGGCCTCCGCCGGACTGCAGGCAGGGCTGGTTGGGATGGGAGTCATCATCCTTGCCGCGGCGGCGCTGGCCCTGCTGTTCTCGGTTCTGTACGACCGGATGCACGGAGTCCGCGAGGCGGCGGCTGACGTTGAAAAGGGGACCGCCCGGGCCGCTTAGGAGGCAGGCCCGACCCACCGTGAGGAGCCGACATTTCCGGGGCCGGTTTGGCGGCAGGGCCCGGCGGTGGGAAAATCCGAAGATGCCCCCTATGCAGAATTCGAGCCGTTTACAGAACATCCGTTATGACCTGAGGGGGCCGGTCCAGGCGGTCGCCAAGCAAATGGAAGCGGCCGGACAGCGGATCCTCAAAATGAACCTGGGGGACCCGGCACCCTTTGGCCTGGAGGCGCCGGAGTCGATTGTGGTGGATATGATCCACCACCTGCGCGGTGCGCAGGGCTACAGCGACTCGAAGGGCATCTTCTCAGCCCGAACCGCGATCTCGCAGTACTACCAGACCCGCGGCCTGATGCAGATCGGCGTAGAGGACATCTGGGTTGGCAACGGCGTCAGCGAACTGATTTCGATGACGCTCCAGGCGTTCCTGGAGCCCGGCGACCAGGTGCTGATCCCGGCACCCGATTATCCGCTTTGGACCGCCTCGGTCATGCTCTCCGGCGGAGAAGCCGTGCACTACGCGTGCGACGAGCACAACAACTGGTGGCCGGACATGGCGGACGTCGAGGAGAAGATCAGCGACCGCACCCGCGCGATCGTGATCATCAACCCGAACAACCCGACCGGCGCCGTCTACCCCCGGGAGGTCCTGGAACAGTTCGCGGACCTGGCCCGGCGCCACAACCTGGTGCTCTTCTCGGATGAGATCTACGAGAAGATCGTCTACCGCGGGGCGGAACACATTCATACGGCCACCGTGGCCGGTGACCTGCCGGTGCTGACATTCTCCGGGCTCTCCAAGGCCTACCGGATGCCCGGTTACCGGGCCGGATGGGTGGCACTGACCGGCAAGCGCACCGACACCGCCGCGTACCGGGAATCACTGGACCTGCTGGCCTCCCTGCGCCTGTGCGCCAATGTGCCTGCGCAGCATGCCATCCAGACCTCACTGGGCGGATACCAGAGCATCAACGATCTGGTGAAGCCGGGCGGACGACTGGCAGAACAGAGCGACCTCGCCTGCCGCCTGCTCAACGGCATCCCCGGAGTCAGCTGTGTTCCGGCCTCCGGAGCCATGTACCTGTTCCCGAAGCTGGACCGTGCCTTTTACCCGTTCGACGACGACGAGCAGTTTGTCCTTGACCTGCTCGAGGAACAGAAGATCCTCGTCTCGCAGGGAACCGCGTTTCACTGGCCGGATCCGGACCACTTCCGGTTCGTCATCCTGCCCGCGGAGGAAGACATCCGCGACGCCGTGAACCGGATCGCGGAGTTCCTTGCCGGACACCGGGCGGAGGCGGCAGCAGAGACCAGCGCCGGAGATGCCGCATTCGACCACCAGGTCCCCGCCCAGGCCTAGCCATTGCGGTGCCCGGGCCGCTGCGCAGATCGCCGGTGAGCCCGGCGGAGCAGGGCTTCTGCTTCCGTGCTCCCATCGAGGGACGATCCGCAAATATCCCCGCTGCAAGTGGAAATGAACGTATCTGCGGTTTATTGTCGTTGCATGCCTAGCCTGCGAGTTGCCGAAGCGGCACGGTTCATGGGTGTCAGTGATGACACGGTACGCCGCTGGATCGACAACGGTACCCTGACCGGGCGCCGGGACGCCAGCGGCAGGCAGGTCATCGACAGCCTGGAGCTGGCGCAGCTCGCCCGCCGCCAGGCACAGCTGCCGGAGGACCCGACGGAAATAGCCAGCTCAGCGAGGAACCGCTTTGTGGGCCTCGTGACGGACATTGTCATGGACAAGGTGATGGCACAGGTGGAGCTGCAGTGCGGCCCGTTCAGGGTGGTTTCGCTTATGAGTTCCGAGGCGGTGCGCGAATTGGGCCTGGAGCTGGGATCCACGGCAACCGCGGTAGTGAAAGCGACCAATGTCATGGTTGAAACGCCATCGGGAAAGAAGCATCCGTGAACCGGTGCCGTCTCGATACGGCTGTGACCGCTCTGCTTTTGACCGGTGCGCTGGGACTGAGCGGGTGCTCCAGCCAGTCCCCACGGCCACGGGAAGAGAGTGCGGAACTCACCGTGTTCGCCGCAGCGTCCCTGGCCGTGCCTTTCACCCGGCTGGCGGAGGACTTTGAAGCGGCGCATCCCGGGACGGCGGTGCGGCTCAACCTGGCCGGTTCCGCAGATCTTGCCGCCCAAATCCTCGCCGGCGCGCCGGCGGACGTTTTCGCCTCTGCCGACGAGGCCAACATGGCCAAAGTGGCGGGCGGGGGGATGGCCGCCGGGGACCCGCTGGACATTGCCACGAATACCCTGACCATTGCGGTTGCGAAGGGTAATCCGGCAGGCATCACCGAATTTGCGGACCTGGCTGGGACCGGCGCGCAAGTCGTGGTCTGCGCCATGCAGGTTCCCTGTGGTGCTGCCGCTGCAAAGCTGGCAGAATCCGCAGGCCTCCGCCTGTCGCCGGTCAGCGAAGAATCTTCCGTGACGGGAGTCATGGGCAAGGTGGCGTCTGGTGAAGCCGATGCCGGTCTGGTCTACGTCACCGACGTCCGTGCCGCTGGCGGCAAAGTCCAGGAGGTGCCCCTTCCCGAGGCAGGGCTGGCGGTGAACCGGTATTCCCTTGCCCGGCTGACCGGCTCTGCCGATGCCGGTCTGGCGGATGCGTTTGTCCGCTTCGTCCATGGCACCGAAGGCCGGGCAGCCCTGCGAGAGGCCGGCTTTGGCGTCCCCTAGCGGCGCGGTGCCGCTGCCCCGCTGGACGCTGGCCGGTGCCGTTGCCGGAGCGCTGTTCCTGCTGCTGCCGCTGGCCGCGATCACCGCGGAGGTCAACTGGGCAGAGTTCATCCCCCTGGTGGCCTCGGAATCCTCTCTCGCTGCCCTGTCCCTGAGCCTGCGCACCGCAACCGCAAGTACCCTGCTCTGCATCCTCCTGGGTGTGCCGCTGGCGCTTATCCTTGCCCGGACGCGGTTCCCGGGAAAACGGCTGGTCCGGTCCCTGGTGCTGCTTCCCCTGGTACTGCCGCCGGTAGTTGGCGGCATAGCCCTGCTGTATACCTTCGGCCGGCAGGGGCTGCTTGGCGGAGCGCTCGAACTGCTCGGTGTCCAGGTTGCCTTCTCGACCGCCGCCGTCGTGCTGGCACAAACCTTCGTGGCCCTGCCGTTCCTGGTGCTGACCCTGGAAGGTGCCCTGCGGACCGCCGGAACCCGCTATGAAGCCGTCGCCGCAACGCTCGGCGCGCGCCCCTGGACAGTCCTCCGCCGCGTTACTGTCCCGCTGGTGCTGCCAGGGCTGGCCAGCGGCGCGGTGCTTTCCTTTGCCCGCTGCCTTGGCGAATTTGGCGCCACCCTGGCCTTCGCCGGCAGCCTGCAGGGCGTCACCCGGACCCTGCCGCTGGAGATTTACCTGCAGCGGGAGGCCGACGCCGACGCCGCGGTGGCGCTCTCGCTGGTGCTGGTAGTGGTGGCCGTCCTCGTGGTGGGACTGTCCTACCGTTCTGTCCCTGCCCGCACCGCTTCCACTTCTGCCGAGGGACGTCCTGCCCCGTCCGGCGCTGCGGCCTGATGGCACTGCGCATGCGGGCGGAGCTGCCCGGGCGGCGAATCGACGTGGCCTTTGACATTGGGGACGGTGAGACCGTGGCCCTGCTGGGGCCCAACGGGGCCGGGAAATCGACCGTCGTCTCACTGCTTGCCGGCCTGATCGACGCCGAACGCGGCCGGGCTGAGCTGAACGGCACCACGCTCTTCAGCCTCTCGAACGGCAGAGGCGTGTCCCTCCCGGCTTACCGCCGCGGAACGTCCCTCCTGGCCCAGGAAGCGCTGCTGTTTCCGCACCTGAGTGCGGAGGAAAATGTTGCATTCGGCCCGCGGAGCATGGGCACTGGGCGCAAGGCGGCCCGGGCAGCTGCGCGGAGATGGCTGGCCGAGACCGACGCCTCTGCACTTGCCGCCAAGCGGCCGGGTGAACTTTCGGGCGGCCAGGCGCAGCGGGTAGCCCTGGCCCGCGCTTTGGCCGCGGAACCTGACCTGCTGCTCCTGGATGAGCCTATGGCTGCCCTGGACGTTGAAACGGTTCCCCTCATGCGCCGGCTGCTGAAGCGTGTACTGGCCGGGCGCAGCGCCCTGATCGTCACGCATGACGTGCTCGATGCACTCACCCTGGCAGACCGGGTGCTGGTGATGCAGGAGGGGCAAATAGTCGAATCCGGCCCGCCCGCCGAAGTGCTGCGCCGCCCGCAGAACCCCTTCATGGCCAGCCTGGCCGGACTCAACCTGGTCCGTGGCACAGCCAGCGGTGGTCGTCTGCTGGCCCCCGGGGGACTGGAGTTTCCAGTGCCTGACGCGGGGGCTGCCCCGCAGGCCGGCGTCCCCCACCTGGCCGTGTTTCCGCCGTCGGCCCTTGCGGTTAGAAGGCCGGGCGCACGCGCCGGCGCGCTCCCGGGCAGGGAAATCCTGGACGTGACCATTACGGATCTTGAGCCGCAGGGGGATCGGATCCGAGTGCGGGGCGCCGGCCTGGCAGCGGACATCAGCCCGGCCGCCGCGGCCGAGCTGTCCCTGGGCGTGGGTGAGAGGGCGCAGTTCCTGCTTGATTCATCTGCCGTGACAAGTTACCCGGCATTGGCGGTGCCGGACCGGCCCGCCGGTTAGTACAGCTTGATGGAGCCGCCGTCCGCCATGAGGGTCTGGCCCGTCATGTAACGGGCGTTGTCGCTGGCCAGGAATGCGACGACGGGCGCGATGTCCGTTTCCGGATCACCGAGCCGTCCCAGCGGGATGCCGTCAAGTACCTCCTGGTACGCATCCGGGAAGGCTTTGCTCCACTGCACGATTCCCGGGGTGAAGGCGACGGGAGAGACCACGTTGACCCGGATGCCGTCAGCCGCCCACTCGGTGGCGGCCGTCCTGGTAATGGCGCGGATGGCTTCCTTGGCGGCGGAATAGGCCACCTGGTTGGGCAGGCCTTTCATGCCGGCGCCGGAAGCAAAGTTGATGATGCTCCCGCGAGTCTTCTTCAGTTCCGGGTACGCGGCGCGCATCAGGTGGAACGTGGCCATGGTCCCGGTGTTGAAGGACAGCTCCCAGATTTCCCTGGTGGTTTCCAGGATGGAAGCCTGCTTCGACGCGTGGGCATTGTTGACCAGGATGTCGAGGCCGCCGAAGCGCTCAACGGTTTCCGCGACGATCGCGGCTGCGTTCTCTTCGACCGAGATGTCTTTGGCCAGAAAGATGACCTCGCCGTCCAGGTCCGCCAGCAGTTGGTCTCCTTGGTGCTGGTCGATATCGACCACCGCGACCCGGGCTCCTTCGGCCAGGAACCGCCGGACGATTCCGCGGCCGATGCCTCCGGCGCCGCCGGTCACGATCGCGGTCTTATTCTTCAGCTGCATGGTTTTCCTTTCGTGAGACCGGCTCCCGGGAAGAGCCCGGTGGCTGGGCGCGGCTGGATTCGATGCCGCGGATGAAGTTCGCCACCAGGAAGTCCAGGGACTGCCGGGAGACCTCGTCATTGATGCTGCGGTGCTGGAACCGGTTGGCCCGGGGGTGGCCGTCGGTGCCCTGCGTGCCGGGTTCGCCGGCGTACTGCCCCGACCCGGCCGGTGCAGAAGCAGTTGGAACCGGCTCCTTCCCCGCGGAGGATGCGCCGGGAGCGGCGGCCCCGGCAACGGTCACGGTGCCGATGACTGCCGCCGAGACGCCCAGCAGGCAGTCAAACCCCTCATCTTCATCCAGCCCGGCGGTGGTCAGGGCCCCGAGCAGGCGTTCCACATCGGCCGGCGCAGCCAGGTTGACCAGCCGGCGCGGGCTCAGGACGATGCCCAGCAGCCAGGGGTGGACCGTAAAGGTCCTCCACAGGGATCCGGCCATGTGCGCCAGCATCTCCTGCCAGGGTTGTTCGCCCTCCGGCAGCAGCGAATTGCTTTTCACGGCGTCGGCCATCAGCAGGAGCAGTTCCTGTCGGCCGGCTACGTGGCGGTAGAGCGCCATGGCCGAGACGCCAAGGTCTCCGGCGACCCGGCGCATGCTGACTGCCTCCAGTCCCTCTTCATCCGCGATCCGCGCCGCAGCCCGGGCTATTCCTGCGGAGCTGAGCGGTTGGTGAGCTGCCATGGGACTGCCTCCGAACGGTTGTTCCGGTTCAGCACCGGAGCGCCTGGCGAATCCGGTTCCGTTTACAGTGTAAACCCGCTTGGCAGTGCGTTTGAGCAACGGGCCGCTTCTATACTCGCGCAATGGAAGGCCAACCCCGGATCCTAGTCGTCGAGGACGACCTGCGCCTGGCGCAGATGCTCACGGAGATCCTCGAATCAGAGGGATACGCCGTGATTGCCGCCCATGACGGACAACGCGCCCTGCACGAGGGCCTCACCCGCGACTTCGACGTCCTCCTGCTGGACCGTGGCCTGCCGGCGATCGAAGGCCTTGACGTCCTGGCCAGGCTGCGAAGCAGGGGAGTGGCCCGCCGTCCGCGACAGGTTTTCCCCGCGCTGACCTGCATGACCTGGTGTTTCCGGACGCGGAAGACGACGGCGTGGTGGACACCTACGTCCACTACCTTCGCCGGAAGCTCGGCAGGCCCGCAGTCATGACAGTGCGCGGAATCGGCTACCGGCTGGGCAAGCCGGCGTGAGGCGGCGCTTGTTCCGGCCCGGGCAGGGGAACGGCGCCGAGCCGCGACGTGCGGCGCGCCGGCTTGCCCTGCAGTTCACGGCACTGACCGTCGTGCTGCTCTCGCTGGCCGGAATGGTCGTCTACTATCTCGCGGCGACGGGCGCCGAAGGGGCGCTGCAGGACCGCCTTGAGTCGGCGGCTGAGCTGAACAACCCGCGGGATGCCCCGCTGGACATCTTCCTTGCTGTCTACGACCGCGGCAGGGTGAGCGTGTCGAGGGATATGCCTGAAGGACTTCCAGTCGAATCGTCACTTGCCGCGGTTGCGGCCGGCGGAGGGGAAGTTCAGGAAACCGTAGAGGCGTCTGGAACAACGTTCCGGGTGCTAACCAGGACTGACGGCCGTGACGTAGTCCAGGCTGCGATCGATACCTCGGAAACCCGGGCGCAGCTGCTCCGGCGCCGATTGGGCACCGGTTCTACGGAGGGCGGACCGGCAGAACGCGTCGTCCCAGTGCAGGAGTTCGTGGAGTCCGGCCTGGAGGACATCATCGCCGACGCGCAAGTGCTGACCGGAATCCTCGAGGACCTCCTGGAGTCCGCCGATCCGCGCCGTGCAGGCCCGCCCGAACCCGTTGATCTTAGTGCAGCGGCCCGGAAGGGTGCTGAAGCCTTCGGCCCCACCCTCAGCGGGCACGGCCTGCGGCTGCTGCTGGATGTTCCCGAAACGCCGGTCAGGGTCCGTGCCGGTGCGGCAGCGGTGCAGCGGATCGTCACTGCATTGCTGGCGAACGCATCCGACTATGCCCGGTCCACGGTCTGGGTGCAGGTATCGGCACGCGGTGGGGAAGGCGTTCTCCGGGTTTCCGACGACGGCCCTGGCCTTATGAAGGCGCAGGTATCCACACTCTGATTGTGAAGGTGAATACAACCATGGAGATTGGCCGTAAAGCCAAGAAAATCATTGTCTGGAGTGCCAGTGGGCTGGCCGCGGCCGGCTTGCTGACCGGTACGTTCATCACGGGCATGGCCGTTGCGGATAACACGGAGCCCGCATCAGCTACGTCTGAAGTAGACGGCGCCCGTCCCGAGCCTCCCCAGCGGGGGCAGGCGGAAAATCCGCCCGGGAACAACGGCCGCCAGCATGACGACAGCCAGCACAACGACAGCCGGGACGGGGATTCCCAGGACAAGGATTCAGGGAACCAGGACGCACCGGATCAGGGCAGGCAGGACAGGGGAACCAGGAACGACGGCTAGCCGCGGACTGACGGGCCGGAACATGACGGTGGACGTGCGGGCATGCCAGACCGGAATCGACACGGACATCCGGAGACCGGCGGTGAAGCCACGGACGTTCCTGCCGAGGGCTAAGGCTCCTCCGGCCCCGGCTGCAATGAGTGCACTGCAGCGCGGCTGGCAGGCAGACCGGGGGAGAATGGTCCGGTGAACATTTCCAAACCCGACCGGGAACTGCCCTTGGGGCCTTTCAATCTCCGAGTGCTGGGCCGTGGACTGGTTTTCGCGGCGTCGCTGCCGGTGGCCGCGGCAGCACTGGGAAGGGGCGTGGAACCGGTTATCCCGGACGGCCCGGTCCGTCCGGGAGGCACCGCAGTCGTACAGGCACCGCCCGGCACAGGCAAGACCACCCTCGTACCGCCCCTGGCAGCCAACCTGGTGGCGGGCGGTACGACGGGGAACAGTGGAGTCGGCCCCGCACCTCGCGTCATTGTCACCCAGCCCCGCCGGGTGGCTGCCCGCGCTGCCGCCCGCCGGCTGGCGGAGCTGGACGGCAGTGCAGTGGGGAAGCGCGTTGGATACACCGTCCGCGGCGACAGCCGCAGCAGCGCGCAGACCCTGATCGAATTCGTAACCCCGGGGATCCTGCTGCGCCGGCTGCTGGCCGATCCGGGTCTGGAAGGTGCGGGCGCCGTCGTGCTGGATGAAGTCCACGAACGCGGCCTCGAAACCGACCTGCTTCTTGGCATGCTCGCTGAAGTGCGCCAGCTGCGGCCGGACCTGCTCCTTGCGGCCATGTCCGCCACTCTGGACACGGAGCGCTTCGCCGAACTCGTGGGTTCACCCGAATTGCCGGCTCCGGTGATCGACTGCCCGTCAACGCTTCATCCGCTCCGCGTGCAATGGGAACCGCCCGCCGCAGCACGCCTGGACGAACGCGGGGTCACGCCCGCCTTCCTCGATGCCCTGGCCAGGCTCGCCGCGCGGGAGCACGCACGGACGCTGGCCGGAGACCCGGATGTTGATGCCCTGGTCTTCGCTCCGGGCGCCCGGGAGGTGTCCAACGTTGCGCGGGTCCTTCGACACGAGGCCGGACCTGGCACCGAAGTCCTGGAACTGCATGGCCAGGCACCGCCCGCCGAACAGGACCGGGCCGTTTCCGGGCGGTCGCCCGGGGACAGGCCACGCATCATCGTGTCCACGTCCCTGGCCGAGTCTTCACTCACCGTTCCCGGGGTCCGGCTGGTCGTGGACTCCGGGCTGGCGCGTGAGCCCCGGCGGGACGCCGCCCGAGGGATGAGCGGGCTCGTCACCGTCAGCGCTTCGCGGGCCTCGGCCCGGCAGCGGGCCGGACGCGCGGCGCGCCAGGGACCCGGTACCGTTGTCCGGGCCTATTCGGAGGCTGCCTATGCCGCGTCGCCGGCCCACCCCACGCCCGAGGCCGCAGCCGCGGACCTTACCGCCGCCGCGCTGATTCTTGCCTGTTGGGGAACGCCGGGCGGCCGTGGCCTGGCACTGCCGCAGGAACTTCCCCAAGCTGCCCTGGCAGACGCTGAGTCTGTCCTGAAAGGCATTGGCGCAATAGATGCTGACGGAAAGGCCACCGCGACGGGACACCTGCTGGTCCGCATCCCGGCGGATCCGCGTCTGGCCCGTGCGCTGATTGATGGTTCCGGGCCGCTTGGCGCCCGCACTGCTGCTGAAATCACTGCCATGCTCGCCGGGGACAGGCGGCCTGCCGGTGGTGACCTGGTGCGGCTTCTCTCCGCGCTCCGCTCGGGCAAGGACCCGGGTTCCGCCTCCTTCGTCCGTGAGGCGCGGCGCCTGCAGCGGCTGGCTGAATCGGTTGGACAGCCTGTCCCGGCAAAGGACACGGCAACGGCCACGGCCGCCGGGGACGCAGTGGGGACCATGGTGGCCCTGGCGTTCCCGGACCGGGTGGCGCGGCGCGTTTCCGGGGCCGACGGGGAGCAGTACCTGCTGGCATCCGGCACCCGGGCCGGCCTGCCAGCTGACAGCCTGCTTCGCGGACATGACTGGCTGGCAGTGGCCGAGGTTGCCCGGGCCGCGGGGCGCGCTGCGGCGGGTACCGGTGCGGTTATCCGCGCCGCAGCGCCCCTTTCCCAGGAGGCCGCGGAAGCAGCAGCCTTCCAGCTGCTCACGCGGGAAGTCTCTGCACTGTTCGTTGCCGGCAAAGTGTCCGCCCGGGTGGTCTCGCGGCTTGGTGCCATCGAGCTCTCCGCGACTCCGGTCCGGCCCGCCGCGGACGCGGGACGGTCCGCCGTAGCACGGGCCATCGCGGTGCAGGGCCTGAAGGCCGTTGGCTGGTCTGCGCCTGCCGATGCACTTCGCCGCCGGCTGGCGCTGCTGCACCGGGTGCTCGGCCCGCCCTGGCCCGACGTCTCCGACCCTGCCCTGCTGGCAGGTCTGGAAGACTGGCTTGGACCGGAGCTGGAGGCACTGGCAGGGGGTGCGCGGGCGGCTGACGTCAATCTCCTGGACCCGCTGCGCCGTCTTCTGCCCTGGCCCGAGGCGGCCCGGCTGGACGAGCTGGCGCCGGAGAAGATCCTCGTTCCAAGCGGAACGCAGGAACGGATCAGCTACCCGGACGTGGACGACGACGGTCCGCCGGTGCTGGCCGTAAAGCTCCAAAAGTGCTTCGGCTGGGTCGAATCACCGCTCCTCGCCGCCGGAAGGATTCGGCTGCAGTTCCACCTTCTTTCCCCCGCGGGCCGTCCCCTGGCAGTTACCGGCGATTTGGCATCCTTCTGGTCCGGACCATACGCCCAGGTGCGCGCGGAAATGCGCGGTCGCTATCCGCGCCATCCGTGGCCGGAGGATCCGTGGAGCGCACCGGCCACCGCCCGGACAAAAGCCCGGGGGTGACGCTGCAGGCCAGCAGCATACCGACGCTCGCCAGGTCTGCCCGCACAAAAAAATCCGGCAACGCAGTTGAGCGTTGCCGGACTTCGCCGCTACTGTGCGCGGGCGAGGGGGCCTAGGTAACGGGTTCAGCGAGGGAACTGACGGCGCCCTGCCAGACGCCGTCGAGCACTGCTGATGCTTCATCCTCCGTGACGCCCAGGGACAGCGAGATCTCAGTGAGCAGGGGACGGCGGGCATGGCGCAGCATGTCCCGCTCAGCGTGGGAGAGTCCCTTATCCAGTGAGCGGAGGGTGAGGTTGCGGACCACCCTGGCAACATCGGTGATGCTTCCGCTGGCCAAGAGTTCAGTATTTTCCTTGAAGCGGCGGGACCACTGGGTTTCCTCGGTATCCGCCCCGGCCTTGAGAACTTCCATCAATTTCTGGAGCTGGACGCTGTCGAGGACCGGGCGCAGTCCCACCTCGCCTGCCTTCGCCAGCGGGACCCAAACCTCGAGCTTGTTCGCCTGGACCTCAAGTACGAGGTACTCCATCTCCTCTCCGCGGACTTTGCGGGAGGCGATCCTGCGGATGGCTGCGGGACCGTGGTGGGGGTGGACTACCGTCTGACCTACGTTAAACGTCAATGTGTTTACCTCTGGCTGCGTCGATTCCTGACCCGGTATCCACCCTGCGAGCCAGGTGGACAGGCGCGCTGGCGGGATACCGTCCCGCTGCAGGCCCGGCGAGCGCTGCGGCGGGAGCACGGGGGCGGTACCAGCACATGGGTGGAGGTTCTGCCGGCCGCGAGTCTGGCATGTTCCATTATTTCACGTCCCGGGTCATATGTGCCCGGCCTGGATCGGACGGGGATACCCGGAACCCGGAACGGTGGAGTCCGCCCGTCCAAACAGTTAAACCCGTCCAAACAGTTAAACCCGTCCAAACAGTTAAAGCAGGGTGCCCCTTCCGGTATTCGGAAGAGGCACCCTGGGTGCTGCACGGCAGGGGTGAAGCCGGACAGCCAAGCAGACTATGCGCGGTAGTAGACGGGGCCCGAGCCGAGGTTGGCGGTCGCGACAACGGTCTGGTTGCCGTTCATTCCGCTGTGGATGGCCTGGCCGTCGCCGATGTAGATGGCGATGTGGGGGACACCTGCTCCGCCGTTGGCGTAGTAGATCATGTCACCCGGCTGGGGGTTGGAAACCGGCGTACCGTAGGCAGCCAGCTGTGCGGGGGACAGGTCGCCGACCGAGTGGCCTGCTGCACGCAGTGCCTGCTCCACGAGGATGGTGCAGTCCTGTGCCGCGCCCAGCTGGGCATAGGCGGAGCTCAGCATGATTGCGCCGGCGCCGGAAGCTGCAGCAGCAGGTGCCGGGCTAACCGCCTGGGTGGTCACGTTGCTCTCGTATCCGGTGTAGGTTCCGGGATCGGTGTAGGTGGCAGCAGGAGCTGCGGCCTGGACCGGAGCCGCGTAGGTCTCAGCCGGAACGTATGTCTCCACCGGTGCTGCGGCAGCGGCCGGAGCTGCTGCGGCTTCACCGGAGACAGTGATGACGTCGCCGGGATAGATGATGGATTCAATGGACAGGCCGTTGAGTGCCAGGACGCTGTCCAGGGCCACGCCGTAGGATGCGGAGATTGCGCCCAGGGTGTCACCGGATACAACGGTATGGGTAACCGCTGCGGCCGGCGCCGGAGTCTCGGCTGCCGGGGCAGCTGCGGGCTGGGCCGCTGCGGGCTGGGCCGCCGGGGCGACGAAGGTGCTTGCTGCCGGTGCCGGGGTCTCGTCGATGACGGCGCTGGCCTGGGCCGGTGCTGCCATGCCGAACATCAGGCCTGAGCCTGCCACGACCGCTGCTGCGGTGCCGGTGACGGTGCGTGCCTTGACGGGTGCTGCTTTTGCGATCGTGGTCCAGATGCTGGACTCTGCGCAGTGACGTCCGCGATTCTTAGAAGACAAGGTATTACCTCTCCCTATACCTGCGAGGTGAGCTGTCGGGTTCGGATGGGAGTCACCCGGCCGCCGGTCTCATCCGGTCGGCTTAACCCCAAGGATTCAAAGGACCCAAAAAATTGGTTCCCCCGCCCCTGCCGTCGTTTTGCAAAAGGGACCCCGGCCAAGCGGCAGAGCTAGGTAACAAGCCCGGGGCGCCGCATCAGGTTTGCGGCATGCCAAGGACACTAACAGCAATCTCGGTTTGGTTCCAATTCGGTAACGGAGGCGTGTTGCTGTTGTGTGCAGTGGGGCACAGGTGATATTTGCACCGTGGGTCGTGGCGGTTTGCCCCTCAGGCCTCACTGGCCCCATGTCGGGCTGCACCGCCGGTACCGGTCCGGACCGCCTCACCGCTGGCAACGGCGGCGCCGAGGCGGGGACCGCTGCACACGCTCAAGGCCCGGAATTCCGGCGAAGGAGCGGTGCTGAGCACCAGTACAGCAGCGGAGGCATCCGTTCTCCAGCTGCGCAGCGGCTGCCTGAAGAGTCCTTGACCGCCACTCTCACCGGACCGCGTCCAGTGACGGCGAACGTACGCTGCTGTGCCCTCGCTCAACCGGTGTGCATGGTGGTGATTGACACATGAATTCATGACCCGGCGCAGTGAAATTTTCAGCCCGACGGCGGGGCCCCTTCGCGGATGCCAGGACGTTCCGCCGACCCGTCTGCAGTGGCGTAACTCCAGTTTGGCTGCTGATATTCCGCTCTTCGGACTTCAGCTCCGGGAAACGGAGCGGCGTACCGCAGCCCATGCCAGCCAGGAGCCGGCTGCGGTAGTGAGGACAGCGGCCACAGGCAGCAGCCACGTCGCCGAGGTTCCTCCCGAGGCGGATACGGCAGCGTAAAGCAGCCAGCAGAGAGTCAGTGCAGCACCTGCCGCGCCGGCACAAAACCCGGGGGATTTCCCCGAAGAAGCGCTCATGTACGCCGCTACGCTGGCGGGGCAGGCAAACGATCCGCCCAATATGGCACCGCCCGCGAGGGTCCAGAAAATATAGCCGCGCAGGTCTCCGGGCTCGACGGACGAGGCGACGTTGAGCTGGAAGTTCACCATGGCCAGTGCCATGCCTGCCAGGGAGCCCAGCGGGATCAGGAAAAAGACGGATCCCGCGGTCCGCACTGGGTTGTTGCGCATGGTCTCAACTCTATCCATGGCGGCAGTGACGGGCGGAATGAGACTCGAAGAACATCGATCTTTTTATGAATGACTCAGAATAACTGCTAGTCTCGTATCAGCGCCTGACGTATTTGCGCCAGGCATTTCCGTCCGTAGCCGGTCACCTGCAAAGGACCGGGGACCTGCGCAGCCTGCCCCGCAGGCGGCTCCCATTGCACCGCAACGCCGCCCAGGATCCGGCGTGCTTTGTGCTGCCCGGCTGCCAGCCACCATCCCAAGAGGAGAACAATGTTCGAGACCACCACTTCCATCCCCGCCCAGACTATCCAGGCCCGGGCCGCAGCCCGGCAGCCGGTCTCGGGCCATGCCTCAGCGTTCGTTCCCGGCAGCCGCGGTGCCGCGCTGGGCGGAAATTACGTCGCTGCCTTCAGCCAGTCCACGTCCGTGCCGCCCCGCCGGAACGGTTCCCGGCCGAGCCTGCCTTCCGGTCATGGATACACCGCGCGGTTCGACGGCGCGGCTCACCGTGTCTCGGCCGCAGCGGTGGACAGCTATACGGCTGCCTTCGGTTCTGCGGCTGGTGCAGCGAGCCGGTCACAGCACCCTGCCTCCGGCGGGCGCGGCAGTTACACGGACGCGAACCTGTAACTGCTCCGCACTCCGTCCCCGGCATTCCCCATCGGGACAGGCTCCGCTCTGGCATGAAACTGCCAAACACCGGAAGCATGGCCGGGAAACCCCCTGCCGGACGCAGCTATTCAACAGCACGGGGCCGGTGGCGCAGCGCGGAACCACGGCAACACGCCGGCGTACTGTCAGAATGTGCCTGAGCGTGCCGGGCCGGGCGGCCGCCGGCGGGTCCCGCGCCCTTCACAAGTTGTCTTCCTCGGTTTCGTAGCCGCAGCCCTCTGCGGAACGGGACTGCTGATGCTGCCTGCCTCGGACGCGGTACCCGGGAACGCCTCCTTTACGGAAGCGCTTTTCACCTCGGTTTCCGCGCTCCGCGTTACCGGACTCTCAGTGGTTGAGACCCACATGTACTGGTCCGCCTTCGGACACGTTGTCATCCTTGCTCTGATCCAGGTCGGTGGGCTGGGCGTCATGACGTTCGCCTCGATGGTAGGCCTGGCAGTCATGGGACGGTACAGGTTCCGGTCCCGGCTGCAGGCCGTAGCCGAAAACCGCAGCCAGGACCTGGACAGCACACCGCGGGTGATCGGCGGCGTCGTGCGCATCTCCCTCGCCACCGAAGCAGTGATAGCGCTGCTGCTGGCTTTGCGGTTCCGGCTTGGCTACGGCATGGATCCCGGTGAAGCCGTCTGGCTGGGGGTGTTCCATGCCGTCTCGGCTTTCAATAGTGCGGGGTTTTCCCTATTTCCACGGAACCTGGAGGGCTTTGGGGCGGATCCCCTGGTATGCCTTCCTGTGGCCGCCGCCGTAATCATCGGGGGGCTGGGTTTTCCGGTGCTTGTCCAACTGCGCCGCGCCTGGCGGAGTCCGCTGCGCTGGACCATCAACACGCGGCTGGTGCTGTGGGGGACATTGATCCTGCTGCCGGCCGGAACGGCCTTTCTTGCACTGTGTGAATGGAACAACCCGCAAACTCTCGGCGCCCTCACGGGCCCGGAACGGTTCCTGGCCGCGTTCTTCATGTCTGCGCAAACCAGGACCGCGGGCTTCAGTTCGATCGACGTCGTCAACATGGAACCGCTGTCCTGGCTGGGAATGGATGTGCTGATGTTTGTTGGCGCGGCACCGGCCGGAACCGGCGGCGGCATCAAGGTGACAACCTTCGCGGTGCTGGTGTTCGCCGTTGTCGCTGAGGCACGCGGCAACGAGCAGGTGACGGCCCTCGGCAAAGCGCTGCCCGCCTTCGCCGCACGGCAGGCCCTGGTTCTGGTCCTGGTCGCTGCCGGAGTCATCGCTGTTTCAACCGGGGCGCTGATGGCCATGTCCAGCCACTCGATGGACCGGCTGCTGTTCGAGACGGTTTCGGCATTTGGGACAGTGGGGCTCTCCGCCGGCGTCTCGTCTTCCCTTCCCGTAGCGGGGGAGATGATCCTGGTGGTACTTATGTTCACAGGCCGGCTCGGACCCGTTCTGCTCGCCTCGGCGCTCGTCCTGCGGGAGCGCCGGCTTAGGTACCGGCTCCCTGAGGAAAGGCCGATCATTGGCTAAGTTCAACCTTTTCAGCGGCAGGGAGGCAAAGCGGATCAGTGAGTCCGACGCCGTGGCGGTGATCGGTCTTGGACGGTTCGGGCAGGCACTCGCCCTTGAGCTTATGGCAAGCGGCACCGATGTCCTGGGGGTGGACGGGGACCATGAAGTGGTGCAGGGCCTGGACGGGCGCCTGACCTACGCAGTGGCCGCGGATGCCACCAGGGAAGATGTCCTGCGCCAGCTGTCAATTCCGGAGTTCAACCGTGTTGTGGTGGCCATTGGCCGGGACATCGGAGCCAGCATCCTTACGGTGTCCCTTTTGCTGCGCTTCGGCGTGCCCCAGATCTGGGCGGAAGCTGTCACCGAGGCGCACGGAACGGTGCTTGAGCAGCTGGGGGTGCACCATGTGGTGTTTCCGGAGAAGGACATGGGGTGCCGGGTGGCGCACCTGGTTCAGGGGAGCCTGCTGGACTACATTCCGCTGGGCGGGAGCTTCGCCGTGATCGAAACCGCGCCGCGGGAATTCCTGGCCGGCGCCACGATTTACCAGTCGCAGGTGCGCAGGCGGTTCGGCGTCGTGATCGTGGCTGTCCGCAAGTCCGACGGCGAGTGGCGGTTCGCGGAGCCCGACCTCCTGATCGAAGAGGGCGATGAACTCCTGGTGGCAGGACCCACGCGGAAGGCCGAGGCCTTCAGCCGACGCTAGTCCCTGCGGGAGTCCGCCGCTGGGCCGGCATTCCGGTTCGCCCGGGATTGTGTCGCCATAGTGACGAAGCTGAGGTGACGGTGCCTATATACTCATCGCAAAGTTGGATGCTGTCCAAAATTAGCTGAATTCCAACATAAGTCCGCCCGCCTTCAAGGAGCCACCATGACCTCGACCGCCCGGCCAACCGACCAGCCTCGACAAGATGACGGGTACTTCGGCCCCGGAAGCATCAGCTGGCAGCTCTATTCGGACCCATCGGCCAAGCTCGGCGGAATGGCCGCACTGCTGCTGCAGGCACTGAATCCCGGAATGATGCGTCTGTTTTCCCATGTCAGTACTGCCGGCCAGGACGCAGCAGCCAGGGGCGAGCGGACCGGGCAATACATCGACACGACGATCTTCGGGGACAGGGCGCACGCCGACGCCGCTGCCCGGTCTGTTCGCGGAATGCACAAGCATGCGAACTGGCAGGATCCGGTAGGCGGGCAGACGCTTCGCGCGGAAACCGAAGACTGGATGGACTGGACGCACAACACGCTCGTCTTTGCAGTGCTCCGGGCTGCCGAAGCATATGGGCCCAGGCTCACCGCGCAGCAGCAGGACCAGTTTGTGGTTGAGCAGCACATCTCCGCCGGGCTTGTGGGAATCGATCCGGACCGCCTGCCGGCAACCTATGCGGAACTGGAACAGTACATCGACGGGCAAAAGGACTGGCTGGCGCTGTGCCTGCCCGCCGCTGAGGTAAGCCGATCCCTCCGGCAGCCGTCCCTGCGGGGAAATCCGGTGAAGGTGTGGACAGGAATAGTCATCCAGGACGGAATCCTCTTCCTGTTGCCGGACTGGGCACTGCTGCTCTACGGTGTCGCCGGCCGTCCAATGAGCCTGCGTGGTGCAGCCAGGACGACGAAGGCCATGATGGCTGCGGCGCGCCGGAACCGCCCCTATGAGGACGTCATTACCGCCCTCACTACGAAGGTGGATACCCATCCCTACCGCAAGGTCCGCAACCGTGCGTGAACTGGGCTTGCCGGGCCCGCTGCGCCCCGGGCGGCGCAGCCATGACTAAGGGACTGCAGGAAGCCGGCCGTCGCAGCGCGTCCACCGGAAAGCGCGCAGCCCGGACGGCACTGCCGGCCGGACTGACATTCCGGCGGCTCGTCCCCGGCCTGATGCGGGCCGGCTGGGACGTGCTGAGACGGGGAGGGTGGCGGCTGCTTGCCGTGTATGCGGTCAGCCAGGTCATCCCGCTGGCCTTCGTCTCGCCGCTGATTCATTGGATGTTCACCCAGGCGCTTGCGTCCGCCGGGATCCATGCGGTGACGTCTGAGGCAATCGCCGCGATGCTCGCCAGCGGGGTTTCCGTCACTTGGCTGGCGGGACTGTCCGTGCTCGCACTGCTGGCTGTTTCCCTGCAGCTCAGCTTCCTGGTGGTAGCGGTGGACCTGGTGCGCAGCGGTACCGGCCTTCGGCCCCCGGTGCTGGGGGCCGGACTCCTTGCCGTCATGCGCCGCATTGTCCGGCCCGGATTCATGCCCCTGGGTGCGTACCTGTTCCTTGTGGTTCCGCTGACGCAGGCTGGTTTCTTTTCGGTCCTGACGCATGCGATTGCCATACCGAACTTCGTCAGCGGTGAAATGCTCAAGTCGACGCCGGGAACGCTCATCTACGTCTCGTTCCTGGTTGTGGCAGGAACTGCTGCGCTGCGGTATTCGCTGGCGGTGCCGCTGTTTGCCGTGTACGGGGTGCCCGGAGGTAAGGCGATGCGCCTGAGCCGGCGCGCGACGGGCCGGACCACCCCGGCCCTGCTCGCTGCCGGTGCAGCCGCTGCAGCGGCGGCCCTGCTGGCAGGGGCCGTGCTGATGGTGCTGGCGATTCTTCCCACCCTTGCCGCAGACCTTGTCTTTCCCCGGGCCGCCGCTGGAGTTGCCGCTTTTGCCCTGGGTGCGGCCCAGGTAGCCGGGGTGGGAATCGCCGGCGGTTTTGTGCTCTTCGTAGCGGGAATGCTCCTGGAACTCATGAACCGCAGCATGCCTCTGCTTGGTCTGGAGGGGCAGCGTGAGGATCGAATCGCCGGACCGGGGGCCGCGTCCGGGCCGCCCAGTGCGGGTAAGAGTCGAAGGCGGGGCACAATGGTGGCCGGCGCCGCCGTCGTCCCCGCCTTGGTGCTGGGACTGATCAATATTCCGGTCATGGACGGCCTGCGTGATGTTCCCCGAACGCTGGTCCTGGGACACCGCGGGTTCAGCGGCGGCGGCGTCGAAAACACGATCTCCGGTCTGCGTGCTGCAGCGGACGCGGGCGCCGATCTTGTCGAGATGGATGTTATGCAGACATCAGACGGGCAGTTCGTTGCCATGCACGATGCATCCCTGCAGCGGTTGGCGGGACGCAGGGACGCGGTGGGAGACCTGACCCTTGCCGAGCTCACCTCCATTGCCGTGAAGGACCAGTTTGGGCACATCGATTTGATTCCCTCACTTGGCGACTATGTCCTCGCCGCCAAGGAGGCCGGACAGCCGCTGCTGATTGAGCTGAAGCTTCACGGCGGAGAAACCGATGATTACGTCGAGCGGCTGATTGCCGAGCTGGAGTCCCTGGATGCCCTGCATGAAAACATCTACCACTCGCTGAGCCTGGAGAAGGCCGAAGAGCTAAAGCGTCTGCGGCCCGGGCTTTACGTGGGCCTCACCCTCGCCGTGGCGGGCGTCGCGTCGCCGCAGACCACTGCTGACTTCATTGTGGTGGAGGAAGCCTCGTATACCGGGGCGGTCCGTGAGTCGGCCTGGGCGGACGGAAAGCAGGTTTACGTGTGGACCGTGAACAACCGCGATGCCACCCGGAGCATGCTCCGGGAGAACGTTGACGGCATCATCACCGACCATCCGGATGTGGCTCTGCGGGACCGTGCCTCGATGGGCCCGAGTGAGGCCTTGACTGCCAAGCTGTACGACGCCGTCATGCGCTTCGTGGTGATTTTCTAGCCGGCGCCGCTGGAGCTGCCCTAGGCGAGGGACAGGAAGAGCTTTTCCATCTCCTTGCGGTCCAGGGTGGGGTCCTCGCTGGTGAGGCACTGTTCGAGGCCCGAAGCGATGATGGCGAAACCTGCCCGGTCCACCGCCTTGGATACCGCTGAAAGCTGCGTGACGATGTCCTTGCAGTCCCGGCCCTCCTCGAGCATGCGTGTTACCGCTGCCAGCTGACCCTGGGCGCGCTTGAGGCGGTTGATGATGGGCGTGGTGTCTTCGGCGTCGAGCTGCATGGTTTCTCCTGTGCGCGGTGTGCCGGAACGGGCACGATTCATTCCCATGGTATACCCCGGCGGGTAATTTGCATACCCCCCGGGGTATGCGGGATAGTGGAGGCAGCCGCCGGGCACCGGTCCGGCGGGCAAAGACATTCAAGGAGAAAATCATGTGCCGTGCCGTTAAGTGCCGCAGCTGCGGAAAGTCCACCTGGGCGGGCTGCGGGAACCACGTGCAGGAGGTCATGCGGAGTATTCCGAAGTCGGACCGCTGTACCTGTGACCGGAATGCACCTGCCCCGAAGGCCGAGAACGCGGGATGGCTGGCCAAGCTGTTCGGCCGCTGACCGGCGCCGCACTGGAGGGCGCAGAACGGCCGCGGCGGGCTGCGCCCTTCGCAGCCGGCCGCGAATCCCGGCCGGCTACAGCACGACGCCGTTCGGCAGGTCCGGCGCATCGAACTTCTGCCGTTCGCATTCGGCCTGCAGGAGCGGATACGTTTCGGCGATCAGGTCCAGGATCCGGTTGCGGACGACCAGATAGGCTTCACCAACACCGACAACGCCCTTGAACTCCTTTAGTTCTTCCTCATAGGAAGTCTGTTTGTGCCTCAGGTAGTTCACCGTCATTCGGTCCCGCCGGGCCTGGGACGTCCGCGGCCCCGCAGGAGACTGGCTCCGGCGGAGCCGGGAGTTGTAGTGGTCCAGTGCCTTCTGCTGCACCTCGTCCCATGGCTCGGGAACAATCCGAAGCTCCAGCGCCCGCGCAGCAGCAACGGCTTCCTTCTTCTTGGACAGGGAACGCTCCCGGGCAGCCAGCTGGCGCTTGCGCGACGCCTCGCGCGCCTTCCTGAACTCGTCAGTTGACTCGACGGCTTCGACCCGTTCCCTGGAGTAGAGCTTCATGGGAGCAGCTTTGCGCGAGAACGGATTACGGGCGGTGCGGTCCGGCTCCGGCAGGAAAGCCTTGATCTGCGTATCTGTCCACCCGCGGTCCTTTTTCAAATCCGCTGCGATCAGGAAATCTTCGCTGTTGGCAGGTTTCGGACGCGGCGGATGATGCTTCCCTCGGGACATTCAGGACTTCTTTGGTGGTGCGGACTGGACGCCCTCCAGTCTAGTGGCCGTTTGAGGTCCGGCGGCGGCGCCGTCCGGCAGGAGCGGACGGCGCCGCCGTCGTTCAGGCCCGCAGGATTATCACCCGCCGTAACCCCGGGGAAGCGGGATTCCGCGCTGTTCCATGACCAGCCTCAGCCGGGTGGGATAATCGGTGATGATTCCGTCTACGCCGAGGTCGATGAGGTAGTTCATGGCAGCCGGCTCGTTTACCGTCCACGGCACGATCGCCAGTCCAGCCGCTCTCGCTTCAGCGGCCAGCTGCCGCGTTACCGAGCTGTAGACGGGCGAGATGGCGTCATAGCCCTGGGCAGCGGCAGCCTGCACTGCAGACCCGTTGTAGTCGTCAATGTCGATACCGCCCAGAATCGGGGCTGCACCGGGCTCCCCTGTCTCGAGGGTTGCCGGAACGTCCACCAGCGCCACCCGGACCAGGCGGGGGTCAAGGCGGCCCGCAAGGTTCAGTGCGGACCAGTCGAAGGACTGGATGCTCACGCGGTCCGCCATTCCGGATTTGCGGACCTCCCGGACAACGGCCCGCGTCAGTGCCTCCATTCCGGGGCCGCCGGCACGCCCGTCCTCCACCTTGGTTTCAATGTTGAAGCCCACCCCGCGCGCCCTCAGCTCGCGGGCGAGGGCAAACACGTCCTTCAGCTCGGCCATCCTGTTGCCCTCCACCACCTGCTGCTCCGGGTAGCCGGGTAGCTGGGCGTAACCGCAGTCGAGGGTCTTTAGCTGCGCCAGCGTCAGTTCGGCCACCCTCTCACCCACGTAGGGAAAGTCCGGGTCTCCGGGGGCAGCCGGTTCGGTGTCCCGGCACTTGGCGGCCAGGATGACGTCGTCATGCCAGACAACGACGGCGCCGTCCTCGCTCAGATGGGTGTCCAGTTCCAGTGTGCTGACACCCAGCTGAAGCGAATGCCGAAAGGCCGCCAGTGATTCCTCAGTGTATTCACCACGACCGCCGCGGTGTGGCTGCAGGTCGAGCGAAGAGCGGGCCACTCCGGACCGCAGCTGCTCAACCATGACGTCGAAAACGTGTGTGTCCTCGTAGAACCCGCCGAGCTTCTCCGATCCCGGGCCCATCGCTGTCAGGGGCACATCGAGGGCGGTGTGGCCTTCCGTGGTCCAGTCAACGGAGAACACCTGGTCCGAATTCGCCACCGCGAGGGGGCCGTCTTCGGCGGATATTCCGTCCCCGGACTCGTCCTCGGTGTCGTTGAACGCTTCGATGGTCATGCCGCCGGTCTGGTGGTCCCCGACGACGATCAGCAGGGTATTCCCGTCAGCCTCCGCGAAGTCCCTGGCCACCGCTACGGACTGTTCGAAGGCGATCCCGGACTTGATGGTCAGCCCGGCGTCGTTGACGTGGGACATCGAGTCGATTCCTTCATCCTCCACCAGCAGGAAGAACCCGCCGCCGTCAGACCCTGAATTCCCTCCGCCGTGCCGTGACTGTGCTGCCGGAGCCGAGAGAAGTTCCAGCGCCATCTGCGTCATGGTGGTCAGCGGAACGGACGGCTCGTAGATTTCCTCAACGTCGTCGCCGTACTGGAACATCTCCTCGTTGGCGAAGAGGCCAAGCACTTTGGGCCCCTGTGCCTGCAGCAGACCGGCCTCGTCCCAGACATACTCGTAGCCGTCCGACTGGGCCTGCTCCACCAGGTTGACCGGTCCGGTGCTCTCCTCGGAAGGATCCTCCGCCGGGTTGTCAGGATGCATGCCGGGGTTCCCGGCGGGATACCAGTGGTCCTCACCGCCGCCCAGAATCACGTCGGGTTGGCTGGATTCAAGGAACTGCCGCGCAATCTCGCTTTGCTCGCCGCGGTCGGACACATGTGATCCGAAGGCCGCGGGGGTAGCGTCCGTCACCTGGGCCGTAGTGACAAGGCCGGTCGATTTGCCCAGTGCCGCCGCGATCTCCAGTGCCGTGGGGACGGGGGCGCCATTAAGGTCGACGCCGATGGCCCCGTTGTAGGTCTTCACACCCGTGGACATGGTGGTTGCGGCGGCAGCTGAGTCTGTGACGAAGGTTTCAGGGTCCGCGGAATTGGTGTGCACCAGTCCAAGCTCCGGCAGTGAGTCCATAACGAGTTCGCCCGTGAGCCCCACGTGGGAGAGCCGGATGGCATTGCGCTGGGCCGTGCCCATGCCGTCCCCGACCATCAGGATGACGTTCCTGGCGCCCTGTGGTGTGTCCGGCCGCGGCTCTTTGGGTCCCTTTTTGGTGCCGGCCTGTTCCAGGCCGGCTGCCGCGTCCGGCGGATCTGCCGCCTTGCCGGCCGCTGCACTGCAGCCGGCGAGGATCAGTCCGCCCAGTATCGCCGTCGTTACTGTCAGTTTTCCCTTGTTCATTTGTGGATTCCCGTCTCAGAGTGCGCGAGTGATGACGCATGCCCCCTCATCAAGTGCGCTCACCCTGCAGGCACGCTGACGGCGGCGTCAACCGCGCCGGCGGAATCCGGGCATCGAAGGAGCGAACCGGCGGGACGGGAAGGGCCTATTCGAAGCGCGACGGATCCCCGGTACCGTGCCGGACTACTTCCGCGGCACCGCTTGAGTAATCGATGACCGTTGTCGGTTCCGGACCGCAGAAGCCCGAATCCACTACGGCGTCCAGCTGGTTTCCGAGGGTGTCCTGGATTTCCCAGCCCTGGGTCAGGGCCTCTTCCTGGCCCGGCAGCAGCAGTGTGCTGGAAAGAATGGGCTCACCGAGGTCCTCCAGAAGTGCCTGCACCACCTTGTTGTCCGGGATCCGCACGCCCACCGTTTTCTTTTTCGGGTGCAGAAGGCGGCGCGGAACTTCCTTCGTGGCGGGCAGGATGAAGGTGTAGCTGCCCGGCGTCACGGCTTTGATGGCGCGGAATACGTCATTGTTGACCTGGACGAACTGGCCCAGCTGGGCGAAGTCGCGGCACACCAGCGTGAAGTGGTGTTTCGAGTCGAGTTCGCGGATGCTGCGGATCCGGTCCAGCGCCTCGCGGTTGCCGAGCTGCGCGCCCAGGGCATAGCAGGAGTCCGTGGGATAGGCGATCAGCCCGCCCTCCCGCAGAACAGCGGTGACCTGGGAGATGGTGCGGGGCTGGGGATTATCGGGATGGACGTCGAAGTATCTGGCCATGTGCTGAGCTTACGCGCCCTGCCCGTCCCGAAGGATGGAAGCTGCTCCGTGCCCTAGATGTACTGAGACACCACGTTAGTTACACGTGAATAGGGTGAAGACCTCTTAGGTTTGGTGGTTACCACACACAGCCGAACCCAAGAGGTCTTCATGTCCCACGGTAATGCCCGTCTGGCTCCGGCCGGAAGAATGATCCTGGTCCAGCGCGTCGCTTCCGGGCGGCCGGTAGCCCATGTCGCGAAGGAAATGGGTATCTCCCGGCCCACCGCTTACCGGTGGGTCAACCGGTACCGGGAAGAAGGCCCGCCCGGTTTGGAAGACCGTTCTTCGAAGCCCAAAACGTGCCCGCACGCGACCAGCCCGGAGAAAACCGCCGAGGTCCTAACAACCCGTACCGAGCACCGCACCGGGCCGGCCGATATCGCATCCCGCACCGGGGTAGGCGTCCGCACGGTGTCCCGGATCCTTCTTCGTTCCGGTGTCCCCAAGCTCTGGGAGCTGGATCCGCTGACCGGTATCCGCATCCGTGCCGCCCGGGCAACGGAGCGCCGGTATGAACGCGACGCTCCCGGGGACATGGTCCATATCGATGTGAAGAAACTCGGCCGGATCCCGGACGGGGGCGGCTGGCGGGCAGACCCGAATCAGTCCGCTCGCAACCACAGCACCGGCCACACGAGAGTCGGTTTCGACTACGTCCACGTCGCCGTGGACGATCACTCAAGGCTCGCGTTCGTGGAAGTCCACCCCGATGAGAAGGGTCCGACCTGCGCCGGGTTCCTGCAGCGGGCTGCCGCGTTCATGGCCGCGCACGGAGCGCCGGTGAAACGAGTCATGACGGATAACGCGTTCGCTTACCGGCTCTCCAATGACTTCCAGGCGGTGCTGTCCACGTTGGGTGCCAAGCACATCCTGATCAAGCCCCGCCATCCTTGGCAGAACGGCAAAGCCGAACGCTTCAACCGGACCCTGCAGGAAGGCTGGGCCTACCGGCAGGTCTTCGACTCCAACCAAGCCCGCACCGATGCCCTGCAACCGTGGCTAGACTTCTACAACCACCAACGCCCACACGGCAGCCTCGGAGGCAAAGCACCCATCACCAGGTGTAACTAACGTGCTGTCTCAGTACACCTAGACCTCTTCCGCAGATTCGCCGAGCGTCCGCAGGGCAGCCTGGAGCCCGTCGGAAGTACGGGATACAACCGAGGCCAGCTGTTCCTGCCCGGCCAGATTCACCAGGGATTCGGGATCGGGTGCCGGTGGACGGCAAAGCGGACGAGAAAGCTTGGCAGGGCGGGCGTCGGCGCGGGCGGAGCATTCAAGGTATGGACCCGGGGCGCGGCACGCTGGATACTGCCGGTAGCGGCGCGGCGGGAAGCAGCGGCAGCCAGGCCTGCCGCTGGTCACCGGCAGGACGAACCCGAGAGAACAGGAAAAGGCCGTGCAGAAACAGACCAGCGGCGACGCGGGCATGCGGAGCGAATCGAAGCCCTTCACACGCGCCGAGAAGATGCTCATCTGCCTGGAACTCACCACGGGCACGGCCGCCGTGGTATCCGGAGCGGTGCTGGCAGCCCTGCCGCACGGGTCCTTCCTCCATGCCGGTCCGCACGTCCTGGCGCGAACCCCCTTCAGGAACTGGCGCCTGCCCGGCCTGTTCCTGGCAGCCGGATGCGGCGGAGGGTACATTGCCGCGGGATCCCTCCAGCTCGTCCGGCATCCTGCGGCGCCGCTGGTCTCCGCAGCGGCCGGTGCTGCACTCGTGGGGCTGGAGGTGTGGGAAACGGCCGTCATTGAATTCCAGCCCCTCGAAGTGTTCTACTCGGCCGTCGGCGGAGCGGTGGCAGCGCTGGCGCTCCGCACTGCCGCGGCTGGCGAAGGGACCAGGCGCCGCACCGGCCCCTAGGACCCGCCGTCTTCGATGCTGACCATCCAGCTCGTACCGAACCTGTCTGTCAGCATGCCGAAAACATCTCCCCACGGCGCCCGCTCCAGCGGAAGAGTCATCTGTCCGCCGTCGAGGAGCTTGTCCCAGTAGCCGCGCAGATCATCGGCGTCGTCGCCGCTCAGCGAGATAGAGTAGCTGCTGCCTTCATCGAGGTTCATGCTGTTCGGCGTATCCGAGGCCATGAGGACGAAGCCCTTGTCCGTGGTCAGTGCCGAGTGCATGATCTTGCCGGCCTCCTCCGGGTCGTCGCTGGCATGCATTTCTCCGAAAGTGGAGCTCTCAAGTGTGCCGCCGAAAACCTCCTGGTAGAAGGCCATGGCTTCGGCCGCGTTGTCACGGAAGCTGAGGTAGGGATTCATCTGGCTGGGCATGGCAAATCCTCTCCGAACTGTTTGGGGCCGGCAAGGGCCGGTGGAAGAAAAGTATGCCTTCGGCCACCCCGGCGGGGAAGGGGGCTGCCCGGTCCCGCCCCGTGCAACGCTGACACGGGACCATGCAGGCAGGTAGCCTGCCAGCATGGCGGCCAAAGCAACCACCCTGTCAGTGCCCGGACCCCACGGCGCCCGAGAGGTTCGGATCTCCAGTCCGGACCGCGTGCTGTGGCCGGAATCCGGCTTCACGAAGCTGGACCTCGCAAACTACATCGTTGCCGTAGGCGAGGCGTTCACCGCAGCCAACGGGAACCGGCCGTTGGCCCTGCAGCGGTTCCCGGGCGGGATCGACGGCGAACAGTTCTTTTCCAAGAACCCGCCCAAAGGCGCGCCGGACTACGTGCGGGACGTCATGGTTGTCTATCCGAGTGCCCGTTCCCATCCGCAGCTGGTCATCGACGAGCCTGCGGCAGCGGTATGGGCCGTGCAGATGAACACCGTGGTGTTCCATCCCTGGCCGTCCCTGGCATCGGACCCGGACAACCCGGACCAGCTCCGCATTGACCTGGATCCGCAGCCCGGCACCGACTTCGACGACGCCGTACCTGCCGCGAATGCCCTGCGCCAGGTGCTGGCCGAGGCAGGCCTGGAAGCATTCGTCAAGACTTCCGGCAACCGCGGCCTGCACGTCTTCGCACCCATTGAACCGGTGCGGGAATTCCAGGACGTGAGGCATGCCGTGATCGCCGCCGCGCGCGAACTCGAGCGCCGGATGCCTGACCGGGTAACGACGTCGTGGTGGAAGGAGGAACGCGGCGAGAAAGTGTTCGTGGACTTCAACCAGGCGAACCGGGACCGCACCATGGCCGGAGCTTACAGCCCGCGGGCGCTGCCGCATGCCCCCGTCTCAACCCCCGTCACCTGGGCGGAACTGGAGGCAGTGGATCCCCGCGCCCTCACTGTGGCGACCGTGCCGCAGCGGCTCGCGGAAACCGGCGACCCCTGGGCCGCCTTCGGAGAGGTGCAGGGAAGCATCGACATCCTGCTGGAGTGGTGGCAGCGGGACCTCGACAACGGCCTGGGGGAACTGCCCTTTCCACCGGACTACCCGAAGATGCCCGGCGAACCGCCCCGGGTCCAGCCCAGCCGCCGGAAGATGGGCCTGCCGGAGACTTAGCTGTGAGGAGCATCACGGCTCGTTGGGGAAGCGCAGCAGAATCAACGCTGTTAACAAGGTTTGGTAACTTCGCCGACCAGAAAGTGTCTCCATGAGCAACAGCACCACCCAGGTAAGCCAGGATCAATTCGTCGTTGACACCGAAGCACTCGACGCCCTTTTCCTGGAAGCACGCACCGCCAACACGTTCAGCTCCGAACCGGTAACCGAGGAGCAGCTGCGGGCCATCTATGACCTGACCAAGATGGGCCCGACGTCCATGAACATCCAGCCGATGCGCATCACCTGGGTGAACTCGCCGGAGGCACGCGAGCGGCTGGTGAAGCACATGGCCGAAGGCAACCAGGGCAAGACCGCCTCGGCCCCCGCCGTTGCCGTGCTCAGCTTCGACACCGAATGGCACGAAGGGTTCCCGACCTTCTTCCCGCATGCAGCAGACCGCAAGGCAATGTTCGACGGCAACGACGAGCTGCGCAGCATCATGGGCAACAACAACGCCCACATGCAGGCCGCCTACTTCATTCTGGCTGTCCGTGCCGTGGGCCTGGCCGCCGGACCCATGGGTGCGTTCGACGCCGCCGGCATCGACGCCGAATTCCACGCGGGCACCAACCGGCGCACCTTCATGGTGGTCAACGTGGGCAAGCCGGGGGAGAACCCCTGGTTCGACCGCCTGCCGCGCTACGACTACGACGAAGTGGCCACGACGCTCTAATCCGGCCAGAATCGTGTGACGCTTCGGCAAAAAGGAGCGGCCGCGTGCCGGTCCTTTTTTGCTGTCCCGGCCACGTCAGCGGGCGGCCATGCCTTCCACCCTCCGACCCCCGGTGGGAGGATTGCGTAGGCCGGAGAGCAGGGGACATGGCAACTATTTCAGTAGTGATACCCGCACGGAATGACGCCGACTTCCTCCGCACGTGCCTGGCGGCCCTGCAGCAGCAAACCCGCCGGGCGGACGAGATTGTGGTGGTGGACAACGAGTCCACCGATGACACCGCTGCGGTTTGCTGCGCGGCCGGGGTCCGCCGCGTGGCAGAGGCACTGCCCGGAGTCGCCGCGGCAACGGCCTGCGGATTCGATGCCGCGAACTGCGAGCTGCTGGCCAGGCTGGACGCTGACTCGGTGCCGCCGCCGGACTGGCTGGAACGGATCGAAGCCCTGGCGGAAGCTGCCGGACCACTCACCGTGGTCACCGGTCCGGGAAACTTCTACGGCGGGAACCGGCTCACCCGCTGGATCGCCGAGCACCTGTACATAGCCGGGTACCGCTGGTCGATGAACCTCCTGATGGGACATCCCCCGATCTTTGGATCCAACTTCGCGCTTCCGGCGCCGCTGTGGAAGCGCATGCGCGAAGACGTGCACCGCTCCGGCTCCCGGATCCATGACGACCTGGACCTTAGCTGGCAGGTCGCCCCGGACATGAGTGTCCTCTGGGTGGATTCACTGCGGGTTGGCGTTTCTGCCCGTCCGCTCGAAACCTGGTCCGGGCTGGCCAAGAGGCTCTCCATGGCCTGGACTACTTTCTCCGTGGACTTTCAGCAGCAGGGTCCCCTGGTGCGGCGCAGGCTCCGCCGGCAATGGCGGCTGGGGCAGCGGCGCGGCGGGGCCTACGGTCCGGCATCCTCGTAAAGTGCGAGCAGGTCACGGGCGAGCTGGTGGGGTGCCGTCTCGCAGGGACTGTGTCCGCCGCGGTAAACAGCGAGCCGGCCCTTGATGGCCCGGGCAAAGCCGGCGTGGACCCGGTTGGGCCAGACATCGTGTTCGCCCACCGCCACAAGCTTCGGCAGCGGCTGGCCGGCAAGCTGGGAACGGACATCCGGAACATGCCGCATCAGCGTGATAATGTCCCGGATTGACTGCCTGCGGGTGTACCTGAACCGGCTGCGCACAAAATCCATCCGTGAGGGCGGAACCCGCACGAAGTTCCGCTTTACGCCCCAGACAATGAGGTCCGCGCTGACCGGACCGGACACCAGCGGGGCCAGCGGTCCCAGGACACTGACTGAGCGGAAGGCCAGCCCCGGTTCAGGCGGTGCGCTCATCAGGGTCAGCGTCCGGAACATGTCCGGACGGCGCAGCAGGGCCAGCTCTGCAACGACGCCGGCAAATGAATAGCCCAGTACATGCGCCGGTTCGCCCAGGAGGTCCAGGGCCGCCAGCAGGTCTTCTACGTACAGGTCATAGTCATAATGCATGCGCGGAGGGGAAAGGTGCTCCGGACCGGCGGCGGCTGATTGATACTGGCCGGCAAGGTCATAGGCCTGCACGTAATACCCCTCAGAGGCCAGCAGCGGCATCAGCAGTGAAAAGTCCTCCTTGGATCCCATGACTCCCGGCACCAGCAGCACCGGAATCCTGCCCCGTTCTCCCATGGCGGCGGCCGCAAGCGTGCCGCTGGGCGCCTCAAGGCCAAACTGGACTGCACCTTGCGGCAGCACGGACCAGTCGATGGAACCAAGCCGCGAATCCAGTTCGGCTGCCGGCGGGTCGGCAGTTGCGTGCTCGGCGCCGTCGGACACTTTTGGAACCTCGCCATCCGGAAGGGCCATACCTCAACGATAGCCAGCCCGGGTGCCGCGGGAACCTTGGCGCACGCCTTTACAGCCGGCGGGGGCAAGATGAGAATTGCGGGGACGGACTCCGAGCGGCCGTTCGACAGCCTGGCGCAGGAGGGCAGCCATGGATACACACCGCCCCGGACAATCCGGGGAAGCCCATGAACGAAAGGCACAGCACCGGCGCATGTCGGCACTGGGCGGCTATGCCGCCGTTGCCTCGGAAGTAGTGCCCGGACTCGGTGCAGTGCTGAGCGCCGAAGCCGGGATATCTGCGGGTGACTACGTCCTGGACGTGGCCGCCGGCACAGGAAATGCCTCCATCCCTGCCGCCCAGGCCGGTGCACGGGTGGTGGCACTTGACCTCAACCCGGAGCTTCTCGAGGCCGGGCGCAGCCTGGCCGGCGCCCAGGGGGTGGAGCTGGACTGGGTCGAAGGTGATGCCGAGGACCTGCCGTTCCAGGGGGATACCTTCGACGCCGTCATCTCCTGTGCCGGCGTGATGTTCGCACCTGACCACCGGCAGGCAGCAGCAGAGCTGGTGCGGGTCTGCCGCCCGGGAGGAACCATAGCGCTGCTGAACTGGACACCCGAAGGGTTCGTTGGGGAGCTGATCGCCATCATGGGGGACTACCAGCGGTCGCAGCCTGCCGGTCCCGGTGCGCCTTTGTGGGGAAGGGAAGACTACGTGACCGGGCTGTTCCCGCACGGAACGGTTACCGGCTGGCGAAGCCGGAAGGAGATGGCCACCGTAGACAGGTTCGAGGACCCGGAACACTTCCAGGAGTTCTGCAAAACGAACTTGGGGCCCGCGGTGGGGGTCTACCGGGGGATCGGGAATGATCCTGAACGCTCCGCGGCACTGGACAGGGAACTGTCTTCGCTGGCCGAACGCCACGCCCGCGGCTCCGCACGCGGCATGGAGATGGACTGGGAGTACCTGCTCCTGCGGGGAACGGCGGCCGGCTAGAAAGAAGAGCGCCGGCTGGAAGCATTTTCAGGGCGGCGGGCGCCAGGGGATAAACTGCCATTGCTGTCCCGTTCCCAGCCTAGGAGTCGACTGTGCCCCCGAAACGCCGGCCCAACAAGTACGTCTACCGCTCCATCGTCTTCGCCGGAGTCGCAGCAGTGAAGCTGTTCAGGGTAAAGGTGATTCCCACCGGGCTCGAGCATCTGCCTCAGGATGAAATCATCCGCGGGCTGAACCGGAAGGTGGAGCCGGGCAAGGGGGCCGTCGTCGCCATCACGCACTTCGGCTATCTGGACTTCGTATTCGCCGAATACCTGCTGTGGAAGCAGCTCAAGGTCCACATGCGTTTCCTGGTCACGAAAAAGGCGGCACGCAAGAAGTTCGTCGCAGCGGTCTGCGACTGGTGCGAGCACGTGGTGGTTGACCGCGCAAACGGAGCCGAGGCCTACACCGAATCCGTTGAGAAGCTTCACCGCGGCGATTATTTGGCGGTGCTCCCGGAAGCAGGCGTGAGCCGCAGCTTCACCGTCCGGCAGCTGAAGACCGGAGCTGTCCGCATGGCGGCGGAGGCAGGCGTGCCGATCATTCCGGTATCTGTCTGGGGCGGCCACCGGATGCTCACGCGCGGACACGGCCTGAGCCTGAAAGCTGTGTGGAGGACACCGGTACGAATCCACATTGGCGAACCTCTAAAGGTCGACCCGGGTGCTTTGGTGCCGGAGGAGACCGCCCGTCTTCAGGAGATCCTCCAGGCCGGCATCGACGAGTGCATTGACTCCTACCCCGAACAGGCACCCGACGGCGCCTGGTGGATGCCCGCAAGCCGCGGTGGATCAGCAATGCGCCCTGAGGAGCAGGTGGTCCTGGACGAAGCGGACCGCGCCAAGTACAAAATCACCGGCTAGGGACCCCGCCCTGCCGGGGCTGGATCCGGCGCAGGGCTATAGGCTGGATCCGGTGATCCTTGATGAACCCGGAACCTTCCTGCAGCGCACCCCGCCGGCCTGGCTGGCCACCGGCCTGACGGCCGGCGGCGCATGGCTTGGCTCGGCGGGTGTTCCCCTTCCCGTCCTGAATCCGGAGCGTGCCATGCTGCTCCATGTCCGCCGTACGGAGGGTGAATGAGGGTCCCGGCCATCCACCCTCAACCGGATGCAGAACCCCGGCGGACACACCTGGCCGACGGGCGGGAGCTGTTGTACTTCTTCGATGCAGGCGAAGGCCGGGATCGTACCGGTGCAGCGCCTGCGGACACCCGCACCCTGCCGCCCCGCCCGCAGACACCTTTGATGCGCTATGACCCGCTCCTGGCGGAATGGGTGTCCTACGCCGAACACCGGCAGACCCGCACCCACCTTCCCCCCGCCTCGGAGTGCCCCCTGTGCCCCTCCGGCCCGGAGCGCGCCACCGAGATTCCGGCACGTGAGTACGACGTCGCGGTCTTCGAGAACCGGTTTCCGGCGTTCGGTCCGGGCATCGGCGGGACTCCGGATTCTGCCGATGCTGATGCCCCCGCGGCCGGGCGCTGCGAAGTAGTGGCATTCGCGTCCGAGCACGGTGCTTCCTTCGCGGGACTGAGCCTGGACCGGGCTCGCACGGTGATCCGGGCCTGGGTGCACCGCACCGCTGAGCTGTCCCGTATCCCCGGGGTGGCGCAGGTATTCATCTTCGAGAACCGCGGTGCAGAAATCGGCGTGACCCTGCACCATCCGCACGGACAGATCTACGCCTATCCGTTTGCTACTCCCCGGACACTGCGGCAGCTTGAGTCAGTCCAGGCATACCGGGCAGAGACGGGCGGAGACCTGTTCGGTGACCTGTTGTCCAGGGAGCTGCGCGAGGGCAGCCGCGTAGTAGCACGCGGTCAGTGGTGGACAGCCTACGTTCCCTACGCTGCCAGGATGCCGCTGGAGGTCCACGTGGTTCCGCACCGGAACGTTCCGGACCTTGCCTCGCTCACGGCAGAAGAACAGGAGGAGCTCTCCGGGCTGTACCTGGACGTCCTGCGCCGGATCGAGGGCCTGTACCCGACTCCAACGCCGTATATTGCTGCCTGGTACCAGGCACCTGTCCAGCATCCCGTGCGGGACGCCTACCGGATGCACCTGCAGGTGACATCTCCCCGCCGGGCCGAGAGCAAGTTGAAGTACCTCGCCGGATCCGAGGCAGCGATGGGAGCCTTCATTGCCGATGTCAGTCCGGAAGAGACAGCTGCCCGGCTCCGCCGGGCCCTCCCTTTGTTCGCAACCCGGAACGGAGGTACGGAATGAGCACCCGGGCTGCGTTCGCTGAGCTCTACGGGTACGAACCCCTCGGCGTCTGGTCCGCGCCGGGCCGGGTCAACCTGATAGGTGAGCACACCGACTACAACCAGGGCTTCGTCTTCCCGCTTGCGATTGACTGCCGGGCCCGGATCGCCGCTGCTCCCCGGACTGACGGAGTGCTGCGCCTGGCCACCACCGCGCCGGGAAGCGAGGCGGCCGAAATCAGGGTAACGGAACTGGCGCCGGGTCAACTGGCCGGCTGGAGCCGTTACGTCGCCGGAGTGCACTGGGCCTTTGGACTACGCGGGGCCGCGGTGCCGGGCATGGACATGCTCCTGGACTCCGATGTGCCGGTAGGAGCAGGCCTGTCCTCGTCTGCGGCCGTGGAATGCGCCACGGCCCTTGCCGTCATGGAGCTCTCCGGTGCGGACCTGCCGGCCGAAGACCTGGTGCTGCTGTGCCAGCAGGCGGAGAACGAGTTCGCCGGCGCCCCCACGGGAATCCTGGACCAGTCGGCGGCACTGCTCTCCGAAGCGGGGCACGGATTGTTCCTGGACTGCCGGTCACGGAAAAGCAGGCTGGTCCCGCTGGACCTTGCCGGTGAGGGGATGGCCCTGCTCGTGATCGACACGAAAGTCAGCCATGCCCATGATTCGGGCGGGTATGCCGAACGCCGGGGCGACTGCGAGCGGGCCGCCGCTGCCCTGGGTGCGGGTTCGCTGCGGGACGTGATGCTTCCGGACCTGGTCCTGGCGGCAACGCAGCTTGACCGGCTGGCCTACCGGCGGGCCCGGCATGTGGTGAGCGAGAACGAGAGGGTGCTGACCGCCGTCGCGCAGCTTGAATCCGGGCGGCCGATCCGTGCCCTTGGCCAGGTGCTGGCTTCAAGCCACGAATCGCTGCGGGATGACTTTGAGGTCTCCAGCCCGGAACTGGACCTGGCCGTTGAAACAGCCATGGCGGCCGGGGCTGCCGGCGCGCGGATGACCGGCGGGGGATTCGGAGGATCGGCGATCGCCCTGGTGAATGGGCAGGAGGCCGGGCAGGTTGGCGCTGCAGTGGAGCGGGCCTTCGGCCGCGCCGGGTACGCGGAGCCGGACATCTTCGCCGTCGAGCCCGGAGCCGGAGCCCGCAGGGAGCTCTAGCAGCGTCTGAGGCGGAACGGCACAGGGGCGGTTGCCGGCAGCCATGCTGCCGGCAACCGCCCCTGTGTGTTTTCCAGCTAGGCGGAAGCCTGCGCTGTGACCGCTTCGCGGATCGGAGTCTGCCCGTTGATGAATTCGATGAACTGGCGCACCGTTCCCGGCTGTTCGAGCACCTCAGCGGCTACTGCGGCCACATCGGTGCGAGAAACGCTTCCCTCCTGGGCAGGGCCGGTGCTGATGCGTCCGGTCCCGGGATCGTCAGTCAGGGCGCTGGGGCCGAGGATGGTCCAGTCCAGCCCGCTGCGGCGCAGGTGCTCGTCGGCAGCGGCCTTGGCCTCTGCGTAGGCGTAGAAGCTGTTGTCCGGATCGACGCCGTGATCCTTGCCGGCACCCATGTAGGACACCATGACGTACCGCCGGACGCCCGCCCGCTCGGCCGCGTCCATCGAGCGGATGGCGGCGTCGCGGTCCACCGCGTAGGTACGCTCCGGTGATCCGCCGCCGGCTCCGGCAGACCACACAACGGCATCGTGCCCGCCGAGCAGGTCCGCGAGCTGGGCTGTATCCAGCTTTTCGACGTCGGCCACTACCGGCACAGCTCCCGTTGCCGCCACCTCGGATACGTGGTCCGGGTTCCGGAACAGCGAGGACACCTGATGGCCGTTCGCAGCGAGGTCCTTCGCCAGCTGCAGTGCTACCTTGCCGTGTCCGCCAATGATTGCCACGCGTGACATGTTGCTCCTCTCGTCGGGGTCGGTAAAGCAAGCATAAGCATACTGATGGTTTTCCTGCCCGGTTGTTCTGCCGCTGGCTGAACCGGCGTTGCGCCGTCCCCGCAGTGCAGACGCACCGATCCGACGGATAGCCTGCCGGGAATGGCCGGAGGGGATGGCCTGCACCAGGGGCGGGAACTAGTATCCGAAATGCCCGCACGCCCCGCGCTGCTACCAGCGGGCACACATGCACAGGTGAAAGGACGTCCATGTCTACTGCCACCGCGGAAGCCGACCTGACCATCCAGACCACGGAGGGTCCCGTTCACGGCCGCAACACGGGCACCGCCAGGGTCTGGCGCGGCATCCCGTACGCGCAGCCGCCGGTGGGGGACCTGAGGCTGCGGCTGCCCCGGCGGTCCGCCCCCTGGCAGGAAGTGCTCGACGCCGGCCGGTTTGGGCCGTGGGCCCCGCAGCCGGTCCGCCGGATCCTGCCCGGCGCGAACGCCAGGACCCGCATGAGCGAAGACTGCCTGACTATCAACGTGACGGCGCCGCCGCAGCCCGGGGATGCGCCCCTTCCGGTCCTGGTGTTCATTCACGGCGGGGGTTTCAGCACGGGGTCGGCGGCGATGGACCTGGTGGACGGAACCCGGCTGGCTGCGGCAGGGAACGTCTTGTTCGTTTCGATGAACTACCGGCTCGGCGCCCTTGGGTTCCTGGACTTCCGGTCCTGCTCAACGCCCGGGCGCACTTTTGACGTCAACGTGGGCCTGGCGGACCAGGTGGCCGCGCTGGAATGGGTCCGGCGGAATATTGCGGCGTTTGGAGGTGATCCGGAGAACGTCACCCTCTTCGGTGAATCCGCGGGCGCGACGTCGGCCCTGACTCTGATGTGTGTGCCAGCCGCAGACGGGTTGTTCCACCGGACGTTCCTGCAAAGCCCGGCGCCCGCTGCGGCCTACGGTCCCGAACTGGCATCCCGGTGGGCTGCAGATTTCCTGGACCTGCTGGGCGCAGGGCCAGGCGGTGCTGCTGAAGCCCTGTCCGGACTGGAGGCGGGAAGGCTGGTCAGTGCAGCGGAGGAACTCAGCACCCGCGTCGCGCCGGAGTCAAGGCCCGGCGCCCTGAGCCTCGCGCCGGTAGTGGACGGATCCTTCCTGCCGCTGCATCCGCTGGAGGCGTTCGAGAAGGGACGCGCCTCCAGCGTGCCCATGGTTATCGGCACCATGGATAACGAAGGAGCGCTCTTCGACAGGCTCCACGACATCCTGCCCACCTCCCGGGACCGGATCGAGAAGATGTTCGAACTAACGGACCCCGGCAGCCGGGACAGGGTCACGGCGGCCTACCGCGGGTACCCGCACAGGAAGCAGGCCGTGGAACTCGGCGGAGACGCGGTGTTCTGGTATCCCGTCGTCCAGGCAGCGCAGGCACATTCCGCCCACGCGCCCACCTGGTCCTACCGGTTCGACTATGCCCCGCGGGCAGCACGGGCGGCCGGCCTGGGTGCGACGCACGGGCTGGACCTGGCGGCAGTTTTTGGAAATCACGACGCCGGGGCGGGACGGATGCTGCTCAGCATGGGAAACCGCCGCTCAGCGAAGAACGTGGGTCACCGGTTCCAGTCAGCGCTGCTGCGCTTCGCCCGAACCGGAGCGCCGGGCCCCATGTGGCCCCGCTATGACCAGGCCTCTCGGCGCACGAAGATCTTCGACCGGTATGACCGGATCGAACTTGACCCGCGGACAGTCCGCCGCCGGGCGTGGGACGGGTACCGGGGTTACCGCTAGCTAGGAGCAGGGCCGGACGGGAGCCCTGAATGCCCGGCATAGGATTAAGCACATGACCGCCACCCTTGTTGCCCGCAGTCTCTCCGGCGGTTACGCCCACCGGGTCCTGTTTTCAGGGCTGTCCCTTACCGTCGCCCCCGGAGACGTCATTGGCGTGGTCGGAGCAAATGGTGCCGGCAAGTCCACCCTGCTGGCATTGCTGGCCGGCGCAGCCCCGCCCCTTGACGGCACTGTAGAACGCCACCCGCGCGATGCCTTTGTTGGCTGGATGCCGCAGGAGCATGAGCGGGTCCCGGGGGAGAGTGTGGCGGACTACATTTCACGGCGCACCGGGGCGGCCGGCGCCACTGCGGCAATGGAGGCTGCCGCCGAGGCGCTCGCGTCTGAGTCTGCCAAGGCGCAGGACGAGTACGCTGCCGCCCTTGATACCTGGCTGGCGTCCGGCGCCGCAGACCTGGAAGAGCGCATTCCGGCGGTCCTGGCCGACCTGGGACTGGACCTGGGCCCGGAGGCCCTGATGACCGGGCTGTCCGGCGGACAGGCGGCCCGGGTCGCCCTCGCTGCCCTGCTCCTGAGCCGCTTCGATATCGTGCTTCTCGACGAGCCGACCAATGACCTCGACCTGGATGGCCTGGCCAAACTGGAGGAGTTCGTCCGCGGGCTCCGCGGCGGCGTCGTGCTTGTCTCGCATGACCGCGAGTTCCTGGCCCGCTGTGTCACGCGGATCGTGGAACTGGATCTGGCCCAGAACCAGGTGGCCGTGTACGACGGCGGTTATGACTCGTTCCTGGAGGAAAGGGCCGTGGCGCGCCGCCATGCCCGGGAGGCCTATGACGAGTTCGCGGGACGCAAGGCGGATCTGGTGGCGAAGGCGCGGACCACCCGCGAGTGGAGCTCGCAGGGCGTACGCAACGCCATGCGCAAGTCCCCGGACAATGACAAGATCCGCCGCCGGGCAAGCATGGAATCTTCGGAGAAGCAGGCGCAGAAGGTGCGCCAGATGGAATCACGGATTTCCCGGCTGGAAGAAGTGGAGGAGCCCCGGAAGGAATGGCAGCTGCAGTTCTCGATCGCGGCAGCACCGCGTTCAGGTTCAGTCGCGGCCGTCCTGAACGGCGCGGCGCTGCGGCGCGGGAACTTCGAGTTCGGACCCGTGTCCCGGCAGGTGAATTCGGGTGAGCGGATAGGCATCACCGGCCCGAACGGTGCGGGCAAGTCAACGCTGCTCGCACTGCTGCGCGGGACGCTGAAGCCTGATGAGGGAACAGCCTCGCTGGGTGCCGGGGTGGCTCTCGGGGAAATAGACCAGCTGCGCACCCAACTCGCGGCCGGGCAACCCCTCGCTGCAGCTTTCGAGGCGTGTGTTCCGGAAATGAACGCCGGCGAAGTGCGGACCCTGCTGGCCAAATTCGGCCTCAAGGCGGACCAAACGGCCACCAGGGTTGGTGAGCTGTCCCCGGGCGAGAGGACCCGGGCGGCACTGGCGCTGCTTCAGGCCCGCGGAGTCAACCTGCTGATCCTGGACGAGCCGACGAACCACCTTGACCTGCCCGCAATCGAACAGCTTGAAGAGGCACTTGAGTCCTACACGGGCACGCTGCTGCTGGTCACTCACGACCGCCGGATGCTCCAGAACGTCCGGTTGGATCGCCTGTGGCGTGTCGAGGGCGGTTCCGTCAGTGAGTCGTAGAGGTGTGGGCGGGTTCCGCAGAAGCGAAATGTCTGTGAGTTGTGTGACGGATGTGATAAAAGTCTTCTAAGGGTGGCACTGCCTGTAGAACAGACCAGTACCGCCGCATTGCGGGGGAAAGAAGTTGCTATGGCTCTGACGGGCGCACCGGTGCGGCTCCAGCCGCGTGCCCGGGAGCGGCGGACAGCCAGGACCCCGTCCGTATTGCGCAAGCTGGACGTGACGGTGCTGCTGCTGGTCTGGACGATCTGTGTCCTGACCGACTGGGATACCTCCGCGAAAGTCGCTCTGAACATCGCCGCAGTTGTGCTGCTGTGCCTAAAGGAAGTCGCCTTCCACCTCTGGGTTGTGCGGCAGCGCATGCCGCGGGTGCGCTAGGCCTCCTTCCCGCGCTCTGCTTTCCCGGCCCCCTCCGCGCCTTCGCTATGGTCCCGGAACAGCGCGGGGTCTATCGTGGATATGCGCGGAACCGGAACCATTTGCCCGGCCCTGGCCAGGCTCCCCGGGCCCGCCGCACGGTGGAGGCAGGTGAGGGATGTCCCTGGACGTATCGGCACTCGACGTTGAAACGGCAGATGGCTGGGTACGCGGCGTGATTGAAGACGGCGTGCGGACCTGGCGGGGGATCCCCTATGCGGCACCACCCCTCGGCGAGCGCCGGCTCCGGGCCCCGGCCCCGCCGGATCCGTGGACCGGAATCCGGGATGCATCGCAGTTCGGACCCATACCGCCGCAGTCCCGCGGACTCGCCCTGACGGGTTCACGCCGTCGGCCCCTGATGAGCGAGGACTGCCTGACCATCAATGTCAGCGCACCCCTGGAACAGGACCTGGCCGGGCTTCCGGTTCTGGTCTACCTCTACGGGGGCGCGTTCAGTTCAGGGTCCTCAGCCGTGCGGACCTACCGCGGCGCGAACCTGGTGCGCACGGGCGAGGTAGTCTACGTGTGCCTGAATTACCGGATTGGTGCCCTGGGATTCATGGACTTCACGTCCTTCTCCACCCCGGAGCGGCAGTTCGACTCCAACCTTGGACTCAGGGACCAGGTCGCCGCATTGCAGTGGGTACAGAAAAACATTGCGTCATTCGGCGGCGACCCGGACAACGTCACCATTTTTGGCGAGTCGGCAGGCGGAATATCCGTCACCGCGCTGATGTGCATTCCCTCCGCGGCACCGTTGTTCCACAAGGCATTCGCGCAGAGTCCCGCACCATCCGGGGCTTACTACCCGGACATGCATGAACGGTGGGCGCTGGATCTCCTGGAGATCCTGCGGGTGGACGAAGCCCAAGCGGCGCAGGCGCTGTCCCGGATACCGGCGGCGAAGCTCGTGGGCGCCATCCAGAAAATGACCATGAAGATCGGGCCGGTCCAGCAGCCGGGATCGCTGAGCGTTTCACCGGTGATCGACGGCGAGTTCCTGCCCCGCCATCCAATAGACACCTTCCTCGACGGAGAGTCGGCGCCCAAGCCCCTGGTGCTGGGGACCATGGCCCAGGAGGGGGCACTGTTCGCCAAGCTGGACAACATCCTGCCCTCCACGCCCGCCCGCCTCGAGCGGATGTTCGCCGGCACGGACCCGGCCGCGCTGGACCGCGTGACCGCCGCCTACCCCGGCTACCCGTCGCGGGACCGGTCGGTGGAGATCAGCGGCGACCTCGTCTTCTGGTACCCGAGCCAGCTGGTGGCGGAAGGCCACTCCAGGGTGGCACCAACCTGGATCTACCGCTATGACTACGCCACCAGGCTCATGAACATGCTGGGCCTGGGTGCTACCCATGCCTTCGACGTTCCCGTGATGTTCGGCGAGACCAACGAACGGACGCTCCGCGCGTTGTCGCTGCTGGGAGGGCGGGATGAGCTCCGTGAACTCTCCGCGCGGTTCCAGGGTTCGCTGCTGAACCTTGCACGCCGCCACCTGCCGGGCGAAGACTGGCCGCGGTATGAGGAAGAGAACCGGCACACCCGGGTTTTTGATATCCAGGACCGGATCGAGTCCGATCCTTTTCCGGAGCGCCGCCGCGCCTGGGAGGGGTACCGCGGCTACATCTGAGCCGGTACTGTGCCACAAGGCCCTGTGTCTACGATTGAGGAGCCAGCATGAGCGCACATTATGACGTCGTTGTCCTGGGAGCCGGACCCGGCGGTTACGTAGCCGCCATCCGTACTGCGCAGCTGGGTCTCAGCGTTGCCGTCGTCGAAGAGAAATACTGGGGCGGCGTTTGCCTGAATGTGGGCTGCATCCCGTCAAAGGCGCTGCTCCGCAATGCCGAGCTGGCCCAGATTTTTACCCGGCAGGCGGGCGAATTCGGTATGCACGGAGATGTGAGCTTCGACTACGGTGCCGCCTTCGATCGCAGCCGGCAGGTGGCGGACGGCCGGGTTAAAGGCGTGCACTTCCTCATGAGGAAGAACAAGATCACGGAATACGACGGACGTGGGGTGTTTCACGATGCCCGCACCATGGAGGTTACGCTGGCGGACGGGAAAACCGAAGAGGTGACGTTCGAAAACGCCATCATTGCCACCGGTGCCACCGTCAAGCTGCTTCCCGGAGTGGAGCTCAGCGAGAATGTTGTCACCTATGAGACGCAGATCCTCAGCCGTGACCTGCCCGCAAAGATGGTGATCGTCGGTGCCGGCGCAATCGGCATGGAGTTCGGCTACGTGCTCCGCAGCTACGGCGTGGACGTGAGCATCATCGAGTTCATGGACCGTGCGCTGCCCAATGAGGACCCTGACGTCTCCAAGGAGATCACCAAACAGTACAAGAAGCTGGGCATTCCCATCCACACGTCGGCGAAGGTGGAGACAGTCACTGACAACGGCAGTACCGTCACGGTCACCTACACCGACAAGGACGGCAAGGCGCAGTCCGTCGACGCAGACCGCGTAATGATGTCCGTCGGGTTTGCCCCGCGGCTGGACGGCTTTGGCCTGGAACGCACCGGGGTGGAGGTCACCGGCCGCGGCGCCATCGCGATCGACGACTACATGCGTACCAGCGTCTCCAACCTGTTCGCCATTGGGGACGTGACGGCCAAACTGCAGCTCGCCCATGTCGCCGAAGCGCAGGGGGTGGTGGCGGCGGAAACGATCGCCGGCGCGGAAACCATGCCGCTGGGGGACTACCGCATGATGCCCAGGGCCACCTTCTGCCAGCCGCAGGTAGCAAGCTTCGGCCTGACGGAGGCCCAGGCGAGGGACGAGGGTCATGAGGTTGTGGTGAGCACCTTCCCGTTCACCGCGAACGGCAAGGCACACGGCCTGGGGGAGCCGGTGGGATTCGTGAAGCTCATCGCCGACTCCGCCTACGGAGAGCTCCTGGGCGGGCACCTTATAGGTCCGGACGTCTCGGAACTGCTTCCCGAGCTGACGCTGGCGCAGAAATGGGACCTGACCGCCTCTGAACTGGCCCGCAATGTGCATACGCATCCGACCCTCAGCGAGGCCCTACAGGAAGCCTTCCACGGGTTGACTGGCCATATGATCAACTTCTAGGCTCCGCCCGCGGGGCCGCTCAGCGGGCCAGGTACCGCAGCAGCAGGGTGTCCCCGGAGCGGAGGACGTGCCCCAGCCGCAGCCTCTTCAGCTCGATTTCGGGGGCTCCTGCACTGATCCTTGGGGAGGATCCGGCTGCCAGCACCGGAGAAAGCGTCAGGCACAGCTCGTCGACCAGGCCCGCCGCTTGGAACGAGCCGAAGAGCCGGGGACCGCCCTCGCACAGGACCCGGAGCCATCCCCGCCGGGCCAGCGCCCCGGCTGCACGCCCGGGTTCGACTGTCCGTGCTCCGGCCACCTCAACGTCAGCCACCTGTTCCAGGGCAGCGCGCCGCCCGGCCGGTGCGGCGGCTGAGGTCAGCACCAAGGGCTTTACCGGGGCGGCGGCGAAGAAGTAGGACTGCGGGTCAAAGTCCCCGTTCCAGCTCACCGCTCCGTCTGCTGAGGCCACAAAATTGAACCGGAAATAAGGCCGCCCGGACTCTCCGGGTTGTTCCCACCCATAGGCCGCCAGGACGTCAGCGTCGTCGAGGGCCCGTTCGGACCCGGCGGCGGTGATGACCGGGCCGCTCACTGCGCGGGCCCGTTCACATCGCCCATGTTGTGGCGCAGCCGCACCGGTTTGCGCCAGCCCAGAATCGCCTCCGTCATCCGGATGGCACGGGAGGCGGCTTCGACATTGTGCATGCGCAGGATCCGCGCACCGTTGAAGATACTCGCGACCGCCGCGGCCAGGGAGCCTTCAACCCTCCCGGACTTGGGTTCATCGAGCGTTTCGCCAATGAAGTCCTTATTGGACACCGCAGCCAGCACCGGATAGCCGGCTTCCGCGATCTCGGCGGGGCGGCGCGTCAGTTCCAGTGAATGCAGGGTGTTCTTGTTCAGGTCGTGCCCGGGATCAAGAATGATCTTCTCCGGCGGCACCCCCAGTCCCTGTGCAAAGTCGGCACGGCGGCGCAGGAACCGGGCCACCTCGGACACCACATCCCCGTACTGCGGGCGGGGGTAGGCAGTCCGGGGTTCGGCCAGGCTGTGGGTGATCACCAGGTGCACGCCCGCCTCCGCTGCCACCCTGCCCAGCCGGGGATCGTGCAGCCCCGTGGTGTCGTTGATGACGTTGGCACCGGCCGCAATGGCCCGTTCCGCAACGGCGGGGTGGAAAGTGTCGGCTGAGATGATTGCGTCCGATTCGCTGCGGACCGCCCGGATGACGGGAACAATCCGTGCGGCTTCTTCCGCGGGATCCAGTGCCGGCCCCGGCGCAAACGGAACACCGCCAATATCCACCCAGTCCGCGCCGTCGTGCACTGCTTGCAGCGCTGCGCCGATTGCCGCGTCCCGGCCAAAGGTCCGTCCGGCGTCGTAGAAGGAGTCCGGAGTCCGGTTGATGATGGCCATGAGTGCAACCTGGCGCCGGAAGTCCAGCACACGGCGGCCGAACCGGTGTACCGGGTGCAGCAGCGGGGGGTCGTAATGGCCTGGGGATGACGCGAGGGCCCGGCCGCCGGTGCTGTTCAGACTCATGAAAGCATCCTACGGTGGTGTCCAGCCACCTCCCGCTGCCGCGGCCAACCAGGAAGGTCCCAACCATGGAACTGCCCGTGCCAAAGACCATCAGTCCCATGCTGGCCAAGCCGGCGGCCGGCATCCCGGAGGGCGACTACGCCTACGAGCCCAAGTGGGACGGCTTTCGGGCGATGGTCTACCGGGAGGGAGGGAACGTGGAGATCCTCAGCCGCAACGGAAGGAGCCTCAACCGGTACTTTCCCGAGCTTTCCGAAGCGTTCCTCCACGGACTGCCGGAGGAGTGCGTGGTGGACGGCGAGATCATCCTGATCAGCAGGGACGGAAGCCGGCTGGATTTCGATGCCCTGCAGCAGCGGATCCATCCCGCCGGGAGCCGCGTGTCGCTGCTGGCTGACCAGACTCCGGCGTCGTTCGTGGCTTTCGACCTGCTGGCCCTGGATGGAACCGACGTCACCGGTGAACCCTTTCGGCGGCGCCGGGAAAACCTCGTTTCAGCCGTTGGTAAGGCCGGGGGCCGCCTGCACCTGACCCGTCAGACCCTGGATGCCGGGACGGCCAGGGAATGGTTCAGGCGTTTCGAGGGCGCGGGACTGGACGGCGTGGTCGCCAAGCCGCTGGAGGGCAGATACGAACCGGGTAAGCGGGCCATGACCAAGGTCAAGCACCGGCGCACGGCGGACTGCGTGGTGGCAGGCTACCGGGTGCACAAGAGCGGAGCGGACCGTATTGGCTCCCTCTTGCTGGGACTGTATGACGCCGCCGGAAACCTTGCCAACGTCGGCGTTCTTGGTGCCTTTCCCATGGCCCGCCGGGCCGAGCTCTTCGATGAGCTCCAGCCCCTGGTCACGTGGGACCCTGCCCATCCCTGGAGCACGGCTGGACCGGAACCCGGCACGAGGACGCCGCGCAGCTCCGAGGGAAGCAGGTGGACGGGCAGCAAAGACCTCTCCTTCACCCCGCTGCGCCCCGAACGGGTGGTCGAGGTGGCATATGACCATATGGAGGGGCACAGGTTCCGGCATCCGCCGAGTTTTCTTCGCTGGCGGCCGGACCGGGATCCGGCAAGCTGCGGCTATGGCCAGCTCGAGGAACCCGTCCGGTATGAGCTCGGTGATGTACTGCTGGAGCCGGCGCAGACCGGGAAACCCTGAACTGGCGCCGCCGTGTGTGAACCGAATACGCCGGTTGTGCCTGTCGGTTCACTATGCCGCGTGGCATAGTGAAGGAAGGGATCTCCGCAAGAGACAGCGTCTGGTACACCTTCAGCCGCCTGGCCGGCGGCCCACGGCGGACCGGTTCGGGAACGGATGCCACACTATGCCCGCAGACCCTGACCAGCTCAGCACTGAATCATTGATCTCCCAGTGGCTGGAACACCCCAGCGGCCGGGCCATCCTGCTGGATGTCCTGGCCAGGCGTGGGCCGGACGTTCGGGCGATCTACGCGCTCCAGAACCTTCCGCTGTCCTCGATCGTCACCCTCTCACGGGGGAACGTGACGACCGAACAGCTTGAACTGCTGGCCGAGGCGGCGAACCGGGGCGTTACCGAGACACCGCCCAATCCGGAATTGTCCCATCTCTTTCCGTCTGCGCCTCCGCCGTCGCCGCTGAACTGGAAAGAGGGGATCATTCCGGGACGCTTCCGGGGAAAGACCGTGATCGTGACCGGCGCCGGCTCCGGCATCGGCCGGGCCGTCGCCCTGCGGCTGGGCAGGGAAGACGCGCACGTCATTGCGGTCGATCTCAACACTCTCCGGATGGAAGCACTGCTGGAGAACCCGGCAGCGCGCGGCACCACCGGTGTAGTTGCGGACCTCAGCCGCGAAGAGGATATCCAGCGGATCATCACCGCAGCCGGGGCTGACATTGACGGCCTAACCCTGGTCGGCGGTCTGGCGGATGACATGGAGCCCCTGCATGAGGTGGACGACGACCTCTGGGAGCGCATCTTCCGCGTCAACGTCACTGGACCGTTCCGTCTTTCCCGGCGGGTGATTCCGCTGATGCTGTCCCGCGGCACGGGAGCCATAGTGAATTTGGCCTCACAGGCAGGCTTACGCGGTTCGATCGGTGGAGCCGCGTACACCGCTGCGAAGCATGCGGTCCTCGGCCTGACCCGCAGCGAGGCATATACGTATACACCGCGGGGACTCCGGATCAATGCAGTCGTTCCGATGCCCACGCGAAACACCCTGGACTCGAACTACGGTTTCCCCGGCGGACTAGGCCCGATGCCCGCGGCATCACTGATCCCCTCGGACCTCGAAGCAGCTGCGGTGGCCGCTCCCGTGACTTACCTGCTCAGTGACGACGCCATTGCGGTAACGGGCGCGATCCTTCCCGCGGACGAGGGCTGGAGCGTGGGCTGACGTACCTGGTCCACCCGTCCAGCGCCCAGGTTGCCGCTGCCACAATGCCCGGTGCGCGTCCTCACACCCGTCCCGAAAGGACAGTTCTGCAGGGATAACCTGAGAATCATGGAATCCGGCGACATCAATTTTCATACCCGCAAATGGGTCAGGCCCGAAGACCTGAATGCTAACGGAACACTGTTCGGCGGTTCGCTGCTGCGGTGGATCGACGAGGAAGCGACCATCTACGCGATCCTCCAGATGGGCAACGGCAGGGTGGTCACCAAGCTGATGTCCGAAATCAATTTCGTCAGTTCGGCCCAGCAGGGCGACCTTATTGAGATGGGACTGTGCGCCACCAAGTTCGGCAAGACATCCCTGACGATGCGGGCCGAGGTCCGGAACATGATCACCCGGTCAAGCATCCTGACCATCGAACGCATCATCTTTGTCAACCTGGATGAAAACGGCCGTCCTGCTCCGCACGGCTACACGACGGTCACCTATGACCGGGACCGGCTGCCCACCCACCACCTCCCGGCGTTCCCGCTGCAGCCGCAGCCGCAGTTCTAGGAGCAGCGCCGGACTCGGTCCGAACGCAGCCAGGCGCTGCTGCCGCCTCGTACGCCCCGGGGCAGTAATGCCCGGGGCGTACTGCGTGCCTGGCACACCGAACTGGCCCTCCGGTGAGAGAATCGCGTCAGGCTGCCGCGCCCGCTGCTGCTAACCCGAGTCCCAAAGGAAACGCCGCAGCATGCACCTCGACAGTCCCGCAGGAACCGGACGGAACGGGCGCAGGCGCTCCGCCAGGATGGTCTTTTGGGCGGCCCTTGCCGGCGTCATCCTGATCGCGCTGAATTTCCGCGGCCCGATCGTGGCGCCGTCGCCCATCCTGGACCTGCTGCAGTCCGAACTTGAAATGTCCGTCCAGGCCTCAGGCCTGCTGACCGCCCTGCCCATTGCCTGCTTCGGTGTCATATCGTTCCTGGCACTGCCGCTGCTCCGCCGCGGGGGGCCGGACCAGGCAATCGCGTTCTGCCTGGCCGGCATCCTGGCCGGGACGCTGCTGCGCTCCGCTGGAGGGACCGGTTTCGCGCTGGCCGGCACCGTCCTGATTGGCGCCTCAATCGCCGTCGGCAACGTGCTGGTACCGGTGATCATCCGCCGGGATTTCCCGCTCGCCCAGGTTCCCCTGGTAACCGGCATCTACACGGCGGCCATGAACATTGGATCGATGACCACGCTCATCCTGACGGCTCCGCTGGCGGACGCCCTCGGCTGGCGCACTGCCCTGGCGGTCTGGAGCGCGCTGGCAATCGCGGCTGCCCTGGCCTGGCTGAGGCTGGTTGGCTGGCGGGACTTTGTGCTGGGCGGGGCAAGGGGGAATAGTGCCCGCAGGAACGCAGCCGGCACTGTTCCAGACACGGCATCCCGCCCTGCGCCGGCCACACCGGAAACGCCGGCCCAGCCACCGGTCTGGCGCCGCCCGGTCGCGTGGCTGCTGCTCGTCGCCTTCAGCGGCCAGGCTTTCTCCTTCTATGCCGTCTCCACATGGCTGCCCACCCTGCTTTCGGACCTGCTGAAACTGGACCCCGCCGCCGCCGGCGCCGGCGCGTCCCTGTTCCAGGGGCCGGCAATCGTTGGTGCACTTGCCATACCCCTGCTGGCCGGGAGGCTGCGTACCCGTTCCCTGCTCTGGCTGACCGTCGCTGCGTGGGCCGCCCTGCCCGCGGGACTGCTGCTGGCACCGGCCTGGTGGGCCGCGTGGGTGACGCTGGGCGGAATAGCGCAGGGTGCAGGGATCACGGTGATATTCCTGATCCTGGTTCGGCTGGGCGGTTCCGGCCGGCAGGCCGGCCAGCTCTCCGCCATGGTCCAGGGCGGCGGCTACCTGGTGGCGGCTGCCGGACCCGTTGCGCTTGGCAGCCTGCACGATCTTTCGGGCGGCTGGACCGTGCCGCTGCTGGCTTGCTGCGTCAGCATTGCCGCCTTGTTCGTCGCCGGATCGATCGCGGCGGCTGCCTCGGACGGGACGGCAGAAACCAAAACAGGAAAACAGTCCGCCCGCCAGGCGAAAAACGCATAACGTCAGGGCCCGGCCCAGGGAGGACAGCGACGCCGCATTTCTGTGGAAGGCGGCGGGCCGGATACGTACGAACGGGGGTGCTGCGCCAGGGACGTACCTGTTCGGTGCCTTCCGTTAGGGTCTATGGTTCCCATAACAGGCGACGGCCCGATCCTGCCGAAGCATGGGACCGCCGCGGCCGGCTAACGGAAAGAAGGCAATGAAGACCCGTTTCGACCGCTACCGCCAAATGGCCGAGATCCTGTACCGCAACGGGCTGGGATACCTGGTGTCAGTTGCGGGACTCGAGTCCTGGCTTCCCTTCCGCCGCAGGGAGGCCGACGGCGCTGACTCCACCCGGATGGCGAGCCCTGAGTACCTGCGCCGTGCGCTGGAGGAACTGGGGCCCACCTACGTGAAGCTGGGCCAGCTGCTCTCCACCCGTCCAGACCTTCTGCCTCCGGCCTACATGGACGAGCTGGCCAAGCTGCAGGACGCGGCCACCCCTGCCGCCTGGGACGAGGTGCGCGTTTCGCTGCGCAGGGAACTCGGTGCGGATCCCCTGGAAGTATTTCGGGAGTTCAACAGCACCCCGATCGCCAGTGCCTCCATCGGCCAGGCCTACGCAGCGACGCTGGAGGACGGCACGAACGTGGTGGTGAAGGTCCGGCGTCCCGGCGTCGTCCCGGACGTGGAAGCAGACCTGTCCATCCTGCAGTCCCTGGCCGGTTACGCCAGCCGGCACTGGGAAGCCGCCAGGGATTACGACGTCAAGGGTTTCATGGACGAGTTCGCGGACACCCTGCGCAAGGAAATGGACTACGTGCAGGAGGGCCACAACGCAGACCGTTTCGCCCTGAACTTCGAAGACGACTCCGCCGTGGTGATCCCGCACATCTACTGGGAGCACACCACCTCGAAGGTGCTGACCATGGAACGGCTCTACGGCATGAAGGTGACCGACACCAAGGCGCTTGAAGCCGCGGGACTTGACCGGAAGGCCCTGGCCGTCACGGCTGCTGACGCGGAGATGAAGATGGTGTTCGAGGACGGCTTCTTCCATGCGGACCCGCATCCCGGAAACATCTTCGTGCAGCCCAACGCCCAGATTGGGCTCATCGACTTCGGCATGGCCGGAGAACTCGACGACAAGCTCCGCGGCCAGCTTTCGGCCCTGTTCGTTGCCGTTATCCGCAAGGACCCGGAGCGGATGGCCACCGCACTGATGCGGATGACCGTCTCCCGGACCCGTCCGGACCGGTTCAAGCTCAGGATGGACCTTGCCGGCCTGATAAAGCTGTATTCAAACCATACGCTCGGGGATGCGCCGGTGGGACGGATCATCACGTACGGCCTGGGAATCATCCGGAACCACCACCTGCAGCTGCCCGGGGAGATTGCCCTGCTGCTGCGGATGCTCATCATGACCGAAGGCATGGGCGAGGTCCTGGACCCCGAGTTCAGCATGGGCAGGACACTGGCACCCTATGCCCGGCGGATGACCATGCAGCACCTAAACCCTGCCGCCTACGCTAAGCGGCTGGGCAAGGCCGGGGGAGACCTGCTGGAGCTGGGTACCGAACTGCCCGGCCAGCTGCAGCGGCTCATCAACACCCTTGATTTCGAAGGAATGGAGGTGCACCTGCGGGCGGGGGACCTCGTTCCGCTGGTGGAGCGCCTGGAACGGGTGGGCAACCGGATGGTGGCTGCCATCTTCGCCGCCGCCTTTATTCGCGGGGTCGGCGAGCTGACCCTTGGTGATGCCGACCGCTGGCGCGGCTGGCAGGCGCCGCTGATGGGAGCCGGGCTGGCGTCCACCGGCGTGCTTGGGGGTTACCTGGCGTGGTCGGCCCGGCGGCAGCGCAGGCTGGATGCGGGCTAGCGAAGGGTTAACGGGCACGGCCGGCACCGCAGGTGTGCGCGGTGCCGGCCGTTGGGGGAGGGAACGTTACTTCTTCTTCAGCCCGAGTTCCGCCGTCGGAATACGGAAGGACTCCCTGGCGGTGAGCGCGGAGATGGCGGCAATGCCTGCAATGGCGGCCGTGAACCAGCTGATCACTACCCACCCGCCCGGCTCCAGGCCGCCGAGGGCGGCTACGATGGACGGCGCGAAGCCCGCCATCAGGAAGCCCAGCTGGGTGCCGATAGCCAGTCCGGAGAAGCGGACCTTGGCGCTGAACATTTCCGCGTAGAAGGACGGCCACACAGCGTTCGCGGCAGCATAGCCGCAGCCGAAGACCACCACGGAGAGGGTGAACTGCAGCAGCGAGTTACCGGACTCCATGGAGAGCAGGTAGAACGGCATCACGGCGGCACTGGAGAGCGCGCCGTAGATGAATACCGGCTTCCGGCCGAAGCGGTCGGCAGCCATACCGAACAGCGGCTGCGTGAAAAGCGCGGCGATGTTGCCTGCCACAACCAGCCACAGGGTGATGGCGGCGTCCACATTGCCTACTTCGGTGCCGTATTTGATGGCCAAAGTGCCGTACACGGTGGAGACAGCCGCGATGAAGGCGCAGCAGATGACGCGCAGGACGTCGCGCCAGTGGTGCTTGAGCAGCACGCCCACCGGCAGCTTGGCGATCTGGTTGTTTGCCTTGGCTTCCTGGAACGTCGGGGTTTCGTGCAGGGTGCGGCGGATGAAGTACGTGACAACAACTACGACGGCGCTCAGCCAGAACGGAATACGCCAGCCGACGCCGTACTTGATGTCATCCGGCAGCGCCATAACCGGAATGAAGACCATGGCTGCCAGGATCTGGCCGCCCTGAGTGCCGGTAAGGGTCCAGGAGGTGAAGAACGCGCGGCGGCCGTCGGGGGCGTGTTCAAGCGTCATCGAGCTGGCACCTGCCTGCTCACCGGCAGCAGAGAGCCCCTGCGCCAGCCGGCACAGCACCAGCAGGGTGGGCGCCCACCAGCCGATGGTGTTGAAGTCCGGCAGGCAGCCGATCAGGAAGGTCGAAGCACCCATCAGGATCAGCGTGAACATGAGGATCTTCTGGCGCCCCACGCGGTCACCGAAGTGCCCCAGGATCACCGCGCCGACCGGGCGGGCAATGTAGGCGAAGCCGAAGGTCGCCAGGGACATGATGCTCGCCTGGGCGTCGGCGTCCGGGAAGAAGACGTAGGGGAAGATCAGCGATGCGGCCGTGCCGAAAATGAAGAAGTCGTAGTACTCGACCGCGCTGCCCATGAAGCTCGCCGCGGCGGCCTTCTTTGGGGTCTTGGCGGTGGCTTGGGCGGACTGCGTCGGTGCAGCGCTCATGTGGGGCCTCCAAGGATGGTGTGCGTAAAACGCACAGCAGTGCTTCATGCGAACACCACAATGTAACCCGTGCCATAGTCTGATGCAATCCAAATGTGCGATATACGCACAGTTGTGCATTTTATGAACAGGCCGGTACCGTGGGCTCAGCCCCGCCCCGGGCGCCGAAGGGAGAACCACTTGAGCACCATCACCGAATCCTGGCTCGTTGGCCTGATTGGCGAAGGGATCACCGCATCCCTGACACCTCACATGCATGAACGTGAAGCCCGGGAAAACGGACTTTTCTACCTGTACCGGCCGGTGGATCTTTCGGTTAACGGACGCCGCGGAACCGAGGTGGGGGACCTGCTGCGCTACGGCCGGGACCTCGGGTTCAACGCGTTTAACATCACCCATCCGTGCAAGCAGCTTGTTTTTGGACACCTGGACCAGGTGTCCGACGACGCCGCCCGGCTGGGTGCCGTCAATACCGTGCTTGTGACGGACGAGGGTTTCATCGGCCACAACACGGACCACTCGGGCTTCGGCCGGGCCCTGGCCACCGGGCTGCCCGGCGCTGCGCTGGGCCGCGTGGTCCAGCTGGGTGCCGGCGGCGCAGGTGCTGCGGTTGCGTATGCACTCCTGAAAGCCGGCGTCGGCCAGCTGACCCTGATCGACCTGGACCTGGGGCGGGTTCAGGAGCGCGTCCAGGCCCTGTCCGTACTCTTCCCGGATGCACAAGTCACCGCGGGAACCAGCGCAGAGCTCCCCGAAGCACTCGCGGCGGCGGACGGCTTCGTGCAGGCCACCCCCGTAGGCATGCACTCCCATCCCGGCATGCCGGTTGACCCTGCTTTCCTGCACAGTGAGCTCTGGGTTGCCGATGTCATCTACCGTCCGGTGCGGACCACGCTCATCGACACAGCCGAAGCGATGGGCTGCCGCGTACTGGACGGCGGCCACATGGCGGTGGGCCAGGCCGTGGACGCCTTTGAACTCATCACCGGCCTGCGCCCGGACCCGGCCCGGATGCGGGCACACTTCCTGGACATGGTCAGCAACGGCCTCTGAGCCGGAAGGGATTCCCCAATGCGTACATCGATCGCCACGGTCTGCCTGTCCGGAACCCTGGAGGACAAGCTCCGTGCCTGTGCAGCGGCGGGTTTCGAGGGCGTCGAAATCTTTGAACAGGACCTCGTGGTCTCTCCCTCCACTCCGGAACAGATCCGGGACCTGGCACAGTCGCTGGGCCTGACGCTGGACCTGTACCAGCCGTTCCGGGACTTCGAGGGCGTCGACGAGGATTCGCTCGCAGACAACCTGCGGCGTGCCGAAGCGAAGTTCAGGCTCATGAACCGCCTGGGCATCGACACCATGCTGGTGTGCTCCAACGTAGCCACGGCTACCGTTGACGACGACGAGGTGGCCGCGGCGCAGCTTCGCCGCATGGGGGAAACTGCCGCGCGCTACGGTGTGCGGCTCGCTTATGAGGCGCTGGCCTGGGGCAGGTATGTCAGCGACTTTGAACATGCATGGCGCATCGTCGAACTGGCCAACCACCCCAATGTGGGAACCTGCCTGGACAGTTTCCACATCCTCTCCCGCCGGTGGGATCCGGCGGCGATTGAAAAGATCCCGGCCGAGAAGATCTTCTTCGTCCAGCTTGCGGACGCTCCGGAGCTTTCAATGGACGTACTGTCCTGGAGCCGGCACTACCGGGTCTTTCCCGGCGAGGGCGCGTTCGACCTGGTCACGTTCATGGGCCATCTGGTCCGCAGCGGCTACAACGGACCTGTCTCACTGGAAATCTTCAATGACGTCTTCCGCCAGGCAGCTGAGGAGCGAACCGCGGTTGACGCCATGCGCTCACTGATCCGGCTGGCCGAGCAGACCTCCATCCACCTGCAGGAAACCGGCGCCGGCGGAACAGCCATGGAACTCTCCACGCTGCCCGGCGTCGGGGAACCGCTTGGCTTCAACTTCGCCGAGGTCAAAGCGGGTGACCCCGAGACCATCCGGACCCTGCTCTACCAGCTCGGTTTCACCAGCCAGGGAACCCACCGCAGCAAGGCCGTTGAACTGTGGACCCAAAACGGGGCTCGGGTCATCATCAACAGCCAGAACGCCCGCGGACTTGAACCCGGAATCTCGGCGATTGGCCTGGACGTACCGGACGCCCTCGCCGCCGCCTCACGGGCCCTGCAGCTCAAAGCGACGGCGGTGCCCCGGCGCAGCCAGGCGAACGAGGAAGTCCTCCAGGCGGTTGCCGCGCCGGACGGGACAGAGATCTTCCTCTGCGAAGCAGAAGCCGGCGGGCCCGGATGGGTTCGGGAATTCGGCAGCGGCGCTCCCGTTCCCGCGGAGGGCCCCATCACCGCCGTTGACCACGTCAATCTGTCCCAGCCCTGGCAGCACTTTGATGAAGCCGTGCTTTTCTATGAGTCCACACTTGGACTCACCCCGCGGCCCAGCGTCGAGGTGCCCAGCCCCATGGGCCTGGTCCGCAGCCAGGTGATGCGCAGCAGCGACGGGGCCGTGCGGATGGCGCTGAACATCGCGCCCATGGTGTTCGACGGCTCAGGCTACCCTCAGCACGTTGCCTTCGCCTGCAGCGACCTGGTTGCCTTGGCGCGCACCGCCGTCGGGCGGGGCCTGCAGTTCCTGCCGGTGCCGGGCAACTACTACGAGGACCTCGATGCACGGTTCGGACTGGACCCGGAGTTCCTGGCTGTTCTGAAGGATCTCAACCTGCTGTACGACCGGGATGCAGACGGCGAATTCCTCCACTTCTATACCTCCACGGTAGGGAACGTGTTTTTCGAAGTGGTTGAGCGCAGACCCTCGTACGAGGGTTACGGCGCGCCGAACGCCCCGGTGCGGCTTGCAGCGCAGTATCTGGCGACCGCCTGAAACCATCCCTGACCTGAGGCTTTGCACGGCGGCGAACCGGCCGGCCGAACCGCGTTGTGCGCTAGGATCGGTTCGACAGCGTTCGGGACGGACCCGGAAGGAACTGCAGGTCAGGGGGGGAATCGCATGGGCGCTCCGCACGGTGACTGGTATGTGAAATCCGTCGAAAAGACGTTCACTGTCTTGGGTGCCTTCTCCGAGGAAACGCCGCTGCAGAGCGTCAGCGAGGTCGCTGCCAAGGCGGATCTGAGCCGTGCTGCCGCCAGGCGGTTCCTGCTCACGCTCACGGAGCTTGGATTCCTTTCCACGGACGGCGCCCGGTTCCAACTTGCCCCGCGGGTGCTGAACATTGGATCGGCCTTCCTGTCCAGCCTGACGCTGCCGGCCATCGCCGAGCCGCATCTAAAGTCACTCTCGGGAGACCTGCAGGAAACAGCGTCCGTGTGCATCCTTGATGACGTGCACGTTGTCTACGTAGCGAGGATCACCTCTCCGCGCCTGGTCAGCGTGGCGGTCCACGTGGGTACGCGCTTCCCCGCCTGGGCAACCTCAATGGGGCGGGTACTCCTGGCATCGCTCGAGGAAGCAGACTTGCAGGACAGGCTGAACCGGTCCGATGTCCGCCGCTTCACCGCCAGCACTGTCCCCTCCAGGGAAGCCCTGGTGGCGGAAATCAGGAAAGTGCGTGAACGCGGCTGGTCCGTTGTCCGCGAGGAGTACGAAGAAGGATTGAGCGGCGTCGCCGTGCCTGTCCACCGCGGCGGACGGGTGGTCGCTGCCGCCAACGTTTCCCTTCACCAGCCCTACGGCCGGACCGCAGGGCTGGAAGAGGTCCTGCTGCCGCGGCTAAGGCGGGCAGCGGAGGATATTTCGGCCGACTACGGCATTCGGCAGACCGGGTAGCCCGCCCGCGTCGGCCGCGGGCGGGCAGGGAACTGCGGCGGAGACCCGTTCGCACATTCTCCGCCGCAGTTCGTCTGTTGCCGCCGCGCTACGTGGCGTAGTCCGATGCGTTGTACAGGTTGAGTTTCAGTGCCGAGGCGATTTGGGCCACAGCCTTTCGTGCCCGGACGCTGTTGCCCGCAGCGTCCAGCGGCGGTGAAAACGCCGCGATGGCCAGTACTCCCGGCATGACGGCCAGTACACCGCCCCCTACGCCGGACTTAGCGGGGAGCCCAACCCGGTAGGCCCAGTCACCCGAGGACGTGTAGAGCCCCTCCATGGTCATCTCCGCCAGCATGGGCGGAATTATGGCGGGGTGGGTGACAGCAGCCTTCTTCGTGATCGGGTTGGTTCCCCGCGCGGCGATGGTGGCACCCATGGTGGCCAGGTCGACCGCCGTTACCAGCGTGGAGCACTGGCGCGTGTACACGTCGCAGGCCTCCATGGGATCCGAGTACATGGTTCCCCCCGAATACAGCAGCCAGGCTATTGCCCGGTTATGGAAGTTGGTGGACTGCTCCGAGTCATTCACTGCATCGCTCATTCGGATTTGCCGTCCGGCGAAGGCTGACTGCGTAGCCAGGATTTTCCGCCAGCGGTCCTCGGCACTGCCCGCCGGTATCAGCGACACGGTGGACATGGCCCCGGCATTGACGAGCGGTGAGAGCGGCTTGTCCCCGTGCAGCGCCACGGCTATCACCGAGTTGAACGGTTCGCCCGTAGGATCTGCTCCAACCTTTTCGTGGAACTGCGGCAATCCAACGTCATCCATTGCGCGGGCCATCGAAAAGACTTTTGAAATCGACTCCAGCGCAAACTCGAAGTCCGAGTCCCCGGTCGCGAACACCTCGCCGTCGGCCGTTACAACACAAATGCCGAAGAGCGCAGGGTCCACCGAGGCCAGGTAGGGGATATAGCTGGCGTTCTCACCGCCCTGGTCCGGCTTGAAGTCGCTGTGGGCAGTTCTTACAGCAGCCTGGATGGCTGTCTTGTCTATGTTCATACCGCTGAACTCCCGCCCGCTGCAGGCCCGGGATGCGGGCGGTGGACGCGTGTCCGTCCGCCTTGTTGCGAACCACGGGAACCGGCGCCGGTGGCCGACGGTTTCCCGGTGTGTTTCCCGGTACTTTCGGCACCGCCCGGGGCGCCGGCCGCGGCTCCCTCTCCTGTGTCTGCAGTACCGGCAAAGGACTCTTCCCATTTCCCGGACAGCTCGGCCGTGGGAGCGGAGGATTCATTGACCGTCCCCGGGTGCTTGTCTTCCAGCTGCCAGGTGAACGGCACGAAGGCGGTCTGCGGATCCTTCCAGTGGGGCTTCCGGAAAGCGTAGATAACCAGCGGGACGATGATGAGCAGCACGGCGCTGCCCACCAGGATTCCGACGTAGGTTTCCGGGGACCCGACTGAAATCTGGTCCGGCGGAATGAAGCTGAAGACGAAAGCCATCAGCGAACCCAGGAACCCGACGCCGCCGAAGATCCACATGCCGAGGTCTCCACCGGGCACCCGGTAGGGGCGGGGGCGGTTCGGCTGGCTGTAGCGCAGGTAGATGGCCGCCGCGAACATCAGCAGGTACATCACCAGGTACAGGATCACTGTCAGCTGGCTCAGGATCTGGTACGCGGCCTGCACCGACGGCAGCACCACGTAGACAACGCCCAGCGCCGTGACCATGAAAGCCTGGAAGAGCAGGATGTGCGTTCCCATGCCGTGCTTGTTCGTGTGCTGCCAGAAGCGCGGAAGGTACCCTGCCTTGCCCACGGCAAGCAGGCCGCTGGATGGACCGGCCACCCAGGTGACCACGCCTGCCAGCACCCCGATCAGGAGCATCGCGGCGACAATCGGCGACGCCCAGCCGATGCCCGCCCAATCGAACATGTCGTTGTAGGAAGTCAGCAGGCTCTGCGTCAGGTTGATGTCCGCCTGCGGAACAACGAACGCGATGGCAAGGGTTCCCAGGACAAAGATGACTACCGTTCCTGCAGCGGCAATGAGCACGGCAAGCGGATAGTTGCGCGTCGGATTCTTCACGTCCTTCACGTGGATGGCATTCATTTCCATGCCGGCATAGAAGAGGAAAATGCTGGCTGCCAGTACCACGTTGGAGAAGTTGGAGAAGTCCGGTACAAGCTCTCCCCAGCCCATCTTGATCTGCGGGGTGTTGCCCGCAAAGTAGTAGGAGAAGCCCAGAACCACCAGGATGCCGGCAGGTATCAGCGTGCCGACAATTCCGCCCCACTGGGCAACCTTCGAGAACGCCGCCGCGCCCCGGAAGGCAATGAACGTCGCCAGCCAATAGACCACCAGCACGACGGCGAGCACGAAGACCTTGTTTCCCGACAGCTGCGCGTCGATGTTCTGGTCAGTGCCCGTATACGCCAGTGACACCGCGCCGAAGGTCAGTACGGTGGGGAACCAGATGGTCACCTCGATGAAGAGCATGAACATCGCCAGGAAGGCCCAGCGCGGACCGAAGGCCTCACCCACCCAGCGGAAGACCCCGCCGGTTTCCGGCCACCCGGTAGCCAGTTCGGCTGCGACGATGGATACCGGAATGAGGAACACCAGTGCGGCGAAGACGTAGTAGAAGATCGAGCTCAGTCCGTACTCGGCCTCCGCCGGCAGGCCGCGGAGGCTGACCACGGCAACAATATTCATGACTGCGAGCGCGCCGACGGTGATGGTTGCGTTTTGTTTTGCCCGGCTCTTACGGCTGGTTCCAGCCGGTGATCCGGCTCCGGCCGATGCAGGTGATGCAGTTGAATCGCTCACTGAAGTCACCTCCTAGTGGTGGAATCCCGGATGCTCCTGCTCGACGGGCATGGGGGCGCTCAGGTTTTCCAGATATGCGGTCTCGTCCTGGATGTCCTTGAGCAGGCGCCCGGCCAGGTCCATGCTCAGGCCGTTGCGCACGACGATCCGCTCGACCGTGAGGTTGCCCAGGTTGTCCGGCATCGGGTACGCGGGTACCAGCCAGCCCTTGGTCCGCAGCCGGTCGGCCAGGTTGTAGAGTGTCCAGCGGTCTGTATGCCCCTCCTTCAGCCGCCAGGCAAAGACCGGGATATCGGAGCCGTCATTCCACAGCTCGAAGGGCCCTATCTCGCTGATGCCGTGGGAAAGATACAGAGCCACGTCCTGGCAGGCCTGCTGGACCTTCTTGTAGCCTTCGAAACCGAGGCGGAGGAACATGTAGAACTGCAGCACCACCTGTGCCCCGGGACGGGAAAAGTTGAGGGCAAAGGTGGGCATGTCCCCGCCGAGGTAGCTGACGTAGAAAATGAGGTCTTCCGGCAGCCACTGGCGTTCCCGCCACACCACCCACCCGAGGCCGGGGTAGACGAGGCCGTACTTGTGGCCGGACGTGCTGATGGAATGGACCCGTTCAATCTGGAAGTCCCATTCAAGCTCCGGCTGGATGAACGGGGCGATCATGGCCCCGGACGCCCCGTCCACATGGATGGGAATGTCCAGGCCGGTGGCGGCGTGGATTTCGTCGAGTTTGGCAGCAACCTGCTTCACCGGCTCATACATGCCCGTGTAGGTGACGCCCATGATGGCGACGACGCCGATGGTGTTCTCGTCGACGTACTTCTCCAGTTCGTAGCCGTCCAGGCACTTGTGTTCCTCACTGATCGGAACCAGCCGCGCCTCGATGTCGAAGTAGTTGCAGAACTTCTCCCAGCAGACCTGTACAGCCGAGCTCATGATCAGGTTGGGCTTGTCCGTGGACTTTCCCTCCGCCCGGCGCTTGTGCTGCCAGAGCCGCTTGAAGGCGAGTCCGCCAAGCATGCAGGCCTCCGAGGAACCGATGGTTGACGTGCCGATGGTTCCCTGCGGGTCCGGAGAATGCCATAGACCGGCAAGCATCTTCCAGCAGTACTGTTCGATCGCCGCCGTCTGGGGATACTCATCCTTGTCGATCATGTTCTTGTCGTACGTTTCTGCATACAGCCGGTTCGCGTTGTCGTCCATCCAGGTACCGACGAACGTCGCGAGGTTCAACCGCGCGTTGCCGTCCAGCATCGTCTCATCGTGGACGATCTGGTAAGCGGTTTTCGGCAGCATCCCGCTCTCGGGGAACTCGTACTTCGGGATTTGGGTGGCTTCGCCTTCGCGGGCAAATATCGGGTTGACGTTGAGGAAATCCTGGGGTTCGTTCTGCGGCATGGCTTCGACCTCTCGTACGGAGTGACCAACGTGGCTGCCGGCCGCAGTGAGCGGCGGCGCTTTAAGCCCCACAGGTGCGCGCGTTCGACTATACGCGCGGCCTTTTCGGCATTACTAGGTACAGGCAGGCATTAGGGCACGTGGTTCCGGGAACTCTTGCGGGTATTGCAATGCGGGTCCTCCGGCACCGTTTATCCGGCCCCGCCCGTTGAGTGCAGGTGCGGCCGCGCGTACCCTCTGAAGACCTATCCCGTTCCGCAGCAGTCCCGGCCCCGGCAACCCTCAAGGAATGCACGGAAGCCGGTGGGCGGCCAACCGCAGGAGAACATACATGGCAAGCCGACGTGACCGATTTGAACTGCCTGAACCCATGCGCCGGCTGTTCGAGGGCGACTGGGAAGTTCCGTCCTTCCGCGTAGAGGAATTTCGGGAGACCGGAGCCATGGTGGTCCGGGCGGAGCTTCCAAGCATCGATCCGGAGAAGGACCTGGACGTGACGGTGTCTGAGGGAACCTTGCGCATCCGCGGCGAACGGCGTGAGGAAACGGCCAACCGTGCCAAGAACGGTTACCGGAGTGAGTTCAAGTACGGCTCGTTCAGCCGGGACATTCCGCTCCCGGCCGGAGCCAGCACCGATGAAGTGACTGCGTCCTACCGGGACGGGGTGCTGGAGGTCCGGGTCCCGATTCAGGACGCGGGCAGCACCGGCCGGAAGGTCCCCATCAGCCGCAGCTGACTGCCCGCCTCAGGAACCGCAAACAGGTTCCAGACGCCCGGCTCCCAGGAGGCCCCGTGTCCCAGCAGAGCCAGAGTGTCCCGGCACGTTTCCGCGCAGCCAGGTCGCCCGCCTGGCTGGTGATCACCATCATGGCGCTGGGCGGCATCACGGTGTCGCTGGAAAAGACTGCCGTGGTGCCGCTGCTGCCGGAGTATCCGCGGATATTCGCGGTGAGTTCCGACGACGTTTCCTGGCTGGTCACGGTCACCCTGCTCAGTGCCGCGGTGGCCACGCCCATCGTGTCCCGGCTGGCGGACATGTTCGGGAAGAAGCGCATGCTGATGATCTCGCTGGCCATGATGGTAGCTGGAGGGTTCACCGCGGCGCTCGGCGGCACGTTCGCCGCGGCGGTGACCGGGCGCGCGCTGCAGGGCTTCGCCGGGGCTGTGATCCCGGTGGGCATCAGCATCCTGCGCGATACGCTTCCCCAGCGCCGCATCGCGGGGGCGGTTTCGCTGATGAGCGCCAGTTTCGGAATCGGGAGCGCCCTCGGGCTGCCCATGGCGGGACTGATCTACCAGCAGCTGGGCTGGGAAGCCACGTTCTGGATCGTAGCCCTGTTCGCCCTGGCACTCCTGGCCGCCGTCTTCCTTTTTGTGCCCGAATCCACCCTGCGTACCAAGGGCCGTTTTGACTACACTGGGGCGCTTTTGCTGTCCGGCGCCATGACCGCACTGCTGCTGGCTATCTCCAAGGGTGGGGTCTGGGGCTGGACGAGCGACATCATCCTGGGACTTTTCGCCGCCTTCGCCATCCTGATCGCACTCTGGTTCCCGCTGGAACTGCGCAGCGGGCAGCCGCTGGTAGACCTGCGTACCTCCGCCAAACGGCCCATACTGGTGGTCAACGTCGCGGCAGTGCTGGTGGGTTTTTCCATGTATGCAAACATGCTGGTCACCACGCAGCAGCTCCAGCTGTCCCGCGTAACCGGCTTCGGATTCGGCCTGAGCGTCCTGGTTGCCGGCCTCACCATGATTCCCTCCGGGGTGGCGATGGTCGCGATCGCGCCGGTGTCCGCACGGCTCACGAACATTTTCGGCGCAAGAACCACGATGATCACCGGCTGTGCCGTGATGGCCGCGGGTTACCTCGGCCGCACCTTCCTGGTCAGCACGATTGCCGGGATTGTCACCGGAGCAGTGATCATTTCGGCGGGCACCGCCATGGCCATGGCCGCCATGCCCACCATCATCATGAGCAATGCCCCGCGGCGGGACACCGCGGCTGCCAACGGATTGAACACGCTGCTGCGCTCGGTTGGCACCTCCACCTGCAGCGCGGCGGTGGCGACCATCCTGGCTTCTCTGACCATCGGCGTCGGCGGCCGCGTCTTCCCGGCGCCGGATGCCTTCCGGCTGGTCTTTATCCTGGCCGGCCTGGCCGCGGCGGCGGCAACTGCGCTGTGCTCCCTGCTGCCCCGCGCGGCACGGCACGAGGCGACGCATCCCGATCTTTTTGCCGGCCGGGCCGGAGCCGGCCCGGGGACCGCAGCGGGGGACGGACTGCCCGAGCAGGCGGTTAGCGTCACGGGCACGCTGCGTGCGCCCGGGGACCGCGGGTCGATTGACCGCGGTACGGTCACGGTTGCAGCGCTGGACGGGACTCCCATGGACTGGGACCGCACGGACGGACACGGGAGGTACACGGTCGCACTGCCGGGTCCGGGGCGCTACGTATTCGTGGCCGCCCACAGGCGCTGGCTTCCGGTTTCCGAGGTAGTGGAGGTCCGCGCGAACCCGGTACCGCAGGAGATCCACTTCACCCACCGGCTGACGCTCACTGGACGCATCCGGCACCACGGGCGTCCGGTAACCGGAGCACTGATCCTCCTGGTTCCGGAAGCGGAGGACGCAACGGCGTTCTCGGTGGTTTCGGCCCGGGGCGGCAGCTACGAACTGCCGCTGCCGGCCCCTGGCCGTTACGTCCTGAGTGTCACCGAGCCGTCAGGGACAACACACACACGGCTGGTGGTGCTGCCTTCTCCTGACACCGTCGTGGACGTCGAGCTTGGCGGAGAGCCGCCGTCGACAATCCTGAAGGTCTAATCAGGCCGGCACGCCCGCGTATTCGGGGTAGTCCGTGTAGCCCTCGGCACCGTCCGAGTAGAACGTGGAAGGATCCGGCTCATTCAGGGGCAGGTCGTGCTGCCAGCGCAGCGCAAGGTCCGGGTTGGCGATGGCGGGGCGCCCGACGGCGACGGCGTCGCACAGGTCCTGCTGCAGCAGGCCGGCGGCTTCCTCGCGGGTGGTCACGACGGCGAAACCGGTGTTGAGCAGCACCGGCGAGCCGAAGCGGCGGCGCAGTTCCTGAACCAGTTCACCCGCCGGATTGTTGTGCAGGATGCTCAGGTAGGCGAGACCGAGCGGCGCGATTTCATCCACCAGGGCACCGTAGGCGGCAAGCGTCTCTGCGGCGTCCTTCTCCCACGCGTCCTGGATGTTGTGTTCCGGGGAAATGCGCAATCCCACCCGGTCCGCGCCTACGGCGGCGGCTACAGCGGTGACGACTTCGACGACAAACCGCGCTCGGTTCTCCGGCGAGCCGCCGTAGCCGTCCGTGCGCCGGTTCGAAGCCGGGCTCAGGAATTCGTGCAGCAGGTAGCCGTTTGCACCGTGAAGTTCAACGCCGTCGAACCCTGCTTCAACCGCAGCAACTGACCCGCGGACGAAAATGTCACGCATCTCGTCCAGTTCCAGCTCGCCCAGCTCCCGCGGCTGGGTGTGCGGCAGCTTGCCCGCCGGGGTGCGGATGACGCCGTCAATGGCGACGGCGCTCGGTGCCACTGTCTGGAGGCCGCCGTTGATCTCCGGATGGGAAACCCGTCCGGCGTGCATGACCTGCGCGAAGATCCGGCCGTCTGCGGCGTGGACTGCGTCAGTCACCTTGCGCCACCCAGCCAGCTGTTCGGTGGTGACCAGGCCCGGCTGTCCGGAGAATCCCTGTCCCTCACGGGAAGGATACGTTCCTTCCGAAACAATCAGGCCCAGCGAGGCCCGCTGGCGGTAATGCTCGGCTACAAGCGGACCGGGAATGCCGTCCGCTCCGCTGCGCACCCGTGTCAGGGGCGCCATTACCAGCCGGTTGGGCAGCTCCAGGGAGCCAAGGGTCAGGGGAGAAAACAGATCTGTCTGCACGTACTTCCTTTCGGCAGGCAGCCGATAGCCGCCTGCGCATGGGGGTTATCTGCGGTCAACTCACGCGGGCGGACGCGTATTCCCGGAAGGGGGCCTAACGGACCTCGCGGATGAGGTTGGTGATGCGCGCGGTGGAGAGCCGGCGGCCCTCATCGTCCGTCATCACCACTTCATGCGTGGTGACGGTGCCGCCCAGGTGCACGGCGGTGGCGGTGCCGGTGACGAGGCCTGAGGAAACCGACCGGTGGTGCGTTGCGCCAACTTCAATGCCGACGGCGTAGCGGCCCGGCCCGGCGTGCATTGACGCGGCAAAGGAGCCCAGGGTTTCGGCGAGGACCACGTGTGCGCCGCCGTGCAGGATGCCCGCCACCTGCTGGTTGCCCTCCACCGGCATGGTGGCGACGATGCGGGAGGGGGACATCTCCAGGAAGCGGATGCCGAGCTTCACCACCAGGGGTCCGACTCCGGATTCGCCAAGCCATGGGTGCAGTTCCTCCGGCACTCCGGCATCGCGCAGTTCCTGCAGCATGGGGGCTTCGCCCCGCGCGGGGCCGGCCTGGCCCGGCGTGAAAATGTCACTCATGCCCACTAGGCTTACATCTGTGAGTGAAACTGCCAAACTGGCCTCTGCCCCTGTCTCTGACCCGCTTCCCGAGCCCGCTGATTCCCTGGTGGAAACCACGGAAACGCAGTCCCTGACCGAGCCGGCTGAAGCGGCACCTGTAGGCAGCCACGCGGCGGGCACGCCGTCGGACGCGGCTGAAACCGCGCCGGCTGAAGCGGCCCTCGGAACACCCAACGCAACCGGGCACAGCCGGCTGCTGGTCATCGACGGCCATTCAATGGCTTTCCGTGCCTTCTATGCGCTGCCGGCGGAGAACTTCTCCACTGACACGGGGCAGCACACCAATGCCGTGTACGGGTTCACTTCCATGCTGATCAACCTGATCAAGAATGAAGAACCCACCCATATCGCCGTGGCCTTCGACCTGGACACGCCCACCTTCCGCACGGAGGAGTACTCGGAATACAAGGGCGGCCGGAACAAGAACCCGGAGGAATTCCACGGGCAGGTTGACCTGATCATCAAGGTCATGGAAGCCATGAACATCCCCACCATCACCCTGGACGGCTACGAAGCCGACGACATCCTGGCCACCCTCGCCGAGCAGGCCGCGGGACGGAACTGGGACGTGATGGTGGTCTCCGGAGACCGGGACGCCTTCCAGCTGGTCAACGACCGGGTAACTGTCTTCTACCCCAAGAAGGGTGTCTCCGACCTGCCGCGCATGGATGCCGCCGCAGTGGAGGAAAAGTACCTCGTGCCGCCGGAGAAGTATTCCGACCTCGCGGCACTGGTGGGGGAGTCCGCTGACAACCTTCCAGGCGTGCCGGGTGTTGGCCCCAAGACCGCCGCGAAGTGGATCAAGGCCTACGGCGGGCTCGAGGGGATCCTTGAGCACCTGGATGAAATCAAGGGCAAGGTGGGAGAATCCCTCCGCGCGAACATTGAGGACGTCAAGCGCAACCGGCGGCTGAACCGGCTCCTGCGGGACCTGGAGCTGCCCGTGGACCTGGACGCGATGGCGGCACGCCGCCCGGACCGTGAGGCCATCGAGGAACTGTTCGACGCGCTGCAGTTCAACGCTCTCCGCAAGCGGCTCTTCGACGTGTACGGGGAAGAGGAAGCGCCCGGAGCCCACTCGGAAATGCTGCCTCCCGCCCACACCGTCATTACCGCCGCGGAAGCGCTCGAGTCCTGGTTCAAGGCGACCAACCAGAAACCGGCAGGGCTTCGGCTGGTCACTGAGGGAGCTGGTGAGTCCCGCGATGCGACCGGACTGGCCGTGGTGACGGACGACGCCGCTGCCTACGTTCCGCTGACTGAGCTGGACGCCGGAGCGGAAAAGGTCCTTGCTGACTGGCTGGCGGACGCCGATGCACCGAAGGTGGTCCACGACTTCAAGGATGCCTACAAGCTGCTGTCCAGGCGCGGCCTGCACCTTGACGGTGAAGTGGATGATCCCGCGATCTCCGGCTACCTGATCCAGCCGGACCGGCGCAGTTACGACCTGCCGGACCTGAGCCTGCAGCACCTTAAACTGTCCCTCGAAGCAGCTCCGGCCTCCGGTAACCAGCTTGAGCTCTCCCTTGAGGGTGAGGACACGGCGGCTCCGGCAGTCATGGAAGCCTTCGCCGCATTGAAGCTGAGCGAGCATTTCTCCGGGCTGCTGGTTGAGCGCGGCGCGAACCAGCTGCTCGGCGGACTCGAACTGCCCCTGGCCGAAGTCCTGGCGGAGATGGAACTCGCCGGCATTGCGGTGTCCACCGAAAAGCTGGACCGCCTGCTGGACGAGTTCAGCCACACCATTGAACAGGCCAAGGCCGAAGCTTTCGCGGTGATCGGCAAGGAAATCAACCTTGGTTCCCCCAAGCAGCTGCAGGTGGTGCTCTTCGATGAGCTGGGCCTGCCCAAGACCAAGAAGATCAAGACCGGGTACTCCACCGACGCGGACGCCCTCTCGGACCTGATCGTGAAGACTAACGGCCATCCGTTCCTGGCACACCTGCTGGCCTACCGTGACGCCTCCAAGCTCCGCCAGACGGTTGAGGGGCTGCGCAAGTCCGTGTCCGACGACGGCCGGATCCACACCACCTACGCCCAGACCGTTGCCGCAACCGGGCGGCTGTCCTCAATTAATCCGAACCTGCAGAACATTCCGATCCGTTCCGAAGAAGGCCGCCGCATCCGTGAGGTCTTCGTCGTGGGCGAAGGCTACGAAACCCTGCTCACGGCCGACTACTCCCAGGTTGAAATGCGCATCATGGCGCACCTCTCCGGGGACGAGAGCCTGATCCAGGCTTTCCGGGACGGCGAAGACCTGCACCGGTTCGTCGGCTCTCACATCTTCGGGGTTTCGCCGGAAGAGGTCACCAGCGCCATGCGGTCCAAGGTCAAGGCGATGTCCTACGGCCTGGTGTATGGGCTGAGTTCGTTCGGCCTGTCCAAGCAGCTCTCGATTCCAGTGGACGAGGCCCGCACCCTGATGAGGGACTACTTCACCCGCTTCGGTGCCGTGCGCGACTACCTGCGCGGCGTCGTCGAGCAGGCCCGCAAGGACGGCTACACCTCGACCATCGAAGGCCGCCGCCGCTACCTTCCGGACCTGGCGAGCACCAACCGGCAGCTGCGGGAAATGTCCGAGCGCGCGGCGTTGAACGCGCCCATCCAGGGCTCGGCAGCGGACATCATCAAGAAGGCAATGCTGGGCGTGGACGCCGAACTGAAGAAGCAGGGCCTGAAAACACGTATGCTGCTGCAGGTCCATGACGAACTCGTCCTGGAAGTCGCGCCGGGGGAGCGGGAAGCAGCTGAGAAGCTGGTCCGCGATCAGATGGCGGGTGCTGCCGATCTCTCCGTGCCGCTGGACGTATCCGTCGGCTGGGGTGCCAGCTGGCACGAGGCAGGCCACTAATACCTACAACCCAGGGGGAACAGATGAGCGGCGCGAGCAGCGGGACCGCCCTGCGCACGGAACGTTTCAGGCCCGGATTCACCGACGCTGATCCAGAGCTGCCGGACGAGCGGACCTCGAACTGGCTTGAGGCCGTCAACCTCGGATTCCACGATCCCCGCTGGGATCCGAAGCACCTGGCCTCGATTGTCCAGGCGTATCAGGCTGACGGGCGGATGCTCACCGGAGTCTACGACGACGGCGCGCCCGAACATGCCTGGAATCCAAAGGCTCCGGTTGCCACGTACGCGTCGATGTCCCACGACCTGAACGCCGGTGCCGGCCTGCTGCCGGCGCACCAGGTCACGTCGGTGACGGTGCGGCCCACGCACCGCAGGCGGGGGGTCCTTACGGGAATGATTACCCGGGACCTGCGGAGCGCGAAGGAGAACGGTTTCGCCGTTGCTTCGCTCTACGCTTCGGAAGCCGTCATCTACGGCAGGTACGGGTTTGGCGCAGCTACTTCGGAAGCCGAGATTGACATAGACGTCCGCGGCAGGCTGGAACTCCGCACGGCGCCGTCGGGCATCACCGCCCTGGCAGACCTGGCGGGGATGGAGAAGCTGGCGCCTGCAATCTTCCAGCGTCATCTGGAAGCAACTCGCGGGGCCCTCGGCCGGCAGGCCGGCTACGCCAAACGGGCCGCCGGACTCTGGGGAGACCTCCCCGAGGAGCAGAAGGAGGTGCGCGCAGCGGTCCATTACGACGCCGCCGGCACACCGGACGGGTACGTTACCTACCGGTTCCTGCCGTGGGAGACCGAGCCGCACACCCTGAAGGTGCTGGACCTGGTTGCCGTGGACGACACGGCACGCCTTGAACTGTGGCGCTACCTGGGCTCCATTGACCTGGTGGAGAAAATCACTGCGTCCGCACCGGTCAGCGACCCGCTTCCCTGGGCACTGACCGACCGCAGGCGCTACCGCATTACGGGCGTTGAGGACGCACTGTGGCTCCGGGCCCTTGATCCGGCAGCAATGCTGCGTGCCCGCGGATTCGAATCCGACGGACACCTGGTCATCGGGGTCATGGACCCGCTGGGACTTGCCTCCGGCCGGTGGCTGCTCCAGGTAAGTTCCGGCGTGCCCGTGCTGACCGCGCTGGGAAGCGACGACCCCCGCGGCATCCCTGCGGTGGAAGCCGATGCTGCGGCCTTCGCCTCGCTCTACCTGGGCGGCGTACCGGCCTCCATGCTGGCCGCCGCAGGCGGCATCCGCGGCAGCGCCGAGGCGGTTGGTGCCCTGGGGCGGCTGTTCGATGTCGCCGTGCACCCGTACTGCAATACCCACTTCTAAAGCGGCAGGCAGCGGCGGGAATTACCGGCGTTCTTCGCTGGTTTGCATCGACAGGGAGGAAGGACTACCGGAATCCCGGTACGCCTTTGACCTGACTTGGAGCCTCCGGCTAGACTGAACAGGCGCGCCACGCGTGCTGGTTCGGTCTTTTCAAAACTCTGGAGGCCATCCACGCGCAGGGCGAGTACCAACATCATTAACATTCTGTCCATCTCCGGACAACCAAGCACCGTCTTGAGCCTGATATTCGGGTTGCACGCGAGCCGGTGGGAGTGCCTCCGGAATTACAACAACTTCCACATCGGAGTCCCAACTACATGACCATCACCACCACCGAGAAGTCCGGTACCCCGCAGGTCGCCATCAACGACATCGGATCTGCCGAGGACTTCCTCGCCGCCATTGACGCAACGATCAAGTACTTCAACGACGGCGACCTCGTCGAAGGTACCGTCGTCAAGGTTGACCGCGACGAGGTTCTGCTCGACATCGGTTACAAGACCGAGGGTGTCATTCCTTCCCGTGAGCTTTCCATCAAGCACGACGTTGATCCCGGAGACGTTGTCTCCGTTGGCGATCAGGTCGAGGCCCTGGTTCTCACCAAGGAAGACAAAGAAGGCCGTCTGATCCTCTCCAAGAAGCGCGCACAGTACGAGCGCGCCTGGGGCGACATCGAGAAGGTCAAGGAGGAAGACGGCGTCGTCACCGGTACCGTCATCGAGGTTGTCAAGGGTGGTCTTATCCTCGACATCGGGCTGCGCGGCTTCCTGCCCGCCTCCCTCGTGGAGATGCGTCGCGTCCGCGACCTGGCTCCGTACATCGGCCAGCAGATCGAAGCCAAGATCATCGAGCTGGACAAGAACCGCAACAACGTGGTCCTGTCCCGCCGTGCGTGGCTCGAGCAGACCCAGTCCGAGGTCCGCTCGACCTTCCTCAACAAGCTGGAAAAGGGCCAGGTTCGTCCGGGCGTCGTTTCCTCCATCGTCAACTTCGGTGCATTCGTGGACCTTGGCGGCGTAGACGGCCTCGTCCACGTTTCCGAGCTGTCCTGGAAGCACATCGACCACCCCTCCGAGGTCGTCGAAGTTGGCCAGGAAGTCACCGTTGAGGTTCTGGAAGTTGACCTCGACCGCGAGCGTGTCTCCCTGTCGCTGAAGGCTACGCAGGAAGATCCGTGGCAGACCTTCGCCCGCACCCACGCCCTGGGCCAGGTTGTGCCGGGCAAGGTCACCAAGCTGGTTCCGTTCGGTGCGTTCGTACGCGTCGAAGACGGCATCGAAGGCCTGGTCCACATCTCCGAGCTGGCTGTCCGCCACGTAGAGCTGGCAGAGCAGGTTGTCTCCGTCGGAGATGAACTGTTCGTCAAGGTCATCGACATCGACCTCGAGCGCCGCCGCATCTCGCTGTCGCTGAAGCAGGCCAACGAGGGCGTCGACCCCGAGGGCACCGAGTTCGATCCGGCCCTGTACGGCATGGCCGCAGAGTACGACGAAGCCGGCAACTACAAGTACCCCGAAGGCTTCGACCCCGAGTCGAACGAATGGCTCGAGGGCTACGAGACCCAGCGCGCCGCTTGGGAGCAGCAGTACGCTGACGCCCAGGCCCGCTGGGAAGCCCACAAGAAGCAGGTCGCCCAGCACAACTCCGAGGACGTTGCTGCTGCATCCGACTCCGCTGAGTCCAGCTCCACCAGCTACTCCTCCGAGCCTGCTGCATCCGAGTCCGCTGCCGGTACCCTGGCATCTGACGAGGCCCTTGCCGCGCTGCGCGAGAAGCTGACCGGCAACTAATTTCCTGTTGCTCAGGTGCTAGCTGCCTGAAAGGCGGGTTTCCACTTCGGTGGGGACCCGCCTTTCGCTTTGCCCGGAGGACTCTTCCCGGGTTTGGTAGGCTGAGGCGCCCAACAAACCACACCAACGCGGAGAGCCATCATGCCGGACAGTGACGTGCCCTCAGCCAGCAGTGGGCTGGAGCAGCAAATCCGGCAGAAGGCACGGGCATCAGCACAGCACCTGCCGCCCGTCCAGGCAGCAAACCTGATCCACTGCGCCATGGACGAACAGGCCGAAACCGACGATGAGTGGCTGAGGACGCGTGAAGACCTGGAGGAGCGGCTGCACAGCAGGTTTCCCGACTACTTCGATGCAGCCGAAGCGGTGAGGGCATCAGAGGCCGACGCCGATATTCCCCGCTTTCGTGCCTGGCGGCGGGAGCAGCTGCGGCTGGCTGGAGAGTCGGACGGTTTTGCGGCTGTCCATGCGGTGCGGGTCCGCACCATTGGCGGTGCCGTGCTGGCAGCCGCCATCCTGACCAAACCCTTCGGGCTTATCAGCGCAGATACATTTTTCCTGGCTGCCGTGCTCGGTACCGGAATCTTGCTGCTGGGTTCGCAGCTGCTGAAAAGACGCCGCAGCCCGTTGTGGGAAGGCGTGTTCACCCACCCGAAGTTTGCTTCCTACAGTGTCTGGCACTGCGCCGCCGAGGCGGCGGCTGCCTCTCTCATCAGGGAACACGAGCCATGCGGAGCGCAGTGGGACGACGCGCTGCGGATAGCGGAAGGGCGGTGGGACCGGCGGAACCGCCGCAGCCCCCTCTGGGCCGAGGAAGACTACAGCGGCATCCGCTGCACCGCCGCCTAGGCCGACTCCCGGATCACCAATGAAGTTGGCAGCCGGCAGATTCGTTCCGCTGCCCGTCCCTCGATCAGTTCCACCAGCATCCGGGCCATCTTCTCGCCAAGTTCAGCGATGGGGTGGTGGACGGTGGTGAGGGCGGGCTGGACGCCCATGGCGAACTGGTCGTCGTCAAAGCCAACAAGGGCGATGTCCTCAGGTATCCGGAGGCCATGCTCCAGGATGACGGCGTGCGCTCCGGCGGCCATCTGGTCATTCGCTGCGAACACGCCGTCAATTCGCTTACCCCGGGCCAGCAGCCGCTGCATCGCGGCTGCACCGGAGGCAACGGTGAAGTCGCCGTACTCCACCAGGGCGTCACTGAGTCCCGCCTGGCGCAGACCGCTCCGCCACCCGGCAAGACGGTCCACTCCAGGAGGCATATCCTGCGGACCCGCGATCGTGGCAATGTTCTGCCGTCCGGTGGTGATGAGGCGCTCAACGGCAGCCAGGGCGCCCTCTTCGTTATCGACCTCGACGTAATAGCTGTCAGCGGCATTGAGCAGCGGACGGCCGGCGAACACGATGGGAAGGGCATCGCTGAGGTGCTCCCAGGAGTGGTCGCCGCTGTGGTGGGACACCACCAGTACACCGTCCACGTTGCCGCCCATGAGGTAGCGCTGGGTCTTGCCCGGGTTCGCCTCCGATGACGTGACCATGTTCAGCATGTAGTCCGTGGAGTTCAGGTACTTCGCGACCCCTTCGACCACTGTGGCGAAGAAGGGGTCCGCGAACACCTTGGACGTGGACTCGGGTACCAGGAGCGTAATGGTGTAGGTCCGCCGGCTCGCCAGGGTCCGTGCTGCCCGGTTCGGCACGTAATTCAGCGTCCGGACAGCCTGTTCCACGCTGTGCACGAGTTCGGGCGCAACCGACGTTGAACCGTTGACCACCCGCCACACTGTGGCTCGTGAGACGCCGGCCAGCGCAGCCACCATCTCCAGGGTGGCTGCAGGCCGCACCTGACCCGTCTCAGTACCCACTGGAGTCTCCATTTCCTGGTGTCCTCTGCCGTCCGAAGCCGGGTTCAGATTCCAATCCTAGTTCCCCTACCGCGCCCCGGCGGCCGCCGGGGAACCTTCGAGGTCTCCGGCATCCGCACCCTGCCGCACCTCAGCAGCGAACCGGCTGTAGGCGAGCCCGCTGTCCTTGATGATGCGTTCCTGCGTCCGGTAGTCCACGTGGATAATGCCAAAACGCTTGTCATATCCCCAGGACCATTCGAAGTTGTCCAGCAGGGACCAGACAAAGTAGCCACGGACGTCGGCGCCTTCGGCGATGGCCGCCCCTACGGCCTTGATGTGGTCCAGGATGTACTTGGTGCGCTCAGCGTCCGGGATGGTTCCTTCCCTGCTGACGGCGTCATCGTAAGCAGCACCGTTCTCGGTGATGTACAGCGGCGGCAGGTCCGGGTATTCCTGTCCCAGACGCACCAGCAGCTTCCGGAGGCCGTCAGGGTTCACTTCCCAGTTCATGGCTGTGCGGGGCAGCCCGCGGGTGGGGAAGGTTATGTGTTCGGCACCGATCCAGGGCGAGGCTTTGGGTGTGTCGGTCCCGCCGCCGTGGCCGTCCTCTCCGGACGTGTCCGGGTGGCCGCTGATCTGGTCATCGTGGTAATGGTTTACGCCCAGGAAGTCGATGGGCGCTCCGATGAGTTCCATGTCTCCGGGCAGGATCAGTTCATGCAGGCCGTACGGTTCGAGGTCACGGAGTGAGTCCTCCGGGTACGCTCCGCGCAGTATCGGATCCAGGAAGATCCGGTTCTGCAGCGAATCGAACAGCCGGGCAGCCTCCAGGTCCACCGGGTCGGCCGGGTCCTTGGGAATCGAATTGCTGAGGTTCAGGGTGATGCCTAGCTGGTCGGCACCCAGGTTCCGCAGCTCGGTGACGGCCATACCGTGGGCGAGGTGCTGGTGGTGCACGGCGGCAATGGCGGCACGCGGTTCCTGGCGGCCCGGAGCGTGGACTCCGGAACCGTAGCCGAGCAGTGAGGAGCAGAAAGGCTCGTTGAAGGTAGTCCAGTGCTTCACCCTGTCGCCGAGGGCGGCGTAGACATCCTGCGCGTATTCGACGTAGCGGCAGGCGGTGTCCCGGTTGGTCCAGCCGCCCTTGTCCTCCAGCCCCTGCGGAAGGTCCCAGTGGTACAGCGTCAGCCAGGGAAGGATCCCGGCCTCGAGCAGTTCGTCCACAAGACGCGAATAGAAGTCCAGTCCCTTGGGGTTGACTGCCCCTCCGCCCGGGCGGACGCGCGCCCAGCTGGTTGAGAAGCGGTAGGAGTCCAGTCCCAGTTCCTTCATCAGCGCAACGTCCTGCGGCATGCGGTGGTAATGGTCCACCGCAGTGGCGGGTGTGTCCATGTTCAGGACATTTCCCGGCACCGCCGCGAATGCATCCCAGATTGAGTCCTGCTTGCCGTCTTCCCGGGCGGCACCCTCAACCTGCGCTGCCGCCGTTGCGGAGCCCCAGATGAATCCGGGCGGAAAACTGCTGTGGATACCGCTGGTCCCCATAGAGGTGTTATTCGTCATTAGCCCTTCACTGCTCCCTGCATAATTCCGGATATAAGTTGCTTTCCCGCTGCTACGAAGAGGATGAGCAGGGGAATGGTTGCCAAAACTGCTCCGGCCAGGACAACTGAGTAGTCCACGTACCTGGCAGACTGCAGCTGGCTGAGAGCGACCTGCAGCGTTGGGTTGTTGGGCAGCACCAGAAGCGGCCACATGAAGTCGGTCCACGCCGTCATGAACGTGAAAAGACCCAGGATGGCCATGGCCGGCTTCGCGGCCGGCAGTGCCACGTGCCGAAAGGTACCCAGCATGCTCGCGCCGTCCATCCGCGCCGACTCAATGAGTTCGTCGGGAATGACGTCTACCAGGTACTGGCGCATGAAGAACACCCCGAAGGCCGTCACCAGGCCGGGGACAATCACGGCTCCCAGCTCACCGGTCCAGCCCAGTTTCTGCATCACCATAAACAGCGGAATGATGCCCAGCTGGGTGGGGATTGCCATGGTGGCGATCACGGCAACCATGAGGAAGCCCCGGCCCTTGAACCGCAGTTTCGCGAACGCGTACCCGGCCAGAGTCGAGAAGATCACCACTGAGACGGTGATGGTTCCGGAGATGATGATGCTGTTGGCGAGCGCTTTCCAGAAAGGCACGGTGTCAAAGACCGCAGCGGCGTTCGTCCAGAAGTTGCCGCCAGGCCACAGCGGAGGCCAGTCAAGGCCCAGTGCCTCGTTGGAGCGGCTGCCGATGATCAGTGACCACCACAGAGGGTAGGCAGAACCGATCAGGAACGCCAGCAGGATTCCGTAGCTCAGGAACCCGGGCCGGCCTGCGCCCCGGAAGAAGCGGCGTCCGCCGCGCAGCGGCCGGCCGGACCCGGATCCCGTTCCGGTTCCGGGAACTGGCCGGGCTTTTTGAAGGACGGTCATTTTCTGCTCCTAACCCGGCGGGGCCTGCGGGTGTCCGAGGTGGCGATTTTCTTGCTGATCAGGAAGTTGACGACGCCCACCAGCACGATGATGAGGAACAGCAGCCAGGCGACGGCGGATGCCTTGCCGAAATTCTGCCGCTGGAAGGCAAGTTCCCACAGGAAAAGGACCGTCGTCTGGAACTGCTTCTGCGTTCCACCGGCGTTGACCGGATCGAACAGCCGCGGCTCCGCGAAAATCTGCAGTCCGCCGATGGTGGCTGTGATGATCACGAAAATCATGGTGGGCCGGATGCTTGGCAGCGTGATGCTGAAGAACCGCCGGACGGCACCTGCGCCGTCCAGGGCCGCTGACTCGTAGAGGTCCCGGGGGACAGCCTGCATGGCGGCCAGAAGAATGAGTGCGTTGTAGCCGGTCCAGCGCCAGTTGACCATGGTTGCAATCGCGACGTGGCTGGCAAAGGACCCGTCCTGCCAGCGGACTCCGCCGATGCCGGCGTTTTCGAGCATATTGTTGATCAGCCCGTTTTCCTGGTTGAACATATTGGAAAAGATGAGGGCGACGGCGACGGGTGTCACTACGTACGGCACCAGGACGGACATGCGCCAGAAGGTTTTCGCCCTCAGGTTCTGGTCCAGGACGGCGGCGAGCATAACGGCGATTACCAGCTGTGGAATAGCAGAGAGCAGGAAGATTGAAAACGTGTTGGACATCGAATTCCAGAAGTACCCGTCTGCCAGGACATTGCTGAAGTTCGAAAGTCCGACAAAATCTCCCTGCCCTTTGAGCAGGTGCCAGTCATGCAGCGAGACCCAGAAAGTGTAAACGAGCGGGAAAAGTCCGGTGAGGCCAAAAAGAATAAAGAACGGTGAAATGTAGAGGTACGGTGACGCCTTCATGTCCCATTTGGACAGACGCTGGCGGAAGGTGGCCCGCGCTTTGACTGGCGGCGGTGCGGCTGGACGGTTCAAGGTGGCAGTCATTGGAAACTCTCATGCTCCGGGCGGAGCCTCCGGATGTGGCCGAAGGCCCCGCGTGCGGTGCTGCTAGTTGTTGATAACCAGGTCGTTGAGGAGCTCGAGTGCCTTGGCCCAAGCCTGTTCAGCGTCGGCCTGTCCGGTTTCGACCAGGTCGATCGGCGGACCGAAAACATTCTCCTGGATCACGGAGTCATCCGGGCCCTTGAACTGAGCTTCGACGCCCTTGGCTCGCTCGGCCAGGATCGAGCCGGTCGGCGCGTTGTTGAACCACTCGTTCGGTGCTGCTTCTTCCGCGAGTGTTTCCTGTGCGGTGATGGTGCTGGGGAAGTTGTTCGCTGCTTCGCTCTGCTTGATTTGCTGGTCGGGATGAGTCAGCCAGGCCGCAAGCTTCGCTGCTTCTTCCTTGTGCTCGGAGCTTTCCGGTACGGAGAGGAACGCGCCGCCCCAGTTCGATGCTCCGCCGGGGAAGACATCAGCGAAGTCCCATCCGCTGTCCACGCCGCCGCCGGCTGACTCAACCTTGCCCTGGATGGTGCCCAGCATCCAGCCGGGGCAGACCATGGTGGCGAAGGAGCCGTCCAGGAAGGCCTTGCCGTTGGCCCAGTCCCATTCCTTTTGGTTGGAGGACAGCCCGTCACCAATTGCAGTCGAGAGCTGTTCAAAACGCGAAATCATGGCTTCGTTTCCGTCGACGTTCAGCTCCCCGTCCTTCGTGTAATAGCCCTCCTCCATCTGGTTGACCATGGAGTTCCACACGAAGCCAGCCTGGTCGAACCAGGGCTTGCCGCTTGCGTCCTTGTACTGGTTGCCTACCTCAAAGTACGTCTCCCAGGAGGCCTCTTCTCCGCCCAGGAGCTCAGCTACGGCTTCCCGGTCGCTGGGCAGCCCGGCTGCTTCGAAAAGCTTGCCGTTGTAGCAGATGCCCTGCGGCCCGATGTCCGTGCCGTAGCCGATAACGCGCCCGCTGGGGTCAGTGCCCTGGTTGTACTTCCACTCCACCCAGTTGTCCTTGATGTCCTCGGCACCGTATTCGTTGAGGTCCACGAACTTGTCCGAGACCTCCACGATGGCGCCGAGCCAGCCCTCTTCGATGGCGACTACGTCGCTCACGCCGGAACCGGCGGCGAGCTTGGTGAAGAGATCGGTCCTTGCGTTGCCGCCGGTGTCGATGTTGGTTGCCTTGATAGTGATGCCCGGGTTGGCGTCTTCATACTCGCCGTAGAGATCGTCATACCCAAAAGTGCCAAAGGTCGTGACGGTCAGTTCGATCGGATTATCCTCCGAAGCCGCTTCGCCACTGTTGCTGCCGCCGCTGCAGCCGGCGGCAAGCAGGGCCACAGCCGCCGCTCCCGCAACTACAGACGCTGAATATCGGAACTTCTTCACGGTCACTCCTTTGTGTGTGTCTTGCCGGTTTATCCCGGGGGAGGACCGTGCCGAAGGTGCCAGGCTTGTCCGGTCGGGACTAATTCAGTGCTGGTGCTTGGTGAACCATGAGAGACCCGGTACGGTTCCGATTTGCCTCACCGTGCCAGAGAGCGCTCTCTGATCTTGCTGAGAGCCTAGATGTGACGCGCTTCACTGTCAAGAGAGCGCTCTCTGGAACCTCGCGTGCACGTGGACGGCGCGCGCCGTTCCTAGTGCCGGATGCTTACCGTGACGGTGAAACGCGGGTTGCGGCCCACTTGGCGTGTGGGCCCTACCAGGCGGTTGAGCGCCGGGCGATAGGCCAGATGCGAATTCCAGACCGTCCACAGCTCACCGCCGGGACGCAGCACGCGGGCTGCGTCGGCGAACAGCTTGTGGGCGATGCCGGTATGCACGCTGGCACCGATGTGGAAGGGGGGATTGAGCACCACCAGATCCCGGGAGCGGTCCGTAAGCCAGGACAGTGCATCTGCTCGCTGGACGGTGGCACGGTCCAGGACGGCGTTGGCGGCTAGGGTCAGCCGGGTGGAGCCAACGGCTGCTTCGGACTGGTCCGAGGCCAGGATCCTTATGTCCGGACGCTGCAGTGCCAGGTACGCTGCGATAGCACCGTTGCCGCAGCCCAGGTCCACGGCGTCCGCGGCGCCGCGGGCCTGGCTCAGGAACGGCAGCAGGAAACGGGTTCCCGGGTCCAGCGACGCGCCGCCAAAGGCCGCACCGCGGGCCCGCAGCTGCAGCGGAACCGGCAGTCCGACGTCGTACGCTGCCTCCAGTGGAAAGCGGGACGCAGGAAATGAGTGCGCGGGGAGCGGGCTCGCCACCGTGAGCACACGGGACTTCTGGCGCGCCAGGCCCGCCGTCACCGACCGGAAATACCGGCCCAGCACCTCGTTCATCGCGGTGGTCATGTGCTTGATCCGCCCGCCCGCATAGATCCGTACGGTGGACGGCGCATGTTCGGCGATCAGCCGGGCAATCTCATCCAGGGCGTCGAGGGAGCGTGGCAGCCGGAGCAGGATCACACCGGCCCCGGTGACCAGGCCCGGTTCCAGGCCCGTGTGCTTGTAGCTTCCGGCCAGGCCCAGTGCCTCGGCGTTCCGGTTCAGTGCGAGCTCGCCGGAGAACGGATCCTGATGCACCCGGATCCCCGTGAACGAATAGCAGGATGCCGCCCCAAGCGTGAGTGCTCCGTAGGAATCCCCGATGACCACGGGCGCACCGCTGCCCCCTGAGGCCGCGGCCCGAAGGTCGCCGGCAGCGGTATCCAGCAGCAGCTTGTCTGCGGCGTCGAATGCCTGCAGGTTCTCCGCTTCCACGTCCGGGGCCCGCCCCAGCAGGCCGAAATCGAACGGTGTTTCGGAAGCTGTCACAGGTCTATCCATTCGGTGGCGAGAAGTTCGGCTGAGACGTCTCCGGCGGTGAGCGCAGCGAGCCGTTCCCGGAATCCGTCGGTGCTGTCCGGAGCGTCCGGGAGGGCGACCGTAATCACGGCCCCGCGGTCGCCGTACTCCGTGCCGCGCACGGTGTAGCCGGCGCCGCGCAGGTCATTCTCCAGCCGCCCGGCGCCGCCATGGCTGGCGGGAACGGCGTACAGCTGCATGCGGCGGCGGCGCAGCAGGGGAGCGGAGGACAGTGCCGAGGACACGGATTCGGAGTATGCCCGTACCAGGCCGCCGGCTCCGAGCAGGATTCCGCCGAAGTAGCGGACCGTCACTGCCGTGATGTCACTGAGGTCCGCCGTGCCGTCGAAGGTTTCCCTTTTGGTCAGCGCCTCAAGCATGGGGATTCCGGCGGTACCGGAGGGCTCACCGTCGTCACTGGAGCGCTGGACCTCGCGGCCGGGACCCAGGACAAAGGCGCTGCAGTGGTGGCGGGTGTCATGGAACTCCCGGCGCAGCTCCGCGATCAGAGCTCGCGCTTCGTCCTCGGTTTCGGTACGCCGGAGCACGGTGATGAACCGCGAGCGCTTGATTTCGAGTTCAGAGCGGTGATCCCCGGCGACGGTCGTGTAGCGTCCCGACGCTGCCTGGATTTCACTCACCCTGTCAGTCTAGTTGGCCACGTGGCCGCATCGGCCCCGGTGCGTTCGGGGAAGGTAGGGTGGTGGCCATGCTGAAGGTAGGTCTCACCGGCGGAATCGCCGCCGGAAAATCACTGGTGGCCCGCACACTGTCGGAGTGCGGGGCTGCCCTGATCGACGCCGATGCCCTCGCCCGGGAGGTGGTGGAACCCGGCACCGGCGGGCTGGCCGCCGTCGTAGAGGCATTCGGTCCGCAGGTACTTGCCGCAGACGGAACCCTGGACCGTGCCGCGCTGGCGGCAATCGTGTTCGGGGATGAGCAGAAGCGTGCGGCGCTCAATTCAATTGTCCATCCGCTGGTCCGTGCCCGGGCGGCGGCGCTGGCGGCCGAGGTCCCGGAGGATGGCATCCTGGTGCAGGACATTCCGCTGCTGGTGGAGACCGGACAGGCCGGCAACTTCGACTTCGTGCTGGTGGTGGAGGCGCCCGAGGAAGAACGGCTGGCGCGTATGGTCCGCGACCGCGGCATGAAGCCCGCGGATGCCCGGGCCCGGATCGACGCGCAGGCGAGCGCCGCCGAGCGTGCCGCAGCGGCGGATGCCGTACTGGAGAACACCGGCACACCGGAAGAGCTCATCGAAGCTGTTCAGCAGCTGTGGCATACCCGGCTTGTTCCCCTGAACCGGGAACGGCTGCGGGCCGCCGGTCCGCGGTAGCCGCATGGTTATGCCGTCAGCAATACGGACAGCACCTGGCCGCGTCCCGGAGTAGCGTTGAACCATGAGTCTTGCGCAGGACATCAAACGAGTCGTAGCCCCCTTTGAAGTAGTCAGCGAGTACTCGCCGGCGGGAGACCAGCCCACCGCCATCAAGGAGCTGGCTGAACGCATCAACGCCGGTGAGAAGGACGTCGTCCTGATGGGCGCCACCGGCACCGGCAAGAGTGCCACTACGGCCTGGCTGGTGGAGCAGGTGCAGCGGCCCACGCTGGTCATGGTGCAGAACAAGACCCTGGCAGCACAACTGGCCAACGAATTCCGGGAACTGCTCCCCAACAATGCGGTCGAGTACTTCGTTTCCTACTACGACTACTACCAGCCCGAAGCGTACGTTCCGCAGACGGACACCTTCATTGAGAAGGACTCCTCGATCAACGAGGAAGTGGAACGGCTGCGGCATTCCGCGACCAATGCCCTGCTGACACGGCGGGACGTGATCGTCGTCGCCACCGTCTCCTGCATCTACGGCCTGGGTACCCCCGAGGAATACATCCAGGGCATGGTCACCCTGCGCCGCGGCATGGAAATGAACCGGGATGACCTGCTGCGCAAGTTCGTCTCCATGCAGTACGTCCGCAATGACATGGATTTCCACCGCGGCACGTTCCGCGTACGCGGGGACACCGTGGAGATCATTCCGATGTACGAGGAACAGGCCATCCGGATTGAGTTCTTCGGGGACGAGGTCGAGAGCATTCAGACCCTGCACCCGCTCACCGGTGACCTCATCCGGGACGAGCAGGAGATGTACGTCTTCCCGGCATCGCACTACGTGGCCGGTCCGGACCGGATGAGCCGCGCGGTCAAGGGCATCGAGGATGAGCTGCGCGGGCGGCTGCAGGAGCTTGAAGGGCAGAACAAGCTGCTTGAAGCGCAGCGGCTGCGCATGCGCACTACATACGACCTGGAAATGATGCAGCAGATGGGTTTCTGCAACGGCATCGAGAACTACTCGCGCTGGATCGACGGCCGCGGGCCCGGGACCGCGCCGCACTGCCTGCTGGACTACTTCCCGGATGACTTCCTGCTGGTCGTCGACGAGTCCCACGTCACCATCCCCCAAATCGGTGCCATGTACGAAGGCGACATGTCCCGCAAGCGCACCCTGGTGGAGCACGGATTCCGGCTTCCGTCCGCGATGGACAACCGACCGCTGAAGTGGGACGAGTTCCTGGAGCGCATTGGCCAGACCGTCTACCTGTCCGCAACGCCGGGCAAGTATGAGCTGGGCAAGGCTGACGGCGTGGTGGAGCAGATCATCCGGCCCACCGGGCTGGTGGATCCCGAAGTCGTGGTTAAGCCCAGCAAGGGCCAGATTGACGACCTGCTGGCGGAGATCCGCACCCGCACCGAGAAGGACGAGCGGGTCCTGGTCACCACGCTGACCAAGCGCATGGCTGAAGACCTCACCGGGTACCTCCTTGAAAACGGCGTGAAGGTGGAATACCTGCACTCCGACGTCGACACCCTCCGCCGCGTTGAACTGCTCCGTGAGCTCCGGATGGGAACCTTCGACGTGCTGGTGGGCATCAACCTGCTCCGTGAAGGACTGGACCTGCCCGAAGTTTCGCTCGTCTCGATCCTCGACGCAGACAAGGAAGGGTTCCTGCGCAGCTCGACGTCGCTCATCCAGACCATCGGCCGTGCCGCTCGAAACGTGTCCGGCCAGGTGCACATGTACGCGGACCGGATTACGGACTCCATGGCGCATGCCATCGACGAGACCAACCGGCGCCGGGCCATCCAGGTGGCTTACAACAAGGAACGCGGCGTGGATCCGCAGCCGCTGCGCAAGCGGATCGCGGACATCACCGATTCCCTTGCCCGTGAAGATGCGGACACCAAGGCCCTGCTGGAAGAAGCAGCGAAGAAGAACACCAAGGGTAAGGGCAAGGGTGCCAAGACCATCCGCAAGGACGGACTGGCTGCCGCACCCGCCGAGGACCTCACGTCCCTGATCCAGCAGATGACTGAGCAGATGCATGCGGCCGCCGCGGAACTGCAGTTCGAACTGGCTGCCCGCCTCCGCGACGAGGTGGGGGACTTGAAGAAGGAACTGCGGCAGATGCAGAACGCCGGGCACGCCTAGGAGCCACTGGGTGTAAGCTTTTCGACGGCGGTGGGGAAGTTCCGTAGCAGCTGCGGAACTCCCCGCCTTTTCCGTGCTCTGAAAGGTCTGCTCCTATGCCCGCATTACCCCTCTCCTTCGAGGTCGGTACGTTTATTGTCCTGGGGCTGGTTCTGCTCTTCGACCTGCTCCTGGTGGTCAAGCGGCCGCACGAACCATCCATGAAGGAAGCCGGCCTGTGGGTCGGCTTCTACGTTGGGCTGGCGCTGCTGTTCGCCGTGATGATGTTTATCTTCACGGGTCCGGAATACGGCAGCCAGTTCGTCGCCGGCTGGGTGACTGAATACAGCCTCAGCATCGATAACCTGTTCGTGTTCATCATCATCATGGCCCGCTTCTCGGTACCCCGGAAGTACCAGCAGGAGGTGCTGATGTTCGGCATCATCATTGCGCTGATCCTCCGCGGCATCTTCATCATTGTGGGCGCGGCCGTGATCGAGAACTTCTCCTGGGTCTTCTTCCTCTTTGGCGCGTTCCTGCTCTGGACGGCCTGGAAACAGGCCACGGACAACGGTGAAGACGAGGAAGGCGGCAGCGACAACAAACTGGTCCGCAAGCTCACCGGTTTCCTGCCCATGACTGAAAACTTCGACGGCGGCAAGATCCGTACGGTGGTTGACGGCAAGAAGGTCTTCACGCCGATGATCATCGTGTTCATCACCATCGGCGTGACCGACCTGATGTTCGCGGTGGATTCAATCCCGGCGATCTTCGGCCTGACGCAGAGTGCGTTCATCGTCTTCACGGCCAACATCTTCGCCCTGATGGGCCTGCGCCAGCTCTACTTCCTGCTCGGCGGATTGATGGACCGGCTCATCTACCTCAAGCACGGCCTGTCCGTCATTCTCGCCTTCATTGGCGTGAAGCTGATCCTGCACGCGCTGCACGTGAATGAACTGCCGTTCATCAATGGTGGAGAATCGGTTGACTGGGCGCCGGAGATCCCCACGTTCGTCTCGCTTGCCGTCATCCTGGGTACCATCGTGGTCGCTACGGTTGCCAGCCTGCTGAGCCCCAAGGCCAAGGCGGTGCAGGCAGTGGCGTCGCTGGAAAACGCACTGAAGGTCTACCGGGGCCTGGGTGAGGACGCGCCGCACGCCGAACGCGCCCAGGCCTACGATGACGTCTCCAGGACGTACCGTGCGGCCGAAAAGGCCGCCGAAACCCGGTCCGACGTCGAACTGCCTGAGATCACCGATGAGGCACGTGCCAGGTTCCTGGCCTCGGATCCCCGCCGGACGGGGACCACGGACCTCTGACCCGGGGAGCCAGCGCCGGGACCCCGCGGCAGCGGGAGTCCCGGCCCGGAAAAGCGCGACTGGAGAATCTGCGGATGCGGGGGTCCGTTCACGGTGTGCGGTGCTAACCTGACCGTACTGCCACCGTCCCTCCCGGGATGGAACCGGGAGGGGTAACCCACGGTCCGCTGGACCATTTCGTTTCCGTCGACGCTACCGAGGAGTCCGCGATGAATTTCGTCGAGGTTCTGTGGTCGATAATTGTCGTCTTTTTCGTGTTCGCGTATCTCGTCCTGCTGTTCCAGATCTTCGTGGACCTGTTCCGGGACGAGCAGACGAACGGCTGGATCAAAGCCCTATGGATCTTTTTCCTGCTGTTCGTGCCGTACCTGACCGCACTTGTCTACGTGATAGCCAGGGGCAGGGGAATGTCCGCAAGGTCCGCCAGGCACGCGAGCGAGACGGAGCAGCAAACAGCTGACTACATCCGCCGCACCGCCGGCACCCAGACGCCTGCAGCGCAGATAAGCTCCGCTAAATCGCTGCTGGATGAGGGGCTGATCACCAGCGACGAGTTTGGCCGGCTCAAGGATAAGGCACTCGCCTAGCTGCCCTGACCAGGATCGTTGAAGACAGACAAATACAAGAAGGACCTCCGGACGGCCGGCACAGCCAGGCCATCCGGAGGTCCTTCATCTGGAGCGCCGGCGGAGGACCGCAGTCAGCTGCTGCTGGGCGCGGGCCGCCTGCTGGCCCTCAACTCCAATTCAAGGACCACGATAAGCGCCGCCATGATCAGGCAGATGCCAATGGTGACCGCGGCGCTAATCCCTGGTATGACCAGCACCAGCAGGATGACGCCGGCGGCGCTTGCCTGGACGGAGCGCACATGCCGCAGCGCCCACGGCAGCCACCGGCGGCGGTGCACCACCGCGTAGATGACCCCGATGGCCAGCAGGGCGAGGATGACCACAGTCCGCAGCAGCGCGCTGAGCGGACCCAGCAATGCATCGCTGAGGGCCGCCGCCGACTGGGGCGACACCGCGCTGCCGGAAACCGCATTTTCGACGCCGCTTTGTTCGATGAATCGAAGCGCCAGCAGTGCGGCGACTGCCGCGGAGGCACTCGCTATGGCGAATACGGTTCCGGCCCTCAGCCGCCGGCCCGCCGGGGCCGTCAGAACCGCAGCGACAGCCAGGGCTGCCGCCACCCAGGGAAGGATGACTGCTGCCCTCCCCAGAGCCTGGAGCGCCGATAATGCCGACCCCAGGCCCGGTGCGCTGAAGACCGTATAGTCGCGGCCGGCGTCGTCGGGGATAGCGGAGGCGGCAGAGATGCCGCGGTCCAGGAGACGGGACTTGACCTCCCCGACCATAGCCGTGGTGGAAATGGTCACGTCGCCGTTGTCACTGACATTGACCACGCCGCCCGGTTGGTCGTCCAACGCCCTCACCAGGGCTTCATGGGCCTTCCGGTTCGCATCAGTCCACAGGGTCGCGAACGCGGGGCTTGCCACCACCCTTCCGATGGCCTTGTCGATCAGGGCGTCGGTGCGTTCAGCGACAACCGGTGCAGCCGCTGCGGCGAGTGCCCGCGCCGTGGGTGAGTCGTCGACGCCGGCGACGGCGTTGGTGACGGCTGCGCTGACATCCAGCTGGCTGGTCACCTGATCACTGATCTTCGTGGAGATGTCCGACTGGACCGCGGGATCCGCGATCACCGGTCCGACCGCCGCTACGTAGCGGTCTGTGTTTGAGATCAACACACCCGCGTATCCTGCTGCTACCGCTATGACCAGCATCAAGCCGGCCAGGATGCCAAGGACGGTTGACGTGATGCGCCGCCATCTGGAAGGCGGCGGCGTGACTTCGGGTTTTTCGGTTTCAAGACGCGTGCTCGGTGTCATGACAGGGCCTTTCTCTGCAGCTCACTGTTGCAGTCAGGCTACGACCCATTTACGGCACTTAGAAGGGCCTCAGAAATGGATCTGGCATGCGTCGGCGGGGGCCGGAGGCGAAGCCGGTCTGACGTGGGTTATCCCGCCCGCACCATGCCCAGCAGCCGGTTAAAGATTCCCTCGCCGTCGTCCGCTATCCCGTCGTGGTGGAACTCGTCCGACTCCCAGACCTGCAGGCCCCGGACGGCTTCCGCAGTTTTCATCGAAAGGTCCCGGTCCACGTAGATGTCGTCCGTGTAGACAGCCGCCGCGACGGGAACCTCGTTGGCGGCGAGCTGCCGGCAGTCGTACAGGTCCGGCCAGTCGGACTTCAAGGCAAGCAGGTCCGCGGCCTGCCGCAGCGGGCGCAGGGCAGGATCCTCCTCGAAGTACCAGGGGTAGACCATCTCTCCGGTAAACAGCGGCCGGGCGGCATCGGGCCTGAACTGGGGCCGTGACTGCAGCACCCGCCAGGCAGCCCAGTCCGTGGCCTGCCCCTGGGCGTAAATCGATTCGTGCATCAGGGCATACAGCGGGTTGGTGGACCGCTCAGCCACGTGCCACATGCCGGCCAGGAAGGTATCCGAGAGCCGCTGCCCGTCCGCCGTGGGGATGAAGGCTTCCTCGAGCAGGTAATGGAGTCCGTCCATCCGGGTGTTTCCGCCCAGGAAGGAACCTGCCATCTGAAAGCGCCCCGCGGTGAGCCATGAACCGTCGGGAAGGTGTTCGGGGACGGACTCCAGGTGCCGGGCAATCCGGGTGGCGACTTCCCGGTCCTGGGGATACTTGGCGAAGTATTCAGCGTTCCGGGCTTCGACCCGTGCGAAGGTGGCCTGGTACACCCGGTCTGCGGGGCCGGAAAGTGGTGCCAGGCCACCGGTAATAAGGGCTTCCTTCAGGCCGGACGGCGCGAAGGACAGATAGGTCAGCGCACAGAAGCCGCCATAGGACTGCCCGTAGATGCTCCACGGTCCGGAGCCCAGGGCTGCCCGGATCAGTTCAGCGTCAGCGACGATCGAATCGGCCCGAAAGCGTGTGAGGTACTCGGCCTGCGCAGCGGCGTCGCCGCGGGCCGAAAGCGTCTGCCGGTTGGCGGGGGTGGAGAGGCCGGTGCCCCGCTGGTCCAGCATGAGGATGCGAAAGTGCCGTGAGGCCGCCTTGGTCCAGCCGCCGAACTGAAGCAGCCGGTTCCCTTTCCCGCCCGGACCGCCCTGCAGGTAGAGCAGCCACGGCACTTCGCCGTCCGCCGTGCGCTCGGGATCGGAGTACTCGCGGGCGAAGACCGTGATCTGCTCCCCGTCCGGACGAGAATGGTCCAGCGGAACAGTGAAGCGGTGCTCCGTTACCCGCATGCCGCGGACGATAACCGGCACCGAAGCGGTGTGCGGGACACTCATGCTGCTCCGGGAGTGCCGAACTCTTCGAGGGCATCGCCGGTGAGGCGGTAGGTGGTCCACTCATCCATGGGCTGGGCGCCCAGGGACTTGTAGAACAGGATGGAGGGTTCGTTCCAGTCCAGGACGGTCCATTCCACGCGGGCATAGCCGCGTTCAAGGGCGGTCTGCGCCAGGCTGCGCAACAGCGCCTTTCCGTAGCCGCGTCCACGGGTTTCGGGCCGGACGTAGAGGTCTTCCAGCCAGATCCCGTGGACGCCTTCCCATGTGGAGTAGTTAAGGAACCAGAGTGCGAAGCCCTGCACTGCGCCGCCGTCCTCCAGGACGTGCGCGAAGACCGCCGGGTGTTCGCCAAACAGGTGCTGTTCCAGGGCCCGGGGGGTGTTGCGGACTGCGTCCGGTTCCTTTTCGTAGACAGCCAGCTCGTGAATGAGCTCAAGGATCACCGGGACGTCTTCTCTGCGCGCAGCTCGAATGTGCATGGCATTCAGCCTAGTCCAGGCGCCCCGCGTGGATCACTCGTATGACGGGGGAGCCGGCCTCGTCGGAGGCAGCGAGATCCACCGCGGCGCTGATGCCCCAGTCCAGGTGTCCGGCGGGGTCCTTGAAGATCTGCCGCACCTCCCATTTGCCGGGCAGCTCCTTGATGATCAGCAGCGACGGACCGCGCGCATCCGGGCCGTCGTCAATGTCATCGTGCTCTTCAAAGTACGCATCAAGCACGTCCGCCCAGCGGTCCGCGTCCCAGCCGGAACCGGCGTCTAACGCACCGAGCGCGGCGTCGTCCTCGTCCGCGAAGAGCTTCACCCGCTGGAACATCTCGTTGCGCACCATCACCCGGAAGGCACGGGTATTACCGGTGAGCTTCTCCGGTGCCGGCGGAAGGACAGGGTCGCTGCCCGCCGAGGCGTCGATTCCCGCGGCCAGTTCCTCCCACTCGTCCAGCAGGGAGGAGTCGGTCTGCCGGACCAGTTCGCCCAGCCACTCAATGATGTCGGAGAGGTCTTCGCGCAGGGCCTCGGGCGGAACGGTCTGCAGCAGGGCCTTGTAGCAGTCGGCCAGGTAGCGCAGCACCACGCCCTCGGACCGGGCCAGGGAGTAGAACGCCACGTACTCGCTGAAGCTCATGGCGCGTTCGTACATGTCCCGCACCACTGACTTGGGAGTCAGCTCGAAGTCGCCCAGCCACGGAGCGCCGGACCGGTAAACCTCGAAGGACTGGAACAAGAGGTCCGCCAGCGGCTGGGGGTAGGTAATCTCCTCGAGAAGCGCCATCCGCTGCTCGTACTCGATGCCCTCGGATTTCATCGCCGCCACGGCTTCGCCGCGGGCCTTCTTCTCCTGGGCAGAAAGGATCTGACGCGGCTTCTCCAGCGTCGCCTCGATGACGGAGACGACGTCGAGTGCGTAGGACGGGCTCTCCGGATCCAGGATTTCCAGGGCTGCCATGGCGAAGGGGGAGAGCGGCTGGTTCAGCGCGAAGTTCGGCTGCAGATGCACCTTCAACCGGACGGTACGGCCGTCCGGATCCGGTGCGGGCAGCTTTTCGACGATCCCGGCGGTCTTCAGCTCCCGGTAGATGCCCAGTGCCTTGCGCATCAGGCGCAGCTGCGAGGACCGGGTGTCATGGTTGTGCGTCAGCAGCCGCTTGGCGGCGGCAAACGGATCTCCGGGGCGCTCCAGAATGTTCAGCAGCATCGCATGGGTGACGTTGAAGCTTGAGGACAGCGGTTCCGGTGTTCCTTCGACCAGCTTCTTGTAGGTGGGCTCGCCCCAGGAGACAAATCCGGCCTGGGGCTTCTTCTTCACCACCTGGCGCAGCTTCTTCTGGTCATCACCGAACTTCGCCTTGGCTTTGGCCATTGCCTTGGCGTTCTCGATCACGTGCTCCGGCGCCTGCACGACGACGGTGCCCGCCGTGTCATAACCGGCACGGCCTGCGCGGCCGGCAATCTGGTGGAATTCCCGCACGTTCAGCGGCCGGGTGCGGACGCCGTCGTACTTGCTCAGCGCGGTGATCAGCACGGTGCGGATCGGCACATTGATGCCCACGCCCAGGGTGTCGGTGCCGCAGATAACCTTCAGCAGCCCGGCCTGCGCCAGCTGCTCAACCAGCCGCCGGTACTTGGGCAGCATGCCGGCGTGGTGGACGCCGATGCCGTGGCGCACCAGCCGGTTCAGGGTCTTGCCGAATCCGGGGGCAAACCTGAACCCGGCGATCAGCTCCGCAATCCGGTCCTTCTCCTCGCGGGTGCACACGTTGATGCTCATCAGCGCCTGGGCCCGGTCAATCGCCTCGATCTGGGAGAAGTGCACCACATAGACCGGAACCTGCTTGGTGGCCAGGAGCTCCTCGAGGGATTCCTGCACCGGTGTCTCAACGTAGTAGTAGTGCAGCGGGATGGGCCGCTGCACCGAGGACACCGTTACCGTGTCACGGTTCGTGGACTTGGAAAGGTCCGTGCTGATCCGGGTCATGTCACCGAGGGTCGCGGACATCAGCAGGAACTGCGACTGCGGCAGCTCCAGCAGCGGCACCTGCCAGGCCCAGCCGCGCTGCGGATCGGAGTAGAAGTGGAATTCGTCCATGATGACGGTTCCAATGTCAGCGTCGGCGCCCTCGCGCAGGGCAATGTTCGCCAGGATTTCCGCCGTGCAGCAGATGATCGGGGCGTCCTTGTTCACAGAGGAGTCGCCGGTGACCATGCCGACGTTCTCTGCCCCGAAGATGTCACACAGCGCGAAGAACTTTTCCGACACGAGCGCCTTGATGGGAGCGGTGTAGTAGCTGCGCTCATCCAGTGCCATCGCGTAGTAGTGCGCCGCGATAGCCACCATCGACTTACCGGATCCCGTAGGCGTTGCCAGAATGACGTTGTTCCCGGTCACCAGCTCCATGACTGCCTCGTCCTGGGCAGGGTAGAGGGACATGCCGCGTCCCTCCACCCACTCGAGGAAGGACGTGTAGACCTCGTCCGGGTCAATGGTCGTGGTTCCGCTGGCTGCTGCGGGAAGCGAGTCAAGTAGTTTCATCTCACCTACCAGCCTAGCCCGGCCGCAAAAATCACCGCTGCCGCCTCCAAAGCCGCGCACGACGGCGCTGCTAGGCTCACGGGCATGAAATGGGACCCAGAACGCTATCTCCAGTTTGCGGACCACCGGGACCGGCCGTTCTTCGACCTGGCCACCAGAATCGGCGCCGGACAGCCGGACACGGAGCCGGCCTGGGTTGCGGACCTGGGCTGCGGAACCGGCGCGCTCACCGCCGTCCTGGCCGAACGCTGGCCTCAAAGCCCCGTCTTCGGCATCGATTCGTCCGAGGACATGATCCGCGAAGCGCAGGCCCGCTCCGGACGGAACCTCCGCTTTTCCCGGGGCGGGATCCAGGACTGGAACCCTTCTCCGGGGCCGGGAGTCCTGCTGTCCAATGCAGCTCTGCAGTGGGTCCCGGGGCACACGGACCTGCTCGCCCGCTGGGCGAAGGCACTGGACCCCGGATCGTGGATCGCCGTGCAGGTTCCGGGGAACTTTGGTGCCCCGTCGCATGCACTCATGCGGGAGCTGGCGGCCGGCCCGCGTTACGCCCAGGCGCTCGCGGGCGTGCTCCGCGGAACCGATTCAGTGGCAGAACCCGGGGAGTACCTCGAACTGTTCCTGGACGCCGGCATGGCCGCCGATGTCTGGGAGACCAGCTACTTGCAGGTGCTCACCGGCCAGGATCCCGTACTGGACTGGGTGCGGGGCACGGCCCTCCGCCCGGTCATGCAGGCCCTGGACCCGGACGAATACCGGGCGTTCGAATCCGACTACGCAGCGCTGCTGCGGCAGGCATATCCGCCCGGATCCCGGGGAACCGTTCTGCCGTTCCGCAGGCTCTTTATGGTGGCACGCAAGCCTTAGGGCGCCGGTACTACCAGCCGCGTTCCTTCCATTCCGCCAGGTGCGGGCGTTCAGCACCCAGGGTGGTTCCGGCGCCGTGGCCGGGATGTACCACGGTGTCATCCGGGAACTGTTCGAATATACGTTCGACTACGTCCCGGTAAAGCGAAGCGAAGCGTTCGGGGTCCTTCTGCGTATTGCCCAGGCCGCCCGGGAAGAGCGAATCTCCGGTGAAGAGGTGCACCGGGCCCTCCGGATCCCGGTAGACCAGGGCCACGGAGCCGGGGGTGTGGCCCCGCAGGGCAATAACCTCGAGGTCGAAACCGTCAAAGTCCAGCACGTCCCCGTGGGAAAGCGGCACCTCGGTGGGAACCTCGATGTCCGCGGTGTCCGGCCCGCCCGCGGCTGTCCGTGCCCCGGTGCCAGCCTTGGCTTCAGCAAGCGCCCGCACATGGTCCCAGTGGCTGTGCGTCGTAATAATCATCCGCACCGCGGCCTTGCCGGAGCTGCTGTCCGAGGCACCGGCGTCGAGCAGTTCCTGGATGCGGGGGAAATCATCCGCGGCATCAATGAGGACCTGCGTCCCCGAATTCTTGGCAGTAAGCACATAGACGTTGTTGTCCATGGAGCCAACTGAGGCACGGCGAATCGAAACGTTCCTGGTATCGAGCATGGCGCCAGTCTAAGCGCGCCGGCATCCCGCCCCCGGATAACAGTGCTGCGTGTCCGGTGGTCCCTTGCCGCCGGCGCGCGCCGGGCGTACGTTCAGATGGTGCCGGAACGCCCCCGGCAGTTCCGGGAGGATACGTGCTTCTTCGGCTCGTTCGCGAAAACCTGGCTCCGTACAAGGGTGCGGTCGCCGCCGTCGTCATCCTGCAGTTCCTGCAGACCGCCGCCACGCTGTTCCTGCCCACGCTCAACGCGGACATCATCGACCGGGGCGTGGTGAAAGGGGATACCGGCGTCATTCTGGACGTGGGCGGCTGGATGCTGGCCGTCACCGCCGCGCAGGTGGTTTGTTCCATTGCCGCCACTTACTACGCGGCCCGCACCGCCATGCGGGTGGGCCGGAACGTCCGGCGCTCGCTGTTCACCAACGTGGAGACGTTCTCCGGCCGGGAGGTGGGCCTCTTCGGTGCACCGTCGCTGATCACCCGGACAACCAACGACGTGCAGCAGGTACAGATGTCCCTGCTGCTGACCATGACCATGATGGTCTCGGCACCCATCATGGGAATAGGCGGGGTCCTGCTGGCCCTGAACCAGGACATTCCGCTCTCCGGCATCCTCCTGCTGATCCTGCCCGTCCTGATCATCATCATCGGCCTGGTACTCCGCCGGCTGGTTCCGCTGTTCCGCCGGGCGCAGAAGCAGATCGACCGGGTCAACGGAGTACTGCGGGAACAGATCATGGGGATTGCCGTGATCCGGGCCTTCGTGCGCGAACGCACCGAGATGCAGAGGTTCGACGGCGCCAACAGCAGCCTCACAGGCACCCAGCTGCGCGTCAGCCAGTACCTGGCCCTGCTGTTCCCCGCCGCCATGCTGGTGGCGAACCTGGCAACTGTGGCCGTGGTCTGGCTTGGCGCCTTCCGAATAGACGCCGGACAAATGCAGATCGGCGCACTCACGGCGTTCATCGCCTACATCATGCAGATCCTGATGGCCGTCATGATGTCCATGTTCATGATCATGATGCTGCCGCGGGCCGCCGTCTGCGCGGAGCGGATCTACGAAGTGCTCGATACCCGGACCAGCGTGCGGGACGCCCCGGACGCCCGGGAGCTGGTGTACGACGGCGGCCGGCTTGTCTTTTCGGGGGTGGGGTTCACCTATCCCGGTGCCGAGGCCCCCGTCCTGCAGGACATCAGCTTCGAAGCCGAGCCGGGACAGACCACCGCCATCATCGGTTCGACCGGAGCCGGGAAGTCCACCCTCCTGAACCTGGTTCCCCGGCTGCTGGATCCGACCGTAGGCAGCATTCGTGTTGACGGGCAGGACACCGCCGGAGTGAGCCTGGACTCCCTGCGTTCCGGCATCGGCCTGGTGCCGCAGCGCGCACACCTCTTCTCCGGCACCATCGCCACCAACCTACGATTCGGCAAGCCGGGCGCCACGGATGAAGAACTCTGGGAAGCGCTGGAGATCGCCCAGGCTGCCGAGTTCGTCCGGGCAGCCGAGGGCGGGCTGGACCAGAAAGTCGAGCAGGGCGGCGGCAACTTCTCCGGCGGCCAGCGCCAGCGGCTTGCCATAGCCCGGGCGCTGGTGGTCCAGCCGGACATTTACCTGTTCGATGACAGCTTCTCCGCACTCGACTTCACCACCGATGCACGGCTGCGCGCAGCCCTGAAACAGCGCACCGCCCGCGCGACGGTCGTTGTGGTGGCCCAGCGGGTGAACACCATTACCGATGCTGGGAGGATCATCGTCCTGGAGGAGGGGCGGATCGCCGGGGCAGGCACGCATGCCGAACTCCTTGAGTCCAGCAGCGCCTACCGGGAGATCGTTTCCTCGCAGTACGCACCGGAGGAAGCGCTGTGAGCATGCATGGCCGCGCCGGCGGTCCGGCAGCGAAGCCGGCCAGCTTCAAGGCCTCCAGTGCGCGGCTGCTGAGGCTGCTCTCACCGGATACCTGGCGCGTCGCCGCCGTGCTGGTCTTCGGCGTCGTCTCCGTTGCGCTCGCCGTCACCGCCCCGAAAGTCCTCGGTGACGCCACGAACGTTATTTTCGACGGCGTGATTGGCGCTTCCCTGGCCCCGGGGGTGTCGAAGGCAGAGCAGGTTGAGCAGCTGCGGGCTTCCGGACAGGCCCAGCTGGCAGACATGCTTGCCGCCATGGACGCGGTTCCCGGCCAGGGCATCAGCTTCTCCGAGCTGGGGTCGCTGCTGACCGCCGTGCTGGCCATTTACCTCGCGTCCTTCTTCTTCGGATGGGCGCAGGCCCGGGTCACGGCGCGCATCGTGCAGAACGCCATGTACCGGCTGCGCAGGGACGTGGACGCCAAACTGTTCCGGCTCCCCATGTCCCACTTCCAGCAGCAGTCCAGGGGCGACGTGCTGAGCCGCGTCACCAATGACATCGACAACCTCGCCCAAACCCTCTCGCAGAGCATCACCCAGGTCATTACCTCGGTGCTGACCATCGCGGGGGTACTGGCCATGATGCTGTGGATCTCTCCGCTGCTGGCACTGATCGCCGTGCTCACGGTTCCTGTCTCCGCCCTGGTGACCGTGGTGATCGCCAAGCGCTCGCAGGTGCAGTTCAAAGCCCAATGGAAGTCCACCGGTGAGGTCAACGGCTACATCGAGGAGATGTTCACCGGCCAGGACGTAGTAAAGGCCTTCGGCCAGCAGGAACGGGTGGTGGAGGGTTTCCATCCGGGGAACGAACGGCTGTATGAGTCTTCGTTCCGTGCCCAGTTCGTTTCAGGCATCATCATGCCTGCCATGACCTTCATCTCCAACCTGAACTACGTGGCGGTTGCCGTCGTCGGCGGCATCCAGGTAGCCGGCGGCGCCCTGTCCATCGGGGCAGTCCAGGCGTTCGTGCAGTACAGCCGCCAGTTCAGCCAGCCCCTGGGCCAGCTGGGCGGACTCATCAACATGCTCCAGTCCGGCCTGGCTTCCGCGGAGCGCGTCTTTGCCCTGCTGGACGCGAAGGAAATCGAACCCGACCCCAAGGATCCGGTGCGGCTGGAGAAGGTGCGCGGCGACGTCGTGTTCAGGCACGTCTGTTTCTCCTACTCGCCGCAGGCACCGCTGATCAGGGATCTCTCCTTCGAAGCGAGACCGGGCCAGACTGTGGCGATCGTCGGGCCGACCGGGGCCGGGAAAACCACCCTGGTGAATCTGCTGATGCGCTTCTACGACGTGGACTCCGGCGAGATCCTCCTGGACGGCGTTAACACCGTGACCATGACCCGCGACGATGTACGCCGCAGCATCGGCATGGTCCTCCAGGACGCCTGGCTCTTTGAGGGAACCATCCGGGAGAACCTGGCCTACGGGGCACCCGATGCCACCGAGGAGCAACTCATGGCCGCGGCAAAGGCCACCCATGTAAACCATTTCGTCCGGTCCTTGCCGGAGGGTTACGACACAATCCTGGGCGCCGACGGAGGTTCCCTGAGCCAGGGACAGCGCCAGCTCATCACCATTGCCCGGGCCTGGCTTGCCAACCCCTCCATCCTGGTGCTGGACGAGGCGACCAGCTCGGTGGATACGAGGACCGAGGTGGCTATCCGGCTGGCGATGGGAGCGCTGCGCGAGGCCCGCACCAGTTTCGTGATTGCCCACCGGCTCTCAACTATCCGTGATGCCGACGTCATCCTTGCGGTCAGGGACGGCCAGATCGTTGAACAGGGAACCCATGAGGCCCTCCTGGATGCCGGCGGCTTCTACGCCCAGCTCTACCAGTCCCAGTTCCGCGAGCCGGCTTCTACGGCCGAGGCGCCGGATTAGCTCCTCCCTCCGCCGCACGGGGCGGGTCCGTGGCAAGATGGACAAGGAACCGGCCCGCATCCGCGGTCCGGCGGCAGTATCAGAAGAAAGCGGTGGCATGGACGACGGCGTGCTCAACTGGGTGCGGATCGATGCGGCTAGCTCGGTGCCCCCGTACGAACAGCTCCGCCTGCAGATCCTCGACGCGGCCAATGACGGCAGCCTGCCGGTGGGAATCCGGCTTCCGCCGGTACGCACCCTTGCCGCCCAGCTGGGACTGGCCGTCAATACCGTCGCGCGGGCCTACCGGGAGCTGGAGCAGGCTGAGGTGGTGACCACCCGGTCCCGGGCCGGCACTGTCGTGGCTGCCGCAGGTGACAACGGGCGCCGCCGCGTGGCGGAGGCCGCCCGGGTTTTCGCCGACACGGTCAGCGCCAACGGGGTGGACCACAAGGAAGCCCTGTCCCTCGTGCAGGCGGCCCTACGCCAGCGGTGAACATACGAGCCCTCGAATACGTTTTCGAATCCCGTTTGATCTAGAGTGGAAAGCGTGTCTACCGCGACTTCACTGACTTCTGGCCACAATCCGCATCCTTCCGGCGATCTTTCACGCCTGGTGGTCAAGGGTGCAAGGGAACATAACCTGCAGAACGTGGACCTGGATCTTCCGCGCGACGCCATGATCGTCTTCACCGGCCTCTCCGGATCAGGCAAGTCCTCCCTGGCCTTCGACACTATCTTCGCCGAGGGCCAGCGGCGTTACGTCGAGTCGCTTTCCTCCTACGCCCGGATGTTCCTGGGCCAGGTGGACAAGCCCGACGTCGATTTCATCGAGGGGCTCTCACCGGCCGTCTCCATCGACCAGAAGTCGACGAGCCGGAACCCCCGCTCGACGGTAGGCACCATTACCGAGATCCACGACTACATGCGCCTGCTCTGGGCCCGCGTGGGCACCCCGTTCTGCCCCGTCTGCGGCGAGCCGGTCAGCCGGCAGACCCCGCAGCAGATCACCGACCAGCTGCTGGAACTCGAAGATGGCACGCGGTACCAGATCCTGGCGCCGGTGGTGCGCGGGCGCAAGGGCGAGTTCGTGGACCTGTTCAAGGACCTCGCTGCCAAGGGCTACTCGCGTGCCAAGGTGGACGGCAAAACCATCCAGCTCTCCGATCCCCCCAAACTGGGCAAGCAGTACAAGCACACCATCGAGGTGGTCATCGACCGCCTGGTTGCCAAGGAAGGCATACGCCAGCGGCTTACCGACTCCGTGGAAACCGCACTGGGACTGGCGGACGGCCGCGTCCTCGCGGATTTCGTGGACCTCCCCGAGGACAGCCAGGAACGTACCCGGAGCTTCTCCGAACACCTGGCCTGCCCGAACGAGCACCCGCTTGCCATCGACGAGATCGAACCGCGGTCCTTCTCCTTCAATAACCCGTTCGGCGCGTGCCCTGTGTGCACGGGCATCGGCTCACGGCTGGAGGTGGACGAGGAACTGGTGGTTCCCAATCCGAACCTCAGCCTGGCCGCCGGCGCAATCGCACCGTGGTCGATGGGCACAGCAACCACTGAATACTGGAACCGCCTGCTGTCCGGACTGGCCAAGGACATGGGCTTCTCCATGGACGTACCGTGGAAGAAGCTGCCGGCCAAGGCCCGGGAAGCCGTGCTGCACGGCAAGGACCATAAGGTTGTTGTCCAGTACCGCAACCGCTTCGGCCGGGAGCGGAAGTACACCACGGGCTTCGAAGGCGTGATCGGCTACATCAAGCGCAAGCACCAGGAGACCGAGTCCGAGAGCTCACGCGACCGGTACGAAGAGTACATGCGGGAAATCGCCTGCCCTGAGTGCGGCGGCGCGCGCCTGAACCCGGCGTCCCTGTCGGTGCTGATCAACAAGCGCAACATCGCCGAAGCCAGCGCCATGCCGCTGCGTGAGGCGGCTGGATTCTTTGAAACCCTCGAGCTGACGGAGCGCGAAGCGAAGATCGGCGAACAGGTCCTCAAGGAGATCAAGGCGCGCCTGACGTTCCTGCTCGACGTCGGCCTGGAGTACCTTTCCCTGGACCGTCCGGCCGCAACGCTCTCCGGTGGCGAAGCCCAGCGCATCCGCCTCGCCACGCAGATCGGCTCAGGGCTGGTGGGGGTGCTGTATGTCCTGGACGAGCCCTCGATCGGGCTGCACCAGCGGGACAACCGCCGGCTGATCGAAACCCTGGCCCGGCTGCGCAACCTGGGCAACACACTGATTGTCGTGGAGCATGACGAGGACACGATTCACGAAGCTGACTGGATCGTCGACGTCGGACCCGGCGCAGGGGAGAAGGGCGGTGAAATCGTCCACTCCGGCCCGTTGTCCGAGCTGCTCACCAACACGCGCTCCGTCACCGGCGACTACCTCGCCGGCCGGCGGAAAATCGAGATTCCCGCAAAGCGGCGCAAGGTGGACAAGTCACGCCAGCTGAAAATCATCGGTGCCAGGGAGAACAACCTCCGCAACGTCGACGTGAGCGTGCCGCTGGGTGTCTTCACGGCGGTCACGGGTGTGTCCGGTTCCGGCAAGTCAACCCTGATCAACGACATCCTCTACCGGGTCCTGGCGAGCAAGCTCAACGGTGCAAAGCACGTTGCGGGACGCCACACCCGGATTGACGGGCTGGAGCACCTGGACAAGGTCATCCACGTGGACCAGAGCCCCATTGGACGCACACCGCGATCCAACGCGGCTACCTACACGGGCGTGTTCGACCACATCCGCAAGCTCTTCGCCGAAACCACGGAAGCGAAGGTCCGCGGCTACCTGCCCGGCCGGTTCTCCTTCAACGTCAAGGGCGGGCGCTGCGAGGCCTGCCACGGCGACGGCACCCTGAAAATCGAGATGAACTTCCTGCCGGACGTCTACGTTCCCTGCGAGGTCTGCCATGGTGCACGCTTCAACCGGGAAACGCTGGAAGTCCACTACAAGGGCAAGAACATCGCCGAGATCCTGGACATGCCGATTGCCGAAGCGGCTGAGTTCTTCGCTGCCTTCGCGCCGATCGCCCGGCACCTGAACACGCTGGTCGACGTCGGACTCGGCTACGTCCGCCTGGGCCAGCCTGCCACCACACTGTCCGGCGGCGAGGCGCAGCGGGTCAAGCTCGCCGCCGAGCTGCAGAAGCGCTCCAACGGACGCAGTGTCTACGTCCTGGACGAGCCAACCACGGGCCTGCACTTCGAAGACGTGCGCAAGCTGCTGCTGGTGCTCCAGGGGCTGGTGGACAAGGGAAACACCGTCATCACCATCGAACACAACCTGGACGTCATCAAGAGTGCCGACTGGCTTATCGACCTGGGTCCCGACGGCGGCACGGGCGGCGGCATGGTGGTGGCCTCCGGCACGCCGGAGAAGGTCGCGAAGTCTCCCGACAGCCACACCGGCAGGTTCCTGGCCGAGATCCTAGGCTAGGGACCGCACCAGGAAAGCAAATACCGCCGGCATATTCCTCTCCGGTTATACCTCCGGCTGCCGGTTTACCCACGGGCGGTTCTCTGTGCGAAACTTGCCCGGTGACGATTTCAAGGCTCCTGGTCCTCTTCGACCTGGACGGTACCCTGGTGGACCCGGCCGGCAGCATCACCGGTGGGATTGCAGCAGCACTGTCCGCATCCGGTCTTCCGGTCCCTCCGGCAGCTGACCTGGAGCGAATGGTGGGTCCGGCGCTCAAGGAGTCCCTTACGGCCATCGCGGGAGTTCCCGCGGACCGCCTGGAGCGCGTGATCACCGAGTACCGCAGGGGCTACCGGGAAACCGGGATGGCTGCGAGCATGCCGTACCCCGGCATCGCCGATGCAGTGCGCAGCCTGCAGGCCGAAGGCGCACTGGTGGCTGTTGCGACCCAAAAGCCCGAACCCCTTGCCCGCGAACTGCTGGCGCTCCAGGGGCTCGGTCACCTGTTCGACTCGATCCACGGTTCGCCGGCAGACGAGCGGCTCGCTGCCGCTGACGGCAAGGTCTCCATTGTGCGGGCCGCCCTGGACCGGCATGAGGGTGAATATTCCACCGCCGTGATGATCGGGGACCGGTCCCACGACGTCCACGGGGCCTCCGCAAACGGCGTACCCTGCATCGGCGTCGCCTGGGGGTTCGCTCAGGACGGCGAGCTTGAGGCCGCCGGTGCCGCCGCCGTCGTGCAGTTCCCCGAAGACCTGGCGTCCGCCGTGCATTCATGCGTCCGGACGGCAGGTGCCCATGGGACTGTATAACCTCACCCGTTCAAGCACGCGCGGGCTGATTTCGCTCTGCCGCCCCACCATCACCGGGTTGGAAAACGTCCCCACCAGCGGACCCTTCATTGTCGCCGCCAACCACCTGTCCTTCCTGGACAGCGTGCTCATCCAGGCGCTGATGCCCCGCCGGGTCGGCTTCTTCGCCAAGGCCGAGTACTTCACCACACCGGGGCTCAAGGGCGCAGCCATGCGCAACTTCTTTGAAAGCGTCGGTTCAATTCCGGTGGAACGCGGACAGCAGGCCGCCAGCGTCGCTGCCCTCAAATCCCTGCTCGACGTACTGGAGACGGGCGGCGGAATCGGGATCTACCCTGAGGGCACGCGGTCCCGGGACGGGCTCCTGTACCGCGGCCGCACCGGCGTCGGCTGGCTAGCCCTGACCTCAGGGGCCCCGGTTGTTCCGGTGGGCCTGGTGGGAACGCAGAAGCTGCAGCCGGCCGGCAAGAAGTGGGTGAAGCCGCACTCATTCACCATGACCGTGGGCCGGCCGCTCTACTTCTCCAAGACCGGCCCGCAGCACGCGCTCCCGGAACGGCGCCGGGTAACGGACCAGGTCATGGATGCCATCGCCGAACTCTCCGGACAGGAACGGGCCGGCAGCTACAACCAGAACAAACCCGACGGCGCGTAGCCCCCTTCGCGGCGGGCTTTGCGCGGGCGGCGAACCCGGCTCCGGGCGGCGGAGCCGGGCCGTAGGATGGGAAAGTGGCAGATCCAGCAACTTACCGGCCCCGGACGGGGGAGATCCCGACCGAACCCGGGGTGTACCGATTCCGTGATGAACACCGGCGGGTCATCTACGTTGGGAAGGCAAAGAACCTACGTTCCCGGCTGAACTCATACTTCGCCAGCCCCCGGCAACTGATGCCCAAGACCCGGGCCATGGTGTTCACCGCCACCAGCGTTGAATGGACGGTGGTCGGCACCGAACTCGAGGCGCTGCAGCTTGAGTACACCTGGATCAAGGAATTCAATCCCCGGTTCAACATCATGTTCCGGGACGACAAGTCCTACCCGTACCTTGCCGTCACCATGGGGGAGAAGTATCCCCGCGCGCAGGTGATGCGCGGCGAACGCCGGAAGGACACCCGCTACTTCGGACCCTTCTATCCGGCCAAGGCCATCCGCGAGACTTTGGATACCCTCCTGCGCGTTTTCCCGGTCCGTACCTGCAGTGCCGGGGTCTTCAAGCGGGCAGAACGCACCGGCCGCCCCTGCCTGCTGGGCTACATCGACAAATGCTCCGCTCCCTGCGTGGGACGAATCAGCCCGGAAGACCACAAGGCGCTGGCCGCCGAGCTCTGCTCCTTCATGTCCGGTGAAGGCAAGCGCTTCATCAACGACCTGGAGAAGCAGATGCAGTCGGCGGTCGCGGACCTTGACTACGAATCGGCTGCCCGGCTGCGGGACGACATCGCGGCACTGAAAAAGGTCTTCGAACGCAACACGGTGGTCCTGTCCGAAGACACCGATGCGGACATCTTCGGCATGGTGCAGGACGAACTCGAAGCCTCCGTGCAGGTCTTCCACGTCCGCGGCGGCCGAATCCGCGGCCAGCGAGGCTGGGTGGTGGAGAAGGTTGAGGACATGGACACCGGCGAAATGGTGGAGCATCTGCTCCAGCAGGTCTATGGCGAGGCGTCCGCGCAGGACAGCATTCCGCGACGCGTCCTGGTGCCCGTGCTGCCGGAGAACGCCGAGGAACTCCAGGTCTGGCTGCGTGGCCTGCGCGGCTCCAAGGTGAAGATTTCGGTACCGCAGCGCGGCGACAAGAAATCGCTGATGGAAACTGTCACGCGCAACGCCGAGGACGCAATGCGGCTGCACAAGAGCCGCCGTGCAGGGGATCTCACCACGCGCTCGGCCGCGTTGTCCGAACTGCAGGAGGCACTGGATCTGCCTGTGCCGCTGCTGCGGATCGAGTGCTATGACATCTCCCACGTCCAGGGAACCAATGTGGTGGCTTCCATGGTGGTCGCCGAAGACGGGCTGATGAAGAAGTCTGACTACCGGCGCTTCTCCATCACCGGCGAAGCCGCACGCGATGACACCGCCTCCATGTACGACGTCATTTCCCGGCGGTTCAAGCACTACCTCGCGGAGAACTTCGATCCCGCGGCAGAAGTGCCCGACGCCGAACCCGGGAGCGGCGCGGCAGGCCAGGAACCGGGCGGCCCGGTATCGAACACCCTCACCGCTGCACCCAAGGCCAAGTTCGCCTACCCGCCCAACCTGGTAGTGGTCGACGGCGGCAAGCCCCAGGTCTCCGCTGCCTCCAGGGCCCTCGAGGACCTGGGCATCAGCGACGTGTATGTCGTGGGACTGGCAAAGCGGCTGGAAGAGGTCTGGGTTGCGGAAAGCGATTTCCCGGTGATCCTTCCCCGTGCTTCCCAGGCATTGTTCATGCTGCAGCGGATCCGCGATGAAGCTCACCGTTTTGCCATCACGTTCCACCGCCAGAAGCGCGGCAAGTCCATGACGGCCTCCGTGCTGGATTCAGTCCCCGGCCTGGGCCCGGCCAAGCAGAAGGCCCTGCTGAAGCACTTCGGTTCAGTCCGCAGGCTCAAGCAGGCCGACGCCGCGCAGCTGCAGGAGGTGCCGGGCATTGGCCCTTCCATGGCTGCGGCGCTTCAGGCGGCCCTGGCATCCACTACTTCGGATGCGGAGCCGGCGGTGAACATGGCCACCGGCGAAATAGTTGAATCTTAGCTAGGCTGGGGTAGCTGGACCGGCCGGGACCCTTGGCCCGGATAGACGGCGGAATATGCAGGCGGCTGCCCGGCAGCGGGGGCCCGGCGAAGAACGGGATAAGACGAATGACTGAAGTGGACGGGCTGCAAAGCGTCAAACCTGCCGAGTCCGAGCTGCTTGTTGTCACCGGCATGTCCGGTGCCGGCCGGAGCACGGCGGCCAACGCGCTGGAAGACCACGGCTGGTACGTGGTGGAGAACCTGCCTCCGCTCATGCTGGGCACACTCACCGAGCTCGTGTCGCGCATGCCGCACTCCATCCCCAAGCTCGCGGTGGTCATTGACGTGCGCAGCAAGGAACTCTTCCAGGACATCCGCGAGGCGCTGAACAACCTGCGCGCCGCCGGAGTCACCTACCGCGTGCTGTTCCTGGATGCCTCGGACCAGACCCTGGTCCAGCGCTTCGAGTCCGGCCGCAGGCCGCACCCGCTGCAGGAGGACGGACGAATCCTGGACGGCATCGCCGCCGAGCGCGACGTGGTCAAGGAACTCCGGGACGCGTCGGACATCATCATCGATACATCCAAGCTCAACGTGCATGCCCTGGCGACGGCAGTCACCGAGCTCTTCTCCGAGCAGGGCCCGATCGTCCTGCGCCTGAACGTCATGAGCTTCGGCTTCAAGTACGGCCTGCCGGTTGACTCGAACTTCGTCGCAGACGTCCGCTTCATCCCCAATCCGCACTGGGTTCCGCAGCTGCGCCCGCACACCGGCCAGGATGCGGACGTCCGGGACTTCGTCCTTGCCGCCCTCGGCACGGAGGAGTTTTTGGACCGCTACGTGGACGCCCTGGTACCGGTCATTGACGGCTACCGCCGTGAGAACAAGCACTATGCCACCATTGCCGTCGGCTGCACCGGCGGAAAGCACCGTTCTGTTGCCGTGACCGAGGAGCTCGCCAAGCGCCTCGCCCAGCTGCCCCACGTGACGGTCAGCGCCCACCACCGCGACCTGGGGCGGGAGTAGGTGAGTTTCCTTACCGGGCCCATCCCGGTACTCCCGGAAGGATCGACGCTCCCGGCAACGAACGGGACCAAGCCCCCCGCCGTCGTCGCGCTTGGAGGCGGGCATGGACTCTCCGCCACGCTCTCCGCGCTCCGGCTGCTCACCACGGACCTGACGGCCGTGGTAACCGTGGCGGACAATGGAGGTTCCTCCGGCCGGCTGCGCGAGGAACTGGATGTGCTGCCCCCCGGTGACCTCCGCATGGCACTCGCCGCGCTGTGTGACGACACGGACTGGGGACGCACCTGGCGGGACGTCATGCAGCACCGTTTCAAGTCCCGGCCCGGGGTTGAGGGGTCACTGGACAACCACGCGCTGGGCAATCTGCTGATCGTTACCCTGTGGGAACTCCTGGGAGATCCGGTAGCGGGGCTGCAGTGGGCCGGCGCCCTCCTGGGCGCCCGCGGCCAGGTCCTGCCCATGTCCACCCAGCCGCTGACCATCCAGGGCGACGTACTGCGGCAGACCGAGTCCGGGCTGCGCCACGACACCGTGACCGGCCAGGCCGAACTCGCCGTGGCCGGCACCCGGTCCAACGTGGTCAACGTACGGCTGCTGCCCTCGGATGCCCCCGCCTGTGCGGATGCGCTGACGGCCATCGAGAAGGCCGACTGGGTCATTCTCGGTCCGGGGTCCTGGTATACCTCGGTGCTGCCGCACCTGCTGCTCCCGCAGCTGCGCGAGGCGCTGTGCGCAACGAGCGCACGGCGGTGCCTGACCATGAACCTGCTCAATGAAACGAAGGAAACCGCGGGCATGAATGCCGTGGACCATCTGCACGCCATCCGGCGCTATGCGCCCGGGTTCAAGGTAGATGCAGTGCTGGCAGACCCGGCGGTTGTGGGGGACCAGGACGCCTTCACGGCTGCCGCCGCGGAAATGGGGGCGCGGGCCGTCTTCGGTAAGGTAGGGGCAGCGGCCGGCGGGCCGGTCCATGATCCGCTGCGGCTGGCCGCTGCCTATCACGATATTTTTGGGGAAAGCTAGGAGTGTATTTGTGGCGCTGACTGCTGCAGTCAAAGAGGAACTTTCACGCCTGAGCGTAAAGAAGTCCTCGGTACGTAAAGCCGAAGTCTCGGCGATGCTGCGTTTTGCAGGAGGCCTGCACATCATCTCGGGCCGGATCGTGATTGAAGCGGAAGTAGATCTGGCCTCCACCGCGCGCCGGCTGCGCGCCGCCATCGCAGAAGTGTACGGCCACGCGAGCGACATCGTGGTGGTGTCCGGCTCAGGGCTCCGCCGCGGCAACCGCTACATAGTCCGCGTGGTCAAGGACGGAGAGTCGCTCGCCCGGCAGACGGGGCTTCTTGACGCCCGCGGGCGTCCTGTGCGCGGCCTGCCGTCCGTCGTGGTCAACGGCTCCGCCGCAGATGCCGAAGCTGTCTGGCGGGGGGCGTTCCTGGTGCACGGTTCCCTGACTGAGCCCGGCCGTTCCTCCTCGCTGGAAGTCACCTGCCCCGGCCCGGAGGCCGCCCTGGCCCTGGTCGGCGCTGCCCGCCGCATCGGCATTCAGGCGAAGGCCCGGGAAGTGCGCGGCGTGGACCGCGTTGTAATCCGCGACGGGGACACCATTGCGGCCCTGCTGACCCGCATGGGCGCCCACGATGCGCTGATGGTCTGGGAAGAACGCCGGATGCGCAAGGAAGTCCGAGCCACGGCCAACCGTTTGGCCAACTTCGACGACGCCAACCTGCGCCGCTCGGCCCAGGCCGCCGTAGCTGCCGGTGCCCGTGTGGAGCGGGCCCTTGAAATCCTGGGTGAAGATGTGCCGGAGCACCTGCGCTATGCCGGAGAGCTGCGGGTAGCGCACAAGCAGGCCAGCCTCGACGAGCTCGGCCGCCTGGCCGATCCGCCGATGACCAAGGACGCAATCGCGGGCCGTATCCGCCGGCTCCTCGCCATGGCGGATAAGCGCGCAGCTGAACTCGGCATTCCCGGCACTGAAGCCAATGTGACCCCTGAAATGCTAGACCAGTAACGTCTTGCATAGGATGGACTAAGCGTGCTGATCTATGCAGCACTATCAAACGTCCGGATGGATCCGCCATCCGGAACTATGGATCCGACAATCAACGGAGGATTTTCGTGAACGAATACACACTGCCGGAACTGCCGTACGACTACGCAGCCCTTGAGCCCCACATCTCGGCACGCATCATGGAACTCCACCATGACAAGCACCACGCCACCTACGTCGCCGGCGCCAACACCGCACTGGCACAGATGGCTGAGGCCCGGGAAAAGGGTGAATTCGGCAACATCCCGAAGCTCTCCAAGGACCTCGCCTTCCACCTCGGCGGCCACACCAACCACTCCATCTTCTGGAACAACCTCTCTCCCGAAGGCGGCGACAAGCCGGTAGGCGAGCTCGCGGCAGCCATCGACGACTTCTTCGGATCCTTCGACGGCTTCCGCGGCCAGTTCACCGCGGCGGCCAACTCCCTGCAGGGCTCCGGCTGGGCCATCCTGGCCTACGAGCCCCTCGGCGGAAACCTCGTCATCGAACAGCTTTACGACCAGCAGGGCAACATTCCCGTTGGCACCATCCCCCTGCTGATGCTGGATATGTGGGAGCACGCCTTCTACCTGGACTACGTCAACGTCAAGGCTGACTACGTCAAGGCGTTCTGGAACATCGTCAACTGGGCCGATGTCGCTGCCCGCTTCGACGCGGCACGCTCCGGCGCCACCGGACTGATCCTGCCCGCCTAACACGTCTAAATTGCGTCTGCGACGCCGTTTATCAGGTGCCGCCGGTCACACACCGGCGGCACCTGCGCGTAAGATGAAGCAACGGCTCATGCAGTGCCTGACCGGCAGTCCGTGCGCTGATGCAGGTCCGGATTGCGCCGCTCCTGTGACGTCAACTGAAGTGGCCTTGCACCACTGAGGTCACTGATTCTCGAACGACCGCTATCAAGGAGAGAACAAAAGTGACTACTCGTGTTGGAATCAACGGATTCGGGCGTATCGGACGCAACTACTTTCGGGCAGCACTCGAGCAGAACGCGGACCTGGATATTGTCGCCGTCAATGACCTGACCAGCCCCGAGACACTGGCCCATCTGCTCAAGTACGACTCAATCACCGGGCGCATCGGCGAGAGCGTCGAGGTCCAGGACGGCAACCTGGTGGTGGGCGGCAAGACCATCAAGGTCCTGGCCGAGCGGGACCCGTCCAACCTGCCCTGGAAAGACATGGGCGTGGACATCGTCATCGAGTCCACCGGGTTCTTCACCAAGGCCGACGACGCCCGCAGGCACATCGATGCCGGGGCCAGGAAAGTCCTGATCTCCGCGCCCGGCAAGGGAGCGGACCGCACCATCGTCATGGGCGTGAACGACTCCGAGTACGATCCGGCAACCGACAGCATCGTCTCCAACGCATCCTGCACCACCAATTGCCTGGCGCCGCTTGCCAAGGTCATCAACGACGCGTTCGGCATTGAACGCGGCCTCATGACCACCGTGCACGCCTACACGGCGGACCAGAACCTGCAGGACGGTCCGCACCGAGATCTCCGCCGCGCCCGCGCCGCAGCCCTGAACATCGTTCCCACTACCACCGGAGCTGCCAAGGCAATCGGGCTGGTCATTCCCGAACTCGACGGAAAGCTGGACGGCTTTGCCCTCCGCGTGCCGGTACCCACCGGTTCCGTGACTGATCTGACGGTCACTCTGGCGCGTGAGGCCAGCGTCGAGGAAATCAACGACGCCTACAAGGCCGCGAGCGAAGGGAACCTCAACGGCTACCTGCGCTACTCCGACGAACCAATTGTCTCCTCCGACATCGTGACCGACCCTGCATCCTGCATCTTCGATGCCCCGCTGACTCGGGTAATGGGCAACGAGGTCAAGATTGTTGGCTGGTACGACAACGAATGGGGCTACTCCTGCCGCCTGGTGGACCTCACCGCGCTTGTAGCCTCAAAGCTCTAGGTCCCCGCCCGTACGGCTAAGAAACAAAGGTTGACATGACAATCAAGACACTTGACGAACTGATCAGCGACGGCGTGAACAACAGGTACGTTCTGGTCCGCTCGGACCTTAACGTGCCGCTGGATGAGGGGCGCGTTACCGACGATGGCCGGATCCGTGCCTCTCTTCCCACGCTGCAGCTGCTGGTCGAGCACGGCGCCAAGGTGATTGTCATGGCACACCTGGGCAGGCCCAAGGGCAAGCCGGACGAGAAGTACAACCTCCGCCCGGCCGCGGACCGCCTGGATGAACTCGCTCCGTTTCCGGTTGAATTCGCCGAGGACGTAGTTGGTTCCAGCGCCAGGGAACTGGCCGGATCGCTTGCTTCCGGCAGCGTGCTGGTCCTGCAGAACATTCGCTTCGATCCGCGGGAAACATCCAAGGACGATGCGGAGCGGCAGGAGCTCGCACATGAACTGGCCTCCCTGACCGGCGGCAGCGGCGCCTTCGTGGATGATGCCTTCGGGGCGGTCCACCGCAGGCATGCGAGTGTTTACGACATCGCTGAAGTCCTGCCCGCCTACGAGGGCAACCTGGTCCGCAGCGAACTCGAAGTCCTTTCACGCCTCACCAAGGACCCGGCCAAGCCGTACGTCGTGGTGCTCGGCGGTTCAAAGGTCTCGGACAAGCTGGCAGTGATCGCGAACCTGATGACCCGCGCGGATTACCTCCTCGTGGGCGGTGGAATGGTTTTCACCTTCCTTGCCGCCCAGGGCCACAAGGTGGGCGCTTCACTGCTGGAAGAGGACCAGATCGGCACGGTCAAGGACTACCTGGCCCGCGCGAAGGAGGTTGGCTGCGAATTCGTCCTTCCCACGGACATCGTGGTTGCAGACAAGTTCGCCGCTGGCGCCGAACACGAGGTGGTAGCCGCAGACTCAATGGAAGACAGCCGCTTCGGCGCCTCCGGCATTGGCCTGGACATCGGCCCTGCGTCGGGTGCGGCCTTTGCCGAGCACATCCGGTCCGGCCAGACCGTGTTCTGGAACGGACCCATGGGGGTCTTCGAATTCGATGCCTTCGCCGGCGGCACACGTGCCGTCGCCGAGGGGCTGAAGCAGTGTTCCGGCCTCACCGTAGTAGGCGGCGGTGACTCCGCGGCAGCCGTGCGCAAGCTCGGTTTCTCCGACAGCGACTTCTCGCATATCTCGACCGGCGGCGGCGCGAGCCTGGAGTACCTTGAAGGCAAGGAACTCCCGGGGATTGCCATCCTCGACAAGTAGGCCCCGAACGGGCCCGCTGGAGCGGCTCCGGCGGGCCCGTTCGTCGTGTCCGCGAAACTTTATCCACTCACTAGGAAACCGGAGCAGAGATGACTACCTCCATCAACGGCAAGTACGAGCGCACTCCGCTGATTGCGGGCAACTGGAAAATGAACATGGACCACGTCCAGGGGATCACCCTGCTGCAGAAGCTGGCCTGGACCCTCAGCGATGCCCGGCACGACTATGCCCGGGTCGAAGTGGTGGTCTTCCCGCCGTTCACTGACCTGCGCAGCACCCAGACCCTGGTCCAGGGCGACAAGCTGAAAGTTGGCTACGGAGCCCAGGACCTTTCCCCTGAAGATTCCGGGGCCTACACGGGAGACATCTCCGGCCAGTTCCTCGCCAAGCTCGGCTGCAGCTACGTACTGGTTGGCCACAGCGAGCGGCGAAGCGTCCACGGCGAGTCGGACGAACTGCTTAATGCCAAGCTCAAAGCCGCCTTCCGCAACGGCCTCACCCCGATCCTGTGCGTGGGCGAGGGCCTGGCCGAACGCCAGGCAGGGGAGCACCTGCTGCACACCCTTGAGCAGGTCCGCAATGACCTCGCCGGGCTATCCGCCGAGGAAGTCTCCAAGCTGGTGATCGCGTACGAACCTGTCTGGGCCATCGGAACCGGCGAGGTCGCCGGTCCGGACGACGCCCAGGAGATGTGCTCCACCATCCGCACCGAACTGGCGGACCTCTATGACGACGCCGTCGCCGCCAAGGTGCGCCTGCTCTACGGCGGATCCGTCAAGGCATCCAATGCGGCCAGCATCCTGAAGGAGCGCGACGTCGACGGCGTGCTGGTGGGCGGGGCGAGTTTGGACGTAGCCGAATTTGCTAATATTGTCAGGTTCGAACAACATCTGGTGACCGACTGACCTACGTCTGACCTGCACAGCAGCAAGGTCTCCAATCTGATGTGTCACCCGTGAAAGGCCGTACGTGGAAATTCTGAAGATCATCCTGCTTGTCCTGCTTGGACTGAGCAGCCTGCTGCTGACCCTCCTGATTCTCCTGCACAAGGGGCGCGGCGGCGGCATGTCGGATATGTTCGGCGGCGGCATGAGCACCAGCATGGGTTCATCAGGCGTCGCCGAGAAGAACCTCAACCGCTTCACTGTGGTCCTCGGCATTTCCTGGGGCATGATCATCATCGCCCTGGGCCTCATCCAGCGGTTCTCCGGCGAATCGTAGGATCTCCCCGCACTACTGCGGGACGTAAACGCGAAAGGAAGGCCCCGGTTACCAGGACCGGGGCCTTCCTTCGCTTTCGCTGCCGGTCTGAACCAGGCCGCGAACCTAGCTGCCGGACTCCTCGGACTCCTCAGCCTCCTCGGCCTCGAGCAGCCGCTCGGGAAGCTGCGAGGCGGCGGCCTGGTCGATCAGCCAGCGGGTCTTGAGCTGTCCCCGCGGACCAGCGGCGGGCACCTGCACAGGTCCTGCACCGGCCAGGGCAAGCCCCACCGCGCCCGCCTTGTCCTCACCGGCGACCGTCAGCCACACTTCCTCGGCGCTGTTGATTGCTTCAAGCGTCAGGGAGACCCGCTCCGGCGGCGGCTTGGGGGAGTTGCGAACGGCAACCGTGGTCTGCCCGCTGGTGCGGATTCCTGCCATCTCGGGGAACAGTGAAGCCACGTGGGCATCCGGGCCCACGCCCAGGAGCAGGACGTCGAAGCGCGGCAGCCGCGGATCGGGAGCAGCAAAGCCCTCCGCCAGCACCTCCGCCCCGGCAGCGCCGGCCAGCTCGGCCGCGTAGGCTTCCGCTGCCTCTTCAACCGTGTCGAAGTCGGTCGTTGAGGGCATCTCATGCACCCGTGCAGGGTCGGCATTGAGGGGCCGCAGGAGCGCCTCCTGTGCGGGCAGGGCGTTACGTTCGGGGGAGTCCGGTGCCACGAACCTCTCGTCGCCCCACCAGAAGTTCACCCGGGTCCAGTCGACGGCGGTGCGGGCCGGACCGGATGCCACCGCAGCCAGTACTGCCGTGCCTGCGCTGCCGCCGGTCAGGACAACGGTGGCTTCGCCGCGCCTGCTCTGTACGTCCACGAGTTTGGTGACGAGCCGTGCCGCCGTGGCCTTCACCAGGGCATCAAAGTGGGGGTGGATCGTCACGCCGTTGGGGGAGTGCCTCATGCGGCGTTCCCTTCCGGGGCCAGGCACGCGGCCAGCCCCTGGGTTAGTACTTCTCCGAATACTTCGTCCGGGTCAAGCCTGCGCAGCTCTTCTGCGAGGCATTCGTGCAGTGTCCTCAGCGGGAGGGCAATGCGCTGCTCGGGCTGACCGGGCTGGGTCAGGTAGGCGGTGCTGCCTTCGGGACGGCGCAGCTCCAGCGCGCCGGCATCCCGCTCGATGCGGACCCGCCGGATTCCCGCCCCGGCAGGATCCTCGATGATCTCCACCGGTACCTTCAGGGCGTACTTCAGCCAGGCGGCAAGCAGGAAGGTACTGGCCGAATCGGAAGCCCCTTCCACAATGATGGACCTGATGCCGTCCGCACCGTTCTGTTCCAGCACCGCGGCCAGCTGGATCCGCCACAGCGTGAGCCGTGTCCAGCTCAGGTCCGTGTCGCCGTCCGCGTAGCTGGCGCTAAGGTCCAGCAGCGCCTGCTTGGGATCGGGTTCGTTGGCGGCATCGGTAATGCGGCGGTGGGCAATCCGTCCCAGCGGGGTGGAGGCAGCCGACTGGGGAAGGCCGTGCGGCCACCACACCACAATCGGAGCATCCGGCAGGAGCAGCGCGGACACCAGGGATTCACTTTCGGCTGCAAGCTCCCCGTACCCGTAGAGCAGGATAACGTCCGAGGCACCGGCGTCGCCGCCCACGCGGATCTGCGCATCGAGACGGGACGGTTCATCGGCGGAACCGGCCGCCAGCACGATCACCCGGCAGGGATGTTCGCGGCTCGCGTCGTTCGCCGCCTCGATGGCTTCTTCCACATAGTCCGGCTCGGTGACAATCACCAGGGTCAGCACCCGGCCCAGTGCGATCACGCCGCCCTTGTCCCGCATCGCAACGATCTTCTTGGACACCTTCGAGGTGGTGGTGTCCGGCAGGTCAACTATCACGGCCTTCTCCAGGTCCTTCCGTCGCGGGCAAGCAGTTCGTCGGCGGAGGGGGGTCCCCAGCTTCCGGGTGCGTAGGGTTCGGGCTGCTCATCGAGGGAGGCCCAGTATTCCTCGAAGGGGTCCACGATCTTCCAGGAGAGTTCAACTTCCTCGTGCCGCGGGAACAGCGGCGGTTCGCCAAGCAGTACGTCCAGGATCAGTCGCTCATACGCCTCCGGGCTGGATTCGGTGAACGAGTGGCCGTAGCCGAAGTCCATCGAGACATCCCGGACTTCCATCTGTGTTCCGGGGACCTTGGACCCGAAGCGGATGGTTGCGCCTTCGTCCGGCTGCACCCGGATGACTACGGCGTTCTGGCCGAAGTCGTCCTCGGCGTGGTCCCGGAAGAGCAGGTTGGGCGCACGCTTGAAGACGACGGCGATTTCAGTAACCCTGCGGCCCAGCCGTTTGCCTGCCCGCAGGTAGAACGGCACGCCGGCCCAGCGGCGGGTGTTGATGTCCAGGCGCACGGCGGCAAACGTTTCGGTCTTGGAATCGGGGTTGAAGCCTTCCTCTTCCAGGAAGCCAGTTACCTGCTCGCCGCCCTGCCAGCCGCCCGTGTACTGGCCGCGGGCCGAATGCTGCGAGAGGTCACGCGGCAGCCGAACGGCCGCCAGGACCTTCTCCTTTTCGGCGCGCAGGTGCGCGGCGTCGAAGGAGATCGGTTCCTCCATGGCCGTGAGGGCCAGCAGCTGCAGCAGGTGGTTCTGGATGACGTCGCGGGCCGCACCCACGCCGTCGTAATAGCCGGCGCGTCCACCGATGCCGATGTCCTCGGCCATGGTGATCTGGACGTGGTCAACGTAGTTAGCGTTCCAGATCGGTTCGAAGAGCTGGTTCGCGAAACGCAGCGCCAGGATATTCTGGACCGTTTCCTTGCCCAGGTAGTGGTCAATGCGGAAGACTGCGTCGGCCGGGAACACAGATTCGACGACGGCGTTCAGGTCCCGGGCAGACTGGAGGTCATGGCCGAACGGCTTCTCAATCACTACCCGGCGCCAGCGGCCGTCACCCGAACCGGCCAGGCCGTGGCTGGACAGCTGCTGGCAGACCTGCTCGAAACTTTTGGGCGGTACCGAAAGGTAGAAAGCGACGTTCCCGCGGGTACCCCGTTTTTCGTCCAGGTCCCGCAGCGTGTTGTGCAGGGTATCGAACGCATCGTGGTCGTCAAAGCCGCCCTGCACAAAACGGATGCCTTCCACCAGCTGGTCCCAGACGCTGTCGCTGAACTTGGTCCGCGAACCGGCCTGCACGGCTTCCTTCACGTACCCGGCGAAATCCGCGTCGCTCCATTCACGCCGCCCGAAACCTACCAGGGAGAAGCTGGGCGGGAGCAGTCCGCGGTTGGCCAGGTCGTATACCGCCGGAATGAGCTTCTTGCGTGCCAGGTCTCCCGTCACGCCGAAAATCACCAGCGAGGACGGCCCCGCGATCCGGCTGAGGCGCCGGTCGCGGGGGTCCCGCAGCGGGGACGCGGACCCGTTGTCTTGCTCATGGAACATTGGCTATTTACCACCCAGGTCCGTGAGGGCCGCGGCGAGCTGGGCAGCCCCGGCCTTCCTGTCAAGCAGGTTCAGGCGCAGCACCGGGCGGCCGTGGTCAGCGAGGACCTGGGCGTCTCCGGCTGCCTGCGCCGCAATCAGTTCTCCGAACGTGAAGGGACGCCCGGGAATCGAAACGTCCTGCACTGAGTTGCCGGTGATCTGCAGGTACACGCCCTGCGCCGGACCGCCCTTGTGGAACTGTCCGGTCGAGTGCAGGAACCGCGGTCCCCAGCCGAAGGTCACAGGCCGTCCGGTAGCCGCGGTGAGGCGCGGGCGCAGCTGCTCCAGTTCGGCCTGCGCGGCCCGGTCCAGATAGGCCTGGACGCTGAGGTAGCCGTCTTCGCCAAGCTGCCCCAGCAGTGCCTTGAGCGCGTTGGGAAGGGTCCGTGCTCCGTCCAGCAGTGCGGCGTCGCCGCGCACCTCAACGGATCCGTCCACGAAAAGCGGTGCCGCCGGCTCGGGCTGGGCGTCCAGCAGGCCGCGGGCTGCCTTCTTGGCTGCCTCGACGTCGGGCTGATCAAAGGGATTGATGCCCAGCAGGCGTCCGGCCACCGCGGTGGCGTACTCCCAGAGCATCATCTGCGCACCGAGGCTGCCTGACACAACTACCTGGTCGCCTTGGGGTGCCGCGTCGGACTCGAGGGCAGTAATACGGACGACCAGGACGTCCGGCGCCCCGCCGCTCACTTCCGGGGCATCCGGCTCTGCGACGACCGGCAGGATGCCCGTCTGCAGCTTGCCGGTGGACTCGGCGATGAGCTGCTCGGCCCAGTCCGGGAAACCGGCCAGGCCGGAATCCTCGTCCACGATGACAATCTTGTTGCGCAGCGGATTGGTGCCGCCCAGCGCAGCGCCCAGGGCCAGGCCGATGTTGTCCTCATCGTTGTCGCTGAGGATCTCGGCCGTGTCTTCGGCTGCGTCCAGGAGCTCCTCGATGTCCGCGCCCGCCAGGCCGGAGGGAACAAGCCCGAAGGCGGTCAGCGCCGAGTACCGCCCGCCCACATGGGGGTCCGCATTGAACACGGCGCGGTAGCCCGCCTCCCGGGCCGCCGCGTCCAGCGGCGATCCGGGGTCGGTGACGATGACGATCCGCGAGGCGGCGTCGATTCCGGCGTTGGTGAACGCGTCCTCGAAGGCACGGCGCTGCGAGTCGGTTTCCACGGTTGACCCGGACTTGGAGGAAACCACCAGGACGGTGGACGCAAGGTCCTCCGCCAGGGCGGCCGCAACCGAGTCCGGGTCCGTGGAATCAAGCACCGTCAGATTTACGCCTGCAGTGCGGGTAATGACTTCCGGGGCCAGCGAAGAACCGCCCATGCCGGCCAGGACCACGCGGTCCACGCCTTCGGCGGCCAGTTCTTCGCGCAGCGCCCGGATCTGTCCCAGAAGCGGCCGGGAAGCCGGTGCCGGGTTCAGCCAGCCGAGCCGGATGGAGGCCTCGGCCTCGGCGTCGGGCCCCCACAGCGTCGGGTCCTGGGCAAGGAGCCGGGTGGCTACCTCGTCCCGGACCAGGGCGGGGACGTGCGCCTCGACCGCGTCGCGGGCGGCTCCTGCAGCTTCAAAGGACAGAGTCGTCATGGGTGCCTATGCCTTCCGTGCGGTTTCCAGTGCGGCGGTGACGGTTTCCAGCAGTTCTCCCCAGGAGACCACGAACTTGTCCAGGCCTTCCGTCTCCAGGACCTGCACGACGTCGTTGTAGTCGACTCCGGCGGCGTCCAGCTCATCGAGCAGGGCGGCGGACTCGGCGTACGTTCCGGTGATCGTGTCGCCGGAAACCATGCCGTGGTCTGCGGTCGCTTCGAGGGTCTTCTCCGGCATGGTGTTCACGACGCCGGAAGCCACTAGCTCGGTGACGTACAGCGTGTCCGGCAGGGCCGGGTCCTTGACACCCGTGGAGGCCCACAGCGGGCGCTGTGCGTTGGCACCGGCCGCGGCCAGGACCTGCCAGCGCTCGGAGGCGAAGGACTCTTCATAGACCTGGTAGGCCAGGCGGGCGTTTGCCAGGCCGGCCTTGCCCTTCAGGCCCTTGGCCGCATCGGTTCCGGCAGCGTCCAGGCGCTTGTCGATTTCCGAGTCCACGCGGGAGACGAAGAAGGACGCCACGGAATGGATCTTCGAGAGGTCGTGGCCGTTCTCCCTGGCCTGCTCGATGCCGGCCATGAAGGCGTTGATGACCTCGCGGTAGCGCTGCAGCGAGAAGATCAGGGTGACGTTCACGCTGATGCCTTCGGCGAGCACGGCCGTGATCGCCGGCAGTCCCTCTACGGTCGCGGGAATCTTGATCAGGACGTTGCTGCGGCCAACCTTGTCAAAGAGTTCCTTGGCCTCGTTGATGGTGCCCTGCGTGTCACGGGACAGGCGGGGATCCACCTCGATGGAAACGCGTCCGTCAACGCCGTCGGTGGTTTCGAATACCGGAGCGAAAACGTCGCACGCCTGGATGACGTCGTCGGTGGTGATCTCGAAGACGGCCTTGTCCACGCTGGCCCCGGTGTCAGCGAGCTGCTGGACCTGGGCTGCGTAGGATTCACCGTTGGCCAGTGCGGCGGCGAAGATACTCGGGTTGGTGGTCACGCCGACTACGTTGCGGCTGGCGATCAGGTCCTTGAGCGAACCGGAGGTGATCCGTTCCCGGGACAGGTCGTCGAGCCAGATGGATACGCCGGCTTCGGAAAGCGCTGCGGTGGGTGTTGAAGTCATGGGGTACGTGCTCCTTTTCCTAATTACTTCTGATCGCCGGTCTCGGTGGAGTCCGCGCCGGAAGATGCTGCGGGGGTGCCTGCCGGTGCTGCATCCCGGCTGTGCACTGCCGCGAGGGAATCCCGCGCAGCCTGGGCTACGGCGTCGGACGTAATGCCGAACTTGCTGAACAGGGTCTTGTAGTCGGCTGAGGCCCCGAAGTGCTCGAGCGAAACCATGCGGCCGTCGTCGCCGATGAGTTCGCGCCAGCCCTGGGCGATGCCGGCTTCCACGGACACCCGGGCCTTGATCGAACGCGGCAAAACGGATTCGCGGTAGTCCTCGTCCTGGCGGTTGAACCACTCAACGCTCGGCATGGAAACCACGCGGGCCGCAACGCCTTCGGCGGCGAGTGCCTCGCGTGCCTGGACCGCCAGCTGGACCTCGGATCCGGTGCCGATAAGGATGACATCCGGGGTGACGGCCTGGCCGTCACGCACGGCTTCGGCCAGTACATAGCCGCCGCGTGCAGCGCCGTCGGCGGAGCCGAACCCGTTGGCGTCCGCTGCACCGCTGCCGCGCTCCCAGGTGGGAACGTTCTGGCGGGTCAGCACGATTCCGGCCGGGTTCTCGGTGTTCTCCAGGATGGTGCGCCAGGCCACGGCCACCTCGTTGGCATCCGCGGGACGGACGACGTCGAGTCCCGGGATGGCCCGCAGGGAGGCCAGCTGCTCGACCGGCTGGTGCGTCGGTCCGTCTTCGCCCAGGCCGATCGAGTCGTGCGTCCACACGTAGATCGACGGTACGCCCATGAGTGCGCCGAGCCGGATGGCCGGACGCTGGTAGTCGCTGAAGATCAGGAAGGTCCCGGAGAAGGCGCGGGTGTTGCTGGCCATGGTGATGCCGTTGACGATCGCGGCTGCTGCGTGTTCGCGGATGCCGAAGTGCAGGACGCGGCCGTAGGGCCCGCCTGACCAGGCCGAGGTCTGCCGTCCGGCGGGCACGAAGGACGGCGCACCTTCGATGGTGGTGTTGTTGGATTCAGCGAGGTCTGCGGAACCGCCCCACAGCTCCGGAAGGACCGGACCAATGGCGCTGAGCACCTTGCCGGAAGCGGCGCGGGTGGAGACGTCCTTGCCCGCTTCGAACTGCGGAAGCGAATCTTCCCAGCCCTGCGGCAGCTTGCCGGCCTGGATGCGCTCGAGCAGCTGAGCGCCTTCAGGGTTGGCTTCCTGCCAGGCGTTGAACGAATCGTTCCAGAGGGAGCGTTCCCCGGCGCCGCGGGAACGGACTCCGCGGGTGTACTCGAGAACCTCCGGGTCGACGTCGAAGGACTTCGCCGGGTCGAAGCCCAGGGTTTCCTTCAATGCGGCGACCTCGTCGCGGCCCAGGGCCGAACCGTGGATCTTGCCGGTGTTCTGCTTGTTGGGGGCAGGCCAGCCGATGATGGTGCGCAGGGAGATGATGGACGGACGGCCGGTCTCGGCCTTCGCGGCAGCCAGTGCGTCGTAGAGGCCGTTGACGTCCTCGCGGTATTCGCCGGATTCGGTCCAGTCAACGCGCTGGGTGTGCCAGCCGTAGGCTTCGTAGCGCTTGAGGACATCCTCGGTGAAGGCGATGTCGGTGTCGTCCTCGATGGAGATGTGGTTCTCGTCATAGATCACCACGAGGTTGCCCAGTTCCTGGTGGCCGGCCAGCGAGGACGCTTCCGAGGTCACGCCTTCCTGCAGATCGCCGTCGGATGCAATCACCCAGATGGTGTGGTCGAACGGGCTGGTACCCGCGGGGGCATCGGCGTCGAGCATTCCGCGCAGGCGGCGCTGTGCATAGGCAAAACCGACAGCGGAGGCAAGGCCCTGGCCCAGCGGGCCAGTGGTGATCTCGACGCCGTCGGTGTGGCGGTACTCGGGGTGGCCGGGGGTCTTGGATCCCCAGGTGCGCAGGGCCTTCAGGTCATCCAGTTCCAGGCCATAGCCGGAGAGGAACAGCTGGATGTAAAGCGTGAGGGACGTGTGGCCGGGGGAGAGGATGAAACGGTCACGGCCAATCCAGTGCGGGTCCGCAGGATCGTGACGCATCACCTTCTGGAACAGCAGATACGCCGCCGGAGCCAGGCTCATGGCGGTACCGGGGTGTCCATTGCCAACCTTCTCGACGGCGTCGGCGGCCAGGACGCGGACGGTATCCACTGCCTTGCTGTCCGTCTCGCTCCAGGTAAGGTTCTGCTCTTCCAAATGTGGCACGTTTACCGGGCCCCTCTCTGTACGGATTACCGGCGCTTACCAGCGCCGGATGCGGTGTTCTCACCACTACAACCGGGTTTTGTGCGCAATCGTTACCCGACATGCACAAATTTCCTGCCAGTGCCGCACAGCTGACCTGCCGGCCCCGCAGGAAATGTCCGTTTTCAACCTTATCCCGAAGCCCACGCCATTGGGCGTATCGGGGGACGCATTCTGCCGTCCGGGGCCCGCGGGTTTCCAGGACCTGGGCCGTTTACCCCGGATCACCGATCCGTGCTTCGTTTTCTACAGGGGATAGAGGTTATGATGAGCGTGGACTTTTACGGCCCAGACAGGATTCCAGACAGGACTGAGTGATCGTTTCGTGAGAACGCAGCATGCCCCCGCCGAGGTTCCGGTTTACGCCGGAAAAATGAGCGTGGGACGTAAGCTCCGGGCCTACGTGGCCCTCACGAAGCCCCGCGTCATTGAACTCCTGCTGGTAACCACCCTGCCCACCATGTTCTTCGCCCAGGGCGGGATACCCTCCGTCTGGCTGATGGTTGCCACCATGGTGGGCGGCGCCCTCGCCGCCGCGAGTGCCGGCGTCTTCAACTGCTACATCGACCGGGACATGGACCGGCTGATGCGCCGGACCGAGAAGCGGCCGCTGGTGACCGGAGAGGTCAGCCCGCGTGAAGCACTGGTCTTCGGCTGGGCCCTCGGAATCGTCTCGATCGCACTGCTCTGGTTCGGCGCGAACCCGCTCACGGGCCTGCTGGGCCTCGGCGCGATCCTGCTCTACGTCGTCTTCTATACCCTCATTCTCAAGCGCCGCACCACCCAGAACATCGTCTGGGGAGGGATCGCCGGCTGCATGCCGGTGCTGATTGCCTGGGCCGCGGTCACCAATACGGTTGAATGGCCCGCCGTCATTCTCTTCACCGTCATCTTCCTGTGGACGCCCCCGCACTACTGGCCGCTGTCCATGAAGTACGGCGAGGACTACCGCAACGCCTCCGTGCCCATGCTCGGTGCCGTTGCCGGAGCCAAGCTGGTATCAGTGCAGGTTGTCCTGTACGCCTACGCGACCGTCGTGTGCTCGCTCCTGCTGGTTCCGGTTGGCGGCGCCGGCTGGGTCTATACCGCGGGTGCCGCGCTCAGCGGCGTCTGGTTCCTCGCCGAGACGCACCGCCTGCACTCCCGGGCCCAGCGTGGAGAGGTGTCCGACAAGTCAGCCATGAAGGTCTTCCACGGTTCGATCAGCTACCTGACCATCCTGTTCGTTGCCCTGGCAATTGATCCCTTCGTCGGCGGTCCGGTCTTCGGGTAAGTCCGGTTATGGGCTGGTCTGGTCCTCGCAGGGACGGTTCCCGTATCCGCTTGACCATCCCCAGTATCCAGCGGTGAGTCGCTGTCTCTAGCGCCGTCGGGCGCATCGCTCGGTGGGTTGGCGTCCTTTAGAGGCCGTCGGGCGCATCCTTCGGTGGGTTGGCGTCCCTCTGAGCCGGGTTTAACGACGTTATCTCCCCACAGGATGAGCGGAGGACCGCCTAAGCAGCGTTATCTCCCCACAGGATGCCCGCGGTGCCGCGAGACGGCCTGGGCTCCGCCGGCATAGCCGCAGCACTCGTTCGTCAGGAGCGTCTGCCCGGCCTGCTTGGCGCTTTTCGTGGAGAGCACCGGCTGGTGACGCGGCCACGATTACGGAGAGCGGCACCCGGGATACCCCCCAGAACATTTTGCGCATCGCTCGGTGGGTTGGCGTCCCTTAGACGCCGTCGGGCACATCCCTCGTTGGGTTGGCGTCCCTTAGAGCCAGTTTTAGCGACGTCATCTCCCCACAGGATGAGCGGGGGACCCTCTAAGCAGCGTTATCTCGCCGCAGGATGACGACCCCGCAACCAGTAGGCCCGGCCCGCTCCCGCCTTCCGCTCCACACCCCGCAACGCAAAAGACCCCGCAACGCAAAGCGCCTCACAACGCAGAAGACCCCACGGAACCCAAGGTTCCATGGGGTCTTCCGCCGGGTCCGCGGACCCGGCCGCCGCGCCGAACGATCAGCTACATCGAATCCGGCAGGTTCGCTCCGGCCAGCGCCTTGCCCGGAACCTTCCGGGACAGTGCGGTGTAGACAACGTGGGCAGCGGCAGCGGTGAGCAGTGAAGCGCCAAGCATATGCATCGCCACCAGCACGATCGGCAGGTGCAGGAAGTGCTGCACATATCCGATGACGGCCTGGGCCAGCACGACGGCGGTGAAGAGCACCAGCGCGAAGCGCAGCCGGCTGTCGGCAGCGCGGCGGTAGACGAGGTAAAGGGCGACGGCGGTGGCGAACACCAGCAGATAGACCGGAACAACGTGGAGCCTGGTCACCAGGTCCGGATTAAGGCCGTTGCGGGCTGCGCCATGGTCCCCGGCATGCGGGCCGGAACCGGTGACGATGACACCCAGGACGACCGTGATGGCGGACAGGACACCGATTGCCCAGATCACCGGGCGCAGGGGCCTGTCAGCCAGCGGCTCGTGGGACCCGGCAACCCCGGCGCTGCTCAGCCGGGCGCGGTTCACCAGGACCACTGCCACACTGATGATCACCATCGAAACAATGAAATGCAGTCCCACGACCCACGGATTCAGTCCGGTCCACACGGTGATTCCGCCAATAAAGGCCTGCGCCGGGATTCCTGCCAGCGCCGCGGCTGACAGCCAGAACAGATCCGGGCGGGTGCGGCGGGATTTCCAGACCGACGCAAGCATCCCGAACGCCATCGCGGCGAGCACAAAGGTCAAAAGCCGGTTGCCGAACTCAATGATTCCGTGGACACCCATCTCCGGCGTGGTGACCAGTGAGTCGGCGGTGCAGAGCGGCCACTCGGGGCAGCCGAGGCCCGAAGCCGTGAGCCGCACGGCACCGCCGGTGACCACAATGGCGATGTTAGCCACCAGCGTGGCCACCGCCAGGGAACGGATCAGCTTGCCGGTGGCTGGGCCGCTGGATGGCGGGGCCGTCCGGGCGGCAGGTGCGGGGGCGGGGGTGTTGGACACGGGAACTAACTCCATTTGAACCAGCGGACAGCAGCGAGGCTGCCCAGGATTGTCCACGCCAGCAGGATCAGCGTGGCGGAAAGGTTGAACTGCGTATCTATCAGGGCTGATCTCATCACATCACCCAGGGCAGCCGAAGGCAGCAGCTGGACGAACGGTTCCATCTCCGAAGGAAGACCGGCAGCGGGAAGGATGATGCCGCCGATACCTGCCAGCAGGATCCACAGCAGGTTTGTTATGGCCAGCGTAGCCTCGGGCCGGACAGTTCCGGCAACCAGCAGGCCCAGCGAGGTGAACGCCACCGCGCCCAGGGCCAGCAGCACCAGCGCCAGGGGCAGCCCGGGCAGCGACGGGCGCCAGCCGATGAACAGGGCGACGGCGCTGACCAGCACAACCTGGACGGCAAGAACGGACAGTACGGCAATGACTTTGCCGGCGATCAGCCCGGCCCGTCCCAGGGGAGTGGTGGAAAGGAAGCGGAGTACGCCGTACCGCCGGTCAAAGCCCGTGGCGATGCCCTGGCCGGTGAAAGCCGTGGACAGTGCGCACAGCGCCAGGATTCCCGGTGCCGCGGTATCGATGCGGGAACTGCCGTAGGCGTCCAGGACCGGTGTCACGCTCAGGGCAATCAGCCCCAGGAGGGGAAGCACGACGGCGAGGATCAGCTGTTCGCCGTTGCGCAGCATGGTCTCGGCCTCGTACCTGCCCTGGTTCAGGACGCGCACGGAGAGGGAAGCCGGAGCGCTCATCGGTTCTCCTTTCCGGAGAGTTCGAGGAAGACGTCCTCCAGCGTGCGTGATGCCATGTGGATACTGTCAGGCAGGATGCCGGCCTCATTCCACCAGCCCGCCAGGCGGGCCAGGTCGCCCGGACCGAATTCGCCGCTGAGCACATACCTGCCGGGGGAGTCCTCGGTGCAGGAGAGGTGCTCCAGGCCGGACACCGCCGGGTTGAGCCCGGGTGCTGCTTCGAACGAGAGCTCGCGTCCCGAGGCGTGTGCCTCAGTGCGGGCAGTGAGCTCCGAAACCGTCCCCCGGGCTACCGTGCGCCCGTCGTCGATGATGTAGACGTAGTCCGCGAGGCGCTGGGCGTCGTCGAGCAGGTGGGTGGTGAGGATAATCCCCAGCCCTTCGTCCCGCAGTTCCTGGATGAGTTCGAAGACGATCTGCCGGGACTGCGGATCGAGTCCGGCGCTGGGCTCGTCCAGGAACAGCACTTCGGGGTTTCCCACCAGGGCGGCGGCAAGGGCCACTCGCTGGCGCTGGCCGCCCGAGAGCCGGCGGATGCCAGTCTTCGCGAATGAGCCAATGCCCAGCCGCTGAACCAGCTCATCGACGTCGCGCGGGTCCTTATACATGGATGCGATGTGCCGAAGCAGCGCAACGGGACGTGCAGCGGGCGGAAGCCCGCCGTCCTGGAGCATGACGCCAACCCGTGCCCGCAGTTCCGCTCCGGCACCGTAAGGGGGCTCGCCCAGCAGCCGGACCTGACCGCCGTCGATAGGCTGCAGCCCTTGGGCGCACTCAAGCGTGGTGGTCTTGCCGGCGCCGTTTGCGCCCAGCAGGGCGGTCACCTGGCCCCGTCTGGCAGTGAGGTCAACCCCGGCCAGCACCCGGATCATTTTGCCGTCAAGCCCCGGCACGGGACCGAGGTCCCGGACCAGGCTGGTGATAGTCAGGCAGGGTTCGTCGTTAGGCACCCCCATATTCTACGTTAGGTAGTAGTCCATTCCGCCCGCGAAGGGCGCGTGCCCGGGCCCTGGGAAGCATCGCCTTAGTAGCCTTGAGGAATGGATTAGGTCATGATTGTGTTGTGTATTCTGTGAAGAGTTCAGAGACGGAGACCCCTCCGGCGGATATCAACGGGGCGGTGAAACCCGCCCCGCAGGCTGCCGCCAGGGAGTCGGAAGAGCGCACCCGGGACCGCGTGCTCGGTGCCGTGCTTGAGCATGGTCCGGTCAGCGCCGCAGAACTCGGTGATCGGCTGGGATTCACGCCGGCAGCCGTGCGCCGGCACCTGGATGCGCTGGAGCGGCAGGGCCTGATTGAGGTCAAACGGGTTTCCAGTCCCGGTGCCGGAGCTGGACGGCCGGCACGCCGCTATGTGGTGAGCCAGCAGGGCCAGTCCTATCTGGGCAACGACTACCTGACCATCGCCGCCGAGGCGCTTCGTGCGCTCGGTGCGGCAGCGGGACCCGAAGCCATCGAGGCCTTCGCCGCGGCGCGGTTCAGGAAGATGGAAGAGCGTTACCGCCCGGTGCTCGACGCCGCCGGTCCCGCGCTGGAGGACCGCGCCAGGGCACTCTCGGAGGAACTGACCAGGGACGGCTTCGTAGCGTCCACAACCATGATCGGCACCAGCCGGACACCCAGCACCCTGCTGAGCATCCAGCTGTGCCAGGGGCACTGCCCCATCCAGGCGCTGGCAAGCGCCTACCCCGTCTTCTGTGACAAGGAGACCGAAGTTTTCTCCCGGCTGCTGGGGGTGGATGTGCGCAGGCTGTCCACACTCTCCCGCGGCGGGCACGTTTGTACGACCCACATCCCCGTGGGCCGTTCGCAGTCTGCGCCTCACCAGCCGGTGGGCTCCGCAACCACCCAGTCCACATCCACTCATCAGCAAGAAAGGCCGTGATGACGGATCAAGTAACCCGGAACGCCGAGGCACCCCAGGTGCCCGACTCCGTGATTTCAGACATCCTGGAAAAGAACCCCGAACTCGAGGGCATTGGCACCTACGAGTACGGCTGGGCCGACTCGGATGTCGCCGGGTCCAACGCCCGCCGCGGCCTCTCCGAAGAGGTTGTCCGCGACATTTCGGCGAAGAAGAACGAACCGGAATGGATGCTGGACCTCCGGCTGAAGGGCCTGAAGTACTTTGACCGCAAGCCCATGCCGACCTGGGGCGCAGACCTCTCCGGCATCGACTTCGACAACATCAAGTACTTCGTGCGCTCCACCGAGAAGCAGGCGAACACCTGGGAAGACCTCCCCGAGGACATCCGAAACACGTATGAGAAGCTCGGCATCCCGGAAGCCGAGCGCGGCCGCCTGGTTTCAGGTGTCGCTGCCCAATACGAATCCGAGGTTGTGTACCACCAGCTCCGTGAAGACCTGGAGCGCCAGGGCGTGATTTTCCTGGACACCGACACAGCCCTGAAGGAACACCCGGAGATCTTCCAGGAGTACTTCGGCACCGTCATTCCGGTTGGCGACAACAAGTTCGGCTCGCTCAACACAGCCGTCTGGTCCGGCGGTTCCTTCGTGTACGTCCCCAAGGGCGTCCACGTGGAGATTCCGCTGCAGGCCTACTTCCGCATCAACACGGAAAACATGGGCCAGTTCGAGCGCACGCTGATCATCGCGGACGAGGACTCCTACGTTCACTACATCGAGGGCTGCACCGCTCCGATCTATACCTCGGACTCGCTGCACTCCGCCGTCGTGGAAATCATCGTGAAGAAGGGCGCCCGCGTCCGCTACACGACCATCCAGAACTGGTCCAACAACGTGTACAACCTGGTGACCAAGCGGGCCATCGCGCATGAAGGCGCAACCATGGAGTGGATCGACGGCAACATCGGTTCAAAGGTCACCATGAAGTACCCGGCCGTCTACCTGGTTGGCGAGCACGCCAAGGGGGAGACCCTGTCCATCGCCTTTGCCGGCGAAGGCCAGCACCAGGACACCGGCTCGAAGATGGTCCACATCGCTCCGAACACCAAGAGCTCGATCATCTCCAAGTCCGTAGCCCGCGGCGGCGGCCGCGCTGCCTACCGCGGCCTGGTCCAGGTCCGGGAAGGCGCGAAGAACTCCGCCAACACCGTTCGCTGTGACGCGCTGCTCGTGGACACAATTTCCCGCTCGGACACCTACCCGTATGTGGATATCCGCGAGGATGACGTGACCATGGGCCACGAGGCCACTGTCTCGCGGGTCAGCGAGGAGCAGCTGTTCTACCTGATGTCCCGCGGCCTTCCCGAGGACGAGGCAATGGCCATGATCGTGCGCGGCTTCATCGAGCCAATCGCACGTGAACTGCCGATGGAATACGCCCTTGAACTCAACCGCCTCATCGAACTCCAGATGGAAGGAGCCGTCGGTTAATGTCGAAGCTCAACGACACCGTAGTAAACGCAGCCGAGAACGTCGCTGAAACCGTAGCCGAAAAGGTCAGCAATGCAGTGGAGGGCGTCAAGGCGCGGATCGGGGCTCCTTCGGGAGACCGCCGGGTCCGCATTGACGGGTTCACCGAGGAAGGCGAAAACCTCTCTCCGCTGAACGACGTTTCCCCCGTCCTGGGCGGCGACAGCAGCAAGTCCCACAGCCACGGTGCCGGGGCAGGCATTCCGGACAGCTCCCGCGCCGGACGCCCCACCTCCTACAGCCGGTCGGATTTTGGCAAGCTCACCGGCCGTGAAGAGGACTGGCGGTTCACGCCGCTGAAGCGGCTGCGCGGCCTGCACACGCAGGAACTGACCGGTACGGCCCCCGAGGTCGCCGTGGTAGCTCCCGACGGCGTCACCGTGGCAGGAATCGGCCGCGACGATGCCCGGATCGGCACCGCAGGCATCCCCGAGGACCTGGTTGCCGCGGCAGCCTGGGAGGCCTTCAGCGAAGCGACGCTGGTCAGCATCCCCAAGGACGCCCGGGCCGAGGGCACGGTGACGCTCACCATCACCGGCGCCGGCACCGAGCCGGCAGCCCAGCACATTGTCATTGAGGCCGGCGCCTTCTCCAAGGCCGTCGTCGTGCTGGACCACAAGGGTTCCGCAACCCTGTCCCAGAACGTTGAGATCCTCGTCGGCGACGGCGCTGAACTCACCGTTATCACGGTCCAGGACTGGGATGACGACGCCGTGCACGCCTCGGCCCAGTACGCCCGGATTGGCCGTGACGCACGCTTCAAGCACGTCGCCGTCAGCCTCGGCGGTGACCTGGTGCGCGTCACGCCGTCCTCGAAGTTCACGGCCACCGGCGGCGACGTCGAAATGTACGGCCTGTACTACGCCGACGCCGGCCAGCACCTGGAGCAGCGCCTGTTCGTTGACCATGCCGTTGCCAACTGCAAGTCCCGCGTCATGTACAAGGGTGCGCTGCAGGGCAAGGACGCGCACACCGTATGGGTGGGCGACGTGCTGATCCGCAAGGAAGCAGAAGGAACCGACACCTACGAGGTGAACCGGAACCTGCTGCTGACCGATGGCGGGCGTGCCGACTCCGTGCCCAACCTCGAAATCGAAACCGGACTCATCGAAGGTGCCGGCCACGCCAGCGCCACCGGCCGTTTCGACGACGAGCACCTGTTCTACCTGATGGCCCGGGGCATCCCGGAGGACATTGCACGCCGCCTCGTGGTGCGCGGCTTCCTGAACGAAATCATCCAGCAGATCAAGGTTCCGGAACTGGAAGAGCGCCTCACCGCCGCCGTCGAGCGCGAGCTCGCCGTCGTCGAGGCCTAGGCCCTTCTTCCTTCCCAACCCGCAGACCGCACCGCACGCGTGCAAAGAGAAAGCGAAACTACGCATGTCCACTCTTGAAATCAAGGACCTTCACGTCAGCATCGAGACCGAACAGGGTGTCAAGAAGCAGATCCTGAAGGGCGTCAGCCTGACCATCAATACCGGCGAAACCCACGCCATCATGGGCCCCAACGGCTCCGGCAAGTCCACCCTGGCTTCCACCATCGCGGGCCACCCCCGGTACACCGTTGACAGCGGCTCGATCACCCTGGACGGCGAAGATGTCCTGGAGATGAGCGTTGACGAACGCGCCCGCGCCGGCCTGTTCCTGGCCATGCAGTACCCGGTTGAGGTTCCGGGTGTCACCATGACCAACTTCCTGCGCACCGCCAAGACGGCGATCGACGGCGAAGCACCGTCCCTGCGCCACTGGACCAAGGACGTCAAGAACGCCATGTCCCAGCTGCGCATCGACGCCGACTTCGCCCAGCGCAACGTCAACGAAGGCTTCTCCGGCGGTGAGAAGAAGCGCGTCGAGATCCTCCAGCTTGAGCTCTTCCACCCGAAGTTCGCCATCCTGGACGAGACCGACTCCGGCCTGGACGTTGACGCACTGAAGGTAGTCTCCGAAGGCGTCAACCGCGAGCATGAGGCCGGGAACATGGGTACCCTGCTGATTACGCACTACACGCGGATCCTGCGCTACATCAAGCCGGACTTCGTGCACGTGTTCGTTGACGGCCGGATCGCCGAACAGGGCGGCCCCGAGCTCGCCGACCGCCTTGAAGAAGAAGGCTACGACCGGTTCACCAAGACCGGCGCAGTCAGCGCCTGAGCACACCAGGCACGCCGGAACACGAGGAGCAGAACATGAGCGACGCCAACCTGGCCCAGACGTCCCTGGAGGACGTCGAAGAGGCACTCAAGGACGTCATTGACCCCGAGCTGGGGGTGAACATCGTTGACTTGGGCCTGCTCTACGGACTCAAGTACGCCGAAGACGGCGCCCTTCTCATCGATATGACCCTGACAACGGCCGCCTGCCCGCTGACCGATGTCCTCGAAGAGCAGACCGCCAAGGCCCTTGACGGCATTGTCGACGACTTCCGGCTGAACTGGGTGTGGATGCCGCCGTGGGGACCTGAGAAGATCACCGACGACGGCCGCGACCAGATGCGGGCCCTCGGCTTCAACATCTAGCCGGACCCGGCGTTAAGGCAGCGGGTCAGTCCCTGTCCGGCTCACCAATGCCGCGTGCCGCCAGCGCCTCTCCGGTCTGCTGGGCGTAGGCCACGGCGCGGATCACCACCGGCACGGCCAGCGCGCGGGGACTGCGTTCGAGCCCCCTTGCCTTCGCGGAATTCCGGACATCCGCGGCCGAACCCAGCAGGTAGGGGACACTGCGCAGCATCACGGCCAGCGCCAGCCCGAACCGTTCCGGATCCGCCCCAAAAATCCGCAGCGGCCGCACCAGCCCCACCACGCCGTCGAGCAGCCGGGGCACCGGGACGGTGAGCACCAGGAGCCGGGCAGCCAGCACGCTGACCAGGATGTTGCCGGTTACTGCCACCGCCGTCCACACTCCGGCCTGCCAGAGCTGGAATCCGCCGAGGATCAGCAGCACCGGCCACATCAGGCGCAGCGGCAGCAGGAGTTCACGCAACAGCCCGGCCCCGGCGTAGGCCAGCACGGTGAGCAGCGCACCAGCTCCCGTCGCCGACGGATGCGCAGCAGCCAGCATGGCAAGTGAGCCCAGGACGACGCCGGCCGCCTTCAGTCCCAGCGGCGCCCGGTGCACCGGGCTGTTGCCGGGCCGGTAGGCGCCGAGCTCCAGGCTCCTCCTCACCGGCTCACTCCGCACGCAGTCCGGTGGGCTCCCCGGCCGCGAGCCGCCGGTAGGCCGCGATGCTCTCGCCGGGCGGACCGTCCTGCACAATCCTTCCGCCATCGACCACCAGTACCCGCTGCGCATCGGCGGCGAAGTCCAGGTCATGGGTGGTGTAGATGACCTGCTGGGAGAGGCCGGCCAGGATGGTCCGCAGCCGCGCAGTGTTGCGCAGGTCCAGCAGCGTGCTTGGTTCATCGGCCACGAGGATGTCCGGTTCCGTTGCCAATACGGCAGCCAGCGCCATCAGCTGCCGCTCACCACCGGACAGGTCATAGATGCTGCGGTCGGCCAGGCCCAGCAGGCCAAAGCGGTCCAGGACGCGCTCCGCCGCGGCCCGGCGTTCAGCTGCGCTGCGGACAGTGCGCCGCAGCGAGAGTTCGACGTCGTCGCGCCCCGTGGGCATGACCAGCTGGGAGAGCGGGTCGGTGAACACGAACCCCACCCGGCGCCGGACCAGGGATCCCCGGCGGGCCGTGTCCGCCCCGTCCACGCTGACGCTGCCGGCGGAAGGCAGCAGCAGCCCGTTGATCAGGCGCAGCAGCGTGGACTTGCCGGAGCCGTTGGCGCCGATGACGGCTATCCGGGATTCGCCAAGTTCCAGGGACAAGGGGTGCAGTATGGGAGCCTCTGCGGGACCTGCGTCCGGTGCCCTGACCTCGGCGGCAAGGAACTGGACGGTCATGAGCGGTGTGCCCGCGTCCGGCGGGGCTTCATACGCGGAGCCAGCCGGGGGAAGGCGGCGAAGACGCTCACCGCTACGGCTGCTGCTGCCAGGTTTTTCAGCACGTCCCCGGGCCAGAACGCCATGTCTGCCGTGAGGGCAGCCGGGAAGGAAAGCTTGGCATTGAGCATGAGCCCGGCGATTCCCAGCGGATGCACTACCAGGAAGCTGGTGCCCAGCCCCGCAGCGAAAAGCACGGCGAACCGCACGCGGCGGATCCGGCCCAGCAGCACGCGTACGAGCAGACCGACCACCAGCGCCGCCAGCGGGAACGAGAGGAGGTATCCGGCGGAGGGGCGGGCAAGGACCCCGACGCCGGAGGTAAAGCCGCTAAAGACGGGCAGCCCGGCAAGTCCCGCAGCAAGGTAGAGGCCCACGGCCGCCGCACCGCGGGCCGGACCAAGAACCATGCCGGCGAGGGTCACGGCCAGGGTCTGCAGCGTGATGGGTACCCCGGCCGCCAGGGGAATCCCGGGAACCAGGGAGAACGCTGCGATCAGCGCGGCGAAGACCGCGATGTAGGACAGGTCAGCCGCACCCCAACGGCGCCGGGACGCCGCACGCGGCGCCGCACCGCTCGAGCCGCCACCGGTCTCCCGGGAGCTGGGCAGGCTGGAGGCGCTGGTCTCGGGGGAGGGCACGGGCAGGGACGTGGCTGCTGGCTCAGGGGCGGTGGACATTAATGCTCATTTCGTCAGGGTCCTACAGAATGAGTCCTAAGACTCCGGGGAAACCGCCCCGGTGTTTCCGAGACTAGACCGGCGCCGGGGCGATCTCCTTTGTCGGATTCCTACAATTCTGCTTAAGCCGGTAGACTTGAAAGGCTGCCTTCGCAGATTCCGCGCACATAGCGCCCCAATCCATTTCCTCCGAAAGGTCCCTCCTTAGTGATTGCCGTATCTGAACTCGAGCTGCGTGCCGGCGCACGGCTGCTCATGGAAGCGGTCTCATTCCGTGTGGACAAGGGAGACAAGATCGGGCTGGTGGGCCGCAACGGCGCCGGAAAGACCACGCTCACCAAGGTCCTGGCGGGAGAAACCCTTCCGGCGGCCGGACACATCAAGCGCACCGGGGACATTGGCTACCTGCCGCAGGATCCCCGCACCCCTGACATGGAACAGCTTGCCCGGGACCGCATTCTCTCCGCCCGCGGCCTGGATAAGGTCCTGACCGAGCTGAAGAAGTGCCAGGACGAGATGGCCAGCGGTGATCCAAAGGTCTCCGAGAAAGCGATGAAGCGCTACGACCGGCTCGAAGCGGAGTTCCTGTCCGCCGGCGGTTACGCTGCCGAGTCCGAGGCAGCCACGATCTGCGCGAACCTGGCCCTGCCGGACCGGCTCCTGAACCAGCCTCTGAAGACCCTCTCCGGCGGCCAGCGCCGCCGCGTGGAACTGGCCCGGATCCTTTACTCGGACGCCGAGACCATGCTCCTGGATGAGCCCACCAACCACCTCGACGCCGATTCAATCGCCTGGCTGCGTGAGTTCCTGAAGAACCACACCGGCGGCCTGATCGTGATCAGCCACGACACCGGCCTGCTTGAAGCGACCGTGAACAAGGTCTTCAGCCTGGACGCCAACCGCGCCACGATCGACATCTACAACATGGACTGGAAGCGCTACAAGGTCCAGCGTGAGACGGACGAGCGCGCCCGCAAGCGTGAACGCGCCAACACTGAGAAGAAGGCCGGCGCCCTGCTGGCACAGGCCAACAAGATGAAGGCCCGCGCTTCAGGCGCTTCTGCTGCCCAGAGCATGCTCAAGCGTGTTGACCGGCTGATGAGCGGACTTGACTCGGTGCGCGCCACGGACCGGGTGGCAGCGCTGCGCTTCCCGGATCCCGCGCCCTGCGGCAAGACCCCCATGATGGCCGAGGGCCTGAGCAAGAGCTACGGCTCCCTGGAGATCTTCACCGACGTAGACCTGGCCATTGACCGCGGTTCCAAGGTGGTCATCCTGGGTCTGAACGGTGCCGGCAAAACCACCCTGCTGCGCATGCTGGCCGGCGTGGACACTCCGGACACCGGACGCATTCTTCCCGGGCACGGACTGAAGATCGGCTATTACGCCCAGGAGCACGAAACCCTGGACACAGACCGCACCGTGCTGGAGAACATGCGCTCCGCGGCACCGGACATGGATGACGCCGAGGTGCGCAGCGTGCTCGGTTCCTTCATGTTCAGCGGGGATGACGTGGACAAGCCGGCAGGCGTGCTGTCCGGCGGCGAGAAGACGCGCCTGGCGCTGGCGACGATCGTGGCGTCATCCGCGAACGTTCTCCTGCTGGATGAGCCCACCAACAACCTTGACCCGGCCTCCCGCGAGGAGATCCTGGGCGCCCTGAGCAACTACTCCGGCGCCGTCGTCATGGTCAGCCACGATGAAGGCGCCGTGGCGGCCCTGAACCCCGAACGCGTTGTCCTCCTGCCGGACGGCGATGAGGATCACTGGAACGAAGGTTACCTGGAGCTTGTCACGCTGGCCTAGCCCAAGCCGAAGCCAGAAAGGCCGCCGCGCCCTCCGGGACGGCGGCCTTTCTGCTGTGCCGTGCTGTGTGCGCCGTCCCGTCCGGGCCGGAACCTAGTAGCCCTGGGCGTCCAGGATGGCGTCTTCCTCTTCCTCGCCCGTGGTTCCGCGGCGCCTGCGCACCGGCCGGGTACGGCGCGGAGCCGGCGCCGCCGAGTGGACCTCTTCGCCGTCGTCGTCGAAGTCATCCTCCTCGTCCTCGCCGGCCTCGATCAGGTTCCATGCTTCCTGGCGGGCGGCGTAGCCAAACCCGACAAAGAAAAGCAGGCCAAAGGCATACCACTGCAGGGCGTAGGACAGGTGGGGCCCTTCATCCAGCGCGGGCTTGGGAGCAGCCTCGGGCCGCTCAGCGGGTGCTGGATCCTCGGTGTCCATCAGCCCGTAGGCAGCCTGCTCCAGCGGGTACCCGGTTTGCTCCTGGTAGATTGCCAGGTCGATAGAGGCCAGCTGGCCCTCCGGTGCACCGCGAAGCAGGGTTGGCTCGGCGGGCTTGATGCGGGCAGTGACGGTGACTTCGCCCTCAGGAGCGGCAGGGACCTCGTCCGGCCAGCCTGCCTCATTGTTGCCGATAGCCAGCCAGCCGCGGTTGATGACGACGGCGGTGCCGTCCTGGAGCTTCAGCGGCACCAGGACCTCGTAGCCCGGGCGTCCGTTCAACGGGCGGTTGCGGACAATCCGCTGGTGGGCACTGTCATAGGTACCTGTCAGCTGGACCGGCAGCCACTCAGCTGACGGGTCGAAGTCCTCGAAGTAGCCGGCCGCCTCCTCGAAGGGAACCGGGTCCGCCGAATAGTTCGCGTCCACCCAGCCAATGTCCTCGCGGACGGCATCGCGGCGGTCAAGCTGCCACGTTCCAAGGAACGCGCAGACCGCGGCCAGCGCACACACCAGGACGAACCAGCCCAGCCAGCGGCTGGAGAGGAGGAACTTGTACATCTACCGGGTGTCGCTTTCGGTTCCGGCGCTGCCGTTAAGGGGCAGCGTTTCTTTCCACAGGGAACGGAGCTGCAGGTACTCTTCGAGCCAGGCGCGGTGATCGCCGCAGGCCAGCCAGATCTTCCGGCGCTCGGGCGTATGGATTTTGGGGTTGTTCCACAACAGCTGCCATTCCGCGTCGGCACGGCAGCCCTTCCTGGAACACCGGGCACGGGCTTCGCCTCCGGCGCCGCCGGATAACTGGTCGAGCAGGTTCATGCCTTCGGCGCCTGCGTTCCGTGGCCGGAAGGTCCGTCGTCGTCGATGATTTCGCCGCTGAGCACCGTGGTGCCGGGGGACTCGGGGGCATCGGAGACGCGGGCCTCAAGCTGCTGCGGTGCAGGGGCCTCATAGGGGGAGTCCCCGCCAAGATTGCTGCTGTCGCTGCCGCCGTTGGCAATAACGACGGCGAACCACGGCAGCACGACGGCGCCCGCAACCACAACCCACAGCATCCAGCCGTGGACAAAGAACAGCAGGAACAGGCACACCATGCGAATACTCATGGACACCGTGTACTTGACCATGCGCGCATGCATTTCATCGGTATGCGCCGATCGGGCGTCCGTAATACGCGGAATGCGGGCACCGCGGCGGGTTAGCTTGCTCATCCCTGGTTCATCGCAGAATCGTCACTTGGTTATCACTCTCCAAACAGATTCCCCCATTGTCTCACTGCTGCCCGGTAACTTGTAGTTGCCCCCGGCGCCGATAGGATCGGTTCCTGATGCCCTGCCCCCATACGTAAGGATTTTTTGTGCAGAACGATTCCCAGTCCCCGGCCGGCCGCAGTGTCCTCGTCACCGGCGGAAACCGCGGCATAGGCCTGGCCATCGCCAAGGCGTTCGTCGAAGCGGGGGACAAGGTCGCCATCACCTACCGCAGCGGAGACGTTCCCGAAGGCATGCTCGGCGTGAAGGCAGATGTCACGGACATGGCCTCCGTCGATGCCGCATTCACGGAGGTCGAAGCCGCGCACGGTCCGGTGGAAGTGCTGGTGGCCAATGCCGGAATCACCCGCGACACCCTGCTGCTGCGCATGAGCGAAGATGACTTCACCGATGTGGTGGACACCAACCTCACCGGCGCCTTCCGGGTAGTCAAGCGGGCATCCAAGGGGATGCTGAGACTCCGCCGCGGCCGGGTAGTGCTGATCTCCTCGGTGGTGGGCCTCTACGGTTCCCCGGGCCAGGTCAACTACGCCGCATCGAAGGCGGGGCTGGTGGGCATCGCCCGCTCCCTGACCCGCGAACTTGGGTCCCGCAACATCACCGCCAACGTGGTGGCTCCCGGGTTCATCGACACCGACATGACGCGGGCCCTCCCGGAGGACACCCGGAAGGACTACCTGTCCTCGATTCCCGCCGGGCGATTCGCGGAACCGGCGGAGGTTGCGGCCGTAGTCCGCTGGGTCGCAGGTCCGGAAGCCGGCTACATTTCCGGTGCCGTTATCCCCGTGGACGGCGGACTGGGCATGGGACATTAGCCCGCCCGCCATGGGTATTCGTTGGAGGTTTCCACCAAGGTCCGCGCCGGTACGTGCTGGCAGGATGGGATGCAGAGAGCAATTCTTTAGCTATCACGCACAAAGTTTCACAAAGGAGTTCTTATGGGCCAGCTTGAGCACAAAGCGGCAATCGTCACCGGATCGTCCCGGGGCATAGGCGCTGAAGTCGCGAAACTGCTCGCCGCCGAGGGTGCCGGCGTCGTTGTCAACTACCGCCAGAAGGCGCCCCGCGCCAACAAGGTGGTTACCGGCATCGAGGCCGGCGGCGGACGGGCTGTTGCCGTGGGTGCGGACCTGACGTCTGCCGAAGGTCCCGCGGCGCTGGTTGACGCTGCGCTCGATTCATTCGGCAGCCTGGATGTGCTGGTGCTCAACGCGTCGGGCGGCATGGAAACGGGTGTGGAGGAGGATTACGCACTCAAGCTCAACCGCGACGCGCAGGTCAATATGCTCAACGCGGCGGCTGCCCGAATGAAGCCGGGCTCCCGGGTGGTCTTCGTGACCAGCCACCAGGCCCACTTCATCAACGCCGTGCCTACCATGCCGGAGTACGAGCCCGTTGCCCGGAGCAAGCGGGCCGGCGAGGACGCCCTGCGTGCCCGCATCCCGGAGCTGGCGGAAAACGGGATCACCCTGGTGGTTGTTTCCGGCGACATGATCGAGGGGACCGTCACCGCAACCCTGCTGGACCGGGCCAACCCCGGTGCCATCGAAGCGCGCCGTGAAGAAGCCGGCCGGCTCTACTCCGTCGAGGAGTTCGCAGCCGAGGTAGCCCGCATGGCCCTTGCGGACGTGCCTACCGGACACACCGAATACGTTGGCGGAGCGGACTACCTCAGCGCGTAGGTCCTAAAGCTTCACGAAGTGCTGAACCACGTCCAGGCTGGGCAGGTTCAACACTGCATCCGCGGCGGCCTGCACTGCCGGCTTGGCGTTGAACGCCACGCCCAGTGCGGCCGCCGCAAGCATGTCCAGGTCATTCGCGCCGTCACCGACTGCGATGGTCTGGTCCAGGCGGATACCCAGCTCCGCTGCCCATTCACGGAGAGACTGCGCCTTGACGGCCCGGTCCACCACCTCGCCGGTCACGGTCCCGGTCAGCACGCCGTCCTCAATGCCCAGCTCGTTGGCGCGGGCGAACGTGAGTTCCAGCGCAGACGCCAGGGGAGCCAGCACCTGGTTGAATCCGCCGGAAACCACCGCGACTGCGTGGCCCGTCGTGAGGAACGCCTTGACCAGCGCCTCGGCGCCGTCGGAAAGTTCGATCCGGTTGCCCACTTCCGCGATTACGGATTCAGGCAGTCCCGCAAGCGTCTCCACGCGGGCGTGGAGGCTTTGCGCAAAGTCCAGTTCCCCGCGCATCGCGGCTTCGGTCACGGCGGCCACCTCCGCCTCACGGCCGGCATGCGCCGCGAGGAGTTCAATGACCTCCTGCTTGATCAGGGTTGAATCCACGTCCATGACCAGCAGCTTGCGTCCCGGCTCCACCAGCGAAGCGGGAACGACGGCGCTCTGTGCCGGTGCCGCTCCACCGCCCAGGGCCTCCTTGGCAGCCGAAGCAACGGCAGAGCGCAGGGACGCCAGCCCGCCGTCGTAGGTTACGAACAGTTTCGAAACCACGTAGCCGTTCCCCTCGGCGTTCTCCAGCTCAACGATCCGCGCTCCGGTGCCGGCCACGGCCTGCTGGACCCTCCCGAGGTACGCGTCAGCGAGTTCGCGTCCGTAACTGACAACGCTGTATTCCGGGGAGGTTTCAGGGAACATGCGTGGTTTCCGATCTTTGTGCGGTGTGGACGGCCGGTCTGGGCACAGCCGTGCGGACATGCGGCGGCGCCGCGTTTCGCCAACGCGCCTTTCTTTAGCCTAGTGTCTACTGCTATGAGTGATGTTCTTGAATTTGCCGGGGTAAGTGTCGTCCGGGGCGGAAAAACCCTGCTGGACGGCGTGAACTGGCAGGTGAGGGAAGGCGAACGCTGGGTCATCATGGGACCCAACGGTGCCGGAAAGACTACGCTGCTGCAGATTGCCGGCGGCCGGATGCACCCCACGCGCGGCATGGCGGGCATCCTCGAAGAGATCCTGGGCTCCGTCGACGTGTTTGAGCTGAGGCCGCGCATCGGACTGGCCTCTGCCGCCCTTGCCAACCAGATCCCGGAGCATGAGACCGTCCTCAACGTGGTCCTTACCGCGGCTTACGGCATGACCGGTCGCTGGCGCGAGAAGTACGACAAGCTTGATGAGCGGCGCGCCTTCAGGCTGCTGCACGACTGGGGCATGTCCACCTACATCAACCGCAGATTCGCTTCCCTGAGCGAAGGCGAACGCAAGCGCGTCCAGATTGCCCGAGCCCTGATGACGGACCCGGAGCTGCTGCTCCTGGACGAGCCGGCAGCAGGTCTTGACCTGGCCGGCCGTGAAGACCTGGTCCAGCGCCTGGCCAACCTGGCCGCGGACGAAGACGCTCCCGCTATGGTCCTGGTGACCCACCACCTCGAAGAGGTACCGCCGGGGTTCACCCACGCCCTCCTGATGCGTGACGGTGGCGTGGTGGCTTCCGGGCCAATCGACACCGTGTTTACTGAAGAACACCTGAGCACCGCCTTTGACCTGCCGCTGGCCGTGCAGCGGGATGCTGCGGGCCGCTACACCGCCACCGCGCGCCGCTAACAGGGCGCCGCACTGAATGTTCCTGTCTTCGGCAGGGTGGCTCCACGACGCCCTGGTACTCTTCGCCGGCCTGTGGGCCGGAACGATCAACGCAGTGGTCGGTTCAGGCACCCTGGTGACCTTCCCGGTGCTCGTGGCACTGGGCTACGCACCGGTAGCCGCTACCATCAGCAACGCCATGGGACTGATTGCCGGCAACATCGCCGGTTCATGGGGCTACCGGCGCGAGCTGGCCGGACTCGGCGGAACCCTGCTGCGGCTGCTGCCGGCGTCAGTCCTTGGCGGGATCACCGGTGCCTGGCTGCTGCTGCACCTTCCGGAAGAAGTCTTCGGCACCATAGCCCCGTTCCTCATCGTGGTGGCGCTGCTGTTCGTGGTTTTCCAGCCCAGGCTCCAGGCCTGGGTGCGGAAACGTGCAGCGCGCAATGAGCAGCACGGCGACGTGGCAGAAGGGCCCGCCCGCCCGTCCTGGCAGCTGACGGTCCTCATTTTCCTGGCCGGCATCTACGGCGGTTACTTTGTTGCGGCGCAGGGCATCCTGCTCGTGGGCATCCTGGGAATCTTCCTCCACGGGACGCTGCAGAACGCGAATGCGGTCAAGAACATCCTGGTGCTGGGGGTCAACGTGGTGGCTGCCTCGTCCTACCTGCTCTTTGCCTTCGACCGGATTATCTGGCCCGTGGTGGCGCTCATCGCGGTTGGCTCGCTCATTGGCGGATTCATCGGCGCTGCGGTAGGCCGCAGGCTGCCCCCGGTGGTCCTGCGGACCGTCATTGTCCTGCTGGGACTCGTCGCGCTCTGGTTTATGGTTTTCTAAGTGAGCCTCATCCACCTTGAATCCGCCGATGATCCCCGCGTTTCGGACTACACCCGGCTGACGGACACGTCGCTGCGCCGCCTGCGCGAACCGGCCGAGGGAATGTACATTGCCGAATCCTCGAAAGTCCTGCGGCGCGCCGTCGACGCCGGGCACATCCCCAGGTCCTTCTTCCTGGCCGAGAAGTGGCTGCCGGACCTGCAGGACATCCTGGAACGGTTCCCGGACGTGCCCGCGTACGTAGGCACTCCGGACATCCTTGAGGCGATCACCGGATTCCACCTGCACCGCGGGGCGCTGGCGGCCATGCAGCGCCCGGCCCCGCTGGACCTGGCCGGAATCCTGGCGGGTTCACAGCGGATTGCCATCCTTGAAAACATCGTGGACCACACCAACATCGGAGCGATCTTCCGTTCGGCGGCCGCGCTCGGCGTCGACGCCGTCCTGGTCAGTCCCCAGTGCGCGGACCCGCTGTACCGCCGGGCCATCCGGGTCAGCATGGGCACCGTGTTCCAGGTTCCCTGGCTAAGGCTGCAGTCCTGGCCCGGGGCACTCACCGAACTCAGGACCGCGGGATTCACCACCGCCGCGCTTGCCCTGGAAGAGGACTCCCTGACGCTGCAGGAACTTGGTGCCGGGAGGTACCCGAAGCTGGCCCTGGTCCTGGGCACCGAAGGCGACGGCTTGTCCCGGAGCACCCTGGCCGAGGTTGATCTGACGGTCCGGATTCCCATGCAGCGCGGAGTCGACTCCCTGAACGTTGCAGCAGCGTCTGCCGTGGCTTTTTGGGAGTGCCGCATTTCTTAGCCGTCCCCACGCTTATATCCGGAGCTTGTTGGTGCAACACTTGCCGTGCACGAGGCGCTACCGACACTTTGAGCCCAGGGGCAGTCCATGCCAGTACGCAAGCACACTCACCGGCGCGCCGCCGCGTTGTGCCTGACGGCAGCACTGCTCCCCGCTGCGGCCGCCTGCGGACCAACTGCCGAGCAGATGACCGATCGGATACAGTCCGCCGCTTCGAAGCCGCCGCCGGCTGAACCGGTGCCGCAGCACGCCGGACCGCGCAGCGCAGAACCTGAGCCCACTGTTGTTCCGGAACCCGTCCAGGTGAGCGTAAGCGGTGCCCAGGCCGGGATGGCGGAGAGCGTCCAGGAAGCGTGCCTGTTCCTGCTGCGCGGGGACAGCGGCGAGTTCACCGGTGCAGGCGACTGCGTTGCCGCGGCCATGGAAGCAGGTGCAGGCGCGGAACAGCAGGTGACTACCACGGCGAGTTGGCTGCCGCCCGGGACGTACACCATGCAGTTCAGCACCGCGCCGGAATTCGCCATGGAACTTCGAAGCGCCGACGACGAACTCCAGATCTCGGTGTCCGAATCCGGCCGGACACTGCGGACCGGGGAATCCGTGGCGACAGCGGATTCCTCCGGCGGTGCCGAAGAGGCCTATGCGGCAGTGCTGGCCGACGCCGCCGAGCTGACGGCGAATCCGGACCGGCTCCGTTCCCTGGTACAGACCGCCGCGACTGTACGAGCTGAATACGGGGTCGAGTACCACGGCACCGCTGCCACCCGGCTGACCGCCGTCGTCAACGCTGAACGTCCCGGTGACTTCAGCGGTTCGCTGGTCCTGACCCTTGATGAGCTGTACCGGCCGCTGCTGATTGACTACTCCGGGGCGACGCGGGGCATCAGTACCTCGATTCGGGCCGAGATCACGGGCTGGGGCAGCGGGGCAGGCCAGCGCTAGGCTGGTGCATGCGCCCATCGCGTGTGCATTCCCTGCCGTTTCGCGCCGGTTTTGCGCATGACGGCCGTCATTGCGCTAAGATTGGTTGTTGGCCAGCTGGCCATAAGAGCTTTGAACCCCATTGTGCCTGGCAAAATCCAGTCACCTAGAGAAGGTATTACTGTGAAGTCTGACATCCACCCCTCGTACGCGCCGGTTGTATTCCGTGACCTTGCGTCCGACACCGCGTTCCTGACCAACTCCACGGCGACGTCCTCCAAGACGATCGAGTGGGAAGACGGCAACACCTACCCGCTGATCGAGGTGGAAATCTCCTCCGCATCGCACCCGTTCTACACGGGCAAGCAGCGCATCATGGACTCCGCCGGCCGCGTGGAGCGCTTCAACGCCCGCTTCAAGGGCTTCGGCGGCAAGAAGTAGCCTTAGCTTTTTCGGGCAGCAGCCTAATATTGAAAGGTCCGTTCGGAATGTTCCGAACGGACCTTTCGTTTACGTCCGTAGCCGGCGTGCCAGGCGCCGGGGATAACAGTTCTTCCAGGAGGATCAGCATGAGCGAAGCACACGACGGCAGCCTGCACGGGGAGTATAAGGTTCCCGGCGGCAAACTGGTCGTGGTGGACCTCGAGGTGACAAACGGCGTGCTGGATTCAGTATCCCTCAGCGGAGACTTCTTCCTCGAACCGGATGACGCGCTGGACGAAATCAATGCAGCGCTGTCCGGCCTTTCCGCCGAGAGCACCGCTGAACAGATCGCCGACGCCGTCCGGTCCCGGCTGCGCCCCGACGCCGTATTGTTCGGCTTCTCCCCGGAAGCCGTCGCGGTCACCGTCCGCCGTGCACTTGCCAAGGCCACCAGCTGGGGAGACCACGAATGGGACATCATCCCGCCCACCCCGCTGTCCACGCATCTGCATGTAGCCATGGACGAAGTCCTGGCAGAGGAAGTCGCGGCCGGACGGCGCAACCCGACGCTTAGGTTCTGGGAATGGGAAGCTCCATCCGTGGTGATTGGCAGCTTCCAGTCCCTGCGAAACGAAGTCGATCCGGAAGGCGCCGAGCGGCACGGAGTGACGGTTGTGCGCAGGATCAGCGGCGGCGGTGCCATGTTCATGGAGCACGGCAACGCCATCACCTATTCGCTCTACGTCCCGCAGTCCCTCGTCGACGGGCTGAGTTTCGCCGATTCGTATCCGTTCCTTGATGCCTGGGTCATGGAGTCGCTGGAACGCCTGGGAATCAAGGCCTGGTACCAGCCGCTCAACGACATCGCCACGGACCAGGGCAAGATTGGCGGAGCAGCCCAGAAGCGGCTCAGCTCCGGTGCCATGCTGCACCACGTCACCATGTCCTATGACATTGATGCGGACAAAATGGTCCAGGTACTCCGCATCGGCAAGGAGAAGCTCTCCGACAAGGGCACCCGCAGTGCCAAGAAGCGCGTAGACCCGCTGCGCCGGCAGACAGGCCTGACCCGGGAGGAAATCCTGGACACCATGATGCAGACGTTTGCCGGGCGCTACGGCGCCAGGACCACGGACATTTCGGAGGCCGAGATGGAGCGTGCCAGGGAAAAGGTAGTGGCCAAGTTCGATACTCCGGAGTGGGTCAACCGGGTCCCGTAGTTCCGGCTACCTTACGGCCCAACCGGCATCTAGACTTCCCGGCATGGAAAAGAAGTCGCTGACGGCGCTGATACGCAACCATTTGGAAACGGCCCGGGAGGCTTCCTCCGGCAGGAGCGCGGCAACGGTCTACGGCGGCCACGAGCACGTGATGCGCCAGACTGTCATTGCCCTCGCCGCCGGGTTCACCCTGGACGAACACGACAACCTCGGCGAAGCAACCATCACCGTACTCAAGGGGCGCATCACGCTGTTCTCCGAAGGGGAGAGCTGGGAAGGTTCCGCGGGCGACCATTTGATCGTGCCGCAGGCCCGCCACGCCGTCACCGCCGTCGAGGACTCTGCCTTCCTGCTCAGCGCAGCCAAACGCCGCTAGTACGCCGGCGGGACGGGAAGATCCGGCCGGCATGCAGACAGGACCTTCGCGGCAGGCAGGAGCCTAACGGGCCGCGGCCTGGGCGCGCAGGGCCCGGAGCAGCTGGTCCTGCGCTTCGATGATGATCCTGCGCAGCGCCGCCGGGGCGGCGGAGTTCGATTCAAGCCATTCCTGGCCCAGCAGCAGGACGGGATGGTCCGCAGGCACCATGTGCGGTGCGAGGTCCTGTGCGGACGGATACAAGCCGGCCACCACGCGCGACGAGATCTCGATGCTTCGGGTGGACCAGACGGCACCCAGGGCGGCGAAGTAGTTCGGAATGTAGGCATCCAGGAGTTCGTGGCCGCCAATGCTGAAGCCCTCGATGGTGGCGGAGAGCAGCTCGTTGGACAGCTCTGCCGTGTCCACGGCCGCTGCCCAGGCGGCGGCCTTGACCTCCGGGTCCGGCAGCGCCGCTGCTGCCACCGTGTAGCCCACCCGGCCCGCAGCCGTGTTGTCGGCACCCAGCTCGGCCTTCAGCTCCGCCGGCCCGGCCGAGCCCGTACCCGCCAGGGCCTGCCAGAGCCGCCACCTCAGGTCAGAATCGACGGTGAGGCCCGGATAGCCCATTTGGCCGGAGAGCAGGCCGCGCAGCAGCTCATTGTGGCTGGTGCTGTACCTGCCCAGCGCCGCGGCAGCGCGGGCCAGGATCAGCTGGCCGTCGCTTCCTGCCGGGGCTTCTGCGAGCTGGTCCGCAACTGCGGTAAAGAGCTGTTCCCTCAGCGCGCTGCGGATCTCCGGCGGCGCGTAGCGTTCAACGGCCGTGCGCGCGTTATCGAGCAGCACCTGCTTTACCCCGGCTCCGGGCTCGGACGGAACCGTCCGGATGACCAGGCGCAGGTAATCCCGGGCCGAGAGGACGCCGTCCCGCACGCTGTTCCACAGTGCGGACAGGCAGATGGCACGGGCCAGCGGATCGCGAAGGCGTGGAAGGAACTCCAGGAGCGTGGCCAGGGACGCCGGGTCGAAGTGGATCTTGGCATAGGTCAGGTCTGCGTCGTTGGGCAGCAGGAGCGCCGGTACGGGCTTGCCCTCAAGTTCCGGCACCCCGCTGTACCTACCGGCGACGTCGATCTCCACCGAACCGGTGCGTACGAGCCAGCCCTCGGCATCGAAATCGTAGGAGCCCAGGCGGATCCGGTGCGGCCTGGGCATCTGTTCCCCGCTGACCGGGTCCGGAGCGTCCTGCCGCACGGCGATGGAAGCGTAGGTGCCGTCAGCCGCCGTTTCGGCGTCAATGGACAGGACGGGCACGCCGGCGGTCTGCAGCCACATCCGGGACCACTCGCTCATATCCCGCCCGGACGCGGACTCAAGCACGTCGAGCAGGTCCGCCAGTGTGGTGTTGCCCCACGCGTGCCGCGCAAAGTAGGTGCGTGACGCTTCAATGAACGTTTCAAAGCCTACGTATGCTACCAGCTGCTTGAGCACCGAAGCTCCCTTGGCGTAGGTGATGCCGTCGAAGTTCTGCTTGGCAGCTTCCAGGTTCGGGATGTCCGCCACGATGGGGTGCGTGGTGGGCAGCTGGTCCTGCACGTAGGCCCATGCCTTGCGGCGGTTGGCAAAGCTGACCCAGGAGCTGGTCCAGTCTGTGGCTTCATCCACTGCCAGGGCCCCCATGTAGTCCGCGAAGGACTCCTTCAACCACAGGTCATCCCACCAGCGCATGGTCACCAGATCGCCGAACCACATGTGCGCCATTTCGTGCAGAATGGTGTTCGCCCGCGCCTCGTACTGGGCTTCGGTGGCCTTGGTCCGGAAAACGTAGGCTTCGGTAAAAGTCACCAGGCCCGGATTTTCCATTGCGCCGAGGTTGTATTCGGGCACAAACGCCTGGTCGTACTTCCCGAACGGATACGGGTAGGCAAAGAGATGGTGGAAGTACTCCAGGCCCTTCTTGGTGGTGTCGAAAATGGCGTCCGCGTCAAAATGCCCTGCGAGCGAGGCACGGCAGTAGGCAGCCAGGGGCACCACCAGTTCCTCCCCGTCCGGAAGGACCGTGCGCCAGGAATCCCGGGCCTGGAAGTAGGGCCCTGCCAGGACGCAGGTGATGTAGGTGGAGATCCGCTGGGTGGGGGAGAAGTCCCGGCGGCTGCGGGTCCCGCCGGCCGGCGTGCGAGCCGCTTCGGGAGAGTTGGAGACAACTTCCCAGTCCGAAGGGGCCGTGACGTGGAAGGTAAAGGAGGCCTTCAGGTCCGGTTGCTCAAAGTTGGCGAATACGCGGCGGGCGTCGGCCGGTTCGTACTGGGTGTAGAGATAGGTGCGTCCGTCCGCCGGATCGGTGAAGCGGTGCATGCCTTCACCGCTGCGGCTGTACAGTGCGGTTCCCTCCACGCTCACCACATTGGTCCCGGTCACCAGGTTGTGCAGCATGATCCTCGAACCGCTGACGGTCTCCGCCGGGTCATATGCCTTCCCGTTCACCACCACGGCTTCCACGCCGCCGTGGATAAAGTCCAGGAACGTTGAGGCTCCCTCCACGGCACAGTCGAACGTTATGGTGCTTCGTGACCGGAATCCGGCGACGGCGGGATCGGCGGCGTCTCCGAGATCCAGTTCAACGTCGTAGGAGTCGACTCGCAGAAGGGCGGAGCGGGCGGCTGCTTCATCGCGGCTCAGGTTTTCGTTAGGCACCAGTTCATTCAACCACCTCGGCGGTCGATGGGGGAGGCGCCGGGTTCCGGCGGGGCTTCCGTTTGAAACGGCGCCCGTCCCTCGCCAGTCCGGGCAAAGCAGCTGAAAGCCGCTGCAGGGACAGGCTGCCGAGCACGATGAAAAACGGAACATAGAGATAGAGGAAGCGCGCCCGGCCCTCGGAGAACATCAGAAAGACGAAAAGGCCCAGCAGCGCAACGCGGGCAGTTGCCACAGCCCGGGAATCGAGCGGCGGGCCCCGCAGGAGAACGCCTGCCCCGCAAAGCGCCAGAAGCAGGAACCAGGTCCCCTGCCAGAAGTTCAGCAGGAGTCCGAAGCCCGGGCGGCCGGGACCGAAGAAGTCCTGGATGCTGCGGCTCAGTTGATCATCCGCGATGAATTCGCTGGCAGTCATCCGGCCTTCACCCCACGCGAAGAAGGACCCGTCGCCTGTCATCCAGCGCAGCTTGGCGTTCAGGAATTCGGGGTAGCCCGCCGGGCCGCGTTCAGCCACCCGGTCCAGATACGCCTGCCAGGCGGCATCGAAGCGCGCCTGCGGATCGGCAACCGCCAACGTGGTGCTGCGGTCTTCCTCGTTGTAGGCACCGTAGTAGTCGCCGTGGGGTCCCGGGTACTGCTGGACGCCCACCTTCAGGAAGTGAGTAGCGGGAAGCGCGTACTCGTTCGCAGACACGCCCTCTGCCGGGACTCCTGAGCTGCGCACCCATGCACCGATCCCGGCGTAAGCCCCGGCGAAGGCGCAGGCCGCCGCCGTGACGGACAGTACGGCGACTGCGAGGTCCCTCCGCCACGAGGCCCGGCGCACGGACAACAGAACGACCAGTGATGCCGCCACCAGGACGATCAGGGCGGTGGGTTTGATTCCGTAGCCCACGGCGGACACCGTGCCTGCGGCCGCCCACAGCAGCAGCCGCGCAGGCAGCCGGCACCTGCCCGCCGCGAGCAGGAGGCAAAAGACAAGGATCGTCAAAGGCAGCGCCGCAATGTCCGAGTAGAAAACTGGCAGCCAGGGGGAGAGGACAATGAGGGCGGCCGAGGGAACCAGCGTGAGCCTGGCTGCGCGGCGGCCGCCGAGCAGCCAGGCTGCGGCCCAGGTAAGCAGCATGCCGCAGAACAGCAGTGCAGCACTGAGGTAGGCCGTTGACTGCCTGAGGTCCTGCGAGCCCAGCGCATCGGCCGCCCCGAGGAATCGGCTCAGCAGCAGCATCAGGAGGACGTTGTTGGGATTGACCTGGAAATAGGCGCGGTCCGCGGCCTCCGGGACCCCCTGGTCTGCCAGCCCGTACGCAGAATAGTAGACGGCTGCCGCGTCCCAGTCAGGCGGCAGCCGCACGGCATCCGCCAGGCGCGCCAGCACCGTGAACACAACAGCCCAGCCCAGCAGCGATCCGAGTGCGCGGATCCAGCGGAACCGGACCCGGCGGTCGATGAGCTCCAGGAGCCACGGAACCAGGAGCATCACACCCAGGACCAGGACGCCCAGCAGTGCTGCCGCCCAGGCCTCGTAGCGGGAGAACCCGTAGGATGGCACTGCCAGGTTTGAGACCAGGAGCCAGAGAACCAGCGCGCACCAGAAGAGACCCGCAGAACGCGGGAGCAGTCCCGCCCTCCCGCACGCTTTGTTGAACCGGCCCCGGACAGCGGCCTGGCTTCCAGGGACAACAGCGCGAGCCATACCACCCCCTGGGTTCTCCACCGCCGGATGTCGGAAGCTCAGAGACTATGCGGACCTCAGCGGCCCGGCAACGGGTACCCCCGCCGGGTCCCGGACAAACGACACGATCAGGCAGGAACCAGCAGTATTGCCAGGCCAAGCGCCGCGGCGACGATGATGGCCCAGGACACCAGGGACGCCGCAGCCGCCCGGCCCCCGGTGCGGACCAGGCTGCGCAGGTTCACAGACGCGCCGAGCCCAAAGAGCGCTGCGGCGAAGAGCAGCTCCTGCGCCACGGCAGCAGCTTCCAGCAGGCCGGCCGGCAGCAGCCCGGTGGTCCTCAGCGCGACGGCCGCCACGAAACCGGCCACGAAAAGCGGAACCAGCGGAGGGAACTTCCCGGTGCCTCCGGCGGCACTCCGGCGGTGCTGCAGGCCGGCCAGCGCGCTGACCGGCGCGAGCGTCAGCACGCGCACCAGCTTGACGACGACGGCAAGGGCCAGCGCCGCCGCCCCTCCGGTCTGAGCGGTGGCCACCACCTGTCCCACGTCATGGACGGAAGCGCCGGCCAGGAACCCGAACCGCTCCGGGGACAAGCCCAGCACCGCACCAAGCAGCGGCAGCAAGGCGATGGCCAGCGTTCCGCACAGGGTCACCATCGCGGCCGGAACCGCAGTTCGTTCAGCCCGGATTCCCCTGGCGGCGGCAACAGCTCCAACCGCGGAGACCCCGCAGATCGAAAACCCGGCAGCCACCAGGACCGGCTGTTCTTCGGGAAGCCGAAAGACCCGGCACACCAGATAGGTCGTGCCGAAGGAAAAGCCCACCAGCGCAATGATCAGCACAACGGTAAGCCAGCCCAGTCCAGCGATGTCCGGCAGGGAAACCTTGAGGCCCAGCAGCACGATGCCCAGCCGCAGGAACTTCCTGGCGGAGAACGCCAGCCCCGGACGCCAGCGGCCGGCTGAGACCGCTGCCGGACCAGGCACATTACCCGCGAGGAGCCCTAGGAGGACCGCCGCCGTCAGTACCGGAACCGCAGGCCATGCCCGGTGCGCCAGCAGGCAGAGCACGACGGCGGCTGCTGCTGCAGCGAGGCCGGGGAGGCTGGTGCGAAGTACGGTGGGCGCTGGCATTCTCCAACCTTGTCCGAGAACTTGGTGCGGCACCAACTCCGTACCGCACCATTACCCCTCGGGTACCCCCTTGATAGACTGATCCGCACCAGTTGGCTCGCCGAGCACAGGGGCATCCCATGCACCATGGCAGCAACTTCGAGGCCGGAACTCCTGCCGCCGGAGCGCCCGAATCCCCGGTGGCCGAGCCCTGGACGCGGAGCGGACCGGAGGTCGCAGCGGCCCTGGACGTTGATCCGGCGTCCGGTCTGAGCCCGGGCGAAGCCGCCCGCCGGCTGGAACTCTGCGGATCCAACCAGCTGGCAGGAAAACCTCCGGTGCCAGCCTGGCGCAAGATCCTCAGGCTGCTTGCCGACCGGCTGATCCTGGTCCTCATCGCGGCAGCGGTGATCAGCGCCGTCGTTTCCCGGGACCTTGAAACACCTATCGTCATTCTGGCGGTGGTCATCCTGAACACCTGCCTGAACTTCATCCAGGAAAGGCGGGCTGAAAACAGTCTGGAGGCGCTGCGCCGGACGGATGTGGGAACCACACGGGTCCGCCGGGGCGGCAGCGTCACCACCCTCGCCCGCACTGGCCTGGTCCCCGGGGACATCGTGCTGCTGGAAGCGGGGGACTCCGTACCGGCAGACGGCAGGCTGCTGGAAGCTGTCCGGCTCCAGGCTGCGGAGGCCGCGCTGACGGGGGAGTCGCAGCCGGTCAACAAGGACGCCGCCTCCCTGCAGGCAGCTGATTCGCCGGTCGCCGACCGGCACGGCATGCTCTACATGGGCACCGACATCAGCCGGGGCCGGGCCATGATGGTAGTCACCGGCACCGGAATGGACACACAGATGGGCCGCATCGCCCACCTGCTCGGCAGCACCCGGGACGAGAAGACCACGCTGCAGCGCAGCATCGACCAGCTGGCGGCGCTGCTGACCTGGATCGCCCTTGGAGTCGTGGCACTCGTCTTCGTCCTCGGACTGCTCCGCGGCGAAGACCTGAACTCACTGCTCCTCACCTCCGTCTCCCTGGCAGTGGCCACCATTCCGGAAGGCCTGACCGCCGTCGTCGCCTTCACCCTTGCCATGGGGGCCTCGCGGCTGGCGGCACGGGGGGCAATCATCAAACAGCTCTCAGCGGTGGAGACGCTGGGCGGAACATCGCACATCTGTACCGACAAGACGGGCACACTGACCCTGAATGAAATGACCGTGCGGCGGCTGGTATCCGCCTTCGGCCTTCGATGCCGCGTCACGGGGACCGGATACGGGCTGGAAGGCAAGATCCTCAGTCCCGACGGCGGCGAAGTCCCGGCAATGACCGAGGCATACCTGGCCATGGTGCTGTGCAATGACGCATCAGTGACAGACGGGGTGCTCAGCGGCGACCCGACTGAAGGCGCCCTGGTGGTGCTGGCCGAGAAGGCGGGCATAGATCCGGTGGGCGCGCGCGCAGAGCATCCGCGGCTCGCGGAGGTGCCGTTCGACTCGGAATACAAGTTCATGGCCACGTTCAACACTGACCGGCGTGTCCAGGGCCGGAACTGGTGCAACGCCAAGGGAGCGCCGGGGGTGGTCCTGGACCTGTGCACCCACTTTGCCGGGCCGGACGGAGTGGAACCCCTGACGCCGGAGCACCGGGACCGGGTTCGCACCGAAGTAGAAAAAATCGCCGATGCCGGGCTGCGCACCCTCGCAGTGGCCGGACGTCCGTTCGAGGAGCTTCCGCCTCCTGAACCGGAGGCGCTGCGCCGGGCAGTGGACGGACTGGTGCTGTACGCCGTCGTCGGCATCATGGATCCGCCGCGCCGCGAAGCGAAGGACGCAATCGAAGAGGCGCGTGCCGCCGGGATTCGGGTGCACATGATCACCGGCGACCATCTGGTGACGGCGTCAGCCATCGCCAAGGACCTGGGCATCCCGGGGCAGGCAGTGGCCGGTTCGGCCTTGGACGGGCTCGATGGCCTGCAGCTGGAGGAGCTCGCCCCGAAGGTGGGCGTGCTGGCCAGGGTCTCGCCTGAGCACAAGCTGCGGGTCGTGGAGGCGCTGCAGGCTGACGGTTCGGTGGTCGCCATGACGGGCGACGGCGTCAACGACGCTCCGGCCTTGAAGCGGGCGGACATTGGAATTGCCATGGGCATCACCGGGACGGATGTGTCCAAGGGTGCCGCACGGATGATCCTCACCGATGACAACTTCGCCACCATTGTTGCCGCGGTCCGGGAAGGCCGCGGGATCTACGCCAACATCATCAAGTTCGTCCGGTTCCAGCTGACCACCGCGTGGGGATTCGTACTGATCTTCCTGGCCGCTGCGGCGTTCGGCTTCGCGGGCGGAGCGCCCTTCACAGCCATCCAAATCCTGTGGGTGAACATCATCATGGACGGTCCGCCCGCCCTGGCGCTCGGCGTCGACTCCACCGATCCCAAGGTCATGAGGCAGCCCCCGCGCAGGCCCCGCGAGCCGCTGCTGACCGGCCAGCGGCTCGCCGCGCTGGCGGTCTCCGGGCTGGTTATGGCCGCAGGAACCTGCTGGGTGCTGCTGGCCGCGCCGTCGCTCTTCCCCGAAGCTGCCGCCGCAAGCACCAATTTCGCCACCACCATGGCCTTCACGACGTTCGTGTTCTACCAGGTCTTCAACCTGCTCAATGTCCGCAGCGAGACGTCTTCGGTCTTCTCGCTGCAGACGTTCACCAACCGGACCATCTGGTTGGCGCTGGGCGCGGTGGTCCTGCTGCAGGTGCTCGTGGTGCAGCTGGGGTTCTTCGAGGATCTCTTCGAGACCGTTCCGCTGGACTCCGACCAGTGGCTGCTCTGCCTGGGGGCAGCGGGCACCATAGTCCTGGTGTCTGAGCTCGGCAAGGGAGCAGGCGCGCTTCGCCGCCGTGCCGCTACCAGGGCGAGGGCCGGTAATCCTTAAGGAAGACGCCGTGGAGGTCTGCTCCGGCCTCACCCATCACGATCGGGTCGTAGACGCGCGCAGCACCGTCCACCAGGTCCAGCGGTGCATGGAATCCTTCTTCGGCCAACCGGACCTTGGTGGGATGCGGCCGTTCATCGGTAATCCAGCCGGTATCCACGGCGGTCATCAGGATGCCGTCGGTTTCCAGCATTTCTCCGGCGCTGGTGCGCGTGAGCATGTTGAGCGATGCTTTGGCCATATTTGTGTGGGGATGTCCCGGACCCTTGTAACGGCGGGCAAACTGGCCCTCCATTGCGGAGACGTTCACAATGTACTTGCGCCGTGCAGGTGAGGCCGCCATGGCCGGGCGGAGCCGGTTGACCAGCAGGAACGGTGCGGTCACGTTGCACAGCTGCACTTCGAGCATTTCCAGCGGCTCAACCTGGTCCACCACCTGGGTCCAGGAGTTGACCGGCGCGGTGTCCGGCACCAGCCCGCCGGCATCAATCGCCGTGCCGTCGCCAAGCTTGGCAAGGGATGAAGACCCGGCCGTCAGTGCCAGGGAGGTGACGGCGTCGCCGGCCAGTACGGGATGCTCGGCGATTGAACCGGCCAGCGCGGTGGGATGGGCGTTGTAGGTATTGCCGAACGTCACCAGTTCCGGCATGGCCCGGCTGGAGGGGAGCTCCTCCAGCTCAGCGTCCACCAGCGGCTGGTAGGCGTTGGAGCTGCGCCGCACGGTCTGCGCCGCGTTGTTGACCAGGATGTCCAGCGGCCCTTCAGCCGCCACTGCATCAGCCAGGGAGATCACCTGGGCCGGATCACGCAGGTCGATTCCCACGATCTTCAGGCGATGGAGCCAGTCCGCGGAATCCTCCATCGCGGCGAAGCGGCGTGCCGCGTCCCGGGGGAAGCGCGTGGTGATGGTGGTATGGGCGCCGTCGCGCAGCAGCCGCAGGGCGATGTACATGCCAATCTTGGCGCGGCCGCCGGTGAGCAGCGCGCGCCGGCCGGAGAGGTCCGTCCGGGCATCACGCTTTGCGTGGCTGAAAGCAGCGCACTCGGGGCAGAGCTGGTGGTAGAAGGCATCCACCAGGGTGTAGGGCTGCTTGCAGATGTAGCAGTTCCGGGGTTTGAGAAGGGTGCCCGCGGACGGTCCGTGCGCTGAGCTGCGCAGCTGCGCACCCCTCGTCTCGTCATCGATCCGGTCCGCGGCACCAGTTGCGGTGCGGGCAACGACGGCGCGGTCGGCTTCGGCCACGGCTTCCCGCTTGGTCACCTTGCGGTGCTTCTTCACTGCCTTGAACATCTTCGCCGTGGCCCGGCGGACGGCCACGTGGTCCGGATGGTCTTCGTCCAGGGCATGGATGGTGGAGAGAACCCGAAGGCAGGTGCTGAGGTCTTCGGGGCTGAGTTCTGTGCTGCTCATGGATCACGTTTCTGCGGTGGGCCCGCCGGGGGTATTCCGGCGGAGGTCAAAATGGTGCACCTCGACCTTACCGCTAACCCGCCCGGCGCCCCTTATCGGGCGGTCCGGGCCACACCAGGCGCACCGTCACTCCAGCCGTACCGTCTGCCCCTTGCTGAGTACCGTCAGCCCGGACGCCGTGACCGTGTAGCCGCGCGCTAGGTCCAGCTCGCGGTCCACCCCGATGGTTGCCCCAGGCGGAATCTCGACGAACTTGTCCACGATTGCCCGCTTGACCACGGCACCCTGGCCGATCCGCACCCCGTCCATGATCACGCTGTCGCTGACCGTGGCACCGGAGTCGACGTAGACGTCGTGGCCGAGCACCGAACCGCTCACCGTGCCGCCGGAGATCACGGCCCCATTGGCGACGATTGAATCAACCGCCGTGCCGGGGGCTGCTGTCGAATCCCGCACGAACTTCGCCGGCGGCGAAGTGCTCTGCCGGGTGTAGATCGGCCACTCCAGGTTGTAGAGGTTGAAGGACGGCACCGGGGAGATCAGGTCCATGTGCGCGTCGTAGTAGGCATCCAGGGTGCCTACGTCGCGCCAGTAGCGCTGGTCGCGTTCGGTGGCACCGGGAATAATGTTCTCGGTGAAGTCGTAGACGTTGGCCTCGCCGCGTTCAACGAACCACGGGATGATGTCCCCGCCCATGTCGTGCTTGGTGATCAGGCGTTCGGCGTCGACCCGCAGTGCCTCCACCAGGGCATCGGTGGTGAAGACGTAGTTGCCCATGGAGGCGAGGAAGCTGCCGGGATCATCGGGCAGGCCGGGCGTGCTGGACGGCTTTTCAACGAAGGCGGCGATCCGGCCCGGGTCTCCGGGATCCGTTTCGATAACGCCGAACTGGTCAGCCATGGCCAGCGGCTGCCGGACTGCGGCAACGCTGCACGGGGCTCCGGAGGCTATGTGGGCCTCCACCATCTGCGAGAAATCCATCCGGTAGACGTGGTCCGCACCAATAACGACGACGATGTCCGGCCTCGCGTCGTCGATCAGGTTCATCGACTGGTACAGCGCGTTGGCGCTGCCCAGGAACCAGCTCTTGCCTACCCGCTGCTGCGCCGGCACGGAAGCAACGTAGTTCTGCAGCTGGGTGGACAGGCGCCAGGTTTCTGAGATGTGACGGTCCAGGCTGTGGGACTTGTACTGGGTCAGCACCACGATCTGCAGGTAGCCGGAGTTGACCAGGTTGGAGAGGGCAAAGTCGATCAGCCGGTATTTGCCGGCGAACGGCACCGCAGGTTTGGCCCGGTCGGCGGTCAGCGGCATCAGCCGCTTACCTTCGCCGCCGGCGAGGACGACGGACAGGACTTTCTTCGGTGCCATGGGTCTGCTCCTGACTGTTCCCGGGGACCGGGAAGAACGGTTAAGCGGTGCTGACTGGGAAGCCTGCTGACAAACAGACTAGATCACTGCGCCTGATGTGCACTACGTTGAACAAGTGCGAGTAGATATCGTTTCCAAGGAATTTCCCCCGGACATCTACGGGGGTGCCGGAGTGCATGTGGCGGAACTGAGTCGAGTCCTGGCTTCCCGGGCTGACCTGCGGGTTCACTGTTTCGGCGCGCCGCGGGAGGCCGGCTATCACGGGGCCAGGGTGCAGGCGTATCCGGTTCCAGCGGAGCTGGCGGGCGCCAACCCCGCGGTCCAGACGCTCGGGACGGACCTGGACATGCTGCAGGGGCTGGAGGGGACAGACCTGATCCACTCGCACACCTGGTACGCGAACATGGCGGGGCATCTCGGCTCCCTGCTCTACGGCGTTCCCCACGTCCTCAGCGCGCACAGCCTCGAGCCCCTGCGGCCGTGGAAGTCCGAACAGCTCGGCGGGGGATACGCCCTGTCCTCCTGGGTCGAAAAAACGGCGTACGAAGCAGCCTCCGCCATCATTGCGGTGTCCGAGGGGATGCGGAAAGACATCCTGCGTGCCTATCCGGAGGTCGCCCCCGGCAAGGTGCGGGTAGTCCACAACGGGATTGACACCGAGGCGTGGCAGCCAAACGAGGATCCGGACGGCCTGCGGGCGCTTGGCATCGACCCGGACGCTCCGTCAGTGGTTTTCGTTGGACGCAATACCCGCCAGAAGGGCGTCCCGTACCTGCTCCGGGCCGCGTCGCTGCTGCCGCCGGGAGTCCAGCTTGTCCTGTGCCTCGGCGCGGCAGACACCCCGGAACTCGCCGCCGAGACCGCCGCCCTGATCAGTGAGCTGAGAAGCTCACGCACCGGCGTCGTCGTCATTGAGCGCATGCTGCCGCGCGCGGAGCTGGTCAACGTGCTCAGCTCAGCCACCGTCTTTGCCTGCCCCTCCATTTACGAACCCCTTGGCATCGTCAACCTGGAGGCGATGGCGTGCGGCACAGCAGTGGTGGCCAGCGCTACGGGCGGCATTCCTGAGGTGGTTGACGACGGCGTCACCGGTATCCTGGTGCCCATCGAACAGGTGCAGGACGGTACCGGCACCCCGCTGGATCCGGAAAAGTTCGTCCGCGACTTCGCCGCCGCCCTGACCGCAGTCGTCTCCGACCCGGACCGGGCACGGGGGATGGGGGAGGCGGGCAGGCACCGCGCCGCGGACCATTTCTCCTGGGATGCCATTGCCGAAGAGACGCTGCAGGTTTACCGCTCGGTCCTTACCTAGCGAACCTGTTTGACCACGGGGAAGGCCCGGCACCTGAATCGACCGGTGCCGGGCCTTTCCGTTCAAGACGGGCGCGGGAGCGTTACCGCTTGACCCTGGCCGCCTGCTTGCTGCGCTGGATCAGGATCTTTTCGTCCACCGGAGCGGCCCCCGACGCACGGAGCAGCCGCTGGTATTCAATCGACTCGTCCTGGCGCTGCCTTTCGGCACCGCTGGCGATGGCAGCGCGAAGGTGCTCCGGACCGTAGCCGAAGGCATCCACCAGGTCCATGGCATGCGGACGGATCTTGGCGAGCAGGCGGTTGATGTACTCCCCAAGCGTGCGGGCACGCTGCGAGGAGAGACGGCCGTGCATCAGATACCATGCCAGGTTCTTCTCGATCAGTCCCAGCCCAAACAGGTCGCGCAGCCAGGTAACAACCTGGCGGGTTCCTTCGTCCTCGATGCGCTCCAGTCCGCGGGTGAACGCCTCCCACTGCAGCAGCTCTGCGTGGGCGCGGGCGGCCTCGATGAGGTCGTGCTGGTTCCGGTTGAACACTGCAGCGGCTTCGGCCTTGGGCAGCTTGCGTGCCTTCTGCAGCTCGCCGGCAACCTCGGCAACCATGGTGGCCACCCGGTCGGCCAGCAGGTCGTGCTGGGCGCGCGGATCCCGCAGGGCAATGGCGGACTTCTTCTCGGATCCGGTGTCCGCTACCGTCTGGACAATCTGGCGCAGGCCTGATCGGTGGACGGTGCGTTCGGTCGCCTGTCCCACCACGTAGCGGGCAAGGACACCGAAGTCCGCACCCTGGAACTCCTTGGCGTAGTCGGCCAGGAGCCGCTTGGCCACCAGCTGGAGCAGCACGGTGTTGTCACCTTCGAAGGTGACGTAGATGTCCAGGTCGGACCGCAGCGCGGTCAGCCGGTTCTCGGCGAGGAAACCAGCGCCGCCGGTGGCTTCGCGGCATTCCTGCAGCGTATCCAGGGCATGCCAGGTGGAGAGTGACTTGAGGGCGGCAGCGAGGGTTTCAAGGTCCTGCCGGTTCTCGTCCGTGTCATCGGCGCCGGAGAAGACGTCGTCGAACTTCGCCAGCAGCTCGTCGTGGGCAAAGGACGCGGCATACGTGGTGGCCAGCAGGGGGAGCAGGCGGCGCTGGTGCTGCTGGTAGTCCATCAGCACCTCTTCCACCGTGTCCGAGGCGCCGTTGAACTGGCGGCGTTCGGTGGCGTACTTGATGGCAATGTTCAGGCCGAGCTTCGAAGCCGCCACTGCTGCGCCGTCGAGGGAGACCCGGCCCTGGACCAGCGTGCCGATCATGGTGAAGAAGCGGCGGCCCGGGCTTTCGATGGACGAGCTGTAGGTGCCGTCTTCGGCGACGTCACCGTACCGGTTCAGGAGGTTGGTCCGCGGAATGCGGACATTGGAGAAGTGCAGCCGGCCGTTGTCGATGCCGTTCAGCCCGCCTTTGACGCCGTCGTCCTCGCCGCCGACGCCGGGCAGGAAGCCGCCCTCATCCCGCAGCGGAACATAAAAGGCGTGCACACCGTGGTCCACGCCCCTGGTGATGAGGTGCGCAAAGACCACCGCGGCCTTGCCGTTCACGGCGGCGTTGCCGATGTAGTCCTTCCAGGCAGCGCGGAAGGGAGTGTTGATGATGAACTCCTGCGCAGCTTCGTCGTATTCGGCGGTGGTGGCAATGCTGGAGACGTCCGAACCGTGCCCGGTCTCGGTCATGGCGAAGCAGCCCGGGATTTCCAGGCTCATAATGCCCGGCAGCCACTTCTCATGGTGCTCGCGGTTGCCCAGGTGCAGTACTGCGGAGCCGAAGAGGCCCCACTGGACGCCGGCCTTGATCTGCAGGGAAGGATCGGCCACCACGAGCTCCTCGAACCCGGCAATGTTCCCGCCGTGGTTGTCCTGCCCGCCGACGTACTTGGGGAAGGCACGGTGCACCGCATCGGCGTCCACCAGCACCTTGAGCTGGTCCATCACCCGGAGGCGGTGTTCGGTGTGGGAGAGCCCGGCGGGAGTGTGGAGTTCCTCCGTGCCGGCCAGCTTGCGCGCCTGCAGGCGGATGTCGTGCCACTTGCCCAGCAGGGTGCGGCCCAGCGCCTCGACGTTGACCGTTGCCGAGTCGTCGTCACGGATGACGGTGCTGGCGGGAAGCTGGCGCTGCGGAGTGGAGACTGATTGCGTCATTGCGTGTCCTTACTGGTCGGCGATCGGCGTTGCGGGGATCCTCCGCGCCTGCCGGGCGTTGTGGTGGGTGAAGAGGTTTCGCGGGTACGGCGGGCGGGCGTGTCCCAGCCAATTCCGTCAAAGAGCCAGGCGGTGATCTGGTCAGTCATCTCGGCTTCGGAGGGCCGGGACTGGGCCGGTGCGGCAAGCCAGCCCTCCCCGGCTGCCCGGACCATGCCCAGCGCGGCACTCGGCCAGAAGGCGGCGGCGGCCTGGGTCACGGAACCGGTCTCGCGGCCCGCCAGGTATGCCTGCACCGCCTGCTCCATCATGTGGCTGATGTTGGCGAAGAAATCGGAGAGCGCGACGGCGACGCCGGCCTCGCCGGTTCCCGGGGTCTCTCCGGCGGAGCCGGTGACGAACGCGTACACGCTGGGGGAGGTCTGTGCCATTTGCAGGTACGCGGACACCATGGCCCGGAGTCCGGAACGCGGGGAGTCGGCGCTGCGCCCGGCAGCCAGGATCTTGTCCTGCATCTGATTGATGACTACTTCGCCCATGGCCTGCTGCAGTCCGGACTTGTCCCCGAAGTACCGGTAATACACGGACTTGGAGGTGCCGGAGGCCGCCGCGATTTCCTCCATCGAAGCCTGCGCACCCAGGGTGTGCACTGCCCGGCGCGCTGCCTTGATGAGGGCGCCCCGGCGTTCGATGCGGTGCGCTTCCCAGCGGACCGACCGCCCGTCGGGGGATGGTGTGTCTTGCTTCACTGCCATGTTCACGATACCCAGCGTATCAGGTACGGTGGGTTACAGTAATTCCTGTCACATATTGATCCCCCAAGGAGACGCTCGAATGGCTGCACAACCCACGTCCGCCCCGGCACCTTCCCCCGGTGCCGGGCCCGCCGTCCGCAACGCCGTCGTTATTGGCGGAAACCGCATTCCCTTCGCGCGCTCCGGCGGCGCTTACTCCCACAGCTCCAACCAGGACATGCTGACCGCCGCGCTGGACGGACTCGTTGCACGGTTCGGGCTGCAGGACGAGAGGATCGGCGCCGTAGCCGCCGGAGCCGTCCTGAAGCACTCCCGCGACTTCAACCTCACCCGTGAAGCGGTCCTCGGATCGGCACTGTCCCCGGAAACGCCCGCCTACGACGTCCAGCAGGCCTGCGCCACCGGACTCGAAACCGTTGTCTCCCTCGCCAACAAGATCAAGCTGGGCCAGCTCGAGTCCGGAATCGCCGGCGGCGTCGACTCCGCTTCCGATGCCCCGATTGCCGTAAGCGAAGGCCTGCGGCGGGCCCTGCTGGACCTTTCCCGGGCGCGGTCAACCAAGCAGAAGCTGGCAGCTATCGCCAAGATCCGCCCCCGGGACCTGGCACCGAACGCACCGACCACGGGCGAACCGCGCACCGGCCTGTCAATGGGGGAGCACCAGGCGCTTACCACCGCACAGTGGAAAATCACCCGCGAAAGCCAGGACGAGCTGGCCTTCAACAGCCACCGCAACCTCGCAGCGGCGTACGACCGGGGCTTCTTCGATGACCTGATCACCCCCTACCGTGGCCTGTCCCGGGACTCGAACCTCCGTGCGGACACCTCCCTTGAGAAGCTGGCGAAGCTCAAGCCGGTCTTCGGCCGGTCCCTGGGCGATGAAGCCACCATGACGGCCGGCAACTCCACGCCGCTCACCGACGGAGCGTCCGTGGTGCTGCTCGGCTCAGAGGAGTACGCCCGCGCCAACGACCTGCCCATGCTCGCGAACATCGTCGACGCGGAAGCCGGCGCCGTCGACTTCGTCCACGGGCGCGACGGACTGCTGATGGCACCCGCGTTCGCCGTGCCGCGCCTGCTGGCACGCAATGGCCTGACCTTCGCCGACTTTGATTTCTTCGAGATCCACGAAGCCTTTGCCGGCACGGTCCTGAGCACCCTCGCAGCCTGGGAGGATGATGAGTTCTGCCGTACCCGCCTTGGACTGGAGGGGCCGCTGGGCAGCATCGACCGGAGCAAGCTCAACGTCAACGGCTCCTCCCTCGCTGCCGGGCACCCGTTCGCTGCCACGGGCGGGCGCATTGTTGCTTCCCTTGCCAAGATGCTCGCCGAAAAGGGTTCAGGCCGCGGCCTGATTTCAGTCTGCGCCGCCGGCGGCCAGGGCCTCGTTGCAATCCTGGAGGCACGCTGACCATGACGGATACCTATCTGCACCTCGTCAATTCAGGCATCACCAGGGAAATCGCGAAGAAGCTCGGCCTGCCCCGGCCCGCCGTGCTGCGCCGCTTCGATCCGTCCGAGCCACTGGTTCCGGGTCCGGTCCTTGTCCTGGGCAAGGGCGAAAGCGCGGACACTCTGGCCTCTGTGCTGCTCTCCTGGCAGCAGGACGTGCGGCGCCACGCGACACCCAAGGAGAAGCTCGGTGCCATTCTGCTGGTGCTGGACGAAGCCGCCAGTCCCGAAGACCTGGGCGCAGCCAGCCTCGACGCAGGGGCCAGCCTGCGGGACCTTGCTCCGGGCGGACGGGTGGTCACGGTATCCCGGCCGGCTTCCGAAGCCCAGGATCCTGCTGCGGCAGCTGCCCGGCAGGGCGTGGACGGCATGCTGCGTTCACTGGCCCACGAGCTGCGCGGCGGCGCGACAGCCAATGGAATCGTGCTGGCAAACGGGACCGGAGGCGCCGCACCGTCAGTTGCTGCTGCCCTGCACTTCCTGCTCTCCGGGCGCAGTGCCTACGTCAGCGGCCAGTTCATCACCGTCGGGTCCGACGCCGGGAAGCTCCCGGAGAACTGGAACGCTTCACTGGCGGGAAAGACCGCCGTCGTCACGGGTGCCGCACGCGGCATCGGCGCCTCGATAGCCCGTGTGCTGCACCGCGAGGGCGCCAACGTGATTGTGGTGGACGTACCGGCCGCCGGTGAGCAGCTTGCCGCCGTCGCGAATGAAATCCACGGCACCGCCGTGCAGGTGGACATCACCCGCGACGACGCAGCGGACAGGATCCTTGCCCACGCCGCCGAACGCTACGGATCGCTGGATATTGTCATCCACAATGCCGGGATCACACGGGACAAGCTCCTGGCCAACATGGACGCATCGCGATGGGACTCCGTCATCGCGGTGAACATCGCCTCGCAGCTGCGGATGAACAGCCGCTTCCTGGAATCGGAAACCTTCAGCCCAGACGGGCGGATCGTCTCGCTGGCCTCCACCAGCGGCATTGCGGGAAACCGAGGTCAGACCAACTACGCCGCGTCCAAGGCGGGCATCATCGGCATGGTCCGAGCGACGGCGCCGCTGCTGGCTCCACGCGGCGGATCCATCAACGCCGTCGCTCCCGGATTCATCGAAACCGACATGACGGCCCGCATGCCCGCGCTGACCCGCCAGGTGGCACGGCGGCTTTCAAGCCTGCAGCAGGGCGGCAATCCGGTGGATGTTGCCGAGGCCATCGCTTTCCTGGCCGCCGACGCCGCGGCGGGCGTCAACGGCCAGGTACTGAGGGTGTGCGGACAGAATATGGTGGGGGCATGAGCGTCCAGGAACTCGAAGCCATACCGGCGCTTGGGCGGCTGTATCTCGCCGCTGCATCCAACGCCGCGCGCAGCCGCCTCTCTTCCTCCGCCGCGCCGAAGCACCTTCCGTCGGCCCGGCACGTCGTCCAGCGTGCGCGGGTCGATCTGCAGAACCTCACCGATTTCCAGCGGCTGGTCCTGCACAGCGCCCAGGACACCCTGCCTTCGGGCTACGTGCACACGTTCGCGTTTCCCGTAGCCATGAGCGTCATGGCACGGGAGGACTTTCCCCTGCCGCTGCTGGGACTGGTGCACCTGCGCAACGAGGTGAAGCACCTGCGCCCGATCCACTACACGGAACCACTGTCCGTAACGGCGTGGGCGGAAAACCTTGCCGGCCACCGCGCCGGCACGCAGGTTGAGCTTGTCGCCGAGGTCCGTTCAGGGGAAGAGCTGGTGTGGACGGGACGTTCGGTCTACCTGGCCAAGGGAGTCTTTCTTCCGCGGTTCGACCGGCCCGCCTCGACGGGACCCCGGCCGGAGTTCGTGCCGCCGAATCCCACCGCGCAGTGGCGGCTGGGCCCCGATGCGGGACGCAACTATGCCCGGGTTTCCGGAGACTTCAACCCGATCCACCTCAGCGCGCTCTCAGCCAAGGCCCTGGGCCTGAAGCGTTCGATCGCTCACGGCATGTACATGGCCTCACGGGTGGTCGGCGAGACTGGGCCCGCCATCCAGGAACCGTTCGAGTGGAGCATAGAGTTTGAATCACCGGTTTTCCTCCCCGCAACGGTCAGCGTCCGAATCTCCGAATCCGGGAGTCCGGGGGAGCGCGGCGCCACCACCTTCACCGGATGGAACCAGCGCAGCCGGCGCCGCCACTTCTCCGGCTGGGCACGGCCGCTCGTCACCGGGACACGCACCGCCCAGGACAACCGGGATGGGTACGGCTGCTAAAGTTCCCGCCATGAAAACAACTTTGCGCCTGGCCGAACGCGCCCGGGAACTGGACGCAGCCGATCCGCTCGGCGGCATGCGGCAGCGGTTCCTGGGCCACGATGACGCGGAGGTGCCGGCCTACCTGGACGGCAATTCGCTGGGCCGGCCGCTGGCCGCCACCCTCGAGCGGCTGAACGACTTTGTGCGCAGCCAGTGGGGCGGCCGGCTCATCCGGGGCTGGGACGAGGGATGGCTCGCGCTGCCGCGGCAGATTGGCGATCAGCTGGGCGAGCACGTGCTCGGCGCAGCACCCGGCCAGTGCGTAGTTGCCGATTCAACCACCGTCCTGCTTTACAAGCTTGCCCGTGCAGCGGTGGCCGCGGTTTCCGGCGGCGGGACGCGCAACGAGATTGTCCTGGACCGGGACAATTTCCCCACTGACCGGTTCGTCATGGAGGGCATTGCGGAGGAGTGCGGCCTGACACTGCGCTGGGTCGAAGCTGATTACGACGGCGGTGTCCGCCCGGAAGCGGTGGCCGCCGCGGTGGGCCCGCAGACGGCGCTTGTGGTGCTCAGCCACGTTGCCTACCGCTCCGGATACACCGCTGACGTCCCGTTGATCACCGAGGTCGTTCACCGCGCCGGCGGGCGGGTACTGTGGGACCTCTGCCATTCCGCCGGTTCCGTGCCTGCAGAACTTGATGCCTGGCAGGTGGACTACGCTGCCGGCTGCAGCTACAAATACCTGAACGGCGGCCCTGGCGCTCCCGCCTGGGCCTATGTTGCCTCCCGGCACCAGGAGGATTTCGAGCAGCCCATCCGTGGCTGGCTCGGGGCAGGGGACCCCTTCGGCATGGGCCGGGACTACGTTCCCGCCGCCGGCATCCAGCGCATGGTCTCGGGAACTCCGCCCATCCTGGGGATGCTGGCGATGCAGGACATGGTTGCGCTGATCGCCGAGGCCGGAATGGATGCGGTTCGGCAGAAGTCCGTGCAGCTGACCTCCTTCACCGTTGAAGCCTTCGACGATCTCCTTGCCCCGCTCGGCGCCGTACTCGCGTCGCCCCGGGATCCGTCACGGCGCGGCAGCCACATCACTTTTGACCATCCGGCGTCCCGGGAAGTCACTGCCGGCCTGTGGGAGCGAGGCGTGATTCCTGACTACCGCAATCCGGACGGCATCCGGCTGGGCCTGTCCCCGCTGTCCACGTCCTTCGCGGAAACCCACACCGGGATTGAGGCCATAGCCGCCGGGCTGGGTGCTACTGCCCGGCCTTGACGCAGAGCACCGGGCAGTGCGCCTCCAGCAGCACACGCTGCGCCGTGCTGCCAAGGATGAGCTTTCCCACCGGCGTGCGGTGGCGCAGGCCCACGACGATCAGGCGGCCTTCATTGCCGGCTGCCGCGGAGAGAATCTCATCGGCGGGATCGTAGTCGCCCTCCGGATGGATGACCGTGAAGTCCGACCCCGCCGCCCGGAGTTCTGCGGCGATGCCCTCCAGCTCACCCGACGCGTCTTCACCGTGGCTGTGCCCGTGGCCCAGCCCGCGGCCGGTTGTGCGGACATTGACGATCACCAGCCTGTTATTGGCCAGGGCGGCCTCGCGGCGGGCATGGCTCAGCGCGGCGGCGCCTTCCGGCGCGGGGACGTAGCCGACTATCACGCTAGCCATGGAGTTCCTCCGGATCCGTGAAGCGGGTGCGTTTGGCCTTTACTCCGCGGTTCCAGAGCCAGGTGAAGAACCAAAGCACCACGCCAATGGCCAGCAGAATGCCCGCGATTGAATACTCAACGGGGTCCTGGGCCCACGGGCCCACCAGGAACGCGCAGCTCAGCGCCCCGATCCAGGGCATGATGCCGGGGGAGCGGAACGTCTTCCGCGTTGCGCCGCCGGTTTGCCTGCCTTCACGTTCAACAGGAGCCGGCGGAGACTTTCGCAGCACCAGGCAGGCAACATTTACTACGGTGAAGACGCACAGCAGCAGCAGGGCGGTGGTGCTGCCCAAGGCTGAAACGGTATCAGGGCCCATGGCGTTGGTGACCAGGACAATGACGCCTACCGCAATGAGGGTGGTGAACACTATGGATGCCCACGGCGTCCGGCGGCCGGGCAGCACCAGGGCCAGGGGACGCGGCAGGACCTCCTGCCTGGACATGCCGTAGAGCAGCCGGCTGGCCATGAGCATGTTGATCAGCGCGGTGTTCGCGACCGCGAAGATGGACAGGAATGGATAGACGACGTCGATGGGGAAGTCCGGGGCGCCTGCCTGCACCACCTCGAGCAGCGGCGTCTGGCTCTCGGAAAGCTTGCCCACCGGCACAACCGCCACCGCTGCGACGGAGACCAGCAGGTAGATGAACACCGTGATGCCCAGGCCCGTGAGCATCACCTTTGGGAAAATGCGTGCGGGATCCCGCGTTTCCTCCGCCATGTTCACACTGTCTTCGAATCCCACCATCGAAAAGAACGCCAGGGACGTGGCCGCCGTCAGGGCCAGGAAAACTGACTTTCCGCCTTCCGTTTCGAAGACCATGGTGCGGGAAAAATCGACGTTTCCCTGTCCCATGGCCCAGAAGCCGATCCCAATGACGATCAGCAGGCCGGTCAGCTCCACGACCGTTAGGAAGACGTTGAATTTGATGCTCTCGCCCACCCCGCGCAGGTTGATCACCGCCAGCAGGACCATGAACCCAACCGCGATAGCCGTGACGCCGGACTGGCCCCAGCCGAGACCGAATCCGACCAGGAAATTCTCGGCCAGGAACTTGGCAGCAGTGGAGGCGGAGGTAATTCCGGAGCACAGGACTGCGAAGGTCACGAGGAAGGTCACGAAGTGGATCCCGAAAGCCTTGTGCGTGTAGAGCGCAGCACCCGCTGCCTGCGGATATTTGGTGACCAGTTCAAGGTAGGACAGGGCGGTAATCGTAGCCACCGTGAAGGCGATGAGGATGGGTGCCCAGGCCGCACCGCCGATCTCCCCGGCGATCCGCCCCGTCAGTGCGTAGACGCCGGTGCCCAGGATATCGCCAACGATGAACAGCAGCAGGAGCCTGGTGCCCATCACCCGTTTAAGCTCCGGCCCGCTCCCGGCCTCCGGCACGCCGCTGGCAGTGCCTGTTTCTCCTGGTCCGGGTGTGCTCATGCCCGGTATTCTGCGCGCGCAGTCCGCGGCCCTGCAATGCACCGAATGTGTTTACGTGCCCGGCAGCCTGAATCGCCGCGTATTCCGCCGGGTACGGACCTGCCGGGCCCTATCCCGCACCAACGTCCGGAATGACCCGGACCGAACGTATGCGGTGGTGTTCAACGTCAAGGACCCGGAGCCTGCCCCCGGGCGCCGCCACGGTGTCCGACGGCACTGCCATGCGGCCAAGCCGGTCCAGGATGTAGCCCGCAACGGTCTCGTACTGGCCTTCCGGCAGCTGGATCCCGGTGAGCCGGTCGAACTCCTGCAGGATCAGCCCGCCGTCCACAACCACTTCACCCTCCATCGCCAGGTGCTGGTCCTCCGGGTCTTTTCCCGTGTCGTATTCGTCGTAGATCTCGCCGACGAGTTCCTCTACGAGATCCTCCAGCGTGACTATTCCGTCGGTGCCGCCGTATTCGTCCGCGACGACGGCGATGTGGCTGTTCTCCCGGCGCATCCGGGTGAGCGTGGGCAGCACCGTGGCGGTGCCGGGGAGGAAAAGGATCGGACGCAGGATCCCGCTGAGCCGGGTCTGCCCAGCGGTTTCTGAATCCTGGCCGAGCAGGTCCCGGACATGGACGAAGCCCAGGACATCGTCCGGGGAGCCTGCTATCACCGGATAGCGCGAGTAAGGCAGTACATGAACGGCTTCCCGTGCCTCGGCCACGGACAGGCTGGCCTGCAGGAACTTAACCTGGGGCCGGGGCCGCATGACTTCCTGCAGCAGCCGCTGGCCGGCACCAAAGACGTCAGCCAGGATGTTCCGGCTCTCATCGGCAAGGACCGGGCTGGCTTTTACCATCTCCAGGAGCTCCTGCTGGGAGATCGGCACGTTCTTCAGGTTGGGGTCACCGCCCAGGGCACGCACCACGCCGTTCGTCGAAACGGAGAGCAGCTTGATAACGGGCCGCATTACCGCTGCGAACACCGAAAGCGGAGGCGCGAGGGCCCGGACAAACCCTTCGGCGTTCTGCATGGCCAGCCGTTTGGGCACCAGTTCCGAGAACACCAGGGACAGGTAGGCCACAACCAGGGTCATGGCAATGAATGCTGACGTCCCGGCTGCCGCCGCGTTCAGCCCCCAGCCTTCCAGTACGGGGGAGAGGGCGGGTGCAAGGGCGGATGCTCCGTACGCGGCTGAGAAGAAACCGGAGAGGGTCACGCCGATCTGGATCGCGGAGAGGAACAGGTTCGGGTTGCGGGCCAGGGCGGCGATCCTTGCACCCCTGCGCCCGGAGGCCTCCAGGCGCAGTATCTGTCCTTCCCTCAGGGATACGAGCGCCATCTCAGCGCCGGCGAACAACCCGCCCAGAAGCACAAAGAACAGCACCAGGAACACGTTCAGGAAGCCGCTGCCGTCCATACAGCGAGGTTACCAAGCCGGCGGGCATGGCACAGGGCCTGTTCCTCCGTCAGGGGTGACCAGGCGCGCATACGGACCCGTCGGCAAAACAAAACACCCCGGTCCATAGGACCGGGGTGTTCCCTGATGTGAGGATCATCAACTGTGCGCGGAGGGGGACTTGAACCCCCACCCTCAATAAGAGGACTAGCACCTCAAGCTAGCGCGTCTGCCATTCCGCCACCCGCGCTTAGGTGTCTGCCGAAGAGCGTTTTTTATTCCGTTTCTTCGTTTGCAACGGGAAAAACTCTAACACGGTTTCCCGGAGAACAACGAATCGGGGTTTCGGGCCCGGGCGTTACGGGACATGGCCCGGAACAAAGTCCTGCCGATGCCGCCGAGGGTGGCTAGGCTGATCCCTAGAAACCGCCCAGCAAGGAGAGTGCCCATGAGCATCCGCGCCGAAGACGAAGTCGCCCGCATCTGCCGGGACCTGATCCGCATCGATACCTCGAACTACGGTGACGGGACCGGGCCGGGAGAGCGCAGGGCGGCGGAGTATGTCGCCGGCCTCATCGAAGAGGCCGGCCTCCAGGCCGACGTGTTCGAATCCGCACCGGGGCGTGCGTCCGTGGTGACCCGTATGTCCGGCACCGACCCTTCGCTGCCGGCACTGGTTGTCCACGGCCACCTTGACGTCGTACCGGCCCAAAAGCAGGACTGGAGCGTTGACCCGTTCAGCGGCGAGGAACGGGACGGACTCATCTGGGGCCGCGGAGCCGTTGACATGAAGGACATGGACGCCATGATCCTGGCGGTCATGAGGGAGATGGCCCGCACCGGAACCCGTCCCCGCCGGGACATCATCTTTGCCTTCTTCGCCGATGAAGAGGCCGGCGGCAGCTATGGGGCCGGGTGGGCGGTGGAAAACCGTCCTGAACTGTTCGAGGGTGCCAGCGAAGCCATCTCCGAGGTGGGAGGGTTCTCGGCGACAATCGGCGGACGCCGCACCTACCTCCTGCAGACCGCGGAGAAGGGCATCTCCTGGCTTCGCCTCAAGGCGCACGGCAGGGCGGGGCACGGTTCCCAGATCAACACCGACAACGCGGTCACCCGGCTGGCCGGCGCCGTGTCGCGCATCGGCTCCTACGAGTGGCCCATTGAATTGACGGACACTACCCGCGCGTTCCTGGACGGGGTAACGGAACTGACCGGCGTCGAGTTCGATCCGGAGAACCCGGAGAAGCTCCTGGCCGAACTGGGAACTGTGGCCCGGTTCGTCGGCGCGACGCTCCAGAACACCGCCAATCCAACCCTCCTGGAAGCCGGGTACAAGCACAACGTCATTCCCGGCACCGCGGAAGCATTCATCGATGCCCGCACCCTGCCCGGCCAGGAGGAACAGCTGCTGGAAATCGTGAGATCACTGGCAGGAGAAGGCATCGACGTCAGCTACGAACACAAGGACGTTTCACTTGAAGTTCCCTTCACCGGGAGCCTCGTGGACTCAATGGTGGCTGCGCTGCAGGCCGAGGATCCCGGCGCTCCGGTACTCCCGTACACACTTTCCGGCGGCACTGACAACAAGTCACTGTCCCGCTTGGGGATCACCGGGTACGGCTTCGCACCGCTGCGCCTGCCCGAGGACCTGGACTTTACGGGCATGTTCCACGGGGTGGACGAGCGGGTCCCGGTTGAGTCCCTCAAATTCGGAACCCGCGTCCTGGGCCGGCTGCTGCGGGGCTCGTAGGTTCACGGCCAGACCCCGCCACCGGCAACAGATAGAGAAAGGAAGCTGTCTTGACGTCCCCCGAAGAAATCCTGCCGCCTGCGTTGCTGGAAACGCTGCGCGGCCGCGCAGCGCGCTATGACCAGGACAACTCGTTTTTTGCCGAGGACCTCGAAGACCTGCGAAGCGCGGGCTACCTGGCCCTGTTCACCCCGGCGGAGCAGGGCGGGTCCGGGCTGGACATTCCCGCAGTCGTGAACTGCCAGCGCCGGCTGGCGTCAGCCGCCCCGGCCACCGCCCTGGCCGTGAACATGCACCTGGTGTGGTGCGGCGTCGCGCATCTGCTGTCCCGTGGCGGGGATAGCTCGCTCTCCTTCGTGCTCGAAGAAGCTGCCCGGGGAGAACTGTTCGCGTTCGGCATTTCCGAACCCGGAAACTCAGCGGTCCTGTTCGATTCGAAGACCGATGCCGTTCCGCAGGACGGCGGCGGATATGCGTTCACCGGACTGAAGATCTTCACCAGCCTGTCCCCGGCATGGACCCGGCTGGGCGTCTTCGGCAAGGACAGCTCCAACCCGGAGGAGCCGCAGCTCGTCTTCGGCTTCGCGGACCGCAGCACGGCGGGCATCACTGCGCTTGACGACTGGAACACCATGGGCATGCGTGCCTCGCAGTCCCGGACCACCACGCTTGAGGAAGCCGTGGTTCCGGCCGCGAGGATAGTCCGGCACACCCCTGTTGGGCCGCATGCGGATGCCTTTGTGTTCGGCATTTTCAGCCTCTTCGAAACGCTGCTCTCCGCGGTCTACGCCGGGCTGGCCGAGCGCGCACTGGAACTGGCGGCTGAAACAGCGCGGAAACGGCGTGTGCAGTCAGGGCCCGCGTCCCAGGATCCGCACACCCGCTGGCGTGTGGCCGACGCCGCTATCCGGCTGGACGGGGTCCTCCTGCAGCTCAACGCGGTGGCACGGGACCTGGAGTCGGGTTCAGACCACGGAGCTTTCTGGTTTCCGCGGCTTTCCGGCCTCAAGCTGCGCACCACCGATGCCGCCCGCGGAATCGTGGAGACTGCCATGCAGGTGGCCGGGGGAGCGGGATACTTCAGGGGCAGTGAGATCGAGCGGCTCTACCGGGATGTGCTTGCGGGAATGTTCCATCCCTCCAGCGAAGACTCGGCCCATGACTCGATGGCCAACGCGGTACTGGGCCCGCTGCCCTGACCATAGCTCAGCCGCACGCGGCTAGGCGGTGCGCGTTACCCTCATGATTTTGCGCCGCAGCCAGTACCGGTGGGTGCCTCCGCGGTAGATGCGGGTCCGCTGCAGTTCCCACTTGCCATACTCGGCGTGGTCGGTAATCAGCCTGCGCGCATCGGGGAGGGACTCATGGGGGCCTACGGAGAGGACGAGATACTCATAGTCCTTGGCGGGAGCGGTCTTGAACGAGACGTCAGGTCTCAGAATTTGTTCGCGCATTTCCATCCCATTTTGCCTCCTTTGGGGCTAACGTCTAGTCCATGACCATAGATCCGCGCGTTGCACTCCAGTCCCTGGTCGCTGCCTTCGAGGAGCACCTCGCTGCTGCCGCCGCACGCCGCGGAGAGAAAGATCCGGCCGTAGAGGACGCATACCTGGCCATTGCGGATGCGTTCGAGGTCTACGAGGAGGTGCTGTACGACGCCTACGGCGAAGTAACCCCGCTGGAGATCTACGACGACGAAGAGGACGGCGACGAGGACCTGCTGGACGAAGACGAGGAGCTCCTGCGCAGACCGGACTTTGGCGTGGAGAGCGATTCGTACGGCGAAGACAGCACAGCGGGCCGCCAGTCACCCTATCCGCAGGCCGGAAGCGACCGCTAGCAGGCAGTACCGGCGGCCACGCGTGGCCTGGGAGAAGACGTGCGTGCCCTAGAGTCGTAGGGTGAATTGGTTCGAAGCGATTTTTCTGGGCTTTCTTCAAGGCCTGACAGAGTTCCTGCCCATTTCTTCCAGCGCCCACCTGCGCATTGCCGGAGAACTCCTTCCGGGAGCCCAGGATCCAGGCGCCGCCTTTACGGCCATTACCCAGCTCGGCACCGAAACTGCCGTCGCCGTGTACTTTTGGAAGGACATCGTCCGGATCGTGAAGGCCTGGTTCGGGTCTCTGTCCGGACGTGTGCCACGCTCTGATCCGGACGCCCGGATGGGCTGGCTGATCATTGTGGGCACCCTGCCCATCGTGATCCTGGGCCTCCTGTTCCAGGACCAGATCGAATCCACCTTCCGCAGCCTGTGGATCGTGGCGACCATGCTCATCGTCTTCGGCGTGATCCTCGCGGTCGCCGACGCCGTCGGGAAGCAGCAGCGCACACTGGACCAGCTCACCTACAAGCACGGCATCCTCTATGGCTTCGCCCAGGCACTGGCCCTGATCCCCGGTGTCTCCCGCTCCGGCGGAACCATCACTGCAGGCCTGCTCATGGGGTACACCCGCGAGGCAGCGGCACGCTATGCCTTCCTCCTGGCCATCCCTGCCGTTTTCGGCAGCGGCCTCTACCAGCTGGCCAAGTCCTGGGGCGAGACCGGCCCCTACGGCGGCGCCGAGACCGCACTTGCCACCGTGGTGGCGTTCGTCGTCGGGTTCGTCATCATCGGCTGGTTCCTGCGGTACGTCTCCACGCGCAGCTACCGGTTGTTCGTCTGGTACCGCATTGGCCTTGGCGTCGCGATTTACATCGCCCTGGCCTTCGGCGTCCTGCAGCCCTGACACCACCGGCGCAGTCCGCCGCGAAATGAACCAAGCCTGCCGAGTAAGTAGAGTGAATACGTGATCGCCTGGAATTCCCGTCCCCTTCCCGAACTGCCCGGACAATCCCCGGAACTGGTCCTCTTCGACACGGCACTGCGCCGAACCGTTCCCGTGACTCCCGGACCCGAAGCCGGCCTCTATGTCTGCGGTATCACCCCGTATGACGCCACCCACATGGGCCATGCGGCAACTTATGTGGCCTTCGACCTGCTGTACCGCCAGTGGCGGGATGCCGGACACACCGTGAACTACGTTCAGAACGTCACGGACATTGACGATCCGCTGCTGGAGCGTGCCAACGCCACGGGTGTCGACTGGACTGTCCTTGCAAAGGAACAAACCCAGCTCTTCCGCGAAGACATGGAAGCCCTGAACGTCCTTGCACCGCGCAGCTACATTGGCGCCGTGGAGTCGATCGAATGGATCGTGCCGGTGGTCGAAGACCTCCTGGAGCGGGGAATCGCCTACCGCGTCCCCGGCAGCGGCCAGGATCCCGACGGCGACGTGTACTTCTCCGTCGACGCCGCCGGAGCCATGCCCGGGGAAGGTACCGATGCCTGGTGGCTGGGGCAGGTTTCAAACCTGACTCCCGAGCAGATGATGCCCGTTTTCGCCGAACGCGGCGGAGACCCCGGGCGGGCCGGAAAGCGTAATCCCCTGGATGCCCTGCTGTGGCGGGTGGCGCGTCCGGGCGAACCGCGCTGGCCCGGAGGTTCGCTCAGTGACGGCCGCCCGGGCTGGCACATCGAATGTTCAGTTATTGCGCGCCGGTTCCTGCCCGCGCCGTTTACGGTTCAGGCCGGCGGATCAGACCTGGTCTTCCCGCACCATGAGATGAGTGCCGGGCATGCCTGGGCCTGCTCGGGTGAACCGCTGGCCGAGCACTATGCGCACGCGGGCATGGTGGGGCTGGACGGGGAGAAGATGAGCAAGTCCCTGGGCAACCTGGTCCTGGTGTCGAAACTGCGTGCCGAGGGGGTGGACCCGGCAGCGATCCGGACCACGCTGGCCGGGCACCACTACCGCTCCGACTGGTTCTGGACAGCCGAGGACCTGGCTCGTTCCGAGGAGCGGCTGAGCCATTACCGGCAGGCACTGGCCCTGACGGACAGCGCAGCAGCGGAAGAACTGCTTACCCGGTTCCGGCTCTGTCTGGCTGATGACCTGAACGCCCCGGCAGCTCTGGCCGCAGCGGATGAATGGGCCGCACGCCTCCTAAGCTCCGAACCTGCGGCATCAGCCGGATCCGGAGCAGCCCTGGCCGCAGCCGCATTTGACGCCCTGCTCGGCATCACCCTGCGCTAGCCAGGCGCGGGGCCGGTGGGCCACCGGGCCCCGCACCGGATCCCGGGGCTAGTCCCGCCGGCGTCGCTTCAGGTACCGCTCGAACTCCCTGGCAATCGATTCGCCGGTCGCCTCGGGAAGCTCCGCGGTGTCCTTCGCTTCCTCGAGCTGGCGGACGTAGGCGGCAATCTCAGGATCTTCGGTGGCGAGTTCGTCCACTCCGCGTTCCCAGGCCTCGGCCTCTTCGGTAAGCACCGAAGTGTCCACGGGGACCTGCAGGAGCTCTTCAATGCGGTGCAGAAGTGCCAGCTGGGCCTTTGGCGAGGGCGGCTGGCCTACGTAATGGGGCACTGCGGCCCAGAGAGAGAGTGTTGGGATGTCCGCGAGCGCAGCCACTTCGGCCAGGACTCCCACTATGCCGATGGGTCCTTCGTACTCTGACGGTTCCACATCAAGATGGGCGCGCAGGTCCTCTTCTTCGCAGGTCGCGGTGACGGGAATCGGCCGGGTGTGGGGCACGTCTGCCAGCAGGGCACCGGCCAGCACCAGGCAGTCGACGTCGAGTTCCTTGGCCAGGCCGATCAGCTCTGCCGTGTACGCGCGCCACTTGTAGGACGGTTCGACGCCGGTCACCAGGATGAGGTCCAGGTTCGACCCCGGCACTTCGGCGCGGGAGATCCGGGTGGTGGGCCACTTGATCCGCCGCTTGCCGGAGGAGGTGCGCTCGATGGCAGGCCGCGTGAACTGGAAGTCGTAGTACTCGTCCGCATCGATCCCGGCGATCTTCTCGCTGTCCCAGTAGCGCGACAGGAAGTCCAGGGCGTCTGAAGCCGCTTCACCGGCGTCATTCCAGCCTTCGAAGGCGGCGAGCATCACGGTCACCCGTTCGCCGGTTCCGCCGGCGAAGAAATCCTGTAGGCCGGCTGCCGGATTGTTTTCGGTATAACTCACCATTTCACCTTATGCCCCCGGCTGCGCACTGTCAGTCCCGCGTGCCGCCGAACCCCGGACCCTGCGCGAGGATCAGGCGCCCCGCCACGTAGACTGGCGTTATGCCCCTGCCTGGAACTCCCGTCCTCCCCGACGGACCCGCACCTGCACTGCAGGCCGTGTTCTGGGACCTGGACGGAACAATCGTGGACACAGAGCCTTACTGGATCCAGGCAGAAAAGGACCTGGTACGTGAACACGGCGGTATCTGGACCGACGAGGACGCCGTCGAGCTTGTGGGCCAGGCGCTTCCGTATTCTGCCCGGCGCCTCCAGCAGGCAGGTGTCAGCCTCGCCGTGGACGAGGTGATCAACGCGCTGACCGAACAAGTGGCTGCCCGCATAAGGCGTCAGGCGCCCTGGCGCCCCGGAGCGCGGAAACTCCTGGAGGAACTGGCGGCCAAGGGAATTCCGTGTGCCCTGGTCACAATGTCCCCCGGACCGCTGGCACGGCTCATTGCCGGACAGCTCCCGGAGGGGACCTTCCGGCTCCTCGTGACGGGGGAGATGGTGGACAGGGGCAAACCGCACCCGGATCCCTACCAGCTCGCCTTCAACCGGCTTGCGGCTCAGGAGCCGGGCCTGTCCAAGTCCCGCTGTGCCGCCCTCGAAGACTCCTATCCGGGGTACACCTCCGCTCTTGCGGCAGGACTGTGCGCAGTAGCCATCCCGCATATCACGCCGCTACCGGCGAATCCGCGGCGTATCCAGTGGGACACCCTGTCCGGCCGGACCGTCCGGGACCTTGAGGACCTGGTCGCGGCGTGGGAAGGAACCGCACGATGACGCAGGACCCGGCGCGGACACAGCGCAGCGAGGGCATTCCGCTGGGAAGGATCGGCGGAGTCCCGGTAACCCTTGCCTGGTCCTGGTTCATCATCGCTGCGGCTATCGTTTTCCTGTTTGGGCCCCGTGTCGCCGGGGCGGTTCCCGGCCTCGGCACCGCCGCCGCGTACGCCGTCGCGCTGGGCTATGCCCTGCTGCTGCTTTTTTCAGTCCTGGTGCATGAACTTGCCCATGCCCTGACAGCCAGGGCCTGGAACTGGCCCACGCCGCGCATTGTGCTGACGCTCTGGGGCGGGCACACCCAGTTCGGCGATGTCCGCGCCACCCCAGGGAAGTCGCTCGTCGTGGCACTGGCCGGCCCGGCGGCCAACTTCCTGCTGGCGCTCGGCGGACTCGGCCTGCTTGTGTTCCTGGAACCAGGGACGGTGGCGTGGCTGTTGGCGGACATCTTTGTCTGGGCGAATTTCCTGGTCGCCGTTTTCAATGTGCTCCCCGGACTGCCCCTGGACGGCGGCAGGATTGTCGAGACGATTGTCTGGAAGGCAACGGGCAGCCAGGACCGCGGGACACTCGCGGCGGGCTGGGCCGGACGCGTGATCGCCGCCGCGCTGGCAGCGGCCATCATTCTTCCTCCGTTCCTGCAGGGCAGGACTCCCGACTTCGGCCTGCTGCTGATCACTGCACTGGTGTCAGGGTTCCTGTGGATGGGGGCAGGCGCGTCCATCAGTAACGCACGGATGCGAATGCGCCTGCCCTCGGTGTCGGCCGCGGCTCTCATGGAACCGGCAGTCCAGGTCCCGGCGCCAACACCTGTCGCCGGACTCCGGGAGGCGGCGGCAGGCGGGCCGGAAACGCCAATAGTCCTCACCGCACCAACCGGGCAGCCCGAGGCCGTAGTTGACCCCGGAGCCCTCGTTGCCGTGCCGGAACATCTCGCCGCGCACACACCGGCCAGCGCCGTCGCCCGCGCACTTGCTCCCGGCGCATATATTCCCGATGCCGCCAGCGGGCAGGAACTCATTGCGTACCTCTCGAAACTCGAAGGCAGTGAGTACGCAGTCATCAACCGCGAAGGCGCTGTGGTGGGGCTTCTGCGCCAGGACACCGTTGTAGCCGCGATCACCGGCCGCACGCGGAACCGCCGCCCCTGACGGCCCAGCCAGACACATTAGACAAGCCCGTTAGCTACAAAAGGACAGCCACTCATGAACAACCCGGGTACCCCCGAATCCCCAGCTGCGCACGGCGCGGACATGCGCCGCGGACCGCTGCGGCCCGGTGAACGCGTCCAGCTCACCGACGAAAAAGGACGCCGGAACACCATCACCCTCACCGAGGGTGGTGCGTTCCATACCCACCGCGGCTACCTCCCGCATGAGGCGGTAATCGGCGTCCCCGAGGGCACCATCGTCACCAACACCACCGGGCACCAGTACCAGGTGCTTCGCCCGCTGCTCTCCGACTTCGTCCTTTCCATGCCGCGCGGAGCAGCCGTTGTCTATCCGAAGGATGCCGGCCAGATCGTCACGATGGCTGACATCTATCCAGGTGCCCGGGTGGTGGAGGCCGGCGTCGGCTCCGGCGCACTGAGCATCTCCCTGCTCCGCGCCGTGGGAGACAACGGCTCGCTGCACTCCTACGAGCGCCGGGAGGAATTCGCGGACATTGCCCGCGGCAATGTCGAGACGTTCTTCGGCGGCCCGCACCCGGCATGGGACATCACCCTCGGCGACTTCCAGGACGAGGTGGTCCGCACGCAGGAACCCGGCAGCGTTGACCGGGTTGTCCTGGACATGCTGGCGCCGTGGGAATGCACCGACGCGGTGGCAACCGTGCTGGCTCCGGGCGGCGTCTGGATTTCCTACGTCGCCACTGTCACGCAGCTCTCCCGCACTGCCGAAGCCATCCGGGCCGACGGCCGCTTCACGGAGCCGGAAGGGTGGGAGTCGATGGTCCGCGGCTGGCACCTTGAAGGCCTCGCCGTGCGCCCCGACCACCGCATGGTGGCCCACACCGGCTTCCTGCTTTCCGCCCGCCGCCTGGCCGAGGGAGCCACCGGCCTGATAGCCAAGCGCCGCGCCTCTAAGACCGATTTCAGCCAGGAAGACCTGAACGCCTGGACTCCGGCAGCGGTGGGCGAGCGGGAAGTCTCGGACAAGAAGCTGCGCCGCGCAGCCAAGGACGCCAGTTCGACCGTCCAGCGCGGTGCGCTGGCCAAGGCGGAACGCTTCCAGGAGGAGCACGGCAGCGAAGAAACCGAGCGCTAGACCGGCACCGGGACCGGCCCTTATCCGGGCCGCGGCTAAATACAAGACGCCGCGCCCGGTGTATTGCGTGCGTCACTGCGTTATCGTCAAACGAAGGGACCACAGCAATGAAGGCGGTCGAAAAATGGTTGATGCGGAAAACACCGGCGGGGCCCCGATAGGTAACGGAACGGACGGCGGATACGGTACTGGCGGCACGGAAGCGCGGCAGCTTAACGTCCTTCGGGACAAGCTGCGGAACCTGGACCGCCAGCTCGCAGCGCTGACCCATAACAACGCCCGCCTGGTGGCCATGCTGGAGACGGCCAGGGCGGAGATCGTGCGGCTGAAGGACGCCCTGGAGAAAGAGGGTGCCACACCGTTCAGTTTTGGAACGGTAATTGCCGTCAATCCGCGGACGGATGCCGCTCCCGGGGTGACCACCGCGGCCACCGTCCAGGAAAGCGTGGATATTATCCAGTCCGGCCGGAAACTGCGTGTAGCCGTTAGCCCCCTGCTGGACCTGGGCCAGCTGGTTCCGGGACAGGAAGTGCTGCTCAATGAGTCCCTCACCGTTGTGGCGGGGCTTGGGTTTGAGAAGGCGGGGGAACTCTTCACCGTCCAGGAACTGCTCGACGGCGACCGCGCCCTGGTGGTTGGACGGGCCGACGACGAGCGGGTGGTCCGGCTCAACGGCCCCCTGGTTCAGGAAAAGGTGCGGGTAGGGGACGCCCTCACGGTGGATACCCGAATCGGCTATGCACTGGAGAAGATCCCGCGCAGCGAAGTGGAGAACCTGGTCCTGGAAGAGGTTCCGGATATTTCCTATTCGGACATCGGCGGCCTCGGCCCGCAGATCGAACAGATCCGCGACGCTGTGGAACTTCCCTTCATGCATCCGGACCTGTACCGGGAGCACGGGCTCAAGGCACCAAAGGGCATCCTGCTCTACGGCCCTCCCGGGTGCGGCAAGACCCTGATCGCCAAGGCAGTGGCACATTCCCTGGCTGCCCGCGTCATGGAACAGACCGGCATGCCCGGCACGCGCAGCTACTTCCTGAACATCAAGGGTCCGGAGCTGCTGGACAAGTATGTGGGGGAGACCGAGCGGCACATCCGCCTCATCTTCTCCCGCGCCAGGGAGAAAGCCTCTGATGGAAGCCCCGTAGTCGTGTTCTTTGACGAGATGGATTCACTGTTCCGCACCCGCGGCACCGGTGTCTCATCCGACGTCGAAACCACGATCGTGCCTCAGCTGCTCAGCGAGATAGACGGCGTGGAGAAGCTCGAGAACGTCATTGTCATCGGCGCCTCGAACCGGGAGGACATGATCGACCCGGCCATCCTCCGTCCCGGGCGGCTGGACGTGAAGATCAAGATCATGCGCCCCGATGCGGAGGGTGCGGGGGAGATCTTTGCCAAGTACCTCACCCCGGACCTGCCGCTGCACCGTGACGACCTCGCGGAGCATGGCTACGACCCCGTCGCCACGGTCAAGGAGATGATCCGGCGGACCGTGGAGAAGATGTACGCCGAGGACAAATCCAACGAGTACCTGGAAGTCACCTACGCCAACGGTGATACCGAGATGCTCTACTTCAAGGACTTCAATTCCGGGGCAGTGATCCAGAACGTCGTTGACCGGGCCAAGAAGTACGCCATCAAGGACTTCCTGATGCTCCACCAGCGCGGGCTGCGCATCGAGCACCTGATGCGCGCCGTCGTTGACGAGTTCCGCGAACACGAAGACATGCCCAACACCACGAATCCGGACGACTGGGCACGCATCTCCGGGAAGAAGGGCGAGCGCATCACCTACATCCGCACCATAATCCAGGGCAAGGCCGGGCAGGAACCTGGCCGGACCATCGAAACTGCGGCCAATCCGGGACAGTATCTGTGACGGTCCGCAGGGTGATGGGCACGGAGACGGAGTATGGCGTACTCGCTCCCGCCCTGCCGAATGCGAACGCCACCGTGCTCTCCAGCCAGGTAGTCAACGCCTACGCCGCCAGCGTCCGTGCCGGATTGGGCAACCTTTCCGGCACACGCTGGGACTACACGGACGAAGCACCGCTGAACGACGCCCGCGGTTACACCGTGCCCCGAACTGCTGCCGACCCCACCCAGCTGACTGACGCCCCGCCGGTGCTGGACGCCGAGCAGATCGCGCTGGAGGGCGGTGGACCGTCGGCCCTGTACGGGGAGCAGCAGGACAACTCCGTGCTGATGAACATGGTGCTGGGAAACGGTGCCCGGCTGTACGTGGACCACGCGCACCCGGAGTACTCCTCGCCCGAAACCACCAATCCGCATGACGCGGTGCTGTGGGACAAGGCCGGCGACGCGGTGGTGCTGACCGCCATGCGGCATATCGCCAGGACCCCGGGTTTTGCGCCCGTCCACCTGTACAAGAACAACACGGACAATAAGGGTGTCTCCTACGGCGCCCATGAGAACTACCTCGTGCCGCGCAGCGTGCCGTTCACCCGGCTGGTGGCAGGGCTGCTGCCGTTCTTCGTCTCCCGGCAGGTGATCTGCGGCTCCGGACGCGTAGGCATCGGCACCAGCAACCAGCGCCCGGGCTATCAGCTGAGCCAGCGTGCCGACTTCTTCGAAACCGAGGTGGGCCTGGAAACCACTATCCGGCGGCCGATAATCAACACCCGGGATGAACCGCACGCCGTCGCGGAAAAGTACCGCCGCCTCCACGTGATCATCGGTGACGCCAACCTCAGCGAAGTTTCGGCACTGCTGAAAATGGGGACGGCGTCGGCCGTGCTGTCCATGATCGAGGACGCCGCAGCTCCGCAGATCGAACTCCGGGACCCGGTGGGTGCCCTGCAGGCCATCAGCCACGATCCAACCCTCACCGCGCTGGTGGAGCTAAACGACGGCAGGCACGTCACCGGACTGGACCTCCAGGAAATATACCTCGAAGCGGCGGCTGCCCACGCGCGCAGGGAGGGTGGTGCCGACGCCGCCACGGAGGACATCCTCAGCCGATGGACTTCGGTGGTGGGTACCCTCAAAAGGGATCCAATGGCCGCCTCCGCCCAGGTGGACTGGGTAGCGAAGCTCCGGCTGCTGCAGGCATACCGGGACCGCGACGGGCTGGCCTGGAACGATGCCAGGCTGAACCTGATTGATCTGCAGTATTCGGACATGCGCCCGGAGAAGGGTCTCTACTACCGCCTGGCGGCCCGCGGGCAGATGGAGCGGATCCTGACGGACGGGCAGATAGCGGCCGCGGTGGCAGAGCCTCCGGAAGACACCCGCGCTTATTTCCGCGGGCGCTGCATCACCCGTTTTCCCGCCGAGGTGATCGGGGCCAGCTGGGACTCGATCATTTTCGAACTCCCGTCCCGGCGCCGGCTGCAGCGCATCCCCACCCGGGAACCGCTGCGGGGGACAAGGGAACTCACGGGAGAACTGTTCGATGTTTCCGCTGATGCGGAAGATTTTGTGACCCGTCTCCTGACCGGTCCGGAACCTACCGTGGCACCATAGGACCTAGGACACATTCCGCAGCACGGCGTTAGCCGGAAAGGGCAGGGATCATGGCAACCCAGGACCGCAGGAATACCGGGGCACATCCGCAGGACGTTGAGGAGACTGAAGAGACTCCGCCCCCCGCCGCCGAACCGGCTGAGCAGTCTTCTGCGCAGACCGAAGGCGTTGATGACCTGCTGGACGAGATTGACGGCGTACTGGAGAACAACGCCGAGGAGTTCGTCCGCGGGTTCATCCAGAAGGGCGGTCAGTAGCGGATGGTGCCAACGGATCCTGCACACACGGTGGCCGCAGAGGCGGGGTCATCCTTCAGCGAACACCTTAGCCGCCACCATCCGGAGCTGCTGCCTTCGGCCCGCCGGCTCGGAACAGCCCCCGCAGGATCGGCATCAGCCGCAGCGCCCCAGGCCACCACCATCGTCTCCCTGACCTATGCCGGCGGCGTACTCATGGCAGGGGACCGGCGGGCCACCATGGGAAACATGATCGCCAGCCGGCACATCCGCAAGGTTTTCCCGGCGGACAGCTATTCAGTGCTGGGCATTGCCGGAACCGCCGGCCTCGCGCTGGACATGATCCGGCTTTTCCAGGTGGAGCTGGAGCACTACGAGAAAATCGAAGGCACCCCGATGAGCCTGGACGGCAAGTCCAACCGGCTCGCGGCCATGGTCCGCCAGAACCTTCCGCTGGCACTGCAGGGCCTGGCCGTCATACCGCTGTTTGCCGGCTTTGACCTCGAACGGCACGCCGGCCGCATGTTCTCCTATGACGTGACCGGCGGGCGGTATGAGGAATACGAGCACCACAGCGTGGGCTCCGGCTCGGTCTTCGCGCGGGGAGCCCTCAAAAAACTCTGGCGCCCCGGACTGGACCAGGACGAAGCGGTGCGGATCGCCGTCGAATCGCTGTATGACGCCGCCGACGACGACTCCGCAACGGGCGGACCGGACCTGGTCCGCCAGCTGTGGCCCGTGGTCTACGTGGTCAACGCAGCCGGTATCCGGGAGATCCCCGAACGCGAACTCCACCAGCTCGCCCAGGAGCTGGTCTCCCGCCGTTCAGCTGCCGGACGGGAGGCTTAGGAGATGACACAGCAGTTCTACGTCTCACCCGAGCAGCTGATGAAGGACCGGGCCGATTTCGCCCGGAAGGGAATCGCCCGTGGCCGCTCGGTAGTGGTGCTGACCTGCCGCGACGGGATCGCGTTTGTGGCCGAGAACCCCTCGCCGTCGCTCCACAAGCTCGGCGAGATCTACGACCGGATCGGCTTTGCCGCCGTCGGGAAGTACAACGAGTTCGAAAGCCTGCGCCAGGCCGGCGTGCGGTACGCGGACGTCCGCGGCTACTCCTATGCACGGGAGGACGTCTCCGCCCGGGGCCTTGCCAGCGTCTACGCCCAAAGCCTCGGTTCTGTGTTCACCGCCGAGGGCAAACCGTTCGAGGTTGAGCTCGCTGTGGCCGAAGTGGGGAAAGAGCCGTACGCAGACCATCTCTACCGCCTTACCTATGACGGCTCGATTGCGGATGAAAGCAATTACGTGGTGATGGGCGGCCAGGCCGAGGCAGTCAACGATTCACTGACGCGCACCTGGTCACCGGACACCACCTTCAGCGAAGCCATCCAGGTGGCCGTGCGGGCTCTGTCCGCCACCCGGCAGCCGCGGGAAGGGGCAGCGGGTGAGGCAGCACCGGATCCTGCGCAGGGAGCAGAAGTCCTCGGAGCCGGACTGCTGGAGGTCGCTGTGCTTGACCGTGATCCGCTGTCGACCAGGGGAACCGTCAGGGCTTTCCGCAGGATAGGAACCGTTGAGCTGGACCGCTTGTTGTCCAGCGCGGAAGGAGACTGATGGAACGCAGGATTTTCGGCGTCGAAACCGAATTCGGCATTGCGTACTCCGGACCGGATTCACGGCCGCTTTCGCCCGAGGAGGTGGCCCGTTACCTGTTCCGGAAGGTGGTCAGCTGGGGGCGTTCGTCGAACGTCTTCCTTACCAACGGGTCCCGGCTCTACCTCGATGTGGGGTCCCACCCTGAGTATGCGACCGCCGAGTGTGATGACCTGGCACAGCTCATCGCCCACGACCGGGCCGGTGAGCTGATCCTGAACGACCTGGTGGACGAGGCGGAGGAACGCCTGGCCGCGGAGGGGTTCAACGGCAGCGTCTATCTCTTCAAGAACAACACCGACTCGGCCGGTAACTCCTACGGCAGCCACGAGAACTACCTGATTCCGCGGCGGCTCGAGTTTTCCCGGCTGGCGGACATCCTGATTCCGTTTCTTGTTACCCGCCAGCTCCTGGTCGGTGCCGGGAAGGTGCTGCGCACCCAGTCTGGTTCCCTGTACGCGTTTTCCCAGCGGGCGGACCACATCTGGGAGGGCGTCTCATCCGCCACCACGCGGTCGCGGCCGATCATCAACACCCGGGACGAACCGCACGCCGACGCCGAACATTACCGGCGCCTGCACGTGATCGCCGGGGATTCGAACATGTCCGAGACCACCTCAATGCTCAAGGTCGGCTCCGTGGACCTCATGCTGCGGATGATCGAGGCCGGGGTCATCATGCGGGACCTGCGCCTTGAAAACCCGATCCGGAGTATCCGCGAAATCTCCCATGACCTCACCGGCTCGGCACCGCTGAAGCTGGCCAACGGCTCCACCATGACGGCGCTGGAGCTCCAGCACGTCTATCTGGACCGGGTGCAGGACTTTGTGCGGGACAACGGGCCCCACAACCGCCACGTGCCGAGGGTCTTGGATTTGTGGGAGCGGGCACTGGACGCCGTGGAGTCCGGGGACACCTCGGGCATCGACACGGAGATCGACTGGGCCATCAAGAAAAAGCTGGTGGACCGGTACGCGGAGCGGGGAGGGCTGGACATGGGATCACCCCGCCTGGCCCAGATCGACCTCACCTACCACGACATTTCCCGCCGGCGCGGGCTCTTCTACCTGCTGCAGTCACGCGGTGAAACAGCCCGGGTGGTCGACGACAGCGCGGTCAAGGAGGCCGTGGACGTGCCGCCGCAGAGCACGCGCGCCAAGCTGCGCGGTGACTTCGTGCGCCGGGCAAAGGCTGCCAACCGCGATTTCACGGTGGACTGGGTCCATCTCAAACTCAACGACCGGGCCCAGCAGACCGTCCTGTGCAAGGATCCGTTTGCCGCCGTAGACGAGAGGGTCGAGGCGCTGCTGTCCACGCTCTGAGCGGGCGGCGGGCTCCCCGGCAGCGGATCTAGGCTCCTTTCAGGTGGAGGCGTTAGGGTTAGTGTTGCTGCCCGGCAAGGGTGCGGGCATGTCCGTGCTCCCATGCTGCCGGCAGAAGACATTTGTCCGCCACTGAAAGAAGTACTGTGCGAAAAGTACTAGCCCTGCTCCTGCCCGCCCTCCTGCTGCTCACCGCGTGCTCCGGAGACGGCAGCAGCGATCCGCTCTCCTCCGTAAAAGTCACTTCGAACGGTGACGGTGCCGTCCCCACGGTGGAGTTCGATACCCCGCTGTCAGCAGACGAGCCGACGCTGGTCCGGGTGAACGACGGCGACGGTGCTGAACTGTCCGATGGCCAGACCGCTTCCGTGCGGCTTGTGGTCATGGACCCCGAAAGCGGCGAAGCGGGCCAGGAAACCTACACCGCGGAAACTGCTGAAGACATTGCGGTGGACGAGACCCTCAAGCAGGGCAACGAGCAGATGTACAGTGCCCTCGTGGGTGCTCCCGTCGGCTCCGACTTCGCCTACTACGTTCCCGGCAATGAAGAGGCAGGCACTGCTACGCAGTTCATCGTCTTCACGCTGACCGATGCCCGGGACGTTCCCACGCGCGCCTGGGGCACCGACGTCGACCCCGTTGAAGGCCAGCCCACCGTGACCCTGGATGACGACGGCAAGCCGACCATCACCGTTCCGGAGACCGAAGCACCCACCGAGCTCGTCGCCCAGGAGCTGAAGAAGGGCGACGGCGCCGTCGTGGAAGCCGACGACACCGTCACCGTCCAGTACCACGGCGTGAAGTGGTCCGACGGTTCAGTCTTCGACTCCAGCTGGGAACGGGGTGCCCCCGCGTCCTTCGGGCTGAACCAGGTCATCTCCGCCTGGACCGACGGCCTTGCCGGCAAGACTGTCGGATCCCAGGTCCTGATTGTGGCTCCTCCTGCCACCGCCTACGGATCGTCTGAAGGCAACGAACTGCAGAACGAAACCCTGGTCTTCGTCGTCGACATCCTCGAGGCCAAGTAGCCGGTAATCCGGATAGGATTGCTGGCAGTCCCCAAACAAAGGAGTCCCATGTCATTCGGAAAGCGCGAGTACGACCGCCAGAAGCCGGAGATCGATTTCCCGGAGCACGGTGCTCCGACGGATCTCATCATCGAAGACATCATCGTCGGAGACGGAGCCGAGGCCAAGGCCGGAGATACCGTCTCGACCCACTACGTGGGCGTGGCCTTCTCCACCGGCGAAGAGTTTGACGCGTCCTGGAACCGCGGTGCGCCGCTGGACTTCACGGTCGGCATCGGCCAGGTCATCCAGGGCTGGGATCAGGGCCTGCTAGGCATGAAGGTCGGCGGTCGGCGCCGGCTGGAGATCCCTTCCCACATGGCCTACGGAGACCGGGGAGCTGGCTCGGCCATCGCGCCGGGTGAGTCCCTCATCTTCGTCGTGGACCTGCTCGGGGTCCGCTAGCAGCGGTAACTGCCATCCATCCAAGGGCGGCCCGCCGGTCATCACTGCACCGGCGGGCCGCCCTTTGCACGGTTGGAGCACCAACGGCTGTAGATTAGCCGTGTGTCTCCGAAACCAGCCGAAAAGCGCACCGAACGCCTGCTCAACCTGGTCATAGCCCTGCTTTCCTCCCGGCGCGGCTTCACGAAGGCTGAACTGTTCGAGGAAATCGAGCTCTACTCCGAGGCAGCAACGCCTGAAGCCCGTGAGAAGCTCTTTGACCGGGATAAGGCGTTCCTGCGTGAACAGGGCATTCCGGTGGAGTCCTACAGCGAGGACCCGCTCTACGAACAGGACAACTCGCTGCAGCGCTACCGAATCCGGAGCGAGGAGTACCGGCTGCCCGAAGTGTCCTTCACTCCCGCCGAATCCGCTGTGCTGGCCCTCGCGGCCCAGATGTGGGAGCAGGCTGCCCTCGGGTCGGCCGCAGCACGGGCGCTGCGCAAGCTTCGGGCCCGCGGTGTCCTCGCCGAAGACGCAGCGGCCAGCCCGGTTCATCCGGCCATCCGAACGTCGGACCCCAATTTTTCAAAAGTGTTCCGGGCTGTCACGGACCGGACCCCCGTTTCCTTTGGCTACCGGGCTTCCTCCGGCCAGGAATCAGCACGCAGCGTCCAGCCCTGGGGCATGGGTTCCCGCTACGGCCACTGGTACCTCGTTGGCTGGGACACTGACCGGAACGCTGAACGGTGGTTCCGGCTGTCCCGCATGACCACAGAGGTTCGGACCGGCAGGGGCAGCTACCGGGTTCCGGAGGACTTCGACATCCGCGTGTCCCTGGCCTCCCTGGACTCCGTTTTTGCTTCCCGGTCCGCGGCAGTGGACGTCCAGGCCGGTGCGGGCGCAGAACTGCGACTCCGGGCAGGCGACCATGCGGATCCAGCCGCCGGGCTCGCCGGGCCGCCGTCCGGATGGGACCGCCTCTGGTTCGCCGTCACGGACCTAGACGCCCTGGCCGCCGACGCCGCTGCCCTGGGTACGGCTGCCCGGGCGGTCCATCCGCCCGAACTCAGGGACGCCGTTATTGCGGCGCTGGCCCGGGCACGTCGGTTCCAGGACGAACCGGTTCCGGACTACGCCCCTGCGGCGGCCGTTCGCGGAACGGCAGCCAAGACAGCCGGAGCACAGGAGCGGCTGAGCCGTCTTCTGGACCTGGTTCCCTACATCCTGGCCAACCAGGGGGCGGGCATGGCGGAAACTGCCGCCCGCTTCGGAGTCAGCCAGGAGCAGCTGGCCTCGGACCTCAACCTGCTGTTTGTCAGCGGGCCGCGGTACTACCCGAACGGCCTGATGGACGTGAACTTCGAGACCGGGGAAATCTATATAGACAATGCGGAGAACCTTTCCCAGCCGGTCCGGCTCTCGATGGACGAAGCCGCTGCCCTGGTCGTTGGCTTGGACACCCTCGCCGCCCTGCCCGGAGCCGCCCCCACCGACGCCGTGGCCTCCGCGCACGCTAAGCTCACCGAGGCTGCCGGAACCGCGGCGGGCGCCGGCACCTCGCTGGCAGCGGAACTCCGTCCGGCAGGCACGCCGGATCTCCTCGCTGAACTCCAGAAGGCCGTCACCGGCGCAAGAAGCCTGGCCATCCGCTACGTCGTGCCCAGCCGCGACGAAGTCTCCGAAAGGGTCATCGATCCGCGCCGCATCTTCTCCGACAACAACACGTGGTACCTGGACGCCTGGTGCCACCGGGCCCAGGCAGCACGGTTCTTCCGGGTGGACCGGATCCTTTCAGCCACTGACAGCGGTGAGGCCGCAACCGGCTTGCCCGACCCTGATCCCCGGTTCCCCTCGAGTCTCTTCACGCCGGGGGAGGCGGACGAGTTCGTCACAATCCGCCTTCTTCCGGACGCTTCCTGGGTGGCCGACGCCTATAGCGCCGAGCAGCGGGCCCAGCTGCCCGACGGCGGACAGGCAGTGGTGCTGCGAACGGCCAGTACCGGGTGGATTCCGGGTTTCATTGCACGCCTGTCCGGGTCAGCGGCCGTCCTGGCACCGGCCGGGTTGCGGGAGGAAACCTCTGCCTGGCTGTCGGCGGCAGCAGCAAACTACGCGTGAACAGCCGGTGAAGCCCTCTTTCGGCTCGCCGCCGCTGACACGGCTTTCCCAGAACCCTCCACTATGCTGGAAGCATGCCTTGGTGGTCGTGGATTCTGATATGGGTTGCCCTAACAGCGGTGGCCCTGCTGCTCTATGTCCTGATCGGCTACCGGCTCTTCCGCAAGTTCATGGCAGTGCTGCGAGAAGTCCAGTCAGCCGGGGCCAGGCTGTCCTTCGCTCCGGGACCCGTTCCACCGGATACTTCCACGGAGTTCCGGCCAGCGGTCTTCAAGGATCCGGCAGATGAACGGCGCCGGTATGACGAGGGTAAAGCGGCCAGGAAAGAGGCGCGGCGCGAACGCCGCGTCCAACTCCGCACCCTCCGCGGACAACCGCGGGCCTGGCGCGATATCCCCGGGCTCTGACCTAAAATGCACGTAAACGAAAGGACACCGGCATGCGCCTAGAAGGCTGGCACATTGTCATCATCATTGTTATCGCGATCCTGCTCTTCGGTGCGCCGAAGCTGCCGGGACTTGCGCGAAGCGTGGGGCAGTCGCTGCGCATCTTCAAGTCCGAGGTACGCCAGATGAAGGACGAGAACACCTCTTCCGCTGCTGACGGCGGCCCGGTCGAGGGCCGCGTGGTCAACAACCCCGGGCAGGCGACGAACCAGCCGGGACCGGCAGCGGGACCCAATCCGCCCGCCGGGCCACATACCGGCAGCGGTAACCCGCCCGCCAACCCGTAGCGGCTGTGGCGCTGAAACGAGGGCGCAAATCCAACCCTGAAGGGCGGATGGCCCTCAAGGAGCATCTGAAGGAATTCCGCAACCGGCTGTTCAAGGCTGCTATCGCAGTGGTCCTTGGCACCGTGGGCGGTTTCTTCCTGTACATGCCGGTCTTCAACGAACTGACGCGCCCTGTCCGGGAACTCTCCGAAGAACAGGGCCGGCTGGCCACTATCAACTTCGACGGAGTGGCTACCTCGTTCGACCAGATGATCCAGGTCTCCGTGTTTATCGGAGTGCTGGTTTCAAGTCCCTTCTGGCTCTACCAGCTCTGGGCCTTCATCACTCCGGGCCTGAAGACCAAGGAACGCCGCGCAGCCCTGGGCTTCCTCTCCGCCGCTGTTCCACTGTTCCTGGCGGGCGTGTACCTGGCCTGGCTGATCCTGCCCAACGCCGTCGGTGTCCTCACCGACTTCACCCCCGAGGGCGCGGCGAACGTCATTACGGCGTCGGTGTACCTGGCTTTCGTCCTTCGGCTCCTTCTCGCGTTCGGCATCGCCTTCCTGATCCCCGTTGTCATGGTCGGCCTGAACCTGCTGGGCCTGCTGAGCGGGAAGACGATCGTGAAGTACTGGCGGATCACCGTCTTCATCATCTGCCTCTTTGCGGCCATGGCTGCCCCGGGCGGAGACGCACTGAGCATGTTCTACCTTGCGGCTCCCCTGCTGGTGCTCTTCGCCGTGGCGGTGGGGCTGTGCTTCATCAATGACAAGCGGCGCGCCCGGCGCAGTGCAGCTCGTGAAGCGGCCGTCGAGGCTGAAGCGGACACCGCGTCGGCCATCCCGGACGCGTAGCCGGACCCGGTAGTTCAGGCCGCGGCTGCGGCTGCGCAGCACGTTCGGCGCACGCACCCCGCTAAAGGCAGGACGAAGACGCTCTGCCGAACGTCTAGGCTGGATATATGACTTCCCCGTCTGAACGGTATTTCGCCGCCAAGGAACGCATCGGCCACGCACGCACCCGCCTGGGAGTCTTCGAGCAGTCCCTGGGATTCGACCTCGATCCCTTCCAGCTCGAGGCCTGCCGCTCGGTGGAGGCAGGCCGCGGCGTCCTGGTGGCGGCACCAACGGGTGCCGGCAAGACCGTCGTGGGGGAGTTCGCCGTCTACATGGCCCTTGAACGTGGCCTGAAGGCGTTCTACACCACCCCGATCAAAGCCCTGAGCAACCAAAAGTACACGGAGCTCTCCGCGTCCTACGGCGCTGAAAACGTCGGCCTGCTCACCGGCGACACCAGTATCAACCCGGACGCGCCCGTCGTAGTGATGACCACCGAAGTGCTGCGCAACATGCTCTACGCGAATTCGGACACGCTGGATGACCTGGGCTACGTCGTCATGGACGAGGTGCATTACCTCGCTGACCGCTTCCGCGGAGCCGTCTGGGAAGAGGTCATCATCCACCTGGGCTCTGACGTGCAGCTCGTGTCGCTGAGCGCGACCGTGTCCAACGCAGAGGAGTTCGGCGCCTGGCTGGACACAGTGCGGGGTGACACCGACGTCGTAGTCACCGAACACAGACCGGTGCCGCTCTGGCAGCACGTAATGGTTGGCCGGGACATCCTGGACCTTTTCGCCGCCGACGTTTCATTCGACGAGACGGCCGGAGCCGAGACCGGGCCGTCCGGTTCCGGGGGCAAGGCCAAGGTCAAAGTCAATCCCGAACTCCAGGAGCTGGCCCGCAGCGAGTCGCGGCTGAACCAGCGCGGCCGCTGGTCCGGTCCGCGGTCCGGTCCCGGCGGCCGCAAACCGGCCAATGCACGCCGCGGGCCATCCGGCTCCAATGCCCTGACTCGCACGCCGCGGGCATCACGCCCGCAGGTGATCAGCCAGCTGGACAAACGCGGACTGCTGCCTGCCATCACCTTCATTTTCTCCCGCAACGGCTGCGACGGCGCTGTTCGGCAGTGCGTAGATGCGGGCCTGACCCTCACCAGTGAAGCCGAGCGAGCGGTCATCGCCAGGACCGTTGATGAAGCCGCCCGGGACATCCCCGAAGACGACCTGGAAGTACTGGGATTCTGGACCTGGCGTGAAGGGCTCATCCGCGGCTTCGCCGCCCACCATGCCGGCATGCTGCCGACCTTCAAGGAAGTGGTTGAAAAGCTCTTTGCCGCCGGGCTGGTCCGGGCGGTCTTCGCGACCGAAACCCTGGCCCTGGGCGTCAACATGCCCGCACGCTCAGTGGTCCTCGAGAAACTGGACAAGTTCAACGGCGAGGCGCACGTCGATGTCACGGCGGGGGAGTACACCCAGCTCACGGGCCGGGCCGGCCGCCGGGGAATCGACGTCGAAGGCCACGCCGTCGTGCTCTGGCAGCCGGGCACGGATCCGGCCGCCGTGGCCGGCCTCGCGTCCCGCCGGACCTATCCGCTGAACTCGTCCTTCCGTCCCACCTACAACATGAGCATCAACCTGATCGCCCAGTTCGGCCGAGAACGTGCACGGGAGATCCTCGAATCGTCCTTCGCCCAGTTCCAGGCCGACCGTTCGGTGGTTGGCCTGGCCCGCCAGGTCAGGTCACGCGAGGAGTCGCTTGCCGGCTATGAGAAGGCGATGACCTGCCACCTGGGGGACTTCACCGAGTATGCCGCGCTGCGGCGCCAGCTTTCCGACCTTGAGAGCAACGCATCGCGGTCCAAGGCCCGCACCCTGCGCAGTGCGGCTGCGGCATCCCTTGAAACCCTGCGTCCCGGCGACGTCGTGGACGTCCCGGGAGGCCGCAACCCGGGCCATGCTGTGGTGCTGTCCACCGACTCCGGGGCACGCGACCCGCGCCCGACCATCCTGACCGAGGACAAGCAGCTGCGCCGCCTGCACGTCCAGGACCTGGACGGAGCGGTGAATGTGGTCTCCCAAATCCGTATTCCAAAGTCCTTCAATGCCCGGACACCAAAGGACCGCCGGGACCTGGCCTCGTCCCTGCGCAACGCACTGCGGGAGCACCGGCCGCCGCGCCCGGCTGGATCCCGCGGCGCATCCCTCCACACCGGCGGAACCGAACGGCAGGAACAGGCCATAGCCGAGCTGCGCCGGAAGATGCGGGCGCACCCCTGCCACGGCTGCAGCGACCGGGAGGACCATGCCCGCTGGGCCGAGCGCTGGTGGAAGCTGCGCCGCGAGACGGACAACCTTGCCGCCCAGATCCGCGGCCGAACCAACACGATTGCGAAGGTTTTCGACCGCGTCAGTTCAGTGCTGGAGCACTACGGATACGTTGCGGCCGACGCCGACGGCTCCCTGCGGGTGACCTCCGCAGGCAGCAAGCTCCGCCGAATCTACGGCGAGAAGGACCTGCTGGCTGCGCTCGGGCTGGAGAACGGGGCATTCGACGATGTCGACGCCGTCGAACTTGCCTGCCTCGCCACTGCTCTCGTCTACCAGCCCAAACGGGAAGAACGCGGCCTGCGCCCGAAGATGCCCAGCGCCGTCCTGGACGGCGCGGTGGACATTCTCATCCGCCAGTGGTCGGAGCTGACGGATCTGGAAGAGGCGGAAAAGCTTCCCGTCACGGGCGAGCCGGAGCTGGGGCTGGTGTGGCCGATGTACAAGTGGGTCCGGGGCAAGCACCTGCAGGTGGCCCTCAACGGCACCGAGCTGGCCGCCGGGGACTTCGTGCGGTGGTCCAAGCAGGTCATCGACGTCATCGACCAGCTGGCCAAGGTGCCGGACATCTCCATTGATCTGCGCCGACGCTGCCGTGAAGCAATCGACCTGATCAAGCGCGGCGTCGTCGCCTACTCCGCCGTGAGTGAATAACTCCGGGCCCGGCAGCGTTTCCTTTCTACGAGAACTTCGAACAAACCACAGAACAGGTGAGTCCTTGAACAGCACGGCCTCGGCCCATGCCCTGACCCTTTACCGCAACGGTTCGGTCTACAGCTCAGCAGATCCCTTCGCCACCGCCATGCTGGTGGACGGGGGCACAGTCGCCTGGGTCGGTTCAGAGCAGGCAGCGACTTCCATCCAGGATGACAACATGCAGGTGGTGGACCTCCAGGGTGCGCTGGTGGCCCCCGGCTTCGTGGACTCTCATGTCCACCTGACGGAAACCGGCCTGGCTGCCGCATCAGTGGATCTCTCGGGTGTGCGCAGCCTCGCTGAAATGCTCGACGCCGTTGCCGCAGAGGCAGCCCGGACCACCGGCCTGATCATCGGGCACGGGTGGGACGAGTCCGGCTGGCCCGACCACCGGGTGCCGACTGCCGCAGAGCTGGACCGCGCATCAGGGAACCGCAGCGTCTACCTCGCCCGCGCGGATGTCCACTGTGCCGTGGTTTCAGGCTCCCTAGCCGCCGAGCTGGGGCTCGCAGCCCTGGACGGCTGGGAGGACGGCTTTGTCATCAGGGACGCACACGAAGCTGCGCGCACCGTCTCCCGCAGCCTCTCCCTCGTGGAACGTGCCCGGTACCAGCGCGCTGCCCTGCAGCTGGCGGCGTCACGGGGAATCGTTGCCGTAGCTGAGATGGCGGCCCCGCACATTGCCCCCGCCGGGGATCTCCGGCAGCTTCTGCGCCTGGAAGGCAGCCTGGGCGATGCCCCAGTACCGCAGATCCTGCCGTACTGGGGCCAGCTGGCCCAGAGCGAGTCCGAACTCGCTGAGATTGTTGCCTCCTTCGACGGCCGCCTCCTGGGGCTGGCCGGGGACCTGAACATTGACGGTTCCATCGGGGCGCGGACGGCCGCACTGCGGGCGCCGTATAGGGATGCCCCCGAGACGGAGGGCAGCCTGTACCTCAGCGCGGAGCAGGCGGCACGGCACCTCGAACTCGCAACCCGCGCGGGACTGCAGGCAGGTTTCCACGTTATTGGCGACGCCGGACTGGACACTGTCATCCAGGCGCTGGACCTGGCGGCAGCTTCCGTAGGGGAACCGGCCCTGCGTGCCGCCCACCACCGCCTGGAGCACCTTGAACTCAGCGACGACGCGGCCGTGGCCCAACTGGTGCGGTTCGGAGTCACGGCAAGCATGCAGCCGGCCTTCGACGCCCTCTGGGGCGCGAAGGACGGTATGTACTCCCAGCGGCTCGGGGAACGCAGTACGGCGATGAACCGGTTCGCTTCCCTGTTCTCAGCGGGTGTACCCGTCGTCTTTGGATCCGACGCCCCCGTGACGGCACTGGACCCGTGGCGCGCAGTTCAGGCGGCGGTGATGCACAACAACCCCGCGCAGCGGATCTCCGCACGAGCGGCGTTCATTGCCCACACACGATCCGGATGGCGTGCTGCGGGGACCGGCGATCCGATGCTCGGACAGCTCGCCCCCGGGACGCCGGCTTCCTTCGCAGTGTGGGAAGCAGATGAGCTGATGGTTCAAACCCCGGACGCTTCAGTCGCCTCCTGGAGCACGGACCCCCGGGCGGGAACCCCGCTGCTGCCCGCGCTGGATACTGAACAGCTGCCGCGCTGCCTGCAGACCGTCCACCTGGGAACGGAGCTTTACCGGGCCGCTGATTTTAGCTAGGGACCCGAAAAAAACAGTACGTTTACTTACCGTTGGATTATCGCCCTGACCTGCGCCGATATACATCAGGTCCTAGTCAGGAAACATGTTGACACAACACGCTCAGGACGTAGGCTAGACAAACCGCGGCACGGACCGGCTCAGGCCGGAAACCAGCTGCCTCGGCCCGGGCACGTATGTGTGGGGGTGATGGTCCGTCCACCCGGACGCGGTGCAGGGCCATCTGCGGCAACCTTGGTTGCGCACATGGGGACAGGTTCAACCGTCAGTAGAAAACAGGTCCGGAGCCTCCGGAACTGGCCCGAAGACGGCAGTGCCTGTCCCTTTGTGCGCCCGGGCTCCGGACCCGCCAGGCATGCGCCGGACGGGTGCAGGGGACCGTCCCATATACTGGTACTTCTGCCGCCGTCCGCAGACCCCTTCCGAGCCGCGATCAGCGCGGCTCGTGTTCGTTGAAAGGCCTTTGAGTGCGCGTCCTCACCATCATCCCCACCTACAACGAGATTGAGTCCCTGCCAAAAACGCTCCAACGGCTCCGCGCGGCCGTACCGGACTCGGATGTACTCATTGCCGATGACAACAGCCCGGATGGCACCGGTGCCTACGCCGACGAACGGGCCGCGCTGGATCCTGCGGTGCATGTCCTGCACCGCAAGGGCAAGGAAGGCCTGGGTGCTGCCTATATTGCAGGGTTCCGGTGGGGCCTTGAGCACGGCTACGACGTCCTGGTGGAAATGGACGCTGACGGTTCACACAAGCCCGAACAGCTGCCGCTGCTGCTCGAGGCCTCCGCCGCAGGCGCAGACCTCGTCATCGGCTCGCGCTGGGTTCCCGGCGGATCGGTTGTCAACTGGCCGCTGCACCGCAAGCTGCTCTCGCGCGCCGGCAGCACCTATTCCCGGCTGATGCTGGGAATCCCGGTACGGGACATCACGGCCGGATACCGGGCCTTCAGGCGCAGCACCCTGGAGAAGCTGGATCTCTCGGCCGTTGAGTCCGTGGGCTACGGTTTCCAGGTTGATATGACGTTCCGGGTGGCGCGGCTTGGCCTGAAAATTACCGAGGTGCCCATCACCTTCGTGGAGCGCGAGTTCGGCGCCTCAAAGATGAGCGGGAACATTGTCTTCGAAGCCATTGCCAACGTTACCAAGTGGGGCATGGCAGCACGCTGGGCGAAGCTGACCAGGCGCGGCCAGGTGTCCTGAACCAGACCGCACAGACTAACGGCGAAGGCCGGCAGCCACGGCTGCCGGCCTTCGCCGTTTGGTGCTGCCTTGCGGCAGCTGCCTAGGAAGCGGCGCGCTCTCCGCGGCGTTCACGGAGCTTGTCCAGCCGATCCTGGAGGATCACTTCGAGCTCTTCGATGCTGCGGCGTTCAAGCAGCATGTCCCAGTGCGTGCGCACCGGCTTCTCGTTGCTGGTGTCCGGCTTCTCGCCGTCGACCAGCAGGGCTTCCTTGCCGGTCTTGGATACCCAGACCGGGGGAACCTCTGCCTCGGCGGCGAAGGTCACGAACACGCGTTCGCCGTCCTCGCAGCGGTACTCGACACGCTGGCGGGGAGCCGGCTCAACGCCGGATTCCGTCTCCATGCTCTGCGCACCAAGTCGCATACCCCGCAGGCTACGATCGCTCATCTTTTCTCCCTCATCAGTTTCGAAAGGCCCAGCGGCCCATCAGTAATGCCTGCTGCCCGTTAGGACAGCCGCCAAAGTCTATGCCGGCTGCACGCCGGCTTTCTCTTCCGGTTCAACGCCACAGCCGCGGATCCTGTTCCCGTCAGACACCGGGACCCCGGCAAACAGTCAATTATAGCCGGACCCGGGCACTGCGGCGACTGCAGCCTAGGAAACGTTGTCCGCCGAGCCTGCACGGAGGGTGGCGGGGGATTCAGCGGGGAAGCCGGGAGCAGCGGTTCCTGCGTCCGCTCCAGCGGGTTTACCGCTGCCGGGAGCAGCGGCCGGGCGTGCGTCAGGCAGGAAGTCACCTAAAGCGGAGCCGACACCCCGAAGGGCTTCACCCAGTTCGCTGGGGATGATCCACAGCTTGTTGGAGTCTCCTTCGGCGAGTTTGGGCAGGGTCTGCAGGTACTGGTAGGCCAAGAGCTTCTGGTCCGGATTGCCCTTATGGATCGCCTCGAAAACTTTCTGGATGGCCTGGGATTCACCGTCAGCGCGAAGGATCGCAGCCTTGGCATCACCCTCTGCGGCCAGGATGGCTGCCTGCCGCCGGCCTTCGGCGGTAAGGATCTGTGACTGCTTCGTGCCCTCGGCGGTGAGGATGGTAGCCCGGCGCTCACGCTCGGCACGCATCTGCTTCTCCATCGAATCCTGGATGGACAGTGGCGGCTCAATAGCCTTGAGCTCCACCCGGGAAACGCGAATGCCCCAGCGGCCCGTGGCCTCATCGAGCACGCCGCGCAGCTGGCCGTTGATCCGGTCGCGGGAGGTCAGTGCCTCTTCGAGATTCAGCCCGCCGACGACGTTGCGCAGCGTCGTCGTCGTCAGCTGTTCCACGGCGTGGATGTAGTTGGCGATCTCGTAGGTTGCGGCACGGGCATCGGTGACCTGGAAGTAGACAACGGTGTCGATGGAGACCACAAGGCTGTCCTCGGTGATCACCTGCTGCGGAGGGAAGGAGACAACCTGCTCGCGAAGGTCCAGCAGCGGGAGCAGCCGGTCCACGAACGGGATGAGGATGTTCAGTCCGGGATTGAGCGTGCGCAGGTACTTGCCGAGGCGTTCGACGACGCCTGCCCGGGCCTGCGGAATGATCCGGATGGATTTGACCAGGACGACCAGGACAAAAATGACCAGGACAGCCAGGATGACTAACAGGACGGTGGTTTCCATATTCCCCCTTGCATTGAGGCCGAACCGCGTTGATGTCCGGCCTGGTTCCTGCCCCTTGCCAGGGGGCTTGTGGGGCCCGGCCGACTGGCAGGGCTCCCGTGGTGGTAGTTACCGGCGGCCGTTCACGCCGCCGTCGTCTTCAGGGTGCCCTTCCATGGACCGGGTGTCCTCGGGGCGCAGCGGCTCCACGACGGCGGTGGCTCCTTCGATCCGGGTCACCGCGACCTGCTCCCCGGCAGGCAGCAGGGACCCGTCTCCGCTGCGGGCAGTCCAGGTGTCACCGGCGAGTTTGACCGTTCCGGAGCGCGAACCAACCGGTTCGAGGGTTACCGCCGTGTCACCGATGAGCCGCTCGATGTTTGAGCGCTGTTCCTTGGTTCCCGCCTTCAGGTGTTTCAGGGCAGCGGGCCGGACCAAGACGATCATCAGCAGGGCAACTATGCAGAAGACAACAACCTGCAGGAAGACGGGCGCGGACAGGATTGCCGCGAGCATGGCAGCCAGGGCACCCACTGACAGCATGGCGAAAAAGAGGTCCAGAGTGAGGGTTTCGATGGCAGCGAAACCCAGGAAGAGCACCAGCCAGAGGACCCAGCCGTAGTCGACAAGCCAGTTGTACAGTTCCTGCATGATTTTCCCTCCGGCTCCGTCCACCCCGGAGCCGGGTGCTGCAGAGCCGTCCAGCGCCGGGCGGAGTGGGTTAGTAACGGGCTTTGAGGCTCATTCTGCCTGATAAACGCGGGTTTACCTAGGCTCACCCGGTTACGGGTGTGGCACGATTCATCGCTTCGGGTATGGCCGCAGTGCGGGGATCAGTGTCCGTGACGGTCCGCAGCCCGGAACTGCTGGAGTGAAAACGCAGCGCTCACCGGGAGGGGAAACTCGGTGCGGTTCAGTGTGTCTGCGAGGGCGTCCGCATCGACGTGATGCGCGGACGGACCCATCAGGACCACGTTCTCCACGTCGGTCCGGCCCAGTGCCATGCGGTACTCGAGACGCTCCGCCGGCCCCGCTTCGAATTCCGGACCCAGTGACTGGGCCACCCGTGCTTCCTTTTCGCCGCCGATCTCCAGCATGCCGGCCAATCCCCGTATTTCCTGCAGATGGCCGGGCAGGGGAGTGACAACCAGGAGCCGTCCGCCCGGCGCGAGCACCCGGCGGAATTCAGCCGCGTTCCGGGGAGCGAAGACGTTGAGCAGGACATCGGCCGCCGCATCAGCCAGCGGCAGCGGGCGCCATACGTCCCAAACCAGTGCGTAACCCTGCGGCAGCACCCGGGCGGCCCGGCGGAGGGCGAACTTGGAGATGTCCAGTGCAACGGCTGCAGCGGCGCCTGCCTCACGTGCAACTTCACGCAGGTAGTAGCCGGTGCCGGCTCCGGCATCGAGGATGACCGGCCCCGCTTCAGGCCCGGTGTGGGAACCGGCACCGGATGCCAGGGCGGCAAGCCTGCGGGCCAGCGGCTCGTAATGCCCGGCTCCAAGGAAGGCCGTCCGCGCCTGGACCATCTGCGGGGTGTCCGCCTGGAACTTGGTGCCTGCACCGGTGAGCAGGTTGAAGTAGCCCTGTTTGGCGGCATCGAACCGGTGTCCGGAGGGGCAGCTGAGCCGTGTGCGTGCCGCATCCGGCTGCAGGTCACCGCCGCAGTTTGGGCAAGTGAGCAGGCGGCGTTCTCCGGTGGGCATACCCCAATCCTAGGCCGTTCCGGGACACTGGAACCGCCCGCCCCCGTGCCGGGGCGCCGTCTGGACCGGACGTTGGTGTTGCTAGGCTCGGTTCCATGAAACCCAGTGATTTGGATCTCCTCAACTCCGTCTCCGAACCCTCACTCAGCCCCGACGGCACCCGGGCCGTGGTCTCCGTCCAGCGGCCGGACTTCGCGGCCGACTCCTACGTGGGCCAGCTGTGGAGCGTCGGCCTGGACGGATCTGCTCCGCGCCGCCTGACCCGCGGGTTCAGCGACTCCGCACCCCGGTTCTCCCCGGACGGATCGGTGATCGTCTTCCTGCGCTCGGCGCCGGGCGGGCGGCCGCAGCTGTACGCGGTTCCCGCTGGGGGCGGGGAACCGGTCCAGCTCACCGACAGGCATCTGGGCGTGTCCTGGTTCCGTTTCTCGCCGGATTCTGCGCAGCTTGTCTTCTCCTCACGCGTTCCCGAACAGGGAAGGTACGGAACACTGGACGGTGTCCCGGCCGGTGCAGAGGATCCCCGCCTGATCACCACCTTGAACTACCGGATGAACGGTGCCGGGTACACCCGGGACAAGTTTGTCCAGGCATTCGTCCTGACGCTGCCCGATCTTGGTGCCGAACCGTTCGTCGCGCCTGTGGGCCGCGCGGCAGGGCATGCTCCGGAAGGGGAGCAGGCGCCCGCGGGCCTTCCGGAGGCGGTCCAGCTGACCAGCTGGGATGCCGACGTCCAGAATCCGGTCTTCAGCGCCAACGGCGCCTCGGTCCTGTTCACCGCGGCCCTTCACGAGCAGGCAGATACAGACCTGGTGACAGACGTCTACGAGCTGCGTGCCGACGGCACGGGGGAGCCGCGGCGGCTGACGAACCTCGCCGGCGCCCGGCTGACCGTGTCCCACCCGCTGCAAAGCAGCGACGGCAACTGGCTGTACTACCTGGGCCAGGACGTTTCCGGCTCCGGACTCGATTTCGTTGCGCGCAACACCGCACTGTATGCGGCACCAATGGCGGATCCGGCAGCTGCGGTGCGGCTGACGGACCCTGAGGGCATGGATCTTGCCGGCGGTGGAATCGTCGCTGCGGGCGGAGACCGGGTGCTGGTCTTCAACCTCAGCCGCGGCGCCTGCGAACTGCTGCGGGCAGACCGCAGCGGAGCACTCAGCACGCTGGTGTCCGGTCCGCGCGTGGTGACCGGTGCTGCCGAGGCTGCCGGCGCCGTCGTGGTCACCTTCACCGACCAGCAGACCAGCGGAGACGCCGCACTGGTGGATCCTTCAGTGCCGGGCGGACTGCGGGTCCTGACGGACTTTTCTGCCGGTTTCCGGCGAACGGCGGGCCTGCTGCCGCTGCGGGAGGAGACCCATCCGTCCGCGGATGGATACCCGGTGCACGGCTGGGTTGTCCTCCCGGAGGGCGAAGGCCCGCATCCGGTGCTGCTGAACATCCACGGCGGACCCTTCTCGCAGTACGGCTGGGGCCTCTTCGACGAGGCTCAGGCCTACGCGGCGGCCGGCTATGCAGTGCTGATGTGCAATCCGCGTGGTTCATCCGGATACGGCCAGGAACACGGGCGCGCCATCAAGGAAGCCATGGGAACACTCGACCTCCAGGATGTGCTCGGATTCCTCGAAGGCGTCCTTGCCTCGCATCCGGAGCTCGACGGCGCCCGGCTGGGGGTGATGGGAGGTTCCTACGGCGGTTACCTGACCGCCTGGACCATTTCCCAGGACCACCGGTTCACCGCTGCAGTGGTTGAACGGGGTTTCCTGGACCCGCTGTCCTTTGTCGGCTCCGCTGATATCGGCTGGTTCTTCTCCGAGGCGTACACGGGCTCTGATCCGGCCAAGGTCGCTGCGCAGAGTCCGTTTGCCCAGGTGGACAAGGTCCGCACGCCGGCGTTTATCCTGCATTCCGAAGAGGACCTGCGCTGCCCGGTTGAGCAGGCCCAGCGGTACTACACGGCCTTGAAACTGCGGGGCGTACCGACGGAGCTGCTGCTCTTCCCCGGGGAAAACCATGAGCTCTCCCGGGCCGGCACGCCCTGGCACCGCCGCCAGCGCTTTGAGCACATCCTGAACTGGTGGGCCAAGTGGCTGCCGACGCCGGCCAATCCAGCACCGGAAACATCTGCCCGGGACAAAGAGGCCGCCCCCGCAGGCGTCTAGCCGGACTTCCTAGAATCCCAGCCCGCGCCGGGCCTCTCCGAGGTCAGGGGAGGCCCAGCGCGGGAACTCGGCGTTCGAGCTCAGCGACCTGGTGATGGCCTTATCCACATAGACGGTCCCGTTCAGGTGGTCTGTTTCGTGCTGCACAATCCGCGCCGGCCAGCCGGTGAAGGTGCGGCGCTGGGACGTGCCGTGCTCGTCGTCGTAATCCAGGCGGACCGAGCGGTGCCGCTCCACCACCGCCTGGTAGCCCTCGAAGGAGAGGCAGCCCTCGTAGAACGCAGCTGTTTCGCCGTCCAGGGCCTCGTAGCGCGGGTTGATGATGGTGAAGAATTCGAGCGGGGTGCGTTCGCGCACTTCGGCTGTCTCCGGGTCAGGGGCGTAGGCGTCTTCCAGCACTGCGATGCGCAGCGGGATGCCTATCTGCGGCGCGGCCAGGCCAACCCCGGGGGCATGGTGCATAACCCGGCGCATCAGTTCGATGAGCGCCTGGAGTTCGTCGCGGTGCAGCTGACCGGTGTAGGGCACGGCAGACTGCCTCAATACCGGGTGGCCCAGCTGGACGATGGGAACCAGGTCCAGTTCCAGCAGGGGAAGGACAAGGGAGCGGATGTCCGCGGAGGAGTCCGCGGCGCCGGGTTCGTAGATCACGCCTCCATCCTAGTCAGCACCCGTTTCCCTGGGCGTGCCGCAGGTCTAGAATGGCTGGCCATGACGGCCGAACAGACGTATCAGCTGATCAGTTCTTATCCGGACTTTGAACTTCGGGACTATGCAGGCTGCGTGATGGCAAGAGTGAACGTCAGCGGTCCGTTTGAAGCCGCGGGAAACAACGCGTTCCGGCCGCTTTTCAGGTACATCAGCGGTACGGGCCAGGCTATGACGGCTCCGGTGCTGCTGCAGCCCGGCCAGGTTCCCGGCACTTTCGATGTCTCGTTCGTCCTGCCGCCCGGAACCCGGCTGGACTCGGCACCCGTGCCAGAGGTGCCGGGGGTAGCCTTGCTGGAGGTTCCGCAGGCGCTGCAGGCCGCCTCCTCCTATTCCGGAAGATGGACGCAGTCGAGCTACGAAACCCACGCCACAGCGCTGGAGGTCGCCGTCCGCCAAGCCGGATTCGAACCCGCGGGATCGCCCGCCTTTGCGCGCTACGATCCGCCGTATAAGCCATGGTTCATGCGGCGGAACGAGGTTGTACTGCCGGTAGTGCATACGAACAGGGCCTGAAGCATCGCTGCCCCAGGCCCTGTTCGGTCGATTTGCTGCGGGGGAGAGCTGTTAGCCCTCGCAGTCCACGCAGTACTTTTCGCCGTTCTTCTCCAGCGCAATCTGGGAACGGTGGCGGACCAGGAAGCAGGACATGCAGGTGAACTCGTCAGCCTGTGCCGGAACAACCTTGATCAGCAGTTCTTCACCGGAAAGGTCCGCACCCGGAAGGTCGAACCCGTCGATGGCGTCGGATTCCTCGACGTCGATAACCGCCGTCATCGCTCCGCCGCGCTGCTGGGCCTTCAGCCCCTCCAAAGAGTCCGTGGGCTGGTCTTCTTCCTTGACGCGCGGTGCATCGTAATCGGTAGCCATGTGTAGTGCTTATCTCCTGAATTTGTGGGGGGTTCGAGCGTAGATCATATAGGCGAAGCCGCATAACACACCAAACGGCTTCTGAATAGGTCCTTCTGTGGCTAAACCGCGGAGCACTGCAGATCCCTGACGGCTGCCCGGCGCTGGCCCGGAAACTTCCCGTACTGCAGTCTGCCGGCCGTAGGGGCGGCCGGATACCCGGACGTTCCGCGCATTCTCAGCCTTCCTGCAGGTCAACGCCCGGTACAACGCCACGCCCTGCGCAAATGTTCCCTGAGCGGGAAGGGCGCATTATGTAAAGCTGTACCGCAAGGGCGGACAGCTCTCGGGGGAGATTATGTCAACCCAAAACCGGCCTGGCGTGCGCCCGGAACATGAGCAAGAACACGTGAGGTACCTTTCCCAAGAATGGCTCCCGCGCTGCACCCCCGCGGACCAGCAGCTTTGCGCACCGGCCGAACTGTGCACGGAAAGCGGGCCTCGGCCGGGCTTCGCAGAGTGGATATGAGTGGCGGCGGAAGCTTGGTACAAAACGGCAAAGGGGGGACCTCCCCGGGATGTTGTCCCTGAGCCGATAATCTACATTATGTCAACTAGCGGTTCGAGAACGGTCCCCCCGGTGAAGCTTCGGGGTATATTGCGGAGAGCCACACGGTGCCGGAGACCAGCGGCGCGGACGGCCACCATGAGCAGCCAAACCCCGGGGGAATCATGAATCAGGAACGCACGCTGGACTGGAACGCCGGGAGCTGGACGAACCGACCCGCAGGTACCCGTCAGGTGGGCGCGAACCTGCAGGTTACGGCGTCCGAGGGCAGCGACGCCTGGCGTGAAACCGCGTACGGCTTCACGTTTGCGTCGGAGAACGCCCTGCTCGCGCCGTTTCCTCCGGATTCAGCCATGGAGGTCGAGTTCACTGCCCAGGCCTTCGAGCAGTTCGACCAGGCTGGAATCTTCCTTCGCGCGGCAACGGATTCATGGGTCAAGGCCGGCATCGAGTTCGCGGACGGACGCCTGCAGGCAGGTGCAGTCGTCACTGCCCCCAAATCGGACTGGTCTTCCTCGCCGCACCACGAGTGGCTGGGCAAACGGACCGTGGTGCGTGCCAGCTGGAAAGGTGATGCCCTCACCATCCGCGCCGGCCTGGCAGGCAACCCGTTGGAGCTGCTGCGCGTGGCGCCCTTCTCCCCCGCCGGCCCCGTCAGCGCGGGACCGTATGTGGCTTCACCCTCCTCGGCCCGCTTCGAAGCGGTGTTCCACTCCTGGCGGGTCACTGCCGCGGACGCCTCGCTGCACTGACTGCCCCGGTTCGCATCCCCGGCAGCCCGCCTCGGCGCAAGGCCCACATACCACATCCGGAGCGGGAGTAATCTCGAAGTATGACTACGCGTACTTATATCGTCACAGGATCCGCCTCCGGCATTGGTGCAGCGACAGCACAGCTGCTCAAGGAACGGGGCAACACCGTCATCGGTGTTGACCTGCGCAATGCCGAGGTGGAAGCGGACCTCAGCACCCCTGAAGGACGCCAGGCTGCTGCCGACCGCGCAGTTGAACTGGCAGGCGGCACTGTAGACGCTGTCATTGCGTGCGCCGGCATATCCGCACCGGTTCCGCTCACGGTCTCCGTGAACTTCTTCGGAGTCACTGAGTTCCTGAACCGGCTCGCCCCGGTACTGGCACGCAGCGAGGCCCCCCGTGCCGTCGTCGTCAGCTCCATGGCGTCGCTGCAGCCGAACTCCCCCGAGCTGGTCGAGGCCATGCTCGCCGGGGACGAACCCCTTGCCCGCCAGATAGGACAGAAGCTCGCCGACCAGGGCCCGCAGATCGGGTACCTGAACTACCCGTCTTCCAAACGCGCCCTCAGCCGGTGGGTCCGCCGCGCATCCATCAGCGAGCTCTACGCGGGCAACGGCATCCCGCTGAATGCCGTCGCTCCGGGTACCGTCCTGACCGCTATGACCAAGGAACTCCTGGCCACCCCCGAAGGCGTCCAGATGGTCGACGAGAACGTTCCGATGCCGCTGAACGGCCACTCCGAGCCGGTTGTCATCGCCCGGATCCTGGCCTGGCTTGCCAGCGAGGAGAACTCACATCTGGCCGGCCAGACCATCTACTGCGACGGCGGCGCTGACGCCTCCCTGCGCGGGGACGACATCTGGCAGTCCTAGCCCACAGCGCAGTGCCGGCCCGCTCCTCTGCCGGAGCGGGCCGGCACTCTCCTGCGGCTTGATGAGGCTAGGCCGTGGCCTGGAAGTCCGAGCGCACCGGCACCGATCCTGACCCGGTTACCGCGTCCAGGAAGTTCAGGGTGTCCGCCAGGACCATCCGGGCGTCCTTGAGCTGCAGCTTGAACTGGAACTCGTGCCCCAGCGCGGGCTTGTGCTTCTTCGGCCAGAACCGCTGGACAACCGGCACGCCGAGTTCCTCCAGCCGGTCCGCCAGCGGCCTGGACTGCTGGTCGGTGAGGTAATCGGCATTGCCGCCGGAAATGAACGTCGGCGGGAAGTTCTCTCCCACATGCTCAAGGATGGACATGTGTTCAGCAGCCGGGGTGGAGGCCCAGTCCTTGGACCCGGTGTAGGCCCAGAGCGCCGTGCGGAATCCCCAGCCCAGCGGTCCCGTCAGCTTGGCCATGGTCTTGAGGTCATAGACACCGCAGAAAAGAAGTGTTCCGCGCAGGTCTTCCGGTGCGGCCGCCGGGGTCACACCCATGCCGGCAGCGTACCGGGGGTCGGTAATGATCAGCGCCAGCTGGGCAGCCAGCTGCGCTCCGGCCGAATCACCGGCGAGGATGATCCGGTGCGGGTCGATGCCGTACTCCCCCGCATGTTCCCGGAGGTACCCCAGGGCATGGTTCAGCTCTGTCACAGCCTGCGGATAACTGGCCTCGGGCGAGATCGAGTACCCGACGCCTGCCACCGCATAACCGTGCCCGGCCAGGATTTCCAGATACGGAGCGACATTCTCCTTGGACCCGGAGATCCAGGCGCCGCCATGCACCCACACCACTACTGGATGCGGGCCGTCCCCGGAGTCGGTTGGCAGGAATACGTCCATGGACTGGCGTGCCGATTTTTTCAGGTAGGGCAGGGAACGGTGGGACCGGACGCCCCCGGATGGTACGTGTTTACGCAGTGTGCGCAGCTGCACCTTTCCCCCGCTGGAGAACACACCTCGGATAAGGAGGGCCGAAGGTCTTGGATCTTTGTGGATGGCAGTTGCGGCCAGTGTTCCGGCTGCGGCTACGGCTGAAGCCATGAACCCTGCTGCCGCCAGGGGCAGAATCTTCATTTTTTTAGGATAGGACTCGTCCCTGAGAGGTTACCGGCTAAGCCCCGCGGCGTCCCGGGCTCTCCAAGGAGCCGCCGTGCGCAGATTCACGCCCTTCTGTGCAGCGGCAGACACCCCTCCGCACCTGCGCGGCACGCCGGGTTAGCCTCCCCACACCGGCGGGCAGTGAATATCACCGCCCGCGGGCTGGCTTCGCGGCGCTGGAAAGAAGCAGACTAAAACTACTCACGGCACGTTGTAGATCCGGCCGGACGAAAGGACAAACCACCATGCGCAAGATCAACGCCCGCCGCAACTGGCTGATGCACCAGGTGCCGGGCGGAGTGCTGGGACGAACTGCCCGGCTCACCAAACCCGTACAGGGCACCCTGCTGGGACTGCTGGCCGCAGCGGCAGTCCTGGCGCAGCTGCTTTGACCCCACGCAGCCGTCCTCCGTCCCCGTAAGAGAGCCGCCTGAACCGGCTCCCCCGGCCCTGGCCGCCCAAGCTGCGGTGCAGGAAAACTGGACTGGGTCCAAATTTGAGCAATTCCTGTGGGAAACTTTCGAATACTCGAGTACTTCCGCTGTAAAAATGGCGACTGCAAGCGGTGAGGCTACAGACGCCGGGAGGAAGGCTCCATGATCACGGACCGGGAAATACCCAACGCCGGCTACTTGAAAGTAGTCCAGCGGAAAACAGCAGAAAAACCGGCGGAACGGGCTTCCATCGCCTGCATCATTCCGGCCTACAACGAAGAAGACACCATAGTGGAGGTCCTCAACGCACTCCTGAAGCAGACCCGGCTTCCGGACGTGATCCACGTGGTCATCAACAACACGGACGATGAGACGTTCTACCTTGCCAGGGAGTTCGCCGGGCCCCACGAACACACCTACCAGGACCTCACCTTCCAGACTGAGGTTTTTGTCCACGACATCGGTGCCAACTCAGACAAGAAGGTCGGAGCGCTCAATTACGGCTTCAGCCAGGTCTGCAATGACTACGACTATTTCCTTGGGGTGGACGGGGACACCATCCTGGACAAACACGCCGTAGAACACCTAGAAAAGGAAATCCTCAGCGATCCCCGGGTCGGCGGCGTTTCGGCGATTTACACTGTCGCGGAGCCTAAAAAGGGGCTGATCGCCAAGTACCTCACAACAGGCCAGAGGGCGCAGTTTGCCGCCTTCAACATGGACAATCTGCTCCGGGGCCGCAACATGGCAGTCCTGGGCGGCCAGTGCTCCATTCTCTCGATGGAGGCTCTGAAGAATGTCATGGTGGACAACCGCCAGGCCACGCCGTGGGTCAAGGACTCTGAGGTTGAGGACTCGCTGCTCTCGCTGCAAATCAAGAGCGTTGGCTACGCCACCAAGATCTCCGCCCGCGCGCGGGCATCAGTGGGCGGGATGGAGACGCTGCGGGCCCTGGACGGCCAGCAGGTGAAGTGGAACTACGGCGCAATCGATCTGATGTGGCCGGGGCAGCGGAGCAATACACCGGGCCAGCCGCTGCACCCTAACCTGCGGCTGCGCTGGAGCGAAAACGTCTCCATGCTGTTCAACATCGTCACCCGGATGGGTTTCATCCTGCTGCTCACCGCAGCGCTCAGCATAGGTGCCTACGTGTTTTACTGGTTCTGGCTTATCCCGCCGCTGGTTGCCGTGATCCTTAATCTCCGCATCGCGCTGTCCATCAGGGACCGGAGCGCAAGGGACATTGCCTTCGCGCTGTTTGCCGTCCCCGCCGAGCTCTATCTCTGGCTGCGGATCGGACATTTCGTCCGGGCGTGGGCGAAGTTCTTTTCAAGGCAGCAGACCGACAACTGGGCCGCTCAGGCCCGGGCGGAGCGGGGCGCGGGCTACGGGTTCCTGATGCCCGCCCTCGTGGCCCTGGTCATCGTTGCCGGGCTAACGTTCGCGTGGCTCAACCTTCCCGGCGGACTGCAGTCCGCCGTACTGGCCATCGGGTGGCCGATCCTCTACATCACCACTCTTGTCCAGACCCTTTTCATGCTGCGCAAGGCACTGCGCCGGCACCGGGGATTCAAAGTATGACCGGCAGAAGCCGGCGGGAGTCCGGGGCACGCCGCCTCATTGGCATTGCGGCCGCCCTGGCCCTGCTGCCGGGGCTCCAGGCGTGTTCAGTCCCCGGTTTCCCCGGCAGCAGCGAAGGCCCGGAAAGCTCCGCTGCGTCCATGGTTCCGGGGCCCGCGGTTGACAACGACCTGGCTGACGGTTCAACCAGCCACCGTCTTGGGGCCGCCTCCCACACTCTTGTGCTGGACTACTGGACCAGTGAGGACCCGGCCGGCTGGACGCCTGAATCCTCTCCGATCATCAACGTCAGCGTGAAGATCGACGGCGCTCCGGGTCCGGGAGCCGTCCGGGTCACCCGCTTCAACGCCCGGGTGGATGCCATGGGCGTCGAACTCACGAACGACCAGGGCAGCTTCGCGCTGGAACCCCCGTATGCCTACACGTCCGGCTTTTCGCTCCCCGCCAACCCGTCTGCGACGAGCACTACGGTCCTGTTCACCATCGATCTGCTGACGGAAACAGAACCCGGCAGCGGGGTGTTCACCCGGCAGACGGTCCTGGACACACTCACAGTTGGCTATCCCGGCGGGGAGCCCGACGCCGGGGCCGCACCCAAAGGGTAGGCCGCCCGCCCATTTGCCGCCCGCCTTCTTCTGGGTGCCGCCGGAAACGGCTAGCGTGGTGGGACTCCCACAGTGCGCCAGAGGAGGCCGCCATGGAATCCGTACCGGGAATCAATCCCGCTGTTCCGCCCACGGGGCCCGGGTGCGTGGAGTGCACGGAGGCAGGAGGGTGGTGGTTCCACTTGAGGCGGTGCGCCGAGTGCGGCCACGTAGGCTGCTGCGACTCCTCTCCCGCGCAGCACGCCACCGCACATGAGAGGCTCACCGGACACCCAGTGATCCGCAGCTACGAACCGGGTGAGGACTGGTTCTACAGCTATACCGACGAGACGGTGTTCGAAGGCCCGGAACTGGCTCCGCCCCAGGCGCACCCGGTGTCGCAGCCTGCGCCGGGGCCCGCCGGGCGGGTCCCCGCAAACTGGATGGAACGGTTGCACTAACCGCCGGAGGGGCCCTGCCGGATACCGCTTCCCTGCGCAGGAGCCTTTCGCAGAACGCCGAGGCGAAGCGAGAGCCATGCCAGCCCGCCCACGGGAATGGGCAGCCAGAAGTTCAGGATCCGCCAGGACAGCACCGCCAGCACCGCGTCTGGGCTCGGGGTTCCAAAGCCCGCCAGGGTGGGAACCAGGACGCCTTCCACAAGTCCCACCCCGCCGGGTGTCAGCGGCGCCAGTGCTACGAGGTTCGCCAGGCAGTACGCAATGAGCAGCTCACCGGGCCCCAGCGTGTGCCCAAAGGCGGCAACGAAGGTCCACAGGCAGGCGGCATCGAACCCCCAATAGCAGACGGCCAGGACCAGTGCCAGGACCAGGCGCCTTGGATCCCTGCGGAACATCGCGGTTTCTGCCGCCATGGTCCGAACGAACCTTTCCGCCGATTCAGGTTTGATGATCCTCACCAGCCGGGCCGTCCTGCGGGCCACCCGCACCGCCGCACCCAAGTGCCGGTCCAGTACGGAGAGCACCGCCAGGCTCAGGCCCAGGAGCACCAGCACCATGACGCCGGCAGTGATGAAGTACCGGTTGACCCGCACCTCACCAAGAGCGGTGAGCACCCCTGCCCCGAACAGGACCCCGAGCAGAACGTTGGCCCCGACGACCTGGACCATTGCTGCGCTCAGGGCGTTCTGCGGCCGCACACCCGATCGGGTCAGCAGGCCGTACCGCAGCGCGGCGGAAGTTGTCCCGCCGCCCGGCACAATATGGTTGACGGCCAGGTCGCTCAGGTCGATACGCAGCAGCGTAAAGAAGCCGGGTTTAACCGAGCCGGGGAGCACTACCGACGTCAGTGCGCTGTAGCAGCACAGCGAAAGCGCCTCCAGGGCTGCCGCCGCGAGCAGGACGACCGGCGGAAGGCGCTGCAGGGCATTGAGTACGTTTTCCGACCCCAGGATCTGCGGAAGCACTACATACTCGAACACCAGCAGCATCACAACGGCAACGGTGATCCACCGCACGGCCCTGGAATGCCGCACGCGGTGCCAGGCCTCCCGCGCTGTCGTCACCTTCCCAGCAGAGCAGAGGCATGCGGCCCGCCGATACCCGGGCGGGTGCTTCCGGGCAGGTTGGCCCGGCGCCCGTTTGGCGACGGGACATCATGGTGACATGATGTTGGTATGTTACTGACTAAGTGTCAGCAACGTACGTACCCAAACGATCAAGGGGTTTTCAATGTTCCTAGCGCTGCGCGAACTGCGTTTCGCTCGGGCCCGGTTCGGCCTGATGGGCGGCGTCATCGCCCTCATTGCCGTACTGATGGTCCTTCTCTCCGGACTGTCGTCCGGACTTGTCAATGACGGCGTGTCCGGCCTCAAGGCCATGCCGGCGACGGCGATCGCCTTCAACGAGGGCACCAAGACCGACAATGCCTTCTCCCGCAGCGTCGTCGATCCCTCACAGGCCGAAGCCTGGCGCACCCAGGACGGTGTTGAGGATGTCACCATGCTGGGTTCAACTATCGTCAACGGCACCACCGGAAACGGCACGCAGGTTGACCTGTCTCTCTTCGGCATCGAACCGGATTCGTTCCTGGCCCCCGCCGTCGGCGCAGGACGCGAAGCCCGGGCCCCCAATGAGATGGTGGTCTCTTCGACCGCGGAAGAGGCAGGCATCGAACTCGGTTCGGTGGTCACGCTGGACCGGCTGGACGTCGAACTGACCGTTGTCGGGTTTACTGACGGCCAGGCAACCTTCGGCCATGTCGACATGGCCTACCTGCCGCTGGGAACCTGGCAGTACATCGCCAGCGGACAGTCCCAGCCGGGCGCACCGGCCGAGGCTGAAATTGCCGCGGTCGACTTCGACACCGCCAGCGCCCTCGCCGTCAAGGCCGAAGACGGCGCCGGGCTTGACTTCGCTGCGGGTGACGCCGCGGCAGGCACCGTCACCTCCACCCTCGAGGAATCCTTCGACGCGTCCCCGGGTTACACCGCCGAGACCATGACGCTCGAAATGATCCAGGTCTTCCTCTACGCCATCTGCGCCCTGGTTGTCGGCGCCTTCTTCACCGTGTGGACGATCCAGCGCAAGCACGAGCTGGCAGTACTCCGCGCCGTGGGCGCTTCGACCGGCTACCTGCTGCGCGACGGCCTCTTCCAGGCCGTAGTCATCCTGGCCCTGTCCACCGCGGCCGGCGTAGCAGCAGGCCTCGGCATGGGCGCATGGCTCTCTGGGAGCGCCATGCCGTTCGCCCTCGAAGCCGGTCCCATCTCAACCGCCACCGCGGTGACGATCCTGATGGGCGTCCTCGGTGCGGCGATCGCCATTGTCCGTATTTCCCGGGTTGATCCCCTGGCTGCCCTGGGAGGACAGCGATGAGCACACAAACCAGCACCTCCGGCACCAAGACCGCCACCCGCGGCCTGCGCATCGAGAGCGCCGGCATGGCCCTGGGTGACGGAGAAAGCACCGTCCAGGCACTGGACAACGTGTCCCTGGCCGTAGAACCGGGCGAACTCGTTGCCGTCGTTGGCCCTTCAGGCGCCGGCAAATCCTCCCTGCTGGCAGTCGCCGGTGCGCTCGCCACACCGGACACCGGACTGGTCAGTGTCAACGGCACCGACCTCGCCACCCTCAGCAAGTCCGCCGCGGCACGGTTCCGGCTGGAGAACATCGGGTTTGTGTTCCAGTCCGGCAACCTGATCCCGGCATTGACCGCCGCGGAACAGCTTGAGCTCATCCACCGGATGGCCAAGATGAAGGGGAAGTTCAACCCCAAGCTGCTCCTCGACGCCGTCGGCATGGGCCATAGGCAGCACAGCCGCCCCGACCAGCTCTCCGGCGGGGAACGCCAGCGCGTCGGCATCGCCCGTGCGCTGGTGACAAAGCCGTCGCTGCTGCTGGTCGATGAGCCCACCGCGGCACTGGACCGCAAGCGCAGCCAGGATGTCGTGGAGCTGCTCGCCCGGGAAACCCATGAGTTCGGGGTTGCTACTGTTATGGTTACCCACGACCACGACGTCCTCCACCACTGCGACCGCGTCGTAGAGATGGTCGACGGACGGCTCGCAAGCTAGACACTGCACGAACAGGAGGGCTCTTTGCCCCGCATTACCGCGCCGACGGTGGCCGAACACCGTGCCGCACAGCAAAGGGCCCTCCTGGATGCGGCAAGAACGCTCCTGGCCCGCACGGGCGAAGCACCCAGTATGGCCGAGGTGGCCGCCCTGGCCGGGCTCGCCAGGCCAAGCGCCTACCAGTACTACAAGTCCCGCACCGACCTGCTCAATGCACTCGTCATGGACGTCTTTCCGCGCTGGGCACGCCGCGTGGAAGAAGCCATGAACGCCCAGAAGGAGCCGGCAGACCGTATCCTCGCTTATGTGCTCACGAATATCGCCCTGGTGGATGAGGGCGAGCACGCCGTTGGCAGCGCCCTGGCATCCCTGGCGCCCAGCGAGGAACTCGACGCGCAGAGTGCCCGCATGCACCAGGCGATCCTGGACCCGCTGGTGGGGGCTTTGAAAGACCTCGGCACTGAAGACCCCATCAGCACTGCCGAACTCATCAATGCCATTGTGCACACCGGAACCCGCCTCCTTGAATCCGGCAAGGACCTGGAGCAGGTCGGACGCCTCGTCCGCGAACTCATCGGACCATTTATCCGCGAACACGGAGGCGTCACGGCAGGAGCCGGCCAGTGAACGGCCCAAACCGGCACTGGCCCGTCCAGCTGGCCGCCGACGTCGTACTCATTCTTGTCTTTGCGGCGCTGGGCCGGGACACCCACGCCCATGGAGTGGATCCCGCCGGCGTCCTTCTTACCGCGTCTCCCTTTGTGGCTGCCGCGCTGTCGGGCTGGGCCCTGCTCCGCCTCCGGCACCGCCCGGCCTCCCTCTGGCCGCACGGCATCCTCCTGTGGCTCATTACCGCCGGAGGCGGACTGGCCGTGCGCGCCCTGGCCGGCGCCGGCACAGCGTTCAGCTTCCAGCTGGTCACCTTCAGCGTGCTGGGCGCCTTCCTGCTCCTTCCGCGCCTTGCATCTTCCCTTGTCATGCGGAGGCGCACCCGCAACGATTCAACTAGGCTCATAGACAGCGCCTGACACCGGCGCCCAGCAGGAGAAGGAAAGGCAAGCCATGATCACCGCTTTCGTACTCATCCAGACCGACTCGGCCCGGATTCCGGAGTGCGCGGAGGAAATCTCCGAAATTGAAGGTATCAGCGAGGTCTACTCGGTCACCGGTGAGTGGGACCTGATTGCGATCGCCCGCGTCCGTCGCCACGAAGACCTGGCCGACGCCATTGCCAACCGTCTTTCCAAGGTCCCCGGTGTGATCGGGACCACCACGCAGATCGCCTTCCGGGCTTACTCGAAGCACGATCTTGACGCCGCGTTCTCCCTGGGCGTCGACGGGTAGTTAGGCCCGTAAAACACCGGATTTTACAGGGATCGCGGGCTATTTGGGCAAGGTTCGGGTAGCGAATTTCCCTCGTAAGCAGCGTCATTCAGCCACCTAAATACCGCACGAGGCGGACCATACGGTCCGCCTCCTGCGATTCTGCGAGGGCTCCAATTTCCGCCCGGAATTACCGGGTGGCCTGTACCCAGCGGTCAAGGGCCTTGCGGGCCTGCCCGCTGTCCACGGACTCCTCGGCCCGGCGCAGGCCCTGCCGCAGCCGGTCAGTCAGCGTTCCGTCAGCGGAGGAATCCAGCGCCACCAGCGCGGCAGCGGCATTCAGCAGCACGGCGTCCCGGACGGGCCCCCGCTCCCCCGCCAGCACGCCGAGGACGACGGCGGCATTCGCAGCGGCGTCTCCGCCCCGCAGATCGTCCAGGGTGGCCCTGGCTATCCCGAGATCCAGGGGATCCACCGTTGACCGCTCCACAGCCCCGTTCCGGACCTCCCAGACGGTTGAGCTGCCCGTCGTCGTCAGTTCATCCAGCCCGTCTCCGCCCCTGAACACCAGGGCACGGACGCCGCGGGCCGCCAGGACGCCGGCGATCAGCGGCGCGAGCCGCTCATCAGCCACGCCGATCGCCGAAGCAGAGGGACGTGAGGGGTTGGTCAGGGGACCCATGAAGTTAAACGCGGTGGCTACGCCCATATCCCTGCGGGCAACGGCTGCGTACCGCATGGATGGATGGAAGACCTGGGCAAAGCAGAAGGTGATGCCTGCATCCACGGCCGTCCGGGCAACCCGATCCACCGGCAGGTCCAGCCGTACGCCTAGGGCCTCAATGACGTCGGCGGACCCCGAGGAGGACGACGCAGCCCGGTTGCCGTGCTTGACCACCTTCGCTCCGGCGCCGGCACACACGAGCGCAGCCATCGTGGAGATGTTGACCGTGTTGTGCCGGTCACCGCCGGTTCCCACGATGTCCAGGGTCTCTCCGGGAATGTCGATGGGCCTGGCGTTGGCCAGCATGGCCTCCACCAGGCCGGTGAGTTCTTCGACACTCTCTCCCTTGGCGCGCAGGGCGACCAGGAAGCCCGCGATCTGGGCGTCGGATGCGTCGCCTGCCATGATCGTGTTCATCGCCCACCAGGTCTGCTCGGAACTCAGGTCCTGCCTCGCAATAAGCGCGGTAATAAGCGACGGCCAGGTGTGCTCGGAACTCGAAAACATACTCACAGGCTCTAGGTTATCTACGAATCGTAGAAAATGCTGATTTGTTTACGGACGGTAAGTTCCGCGCCGTTGCTGGGAAGTGGGCGGTTTGGGAACGAACGGGACGCGCCGTTCGTCTGGTTCTGTTGGTGAACTGGGCAGTTTTACGGCCATAATGTCTATGTGACAACAGCGACCCATGCCCCCAGTACCCCGGCTCACCCCACGCTGAACCGCCCCAATATGGTCTCCGTAGGGACCGTGGTGTGGCTCTCCAGCGAACTCATGTTCTTTGCTGCGCTCTTCGCGATGTACTTCACGCTCCGCTCCACCTCGGGCGAGATGTGGGAGATCGAGACGGCCAAGCTGAATGTGCCTTTCGCCTTCGTGAACACGGTGATTCTTGTTTCCAGCTCCTTCACCTGCCAGTTCGGCGTCTTCGCCGCTGAGCGGCTCCAGCCGCGCCGCACCGGCGGGCTCTTCCAGATTGCCCGTTGGGGAATGGTCGAGTGGTTCTACCTGACCTTCTTCCTCGGTGCCATCTTCGTTGCCGTCCAGGCTTTCGAGTACACGGAACTCGTGCACCACGGGATCTCGCTCTCCTCCAACGCCTACGGATCGTCGTTCTACATCACCACCGGCTTCCACGGCCTGCACGTGGCCGGCGGCCTGATCGCATTCCTGTTCATCATCGGACGTGCCTACGCCGCAAAGCGGTTCGGACACTTCGAGGCGACCTCCGCGATCGTGACGTCCTACTACTGGCACTTCGTCGACGTGGTCTGGATTGCCCTCTTCGTCATCATCTACTTCCTCAAGTAGTCCGTCAGGGCAGCACCACAGCAATGTTCAAAGTGGCACGAGTAACCAAAAGACCACACAAGTTAGGAACCACCAAGTGAAGGCACTATCGCAAAGGCGACGTCACCCCCTCGCAGCAGTAGTACTGCTGCTGCTGGGCCTCATCGTTACCGGCGGCATCTATGCAGCTGCTTCCGGAGCGAACGAAGCCCAGGCCGCCACTACCTACACTGCCGATGACGTGCAGCAGGGCGAGAAGCTCTTCATTGCGAACTGCGCCACCTGCCACGGCATGGAGGCCAGCGGAACCGAGAACGGCCCCTCCCTCGTAGGCGTAGGCGCAGCATCCGTCGACTTCCAGGTTGGCACCGGGCGCATGCCGATGGCCATGCAGGGCCCGCAGGCCCAGCAGAAGCCCCAGCAGTTCAACGAAGAACAGACCGCACAGATGGCCGCTTACGTAGCCTCGCTCGGGGCCGGTCCTTCCGTTCCGGAAGAGGAGTACATCGAGGCCAACGGCGACGCTGCCGCGGGCGGCGAGCTGTTCCGAGTCAACTGCGCCATGTGCCACAACGCTGCCGGCGCAGGAGGCGCCCTGACCCGCGGCAAGTTCGCTCCTGCCCTGGAGGGCGTCACCGAGAAGCACATCTACGAGGCCATGGTCACAGGCCCGCAGAACATGCCCGTCTTCTCCGACGCGAACCTCTCCCCCGAGGAGAAGCAGGACATCATCACCTTCCTGAAGAACATCGAAGCCAACGGTTCCCCGGGGGGAGCCGAGCTCGGTTCACTTGGTCCGGTCTCTGAAGGCCTGTTCATCTGGACAGCCGGCCTGGGCCTGATCATCGCTTTCACCATCTGGTTGACCTCCCGGTCATCCTAGTCACCGCCGCGCTCACCCCCCGGGGTGACATCACAGTTACACATAGGTCTACTAATGCAGTTTGAACAGAAGGATGAGGGGGATCATGGGCGACCATAGTCACGGCAGTCCGAACACCTCGGGCACCGTTGCTACGGCTGGCCAGGGCGAAGAAGGAGAATTCCAGAATCCTGGACTTCCCCCGCACCGCCCTCGCCTGGCCGACACGGATCCCCGGGCTGAGAAGCGGTCCGAGAAGCAGGTGGCGATCCTCTTCGCCATCTCCGTTCTCGGTACGCTCCTGTTTTTCTACGGGTATTTCTTTATCCGCCTGGATGAGAGCATCGGGACGCTCCGCATCCAGAACCTGTTCCTGGGCCTCGGCACCGCCTTCGCGATGCTCGGCATCGGCGTCGGTATCGTCCACTGGGCCAAAACGCTCATGCCGGACCACGAGGTCATCGAGGAACGCCACGAAATCCGTCCGGAAGAAGACCGCGTTGTCGCCGAGAAGATGATCGGCGACATCATCGAGGAAACCGGAATCAAGCGCCGCCCGCTGATCCGCAACACCCTGCTGGGTGCCATGGCACTGGCTCCGCTTCCCGCGATCGTCCTGTTCCGCGACCTGGGCCCGCTGCCCGGAGACGTCCTGCGCCACACCATGTGGGACAACGGCGTCCGCCTGACTAGGGACCCGAGCGGCACCCCGATCAAGGCCTCGGACGTCACGCTGGGCTCCGCGTTCCACGTGATTCCCGAAGGCTTGAACGACGCCGAGCACAAGCTCGAGGAAAAGGCCAAGGCTGTTGTCCTGCTCATGCGCCTGGATCCCTCCGAGCTGAACCCCTCCCCCGGACGCGAAGACTGGTCCGTGGACGGCATCGTTGCCTACTCCAAGATCTGCACCCACGTTGGCTGCCCGGTGGCACTGTACGAACAGCACACGCACCACCTGCTGTGCCCGTGCCACCAGTCCACCTTCGACCTGACCCAGGAATGCGCTGTCATCTTTGGTCCGGCCGTCCGTCCACTGCCGCAGCTGCCGATTGCTGTTGACGACGAGGGCTACCTCATTGCCACCAGCGACTTCACTGAACCCGTTGGACCGAGCTACTGGGAGCGTGGCTGATCATGAGTGCTACCTCTGTATCCGGCACCTACGAGCCGAAGACCAAGCTCGGGCGCATCACCAACTTCGTCGACTCCCGCGTGAGCGGCTCGATGATGGTCAAAGAGTTCGGCCGCAAGGTCTTTCCTGACCACTGGTCCTTCATGTTTGGTGAAGTGGCGCTCTACAGCTTCGTCATCCTGCTCCTCTCCGGAACGTTCCTGACCTTCTTCTTTGATCCGTCCATGGCGGAGACCCACTACGAAGGCAGCTACGTTCCGCTCAAGGGCGTGGAAATGTCCGTCGCCTACGCTTCGTCGCTGGATATCTCCTTCGACGTCCGCGGCGGTCTGTTCATGCGCCAGGTCCACCACTGGTCGGCCCTGCTGTTCGTTGCCTCTGTTTCGGTGCACATGCTGCGCGTGTTCTTTACCGGCGCGTTCCGCAAGCCCCGCGAACTGAACTGGGTTGTGGGCGGCGTGCTGCTCATCCTGGCCCTGGCTGCCGGCTTCACCGGCTACTCGCTCCCCGATGATCTGCTCTCCGGCAACGGCCTGCGCATCATCGACGGCGTCATCAAGGCTGTCCCGGTTGTTGGAACCTACATCAGCTTCTTCCTCTTCGGCGGCGAGTTCCCCGGCACCGCCGTGATTGGACGCCTGTACGTCCTGCACATCCTGCTGGTACCTGCCCTGATCCTGCTGATGATCGGCATCCACCTGTTCATGGTCGTCATCCACAAGCACACCCAGTGGCGCGGCCCGGGACGGACCAACAACAACGTTGTCGGTTTCCCGGTTGGTCCGGTCTACGCAGCGAAGGCCGGCGGGTTCTTCTTCATCGTCTTCGGTATCATCGCGTTCATCTCCGCCGTGTTCACCATCAACCCGATCTGGAACTACGGCCCGTACGACCCCTCCCCCGTGTCCGCAGGCACCCAGCCTGACTGGTACATCGGCTGGGTTGACGGTGCCCTGCGCCTGATGCCGGGCTGGCTGTTCGGCTTCCCCTTCGAATGGAACATTCCGTTCCCCTGGGGAGTGAACACGCTCTCCCTCAACGTCCTGCTGCCGGCCCTGGTGCCCGCAGGCATCGTCTTCACGCTGCTGTTCACCTGGCCGTGGATCGAAGCCTGGGTCACCAAGGACAAGCGGATCCACAACCTTCTGGACCGTCCGCGCAACGCTCCGACCCGCACCGGCATCGGTGTGGCCGGCGTCATCTTCTACTGTGTCATGTGGGCTGCTGCCAGCTCCGACCTCATCGCCACGCACTTCCTGGTGTCGCTGAACGATGTGACGTACTGGCTCCGCTTCCTGTTCTTCTTCGGACCGGTTATCGGATTCATCGTGGCCCGCCGCATCGCCCTGGCCCTCCAGCGCAAGGACCGCGAGATCGTTCTCCATGGCGTCGAGAGCGGACGCATCGTCCGTCTCCCGCACGGTGAGTACATCGAGGTCCACGAACCGCTGGACGAGTTCAAGCGCTACAAGCTGGTTGCGTTCGACTCCCCCGAGGTCACCCCGGCCCAGCCGGATGCCAAGGGCAGGATCAGCCGCAGCGAGAAGCGCCGCGGAGCGCTTTCCCGGTTCTTCTTCGAAGACCGCGTGGCTCCGGTGACTCCTGCCGAGCTTGAAGCCGCGCACCACCACGAGCCGCATGCCGAGGTTGAGGCAAGCGAAGTGGATGAGGCTCCGGCTTCAATCGAGAAGCACTAGCACGCCAAGACAAGAAGCCCCCGTCCTGAAGGACGGGGGCTTCTTCGCGTTCTTACGGCTTGGCTTTCCGCGGATCAGCGGGCCCCCAGGCGAGGCCTACAGCTCGAAGGGCACCTTCGACGGCAGCGGATACCGGCGCACGGGGTGGTCCAGATCCGAGAACGGTGCAGAACCAATACCCAGCTTGGTGAAGTCCAGCCGGGATTCCCTCAGGACCACCTGGATGCCTTTGACTGCCAGCTTTACGTCAGGGACGAGGCAGAGAATGTTGAGCTTGTACGGGCTGAAGCCGGTCTCTTCAACCGATCCGAGCCCCCGCCAGGAGAAGTAGGTGCCTATGGCAGTGGCAGCCTTGTGTTCAAGGTACCGGTCGCGCTCGGTCCCGTCCCTGGATTTGAGCGCGTATTGGGCTATGACCCAGTGCTGCTCCTCCTCCGGAATTTCGGCGTACCCCTCCCCAGCGGCGGACACGCCAAACTCCCGCATCAGCTCCTGAGCCTGGCCGGGTTCGATGCCTTCCTGCACGGAGACGGAACCTTCGTGTCCTACCCTGCCCTTGGTGGTCATGAGCGAGCGGTCCTCAGGCTCATAGACGACTTCCTTGAAAAGCATCCCGCGCGGCGGGTCCTGCCTGTACATCCTCAGGATCTCCATTCGGCGACCCCTCCGTTCTTGGTTCAGGTCGCCTGATGGCGTCCGGGGTGGTAGGTGCGCGGCGTACGGATTCCCGGCCGCTGGAGCGGCACCCAGAGCTTGTAGCGGTCGGCACGGTAGTAGGACACGGAATAGTCCACCATCGACCGGGAGACGTACGCGTGGCGCTGGATCTTGAGGAGCGGCGCGCCAAGGTCCACGTTCAGCAGCCTCGCTGTCGACGCAGTGGCTGCCGTGGCCTCGATGGTGTCCTCGCCCCACTCAATGACCATGCCGTACCGCTCACTGAGGACCCGGTACAGCGAGGTGGGGGGCTCTTCCTCCAACATGCCGGGAACGTGCCAGGCGGGGATGAAGTTTTCGTCCACGCTCATGGGTTCACCGTCGGCCAGCAGCTGCCGGCGGAACCGCACCACGGGCTGTCCGGGGTCGATCTGCAGTTCCCGGGCGACAAGGTGGGATGCAGGCACCTGTTCGAATGTCAGCACGCGCGCATCCGGCACCATGCCGCGGCGGTGCATTTCCTCGCTGTAGGAGGTTAGTTTGATCTGCAGGTCCATCTTGGGCCTGGCCACGAAGGTGCCGACGCCAACGACGCGTTCCAGCACCTCGTCCGCCACCAGGGCGTCAATGGCCTGGCGGACGGTCATCCGGGCAACCTTGAAGTGTTCGGACAGTTCCCGTTCCGAGGGCACAGCTGTTCCGGGAGGGGCATGCTGTTCGACGAACCGCCGCAGGATCTCTTCCAGCTGCCGGTGCTTCGGCACCCCGGCTGCCGAGTCGATTCCTTCCGGGAAGGATTTCAGGGCACGCCTGATCACGGCGCGGGGACCGTCAGGCCAGGCGATGCTTCGGACATGGGAGGGCGGGACCTTCCTTTGGGTGGAGTGCTTATCCAAGGATACCGGGACGGATGCCGGCTACGGACGTCCACTCCTGCAGGCAGGGCACTGTTCCGGTGCGGGTGCACGCAGAAACGGAGGGCCCGCAGTCTTACCTGCGGACCCTCCGGCCAACTGATCTTTAGTTGTGGCTGCTAAGCCTAGTGAGCGTGGTTACCGCGGCTGTATTCGTATACCCAGCCGATCAGCCCGACCACGGCCAGACCGGCGCTGATGTACAGCACCCACCAACCCACGGCGAGGCCAAGGAACGCTCCGGCGCAGGCGGTCGCCAGGACCAGCGGCCACCAGCTCCAGGGGCTGAAGAAGCCCTGTTCGCCGGATCCTTCGTGGATTTCAGCATCGAGCCGGTCTTCCGGGCGCATGCCGACGCGGCGGGCCGTGAACATCAGGTAGTACCCGATCATCAGGGACATGCCGGCGGTCAGGAACAGCGCCAGGAAGCCCACCGGCTCCATCCACTCAACGAGGTAACCGTAGACGACGCCAACCGCTGCGAAGAAGGGCGCCATCAGGAGGAAGAGCTTTGCCTCGATTTTCACTTGACGCTCTCCTTGCGGTCAGCCGAACCATAGACCTGGCCGGGTGCGGACTCGTTGGTGACGGTCTGCTGCAGTTCCGGGTGGTGCAGGTCCAGGGCCGGACGCTCCGAACGGATTCGGGGCAGCGACGTGAAGTTGTGGCGCGGCGGCGGGCAGGACGTAGCCCACTCCAGCGAGGCACCAAAGCCCCACGGGTCGTCAACTTCAACCTTCTTGCCGTGGCGCCAGGTGATGTACACGTTCCAGAAGAACGGAATCAGGGAGGCACCCAGGACGAAGGAGGCGATCGTGGAGAACTGGTTCATTGCGGTGAAGTTGTCCTCGACCAGGTAGTCCGCGTAGCGGCGCGGCATGCCGATGACGCCCAGCCAGTGCTGGATCATGAACGTGCCGTGGAAGCCCAGGAACAGCAGCCAGAAGTGGATCTTGCCGAGGCGTTCGTTGAGCATCTTGCCGGTCCACTTGGGCCACCAGAAGTAGAATCCTGCGAACATCGCGAACACCACTGTGCCGAAGACCACGTAGTGGAAGTGGGCAACCACGAAGTAGGTGTCCGAGACGTGGAAGTCCAGCGGCGGAGCCGAGAGGATGATGCCGGTCAGGCCACCGAAGAGGAAGGTGATCAGGAAGCCGATGCTCCAGAGCATCGGAGTCTCAAAGGTGATCGATCCGCGCCACATGGTGCCGATCCAGTTGAAGAACTTCACGCCGGTCGGTACCGCGATAAGCATGGTCATGAAAGCGAAGAACGGCAGCATGACGGCGCCGGTCACGTACATGTGGTGGGCCCACACGGTCACGGACAGGGCAGCAATGGCGATCGTTGCGTAGACCAGGCCCTTGTAGCCAAAGATCGGCTTGCGGCTGAAGACCGGGAAGATCTCCGACACGATGCCGAAGAACGGCAGGGCGATAATGTACACCTCGGGGTGGCCGAAGAACCAGAAGAGGTGCTGCCACAGGACTGCGCCGCCGTTTTCCGGATCGAAGATGTGCGCCCCGAATCGGCGGTCCGCACCAAGTGCGAACAGCGCAGCAGCCAGCGGCGGGAAGGCCATCAGGATCAGGATGGCGGTCACCAGCGTGTTCCAGGTGAAGATCGGCATCCGCCACATGGTCATGCCGGGGGCGCGCATGCAGATGATCGTGGTGATGAAGTTGACCGCACCGAGGATCGTGCCGAATCCGGAGAGGGCAAGGCCGAAGACCCAGAGGTCACCGCCAACGCCCGGCGAGAATGTCGTATTCGACAATGGCGCATAGGCGAACCAGCCAAAGGAAGCGGCGCCCTGCGGGGTGATGAACCCGGAGACCGCGATGGTGCTGCCAAAGAGGAAGAACCAGAAAGCCAGTGCGTTCAGCCGGGGGAAGGCGACGTCGGGTGCGCCGATCTGCAGCGGCATCATCACGTTCGCGAAGCCGGCGAAGAGCGGGGTGGCGAACATCAGCAGCATGACGGTGCCGTGCATGGTGAACAGCTGGTTGTACTGTTCCTTGGTCTGCAGGATCTGCATACCGGGTTCAAACAGCTCGGCACGGATGACCAGGGCCATCACGCCGCCGAGGCAGAAGAAAATGAATGACGCGATCAGGTACATGTACCCGATGGTCTTGTGGTCAGTGGAGGTGATCCAGTTGACGACGATGCGTCCCTTGGAGACCGGCACGACGCGCGGGGCGACCCGGGTGCCTGATTCCTCCGAAGTGTATTCCAGGGTAGTCATAGCTTTCCTCCTACCTCCTTACTTCGTCGGATTCAGGTTGGTGTTGCGGTCGTACTCTGCACCCAGCTGACCATCGTCCAGCGTGGCCAGGTAGGCGTTGTACTCGGCCTCGGAGACGACCTTCACGTTGAAGAGCATCTCGGAGTGGTACTCGCCGCAGAGTTCGGCACACTTGCCTTCGAAGGTGCCTTCCTGCTGCGGGGTGAGGGTGATGTAGTTGGTGCGGCCGGGAATCATGTCCCGCTTCTGCAGGAACGCGGGCACCCAGAAGGAGTGGATGACGTCGCGGGAGTTCAGCTGCAGTTCAACGGACTTGTTGACCGGCAGGTACAGGGTTGGGAACTCGTCCTGGGTCTTTTCCTCGCCGTCCAGGTTCACCTGGACGCCGCTGTAGTACTTGTCTTCCTTGACGTAGTTGAAGTCCCAGGCCCACTGCTTGCCGCGGACGTCCACAATGACGTCCGGATCGTCCACGCGGGCGTCGAGCGCCCGGATGTCGCGGTCGGTGAAGAAGAAGAGCACCAGGACCATGAACAGCGGGATGGCCGTGTAGAAGATTTCCAGCGGCAGGTTGTAGCTGAGCTGGCGGGGGTAGCCGGTCTCGTTCTTACGGCGACGGTAGGCGATGATGCACCACAGGATCAGTCCCCAGGTGAGGATACCTACGGCCAGCGCAGCAATCCATGAATTGACCCAGAGGTCCATGATGCGGCCGGTGTGGTTGGTCGTGTCCCGTTCCGTGGGCAGCCAGCCCTTTTGGACATCTGATGAACAACCCGATAAAAACAACGCGCCGGCCGACGTTACGGCTGAGATCTTTAAGATCCTGGCGCGTCGGCTGCTGGTTCGGTCCTGCGAACTCACAGACGGCCCTTCCTCTTGTTACGTGCAAGTGCGGCACAGCGGACAGAAAATCCCCCAGCTGCGCACGATCAGTTTTACTACTACGTGTAGAGCTTACCCCGGACGCGGTGCAGTCCAGTGACAGACCGCACCGCGTGCCGGGCAGAATACCCTCTGTTACGGCCCGCAAGCCGCGGTTTCAGGCCTAGTGGAAGGAGTCTCCACAGGCGCAGGAGCCGCCGGCATTGGGATTGTCGATGGTGAAACCCTGCTTGGAAATCGTGTCTTCGAAGTCAATCGAGGCTCCGGCGAGGTAGGGCACGCTCATCTTGTCGACGATCACCTCTACGCCGTCGAAGTCGCGCACGGCATCCCCGTCGAGCACCCGCTCGTCGAAGTAAAGCTGGTAGATCAGGCCCGAGCAGCCTCCGGGCTGAACGGCGACCCGCAGCCGCAGGTCGGTGCGGCCCTCCTGCTCAAGGAGGGAGCGGACTTTGCCGGCAGCTACCTCGGAGAGCATCACGTCATGCGTGGGCAGTTCTTCGGCGGCTTCGGTTCCAACCAGGCCAGCGTTCTCACTCGTGGAAGTGCTCATTGCTTCTCTCTTTCCGTCCGGGCGGCCGGACCCCTCAGCAGCTTGCCGCTGGGCGGTCCGGTGCCAGTTCACTCAATGGTACGTCGGCGCACCCCTCCAGCAGTAACGGCCTAGGGGGTTTCCTGCATTCCCAGGCGGGCCAAAAGAAGGGCCTCGGCGAGAATCGCTTTCTCGAAGTCACCCAGGTGCAGGGACTCATTCGCCGAGTGCGCCCGGGAATCCGGATCCTCGACGCCGGTGATCAGGATCGATGCCTGCGGGAAGACCTCAACGAGGTCCGCAATGAACGGGATCGAGCCGCCTACGCCCATTTCGACGGGCGTTGTGGCCCACGCCGTTTCCAGCGCCCAGAGCGCAGTCCGGGCAGCGGGGGCGGAAGTGTCAGTGGCGAAGGCGTTGCCCCGCTCCCCCGGCATGAAGGTCACTTCTGCGCCGAGGGGGGCGTTGGCGGCCAGGTGGCGGGCCATGGCGTCCATCGCCGCTTCGGGGTCCTGCCCCGGGGCCAGGCGCATGGAGAACTTTGCCCGGGCCGAGGGCTGGATGGTGTTGGAGGACATCGCCACGGAAGGCACGTCGATACCAATGATCGACAGTGCCGGTTTGGTCCACAGGCGGGACGCAATGGACCCCTCCCCCGCGAGCTGCACCGAATCCAGGACCGATGAATCCTGCCGGAAGTCCTCCTCCGGGTAGTCCACCTCGGCGTCGTCGTATCCTTCCAGTCCAGCGATCGCGAGGTTGCCGCGTTCGTCGTGGAAAGTGGCGATCAGCCGGGCCAGCAGCGTCGGCGCGTCAAGCACCGGTCCACCGAACATGCCCGAATGCACGGCATGGCCAAGCACCCGAACCTCGAAGGTGCCGTCGACCAGGCCCCGCAGGCTGGTGGTCAGGGCCGGTGTTCCAACCTTCCAGTTGCCGGAGTCCGCGACCACGATCACATCGGCGCGGAGCAGGTCCCGGTGCGTTTCGAGGAACGAGCGGAAGGTTGGTGAGCCTGCTTCTTCCTCGCCTTCGATGAAGAACGTGATGCCCACGCCCGGCTCGTCCCCGAGCACGTCGTTAAGGGCGCGCAGGGCCGCGGCATGCACCATGATTCCCGCTTTGTCATCCGCGGCGCCGCGGCCGTAGAGCCGGCCGTTGCGTTCAGTCGCGGTAAACGGTTCGGTCTCCCAGAGTGCCGGATCGCCCGGCGGCTGGACGTCGTGGTGGGCGTAGAGGAGGACAGTCGGCTTGCCGGGTGCGGCAGGACGGCGGGCGACGACGGCGGGGCCGCCGGGCTTGCCGTTGTTGTCCACCCGCAGGATCTGCACGTCATCCAGGCCGGCGCCGCGGAGCAGCTCGGCCACGGCGTCCGCTGAGCGGTCCAGGTTCTTGGGGTCGAAGGAATCCCAGGCAATTCCGGGAATGGCTACCAGCCTGGTCAGGTCCTCGAGCGTGCGGGGAAATGCCGCAGCAACGCTGGCGCGCAGCGCCGCCTCGTCCGGGACCGTGCTGGAGGTGTGGGTAGAGGAAGTCATAGGCCACACCCTACAACTGCGTACCCTGCCGGTTCGAGGCGCGGGCCTGCGGCAACGCCTGAAACGTGCGGGGTGCAGGCGTGCCGTAACCGCCGCGCAGGGAACGTGGTGTTCAGGTATCCTTGATGAGTGTTCGGACGAAAGAAAGAAGCGCCCACCGCGCAGGAAACTGTGGATCAGGCAGCTGCAGACCAGGCCGCCTCACCGAAGCAGGGCAGCTCCGCCGGGAAGGGTGCGCCCACTCCGCGGCGCAAGGATCAGGTTGCTGCGCGCCAGCGCCCGCTGGTTCCCAATGACCGCAAAGCTGCCCGCGAGGCCAGCCGTGCCGCCATGCGCGAGGAACGCCTCAAGACGCGTGCCGCCCTGGATACCGGCGACGAACGCTATCTGCCCCTGCGTGACAAGGGCCCCAACCGGCGCTTCGTGCGCGATGTGGTGGACGCACGCTGGAACGTTGGCGAATTCGTGATGATCGCCGCTGCCGTCTTTGTGGTGGCCAGCTTCATCCAAAACCTCACCATACAGAGCTTCATCCTCATGGCCTTCTGGGCACTGATTGTGCTGGTGATAGTGGACAGCATCCGTATCCGCTTCCTCCTGCGCCGCCGGCTCACCAAAAAGTTTGGGTCTCCCAACCAGGGCGACGTCTGGTACGGAATCTCCCGTGCCCTGCAGCTGCGCCGTTTCCGTCTGCCCAAGCCGCAGGTGCGCCGCGGCGAGAAGGTCAGCTAGCGGACCTCGGCCCTGCACGGCACTGACGTGTCCATGGAAACCAGATGATGACATAAAAGAAGGGACCGGTTCAGCCGGTCCCTTCTTTTATGTCCCGCATGTTCCTGCCAGATGTCCCGTTCGGGTCTACCGCTTACCGGATCCTAGCCCCGGCGCTGCAGCTTCCGCAGCCTGCGGTTGATCCGCGCGGCCCAGAACGGTCCTTCATACAGGAACGCCGTGTAGCCCTGAACCAGGTTCGCCCCCGCATCGAGGCGCTCCTGAACATCATCGCCGCTTTCAACGCCGCCCACCGAGATGATCACCGGCTCCGGGCCCAGGGCCGCGCGCAGCCGGCGCAGGACCTGCAGTGAACGCTGTTTCAGCGGCGCTCCGCTGAGCCCGCCGACACCGGCGGCAATAACGGTTTCCGGATCCGTGGCCAGCCCTTGCCGTCCGACAGTTGTGTTGGTGGCGACGACTCCGTCGAGCTTCAGGTCCAGCGCCAGGCGGGCGACGTCGTCGATGTCCTCGTCAGTGAGGTCCGGCGCGATCTTCACCAGCAGCGGCACATGGCGTCCCGCGGTCTCGTCAGCCGTCCGGCCTACTGCGGTGAGCAGCGGACGAAGCGAGTCGATGCCCTGCAGCTGCCGCAGGCCCGGAGTATTCGGGGAGCTCACGTTGACCACCAGGTAGTCGGCATCGGCTGCGAGCAGCCGCGTGCTGGCCAGGTAGTCTTCGACGGCGTCCTCAAGCCCGACTTTTTTGGTCTTGCCAATGTTGACCCCAACGATGGGGCGGTTGCTGCCCCAGCGGCGGAACAGGCCGTCCACGGCCTTCCGCACCCGGGGCGCGACCGCGGCAGCGCCGTCGTTGTTGAAGCCCATGCGGTTGATGACGGCACGGTCCTCCACCAGCCGGAACAGCCGGGGCTTGGCGTTCCCGGGCTGGGCGTGCGCCGTGACGGTTCCAAGTTCTATGTGTCCGAAGCCAAGGTTCGCCAATGCCACGACGGCGGCGCCCTCCTTGTCGAAGCCGGCTGCCAGGCCGAACGGTGAGGGGAACCGCAGACCCAGTGCGTCGACGGCCTGGTCAGGGCCAGGACGGGTCAGGGCACGCAGCACCGGCGCCGCAGGCGTCAGGGCCGCGGCACGGATTACTTCGTAGCCGATCTTGTGGGCTTTCTCGGGGTCCATGCCGGAGAACACAATCCGGAAGAACGTGGGATAGACGCGCATGGTTTTAATGCTTCCACCCGCGGTGTCCTGCACCAAATCGCCGTCCGGAGGCACTGACTCGTTCGTGTATTTTCGATACATGGGGCAGAACTGGCAGCCTGACAGGCTGGGCGACGGATACCGGGCACTGACACTGGATCTCGGCGAGGACGACGAAGGACCGGTTACGGCAACCCTGGTGTCCTACACGCCGGAGCCTCCGCCGCCGTCGTTCGCGGGGCGGGTGCGGGAGCGGATTGCCGGGCTCCGCGGGCCGGTGGAGCCGGCGCCCGTCAACGCAGTGGTGTACATCCACGGGTGGGCTGACTACTTCTTCCACACTGAGCTGGCGGCCTTCTGGGCTGAGCGCGGCGTTGCGTTCTACGCCGTTGACCTGCGGAAGTACGGCAGGAGCCTTCGTACTGGACAGTCCGAAGGGTTCATTACCGACCTTTCCGACTACGACGCGGACATCGAAGCGGCCCTGGCCGCAGCCGAGGCCGACATCCGCGAGAGCCGCGGGGCCCGAACCCCGGTGCGGCTGACACTGATGGCACATTCAACCGGCGGTCTCGTTGCATCACTCTGGGCGCACCGGAACCCGGGCCGGATTTGCGCGCTGATCCTGAACAGCCCCTGGCTTGAACTGCGCGGCAGTTCCCTGGCGCGCAATGCGGCGGCGGGACTGCTGGAACCGCTGGCACGCACCCGGCCGAAAACACGGCTGAAGATCCCCGAGCTGGATTTCTACTGGCGGTCACTCAGCGCCCAAGCGGACGGCGAGTGGGAACTTGACCCGGTCTGGAAGCCGCCGGGCAGCTGGCCTGTCCGTGCCGGGTGGATCACGGCAGTACTGGCAGGCCATGCCCGGGTGGCACGCGGACTGGACATCACCTGCCCGGTCCTGGTGCTGGCCTCCGCACGGTCAACGATCGGCGCCACCTGGAACGAGTCAATGAAAAGCACGGACAGCGTGCTGGACGTCAACCTGATGGTCCAGCGGGCGCTGCTCCTGGGCCCCGTAGTGACGGTCCTGCGCTTTGACGGAGCCCTGCATGACGTGATGCTCTCAGCAAAGCCGGTCCGCACACTGGCTTATGACCGGCTGGGCAGGTGGGCATCGGCCTACGTTGACGGGCAGGCCGGAAGCTAAGCGCCGGCCGCCGCCCGGTCCACGGCTCCGCCGTACCGGCGGTCCCGGCGCGCATAGATTTCCACTGCTTCCCACAGGGTCCGCCTGTCGACGTCGGGCCAGAGCGTGTCCATGAAGACCATCTCTGCGTACGCAGACTGCCACAGCATGAAGTTGGAGATCCGCTGCTCCCCCGAGGTGCGCAGGAACAGGTCGACGTCGGGAAGGTCCGGCTCGTCGAGGTAGCGCTGGATCGTCTTCTCGGAAATGCTCCCGGGACGCAGCCTGCCGGCCTTCACGTCTTCGGCGATCGCACTGACGGCGTCGGTAATCTCCGCCCTGCCGCCATAGTTCACGCACATGTTCAGGGTGCAGGCGGTGTTGTTCCGAGTTTGCTCTTCGGCGGCTTCGAGTTCCTTGATTACCGAGCCCCAGAGTCGGGGCCTGCGGCCTGACCAGCGGATGCGCACACCCCACTCGTCCAGCTGGTCCCGCTGCCGCCGCAGGACATCCCGGCTGAAGCCCATCAGGAATCGGACCTCTTCCGGGGAGCGTTTCCAGTTCTCCGTGGAGAAGGCATATACGGACACATGCTTGATGCCAATTTCGACGGCGCCCGCCATGACGTCAAGGAGCGCTGCTTCGCCTGCCCGGTGCCCTTCGGTGCGCGGCAGGCCGCGCTGGTTGGCCCACCGGCCATTGCCGTCCATCACGATCGCGACGTGTGCCGGAACCAGGTCACGGGGAACCGGCGGCGGGACCGCGCCGGACGGATGGGGCCACGGAGCAGCCGGAGAGTTGCGGGGAGGAACCAAAACTATACACGCTCCACATGTTGAAGGGACTTGACTACCCGTTCCAGGTGCCACTGCAGGTAGCTGGCCACCAGACCTGCGGACTCCCGCCGGGGCTGCGGACCGGAGGCATCTGCGTACGCCCAGTTGCCGCTGAGCAGTGCGGCAAGCAGCAGCATGGTCTCCGCTGACGGTGACGCCGAGCCCGGAGGCCGGCATGCCGGACACACGGCTCCGCCCAGCGGCGCGGAGAATGCGCTGTGCGGACCCGGTGCCCCGCAGCGGGCACAGTCGGTGAAGGACGGTGCCCAGCCGGCGGTGGACAGGGCCCGCAGCAGATATGAATCGAGAATCAGTTCCGGCGCATGGGCACCGCGACTCAGGGCGGCCATGGCTCCAATAACCAGATGATAGTGCGCATTCGCGGATTCGCCGTCGACGTCCGTCAGCCGTTCGGCCGTCTCTGCCACGGCCGCGGCCGCCGTATAGCGGGCGTAGTCGGCGGCGATGCCCGCACCATAGGCGCCCTTGGTCTGGACCTGGGTCACGATGTCCAGGTTGCGTCCATGCGAAAGCTGGAGGTCCACGACCATGAATGGTTCAAGGCGTGCCCCGAATTTGCTGGACGTGCGGCGCACGCCCTTGGCGACGGCCCGGACCTGGCCGTGGCTGCGCGTCAGGAGGATGACGATCCGGTCCGCTTCACCCAGCTTGTGGGTGCGCAGCACCACGCCCTCGTCACGGTAGGTCCGTGAAGCGAATGATTTAGTGGCCACGGACCCATTTTCCCACGCCGGGCTGCTTTTTCCTGCAGCACGGTGTTCCTGCAGGCCGGCACGCCCGGTACGCGGCTGCGTACCGGGCGCATTCGCCGGCTGGTCGCCGCGCGGGGACGCTAGTCTCCTGAAGCGTCGCGGATCGCCCGGTTCACGGCGGAGATGACGGCCTTCAGCGCCGAGAGGGTGGTGTTGGAGTCGATGCCAACGCCCCACAGCACGCGTTCGCCCACGGCGAGTTCAACGTAGGCCGCTGCCATTGCCTTGCCGCTGGCGGACAGTGCGTGCTCGGAGTAGTCCAGCAGGCGTACATCCACTCCGTCCTGGCTCAGGATCTGCAGCAGCGCATCGATGGGACCGGTACCGGAGGCCACGCGGCGCTGCTGCACGCCGCCGGCCCGCAGACTGGCGGTCAGCAGGAACGAACCGTTCTCCGCGGTATCCGCAGTGACAGAGGTGAGGGCGTAGTGGCCCCAGGGCTCGGCGCCGGTGGCCGGCGTGGTGGGCAGGTATTCGTCCTGGAAGACACGCCAGAGCTCGGCACCGGTGACTTCGCCGCCCACGGTGTCCGTGCGCCGCTGGATGACTCCGGAGAATTCGATCTGTGCCCGGCGCGGCAGGTCCAGGTTGTGCTCGTTCTTGAGCAGGTAGGCAACGCCGCCCTTGCCGGACTGCGAGTTCACGCGGATGACGGCCTCGTAGCTGCGGCCGATGTCCTTCGGGTCGATCGGCAGGTACGGCACGCCCCATTCCAGCTCGTCCACGGACTTCCCGGCAGCTGCGGCTTCCTTCTCCATGGACTCGAAGCCCTTCTTGATGGCGTCCTGGTGGGAGCCGGAGAAAGCTGTGAAGACAAGGTCTCCGCCGTACGGCGAACGCTCGGGCACGGGCAGCTGGTTGCAGTACTCGACCGTCCGGCGGATTTCGTCCATGTTGGAGAAATCGATCTGCGGGTCAACGCCCTGGCTGAACATGTTCATGCCAAGGGTGATCAGGTCCACGTTGCCGGTGCGCTCTCCGTTGCCAAAGAGGCAGCCTTCGATCCGGTCAGCTCCGGCGAGGTAGCCGAGTTCTGCCGCCGCGACGCCGGTTCCACGGTCATTGTGCGGGTGAAGGGAGAGGATGATCGCCTCACGGTTGGCGAGGTTGCGGTGCATCCATTCAATCGAGTCGGCGTAGACGTTTGGTGTTGCCATTTCCACGGTTGCCGGCAGGTTCAGGATCATCTGCCGGTCGGTGGACGCTTCAAGGACTTCTGCAACCGCATTTGAAATGCGCAGCGCAAAGTCCAGCTCCGTGCCGGTGTAGGACTCCGGTGAGTACTCGTATGTGACGTCGATGCCGCGCAGCTGTTCTTCATACTTCTTGCACAGGCGCGCACCGGTCAGCGCAATGTCCACGATCCCGTCCTGGTCGGTGTTGAAGACGACCTTGCGCTGCAGCACCGAGGTGGAGTTGTAAAGGTGGACAATCGCGCGGTCTGCACCTTCGAGGGCTTCGTAGGTCCGTTCGATGAGGTGCTCACGGGACTGGGTGAGGACCTGGATCGTGACGTCGTCCGGGATCCGGTCGCCCTCGATCAGCTGGCGGACAAAGTCGAAGTCCAGCTGGGAGGCGGAGGGAAATCCAACTTCGATTTCCTTGTAGCCCATGGTGACCAGCAGGTCGAACATCTTGTGCTTGCGCTCGGGCGTCATCGGGTCGATCAGGGCCTGGTTGCCGTCGCGGAGGTCCACCGCGCACCAGCGCGGAGCTTTGGTGATGACCTTGTCCGGCCACGTGCGGTCCGGCAGATCCACGCTGATCTGGTCCTGGAACGGAACATACTTGTGGATCGGCATGCCGGAGGGCTGCTGTGCGTTTCGCATAATGTCTGGAGTGGCCTTTTCTTGTAGAACTTTAGAAATGGTGGCCGGGCAACACAAACTCCGCAGCGAGGGTTCGGCCTAAACAGTGGGTTGCGTGGCCTCGCCGCGGCAGCTAAGAAGGAGGATCTCTGCGCGCACGTGCCCAGACTAGCACGCACGCCCAGGGGCTACTGAAAACTCAGTAACCGAAGGCCGACTGGCACGTAACCTGCGCAGCGGTCTGTCCGGAGAGCCCGCCGAGGCTGCCCGTGTCCTCCATGACATCGCCCTCGGCGAAGTCGCTTCCAACCTGCACGACGACGCCGCTGACCGCGGAGCTCACGGCAATCTGTGATGCGGGAATGTTCAGCGCTTCGGCCACTTTGAGGGCCATCGCGTCGAAGCCCGGTGCGAAGAAGACCTGGGTACCCGGCGTAGTCGAGGCAGACAGGCCGCCGGCCAGGGCCTGGGTGAACCCTTCGCTGAGCAGGTACTCGGCGAGCTCGGCGTCGCGTCCGCTCTCACTTCCGCTGATGCCGTCCAGGATGGTCACCGGAACGGCCGACGGATCAACTTCCGGTTCCGCGGGCGCGGGGCTGGCGGTCCCGGGCGTCGCCGTGCCGGGGGTTTCCGCTGCCGGTTCCTCTTCCGCTTCGGCGCCAACCGGCTGGTCCGCAACCAGGGCGTCGAACAGGGGCCTGGCTGCGTCTTCGTCGAGGACGAGGCGGTTGGGATCGAGTTCGTAAGGGACCACCGGGGCTGTCACGAATGCAACGTTCCCGAGGTCCACGTCCTTCATCCGGCCTGCGAGGGCGATGAGCGTGGAGATGTCGGTGAGCCCCTCGTCCACGGTGAGGTTCTTCGTCACGGTGTCAGCGATGGAGTACAGGCGGGGAAGGTTGTTCAGCGTGCCCTCGCCCTGGACTTTCCTCACCATGGAGGCCAGGAAGCTCTGCTGTGCCTTGATGCGGCCTTCATCGCCGCCGTCGCCGAAGCCGTGGCGGGTACGCAGGAACGCAAGTGCCTGGTCGCCCTGGACGCTGGACACACCTGCGGGAATGTTCAGGCCGGACAACGGGTCGTCCACCGGCTGGTTCACGCAGACTTCAACGCCGCCAAGGGTGTTGGACAATTCCTTCACGGCGTTGAAGTCAGCCATCATGAAGTGGTCAATGCTCAGGCCGGTCATCTCATTGATGGCCGCCACGGTGCAGCCGGGGCCGCCGTTGCCCAGCGCTCCGTTCAGCTGGGCAAGGTCCATTGCCTGAAACTGCAGCCCGGATTCAGGGTCCGTGCAGGCGGGCAGCGGCACGAGCAAATCGCGCGGGAAACTCACCACAGTCACATGGGAGCGGTCTGCCGCCATGTTCACGAGCATCATGACATCGGAGTTGTTGGAGTCCTGGCCGTCGCGGTTGTCGGTGCCCAGCACCAGGATCTGCATCGAATCGGTATTGGTGTCCGCCGGGAACTGAGCCTGATCCTGCCCAATGTTCAGAGGCTTGGTGTCAAAGTTGCTCTGCAGCCGCAGAAGCTGCACTCCTGCGAACACCAGCCCGGATACCAGGGTCAGGGACAGCAGCACCGCAACGGCGGCCAGCACGGGGTGTCCCCCGCGGGCCTTTCCGTTTCCCAGATGACGGCCGCCGGGTACGGCCGAAGGCTGGCGTCGGCTGGTAGCGGCAGATCCGGAGGGACCCTGACCTGTTGCGGCACGGCGTGATGGCATAGCCGTTCCCTCCCGTGGATCTGGTGCTGATGGCTTGCGAAATTGGATGAACAAAGTGTACGGGCTGCTGCTGGAAAGAAGCTTGGGACCCGTTCAGATGCGGCCTTGGCCGCTAGAATCCAAGCTTTACCAGCTGCTTGGGGTCCCGCTGCCAGTCCTTGGCAATCTTCACATGCAGGTCCAGGTAAACCCGGGTTCCCAGCAGTGCTTCGATGCCGCGGCGTGCATTCGTTCCCACTTCACGCAGGCGAGAACCGCCCCGCCCAATAATAATCGCTTTCTGCGACGGACGTTCAACATAGAGATTGACCCTGACATCCAACAACGGGTTCTCCTCGCTGCGGCCCTCACGGGGAACGATCTCTTCGACCACCACGGCCAGGGAGTGGGGCAGTTCGTCCCGCACACCCTCGAGCGCGGCTTCGCGGACAAGCTCAGCTACCATGACAGCTTCCGGTTCATCGGTCAGCTCGCCGTCCGGGTAGAGCGGTGGAGACGCCGGCATGCGGGAGGCAAGGACGTCCGCAACGGTGTCCACCTGGAAGCCGTCGGCGGCGGACACGGGAACGACGTCCGCCCATCCGTCCTCCCCAAGCACTTCGTTGCCCAGCGCCGTTACGGACATCAGCTGCTTCGCGAGGGCGGCGCGGTCAACCAGGTCAGTCTTGGTAACCAGGGCAACCACGGGCTTGTGCTTCAGTGCTGCCAGCTGATTGGCGATGTAGCGGTCACCCGGGCCCACGGCTTCGTTGGCGGGGAGGCAGAATCCAATCGCATCCACCTCGGCCAGCGTGTCCGCTACGAGGTCATTGAGCCGCTGTCCCAGCAGGGTGCGCGGCCGGTGGAGTCCCGGGGTATCCACCAGGATGAGCTGGGATGTTTCCCGGTGCACGATTCCGCGGATGGTGTGCCGGGTGGTTTGGGGCTTCGCCGAGGTGATGGCCACCTTTTGTCCCACCAGGGCGTTGGTCAGTGTGGACTTGCCGGCATTCGGCCGGCCAACGAGGGACACGAATCCGGCGCGGAACGTGGGTTCAGTCATTTCGGGGTACCAGTTCTGTTGTTTTCGGGCGGTCCGGGTGGGCCGCCGCCGTAGTATTGTCTTCGCCGTTTTCCGGCTGCCGCCAGGCAAGTACGTGGGAGACCCTATTGCGCCGCCCTTCCAGCCGCTCGGCGTGGAGCACGATCGATTCGACAACCACTTCGCTGCCCACGATCGGCACGCGGCCAAGGGCCTTCGCCAGCAGTCCGCCCACGGTGTCCACCTCGTCGTCTTCGAGGCTGATGTCGAACAGTTCGCCGAGGTCATCGATTCCGGCCTTGGAACTGAGCCGGTAGCGCCCGTCCCCCAGGTCTTCGATGTCCGGCCGCTCGGAGTCGTACTCGTCGACGATCTCTCCGACGATCTCTTCGATCAGGTCTTCCAGGGTGACCAGTCCGGCGGTTCCGCCGTATTCATCGATCACGACGGCCACGTGGGTGGATTCGCGCTGCAGTTCCTGCAGCAGCTCCCCCACAGCCTTGGATTCGGGTACGTAGCGGACCGGCCGGCACAAGCCGTCAACCACCTGGCTGCCCGCCTCAGGATCACGCCCGTGCATTTGGGCGGCTACGTCCTTGAGGTAGAGGATGCCGACGATCTGGTCCGCGCTGTCCTCGATGACGGGCACACGGGAGTAGCCCGACCGCAGGAAGAGGGACATCGCCTGCCGGAGAGTTGACCCTGAATCGATGCAAACCATGTCAGTCCTGGGAACCATCACGGACCGCACCTTGGTGTCGCCAAGTTCAAAGACTGAGTGGATCAGCTCCGCCTCGGTGTTCTCGATCATGTCCGCTTCGGAGGCACGGTCCAGCAGTTCGCGGAACTCCTCCTCCGTGAAGAAAGCAGCATCCGGGCCCTGCGTCCCGGGAGCGACTGCAGAGCCGATCTTCACGAGCCAGCCCGGGATGGGGCCGAGAATTGTGCGCAGGACGCTCACGAGCGAGGCGGTGAGGACTACGACGCCGGTGACGTGCCGCCGGCCGATCTGGCGCGGAGAGACCCCCACCAGCACGAAACCGACGCCGGCCATGGTGACCGTGGCAAGGAGCCCGGCCAGCCACAGGTTTTCGACGACCAGCTGGAAGGCCATGGCGACGGACACCGCCGTCGCCATTTCGAACCAAACGCGCCAAAACCGCAGCGCGTGCATGTGCGCCACGGGGTGCTGCAGTATCCGCTTCAGCGGTTTTCCGGCACGGCCGCTAAGCAGCGCTTCGGCTTCGTGTCGCGGGAGGTAGCCGTATGCTGCCTCGGCGGCGGTAAGGAGTCCGGCCAGCACCACGAAGGCGAGGGCCATGACCACTAGGACGCCTACGCTCAACTGCGTGTCTCCTTCGGGGCTTCCCTGCCCGTGTAGTCCGACAGAAGCCGGCGCTGGAGGCCGAACATTTCGGCTTCTTCCTCGGGTTCCGCGTGGTCGTAGCCAAGCAGGTGCAGGATGCCGTGGGTGGTCAGCAGCAGCAGCTCGTCTTCCAGGCCGTGGCCGGCGGTTTCAGCCTGGCGTGCCGCGACCTGCGGGCACAGGACAATGTCCCCCAGGACACCTGCCGGGGCAGGACGGCCCGGTGTGCCGGGGCGCAGCTCATCCATCGGGAAGGAGAGCACGTCGGTGGGCCCGGGAAGGTCCATCCATTCGATGTGGAGCTTCTCGATGGCGTCCTCGTCCACCAGGATGATTGAAAGTTCAGCTTCCGGATGGACGTACATGGCATCCAGCACGAACCGTCCCAGGCGGGCCAGCGCTTCCTCGTCCGCCGGCATGGCCGACTCGTTGTTGACCTCGATGCTCATCGCTTTCTCTCCTGCCCGGTGCTGTGCGAACCGGTGCGTGGACGGCGTTCTTCATCCCACTCGCTGTAGGCGGTCACGATGTCGCTGACCAGGCGGTGCCGGACGACGTCGGTGGCGGTGAGTTCGGAGAAATGCACGTCCTCGATGCCGTCCAGGATCTCGTGGACGATCCGCAGGCCGGAGGTGGTGGAACCGGGAAGGTCCACCTGGGTGACGTCACCGGTAACTACCATCTTGGATCCGAAGCCCAGGCGCGTCAGGAACATCTTCATCTGCTCGGGCGTCGTGTTCTGCGCTTCATCCAGGATGATGAACGCATCGTTGAGGGTGCGGCCGCGCATGTAGGCCAGCGGAGCCACTTCGATGGTTCCCGCTGCCATGAGCCGGGGAATTGATTCAGGGTCCATCATGTCGTGCAGCGCATCGTAGAGGGGACGCAGGTACGGATCGATCTTGTCGTTGAGCGTGCCGGGCAGGAATCCCAGCCGTTCTCCCGCCTCAACCGCCGGCCGGGTCAGGATAATCCGGTTAACTTCCTTCTGCTGCAGGGCCTGGACCGCCTTGGCCATGGCAAGGTAGGTCTTCCCGGTGCCCGCCGGCCCAATCCCAAACACAACGGTATTGCGGTCAATCGCGTCAACGTAGTTCTTCTGGTTGAGCGTCTTGGGCCGAATGGTGCGCCCGCGCGTGGAGAGGATGTTCTGGGTCAGAACCTCGGCGGGGCGTTCCGCACTCTGGTCGCGGAGCATCGTGATCAGCTGTTCCAGGATCTGGGGGGTCACCCGCGTCTGGTGACGCGCAAGGACGCGGACCTCGTTGATGAGGCGAACGGTCCGGTCCACGTCGGGTGCGGGGCCGGAAACTGAGAGCTCATTTCCGCGGACGTGGAGGTTCACCTCCGGAAAGGCGTTCTCGATGACTTTCAGGGCCTCGTCGTTGGCGCCCAAAGACTGGACCATGTGCTCGGTTGAGTCGAACACAATCGTCTGCTGGTCCTCGTGGATAGTGCCGATTCCTGCTGAAGATTCGGTCATATATGCGGCCCCTCGGCCTCTCATCGCCCCTTATCGGAAAACTGGATGGTAAGTCTGCTGAAATTTATGGTGCTCACAGCCTCCTTAATTCTACTGGATACGGGCCCGCACGTGCCTATCAGGTTCCGGGGACCGGTATCGGTGTCCGGCGCATGCGGATCAGTTACGGATGATGTGAGCTGTATTACGCCGTTTATCTCGGCTTGGCATCGTCTGGGTCTCAATCAAGTATCAGTCCCGCTCCGAAGGCAGGAACCCCCGGTTTGGGCCGGTTCCGCTGTGCCAAGCTTGATGGGACGCTCCGGCCTGGACCCCTGTCCCGGACGGACCCCCACAGCATCGACCGGCGTTCGCGCCGGCGCAAAACCCCGGAAGGCAGGGACAGACATGATCGAGCAGCGAACTCGCCGCTCCGCCCGGTTCCGCCTCCTTCTGGCCGCCGCGGCAGCGCCGCTGTTCCTGGGCTCGTGCGGCGTGGTTGCCGAAATGCCCACCACCAGCATGCCCAGCTCCTTCAGCGCCGCGACGTCTCCCGAAGGGCACCCGATGGCAGTTTCGGCACCCGCGGAAGCCACGGCTTCAAAGGTGGTGATGCCGGTTTACTGGCTGGGCCTGAACGGGTCGGATGTCCAGCTGTACCGGGAGTTCCTGCCGTCGAAAAACACCGGCGACCCCATTGGCGAAGCCGTGATGACCATGACGACGGCGACGCCCTCGGATGATGACTACTTCACGCCCTGGGCGCCCGCTTCGAGGGTCACAGCCTCGATCTCCAGCAAAAACGTCATCACGGTGGACATCTCCTCCGATGCCTTCAAACCTTCCCTGGACGCAGGCATGGCGCACCGCGCCGTCCAGCAGCTGGTGTACACCGCAACCGCAGCAGCGGCCAATGCCGGCCTGACCACTGCGGGCTACAACGTCAGCGTTGCGGTGCTGGTGGACGGCAAGGCCGGCTATACGGCGTTTGGCCATGAGAATCTGGAACGCGACCTGGTGCGGGACAACACGATGCCGGCTCCAATCTGGATCGTCAGCCCCCAGGAGGGTGACGGCACTGAAGCTTCAGTGACCGTAACGGGCTCCGCCGTGGAACGCGATGAGCAGCTGTTCTGGAGTGTTGAACGAGTGGTCAACGGGCGCCCTGAAACTGCTGCCCTCAAATCCGGTGAGATCCGGCTTGATGCCGTCTCAGGCGAGACGGCGATGTTCGACGTCCGGATCGACCTGGAACCGGGGGATTACAACCTTCGGGTATTCCACGGTGAAGGCGAGAACGAAGACTCAAAGCGCTTCACGGTCTATTAGTCCCCCCGTCTCAGCCCCAGCGGCCCAACAGATGGTTCAGCAGAACCAGGGCTGCGGGTCCCGCGCTTGAGGAACGCAGCACGTGCGGACCCAGCCGCACGGCAACGGCACCGGCCTCTCGCAGGGCCTGGATTTCGGCGGGACTGATGCCGCCCTCGGGACCAACTACGACGGCGATGGACCGGATTCCGGTTTCCACACCGGTTCCAGCGGCCCGCGCCAGGGCGGTTTCCACGGCAGCAGACAGCGGAAGCCCGGCTTCTTCATGCAGCACCAGGACCAGGCCGGTACCTGCCAGGCGGGAGGCCAGCGTCCTGCTGTCGGAGACATCCAGTACCAGCGGAATCCTTGACCTGCGGGACTGCTTGGCCGCGGAGGTCACCACGGCACGCCATTTTGCCTGGCCCTTCGCCGCCTTGTCAGCCCGCCAGCGGACAATGCTGCGCTCAGACTGCCAGGGCAGCACTGCGTCCACGCCAAGCTCGGTTGCCGCCTCAATGGCCTGCTCGTCCCGGTCCCCCTTGGCCAACGCCTGCACGAGCGTGAATTCGCAGTCGCCACCCGGTTCAACCTCAACGTCGCGGACGTCGACTTCCAGCAGCGCCGGATCGGCGGAACGGACGGTTCCGCGCAGGCGCTTTCCGGCGCCGTCGACAATGTCCACGTCCTCCCCCGGGGCCAGCCGTTTGACTGCGACGGCGTGGCGCGCTTCCGGGCCGGTGAGCGCGAAGACGCTCCCCGGTGCGGCGGCAGCAACGAGTTCGGGATCGCCGAAGAAGATGGGGTTGGTCACCGTGGACTCCGGCGGCTAGTGGTTACCGAGGCGGTCGCGGAGCTTCGCGAAGACGCCGCTGCTGCTGTTGCCGCTGAGCCGGCCTTCGGCGAATTCCTCGCCGCGCAGCTCTGCTAGCCGGCGCAGCAGTTCCTCTTGAGCGGCGTCGAGCTTTTGCGGCGTTTCCACCTGGACGTGGACCATCAGGTCGCCGCGGCCGTAGCCGCGCAGGTGGGTTACGCCAAGGCCCTTGAGCGTGGTGACTTCGCCCGACTGCGTTCCGGCCTTGACGGTGATCTCACGTTCCCCGTCAAAGGTGTCCATGTTGATCACGGTGCCCAGCGCGGCAGCCGTCATCGGAACCGTCAGCGTGGCGTGCAGGTCATCACCGTCCCGCATGAATACGGGATCAGCGTTGACACGGATTTCGACGTACAGGTCGCCCTGCGGTCCGCCCGCCGTTCCGGCTTCGCCCTGTCCGCTGAGCTGGATCCGGGTACCGGTTGCCACGCCGGCGGGAACCTTGATGGTCAGGGTGCGGCGGCTGCGGACTCGGCCTTCGCCGGCACATTCGTGGCACGGATCCGGAATGACGGTTCCGAATCCCTGGCAGGATCCGCAGGGTGCGGTGGTCATGACCTGGCCGAGGATTGAACGGACGGCGCGCTGGACCTGGCCGCTGCCGTGGCAGATGTCGCAGGTGCGCGGCGAGGTTCCGGGCTGGCAGCAGGAACCCTCGCAGGTGGGGCAGAGGACAGCCGTCTCGACGTCGATCTTCTTGTTGGTGCCGAAGACGGCATCCTTCAGGTCGATCCGGACGTTGATCAGCGCATCCTGCCCGCGCCGGGTGCGGGACGCCGGGCCGCGTCCGCCGCCGGGAGCACCGCCGCCGAAGAAGGTGTCGAAGATGTCCTGGAAGCCGAATCCCTGGCCGCCGAAGCCGCCACCAAAACCGCTGTCCGTGCCGTTCTCCTGGCCGGTGGTGTCGTAGACCCGGCGCTTCTGCGGGTCGGAGAGAACCTCGTAGGCGTGGGTGACCGCTTTGAACTCGTCCGCCGCTCCGGGAGCGGTATTCACGTCCGGATGCAGCTTGCGGGCCAGCTTGCGGTAGGCCTTCTTGATTTCCTCGCCGGTGGCATCCCGGCTGACGCCGAGTACCTGGTAGTGATCACTCACTCGTGCACATCGCTTCCTGTATTGCGTCCCCCGCCTCGGGGGTGGTTAGTCTTCCGCAGGGCACCGTGCGGCGCGCCTGCCGGTCTGGTGGGTCAGTTGTTCAGGACCCGGGAAAGGTAGCGGGCAACGGCTCGGACCGCTGCCATGGTGTTGGGGTAGTCCATCCGGGTGGGACCGAGGATTCCAACCATAGCGGAAGCGTCCGGCCCATACCCAGTGGCGACGACGGATGCCTCGGAGAGGGAACCGTAGGGATTCTCGGATCCGATCCGCACCGAAACGCCCTTTGCATCCTGTTCCATTTCGGAGAGCAGCCGCAGCATCACCACCTGTTCTTCCAGGGCCTCCAGGATGGGTCCTATGGTCAGCGGGAAGTCCCCCGTGGCGCGGGCAAGGTTCGCGGTGCCCGCCATGATCATGCGGTCTTCGCGGTTGATGCCGGCCAGCTGTTCAAGGGCCCGCCCCAGCGCTGCGGCGGGTCCGCGCAGGTGTGCTGGAACGGTGGCCAGGGTGTCGGCGAGGTGGGAGGTGATACGGGTCAGCATGGTTCCGGCCAATGCCTGGAGGAAATGCTGGCGCAGTTCGTGCAGGTCCTGTTCAGTCACCGGAGCCGGGACCGCGATGACGCGCTGCTCCACCCGGCCGGTCGTTGAAATGAGCACTACCAGCACCTGTGCCGGCGCCAGCAGGACAAACTCGATGTGGCGGACCTTCGCGTTGCCCAGGTGGGGATACTGAACGACGGCGACCTGGTTGGTCAGCTGCGAGAGGAGCCGTACCGTGCGGTCCAGGATGTCATCGATGTCCTCTGCACCTTCCAGGAGTGTCTGGATGGCGCGGCGCTCAGCTGCGGAAAGCGGCTTGAGGTCCGAAAGCTGGTCCACGAACAGGCGGTAGCCCTTATCCGTGGGGATGCGTCCGGCGGAAGTGTGAGGTGCAACGATGAGGCCCTCTTCTTCGAGGACAGCCATGTCATTGCGGATGGTTGCGGAGGAAACCCCGAGGTGGTGGCGTTCAACCAGGGCCTTTGAGCCAACCGGCTCACGCGAGTGGACATAATCTTCGACAATGGCCCGGAGCACCTCGAGCCGGCGTGGTTCGCTCAATGGTTTCCTCCTTCGCTGACGGGCTTTCCGCTGGCGGCTGCCATCCGGCCAGACTTAGCACTCAATGTCCCTAAGTGCTAAGTCTAATACCATCCGCTCCCGTTGCTAGCATTGATTCCTGCGTGCCTGCAGCCAGCGCATGCCCTACACGCGCCGTCAGGAACGAGGTTTCATGCCCAGCTACGAGTGGGGCCCGCAGGACATCACTGCCCCGGCACGGAAGGCCCTGCGGAAGGTGGGTGCCGAGAAGGGCCTGGTGCTGGAAGAGGTGCAAACCGGATGGGTAGGCGCCGTGATCCGCACCGAGAAATCCGGCGGCATGCACCTGGTGGTGCTGGAGGATTACCACGGTCGGACACGTTCCTTTGAACTTGGCTTCGGCTTCCTGCTGGAAGGCGAACCCGTTGAAGTGGTCCAGGCCGTTCAGGCCAAGGCCCCTGTTGCCCGGCGGACGGCGTCGGGATCCGTCGCCGTGGCGAACGCCCGTGCCCGTACCGCCCGGGCGAGCCGCATCTGGGTTGAAGGCAAGCATGACGCGGAACTGGTGGAGAAGGTCTGGGGAGACGACCTCCGGATCGAAGGCATCGTCGTCGAACCCCTCCACGGCGTGGACGACCTCGCCGGCGCCGTGCGGGACTTCTCACCGGGTCCCGGCAGGCGGCTCGGCATCCTCGTGGACCACCTGGTTGCAGGGTCCAAGGAATCGCGCATCGCCGCCGAAGCGATGCGGGTGCCCGGAGCCGCGGGGAACGTGCTGATCGTCGGCCATCCGTACGTCGATGTCTGGCAGGCGATCAAGCCCCACGTGATCGGCCTGCAGGCATGGCCGGTGGTGCCGCGGCACGAGGACTGGAAAAGCGGAATCCTGAAGGGACTCGGCTGGCCGCACCGTGACCATACCGACGTCGCCATGGGCTGGAAGAAACTGCTTGGTTCGGTTCGCACCTACGCCGATTTGGAGCCGTCACTGCTGGGCCGGGTGGAGGAAGTCATCGACTTCCTCACCGTCCCGTAGGGATTACCGGAATGCCTGCGGGCACACCCGCGGCACGGCACGCTGGGGTGTCCCGGTGCCCGTTCCTGCCGCTGGAGCCAGTACCCTTGTCTAACAACAGGTACCCGCGGGGGGGCGATCCCTGCGTCATCTGAGAGTTAAAGGAATAGCCACCGTGCCCAACCCACGCCCGAACCACCCGCAACCGGATCACAGCGGTTCGCCGGCGCGCCCGGACTACCAGGGCGCCCCGGCCAACGCACTTCCCCTGACCGCGTCGGAAGACCGCCAGTGGGCAACCCTTTCCCACTTTGGCGGGATCCTGGGTTTCGTTCCTTCGCTCATCATCTACCTGGTTTTCCGTGACCGCGGACCCTTCACGGCCCAGGAGTCAAAGGAAGCCCTGAACTTCACGCTCCCTCCCACCATCCTTGCTCTCGTGGCCTGGCTGCTCTCCTTCATTCCGGTGGTGGGCGGATACTTCGCCATTCTCAACGCGCTCATCTGGATCGTCGTCGCCGTGTACTCCGTCATTGCGGGCATCGAATGCAACCGCGGCCGGCCCTACCGCTACCGCTACAACCTGCGCCGCTTCCGCTGACGCGCCAGCGTTGACGGCCGCTGCCGTGCATGAAAAGACCCGCTGTCCCCGGAGGGACCGGCGGTTTTTTCGGTTGTCCGGCCGGTTTACGGAAGCAGGCGCCGAACCACGGCGTCAGCCAGCAGCCGGCCCTTGAGTGTGAGCAGCACGGTTCCCCCAATGGCTGCCCCGGGTTCAACCAGTCCGTCCGCGATCAGTCCGGCAATTTCGTGACGTCCTTCGGGGCGCAGCAGCTCCCGCGGCAGGCCTTCGGCCAGCCGGGTGCGCAGCATAACGTCTTCAAGGTAGCGGGTGTCCGTGTCCAGGGTTTCGCGCCCGACGGCGGGTGACTCCCCCGCTGCAATCCGCTGCGCATAGGCCGTGGGGTGCTTGGCGTTCCACCAGCGCACCCCGCCGACGTGTGAGTGGGCGCCGGGGCCGATTCCCCACCAGTCATCACTGCGCCAGTAGGCAAGATTGTGCCGGCAGGCGTCCTGCGGGGTGCGCGCCCAGTTGCTGACTTCGTACCAGTTCAGGCCGGCGGCCGAGAACAGTTCATCGGCCAGCAGGTACTTGTCCGCGTGGTCGTCGTCGTCGATCGGCGGCACTTCGCCGCGGCGCATGCGTGCGGCGAGCTTGGTGCCCTCCTCGACGATCAGCGCGTAAGCGGAAATGTGGTCCGGCTGGTAGCTCAGGACCTCCTCGACCGAATGCTTCCAGTCTGCCAGGGACTCCCCCGGCGTTCCGTAGATCAGGTCCACGCTGACTTTCAGGCCTGCGTCGCGCGCCCACTGAACCGCCTGCGGCACCCGTGACGGGGTGTGGGTCCGGTCCAGGACCGCCAGCACGTGCGGCACCGCAGACTGCATGCCGAAGGAAACCCGGGTGAAGCCGGCGTCCTTCAGGAGCTGCAGGGATTCGGGGGTCACCGAGTCGGGGTTTGCCTCGGTGGTCACCTCTGCGCCGGGAGCCAGGCCCCACTGTTCGACGGCGGTGCCCAGGATGGCGGCCAGGTCTTCGGCGGGGAGCAGGGTCGGTGTGCCGCCGCCAAAGAAGACTGTCTCGATGGGCCGCCCCGGGATGCCCGACGCCGCCAAAGCAGCCGAGGCGAACCGGACTTCCTGCTGTGCCGTTGCGGCGTAGGCGTCCTGCGAGGCACCTCCGCCGAGCTCCGTAGCGGTATAGGTGTTGAAGTCGCAGTAGCCGCAGCGCACGGCGCAGAAAGGAATGTGGACGTACAGCCCGAACTTCCGTTCTGCAGCCGCGGCTGCTGCGTCGGACGGAAGAAGTCCGTCCTTTGGCGCGGGATCCCCGAGGGGCAGTGCGCTTGGTGTCACTTCTTGGATTTGTCCTTGGATTCGTCGGAGGACAGGGCGGCCACGAAGGCTTCCTGCGGAACTTCCACTCGGCCGACCATCTTCATGCGCTTCTTGCCTTCCTTCTGCTTTTCCAGCAGCTTGCGCTTACGGCTGATGTCGCCGCCGTAGCACTTGGCAAGCACGTCCTTGCGGATGGCACGGATGGATTCGCGGGCGATGATGCGGGAGCCGATGGCGGCCTGGATGGGCACCTCGAACTGCTGCCTTGGGATCAGTTCCCGCAGTTTTCCGGTCATCATGACGCCGTAGGCGTACGCCTTGTCCTTGTGGGTGATGGAGCTGAAGGCATCCACCTGCTCGCCCTGCAGCAGGATGTCCACCTTGACCAGGTCGGACACCTGCTCTCCGTCGGCCTTCCAGTCCAGCGAGGCGTAGCCGCGGGTCTTGGACTTCAGCACGTCGAAGAAGTCGAAGACAATCTCGGCCAGCGGCAGGCGGTAACGAATTTCAACCCGGTCCTCGGAAAGGTAGTCCATGCCCCCCAGCACACCGCGGCGGGTCTGGCACAGCTCCATGATGGCGCCCACGAACTCGCTCGGCGCCAGGATGGTGGCCGCAACCATGGGCTCGCGGACCTCTTTGATCTTGCCATCGGGATACTCGCTGGGGTTGGTCACGGTGACCACTTTGTTGTCCTCAAGCGTCACCTCGTACTCCACGTTCGGTGCGGTGGAGATGAGGTCCAGGTTGTACTCGCGCTCGAGCCGCTCACGGGTAATTTCAAGGTGCAGCAGGCCCAGGAAGCCCACACGGAAACCGAAGCCAAGCGCTGCGGAGGTCTCGGGCTCGTACACGAGTGCGGCGTCGTTGAGCATCAGCTTTTCGAGCGCGTCGCGCAGCACCGGGTAGTCGGCGCCGTCAATTGGGTACAGGCCGGAGAAGACCATGGGCTTGGCGTCGGCGTAACCGGGCAGCGACTCGGCTGCGGGCTTGGCCAGGTTGGTGACGGTGTCGCCAACCTTGGACAGACGGACATCCTTCACGCCGGTAATCAGGTAGCCCACCTCGCCGACACCCAGGCCCTTGGAGGGAGTGGGCTCGGGTGAGCTGACACCGATCTCCAGGAGTTCGTGGCTCGCGCGGGTGGACATCATCTGCACGCGTTCGCGCGGCGAGAGCTTGCCGTCGACGACGCGGACGTAGGTGACCACCCCGCGGTAGGTGTCGTAGACCGAGTCGAAGATCATGGCGCGTGCCGGTGCGTTGGGATCGCCCACCGGTGCGGGAATGTCACGGACAATCTGGTCCAGCAGTGCTTCGACGCCCACGCCGGTTTTGCCGGAGACCTTCAGCACGTCCGCCGGATCGCCGCCGATCAGGTGTGCCAGCTCCTCGGCATACTTTTCCGGCTGCGCCGCCGGCAGGTCGATCTTGTTGAGGACCGGAATGATGGTGAGATCGTTTTCCATCGCCAGGTACAGGTTGGCGAGCGTCTGAGCTTCGATGCCCTGGGCGGCGTCCACCAGCAGTACTGCACCTTCGCAGGCGGCCAGGGAGCGGGAGACCTCGTACGTGAAGTCAACGTGGCCAGGGGTGTCGATCATGTTCAGGGCATAGGAGGTGTTCTCGAGTTCCCACGGCATGCGCACGGCCTGGGACTTGATGGTGATTCCGCGTTCGCGTTCGATGTCCATGCGGTCCAGGTACTGGGCCTTCATGTCGCGCTGCTGGACCACTCCGGTGAGCTGGAGCATACGGTCGGCCAGTGTGGACTTGCCATGGTCGATGTGGGCGATGATGCAGAAATTCCGAATGATCGCCGGATCCGTCGCGGCAGGCACCGGTGAGAAGCGGGCCAGAGGTGACACTGTGGCGGTTCCTTTACTGTTTGCATGGCTTCGGCGCCGTGCCGGATGCACGACTGCAATCCGAAGCGCCGCTCGCACGCAGGGATTGTACGAAGTGGGACTGGTTTCTAAGTTAACAGTCTCCCACGTTTATCCCGCCGGCCCCGAACTGTCCGCGGCGCCCGTCGCCGGAACCCCCGGACGGCGCAGCGGCCCCGGACTGCGCGCCTAGGATGTCCGCATGGCTTTTTCTTCCCGCAACCTGCTCAGCCTCGCCCGGACCGCCCTGCGCGCAGCGCGCCATCTGGCCCGGCCGCCGGCGAAAGTTCCCCGGGCCCAGACCGGGTCCAGCCGCGGCCCCGGGCGGCAGCCTTCTTCTGCCCAGCGCATGTCCTCTGCGGGCTCATCTTCTGCCGGCACATCCCGGGGCGGCGTCTACGCCGGACACATCAGGCCGGTATACGCACCCAAGCCGGACGGCGCTCCGGACCCGGGCGAAGTCGTGTGGGCCTGGGTCCCGTATGAAGAGGATCCTTCCCAGGGCAAAGACCGCCCGGTCCTGCTGATCGGGCGCAGCGGCTCCGGCCTGCTGGGCCTGATGCTGACTACCCGGGACCGGAACAATTCCCGCGCGTCGGATCCGGCCTACCTGGATATCGGTTCCGGCGCATGGGACAGCAAGGGCCGGCCCAGTGAAGTGAAATTGGACAGGATCATCACCCTGGATCCTTCCGACGTCCGGCGCCAGGGCGCTGTGGTGGACCGTGCCGTCTTCGAGCGCGTTGCCAGACGGCTCGCCGGCCTGCGGGATTGAGCGGACGCAGGGAGAGTGCCGGGTTCCACACTGTCCGCGAAGTTCTGCTAACATTTATTGCTGTGTGTCCGCGCAGGTCGACGGGCACTTCAGGCCGGGCGCCATTACGGTATCCCCACGCCGCTCAGTCAATGTCTGGTCTGAAATCCCTCACCGACCAAGTCCGCAATACAAAGAGAGTTTATAAGTGGCCAATATTAAGTCCCAGAAGAAGCGCATCCTCACCAACGAGAAGGCGCGTCAGCGCAACAACTCGGTGAAGTCCGAGCTGAAGACGCTTATCCGCAACGTGGATAACGCTGTCACCGCTGCTGACAAGGAAGCGGCTCAGGCAGCCCTGCAGGCTGCTACCCGCAAGCTGGACAAGGCTGTCAGCAAGGGCGTTATCCACAAGAACAACGCTGCTAACCGCAAGTCGGCCATCTCTAAGAAGGTCAACGCGCTCTAAGCGGAAGCAAGACCCCTAGTTTTACGCAGAAACGGCTGGCCCTTCGGGGCCGGCCGTTTTTGGGTTGGGCGGTCACTCGGTCCTTCGGGGCCGGACGCATTCGGGATAGGCGGCTGGGCAGCCCCCTGCATACGAGTGCTGCCAGCCTCTGCAAAGGACCCGGGCTTCGACGCCCGGCTCTGGGGTACCGCGCGAATTACCGCCCGGAGGCAGCCAGTGCTATGACGGTAACCGCGCGCTCCACTGCGTACACCGGATCACGGCCTGCGCCCTTGACCTGCGCGTCCGCTTCAGCGAGAACCTGCACGGCTTTCACCAGCGATTCAGCGGAGAAGCGCTGCGCGTCGCGCCGCGCCTGGTCGACCTGCCAGGGAGCCATCCCCAGGTCCTTGGCCAGTGACGCGGAAGAACCCCGGAGATCGGCAACCCTGGCCACGCCCCGCACCTTCATGGCCAGCGCTGCCACCAGGGGAACGGGGTCAACCCCCGTAGCAAGGGCGTGCCGCAGCATTGACAGCGCCGCTCCGGCGCGGCCTGCCAGAGCCGCGTCGGCTACCTTGAAAGCCGTGGCTTCGACCCGTCCGCCGTAGTATTTTTCGACAGTTTCTTCGGTGACTTCCCCGGAGGTGTCGTTCATCAGCTGCTGGCAGGCCGACGCAAGTTCAGCCAGGCTGGAACCGACCGCACTGACCAGGGCACGGACCGCTCCGCCGTCGATCCGGCGCCTGGCCGCCTTGAACTCCTGGGACACGAAATCGGCTTTGTCGGCATCCTTCTTGAACGGCTGGCAGTCCACCACCGGGGCCTTGGCGGCTTTGACGGCGTCCAGCAGTTTCTTTCCCCGGTTTCCGCCGGAATGGTGCAGGACCAGAACCGTGTCCGGAGCAGGGTCAGAAAGGTAGGCCAAGGTGTCGTTCAGGAACTCTTCGCTCATGTGCGCCAGGTTGGCAGCCTCGATCAGCTTGGCCTCGCCGAACAGCGACGGGCTGGCGATCAGCGTCAGTTCACCGGCAGTATAGGCAGCGGCGTCGATCCGGATAACTTCGGTATCCGGAGCCTGGCTGCGCTGCTGCAGCCGGATGTTCTCCATCGCCCGTCCGGCGAGGTATTCCTCCGGCCCCGTCAACAGCACCACGGGGGCGGGCACTGCCTGCCGCCAGGAAACAGTCCCTGCCGCCGGCTTGGCGGAAGATTTCTTGGGCACGGCCGGATTCACGGATGCACTGCTCCTGGGAAGATGGACGGGGATCAATCACCCCCAACATTGCCACGGTGGACCCCGCCCGCCAACTTCCGCCGCCGTCGTTTTTGCCACACCGGACGGATGGCCGCCGCACCGTCCCAGCGGGATCGACCACACCTGGAGGAACCACCGGCGACGGCGGCAGCCCAGTTTGTGTGCATCGGCGGGTGCCGCTAATGTTGCGGAGGCATACGCCTAGAGGAGAGTGATTTCGTGGCCGCAGACGAGGGAACATCCTCCCGGCGCAAGCCCTCCCGCAGGCAGCCGCCTGCAGTTGTAGCGCGTGCCGCCGTGAGCGCGGCGCTGGAGCAGGGCTATGACCGCGTGACGGTCGAAATGATCTGCTCCCTGGCTGATATTTCCCGCAGCACGTTCTTCAACCACTTCCCTTCCCGGGACGCAGCGATCATCGGCAAGCCCCTGACCGTGCCCGGCCCGGAGGTAACCCACCCGATTCTCTCGCAGTATCCGGAGGACCTGGTGCGGGGACTGCTGGAAATGCAGGTTCCGGGCCTCGCCCACCGGACGGCCGATGCCGACGTCCTGCGGGACCGCACCCGGCTCATCACCGAACAGCCCGCCGCCATGAGCCAGTATTCAACCGGGCTCATCTCGGTGCAGAACAACCTCAGTGATGCCGTTGAGGGCTGGCTTCGTGCCAATCCGCAGCATGCCCGGCTCCCCGGCAAGCCCCGCACCGAAGCGGTCCTTGCGGTTACCTCGGGCTATGCCGCACTGTTCGCGGCCTCGCAGTGGTGGAGCATTCCGCTGCGGGACCTGCCTGAGCCGCTGGCCGCCTGCCTGGCCGCTGCCGATGCCCTGCGGAACGTGGTTGGCGTGAACGATCCCTCCCTCGGAGAGAGCGTTCCCTGCGTACCGAAGCCCAAACCCGCCGACGATTCCGCCCGCCCGCCCGGGCTGCGGGAACGCAAGCGGCGGGACACCGAGAAACGCATTGAACTGGCCGCGGTCCGGGGCGCCCTGGAACGCGGGTTTGAAGCCGTCACGGTAGACGAGATCTGCGAAAAAGCAGTGATTTCCCGGAGCACGTTCTTCAACTACTTCCCTTCCCGGGATGCGGCGATCGTTGGCCGGCCAATGAACGTACTGCCGCAGGAAGCCGCCAATGAAGTTCTCTCCCGGCATGGCCGGGACTCCGCTGCAGGTGCCATTGCGCTGATCTTTGGTTCGCTTCGGCCCGCCGACCCGGAAGTGGCCAAACTGCGGGCAGAGCTGTCACGCAGGCAGCCCGCCGCACGGGATGCCGGAACCACCACACTGGTGGATGCCGGCACGAGGATCATGGCGACGATTCGGGACTGGCTCTCCGCCAACCCGCAGTACTCAAGCATCGACGCCGACCCGGCCTATGAAGCCTCACTCGCCGCAAATGCTGCCTACGCCGCGGTTTCCGTCATGGCGGACGGGTGGCTGGGCGCTGCTGCCGATGTTCAGGCCAGCGCTAAGGAATTCACCGTGGCCATGGCTGACCTGCGGACGGTCCTTTCCAGTCCCGCCGCCTGAGCGGGCCGGCGGGTTCTGCCGCCGTCCTGGCTCCACCGTAGGTCAAGATCCGGCACCCAGCCCGCTGACCAGCAGTCTGCCGTCCTCAAGGTGCAGGAAGAAACTGCCCAGCTGATCCGTGCGGGCTATTTGCGATCCGGCCAGCTCAAGGTTTTTCAGCGTTTCAGGTGCAGGATGGCCGTAGGTGTTCTCCTTCCCCACTGAGATGAGTGCCAGCGGCGGCCGGAGCTCGGCCGGTAAAACCCCGCCGGAATTGCGTGCGCCGTGGTGCGCCACCTTGAGTACGTGCACGGTTCCAGCCCGAAGTTCCGGACTGGACCGCAGCATCTGCCGCGCCGCGTCTTCTTCCAGGTCACCGGTGAAGAGCAGGTTTATGCCGGCGGTCCTGACGAGCAGGACGGCGCTGGCATCATTTTCGGTCAGTCCGGCCGGGGTTCCGTTGCCGGTTGCCCCTGGAGCAGCTTCGGCAGGCGGCCAGAGGACGTCCCACCGCACTCCCCCGTGCTCGCCGTACCCGCCCTTCGCCAGGCGCCGGGGAAGGATGCCGAGCCGGTCGGCGAGGTCCGTGATTTCAGCCGGCAGGCCGGCTTCTGCAGATGAGTATGCCAGCGATTCCACCACCCTGCCGTCGTCGGCCGCAGCCGCCCCGGCGTAGTGGTCCGCATGGGCATGCGTGATCACGAGCAGTCGACGGTCTGGATACCCAGCCGGTCCAGACAGGCATCCAGTGCCGGAGGGTCCGGCCCGGCGTCGATCACGATTGCCGATTCCGGTCCCGTCCGTACTGCCAGTGCGTCGCCCTGGCCTACGTCGCAAGCCGCGGCTATCCACTCCCGGGTTGCCGTTTCCGGCTGAAAGAGACGGACGGCCGCGGCCGCCAGGGCCGCGGCTAGTATTGCCCCGGCCAGCACCACCCCGAACCGGACAGCCGGCCGGGACTCCCGGAGCCTGATGTTCCTTCGGGCGCCGGAAGTCCCGGAGAACATGGCGTTTGGACGCCCCTTGCGGCCGCCGAGTGTGGCATTGGGCCCGGGGTCCTGCCGGTCGCGCCCGAGCCGCATCACGCCGAGCGTCAGCAGAGCTGCCGCGCCCGCCATGGCGGCGGCACCGGCGGGACCGGGTAACCATGGCAGCAATGCGCCGGGGGCTCCGGCAAAGAACCGGGCGACTCCTGCGACCCATCCGGCACCCATGCCGGCGGAGAGCAGCAACGGAATGTCCAGCGGAGGTGCCGCGTGTCCAAGCAGGACCGCTGCCATGCCGGCGATCGTGACAAACGGAACGGCGGGCGCCGCGGCTATGTTGGCCGGCAGGGAGTAGGCGGGCAGGTTCGGCTGTAGCAGGATGAGCACCGGCGAACAGGCAACCTGCGCCGCCAGGGGAACGGCGGTGAGGACGGCCAGCGGCTGCGGGACGATGCGTCCCAGGCCTGCAGTCAGCCGCGGCCCCAGGAAGATCAGTCCAGCCGTCGCCGACACCGAGAGAATGAAGGCGTAGCTGCCGCTGAGCCAGGGATCCGCTACGAGAAGAATCACCGCGCACAGGCACAGCAGGGCGGCAGGAACCTTACCCCGTCCCGTCAGCACGGCGGCCGTTCCAATCGACCCCATGACGGCAGCCCGCAGCACGCTGGCATCGGGCCGGACCACCAGCACAAATCCGGCCAGTATCACGACGGCCGCCGCAGCCGCGGCGCTTCTGGGAAGCCGGAGAAGCCTCGAAACAAGAAATACGAAGGCCAGCAGGTAACTGCAGTTGGCGCCGGACACCGCGGTCAGGTGTGTGAGCCCCGTATCCTGCATCGCCGTCGTAAGGTCTTCCGGCGCAGCCGCCCTGTCCCCCAGGACCATGCCGGGCAGCAGTCCGGCCGCATCCCTGTTCCCGATGATCTGGGCACGGCTGGCGAAACCGGTCCGGAGGTCGGTGGCAAGGGCCAGGAGCCCGCCGGCGGATTGGACCACAGGCATTCGGGAGACACGAAGCACCGCGGCCGTGCGGTCTCCAGGGGCGGAGGCGCTGAGGGTCCCCGCTGTGCTGAACCTGTCCCCCAGATGGATACCGGCGTAGGCCTCGCCGCCGATGACCAGGACCGGCAGCCTGGCCGTTGAACGTTCACCGGCGAGGGTGAAGCTCTTCAGCTCTGCCTCCACGAGGTACCGTGCCTTGCCGCTGAACCGGTCCGGAGCGGCCGGGCGGGCGTCGCTGCCGGCCACCAGCTCGCCCGTGATTGAGGCTCCGGAAGCGACAGCCGTTCCGGCGGAACCGGCGTGCCGCGAAAGAACCGCTGTGCCCGCCGAGCTGGCCACCAGGGCCAGCACGGCCAGGGGAGCCAGCACAGCCGCCGCCGCGCTCCCAAGCCGTGATGGTCTCTTCCACGGGGACGCCAGGAGCAGGACCAGGAGCAGTACGCTTCCAGCGGCAGCGGCCAACAGGGTGACCGGACCGGGCAGCCGCACTGCAACGGCAGCAGTGGCCCAGGCGCAGGCAGCGACCGGAACCAGCCGCAGTTCTGTTTGCGGCCTGACGGCCGTGCGGGCCGTCCGGCGATCTACCCTGGGGCGGCTTCCCGCACGTCTTGCTGCGACCCTGACGGCCACCGACCCGGGCGGCCTCCCGACCGGTTTCCCAGCCGCCGTCCCCGCCTGCGTTCCAGCGGCATATTCGGCTGTTCCGCCGGTGACGGCGGCTGTCGTGTAACGCGCCCACCGGCTTTTACGGCCCATGGACCTGTTGCCAGTCGCGGAAGGGGCAGCGTCGGGGCCGGCCGTGGAGGAAGGTCGCCGTAAAGCGGTGTACCGGTCTCACACCCACCGTAGTCACACTGCTACCAGCGGCAGGAGGGCAGCCAGCATTGCTTCCCCAATCCCAGGCACGGCGTCCAAGTCCTCCGGCTGCTGGAAGGGACCATGCTCGGTACGCCAGGCGATGATTCTGGCCGCCAGCACGGGACCCACCCGAGGCAGGGTCTGCAGTTCGGACTCACCGGCGGTATTCAGGTTCACCGCAGGGCTCCCGCCACCGGTTCCCGGGCCCGCAGGTCCCGCCGACGGCATTTGCCCTGCGGCGCCCGTCGGTGCCGCGGGCACAGCCGCGTCCCCTTTCGCCGGGATCACCACCATGGATCCGTCCGTCATCGGCGCAGCGAGATTCACCCGGGTAAGGTCTGCGTCACCGGTGGCCCCGCCGGCTGCTGATACCGCGTCGGCCACACGGCCGTCCAACGGGACACGGACGAGTCCAGGTGTGGCGACGGCACCGGCAACGTGCACCACCAGCTCGTCACCGGCAGGTACCGGTGACAGTCCGCGCGCCGTGTCCGGTTCGGCCGGTTCGCGGATGTCCGCGCCGGGTCCTTCCGCCGCCGCGGACCCTCCGTCACCCGGATGCCGGGGCCCGCCTGTGGAGCGTTCGCCGGCGGTTTCCCCGGTTCCCTGACCGGCGCCAAGGTCCACTGCCAGCACGGCCTCGCGGTCGCGCAGGAGCGGCACGGCCGCGGCAGCCGCAAGCATCAGGCAGGCCGCAAGGATTCCGGCACGCAGCGGGAAGCGCCACCGCCGCCGGCCGCCGCCCAGGACTTCCGGTTGCGGGCCAGCCGCGAAGCCGTCGCCGCCAGGACCGGTTTTTGCATTCGGGGAATCGGCATCGATGCCCTCCCGAGAGGGAATCACCCACGCGTCGCCGTCGCCGGCAGCAGAGGGGTCTCCCCCGTGCAGCCCGGGTCCGGGCCACGGATCGCCGTCTTTCTGGCCGGTTTTCGCCTGCCCGGCGGCCCGACGCCGCGCGGCAAGCCGGGAAGGCAGCGTGTCAGGCGGTTCTGTATCCCAGCGGTGGTTGGCCATGGCGGGCAGCCTACGGGCCGGAAGGAACCACGCAGTTTCGCACGCAGGGCGTTGTGAACCGGCCCGCCATCCGGACGGTGCTGTGCAGGAGGACTGGACCGGGGTTAGTCAATATCCCCGTCGGGATCCGCTGGACGATGTGCGGGCTGGTCCCCGATACCCGACCCCTCGGCGGCCCTGCCTCCGGCTCCCGCCGGGCCGGCCGCCCGGATCTTGCCTGCTGCGCCGGCACCCCTGACCCTGCCTGCAGCGCCGGATGGCTGCACGTCAGGGACACCGGCCTCAGCACCGGATGCCGGCCCAGCCGGCGTACTGGGCGCAACGGCCACCGCGAGCACGCCCAGGCCGGCATGTGCGGCAAGCACTGCGGGCAGCGGACAGAGTATGACATCAGCTTCGGGCGCGTCATGGACCACCGCCGCAGCCAGACGTTCAGCTTCAGCTTCGTTGCCGAAATGGTGGACCGCCACGCGTACCGGACCGGGCCGCCGGGCCAGTTCTTCCCGGCAGAGCTCCTGCAGCCTGGCAAGGGCTCTCGGGGCGGTTCGTACGCGTTCGAGCGGCACCACCAGCCCGTCCCGGATGGCCAGGATGGGCTTGACGGCAAACAGCGTCCCCAGCCAGCCGGCGGCAGCCCCGATCCGTCCGCCGCGGCGCAGCTGGTCGAGACTGGGCACGTAGAAGAGGATGTGGGCAGCATCGGCACTGGCACGGGCGGCAGCAACGACGTCGTCCACTCCTGCTCCGCCCAGTGCCGCCCGTGCGGCCGCCTGCACCGCATACCCCAGCCCCATCGCGACCGAGGCGGTGTCCACCACCTGCACGGGAAGTGCGGCGGACCGGGCCGCGAGCCGGGCCGAGTCAACGGTGCCGGACAGCTTGGACGAAAGGTGCACCGAGACCACCGCTTCAAAACCGGCTGCAGCGAGCTCGGCGTAGACGGCCTCGAACGCTCCCGGAGACGGCCGCGAGGTGCGGACCTCCCTACCCTGGGCAAGGGCCAGCGCGAGGGCACCAATCATCTTGTCGGTGCCCTCGCCGTAGATCTGGTCCCCGATCATCACGGGCATTGAAACGACCCGCACCAGCGACGCAAGCGCAGGCGTCTCTGCCCACTGCTCGGGCAGCGAGCAGGATGAGTCGGTAACTACGGCGACGCGCGGACGGGACGCTGGCCCACTGCCCCCGGTTTCCCGGGAACGGAACCACCGTCCGCGCAGCGCCGCCCAGTCCATCATGGCTAGGCGGGCACGATGTTCACGAGCTTGGGTGCCTTCACGATGACGGTGCGGATGCCGGCGCCGTCGAGCGTCTTCTGCACCTGCTCCGAGGCCAGTGCCAGCTCACGCAGAGCGTCCTCCGTGATGTCCGCCGGCACTTCCAGGCGGTCACGGACCTTGCCCTTGACCTGAACGATCGCGGTGACCGTGTCCTGCACCAGCAGGGACTCGTCAACCGCCGGCCAACCCGCGTTGGCGACCGATGCCGGGTGGCCCAGCGCGTTCCAGAGATCTTCGGCCGTGTACGGCGCGAAAAGGCTCAGGATGACTGCAACGCTTTCGGCTGCTTCGCGGACCGCCGGGTCGGCTGCACCGGCGCCGGAGTCGATGGTCTTGCGGGTGGCGTTAACCAGCTCCATCAGCTTGGCAATCACCACGTTGAACTTGCCGGCATCCAGCAGTTCAGCCGCGTCGGCGATGGTGCGGTGCGTCACCGTGCGCAGCTTCCTGTCCCCTGCGGCAAAGTCGGCGCCCGGTTCGGAGGCTACGTCCTGGCCGAGGCGCCAGGCGCGGGCCAGGAACTTGGCGGAGCCCGACGGCGAGACGTCCGCCCAGTCGACGTCGTCTTCCGGAGGCGAAGCAAATATCATCGTCAGGCGCACGGCGTCCACACCGTACTTATCCAGCTGTTCGCCCAGATCCACGCCGTTGCCCAGCGACTTGGACATCGCCTTGCCGCCGTTGAGGACCTGGCCCTGGTTCAGCAGAGCGGTGAAGGGCTCATCCGCCTCGATCAGGCCCATGTCCTTGACCACCTTGGTGAAGAACCGGGAGTAGAGCAGGTGGAGGATGGCGTGTTCGACGCCGCCCACGTACTGGCCCACGGGCATCCAGTTCCGGACTGCCTCGGGGTCGAACGGCCCCTCGGTGAAGTGCGGGGAAACGAAGCGCATGAAGTACCAGGACGAATCCACGAAGGTGTCCATGGTGTCCGTGTCGCGCTTCGCCGGACCGCCGCAGGACGGGCAGGAGACGTTGACCCACTCTTCCACCGAGGCGAGCGGGGAGGTGCCCTTGGGCGCCAGCGCCTCACCCTTCAGCCCGGTGGGCAGGGTAACCGGCAGCTGGTCATCGGGTACCGGAACCTCGCCGCACTTTTCGCAGTGGATGATGGGGATCGGGGTGCCCCAGAACCGCTGGCGGGAAAGCAGCCAGTCGCGCAGGCGGAAGTTCACGAACTTCTCGCCGGTTCCCTTCTCCTCCAGGATGCGGACGGCAGCCGGAATGGCTTCGGATTTCGGCAGGCCATCGAGCCCACCGGAGTTCACCAGGGTGCCTTCACCGGTGGTCGCGGTGCCGGAAACGGCGGGATCCTCTTCACCGGTGTCCAGTACTGCGCGGACGGGCAGGTCGAATGCCTTGGCGAAGTCCAGGTCGCGCTGGTCGTGTGCCGGTACGGCCATGATGGCCCCGGTGCCGTAGTCGGCCAGCACGTAGTCGGCGGCCCAGACGGGCAGCTTCTCGCCGTTGAGCGGGTTGATCGCGTAGCGGCCGGTGAAGACGCCGGTCTTGGTGCGGTCAGTGGCCTGGCGTTCAATGTCGGAGAGCGCCTTGACGTCCTCGCGGTACTGCAGCAGCGCATCGCGGTGCTCGTCGGACACCAGGTCCAGGGCCAGCGGCGCATCCGCGGCCACGACGAAGAAGGTTGCTCCGTACAGGGTGTCCGGGCGGGTGGTGAAGACGGTGACCTGCTCTTCCGGCTTGTTTCCGGCGGCCTCGACGGCGAAACGGACGTGGGCGCCCTCGGAACGGCCGATCCAGTTCTTCTGCATGGCCAGCACGCGCTCCGGCCAGTGGCCCTTGAGCTGGTCCATGTCGTCAAGCAGCCGGTCAGCGTAGTCGGTGATCTTGAAGTACCACTGGTTCAGGGCCTTCTTGGTGACCTGGGTGCCGCAGCGTTCGCAGGCGCCGTTGACAACCTGCTCGTTGGCCAGCACGGTCTGGTCCTTCGGGCACCAGTTGACCGGGGAGTTCTTGCGGTAGGCAAGCCCGCGGTCGTAGAAGCGGGTGAACAGCCACTGGGTCCAGCGGTAGTACTCAGGGTCAGAGGTGTGCAGGCGGCGGGACCAGTCAACGCTGATGGCGTACCGCTTGAAGGAACCGGCCTGGGTGTCGATGTTGCGGTAGGTCCACTCGCTGGGGTGGGCGTTGTGCTTGATCGCGGCGTTTTCGGCGGGCAGGCCGAAGGAGTCCCAGCCAATCGGGTGCAGCACGTCGAAGCCGCGCTGGCGCCAGTAGCGGGCTACAACATCGCCCATCGCGAACGCTTCAGCGTGGCCCATGTGCAGGTCGCCGGACGGGTACGGGAACATGTCCAGGACGTAGCGGCGTTCCTTCGAACCGTCGTCGGCCGGGGTGAAAACGCCAAGGTCGTCCCAGACAGCCGGCCACTTCTTCTCCATGGCCGCGAAACTGTATACGGCCTCTTCCGACTGGTCAGTCTGTGACTGCGTGCTCACTATGCTTCGCCTCTGTCCTCAAGAAATCCTGGTGATGCGCGGCCTCCGGCGTGCCGCCGGTTCCGCGTGCGCTTGTGACTCTTCCCCAGACACACAAAAGCCCCTCGTCAAATGCAAGGGGCTGCCGCGTTGTAGTGCAAACGCGGCTATCTAAGGAGGAGCAAAGCGGTCATTCCTCCACTTTACAACAGGTTGCAACGGGTAACCTCCCGACGGCGGTGCCTGCCGCAGGCTTGCAACGGCAGCGATGCGGGCCTTCTCCGACAGCGACCCGTCCACTACACCGCCTGGCCGCGCTCCGCCTCCCTCGCCTTTCTAAATTCCAGGAATGCTTCCCGGCTGGTCCGGCTGGGCGCAAACCCGAACTCTTCCTTGAGCGCGGTGTTATCCAGCACCGGCCGGTAGCGCAGGAAGCGCAGCTGCTCCGGCCCGTGCACCGTCAGCCTGAGCTTCTGTCCCGCCCACAGGCCGGCAGCGAGCAGCGGAGCAGGTACCGTTGCTGTCCGTTTACCCATGAGTGCCGCGATCTCCCGAACCGTCAGCGCGCCGTCACCGGCCACGTTGAAGATTCCTGTGCGCCCGGTGACCACGGCCTGTGCCATGGCATCGGCAACATCCTGGTCCCAGACGAAAACGAATGGCGAGTCACTGCCGGCTACGCGCAGGAGCAGAGGGGCATCGAACAGGGCGGTGATCTGGTTCCGCACCCGCTCCCCCAGGATGGTGCCGATGCGGAAGATGGTCTGCCGCAGGTGGGGCTGCCCGGTGCGCAGCCGCGCCAGTTCTTCCTCGACCAGCCGCTTGTGCCTCGAGTAGGCAAACTCGTCATTGCCCCGCAGCGGGTGGGACTCGGTCAGCCAGGCCGCGTTGTCCGCATGGTAGCCGTAGGCGGCTCCGGAGGATGAGATGACCACGTGCTTCACCCCGGCCCGGACGCAGGCGGAGAGCACGTTCTGCGAACCGATCACATCCACCTGGTACTCCTGTTCCCTGGTGGTGTCCCTTCCGGGGTTCACGATCGCCGCGAGGTGGACCACCGTGTCTATGCGCTGATCCGCCAGGAGAGTGTCCAGGTACGGTGCGTTGATGTCCGCCAGCGCATATTCGACGCCGTCAACCTTCCGCTCGGGGACAGGCTCCCGGATATCCAGGCTCAGGACATGGCTGACGCGGGGGTCTGCGGCCAGCCGTGATACGACGGCGCTGCCCAGGAACCCGTTGCCTCCGGTCACGCAGACCCGGGTCAGAGTGCTGCCTCCCGCACCGCGGCGGCTTTCCGGGCATCCCGCCGGCGCCACCATGCTGCCAGCGCCAGTCCGGCCAGGATGTCCCAGATGCCCCACCAGGCGGCGACCATTGCCATTCCGCCGAGTCCGGAGAAGAAGGTCAGGGTGAGCCCCAGCCCCAGCCCGGTGTTGCGGGCGCCCACTTCGAAGGTCACCGCCCGCCGGCTGGCTTCGTCCAGGCGCACGGCGGCGGCTGCCCAGTACCCAACGGCGAGGGCTACGGCGTCGTGCAGCGCGACTACCAGGAAGATGGTGCCCAGATGCTCCTTCAGCGGGCCCAGGTTGCTGGCGGTGCCGGCGAGGATGAACGCCAGCAGGGCCACCAGCCCGATCCGCTGCACCCAGGGGCGAAGCCGGTCCGTGAGCCCGGGGAAACGCCGCGCCAGCGGCATACCCAGGGCAAACGGAACACCAATGATCAGCAGAACCTGGACCAGCATTCCGCCGCGGTCCAGGGAGAAATCACGCATCAGGGAGTCAGTGGAGGGGCTCAGCGCCGCCCAGAACGCCACATTGAGCGGCATCACGATGATCGCCACCAAATTGGAGACTGCGGTCATGGAGGCGGACAGCGCCACATCGCCGTGCGCACGGTGCGTCAGCACGTTGGAAATCCCGCCGGGCGGGCAGCAGGCCACCAGGATCATGCCCAGGGCAATGGATGCCGGAACCTGCAGGGCGAGGGCTATGCCGACCGTCACGGCGGGCAGGAGCAGGTACTGCGCGGTGATGCCCAGCAGGATGGCCCTGGGGCTTCGCGCCACTGTGCGGAAATCCGCGGGCCGCACTTCCAGGGCGATGCCCAGGATGATCACGGCCAGGACGACGTTCAGGATCACCAGCGAGCCCGGCGAAAAGTTCAGGACGACGTCGTCAATGGACATCAGCGCTGCACCTCCGCCGGTACCGGAACCGGTCCTCCGGCCGGCGCCTGCGCCGGGTTGGTGAGCCGCGCGAGATGCGCATCCAGTTCAGCCCGGTATGCATCCTTGTTGACGTAGTAGCTCATGCGGTCCAGGCCCAGGTAGCGGTAGCCGCCGGTGACGTCCGGGGACGGTCCGCGCACAGCGGCGTCGAACGCTGCGGCCCTGCAGGGATTCTTCTGCCGGGCGGCCAGGTACTCGGCCACCAGCTCAGCCTGGCGGTACCGGCCTTCCCATCCCAGTCCGGAGGCCTCCACCATGCCCACCACCATCAGGTTCCTGGCCTGGCGGCTGAAGATGTTCAGGTAGAGCTGCGGAGACGCACCTGCCCAGCCCAGCAGGTCCGGCGACAGGAACGGGTAGCTGAGCACGTAGCCGGTGGCGGAGAGCAGCAGGTCGTACTCCCCCGACGACCCGTCCCGGAAGTGGACAGTAGAGCCGTCCAGCCGCTCGATGTCCGGCTTCACGGACAGGTCGCCGTGGCCGAGGTGGTGCAGGATCAGCGAGTTGACCACTGGATGGGACTCATAGATCCGGTAGTGGGGCTTCGGAAAGCCAAAACGTACGGGGTCCCCGGTGAACATGCGCAGCAGGCGCTTGTCCAGGAACTGCTTCAGCGGCCGAGGCAGTGGCTTGCCCTGGTTCAGCGTGTCCGTGGGTCGGCCGAAAACATACTTCGGCACGAAGTAGTAGCCGCGGCGGACGCTGATGTCCACGGCAGCGGCGTGGTGCACCGCGTCAACCGCTATGTCGCAGCCACTGTTTCCGGCACCCACGATGAGCACCCGTTTTCCCGCCAGGTCCCCCGCCTGCCTGTACCCCGCCGAATGCCGGATCTCCCCGGCAAACTCCCCGGGAAATGTTGGAAGGTACGGAGTGTGCAGGGTTCCGGACGCAACCACGACGGCGCTGAACCGGCCGCTGCCCCCGCCGTCGGGTCCCTGCCAGCTGAGCTGCCACCCGCCGTCGTCCGTCTGTACCGCCGCGGTCACCCGGGTGCTGAACCGAAACCGGCAGGCTAGTCCAAAATGCTCGGCATAGCTTCGGAAGTACCGCAGCAGGTGCCGGTGCCCCGGATAGTCCGGCGTGCCCTCCGGCATGGGGAACTCAGCGAACTCAGTGGTGGTGCGGGACGAGATGAGGTGGGCGGACTCATACACGGTGCTGGCCGGATTCTCGATGTTCCACAGCCCGCCGACGTCGTTGTGCGCCTCAAAGCCGACGACGTCGAGCCCGCGCCTGGCGACGGCCCGCATAGCCGCCAGCCCGCTCGGCCCGGCACCGATCACCGCTACCGGCAGCGGATGTTTCTCCGTGCCGGCCCCGTCTGCACCTGCTGTTGCTTCCACTGCGACCCGCTTCTGTGTGATAGGCATCACCTTTGATGCTGCCAGCACGCTATCGGCAGGCGTTCCTGCTGGTCAAACGCAACACGCCCCTGGTCTGGACGCAGGAAAGCCGCACCCGGTCCGCAGATCCGGGAGCGGCTTTCCTTGATGGGCCTGACGGGGTCCGGTCCTACAGAACGTCCTCGTCCACCCAGTCGAAGGTGCGCGTCACGGCCTTGCTCCACAGCCGCATCTGCCGCTCACGCTCGGCCTGGTCCATGTTCGGCGTCCAGCGCTTGCCTTCGTTCCAGTTTGCTGCCACTTCGTCCGTGGAGTTCCAGTAGCCGACTGCGAGGCCGGCCGCATAGGCAGCTCCAAGTGCGGTGGTTTCCACGACCTCGGGGCGGACTACGTCCACGCCAAGGATGTCTGCCTGGAACTGCATCAGGGCATCGTTGGCAACCATGCCGCCATCGACGCGCAGTTCCGTCAGCGGAACACCGGAGTCCGCGTTGACCGCGTCCAGGACCTCCCGGGTCTGGAAGGCCGTGGCTTCGAGGGCAGCGCGGGCAATGTGGTTCTTGTTCACGAACCTGGTCAGCCCCACGATCACGCCGCGGGCGTCCGAACGCCAGTGCGGTGCGAACAGGCCGGAGAACGCCGGAACAATGTAGACCCCGCCGTTGTCTTCCACGGCGCTGGCCAGTGTCTCGATTTCCGGAGCGCTGTTGATGATGCCCAGGTTGTCGCGCAGCCACTGGACCAGTGAACCGGTGACGGCGATCGAGCCCTCCAGCGCGTAGATCGGGGCGGCGTCCCCAATCTTGTAGGCGACGGTGGTGAGCAGACCGTTCTGGGACATCACCTTTTCCTCACCCGTGTTGAAGATGAGGAAGTTGCCGGTGCCATAGGTGTTCTTCGCATCGCCTACACCGAAGGCGGCCTGGCCGAAGGTCGCGGCCTGCTGGTCACCGAGGATGCCGGCCACCGGAGTCTCACGCAGCAGCTGCGAGCCGTGGACCGTTCCGTAGATCTCCGAGGAGGAACGGATTTCCGGAAGCATGGATGCGGGAACGCCAAAGACGTCCAGGATCGACTGGTCCCAGGTGAGGGTATCCAGGTCCATGAACATGGTGCGGGACGCGTTCGAGACATCGGTGATGTGCACACCGCCGTCCGTTCCGCCGGTGAGGTTCCAGGTGACCCACGAATCGGTGTTGCCGAACATGAGGTCGCCGTTCTCGGCCTTCTCGCGTGCGCCCTCTACGTTGTCCAGGATCCATTTGATCTTGGTTCCGGAGAAGTAGGTGGCCAGCGGCAGCCCCACCTTGTCCTTGAAGCGGTCCAGCCCACCGTCCTTTGCCAGCTCGTCCACGATGGGCTGGGTTCGGGTGTCCTGCCAGACAATGGCGTTGTAGACCGGCTCGCCGGTATTGCGGTCCCACACCACCGCGGTCTCGCGCTGGTTGGTGATGCCGACGGCGGCGATGTCGTGCCGTGTCAGGTTCGCCTTGGACAGTGCGGTGCCAACAACTTCGCGGACATTGGCCCAGATCTCCATCGGATCGTGTTCAACCCAGCCGGCCCGGGGAAAGATCTGCTCGTGTTCCTTCTGTCCGGTTGAAACGATCTTGCCGTCGTGGTCGAAGACGATGGCCCGGCTGCTGGTGGTGCCCTGGTCGATTGCGATCACGTACTGCTTGCTCTCGGTCACGTGGGTCTCTCCTTTGAGGTGGTAAGTCTTGCGGACGTGGTAGTGCTAGATGATTTCCGGAAGCGGGATGAAGCCGCCGGCCCAGCCGCCGAGTGCTCCGCCAACGAGTGGGCCAACCACCGGAACCCAGGAGTAGGACCAGTCGCTGTTGCCCTTGTTCCGGATGGGAAGCAGTGCGTGGACTATGCGGGGGCCGAGGTCACGGGCCGGGTTGATGGCGTACCCGGTCGGCCCGCCGAGGGATGCGCCGATACCGACAACCAGCAGGGCGACGGCCAGCGGCCCGAGGCCCGTTGGTGTTCCGGCGAAGGCAACAATGACGAACACCAGCATGAACGTGCCCACAACTTCAGTGACCACGTTCCAGCCGTAGGAGCGGATGGCAGGACCGGTTGAGAAAACACCCAGGATGTTAGCCGGGTCTGCCTCGTCGTCGAACTGTTTCTTGTAGGCCAGCCACGCAACGAAGGCGCCGATCATGGCACCCAGCAGCTGTCCGGCGAAATAGGTGAGGGTGGAGCCGATCGTCACCGCCACGCCGGGGACGAATTCCTCTGCGCCGCCGGTGATGATGCCCACGGTCACTGCCGGGTTGATGTGTGCGCCTGAAATCGCTGCCAGGTAGACGCCGGCGAAGACGCCGAGCCCCCAACCCCAGTTGACCATCAGGAAGCCGCCGCCGTTGCCTTTGGTCTTGGCCAGGGCAACGTTGGCGACCACGCCGCAGCCCAGGATTATCAGTGCTGCAGTACCAAGCAGCTCACTGAGAAAGACCTCTCCTAAAGTCACCATCGACTACTCCGATCCTTTAGTTGTGCCATTTTGTTGGGGGAAATCAGGGATGCAGGTCCCGCCACGGGCACCGGCCTGGAACGGGGGCATTTTCACCTGCCGCAGCATGTCGGCGCACTGTAAGGCCCTATGCAATCAATCTTTTTCAAGAAACGCCATGGCTTTAAGGAAATGCTTGTCAGCAGGCGTTTACAAGCTCCTCACGCTACACGGGGCATGGAAAGCGCGCACGTCCAGCCAGCCTCGGTAGAGTTGCTCCATGGAACCGGCACCAAGACTGACTTTGAACAACGGCGTACTGATGGACCAGGCGGGCTACGGAACCTACAAGGTTCCCGCACCGGACGCAGCGCCGCTGGTCAGCAGTGCCCTTTCGCTGGGCTACCGGCATATTGACACCGCAGCACTGTACGGAAATGAAGAGGGAGTTGGCGAAGCGGTCCGCAGCTTCACGGATGCCGGCCATGTGGTCCGGGAAGACCTTTTCGTCACCTCCAAGGTGTGGAACACGGACCACGGCTACGACGCCGCGCTGCGGGCCTTCGATACGTCCATGCAAAGACTGGGTTTTGACTACCTGGATCTTTACCTCATCCACTGGCCGTGCCCGGACCGGGGCCTGTATGTGGAGACGTACAAGGCACTCGAGACCCTCTACGCCGAGGGACGAATCCGCGCGATCGGTGTCTCGAACTTCAACCGTGAACACCTGGAGGTCCTGATGGACGGGGCCTCTGTTGTTCCTGCCGTCAACCAGGTGGAGCTGCATCCCTGGCTCGCCCAGCGGGAGCTGCGGGCCTTCCACGAGGCCAGCGGCATCCGCACCGTGGCTTGGAGCCCTTTGGGGCGCGGGGCACTCCTCCAAGATCCAGAAGTGCGGCAGATCGCCGCCGAATTGGGGCGTTCTCCGGCCCAGACCGTACTGCGCTGGCACGTCCAGTCCGGGCACACGGTGATTCCAAAGGCCAGCAGCGAGGAACGAATGGCTGAGAACCTGGACATCTTCTCCTTTGAGCTCGGGCCCGAACAGATGGCCGCGCTGGATGACATGGACTGCGGGCGCAGGACCGGATCCAACCCCAGCGAGGTGAACTGATGCTGCTGCGCCGCCGGGCCGCAGGGACAGGAGCTCCGGCTCCCTTCCAGCGCCGGGCCAATGTCCGGACCGTTGCCGTCCAGGGAACTGCCCAGCGCTTCTGGGACTTTCCCGCCGCATCCCCGGACACAGCCGGCCCCGCGGTCTTTATGGTCCATGGTTTCCGCGGCGATCACCACGGGTTGCTCCGGCTGGTGGAGGCCCTGCCGAACAACCGCGTCATCCTGCCGGATCTGCCCGGGTTCGGCCAGGCCGCCGCACTTCCCGGAACGCACGACGCCGCAGCCTACGCGGGTTTTGTGCGCGCCGGTTTCGAAGCGCTGGGCCTGGGCGCGGACACGGTTCTGCTGGGGCACTCGTTCGGTTCGATCATCGCGGCTCGCACGGCAGCCGCGAATCCGGAGCTCATCAGCGAACTGATCCTCGTCAACCCCATCAGCGAACCAGCGTTGAAAGGGCCCAAGGCGTTTACCAGCAAACTCGCGGAACTGTACTACCTCGCCGCGGCCAGCCTTCCCGAAAAACCCGGACGGGCACTGCTGGCAAACCCGCTGATCGTCCGCGGAATGAGCGTGCTCATGGCCAAGACCCGGGACCCCGCGCTGCGGCACTGGATCCACGGCCAGCATGACGCGTACTTCAGTGCGTTCGCATCCCGTGCCGTGGTACTGGAAGCGTTCCGGTCCTCGATTTCAGAGACGGTGCGGGATTCAGCTGCGCTGCTGAAGATGCCCGTGCTGCTGGTCGCTGCTGACCGGGATGACATCGGCTCGGTGCCGGCGCAGTGCCGGCTGGCGGAGCTGGTCCCGGATTCCGAGCTGGAGATCCTGACAGGAGTGGGACACCTGGTCCACTACGAGGCGCCGGATTCCGCCGCCGCCCTCATCACGGACTTTCTGAGCCGGAGGCACCGCGCAGCATGAGGATCATCTTTGACGCCCGCTTCACCCGCATCGACCAGCACGACGGCATCAGCCGCTACGGTGCCAGCCTGATCGAAGCTGTTTCCCGGCATGCCGACGTCCGCATGCTGATCAGCGATGAACGGCAGCTGGCGCTGCTGCCGCAACTGCCCTGGACCAAGATCAATTCTCCGCTCTCCCCCGCCGAACTGCTCGTGTCGCGGCACGTCAACCGGCTGGGCGCCGACGTCGTGGTCTGCCCGATGCAGACCATGGGCAGCTGGGGGCGGCGCTATCCGCTGATCCTGACCCTGCATGACCTGATCTACTACCAGAATCCGACGCCGCCGGGGTTCCTGCCGCTGCCGGTCCGCCTGTTGTGGCGGGTCTACCACCTGGCCTATTGGCCCCAGCGGGTGCTGCTGAACCGCGCCGACGTCGTTGCCACCATCTCGCATACGACCCGCGGGCTGATGGACCGCCACCGGCTGACCCGGCGTCCGGTACGGATGGTTTCGAATGCCCCCCAGCCCGGTACGGTGCCGCGGGACGCATCCGCCCTGCCGGAGAAAACCCTGGTCTACATGGGGTCCTTCATGCCGTACAAGAACGTCGAGACGATCGTCCGGGCAATGGACCGCCTGCCGGGCTACACCCTGCACCTGCTCAGCAGGATATCGTCCAGCCGGCGCAGCGAACTCGAATCCCTCTGCGCCGACCCCTCCCGGTTGGTCTTCCACAACGGGGTCACCGACGCTGAATACGATGCGCTGCTGCGCCGCGCCACCGCACTGGTGTCCCTCTCCAAGGCGGAGGGCTACGGGCTGCCCATCATCGAATCGATGGCAGCAGGCACACCGGTGATCGCGGCGGACACGCCCATCTTCCGGGAGGTAGCCGCCGGAGCGGCCTTGCTGGTGCATCCGGACAGCCCCGAGGAGGTTGTGCGCGCCGTGGACGCTCTCTCCGAACCGGAGCGGTGGCGGAAAGCCTCGCGGGACGGGCTGGCCCGGGCCGCGGCCTACGACTGGGAGGCTTCAGCCAAGCAGCTGCTGGACGCAGCAGCTGAAGCCTCCCGGGCCTTCGAGGCCCGGAGCCCGAAGGCCGCCAGGAAGAACTCCTAGCCGAGCCGGACGATCATCTTTCCCGTGTTGGCGCCCTTCATCAGGTCGATAAAGGCCTGCGGGGCGTTCTCCAGTCCGTCCACGAACGTCTCGTCGTAGCTGACGCTGCCGTCACGGAGCCAGCCGGCCATCAGGGAGGCAAATTCTCCGGCGTACTGGTTGTAGCTGCCGGCGATGAATCCCTTGAGCGTCAGCTCCTTGCCGATCGCCTGGAACAGGTTCCGGGGTGCACTCTGCGGCTCTGTGGTGTTGTAGGCGGATATCGCACCGCACATGGCAACCCGCCCGTACTTGTTCAGCACCGAAATGGCTGCCTCCAGATGATCCCCGCCCACGTTGTCGAAGTAGACGTCGATGCCGTCAGAACCGGCTGCTTCCTTCAGCTGCGCCTTCACCGGGCCGTCGTGGTAGTTGAACGCCGCGTCAAAGCCAAGCTCGCGCAGCCGGCGGACCTTTTCCTCCGAGCCTGCGCTGCCGATGACCCGTCCGGCACCGAGGGCCTTGGCGATCTGCCCGGCCATCGAACCGACCGCGCCGGCCGCGCCGGAAACAAAGACGGCGTCGCCCTCGTGCAGCTCCGCAACCTTGGTCAGTCCCGCCCAGGCCGTGAGGCCTGTGAGGCCCATGGCGCCCAGGTATGCGCTGGCCGGTGCGATGCCGGTGTCCACCACCCGGGCGCGCCCGGCGTCGAGGACCGCGTATTCGCGCCAGCCAAGATTGTGCAGGACGGTGTCGCCGGCCTGGTGGGTGGCCGCCCGTGAGGCGATGACCTCACCGATGGCGCCGCCTTCCAACGGGGCATCCAGCTGGAACGGCGGAACATAGGACTTCACGTCATTCATGCGGCCGCGCATATAAGGGTCAACCGACATCATGGTGTTGCGGACCAGGACCTGTCCGTCCTCCAGCTCCGGCACCTTTGTTTCCACGAGCCGGAAGTTCTCATCGGCGGGCCACCCCTTGGGGCGGGAGGCAAGCTGGATTTCGCGGCTGGTTGCAGGGTAGGACATGGAACTCCTTTCAAGCGCCGGTCACTGGCCGGCGCGGATGGAACATAAGCAACCTGTCTATCATGCACCTGCTCCCTCGCAGGCGCTCACCACCACGGCGAATCCCTTTGGGGTACAGGTCCGGTCCAGGACGCAGGGCGGGTTCCCGGTGTCAGGAATCACGGCCATGGCCCTGGCCACACTGCAGCGGAACCGGTCAGCAGCACCCCCTAGAATTGGGGCACTGGAAAACTATTTCTGCCAGGAGATGATGGTTATGTCGATGGGGTCTTCACCCCAGGACCACGAGCTGCTAAGAGCAGCCCTGGAAGCCCGGAGCCAGGCACGCGGCGGCACCGCCGTGGACGTCTACCGCCACGAGGGTTTCCTGGTCCTCAACGCGGACCTGCCCGGGATTGATCCGGGCTCACTGTCCGTGGAACTGGACGGCAATTCGCTGCTGATTCGGGCCCACCGAAGCCTTCGCGGGATGGACAGCTCGACACGCTGGGATGTCCGTGAAAGGGAGGACGGTACGATCCTTCGGCGCATACCCGTAGGCGAAGGCGTGGAAGTGTCAGCAGCTGCACCGCACTACGCCAACGGCGTGCTCAGCCTCCACCTCCCGCTTCGGCCAGCCGGGCAGCAGCGCAGCGTACCGGTGCAGTACAGCGAGCAGCCCGGCGAAGCTGCCTAGACACTACAGTCCGTCCGGAGCGTCCACCCGGATATAGACCGGATCACCGGTCCGCCGGGCAGACAGGGCAGCCCTGGCGGCGCGCATCGCCGGGGTGATGGCCGCCGCGTCGCCGTACGGAAAGAAGCACAGCGTGCGCCACCGCGGAACCGCTTCATGCGTGCCGTATTCCGGGAATTCCTCAACCGGCGCCGGTCCCACAATCCGCGCGCTTTCGGGCAGGCCGAGCCGGGACACGAATCCATCCAGGCCATCGCGTGAACCGGTGAGTTCGGCGTAGCGGACAGCGGGCGGCAGTCCCAGGTCCCGGCGGAGGGCGAGTTCGCGTTCGGCCGCTCCGGCCGGATCCCAGCGCAGCAGATGGCCCACAGTGGCGGTATCATCGGCGGTCACTACCACCACTCCCCCGTCGCCCGCGGGGCGGACCAAGGCAGCGGCGGTGAGCCAGCGGCGCAGGGTTTCTTCCTGCGCCCGCAGCGACTGCCGCGACAGCATGGCGGTTCCGTCCAGGAGCAGCGCAGCGGCATAGCCCGACGGCGCCACCGGTTCCGCGCCCGGGGTGGCGACTACCAGCGCAGGCGCGTCGGGAACCTCCGCCCGGACATGGTCCCCTGCCGAGGACACCACCGTCACGGACGGGAAGGCGCGGCCGAGCTCCTCTGCGGTGCGTCCCGCACCGGCGGTCGACGCCCGCAGCCGGAAGCTTCCGCAGTGGGAGCAGTGCCACCTCGGTTCCGGCCGGGCACACCAGCGACAGGCGGGCGGGGAGTTCCGCCCGGCCTGGGCGAGCGGTCCCTGGCATTGGCGGCAGCGGGCCGGCTCCCTGCAGTCCTGGCAGGACAGGGCCGGGGAGAAACCCGTTCGTGCCACCTGCACCAGCACCGGGCCGCGCTTCAGTCCGTCCTGGGCTGCTTTCCAGGCTGCATGAGGAATCCGGGCACGGGCGGCCAGCGGATCCCGTTCCATGTTGAAGGTGTCCGCGGTGCTCACCACGCGTGCCGTCGAGGCACGAACCAGTGCACGCTCGGCGTCCAGCGGTGCCGCCCAGCCGGTCTCGATCAGACGCTGGGCTTCGGTGCTCCGGGTGTGTGACGCGACGAGCGTCCCCGCACCGGACGCCTCGGCACGAAGCAGCAGAACGTCACGGGCATGCTGGTACGGAGCCCGCTGTTCGGCATGGAGGTCATCGGCGTCGTCCCAGATGCAGACAAGACCCAGGTTCGCCACCGGCGCGTAGGCCGCCGAACGGGTGCCCACCGCTACGGTGGCGTCACCGCAGAGCAGCTGAAGGAAGCTGCGGTATCTGGGAGTGGGGCCGTCCTCGCCGGTGAGCCGCACCGCGGCACCCGCAGGCACTCTGTCCTCCAGCGCATCCATGACGCGTGCCAGGTCCTTCTGGTCCGGAACGACCACTACTGCCCCGCGTCCGGAAAGCACGGTGGCTTCCACGGCCGCGGCAATCTCCTGCGGCCAGGCATCAGGACCATAGCCGCGCAGCGAACTCAGGACGGCGCGCGGGCTGTGACCGGCGGCGAGGTGGCTCAGGAAGCGCGGTCCGTGCTGGTAGCGGCGGAAGGGGTTCTCCGGCAGCACTGGTCCGGAGGCCGGTTCCGGAGATGCGACGTCCGACGGCGTGACTTGCGGGTTCGGCGTGCCCGGTACCGTGAAACGGTCCGCGAACTCCTTCTCCACCCGGGCTACCCGGGGCGGAACGGCAACCCTCAGCACATCGTGGACGGATCCGGCATAGCGGGCGGCGACGGACTGGGCCAGGCCGAGGACTACGGGACTGAGCACGGGAACCGGGGAAACCACCTTGCCAAGGTTCACCAGCCGGGCCGTCGTGTCCGTGGATGCCAGGCGCTCGATGAGGAAACCGGCGAGTTCCTGCCCGCCGAAGCGGACCTTGACGCGCACGCCGGGCACAGCGGCATCGCTGAGCTCGGCGGGCACCAGGTAATCGAAAGGACGGTCCAGGTGCGGCAGCGGCGAGTCCAGCAGCACCCGGGCGATTGGCAGTTCGGGTGCGGGCTGGGACTTCCCCACGGGCGCTGCAGGCGGACTGAAGCCGTGCAGCAGGGAGAGCTGCACGGCTACCTCCGCTGGAGCGTGCCCTTCCCGGGGCGCACGCTGCGGCGGATGCTCTCCCATGGGCCTAGGCGTTGAACCAGCGGCGCAGTTCCCCGACCTTGTCGAGGCGTTCCCAGGTGAAGCCTTCATCCTCGCGGCCAAAATGCCCGTGGGCAGCCGTCTTCTGGTAGATGGGCCGCTTGAGGTCCAGTGCGTTGATGATGCCCAGCGGACGCAGGTCGAAGACCTCGTTGATGGCCTGGGATATGCGCATCGGGTCTACGGTCTCCGTGCCGAAAGTCTCTACGTAGATACCCACCGGGTGGGCCATTCCGATCGCATAGGCGATTTGGATTTCGGCCCGGCGCGCGAGCCCTGCGGCAACTACGTTCTTGGCGACCCAGCGCATGGCGTAGGCTGCGGAACGGTCGACCTTGCTCGGATCCTTGCCGGAGAAGGCGCCGCCGCCGTGCCGGGAGAAGCCGCCGTAGGTGTCCACGATGATCTTGCGGCCGGTGAGGCCGGCATCGCCCACGGGACCGCCGATAACGAAGGGGCCGCCCGGGTTGATGATGTGGCGCACCGTGGAGGTGTCCAGTTCGGTTGCGGCCAGGACGGGATTGACCACATATTCGACCATGTCCCGATGCAGCTGGCCCTGGTCCAGGTCCGCTGCGTGCTGGGTGGAAACAACAACTGAGTCCACGGATACCGGCCGGTCGCCGTCATAGCCGATGGTGACCTGGGTCTTGCCGTCAGGACGCAGGTAGGGCAGTGTGCCGTCCTTGCGGACCTGGGTCAGGCGTTCAGAGAGACGGTGGGCCAGCCAGATGGGCGTGGGCATCAGGACGCTGGTTTCGTCGCTCGCGAAACCGAACATGATGCCCTGGTCTCCGGCGCCCTGGGCGTCAAAGGGGTCCACGGCATCTCCGGATCGATTCTCCACCGAATTGAAGACGCGGGAAGCGATTTCCGGAGACTGCTGGCCGATCGATACGGATACGCCGCAGCGCGCACCGTCGAAACCGTTGGCTGAGGAGTCGTAGCCGATCTCCAGGATGGTATCCCGGACCAGCTGCGGAATCTCCACGTAGCCCTCGGTGGTGACCTCGCCCGCGACGTGGACCAGGCCCGTGGTGACCAGGGTCTCCACGGCAACGCGGGATTCGGGATCCGCCTTGAGCAGGCCGTCGAGAATCGCGTCGCTGATCTGGTCGCAGATCTTGTCCGGGTGGCCTTCGGTCACCGACTCTGAGGTGAACAGCCGCAGGGCACTTGAATCGGCAGGGGCAGTCGTATTGCTGGAAGTCACGGGTTTACTCTACTTCGTTCCGGGGACAGTCCCCGTCTTGGGTCAGGAGGTGGGGTGCAGGCAGCCGGCCAGTTCTCCGGCGATCCGCTGGATCAGGTGCCGGGCAACCTCGGCCTTGCTCCCGGTGAGGGCAGGCGGTTCGGTGCCGGGATCATCCTGCGGGGAGAGAATGCGAACTTCGGTGCTGTCCTGACCGAATACCAGAGACCGGCCCACCTGGTTCAGGACCAGCAAGTCGCAGCCCTTGCGGATGAGCTTCCGGCGGCCGTACTCGAGCACCGATCCGCTGCCGTCGCCGGTCTCCGCGGCGAAACCGACAATCAGGGACGGCCCGGAGCCGGATGCGGAACGGTTCTGCACCGTTTCGGCCAGGATGTCCGGGTTGCGCACCAGCGTGATCACCGGGTCCGCGCCGTCGTCGCGCTTCTTGATTTTGGTGTCCGCGTTTTCGCCCGGCCTGAAGTCCGCCACGGCGGCGGACATGACCAGCACATCCGTTGAATTCACGGCATCGTGGACCGCATCGCGCAGTTCCAGGGCGGTTTCAACCTGTACCAGTTCCACGCCCTCCGGGACGGGAACCTCAAGGTGGGCTGCTATGAACCGTACCTGCGCCCCTTCGGCGACGGCAGCGGCCGCAATGGCTGCGCCCTGCTTGCCGGAAGACCGGTTGCCGAGGAAACGTACGGGGTCCAGTGGTTCCCGGGTGCCTCCCGCGGTAACCGTTACCCGGCGTCCGGCCAGCAGGCCTGGCGCCGGTGCGGAACCGGCTGCAGCTTCTCCGGCCGCAGCCAGGGCTGCCGCAAAGATATCTTCCGGCTCCGGGAGACGCCCCGGGCCGGAGTCCTTGCCGGTCAGGCGGCCGGATGCCGGATCCATGACGACGGCGCCGCGGGAACGCAAGGTGGCTACGTTGGCCTGTGTGGCGGGGTGGTTCCACATTTCCGTGTGCATGGCCGGAGCGAAGAACACCGGTCCGCGTGCCATCAGCAGCGTGTTCGTGAGCAGGTCCGAGGCGAGACCGGCCGCGGCCCTGGCAAGCAGGTCCGCGGTGGCCGGCGCCACCACGATCAGGTCTGCCTCATGGCCGAGCCGCACATGGTTGACGGTGTCCACGGCGTCGAACACCGTAGTGCTGACCGGGTGTCCCGAGAGAGCTTCCCAGGTGGCTATGCCCACAAAGCGGGTGGATGCCTCGGTGGGCACCACGTGGACGCTGTGGCCGGCTTCGGTGAACAGGCGCAGCAGCAAAGCTGCCTTATAGGCGGCAATACCGCCGCCCACCCCCAGGACAATGCGCACGCCTGTCCTACCTCCTAGCCGTGGATGAGTGCCTTACTCGGCGGTTTCGTTGGCGCGGACTACCAGCATGCCGTCATTGATCTCGCGCAGGGCGATGGACAGCGGCTTTTCGTTGAGCTTGGTTTCCACCAGCGGGCCAACGTACTCGAACAGGCCTTCGTGCAGCTGGGAGTAGTAGGCGTTGATCTGCCGGGCACGCTTGGCACCGTAGATGACCAGGGCGTACTTGGAATCAGCGGCCGTCAGCAGGTCGTCGATCGGCGGGTTGATGATGCCTTCAGGCTGGGTAGACAAAAGATCTCCAAAGTTTTCGTGCGGATCAAGAACAGCAGCTCAGCGTTGGCGAGGGCTGATCCCCATGAGTGAAACGAGCTCTGCTGCAGCCCGCTGAACGTCATCATTGATGACAGTGTGATCGAACTCGGGCTCGGCAGCAAGTTCCAGTTTAGCGGTTTCCAGCCGCTGCTGCTGCTCCTCGGGTGTTTCGGTGCCGCGCCCCACCAGGCGGCGGACCATTTCGTCCCACGACGGCGGTGCCAGGAAGACGAAATTCGCCTCCGGCATCGACTCCTTGACCTGGCGCGCACCCTGCAGGTCAATCTCCAGCAGGACCGAGCGGCCGTCAGCCATTGCAGCTTCCACGGTGCGGCGCAGCGTGCCGTAGCGGTTGCGTCCGTGCACCACGGCCCACTCCAGCATCTGGCCTTCGGAGACCAGGTCGTCGAATTCGTCCGACGTCACGAAGAAGTAGTGCACGCCGTTTTCCTCACCCGGGCGGGGGGCGCGGGTGGTAGCGGACACCGAGAGCCACACCTCGGGATAGTTATCCCGGATGTAAGTGGACACCGTGCCTTTGCCAACGGCGGTGGGACCTGCCAGAACTGTCAGCCGCGGTTGCGACACGTAGACCTCACTTGTTTAGGGAACAGGTCCGACGGCGCCGCAGCCGCCTTGCGCGGCAGCCGGCTTAGTCGGACTCCAGTAATTCGATCAGCGCCTTGCGCTGGTGGACACCAAGACCCCTCACCCGGCGGGTGGGGGCGATGCCCACGGTAGCCATTATTCCAGCTGCGCGGCGTTCCCCCACACCAGGCAGTGCGCGCAGCAGGTCCACGACCTTTAGCCGGCCCACTGCCTCCTCCGAAGCGCGGGAGACGATGACCTCTTCAATCGAGAGTTCACCTGTCTTTATCTTGGACTTGATCTCGGCCCGCACCGTGCGGGCGGCGGTGGCCTTTTCCCGCGCCCTGGTGCGCTCGGCTTCAGTCAGTGGTTTGAGGTTCAATTGGCTCTCCCGGGCGAAGACTGACCGCCCCGTCAAACTGGTTGTGACCGGCGGCTTTGCGGTTTCTTGGGCTAGGGTCCGAACCTATCCGCACTGTGCGGTCAATGCAATGGAAACCGGTACGTAAGCCGTACCGGTTTCCACTATGGCTGTGGGAGGCTGTCCAGTGTACGGACGGCGGCTTCCCGCAGTGCCGCACGGTCCGGACCTGCTTTGAGGATGTCCCGGCTGGAGGTAGCGAGTACGTTCGCGTACGCAGCGCCGAAAGTTCTGCGCAGGTCCTCCCCCGTGGCGCCCTGCGCGCCAAGCCCGGGAGCCAGGATGGGCGCGTTGGCTGCCGCCAGGTCAATGTCCAGGTCCGCCAGGGCAGAGCCGACGGTTGCCCCGATAACCAGCCCGGTGGAACCGAGGGTGCCGGCATCAGCATTCTCCGCAGCGGCCGCGTCCACAATCCGCGCTGCCACGGACCGGTCCGCACCGACATGCTGTACGGAGGCGCCCTCCGGGTTGGAAGTCAGCCCAAGCACGAACACTCCCCTGCCGGTGGCATACGCCAGGTCCAGGGCAGGACGCAGTGATTCGTAACCGAGGTATGGACTCAGGGTCACCGAGTCCGCCGCCAGCGGCGAACCGTCCCGCAGCCAGGCATCGGCGTAAGCGGCCATGGTGGAACCGATATCCCCGCGCTTGGCGTCGGCGACGGAGAGCACACCCGTCTCCTTGCACGCGACCAGCAGGCGCTCCAGCACGGCGATCCCGGCGGCGCCCTGGCGTTCGAAGAGCGCTACCTGCGGCTTGACGGCAGCAGCCTGCTCCCCCACCGCCTCCAGTACGGTGAGTGAGAAGCGTTCCAGCCCCGCGGCGTCGTCGTTCAATCCCCAGGCGGCCAGCAGGCCGGGATGGGGATCGATGCCGACGCACAGCGGGCCGCGCGTGTCCATCGCTGCCCGCAGGCGCGCGCCAAACGGCGCGCGCCTGCGGGCAGCGTCAGTGCCGCGCTCAGGCAACGCTGGATGCCTGAAGCTTGGCGGCGTACTCCTGGAGCGAGCAGACGTCCCATTCGTAGGAGCGCATCGCCTCGATGGCCTGCACCGCAGCGGTGAACTCTGACACGGTAGTGATGACCGGGCAGCCGATCGAGGTCGCTGCGGCGCGGATCTCGTAGCCGTCGCCGCGGGCCTGGCCGCCGGAGGGCGTGTTGATCACCATGTTGATGTCTCCCGCGGTGATCAGGTCCACCACGGTGCCTTCGCCGTCGGGGCCGGTGCCTTCGGCGACCTTGCGGACGGTGGTGGCCTGGATCCCGTTGCGGCGCAGGACGTCTGCGGTGCCGCCGGTGGAGAGAATTTCAAAACCGAGGTCGCTCATGAGCTTCACCGGCATGATGATCGAGCGCTTGTCCCGGTTGGCGACGGAGACGAAGATCTTCCCGGCCGTGGGCAGCGCCGAGTTGGCTGCGGCCTGCGACTTGGCGAAGGCGGTGTCGAAGTACTTGTCGATGCCCATGACTTCGCCGGTGGAACGCATTTCCGGGCCGAGCAGTGAATCCACCACGGTGCCTTCCGGGGTGCGGAAGCGGCTGAAGGGCAGCACGGCTTCCTTCACGGCTACCGGGGCGTCCAGCGGGAGCGCCGAGCCGTCGCCGGTTGCCTTGAGCTTCCCGGCGGCGCGGAGTTCCGCGATGGTGGTGCCGGTGCCGATCAGTGCCGCGGCCTTGGCCAGCTGGACGCCGGTGGCCTTGGAGACGAAGGGCACGGTGCGGGAGGCACGCGGGTTGGCTTCGATCACGTAGAGCACATCCGATGCCAGGGCGAACTGGATGTTGATCAGGCCGCGCACGCCCACGCCGGAAGCGATGGCGCGGGTAGCCTCGACCACGCGGCCAATGACGTCGGTGCCCAGCGTGATGGGAGGCAGCACGCAGGCCGAGTCGCCGGAGTGGATGCCGGCTTCCTCGATGTGCTCCATGATGCCGCCCACGTACAGGTCGGTGCCGTCGAAGAGCGCGTCGACGTCGATTTCGATGGCGTCCTCCAGGAACCGGTCCACCAGGACCGGGTGGTCCGGGGTGATTTCCGTGGCGTTGGCGATGTAGCGGGAGAGGTTGGCCTCGTCGTAGACGATTTCCATGCCGCGGCCGCCCAGCACGTAGGACGGGCGGACCAGGACCGGGTAGCCGATCTCGTCAGCGATCTTCTTGGCATCCTCGAAGGACACGGCGGTGCCGTTCTTGGGGGCGACCAGGCCGCCCTCGTCCAGCACGCGCTGGAAGGCGCCGCGGTGCTCTGCCAGGTCGATTGCCTCGGGCGAGGTGCCCAGGATCGGAATGCCGGCGTCGGCCAGTTCCTGTGCCAGCTTCAGCGGGGTCTGGCCGCCGAGCTGGACGAAAACGCCCAGCACGCCGCCGGTGCGCTGTTCGGCGTGGATGACTTCCAGCACGTCTTCGAGCGTGAGCGGCTCGAAGTACAGGCGGTCGGAGATGTCGTAGTCCGTGGACACGGTCTCCGGGTTGCAGTTGATCATCACGGTCTCGTGCCCGGCTTCGCGCAGCGCCATCGTGGCGTGGACGCAGGAGTAGTCGAACTCAATACCCTGGCCAATGCGGTTCGGGCCGGAGCCGAGGATGATCACCGACGGCTTGGCGTGCTGCGCCACCTCGTCTTCCTCGTCGTAGGAGGAGTAGTGGTACGGGGTGTACGCGGCGAATTCTGCGGCGCAGGTGTCCACCGTCTTGTAGACGGGGCGGATGCCCAGGACGTGCCGCACGCCGCGGACCACTGCTTCGGGCTGGTTGGTGAGCCGGCCGATCTGCGCGTCGGAGAAGCCGTGGCGCTTGGCCAGGCGCAGCACGTCCTCGGTGATCTGTGCGGCCGCACGGATTTCTCCGGCAACCTCGTTGATCAGTTCAAGCTGGTCCAGGTACCACGGATCTATTCCGGTGGCCTCGAAGAGCTGCTCGTTGGTAGCACCGCCCAGCAGTGCCTGCTGGACCTGAGCCAGGCGGCCCGTGGTGGGGCGCTTGGCTGCCTCGATGAGTGCCGGTACATCGGCGGGATCCACCGGGTCGAAGCTGAGCTGGGAGCCCTTCTGTTCCAGGGAACGCAGGGCCTTCTGCAGCGCTTCGGTGAAGTTGCGGCCAATGGCCATGGCCTCGCCGACGGACTTCATGGTGGTGGTCAGGGTGGGGTCTGCTGCCGGGAACTTCTCGAAGGCGAAGCGGGGAACCTTCACTACCACGTAGTCCAGGGTCGGCTCGAAGGACGCCGGGGTCTTCTTGGTGATGTCGTTCGGAATCTCGTCCAGCGTGTAGCCCAGGGAGAGCTTGGTGGCGATCTTGGCGATCGCGAACCCGGTGGCCTTGGAGGCCAGCGCCGAGGAACGGGAGACGCGCGGGTTCATTTCAATGACGACGACGCGGCCGGTGTCCGGTTCGATGGCGAACTGGATGTTGCAGCCGCCGGTGTCAACGCCTACCTCGCGGATGACGGCGATCGCGATGTCCCGCAGCTTCTGGTACTCGCGGTCGGTCAGGGTCATGGCCGGGGCCACGGTGATGGAGTCGCCGGTGTGCACGCCTACGGGATCGAAGTTCTCGATGGAGCAGACGACAACCACGTTGTCGTTCTTGTCCCGCATCATTTCGAGTTCGTATTCCTTCCACCCAAGGATGCTTTCCTCGAGCAGCACCTCGGAGGTGGGGCTGTACTGGATGCCGGCGCCGGCGATGCGGCGCAGGTCCTCGGCGTTGTAGGCCAGGCCGGAACCCAGCCCGCCCATGGTGAAGGACGGGCGGACCACCATCGGGTAGCCGAGCTCCTCGGCCGCGGCGAAGGCCTCATCCATGCTGTGCACAATGATCGACTTCGCGGACTCGGCGCCGCAGCGCTCGACGACGCCCTTGAACTTCTCGCGGTCTTCGCCGAGCTCAATGGCTTCGATGTTGGCGCCGATCAGCTCGACGTTGTACTTCTCCAGAACACCATTCTTGTCCAGGGCGATCGCCGTGTTCAGCGCGGTCTGGCCGCCCAGGGTCGGCAGCACGGCGTCGGGGCGTTCCTTGGCGATGATCTTCTCGACCACCTCCGGCGTGATCGGCTCGACGTACGTGGCGTCGGCGAACTCCGGGTCGGTCATGATCGTTGCCGGGTTGGAGTTGACCAGGATGACCCGGAGGCCTTCCTCCTTGAGCACGCGCAGTGCCTGCGTGCCCGAGTAGTCGAATTCGGCGGCCTGGCCAATGACGATCGGGCCGGAGCCGATCACCAGGACGGACTTGAGATCGGTTCTGCGGGGCATTAGCGGGATTCCTTGTTCTTGCTGGAGGCCATCAGGTCGACGAAGCGGTCGAAGAGGTAGGCGGAGTCGTGCGGGCCGGCGGCGGCTTCGGGGTGGTACTGGACGGAGAATGCGGGGATGTCCAGGCAGGCGAGGCCTTCCACCACGTTGTCGTTGAGGCTGATGTGGCTCACTTCAACCTTGCCGAAGCGCGATTCGGGGGCGGTGACGGGACCGTCCAGCGGTGCGTCGACGGCGAACCCGTGGTTCTGGGAGGTGATTTCAACCTTGCCGGTGCGGCGGTCCAGGACGGGCTGGTTGATGCCGCGGTGGCCGTAGGGCAGCTTGTAGGTGCCGAAGCCCAGGGCCCGGCCCAGGATCTGGTTGCCGAAGCAGATGCCGAAGAACGGGGTTCCGGTGTCCAGCACGCCGCGCAGCAGCTCGACCTGGTTATCGGCCGTGGCGGGGTCGCCGGGACCGTTCGACATAAAGACGCCGTCCGGGTTCAGGGCACGCACGTCTTCGAGGGTGGCGGAAGCCGGCAGCACGTGCACGCGGACGCCGCGTTCAGCGAAGCGCACCGGGGTCATGGACTTGATGCCCAGGTCCAGGGCGGCCACGGTGAAGAGCGGTTCGCCGTCCCAGCCGTGGGTCGAGGGCTCGACGACGTAGCTGGCCTCGATGCTTACTTCCTCGGCGAGGCGGGAGCCGGCCATGGATTCCTGGGCGCGCACTTCGGCGAGCAGTTCGGCGTCGCTGCGCAGCGCGGCTTCGCCGGAGAAGATGCCGGCCTTCATGGCGCCGCGCTCACGCAGGTGGCGGGTGATGGCGCGGGTGTCGACGCCGGAGATGCCGACCACGTCCTGGGCTGCGAGGTCCTCGTCGAGGGTGCGCTCGGAGCGCCAGCTGGAGGGCCTGCGGGCCGCGTCGCGGACGATGTAGCCGGCCACCCAGATGCGGCGGGACTCGGCGTCGTCGGCGTTCACGCCGGTGTTGCCAATGTGCGGGGCGGTCTGGACAACCAGCTGGCGGGCGTAGGAGGGGTCCGTGATGGTCTCCTGGTATCCGGTCATGCCGGTGGCGAAGACTGCCTCGCCCAGGGCGGTGCCGGCGGCTCCGTAGCTGCGCCCGCGGAAGCTGCGGCCGTCCTCCAGCATGAGGACAGCTGTTCTCGGGGCGGGGGTTTGGTTCACTGTCACAGTTGTTCCTCGCTAGATGTTGCTGATTCCGGGCCCAGCGCCTTGATCGCCGAAACCAGGGGGTTCTTATGGTCGGCCGCACGGGTGCGGAACCCGGTGTCGACCCGCTTGGGTCCGAGCTGCCAGGTCACCATGACCAGGCCTTCCTTCTCCACGAATTTTCCTGCCATCCCGCGCTCCAGGCGCACATCGCGCAGGTCTTCCCGCGGGATCCAGACGTCCGGTGCGCCCTTGCGTGCGAACAGCAGGCCTTCGTTGAAGACGGCTGCGGTGGCCACCGATTTGACGCCCATGCCGTAGACCGCCACACGGTCCAGCCAGTCGCCCGCCGTGGTGGTGGCGACGTATTGTCCGTCAACCTCGAACCGGGGCAGCTCCAGGTCTTCCGGCAGCGGCCGGGGCCTGGGAATGTCCCCCTGGCGCCGGCGGCGGCCGCGCCAGCCGACCGCGAACAGCGTGAGCACAATGGCCGCAGCGGCGAGGACTCCGAGGAGGAAGATCAGCCAATCCATGGTGTCTCCTCTGCTGCTGCGGCGCGGGGGCCGTTGAGTGCTCCGTCGAGGACGGTGGGATGGCCGGCGAAGAAAGCGGCACGGACCATTCCGGGCAGTTCCAGCCCCGCATAAGGACTGTTCTTGCCCATGGTTGCCATCTTATGGGGGTCCACGGTGCGCCGCGCAGCCGGGTCCACCAATATGACGTTGGCCGGTTCACCGGTTTTCAGCGGCCTTCCCTGGGTTGCCACGCGCCCAATCCGGGCGGGCGTGGCGGAAGTCACGCGGGCGAAGCCTTCCCAGTCCATCAGGCCGGTTTCGATCATGGTGGCCTGGACCACGGACAGTGCCGTCTCGAGTCCGGTCATGCCCATGGCGGCCTGCGCCCACTCGCATTCCTTGTGCTCGCTGGGATGCGGTGCGTGGTCCGTGCCAACGATGTCGATCGTGCCGTCGGCCAGCCCGCGGCGCAGCGCCTCCACGTCGGTTTCAGTGCGCAGCGGCGGGTTCACCTTATACACGGGGTCGTAGCTGCGGACGGCTTCATCGGTGAGCAGCAGGTGGTGCGGGGTGACTTCGGCGGTTACGTTGATGCCGCGTTCCTTCGCCCAGCGGATAATCTCCACGGAGCCCGCGGTGGACACATGGCACACGTGCAGCCGGGACCCGGTGTGCTGGGCCAGCAGCACATCGCGGGCAATGATTGATTCCTCGGCTACCGCGGGCCAGCCGGGCAGGCCCAGGACGGCGCTGACTTCACCTTCATGCATCTGGGCGCCGTCCGTCATGCGCGGTTCCTGCGCGTGCTGGGCCACCACGCCGTCGAAAGCCTTGACGTATTCAAGCGCGCGGCGCATCAGCACCGGATCATGGACGCACATGCCGTCATCGGAGAAAACCCGGACCCGGGCACGGGAGTCTGCCATGGCACCGAGTTCGGCCAGGCGCTCCCCCTTCAGGCCCACGGTGACGGCACCCACCGGGCGGACGTCCACCCAGCCGGATTTCAGGCCGAGGCTGTAAACCTGCTCCACGACGCCGGCGGTGTCCGCCACGGGGTTGGAGTTGGCCATGGCGTGGACGGCGGTGAAGCCGCCCAGGGCCGCTGCCCGGGTTCCGGTCTCAACGGTCTCGGCGTCTTCCCGGCCGGGTTCGCGGAGGTGGGTATGCAGGTCCACCATTCCGGGCAGGGCAACCAGGCCGACGGCGTCGATGGACAGCGCGCCCTCGGGCGCTTCAAGGCCCTGGCCGACGGCGGCAATGACGCCGTCCCGGATCAGCAGGTCGGCCTGTTCCCTGCCCAGCAGCGAGGCACCGCGGAGCAGGTAGGTTCCGGTGGAGGAGAGCACCGGGGAAACCGCGGGAGCGGGTTTGGCGGATGTGGCGGGGTGTGCTGTTGTCACTGGGCAGATACTTCCTGTGGTGTGCGCTGGGAGCTGCTTTCGCCGGAGAGCAGCAGGTAGAGGGCGGCCATGCGGACGGAGACACCGTTGCTGACCTGTGCCAGGACGGTGGAGCGCGGCGAGTCGGCGGCCCGGGATGAGATTTCAAGGCCGCGGTTCATCGGTCCGGGGTGCAGCAGGATGGTGTTGTCCATGCCAAGCGTGTCCAAGCGGTCCAGCCGGACGTCGTCGAATCCGTAGCGGCGGGAGTATTCCCGCACCGTGGGGAAAAACGCGGAGTGCATGCGTTCCGCCTGGACGCGGAGCATCATGACGGCGTCCGGTTTGGTTTCAAGCGTCTCGTCGAGCGAGTAGCTGACCTTGCAGGGCCAGGATTCGACGCCGAAGGGCAGCAGCGTGGGCGGGGCCACGAGGGTGACCTCAGCACCGAGGGTCTTCAGCAGCCAGAGGTCGGAGCGGGCTACGCGGGAGTGCAGGATGTCTCCCACGATTGCCACGTGCATGCCTGTGAGGTCAGTCCCGGCGGAGGGAACTCCGTGCAGCTGCGCCCAGTGCCGGCGCATGGTGAACGCGTCCAGCAGGGCCTGGGTGGGATGTTCGTGGGTGCCGTCGCCGGCGTTCAGGACGGCGGCGTCGATCCAGCCCGAGTTGGCCAGCCGGGCGGGGGCGCCGGAGGCCCCGTGGCGGATCACCACGGCGTCCGCACCGATGGCTGCCAGGGTTTGGGCGGTGTCCTTCAGCGACTCGCCCTTGGAGACCGATGATCCCTTGGCGGAGAAGTTGATGACGTCCGCGGAGAGCCGCTTGGCGGCTGCTTCGAAGGAGATGCGGGTGCGGGTTGAGTCCTCGAAGAAGAGATTGACCACCGTCCGGCCGCGGAGGGCGGGGAGCTTCTTGACTTCCCGCTCCCCTACTGCGGCCATGGCCTCCGCAGTGTCCAGGATGGAGATGGCGTCCTGATGGGAGAGGTCCAGGGTGGAGAGCAGGTGTTTCATGCGGCGCCCTCAATCACGACTTCGTCCAGGGCCGGCGAGTCAGTCTCTGCCAGCCTTACCCGGACCTTTTCAACGGCGGCGGTCGGCAGGTTCTTGCCAACATGGTCCGCACGGATGGGAAGTTCGCGGTGTCCGCGGTCCACCAGGACGGCCAGGCGCACGGCGCGGGGACGGCCGAGGTCGATCAGGGCGTCCAATGCGGCACGGATGGTCCGGCCGGAGTAGAGCACATCGTCCACCAGGACCACCACCTTGCCGTCGATGCCGCTGGGCGGAAGCTGCGTGGGGTGCGGGGGCCGGGTTGGCTGGTGGGCCAGGTCGTCACGGAACATCGTGACGTCCAGCTGCCCGGTGATGGCCTCTGCGTTGACGGTGGGATCTGCCGCTGCGATCTTGGCGGCGAGCCGGCGGGCCAGTGGATAGCCCCGGCGGGGAATGCCCATCAGCACCAGATCGGTGCCGCCCTTGTTTGCTTCAAGGATCTCGTAGGCGATGCGTGTCAGGACGCGGTCAATATCAGCTGAAGACAGAACGGTACGGGCAGGCAAATGCGCCTGCTGGGGATCGCTGGAATCCATATTCTGCTTCCTCCTTCCCCGCCTCACAGGACGGACTTAAAGGTTGAATGCTCCTCAAAACTATCACAGCAGCCCACGCGTATATTCTTGGGTCCATGACAGGCACCCGCCCATGACCCTCATGCCCGGCAACGGGCCGGCCACTCCCCCCGGACAGCCCTCCGAACCGCTGCCCGGACTCAGCGTTCCCACTGCGGGGCGCGGCGGCTCCGGGGCCCTGAACATCCTGCTGATCTCCGCAGCCGGCGTGGTGCTGGTCCTGGTGGGACTGTTCCTCTTCGCGGCCCTGGGCAGCGAGGCCTTTCTCCTGTGCGGGATCCTTGCACTGATCCCCCTGGGGATCTGCCTGCTGGGCCTGCACTGGATCGACCGGTGGGAGCCCGAGCCCCGCGGGGCGCTCATCTTCGCGTTCCTGTGGGGTGCAGGCGTTTCCGTGGCCATCACCCTGCTGCTGGGCGGCGCGGTCAACGAGGTCCTGGTGATGCTGCTGCCCCTCACACCGGCAGACGTGCTGACCACGGTGATCCAGGCGCCCCTGGTGGAAGAGACCGCCAAGGGCCTGGGCGTCCTGATGCTGGCGTTCGTGCGCCGCAGCCACTTTGACGGGCCGCTGGACGGGATTGTCTATGCCGGCGTCGTCGGCGCCGGGTTCGCGTTCACGGAGAACATTCTCTACTTCAGTGCTGCCCTGTTCGAGGCCGGCGGAGTGGGGCTGCAGCTCGGCTTCGTTTTTGTGCTGCGGGGGCTCCTGTCGCCGTTCGCGCACGTGCTCCTCACAGCGGCCGTTGGCCTTGCCCTGGGCATTGCAGTGAGCAAACCCGGTGCATGGCGCATCGTCAGCGGATTCGCGGCCGGAATGGCCGCAGCGGTGGCCGGCCACATGTTCTGGAACGGCGGAATGGCCCTTGTGTCCGACGACTTCTTCGCCTTCTACTTCCTGCTGCAGGTGCCGCTCTTCGCCCTTGCAGTGGGCGGCGTGACCTGGCTGCGGCGGCAGGAGCGGCGCCTCACCGGCCAGCGGCTGGGCGAATACGCCGCCGCCGGCTGGTTTACGCCGGCGGAGGTGAACCTGATCTCCACTCCGAGGGGACGCCGCCAGGCGCTGACCTGGGCCGGAGCATTCGGCGCGAAAACCTGCATGCGCTCGTTCATCCGTGAGGCCACGAACCTGGCCCTGACCCGGCAGCAGCTGGTCAACGGCCGGGATCCGCAGAAGAACACGGCGCGGGAACAGGGGCTCCTCGCAGAGTTAACGCGAACCCGTACCCAGCTGCTGGGTGCAGCCGCCGCCGGGCGCCGCTGGTAGGTGCACCCAAAACGTTCCCGGGCAGGCAAAAGCCCGGCGGGGGATTCCGCCGGGCTTTAGGCGCACGGTTCCTGCGAGGCTAGGCCAGCAGTGAATCCTTGAGCTCATGCAGACGGCTCAGCAGGCCGTTGATGAACGCAGGCGACTCATCCGTGGAGAGCGACTTGGCCAGTTCAACAGCTTCGCTGATGGCCACCTTGTCCGGCACGTCGTCGTTATAGAGCAGTTCCCAGCTTCCGAGGCGCAGGATGATGCGGTCAACCGCAGGCATCCTTTCCAGCGGCCAGCCCTGGGAATAAGTGCCCAGGAACTCATCGATCTGCTCCTGCTTGGCGATCACGCCTTCCACCAGGTCCATGGTGTAGGGGTTGATTACCTGGTCCGTCTTTTCCCGGCGGGAACGCAGGGATTCGAGCGGAGACATGGATCGCTGTTCCGCTTCGAAGAGCACCTCAAGTGCCCGAGTTCTTGCTTTACTGCGTGCACTCACTCGTTAACGCGTCCCAGGTAGTCTCCGGTGCGGGTATCGACCTTCACCTTGGTGCCGGTTTCCAGGAACAGCGGTACCTGGATTTCGTAACCGGTTTCAACGGTGGCGGGCTTGGTGCCGCCGGTGGAGCGGTCACCCTGCAGGCCCGGCTCGGTGTAGGTGATCTCCAGGACCACGGATGCCGGCAGTTCAATGTACAGCGGGGCACCTTCGTGCATGGCGATGGTGACCATCATGGACTCAAGCATGAAGTTGGCGTAGTCGCCGACGATCGAGCCCGGGACCGTGAGCTGGTCATAGTCCGAGGTATCCATGAAGACGTAGTCTTCGCCGTCCTTGTACAGGTACTGGTAGTCGCGGCGGTCAACCGTGGCGGTTTCGATCTTGATGCCCGCGTTGAACGTCTTGTCGACAACCTTGCCGGAGCGGACATTGCGCATCTTGGTACGGACGAACGCACCACCCTTGCCCGGCTTTACGTGCTGGAACTCGATGATGCTCCAGAGGTTGCCTTCAAGCTTCAGCACGGTGCCGTTCTTGATGTCGTTGGTCGTTGCCACAGTTTCTCTTTCGTCGTTTCGCTTCTGCTTCGAGTCTTGTCCGTCGACCATTCTACCTGTTCGGCGAATACCTACAGGCTGAGGCGAATCCCGGTCTGCGGTTCGGACGCGATCTCCTGGTAGGCAGCGAAGAGCAGAGACGTATCCGGGACCTCCAGGATGGACGGCTTGGCCAGCCCGTCCAAAAGCACGAAGCGCAGCAGGTCGCCGCGGGACTTCTTGTCCCGGCGCATGCCGTCCAGCAGTGCGCTCCAACGGTCCCGGCGGTAGGTAACCGGAAGACCGAGGGAGGTCAGGATTTGCTTGTGCCGGTCAGCGGTGGCGTCATCCAGCCGGCCCACCATGCGGCCAAGTTCCGCAGCGAAGACCATGCCCACGGAAACAGCCGCGCCGTGGCGCCACTGGTAACGCTCGGCCAGTTCAATGGAGTGGCCCAGGGTGTGGCCGTAGTTCAGGAACTCCCGGCGTCCGGCTTCCCGCAGGTCTGCGGACACAACCTCCGCCTTGACCCGGACCGCGCGTTCCACCAGTTCACGGACGACGTCGGAGCCGCCGTCGGCCACAGCCTCTTGGTTCGCCTCGATCAGGTCCAGAATCGCCGGATCGGCGATGAAGCCGCACTTGACGACCTCCGCCATGCCGCTGAGCAGTTCGTTCTTCGGCAGCGAACCGAGGGCATCAAGATCGGCCAGGACACCGGCGGGCGGGTGGAAGGCACCCACCAGGTTCTTGCCCTCGGCGGTGTTGATCCCGGTCTTGCCGCCCACTGCCGCATCCACCATGCCCAGCAGGCTGGTGGGGATGTGCACCACCTTGATGCCGCGCAGCCAGGTGGCCGCCACGAATCCGGCGACGTCGGTGACCGCTCCGCCGCCTACGGCCACGATGGCGTCCGAGCGCGTGAAATCGTTCTGCCCCAGCACCTGCCAGCAGAAGGAAGCCACCTGGATGTGCTTGCCCTCTTCGGCGTCGGGAATTTCCGCGGTGAGGGCCGTGAGTCCGGCTTCGGCGAGTTCGTCGCGGACAGTGTCGCCGGTGGTGCGCAGCGCGCGGGGATGGATCACCAGCACGCGCCGGACCCGCTCCCCCAGCGTCGCCGGAAGACGGCCGAGCAGGCCGTTGCCGATGACGACGTCGTAATTCTCTGCGGGCTTCTCACCGGTCACTTCGATGACGGTGGCTTCAGCGGGCATTCAGTTCTCTCCTTCGTCCAGGGCGGCGGTGATGCGGTCCACCACCTCGGCGATTGCCAGTCCCCTGGTATCTATGACTATGTCTGCCAGCGATTCGTATATTGGCCTGCGGGACTCTGCCAGTGCGCTCCAGCGCTGCGCCGGGTCGCCGGCCAGCAGCGGGCGGTGGGCTGCGCGGGATATGCGCGGCAGCACCGTGGCCAGGTCCGTATCCAGAAATACAACCGTAGCGTGCCTGAGCAGCTGCTGGGTTCCGGTGTCCAGCACCGCCCCGCCGCCGAGGGAGATCACCGAGCGCACGGGTGAGTCCAGCGCGCCGGAGACGGCCCGTGCCTCGGCTTCGCGGAAGTACCGTTCGCTGTGCCGGGCAAAGATCTCCGGAATGGGACCATGTTCCTCGACCACGAGCTGGTCCGTGTCCACGTAGGGCAGATTGTGGTGGGCCGCGAGCTGCCGGCCGACGACGGACTTCCCGGCCGCCATCAGGCCGATCAGGACCAGATGCTGCTCAGACACCTGAGCCGCTACCGGTCGACGACAGCGAGTCCGGGATGCTCTCAAGGTACGTGCGCAGGTTCCGTGCCGTCTCCGCCACCGAATCCCCGCCAAACTTTTCGGTCATCGCCTCGGCGAGGACCAGCGCCACCATGGCTTCAGCGACGACGCCGGCGGCAGGCACGGCACACACGTCGGAGCGCTGGTGGTGGGCACGTGCAGGCTCACCGGTGGAAACGTCCACGGTCTTCAGTGCGCGCGGCACGGTGGCTATGGGCTTCATGGCAGCGCGGACGCGCAGCACTTCACCAATGCTCATGCCGCCTTCAATGCCTCCGGCGCGGTTGCCGGAGCGGATGACCCGGCCGGACTCATCCTGGAGGATCTCGTCGTGGGCGGCGGACCCGCGGCGGGAAGCGGTGAGGAAACCGTCACCGACCTCCACGCCCTTGATGGCCTGGATCCCCATCAGGGCTCCGGCCAGGCGGGCGTCGAGGCGGCGGTCCCAGTGAACGTAGCTGCCCAGTCCCGGCGGGAGGCCGTACGCAAGCACTTCGACGACGCCGCCCAGGGTTTCGCCTTCCTTATGGGCAGCGTCTACCTCGGCGACCATGGCTTCAGTGACTGCCGGGTCAAAGCAGCGCATCGGATTCTCGTCCAGCGCCGGAACGTCGGAAGGCAGCGGCAGGGCTGAGCCCTCGGGCGATGCGACGCCGGCAATGCCCACGGTGTGGCTGACCAGCTCAACGCCGAGCTGCTCAAGGAACGCCGAGGCCACTGCGCCCAGCGCCACCCGGGCAGCGGTCTCCCGCGCGCTGGCGCGTTCGAGCACGGGACGGGCTTCACTGAAGCCGTATTTCTGCATCCCGGTGAAATCTGCGTGGCCCGGACGCGGCCGGGTCAGCGGGGCGTTGCGTGCCTGGCCGTCGAGGATCTCGGCCGGGACGGGATCCGAGGCCATGATCTGTTCCCACTTGGGCCACTCGGTGTTGCCCACCTCGATGGCCACGGGGCCGCCCTGCGTTAGTCCGTGGCGGACACCGCCCAGGATGCGCACCTCGTCCTGTTCGAACTTCATGCGGGCACCGCGGCCATAGCCGAGGCGCCGGCGCGCCAACGCGTCCTGGATGGACGGGGTGCTAACTTCGACGCCCGCGGGGACGCCCTCAATAATTCCGACGAGGGCAGGCCCATGGGACTCACCGGCGGTCAACCAACGCAACATGGATTCAATACTGCCACGTTCGGCAGGGGCCTTCAGCGCCGGGGCAGCCCCACTGCGTCACACATCACGTTTATGACGGACGCCTCGTCGCGGAACATGCTGCCGGTGAACAGGCGCACCTGTTCCACCGCCTGGTACAGGAGCATTTCGAGTCCCGGTACGATCGTTCCGCCGGCCGATTCCCAGGCCGCTGCCAGGCGGCTCGGCCAGGGATCGTAGGCGGCGTCCAGGAGCACCGCACCTGCACGGGCCGCGCCCAGGGCACGGAGCTGCTCCGCCAGCGCGTCAGCGCCGCGGGGCGGCAGGGTGCAGAGAACGACGTCGGCGACGGCACAGGCTGCGGCGGCGTCGTCCCAGGGCCACAGGTCTACCTTCACGCCCAGCCGGGCGCCAACCTGCTGCACATCTGCCTGCCCCCCAGCCCCGGCCGAGCCGCGGAAGCTTCGGGCATGGACGTCCACGGTGGTGCAGCCCATGCGGGCAAGGGCCGCTACGGCCGCGCAGGCCGTTCCCCCGGCCCCAAGGATGACGCCGCGCGGCGCTTCGGCGGCGCCGGCATGCCGCAGCGCATTCACCAGGCCGGTCACGTCCGTGTTCCACCCCGTGAGCACGGTGCCTTCGGGCCCGTGCCCGAAGGTGACGGTATTGAGCACACCGAGGGCTTCGGCGAGGGGGTCCAGCCGGTCAATGGCTGCAGCCATCACGGCCTTGAGGGGCATGGTGACGGACAGGCCGATCCACTCCGGCTGGGTCCGGAGGGCAGCGGCGAAGTCCGCCGCTGCTTCCTCCGTTACATCAATTGCGTCGTAACTGCAGTCGAAGCCCAGGAAGTCATAGGCAGCGCGGTGAAGCTGGGGCGAACGGGAGTGTCCGATCGGGTGTCCCAGTACCGCCGCCCGTTTGCGGACGGACAATTAGTCGCACCTTCCGGCTTCCTGCGTGCCGCACCACTGCTGGTACTCGGCAACGTAGCGTCCGTGTTCGGCCAGGGTGGAGGAAAACTTGGTCTCTCCCGTGTCCAGGTTGACGGTGACCCAGTAAAAGTACGGAACATCCGCCGGGTTTGCTGCGGCGTCGATAGCCTCCACGCTCGGTGAACCGATCGGCCCCACCGGCAGACCGGGGTTGGCGTAGGTGTTCCAGCGGTTGGAAGTGTCCGCCTTCTCTTCCGGGGTGAGGTTGTAGCTCTTTCTCCCGAGGCCGTACGTCACGGTCGCATCCGACTGGATGAGGCCGTTGGTCTCGGTGTTGTCAGCGCGCAGCCGGTTCTCGATCGCACCGGCAACCGTGGCGTAGTCGGCTTCGCCCGCTTCGGCCTGGATGATGCTTGCCTTGGTGAGGACGCGGTACTGCTCGGCCGGGTCGGTGACGCCGGCTTCTTCCAGTGCATTCAAGGCATTCTGGACCATCTCGGTGATGATCTCCTCGGCCGTCATGTCCACCGGGAAGCGGTACTCACCGGGGAACAGGTAGCCTTCCAGGCTCACGGCCTGTTCCGGCAGGCCGAACGTCTGGGGATCCTGGGCCAGGGCCGTGAACTCCTCCAGCGGAATGCCGGTGGAGGCCACGAGCTCGTCAAATGTTTCGCTTTGCCGTTGGTCGCGGGGAATCGCAGCGTAGTGGACTGCTGTTCCGCCGTCACCCAGCAGTGCACCGAGGGCACCTGATGCGCTCATCCGCAGGCGCATTTCGAAGGTTCCCGGCTGGATCTCCCGGCCCTGGGATTCCTGCTGGAAAACCTCAACGAATTTGTTGGGATTGGCAACGATGTCCTGGCTGGCCAGGTTGTTGCCGATCACCAGCGGCCCGTCGCCCGGCTCCACCACGAAGGAGACCGTTCCCTCTCCCGGCCCGGGATAATCCTGAACCTCGTTCATGCCCAGCAGGTCCCGCAGGAATACGGTGAGGCCAAAGACGGCACCGGCAAAGACGGCCAGCACCGTAACCATGACAATGGTGCGGCGGCGCCGGCGGCGCTGCTTTTCCTTGGAAGGCCGGCGGCTGCGCCTGCTGGGAGCCGGCTCTTCGTCGCCGAAGAAGTGCTGGACGGCGGGTGCAGTTTCCTGATACTGCGCACCGGTATAGGCGCCTGAGTGGGCACCGGCGTGCAGGACGTCCTCGTAGCGCTCATCTTCATGCCGGGCGTCATCAAAGTGCTGGTCCGGATACCGGTTGTCCTGGTACTCCTCACCGGCATAGCCGTCAGCGGCCGGTTCATGGTCCGGGCGCTCTCCCGTTCCGTAGGGGTCGGGGTACCTGTGGCTCACGACGACTTGTCGCTTTCGGGGCGGCGTTCCACGAAAATAGTTGGCTCCTCGTTCGGGGCCGCAGCAGCGGAATGCGTGCTCCGGCGTAGTGTGACCTGCACCCCCACATCGCGTCCCAGGGAACGCTGCATGTCAATGGCCTGCTGCAATATACCCACAGCTGCCACTTGGTCTACCACTCTACGGTGATTTCGGGTCTCCAAGCCAGCTTCACGCAGGGAGCGGTGGGCACTGACTGTGCTCAGCCGCTCGTCGATCAGCCGGACCGGTACCTCGAGTCCTGCTTTGTCCAAAGCCTGCACCAGGGACTGCGCGTAGTCCCTGGCCATCGCCGTGGACGCGGTTTCAGTGCCCTTCATGCTCTGCGGCAAGCCAACGAAGAACTCGACTGCCTCCCGCTCGCCGGCTTCGCGGACCAGGACCTGGATGTCGCTGTTCTTTTTGGCATCGCGTTTCAGCGTCCGCACCGGGGTGGCCAGCAGGCCGTCGGGGTCGCATGAAGCGACCCCGACGCGTGCGAGTCCAACGTCGACGCCGATTTTGGTTCCGCGCGGATAGCCGGACACTGTGCCGCTAGCCCCGGTTCGCCACCGCTGCGCGGATGGCATCCAGCGCCTCGGAAATCTTGGCAGCATCGGCGCCGCCGCCCTGTGCGACGTCGTCCTTGCCGCCGCCGCCGCCTCCGAGGACACCGGCAGCGGTCTTGACCAGCGCGCCGGCCTTGACCTTGGCCTCACGGGCGGCCTCGTTCGTAGCGACAATGACCACCGGACGCCCGTTGGCAGCACCGGCAACTGCGACGACCGCCGCTTCGCTGCCCAGCCGGGACCGCAGGTCCAGTGCGAGGGTCCGGAGGTCATCCGCGCCGGAAACCGTCCCGGCGTCGTGGGCCAGCAGGCGGACGCCGTCCACGTCCACGGCGGAGCCGAGCAGTGCTGCCGCGGACGCTGCGAGCTGTTCGCGGCGCAGGCGCTCGAGTTCCTTCTCGACCTGCTTCAGCTTGGCCAGGGTCGCTGCAACGCGCTCCGGAACCTGCACGGAAGGAACCTTGAGCAGCTCGGAGAGTTCGTTCACCAGGGCACGCTCAGCGGCCAGGTGGCGGAAGGCGTCCATGCCAACGAAGGCTTCCACGCGGCGGTTGCCTGAACCGACGGACTGTTCACCCAGCAGGGTCAGGCTGCCGATCCGGGACGTCGAGTCCACGTGCGTGCCGCCGCAGAGTTCGCGGGACCATTCGCCGTCGATCTCCACTACGCGCACCTGGTCCCCGTATGCTTCCCCGAACAGTGCGGTGGCGCCGAGTGCCTTGGCGTCTGCAAGGGACATGATCTTGGTTTCGACCTTGTGGTTGCTGCGGATGGCTAGGTTGGAGACCTCTTCGATCTCGGACTTGGCAGCAGCTGAGAGACCCTCGCCCCAGGAGAAGTCGAACCGCAGGTAGCCCGCCTTGTTGAAGGAGCCGCGCTGGAGTGCTTCCGGGCCGAGGATCTGGTGCAATGCGGCGTGCACAATGTGCGTGCCGGAGTGTGCCTGTTCGGCTGCGTGGCGCTGCTCGGCGTCGACCGCAGCCTGTGCAAGGGCACCGGCGGAGATTTCGCCTTCACGGACCACGGCCTTATGGACGGTGAGTCCCTTGACCGGGCGCTGCACGTCGGAGACCTCAACCACGAAGCCGTCGCCGGTGATGAGTCCGACGTCGGCCGCCTGGCCGCCGGCTTCCGCGTAGAACGGGGTCTCGTCCAGGACCAGTTCAATCTCGGTGCCCTGGCCCGCGTAGGACACGGACTGGCCGTTGGACACGATGCCGCGCACCGACGATTCGGTCAGCAGCTCGTCGTAACCGGTGAACACGGTGTTGCCGGCCTTGAGCAGTTCGTTGAACACGGACAAGTCCGAATGTCCGTGCTTCTTGCCGCGGGCGTCAGCCTGGGCGCGCTTGCGCTGTTCCTGCATCAGGGACCGGAAACCGGCCTCGTCCACCTTCAGGCCCGCTTCCTCGGCCATCTCCAGGGTGAGGTCGATCGGGAAACCGTAGGTGTCATGCAGGGCAAAGGCGTCAGCACCGGAGAGCGGCTGACCGGCGGCCTTGGACTCCTGCACGGCAACTTCAAGCCGCTCGGTACCGGAGGCGATGGTGCGCAGGAAGGCCTTTTCCTCGGCGTAGGCGATCCGCGAGATGCGGGCGAAGTCTGTCTCGACCTCCGGGTAGGTGCCCTTCATGGCGTCCCGGGAGACGGGCAGCAGTTCGGGCAGCACCGCGGTCTCGACGCCGAGCAGGCGCATGGCACGCACGGCACGGCGGATCAGGCGGCGCAGCACATAGCCGCGGCCTTCATTGGAGGGGGTGACGCCGTCGGAGATCAGCATGAGGGCCGAACGGATGTGGTCTGCCACGACGCGCATCTTCACGTCGTCGGCGTGGTGCGGATCCGAGGGATCCTCAGCTGAGGTGTAGGACTTGCCCGAGAGTTCGGCGGCCTTGTCCAGCACGGGACGGACCTGGTCCGTCTCATACATGTTCTCCACGCCCTGCAGGATCATGGCGAGGCGCTCGAGGCCGAGTCCGGTGTCGATGTTCTTCTGCGGCAGCTCGCCGGCGACGTCGAAGTCGGTCTTGGAACGCACCTCGGAGAGCTGGTACTGCATGAAGACCAGGTTCCAGATCTCGATGTAGCGGGTCTCGTCCACGGCCGGGCCGCCTTCGAGTCCGTACGCCGGGCCGCGGTCGTAGTAGATCTCGGAGCAGGGACCGCCGGGGCCGGCCTGGCCGGTGTTCCAGTAGTTGTCTGCCTTGCCGGTGCCGATGATGCGCTCGTTGGGCACGCCGACCTTGTCCCGCCAGATGGAGCGGGCCTCGTCGTCGCGCTCGTCGCCGTCTTCGTAGACGGTGACCCAGAGGCGCTCGGGATCAAGGCCGTAACCGCCGTCTTCCACCGGGCTGGTGAGCAGCTCCCAGGCGAAGGTGATGGCGTCTTCCTTGAAGTAGTCGCCGAAGGAGAAGTTGCCTGCCATCTGGAAGAAAGTTCCGTGGCGGGCCGTCTTGCCGACCTCCTCGATGTCAGCGGTGCGGATGCACTTCTGGACGCTGGTGGCGCGGCTGTACGGCGGGGTCTCGCGGGCAGTGAGGTACGGGATGAAGGGCACCATGCCGGCAACGGTGAACAGCAGCGAGGGGTCGTTGCTGACGAGCGACGCGGAGGGAACGACCGTGTGGCCCTTCCGGCTGAAGAAATCCAGCCAGCGGCGTGCGATCTCGTGGGACTTCATGGTGTTTCTTACCCTTCTGGTAATTCAATTCCGCACGGTGGGCGGCGGGGTGGGGAACGTCAGCGGCGGGCTGAGGACATGGTCTGGGCAACCGTGTCGGTGGTATCCAGACCCAGCGCAGAGCGCAGCTCGCCCTCGCGCTGGGTCATGGCGTCACGGAAAGCGTCGGTGAAATCGTGCAGTGCGTCGGCTGCGGTGCCGACGGCACGGTTGAGCCCGGCCGGGCCAAGGTTCTCCTTGGCGTCAGAGATGCGCCGGACCGCAATCACGCCGATGGTGATGCCGATCGACATCCAAAAGACACGCTTAATCATGTGCTGCTCCTGAGGTGTACTGCATGGCGGATGGTCCTAACGGCTGCGGCGGCCGCGCCCTGCGGGCCGGCGGGAGGTCAGTGCCGTGCGTACACCGTAGGTAAAGGCCGAGACCTTGATCAGCGGTGAGCCGACGGTCGCGGCCACCAGGGACGTGAGTGCGGAGACGTTGGCGGAGGCATCAGAGACGTTCGAGGAGATTCCGTCAACCTTCTGCAGCTGCAGGTTGGTGGTTGACACTGTGGTGGTGACCTCGTCGATCAGCGGGGTGGTCTCATCACTGAGGGTCTTGATTGATCCGCGCAGTTCATCGAAGACCTTCCCAAGCTTGAGGATGGGGACGGCCAGCAGCGCAACCAGCACGGCAAAAACCCCGGCTGCGATCAGACCGGCAATATCTCCACCTGACATGGTTCTCCTTGGGTTGATTTCGAAGAGTTTCCGCTATGTACCTTACCCACTGACGGGACCGGACACTTACTCGGCCGCGGCGCGTTCCCCCCACCGGCCGCGGCGCGGGCACCCCCGCAAACGAAACAGCCCGCGGCGCAAAGGCCGCGGGCTGTTCCAGTTTCGCGCTAGTATCCCGCAGGCGGGAAGCTCGAATTAGCGTGCGTAGTATTCCACCACGAGCTGCTCTTCGCAGGTCACGGGGATTTCCGAGCGCTTCGGGCGGCGAACCAGGCGAGCCTGCAGCTTGTCCAGGGAGACATCCAGGTAACCCGGAACAGCGGGCAGGACGTCGCGGTGGGCGCCGGCAGCGGCAACCTGGAACGGCGTCATGGTCTCGCTGCGCTGGTGCACATGGATGAGCTGGCCTTCGGACACGCGGAACGACGGGCGGTCCACGCGGGCGCCGTCAACCATGATGTGGCGGTGCACAACCAGCTGGCGGGCCTGGGCGATCGTCCGGGCGAAGCCGGCACGCAGCACGAGGGCGTCAAGACGCATCTCGAGAAGCTCGATCAGGTTTTCACCGGTCAGACCGGCGGTGCGGCGGGCTTCTTCGAAGACACGGGTCATCTGTGCTTCGCGGATGCCGTACTGTGCGCGCAGGCGCTGCTTTTCGCGCAGGCGGACTGCGTAGTCGCTGTCCTGCTTGCGGCGTGCGCGGCCGTGCTCACCCGGGGGGTAAGGCCGGCGCTCGAAGTACTTTGCTGCCTTGGGGGTCAAAGCAATGCCGAGGGCGCGCGAAGCGCGAGCCTGACGGCGTGCACGTGTTGAATTAGCCACGTTCACCTTTCACTGTTTTGGCGGTTTTGCCGTACGCGCCGGGAGAACCCGCCGTGCACGGCTAATGCGTAGTCACTGGCCTCCATGAGGGAGAGCTCCGGCCAACCGCTGCCTTCTGCTGCAACGCAGTTGCCGGACACAGTTCCACCGTGTCCGGACGGAAATCCGGCGCGATGGTGGGGTGGTCCGGCAGTGCGCTTGCCAGTCAACCATCAATACTAGCACGCACCGGCGCCCGCCGAACGGGCCGGACGGCACCGCTTCGGCGCTCTTTGCGCCCGCTGTCCGCGCCTACTGTCCGTGCCTACTGTCCGCGGATGATTCCGCGGAGCCGTTCCAGCCGTGCCGAGATGTCCCGTTCCGCTCCGTTGGCGGTGGGTTTGTAGTAGTCCTTGCCCACCAGGTCATCCGGGGCGTACTGCTGCTTGGCGATGCCGTGCGGGGCGTCATGGGAGTAGATGTAGCCCTTGCCGTGGCCCAGCTGTTTTGCGCCCGGATAGTGCGCGTCGCGCAGATGTGCCGGCACACCCGTTCCGTAGCCCGCCCGTACGTCTGCCGTGGCGGCACCGATCGCCTTGTAGGACGCGTTCGATTTCGGTGCGGTGGCAATGTGCACCACGGCCTCCGCCAGGATCAGCCTTCCCTCCGGCATGCCGATCATCTGCACCGCCTGGGCCGCGGCGACCGCGGTCTGCAGCGCCGTCGGGTCTGCCATGCCCACGTCTTCCGCGGCGGAGATCATCAGCCGGCGGGAAATGAACCGCGGATCCTCCCCCGCCTCGAGCATCTTGGCGAGGTAGTGCAGGGCGGCATCGACGTCGGAGCCGCGCAGGGACTTGATGAACGCGCTGGTGACGTCATAGTGCTGGTCTCCGGCCCGGTCATAGCGCAGGGCTGCCACGTCCAGGGCCTGTTCAGCGTGTGCCAGTTCAACGGTGGGCACCGTGACATCCGGGTCCCGTTCGGAGTACGCGACGCCGGCAGCGGCCTCCAGCGCTGTGAGGCCGCGGCGGGCGTCTCCGGCGGCCAGGCGCACCAGGTGCTCGAGCGCGTCGTCGCTGAGCTCCACCCGTCCGGCCAGGCCCCGCTCATCTTCCACGGCGCGCTGCAGCAGGCCGGAGATATCCGCTTCGGTCAGCGGCTTGAGGGTCAACAGCAGGGACCGGGAGAGCAGCGGGGACACCACGGAGAAGGACGGGTTCTCCGTGGTGGCTGCGATCAGGACTACCCAGCGGTTCTCCACGCCCGGCAGCAGGGCGTCCTGCTGGGCCTTGTTGAAGCGGTGGATCTCGTCCAGGAACAGCACGGTGGTGATGCCGTGCAGGTCCCTGGCTGTCAGGGCCTCGTCCATGACCTTGCGGACGTCCTTGACTCCGGAGGTGATTGCCGAGAGTTCAACGAATTTCCGGCCCCGGCCGCGTGCCACCACGTGCGCGAGGGTGGTCTTGCCCGTTCCGGGAGGTCCCCAGAGCATGACCGAAGAGGGACCTGCCGGGCCGCCCTGCGGAGCTTCTGCCAGGGTACGGAGCGGAGATCCCGGTGCCAGGAGGTGCTGCTGGCCTACAACTTCGTCGAGGCTGCGCGGGCGCATGCGTACCGCAAGGGGGCTGCGCGGCCGCTGCCGCGAATCTGCCTCCGCGGCGTCGTCGTCGTTGTCCTGCAGGTCTTGGTCCTCGCCGCTGTTGAACAAGTCATTCACGCTTCAAGGCTACCCGTGCCCTCTCCCCCCGCGTTTCGGCCCGTCCCCGCAATCGATATGACAGAAACTGCACGTATGGGGCTCCATACGTGCAGTTTCTGTCATCTGGATGGGGGGTTTAGAGGGAAACGGACCCGTCGATGCAGGTGACGGACTCCCCGCCGATCCAGATCCGCCCCTCACGGGTGAATACACGCACCAGCCCGGAGCGGTGGACGGCGGTGCCCTGGGTGACGGTGTAACGCTCCTCTGCGATTCCGTCGCCGATCAGCCACTGGGCCAGTCCGGAGTTAAGGCTCCCGGTCACCGGATCCTCGGAGACGCCGAGGCCGGGCGCGAACGCGCGGACCTCGAAGTCCGTCTCGGCTGATTCCGGCTGCGGGCCGATCACGCCCACCCGGAGGTCGCCGATCAACGCGTAGTCCGGATGCAGTGAGAGGACCGTCTCAGCGTCCGGCAGCAGCAGGCCCAGCCAGCCGGGTCCGTTGTCCACCCACTGATGGCCACGGACCTGTTCAGGTGAGAGGCCCAGTGCTGCGCTGACCCGGGTCAGAATCTCCTCCTCCACCGGCCCGGTGCGGATCAGCCGAGGCGCCGCGAACGCGGCAAGCCCGGCATTGACGCGCAGGGGCACCAGCCCAATTCCGCACTCCTGCACCACGAGGCCGGACTTCATCGGGGTGTTGCCGGCCTCCGTCCACGCGTGGCAGGTTCCCAGTGTGGGGTGCCCGGCGAACGGAATTTCGCCGCCGGGCGTGAAGATCCGCACCCGGTAGTCGGCTTCGTCCTGTGTAGCGGGCAGGACGAAGGTGGTTTCTGAGAGGTTCGTCCAGCGGGCGAACTGCAGCATCGCGTCGTCGTCGAGGTCTTCTCCGTCCAGGACCACGGCCAGCGGGTTGCCTTGGTACGGCTTTTTGCCGAAGACGTCTACCTGTTTGAACCAGCGTTGTCTCATGCGGACACTGTAGTGGCTGGCCGCGGGTGTTCGGGAAGACACGCATTACGAAGTGTTGCCCGGCATGGCCGTAATGTGACGGACGTTTGCCCCCGGCGAGCTCGGCTCCTAGATTGGTAGCCAGAATCAAGAGTTCCAGCCACAGGCCCTGGCCGGCTGGACGGCAACCCTCTCGCCGTAGCGGGGTGCTCCAGGTGACGATTCGGCCGTTCCGGTGGATCTCCCGGTCCGGCAAGTACAGCGTTGGTCTTCCGCGGTTCTCCACCGCAGGCTGCGCGTCAGGGAAGAGGAATCTCCATGGCACTTGAAACCGATCTCCAGCCCAACGCACTGCGCCGGGCCTTTGCGCGCTTCCCATCCGGAATCGCAGCGCTCTGCGCCGAGATCGACGGCGCGCCGCAGGGAATCGTGGCCTCTTCCTTCACGGTCGGCGTTTCCATGGATCCGCCCCTGGTCATGTTCGCGGTGCAGAACACCTCACGAACCTGGCCGGTGCTTCGTACTGCCGGCAGGATCGGTGTGTCCATCCTGGGCACGGGGCACGACGGCGTCTGCCGCCAGATCGCTTCCCGCGACGGCGACCGCTTTGCCGGGCTGAGCCTTCACGAAGCCGACACGGGTGCTCTGTTCCTGGACGAGGCAGCCCTTTGGCTTGAAACGTCCGTCGAAAACGAAGTCCCGGCCGGGGACCACGCCGTCATCCTTCTTCGTGTGCACGGCTACTCGACCCACGACGGCGCACATGAGCCGCTGGTCTTCCACGGCTCGGCATTCCGGAATCTCGCGGTTCCGGCCTTCGCCTGACCCGCCCGCGCAAAACGCTCCGCTTTGGAAAATCGCTCCGCCGCGCCGCGGAGCGAACTGCACAAACCGGAGCGACTTGGAACAGACAGGGCGCAATGAATCCTGCAGGGCAACTCACTAAGCTCAAATAGTGACCCCTGAAACACCTGTAACCACCCGTCCATTTGCCCAGATTGACGTGTTCAGCCCCGAGCCCCTCGGCGGTAATCCGCTCGCCGTCGTGCTTGACGCGTCCGGGCTCAGCGCCGCCCGGATGCAGCAGTTCGCGAACTGGACCAACCTGGCCGAGACCACATTCCTTCTTCCACCAACTGATCCGCAGGCCGACTACCGGGTCCGGATTTTCACCCCCACTGAGGAACTGCCGTTCGCCGGACACCCCACCCTTGGTTCTGCCCACGCCTGGCTGGAAGCCGGAGGAAAGCCCCGCCAGGAGGGCACACTGATCCAGGAATCCGCCGCCGGCCTGGTACGGATCAAAACGGGAGACGGGGGCCGGCTGGCCTTCGCAGCGCCGGCGCTGACACGGTTCGGTCCTGTTGCCGAGCGCGAACTGGACCGTGTTGCGGCAGGGCTGGGTCTTCCCCGCGAGGCACTGCGGGATGCGGCCTGGCTGGTCAACGGTCCTGAGTGGATCGGCGTGCTGCTGGACTCCGCTGAACAGGTGCTGGCCATCCGGCCCAACTACCCTGCCATGGCCGGTTTGGCGGTAGGTGTCATCGGCCCGAATCCCGACGGCGCCGCCACGGAGTTTGAAGTACGCACGTTCGTCTCCGATGAGCTTCCCTGCGAGGACCCGGTGACGGGCAGTTTCAACGCCGGGGCGGCCCAGTGGCTGATCGGCAGCGGCCGGGCGCCGTCGTCCTACACCGCAGCGCAGGGGACGGTCCTGGGACGAACCGGCCGCGTCCAAGTGGAAGCCGACGGCGTGGACATTTGGGTGGGCGGCGAATGCACCACCCGCATCGCCGGGACCGTCAGGATCTGACGCGGCGGTTCGCCGCGGTGTGGGAAGGCGCTCCGTTTTGGGAAAGCGCTCCGCGGCGCCGCGGAGCGAACTGCACAAACCGGAGCGGAACCGGTAAGCCGTCCGCACCCGCAACGCCGGACAGCAAAAGACCCGGCCACCACATGGTGAACTGCTCCCCGAAAGTTGGACTGAGAAATCAGTTCACTCTCGGGGAGCAGTTCTATGCACAGCAGCAGTTCATTGTCGGAAGAGCAGCGTGAGGCAGCGGTAGCCTTATTTGAGCTGGGTTGGGGGTACAAGTCGGTAGCCATGAAGCTTGGCGTGAGCAAGAAGGCTGCAAACGGGTTATACGACCGCTGGAGAGTGCGCGGAGGGACAACACTATTGGCCAAGCCAACCAAGCGTAAGTTTTCGTTTGAGTTCAAGCTCATGGTTGTTCAGCGCTTTCTTGCAGGAGAAACGAAGGTCGCCTTGGCTCAGGAGTTCCAGCTGTCCTCACCCAATCTCATCAAGGCGTGGGTCAGTAAGTACCGCAGCGAAGGCGAAGAGGGCTTGCGTCCTAAACCGAAGGGCCGTCCGAAAGCGCTGACCGAAGCTCCTGCGCGGCCGGTGTCGGAGCTTGAACGGTTGCGTAGGGAGAACGAGCGGCTGCGGGCAGAAGTAGCCTTCCTGGGAAAAGTTCAGGCCTTGAGGGGAAAGGAACGGCGCTAAAAGTCCGCGCTGTCATCGCCCTCAAGGCCGAGCACCGTCTGGACTTGCTCCTTGACGTGGCCGGCTTGGCTCGGTCAACGTTTTTCTACCACCAAGCCCGCTTACAGAACCCGGACCCACAAGCTGAGCTCAAAGCCGCAGTCCGGGAAATCTTCGAGAAGAACCATGCCCGGTACGGTCACCGCCGCATCCACACGGTACTGGTCAAGCAGGGTTGGACCGTGGCGAAAAAGACCGTCTTGAAGCTGATGCGCTCTCTTCGGCTGGTCTGTAAAGTCCGGCGCAGGAAACGCTACGCCTCTTACCGCGGCGAGCAAGGTGTAGTGGCGCCGAACCTGTTGAACCGGGAATTCGAAGCTGCTGCACCAAACCAGAAATGGGTTACGGACGTGACTGAGTTCAGTGTCGGTGACCGCAAGCTCTATCTTTCACCGGTGATGGATCTCTACGACCGGCAGGTAGTGTCTTTTTCGGTCGGGGACTCCCCGAACCTGGAGCTCACGAATTCGTGCCTGCGCGATGCCCTGGCCAGCCTAAGGTCTGGTGAAGCGCCGATGGTTCATTCGGATCAGGGCTTCCAGTATCAGCACCGGTCCTGGCGTGCTCTGCTCAATGATGCCGGCGCAGTCCAGTCAATGTCGCGCAAAGGTAACTGCTACGACAACGCGGTGATGGAGAACTTCTTCGGTCATCTGAAGGAAGAGCTGTTCCACCGGGTCCGGTTCCTGAACACCGATGCCCTGGCAGCGCAGCTCCGCGAGTACATCGGCTGGTACAACAATGAACGCATCTCGACAAAGCTCGAGGGCCTGAGCCCGGTGCAATACCGTGCTCAGGCCCTCGCGGCCTAGGATCTTATTTGGCCAGTCCAACTTTCGGGGAGCAGTTCATGGCGGCCGGGTCTTTCCGGCTAAATAAGCTTAGGAGGCCGGGGCGTCCGCCGGCTTGTCCTGCTTCTTCTCGGACTTGAAGTCAACGCCGGCTTCCTTGCGCTGCTGGGCGCTGATCGGAGCCGGGGCGGAGGTGAGCGGATCGTAGCCGCCGCCGGACTTCGGGAAGGCGATGACGTCGCGGATCGAGTCGGCGCCGGCCAGCAGGGCCACCACGCGGTCCCAGCCGAAGGCGATGCCGCCGTGCGGCGGAGCGCCGTACTTGAAGCCTTCGAGCAGGAAGCCGAACTGCTCCTGCGCGGTCTCCTCGGAGATGCCCATGACCTTGAAGACGCGTTCCTGGACGTCGCGGCGGTGGATACGGATTGAACCGCCGCCGATCTCGTTGCCGTTGCACACAATGTCGTACGCGTAGGCCAGCGCTGATCCGGGATCGGTGTCGAAAGTGTCCAGGAATTCGGGCTTCGGGGAGGTGAACGCGTGGTGCACCGCGGTCCACTCGCCTTCACCTGCGGCGACGTCGCCGGCTGCCACTGCTGCGGCGGCGGGCTCGAACATCGGGGCGTCAACAATCCAGACGAACGCCCAGTCCTTCGGGTCGATCAGGCTGGTGCGGTGGCCGATTTCAACGCGTGCCGCGCCGAGCAGGGCGCGGGCCTCATTGGTCTGGCCGGCAGCGAAGAAGATGCAGTCGCCGGGCTTGGCGCCCACCTTTTCGGCCAGGTTTTCGCGCTCGAAGTCGGTGAGGTTCTTGGCCACCGGACCGGTGAGGGTGCCGTCGTCCTGGACCAGCACGTAGGCCAGGCCCTTGGCGCCGCGCTGCTTGGCCCATTCCTGCCAGGCATCGAGGGTGCGGCGGGCCTGCGAGGCGCCGCCGGGCATAACCACGGCACCGACGTAGGGCGCCTGGAAGACACGGAAAGTGGTGTCCTTGAAGAACTCGGTCAGCTCGGTCAGCTCCAGGCCGAAGCGCAGGTCCGGCTTGTCCGAACCGTAGCGGGCCATGGCGTCCGCGTAGGTCATCCGGGCGATAGGGGTCTGGATCTCGACGCCGATCAGCTTCCAGAGCGACTTCACGATCTGCTCACCGAGGGCAATGATGTCGTCCTCTTCGACGAAGCTCGCTTCGATGTCCAGCTGCGTGAATTCCGGCTGGCGGTCGGCACGGAAGTCTTCGTCGCGGTAGCAACGGGCAATCTGGTAGTACTTCTCGAAGCCGCCCACCTGCAGCAGCTGCTTGAACAGCTGCGGGGACTGCGGCAGCGCGTACCAGGAGCCGGGGGCCAGACGTGCCGGCACCACGAAGTCGCGGGCACCTTCGGGGGTGGAGCGCGTCAGGGTGGGGGTTTCGATTTCAACGAAGCCCTCGTCGTGGAGCAGTTCGCGGGCCACGCGGTTGGCTTCCGAGCGCAGGCGCATGGCAGCGGCGGGGGCCGGGCGGCGCAGGTCCAGGTAGCGGTGCTTCAGGCGGGCTTCCTCGCCCACTTCCACGTGCTCGTCGATCTGGAACGGCAGCGGATCGGAGGTGTTGAGGATGACGACGTCGTCCGCGATGACCTCCACCTCGCCGGTGGCCAGGGCGGGGTTCTCGTTGCCCTCGGGACGGCGCTCAACCTTGCCGGTGATCTGCAGGACGTACTCATTGCGCAGACCGTGGAAGACGTCCTCTTCACGGACAACAACCTGGGCAACGCCGGAGGCATCACGCAGGTCAAGGAAGGCCACGCCTCCGTGGTCCCGGCGGCGGGCAACCCAGCCGGCCAGGGTGACAGTCTGTCCAATATGCTCGGCCCTCAGGGAACCAAGGGCATGTGTGCGCAGCACAGCAGTCCTTTCAACTTCGATTGGTTGCGGAAACCACCTGTTTCCGCCCATTGTGAGTAGAGATCTTCTTTGAGTTTACCGGTGTTCCCCGCGCTTCCCGGCCACGGGCTGACCGATTGGAGGCCCGTTTGTCCGGCAATGCCGCCACTGCACGCCCGCTGGGCGGGTTCGATGCGACCACTGCCGGCATCGGTTCGATCATCGGCGCGGGCGTGTTCATTGTCTTCCCGGCCGCGGTGAGCGCGGACGGCGGGTCGCTCGCACTGCCCCTGGTGATCGCCGCCGTCGTCGCCTACGCCTGCGGCGTCGCGATTTACCAGATCAGTTCCGCCCTGGACGAAGGGCAGGCCAATTACGACGACGGCGGCACCCGGGCTGCGCGGGTGATCCTGGGGCCCACTGCGGCGTTCGTGACCGGCTGGATCTTCCTGTGTTCCCGGCTGGCGGCCGCGGCGGTGGCAGCGCTGATGCTGGGCACCTATCTGGCGCCGGACTATGCGGTGGCGGTGGCCGTCGCGGCCGTAGCGGCAACTGCAGTCCTCAACCTGTTGGGGGCAACCCGCAGCGACTGGGTGTCCCGGTTCATCGTCGCCTTCGTGATTGCAGTGCTCGCCTTTGTCGCGGTGGTGGCATTCAACTCGGAACTTCCGGGAGGCAACCCAAAGCTGGCAACCCTGCCCCAACCTGGGTTCGCCGGCATCCTTGAGTCCTCGGCGCTGCTCTACTTCGCATTCATCGGCTACGGGTACCTGGCCTCGCTCGGACCGCATGTCCGCTCCCCCGCACGCAACATTCCGCTGGCGCTGCCGGCCGCGATCGCCGTCGTACTGGTTTTGTATCTGGTGCTCGGCCAGTCGCTGCTCCGTTTCTTCGGGCCGGCGTCGCTCGCAGCGGAGCCTGCTCCCCTGCTGGTCCCGGCGGCTGAGCTCAGCGGCGGGGTGGGCACCGGCGCGGTGCTGATCGCTGCGGCGGCGGCCGGGCTGGGCGCTCTGTCTGCGCTGAACGCGGGCTGCGCGCGGATCGGTGCGGCCATGGCCGCGGAGGGTGAGCTGCCCTCGGTGTTCGGGCGCAAACGCGCCCTGCTGCGCAGCCGTCCCGCGACGCCGTGGGTCGGGATTGTGTCCGGCGCCGCCGTCGTTCTTGCCCTGGTGCTGGCGTTCCCACTGACCACGCTGCTGGGCGTAGCAGCATTCAACGGCCTGCTGTACGCCGGCGGTACCGCTGTGATCGCGTTTACGCTCCGGAAACGGCGCTGGCATACCCCGCGCGTGCTCAATGTGTTCGGCATCGCCGGAGCCCTGCTGCTGGCTCTGTCCCTGCCGCTGCTGGATATTTCGCTGGGGCTGATGGCCATTGTTGCCGGCGCCGTGGTGCGGCTGACGTTCCGCCGCGGCCGGGGTGACGCCGCCGGATCCGTCCGGCAGCGGAAACCGGGCCCCTAGGCGATCCCCTCCGCCAGCAGCCAGGCCTCGATCTCCGCGAACAGCTCCGCCTTGCGCCGGGCAGAAGCGAACGACGCCGTCACGGAATTCTCGGCGAGCCTCGCCAGCTGCGCGGGGTTGAGGTCGAAGGTTTCGCGGAGGACGGCGAAGTTGTCATCGACGTAGCCCTCGAAGTACGCCGGGTCATCGGAATTCACCGACACGTTCAGGCCCTGTTCCAGCAGCAGTGGCAGCGGATGGCTCTCCAGCGAATCAACCGCCTGCAGCCGGACGTTGGACAGCGGGCAGATGGTCAGCGGAACCTGGTCGCGTTCAAGCCGCGCTACCAGTTCCGGATCATCCATGCAGCGGATGCCGTGGTCGATCCGGTCCACCAGCAGCAGGTCCAGGGCCTGCACGATGTAGTGGGACGGCCCCTCCTCCCCCGCGTGGGCCACCAGCTTCAGTCCGGCGGCGTGCGCCTGCTCGTAGAGCGGCACAAAGTTCTCCGGCGGGTTGCCCAACTCCGCGGAGTCCAGGCCAATGCCGATGATGGGCGCGTTCATGGCCAGCAGGTCAGCAAGCACTGCGGAGGCCTCCTCCTGCGGCCGGTCGCGCAGGAATGCCGCAATCAATGCCGTGGAGATCCCAAATTCCGTCTCGGAAGTCTCCAGCACGGAGGCCACACCGTGAATGCAGCTTTCCAGCGCGACGCCGCGGGCCAGGTGCGCCTGCGGGTCCACCATCATTTCCACATGCCGCACTCCGGCCGACGCGGCACGGGCCAGGTAGGCGCGGGTCATGTCCGCGAAGTCCGCCTCGGTTCGGAGGACGTCCTTGTTGGCGTAGTAGAGGTCCAGGAAGGACTGCAGGTCGGTGAACTCGTAGCGGGCACGGAGCTCGTCCAGGTCCGCGTAGGGCAGCTCGATGCCGTTGCGGGCAGCCAGGTCAAAGATCAGCTCCGGCTCCAGGGTTCCCTCAATGTGCAGATGGAGTTCGGCGCAGGGCAGCTTGCTCAAGACGGTCCTCTCAAAGTTTCAATGAACGGCAGCGGCGTGCCGATTCCTTCTTCCAGCCTAGGATGCCCGCGCGGGCCAGACTATTCCGGACCGGCCCGGCTGACACGGGGCTACTGGTCGGTGGAACCCGTGAGCCAGCGGATGATCTGTCCTGCGGGAAGCTTCGGTGCGTTCCGCCAGCCGGTTCCGGCCCACAGATGGAGGGTGTCCGCGTCACCCGCTTTGCCGGCGGCCTGGCGCAGTTCCCGCGTGAGGTGGTGCACGGCGGGATAGGCGCTCGGCGCGTACGGGCCGTGACGGTCCGCAAATCCGTTGCGCAGTGCGCGCGCCGGCCTTCCGGTGAACGCGCGTGTCAGCACGGTCTCGGAGAACGAGCCGCCGGTCAGTGCGGCCCGGTGGGTTGGCGAGGTGCCGGCTTCATCTGCAAGCAGGAGCAGGGTTCCCACGACTGCGGCTTCGGCACCGGCCTCCAGGAGGGTCTGGACGGCTCCCGGCCCGTCGACGCCCCCGGCCGCAATGATGGGGAGGCTGACGGCTGCCCGCACGGCTTTGACCAGGTCTGCTGTGGATACCGGATCGATCCGGTGGTTCGGATCGAAGGTGGCGCTGTGTCCGCCGGCCTGCGGCCCCTGGACCACCAGCCCGTCGACGCCGGCGACCCTCGCCTGGAGTGCTTCCGCGGGTGTGGTCACCGAAGCGAGGACGGTGGTTCCGGCCCCCTGCAGCGCGGCGATGTCCGACGGCGCCGGCAGGCCGAAGGTCAGCGAAACGACGTCGACGGGATCCCGGGCCAGCAGCGCGAGCTTCTGTGACCAGGAGTCGTCGTCCGCCACCGGGCGCTCGCTGAGGGTCAGCCCGTAGCGGTCAGCTTCGGGCTGCAGGTGCCGGGCATACGTGCGGAAGGCAGCCTCGTCGGCGGGATCGGCAGCGGGAACAAAAAGGTTCACGCCGAAGGGAAGTCCACCGGCCCGGAGCTCACCGATCTCTGCGGCGAGGGCTTCGGGTGTTTTGTAGCCCCCGGCCAGGAACGGGAACCCGCCGGCTTCGGCAACCGCGGCGGCCAGTGCCGTCGTCGTTGGACCGCCGGCCATGGGCGCAGCGGCGATCGGCAGGCGGGAGGGAAGGATTGGGCCAGTCATCGGTGTACCTTACTGGGCACCTGGTGCCTAACGCGAAGCTGTGGCGGATCAGGAGGCCTGGTCCGGAGTGAACAGGTCCTCGATCCGGCAGTCGAAGACGGCGGCCAGCCGGAAGGCCAGCGGCAGCGACGGGTCGTACCGGCCCTTTTCGATGGAGATGATGGTCTGCCGGGAAACTCCCAGTTCGTCGGCGAGGTGCTGCTGGGACCAGCCGCGCTCCGATCGGCGGAAGGTCAGTGAGTTCTCCATTAGACGGCGGTCTTCTTCTGCCAGAGGTAGCGCGCGCCGAAGTCCAGCATGGCGAAGGCGACCACGCCGCCCAGGACGAGACCGGCAGTGGCTTCGGTTCCGAGGAAGGTGAGGGCGGCGCACCCGAGGCCACCCACCAGGAGGATATCCGTGAACGCCCCACTGGCCGCTTTGTCATACCAGACAGACTCGACGGAGTCTTCGGGCTTGTCGAGAGCGCCGGCGACGGTCGAGCGGTCCACGAGCACCACCCAGGCCAGCACAGCAGCGATGGGCAGGGTGAAGACTGCCATGATGCCGAACGCCAGCAGCGGCCGGTCTCCGTTCCGCAGCACCATGAACAGCCAGCCCAGGGCGGCGGACACGAGCACGCCAACGGTCAGGGAAGCGGCCATCAAATGGGAAGTACTGCCACCGAACCGCCCACGGCCCCATTTGCTCCGGGTGTTTTCAATGCTCATCCAGTTGCCTTTCATTTCCGTGGTCTTGTAAAGGAAACTGTACTGTCAAGCGAGCTATACGTAAAGCGTGTTTGACTACCGCGTCATATTTCGCTCCCCTGGAAAGGGCGGTACAGTGCGGATGCACGGAGACTCTGGGGGTCCAGCAAGAAGCTCGCCGAAACGACGGCGGTATCCAGATCGGCGTGGCCGCCGGAGGCAATTGGGCGGTACCTGACCTAACCGACGTCGCCGGCGGAGCTTCGCCGTCGGCAACCCGGGTCGAGCTGGAACGGGTCGCAGAGGATCTGGGCGGTTTTGCCCCGTCCCCAGAAAGGGAATTGTCGGTCAGCGGGACTCCACGACGTCCGGGGTCTGCTGGGCGGCACGGCACAACTGTTCCTGGCGCTGTTCGGGACTGAGCCCATCCCACGCCCGGGCTTGGGCCTCGACGTCGGCTGCCGGGAGTCCCATGGCTATCAGCTGTTCGGGTGAAACCATCACACTGTTATCCGGACCGATCAGGTAGCCCCGGTCCAGGTCAGCACCCGGTCCATCAGCGTAGTCGGCGGAGCATGTGACAAACGGTTCGTACACCGCCGTCGCGGGATCGTCCGCAACCGGCACCGACGCCGGCAAGGCAGCAGCCAGCTCCTGGCCCGACTCGACCGCGGATCCGTCCGGACCGGATGCAGGCAGTGTGCCGATCCCGAGAACAAAGCCACCCACGATGGACAGCCCTACGATCATGCCTGCTGACGGTTTTCTTCTCACGGCGGTCCCCCTGACCTCCCGCACCCCAGCGGTGCGCCGGCCCCAGCCTAGCCCAGGAAAGCGATTATCCGTTGTTTGTCATGGCGACGAGCGTATCTGCTGCCTGGAAGCCGTCTTCGCAGCCAAACAGAGGGCATTTACAGGCGCCCGCACTTATTTCATAGTGATGGATGGATTGGATTGGAATTCTTCCCGCAGATGCACCGGACCCCCGGCTCGAAGATGCCGAAAACCTCAAACTGATGCCTATCCCCGTGTTCGGATTCGAACCCCAGCCGTCACTGGAGGACACCGGCTCCGTCAGCCTGAACTACGCCCAGGATGATCGTGGGTACACCGAAATGACGGCGGGCATCACCTATACACTCTGGCGCAATCCGGATGACCGTTCGGACCCGGTCAACCTCGCGGACCTCGACGCCGAGACCCTCAGGCAGATCGAGGAAGTTCCGCCGTGGCCACGGCCACCTTGGCTGACCGACCAAGTGGAGCGAATGCGCTATCCGCAGCTGGGGAGGCTGTGCGAACCACGTGGCACCGCGATGGGCCCCCGTCGCTGCAGAGTCTTCTGGCTGACCACGTCAACCACATCCTGATAAACCAGTACCGGCAGAAGCTCTGGCCGGGCACCACACCCTTGGAACACGTTCCGCCCGTCCTGACCGCACGGATGGTCAACCCGCGGGCTAGAACCGTCGTCAATGGCGCCGACGTACCCGGTGCAGAGGTCGACACCGACCCCTTCGTATACGGCACCGGTGCCCGCCTCCCGGGCGGCGGCGTCGTAACCGCTGTCCTGCCACGCGCCGAACTCAACCGGCTCCAGATCCGGTTTGGGATCCGGAACCGAATCCGCAGGCTCTAGTATCTGGTCTCGGTGCTCTCGGTGCGCGGCGCCGAGATGGCCCGGCGCCCAGGCGCTGCTCGACGCCGGCCGGGGGCGTAAAGAAACGGCGTAAAGAAAAGCGTCCAGCCGTCAGCTACTACCGACCCGACGCCGCCGGTTGCCTCACGAAGAGCAGGCACACCTCATGACGGCTCAGCCTCATCCCGCTGAGGGTGACTATCCGGGCGCAGGTGTGCGTTGAAGAACCGAATGATGCGCCGGCGGGCATCCGCGGTGGCCTCCTCGTCGTAGCGGGTGCCTGACACGCGGGAGAGGAAGCGCAGGAACAGAGTCTGGTCCTCGGGTGCGTGGTCATTCATGAACCCATGACCCACTCCCGGGTAGATCCGGACGTCGTGGGGCACGTCGAACTCCGTCAGCAGGTCGTCCAGCCGCTGGCCGGCCCGCGCGCCCAACGGGGACCTGTCGGCACCTCCGAAGCTCCCCACAACCGGGCACGCCTCCGCAAGCCAGGTCCTCGCATCCGAGGGGCAGCCCCCGTAGTTGACAGCCGACGCGCTGAAACCGTGCCCCTCAGCCAAGGCGATAGCGTACCCGCCTCCCATACAGAACCCGACCACGCCGATCACATCCGTGCAGTCGTGCTGGTCCCGGAGCCACTGCCGTGCTGCTTCGATGTCATCGAAGGACCGACCCCGGCGCGGGCCAAGGTCTTTCATGATCGTGCGCAGGCAGCGCAGCCTGCTGCCCCAGTAGAAGAGGTCGGGTGCGATCGCCAGAAACCCTTCCCGCGCCAGCCATTGGGCGTGGTGGCGCAGGTCCTGGCTCATTCCGGTGAAGTCGTGAATCACGACGACGCCCGGCCACGGCGGGTCCGACGTCGGAACCGCCGCGTAAGCGGCCATTGACCCGCGGCCGGTTTCAATCTTCAGAAGGGATGCTGTGTCCATGACTCATTCTGGAAGATGCCCCCGGTCTGCGGCCAGGACTAGGCCGGGCCGAGGCATTGATTCAGGGCATTCTGCGGCGCAGCTCTAAGCCCCGCACCGCGGCGGGCGCGCCGCGGTGATACGCAAGACCGTCACTTCAGGCCTGGGCATGCGGCGCCACGGCGGTGACCAGCTCCTGGAGCTCCGGTACGCGGGCGGCGTTATCCAGCGCTTCGCGCAATACGGAGTCATGGGTTGGCTGCGCCTCGCTCAGCAGCTTTTCGCCCGCAGCCGTGAGTTCGGTGTAAATGCCGCGGCGATCATCCATGCACAGGATGCGGGTGAGCAGGCCGCGGTCTTCGAGCCGTGTGACCAGGCGGGTGATGGCGCTGCTGGAAAGTGCGGCGGCACGGGCAAGCTGGGCCATGCGCATGTGCCAGCCGTCCTGCCGGCTCAGGGCGTCCAGCACCGTGAACTCGACAACTGACAGACCATGCTGGGCCTGCAGCGCACGCTCGAGTTCGCCCTCAATGAGGTTGTGCAGCGCCGCGAGTGTCCGCCATCCCTGCGCACGGATCTGCACCGCGTCGTCCTTTATTCCCATGGGAGGAACTCCTCTGTTCTGGATACACCAAGACTATCACCTTGCGCCGATATAGCGCGTATGCAACACTTGCTTCCGCAGTTAGTTGCACGCGCAACAAATGTTTCGGCGGTTACGGCCGCATACCTACCACCCCCGCACAGAAGGTCCTCATGCCAGTTGCTCTTTATGCCCTCGCCCTTGGCGGCTTCGGCATCGGTCTGACCGAGTTCGTCATCATGGGCTTGCTGCCCGAGGTTGCATCCGATTTCGGAGTGACCGAAACCGTTGCCGGATACCTTATTTCCGGCTACGCCATTGCCGTCGCCATCGGCGCCATCATCTTCACCGCGCTGCTTGGGAGGTACGACCGCAAGAAGTCCCTGCTGTTCCTGATGGTGCTGTTCATCATCGGCAACCTGCTCTCAGCCACCGGCCCAAGCTACGAGCTGGTCATGCTCGGGCGCATCGTAGCTGCCCTGTGCCACGGCGCGTTCTTTGGCATCGGCTCCGTGGTCGCCGCCGACCTGGTGCCGGCTACCAAGCGCGCCGGTGCCATCGCCTTCATGTTCGCGGGACTTACCGTGGCCAACGTGCTTGGCGTGCCGCTGGGAACGATGCTTGGCCAGGCCGCCGGATGGCGCGCCACCTTCTGGGCCATCACCGCGATCGGCATCGTCGCACTGGCAGGCATCATGCTCCTGGTTCCAGGCAATCTCAAGCGCTCCCCCAACGCCGGAATCCTTGGTGAATTCATGATCTTCCGCAGTCCGCAGGTGTGGCTTTCGATGCTCGTGACCATCTTGGGCTACGGCGGCATGTTCGGAGCCTTCACCTACATTGCGTTCACGCTCACCGGTGTCTCCGGCTTCGCCGCTGGCATGGTGCCGTGGCTGTTGATCCTCTTCGGCGTTGGGCTGTTCGCAGGCAACATCCTTGGTGGTCGTGCCGCGGACAGGAACCTGGCCAAGACGCTCATCACCCTGCTGACGGTTCTCGCAGTGGTCCTGGCAGGTTTCGCCCTCTCGGCACAGAACCAGATCGCCACTATCATCGCCCTGGTGCTCATGGGTGCAGTCGGGTTCGCCACGGTGCCGGGAATGCAAATGCGCATCATGAACCATGCGGCACACGCACCAACCCTCGCCTCCGGAGCCAACATCGCTGCCTTCAACATCGGAAATGCGCTCGGCGCGTGGGTCGGCGGCCTGACCATCGCCGCGGGACTCGGCTACACCTCGCCATTGTGGGCCGGCGCCGTAATCACAGCCGCCGGACTCCTGGTGCTGCTCCTTGCCGTCCGGCTCCGCGGAGGCGAATTCGCACGACACCACGACGAGCCGTCATCTTCCCCGGTTCCGGTCCCGTAACCGGCGCATATTCCGAAACGGCCCTGCGGCCCAGGCACCGAGCCAAGCCAAGCCAAGCCCGTGCGTAACGCGAAACAGCGAAAAAGCACTTGCCGGATAGGAAAGTAACTCTGTAGGCTTTCCGTCATGGAAAACAACTTGGAGGGACACCTCTCATCCCGTGACGCGGCCGCTGCGCTCCGTGATCTTGCCTCAGACCGGCAGGCACTAGCCGACGGCGCGCATGTCCCCAAGGCGCTGCTGTCCGCAATAGGCGGCGTGGCAGCCTGGTGGGTCGCCGCGGCGGCGACGACCCACCCCGGAGAGGACTACGACCCCCCGGCTTCCGGCTGGTTGGGCCTGGCCGCCCTGCTAGTGATCGTCCACCTGATTCACCGCGAAACCGGAATCCGGTTCCGCAAAATGGGAACACGCGCAGTAGCGGCCACAATCGCGATGCTCGTGGTCTGCTTATTCCTCTTTTCGATCTCGCTGGCTCTCGTTTCGTTCGGCGCCCGCTGGGCTGTGGCCTTGACCAGCCTGTCCGCCTTCGGCCTGGTGACTTGGCTCGCCGGGGTAGCTTACCGGGCTGCACTGGATCAGCTGCGCCCATGACAGCGGCCCGGTTCGACTCCCTCATCCACGCGCCGGTCCGGCTGCGGATCTGCGGACTTTTGCGGCCCGTGGAACAAATGGACTTCTCGGTATTGCGCGATGCGCTCAACGTCTCAGATGCCTCGCTCTCAAAGCATCTGAAGACCCTGACCGAGGCCACATACGTCAGCATTGCCAAGTCCGCATCCGCTGCGCGCAGCGATGCCCGCCGCCTAACCTGGGTGGCACTCACACCGGCCGGACGGAAGGCTTTCGACGCTCACTTGCGTGCTTTGGAGGAAATTGCTGGCACGGCCCGCAGCTGACAGACCGAGCAGCGCTTCTGTGACGGACCAAGACTAGGGAATGGTCTGCCCGTCCTGCACCAACAGCGAGTGAGCACGCCACCTTTAGGTGTACTACCAGCGTCGAGTCGAGGCAAGGGGATCCCCCGTGACAAGGTGCTCATGACCGAGCGCCCTGTGACAGCGGGTTCTCAGCTCGAGCGGGCAACAAGTTCGGCGACGCCAGGGCCGGCCAGTTCGGCACAATAGGCGCTGCGGCCTGTCATCGCCATGATGAGCGCAACGGTGCTGCCACGCACTGCGTCGCCGTCCCCGAGGCTGATGCCTGCGTCCTCTGCCACGAGTCGCAAGCCACGAACCCTTTTCTTGGCGATGACAACCTGATCGGTACCCGCGTAGTAGCGCAGCAACGCGACGAGGACCGCGTCCGGGTAGTTGCGGACCAGACCAAGCGGCCGACGGATGTCCTCTCCGTGAACGACCATCTCACCGAGCAGCGCCAGGCGGGGAATCGGTGGGGATGTGCGGCTGCCGATGGTCGACCTGAATCTGCTTAGCGTCTCTGTGGAGGAGGTGCCCAGCTGCTCGCGCAGACGGTCGCCCACCTGCTTGTCGAAGTCGAACCGGGAACGCACGACGCCCGCGAACCAACGTGGCCCCGACACCGCCCCGCTGACAGTCAGGTGCGCAAGCACCTCGCGTACTGTCAAGCCGGCACAGAGCGATGGAGTTGACCACTGCAGCTGGTCTAGCTGAGCAAGATCGTCCGCGAGAGCCCCTCTCTCGACGTCGATGCTCTGCCAGACCACGTTTCCGCTCCACCCCGTCATCCTCCCACCCTGATATCCGGTAAGTTCCCCTCAGCGCATCGTGTCCGCAAAAGACTTGCCTCAAATATGACCGATTTGGACCCCACGGTATATAGGCATCACGGACAAACACAGAGAAGGGCTTCGCTTCTGTTTCCCTACGGGTCGGCATGCCCGGACGCACACCAGTCTGGGGACGATTCCGGTAGGAAGGGCTCTCTTCACTGTTCCTGCACGAGGTCCGGGTTGCTGCCGTTGCGAACTGCCATTCGTGCTGCGGTTTCGGTGAAAGGAACGTCCAAGAATACGGAAGCATCCCAGTAGGCGACCAGTTCATCGCGATGCAGGAACATGACTTCGACGAAAACGAGTGCATCTGATGGAGCGGGTACGGTACCCCCTTGCACGGTTCGGTCCGTCACTGAATTGCAGGACGGCGGTGAGTACCAGCCGGCCTCTATTGGGCCAAACGGTCTGAGTAGCTGATCTTGCAGGGCGGCGTAGTTGTAGGTGTCTTTCCAGAACCCCTCTGGTGAGGCACGTCCCTTGGCATGCCTTACGGACGAAGGGTTTAGAAAGTAGTCGGCGTGAATGACGATCACAGGACGATTTCGGATCTCGGACACCAGGTTCGCGGTGAAGGATGTCTTGCCGCTGCCGTCTACGCCGTCGATCGCGACGAGCCGACGCCCTGGCCCAATGACGTCGAGAATGTTGCTTGCCAGCGATTGCATGAACTTCTTCATTTCGCCATCTTCACAGAAGTGCTCCTATGCGGGCACGCGTAAGCCGGCCCTTCAGCGGGGAGCCCGCAGAGACATATCCAACATCTTCGCGCGCAGGAACAGGAGCCACACTGAGGGTCGCCGGCGGCATGTAGCCCCGTCGCACAGCATCTTTCGGGCTAACGAGGTGGTGAAATCGAAGAAGGAATATCCGCGGTTGTAGGGAGACGGATGCCCAAGAGATATATTCATTTCTGCTGTGAACCAGACAGCCTCGGCCCATTACTCCGCAGAGGAATCGCGGCCTGGTCGCCACCTCAGGAACGTGAGCTCAGCGAATGGGACTCAGCACGGTGGCCTAATACCTCGGTCGCGACGATTGGATCCTTCAGCGGGCGAGCGAAACTGTGCTCAAAGGCCGAGGATGGTTACTGGCGACCCGGTGAGAATCCTGGGTCGACGGGCAGTTCCAGCAGCACACTAAATCAGTTTGCACAGACCTTCCGTGGAGATGGGAAGACGAAATGCGTGGTACCGCTTAGTATCTGAACAAATTCGGCCCGACCGTAAACCTGTTACGTGCCCAGCGGAGCCGTACAGGAATGTCCTTAGAAGCTGGTAGACGGAAATGAACCCGCCACGCAGAAAGTTGCCGTATATCCTGTTGGCCACTGCCGCCCTCGTCCTCCTTGCTGCCGGCATCTTTATTGGTTGGAACCCAGTGGGTAAGCGTGGTCATGATGGCTGTACCCGTAGTCATCGTGGCGGCGTTCGCCATGCTTTCTGGGCGCAGCCGGATTGCTGATGAGGGAGCATTCCGCATTGAATCTCGTTGGGCCTTTGACTGAGGGACAGATGCACGTTGACGTTCCGGTGGAGTCCCTTCCATCGGTCATACAACAGGCGCTCAAGGGAGATGAGACGGTTCCGGATCCGCAACATCTCGGCCATCGACAGCCAAGCGGAGTCGGTGACGAAGAGGGAAGGCTGAGTGGGGTCGTGTCCCGCTCAGACCTCACCGGGACACCGGTAGTATCCCGAAAGATAGTGGAGTCACTCCCCTGTCCGAAACAGCACATAGTGGAAAGGACGATCTAGTCATTCCCGTCTGTGGGCCTGCCACTGATGCGCTGGTACTCACTCGCGGATGCGACGGATGGAAGGAGGAGTAGGAGCAGCAGGTACCCGATTACCGTTGCCGCAAGAAATAGAAGCATCGGGATGCCTTCGCCGAGCGGAGCGAGTATCCCCGCGATCAAGAAAAGGACAGCACCCGCGATACCGCGAACCCAGACCGCGTTGAACCCACCGCGCGCGGCGATTCCGAGGCACACCCCGCCGAGATATTTCCCTTCCACGATTCGTGCCCAGAATGGGCCCCGAGGCGGGGCGGCTACCTTTTTCTCCAGTAAGTCGGCCACGACCGCACCGGATTGGTCGAGAATCGCTGTCATCTGAGCAGCGTCAACGACGTCAGTTGGTTCACGGTAGAGCGAAGCAAGCTGATCACCGAGAGAAGCTTCCAAATCCCGGAGAGTTTCGTCCGCATCAGGTTCTATTGCAAGCGCAGTACGCGCATCCGTTAGGTAGTCCAAGAGATCGGCGTGTGCCTCCTCGGTCAAGGTGAAAACGCGGCTATGTCCCGTAAGTCGCATGTGTCGTGTGCTCATGGACCCTTCCCTATCCTTTGAATTGTTTGAGTCAGCGTCTCCCAGTAGGCCTTGAACTCGGAGAGCTGCTGTTCCCCTTCGGAGGTAAGGGAAAAGTACTTCCGTGGCGGCCCCGAGGAAGACTCCCGCCACTCATGCATGACTGCGCCCTCACGCCCCAGCTTCGAGAGCAGGGGGTACAGGGTTCCTTCCTGAACGGGAAAACCGGCCTCCCTTAATGCAGTGAGGATCTCCGCCGGGTATAGCTGCCGTTCCTCGAGGGCAGCAAGCACGAGGGGTTCGAGCATGCCTCTGCGCAGGGCAGTCATTCTCGAATTGTCAACCATGCAGGTACTCTAACACATACAAGTAGCTGCTTCCGGATAGGAACCTCATTCAGAGAGAGTCCGGCAAACCGGTCCTTCACCGCGACGTCGGCCGGTGTCGGTGACATGATGAAGCGGTGACGTTCCTTTCCTGCAGTGACCAGACGCCCGCGGATTGGATCGTGACTAGCGACGTCAGTTGGACGCTGGGCCCTCCAGGGTTCGGCACCTACGCACGACTGCGTTTCATCCCAGATCCGGCCTTTGAAGGCCAGACTGAAAACGAAGTTGCCGGCATGTATAACGTCCCGTCAGATACTGACCAACTCCGGCTCGCGGTCAAGACGTTACTCCAGCACACGAGTCCGAGCGTCGATGGGTATGTGCTTCTGTGGGACGGATGGGGTGAGGATGCTTTTCCGGAAGCCGTGCTGCATACGCCCCGCGTGGTGCTCCCGAACCGTGAGTACTACCTGTGCAGAGTCTCGCTGGCAGGTTTTGTCTCAGGGATCGTCGAAAATGCCTGGCAGGCGGAAACGAATCACTCCACGCCCCTCCCGTCCTTTATATGGCCCTCGGACCAGTCCTGGTGCATCACCAAAGATGTCGATCCCCATTGGGCCGGCATCGGCGGTGATCAGGATCTAATCGAGCAACTACTGGCCGAACATAGTCTCGACGTTGTGCCCCTTGAGACGAACGAGATTCTGCCTTTTTACTCGTAACGGAAAGAACCGATCCGCCGGTGAGCGGGTAGTCCCTGAGGGCTAAGCGGAGCGGGCACAGAGTGTCCCGCTCAGGGATCCCTTACCGGACGCTCCGCAGGGGCAGAGCTGGCGTTATTAGTCCCAGCCTGCAGCTCGCCGAACAGTCGCCGCCAGCTCGCTTGCTGGAATGTCGGAGGAATCCAACACGAGGTCGTCCATGTCTGCGGCTTTCAGAATTTATGACAGTTCCTCGACTCGATCCCGATGCCAGAGCAATCCTTCAGGATCGTTGCGGTGGCGGAAGAGCAGACGTGAATCCAGTACGTCTGAACGAGCAACGAGGCGGCACACAAACATTCCCTCAGAACCAAGTGCGTCAACGTAGCGAGCTATTTCAGCTTCTGCTTCAATGACCCCCGCGATGATGAACCGCTTTGCGCCTGCAGCCCGATAATTGTCGGTAAGGCTTTGAAGATTGAGCAGCTCGAGTTCGTGGTTGAACCGGTGAATTTGGCGCGGGGCTTAACCTTCGAATTGCGTCCAGATCGATGACTACATGACATCCCCGTTCGGCCGCACCTATCGCTTCCGCGAGAGTTGATTTCCCGACGCCGACGGTTCCATTCACGAAGATCGAGTCCATGCCCTGATCTTCTCAAGAACGCAGCAGTTGTACCTGATAGGCGCCCGCAAGCCGGTCTCTCAGCGCGACACGCTGCGGAGCACGCCGAGAGATGTGGCGCCCAGAGCGGTCCGGACTTGACCCCGCCGCAACGTCATAGTTCTGACTGGTTGTATGACGTTCATACCACTCTCGTACCTCACCTCCTACTTCTTGTCTCTTCTGGGCAATTCGATCGCCGGCATCGCTCTCCCTCTTGTCGTCCTACAGGTCACCGGGAGCGTACTCGGCATGGGTGTGGTGGCGGCAGCTACCGCAGTCCCTGCTGTCCTTGCTGGCCTCGTCATGGGGGTAGTGATCGACCGGATAAATCGGCGGACGTCATCCGTCGTCACTGACCTCGTCTCTGGCCTGTCGATCGCGGCTTTGCCTCTTATCGACGTGGTATTTGGGCTGAGCATCGGCTGGTTCGTGTTGTTCGGCATCCTGGGTTCGCTCGGGGATGTGCCCGGCATGACCGCGCGGGACGCCCTCCTTCCCGCCATCGTGCGACATGGTTCGCTCAGCGCCGAGCGCTTGTTGGGGATCCGCGAGACGCTCGGCGCAGTCGCGATGCTTGTGGGCCCCGCTGCCGCCGGCACTCTCATGGCGCTGTTCGGCGGAGCAGCGGTGCTCTGGATCACCGGCGCGACATCCCTACTTGCCGCGCTCGTAACCCTGCTCATTCCGCATCGAGTCGGCGCCATCACTGCCAGAGGCACTCGATCGAGCAATGCCTGGAGCGAGATGCGCAACGGGTGGCGAGTGCTGTTCCGCACGCCCTTCCTGGTGGCGACGACCCTGCTCAGCGTCGCCTCGGTCGCCGTGCTGGTGGCCCTGCAGGGGTTAATCCTGCCTGTGTACTTCTCGCTACTGGACCAGCCAGGTCTCCTCGGCTTCGTCCTGACCGCTTTGTCGGCTGGGCTGCTGGTTGGCGGCGCGGTATACGCCGCTGCCGGCTCTCGCGGTCGGCGCCGGTTCTGGTTCGTGTCCGGACTCGTGGGCACCATGCTCGGGGTCGGCATCCTCGCCACGCTCTCGACGATCTGGATCGTCTTCAGCGGTGCATTCGTCATCGGTCTGTCGAGCGGACTGTTCAGCAGCCTGATTGGCGTACTCATGATCGAGCGCATTCCCGAGCAGATGCGAGGACGAGTCATGGGAACCCAGAACTCGATCATGACTGCAGCACCACCCCTCGCCCTCGTCGCGGCGGCGGTGCTGACCGAATATACGACGCTCAACGTCGCCGCCATCGCGATTGCCGGCATCTGGCTGGTCGCCCTGGTCGGCGGACTGTTCGCACGGTCGTTGCGTAATCTGGAGCCACGAGCAGAACTAACAGAACGCGAGGATTTGGTGGTGGCACGCGATGCGCAGTAGCGAACTCGCCCAGCTCTCCGGGCTCACCGTCCGCGCTTTGCGGCACTACCACCAGGTCGGGGTCCTCGACGAGCCCCGACGCTCGAGCAACGACTATCGAGAATATGACGTCCATGACCTGGTGCGCGTCCTGCGCATCAAGCGTCTCGCCGCCTTGGGCATCCCGCTCGAGCGGATGCCGGCCCTGCTCGACGACAAAGAGAAAGATGCCGGGAAGCTTCTCGACGAGCTCGAGGCCGAATTGACCCAGCAGATTGATCGGCTCATCGCTCAGCGCAACCTCGTCGTAAGCGTCCGCGCGCACCGAGCAACGCCTGACCTGCCACCCGAACTCGCTCCGTTCGTCAAATTATTCGCTAACGCCCAGTTGCCGACGGATGTCTCGAGAGCCGATCGTGATCAGGCCGTGCTCCTCGCCCATCTCGCGGGAGACGACGGGATGCCCCACATCGTGCGGATCTACGAGCGGCTCAGCGCGCCCGACCTCATTCCCGTGGTGTCATCGCTCGTCGAACGCTTCGCGCATCTCGACCCGGGGACGTCGGAAGAAGACGCGGATGACCTCATCGACACCTTCGTGGGTACCATGCAGCCCATTCTCGCCAGCGTCGCAGAATGGGAGCGTCCGAACACCTTGCATCGGACTGCCCACCTGCTAGACGAACAGACCGCCGGCCTGTTCAACGCGCGGCAGCGTGCGGTGCTAGGGGCTATAGAGCAGAGACTCGATTCGGGAGATGCGCCGTAGCGAGGCGCACCGGCCGCAGCCAAAGCGGATTCGCGTCCCCGCTGAATCCGCGCCGGCAAGCCGGTCCTCCACCGCGACATTGATGAGCGAGAGCTCATACATGTGCGCCAATAACCCGAGGAAGATTGAATCCGTGTTCCCCCGGGCTCATTGCTGTGCCGTTTACGGATCCCTGAATGCTCACCGCGTTGATCGGTCTGGATCCCGAAGATCATTTCCCCGCTCTCGCCATAGTCTTCACGCTGGCCCTGAACAATCGAGGCAGGACAAATCACGAGGGTGACACCTGTGACGACCTGAACTGTATGGCCAACCCACAACCATGGGCGGGCGTTGTCACTTTGTGCACTCACTAAGCCAGCCACTGAGGACAGGACCAGCGCACAGGCACCGGTCTGGTACGCCTTCTTGCGTTTCAGTCTTCCAGCCGTCATGACACCCTTAATGTGTGAAAGCCCGATTCGGGGACCGCAGCTCGGAATAGGCCCCACAAGGCTTACCGTCCCACCGTCGCGACGGATCAGCCGACCATCAACCGCGGCACCATCATGCATGGACCGATCCACCACCGTCGGTATCCTGCTCGGAGTGCCTAGCAGTACCGCATACGGGATCGATGCGTGACATCCCCGCGGGCTGTGCCTACTGTCAGTGGATGAGAAGGATGCTTCGCAGTGTGCCCGCTACTGTCGCGCTCCTAGCTGTGGTCGGGTGTGTGGGTCACTTCCCCGCCGATCCTGATCAGACCCTGACGGATGTGACCGGTGGGACGCTGCGGGTTGGCGCGTCCGTGAACCCTCCATATGTCGAGGATCAGGGACGGCACCTGTCCGGTAGCGAAGTCGAACTCGTCGAGCATTACGCGCAAACCCTCGACGCGAACATCGAATGGACGCAGGGCGGTGAGGAAGACCTAATGGGCCGGCTGGAGCACGGCGAACTCGATCTAGTGATCGGCGGTCTGACCGACAAGACCCCCTGGACGAAGAAAGCCGGGCTGACCCGCCCCTACACCGAATCGACTGACGCATTTGGCTCCCGGCACAAGCACGTCCTCGCTGTTCCGCTAGGCGAAAATGCGTTTCTTCTCGACCTCGATACGTACCTGCAGGAGCGCAGGCAGGCACGCCAGTGACGTCGACGGCCCCCGCTCGGCAGGAGCAGATGCCCGCAGACGTCGCCCGGATATTGCGCCGGGCGATCCGGCTCGAGTGGGCCACGATGGGAGTCCTGGCCCTTAGCGTCACCATCATCTTCCTGGTACTCGGCAACTCACAGGCCATGAAAACAGCTTGGATCGAGGATATGCTCTCCTTCATCCCGCCGATCACGTTTCTCGTCGGCATCCGGGTTGCCGGGAAACCCGCGACACGAGAACGCCCCTTCGGGCATCATCGGGCCATTGGTATCTCCCATCTCGTGGCGGCAACCGCCCTGGCAGGGATGGGCTGCTACCTCATCATCGACTCGGGCCTCAAACTCGTCACAGCCGAACATCCCACTATCGGCGGGATCACCCTTTTCGGGCACACTCTCTGGCTGGGCTGGCTCATGATCGCAGCGATGATCCTCACCTCCATCCCGCCGGTGATCCTGGGCCGCATGAAACTTAAACTCGCCGCACCCCTGCATAACAAGGTCCTGTTCGCCGACGCCGACATGAACAAAGCAGACTGGATGACTGGTGCCGCCGTCATCATCGGCGTGACCGGCATAGGACTCGGCCTGTGGTGGGCCGACGCGGCGGCCGCGCTCGTCGTCGCGCTCTCCATCCTCCGGGACGGCCTCGTGAACGTGCGCTCCGCCGTCCGAGGACTGCTCGACGCACGGGCCACCACCTACAACGACACCGAACCGCATCCCCTCCTGAAGGCCACCCAGGACTACCTGGATTCCCTTGACTGGATCAAAGACGCCGGCGTCAGGATGCGCGATGAAGGACAGGTCTTCCACGTCGAAGCCTTCATCGTCCCCAGGGCGCCGAACCGGATTCGCCTCCACAACCTTGCACAAGCCCGCACCGGCATCAAAAACCTGGACTGGAAGATCAGAGACGTCACCATCGTTCCCGTCCACCAGATCCCAGACGTCACCCGCGCCTGAGCACGGGAACGCCCTGCACGTCCGCAGACCGTATGGCCCATTCCATCGGTGCAACCCAGCGCAGTGGCAGAAGGACCCACATCGCTGCGGCCAAACCCGATCTCGGCCCCCGTAGGCCTTTCCTTCAACCTGACGTACGCCAGGCATGCGAGTACTTGAGGCGTACCATTAGGCGATCCCTCTGTGGGACCTGCGGGGGCCGAAATGATTCTTGGGGTAGGTTTCATTGTTCAGGGCGCGTGCCCGTGCATGGAGGGGGACCATTGCAGACATCGAACGAAGGCCCTGCAAAGGGACGATCTGAAGCATCCAGCGGATCCAGTCTTCATTCGGCGGAGCGACCGGGCGCAACCCACCGGTGGCATCGGCCCGACCAGTAGCCGCCGGCGTGTGGATATGCGCCGCCGGCTCACTGATTTGGTTGCTGATTGCCGGGGAACTGGATGCTGCACTGGGCGCTGCACCCTGGCTGGCTCTGCTGTCGTGGTTTGTTTACGCATCACAGTGGCGGCCATGCCTGCGCGTCAACGGCACAGGGTTCGAGGTGATCAATGGTTTGCGCGACCACCAGATACCCTTTGGCGCTGTGAACGACGTCGAGGTCCGGTACGCCACAGCGATATGGGCAGGGGACAAAAAGTACGTGAGCTGGGTTGCCCCAACACCGCCGTCCGCATTCGGGTCCGAATTTCACCATGGAGCAAACCTGGGGAGCAGTTTCACCGCACTCCCGGTCAACGAACGCATCAGCAACAATCCGGAGACGAAGGGCGGACGTGACGCCATCGCCGCCGCGTGGCAGCGAGCCCGATCCGCTGGGTTCACCCCCACACACGGGGCCGTCGCCTCCAGATGGAACACGCACGTTGTCGTCGTCGGGTTGCTCGCAGCTGGCGCAGTAGTTGCCGCAGCTTTGATGTGAATGCAGGTCCGGACACCACTAGAGGTTTCGTCAGGCGATCCCTGGTGCGGATCCAGCGCTGTTACTGTGCCTCAGTCTGGCTCATTCATAGAAAGGCCATCCATGGCGACCGCAGTAAGCCTTATCCGTTCAGCCTCTCTCAGTGATGCGGCGCAGTACGCTTACGCAGCGACAACGCCCAACAACTCTCGTCTGATCTTCCTGGCCGGCGCTTGTCCCTTGAACGTCGATGGCACTACCGCGGGCATCGGCGACTATTCGGCACAGGCTGCGAAGGCTGTGGAGAATCTGGATATAGCCCTCGATGCTGCCGGGGCCGGACTCCAGGACGTCGTTTTCACCCGTGTTCTTGTGGCAACGATGGATAGGACTGATCTAGTGGAGGCGTGGAACGTGGTCCGATCAGCTTTTGGCGACCACGACGTTCCGAGCACTCTTGTTGGCGTCACAATACTCGGCTCCTACCGCCTTGTACGCTTCCCAGGCCAGGACGGGCAGCAGCACCCCGCCGATCCCCCACACAAACGCGGAGGGGCGCCGCCGCCGTCGGACGTCCGTTTTCATGCCTTCGCAGCCACGTGGTCTCGCAGGGCGGGGATCACCGTCTCCCCGTAGACGCGCAGGGTTTCCTCCTTGTTGTCATGCTGGAGGTATCCCGCGAACTGCGTGACGCCCAGAGCCTTGAGCTTCTCCAGCTTCTCCATGTGCTCTTCGGCGGTGCCCAGGATGCAGAACCGGTCCACGATCTCGTCCGGCACAAAGTCGGTGTGGGTGTTCCCGGCCCGTCCGTGCTCGTTGTAGTCGTAGCCCTGACGTCCGGCAATGTAGTCGGTCAGAGCCTGCGGAACGGAAGAATCCGAACCGTACTTGGACACGATGTCCGCCACATGGTTGCCCACCATGCCGCCGAACCAGCGGCACTGGCTGCGCATGTGCTCCCAGTCCGTGCCGATGTACATGGGCGCTGCCACGCAGAAGGAGATGCTGTCCGGGTCCCGGCCGGCGTCGGCCGCTGCCTGCCGGACGGTGCGGATCATCCATTCGGCAATGTCCACGTCCGCCAGCTGGAGGATGAACCCGTCGCCCACCTCTCCGGTGAGTTTCAGCGCCAGCGGGCCGTACGCCGCCACCCAGATTTCGAGCTCGGACCCCTTGCTCCAGGGAAACTGGAGCGTAGCGCCGTTGTATTCAACGGGCCGGGAATTGGCCAGCTCGCGGATCACGTGGATCGACTCCCGCAGCGTCTTGAGCGTGGTGGGAGCCCCGTTGGTGACCCGCACCGCCGAATCCCCGCGCCCGATCCCGCAGACCGTCCGGTTGCCGTACATTTGGTTCAGCGTGGCGTACGTGGATGCGGTCACCGTCCAGTCCCGGGTGGCGGGGTTGGTGACCATCGGACCGACTTTGATGGACCGCGTCTCGGCCAGGATCTGGCTGTAGATCACGTAGGGCTCCTGCCAGAGCAGGTGCGAGTCGAAGGTCCACACGTAGTCGAACCCATGCTCCTCGGCTTTCTTGGCCAGTGCCACCGTCCGCTGGGCGGGAGGATTGCACTGCAGTACTGCACCGAATTCCATGTTTCCCCCTAGACCAGGTACTGGCTCGTTGCGCGGCGGACGTACTGCCCGTGGCCCTTGCTGCCCAGGTACTCGTTGTTGTTGACGACCACCCGGCCCCGGGACATCACGGTGTCCACATGGCCTTCGATCTCATAGCCCTCCCACGCGGAGTAGTCCATGTTCATGTGGTGGGTCTTTTCCACCCCGATGGAGGTGTGGCCGTTCGGATCATAGATCACGACGTCGGCATCGGCTCCGGGGGCGATCACACCCTTGGTGCCGTACATGCCGAACATGCGTGCCGGCGTCGTGCTGGTGATCTCCACCCAGCGTTCAAGGCTGATCTTCCCGTCCACGACTCCCTGGTACATCAGGTCCATCCGGTGCTCCACCGAACCAATGCCGTTGGGTATCTTGGAGAAGTCCCCGACGCCCATGTCCTTTTGGCCTTTCATGCAGAACGGACAGTGGTCCGTGGCCACCATCTGGATGTCATTGGTGCGCAGCGACTGCCACATGTGGTCCTGGTGGTGCTCATGCTTGGACCGCAGCGGAGTGGAACAGACCCATTTGGCACCCTCGAAGCCGTCGGCTCCCAGCTGGTCCTCGAGTGAGAGATAAAGGTACTGCGGGCAGGTTTCCCCGAAGACATTCTGGCCGTTGTCCCGGGCGGCGGCCAGCTGCTCCACCGCCTGTTTGGCGGACACATGGACCACGTAGAGCGGCGCCCCGGTGAGGTTGGCGAGCATGATCGCCCGGTGGGTGGCTTCCTCTTCCATCTGCCAGGCGCGGGCAACGCCATGGTAGTAGGGGTCGGTTTTGCCCTGGGCCAGCAGTTCGGCCACCATGGCGTCGATCGCCGGACCGTTTTCAGCATGCATCATGGTCATCAGCCCGGTTTCGGCCCCGACGCGCATTGCCTTGTAGATTTGCGCGTCGTCGCTGTAGAAGACACCGGGGTAGGCCATGAACAGCTTGTAGCTGGACACGCCTTCTTCCGGCAGGGTTTCCATCGCCTTCAGCGAGTCATCATTGACGTCGCCGATGATCTGGTGGAAGCCGTAGTCGACGGCGCACTGGCCGGCCGCCTTTTCATGCCAGGCGGCGAGGCCGTCCATCACGCGTTCGCCGTACCGCTGGATCGCGAAGTCCACGATCGTCGTGGTTCCGCCCCAGGCCGCTGCCCGCGTGCCGGTCTCGAAGGTGTCGGAGGCCTCGGTGCCGCCGAAGGGCATTTGCATGTGGGTGTGCGCGTCGATCCCGCCGGGGATCACGTACTTTCCGGTGGCGTTCAGGACGGTGTCCACCGAGCCGGCGAGGTCGTGTCCCAGCAGTGTGGAGCCCGGTGCCAGGACCGCGGCGATTTTCTCTCCGTCCACCAGGACATCCGCAGCGCTGCGGCCGGTGGCGGTGACGACGGTGCCACCGGAGATCAGTGTTGTTGCCATAGGGCGTTTCCTTGCCTTCCTCTTGGGATTGTCCGGTGGACCTACGGTGCGGTGATGGGGTTGTAGGCGTCCGGACGCCGGTCCCGGTAGAACTGCCAGTTGTTCCGTGCGGTGCGGACAAGATCCATATCCAGGTCACGGATCATCAGCTCTTCACCGTCCCGGGCACCGACCTCACCCACGTAGTTGCCCTGCGGATCGGCGATGTAGGAGGTGCCGTAGAAATCCACTGCTTCCTCACCGAATTCATTGGTTTCCTCCCCTACCCGGTTGGGGACCACCACGAAGTAGCCGTTGGCAGCCGCGGCGGTGGGCTGCTCAAGTTCCCAGAGCCGGTTGGAGAGCCCGGGCTTGGAGGCATTCGGATTGAACACCAGCTGGGCACCGTTCAGGCCCAGGACCCGCCAGCCTTCTGGAAAATGCCTGTCGTAACAGATGGTGACGCCGACTTTTCCCACTGCCGTGTCGAAGACGGGCCAGCCGAGGTTTCCCGGACGGAAATAGAACTTCTCCCAGAACTTCTCCACATGCGGAATGTGGTTCTTGCGGTATTTGCCCAGGTATGTTCCGTCGGAGTCGATAACCGCCGCCGTGTTGTAGTAGACGCCCGGCTGCTCTTCCTCGTAGACGGGAAGGATAATCACCATGTTGTGCTCTGCGGCCAGTTTGGAAAACCGCTCAGTCAGCGGTCCCGGAACAGCCTGGGCGTACTCGTAGTACTTGCTGTCCTGGACAATTCCGAAATACGGCCCGTGGAAGAGTTCCTGGAAACAGATAACCTGCGCGCCTTCCGCTGCGGCGCGGCGGACAAAGTCCTCATGCTTGGCAACCATGGACTCCTCGTCCCCGGTCCAGGTGGTCTGCGTCAGTGCGGTTCGAACGATCGTCAAAACATCCTCCACAATCCGGCGGCCGGGCCGCCCGTTTCGCAAAAAGGCCGCATGGGCTTTTCACCATCTTTTGGGCTGAACATTTCTCCTGCGTTTCGGAGGCATTAAAGCTGCGGTGCAGCTCCGTTCTCCGTGCCCGCCATCCTTGGCTACGAGGACGAGTTCTGCAAGAGTGTAGAAATCGCCGCCGGTGCGCTTTCTGCCCGGCAGGCGGCAACCGTTTACCGGCCCGATTGGCCGGGGATCAGCAGGCCTTGATTTGGGCCCAGCCGCACCTTTTCCGCGGGCACGGCAGTCCGCGGAACCACCGCCCGGATCACTTCTCCCTGCGAGGTTTTATGGCTCCCCCGTTCCCTGTTTCATCCGGCTTCCTGCGCCCGGCCGCGGTTGCCGTCCTCGCCGTCCTGGCCCTGACCGGCTGCGCCGGCGCGTCCCCGGATCCGGCCCGGGCCCAAAGTCCCGAGGCCACGGCGTCCAACACAACGGATCCCGGATTCCCGCTGGAACTGGACAACTGCGGCACCGAAGTCTCCCTCGATGCTCCCCCGGAGCGCGTGGTGACCATCAAATCCACCTCCACCGAGCTGCTCCTGGCCCTGGGCCTGGGCGAAAAAATTGTTGGTACTGCCTACTCTGACGGTCCGGTGCCCGATGCCTGGACCGGCTCACCGGTTCCGCCGGTCCTGGCCGAAAAGGTGCCCTCCCGGGAGGCGGTCCTGGGGCTCGCGCCGGACCTGGTCTTTGCCGGCTGGGAATCGAACTTCTCCGCCGACGGGGCGGGAGAACGTGCCCGGCTCGCGGACCTGGGCGTAGCGACCTATGTATCACCGGCTGCCTGTCTGGAAGACGGGTACCGGCCCAGCCCACTGACGTTCGACGACGTTTTTGCCTCCATCGAAGAAGCCGGGGAACTGTTCGGAGCACCCGATGCTGCAGCGGAACTGGTTGAAGCACAGCGGGCCGAGCTGGAGACGCTCTCCCCGTCCGGCATGGGGTACACCGCCCTCTGGTACAGCTCCGGATCCGACACCCCTTATGTGGGGGCCGGCAGCGGAGCACCCGCCCTGCTGATGGAATCCGCGGGACTGGAGAACATAGCAGCCGGGATCGACGCGGGCTGGAGTCCCTACTCCTGGGAGGCCGTTGCCGAGGCGGACCCGGACGTCATTGTGCTGGTCGACTCCGCCTGGGGAAGCGTGGAGAAGAAGAAGGCAGTGCTTGAGTCCCACCCTGTGATTTCGCAGCTTCGGGCCGTCCGGGAAGGCCGCTACCTGGTGGTTCCGTTCGCTGCCTCCGAAGCAGGAGTGCGCAACGTTGAAACCGTTCGCTCCCTGACCGAGCAGCTGGCCGCCCTTGACTGACACCCTCGCCCGCCCCGGGGCACCCGCCCTCGAACGTCCCGCCCGGACGCCCCGCTCCCGTGCCTGGCTGGCGGGTGCCGCCCTGGGACTGGCGCTGCTGGCCGCCGGGCTCTGGGCGCTCACAGTGGGGCCTGCCGGCCTGGGAGTGAAGGAGGCGTGGCTCGCGCTGGCAAGTCCGGGCAGCGGATCCCTGACACCGCTGCAGGAGGCTATCGTGCGGGACCTCAGGCTGCCCCGCGTGCTGACAGCCGCGGCGGTCGGTGCCGGCCTGGCCCTGAGCGGCGCGGTGATCCAGGCGCTGACCCGCAATCCGCTGGCCGACCCCTACCTGCTGGGTTTGAGCTCCGGAGCCAGCCTGGGAGCGGTGACAGTGCTGCTGCTGGGTGCAGCCGTCGTGCTTCCCGTCGCGGCGTTCGCCGGAGCCATGCTGGCGATGGCCGCCACGCTGGTACTGGCCGGTGCCCTTGGCTCCATCACGCCGACCCGAACCGTGCTGGCGGGGCTGGCGGTATCCTCGCTGGCCGCAGCCGCGGCGTCGTTCGTGGTGTTTTGGACCGCGCAGGGCGATTCATATCGTGAAGTCCTCGGCTGGCTGATGGGATCCCTGGCCGGAGCCACCTGGTCCAGCACCGCGATCGCCCTGCCTGCACTCGCCGCCGTCGGCCTTCCGCTGATGTTCTGCGGCCGCGTCCTGGACGCATTCTCCTTCGGTGACACCGCCGCGTCCGCGCTGGGCGTGCCCGTTCCCGCAGTGCGGTGGACGCTGCTGGGAGGCACCGCCCTGCTGACTGGCGCCATGGTCTCCGTGAGCGGGTCCATCGGGTTCGTGGGGCTGGTGCTGCCACATGCGGTACGGATGCTGGCCGGTGCCTCCAACCGTTCCCTGCTCCCGCTTTCCGCCCTGGCCGGCGCCCTGTTCCTCGTCCTGGCGGACACCGCGGCGCGGACCGTGTTTGATCCCCGGGAGATTCCGGTGGGAATCGTGACGGCGCTGATCGGGGCACCGTTCTTTATCCTGCTGCTGCTCCGCCGCAGGAGCGCCGCATGAGCGCCGAGACGGCCGTGACCGCCGGCGTATCAGCGGAGCGGGTGCGGATAGTGCGCAGCGGCCGGGTGCTGGTGGACGGTGTGGACTGCACCCTTAAGCCCGGTACCTTTACCGGACTGCTGGGCCCCAACGGCGCAGGGAAATCCACGCTGCTCCATCTGCTGGCCGGAGTCCTGGGCCCTGACGACGGAACGGTAAGGCTGCGGGACCGGCCGCTTTCCAGGACCCGGGCGCGGGAGCGGGCACGGAGTATCGCACTCGTGGAGCAGTCCCTGCCGGCTGAGACGTCCCAGCGGGTCCGCGAGGTGGCGGCCCTTGGCCGGACGCCGCACCGCAGCCTGCTGGCCGGGGACAGCCTTCGTGATCTGCAGGTAGTGGAACGTTCGCTGGCGGCAGCCGGGGTGCTCGGTCTCGCGGAGCGGTCCTACTCGACGCTCTCCGGGGGTGAACAGCAGCGGGTGCAGCTGGCACGGGCGCTGGCCCAGGAACCGGCGGTACTGCTGCTGGATGAGCCCACGAACCATCTGGATGCCTCGGCCCAGCTCGAAACCCTGGAGCTGCTGGAGAAGCTCGCCGCGGAGGGGACGGCCGTGGCGGCAGCGCTGCATGACATCAACCATGCGGCGGCAGCCTGTTCGCACCTGATCGTCCTCAGCTGCGGAAAGGTGGTTGCCTCCGGACCGGTGGACTCCGTGCTGACGCCGGAGCTGATCCGCAGTGTCTATGGGGTTCGGGCCGTGGTGCTGCGGCATCCGCTGACCGGACGCCCGCTGATTGCCCTGGGCAGATAGGGCGCCGATGAACCGGCCATCCTGACCCAGGCCAGGCTCAGGCTCAGCGGGAGCCCGTGCTCCGCGCCCGGCGGCGTGCTTCGGCAGCGGCGGCGGCATATCCGGCGGCGTACCCGTCCTCGTAGCCGGCCGCATGCCCATCGTCATACCCGGCGTTGTAACCCGTCTTGGTCCCGGAGCGGCGCCCATCCTCGAAGGCCTCCGCGCTGCCGCGCCGGAACATGTCTTCCCCGGCGGGACGGAGCAGGGCCTTCGCCCCCGGGTCCTTGTCCATGCCGCCCACCGTGACCAGCGTGTCGAGGCCGCGGACCAGGGCCACCGGCAGTCCGGCGGTTTTTCCCTTGACCAGGTCTGCAGCGGCAGCGATCTCATCGGCAACCGCGGACACAGTGGCGGACATCGGCCGGCCGGAGGCATCCGGGGTGCCGCGCAGGTCCAGCAGGACGGTCAGCCCTGCCGCGCCAATCGCGGCATCCGTCTGTCCCTGCCGCCACGGGCGTCCCAGCGTGTCCGTAATAACGACGCCGATGTCCACGCCTAAGTCCTGCTTGAGCCGGCGGCAGATCGCTCGTGCCGAGGCATCCGGGTCCTCCGGGAGCAGGAGCACTGTCCCATCCTCGGTGTTGGAGGCGTCAACACCGGCTGCGGCTGCGACGATGCCCAGCCGGTTCTCTACGATCCGGGTGGTTCCACCGGCGTGCTCGCGGCTGGCCACCACGCGCACCGTCTCCTGCTCAACGGCAGCGTCACGGTCGGAGGCGGGCATGGTGCGGCCTTCCGCCTTGGAGACCACCTTGGAGGTCACCGCCAGGATGTCTCCGCTGCGCAGGTACTTTCCGCAGGCCCGTCCAATGAGGCCGGCCAGGTCATCGCCGGAACGGACTTCCCCGATTCCCTCGACGGGCGTGATGACCATCCGGGTGGCCGGCACGGTGGTTCGGTCCGAAAATTCGGTCAAGACGTGGTCCAGTGTCATCGGTGCAGCTCCGGCAGCACCGACGTGCCAAAAACGTCGATCCATTGGCGCTGGTTACGCCCCACGTTGTGGAGGTACACGCGGTCGAATCCGAGGTCGAGGAATCTCTGGATATAGGCGCGGTGCACGTCCGGGTCCTCGGAGATCAGGAGCCTGCCCTCAAAGTCCTCGGGCCGGACCAGCCGTGCCATCTGCTCCAGCTCGAAGGGCGAGCGGATGTCCGCCTTGGGGAACTTCATGCCGCCGTTGGGCCATTCAGTCATGGCGTTGGCCAGGGCTTCCTCATAGGTCGGAGCCCAGCTCATGTGCAGCTGCAGGACCTTGGGCATGGTGTCCGGGTCCTTGCCGGCCTCGCGGGCACCGGCGTCGAACTTCGCGAACAGGCCCTCGATCTTCTCCAGCGGAGCACCCACGGTGATGAGGCCGTCGGCATGCCGTCCGGCCCGCTTGGCGGTTACCGGCCCCGCCGTGGCTACGAGGATTTCCGGTGCGGCCTCAGGCATGGTCCAGAGCCGGGTGGATTCCATCTTGTAGAACGTGCCGCTGTGGCGGACATCCTTGCCTGCCAGGGACGCGGCGAAGAGCTTGGAGATGATCTCGATCGCCTCGAACATCCGGTTGATCCGCTCCGGTGCCTCCGGCCAGTACTGGGCCGTGACGTGCTCATTCAGCGCCTCGCCGGACCCCAGGCCCAGCCAGTGCCGGCCCGGGTACATGGCTGCCAGGGTTGCGGAGGCCTGCGCAACCATGGCGGGATGCCAGCGGAAGGTCGGGGCGGTCACGCCCGGACCGATGTCCCCTTTGGTTCGCTCCCCCAGTGCCGAGAGCACGTTCCAGACGAAGGCCGACTGGCCCTGCGCCGGAACCCACGGCTGGAAATGGTCTGCCGCCATGACCCCGGAGAAGCCACGCTCCTCCGCGTACGCGGACAGCGCGACCGCTTCACTGGGATGGAACTGCTCGAGCACGGCCGCATAGCCGATCCGCAACGGGGTTTTCATGCAGCCACTATAGGCCAGCCGCATGCCCCGATCGGAGAACGGCGTGTTTCAGCCGTGCAACATTCAGCCGCGCGCGCTGACCTGCGGAAGAAGGTCCTCAGCCGGAGGCGTCCACACCGCCGGATCGGCCTGCACCTGGTCTCCGGACCGGATGTCCTTCACCTCATGCGTTCCGTCTGCGGAGGTGAACCAGACAAAGGGGATGCCGCGGCGGTCGGCGTACTTGATCTGCTTGCCGAACTTCTCCGCCTTCGCAGCAACCTCGACGGCGATGCCGCGTCCGCGCAGCGCGGCGGCGACATCCTGTGCCGCGGACCATGACTCGTCGTCGGCGAGGGTCACCAGGACGGCGGTAGGAACCGAGCGGCTGGCTTCGGCGAATTCCTGGCTGAGGATGCGCATCACCAGGCGGGTGACGCCAATGGAGAGCCCGACGCCGGGGAAGGACCGGCTGCCCTTGGTCGCCAGCGAGTCGTAGCGGCCGCCGGAGCAGATGGAGCCAAGCTGTTCGTGGCCCACCAGCACCGTTTCGTAGACCGTGCCGGTGTAATAGTCCAGGCCGCGGGCAATCGAGAGGTCCGCGATGACCTTGCCCGGCGCCCGGCGGGCTGCCTCGGCGATGACCTGCCGGAGTTCCTCCAGCCCGGTGTCCAGGAGCTCGCTGGTGACGCCGAGGGCGCGGACCTGCTCCACGAAGGACTCGTCCTCGGTGCGGATGGAGGCAAGCTTGAGGGCCAGGGAAGCCTGCTCAGGCGTGGCGCCCAGCTCTTCCTGGAGCAGCTCGGCCACCCGGTCAGCGCCAACCTTTTCAAGCTTGTCGATGCTGCGCAGCACCCCGGCCGTGTCCTCGAGGCCAATTCCGCGGTAAAAGCCTTCGGCCAGCTTGCGGTTGTTCACCCGGATCCGGAAGTCCGGGATGGGCAGCGCACCGAGGGCTTCGGCGATGACCAGCGCCAGCTCGACGTCGTAACGGAACGGCAGCTCGCCGTCGCCCACCACGTCAATGTCCGCCTGCGTGAACTCGCGGGCGCGGCCTTCCTGCGGGCGTTCGCCGCGCCAGACCTTCTGGATCTGGTAGCGGCGGAAGGGGAACGCCAGGTGACCGGCGTTTTCAACCACGTAGCGCGCGAACGGGACGGTGAGGTCGAAGTGCAGGGCCAGCTGGTTGGGATCCTGCTTTGCCGGGGCTTCGCCATCCTCGGCCTGCAGCCGGCTCAGCGCGTAGACTTCCTTGTCGATTTCTCCCTTGCGGAGCAGCTGGCCGACGGTTTCCACGGCGCGGGTTTCAATGTTCGCGAAGCCGTGCAGTTCAAAGGTGCGGCGGAGCACGTCCAGCACATGGAGTTCAACGAGGCGCTCCTGCGGTAGCCATTCAGGGAAACCGGACAGTGAGGCCTTGCGTGCCATGCGGCAGACTCCTTTGGGATCAGGCGGACCGCTGCACGGCGCAGTGCAGCGCGCGGCGGGCCAAATACTGGGAAGGCACATAAGTTACGTGCCTAAACTGGATGCGGCACCCATTTTAGCTGTTTCCGGGCCCCTGACCTCCATCGGAGGCGATCCCGGGACCCTATCCGCTTTCCCAACCCCGAGGAGGACGGCAGTGAAAGCCGGCAGTAAAAGCACCCGGACTTCCCGCCGGCGGCTGGCCCGCAAGGAGGCTAAGGAGGCCTTCGCCCGGGAGCAGCGGAAACGCCGGCTGAGGGACAACGCGTTCGCCGGGGCTGCCGGGGCACTGGCGCTCGCCCTTGCAGTGGCCCTGCAGGTCTTTTGGTTCTCGTCGAACCCCACGGCCGATGACCTGGCTGCACTTCGGCAGGGCGCCCAGGCCGGGCAGGGCGCCTCTGCCATCCCTGATACATCCCTGGCCGCCGGCAAGACGTTTACCGGGACGATGGTCCTCAACGGTGCCGGGGTTGAAGTGGAACTGGACGGCAGCGCAGCCCCGCAGGCAGCTGCGGTCTTCAAGTCCCTGGCCGATTCGTCCTTCTTCGGCGGAAAGGACTGCCACCGGCTGACCACCCAGGACACCATGGGCGTTCTCCAATGCGGTTCCCGGGACGGAACCGGAGCCGGAGATCCGGACTACCAGTGGGGTCCGGTTGAGAACAGCCCGGAAGACGGCGCCTACCCCGCAGGCACCATTGCCGTAGCCCGCGGCGCCACCCCCGACTCCCACGGCACGCAGTTCTTCATTGCCTATAAGGACTCCGTAATAACGCAGGAGACCGGCGGCTACACGATAATGGGTAAGGTAACGTCAGGGCTTGAAGTTCTGGAGGCAATAGCCGCCGACGGCGTGGCTGACGGCGGCCGGGACGGAAGGCCTTCAACCCCGGTGACGATAGATTCGTTTACCCTGAAGTAATGGCTCTGCGGGATTCGCTCAGCGGCCATCCATCGAGTGAAAGACTTTTAGCGGTGACAGACAGTCAGAAATCCGACGAAACCACCGGGAACGTTCCGGAAACGCAGCGGCCCTCAGCTCCCAGCCCGGCAGCTTTTGCTGCCCGGCACCCGGTCCCCGCACCTGCCGCAGCCCGTCCCGGCGCAGCCGCCCCGGCGCCCGTAGTGGCCGCCCCCGCTGCCCACACCACTCCGCTGGAGGAAGCCGCGAAATTCGCCCGCGTCGAGGAGGACGGCCATGTCTTCCTGATCGTAGACGGCGAAGAGTTCCCCGTTGGCCAGTACCCCGATGCCACCCGCGAGGAAGCGCTGGGCTACTTCGTGCGCAAGTACGACGATGCCGTCAGCCAGGTCATCCTGCTGGAACAGCGCCTGGCAGCCAAGGCACCGGCCTCGGACATGCACAAGACCCTGAAGCACCTTTCCGCGCAGGTAGCTGAGCGCAAGATGGTTGGCGACGTCAAGGCGCTGGACGCCCGGATCGCGGACCTGCAGGCCGGTATCAAGGCAGCCGAAGCCGCTGAACGCGCCGAGGCCGAAGCCGTCCGCGCCCGTGAACTCGCCGCCCGCGAAGCGATCGTCGCCGAAGCGGAGGAGATCGCCGCCAGGGACCCGGCCAGCGTCCAGTGGAAGACCAGCAGCAACCGGATGAATGAGCTGTTCGAAGCGTGGAAGTCAGCGCAGAAGAACGGCCCCCGTCTGGGACGCAGCAACGAGGACGCCCTCTGGAAGCGCTTCCGTTCGGCCCGCACCGTCTTTGACCGGCACCGCCGAGCGTACTTCTCCCAGCTGGACAATGAGAACGCCGAAGCCAAGCGGGCCAAGGAAGACCTCATTGCCCGCGCCGAAGCGCTCTCCGACTCCACTGACTGGGGCAACACCGCAGCGGAATACCGCCGGCTTATGGATGAGTGGAAGGCTTCCAAGCGTGCCAGCCGCAAGGACGACGACGCCCTGTGGGCACGGTTCCGTGCCGCGCAGGACAAGTTCTTCGCAGCCCGGCAGGCCGCCAACGAGGTTATCGACGAAGAGTTCGCCGCCAACCTGGTGGTCAAGGAAGCCCTGCTGAAGGAAGCGCAGGAAATCCTTCCGGTCACGGACCTGAACGCCGCCCGCAAGGCACTGCAGTCCATCCGCGACCGGTGGGAAGAAGCAGGCAAGGTTCCGCGTGCTGACATGGGCCGCATGGAAGCGGGCATCCGCAAGGTCGAGGAAGCCGTCAAGGCCGCCGAAGACGAGCACTGGCAGCGCAGCAACCCGGAAACGAAGGCGCGCACCAACAGCGCGCTGACGCAGCTCGAAGCGGCCATCGCCACCCTGCGCGAGGAGCTCGCCGCCGCGGAGAAGGACGGCGATGCCAGGAAGATCGCCAACGCCCGCGAAGCCCTTGAGGCGCGTGAGCAGTGGCTTGAAACCCTGCGCCGTTCAGCCCAGGACTTCTCCTAGCCACAGCCGCAAAGGCCGGACAGGCCCGGACTCCCCTTTTCCACAGGCGGCGTCCGGGCCTTTCGCTTTAACCCGCGGACGGGGAGGCTGGAGGAATGCCTTTCTCCTGCCCGGATCACGGTGCAATCCACGGTGCAATCCCCCAGGTCACCTCCACTGGCGGTGCGGTGTTCCACGCGGGCGAGGTGTTCACGCTTCCCGAGCTGCAGGGTCTGTGCCGCGACGGCCTGGTGAAGCGGGTGTACGGCGAGACGTTCCTGCGGTGGGATGTCCGGGTCTCGCCGCTGGCCAGGGCGCTGGCGGCGCAGCACAGCCTGCCGGAGCAGGTTCGCGGGCGCTACGCCTTCGGCTGGATGAGCGCCGCCTGGATCTTCGGCTGTGCCGATCCCCCGGCCAGGCTGGCGCTGCTCGCCGACTCCCGGCGCAGGAGCACCGCACTGCCGGCCTTCAGCGGAGCGGTGCTGCACGAAGTGGCGCTTGGCCCCGCGGACCGGATGCTGCTCGGCACCGTGCCGGTGACGCATCCGCTGCGGACCGCCTACGACGTCGCACTGCACTTTCCGCCGGAGGAGTCGGTACCGGTCCTGCTGGCCTTGGCCAGGCAAACGGAGCTGAATTGTCCGCCGTCGTACCTGAAGTCCCTGCTGCGCAGCGGCTACCGGATTCCGGGAACCCGGCGCGCACTGGAAGCCGTAGAGCAGGTTGCAGCGGCGCTGGACGGATAAACCGGCAGGCCGGGGTGTCAGGCCCTGCGCTGGTCTCCCGTGGTCCGGTAAACGTCATACACGCCGTCTATCCGGCGGACCGCGCTGAGGATGTGGCTAAGGTACTTGGGATCCCCCATCTCGAACACGAACTTGGACATCGCCACGCGGTCGCTGGAGGTGTTCACGCTGGCCGAGAGGATGTTCACGTGGTTCTCGGAAAGGACCCGGGTGACGTCGGAGAGCAGTGACTTCCGGTCCAGCGCCTCGACCTGGATTTCCACCAGGAAAACGGAGGACTGGGTAGGCGCCCAGTCAACGGCAACGATGCGGTCCGGCTGGTCCCTCAGATCCTGGACGTTCCGGCAGTCGGTGCGGTGCACCGAGACGCCCGAACCGCGGGTCACGAAGCCGATGATTGGATCCGGCGGTACCGGAGTGCAGCAGCGGGCCAGCTTCACCCATACGTCCCCGACACCGCGCACAGTGACGCCGGAGTCGGAGAACTTGGGCCGCTTCGCATTCGCGGAGGATACCGGCGTATCCGCGAGGTCCTCCTCGGCGCCCTGGTGCCCGCCCATGAGCGAGACCAGGTGCTCAATGACGTTCTGCGCGGAGGTGTGCCCGTCACCGACGGCCGCATACAGCGCAGAGATGTCCTGGTGGTGCAGTTCCTGGGCCACGGCGATCAGCGCGTCATGGGTCATCAGGCGCTGCAGCGGCAGGTTCTGCTTCCGCATGCCGCGGGTGAGCAGGTCCTTGCCCTTCTCGATCGCCTCTTCGCGGCGCTCCTTGGTGAACCACTGGCGGATCTTGTTCCGCGCGCGTGGACTCTTGACGAAGCCCTGCCAGTCCTGGCTGGGTCCGGCACCTTCGGCCTTGGAAGTGAAGATCTCCACCCAGTCGCCATGCTGGAGTTCGCTGTTCAGCGGCACCAGCTTGCCGTTGACGCGTGCGCCGATGGTCCGGTGGCCCACCTCAGTGTGCACGGCGTAGGCGAAGTCCACCGGAGTCGAGCCGGCGGGCAGCGCCATGACCTCGCCCTTGGGCGTGAACACGAACACCTCGCGGGCGTTGATCTCGAACCGCAGCGAATCCAGGAACTCGTCCGGATCAGAGGTCTCCTGCTGCCAGTCCACCAGCGACCGGAGCCAGCCCATGTCTGAGTTGTCCGGAGCTGGTGAACCGTTCTTGGCGCTGTCCTTGTACTTCCAATGCGCGGCCACGCCGTACTCGGCGCGGCGGTGCATGTCATGGGTGCGGATCTGGATTTCAACCGGCTTGCCGCCCGGACCGATCACCGTGGTGTGCAGCGACTGGTACATGTTGAACTTCGGCATGGCGATGTAGTCCTTGAACCGCCCGGGCAGGGGGTTCCAGCGCGCATGCAGGGCACCGAGGGTGGCGTAGCAATCACGGACCGAGTCCACGAGCACGCGCACGCCCATAAGGTCATGGATGTCGTCGAAGTCTTTGCCCCGCACGATCATTTTCTGGTAAATCGAGTAGTAGTGCTTGGGGCGGCCGGTGATCGTGGCCTTGATCTTGACGCTGTGCAGGTCCTCGGCGATCTGGCTGCGCACCGTGGAAAGGTACTTCTCCCGCTCCGGGGTCCGGTCCCCCACCATGCGGACAATCTCGTCATAGACCTTCGGGTGCAGGGCCGCAAAGGAGAGGTCCTCGAGTTCCCACTTGATGGTGTTCATGCCCAGCCGGTGGGCCAGCGGGGCGAAGATTTCAAGCGTCTCCCGGGCCTTCCGTGCGGAGGACTCAGGCGAGACGAAGCGCCAGGTGCGGGCATTGTGCAGGCGGTCAGCCAGCTTGATGACCAGCACGCGGATGTCCTTGGCCATGGCCACAACCATCTTGCGCACGGTCTCCGACTGGGCTGCATCACCGAAGGTCACCTTGTCCAGCTTGGTGACGCCGTCCACCAGCATGGCCACTTCCGGACCGAACTCGCTGCGAAGCTCATCCAGCGAGTAGGCAGTGTCCTCCACCGTGTCATGCAGCAGCGCGGCCGCAAGGGTGGTTCCGGTCATACCTAGTTCAGCGAGGATGGTTGCGACGGCCACCGGATGGGTGATGTACGGATCACCGCTCTTGCGCTTCTGGCCGTCGTGGCAGCGCTCGGCAACGAGGTAGGCGCGCTGGATCAGGTCCAGGTCCTCGCGCGGATTGTTGGCGCGGACAGTGCGCAGCAGCGGCTCGAGCATCGGTGAATACGATGTTCCGCGGCCGGCCAGGCGGGCCAGCCGGGCGCGGGTGCCGTGCCTGCGTACCGGAGCGGGTTTAGGCGCAGGCTTCGGGGCAGGCGGAACCACCTGCTCCGGACCAGGCCTCACCTGGACTGCGGCAGGCGTCTTTCCACCGGACCCCTTGTCCGGGGAGTTCACCCTTTCCGGGAGAGAGTTCTCTTCCCGGTCTTCTCCTGCGCTTTCGGCAGGCGTCGCGCTCTCGGCCAACTGCTGCCCTTTCTTTCCAGATACCTGCCCAGTCTATGCCCCCGGGCTGCCCCGCTTACACCACCGGTTCCGTTCTTCCCCCTCGGGGAGTAACGGAACCGGTGGCGGGAAAGCAGTCTGGGATTTACGTCGTCGAAGCTGCTGCCGGGGCGGCAGGCGCCTCGTGCCCGCGCCGCTCGGTGACACGCTTGGTGTGCTTGACGATTTCCGGTTCGCGGCGGCGCAGCCAGGCATACAGCGGAGCAGCGACGAACAGAGTGCCCAGGGTGCCCAGGATGATGCCGATGAACAGCGCCAGGGACAGGTCCTTCAGGGTGCCGGCGCCCAGCAGGTAGGCACCGATGAACAGCACCGATGCGACGGGCAGCACGGCCACCACGGAGGTGTTGATCGAGCGGACCAGTGTCTGGTTCACCGCAAGGTTCACCTGTTCCGTAAACGTCCGCTTGGTCTGTTTCTCCAAGTTCGCCGTGTTTTCCCGGATCTTGTCGAAGACCACCACCGTGTCATAGAGCGAGTAGCTCAGCACGGTCAGGAAGCCGATGATTGCCGACGGCGTCACCTCGAACCCGCTGAGCGCGTACAGGCCGGCCGTGACGGTCATGACCACCAGCAGGCCGGTGATTGCCGCGAGGGACATTTTCCAGGTCCTGAAGTACAGCGCCATGAGCAGGGCCGCGAGGGCAACGAACACCACAAGGCCAATCAGGGCCTGGCGGCTGACGTCATTGCCCCAGGTGGGGCCGATGAAGGTGGACGTCACCTGGTCCTCGTTGACCCCGTAGCCCTCGGCCAGGGCCGTCTTCACGTCCAGCGTCTGGTCGTCGCTGAGCTCTTCGGTCTGGATCCGCATAGTGCCAGGGGAAATGTTGGTCACGCGCGGGTCGGAACTGGAAACGACGTCGCTGACGGCCTCTTCACCCACGGAAACCTGAGTGTCCTCCACACCCGAAACGGTGAATTCGGAGCCCCCGCGGAAATCGATGCCGAGGTTGAACCCGCCTTTAACGACCGGGATCAGGATGGAGAGCAGGACCGCAGCCGCGGCAACCATGAACCAGAGGCGGTAGCGGCCCACGAAGTTGTAGGACCGCTTGCCGGTGTAGAGCTCATTGCCGAACCTGGCGAACGCGGGAAGCTTACCCATCAGTTGCCCTCCTTCTCCGCGTCGCGGCCGGAGCCTGCCATTGAATCCTGTTTGTCCGCTGCCGTGTCCGGCTTCGCGGATTTGTCCTTGCTGCCGCTGCCATTGCCGGCAGCTGCCCGGCGCTCGGCGATCGTCATCCGGCGTTCGGCCTCACGGGCCGCACCCTTGTTCTTGGCCTGCGAAGCCCCTGCAGGCTTCCCGGCCGGAGCTTCGGACTCTGCGGCGGCGTCGTCAGCGTCAGCCGCTGCGGGTTCACGCAGGCGTCCGGCACCGCGGTAGACGGGAACGGCACCCAGCCGGGTGGCATCCAGTCCGGACCATTTGTGGCCCTTGCCGAAGAACTTGGTCCTGGCCAGCAGGACCATCACCGGGTGCGTGAACAGGAAGACCACCAGGAGGTCTGCAATAGCGGTCAGGCCCAGGGTGAAGGCGAAGCCGCGGACGTTGCCAACGGCTACGAAGTAAAGCACGACGGCGGCCAGCAGGTTCACTGCCTTGGAGGCCAGGACGGTGCGCTTGGCACGCTTCCAGCCGTTGTCCACGGCAGAGACGAGTCCCCTGCCGTCACGGAGCTCGTCGCGTATTCGTTCAAAGTAGACAATGAAGGAGTCGGCCGTGAGGCCGATGGCCACAATCAGGCCCGCAACACCTGCCAGCGAGAGCCGGTAGTTGTGCGACCAGCCGAGGATCGCGATTGCCAGATAGGTCAGCACACCGGCAACGACCAGCGAGGTGATGGTCACGAAGCCAAGGGCCCGGTACTGGAAGAGCGAGTAAACGGCCACCAGGATCAGGCCAATGACGCCGGCAATCAGGCCCATGCGCAGCTGGTCGGCGCCGAGCGTGGCGGAGACCTGCTGCTCGCTCTGGATGTCGAAGCTGATCGGCAGGGCGCCGTACTTCAGCTGCTCGGACAGCGCCTTGGCGGTCTCCTGCGTGAACTGGCCGGTGATCTGGGCGTTGCCGTCGGTGATCAGGACGTTCATGGACGGAGCGGAAATAACCTGTCCGTCCAGCACGATGGCGAACTGGTTCTGCGGGGATCCGTCGCCGAAGCCAAGCAGCCGCTCGGAGACCGCGCGGAACTTCTCGGTTCCCTCGGCGTTGAAGTCCAGGTTCACTGCCCATTCATTCAGGGACTGGCCCTGCCCGCCCTGCGCCATGCCGAAGCTGGCGTCCTGGAGCATTGACCCGGGGACCTCCACCGGACCAAGAATGTACTTTCCGGCAGTTCCGGGCTCACAGGCCACCATTGGCTGGTCCGCGGGAGCGGGCTCGACCGATGCTTCCAGAGCTGCCGGATCGAGGCAGTTCGTGGACTCGAACTCCTTGTAGAGCTCCGGCGTCACCCAGTTCATGTCCGAACCGTTCTGGGGTTCCGCCGAGGGCTGCGGCAGCGCCTCATCCGGCGTCGGAGTCTCAGCGGCGGGCGCCTGGCCCGGACCGCCCATGATGACGGAGCGGAACTCCATGGCAGCCGAAGCCTGGATCAGCGCCCGGGTCTCTGCGGTTGGCGTGCCCGGAAGCGAAACAACGACGTTCCGGCCGGACTGCGTGGTGATCTCCGCTTCGGAGACACCGCTGCCGTCCACACGCTGGCGGATGATCTCCACAGCCTGGTTCAGCTGTTCCTGGCTGATCTGGGAGTCGCCGCCCTGCACCTTGGGAGCAAGGATCATCTGGGTGCCGCCCTCAAGGTCAAGGGCGAGCTTGGGGGTCCAGCTGGCATTGCTCCACATGGAGCCGCCGCCGAGCAAAAGGGGCAGGGCAGCAAAAAGGACGCCCAACCAAATGAGCGTCTTTTTCGCTGCCGGGCCGGAGCCGGTACGAGGCATAGGGGTTTTCCTTTAGGGCGTGATCGCCGGAGACCGATGGATCCGGCGGACCTGTGTCAGGCGTGCTGCGTGCAGGTCCTCGGAGAGTCTAGTTGTCTTTGTTGTTCTCACGGTCGAGGCGCTTAAGCGTTTCGTCCGGGGTCTCGTCCTGTGGTGCTTCGGCAGCCGCTTCACGGGGACGGTCATCCGTGCCGGGCACGTTGCCGGTGAGGGAAGAAGCGTCATCGGGAACGACGGCGTCCCGGGGCTCGGCTTCCTCGGGCTGCGTGGTGACAACCTTGGTCAGCGCCTGCAGGTGGATGGTGGCGGTGTTTCCGGGAGAAAGCTCAAGGACGGCCTTGTTCTCTTCCTGGTCGACGGAGACGATAGTGCCGAAGAGACCGAACTGGGTCATGACCTCAGTGCCGGGAACCATCTGGGTGCGCTGCTCCTGGACGGTCTTCTGGGTCTTCTTCTGCTTCCGGAACATCATAAAGATGAACAGGCCTAGCAGGATCGGCAGCAGGAGGCTGGAGAACGAAAAACCGCCCTGAGCTCCCGTATCGGTGGTCTGGGCCAAGACATTCAAGAACACGAAGGGTTCCGTTTCTGTTGCGGATGTATGCGGTATGCCGGGATCAGCGCACCGGCGGAGCGGACGTCAAAACAGTCTAAGGGGAAAACGGTCCGCCGGCCGCTTAAGTTTCCCGCATAGTTTATTGTGCAGGCATTCGGCGTCGATTGCATCCCGGGGCGGGAGCCCCTCAGGGCGCCTGGGGGTCCGCTGTTTCGGCCCCGCCGGGCCCTGTGTAGAGCGATTCGGGGATGAGCTGCGCCGCGGCGTCGGGCATCTGCAGTCCCAGGTGTTCCCAGGCTGCGCGTGTTGCGATGCGGCCCCTGGGCGTGCGGCCAAGGAGGCCCTCGCGGACCAGATAGGGTTCAGCGACCGTCTCCACGGTCTCCGGTTCTTCGCCGACGGCGATCGCCAGGGTGGAAAGTCCCACGGGTCCCCCGCCGAACTTGGAGACCAGCGCGTGCAGCACGGCACGGTCCAACCGGTCCAGGCCTCGCTCGTCCACTTCATACATATCGAGCGCAGCTCCGGCGGAGCGGGCGTCGATCTGGTCGATTCCGTGGACCAGCGCCCAGTCACGGACCCGCCGCAGCAGGCGGTTGGCAATACGCGGCGTCCCGCGGGAGCGTCCCGCAACCTCGGCAAAACCGGCGGAGTTCACCTTCATGTCCATCAGCATGGCGGAGCGGCGGAGTACCAGTTCGAGTTCGGCGGTGGAGTAGAACTCAAGGTGGCCGGTGAAGCCGAAGCGGTCCCGGAGCGGTCCCGGCAGCAGTCCGGCACGGGTAGTCGCCCCCACCAGGGTGAAGGGCGGCAGGTCCAGCGGAATGGCCGTGGCACCGGCGCCCTTGCCCACCACAATGTCTACGCGGAAGTCTTCCATGGCCATGTAGAGCATTTCCTCGGCCGGGCGGGACATACGGTGGATTTCGTCCAGGAACAGCACCTCCCCCTCGGTCAGGGAGGAGAGGATGGCCGCCAGGTCGCCGGCGTGCTGGATTGCCGGGCCGGAGCTGATCCGCAGCGGGGCGTTCATTTCAGCGGCGATGATCATGGACAGCGTGGTCTTGCCCAGGCCCGGAGGGCCGGAGAGCAGCACGTGGTCTGCGCTGCGCCCGCGCAGCCGCGACGCTTCCAGGACCAGCGAGAGCTGTTCCCGGACCCGCTTCTGGCCCACGAAGTCATCGAGGTTCTTCGGACGCAGCGCAGCTTCGATCGCTTTGTCGTCCGGATCAGGCGCCGCTGCTGTCAGCGTTTCCGGGGCAGCCACGCTAGCCAGCCCGCTGCGGAGACCGGGCGCGGGCGCCGTCCTGGCCGAGGCGGCGCAGGGTCAGGCGCAGGATTTCGGCCACGTTGCCCGCCGCGGCGGCGTCGGGATGCTCTGCCGCCGTGGCTTCGACGGCGGCCGTGGCGTCCTTCTCCGACCAGCCCAGGCCCGTCATTGCGGAAAGCACCTGGTCATTCCACGCCGGAACGCCGGCCGGAGCAGCCTCGGTGCCCAGCGGCACCAGCTTGTCCGCCAGTTCGAGGACAATCCGCCGTGCTCCCTTGGGGCCGATTCCCGGAACCTTGCTGAACGCCTTGTCATCTCCGGCGGAAGCGGCGATCCGCACTGCTTCGGGTGTGTGGACTGCCAGCACGGCGAGGGCGATGCGCGGGCCGACGCCGCTGACGCCCAGCAGGGTCTCAAAGACCTCACGCTCCCCCGGCTCGGCGAATCCAAACAGGGTCATCGAATCCTCACGGACAATAAGTGCCGTGTGCAGCAGCGCTTCGGCGCCGGTCCGCAGCGACATCAGGGTCTGCGGAGTTGCCTGCACGGCCATGCCGACGCCGTTGACGTCAAGAACGGCGGAGGCAGTGCCGACGTAGGTTACGACGCCGCGTAGGGAGGCAATCATGGGCAAACTCCGTGCTGTGATCCGGGAACAAAATAGAACATATCTACGAACAGCCTACTGTCCCGGCCCGGATTTGCCGGAACTTCAGCGGTGCGCGCGTTTCGCCCTGGCTTCCGCTTCGGCCCACAGGCGCTGCGCCGGCGTGAGGCCGGACGCAGCCGGCCCGCCGCCTGCCGACGCCGATCCCTGGGTCGCTGCCTGTTCCGGGCCCAGCGCCCCGCGCCGCCAGGCGTGGGCAATGGCCAGTGCGAGAGCATCGGCGGCGTCGGCGGGGCGCGGCATCTCCGTAAGCCGAAGGATCTTGGTGACCATCCGGCCCACCGCTTCCTTGTTGGCCGACCCCGAACCGGTCACCGCGGCCTTGACCTCGGTGGGGGTATGCAGGGCAACCGGAATCCCGCGGCGGGCGGCGGCGGCGATGACGACGCCGGAGGCCTGGGCAGTACCCATCACGGTGCTGACATTGAGCTGGCTGAAGACCCGCTCCACGGCCAGGACATCCGGAGTGTGCGTATCAAGCCACAGCTCTATCGCCTCTGAAATGGCCAACAGCCGGGCGTCGAGGGCAGTGCCGGCCTCCGTGCCGGCAACCCCCACGGCCACCATGGTGGCGCGGCGGTTGCCTTCGACGTCGACTACGCCCAGTCCGCAGCGGGTCAGTCCCGGGTCAACGCCCAGGACCCGGAGAGGCACGCGGTGCTCAGTCTTCTTCGAGCTGCGCGAAGACGTCCGCGGAGATGTCTGCGTTTGAGTACACGTTCTGGACGTCGTCCAGTTCTTCCAGCGCGTCCACGAGCTTCATAAACTTCCGGGCGGCGTCTGCTTCCAGGTCCACCAGCATGGAGGAAACGAACTCAACTTCGTCGGTCTCGTACTCGATGCCGGCTTCCTCGAGCGCGGCGACTACGGCACGCAGGTCCGAGGGGTCGCAGTGGATCTCGAAGTTGTCGCCGGACTCCTTGACCTCGTCGGCACCGGCGTCGAGCACTGCCATCAGCAGGTCATCCTCGGTGAGGTCCTTCCGGGGCAGGGAGATAACGCCCTTGCGGGTGAACATGTAGGAAACCGAGCCGGGGTCCGCCACCGAACCGCCGTTGCGGGTGATGGCCAGGCGGACTTCGGATGCCGCACGGTTCTTGTTGTCCGTGAGGCATTCGATCAGCACGGCGGAGCCCTGGGGTCCGCGGGCCTCGTACATGATTTCGGTGTAGTCGACGACTTCGCCGGTCAGGCCGGCGCCGCGCTTAATGGCGCGGTCAATGTTGTCATTGGGAACAGAGGTCTTCTTGGCCTTCTGCACGGCGAGCTCAAGCCCGGGGTTGCCGGCCATGTCCGCACCGCCGGCGCGCGCCGCGACTTCGATGTTCTTGATCAGCTTGGCAAAGGACTTGGCGCGCTTGGCATCAATTGCGGCCTTCTTGTGCTTGGTGGTTGCCCATTTCGAGTGGCCCGACATGCTTTACGCGTCTCCTCTGATCATCTGGATAAATAGTTCGTGGATACGGCGCTCCCCCGTTACTTCCGGATGGAACGAGGTGGCCAGCAGTTTTCCCGAACGCACTGCGACAATTCTAGCGACTGAATCAGCCGCGGCACTTTCAGCGCCCGCTGCGGCGTCTTCGGCCGGGACCTGCGCGAGGACCTGCACGGAGGAGCCTACCTTCTCCACCCACGGTGCCCGGATAAAGACGGCGTGCACATTTCCTGCCGTCACCGCAGGGTCCTGGCTGGGCAGGGACTGCAGCCCGGCAAACGGGAGGCTGATTTCAAATGACTCACGCTGCCGGCCAAAAGCGTTGCGGCGCACCACTATGTCCAGGCCGCCGAGGGTCTGCTGGGGCTCGCCGGCGGCATCCAATGCCGGGTCGGTGATCCGTTCCGCCAGCAGGATCATGCCGGCGCAGGAGCCGTAGACCGGAAAGCCCGCAGCGATTCTGGCCCGCAGCGGTTCGGCGATTCCGTAAAGGCGCATCAGCTTGTCGATGGTGGTGGACTCCCCGCCGGGAAGCACCAGCCCGTCCAGTGCGTCCAGCTCGGATGCGCGGCGGACCAGCGTTGTGCGTGCTCCCGCGGCTTCAAGTGCGTGGACGTGCTCGCGGACTCCGCCCTGAAGGGCCAGCACTCCAACCAGCGGTGATGCGGCGTCCCGCGGGGTGATTTCAGTCATTGGATCATTCTAGGTTGCCCGCGGCTTCCCGGACCGGTTCGTGACGGTGGGATATATTCGGTATCCATGAGTTCTTTCTCCATTCTGGTCGGCAAACTGGTCCGCGGCGCCTCGCGGCTGCGTGGCGGAGGGTCTGCCCTCCCCGGCCTCGTGGTGGAGAAGATCGACCCGGATTTCATCCGCCGGACGCTCTCCACGCTGCCCCTTGGCGTCGCCGTCGTTTCCGGTACCAACGGCAAGACCACCACCACCAAGATGGTTGTGGAGCTGCTGGAGGGCCAGGGCCTGAAAGTCTTCACCAACCGGACCGGCAGCAACTTCACCCGCGGCGTGGCCGCAGCGCTGCTTGGCGAAGTGGACCTCCGCGGCCGCCTGGACGCGGACATCGCCGTCCTGGAGCTGGACGAGGCGCACGCGGTGCACTTCGTGAAGCTCATCCAGCCGCGCTACGCGCTGCTGCTGAACGTCCTGCGGGACCAGCTGGACCGCTTCGGGGAGATCGACAAGACCACCCGGCTGCTGGAGCAGATCGCCAGGACCACCACCGACACCGTGGTCCTGAACCGCGAGGATCCGCGCGTGGCGTCAATCGCCGCATCCCTGTCCGGCCCGAAGGTCGCCTACTTTGGCCTGGACGCCTCGCTGCGCAGCACCTTCCCGAACGACGACGAGATGCGCGGCTCACGCTCCGAAGCGATCGCCGCTGCCCAGCCCGCCGACGTCGTCCTGACCCGGGTCGCCGAAACGGAGGCTGACTTCCTGGTTGACGGCACACCCACCACCACGGGGCTGAAGCTCCGCGGCGTCTACAACATCTTCAACGCGGCCGCCGCGCTGACCTTTGCCCGGCAGATCCTGGGCGCCAAGGCGAACCGGACGGCGCTGTTCGAGTCGCTGTCCAACGTTGAACCGGCCTTCGGCCGCGGCGAATCCTTGACCGTGAACGGCGCACCGCTGGAACTGGTGCTGGTGAAGAACCCCTCCGGGTTCCGCCTGGGCCTGAAGTCCTTCGCGGCACACGGTTACGCAACCATGATCGCCATCAATGACAACTACGCCGACGGCCGGGACATGTCCTGGCTCTGGGACGTGGACTTCGAAACGCTCTCCGGCGGCGTGGACATGGTCACCGGTGTGCGCGCCTATGACATGGCCCTGCGCCTGAAGTACGACGACGTTCCAGTGCGCGACGTCCTTCCGGACATCCCCGACGCGCTGGCAAAGTTCATTGCCGGTTCCGGCACGCAGCCGATGCGTATTTTCTGCACCTACACCGCCATGCTTGCCGTGCGGCGCGAACTCTCCAAGATCACGAAGGTTGAGGTGGTCTCATGAGCCGGGACATCCACATTGTCCAGCTGTACCCCCGGGACATGAACATCTACGGCGACTGGGGCAACGTCCTGGTGCTCAAGCAGCGCCTGAAGTGGCAGGGCTACAACCCCGTGGTCACCGAATACAACCCGGGGGACGAGTTCCCTTCCGACGCGGACCTGATTGTGGGCGGAGGCGGGCAGGACAGCGGCCAGGTGGTGATCCAGCAGGACCTGCAGGCCCTGGCGCCTTCGCTGCGCGCCATGGCGGACGACGGCCTGCCTATGCTGGTCATCTGCGGGCTCTACCAGCTCTTTGGCCGGTTCTTCAAAACGCACGACGGCGTCCTCATCCCCGGCATCGGCGTCCTGGACATTGAGACCCACGGCGGACCGGACCGGCTGATCGGCAATGTGCTCTCCGTCAGCGAAGAGTTCGGCGAGATCCACGGCTACGAGAACCACAGCGGCCAGACCTTCCTCGGTCCGGACGCGAAGCCCCTGGCGCTGGTGCGCAAGGGTGAGGGCAACAATTCCAAGGACGACACCGAGGGCGCACGGTACAAGAACGTGCTGGCCAGCTACCTGCACGGTTCCCTGCTTCCCAAGAACCCGGCCATTGCGGACTTCCTGATCGAACAGGCTGTCACGCGGCGCTATGGTTCCTTCGTCCCGGTTCCCGCGGCCGACGCGGACCTTGCCGAGCTTGCCCGCCTCTCCGAGCTGGCCCGCTCCCACGCGGCCAACCGTCCCCGGTAGTTCGTCGCGGGTTTCCCGCCGGCGCTGCCCGCTTCGCCGCAGCTGGGACTTGGGCGCGCGGAATCCCGTGCCGTGCCCGGTCAGCTGCCCGCAATTCCCAGCCGCACCCACCCGCTCCCCGCAATTCCCAGCCGCCGTTAGCCGTGTGCCAGACGTGTCCTCATCCGGCGCAGTCCGACCCGACCACTGGGAATCCGGGGAAAGTCTGTATCCGGATTCCCAGCCGTCGTTACCCCTGTGCCGGATGTGACCCCGCCCGGCGCGCCGATCACGAGCACAGGGAACCCGGGGAAAGCCTGTATCCGGATTCCCAGCCGCCTTTACCCCCGTGCCTGGTGTGGCCCTGCCAGCGCACTTCGTCCCGAGCAAGGGGAACCCCGGAATTTACTTACCGCGTCTGTGCCCTTCGGCGCTCGGATTCCCAGCCGCCGTTAGCCGTGTGCCAGGTGTGACCCCACCAGGCACATTTCCTACCGAGCACAGGGAACCCGGGGAAGTCTGTATCCGGATTCCCAGCCGCCGTTACCCCTGTGCCTCGTGTGACCCCATCCGGCGCACCGATCACGAGCACTGGGAACCCCGGAATGTACATCTCGGGCCTGCGTGCCTCGGCGTCCGGATTCCCAGCCGCCGTTACCCCTGAGCAAGATGTGACCCCACCCGGCGCACTTCGCCCCGACCACTGGGAATCCGGGGAAAGCCTGTATCCGGATTCCCTGCCGCCGTCAGCCGTGTGCCTCGTGTGACCCAATCCGGCGCACCGATCACGAGCACAGGGAACCCGGGGAAAGCCTGTACCCGGATTCCCAGCCGCCGTCACCTCCGTGCCGGATGTGACCCCACCCGGCACACCCGCCACCAGTACTGGGATTCTGCGCACATGGAACCGCAAGGTGAACCCTGCCGACCGACGGACGGGCCGGGTTAGGCGGCTTTAATACTCCAAAGCGAGCCCTGCGAGCGAAGGAGTTTCGTTGCCGCCGTTCCGGCCCGCCCGGCGGACGGACAACCCATAGGGCCAACGGACAGCTACCGAACAACCCGGTACCGCAGATGCACCCCGTCCCCGAACGCGGCCTCCTCAATCAGTTCCAGGTTCACCCTTTGGCCCAGCCCGCCGAACAGGGAAATCCCCTTTCCCAGAAGAATCGGCACCACGTGCAGCTGAATCTCGTCCACTACTCCCAGCTGCAGGCACTGGCGGGAGATCCGGCCTCCGAGCAGGCTCACGGTCTTGTCCCCGGCCCTGGCCTTGGCGGTTTCGACGGCCCCGGCAATGTCATCGACTACGAAGGTATAGGTCACGCCGTCCTTCACCACGGGCTCTGCTGCGGAATGCGTCATGAGGTAGACGGGCACTCCGGGCAGGCCGCCGTACGGCTCCTCCCCGTCCTCAACGGTACGGGCCCGATTGGCACCGCCGACGACGGCACCCACCTCACCGACCACACGGTTCACCAGAGCGGTGTCCTCCTCCGTGGCCGCGACGTCGAACATCCAGTCAACACCGCCTTCCGGATCTGCCATATATCCGTCCAGTGTCACCGTTGCATGTATCAGAACCTTGGCCATCGCAAACTCCCTGAACAATGCCGGACCACCGGCGGACACCGGTTTGGTGGCCGTTTTACAGCCCGGCCAGGCTCAGCGTCCAGCCCTTAGGCGACCGCGCCTGACACGAGTGAGCAATGAGGCATCGCCCGGCCCCGCCGGACGGGCCGGGTTAGGCGCCCGGCCCCGGCGGACGGGCCGGGTTAGCCGGACGGGCACGGCCCCGGCGGACGGGCCGGGTTAGGCGCCCGGCCCCGGCGGACGGGCCGGGTTAGCCGGACGGGCACGGCCCCGGCGGACGGGCCGGGTTAGGCGGCTTTAATACTCCGCAGCGAGCCCTGCGAGCGAAGGAGTTTCGTTGCCGCCGTTCCGGCCCGCCCGCCGGCGGCATCCAGCACCGGCCCGCCCGCCGATGGCATCCAGCACCGGCCCGCCCGCCGGCGGCCAGCGAAGAGGGCCCCTACAGGACAAGGACTCAGCGCGACGAAACATCCTCAGAAACCAGCCACTCGTGCGCCCCGGCCTGCCGGGCCCCCATGGACTCCACCACGGAAACCGTCCGCTGCCGCACCTCGGCCTGCTGCGCCTCGGGCGCGCACGCCCCCTGCGGCAGGTCCGCGGCAACCGAACACCACCGGTATGGATCACGCACAATGACCGACGGCGCCCAGGCGAGGTCGCTGACCCGCCACTTCGCGCCGTCGTTCTCCTGCGCAAACTGTGCCCGCACAATCAGTCCCTCGTTGTTGACCGCGTACCAGGGCGAAAGCTCGGTGACCGCGTTGCCGAGGCCGTAGACGATCCAGGTGCCGTTGTAGTTCTCGATCGGCAGCACTGAGTGCGTGTGGTGTCCGTAGACCAGGTCAAACTGGCCGCTGTCCGCCAGGGCGTGGGTGGTTTCGACCTGCTGGGCGTTGGGCATCGAGGCGTATTCATCGCCTGCATGGACTGCGCCGATCACAATGTCCGCTCCCTGGGCCCGGGCCGCCTGTGCCCGCGCAATCAGATCTTCGGCGTCGAGCATGTCCACCTGCCAGGGGTACTCCGCCTCGAGTCCGTTCAACCCGTAGGTCGCCTCGATGACGCCGATCCGCGCCCCCGAAGTGTCCAGAATCATCGGGATTTCGGATTCCGCCTCGGTGGCGTAGGAACCGGTGTGCTCCAGGCCCAGCGAGTCCAGCACGCCGAGGGTGCGGTTGAGGCCCTCGGTGCCGGCGTCGACGGTGTGGTTGCTTGCGGTGGTGCAGGCCTGGTAGCCGACGGCGGCGGCAGCAGTAAGGATCTGCGGCGGCACGTTGAACATCGGGTAGCCCGCGTAGGGTCCGCCCGCCTCGGCGACCGGGGTTTCCATGTGGCAGACGGCAAGGTCAGATGCGGAGATGTAGGGCCGCATTCCCTCCAGCAGGGGCTCAAAGTCCAGCGGCTGCTTTCCGGAGGTCCCGGCGTCTGCGCGGGCCTGGTCCCAGAGCTGGGGATGCACCAGCAGGTCTCCCGCCAGCATCACCGAGGTGCAGCGGAGGCCGGAGCATTCCGGGCCCGCGCCCGGAGTCACCGTGGGTTTGGGGGTTGGTTCCGCGGCGGGAGAGGACGACGCCGTCTCCGCGGCGGGAGCCGGCCCCTCCTCCGCAGCGGTGCAGCCGCCAAGCCCCAGCACCGATGCCAGCGCCAGCACTTCCAGCAGCTTTCCTGTCCGGAAAGCGGCTGGGCGGTCTTCGTTCATTCTTCCCCCGAATGTTTTGTCCTTATGCCCTGCACGGCCCGATGCGGCCGAGGATGAGCATACGCGGCCCGTCGGCTGGTTGCGCAGGCAACGCTGTGAAAGTGTTTGTTTCCATGAGCAACGCCCTACTTTCACCAAGTACCCTGCCGTACGGCCTCCCCAATTTCGCGGACATCACCACCGCCGATCTTCTTCCGGCCTTCAGCTCCGGGATGGAGGAACAGCAGGAGGAGATCCGTGCCATCACCTCCAATCCGGAACCCGCAGGCTTCGACAACACGATCGCGGCGCTGGAGCGCTCCGGCCAGACGCTGGCCCGGGCGGTATCCGTCTTCTCCAACGCCGTGATGTCCCATGCAACGGAGGAGGTCCAGGCCCTGGAGCAGCAGGTCAGTCCCCTGCTTTCAGCCCACCAGGACACCATCTACCAGGATTCGGCACTGTTCGAGCGGGTAAACGCCGTGCCGGCTGACGGTCTGGAGGAAGAGTCTGCCCGCGTGCTTGCGGAGTACCGCCGCCTGTTCATTCGCGCCGGTGCAGCGCTCGACGACGCCGGCAAGGCACGGATGCGGGAACTGAACACCCGCCTCTCCGAGCTGGGCACCACCTACTCCCAGCGGCTGCTCGCGGACACGAACGATTCGGCGCTGGTGCTGGACGATGCGGCGGAACTTGACGGACTCTCACCCGACGACGTCGCGGCTGCCGCCGCGGCTGCGGAGGCTGCGGGTTCCACGGGAAAGTACCTGCTCACCCTTGTGCTGCCGACGCCTCAGCCGGCCTTGGCGAAGCTGAAGAACCGGGACGTCCGGAGGCGGCTCTTTGAAGCCTCCGTTCACCGGGGATTCCGCGGCAACGCCAACTCCACCCTGGAGATTGCAGCCGAAACGGCCGCGCTGCGCGCTGAGCGGGCCGCGCTGCTGGGCTACGAAAATCACGCCGCCTATGCCGTGGAGGACCAGACGGCGCCCACCACTGCAGCAGTGGAAGACATGCTCTCCCAGCTGGTCCAGCCTGCGGTCCGCAACGCCGGGGCCGAAGCCACCAAGCTGCGTGCTGCCGCCGCCCGCGACGGGATCGAGGACTTCCAGCCCTGGGACTGGGCGTACTACTCCGAGCAGGTCCGGCGCGAGGAGTACGCCGTGGACCTGGAAGCCCTGCGTCCCTGGTTCGAACTCGAACGGGTCCTGCACGACGGCGTCTTCTTCGCCGCCAACCGGCTCTACGGCATCACCTTCACGGAGCGAACGGATCTCACCGGCTACCACCCGGACGTCCGGGTCTGGGAAGTCCGGAATGAAGACGGAACGGGACTGGGCCTGTTCCTGGGCGACTACTTCACCCGGGACACCAAGAGCGGCGGCGCCTGGATGAACGAACTGGTTTCCCAGTCCCGGCTGCTGGGCCACCAGCCGGTGGTGGTCAACAACCTGAACATCTCCAGGCCCGCAGCGGGCGAACCTGCCCTGCTGACCTTTGACGAAGTTGTCACCGCCTTCCACGAATTCGGCCACGCCCTCCACGGTCTGTTCTCCGACGTCGGGTTCCCGCGGTTTGCCGGAACGGCTGTTCCCCGCGACTTCGTGGAGTACCCGTCCCAGGTGAACGAGATGTGGATGCTCACAGATGAGGTTGCCGCCAACTTCGCCCGGCACTACCAGACCGGGGAACCGCTTCCGGCGGGCCTGCTGGAGAAGATCCGCGCCGCCTCCCTGTGGGGCGAAGGTTTCCGGACCACCGAATACCTCGGTGCCACGCTGCTGGACTGGGCCTGGCATGTGCTTTCGCCCGGCCACGAGCCGGTTTCCGACCCGGAAGCCTTTGAGCAGAAAGCGCTCCTGGACGCGGGGATTGATCCCGCCCTGGTTCCGCCGCGCTACCGCACCGGCAACTTCAAACACATCTTCCCGGGAGGCTACTCCGCCGGGTACTACTCCTACATCTGGAGTGAAGTTCTCGACGCCGACACGGTGCAGTGGTTTACCGAGAACGGCGGACTGAACCGCGCCAACGGGGATGCGTTCCGGGGCAAGCTGCTGTCGAAGGGCTACTCCCGGGATCCGCTGCAGTCCTTCCGCGACCTGCGGGGCCGGGACGCCCGTCTCGCTCCCCTGCTGGAACGCCGGGGCCTGTCCTGAAAACAATGCCCACCATTGCCTCGTGCCAGCGGCTGCAGCACACCTGGTTCTCCGCCCTTGCGTCGTCGACCGGCGGACGTTCCTTCGGCACGCACGAGTCGCGGTGGGTATGGCTGCCGGCACGCCGCCAATTGCTGCTGATGTTCCCGGAGGAGATTTCGCCGTCGGGAATCCGGCCCGGGCTGGCCGAGGGGTCCCGGCTGGGAGCCTCCTCGGTCACCGCCTGGCTGGGCGGTTCAGTGGACAGCACGCCGCTGGAAACCTTCGGTTTCCGCCGCGGCCCGCAGACCTGCTGGATGACCGCGCCCGTGCGCGCACCCCAGGCCTGGTCCGCCGACGGCGCTGCGGTTGAACCCCAGCCGCAGGAGGTATCCGGGGCAGACGCCGAGGAATTGCGGGTGGCGGATTCGCAGCCCAGGCAGGCCTGGCATATCGCCGCCCGGGATTCAGCGCGTATGACCGGGCGGACCTACGCGTTCTATCCCACCGGCGTTGCGGGCCTTTCCAAAACCGCGGGGATCTTTTCCCTGGCGGTGGGCGCGTCCAGCCGGCGGCGGGGCTTTGGAACCGCACTGCTCAGTGCCGCGGCAGCGGCGGCCGAGGCTGCCGGCGCCGAGCATCTGGTGGTGAACGCAACCGCCGCCGGCCAGGACCTCTGTGCGGCCCGGGGCTTCTCGCTGGTGGGGCGCGGACGAACGTACTCAATGGCCCTCGGCTAGGAAAAACAAAAACGCACCGGCACCGGGAGTTACCCGGTGCCGGTGCGTTTTAAGGCTGGGTCTTACCAGCCGCGCTCGGCGAGGCGGTGCGGCTGCGGGATCTCGTCCACATTGATGCCGACCATGGCTTCGCCGAGACCGCGCGAGGCCTTGGCGATCTCATCCGGGTCATCGTGGAAGGTGGTGGCCTTGACGATCGCGGCTGCACGCTGGGCCGGGTTGCCCGACTTGAAGATGCCGGATCCGACGAACACGCCGTCGGCGCCGAGCTGCATCATCATCGCGGCATCAGCCGGGGTGGCAATGCCGCCGGCAGTGAACAGGACAACGGGAAGCTTGCCCGCGGAAGCAACTTCCTTGACCAGCTCGTACGGCGCCTGCAGTTCCTTCGCAGCGACGTAGAGCTCGTCTTCGGGAAGCGAGGAAAGCCGCGCAATCTCGGTGCGGATCTGGCGCATGTGCATGGTGGCGTTGGACACGTCACCGGTTCCCGCTTCACCCTTGGACCGGATCATGGCCGCGCCCTCGTTGATGCGGCGGAGCGCTTCGCCCAGGTTCGTGGCACCGCAGACGAAGGGAACGGTGAACTTCCACTTGTCGATGTGGTTGGCGTAGTCGGCGGGGGTCAGGACCTCGGACTCGTCGATGTAGTCCACGCCCAGGGACTGCAGCACCTGCGCTTCGACGAAGTGGCCGATGCGTGCCTTGGCCATGACCGGGATGGAGACGGCCTCGATGATGCTGTCGATCATGTCCGGATCGCTCATTCGGGAGACACCGCCCTGCGCGCGGATGTCTGCCGGGACCCGTTCCAGGGCCATTACGGCGACGGCGCCGGCATCTTCGGCAATCCGGGCCTGTTCGGCAGTGACGACGTCCATGATGACGCCGCCCTTGAGCATCTCAGCCATGCCGCGCTTGACGCGGCTGCCGCCGGTTGAGGCGGACGGCTGGGACGGTGTTTCTGTAGGCATGACAAAGCTCTCTGGTAGTACGGCCGGAAAGCCAATAATAAGCCCGCGTACCGCTTTCAGGGTGCCTTCGCTACGTATCTTTACCCATGTCCTGGTCAAGGTCACCGCTGACAACGCCGGCTGCGGACTGCCGGCGCACCGTGCCCATGCGCTGGGCGATGGTGACGCAGCTGGCCAGGCACAGTGCCGCCAGGACCACCAGCAGCACAGCGTCGGGGACCCCGAGGCCCACCAGGCCGGTGGCGGTGAGGAGGAAGACCAGGCGCTCGGCCCGTTCGGCCAGCCCCACATTGGCGTCAAAGCCGAGCGACTCGGCCTTGGCCCGGATGTAGGAGACCAGCATGCCCAGGACCAGGCAGATGACGGCTGCGACGCCAATCGCGTCGTTGCCGCCGCCGGTAAAGAACCAGATGCTTACCCCGGCGAACAGGGCGCCGTCGGCAAACCGGTCCAGCGTGGAGTCAAGGAAGGCGCCCCATTTGCCCTTGCGCTCCTGCTGGCGTGCCATGATCCCGTCAACGACGTCGGAGAACACAAAGAGCACAATGAAGATTGTGCCCCAGAAGAGCTGGCCCAGCGGATAGAACACCAGGCCGCCGACCATCACGCCGAGGGTTCCAATAACCGTGACGGCATCCGGTGAGACCCGGCGCCGGATCAGCCAGGAGGCAAGGGGGGTAAACAGTGCGGTAAAGAAACCGCGGGCATATTTGTTCAGCACGTTCTAAGCCTCGTCGTTTCCGGCGGCAGCGGACGGGCCGCCGGAAGAAGTTTCGCCGGCAGAGGCAGGCCAGGCATCGGCAACAAGCTGCCGCACTTCGCCCAGGGTCTGCGTGATGGCCTTGGTGTGGGCAATGATGGGCAGGAAGTTTCCGTCGCCGCTCCAGCGCGGCACAATGTGCTGGTGCAGGTGCGCGGCAATGCCGGCACCGCCCGCGGCTCCCTGGTTCATTCCCAGGTTGAAGCCGGCAGGCGCTGAAACCTTCCGCAGCACGCGCATGGCGGTCTGGGTCAGGGCGGCGATTTCCGCCGTTTCATCTGCATCGACGTCGGTGTAGTCCGGTACGTGCCGGTAGGGGCACACCAGCAGGTGTCCGGCGTTGTACGGGAACAGGTTCAGGATCACGAAGGCGTGCCTGCCGCGGTGGACTATCAGCGCCTCCTCATCCGTGTGGGACGGCGCGGTGCAGAACGGGCAGTTGTCCTTGGAAGAGACCTGGTCCTGCCCGCCCTTGATGTAGGCAAGACGGTGGGGAGTCCAGAGGCGCTGGAAGGCGTCCGGCACTCCGGCGAGTTCGAAGTTGTCCGTCACATCGCCGTCGTGCGGGTACTGTTCCTGGCTTTCCATCTGGACTCCCCCGTTCCGCTACTTGTCCCGGTTCCGGACCGCTTCGACGATCCGCTTCACGGCTTCCTCCACCGGCACGCCGTTGTCCTGGCTGCCGTCGCGGAAGCGGAAGGAGACTGCGCCGGCTTCGGCGTCCTCACCGCCGGCGATCAGGACGAAGGGAACCTTCTCCTTCGAGGCGGTGCGGATCTTCTTCGGGAAGCGGTCCGTTCCGGCGTCTACCTCGGCGCGGATGCCTGCGGCCTTGAGCTTGTCCACGACGTCGTACATGTAGTCGTTGAATGCCTCGGCAACGGGGATGCCCACTACCTGGACCGGAGCCAGCCAGGCCGGGAACGCGCCGGCATAGTGCTCGGTCAGCACGGCCATGAACCGCTCAACCGAGCCGAACAGGGCGCGGTGGATCATGACCGGGCGCTGGCGGGTGCCGTCCGCTGCCTGGTATTCGAGTTCGAAGCGCTCGGGCAGGTTGAAGTCCAGCTGGATGGTGGACATCTGCCAGGTGCGGCCAATGGCGTCGCGGGCCTGCACGGAGATCTTCGGGCCGTAGAAGGCTGCTCCCCCGGGATCCGGGACCAGGTCCAGGCCGGAGGCTTCGGCGACCTCGGCCAGGGTGCGGGTGGCCTCTTCCCAGACCTCGTCGGAGCCGACGTACTTCTCCGGGTCCTTGGTGGAGAGCTCCAGGTAGAAGTCGTCCAGGCCGTAGTCCTTGAGCAGGTCCAGCACGAAGTTCAGGGTCTTGGTCAGCTCGTCCTTCATCTGCTCGCGGGTGCAGTAGATGTGGGCGTCGTCCTGGGTCATGCCGCGCACGCGCGTCAGGCCGTGGATGACGCCGGACTTCTCGTAGCGGTACACCGAACCGAATTCGAAAAGCCGCAGCGGCAGTTCCCGGTAGGAGCGTCCGCGGGAGCGGAAGACCAGGTTGTGCATGGGGCAGTTCATCGGCTTCAGGTAGTAGTCCTGGCCGGGCTTGGTGACCTCTCCGGTCTCCGGGTCGGTGACTTCGTCAACGTGCATGGGAGGGAACATGCCGTCCCGGTACCAGTCCAGATGGCCGGAAACCTCATACAGGTGGCCCTTGGTGATGTGCGGGGTATAGACGAACTCATAGCCGGCCTCGGTGTGGCGCTGGCGTGAGTAGTCCTCCATGGCCTTGCGGATGATGCCGCCCTTGGGGTGGAACACCGGCAGGCCGGAACCGAGCTCATCCGGGAAGGAGAACAGGTCCAGTTCGGTGCCGAGCTTGCGGTGGTCGCGGCGCTCCGCCTCGGCCAGGCGTTCCTGGTAGGCCTTCAGGTCATCCTTGGTGGGCCAGGCCGTGCCGTAGATGCGCTGCAGCTGCTGGTTTGCCTGGTTGCCCAGCCAGTAGGCGGCGGCGGAGCGGGTGAGCGCGAAGGCGTTGGAGATCAGCTTGGTGTTGGGCAGGTGCGGGCCGCGGCACAGGTCGCACCAAACGGTATCCCCGGACTTGCGGTCTACGTTGTCGTAGATGGTGATTTCCCCGGCACCAACCTCAATGTTCGCGCCTTCGCCGGCCTCCTCGGCGCCGTCCTTCTTGCCGAGCAGTTCGAGCTTGTACGGCTCGTTGGCCATCGCTTCGCGGGCCTCTTCCTCGGTGACCACCCGGCGCACAAACTTCTGGTTCGAGTTGACGATCTTCTGCATCATCTTCTCGAGGGTCTTCAGGTCCTCCGGCGTGAAGGGCTCGGCGACGTCGAAGTCGAAGTAAAAACCGTCCTTGATGTACGGGCCGATGCCCAGCTTGGCGTCGGGGCGCAGCTGCTGCACGGCCTGGGCCATCACGTGGGCGGTGGAGTGGCGCAGGACGTTGAGGCCGTCTTCTGAATCGACGGTTACCGCTTCGATGCCCTGCCCCGGAGCCAGCGGGGTGTCGAGGTCCTTCAGGACTCCGTCGACACGCATGACCACGACTTCGCGGCGCTCAAAAAAGAGCTGAGCACCGGTGGTGCCAGTATCCACCGTGGTCTCTTCGCCGTCGACGATGAGGGTGAACTGTTCCGGCACTGACACGTTGTCTCCTTGATTCGTTTGTACTGGCGCTTGAGCACAGGTTTGCCCATGCAGCTATGGTGCGCGCCCTTACGATGTTATCCGCTGTTCTTCAGCCCGACCAACCGGCCGCGCGGCCGGACTGCCCTCTTTCCGGAGCCGTGTCCGGCGGCGTTTCCCGCCGCCTGCGGCAGCGGCAGGGACGCGGTGTCTGCCAGGTCCCAGGCCTGGAGCGCCTGCAGGCTCATGCCCCGCGGTCCGGTGCGCCGGGTCAGTCCGCGGATCAGCATCAGCTCGGTGCCGAAGAGCAGCGGACCGGTTTTCTCCTGTGCCTCAGTGAAGAAGGTGCAGTCCACGCAGCCGGTGCCGTCGTCCAGGCTGATGAAGACCACCCGGCGGCCTCCGCGCATCGGCGGGGTCTGGGTGGCCACCCGGATGCCGGCTACCAGGACTTCCGACCCGTTGCGCAGCCCCAGCAGGGACTCGGCCTTGGTCACGCCCAGGGCAGCGAGGAGCGGTTCGTAGCTGTCCACCAGGTGCGCGCTGACGTCGACGGCGAGCAGGTCCAGTTCGGTGCGGACCCGCTCCGGCAGCGTGGGCTCCGGCAGCTGCGGCACGAGGTTGGCCAGCTCGGTGTCCCCCAGCGGAAGCGCCAGCTGGCCGGGAATCGGATCGTATTTACGGGATCCGGGTTTTCCGGACGTTTCGGCCAGGTGCTGCAGCAGGTCCGCACGGCTGCCGCGCGAACCGCTTTCGCGGGACAGTGAATCGAAGGCGCCCAGCTGGGCCAGCCGCTGAACCGAGGGCCGGGAGAGCCTGGCCCTGGCACGCAGGTCAGCCAGCGAGTCGAACGGCTGTCCGGCGGCGATGCGGCGGACTTCGGCAGCTGAAAGACCGTAAATTCCGGCGAAGCTGAGCCGGATCCCGAACTTCCCCGGGCTTCCCCTGCGCCCCGGTGACGCCGGAACGGGCGGAACCCATTCCACCCGGTACTGCTCTCCGCTGCGGTTGATGTCCAGCGGCAGGATGGGTATGCCCATCCTGCGGGCTTCTGCCACCAGCAGCCTGCGGGGGTACATGCCGGGATCATGCTCGAAGATCCCGGCGAGGAACGCTTCGGGATGGTGCGCCTTCAGCCAGGCGGACTGGTAGGTCGGCACGGCGAAGGCAGCGCCGTGGGCCTTGCAGAAACCGAAGCTGCCGAAGGCTTTCAATGTTCCCCAGACGTTGTTGATGGTCTGCGCGTCATAGCCGCGCTTTTGCGCCGCCTGCCGGAAGAAATCCTCCACCCCCAGTTCGGCGTCGGGGTTGCCCAGCAGCCGCCGCAGCTCATCCGCCTTGGCCAGCCCGCAGCCGGTGAAGACATCGAAGGTCCGCAGCACCTGTTCGTGGAAGACCGTGACCCCGTGGGTCTCCGCCAACACCGGGCGCAGCGATTCGTGCGGGTACACCGCGGGAGCCCAGCCGTGGCGGTGCTCCAGGAACGGCCGCACCATGTCCGATTTCATCGGTCCGGGCCGGAACAGGGAAATGTCGATGATCAGGTCATTGAAGTCCCGCGGCGCCATCTTGCCCACCAGCTCCCGCTGGCCGGGCGACTCGATCTGGAAGCAGCCCAGCGTATGCGTGCTGCGGATCAGTTCAAAGGTCGGTTCGTCATCCAGCGGAACGGCGTCCAGGTCGATCCGCCCGTCTTCGGCAATCCACTCCGGGCGCGGCTCGGTTTCCGGGGCGTGTTTTCCGGCCCGGGCCACGTCGTCTCCGCCGGAATGGACCCGGACCACCTCGTTCAGGGCGAAGGCCATGGCGGACTGCATGCGCACGCCGAGCACGTCCAGCTTGAGCATGCCCATTGGATCCATGTCGTGCTTGTCGAACTGGGACATTGGCAGGCCCAAACCGCTGGGCTGCACCGGCGTACGGTCCAGCAGCGAGGTGTCCCCCAGGATCACCCCGCACGGATGCATTGAAATATGCCGGGGCAGCCGGTCCAGGCGTTCGGTCAGGTCCACCAGCAGATCGAGCTGCCGGTTCTGCTGCACGGCTTCGGCGACGCCGCGCAGTTCGGGTTTCTCGGCGAGCGCTTCACGGAAGTGGCTCGCCGAGAAGCGCCACAGCGCCTTGGCCACGGCACCGACCTCCTCTTCGGGCAAACCCAGGGCCAGTCCGGCGTCGCGCACCGCTCCGCGTGCCCGGTAACCGTTCTGCATGCTCATCAGGGTGACCCGCTGGGCGCCGAAGCGTTCAAAGATGCGGTGGTACACGTTGTGCCGTTCGGCGCTTTCAACGTCGATGTCGATGTCCGGCAGCGTGGAGCGGTCCCGGGAGAGGAACCGTTCAAAGATGAGGTCGTGTGCCAGCGGGTTTACGTGGCTGATGCCCAGCAGATAGTTCACCAGTGAGGACGCGCCCGATCCGCGTGCCGCCGCCCGGACTCCCATGTTCCGGATCATGGTGGAGACTTCCGCGACGGTCAGGAAGTAGGCCGCGAAGCCGAGCCTCTCGATAATCCCCAGCTCATGTTCCAGCCGGTTGCGCATGGCGGCTTCCGCTGCACCGCCCAGATGCCCGAAACGCCTGCCGATCCCGGCTTCGCAGCGTCCGCGCAGTTCCAGCACCGGTTCAGCGTCAATCCCGATGACCCCGGCCTCCGGGACCACCGGCTGCTTCCATCCCATGTCCGCAGCCGGGTCGATCCGGCAGGCATCGGCGAGCGCCTCCGTTTCGGCCAGCAGCTTTGCTGCCCCGGAACGCCCGTAGCCTGCTTCCTCGCTGATCTCCGCTGCGAGCGCTGCCATCTGCCTGCCCGTCTTCAGCCAGCCCTGCCCGTTGGGCTGCAGGTCCTGAAGCTGCGCCATGGACGTCAGGGCGCGGGCGGCGTCGAGCACGTCTGCGGTGGCGGCGCCGTCTTCATCCACGTAGCGCACGGCGTTGGTCAGTACGGCAGGTATGTGCATTTCGTCGGAGAGCCGGAGCATCCGCACGGCGTGGGCCAGGCTCAGGTTGGTTCCCGGCGCGCTGAGGTGCGTGACTACCTCCACGGCGAGCGCGGCGCGCGGCATGACCGAGAGCCAGCGCCGGAACAAGGTGCGGGCGACTGCGTAGCTGCGGCTGCGCATGGCACGTCCAACGTCGGTATACGGACCAACCAGCACGGTCAGTACGGGTTCTCCGTCCCTGCCCAGTACCCGGGCGGCAAGCTGGTCAAGGGTGACGCCGGCCGGGCGGCCCGTCCGTCCCCTGGAGGGTGAGGTTCCGGCATGTGCGTCGGAGATGAGCCGGCACAGCGCGTGATAGCCAGCTCCCCCGTTGTGCCCGTGGGCCAGGATGACCGCCCGGCCGGTTACTTCTGCGTCCCTGCCGTCCCCGTCCAGAATGGCAAGGTCCACTCCGACGATGGGATCTATGCCGGCATCCATGCAGGCACGCAGGTGCTTGACCGTGCCGTACAGCCCGTCGCGGTCGGTGCAGGCGAGTGCGTCGGCACCGTCCGCTGCGGCAGCCTGGGCCAGTTTTTCCGGCCAGGACGTGCCGTAGTGCGCGGAGAAGGCCGAAGCGGCGTGGAGGTGGGTGAAACTCATGGCACGGTATTCATGGCAGGTGCGCTAGGCGCTTTCCCGCAGGGCGTCATGGATTCGGATCAGCCGCCAGGTGTTGGAGGCAGACTGCCGGGAAATGTCCAGCGTGCGCAGCGGCGACCGCGGGCTCAGGCGGGCCTGGACCCGCCAGATTTCCGAATCCACCAGTCCGGGGCCGTGTCCGCGTTCCGCCCTGGCTTCTTCGTCCCACCAGCTGCGGCGCTCATACCAGCGCACGGGATTGGCTGCGACCCTGTATGTCCTTCCCTGCCAGAGAAGACGCAGCGGTATGCCCGCGGGCGAACACGCCACCTCTACCGTTTCACTGAAAAGTCCCATGGCTGCCCCTCAAACCTGATTCGAACATATATTCGAATCTCCAGTGTACGACTGCACTCTGACAATCCCCACAGTGCCCTCTGGGAAGCTGGTGTGAGTTCGGATCTATTCGGCTGCCGCCTCCACCCGGGACTGGGTGGAGAGTGGAATCTCCCGGATGAACAGGCACAGCACTCCGCCTGCGGCAACCAGCGGAATGCTGAGCAGGAAGATAGGCGGCAGTGCCGTTCCGAACGCCGCGCCGATTGCCTGCTGCACTGGTCCGGGAAGCGCCTGCAGCACCGCCGGCGTGAGCGAATTGATGCCCTCCGCGGGAAGCATCGCCGCGGTCCCGGCGGGGGCCCCGGCCAGCTGGTCGGTCAGCCGCTGGATGAAGATGGAACCGAACGCGGCAATCCCGAACGATGCTCCGATCTGGCGGAAGTAGTTCGCTGCGGAGATGGCCGTGCCCATGTTCTGCTGCGGAACACTGTTCTGCACAATCAGCACCAGGTTCTGCAGCAGCGCACCAATGCCCAGGCCGAGCACTGCCATCCCGATCGCCGTAAACCAGTACGGGGTGTCCTGGGAGATCCGGGAGAGCAGCACCAGCCCGGCAATGATCACGGCACACCCGGCCACGGGATAGATCTTGTACCGCCCGGAGTGCGCGATGAGCTGCCCGGTGCCGATGGAGGTCAGCAGAAGCCCGGCCATCATCGGCAGCATCATCAGCCCCGACTCGGTGGCGCTGGCACCGTTGACCATCTGCAGGAACGTTGGCAGGTAGGAGATGGTGGAGAACATCGCTATTCCGACGGCGATGCCCGCCAGCACCGGGATCAGGAAGTTCCGCATCCGGAACAGGCCCAGTGGCAGGATCGGTTCACTCGCACGGCGCTCGGCCCAGACGAACACGGCTCCGGCCAGCACTGCAACTGCGGCCAGGCCCAGAATCTGCGGGCTGTTCCAGTCATAGGTGGTTCCGCCCCAGCTGGTCACCAGGATCAGTGCCGTGGAGGCCACAGCGAGCAGCGCGGCACCGGCATAGTCCAGCCGCGGCCGCCGCCCGGTGACCTTGGGCAGGTGGAGGGAGGTGATGACGACGGCGAGCGCCACGGCTCCAATGGGCACGTTGATGTAGAACACCCATCGCCAGGACCAGGAATCGGTGATCCAGCCGCCCAGCAGGGGGCCGCCAACTGACGCGAGGCCAAAGGAAGCGCCGATCAGCCCCATGTAGCGCCCGCGTTCCCGCGGGGAAACCAGATCACCGATGATGGCCTGCGCGCCGATCATGAGTCCGCCGCCGCCAACGCCCTGCAGGGCCCGGAACGCGATCAGCTGGCCCATGTTCTGGGACAGCCCGGACAGGACGGATCCCAGCAGGAACACGGCAATGGCGAAGATGAAAATGTTCTTGCGGCCGAACAGGTCACCGAGCTTGCCGTAGACGGGCAGCCCGATGGTTGCGGCCAGGATGTAGGCGGTGACTACCCAGGAGAGGTGCTCCAGGCCGTTGAGGTCACCCACGATGGTGGGCAGGGCCGTGGCCACGATCGTCTGGTCCAGTGCCGCGAGCAGGACGGAGAGCACCAGGCCGGTGAAGACCAGCGCCCGTTCGCGTGGCGCGCCGTCGTCCTGGTTCTCCGTACTGCCGGCGGGAACCGGTACTGCAGCATGCGCGCCTGAGGCCATTGATGTTGCGCCTCCCCTTGGAGTTGGCCGGGTTCGCCGGCAGCATGTCCCTCGTTAAAAGCGCCGGCCCGAGCGCCGCGCCCACTCACCGGAATGCGCGGCAGGATGCCCGGCCGCGCCCACTCACCCATTCGACGCCTGCAGTCCGGCCAAGTCAACGGTCCGCAGCGGCAACGCAGTAAGGATTCTCAGCCGGCGAATTCGATGCCGTCGGCCGGGCGGGGAGCCGCGAGCCAGTAGCTTGAGCCGTCCGGACTGCGCCGCACGATTCCTTCATCCACCATGGCTCGCCGGAACATCGCCGGGTCCATCGTCAGGGCGGCCAGCCGATCGGTAACTTCGGCTTCCGTCAGGCGGGCACGGCTGCCGGCAGGATTCGAGGTGCCTGTCCCCAGGACCCCGTGCCGGGAAAAGACTTCCCCGGCCAGGTAATGCAGCACTTCGAGGCGTTCTGCCCGCTTGGCCGGCAGGCTGCCCGAGCTGCCCGGCCCCAGGTGCCGCATCGGGGATTCGTCCCGGGGGCCCCGGTCCGCGGCGAGCAGGCGGGAGAAGGCGTCGGACACCGGCTGCAGGCCGTCTTCGCCGGTCCGGACCAGGCCTGCCTTCAGGAGGACGTGCAGTGATTTGGCCTCGGCCCGGCCCAGGCCGTCCCCGGAGAGCGGTTCCCCCTTGCCTGCGGCGGTAATGATCCTTGCGTAGAGGTCCAGCCGGCGGGAATCTGCGAGCGCAGCGGCCACGGGTTTCCAGCGGGAGCTGCCTGCCGTTCCGGGATGATCCACTCGCTGCGCCCTTTCATGCCGGGTTTGGTGCGGCCTCCGCCCTGTCCGGGCTCCGGCACGTGAAGTAGCCTACTGCAACGGGAACACGCACCGGAGGGGAGCTGAACATGGAGTCCTGCTATCCGGTGCGTTCCTTCGCAGCAGCATCGGTTGCGGCAGCGGGCAGTGCAGTCGCGGACCTCACCTCCCGGCTGTCCGGAGTGCCCGTGCATGTCCGCGCCAGCCCGGACCTCGCCCGCGCCTGGTTCGGCTCGTCCTTCCGCCCGGCCGGCTGGGAGGTTCCGCCGCCGTGGGACCCGCTCTCACGCGACTACCGGTGCGCCGACGGCTGGATCCGGCTGCACACCAACGCCCCGCACCACCGCCGCGCCGCGCTCGCCGTCCTGGGGCTTCCCGCAGATGCAGCCCTCGACGCGGCCTCCGTGGCGGTCCGGGCGTGGAAAGGCGGAGAACTCGAGGCTGCCGTGGTGGAAGCCGGCGGCTGCGCAGCGCGGCTGCGGACTGTGAAGCAGTGGCAATCCCATCCGCAGGGACAGGCGGTCGGCGCCGAGCCCCTCGTTGGCTGGATCCGGCGCGCCGCACAGCCTCCTGCCGAGACCTCCGGAACCCCGCTCCGGCCGCTTGACGGAGTCCGGGTCCTGGACCTCACGCGGGTCATCGCAGGGCCGGTAGCCACACGCTTCCTCGCCGGATTCGGCGCACGGGTACTGCGCATTGATCCGCCGGACTGGGAAGAGCCGTCCCTGGAGGCGGAGATGACGGTGGGCAAGAGCTGTACCCGGCTGGATCTGGGCACAACCGACGGGGCAGCGAAGGTCCGTGAGCTCATCTCCGCCGCGGATCTGGTGGTGCACGGCTACCGTCCCGGCGCCCTCACCGGACTAGGACTGGACGAACACCGCCTTCAGCAGCTGCGCCCCGGCGTCGTAACCGTGGCACTTGATGCCTGGGGCTGGACCGGACCGTGGCGCGGCCGCCGCGGCTTCGATTCCCTGGTGCAGACGGCGTCGGGCATTGCCGACGCCGGCATGGCCTGGGCCGCCGCGGATGCGCCCCTGCCCCTGCCCGTCCAGGCGCTGGACCATGCCACCGGGTATCTGGCTGCCGCAGCGGCCGTGCGGGCGTGGACCCGGCGGCTGGACGGAGAGGTGTATGCCGCTCGGCTGTCCCTGGCCCGGACAGCGGTGGAACTCCAGCGTGCCGCCGATGCCCGCCGGCCGGTGCCTCCCCGCTGGGAGTCCCCGCCGGACCCGGCGCCGCCCTCGCTGCCCCGCGCTGCTGAACAGACCTGGTGGGGGCCCGGCGAGAGGCTGGCACCCCCGCTGGCCTTCAGCTCGGAAGGGCCGGTTCCCGAGATGGCGTGGGACCTGCCTGCTGCGCCGCTGGGTTCAGCTCCCGCGGCCTGGTAACGCCTCCAGGCGGAGGCAGGCTAACTGCGGCTGAAGGCATCCAGCCGCGCCTGGGTCTCGTCCTCATGCCGGGTGCGCAGTTCGTATTCGATGAACGCATCGATCATGGCGCGGTAGGTTTTTTCCACCACGGCGGAGTCCTGCTCCTGCGCTTCCGCGGCTTCGCGGACGTGGTTGATGACTTCCTCAACCCGGTCCCGGGCGCGGACCTGGGCGTCGTCGTCCTTCAGTCCCCCGGCCAGCCGGACCAGGCGTTCGCGGCGCCAGATCAGCGCCACGATTTCTTCGTCAATTTCGTCAATGGCCGTGCGTACGGCCCCAAGCTGTTCGGTCGTCGGGCCTGTTTCCGCTGTTTCTCCCATGCACCCAAGTTTACCGGGGTGCCGCTGCGGCGTCCTTCTGCGGGGCCTCCCGGCCCAGTTTCGAGGGCCACCAGATGCGGGGCCCGATGTCGTAGGACAGCGCCGGAACCAGCAGCGAGCGCACCACCAGGGTGTCCAGCAGCACGCCGAAAGCCACGATGAACGCCAGCTGCGCCAGGAACAGCACCGGGATCACGCCCAGCGCCGCGAAGGTCGCAGCCAGCACGATTCCGGCGGATGTGATTACCCCGCCGGTAATCATCAGGCCCCGGATGATCCCGTCCCGGGTTCCCAGGGCAAGGCTCTCCTCCCGCACCCGGGTCATGAGGAAGATGTTGTAGTCCACGCCCAGCGCAACCAGGAAGACGAACCCGAACAGCGGCACCGCAGGATCCGCGCCGGGGAAGTCAAGCGCGTAGTTGAACAGCAGCGCGGAGATGCCCAGGGTGGCTCCGAAGGACAGCATGACGGTAAGGATGAGCAGGAAGGGCGCCAGCACCGCGCGCAGCAGGAGCATCAGCAGGAAGAAGATCACCACCAGCACCACCGGAATGATGAGGTTGCGGTCGTGTTCCGCGGCGTCGTTGGTGTCCACGGTCGTGGCCGTGGTACCGCCCACCAGCACGTCCTGCTGTCCTGCCAGGCTCCGGCGCACTTCCCGGACCGTGTCCTCCGCCGCGGCCGAGTCCGCGTTCTCCGTGAGGGTGGCCTGCAGCAGCACCTGACCGTCCACCGTCGTGGGAGCTGCGTTTGCGGATCCGGGAATCGGCGGGACCTGCACGCCGGCCTCCGTGACGGGCAGGGTTCCGGCCGGGGTGCCCTGGGCCACCACCGTGACGTCCGAAAATCCTGCCGTCCCCAGCACGGTGTCCGCCACGGACTGCAGCTGCGCTTCGGGGACCACGATCAGCACCGGGCTGCCGGATCCCGAGGGGAAATGCTCCCCGAGCGCCGCCTGGCCTTCCTTGGCTTCGGTCTGGCCCAGGACAAAGTCGCTCTGCGGCACGCCGGAGGCGCGGAAGTCCACCACTGCCACCGCTGCGGCCGCCAGCACGACGGCGCAAATCAGCCAGGTGCGCCGGGAATGGTTGCGCACGGTGCGGGCAACCCCGGGCCAGAAACCGCGGGCCTGGTGGTCGCGGTCCGGGTGCGGTGAGCCGAACGCCGGGCGGCGCGGCCAGAACGCGGCCCGGCCACATACGAACAGCAGTGACGGCAGCAGCGTCATGGCGGCCAGGTAAGAGCAAACGATTCCCAGTGAAGCCACGGGCGCCAGCGCCTTATTCGAATTCAGGTCGCTGAGCAGCAGGCACAGCAGCCCGGCCACCACTGTGCCGGCTGCTGCGGTCACCGGTTCGATGGTGCCCCGCACCGCGGCCCGGGTGGCACCCCAGCGGTCCGCGTGGTCCCTCAGGGCCTCCCGGTAGCGGGAGACATAAAGCAGGGAGTAATCCGTGGCGGCGCCGATGCCCAGGATGAACAGGATTCCCTGCACCTGCCCGTTCAGGCTGACCGTGCCGGCCCTGGCCAGCCAGTACACGGCCAGGATCGCGGCCGAGAGCGCCAGGATGGAGGTCAGGAGCACCAGGACCGGCAGCAGCGGTGAGCGGTACACAACCACCAGGATCACCAGCACCGCAACAACTGCGACGATCAGGAGGGTGCCGTCGATCCCGCCGAACGCCTGGGAGATGTCCGCGAGCTGTCCGGCCGGTCCGGTGACGTACGCGTCCAGTCCCGCCGGCAGCCCGTCCTTTGCCACGGTGCCGAGGTTCACCACGTTGTCCGCAGCGGCGTCGTCATCCGTGACGGGAACAAAAACCTCTGCCGCTTTGCCGTCCTGCGAATACTGCGCCGGGGACACTGCGCCGCTGACCCCCGGGGCGGCCGCAAGTGCGTTCCCGCGGTCCTGGATGAACGTGCGGTCGGCCTCCGTCAGCCCGGAATCGTTCACGTAGAGCACGACGGCGGGAATCGCCTCACTGTCCGTAAACTGCGGCTGCAGCTCGCTGACCTTCGTGGACTCGGAACTGGCGGGAAGGTAGGAAGCCTGGTCATTCTGCTGGACTTCGCTGATCTTGCCGAAGTACGGCCCGCCTACGCCGCCAAGGCCGAACCAAATGACGATCAGCAGCACCGGGATCAGGATCCGCAGCCAGGCCGGCGGTCCGGTGCCCGTCCCCTGGTCCCCCGGCGGGCCGTCGCTGCCCGGAGGAGCAGCGGTTGCCCCTGCGGAAGGTCCGGGGTGCCCGGACTGGCCGGAACCGGGAGGAATCGCTGTGCTCATGGGCCTCGTCGCATTCTCGCGATAGCGCGGGGGACCGCCGTCGGACGCCGCCCCGCCCCTGAACGTGCACTGGCGCCTTCCATGACAAACCTCCGACGGCGGCTGCGTCAACGCCCCGCCAAAGAACCCACTGTCCAGGCGCGGAAATCCTGTCTGGTCACGTACTTCGTTTGCCGGGGTTTAGGTGGGATGATTCGTTTCATGCTGCCCCAGTTGAGCGTCGTCACCCTCGGCGTGCGCGACGTTGAAGTGTCCCACGCCTTCTACAGCCGCCTGGGCTGGAATCCCGTGCAATACGTACCCGGCGAAGTGGTGTTCTTTCAGGTGGGACACGGAATCCTGCTCTCCTTCTTCCGCAGCGACCATCTGGCGGCCGAGTCGGGAGCCACCGGATCCGCCAGCCTGGCACCGGTCACGCTGGCGCACAACGTGAGTTCCCCGATGGACGTGGATGCAATCCTGCATGACGCAGCGGCCGCCGGCGGATCCATAGCCGCTCCGGGCATGCAGATGAGCTGGGGCGGTTACTCGGGCTATTTCACGGACCCGGACGGTTTCCGCTGGGAGGTCTGCCACAACCCCGGGCTCAGGGTTGGCGAAGACGGCACCGTGACCCTTTCCGCGCTGGATCCCGGCGATCCCGGTGCGGCGCTGTCCGCCTCCTAGGCCGGCACACCTCCTAGAACAGCACGTCCCCGGTTTCAGCGCCGCGGTGCTCTTCCGCGTCCAGCAGCCACGGACCGTCGTGGCGCACATTCCCGACCGCCGGACTGGCCGGTTCAATCATCCAGGCGCCCGCCGCAGCGTGGGCGTTCCCCACGGCGCCTGACAGCCTTTCCAGTGCTTCAGCGGCGCCCAGCGTCCCCGGGGCGATCCACGCGTCCAGGTCCTCCCCGGACAGCGGCAGCGGCATCCTGCCGTGAAGTTCCCCGAGCCTGCGCAGGACCGGGTCCGCGCTGTCCGGTTCCGGTGAGGCGAGCGTCAGAACGGATGCGGAAAGCAGCCACCGGTTCGGATCCCCGGCTGCCAGTGCCGGGTCAGCCCACCACTCATACAGCCCGGCGAACCAGTGCAGCCTGCCGTCGGCACGGTGGACAAAATAAGGCCTGCGGATGCCGCCCGGGCCCGCCTGCCACTCGTAGTAGCCCTCCATGGGCACTGCGCACCGGCGGGCCAGGACCGCCGCGCGGAACGTGGGCTTCTCCAGCAGGGTCTCGCTGCGGGCGTTGAAGGCACGGACTCCCACGGAGATGTCCCTGGCCCAGCCCGGTACCAGTCCCCACCGCGCCACGTGGACCTGGCGCACGGCGGCACCGTCAATCACCCGTTCAAGGACCACCGGCACATCCGACGTCGGCGCAACGTTCCAGGACTGGCGGAGCTCGAGGTTGGCATCGGCCTCCGCTTCAGCTTCCGCCACCAGGTCACCCACGGCCCGGGCCATCACATATCGTCCGCACATGCCTCCAGTCTGCCCTGTGGAGCCGGTGGCCCCGGAACCGGGCACCGGGTCCGCCGCGGCAGCATGCGCTTCCGGCAGGATAGTCTTCCAGGAATGGACAGCAGGGCAGGCACCGGCCTCCGGGAAGCACTCGAGCGGCACCAGATCTTACTCTGCCTCGCAGCCCTCGCGGCGGGGTTCCTGGCCGGTGCCGCGGTTCCCGGGACGTCCGCCCTGCAGGTCCTCATCAATCCGGTCATCGGACTGCTCCTCTACGCCACCTTCCTGGCGGTGCCCTTCACCAGGATCCGGGCCGGCCTGCTGGATTTGCGCTTCCTGGGGCTACTGCTGCTGGTGAACTTTGTGCTGGTCCCGGTGCTGGTTTTCGCACTCTCCCGGTCGTGGCGCACGACGCCGCCCTGCTCACCGGCGTGCTGCTGGTCCTGCTGACTCCCTGCGTGGACTACGTGATCGTGTTTTCTGCCCTGGGCGGGGCGGACCACGGCAAGCTGCTGGCGGCCACACCGCTGCTGATGATTGTCCAGCCGCTCCTGCTGCCGCCCTTCCTCTGGCTGTTCACCTCAGGCTCGGTCACGGGCTTCATTGAACCCGGACCGTTCCTGGAGGCCCTGGTACTGCTCATCCTCCTTCCGCTGGCAGCAGCGGCGGCGACACAGCTGCTTGCGAAACGCCGTTCGGCGTTCAGCGCGCTCGCAGCCGCCGGCAACGCGTCAATGGTGCCGCTGATGCTTGCTGTCCTGTTTACCGTCGCGGCTTCGCAGGCCCGCCGGGTGCTGGAGGAAGGCGCCGCCCTGGCATCGCTGGTTCCCCTCTACACCGCGTTCCTCGCCGTCATGGTCCTCGCCGGGGCGTTCACCGGCCGCGCCGGCGGACTGGACTACGGCAGCGCCCGCGCCCTGGCATCAGCGGAGCGACGCGCAATTCACTGGTGGTGCTTCCCCTGGCGCTCGCCCTCCCCGAAGCCGCGGGACCCGCCGCTGCCGCCGTCGTCACCCAGACCTTCGTGGAGCTCGCCGGAATGGCATTGTGCATCCGGTTCATTCCGCTGCTCATTCCGCGGCCCGCGGCACGGGCCTCCGGACCGGACGGCGGCTCCGGAGCCACGTCCGGGGAATCAAACCGACGGGACCGGCGTTGAGGAAGCAGCAGAACCCCCGTACTAAGCAGCAAGGAGCCCCCATGACCGCCACAGCCGAAACCTTCACGCCCGAGGCCGGAACCATCACCATGTTCTCCACCAGCTGGTGCGGGTACTGCCGCCGGCTGAAGTCCCAGCTGGATTCGGCGGGAATCGGCTACACCGAAGTGAATATCGAGAACACCGAAGGCACCGCTGAGCTGGTGGAGTCCCTCAACGGCGGCAACCAGACCGTTCCCACGGTGATCTTCCCCGACGGTTCAGCCGCAACAAACCCCTCCGCCGCCGAGGTGAAATCCCGCCTGGGCCTGTGACCTGAGCTTTTCTGCATGCACTGATGCCGGGAGCCGCGAAAGTGACTCCCGGCATCGGCGTCCCTAGGATGGAAGCCGTAGCCCCGGAACGCCGGGGTGCCCCTGAGACATCACCCGAGAGGCAGCCCTCCCCCATGGTTCACAAGGTCCAAGCTGTAGTAGTCAAGGAAAAGAACGCGCCGGTCTCCCTGGAAACCATCCTGGTACCGGATCCCGGGCCCGGAGAAGCCCTGGTGGACATCCTCACCTGCGGCGTCTGCCACACGGACCTGCATTACAAGCAGGGCGGCATCAGCGATGACTACCCGTTCCTGCTCGGCCACGAAGCAACCGGTGTGGTCTCCGCAGTCGGTCCCGACGTCACTGAGGTGGCCCCGGGCGACCGCGTGATCCTGAACTGGCGTGCGGTGTGCGGTGAGTGCCGCGCCTGCCGGAAGGGACAGCCGCAGTACTGCTTCAACACCCACAACGCCACCCAGAAGATGACGCTGGAAGACGGCACCGAGCTGTCCCCCGCGCTGGGCATCGGCGCGTTCGCCGAGAAGACCCTGGTTGCCGCCGGACAGTGCACCAAGGTGGACGACGACGTCGATCCCGCCGCGGCGGGCCTGCTCGGCTGCGGCGTGATGGCCGGCATTGGTGCCGCCATCAACACCGGTGAGGTGAAGCGCGGCGAATCCGTGGCCGTCATTGGCTGCGGCGGCGTCGGCATCGCAGCCGTGGCGGGCGCCAAGCTGGCCGGTGCCACCACCATCATCGCCGTGGACATTGACTCGGCGAAGGTGGACCTGGCTTTGGCGAACGGCGCCACGCACGGCATCAATTCCCGCGAAGAAGATCCGGTGGAAGCCATCCGTGCGCTCACCGGCGGCAACGGCGCCGACGTCGTTATTGAAGCCGTGGGACACCCGGAAACCTACAAGCAGGCCTTCTATGCCCGTGACCTTGCCGGCCGCGTGGTCCTGGTGGGCGTGCCAACCCCTGAGATGCAGATCGAGCTGCCGCTGGCGGACGTCTTCGGCCGCGGCGGCTCCCTGAAGTCCTCCTGGTACGGCGACTGCCTGCCCTCCCGCGACTTCCCCATGCTGGTGGAGCAGTACAAGCTCGGCCGGCTGGACCTGGATGCGTTCGTCTCGGAGCGGATCGGCCTCGACGAGATCGAGGAAGCCTTCGGCAAGATGCATAACGGCAAGGTCCTGCGCTCGGTGGTGGAACTCTAATGGCGGCCCGCATCGACAAGGTTGTCACCTCCGGCACCTTCAGCCTGGACGGCGGCACCTGGGACGTGGACAACAACGTCTGGATCATCGGCGATGACCTGCAGGTGATCATCATCGACCCCGCGCATGACGTCGACGCGATCGCCGAAACGGTCGGGGACCGGGAAGTCATGGGCATCCTGCTCACCCACGGCCACGACGACCACATCCGCGCCGTGACCGAGGCCCAGGACCGGTTCAGCGCACCGGTTTTCCTGCACGAGGCAGACCGGATGCTCTGGGACGCCGTGTTCCCGGACGAGGCACCCGATGACGTCATCGAAGACGGCGACACCTTCGAGATTGCCGGCGTCACGCTCGAGGCACTGCACACCCCCGGGCACTCCCCCGGCTCGGTCTGCTTCCTGCTCGAAGACGAAGAAGGCAGCATCCCCGTGCTCTTTTCCGGCGACACGCTCTTCAGCGGCGGCCCCGGAGCCACCGGCCGTTCCTACAGCGATTTCGGCACCATCATCGACTCGATCCGGGAGCGCCTGCTGACGCTGCCGGCCGAGACCACGGTGAACACCGGGCACGGGGATTCAACCACGATCGGCGCTGAGGCACCGCACTTGGACGAATGGATCGCCCGCGGGCACTAGGGTCCTGCCCGCAGCACGGCGCCATCCCCACCGAGAGGGCAGTTACGGGTCGAAAGAAGCTTGAAAGCAGCCGTAACTGCCCTCTCGACATTTTTTGGGGGTGGGGAAGCTCAGGGAGCAGCGCCCGCCTGGACCTGCCACCCGGTGTGGCCGGGGGTGGCTGTCCAGGTCGCCGGGTCTCCGGCCGGTACCAGGACGTCGTTAAGCCACCAGGTCTCGGCGGGCGCCCAGCCTGCCAGCATGGTCTTCACGCCGGCGGCGTCGAGTACGCTCCCGGCGGTGCGCAGGTATCCGGCGACGCTGAGGTGGACGCCGTCGTAGTCCCGGGCCACCGCCTGCCAGTCCGGAATTGCCCAAAACCAGGTGTCCGCTTCCGCGTTCCCTGAACTCACGGCCCAGCTGCGTCCACGCGAACGGGTCACTTCCAGCGGATAGGCCGAGACCAGGTCCTGCCAGCTGCGCGCTTCCCGGATCTCGTAAATCCGGGAACCTTCCGCAGCCCGGAGCGGAAAGGTCCGCGCCGTGGTCCATGGCAGCGGATCTTCGACCATCCGCAGCCCCGCCGGGCCGTTCTCGGGAATCGCCGGAGTGGTGACCGGAACGTCAGAGAGCGCCGGAACGGACCACCAGCGGCCGGTCCAGTTGGCGACCAGCGGCGTGTTGCCTTCCTCGGCTGAAATCGACTCGCGCCAGCGCCGTAGACCCGCGGCGCTGCCGGTCACCGTCGGCGGATCCGTCCCCGGAACCGTGGTGCTGGCGATCCACTGGACGTAGTACTGGGTCAGCGCGCCGGGCGCCAGCCACCACTGGGGCCGCGCCCTCACGACGGCGACGGCCACCGGGAGGAGGAGATCCCTCACCTCCGGTTCGGCCAGCACGCGCGCGGAGTCCGACGGCGGCTGCCAGTAGGAGGCGTGCTTCACGACGCGGTCCAGGCTCTGGAGTACTTGTGCAACGGTGATCCCGGGCCGCTGCGGCAGGGCTCCAAGCACCTGGAGAACTCCCTTGGATTCCTGACCCAGGCCGCGGGGCAGCGGGTCGCTGCTTCCGCAGGAGAACGCGGGAAAGCCGGGGGAAAGCGACCGGGCAAGGTCCAGGCAGAGTTCCCGGCCGCGGGGTCCAGCCAGCAACAGCTGAGCGGCAGGAAGTTCTTCCATATCTCCAAGCTAGCAGTGGCCCCGCCCGCCCGTAGCGCGGTTCCCCGGAATTGGCTCAGCGCTTCCCCAATCGAGTCGCGGAGCGGAGCACGGCCCGGTCCCGAAGGGTCAGCATGGTCCGCCGGAGGGAAGCCCAGTAGACGGCGTCGAACGGCAGCGACGCCAGGACGCCGGGCCGCCGGAGGCCGTACTGGAAACGGGCGCGCACCACCAGCAGGGTCCGGCCGGGCTGCAGCGGCTTCAGCAGCCAGAGCCAGGTGGACCGCCGGTCGCCGTCGGCCCACAGCATCCAGTCCCTGGGCTGGACTTCCTTGATCCGCAGGCGGTGCCCGGTTCCCGTGCTCAGCAGGTCCCCGATTTCCAGGTCCCGCAGCTGCGGAACAGCACGGTCTGCCTCACCCTGGTCCGGCAGTCCCACCCGGTCAAAGACGTACCAGCCGGCCCGTCCGTGCCCTATCCGGTTCAGGAACGGCCAGATGTCCGCTGCAGGCGCCGGAATGAGGATGCTGCGGGTGTACTGCAGCACGGGGCCGGTGAGGACCGCATCCCCCGGCATCCGCGGGCCGGGACCGGGTGCGGCGTGCCTGCGGAGCGGCCGGACGAGCCTGAGGTAGACCCCCGCAGCCGAGCCCGCTGCGGCAGCGGCCGCCAGGATCCGCCGGTACGGCCTGCCCTCCGGGCCAAATGCATCGCGCCACCGTGCCACGTAGGCCGCTAGTCCTGTTCCAGGATCGAGAGGATGTTCCCTGACGGGTCCCGAAACCAGGCCATGGCCGCACCTCCCCGGCGGAAGATGCCGTCGCCTGTGCCGGTGTCCAGGGGTTCGAAGACCACACCCCTGCCGCTGAGTTCGCGCACGGCAGCCTCCACGTCATGCACCGGGAAATTCAGCACGGTGTAGGCGGCCGGCGCATGCCCGGCCTTCTCATACACCAGCACGTGGTTCTGCGGCGCCAGTTCAAGCCGCAGCCGCCCCTGGACCTGGGTCAGCGGGAGCCGGAGGGTGGTGCCGTAGAACCGGCGGGCGGAGTCAACGTCATCCACGGCGAATCCGCTGAACGCCTTGCCGTACTCGAACATGGGCACTCCTTCACCGTTGCCGTGACCTCGATGATAGTCCCGCAGCACGGGTGCCCGGCAACGGTCATGCGGTTATAGCCCGTCGGGTTTGGTTACCACCGTGTGGGTCGCGTGGTCGTAGAGGAAGGTCATGGGTCCTCCGGCGTGCTCCAGGTGGTAGTTGGCGCCGTCGAAGTGCGCACCCTGGCCGTAGTTCTCATCCCAGCCGCGGTTCAGGGCCGCCTTGAACTCGTAGTCCCCCGCGGGCAGGTCGACGCTGAGCTTCCACAGTTCATCGCTGCGGTCGAAGCCAAGCTGCACGGCCTCCGCCGCGGGATCCCAATCAGCACCGCCCAGCACGGAGCCGAACGTTCCCGGCACTGCGACGGCGTTCGGCTGGGGGAAGGACGGTCCGTCGTAGTGCTCGTCGGCGTGCGCACCGTGGGCCGAAGCTGCTGGTTCCGCAGCGGCGTCGGAGACCACCAGGGCTTCCTCCAGCACGGCTTCGCTGTGCGCCTCTGCTTTGGTCACTGCCGTGACTGAGTGCTCGCTGCCGCTGAGCGCAGCGTGCAGGTGTTCGACGTCGGGGAAGTCGGAGAGCGCGGAACGGCCCTGGGACGTGATGCTCCACCCGGCGCGGCCTTCCTTCAGGATCCAGCCGGCCTTGACCAGTTTGGTGCTGGCAGTAACCAGCGCCCGTTCACCACGGGCGACGCCGCTGGCCAGCAGCTGCGCTTCGGTTCCTTCCAGCGGCACCTGTTCAAGGGCCAGGCGCAGCACCTCGGCCCGGGATGTCTTCTTCTCCGCTGACGGGTCCTGGCGGGCCAGGACTTCCAGGATGGCTTTGAGCCGCAGGGCAGTGTTTTCAACGCTCTTCTTGGGCAACGTGCGGGTCCTTTGCTTGTAATGGCTTGCGCTGCCCGAGCCTAACGGGACTGGGCAGCGGTTGGAAAGACAGTAGTGCCGGGCGCGGCGATTCGCTCCAAGTGCCCGGGATCTGCCGTGCGGAGCTCTGCGCAGCTGCCGTAGGCGGCAAGCAGGGATGCCTCGGCACCGGCGACGGTGAGCCCTGGATTGAGGTCCTCGGCTGCCCCGGCTGTCGCGGGATCCCAGTCCAGGCCCAGTGCCTCATACACGGCTGTGAGGACTTCGCGCAGCGGTGCGGAGTCCTCGATGACCACTACGGAGGAAAAGAGCCAGGCGCCGGAGACCACGCGCTGCGCGGTGCCCACGAGCTTGATCCGGGCTTCGGTTCCGCCATGCACGCTGTATTCGCCCGGGCAGTACTCGCCGGGGATTTCCCCGACGCCTGCCGGAACCCCGGCATGCCGCAGGGCTCCGGCCAGCAGCTGCGCGAAGTCCGTGAAGCGAGCCAGCGAGTGCCTGACGGCGTCTGCTTCGGGTTCTATGTGGTCAAGGACCAGGCAGCCCTGGTGGTAGGCGGCTGCCCGTCCGCCGGCCTTGCGGACCAAGGGCTCGAAACCCAGGTCCCTGCAGGCGGCAGCTGCGTCGGCAAAACCCGGCAGGCGGGCGTCCCGCTGCCCGAAGGCCACGGTGGGACGCGGCTGGTAGATCCGCAGGGACGGGCCCAGGCCTCCGCCGCGGGCTGCTGCCAGCAGGTCAAGGGCGTGCTGAAGGTCCCCGGCGGCGCCGAAGGATTGTTCCTGGCGGTAGACGTCCAGCACGCGCGTCTCCACAGGGTCAGTTCCGTCCCAGCGGACGGACGGTGAGGATCTGTTCGCTGCGTCCGAAGGGCCCGGACTCGTCATGCAGCACCGAGGATGTCAGGCCTATCCCGTCAGTGCCGAAACTAACCCGGGTATCCAGGCCCAGCCAATGCCCGGCGGGCCGGCGGTAGAGGTGGATCTGCAGGTCCACATTGGGGAACATCCAGCTGTCGCCTCCCGGCGGGACGCGGGCGGCAATGCCGTTGGCGGCGTCGACCAGGCCAAGCAGCCGGACCGTCGAGGGCGTCTGCACGCCGTCGAGCATTTCAAACGGCGAGCGCACCCATACCCGGCCGCGTCCGGGCCGCAGACCGGGAACCGCCCGGAACTCAAGGCCGTTGATGAAGTCCCCTGGCCACGCGGTCATGCCGTCGAATCCTTGAGCCTGCCCGGGGCCGGGCATCGGCTCGTCTTCCACGGCAGCTACCTCGGTGGTATCTCCCTGCGCGAGGCGCCAGGCCGTGGCACGCACGGCAGTCCGTCCGCCGGCCGTCAGCTCGGCCTCCAGCAGTTCGATGGTGCGTCCGGCGCGAATGACCTTGGTGGTGACATCAAAGACACCCTGCGGAATAACGCCGAGGATTTCGAAGCTCACCCGGGCCAGCCGCATCCCGGGACGGGGATCCGCCTCTTCCAGGCAGTGCACCAGCAGCCCGGCGACCGGCGCCATGTGCTGTTCGTCCTCGTTCCACGCACCCTGCGTGTGACGGGTTGATTCGAAAGTCCCCTCACCCAGTGAGCGGTAGTACGATTCGGCCACTTATCCTCCCGGCGCGTGCTGGAATATGCGTACTCAGGCTATCCTGCCCGCGGCCCCGGCACGGCGCTGGCCCCTTCCCCGTGTCTCCGCGGCGGTGTTCAATGGCCGTGGAGCAAACCTCTGCAGGATCCTGGCACCTCCGGCCAGGCCCTTCCACCTAGGAACCGAGGAACCATGAAGTACACGCATCTGGGCCGCGCCGGCCTGCAGGTCTCCCGCCTTTGCCTTGGCACCATGAATTTTGGACCTAAGACCCCGGAGGACGAAGCGCACGGCATTCTGGATTCGGCGCGTGAGTCCGGCATCAACTTCTTTGACACGGCGAACGTGTACGGCTGGGAGAACAAGGGCCTGACCGAGGAAATCATCGGCCGCTGGTTCGCCAAGGGCAGCGGACGGCGTGAGTCGACCGTCATCGCCACCAAGCTTTACGGCTCCATGGGGCCGGGGCCCAACCAGACTTTCCTCTCGGCGCTGAACATCCGGCAGGCACTGGATGCCAGCCTGAAGCGGCTGCAGACGGACTACGTGGATCTGTACCAGTTCCACCACATCGACCGGAATACCCCGTGGGATGAGATCTGGCAGGCCATGGAAACCGCCGTCGCCCAGGGCAAGATCATCTACAACGGTTCCAGCAACTTTGCCGGCTGGCACATCGCCCAGGCCCAGGAGAGCGCCCGGCGGCGCAATTACGCCGGGCTGGTATCGGAGCAGAGCATCTACAACCTGGTCAACCGGTCCGTGGAGCTTGAAGTAATTCCCGCTGCGCAGCAGTACGGGCTGGGCCTTATCCCCTGGTCCCCGCTGCAGGGCGGGCTGCTGGGCGGCATCCTGAAGTCCCAGGACGACGGCGGCAGGCGTGCGGAGGGGCGGGTCCAGGAGCTGCTGGCAAAGCACCGGGAGCAGATTCAGGCGTACGAGGACCTCGCGGCGGAGCTGGAGATCGAGCCCGGGATCTTCGCCCTGGCCTGGTTGCTGCACCAGCCTGCCGTCAGCGCCCCGATCGTCGGCCCGCGTGTCATGGGCCAGCTCGACGACGCCCTGGCCGCACTGGAAGTGGAACTGGACGAGAGCACACTGCGGACACTGGACGAGATTTTCCCCGGTCATCAGCCGGCTCCGGAGGACTACGCCTGGTAAGCCTTCCGGATCCGGCACGCGTCCGGATCTAGCCCGGTTCCGCAGGCTGGATGAGCTGCGGGCCGTTGTTCCGCACGGAGTTGACTTCGCTGGAGACTACCCGCGGGCTGAGGACAGGCTCGGGAATTGCGTCCAGCAGGGTTGCGATTGCCTCCGCGTCCGTCAGCTGCGGGTCCAGCCATGCGGAGTAGAGGTCCGGAGGCACCACCAGCGGAGTCCGGTCGTGAATGTGTCCGAGTTCGTCGGCCGCCTCGGTGGTGATGATGGTGACGCTGAGCAGCCATTTGTGCTCGTCGTCGTCGGGCAGGTTGGGATCGGGCCAGAATTCGTAGAGTCCTGCAAAGGCGATCGGATCAGGAACCGTGGGGGAAAGGTAGGTCGGGATCTTTCCGCCTTCGGTCTTTTCCCACTCGTAGTACCCGTCCGCGGGCACCAGTGCCCGCCTCTTCACCGCAGCCTTGCGGAACGCCGGCTTCTCCAGGATGGTCTCCCGGCGTGCGTTGATCATCCTGGCACCAATCCTGGGATCCTTCGCCCACACCGGAACCAGGCCCCATTTGGCCGTGGCCAGGCGGCGCACGGTGCCGTCCGGGCCGCGGCGTTCCGTGATGATGCGCACATCGTCCGTCGGGGCTACGTTCCAGGACGGCGCCACGTCCTCCCCCACCACCTGATCCGCCGCGAAAGCCGAAACCAGGTCCGACGTGGCCCGGGCCATCACATACCGTCCGCACATGGACAGCATTGTGCCGCACTTCGGCGGAGGAACACAGTGCATCCGCCCCTTCCCGGCCACTCGCAGGATTCGAATGTATGTTCTACTTAAGGCATGGATCCCCAGGCTGCGGCGCGGCTGGCGGCCAGGTATGCCAGGCGCGCGGAACCCATCGGACTAACCCCCGAAGAACTTGATTTTGACCACTTTCCCCCCAGCACTTCCATGCCCGCCATCCCAGTCTGGGCATGGATCCGTTTTCCCGGCTGCGCGGAGCATGTTGCCGGCGAAACCTGCACGTGGTCAGCGAAAGCAGTGCAGGTGCTTTGGGAAGACGCCGGTACCAGACGCTCCACTTGGGTGTGGGCATCGGCCGTTTCCCGGCGCTCCTCCGGCCGGTCCCGCACATCCCTCGGCGAAAGGACGCCGACGCCGGGGAGTAAGAATGGAAGAACCAGTTCCGGTATCCAGCAGTAGAAAGGTTCAAGGCACGTGAACGCCCCGTGCACCTGCATCCGCTGCGCCGATCCTGCAACCGGCCGGATCGGCGTCGCCGTCTATGACCCCTTTTGCCGCCAGCGGATGCACCGCATCAGCGGCTCCACTCTGCGGGAACCAAGCTATGGTTCCCGGGGCTAGCCTCCCGCCGGGCGCGTGAGCGGCCCGGGCGCAAACCCAGCGCGCTCAGCCCTGGCCCATTGAGGCGATCTGCAGCAGGTTCCCGCACGTGTCGGAGAAGACAGCGGTTGTCACCGGCCCCATCTGCGCCGGGGGCTGGGTGAATTCGACACCGAGAGCGAGCATCCGCTGGTACTCCCGCGCTACGTCATCCACCGCGAAGGAGTTGAAGGGAATTCCGTCGCCCGCCAGCGCTTCCTTGAACGGGGCCACGGCAGGGTGCGAGCTAGGTTCGAGCAGCAGTTCGACGCCGCCCTCCTCACCCGGATTTCCCACCGTCAGCCACCGGGCGCCGCCCGCGGGCTGGTCCTGCCTCTTCTCGAATCCGAGGACTCGGGTGTAAAAATCCAGCGCCTTCTCCTGGTCATCAACAAAGATGCTGGCCGTCACGATCCTCATGGCTATAGTCCTTCCGCTTCGTTCCGTTGGGGCGGCGTGAAGACTGCCTAAGGCCGCATCCATGCGGCAACAATAGGCAGCCTGCAGATTGCCTGGAAGGGGTTCGGGCGAAGAAGCTGCGGCCGCCCGGAGCTAGGACTGGACGTGGTTCCGGCGGTGGCGGTGCTCCAAGAGCAGGCGGGCTCCGTTGAGGATCAGGGTCTCCACCGGAACTTCCTGTTCCGCGGCCAGCTCTTCCAGTTCCCGGCCCAGCTTGGGCGGGATGTACACCTCGACGTTCATGCGCTTAACGGTATCTCCGCTGCGGGCCCAGCCCGAACCGGACACCTCCCCGGGCGTGCAGGCCTTCGCCCCACCTGCCGCCCCCTCCGGCATTCCGGATGGGCCGGGCCGGAGCCGGACGGACCAGCCGCGGTGCCGCGGCGTCGTTGTAATCCACCAGGATTGACGCGGCGGCACGCGGATTGCAGTCAGCAAGGTAGATCTGCCGGGCGCCGACGTACCGGCGGTTCGACGGCGCCCGCGGATCAGGATTGGCCCCGTCCCGGAGTTCAATTCTCCGGAAGGATGTCTTGAACGACACATCCAGGAATATCCAGGAATACCGTCGCGTCCCGGATACCGGACAGTTCGGGCCTGTGCAGGAAGAGTCCGTCAACCAGCACGGCCGCCGGCGAGGGCGAACGGAGTTCCGGCCCGCTGATCTGCCGGTCGGAGGCGAGGTCGTGGCTGGCTGCACGATAGCGTCCGGAACCGCCGGGGAGCAGTGGATCCACCGCCAGCCGTCTGAAGGCTGCAGCGTAGTCGGAGGATTCGCACCGCACTCTATCTCTCGCTCGCCCGCACAGTGCTAGGGTTGGATAAATCGAAAGTATGTTCTAAGAGCAGTGGAGGTGCCCGGCGGATGCCAGTCTTCAATGTCTCCGGCAATTCACGCTCCGCATCGGTGTCCGACGCCGATGCCGCCTCCGGCTTTCCCAGCCCGTCCCGCGACTATTTCGATGGGCGCATCGACCTCAACCGGCACCTGATCCGGGACGTTACTTCCACCTACATCGTCCGGGTTTCCGGCGACTCAATGTCCGGCACCGGAATCAGCGACGGAGACGAACTGATAGTTGACCGTTCCCTCACGCCCCGCGACGGATCAGTGGTAGTCGCCGTACTGGACGGCGAGCTGACGGTGCGCCGGCTCCGGCTCACCGGCCGGGGCATTGTCCTGGCCGCGGAAAACACGGGGTACCAGGACGTGAGCGTTCCGGACCCGGCAGCGCTGACCATCTGGGGCGTCGTGACCCGCTGCCTCCACCATGTCTGATGGTCCGGACGGTGCCGGTGCCCGCTCCCCCTCCGGGCAGCTGCACCGGATCGCACTGGTGGACGTCAACAGTTTCTATGTCTCCTGCGAGCGCGCCTTCGACCCGAGGCTGGAAGGCGTGCCCGTCGTCGTTCTGTCAAACAATGACGGCTGTGTGGTGGCCCGCTCCGACGAGGCGAAAGCGCTCGGCATCAAGACGGGGGAACCCTGGTTCAAACTGGCCGAAGCCGCGCCGCGCCTCGGGCTCATCCAGCGATCAAGCAACTACGAGCTCTACGGCGACCTAAGTTCCCGGGTTATGGAGCTGCTGGGCCGGTACGCCCTGTGGCAGGAGGTCTACTCCATCGACGAGTCCTTTCTGGGCCTGGCCGGTACGGCACGGGAACTGGATACGCAGGGTGCGCGGATCCGTGCCGCTGTGGCCCGCCATACCGGCCTGCCCGTCTGCGTGGGGATCGGGTCCACCAAGACGCTCGCCAAATTCGCCAACCGGATCGCGAAGCAGAACGGGCACCTGGGCGGGGTCTGCAACCTGGACACCATGGACCCCGGAACCGTGGCGGCGATCATGTCCCGGGTACCGGTCACCGGGCTCTGGGGCGTAGGCGCCAAGCTGGGCAAGCGGCTCGAGGCGATGGGCATCCGCACCGTAGCCGACCTCAAGGCAGCCGATCCGGCGGTTATCCGCAGCCGTTTCTCGGTCACACTGCAGCGGACCGTCCTCGAACTCAACGGCACGCCGTGCCTGCCGCAGGAAGAGGAACGCGCCGACCGGCAGCAGCTGATCTTCTCGCGCAGCTTCTCGGTCCCGGTAACGACGCCGGCCGAGATGAGGCAGGTGATGAGCATCTATGCCCAGCAGGCTGCGTCCCGCCTGCAGCGCGAACACCAGCAGGCACGGGTACTCACCGCCTATGCCGGGACCTCCCACTTCAGCCACAAGGCGGCGTCGTTCCCTTCCGTTACGGTCAGGCTGCAGAGCCCCACATCGGACCCGGTAGCGCTGACCCGTGCTGCGGTGGCTGCCCTCGAAGACCAGATCGTGGAAGGCGTCCCCTACACCAAGGCGGGGGTGATGCTCAGCGGCCTTTCCAGTGCGGATGCCCAGCCGGTCTTCGACGCTTTCGTCCCGGAGCAGGAACACCGCCACCTCGGGGAGCTGCTGGGCAAGGTCGCGGACAAATACGGCTCGGCCAGCATTGGACTTGGCGTTGCCGGGATGCCCAGTGCCCGCCCTGGGTGGACCATGTCCCGCAAGTACTCCTCGCCGCGCTACACCACGGTCTGGGATGAGCTTCCGGTGGTCACAGCGCGCTGAGTCCGGCGCCGGAGGAGCCCGAGTCACGGGCCGAGGCCCGGCTGCTCCCGGCTCAGTCGTCACGGTCCGGCTGGGTGAGCCGCAGTTCTTCCACATCCAGCCGCGTTTCCAGGATCCGGAGCACGCGGTCATCAATAGTGCGCTTATCCCGAAGTGCCAGCACCACCGTGCGCTTTCGCTCCAGCAGCGCCAGCCGGAGCTCGGTCTCCTGCTGCCAGAGTTCCAGCGCCGGCGCCGGTTCCCCTGCTCCTTCGCCCCCGGCCCGCAGCACCTCCAGATGGTGCCGGTACTCGTGGACCAGGCGCTCCACGACCCTGCCGTCCGTGCCCAGCCGGGCCGCGAGTTCCGGCAGGACGGACAGCCCGTCCTCGGCAGCGCGCACCTCTGCCAGCCGGCGCTCTTCCGCAAGCCTCGTGTCTTCCGGCAGCTTCGCCCACCGCACGAGCACGGGAAGCAGCGGACCCTGGACGGTCAGCGTCACCAGGATCACCCCGGCCGTGATGAAAATGATCTGTCCGCGGTTCGGGAAAACCGCACCGGCGGCCGTCATCGTAGGAACACCGAGGGCCGCGGCCAGGGAGACAGCACCCCGGAATCCGGCCATGCCGCTGAGGATCCGGGAGCGGTTGCTGACCCGGCGGAGCTTCTGGGACGGCCTGCGGTCAATCAGCCGGATCAGGTACGTCGTAGCGAACAGGAAGACGATGCGCACCAGTACCAGCACCAGGCAGACAACCGTCACTGCCAGCAGCCCGGCGGCAATCTGCGGCCCGTCGAGCAGCCGCACTGCCACGTGCAACTCAATTCCAATCAGCACGAACAGTGCTGCGTTGAGCATGAACGTGGAGAAGGACCAGAAGGCCTGGGACTGGCGGCGGGCCAGCGCCGCGGTCACGCGGGGCCCGGCCTGGCTCATGATCAGGCCCACCACTACGACGGCGAGCACGCCGGATCCTCCCGTCTCCTCTGCCAGCAGGAAAGCAGCGAACGGAGTCACGAACGTGGCGACGTTGCCCAGCATTGGATCCTGGATCCGCCGGCGCACCCAGATCCCGGCCCAGGCCACCACTAGCCCGGCAGTTAGTCCGCCGCCGTAGGCCAGGGCGAGGATTCCTGAGATTGAAAGCGGCGTATACCCGCCGTCTCCCGCCACGATGCCAACGGCAACGGCATAGATCACCAGTGCCGTGCCGTCATTGATCAGGCTCTCCGCACGCAGCACGGTGACGGTGCGGTGCGGCAGGCTGCCGGCCAGCGCGGCCACCGCTGTGGCGTCGGTCGGCGCCAGGGCGGCACCGAGAACCCAGGCCGGGCCCCACGGCATCCCCAGGGCATGGGCGGTGAACGCGACCGCTGCGGCTGTTACAAGGACGAGTCCGGTACCGGACAGCACGATGCCGCGCAGGTTGCTCCGGATTTCCCGCAGGGAAGTAGTGAGGCTTTCCCAGTAGAGCAGCGCGGGAAGGAACAGCAGCAGCACCACCTCGGAGGGCAGCTCCACCCGACGGAATGCCGGGACGAACCCCAGCACCACTCCCCCGGCCAGCAACAGCAGCGGCGCCCCGATTCGCAGCCGTTCCGCACCCAGTGAGCAGGCCAGGATGGCGACCCCCAGTGCCACTACAAGTTCCAGACCGAGCACGGGCCAACCTTCCCTCAGGCAGCTTTTCCAGCTGGGCAGCCTCCTTAAGTGTGCCGAGCACAAGCAGCCCCGTCGAGGGCGGACGGCACCCGCCCGGAGGATTCGCCTGCCGGCCTAACCACCCGGGGCGCGCAGCATCGACCAGACCGGCGGGCCGCCGTCAGGCATCTCCGAGACTGCCCAGACGCGGAATCCAAACCGGCGGTAGAACGCCACGTTCTGCTCTGCCGAGGTCTCCAGCGCTATGCCGCGGTTCGCCCCGGCAGCCAGCATGGTTTCCATCAGCCTGGTTCCCAGGCCGTTCCCCTGCGCAGCCGGCGCGACGCCGATAGTGGCGAGAGTCCAGGAGCCACGGGGCGGCTGCGGCAGCACGAACTCCAGGTTCCGGGCCGATGCGCCGTGCAGCGAGAGCAGCTTCTCCTGCAGTTCGGGCGTCAGCGGGGCCAGCTCACCAACTTCGGGAGGCAGCAGGACCGCGACGGCGGAGCGGGCCCGGTTGGTCCAGACCTCGCCGTGCGGCAGGGCAAGGTGTTCCAGGTAGAACCGCTGGATGGCTCCGATCCGGGCTTCCCGGCGCTCGCGGTCCACGGTCCAGCGAGTCCAGGCATAGTCCGCGAACGCTTCCGCCAGGACGGCGGACAGGGCGGAGATTTCTGCCGCCGATGCGTGCTCCAGCCGTGCAATACCCATGCTTCCTTCTCTTTCGTGGCCTGTCGCTGAGGGGTCCCCTTGGCGGCCGCCGCTATTCGGACCGGGTCCAGACCCTGCGCCACCAGGGCCGGCGCGGATCCGGGTCCGGTTCCGGTGCAGGATCCGCGGCACGCCGGTCCAGCCAGCGCTGCACCTCCAGCTCAACGTCCCGCAGTTTCGTAATGACCGGCGGACCGCCAAGCAGCTGCCGGCGCGCCTCGATGATCCTCCGGTTAAAGTCCTCCACGGTTTCGCGTACCTGCGCGGCGGAGGGCTTGGCGTCCAAGACCGTGTCCAGCTCAGTGTCTTCGACCCGCAGTAACAGCGCGGGAGGACCCAGACCGCTGATATTTTCGCGTTCGATCAGGCCTTTGACCCACCAGTCCGGATCATTGGCTTCACCGAGGTTGGGTATGGGCCTGCCGGCGTACTGCAGGTTGTCGAACTCGCCTCGCATCATCGCGTCGCGGACCAGGTAGTCCGCTTTGCTGGCCGGGTCCACCTGCTCCTTCCGCCGCCGAAGGTCCGCTTCCTCCGCGGTCTCGTCCTGCTGTTCCGGGATGCCAGCGGCCCGTATCCTCGCTGCCCGTTCCATCCGGCGCCGGTAAGCGTCAGCCCCGCGGTTGCCCATTGCTGCTTACCCTCCCAGCCTCTAGCGGTCGATCGTCTTCTCCAGTTCTTCAGGGTAGCGGGCGCCTTCGATCCGAAGTCCGGACGCGGCGGCGTCAATGGCCAGCAGGTCCTCCGCGCTCAGGGAAACACTGCTCGCGTCGAGGTTCTCCTCCAGCCGTTCCAGCTTCCGCGTTCCCGGGATCGGGACGATCCACGGCTTCTGCGCGAGCAGCCACGCGAGGGCTATCTGCGCCGGCGTCGCGTCCTTGGCTTCGCCCAGCTGCCTGAGCAGGTCAACCACAGCCTGGTTTGCCTGCCGGGCCTGCGGTGTGAAGCGAGGCAGCCTCGCCCGCATGTCCCCCGGGGCGAATTCGGTGGACGGGGAAATCTTTCCGGTAAGGAAACCCCGTCCCAGCGGGCTAAACGGAACAAACCCGATGCCCAGCTGCCCGCAGGCCGGCAGCACGTGTTCCTCCGGCTCACGCCACCACAGCGAGTATTCGCTCTGCACCGCGGTGACCGGCTGCACCGCGTTGGCCGCCCGGATGGTTGCCGCTGAGGCTTCCGAGAGGCCAAAGTGTTTCACCTTGCCCTCGGTGATGAGTTCCCTTACCGTACCGGCCACGTCTTCAATGGCCACCTCCGGGTCAACCCGGTGCTGGTACAGGAGGTCGATCGATTCAACCTGCAGGCGGCGAAGGGAGCCTTCCACTGCTTCGCGGATGTGCTCGGGACGGCTGTCCAGGCCAACCTGGCGGCCGTCGCGGTTGATCTTGAACCCAAATTTCGTGGCCACAACCACGCGGTCGCGAAACGGCGCCACCGCTTCCCCCACCAGCTCCTCATTACTGTAGGGACCGTAGACTTCCGCAGTGTCGAAGAGCCGCACCCCCCGGTCGAAAGCCGTACGGATGAGTGTGATGGCGTCTTCGCGGCTGCCCGATGGTCCGTAGCCCTGGCTGAACCCCATGCAGCCCAGTCCCAGCTCCGACACTTTCAGGCCCGCCATACCCAGTTCGCGCGTCTTCATCCGTTTTCTCCCGTCATGCGGACGCTCAGCGCTCGACGCCGGATGGCTGGCTTTGGTCCGTTCCGCCCGTTTTGCCTTCCACCCTGCTCCGGGCCGGCAGCTCCGTCAACAGCTCCGGCACCGTTCCCCGGGAAATCCTCAGTCCACCCGGACCACGGCGCCGCCGGTGAGGCGGACGAGTTCCCCGAGGTCGGTCCGGAACACCGAGTACGGGGTTCCGGCCGCTACCCAGACGTCGGGATAGCCGGCCAGGTCCCGGTCGATGACCGTTTCCACCGGCGAGGGATGCCCTATCGGGGCCACACCGCCCACCTGCTGGCCGGTGGCTTCGTGCACCTGCCCAGCCGAGGCACGCTTGACCTTCTGCTTGTTCAACCGCTGTGCCAGCGCTGCGGTGTCCACACGGTGGGCTCCGCTGGTGATGACCAGGAGCGGAACGCCGTCGGCCATGAACACCAGGGAGTTGCCAATCGCTCCTACAGCACAGCCCAGGGTCTGTGCTGCCTCGGCAGCGGTGTGTGCCGAGCCGTCCGTGACCACCACCGCCGCAGCCGATCCCAGCTGCGCCAGCGCGTCCTTGACCCGTGCCGCTGCCGATGCCCACTCCGGATTCTCCATGCCCGCGACACTAGCAAAACCCAGCGGCACGGCGTCGTCATCTGTCGTCCCGAAGTCCCGCCTACCGGGTGATGGCGTGCGGATCCGGTCCGGAGCGGATACCGGTGTCCAGGGCACTGATACGGGAGAGCTCCCCGGCACTGAGGGAGAAGTCGAACAGGTCGATGTTTTCCGCTATCCGTCTGGGCGTGACCGACTTGGGAATGACGCACATGCCCAGCTGGATCTCCCACCGCAGGATCACCTGGGCGGCGGTCTTGTGATGTGCCGCCGCGATGTCCAGAAGCACCGGATCATGCAGCGGATCTTTCCCAGCGGTGCCGGAGCCGTGGTTCCGGTAGCGGATCACACCGCCGATGGGCGACCACGCCTCCGTCAGGATGCCGCGCTCCAGGTTGAAAGAGCGCAGGTACGGTTGGCTGAAGTAGGGATGTACCTGGATCTGGTTGACGGCAGGTACGACGTCGGTGCGTGCCAGGAGCTCACTCAGCTCCGCGGTAGTGAAGTTGCTGACGCCAATGGCCCGGACCCTGGCCTGCTCATACAGCGTCTGAAGGGCCCGGTAGGAGGCAATGGTCGCCTCGAAGCCGGACGGCAGCGGCTGATGAAGCAGGTATAGGTCCAGCACATCCAGGCCCAGCCTGGCCATGCTCGCGTCGAACGCACGCAGGGCAGAGTCATAACCGTAGTCTTCCACCCAGAGCTTGGTGGTGATGAAGAGTTCGGCCCGGTCCACGCCGGACTCGGACAGGGCGGCGCCCACCTCCGCCTCGTTGCGGTATGCGGCTGCAGTATCGATCAGCCGGTAGCCGTTGGCGAGCGCGGTCTCCACCGCTACCGCGGTCTCCGCCGGAGCGCTTCGGTAAACACCGAATCCCACGGCATCCATTGCTACGCCGTTGTTCAGGGTCAGCCTGGGCATGATGGCGTTCATCGCAGCTCCTAGTGCAGGGTCTGGCTTCCAGAATCCCGCACTCGGAACCCGGTGGACAGTCTTCGTGGCTTTGCCGGGGCCGTCATGGCCGGATACCGGGTGTCCGGTTGTCCGGCTGCCACACCGGGAAGCCGGCTGTATGCTCAGGTCCGGGAAGCCCGGTGCCGACGGACGGCGGCCCGGTTGCCGCAGCGCACCGAGCAAAAACGCTGCCTGCCGTTGCGCGTGATATCCACCACCACGTTCCGGCAGGCATCCCCGGGCGCCTCACCTGCTTCGCAGCGCCGCAGGCGGGTCATTCCCCGCGTAGTCAGGTGAAGCGCGGTTCCCACGCTGAAAACCGCAAGCAGCACTTCGGAAAGCGACTGGCCGCCGTCGCGGTAATGCAGATGCCAGCCTTCCTGGTCATGGTCCGTCAGCCGTGGATATGCCGCAGCGTCCTTCATCAGCACGTTCAGGAGCTCGGCACGCGCGTCCGCGGTGGCCGCATCCACAACCTCCAGCCAGCGCTGGATCACCCGGTGCACCTGCCGGCAGTCATCCGGTGCTTCCGGAAAAGCCATCGTCATGCCGAAGTCGCGGGCCCGGCGGACGATGCCTGCCCGGGAATCGGGCCAGTCGTTTGCGAGGGAAGCGGCCAGCAGCACTGCGTACTCGCCGTAAGGGTTGAGATGCATAAGAGCATTACAGCATGCTCGGGAAGATGAATACAGATGCACTACCGCGGCAGGTTCCCCCGGCAGCCGCCTGCGAGCACGCCTGGGTCACGGTGTCCCGGCATTCGACCTCGCAGGGAACCGTGGCCTACGTGCGGAGTGTGCGCTGCCGGGTCATGCGGGTGGAACTGGGTACGCCGGGTTCGCCGATGCCTGCCAGTCCGGTGAGCTATCCGGTGACGGTTCCGAGTAGCCGAGGCACGGTGACTGCCCTGAAAACCGAGCCGTCTGCGGCGGCGGCCGGGTAGTTCAGGCCGGGAGGAGCACCGGAACGGCGGCAACGAAAATCCGGTGCTCGAAGGGCTCGCTTGGATGATTAAAGCCGCCTAACCCGGCACTCTTCCCCTGGTGCCGGTATCCCCTGCCCAGCTTCCCAACCATCGTTGAGGATCTTGTCCCGTGAGGTCACAGAAGGAGGCAGGCGTAACGGAGAATGGGAGCGCGCGCCGCTAAACGCTCAGTAGTCCGGAGCCGGCGGCAGGCCGGCGAACTCTTCGAGTGTTTTGCCGGTTTCGTACAGTTCCGCGGCTATTTCCGCACCCACAAACCGCAGGTGCCACGGCTCGTAGGCGAACCCGGTCACTGCTTCACGGCCCTGGGGATAACGGATGACGAAGCCGTACCGGTGGGCGTTCTCCGCTGCCCAGGCTCCGGCGGGCGTTGCATCGAAACAGGCTTCGAGGGCGCAGGTTCCGTCCGCATTGGCAATGTCAACGGCCAAGCCGGTCTGGTGTTCGCTGTGCCCCGGCCGGGCGGAAATCCCGTCCGCCTCCTCATCCCCATAGCTGGCGGAGTAGGAAGCATGGATCCGGGCCTGCTCTTCGGCAGTCCGGAACCCGCTGACCGCGGAAATGCCTACGCCGGCAGCCGCAGCATCAGCAATCAGCCGGCTGTAGGCGGCGCCGGCCTCTGGACGCAGCAGCACTCCGCCGCCGTCGTACAGTTCCTTCGGTACGTACGCCGGGTCCGCGAGCGGGCGGTCCTTGTTGACGACGACGGCGACGCTGGCCGGGGAGTTGAAGTCCAGCTGCGTGGCCAGCGCAGACGCTTGTCCGGCCTGGGACTCAAACCAGGACAGATATCCCAGCAGGCACAGGCAGACAGACCCGATGAGGGCAATGTGTGTCTTGACGAGCTGGCGCGGCATTTCTTCCTCCACGGCAACTTTCCCACAATCCGCACCGCGGAGCAGTACCGGCGCGGATATTCTCCGCGCGGGAAGCGGCGCCTACAGCGGTTTGGCCAGGACTTCGTAGGGCACCGTTGTTCCGAGAATTCGTTCAGCGGCGCGGTGCCCCGAGCACAGGGCAGCATTCACCGTGGCAGGATCAGCTTCCCAGGTCGCTTCGCCGGCAAGATGCAGCACGCCGCCGACCGGCTCGGCCAGGCGCGTGTGGTCGTCTGCGGTGCAGCCGCGCGCCATGTACGCGTAGGCACCTCCAGCCCACTCGTCGTCCTGCCAGTGGGTGATCCGGGCGTGCACGGGGCTGGGTACCCGGGAGCCGTAAATCTCCCTCAGCGAGGCCATCACGGAGTCCACCACGAGGCCGTCGGACCATCCCCGGATCGATTGCGCGCATTCCCCGGCCGCGAACGTGAGCAGCGTGGGCTCGCCGTAAAGATCAGTTAGGTCGTACCAGGAATGCCACCACTTCGCGGCCTTCCCCTGGCGCCGGATGGCATATACGCCCTCATCCCAGAACCGCTCCGGGAAGCGCAGGAAGACCTTTTCGAAGGCATTCATCCTGAACTTGGAGACGGCGTCGGTGACCCCACCGGGCAGCGAGGGGTCAAAGGCGATGCGTTCAGCCTGCAGCACGCCGACCGGAACGGTAATCACCGTCTGGGCAGCAGTGAAGGTTCCCCGGTCCGTCTCCACCACGACGCCGGACTTCACCCCTGCGGCCCCGGCACGAAGGACACGGGTCACCACGTGTTCGAGGCGCACGTCGAGCCCGTCCGCCAGGTTCGCAGCCAGCTCGTCGTACCCGCCGGGAAAAACCACCTCGTCCCCGACGATGACTTCGTCCTCCAGCCCGTGGGCGTCGAGCAGGTGCGAGTCGGCACCGTACTGCTCTTCGGATCGGTGGTCGAGGTATTCAACGATGCGCGCGGCGCGCTCCTGGTTCCAGTTTTCAGCCTCGGCCACCTGACCGACGGCGGTACGCGCCGCTTCCGCGTAGCTGGCGCCAGGCGGCGTGACCTCGATGATGGCAGCAAGCTGGTCTTCCACGCGGGCGGCGTCGGCGATGAACTGGCCGGCGGCGCTGTCGGAGAGCCGGGCGCCGTCGGGCCCGTAGTACGCGATGGGCCGGCCGCCCGGCTGGTAGCTGCCAACCGTGAACTCGGCGTCCTCCATGCCGAAGGCACGCGTCAGAGCGTGCAGCGGCCCGCCGTCGATCCCGTGGATCCAGGAGGCGCCGAGGTCCGTGACCCGGCCGTCGAGGCGTTCGGTATGGAGCCTTCCGCCGATCCGGTCCCTCGCCTCAAGTACCACCACCCGGTGGCCCCTGGCAGCCAGCAGCCGGGCAGCGGTAAGGCCCGACACTCCTGCCCCCACAACAACCGTGTCGAATTCTTCGGCCGGGATATTCACGTTCAAACTCTCTTTTCAGATTCCGGAAACACTATTCGAACCTCACAGTAGTGCGGCACCCGGCGAGCCTGGCTATTCAGCGCCATCTGTTTTCAGTGGTTGGGCAACCGGGGCTCATCCGTCCGCGGTGAGGTCCACGTAGCGGCCGCCCAGCTGGTAGGCAAGGTCCTTCAGCTCCTTCTCGCCGGGAGCCGCGGTTCCGGGCCGAGGCAGCACGTGCCAGTTGGCACCCTCAGCCACGCCGAGCGGTCCATTCTGGGCGTTGGGCAGCATGTTAGAAACGGTGATCCGGTCTTCCTCATTTTCGTAGCGGACAATCTGCAGCCCCTCGGAGCACATGGCGTACTGGGGCAGGTATCCGTCGAAGACGATTGTCCCCGGCTCCGCTGCCGTTTCAGGATCGCAGCCATACAGTCCGTTGACGGCGGCCAGCAGCTCATCCGCGGAGCTGAATCGTGACAGCTGCACGTCCGGCGCGGGTTCCCCGGCGGCGCCGGATGCGCAGCCCGCGAGCAGCACCGCTGCTGCCAGAAGTGTTCCAGCCACAGAATAACCAGTGTGCCCTCTGCCCATATCCAGCGTCTCCCCCATGAGATTTTGGTGCCCTTCGCTGCGGCATGCGCAGCCCCAGGCCTCTGTCGGTCCTCAGCTTAGCCCGCAGGCACAATGGGCACGTGGGTGCCTGACGCAGGCAGCGGAGTATTCATGCGACGCTGGTGCCATGGACTTACCGGTATCGCCTGCGCTGACGATTCCTGCCGCGGAACTTCAGTGGCGCTTCTCCCGTTCTTCCGGACCAGGCGGGCAGCACGTGAACACCACGGACAGCCGAGTCGCCCTGTCATGGAACGTTGCGGGTTCGGCGGTGCTGTCCGACGAGCAGCGGGCGGCGCTGCTCGAGCGGCTGGGGCAACGCCTCATTGCCGGATCCCTGATGGTGACCGCGTCGGAACAGCGGTCCCAGCTGCGCAACCGCGAGATTGCCCTGGCGAAACTCGCCGAGGCTGTGGCCCGCGGGCTCGAACCCGGCCCCGCCACGCGCCGCCGCACCAAACCCACCCGGGGTTCGAAGGTTCGGCGCCTCGACGCCAAGAAGCAGCGGTCAGTGACCAGACAGCAGCGGCAGAAGCCCCGGCGGGACTGAATTCGCCTCCCTGCCGCTCTCCCGGGAGGGCCGGCCGAACGTATCCCTCAATTGGTTTGTTGTTCAGCTGCCGGACACGTTCCATCCCTAGGCTCTGGGAATCACCCGTTCTTCCCCTAGGAGTCCTCCCTTGCCGCAGTCCCCCTGCCAACCCGTGCCCGGAAGGTATGGCCGGAATTTGGTTTCCGCCGTGACCGCCGTGTCATTGGCTGCCGCTGTTACAGCCGGCTTGCTGACCACCTCAATGGCCGCCGCGACAGCTGCCCCGTCATCAGGTGTGCCGGATTTAATGGTCACCGAGATAGCACCGGACAACACTGGATATGACAACTTCGAATTCTTTGAGGTCCTGAATACCACTGGGACCGACATTTCCGTTGGGACTGCCGGAGCGCAGCTCTCCTACACTTATGCCGATTCCGATGACCGAAGCCGTGATGTTCTCCTCGAGGTTCCGGACGGGACTGTCATCAAGGCCGGACAGGCAGCCGTGTTCTGGGTGCAGTACCAAACTGCGACAGTAGACACAGCCAGCAAAACGGACGCCGAATTCCGCGCCTACTACGCCTCATTGACCGGATCTGCATCGACCGAGTACCCCTTGGTCCGGGTATCCGGACAGGCCGGACTCGCCAATGGCGGAGAACGCGGCATCCGCGTCTCCGATACGGCCGGCCGGAGCATCAGCTGGTCCTACTACCCCGCCGGCTCCACTGGCATTGATGTCTCCGCCCATTTCGGGTCCGGGGACAGCGGCGGCGGCGCCCTCCAGCTTTTCAGTTCCGGAGCCCCGACCCCCGGGATCGTGGATCCAGCCGCACTGGAGCCAACCGGCCCGGCCCCTGAGCCGACTCCCACCGAGCCGCAGCCAACACCCACTCCGACTGAACCCGAACCTGATCCGTCCCCAACCGGAACGCCTGCGGACCCGAAAACGGCAGCGGGCGCCGAGCTTCAGATCACCGAACTCCTTGCCGACTCGCCGAATGTGGGAGGCTCTGACGGATTCGAGTTCGTCGAGGTCTACAACCCCACCAGCCAGGCCATCAACTTCAGCGACTACCAGCTGCGCTATCTCTACCCGCTGGAAGACCTCAGTAACTCCAGCGTTACGGACTGGCCTGCCACCCCCGGCGACGTTGCGATCCCCGCCGGCGGCACCCTCGTCTTCTGGATTAAGAACGGTCCCAATGACGGCCTGGGCGCCGACGAGTTCAATCGCATCTACGGCACCAGCCTGGCCGCCGGCACCAACATCGTGGAGATCCACACCGGCGGCATGGCGAACGGCAGCGCCCGTGGCATTGAGATCACCACCAAATCCGGAATACCGGTGAACCGGGCGTACTACAACCTCGGCGGGACCAAAGACGTCGCCGCAGGCCAGGGGCTGCAGTACACAGCGGATCCAGAGGACCGGACGCGCCAGGCGCTGCTCGGCAACGCGGCCCCAACGCCGGGTTCAGTATCCGGGCAGCAGGCCGCCAACCCGCTGCAGGTCCTGCCGATCGACGGGGCGGCACCGGAGATCACCGATGCCACAGCGTCCACCTTCAACGCCGGTACCGAGCTGAGCATCGAGGCTGAGGCCAAGGACGACTCGATAGTCCGCAGCCTCACCCTCTACCTCAAGAGCAGCGCGGACCAGGACTTCACCGCCATCAACCTTCAGGCCACCAACACCGGGATACCATCCAGCCTGCAGTTCACCCACAAGGTGGCGACGGCCGACCTTACCGGCAAGAAATGGTATGAGTACTATCTGGCAGCCAGTGACGGGACCACCACCTCACGGACCGAGCTGCGCCGGATCAACGCTGAAGGCGTGGACAACGCGCCTGTCCGCCTTAACCTCGAAGATGGCCAGTTCGTCTCCGGTACCACCACGGTGGCGGCTGCGGCGGACCAGTTCCCCTCTCCCGTGCAGCTGGGCATCGACGGGACCGTCGTGGAGAGCACCGTCCCCGCGCTCGAAGACGAACCGGTTTTCGCGTTTGAGGCAGGCGGCGTTGACACGTTCTTCCGCAACGGTGTCCTTGCGGGGGAAGACGTCCTGCACATTTTTGACGACGGAATCTATGAGGGCTACGAGACCATCACCGTGCCGGTTCCGCTGTCCAAGGTTTCTCCGGGCCGGGACACTGTCCTGAGCGTGTACTCGGGCACGAAGGCCGCCCCGGAAATCGATCCGGATGAAAACAACGACGATTTCCAGATCAAGAACCTGAGGATGATCCTGCCGGATGGCCGCACGCTCTATCCGGCCGGGTACACCGACCCGAACCAGGTGCTGAACATGGGAGACAGCGCCGGGAAACTCGACTTCTTCGATGCTTCCTTCACGGTCCCGGAGAACGCCTTCACCGCCCGTTCCTACGCCTGGGACACCACCGCCGTTCCGGACGGCGGCCACACCGTCAGCGCCGAGATCCCGGGATCATCGCTCACCCGCACCGTCAGCGTTGACAACACCGCCCCCGCGCTGGCAACAACCATCGAGGATGGGCGCGATTACCAGGGCGTCTTCACCATCGACGCTTCTGCCTCGGACGCCGGATCCGGCGTTGACTCCATCAGCGCGGTCCTTGACGGGGAAACGATCCAGCTTCCCTACGAGACGTCGTCGCTCACTCTCCAGGCGGGATCCCATGACCTGGCCATTACGGGCGAGGACAAGGCAGGCAACATCGCCGAACGGACCATCCGGTTCACCACCCCGGTGGAGCAGCCCTCCGCTGACGGACTCTCCCCCGCAGACAACACGGCAATCGACGGCGGTCCCGTGACGTTGAGCGCCCGTGTCACGGACCCCAGCGCAGACCGCCTGGACGTGTGCTTCCGCGAAGGCTACCGCCTTACTCCCGGAACATCATCCATGGCTTCCTACAGCGGCACCACAAGCACCGCCGCCGGACTGGACCGGTCAGCGAAGACCCTGCTGGATCAGGGCGAACTGCAGAAGATCCTTGGCTCTGACGGGATCGAATCGGCTGTGTCTTCCAGCAGCGAATTCCCGTACCAGCTCTTCGAAGTCACCGTCCCTCCGGGGGCGGGGACGGACTACACCGCCCGGCTCAAGTGGACCGGATCGGCCAACCCCGAAGCCAAGGTCCTGATGTACGTGCTGAACAGGACCACCGGTGCGTGGGAAGAAGTGGACCGCCACGTCACCACCAGCGGGGCCGCCGGCGCTGCCGCCTTCGACCTCACGGCCATGGTCCCCGCAGCGGATCACACGGCTGACGGGAAAATGCAGGTCCTGATCCAGCACTCCGAAGGTTTCGCCGGGGCGGACCGGTCCACCCGTTCCACCGCGGTGGCTCCTGCCCATCCCCAGGACACGCCGCGGAACGACTACGACTTCACGCTCGGCTGGGAATCGGACACGCAGTACTACAACGAGACCTTCTACGACCACCAGCTGAACATCCACAAGTATTTCCTGGACCGCCGTGATGACCTCAACCTGCAGTACGTTTTCCACACCGGCGACATCGTCGACGAGTCGGACAAGCAGTACCAGTGGGAAAACGCAGACGCCGCCTACCGGCAGCTGGATGAGGCAGGACTGCCGTACGGGGTGCTGGCCGGAAACCACGACGTCGGACACAAGACGGGAGACTACGGAGCCTTCTCAAACTGGTTCGGCGCCAAACGGTTCAGCCAGAACCCCTGGTACGGCGGCACGTACCAGGACAACCGGGGACACTATGACCTCATCACCGCCGGCGGAATCGACTTCATCATGCTTTACATGGGCTGGGGACCCGCCGACGAGGAAATCGACTGGATGAACAGCATCCTGGAGAAATACCCCGAACGCACCGCAGTGCTGAACCTGCACGAATACCTTCTGACGACCGGCGGGCTGGGTCCGGTTCCGCAGCGGATCCAGAATGAGGTAGTTGCAGCGAACCCCAACGTGTACATGGTCTTCTCCGGGCACTACCACGATGCCTACACCCGGGTGGACGAATTTGATGACGACGGCGACGGCACCGCCGACCGGAAGGTCCAGCAGATCCTGTTTGACTACCAGGGTCTGCCCGAAGGCGGTCAGGGCTTCCTGAGGCTCCTGCACTTCGACAACGCCGCAGGGAACGTCACTGCCCGCACGTACTCACCATCGCTGGACCAGTACAACTCGACGGATCCTTCGCTGGAACCCCAGCATCAGGAATTCACCATGAGCTACGCTGACCTGGGCATCGAGATCCGTGCCAAGGAACTGGCCACCGATGCGTTCTCCGTGGACGTTCTCACCACTGCAGACATCAGCTGCCAGACCGAGGTTGAGAGCGGGTCGGTTGTCACTGCCGCCTGGGCCACCCCGGGCGAAGGCGGGCGGGGCTGGTACGTCGAGACCCGCGACCCCCACGGTGCCGTGCATTACTCCCCGGTAAACCTCCTGGCGCTCAACCCCGGGCCGGTACCCGATCCCACCGATCCTGCTGATCCCCCCGTTCCCGGCGACGGGAACGGGACCGGCGACGGGAACGGCGGCGGCCAGACGCCCGGTACGGGCACTGGCGGTACTGGTACTGGCGGTACTGGTACTGGCGGTACGGGCCAGGCGCCTGGGACCTCCGGGCCCGGCACGGCGGGGGCTGGCACGGACTCCGGCAGCGGCGACTCCGGGCCGGCTGGCAGTAACCCGTCGGCTGCGGACCCGGACGCAGCGAACGGCAAGGGCACACTGGCCGCAACCGGGGTCCAGCGTGGCTGGATGCTTGCAGCCGGAGCAGGGGCACTGCTCATAGCCGCAGGCGTTGTCCTGCGGTTTGCCAAGCGGGGCCGCGCAGCTCAGCACTGACCGCCTCCGCAGGAAACCGCAAGGGCCGTCTATCCGGGAATTTCCCCGGATAGACGGCCCTTGCGGTTTGCCGAAAGGAACTCGCTCCAGCAGTGCCGGGCTAGAAGTCCCAGTCCTCGTCTTCGGTGTTCACGGCCTTGCCTATTACGTAGCTCGAGCCCGAGCCGGAGAAGAAGTCGTGGTTCTCATCCGCATTCGGTGACAGTGCCGAAAGGATAGCCGGGTTCACGTCCGTCAGGGTCGACGGGAACATGGCCTCGTAGCCCAGGTTCATCAGGGCCTTGTTGGCGTTGTAGTGCAGGAACTTCTTGACGTCCTCAGCCAGCCCGACGCCGTCGTACAGGTCGTGCGTGTACTGGACTTCGTTCTCGTACAGCTCGTACAGGAGCTCGTACGTGTAGTCCTTGAGCTCCTGGCGGCGCTCTTCGGAAACGGTCTCCAGTCCGCGCTGGAACTTATAGCCGATGTAGTAGCCATGCACGGCCTCATCACGGATGATCAGGCGGATCAGGTCTGCAGTGTTTGTGAGCTTGGCCCGGGAGGACCAGTACATCGGCAGGTAGAAGCCGGAGTAGAAGAGGAAGGACTCCAGCAGGGTGGAGGCCACCTTGCGCTTCAGGGGATCATCACCGCGGTAGTAGTCCGTGACGATGTGGGCCTTCTTCTGCAGGTTCTCGTTCTCCGTGGACCAGCGGAAGGCTTCTTCGATCTCCTTGGTGGAGCACAGGGTGGAGAAGATCGAGGAATAACTCTTGGCGTGGACGGACTCCATGAACGCGATGTTCGTGTAGACCGCTTCCTCGTGCGGGGTGAGCGCATCGGGGATCAGGGAGACGGCACCAACCGTTGCCTGCACGGTGTCCAGCAGGGTCAGGCCGGTGAAGACGCGCATGGTCAGCTGCTGCTCTTCAGGCGTCAGCGTGTTCCATGACTGGACGTCGTTGGACAGTGGCACCTTCTCAGGCAGCCAGAAGTTGTTCACCAGGCGGTTCCAGACTTCTACGTCCTTGTCATCCTGGATGCGGTTCCAGTTGATCGCCTGCACGTGGTCGATCAGCTTAAGCTTCTCGGTCATTGTTTTCCTTGTCTTGAAGAAGTCGAAGCGGGACGGCGGCTACAGCATGCAGCTGACGCAGCCCTCAACTTCGGTGCCTTCCAGGGCGAGCTGGCGCAGGCGGATGTAGTAGATGGTCTTGATGCCCTTGCGCCAGGCGTAGATCTGCGCCTTGTTGATGTCACGCGTGGTGGCGGTGTCCTTGAAGAACAGCGTCAGGGACAGGCCCTGGTCCACGTGCTGCGTGGCAGCGGCGTAGGTGTCGATGATCTTCTCGTAGCCGATTTCGTACGCATCCTGGTAGTACTCCAGGTTGTCGTTGGTCAGGTACGGAGCCGGGTAGTAGACACGCCCCAGCTTGCCTTCCTTGCGGATTTCGATCTTCGACGCCACCGGGTGGATGGAAGAGGTGGAGTTGTTGATGTAGGAAATCGAACCGGTCGGCGGAACAGCCTGCAGGTTCTGGTTGTAGATGCCGTGCTCCATGACCGAAGCGCGCAGCGCAGCCCAGTCGGCCTGGGTGGGGATGTGCACGCTCTCGAACAGTTCACGCACACGCTCGGTCTGCGGAACCCATTCGCCGTTCACGTACTTGTCGAAGAACTCGCCGGAGGCGTACTTGGACTTCTCGAAGCCTGCGAACGTGCGGCCGGTTTCGATGGCCAGCAGGTTCGAGGCGCGCACGGCGTGGTAAACCACCGTGTAGAAGTAGATATTCGTGAAGTCGATGCCTTCAACGGATCCGTAGTGGACCCGCTCGCGGGCAAGGTAGCCGTGGAGGTTCATCTGGCCCAGGCCGATGGCGTGCGACTGGTCGTTGCCCTTGGCGATGGACGGAACCGAACCGATGTGGCTCATGTCCGAGACAGCGGTCAGCGCACGGATAGCTGTCTCGATGGTGAGGCCGAAGTCCGGCGAATCCATGGTCTTCGCGATGTTCAGCGAGCCCAGGTTGCAGGAGATGTCCTTGCCGGTCTGGTCGTAGGACAGGTCATCGTTGTACGTGGTGGGCTGGGAAACCTGGAGGATTTCCGAGCACAGGTTGGACATGATGATCTTGCCGTCGATCGGGTTTTCCCGGTTCACCGTGTCCTCGAACATGATGTACGGGTAGCCGGATTCGAACTGGATTTCGGCCAGTGTCTGGAAGAACTCGCGGGCCTTGATCTTGGTCTTCTTGATCCGGGAGTCATCGACCATCTCGTAGTACTTCTCGGTGACCGAGACGTCGGAGAACGGCATGCCGTAGACCTTTTCGACGTCGTACGGGGAGAACAGGTACATGTCCTCGTCGCGCTTGGCCAGCTCGAAGGTGATGTCCGGAATAACGACGCCGAGGGAGAGGGTCTTGATGCGGATCTTCTCGTCCGCGTTCTCCCGCTTGGTGTCCAGGAACCGGTTGATGTCCGGGTGGTGGGCGTGCAGGTACACGGCACCGGCGCCCTGGCGGGCACCGAGCTGGTTCGCGTAGGAGAAGGAATCTTCCAGGAGCTTCATCACGGGGATGACGCCGGAGGACTGATTCTCGATCTGCTTGATCGGGGCACCCACCTCGCGGATGTTGGTCAGCGCGAAGGCAACACCGCCGCCGCGCTTGGAGAGCTGCAGTGCGGAGTTGATGGACCGGCCGATCGACTCCATGTTGTCTTCGATGCGCAGCAGGAAGCAGGAGACCAGCTCGCCGCGCTGCTTCTTGCCGGCGTTGAGGAAGGTGGGGGTGGCGGGCTGGAAACGGCCCTCGATGATCTCGTCCACCATCTGGGTAGCCAGCTGCTCGTTGCCGCGGGCCAGGTGCAGGGCAACCATGCAGACGCGGTCTTCGTAGCGCTCCAGGTAGCGCTTGCCGTCAAAGGTCTTCAGCGTGTAGGAGGTATAGAACTTGAAGGCGCCAAGGAAGGTTTCGAAGCGGAACTTCTTCTTGTAGGCGCGGTTGTAGAGCTCACGGATGAAGTTCATCGTGTACTGGTCAAGCGTCTCGCGCTCGTAGTAGTCGTTCTTGACCAGGTAGTCCAGCTTCTCTTCCAGGTCGTGGAAGAACACGGTGTTGTTGTTGACGTGCTGAAGGAAGTACTGGCGTGCAGCCGCGCGGTCGGCGTCGAACTGGATTTCACCGTCCTTGCCGTAGAGGTTCAGCATGGCGTTGAGCTCGTGATAGCCCAGGCCCTTGTAGGCTTCCGGCAGCTCCTTGGAGTCCGTCATGCCGGCTTCTGCGACTGATGTGTCCAAAACTCTTCCAATCCTTGGTTTACCGTGGCAGCGTCCTCCGACGTGCCCATGAGTTCAAATCGATACAAAACGGGGACCTGGCACTTGGCGGAAATGATGTCCGCCGCCAGGCAGTAGTTCTCGCCGAAGTTTGTGTTGCCCGCGCCGATCACACCCCGGATAAGTGCCCGGTTTGATTCGACGTTCAGAAATTTGATGACCTGCTTGGGAACCGCGCCCTTGGCTGCGGCTCCCGGCTGCGCTGCCGTTCCGCCGTAGGTGGGAAGCAACAGCACGTATGGCCTGCGTGCCAGCAGCGTCGGCGCTGAGGTCAGCAGCGGAATCCGTGCGGAAGGCCGGTCCAGCTTGGCCGCGAACCGTCCGGTGTAGCCGGATGCGGAGGTGAAGAACACCAGGTCTGCGTCGGTAACCGGATGGGACTCCGGGAAATCCGGGTCCCCGGCAGAATGGCCCGGGACATGCAGCGTACCGGAGCCTGAGGCGGCTCCGGCTCGCTGATTCACGGTTCCCAATGTCATTGCATCCTGCTTCTTTGACAGCGGTCTGGCTTCCTGGCTGCTGCGCCTGTACTGAATTGCCCGTACTTAATTGCTTGTACTGAGTTACCCGTACTGAGTTACCCGTACTGAGTTACGGCTGCCGTCCCTTATGCCTTCCTGGCCGGAACCGGCAGCGTGCGTCTAGTCCAGGCTAGGCGACGGAGGTGACGCTTGCCTGTGCCAGTTCCTCGATCTTGTCCGGGCGGAAGCCGGACCAGGAGTCCTGGTCCGTGATGACCACGGGAGCCTGCATGTAGCCCAGTGCCCGTACGCGCTCGAGAGCTTCCGGGTCCTGGGACATGTCAACACTCTGGTACGCGATGCCCTTCTTGTCGAGGGCGCGGTAGGTGGCGTTGCACTGTACGCACGAAGGCTTGGTGTAAACCGTAACGGTCATGGTGGTCTCCCCTAGGTAATGCTGAAGTCTGTCCATTGATACTACATCCAGCCACTACATCTAGTGCGACAGCCAGCGCCCTACCCCTAGATGATGTATTACAAGTATGTCATTCCACACGTCCGTCGTCCACAGTTTCTGCACAGGCAACGCCGTTGATTTACGTGGATTTCCGCTGGGAATCGGAGACTTCTCCACAGCCTGTGGAGGCCGGGTGCACAGGCTGTGGGGCCAGTTGAATGAGCGCGTGTCGCCCCTGCTGGGCGTGTCGCGCGTAGTAGCTGTCACCACTAGATATTGTGGTCGACGTCGATTCGACGCACCACAGAGGGGAAAACGACGGCCGTGGTCAACCCGATCCATCTCAAGACACTGCTGGAAGTCATGCGCCGGGGATCCTTCGCTGCGGCCGCAGTGCACCTGGGCTACACCGCCTCAGCCGTTTCGCAGCAGATGTCGGCACTGGAGCGCGAAACCGGAACCATTCTCTTCCAGCGGTCAGCGCGCGCAGCAGTACCGACGGAAGCCGCCGTCGTGATGTCCCGCCATGCCTCAAAGGTGCTGACTGATATGGATGCACTGCTGGCAGCCGCGGCCCGCGCCGAAGCGGGCACCGGACACGAACTGCGCCTGGGCATTTTTCCCAGCCTCGCTACGTTCGCCCTCCCCCGCCTGGTGGGGTCCCCGGATTGGAAGGACCTGGGGATCGACCTGAAGATCTTCGTTGCCGAACCCGGACAGACTATCCAGGGGCTCCGCAGCGGCGGGGAACTGGATGTTGCGCTGGTATTCCAGGTGGGACAGGGAGGCTTGGCCTGGCCCGGAACCGTGAGCCGGCAGTGGCTTGGGGATGACAACTTCCGGGTAGTTCTTCCGGAGGCGTGGGGAATCCGTCCGGGCGCCAAGGTCACCGCTGAACAGCTCTCTGACATGCCGTGGATCATGCATCATCCGGGCACTCCGGATGCGCTCGTCATCGAACGGCTGTTCGCCGGATGCAGCCTCCACCCGAGGGTCGCGGCCTACTGTGACGACTTCAACGCGAGCCTGGGGATGGCCGCGGCGGGCATAGGAGCTGCACTGGTTCCGGAACTTGCCATGCTTAACGGCAGCCGCGGCGTCGTTGTCCTTGATGTCCCGGAGATACGCCTTGCCCGCAGCATCTTTGCCCTGGTCATCAATGACCGGCAGGGCCCGCGCACCCGGGTCTTCCTGGACCGGCTGGCAGACGTGCTGGAGGGCATCAGCATCTCGCCCTCCCCCGGACCGCCGCCCGCGCCGCGAAACCGGGCTGCCGGCCCCGGATAGCCCCGGATAGTGGGACAGGTCGCATAAATCGACGGTCCGGCGGGCAGCAGGCATACTGGCCAAATGGCTCTGCGAGGCAAGACCCTGCCCAAACCCTCCCTGGCGGCTGTATCCAACCGGCTCACCGGAATGCTGCGGTACACCCGGTTCCAGCTGGCCGTTAAGGCGGCCGTAGCAGTCGGCATCGCCTGGAGCCTGGCCCCACTGGTGCCCGGGGTCGCCGCTGAGTATCCCTACTACGCCCCCCTTGGCGCGCTGGTCAGCATGTACCCCACGGTGGCCGGCACGGCGCGGGCCGGAATACAGACCCTGATCGGTCTCGTCAGCGGAATCGGCCTGGCCCTGATCGCCCTCTTCTTCGGCGGGCCCACGGTGTGGACCATCTCCCTGATTGTTGGCCTTGGCGTGCTCCTCGCCGGCATCCCCCGGCTCGGCGCAGGACGGGACTACCTGCCGGTCGCCGCTCTCTTTGTGCTGGTCCTGGGCGGAGACAACGCGGACGGTTACTCCTACGGCTACGCCGTGCAGATGCTCGTGGGGGTGCTGGTGGGACTGACCGTCAACGCAGTGCTGTATCCGCCGCTGCACCTCAACGGAGCCGTGGACGGGCTGGCCTCGCTTCGGCTGACCCTCGCCCGTCAGCTGCGGGAGATGGGCATGGCAGTTGGCGAGTCCTGGCCCCCGGAACACGAAGACTGGTCCAATCGCCGGACTGAGCTCATCTCCTTCAGCCGCGAAGTCCGCGAAGCGGTGCAGCTGGCCGATTCAAGCCGTCACGGCAACCTGCGGCGGCGGCGCCACCAGCGTGATCTCAATGCCGACTTCCGTGCACTGCGCGCCATGGAACGTGTCACGCTCTATGTGGAGGACATGACGGAGGTCCTCGCCACCGCGATCTGGAGCTCACCGGAGGAGACACCGGTTCCGGAAGCGGTTGCCGATGCACTTGAACGCGCCATGCTGGCCTCCGCAGAGGCCGTAGAAACCTGGGATGCGGATACCGAGGAATACACCGAGGCCGTCAACGCCGTCCAGGAGCTGGTTACCACTATGAACGGCCAGGCATCGCCGGATTCACCTATTGATGCCACGGCGTCGCTGGCGATGAGCCTTCGGCGGATTATGCGCACCATCCGCACCGAGGAAGACCAGCCCTAGCCGGCGTCGGGCAGCAGCCCCTGTTCCATCAGCTGGCGGGACATGCCCGCGCCGTCCGGAGCGTAGATCCATGGGATATCCCGGGGAGGTGCCCCCGGGCCGGAGGACCGTCCGCCGGCCAGGACGGCCTCGCTCGGGGAAAGCTGCCGGATGGCCACGGCCCGGACATTCTGCGGATGGGTTCGGCTGAACTCCGCGTAGATCGCCTCGTCGTGCTGGCCGTTATCTCCGATGAGCAACCAGCTGATGTCAGGGAATTCCCTGGCCAGGCGCTCAAGCTGGGTGCGCTTATGCTCCGGCCCGCTGCGGAACCAGCGGTCACGGGTGGGACCCCAGTCAGTGAGCAGCAGCGGTCCGGCCGGGTACAGGTTGCGGGTGATGAAGCGTGTCAGGGTCGCAGCAACGTTCCATGCCCCTGTGGAGAGGTAGAAGACCGGCCCGCCTTCGTTCTCCCGCGTCAGCCGGTCCATCAGCACTGCCATGCCCGGAGTTGGAGTCCTGGCATGCTCGTCAAGCACAAAGGTGTTCCATGCTGCCAGCAGGGGACGCGGCAGTGCCGTGACCATGATCGTGTCGTCAATATCGGATATGACACCGGTCTTGGCCGCTGGATCCACGATGTACACCGGCGAAGCAACCGGCACGGCGTCGGGCTCTGCCTCCGGACGCAGCGTGATGCTCTGCCAGCCCGGAGCAAGGGATGCAGGCAGCACCGTGTCGATGACTCCTCCGCGGTCCGCGGTGACCAGGTGTTTTTCCTCGCCGATCCCGACGCAGACCACGGCGTCGTTGACCGGCGGGCTGATGAAGTTGCGCCAGCCGCGCACCCCGTCCCGCAGTGCCTGGGCGGAACCGGTGCGGGCCGAGAGCTTGCCTGGCTTGGCCAGCACCACTCGTCCCAGCACCCGCACCCAGGACGTCGAGCCGTAACCCGTGAAGGACAGGACCGTCTGCACTCCCCCGCGTTTGCGGGCAGCGTTCATCCGGGTGGAGTGGATCCGGTCCTCGAGCCGGGCACCAATGTGCATTGCCTGGTCCTTGGTGCGTTTGACGGCGGGCAGTCCGGGTACAGAAGTTGAAGGCATGCCCCCAGTCTCGCAGACAGTCAGTGCACTTTATATCCGGCCTTGGCCGGGGATGACGCAAAAGGACGGCCCCGGTCCTGAACTGCTCCCCGAAAGTTGGACTGAGAAATCAGTTCACTCTCGGGGAGCAGTTCTATGCACAGCAGCAGTTCATTGTCGGAAGAGCAGCGTGAGGCAGCGGTAGCCTTATTTGAGCTGGGTTGGGGGTACAAGTCGGTAGCCATGAAGCTTGGCGTGAGCAAGAAGGCTGCAAACGGGTTATACGACCGCTGGAGAGTGCGCGGAGGGACAACACTATTGGCCAAGCCAACCAAGCGTAAGTTTTCGTTTGAGTTCAAGCTCATGGTTGTTCAGCGCTTTCTTGCAGGAGAAACGAAGGTCGCCTTGGCTCAGGAGTTCCAGCTGTCCTCACCCAATCTCATCAAGGCGTGGGTCAGTAAGTACCGCAGCGAAGGCGAAGAGGGCTTGCGTCCTAAACCGAAGGGCCGTCCGAAAGCGCTGACCGAAGCTCCTGCGCGGCCGGTGTCGGAGCTTGAACGGTTGCGTAGGGAGAACGAGCGGCTGCGGGCAGAAGTAGCCTTCCTGGGAAAAGTTCAGGCCTTGAGGGGAAAGGAACGGCGCTAAAAGTCCGCGCTGTCATCGCCCTCAAGGCCGAGCACCGTCTGGACTTGCTCCTTGACGTGGCCGGCTTGGCTCGGTCAACGTTTTTCTACCACCAAGCCCGCTTACAGAACCCGGACCCACAAGCTGAGCTCAAAGCCGCAGTCCGGGAAATCTTCGAGAAGAACCATGCCCGGTACGGTCACCGCCGCATCCACACGGTACTGGTCAAGCAGGGTTGGACCGTGGCGAAAAAGACCGTCTTGAAGCTGATGCGCTCTCTTCGGCTGGTCTGTAAAGTCCGGCGCAGGAAACGCTACGCCTCTTACCGCGGCGAGCAAGGTGTAGTGGCGCCGAACCTGTTGAACCGGGAATTCGAAGCTGCTGCACCAAACCAGAAATGGGTTACGGACGTGACTGAGTTCAGTGTCGGTGACCGCAAGCTCTATCTTTCACCGGTGATGGATCTCTACGACCGGCAGGTAGTGTCTTTTTCGGTCGGGGACTCCCCGAACCTGGAGCTCACGAATTCGTGCCTGCGCGATGCCCTGGCCAGCCTAAGGTCTGGTGAAGCGCCGATGGTTCATTCGGATCAGGGCTTCCAGTATCAGCACCGGTCCTGGCGTGCTCTGCTCAATGATGCCGGCGCAGTCCAGTCAATGTCGCGCAAAGGTAACTGCTACGACAACGCGGTGATGGAGAACTTCTTCGGTCATCTGAAGGAAGAGCTGTTCCACCGGGTCCGGTTCCTGAACACCGATGCCCTGGCAGCGCAGCTCCGCGAGTACATCGGCTGGTACAACAATGAACGCATCTCGACAAAGCTCGAGGGCCTGAGCCCGGTGCAATACCGTGCTCAGGCCCTCGCGGCCTAGGATCTTATTTGGCCAGTCCAACTTTCGGGGAGCAGTTCATCCCGGAGCCGTCCTTTGTTGCCTGTCTCTTCCGGCAGACGTTTGCCTAGCGGTACTGGGACCGCACCGGGCAGTCGAACGGATCGCGGGCGGAGAGGCCCACGCGGTTCAGGTAGCGGACCACGATGGCGTAGGACTGCGTGAGCGTTGCCTCCGTGTACGGAATCTTGTGCTTGGCGCAGTGCTCTTTCACGATTTCCGAAGCGCGGGCCAGGTGCGGGCGCGGCATGCTCGGGAACAGATGGTGCTCAACCTGGTAGTTCAGTCCGCCCATGAACGTGTTCATGCCGCGGCCGGTGATGTTGCGCGAGGTCAGGACCTGGCGGCTGAGGAAATCGACCTTGGAGTCACGCGGGATCAGCGGCATGCCCTTGTGGTTCGGCGCGAAGGACGCGCCCATGTAGACACCGAAAACGCCGAGCTGGACGCCCAGGAAGGCAAATGCCATGCCCACTGGCAGGAAGAAGAAGACCGCAGCCACGTAGAGGCCCAGGCGCAGGAAGACCATGGTGATTTCCGTGTAGCGTCCCTTGACCTTGTTCCTGGAGAACAGGTGCCGGATGGACGTGGCGTGCAGGTTGATGCCTTCAAGCAGCAGCAGCGGGAAGAACAGCCAGCCCTGGCGGCGGGTCAGCCAGGCCATCAAACCCTTCCGGGTCTCGGCCTGCTCAACCTGGAACGAGATGGCGTCCATCTCGATGTCCGGGTCCTTACCCACGGTGTTGGGGTTGGCATGGTGCCGGGTGTGCTTGTTCATCCACCACTGGTAGCTGATGCCCACGACGGCGTTGGCGAGGAATCGTCCGGCGCGGTCGTTCGCGGGGCCGGATTCGAAGACCTGGCGGTGGGAGGCTTCATGGGAAATAAAGGCAAGCTGCGTGAACAGGATGCCCAGGGCTGCCGCAATCAGCAGCTGGAACCAGCTCTCCCCGATCAGGAAGAAGCCGGTGCCGGCAGCGATGAGGCCGGCACAGAGGAACACGAAGGTCGTGATGTAGAAGGCACGGCGCCGCTTGAGCAGGCCTTCGTCGCGGATAATCTTCAGCAGCGCTGAGTAGCTGCTGGCGACAGCGTTCTCGCGGTTCCTGGTAGTACGTGGTTGTGCAGCAATGCTCATAAGCGCCTCTGAAGTCTCTTCGACTTCCCAGCCGCGAAGTAGAGCAAATGCCCTATGGATGTGGCAAGCGTAACCCGGAATACTGGTAGTTCGCTGTGACCGCTGCTTAACAATCAGCTTCCGGCCTTTGCCGGACCGTTCGGGCGCGCACCGTTGACCGCGGACTGACCAGGCGGCAAGCATGGCTTCCACGCACCGCCGCGCCAGTCACAAACCGGGAGCTGCAATGATCCGAGTCCTTTCCATTGACGGCGGCGGAATCCGCGGAATCCGCGGAATCCTCCTTGAATCCAACGCGGTCTCGCAGCTGGCTCACCCCGCCCAGCTCACTGCCATGGAACCGGTCATCGAGTCCCTGTACGGAGCACCCGGCCGCCTCACCCGGAACCTGCTGGGCCTTGCCCTGGGCGAGCGATACGTTCGTCTGCATACTCCGCTGCTTCCCGGCGTCGGCCACGCACTGGATGATGCCGGCCCCGCGAACATCGCCGGCCTGCTCCGAACCGCCAAGGCACTCGCGGCGACTGGCCGGCTTCGGAGCCTCGCGGAGCAGCTGGGCGGCTGAACCGTTTGACATTGACGCTGCGTCAACCCCTAGCGTTGCAGCATGAGCACGAACAACCGGGAACCGGCACGTGAGTTCAGCGTCCAGGACGTGGCGCGCCAGGCCGGCATCACCAGCCGGACCCTTCGCCACTATGACGCGATTGGCCTCCTGCCCCCTGCGCGGACCGGCAGCAACGGCCACCGCTACTACGGACGGGATTCGTTGGTACGGCTGCAGCGCATCCTGCTGCTGCGCGAACTCGGTCTGGGACTGCCCGGGATCGCGGGCATCCTGGAGCGCCGCGAAGACCCCGCTGAGGAGCTGCGGAACCACCTGTCGTGGCTGGAAAAGGAACAGGACCGGCTGCTGCGGCAGGCCGCGTCGGTCCGGAGAACCATCGCAGCACTGGAGAAAGGACTGCAGATCATGCCCGAGGAAACCTTCGACGGATTCGACCACACCCGGTACAGGGACGAGGTTGAAAGCAGATGGGGGAGCCAGGCTTACGCGCGCTCCGACGAATGGTGGAGGAACATGGACGACGGCGAGCGCACAGCCTGGCAGGAGCAAACCCAGGAGCTGGGACGCGCTTGGTCAGAGGCCGCTGAACAGGGAGCTGATCCCGCCGGCCCCGTGGCACACGGACTCGCGGAACGGCATATCGCGTGGCTGAAGAGCGTCCCGGGAGCTCCCACGGGTGCGGGCGAGCTGGATGGCTACGTCCGTTCCCTGGCGGAAATGTATGTGGCTGATCCGCGGTTCGCCGCGAACTACGGCGGGGCCGGTGGCGCGGCTTTCGTCCGGTCTGCCCTCCTTGCCTATTTGGGCAGCGAACCTCAGCCCTAAACGCGCTGCCCGCCGCTAGGATCCAGGCATGGAAGATACAGATTCCTCCCCCGACCTCCTGCGTTCCCGCCCGGACGGCACGGTGCTGGACCTGGCCGCCGTCACCGCCGCCGAACCGTGGCGGAACCCGGATGTCTACTGGGCGTCGCTGACCCGCGCGGTCGAGGAGATCCCAGCGCCGGCCGCGGTGCTGGAGCTCGATGCCCTCCGGTGGAATACCCGTGACCTGCTGCGCCGCGCCGGCGGTGTGCCCCTGCGGATCGCCAGCAAGTCCCTGCGGGTGCGCGGGGTACTGGAGTCGCTGCAGCAGGTGCCGGGAATTTCCGGAATCCTCGCCTTCACCCTCGAGGAAGCGCTGTGGCTCGCCAGGGACTTCGACGACGTGGTGGTGGGTTACCCGACGGCGGACCGGCAGGCACTGCGCCGCCTTGCCGGGGACGAACTGCTGGCCTCCCGGGTCACGCTGATGGTCGACGGCGAGGAGCAGCTGGACCTGATCGATGCTGTCCTGCCGCCGGGCAGCCGCTGCACGCTGCGGATCTGCCTGGACGCCGATGCGTCCTGGCGGTCACGGATGCTGGGGTTCATTGGTACCCGCCGCTCTCCCCTGCATACGCCTGCGCAGGCTGCAGTGCTTGGCAGCACGGTCGTTGCCCGTCCCGGCTTCCAGCTGGTGGGCCTGATGATGTATGAAGCCCAGGTGGCCGGCGTCGGGAATGCAGTTCCGGGCGCAGCGGTCCGCAACCGTCTGATGCGCCTGGTCCAGGGCCGGTCGATGGCAGAACTCACCGCCAGGCGCGCCCGGATCGTGCAGGCACTGGGCGAGCTGGCTGACCTTGAGTTCGTCAACGGCGGAGGCACGGGTTCAGTTGAAGCCACTGCAGCGGATGCGTCGGTCACTGAGATCACGGCCGGATCGGGGGTCTTCGCCGGGCACCTGTTCGGCACCTACCGTTCCTTCACTCCGGCGCCGGCAGCCGCAGTCGCGCTGGATGTGGTTCGCCGGCCGGACCCTGGGTTCGCCACGGTGCTGGGCGGAGGGTGGATCGCCTCCGGCCCTCCCGGTCCCAGCCGTGTCCCTCAGGTGGCGTGGCCCCGGGGCCTGCGCCTGCTGCCGCGGGAGGGGGCAGGCGAGGTACAGACGCCGCTGGCGGGACCGGCAGCGGCCGGTCTCCGGCCAGGGGACCGGATCTGGCTGCGGCACGCGAAGTCCGGAGAACTGTCCGAACGGGTGAATGAGTTCCACATCGTTAAGAACGGGCAGGTGGCAGCCGTCCTGCCCACCTACCGCGGCGAAGGCAAGGCATTCCTGTGAACCCGTTTTCGCGGGGAGTTGGCGGCCTCCGCCTGCCGGTGCGGAGACGGAGCTGGCAGAACTGGGCCCGGACCGTCCGGGTGCGTCCGAGCAGGATGGAACGTCCGACGTCGGTCGCTTCCCTCCAGCGGGCCGTTGCCGGCGCTGCGGCGGGAGGGCAGCGGGTCAAGGCCGTGGGCGCAGGTCATTCCTTTACCGGAATCGGGGCCGCTCCAGACGTTCTCCTGGACCTCTCCCGGCTGCAGGGCCTGGTGAGCGCCGATCCGGGAACGGGCCGGGTGACGCTGCTGGCCGGCACCCGGCTGCATGCGGTGCCGCGCCTGCTGGCCCCCTACGGGCTGGCGATGCCGAACCTGGGCGACATCGACCGGCAGTCGATCGCCGGCGCCATTTCCACCGGCACCCACGGCACCGGGGCTGGCTTCGGCGGACTGTCCACCCAGGTCTGCGGCTTGGTGCTCATTCAGCCCGACGGCGGGCGCCTTGCCTTGGCGGACGGGGACCCGCTCCTCCCGGCGACTGCACTGGGACTCGGGGCCCTGGGAGTTATTGCCGAGGTCACGCTGCAGTGCGTGCCGGCGTTCCTCCTGCGGGCCGAGGAACGTTCGGAGCCCCTCGAGTCAGTTCTGTCCGGCCTGGGGAACCGGGTGAAGGAAGCGGACCACTTCGAGTTCTATTGGTTTCCGCATACCGGCCGGGCGGCCACCAAGACCAACACGCGGCTTCCTGCAGCCTCTCCCCTGGCGCCGCTGCCTCCGCTGCGCCGATGGGTCGATGATTCGCTGCTCGCCAATACGGTGTTCCGGACTGCCTGTGCCGCCGGCACCGCGGTACCGGCAATGATTCCTGCCGTGAACCGGGTCGCTGCCGCCGCGCTCGGCGGCCGCGAGTACACGGACCGCTCCCCCCGGGTCTTCACGCAGCGCCGGACCGTGCGGTTTCGGGAAATGGAGTACGCGGTTCCGGCGCAGCTGCTGCCCTCGGCGTTTGCCGGGCTGCGGCAGCTGCTGGAGGACAGCCCGCACTGGCGGCTCTCCTTTCCGGTGGAAGTCCGCTGGGCGGCCGCCGATGACCGCTGGCTCTCCACGGCGTATGCCCAGGACACCGCGTACATTGCCGTGCACCGCTATTACCGCGAAGACCCCGGCGAATACTTTGCAGCTTTCGAAGCACTGATGCTGGCCCACGGAGGCCGGCCGCACTGGGGCAAGGAGCACAGCCTGGGTGCCGCCGGACTCTCCGAGCGCTACCCGCTCTTTGACCGGTTTATTCGGCTGCGCGACCGGATGGACCCGGGCCGGGTCTTCGCCAATGCCTATCTGGACCGGGTGCTCGGCCCCTGACCGCCTAGTGGCTTCCTGCCGGTTCAGCGGGGGCTGCGTTGTTCGGGCGGCGAACCAGGAAGGACACCGCCAGCGCGCCGACTGACACCACAGCACCCCAGAAGAAGGCAGTGTGTACGCCGGCGGCTGCGGCCTCAATGGCGTCCGCACCGTTGCTGAGCGCATCGGCGGTTCCAGTGGTCATGAGGGTGATGAAAACCGCCGTTCCGGCGCCGCCGGCCAGCTGCTGCAGCGTGTTGAGGATGGCGCTTCCGTGGGAGTAGAGGGAGCGGTCCAGGGACCCGAGGGAGGACGTGAACAGCGGCGTGAAGATGAACCCAAGTCCGGCGTTCAGCAGGCAGTGCAGGGCGATCACCAGTGCAACCGGGGTGGCCTGGTCCAGCATGGTCAGTCCCCACAGGGCGGTGGTCAGCACCAGGGCACCGGGAATCACCAGCGGACGGGGGCCAACGCGGTCATAGAGCCGGCCCACGATCGGTGACAGGACAGCCATGACGACGCCGCCGGGCAGCAGGAGCAGGCCGGTATCCAGGGCGGTCAGGCCCAGAACGTTCTGGAGGTAGAGGGGAAGGACGATCAGGGCGCCGAAGAGGGCCATCATGCTGATCAGGACCATTATGATCGCGACGACGAACGGCCGGCTGGCGAACGTGCGCAGGTCCATCAGGGCACGGTCGGTGCGCTGCAGGACGAGCTGCCGCGCCACGAAGGCGGCCAGGGAGAGGGCGCCCAGGGCCAGCGGAATCCACACCGGCACAGGTGCCTCGCCCGCTGCGGCCTCCCCGATGCTACTGAGGCCGAAGATCAAGCCGCCGAAGGCGACCGTGGACAGCAGGATGGAGAGCACGTCAAACGGCGTCCGCCTGGTCTCGGTCAGGTTCTGTACCTTCAGCGCCCCCAGTCCCAGCGCCAGCAGCGCGATGGGCAGGACGATCCAGAACATCCAGCGCCAGCCCAGCACGCTGAGGATAAGGCCTGACACGGTGGGCCCGATCGCCGGAGCCACGGCGATGACAATCGAGATGGTACCCATGACGGTGCCGCGCCGGTGGACCGGGACGGTGTTCAGCACGGTTGTCATCAGCAGCGGAATCATGATGGCGGTGCCGCTGGCCTGGATAATCCTGCCGCCCAGGAGTGCTCCGAAACCCGGGGCGAGGGCTGCCAGGAGCGTGCCTGCGCTGAAGAGGGACATGGCGGCCAGGAAGAGGGCCCGCATGGTGAAGCGCTGGAGCAGGTAGCCCGTAGCCGGAATGACCACAGCCATGGTCAGCATGAAGCCGGTGGTGAGCCACTGGGCGGTGGGGGCAGTGATCTGCAGGTCCGCCATGAGCCGGGGCAGCGCCACGCTCATGATGGTCTCGTTCAGAATCACCACGAAGGAGGAGACCAGCAGCAGTCCGATCACTGTCTTGGTTCTTGCATCCAGGCGGTCCGTGCCGGGGCTGCGGTCATTTGCCCGGCGCAGTGCCGGGCGGGTTTCGGTACTCAAGGGTGGAGATATCCTCTGCAGGGGTTCTGGATGCTGGCTAAGGCACCGGGGCACCTCAGGAGTAACGCACGTACCAGTGCTTTCATTCCTGCGGCGGAAAACCGGCTCCCCCAGCCGTCGTGGCGCAGCACGACACGGCAGCACCCGCACGCCCTGGCCGCCGCCGTCGCCCTTTACGGGGCAGTGCTGGGCGGAACGGCGGCAACCGCAGCGCGCTGCAGTCCGCTCATCGCCTCCGGCGGTGTGCTCTTCCTTGCCTCGGACACCATTCTTGCCTTCCGCATCTTCATGCCTGAATCGATGCCGGACATCACCAGCGCGCTGGTCATGCTGACCTACTGCGCCGGACAGGGCATGATCGTGGCGGGTTTCCTCCGCTCGTTGGGCGGCACGGGGAGCCGCGTCTAGGACTCAAGCCAGGCGCGCAGTTCCCCGGCATCGGTCACCCGGGCGCCCAGTGCCCGGCAGGTATCGGCCAGTGCCCGGTCACTGGTGGCGACGCTCACCGTCCGGCCCTCTGCCCGCAGGCTCCGTACGGCCCCCGCGACGGCGTCGTCCCCGGAGCCTTCGGCGCGGATGATCTCCATGCCGCCTGTGTCCCTGGCCGTGCGTGCCCGGCCCTCCAGCACCACGGTGATCGCCGGGTACCAGAGGTCCTCAGGGAACCCCAGCAGGTCTGCCGGAATCCCCGTTCCCGACCGTCGGGACAGCGAATCCAGGATCCGTTCGGCTGCCGCGCAGCGGTCCTCCCACCAGCCGTCGGGGACGGTTCCCATGACATTCGCCGCATCGACAACAAGCGCGGGCCGGAACCGAAGGAGCGGCCGCAGCCGCTCCCATGCCTCGGCAAATGCGGGATGGAGTGGAAGATCATTGACTTTGTCCGGCTCCACCCATGCCAGTTCCACGCTCTCCTGATCGCTGATCACCGGTTCAAACGGTGTTTCAACGTCGGCTATGAGCGTGGCATAGGACCAGATGCCCAGATCGAGGATGCTCATTAACCGGGGGCGCAGTGCGGCGGGAGGAACACCGGCTTCCTCAGCCGACTCCCGCAAAGCGGCATCAAGTGCTGACTCTCCCTGATGCCGGGCCCCGCCGGGCAGCGCCCAGGTACCGCCATGATGGCTCCACGAGACCCTATGCTGAAGCAGAACCCCGCGGCCCGGATCGCAGGCAAGCAGCCCTGCTGCACCAAACCTTCCCCAGTAACGCTGGCCGTCCGGGGCAACAACCCAGGCGTCGCCGGGGTCACGTGGTCCATGCGGGCGGCGCGGCTCGCCGGGAGCCGGGGGTTCAATCTTCACCCCACCCACCCTGCCACACCGGGCCCGGGCCCCGTTGAACCCGGCCGTTCCAGTCCCGCTGCGTGCCGGTGCGGCTAGACTTCGCCCGTGGGCTGCGCTGACCCGCCGGGTTGCCGCCCAGGGAGGACCCCCTGAGCCTGGAGGAACACATGACAGCCAAGATCGTCGTATTCGGAGCCTCCGGCTACACCGGCCGGCTGGTGGTCGCCTCGCTCCTGGCCCGCGGGGTGCAGCCCGTCCTCGCCGGGCGCCGCGCCGCGGCACTGCAGGCCCTTGCCGCCCCGCACGGCCTCGCCTGGTACACGGCCGATGTCACCGACCCCGCGACGGTCCGGGCCCTGGTGGAGACCGGAGACGTACTCGTCTCCACGGTTGGGCCGTTCACCAGGTTCGGCGAGGCCGCTGCAGCTGCCGCGGCGGACGCAGGCGCCCACTACGTGGATTCGACCGGTGAAGTCGACTTTGTCCAGCGTCTGCAGGAGCAGGTCTCCTCCAAGGCCGCCGGCAGCGGTGCCACCATGGTTCCGGCCTTTGGCTACGATTACGTGCCCGGATTCCTGGCCGGCGCCCTGGCTGCGCAGGCAGCGGGAACACCCGGCGGTCACCTGCGCATCGGTTATTTTGCCCTGGGATCGCTGCGGCGCGGTATCAGCGGGGGAACGCGGGCAACGCTCGCTGAAGCGCTGACCCGTCCGGCATCCGTCTACCACTCCGGCTCGCTGCGGACCCGCCGGATGGGCAGCGCGAGATACGAGTTCAGGGTCCAGGGCCGCGGGAGGCAGGCCTTCCTCGCGATGGGCACGGAGGTACTGTTCCTGCCGCAGACCTATCCCGGCCTCGCCGCCGTGGAAGTCTACAACGGCTGGTTTCCCGCACTTAGCCGCGTGGCTGGACCGCTCACGCGTGCCGCCGGTGCCCTGCAGCGGCTGCCGGGCGGCCGAAAGGCCCTGGCCAAGGCCGCGATGCTGGGCGGAGCGCCGGGCGGCGGACCGGACGAGGGTGAGCGGTCCGGATCCGGAAGCTACGCGGTGGCGAACCTCTCGGACAGCCGCGGCTACACCGCCGTCGAAGTCCATGTCCAGGGTCCCAACGTTTACACCCTGACCGGAGAACTGCTCGCCGAGGCTGCCGTTGCGCTGCGGGACGGACACGCCGCCGCGTCCGGAGTGCAGGGGCCGGTGGGCGCGTTCGGCCTTCCGGGGCTGACGGCCCTCAGTGCGCGGGCCGGCCTGCGGGTCGTCTGAGGGCCCCGCCGTAAAATTCACGATACCCCGGTCCGAGGACCGGGGTATCGTGAATTGGTGGAGCTGAGGGGACTCGAACCCCTGACCCCCTGCATGCCATGCAGGTGCGCTACCAGCTGCGCCACAGCCCCAATTCAGTTGAAAGTTCCACCGTATGCAATCATCCGGCCCTAGACCCCGGCTGCCCGGCGATCTATCGGTGGAGCTGAGGGGACTCGAACCCCTGACCCCCTGCATGCCATGCAGGTGCGCTACCAGCTGCGCCACAGCCCCGAAATTGCCGCACGATAAGTGCGGGCAGTTGTTCGGATGTTTTCCTCGGTCCGGTTCTTGCCCTCCGGGCCGAAGCAACTCCTCTACTTTAGTACAGATGCGCCACGGTGCAAAATCAAACTACACGGATGGAATTCAACCGGTGCGGAGCAGTTCCGGCGGTTCTGCTCCGCACCCGGGCGGACTATTCCTGCCCGGAAGCCGATTCGGTGTCGGGCAGCTGGAGGTCCACGGACGGGCAGTCCTTCCAAAGCCGCTCGAGCGCATAGAAGACGCGGTCTTCCTCGTGCTGCACATGCACCACGACGGTGGCGTAGTCAAGCAGTACCCAGCGGCCTTCGCTGCGGCCCTCCCGGCGGACGGGCTTCAGCCCTTCCTTGGCAAGTTCCTCTTCGATGCCGTCCACGATCGCGTTGACCTGGCGTTCGTTGGAGGCCGAGGCGATGAGGAAGATGTCCGTGATGGCCAGCCGCTCGCTCACGTCGATCGCTACGATGTCCTCGGCCAGCTTGTCCGAGGCCGCTTTGGCTGCGGTCCGGGCAATACTCATTGATGATTCGGTGGCGCTCACATGTCTCCTAGTTTGGTATCAGCTGCCAAAGCCGCCGACGATCATTAGTACTCCGAGGGTGAGGGCAATGAGCCCCGCGCCCACGATTCCCAGGGATACAAACCGTATTCTCCGGGTGCGGCCGAGGCCTGCAGTCATTACATCCAGGGGATCCAGTCCGAAGGCGCTGCGGGCACCCACGGGCTTGGCGCCCTGGTCAGCTTCCAGCGGTGCATTCAACAGTGCATCGGCACGGGCCAGGATCTTGGCATGGCGCACTTCGGCATGGGCAGCGGGGGCGGATTCCTCCAGCTTTGCGGGCCGGCGTTCGGTGCCTGGCCTCGTCTTCCCAGGGGACATCCGGCCTGCGGCGGGCACCTTGCGCGCTGCGGGGTTCGACGACGTGACGACGGGCACGTGCGAGGTGGCCGGCGGCCTCATCACCGGTCGTTCCAGGCCGGGAACCTCCACGAATTCGAGGGGCGTCACCATGGCCAGGTTGTGCGCAGTGGTGGGGTCCGAAGGTGATGAGCGGCGCTGCTCGTTCTCCTGGGCCAGCCGCTGGATATTCTGCGTCCTCCGGTTGAGCACCGCCGCGCGTTCAGCGAGTGCCCGCTGCTGTGCCAGCAGTTCAAGGTCCACAGCATGCGGGTCGGACTGCTGAATCGCTTCCATTGCCGCAACCTGGTTGCGCGCCTGGTGCTTCAGTGCTTCCCGGGCTGCCAGGGCCTGCTCAACCGTCATGTTGGCGACGTCTGCGTTCGGCTCGGAACCGGACGCTTCCCCTTCCCCCGGCTGCATACCCGTCGACGGCTCTTCCCGGACTGCAGGAGCACGCATCGGAGCGGGAGTGAGGGGTTTGACGACAGGCGCATGCTGAGCGGATGGCTCCGCAGCTTTTGGCTCGGCTGGGGCCGTTTTCCCGGCTGGGGCCTGATCGGACGATTCAGACCTCCCGGGGGCAGGCTGGCCGGCGGGCGCTTCCGGCTGGCGTGCAGGCTGTGCTGCTGCGGCGCGCCTGCGTTCCCGCCGGGTACCGGGCTGCGGCAGGGATTCACTGCCGGCAGCCGGTTGGTGCCTGCTGGCCTGCCGGGACGCTGAACCGTCTTGTCGCGGCCCTTCCGCAGACTGCTGCGGAGACGCCGGTTCCGCAGCAGGGGCATCGTTGCGGGCGGCTGCCTGCTGGGCAGCTGCCTGCTGCGCGAGGCGGAGCTGCCGGCGCGTCGGGGGGCTGGCATCTGCCGGCTCAGGCCGGGGCTGGCTGTCTGTCAGCGCCTTGTAGGCGCGCAGTGCTTCCCGGTCCCTGGCCCGCTGCTGGGACTCCCGTTCCTGCGCTCCGGCAGCTGACCCGGTGCCGGCCGAGCGGCGGCTGCGTCGGGGTGCGTCTGCGGACTCTGGACCGTTCGTCATTTCCTACCCATCAGGTGTTGATTGCTCAGGATACTGGCTCAGTGGTGGCGGGCCTCGTCTGCTGCTGAGCAGGGGTGTACAGGTTGTGCTTCGCGATGTACTGGACGACGCCGTCCGGCACCAGGTACCAGACGGGCTCCGACGCCGCCACGCGCGCCCGGCAGTCCGTCGAAGAGATGGCCATCGCCGGGACTTCCAAAAGGCTCACGTCGTCGCGGCCCATGTTCTGCAGTTCATGTCCTGGTCTCGTGACGCCCACGAAGTGGGCCAGGGACCACAGTTCCTGGACGTCCTTCCACGAAAGGATCTGCGCCATCGCATCAGCGCCGGTGATGAAGAACAACTCGGCATCCGGGCGCGCATGGCGCAGATCCCTCAGCGTATCAATCGTGTAGGTGGGACCCGGACGGTCGATGTCCACGCGGCTGACCTTAAAACGCGGATTCGACGCAGTGGCAATGACCGTCATGAGGTACCGGTGTTCAGCGGGCGTGACTTCCTGCGCCGATTTGTGCCACGGTTCGCCGGTGGGCACGAAGACAACCTCATCCAGGTCGAAGACCGAGGCCACTTCACTTGCGGCCACGAGGTGGCCGTGGTGGATGGGATCAAATGTCCCGCCCATCACACCCAGCCGGTAGGGGCGCGGGGTCTTCACCGGCTCCTGTTTTGCGCTTTCCATGGTCCCAGCCGGTTCCAGCAGCTCCCGATGCCTATTCGGGAATGCCCTGGCCGTGGTCGTGCTTGTTCGGGAACTGGCGCTGGGGATCAACATGTTCCGGCACAGCCTCGTGGCGGTGACCAAGGCTGGTGAAGGCCATGGTCGCGAACATCAGCACCATGAAAATCCCAAAGATAACTCCGCCGTACACGAACGGTGACGTTTCGGCGTGTTCTTCGGCAACTTCGGCCGCCATCAGAGCAGCACTCGAAAGCTGGATCAGCATGAATCTCCCTAAATCAACCGCCGGGCAGACCGGCGGAGCATCGTTTCTAGATCAATGGTACGCGTACGGGGCGATAACTCCGCAGTCAGCGCCCGTGCAGCATTGCCTAGCCGCGCACCTGGCCATCTCCCTGGATGATCCACTTGGTGGTGGTCAGTTCCTTCAGCCCCATGGGTCCGCGTGCATGCATCTTCTGGGTGGAAATGCCCACCTCAGCGCCGAGTCCCAGTTCACCGCCGTCGGTAAACCGGGTGGAGGCGTTGACGATCACGGCTGCCGAATCGATTTCCGCGATGAAACGCTCGGCGTTCGCGAGGTCATTGGTGATGATCGCCTCGGTGTGGCCGGTGGAGAAAGTCCTGATGTGCTCCAGGGCTTCGTCCATCGAGTCCACCATGGCGACCGCGAGGTCCAGATCCATGTATTCCCTGCCCCAGTCCTCCTCCGTCGCTTCGAACGCCTCCGTTCCTTCCGGAAGGATTCCGCGGATCCGCTCGTCCGTGTGCAGCCGGACGCCCGCGGCCGCCAGTGCTGACAGTACTTCGCGGGCAGCAGCAGAGTTGGCGTGCACCAGCAGTGTCTCCACGGTGTTGCAGACACTGGGCCGCTGGGTCTTGGCGTTCAGGAGAATGTCCACCGCCATCTCCTCGGGAGCGGTTGCGTCCAGATAGATGTGGACGTTGCCTTCTCCGGTTTCAATGACGGGCACCGCCGCGTTGGTCACCACGTTCTGGATCAGGTCGCGTCCACCGCGCGGAATCAGTACATCCACCTTGCCGCGGGCCTTCATCAGGAAGTTCGCTCCGGGGCGGCCGTAGTTGTCGATCGTCTGGACGGCGTCTGAGGGCAGGCCAACGGTGTCCAGGGAATCACGGATCAGGTTCACGAGCACGGTGTTCGTGGCTGCTGCCGCGCTGCCGCCGCGCAGGATCACCGCGTTGCCGCTCTTCAGTGCCAGTCCGGCGATATCCAGCGTGACGTTGGGACGGGCCTCGTAGATTGCGCCGACGACGCCGAGGGGCACGTGCACCTGGCGCATCCGCAGACCGTTGGGCAGGGTCTGGCCGCGTGCCACTGACCCAACGGGGTCAGGAAGTCCGGCGAGGTTGCGCAGGGCCGTAGCCAGGGCATCAATCCGTTCCGGAGTGAGCGTCAGGCGGTCCAGAAGCGCCTCTGACGTGCCGTTGGCGCGTCCGCGCTCCACGTCCTTGGCGTTGGCGGCCAGCACGGCGTCGCGGCGGGCCACCACGTCCTGTGCGATCTGCTCGAGGGCCAGGTCCTTCCACGCCCGGTTCGCGCGGGCCATCCGGCGGGAGGCGGCCCGGGCCCGGTCCGCGATGCGGTGGACTCCGGCTTCAACTTCCTCCTGCGAGGGCACGGTTTCAGCGTTGCGGTTCACGGAAGCGGTGTCTTGGACGGTCATGCTCCAAGTGTAGCGGCGGCGCCGTCGTCCTGAACGGTACGTGACGCTGCCGGAACCGCAGAGGAACCGTGCGGCTGGAGGAGGACGAGGTCATTGACGTGCACCACGGAACGTTCGTAGCCGCGGCCCAGTTCCTTTGCCAGCTCCCTGGTGGAACGGCCCAGCATCCGGGGCAGCTCATCGGAGGCATAGTTGGTCAGCCCGTGCGCCAGGACCCGGCCGGATGTATCAGCCAGCGCCACCGGATCCCCGGGTTCGAAATGGCCTTCAACGGCCACGATTCCGGCCGGGAGCAGGGACCTGCGCCGCTCCCCCACCGCGCGTGCTGCGCCGTCGTCCAGGACAAGCTTTCCCTGGATCCGGGCCAGGTGGGCCAGCCACAGCAGGCGGATGGGCTGGCGTACGCCGCGGGTGGTGAACCACGTGCCAACGTCTTCGCCTGCCAGCGCTGCTGCGGCGTTTTCGGTGGAGGTGACCAGGGCGGGGATACCGGACTGGGCTGCGATGGTGGCCGCCTCAACCTTGGTGACCATGCCTCCGGTACCGACGCCGGCCTTGCCAACCTTGCCAATCCGGACGTCTTCCAGGTCCTTCATCCCCGTGACCTCCGGGATTCGGCGGGCGCCGGCCGACGGCGGGCCGTCGTAGAGGGAATCGACGTCGGAGAGCAGGATCAGCGCATCCGCCTTGACCAGGTGCGCCACCAGCGCGGCCAGGCGGTCGTTGTCGCCAAAGCGGATTTCGTGGCTGGCCACGGTGTCATTTTCATTGACGATGGGCACCACGCCGAAGTTGAGGAGGCGTTCGAGTGCCCGGTGCGCGTTGGCGTGGTGCGTCCGCCGCATCAGGTCTTCGACGGTGAGGAGTACCTGGCTGACGGTGACGCCGTGGCGTCCGAAGGCTTCGGTGTATCGGGCCATCAGCAGGCCCTGCCCAACACTGGCAGCGGCCTGCTGGGTGGACAGCTGGGCCGGCCGTTTGGAAAGCCCCAGCGGCGCGAGTCCGGCGGAGATGGCGCCGGAGGACACGAGAATGATCTCCGTTCCCTGCCGTCGCCGCGCTGCGAGAACGTCCGCCAGGGAGGTCAGAGCCTCGTCGGAAATGCCGCCGGCCACGGAAGTCAGGGAGGAGGATCCCACCTTGACGACGACGCGGCGTGCACGGGCCAGCCCGGAACGGGACATCAGGGGGCGCTTGGGTGCGGTGGTGGTCTGTTCTACAGCGTTTTCTTTCCTCATGACAGATCCAGCCTATGCCCAGGCGGGTCCGTCCTCCGCGTCTGTGAAGCGATTAGTCGTCATCGCCCGCCGTGGGACGGGAGTGCTTGTAGTTCACCGACTCGGTCCAGATTCCGGCCTTGCGCTCGGCTTCCAGCTCCGCACGGGCGGCCGCACGGGCGTCCTTGCGCTGCTGGTGGTCCTCGCGCTTTTCGCTGCGGGTGGGGCGGGAGAACTCTTCGATGCGAATGTCCGAACCGCGAGGGGAGGCAGCCAGCAGTTCGGCGCCGCCGATCATGGTGGGTTCCCAGTCGAAGACGACGCCGTCTCCCTCGCCAATGACCACGGCATCGCCGGGCTTGGCACCTGCCTTGAAGAGCTGGTCTTCCACACCGAGCTTCGCCAGGCGGTCTGCCAGGTAGCCCACCGCTTCGTCATTGGTGAAGTCGGTCTGCTGGACCCAGCGCACGGGCTTCTCGCCCAGCACGCGGAACAGCGGCTCCAGGTTCCGCTCTTCCCGGCGGATGGTGAACCCGCCCTTGGCGTTGACGGAGCGCGGCCGGACAACGGGGGGTGCGATGCGCGGCGGGGCAGTCTCAACGGCCTTGCGGGCCTCGGCTACGATGGCAGCCATCGCGAAGCCGAGTTCGCGCAGCCCTTCGTGGCTGGCGGCGGAGACTTCGAAAACGCGGTAGCCGCGCGTCTCGAGTTCCGGCCTGACGAATTCAGCCATATCCCGGCCGTCGGGAACGTCCACCTTGTTCAGCGCCACCAGGCGGGGACGCTGGTTCAGCGGAACAACGTCGCCATCGGCGCCGGCGTAGCTCATGTCTACTTCATACTTCTCGAGTTCGGCCTCGATCACGTCGAGGTCGCCCAGCGGATCGCGGTCCGATTCGAGGGCAGCGCAGTCCAGTACGTGGACCAGTGCTGCACAGCGCTCAACGTGGCGCAGGAAGTGGTGTCCCAGTCCCTTGCCCTCCGAGGCGCCTTCAATCAGGCCCGGAACGTCGGCGACCGTGAAGCGGACATCTCCGGCCTGCACTACGCCAAGGTTCGGAATCAGCGTGGTGAAGGGGTAGTCGGCGATCTTCGGCCGGGCTGCGGACATAGCGGCGATCAGCGAAGACTTGCCCGCGGACGGGAAGCCAACCAGGGCGATGTCTGCAATCGACTTGAGCTCCAGGACAATGTCCCGCTCGTCGCCGGGGGTTCCCAGCAGGGCGAAGCCTGGGGCCTTGCGCTTCTGTGAAGAAAGCGAAGCGTTGCCCAGGCCGCCCTGTCCGCCTGCCGCGGCGATAAACTCGGCGCCCATGCCGACCAGGTCGGCGAGGACCTTGCCGTCCTTCGTCTTGACGACGGTGCCTTCCGGCACGGAAAGCACGAGTGTCTCCCCCGTCTTGCCGGCGCGCCAGTCGCCCATGCCCGGTCCGCCGTTGCCTGCGTGGCGGTGGGGTGCGTGGTGGTAGTCCAGCAGGGTGGTCGTCTGGCCGTCAACGCGCAGGATGACGTCGCCGCCGTCCCCGCCGTTGCCGCCGTCGGGACCGCCCAGGGGCTTGAACTTCTCACGCTTTACGGACACGCAACCATGGCCGCCGGCACCGCCTGAAACATGCAGTACAACACGGTCTACAAAGCTGGCCATGGTTCTCCTTGTTGAAAATCTGTGGATCAAGCCAATTCTACTCGGCTTAAAAAAGCGGTGGGGCGGGCCATCTGGCCCGCCCCACCGGAAAAGCTGTGTGCCGAAGTTACTCGGCGGCTGCGACGATGTTCACGACGCGGCGGCCACGACGGCTGCCGAACTCAACAGCGCCTGCCTCCAGGGCGAACAGCGTGTCGTCTCCACCGCGGCCAACGCCTGCGCCGGGGTGGAAGTGGGTGCCACGCTGGCGAACGATGATCTCGCCGGCCTTGACGACCTGGCCGCCAAAGCGCTTCACGCCCAGGAACTGAGCGTTGGAGTCGCGGCCGTTGCGAGTAGAGCTCGCACCTTTCTTATGTGCCATTTTCTAATCCTGCCTTTGCTATGACTGATTTTGATGCCTAGGTGCGGGCACAATTCCCGCGGTCTGGAACCGCGTGGTTCCAGACTTTAGGAATCAGGAGTTGATGGAGGTGACCTTGACCTTGGTCAGCGAGGAGCGGTAGCCCTGACGCTTCTTGTAACCGGTCTTGTTCTTGAACTTCTGGATGACAATCTTCGGACCCCGGAAGTTTTCGATAACTTCTGCCGTAACCGTAACCTTGGCCAGGTCCTCAGCGGCAGAGGTGACCTTGTCGCCATCAACCAAAAGCAGGGCAGGCAGCTCAAAGGTGCTACCGGCTCCACCGGGGACGCGGTCCAGGGTTACGAGGTCTCCGACGGAAACCTTTTCTTGGCGGCCGCCAGCGCGGACAATCGCGTACACCACTTGGGAACTCACTTCTCTCGACGTTTAATACTTGGATGCGCACTTCCCGGACAGACTAGGTGTCCGGCTTGCGCCATGCAGTCACGCCCTGTACCGAATAACGGCTTAGAAGGCGTTCGCACCGAATTTCAAGGCTACGCTAAGGGACCCATATGCCGCAAATGCACGGCAGGTACAGCGTGCCATCCTCCGGCCGTACTGGGGACGTCACTGCGCTTAGCACCATTCTATAGCACTCCCGGACCGGGGCTGACCGGTTCCCCTGCCGCCGGGCGGCAGCCCAGCAGCACCGGTAATGCAGTTCAGCTCCCGGCCGCACCGGCCGGGAGCTGAACTGTACGTGGACTGCTAGAGGTCCGACGCCGGAACACCGACGCCGAGAATCACCGGAGCCGAGGCCTCCGTGCGCGGGGCAGCGGGAGCAGCGGCGGCTGCGGTGGTGCTGCTGCCCTGCGCCCCTGATGCATCCTCGGGGCCTGCCTTGATGATCTGTGCGTCAGCCGAGCCCTGCGGGCTGCGGGCTGCACGGCGCCGGCGCGGCCTGCGGGCCGGCTCAGCGCCATTGGAACCGATTTCCCGGCAGTCCGGGATGCCGTGGCCCGCTGCAGGTTCGCTGCCGCCCTCGGGTGCTTCCGGCTCCCGGACCTCCGGTTCGGAAGCTTTCGGCGACACCTCGTTGAACGCCTCGGTGAGGCTTTCCAGCGTCAGCTGAACGTCCTGGCGGACCGGGCGGCGACGCTCGCGGCGCGGAACCACTACGGTCTCGCCCTGGATGCGCAGGACGGCGCCGGCCTCGGCCGGTACGTCGTCCTTGGGCTCGCGGATGAGCGGCTTATCTTCACCACCGGCACCAGCGCCGGCGCTGCCGTCTTCCCCTGCGGAGGGCGCGGCCTCCGTGGTGCCGCCCTCCGCGTGCGGTGCGTCGGCGTCGTGGGCCGCTGCGGTGGCTGCCGCGATGCTCGCGAGGGCAGCGCGGGCGGCCTCGGCCTTGGCGGCGCGCTCGGCGTCGTCCGCGTGCGGTTCTTCAACCTTGGACTGTTCCACCGGAGCGGCCGGAGGCTGCGGGTTCTGCTGCTGATTCTGGCCCTGGTTAGCTCCCCGGTTGCGGCGCTTGCGTTCCCCGCGGGAAGCCTTCTCCTGCTTCAGGTGCTGGGAATGGTTGTCATCAGAGACCGCGTGGCTCGTGCTGCGGCGGTGCTCCACGGGGATGTCGTGGGTGATCACGCCGCGTCCGGCGCAGTGCTCGCACTCTTCGCCGAAGACTTCCAGGAGGCCGGTGCCCATGCGCTTGCGGGTCATCTGTACCAGTCCAAGCGACGTGACCTCGGCAACCTGGTGCTTGGTGCGGTCCCGGCCCAGGCACTCGACCAGCCGGCGCAGCACAAGGTCACGGTTGGCCTCGAGCACCATGTCAATGAAGTCGATGACGATGATGCCGCCGATGTCCCGCAGACGCAGCTGGCGGACTACTTCCTCGGCCGCTTCAAGGTTGTTCTTGGTGACGGTCTCTTCGAGGTTGCCGCCGCTGCCGGTGAATTTGCCGGTATTGACGTCCACCACGGTCATGGCTTCGGTACGGTCAATGACCAGCGAGCCGCCGGAGGGCAGGAAGACCTTGCGGTCCAGCGCCTTGGCGATCTGCTCGTCGATGCGGCTGGCCGAGAAGATGTCCTCGTCCTTAGTCCACTTCTCCAGGCGTCCCACCAGGTCCGGAGCTACGTAAGTGACATACGCCTCGATGGTGTCCCACGCTTCCTCGCCGGAGACGATCAGCTTGGAGAAGTCTTCGTTGAAGACGTCGCGGACAACCTTGATGGTGAGGTCCGGCTCGCCGTAGAGCAGTTCGGGCGGAAGCGTCTTGGTGGACTTCGCCTTCGCTTCGATGTTTTCCCACTGGGCGCGGAGGCGGTTGATGTCATTCATCAGCTCCTCCTCCGAGGCACCTTCGGCTGCGGTGCGGACAATGACGCCGGCGTTCTGCGGAAGGTGGTCCTTGAGGATCTTCTTAAGCCGGTTGCGTTCCACGTCCGGGAGCTTGCGTGAGATGCCGGTCATGGAGCCGCCCGGCACGTAGACAAGGTAGCGGCCGGGAAGGGAGATCTGGCTGGTCAGCCGGGCGCCCTTGTGGCCCACGGGGTCCTTGGTGACCTGGACCAGCACGGAGTCCCCCGACTTCAGTGCAAGTTCAATGCGGCGCGGCTGGCCGTCCAGGCCTGCGGCATCCCAGTTGACTTCGCCGGCGTAGAGCACCGCGTTGCGGCCGCGGCCAATGTCGACGAACGCTGCTTCCATGCTGGGCAGCACGTTCTGGACCTTGCCGACGTAGACGTTGCCAATCAGAGAATCCTGCTGAGTGTTGGAAACGAAGTGCTCGGCCAGGACGCCGTCCTCGAGCACGCCGATCTGGATCCTGTCATCGCGCTGGCGAACAATCATCTGCCGGTCCACGGATTCGCGGCGGGCCAGGAACTCGGCCTCGGTGATGACGTGGCGGCGCCGGCCCGACTCACGGGATTCGCGGCGGCGCTGCTTCTTGGCCTCCAGGCGGGTGGAACCCTTTACGGAAGTAACGCGGTCACTCGCCGGCGCCTCTGCATGCGCCCGCGGGGCACGGACACGGGTCACGGTGTTGGGCGGATCGTCGTCGGACCCGCCGGTCAGCTCGAGGTCCGCGTCTCCGCGGCGCCGGCGCCGGCGCCGGCGGGAGGTCACGCCTTCGGGGTTCTCTTCGTCGGCGTCGCCCGACTCAGTGCCCTCGCGTTCGACTGCAACTTCGTCTTCGCTGCGGGTGCGTCCGCGGCTGCGGCGGCGACTGCGGCGGGACCGGTTGGTCTCCCGGCCTTCCTCCTCGGCACCTTCGTCCTCATCGCTCCCGGCGGCCGCGGCTGCGGTTGCGGCTGCCTGCACGGCAGTGAGGTCCGGTGCGTGGAAGAGCACGGAGGTGGGTGATTCAGGAATGGCGAACGGGTCAAGCACGGCAGACTGTGCGGGCTTGGTTTCTTCCTCCCCCGCGGTGTCCTGGCCTGGCTCAACGGCTTCGGTCTTGGCCTCACCGGAATCGGACGGTTCCGCGGCGGCGGGGCCGGCCTTGGATGTTGCGCGGCGGCGTGACCGGGTTTTGGCCGGGGCAGGGGCCGCTTCTTCCGCGGCAGTTGCTTCAGAGGCAGTTGCTTCAGCGGCAGCCTTTTCGGCGGGAGCAGCTTCGGCAACGGCTTCCTGTGCGGGCACAGCGTCGGGGCCTGCAGCGGCTTCGGCTCCTTCGGGTGCCGTCTTTTTCGCGGACACACGGCGGCGCCGGACAGTCTTGGCAGGCGCCTCAGCTTCGGCGGACGTTTCCGCAGCGGGGGCAGCCGCGGCCTCAGCCTTTTCGGGCACGCCGTCCGAGGGCGCCGTTTCCTCGGCCTTCGGCTCCGAAGTGGCCTTGCGGCGCGGAGCGCGGGTGCGCTTGGGCTCTGCTGCCGGCTCTGAAGCCGCTGCTTCGGCAGCTTCCTGTTCGGCCGGGGTCTCCGTCAGGGCCGGCTCCTGCGTATCGCCCGCGGGCGTTTCCACGGCTGCCGGCTTTCGGCGGGCGCGCGGTGCCCGCTTTGCGGGAGTCTTGGCCGGCGCTTCCGTTTCCGTTGCCTCGACGGCTGCCGAGACCGGCTCGACTGCAGCCTGGACCTCTGCGGCCGGTTCGACTGCTTCTTCTGTTGTGCGGTCAGTATTCATATACAGCTATGCTCCGGCCCCCGCGGCACTGGCCACATTCCAATGCCCGGAGGGCAATGTATCGGCTGTGCGGGGGCATCGGAGCCTGCGCCAGCCGGAAGTCGTCTAAATGTCTTCCAAGGTCGCACCATCGTGAGGGCACGGCATCACTTGCAAGACCAGCGGCGCTTTTCCTGCTACCTGCTCGGAACGGCTAGGCGTTTGGGCTGTGGTAGGGCTGTTCGGCGGATTCCCCTGCCCCATCCGGATTGATGGGCATTCCTTCTTGGGAAGCATCGCCAACAGCACCGGAAGCCTGTCGCTGGACCGGTGGCGGAATGTGGATCCGACACCAGCCACAGCCATTATCTCACACGGAGGTCATTTAGGTATCTGGAACACATAGAATCGGACCACCGATACCCGGCAAAAGGAGCAGCACGTGCCTTCCAGTTCCACCAGCACTACCAGCGGGGCCGATTTGGGCGGGAGGACCGGCGAAGCAGGACTTGCCCGCTCCCTTCAGCAGAAACCGTTCGCATGGCTGGTGCTCATCACCTCGGTCATCGGCTGGCTTGGCTCGGCAATCCTGGTCATGGAGCGTCTGAAGGTGTATGCCGATTCCAGCTATATTACGAGCTGCGACATCAGTCCGTGGGTTTCCTGCGGGACCGTCTTCCAGACCTGGCAGGCTTCGCTCTTCGGGTTCCCGAACCCGCTCATCGGCATAGTGGCCTTCGCCGTCATGATCACCGTAGCCATGTCCATGCTCGCGGGGGCCCGTTTCAGCCGCTGGTACTGGGCTGCGGTGCAGGCCGGCGTCACGCTGGGTATGGTGTTCGTGGTCTGGCTCTGGAGCCAGGCCCTGTTCGACATCTACGTCCTGTGCATCTACTGCATCGTTGTGTGGACTGCCATGATCCCGCTGTTCGTCTTCACCACAGTGCGTAACCTGGCGCACGGCGTGATTCCGGCGCCGGCGGGCCTCGTGCGGTTCGTATCAGAGTGGGCGTGGGCCATCACGGCCCTTATCTGGGTCGCGACGGCCGCCTCGATCTTCTTCCGGTTCATGAACGCATTCCTTGGCAGCTAGTTTCCCGCCGGGCCTTGCTCACCCCAGGGGCAGCCCCCAGCCGAGTACAGCAGGTTCGCGCTGTCCCTCCCACGTGCCCACCAGCGACGGCGGCGGCGCGGCCCGTCCGCCCAGGTCAAGCACCCGGACCAGGGACAACTCCCAGCCATCGCGGTGCATGAGGGTGGCAGTCCATCCCGCCGGTTCGCGATCGGGAGCTTCCACGAGTTCTTCGCCGTCGGGCATGCCGCTGGTTTCAAGCTCCATTGACTGGGGCAGTTCGCGGCGCACCCCGTCTTCCTCGACGTAGAGCGGGGCCTGGTCCATGCCGTCGACCACCGCCGCAGCGAAAGCACTGACATACACCGGATCCCCGCACCCGTCGTACACCCAGCGGCGGCCCAGGACAGAATGCTCCATGGTGCCCACCAGGTAGCCCTCACCGCCCTCCAGCGGCTCAGCCCGGTAGGTCAGCGGAACCTGCACCGTGAGGTCCCCGCTGCGCACAATGTGCGTTTCCATGCCCACCTGGCCTTCGGGATCATCGAAACGGTACGCCGCCAGCGGCTCAGCCTGGTTCCCCATGCCGCCCGCTGCGGTGAACCAGGGCGCCGTTGGAAGCCAGCCGGAGATCAGTTCCATCTTGGTCGGTTTCAGGTCTGCCTTATGGATGAGTGCCATGAGCCCCAGCCTAGCCAGCGAGCCCCGAATGTACAGGAGGCCGGCACCCGTGGCGGGTGCCGGCCTCCTGCGGAACTGCTGCGGGTCCAGTGGTCTTAGTTGCCGAACCAGATGCCGATCTCGCGCGCGGCGGACTCGGCCGAATCCGAGCCGTGGACGAGGTTCTGCTGCACCTTGGTGCCCCAGTCGCGGCCGAAGTCGCCGCGGATGGTTCCGGGCGCCGCGGTGGTGGGTTCGGTGGCGCCGGCCAGGGACCGGAAACCTTCGATGACGCGCTGGCCTTCAAAGACCGCCGCGACGATCGGACCGCTGAGCATGAACTCAACCAACGGCTCGTAGAACGGCTTGCCGACGTGCTCCGCGTAGTGCTCTTCGAGCAGTTCCCGGGTGGCGTCCATCTTCTTCAGCTCGGCCAGGGCGTAGCCCTTGGCTTCGATGCGGGCCAGGATGGCGCCGGTCAGGTTCCGCTTGACGCCGTCCGGCTTGATCAGGACGAGAGTGCGCTCGGTGCTCACGCTTGGTTTCTCCTTGGAGGTTGGATGGGAATGCGGTTCAGCTGTTCCTAAGCCTAACTGCTGGTTTCGCCGGAGTCCGTACCGGCCGGGTGGGCTGCTTCCCACTCCGCCTGTTCACGGTCCCTCTGCCGGTTCTCCCTATCGAGGCGGGCACCGGCACGCAGTCCGTACCACCAGGTTCCAGCGAACAGGACTCCCACCAGGAACATCATGGGTTCCAGGAAGCCGGTGGCAATGATGGCCAGCTGCAGGATCCAGCCGATCGCCGGGCCTGCGGGCTTGGACAGAAACGCGCAGGTCGCTATCAGGGCGGCCGCCAGGACGATCCCGCCAGCCAGGATGGCCACGGGCGCCACGCGGTCCCGCTGCAGGCCAAAGACAGCGAGCGTGCCAAAGAGCACCACGAAGGCTTCCAGGCTCAGGACAGTGGATGCGAACATCACGCGGATGGACCGGCGTTTCTTGGGCATGCCCGGACGCCATTCGCGCTGGGCCTTGGTCATTCGTGCCATGTGCTTACTTTCCGAGAAGGGTGCGCGCTTCCGCGACCACCGTGATGGAGCCAATCACCAGGACACCGCCGCCGAGGTCGTTGTTTTCCTCGGCCTTGGCCACGGCCCACTCAATGGCATCATCGAGGGCCGGTTCAACCTGGATGTCCTCATCTGCGAAGCCTGCGTCCACCGCGTCCTGCACCAGTTCGCCGGCCGGAATGGCGCGCGGGGAACTGGACTGGGTGAGGCATACACCGGAGACAATGTCGCCGAGCACTTCACGCAGCTCAGCCAGGATGCCGACGGCGTCCTTCTCGCCCAGGATGCCCACCACCAGCACCAGGGAGGACAGATTGAACGCTTCAAGCACCGCCTGGGCGCTTGCCTTCGCTCCGGCCGGGTTATGCGCCGCGTCCACGATGATAGTGGGGGCGGTGCGCACCACCTCCAGGCGTCCCGGCGAGGTGACGGTCTGGAAACCGGTACGCAGCAGCTTCGCGTCCAGTTCCTTGGCCCCTCCTCCAATGAAGGCTTCCAGCGCCGCGACGGCGACGGCCGCGTTCTGTGCCTGGTGTTCGCCGTGCAGCGGAACTAGGAGGTCCTCGTAGCGTCCGGCGAGTCCGTTGACGGTCACCATCTGCCCCCCGACAGCCATGGTGCGGGATTCGACGCCGAATTCAATGCCTTCGAAACGGAACGGAACTCCTGCTTCGGTGGCCTTCTCCAGCAGCACCTGTGCGGCCTCGACTGGCTGCGCAGCGCTGACCAGGAAGCCGTTTTCCTTGATAATTCCGGCTTTCTCAAAGGCGATGTCGGCGACGTCGTCTCCCAGCAGCTCGGTGTGGTCCAGCGAAATCGGGGTCACCACGGAGACGGTCCCGTCCCCCACGTTGGTAGCATCGGTGATGCCGCCAAGGCCCACCTCGATCACGGCCACATCCACTGGTTCATCCGCGAAGACCGCGAACGCCAGGATGGTCACACACTCAAAATACGTCAGGCGCGGTTCCCCCGCAGCGTCGAGTTCGGCGTCGACCATTTCAAGGTAGGGGCGGATTTCGTCCCAGATGCGAACAAACGTCTCATCAGCAACGGGTTCACCGTCGATGCTGATCCGTTCAGTCACCTTGCTCAGGTGCGGGCTGGTGTAGCGGCCGGTGCGCAGCCCGTAGGCGCGCAGGCCGCCTTCGATCAGCCGCGCCGTCGAGGTTTTGCCGTTGGTACCGGTGATGTGGATGATCGGGAATGCCTTGTTGGGCTCGCCCAGGATTTCCATGGCACGGAAGAGCGGAGCCATGCGCGGCTCCATCTTGTTTTCCGGGGCCCGGCTGAGCAGTTCGGCGTAGACGCTCTCCACGGAGAAGCCGTCGATTGACCCCGAGGGGCCGTCTTGGGTGCTCATCAGATCTTCTCCACGGTCACGGTGAAAGCTTCGGTGTCATTGTCCGGGGTTTCCGGGGAAACCGTAACCACCAGCTCGCCGGTCAGTGTCTCGGCCTTGACCAGGTCCGCGTTGGTCTCCAACGCGGCAGCTTCCCCGGCCCCGGTGCTCACCGTGGTGCGGATACGGTCACTGATGTGCAGGTCTGCGTCGCGGCGCGCCTGCTGGATGGCGCGGATCGCATCGCGGGCAGTGCCCTCTGCGGCCAGCTCCGCGGTGACCTCCGTGTTCAGGACCAGGAAGCCGCCGCCGGGCAGGACCGCGACTGCCTTCGCGGACTCACCCTCGCGGGATTCGACGACGGTCTCCAGGGTGTATTCATGCGGTTCCAGATCCAGGCCGCCGGCCGTTACCGTGCCGTCCTCCGCTACGGACCAGTCCCCCGTTTTGGAGGCCTTGATGGCCGTCTGCACGTTCTTGCCCAGCCGCGGACCGGCGGCCCGGGCGTTGACGACAAGCTTCTGAGTGATTCCGAACTCGGCGGGGTCAGCGGAGCCCGCCTCAACCAGGCGCACGGACTTCAGGTTCAGTTCATCCGCGATGATCGCCGCGAACTGGCCCTGCAGAGCCTCGGCGTCAGGTGCCACCACGGTCATCTCGGACAGCGGCAGCCGCACCCGGAGGTTGGCGGCCTTGCGCAGCGAAGACCCGACGGACGCGATCTTCCGGGTCAGGTCCATGCGGGCCACCAGGTCCGGAACCCGGGGGAAGGCGCCGGCTTCGGGCCAGTCCGTCAGGTGCACGGAGCGCCCGCCAGTCAGCCCGCGCCAGATCTCCTCCGTGACCAGAGGCAGCAGCGGGGCAGCGACGCGGCAGAGCGCTTCGAGGCAGGTGTAAAGGACGTCGAAGGCCTGGGTGTCTTCTTCGAAGAAGCGGGTGCGGCTGCGGCGGACGTACCAGTTGGTGAGCGTGTCCATGTAGGCGCGCAGCATTTCGCAGGCGACGGACACGTCATAGGTGTCCAGCGCCGTCGTCATGTTCCGGATGAGGTCGCCGGTGGCGGCCAGCATGTAGGTGTCCAGCGGTTCGGTGGATTCGTGCCGGAGGGTTGCCTCGTAACCGGTGCCGCTGTTCGCGGCGTTGGTGTAGAGCGTGAAGAAGTGCCACACGTTCCACAGCGGCAGGATGACCTGGCGGACGCCGTCGCGGATTCCCTGTTCGGTGACAACCAGGTTGCCTCCGCGCAGGATCGGCGAAGCCATCAGGAACCAGCGCATGGCGTCGGAACCGTCACGGTCCAGGACTTCGGACACGTCCGGGTAGTTCTGCAGCGACTTGGACATCTTCTGTCCGTCCGAGCCGAGGACGATCCCGTGGCTGATGACATTACGGAACGCCGGGCGGTCGAAGAGCGCCGTGGCAAGGATGTGCAGGGTGTAGAACCAGCCGCGGGTCTGGCCGATGTACTCCACGATGAAGTCGCCCGGGTTGTGGTGCTCGAACCAGTCGGCGTTCTCATGCGGGTAGTGCACCTGGGCGTACGGCATCGAGCCGGAGTCGAACCAGACGTCCAGCACGTCCTCGACGCGGCGCATGGTGGACTTGCCGGTCGGGTCATCCGGGTTGGGGCGCGTCAGCTCATCGATGAACGGGCGGTGCAGGTCCGGCTGGCCTTCCTTGTTCAGCGGCAGCCGGCCAAAGTCCGCTTCCATCTCCGCGAGGGAACCGTAGACATCCGTGCGCGGATACTTGGGGTCATCCGAAATCCATACCGGGATGGGGCTGCCCCAGTACCGGTTGCGGCTGATCGACCAGTCACGGGCGTTCTCCAGCCACTTGCCGAACTGGCCGTCCTTGACGTTCTCCGGGATCCAGTTGATCTCCTGGTTCAGCTCGATCATGCGGTCCTTGATCTTGGTGACCTCGACGAACCAGGAGGAAACAGCCTTGTAGATCAGCGGGTTCCGGCAGCGCCAGCAGTGCGGGTAGGAGTGCTCATAGCTGGCCTGGCGCAGCAGGCGGCCCTCGGACTTCAGCTCGCGGGTGATCGGCTTGTTGGCATCGAAGACCTGCAGTCCGGCGATTTCAGAGAGCGGTCCCTCACCGAACATGGGCAGGAACTTGCCGCCCTCATCCACGGAGAGGATGACGGGGATGCCGTTGGCTTCGCAGACCTTCTGGTCATCCTCACCGTAGGCCGGAGCCTGGTGGACGATGCCGGTGCCGTCGGTGGTGGTCACGTAGTCGGCCACGACGATCCGCCAGGCATTCGCGGTGCCCCACTTGTCGGCGTCGGCGTAGTAGTCCCAGAGCGGAACGTAGCGCAGGCCTTCGAGTTCCTTGCCGGTGTGCACGGCAGTGACAGCGGCACGCGCGGCATCGGCGTCGGCGTACCCCAGGTCCTTGGCGTAGGAGGCAACCAGGTCCTCAGCCAGCAGGAAGCGGCCTCCGGCGGCCGTTCCCTGATCCAGCAGGGTGCCGTTGGGTCCGGCGGGCACGACGGAGTAGCGAACGTCCGGCCCGACGGCGAGGGCCATGTTGGTGGGCAGGGTCCACGGGGTGGTGGTCCAGGCGATCGCGTTGACGCCCTCGAGCTCGGCGGAGAGCACGTTGTCCCCGGCGATGATCGGGAAGGTTACCGTGACGGTCTGGTCCTGGCGCATCTTGTAGACGTCGTCGTCCATGCGCAGCTCGTGGTTGGACAGGGGCGTCTCGTCCTTCCAGCAGTACGGGAGCACCCGGAAGCCGCTGTAGGTGAGGCCCTTTTCATGCAGGGTCTTGAACGCCCAGATGACCGACTCCATGTACTCGACGTTGAGCGTCTTGTAGTCATTCTCGAAGTCCACCCAGCGGGCCTGGCGGGTCACGTAGTCCTGCCACTCGCCGGCGTACTTCATGACCGAGGCGCGGCAGGCATCGTTGAACTTGTCGATGCCCATCTTCTCGATCTGGACCTTGTCGCTCATGCCGAGCTGCTTCATGGCCTCAAGTTCGGCGGGCAGGCCGTGGGTGTCCCAGCCAAACCGGCGCTCGACGCGGTGTCCGCGCTGGGTCTGGTAGCGGGCCACCAGGTCCTTGACGTAGCCGGTCAGCAGGTGGCCGTAGTGCGGCAGGCCGTTGGCGAAGGGAGGGCCGTCGTAGAAGACGAACTCGTTGGAGCCGTCTTCGCCCGCGGGCCGGGCATCGATGGAGGCCTGGAAGGTGCCGTCCTGATCCCAGTACTTCAGGACCCGCTCTTCGATCTCGGGGAACCTGGGTGAGGAGGCTGCTGCTTCGGCGGAATCGCCCGTGGAGGCCTTGGGGTAGATCTGTGGCATGTTCGTCATCCTGGTAGCGGCAAGTGAATCTGGCTGTAAAGACAGGATGCAAGGGCGAACTTTTCCTGCGCGAACGCCGGGGATAAGCCGCGGTACCACCTCGCTTGCCGCCGTCGTACTCCCGTTGCTGGCGGGTGGGCGACGGCTGCCGCTCATTGACTGCTGTGACGGGCTTACCCGTCCGGTTCTACTGGGCGCCGGGATCGGCACTGTTCTTCCGGAAGCTCACCGGTGATGGCCGGGTCAAAGCTGCTTGGGCCAGTTTAGGCCACGGCCGGGGCGTCTGTCGAAGCCCCGGCCCGCCGCGGCCTAGCGGCGGATGACCTTGTGCTGCGCGGCCTGTGCCACCGGGCGGATGACTACCTGGTCAAGGTTGACGTGGTGCGGCGCGTTCAGGGCGTAGGCCATGACGTCCGCGACATCCCCGGCCGTGAGCGGCTTTGCGACGCCGGCGTAGATCTTCTCGGCCGCAGCGGGGTCGCCGAGCCGGTTCAGGGAGAACTCTTCGGTCTTGACCATGCCGGGCAGAATCTCGATGACGCGCACGTTGTGCTGGGCCTCTTCCAGCCGCAGTGCCTGGGTCAGTGCTTCTTCTCCGGCCTTGGCAGCACAGTAGCCCGCTCCGCCTTCGTAGGCTGCGAGAGCGGCGGTGGAGGTCAGCATGAGGATGGATCCTTCGCCGTTTTTCCGCAGCGCGGGCAGGAAGGCCTGCGTGACGTTCAGCGCGCCAAGGACGTTGACGTTGTACATCCGGACCCAGTCCTCCGGATTGCCGGTGGCCACCGGGTCCATTCCGAATGCGCCGCCTGCGTTGTTCACGATGGCGTCCACTCCCCCGTCGGCCAGCACGGTCTGGGCCATGGCATCCACGGACTCACGGTCGGTGACGTCGCAGGCGATGACCCGGGCGCCGGTTTCCTCTGCGAGGTCTTTCAGCCGGTCTTCCCGCCGGGCGACGGCGACTACGTCCCAGCCTGTCTGCCGCAGGGCACGGACCGCTGCCGCACCGATTCCCGAGCTTGCTCCGGTTACTACCACGCGCTTGTTTGTCATGACGGCTACCCTAGCGAACCGCCGTCCCGTTGACGTGGCTGCGCGTCGTGCTGTGTCGCGGCCGAGGTGTTCTGCGTGGCACGGTTTCCCAGCCACCGTTGCTGGTGTGGCCGCCGGGGTCCGCGCCCGCGCGGTTTCCCAGCCACCGTTGCTGGTGTGGCCGCCGGGGTCCGCGCCCGCGCGGTTTCCCAGCCTCCGTTGCTGGTGTGGCCCTCGGGGGTCCCATCCGTAGCCATGCTTAACGACGGTTGGGATTCAGTGCGCGCTGTGGGTCCGCGCGACTCAGGAACTGAGGATTCAGGCTCGGGCCAAGGCGGCACGGACCAGACGGATGAACTCTTCCGGGCTGCGCAGGATCATCTCCGCTGTGATGCGCAGGGTTTTGTATCCACGGGCGGTGGCCTGGTTCCATCGGGCCCGGTCATTCCGGTACTCAGTACGGCCGCTGTGGAACTCGTACCCGTCCAGCTCGATGATGAGCCGGCCTCCGACCAGGAAATCCACACGTCCTACGCCGTCGACCAACACCTCTCTCTGGACCGGGAACCCCGCTGCGCACAGATGGTAGCGGGCACAAACTTCCAGCGGAGAGGCCGTCTTCCGGCTTATTCCCTCCAGAAGTGCACGAACCCGCCAGTCCTGAGGCCGGTCGAAGGCATGGATGAGGGCGGCCTTCGAGACAGCGTTACGGGCGACGGCTGATTCGGCTATCACCAGGGCCTGCAGCGGAGGAAGACACCGAAAGGCGTCCAGGACGACGGCCGTCGGTAAACACACCAGTCTCGCCGCCGACCTTCTACCCCGATGCAGCCGGATTTCGGGAACGTCGACCATCTTGTCTGCCCGCAGGTGGAGCACCTCCGGCGGTTCCAGAACCCACCAGCCTTGAAGTTGCGCAGCGGAGACACAGGTCAGGGAGGTACCCAGCGAGGCGGCGGCAACCAGCTCAGCCGGTGCGCCTTCTAGCCTGTAGTACCCGCGGCCAGCGCGCTGCAGGACGCCACCGCGATGTACAGCCGCAACCTTCGAACGGCCAAACCCGTTGGCTGCGAGCGCACCGACGCTGACTACCCCGTAGTGCGCCCGGCACACTGCTTCTATCGGATCTACCGTTTCCATCGCCTGCACCGTCCCAGCCTGACCGACTGAACGGTCCCGTGCGCCGTCGGGCGGCCTTGTGTGGATTGCCAGGGCATTCCGGCCCGAAGGAGACCGTCTGTGCAGGGACGGAGGACGCCGATACGGGGCTCAAACTTCACGGTTTCCCACCGCTGGTTACGTGTGCCGGCAGGCGGGACCCCATCCGTCCCGGCCGCAACGAGGACGGGGAACCTGCGCAAGCCTGCTTGGAAGCCAGCATGGTCACCCCGTGCCCTCGGCCGCAGGACGCCCTGACCGGACACCGGCACCGGACCGGACCGGACCGGACCGGCACCGGACCGGACCGGCACCGGACCGGCACCGGCACCGGCACTGGACCGGACACCGGCGCCGGACCACGGGGAACCTGCGCCCGCCGGCACGGGTCCCCCTCACAGTCGGCTCGGGACGCCGGAACCGGACCCCGGAACCGGACCAGGGAGAACGCTGTGCGAAGCTTGTTCCATGCCGCGCGCCGACAAAATCCCAGCCTGGGCCCGCCGCACGGGCATTGAAGTTTCCGGCTGGACCCTGATCGCTCTCGGCGCTGCCGCTCTGGTCTTGCCTGGTCCCGGCCTGCTGATGCTCGTCGCCGGGCTTGCGATCCTTTCCCTGCGTTACGCCTGGGCTGACAGGTGGCTGCACCCGGTGAAGGTCCAGGCCTACCGCGCTGCTGAACAGGGCGTGCGGTCCTGGGTCCGGATCGTGATCGCGCTCGCCGGTGCCCTGACCCTGATCGCCGCCGGCATCACCTGGGGCCTCTGGCGCAGTGTTCCCGCCTGGTGGCCGCTGGAAGAGCGCTGGTGGCTCCCGGGCGGCTGGACCACCGGCACCGCCCTCATCCTCTCCGGCTGCATCGCCATTGCCCTAGTGGGCTACAGCTATGTGAGGTTCAGGCCCAGCAAATAGCTCCTCAGCACCAGTGCCTGATTTTCCTGCTCATTCCGGGCGCCGAAGAGAAGCACGGTATCCGGCCGGGAAGCGCAGGCGGCAGCGAAGCCGACTACCGCACCGTTGCCTTCCAACTCCCGGACATACCGCCCGGTGAAGCCTTGCCAGCGCTCGGGCCGGTGCCCGAACCATTCCCGCAGCCCGGTACTCGGGGCCGCATCCTTGAACCACTCGTCAAGCTCCGCCCGTTCCTTGGAGACCCCGCGGGGCCAGAGCCTGTCCACCAGCACCCGGAAGCCGCCGTCGGGCTCTGCGTAGATGCGCCGCGCGCGCCTGGGACGGATCAATTTCAGCCATGTAACGGACGCTAGGCCGTCCCGCCAGCACCCGGAAGGGAAGCAGACTTCCGCCGCCCGCGACACAGACGACGGCGGCACCGGCACCCATGGGAGAATGGCACCATGGCTGACAATATCCCGGGCACAGACACGCCCGCTGCGACCGTTTCCGTACCTGACAAACCCGCCCTGGAGGGGCTGGAAGAGACCCTGAGCCGCCGCTGGCGCGAGGAAGGCACCTACGCCTTCAACCCGGACACCGTCCGGGACGAGGTCTACTCGATCGACACGCCCCCACCGACCGCTTCCGGTTCACTGCACGTGGGACACATGTTCTCCTACACCCAGACCGACGTCCTGGCCCGCTACCAGCGCATGAAGGGAAAGAACGTCTTCTACCCCATGGGGTGGGATGACAACGGCCTGCCCACCGAACGCCGGGTGCAGAACTACTACGGCGTGCGCTGCGATCCCACGAAGTCGTACAACCCGGACTACCGTCCCCCGGCAACGGCACCGAAGAACCAGCGCGACTTCGATGTCATCTCCCGCCGCAACTTCATTGAGCTCTGCGAAGAGCTGGCCGTCGAGGACGAGAAAGTCTTCGAGAACCTGTTCAGCACCCTCGGACTGTCCGTGGACTGGACCCGCACCTACCGCACCATCGATGACCACTCGCGTGCCGTCAGCCAGCGGGCCTTCCTGGAAAACCTGAAGGCCGGCGACGCCTACATGGCCGAAGCCCCCACCCTGTGGGACGTCACCTTCCGCACCGCCGTTGCCCAGGCCGAGCTCGAAGACCGCGAACAGCCCGGCGCGTACCACCGGGTCAGCTTCCACGCGCCCGACGGCGAGAAGATCTTTATCGAGACCACCCGCCCGGAACTCCTGCCTGCCTGTGTGGCACTCGTGGCCCACCCCGACGACGAGCGCTACCAGCGCCTGTTTGGCACCACGGTGAAGTCCCCGCTGTTCGACGTCGAGGTCGAGGTCAAGGCGCACCCCCTGGCCAAACCGGACAAGGGCTCCGGCATCGCGATGATCTGCACCTTCGGTGACCTCACCGACGTCACCTGGTGGCGCGAGCTGAACCTGCCCACCCGCGCCGTGATTGGCCGTGACGGCCGCATCCTCGGCGACACCCCGGAGTGGATCACGGCTCCGTCCGCGCAGGAAAACTACGCAGCCGTCGCCGGTAAGACAGTCTTCAGCGCCAAGGAAGCGGTCGTGGAACTCCTCCGCGAGAGCGGCGACCTGGACGGCGAGCCGAAGAAGATCACCCACCCGGTCAACTTCTTCGAAAAGGGCGACAAGCCTCTCGAGGTTGTCACCAGCCGCCAGTGGTACATCCGCAACGGCGGCCGCGACGCCGACCGCCGTGACCGGCTGATTGCCCGCGGCAAGGAAATCGATTTCCATCCGGCGTTCATGCGTTCCCGCTACGAGAACTGGATCGAAGGCCTCAACGGCGACTGGCTGGTTTCCCGCCAGCGCTTCTTCGGCGTTCCGGTTCCGGTTTGGTACCCGCTGGATGCTTCCGGCAACCCGGACTACGACAACCCGATCCTGCCGTCGTTCGAGTCGCTGCCGGCGGATCCCGCTGCCGATCCGGCACCGGGTTACGAGGAGTCCCAGCGCAACCAGCCCGGCGGCTTCATCGGCGACGCCGACGTGCTGGATACCTGGGCCACTTCATCCCTGACTCCGCAGATCGTAGGCGGCTGGGGTGTGGACGAGGACCTCTTCGCCAAGGTGTTCCCGTTCGACCTGCGCCCGCAGGGCCATGACATCATCCGGACCTGGCTGTTCTCCTCCGTGGTCCGCGCCGACGCGCTGCAGCACGCCGCTCCGTGGAAGCACGCCGCTATCTCCGGCTGGATCCTTGACCCCGACCGCAAGAAGATGTCCAAGTCCAAGGGCAACGTGGTGGTCCCCACCGATGTGCTCAACGAGTACGGGTCCGACGCCGTCCGGTACTGGGCTGCCTCAGCGCGCCTGGGCGCGGATACGGCTTACGAGATCGCGCAGATGAAGATTGGCCGCCGCCTGGCGATCAAGCTGCTCAACGCCTCCAAGTTCGTCCTGAACCTGGGTGCCACCGAAGCCAACGTCGTCCGCGCTGATACCGCGGTGATCACCAACCCGCTGGACCAGTCGCTGCTGGTACAGCTCGTTGACGTGGTCAACAACGCCACCAAGGCGTTCGAGAGCTACGACTACGCACGGGCGCTGCAGATCACCGAGTCCTTCTTCTGGTCCTTCACGGATGACTACGTGGAACTGATCAAGGACCGCGCCTACGGTGCTGCCGGCGATGCCGAGCAGGCCTCGGTGCTGGCCACCCTGGCCACCACCCTGGATTCCCTGCTTCGGCTGTTCGCTCCGTTCCTGCCCTTCGCCACCGAAGAGGTCTGGGGCTGGTGGCGGACCGGATCTGTCCACCGCGCACCCTGGCCCACCGTTGACGGCCTGGCCGCCGGCGTCTCCAGCGCCGATGCAGCGATTCTCGGAACGGTTGCCCAGGCTCTGGGGGGTATCCGCAAGGCCAAGTCGGAGGCCAAGGTCAAGCAGCGCACCGAGGTGCTCAACGCAGCTGTTACGGCCCCGGCGGCCCAGGTCGAGCGGCTGCGTGCGGGCCTGCCGGACCTGCTGGCCGCGGGCAACGTGCGCAACCTTGAGTTGGTAGCCGGCGACGGCGAGCTGTCCGTCAGCGGCGTCGAGCTGGCTCCGGCGGAGTAGCCGGCACAAGCACAAAGTGCCCGGCCGGATTCAATCCGGCCGGGCACTTTTGTGTTCAGCTGTTCCGGTTAGTCGAAGTGCGGGTTCTCGGTGCGGCTGCGCTTGATCTCGAAGAAGTACGGGTTGGACGCCAGCGCCAGTGCGCCGTCGAACATCTTTCCGGCTTCCTCGCCGCGCGGGATCCGGGTTAGGACCGGGCCGAAGAACGCGGTGCCGTTAAAGGCGACGACAGGAGTGCCGACGTCGTCGCCCACCTTGTCGATGGCCTCCTGGTGGGAGGCACGAAGCTGGGTATCGAACTTGTCGGTGGAGGCAATCTCGGCCAGGTCCGCCGGCAGGCCCGCTTCGGCGAGGGACTCGGCGATGACGGCGTCGTAGTCCTTCATGCCCTGCACATGGATGCGGGTGCCCATCGCGTCATAGAGCCTCTTGATGTTCTGCGAACCGTGCAGCTCGGCTGCCGCGGTGATGACGCGCACCGGTCCCCAGGCCTTGTCGATCCGGGCGCGGTAATCCTCGGGAAGGTCGCGGCCTTCGTTGAGCACGGCGAGGGACATGACGTGCCATTCGGTACGCACGTCACGCACCTGCTCCACTTCGCCCATCCAGCGTGAGGTGACCCAGGCGAACGGGCAGGTGGGATCGAACCAGAAATCGGCAACAGCGGTATTCACGGGCTTGCTCCTCAGGAAAAATTAGGGCGGACGGAATCATGTCCCACTTGCGCCAGCGCGCAGTCAGGCCGACTTATTCCGCCGTTTCGCAATGACGTCGTGGGAAATGAGCGTCGGTTCGGCCTTCTCGGTGACCGCCTCAGGCGTGATCACCACGCGGGCTACGTCCTCCCGGCTGGGAAGGTCGAACATCACCGGCAGCAGCACTTCCTCCAGGATGGCGCGCAGTCCGCGGGCGCCCGTGCCGCGGCCCAGCGCCTGGTCGGCAATGGCGTCCAGGGCCTCCGGCTCGAAGACCAGCTCTACGCCGTCGAGCTGGAACATCTTCTGGAACTGCTTGACCAGGGCGTTCCTGGGCTCGGTGAGGATCTGGATCAGTGCCTTGCGGTCCAGGTTGGAAACCGTGGTGATGACGGGGAGGCGGCCGATGAATTCCGGGATGAGGCCGAACTTCAGCAGGTCCTCAGGCATGACGTCCGCGTAGGAGTCGGTGTCCTTGCTGGTCTCGTTCAGCGGAGCGCCGAAGCCGATGCCCTTGCGGCCTGAGCGGGACCCGATGATTTCCTCGAGTCCGGCGAACGCTCCGGCCACGATGAACAGGACGTTCGTCGTGTCGATCTGGATGAATTCCTGGTGCGGGTGCTTCCGCCCGCCCTGCGGCGGAACGGACGCTACGGTGCCTTCAAGAATTTTCAGCAGGGCCTGCTGGACGCCCTCACCCGAAACGTCGCGGGTGATTGAGGGGTTCTCGCTCTTGCGGGAGATCTTGTCGATCTCGTCGATGTAGATGATGCCCTGTTCGGCCTTCTTGACGTCGTAGTCCGCAGCCTGGATGAGCTTGAGCAGGATGTTCTCAACGTCCTCGCCAACGTAGCCTGCCTCGGTCAGCGCCGTGGCGTCGGCGACGGCGAACGGTACGTTCAGCCGGCGGGCCAGGGTCTGCGCGAGGTAGGTCTTACCGCAGCCGGTGGGGCCGATCAGCAGGATGTTGGACTTGCCGATTTCCACGTCCTCGGTGCCGACGGCGTCGCTGAGGTTGGCCGTCGAACGGCTGGCGTGGCCGGACTGGATGCGCTTGTAATGGTTGTAGACGGCCACGGCGAGGGAACGCTTCGCGGGTTCCTGGCCGATGACATATTCCTGCAGGGAATCGAAGATCTCCCGCGGCTTCGGCAGGACGAAGGAATCGCCCTCCGTCGTCTCCGAAAGCTCCTCTTCGATGATCTCATTGCAGAGTTCGATGCACTCGTCGCAGATGTAGACGCCGGGACCGGCGATCAGCTTGCGCACCTGCTTCTGGCTCTTTCCGCAGAAAGAGCACTTAAGCAGATCTGTGCTCTCACCAATGCGAGCCATAATTCAGTCCCCTTTAGATGGTCCTCGTCAGGCGGGCGCCGTGCCGAAGGAAAAACGTGCCGGAAGGAAAACCATGCCAGTCAACCATGTTCCACTCTAGGACACTTGGAGGGCGTAATCAGCAATTTCGGGCACGTGGTGCGGCTTTTTAGCTGCCGGCGGGCACGCGCCGCCGCCGGAGAAAGAACAGCCGCCCCCGTCCGTTGCTGGGCGGGGGCGGCTGGAATGATGCTGCTAGCCCTTGTTGATTGCCGGCGTCTTGATCTTGCGGGAGTCAAGAACCTGGTCAATCAGCCCGTACTCAAGGGCGGAGGCCGCGGTGAGGATCTTGTCCCGCTCGATGTCCCGGTTAACTTCCTCGGAGGTCTTGTTCGAGTGAAGAGCCAGGGTGTCCTCGAGCCAGGTACGCATGCGCATCACTTCGGCGGCCTGGATTTCCAGGTCGGACGCCTGTCCGCGCTCTCCGCCGCCGAGGGCGGGCTGGTGGATCAGCACCCGGGCGTTCGGCAGGGCAAGACGCTTGCCGGGGGTGCCGGCTGCCAGCAGGACGGCAGCCGCGCTGGCGGCCTGGCCCAGGCAGACGGTCTGAATCTCGGGGCGGATGTACTGCATGGTGTCGTAGATTGCAGTCATGGCCGTGAAGGAACCGCCGGGCGAGTTGATGTACAGCGTGATGTCGCGGTCCGGATCGGTGGATTCGAGGACCAGCAGCTGGGCCATGATGTCATCCGCGGACGCGTCATCCACCTGCACGCCGAGGAAGATGATGCGGTCCTCGAAGAGCTTGGTGTACGGGTCCTGGCGCTTGAAGCCGTAGGGCGTACGCTCTTCGAACTGCGGCAGTACGTAGCGGCTGGACGGCATCTGCGGTGCCATGCTGCCCGGGGTTCCAAAGTTGTGGTTCATTGCTCTACTCCTGAAGTCTGTGGTGCGCTGGCCGGCTGGAGGGCTGGACTAGTCCTGCTCGCCGTCCTGGTCCTGGTTGGTTCCGCCGCCGCCGGTGACGCCGCCGGCGTGAGCGGAGATCTTGTCGAAGAAGCCGTAGGCCAGGCCCTCTTCTGCGGTGAACCACTTGTCGCGGTCGTTGTCCTTCAGGATCTGCTCAACGGTTTGTCCGGTCTGCTCGGCGGTGAGCTCGGCCATGACCTGCTTCATGTGCAGGATCAGTTCAGCCTGGATCCGGATGTCCGAGGCGGTGCCGCCGATGCCGCCGGAAGGCTGGTGCATCAGGATGCGGGCGTGCGGCGTGGCGTAGCGCTTGCCCTTGGTGCCGGAGGAGAGCAGGAACTGTCCCATGGAGGCGGCCAGGCCGGTCGCAACGGTAACGACGTCGTTCGGGATAAACTGCATGGTGTCGTAGATCGCCATGCCGGCCGTGACGGAACCGCCGGGAGAGTTGATGTAGAGGAAGATGTCCTTCTCCGGATCCTCGGCCGAGAGGAGGAGGAGCTGGGAGCAGATTGCATTGGCGTTGTCGTCACGGACTTCCGAGCCGAGCCAGATGATCCGTTCCTTCAGCAGCCGGTTGTAGATGTAGTCATCCCGGCTGGCCGGGTCCACAGTAGCCATAGTGGGTGTGCTGGGTGCATTTGCCATACTGAGTGACCTCTCGCTCTGGCAGGAAACCTGGCTGGATGCGTCTGTGTGCGCCTCAAGCCGGCTCCCGCCGTTTATCTCTTCTTGGACACTAACCGTTCCTGCGGTCCTTTTGCTCCCGTTACACGCACTGTTCGCTGACGGCGCACGTTGCGCGTGTGCCGGATGCTGCGACGGGATTCGCCTCAGGAACGGGCCTAAACAAAAAGGAAGCACCGCAGCGTACTGCGGTGCTTCCTACTGCCTGCGCCCCGGAACGAATCCGGGGCTGGTTGAGGCTAAGCCTTTTCTTCGCCGGCTTCCTCGGCCGTTTCGGCAGCTGCTTCTTCACCTTCCGGGCGAACGAAGGCGGACAGGTCCACCTCGGCACCGGTGGTGTCGGTAACCTTGGCCAGCTCCAGCACCTTGGCAAGGGCCTTGCGGCGGCGGACTTCGCCAACCATCATCGGAACCTGGCCGCCCTGGTCGATCAGCTGGGCGAACTGGTTCGGATCCATGCCGTACTGGCCGGCCATGGAGACGATGTAGTCGATGAGCTCGTTCTGGTTGACGCCGACTTCTTCCTTGTCAGCGACAGCGTCCAGGATGATCTCGTTCTTGAACGCCTGCTCGGTGTTCTCGCGGATCTCGGCACGGTGCTCTTCGGTGTCGTGGTCTTCACCGGCGGTGTGTGCCGACTCGGAGTTGAAGTGCTGCTCCAGCTGCTCTTCAATGACGGACTCCGGTACCGGAACCTCGATCATTTCCAGAAGCTTCTCGAGGACCTTGTCTCGGGCTTCGACGCCCTGCTCCATGACCTTGGCTTCAGCGGCGCGCATGGTAAGGTCTTCGCGCAGTTCGGCGATGGTGTCGAACTCGCTGGCCAGCTGGGCGAAGTCGTCGTTGGCTTCGGGGAGCTCGCGCTCCTTGACGGCCTTGACGGTGACGGTGACCTCGGCGTCGGCTCCTGCGTGCTCGCCGCCGGCCAGCTTCGTGGTGAAGGTGGCGGACTCGTCGGTGGAAAGACCGGTCACGGCCTCGTCCATTCCTTCAAGCATGGTGCCGGCGCCAACCTGGTAGGACAGGTCCGCGGCGGAGTCGACCTCTTCGCCGTCAACCCTGGCCACCAGGTCCATGGTCAGGAAATCGTTCTCCGCGGCGGGACGGTCAACGCTCTTCAGCGTTCCGAAGCGGCCGCGCAGTTCGTCCAGTGCCTTCTCGACGTCGGCGTCGCCGGCCTCGGCGGGCTCAACGGTGACCTCGATGCCGGCGTAATCCGGCAGTTCGATCTCGGGGCGGATGTCCAACTCTACGTTGAAGACCAGCTGGCCCTCATCGGAGGTGGGGTCCGGAACTTCACTGATCTCGACCTCGGGGCGGCTGAGCGGACGGATGCCCGTCTCCTGGACTGCTGCCTGGTAGAAACCGTTCAGGCCGTCGTTGATGGCGGTTTCGAGGACGTAACCGCGGCCAACGCGCTGATCGATGAGCTTGTTGGGGACCTTGCCCTTGCGGAAGCCCGGGACCTGCACCTGGGTGGCGATGGTCTTGTAGGCCTCGTCGATGCTCGGCTTCAATTCCTCAAGCGGAACTTCTACGTTGAGCTTTACCCGCGTGGGTGTGAGGTTTTCTACAGCGCTCTTCACAGCGTTAGTTCTCCTGAGGGTTCTGGGGTTGGTCTGCACCGTCGTTTATACAGAGTCGGGGTGACAGGATTTGAACCTGCGACTTCCTGCTCCCAAAGCAGGCGCTCTTCCAAGCTGAGCTACACCCCGTCAGTGCACCTGACAGCCTACCGGCATTGACTTCCACATGCACAATTCCGAGGCGCCGGGACCCTCCGTTGCTGTCTCGGGATGGAGGGAAGCCGCCGATTATTCATCCGCCGATTTACCGTGCTAAGGTAAATCCTGCCTTACGGCGCCGGGGATGTAGCTCAATGGTAGAGCCTCAGTCTTCCAAACTGATTACGCGGGTTCGATTCCCGTCATCCCCTCCACGGAATTGTTCCGGACAGGCCCCTGTCCCACTCGGTGAAACCAACGGTTTCCGCAGGTGGGCAGGGGCTTTTTCGTGTCCGCTTATAGTTTCCCGTCAGCTTATAGTTTCCCGTCAGCCGGCCTGGCAGGAGGGGCACCAGTAGAGTTTCCGGGCCGCCATCTCTGTCAGGGCAACGCCCGTACCGCAGATCCGGCACGGCAAGCCTTGCCGCTTGTACACATAGTGGGCTTCCGGGACGGGGACCGGCTCGGTTTGATCGCTGCGGTGTTCGGGAAGGGTCGTCACAATGCGGCCCCGTGCAACGCCGTCGGCCATGACCTCGACGACGTCGTTCCAGAGTGCGTACGCCTGGTGCGGCTGCACAGACTTTCCCGCCGTCCACGGAGAGATGCGCTGCCGGAAGATCACCTCGGCCCGGTAGACATTACCCACCCCGGCCAGCACTTCCTGGTTCATCAGCAGCGCCGCTACGGGCGAGCCGCGGCTCGTCAGGCGGCGGGCGAAGTCACCGGCGCCGTCGTTTGCCCGCTGCAGCGGATCAGGCCCCAGCCGTGCCAGCACCACCTGCCGTTCCGCGTCCGTAATGACCTCACACGCCGTCGGGCCGCGCAGGTCCGCCCAGCCATGGTCCGAAACCAGGCGCACCCGGACGGCCCCTTTGGGCGGCGGCGGTCCCGTGTAGGTGCCCGCACCGCCGTCGTCAGGGGCTTCCTGCTCCCCCACCCGGCGCGGGGCACCGATGCTCGAGGCACCGCGGAAGGACTCATCCCCGCCGAAATCGAAAGCCCCGTACAGCCCCAGGTGGATCCGCAGGAACAGGTCGTTGTCGAACTCCAGGAAAAGCTGCTTGCCGTGCGCCTGTGCACCCGTCAGGACGCGGCCGTCGAGCTGGGCAGCTCCTGCAGCGAACCGCCCCTGGGGGCTGGAAACCTCCAGCGCCTGCCCGGCGAACACCGAGGTGAACTGCCGGGCAAGGCGGTGGATTGAATGCCCCTCAGGCATTAGCGCGCTGCGATGGTGCCGCTGGCTTCAAATTCGGCGATTTGCGCGATCCGCCGCACATGCCGCTCGGCGCCGCTGAACGGTTCGGAGAGGAACGCATCGATGATTCCAGTTGCTTCGGCGAGTGAATGCTGCCGCCCGCCGACGGCGACGACGTTGGCATCGTTGTGCTGGCGTGCCAGCCGCGCAGTGTCCAGGTTCCAGGCCAGGGCGGCACGGATGCCGCGGACCTTGTTCGCTGCGATCTGTTCTCCGTTGCCGGATCCGCCCAGGACGATGCCCAGGGCGTCGATCCCGGCTTTCTGGTCGGACACCACAGCCTGCGCTGCGTCGATGCAGAACCCGGGGTAGTCGTCCTCGGCGTCGTATCCCCTGGGCCCGTGATCTATGACGTCGTAGCCCTCGGCTGCAAGATGCTCCTGAAGGTGGGCACTGAGTTCAAGTCCGGCATGGTCGGTGGCGATGTGGACGCGCATGATTTCCGTTCATTAGATGTGGGGGGCCTTGCTGCCAGCACAAGCTTAACTTTTTTGCCTTCATGGAACGCAAACCGGTAACGGCGCGCGAACTCCGGTCGATAGCAGGGAGTGCAAGTGGTTTCGCTGGGAACGGGCTCGCCCGTCGGCAGGTCCGGCATTGGAGGGTTTCCAGCGAAACCACGTCCAATGCCCCGCGCCGTTTAGCTATGCAAGGATTCACCATTGAAAACCGGAAAACTCGCCCTTCTGGCAGCGCTGACGGGGGCCTTGGTCTTTGGCGGACTGACACCCGCGGGCGCCGTGAGCGGGGAGCCGCCCGTATCCTCGCCGGCAGTGGAAGCAACTCCGCCGGCAGCTGAGCCGGCCCCGTCGCCCGCCGAACTCCCCGCCCCGACCCCCGCAGCCACCGAACCCGCTCCGGAACCGAGCGACCCGGAGCCGTCCGAATCGGGTTCGCCCTCCCCGGGCACCGGAACAACGGACGATCCTGAGGAACTGGACGCAGAGGACGACGGCTACAAGTACGTCGAGGTTGGTGAAGGCCACGTTGTTCCCGGACCGGAAACTCCCCTCATCACCGAAGCGGACGGCAGCATCCGTTCAGCAGTAGACACCGAACACGAACACGTTGAGCCAATGCTGGCACGCGGCGGTGCAGCGAGCATGCTGGGTGCACCTGCCAGGGCCGGAAACATCAAGGTGACGCTGGTTCGCTCCACCGTCAACGGCAACGGGAACCTGGTCAATCTCGGTGCGGCTCGAAACTCCATTTACAGCGCCAACAACTACTGGCGCTCGATGTCCGACAATCGCCTGTCATTGTCCATTGCGTCGGAGCGGGTCCACTACAGTGCTTCCGCGAATGCCAGTGACGACTACGCGACCATGATGAACAAGATCGCCAGAGAACTGAAGTGGGTGGACAATCCGTACACGGCACTGGTGGTCTTCGTACCCACGGCGGACCTTAAGTCCGGAGGATACGGCGGCATCCTTGGCGGCGGATGGACAGTGGGGGGAACCGCCGGCAGGATTCTGATGCCCGCTCCTTCCTCATTCACCAACAACGTCGTTACGCATGAGGTTGGACACGTCCTGGGTCTCCTGCACGCAAATAGCCTGCAGTGCACCAATGGACGTTCAGACGTCGGCGCTGGATCTAGCGGCCGGTGGGCTGACGGCGCCTGCTCCAGCCGGGAGTACGGCGACACCACCGACCTCATGGGTTCGGCTCAGTACAACCAGCCCGTCATCAACTCTTATTTTTGGGACGCCGGCAATTTCGGGCGCGGTAATGAGGTTCTCAACGCGGGCCAGGCGGGTCTGCCCCGCACCTTCAACCTGAGTCCCTGGGGTGGAACGGCAGCGAACCGTGCAGTGAAATTTACTGACCCTCAATCCGGAGATGTGTACTACTTGGAACTTCGTCAGCCGGCGGGTTATGACGGGTACCTTCAGTCCGGCCCCTCGGGGAACCGCGGGGTAAAAATAGTGCGAGCAGACAAAGCCAATGCATGGGCCGTGAACTCCCTCATCATCCCTCCATCTACCCGCCCCTTCGCCGGTTACTACAACGGCAATCACGCTTGGCAGGCCGGCCAGACTTTCACGACCCACACCGGAACCACAGTGAAGATCAACTCGGTCAGTTCCGGTTCTGCTTCGGTCACCATTCAGGCGAAATCCGCCGAATGGCATATGAAGGGTGCGAGTCAGTCCGGGACGAAATTCGGCGTAGGAGCCGAGCACTACCTAACATGTGACTGGGACGGCGACGGAATTGCTACTCCGGCAATCTTCAGTCGCGGAAAGTGGACGATCCGCAACACTCTCTCAGCGACATCAGGGACCACCACTTTTTACTTCGGTGACACTGGCGACCAGGCGATATGCGGGGACTGGGATGGCGACGGCAAAGACACCCCCGGGGTCTACCGGCAGGGCAAGGTTTTTCTTAGGAACTCGAACAGCAGCGGCCCGGTTGACGGCTCCTTCTATTTTGGACAGCGTGGGGATATCGCGATTACAGGTGACTGGGACGGTGATGGGTGTGACACCTTGGGTGTCACCAGGCCCGAGGGCTGGAGTAACCGCTTTTACCTCACCAACAGCAACATTCGCCCTGCTACCCACGGCACATTCATATACGGGAACGCCGGAGACGTTCCTGTCGCCGGTGACTGGAACGGTGACGGCTTCTCTTCCGTTGGAGTACGCCGCTCGAACGTCTGGTACCTGAGCAACAGCAACCTGAGGCCCGTCGCCCAGCAAGTCTTTGCCTACGGCAATCCGGGAGACCTCCCCGTAACCGGCTCCTGGAAGCGCGGCCTGCCAGAAGGGGCAGGCATAGTTCGCTAGCCCCACTTGGCAGAACGGCCCCAAGTGAGAGATTGTTGCAATTGTTACTTTTGACGCCGGTGCCCTGAACCCGAGGGCACCGGCGCTCTATCTCTCCTTCGAAAGGCTCTTCCTTGCCAGGTATGAATCTCACCCGCGCTGAAGCGCGTGAACGGGCGGAACTGATCAGTGTCGATTCGTACGACATCAATCTGGACCTGACCCGCGGCGACGAAGTCTTCGGCAGCACCACCGTAGTGCGCTTTGCCGCAAAGCCGGGAGCCTCCACCTTCATCGATTCCGTGACAGCCAAGGTGCACCGCGTCACTCTCAACGGCGTGGGCCTGGACCCCGAGGAAGTCTCCGACGGCGTCCGCATCCAGCTCCCGAACCTGGCCGCCAGCAACGAGCTGGTGGTGGAAGCGGATGCGCTGTACATGAACACCGGCGAGGGCCTGCACCGGTTCGTAGACCCGGTGGACAACGAGGTTTACCTCTATTCCCAGTTCGAGGTTCCGGATTCCCGGCGGATGTTCGCCGTCTTCGAGCAGCCGGACCTGAAGGCCGCCTTCCGCTTCACGGTCACCGCTCCGGAGCACTGGGACGTCATCTCCAACTCCCCCACGCCCGAACCGGTCCGCGCCAGCGCGGAGGATGCCGAGAAGCCCGCAGCTACCTGGTCCTTCGAACCGACCCCGCGGATCTCTTCTTACATCACCGCCCTTATCGCCGGCCCCTACCAGTCCGTCCGCTCCGAGCTCACCAGTTCGGACGGCCGAACCATTCCGCTGGGTGTTTTTGCCCGCAAGTCCCTCATGGAGTATCTGGACGCGGAGAATATCTTCGAACTCACCCGCCAGGGCTTCGAGTTCTATGAAGCCCAGTTCGGCACGCCGTACCCGTTCGAAAAGTACGACCAGCTCTTCGTGCCCGAGTTCAATGCCGGCGCCATGGAGAACGCCGGCGCCGTGACGTTCCTGGAAAGCTACGTTTTCCGCGGCCGCGTCCCGGATGCCACCGTTGAACGCCGGGCCATCACCGTCCTGCACGAACTGGCCCACATGTGGTTCGGGGACCTGGTCACCATGCGCTGGTGGAACGACCTCTGGCTGAATGAATCCTTCGCCGAGTTCATGTCTGCCCTTGCAGCCGCCGAAGCCACCGAGTTCAAGCAGGCCTGGACCACGTTCGCATCCATGGAGAAGGCCTGGGCCTACCGCCAGGACCAGCTCCCAACCACCCATCCGATCGTCGCCGAAATCCGGGACCTGGAAGATGTCCAGGTCAACTTCGACGGCATCACCTATGCCAAGGGCGCATCGGTGCTGAAGCAGCTGGTGGCATGGGTTGGCCAGGACAAGTTCATGCACGGCGTCCGGGAGTACTTCGGCAAGCACTCCTGGGGCAACACCGAGCTCTCCGACCTCCTTTCCGAGCTGGAAGCCGCCAGCGGCCGCGACCTTGGCCAGTGGTCTGCACAGTGGCTGGAGACAGCCGGTGTCAACACGCTGCGTCCAGTCATCGAGACGGACGACGACGGCGCCGTCACCTCGTTCGCCGTCGCGCAGTCAGCGGTGGCCGAGTACCCGACGCTGCGCCCGCACCGGCTCGCCGTCGGTTTCTACAACACCGGTGAAGACGGGAAGCTTCGGCGCACGCACCGGGTGGAACTGGACGTTGACGGTGAGCTGACGCCGGTTCCCGAGCTGGAAGGCCAGAAACGGCCGGAGCTGATCCTGCTCAACGACGACGACCTTGCGTACGCCAAGATCCGCCTCGATGACGTTTCCTGGCGCCTGGCCACCCGGCGCCTGCGGGACATCGCCGATTCGCTGCCGCGCACCCTCGTCTGGGCTTCGGCTTGGGACGCTACCCGCGACGGTGAGATTCCGGCACGCAACTACGTTGAACTGGTGCTGCAGAACATTGCCTCGGAATCGGATTCCTCCGTGGTGCAGGTCCTGCTTCGCCAGCTGGCGACGACGCTGACCTTCTACGTCGCACCGCAGGACCGTGAGCCCATGACCGCTGCTGCTGCTGACAGCCTCTGGGACCTGGCCCGGGCCGCCGCTCCGGGCTCCGATTCCCAGCTGCAGTTCGTCAAGGCATTTGCCGCGCACGCCCAGACACCCGGGCAACTGGACGCAGTGGCTGCGCTGCTCTCGGCTGACCTGGTCCTGGAAGACCTGGAAGTCGGCTCCGACCTGCGCTGGGAGCTCCTCACCGCGCTCGTAGCCGGTGGACGGATGGGCGAGGCAGAGATCGCCGCCGAACTGGACCGCGACGCAACGGCCACCGGCCAGCTCGCAGCCGCCGGCGCACGGGCTGCCCTTCCGACGGCCGATGCCAAGGCCGCGGCATGGGACGCAATCGTGGTGCGTTCGGACCTGCCCAACGCCGCACAGCGTGCAGCAATCGGCGGATTCAGCCGGGTCCACGACACGACGCTTCTCGAGCCGTATTCTCAGCGTTACTTCGATTCGCTGCGTGACGTGTGGGCATCGCGAACCCACGAAATCGCACAGCAGATCGTCGTCGGTCTCTATCCGGCGCGGCTCACCACCCAGGAGACCGTCGACCGCACCGATGCTTTCCTGGATTCGCTCGGAGATGAAGCACCGGCACTGCGCCGGCTGCTGCTGGAAAACCGCGACGGCGTCGTCCGGGCCCTGAAGGCCCAGGCGGCGGACCGCTAGGCGGTTCGTTCTCTGCATTCCGCGTTTCCGTGCCGTACCCCGGGCCCAGCTGCTGGGGTCGGGGTCCGGCACGGTAGCTTAAAGCTGTGAACCTCTCAGAACACCGCTACGGCGTATCCCTGGAATGGACCGGCAACCGGGGTACCGGCACGCAGACCTACCGCGGTTACGGCCGCGACCACGTGCTCCGCGCACCGGGCCTGCCGGACCTGCCCGGAACAGCGGATCCGACCTTCCACGGCGACCGTGACCGCTGGAACCCGGAGCAGCTCCTGCTCTCCGCACTCGCCCAGTGCCACATGCTTTCCTACCTCCACGTGGCGGTGAAGAACGGGATCAGCGTCGTGTCCTACTCGGACGACGCCGAGGGGACGCTGCGCCTGAACCGGGACGGCAGCGGCGAGTTTACTTCCGTGCTGCTGCGTCCCGCAGTCCGTATCTCCGAGGGCTCGCCGGAGCTTGCCACTGCTCTGCATGAGGAAGCACACCGGCTGTGCTTCATTGCCCGCAGCGTGAACTTTCCGGTGGAACACCTGGCCCGCACGATCTCCTGACGGCCACCGCCGGCAGCCATTCGGCGCGCGGTCCGGCAGTAGGCTATAGACAGGACACCTCCCCCACAAACCAAAGGACATCCAGCACCCGTGCAGCTATCGGCAACGACTGACACCCCACGCATTGAAGTGAGCGAGTTCGACTTTAGCGGACTCCTCGAAGGCGGGATCATCATCCTGGCCGCCATGATTCTGTGGCTGGTGGCCCGCTTCCTGATTTCGAAAGTAGTAGCCCGCGCCCAGAAAGGCTCCACCCTTCTGCGGTCCCAGCGCCTGCGCTGGGCACAGCCGGTGATGCGCAACCTTGACAACAAGAGGCGCGCACAGCGTGCGGACACCATTGGTGCCCTGCTGCGCAGCTCTGTGAGCGTGGCGATCTGGACGGTTGCGTCCATCATGGTGCTGGGCGCCATTGGCATCAACATTGCACCGCTGATCGCCAGCGTCGGCATCGTGGGCATCGCCCTGGGCTTCGGCGCCCGCGAAGTTATCCGTGATGCCCTGGCCGGTTTCTTCATCAGCATCGAAGACCAGTACGGCATCGGTGACGTGATTGAGGTGGGGGCCATAACCGGCACCGTCCAGTCCGTCGGAATTCGCATTACCCGCCTTGTCGATGAACGCGGGGTGATCTGGTACATCCGCAACGGTGAACTGGCCATGATCGGCAACCGGTCCCAGGGCACCTACGTCCCCCCGCTGGAACCCGCCGCAGCCACCTCACAGGCAGCACAGGAAGAAGACAGCAAATGACCGAGCCGTCCCGTCCCGGGCCGTCACTGCCGCTGACGGCGGCCGCCCCCGGAACCGGTTTCAGCACCCCCGCCTACAACTTCTTCGAGGCTGTGGGCGGCCATGACACATTCGCAAAGCTCGTCGATGTGTTCTACGACGGCGTCGCTGAGGACCCGCTGATGCGGCCAATGTATCCGGAAGAAGACCTTGGGCCGGCCAAGGAACGCCTGCTGATGTTCCTTGAGCAGTACTGGGGCGGACCCAAAACATATGGGGAACTGCGCGGCCACCCGCGCCTGCGCATGCGCCACATGCCCTTCGAGGTCACCCCGGCAGCGAGGGACGCATGGCTGCGCCACATGCGCGGCGCCGTCGACGCCCTCTCACTTGCACCGCTGCATGAGGCAACGCTCTGGGACTACCTTGAGCGCGCCGCGCACTCGATGGTCAACTCGGCCTAGAACAGGACCGACGGCGGACGCACCAGCACGTGTCCCGTGCTGGTGCTTAGCCGCTGCCAACGCCCGTTGCTGAACAGCGTGGCCGTACCCGTGCTCGGCAGGAACCCAAGGGTCAGGGCCGCGAACGCGGCGCCGGAAGGAAGCTGGGCGTTCAGTCCGGCGACCGGGTCGCTCCAGATGGGCACCCGAACGTTGCTGATCATGGCAGCCCCGGGGTTTTCCGGAATCCGTGCCGCCACCTCCCTAATGCCGCGGTGCGCCGCCTGCGCCAGCAGCGTCACGTCCATGTCTTCCCCTCGTTGCCATCCGGCACGGGGAGCACTGATCCCGGCCCAGTTTTCGGAGACTGTCATGGGCGGGACCGAAAGTTCCGTGCCGCCGTCGTCCAGACGGGCCAGCCGGTCCGCAACCGCCGAGAGCTGGACAGTGGTATCCAGCTCTGCCGGTACCGCCAGCGGCATGGCGCGCATGCCGATCACCGTTGGCATGGCTTCCCCCAGTACCCGGGGACGCAGCACACAGACGTACGCGGCCAGTACCCCGCCCACCGCCTGCAGCCGGACGGCGCCGTCATCAGCGCTGCGGGCCCGGGAAACGAAGTTGCGAAGGTCTGCGGTTACCTGGTGATCAGCGAGTACAAGGCTCGATGACTGGGTCATTTGACCGCTCCCGCTGCTGCCTGCCGGAACGGTACGTCCCCGCCGGCCCAGTCCGCCAGGACCTCCCGCTGCCGCTCCGAAAGCGCTGCCGGGCGTCCGGTATCCCGGCCAACCATAACCATGGCCGCTTCGGCAACGGCATAGACCGTACCGCCGTCATCATCGGTGAGCCGGAATCCGTAGGAGAAGCTTGACCTGCCCAGGGCACTGACCCAAATCTCCATCCACACCGGGTCCGGACGGTACATCAGCGGGGTCAGGTATTCGATTTCCTGCCGCACCACCAGTGTGGTGCCCGCTTCACGGGTCACCGAACGAAACGTTTCGGCGCCGCCGGCGCTCCCGGATCCGGGCAGCGGAACCAGCGACAGGCGAACCCGTGCTTCTTCCATGAACTGCACATAGCGGACGTTGTTAACGTGGCCGTTTGAGTCCTCATCGCCGAAGCGCAGCTGGATGGGAAAGCGATTGACAGACATGCCCCCATCTTCGCAGGAGAAACACTCCTGAAGCGAAAGCACCGTGCGCTCCGGGCCGCATGCTGGATGTGACGTTCGTCCGGCGCGGCCCGGGCCGGAGCCGAAATGTTGGGGCTAGCCTGCGGGTACGTCTAACCTCGGAATTGGCCCGCAGTACACCTGCGCACCGTGCTTGATGCATCCCGCCCGCTAGGAGACAGACCCACATGGCACCTGCCGAAGACTTTGACCCCACCGCAGCACTGATCGATCTGCTTGATCTCAGCGACGCCGGAGGGGCTAAAACCGACGAGGATATCTTCGTAGGCAGCTCCCAGCAGGAACCGCGCAAGAGGGTCTTCGGCGGGCAGGTCCTGGGCCAGTCACTGGTGGCGGCCGCCCGCACCGTCTCCTCCGACCGGCTGATGCACTCGATGCACGGTTACTTCCTGCGCCCGGGAGACACCGAGCTCCCCATCACCTTCGGCGTGGAGCGACTCCGTGACGGCCGGTCGTTTTCGGCCCGGCGGACACATGCGTACCAGAACGGCGTGCCGATTCTGTCCCTGATCGCCTCCTTCCAGATTCCCGACGAGGGCGTGGACCATCAGGAGCCGATGCCCGAAGGCATCCCCGAGCCTGAATCGCTGCCGACCACAGCGGACCTTCTCTCCGGGTTTGACCACCCGGTGGCCAAGGCGTGGTCCTATTACCGGCCGATGGATATCCGCCATGTTTCGCAGCCGGTCTACTTCCGGGCGGACCCCGATCGGACCGCGCGCAACGCCGTATGGATGAAGACCTTTGGCCCCATGCCGGATGACCAGAACCTTCACCGCGCGGCGCTTGCCTACGCTACCGATTACACCATCCTGGAACCGGTCCTGCGCCGGCATGGGATCTCCTGGGCCACGCCCGGAATGTCCGTCGCCAGCCTGGACCACGCCATGTGGTGGCACCGGCCGCTGCGCGTTGACGAGTGGCTGCTTTACGTGCAGGAATCCCCCAGTGCTTCCGGCGCACGCGGACTGTCCTCGGGCCGCATCTTCAACCGCAGCGGCGAGCTTGTGGCAACTATCGCCCAGGAGGGGATGCTTCGCCTGCCGGACCTTTCTGCAGCCGGATAACCTGTCGTTGCCTCAACGAGAAAGCGCCCTGCCGGACGGCGGGGCGCTTTCTCGTGTAACCAGCGGTCAGGAACCGCAGACTAGTCGCGGGTTAGGCGGCGGTGCGTAACGCGGTGCGGCTTGGCCGCGTCTGCGCCGAGGCGCTCCACCTTGTTCTGCTCATAGGCTTCGAAGTTGCCTTCGAACCAGTACCAGTTGGACGGGTTCTCGTCGGTCCCTTCCCACGCGAGGATATGCGTGGCGACGCGGTCCAGGAACCAGCGGTCGTGCGAGACCACAACGGCGCAGCCGGGGAATTCAAGCAGCGCGTTCTCAAGGCTGGAAAGTGTTTCGACGTCGAGGTCGTTAGTGGGCTCATCGAGCAGCAGCAGGTTTCCGCCCTGCTTCAGGGTCATGGCCAGGTTCAGGCGGTTGCGCTCACCGCCGGAGAGCACACCGGCCTTCTTCTGCTGGTCCGGGCCCTTGAAGCCGAAGGCTGAGACGTAGGCGCGGGAAGGCATTTCAACCTGGCCGACCTGGATGAAGTCATGTCCGTCGGAGACGACTTCCCACAGGGTCTTGTTCGGATCAATGCCGCCGCGGGACTGGTCAACGTAGGAGATCTTGACCGACTCACCGATCTTCAGCTCGCCTCCGTCCAGCGGTTCGAGCCCGACGATGGTCTTGAACAGGGTCGATTTGCCGACGCCGTTCGGGCCGATGACGCCGACGATGCCGTTGCGGGGAAGCGAGAAGGACAGTCCGTCGATGAGCTTGCGGTCACCGAATCCCTTTTCAAGGTCCTTTGCTTCAAGGACCAGGGAACCGAGCCGCGGTCCCGGCGGGATCTGGATCTCTTCGAAGTCCAGTTTCCGGGTGCGCTCCGCTTCGGCTGCCATTTCCTCGTAGCGGGCCAGGCGGGCCTTGGATTTCGTCTGGCGGCCCTTGGCGTTTGAACGGACCCAGTCGAGTTCGTCGGCAAGGCGCTTGGCCAGCTTCTGGTCCTTCTTGCCCTGGACCTCGAGGCGGGCGCGTTTCTTCTCGAGGTAGGTCGAGTAGTTTCCCTCATACGGGTACAGGTGTCCGCGATCCACTTCAGCAATCCACTCGGCCACGTGGTCGAGGAAGTAACGGTCGTGGGTAACGGCCAGCACTGCGCCGGGGTAGGAGGAAAGGTGCTGTTCCAGCCAGAGCACGCTTTCGGCATCGAGGTGGTTGGTGGGCTCATCGAGCAGCAGCAGGTCCGGCTTCTGCAGCAGCAGCTTGCACAGGGCAACCCGGCGGCGCTCACCGCCGGAGAGAACGGTTACGTCAGCGTCCGGCGGCGGGCAGCGCAGCGCGTCCATCGCCTGTTCGAGCTGGGAATCGATGTCCCAGGCGTCGGCTGCGTCGATCGCTTCCTGCAGCTTGCCCATCTCTTCGAGCAGCGCGTCGAAGTCCGCGTCCGGCTGAGCCATCTCCTCGGAAATCTCGTTGAAACGCTGGATCTTCCCGTAGATCTCGCCGACGCCTTCCTGGACGTTGCCCAGGACGGTCTTCTCTTCGTTCAGGGGCGGCTCCTGCAGGAGGATGCCGACGGTGTATCCGGGGCTGAGCCTGGCTTCGCCGTTGGACGGGGTATCCAGTCCGGCCATGATCTTCAGGATGGTGGACTTACCCGCACCGTTTGGCCCCACCACGCCGATCTTGGCGCCGGGGTAGAAGGACATACTTACGTCGTCGAGGATAACCTTGTCGCCAACGGCCTTTCGGGCCTTGGTCATTGTGTAGATAAATTCCGCCATGTTCTCAGGCTAGTGCGTAGACGCCACTATGTGCCATTTTGAGCGGCGCCGGTCAGCGAGCGGATCGAGCCAGTCCTGGCCCGGAACGGAATCGGCGGCGTCCTAGCGGTCGTCGCCGAGCAGGCACTGGCCGCTGGCGAGTGCAGGCGCTGTGGTCATGGTGAGTGTCCCGCGTCTAATCTCCCCGATCAGGCACTCCGTGCCATCGGGCGCAGCCGAGACGATGGCGTCCACGGCCAAACCGGTTGGCGTGCCGTCCTGCGACACCTCCACTTCCTCGGCACTGAATCCGGCGCTGACCCAGGCTGAGCGCACGGCGTCACGGGACGGTTCGGGACTCTCCGCGACCAGTTCGGTCAATGCCGTCCCGGCCGCCTGGAACCGGTCCGGCAGCGGCGTGCCGTCCGATACCGCACCTGCCCCGGCGCCGGCGGAGGCATCCGTCGGCAAGGCTTGGCTGCTGTCCGCACCGGCACAGCCGGACAGGGCCGCCGCGAGCGCCACCGCTGCGGCCACCCCGGCCCACCGGCACCGTTGTACGCTCGACCCCGCCGTTGCCATCATGCTGACATTGTGCCATGCAGGGGTCAGTATGCCGCCGGCTCCGGTTCGACCGTCCGGGCTTCGTCCAGCTCCTCGCTGAGGCCTGCCACCGGGCTGCCTGTAAATCCATTCTCCGCACTGAGGAGTTCACCGGTCGACGGATCGACATCCCCCTCGAACGCGCCGTCGCTTCCCTCTGCGGATTCAGCAGCCACGGATCCGTCACCGACGCCGTGCAGCGGGGCCCTCTCCGCACTGTTTCGCCGGAAGTTGGCGGTTCCCCACATGAGGTCATGGCCAACTGAATCGGCGTCGATGTCTACTGTGGTCCCGCTGCGTCCGGCGTCCGTGGCCCACTGTCGTAGCCGGAGCCTTCCCGTGACGATGACGCGGTCGCCTTTGTGGATACTCACCCCGGCATTGGTAGCCAGCTGCCGGAACATGGACACCGAATACCAGTTGGTGTGGCCGTCCTGCCACAGGCCTGCTTCCCTGTCGAAGCGGCGTTCAGTAGTGCACATCCGAAAACCGGCAATCGCCAGCCCGCTGTCCGCCGTGGTGGTTCGGACCTCCGTTGCCACGAAGCCCCGGAGGGTGATGTTGTCCGTCATCGCTCTGCCCTTCTGCTGCCGTTCGGTGCCGGCGGTTGACCGGTTTCACTACTCTGGGCGCACGGGGCAGGAGCCGGTCTGAACCCGGCTGGAACCGTGGACACGGAGGACGCGAATCCTGAATCGGGCGGTGGTGTGGAGGAAGAGACGCGCCGCTGGCGGCGGGTCAGAGAAAGCTGAAGCCTCCAGGCAATGACGTCCTGGAGGCTTCAGCGGTTGGTGCCCCCGGCGCGACTCGAACGCGCAACCTACGGATTAGAAGGCCGTTGCTCTATCCATTGAGCTACGGGGGCAGACCAATAGATAATACTACGCACCGGCCGGACTCCCCCGCACCTGGACAGCCGCTCTGGTCTGCGGAAACACCCAAACAGGACACGGGAAAAAGTTTCTCGGAAAAATTCAATACATCTGCATCCAAACCGGGGATCCCGCGAGTAAAGGAGGTGTAGGCCACAAAGAGCCAGGGCACAGCACCCGGCACCGATATCAAGAGGAGAAGCCAATGCGCAGGACCACCACACTTTTCGCCGCAGCAGGACTGGCCGCCGCGGCAGGACTGGCCGCCGCACCCGCAGCTTCGGCAGCGGATGACGCCCAGCTCTCCGTGTTCCACGGCGTCCCGGACACGACTGTGGACGTGTACGTCAACGGCGAACTGACCCTTGACGACTTCACCCCGGGCAGCATGGCCGGCCCACTGTCGCTTCCTGCGGGCAGCTATGAGCTGGCCATTACCGCTCCGGATGCCGCGGATGCCTCCGCACCTATCATCGGCCCGGTGACCGCGGACCTGACCGCTGGCGGGAATTTCACGGCAGTAGCCAACCTTGGCGCGGACGGAACACCGACCGCCAACCTCTACACAAATGACACCTCCACCATCGAAGCCGGAAAAGCCGGCCTGACGGTCCGCCACGTGGCAGCAGCCCCGGAGGTTGACGTGCTGGCCAACGGCACGCCGGTTATTACCAACCTGGCCAACCCGGACGAGCAGACCCTGTCGGTGGATCCGGGAACAATTTCCGCTTCCGTCGCAGCAGCCGGAACCACCGAACCGGTAATCGGCCCGGCTGACCTGACTCTGCCTGAGGGCGTTCACACCATTGTTTACGCCTGGGGATCTCTGGACGCCGGCAACCTGGCCCTGGCGACCCAGACCATTGAGGGTATGGAAAGCGCTCCCAACGCAGTACCCGGCGCACTGCCCGCTGCCCAGGACAACAACGGCGGCATCATGCTCGCCGCCGCCGGCGGCCTGACGCTGATGGTCCTGGCCGGCACCGCTGTGGCGGCCCGACGCCGCAGCGCCGTGGACGCAAGCTCCACGGAGTAAGCCGCGGGGCGTGCACAGCACCCCCGCTAAGGGAAGAAGGTGCAGTGCGGCCGGCGGTTCGGCTGCACTGCACCTTCTTCGGCCCGTCCTTACTTCCCCGGATTTCTTCCACAGTTCGTTCCCGGCCGCACAAATGCCGGGAACCCAAAGAATCGAAAGGCCTTCCCACCATGCACCAGTCCGGGCGCTCCCGCAGGTACGTTGCCGCGTGGCTGGCAGCCGGAGCACTGGCCATGGGTTCCTGCGCTTCCGTCCCGGCCGCCAGTGACCCGGCGACCAC
>NZ_JADKYW010000006.1:727981-822859 GCF_015355785.1 Arthrobacter gandavensis
GCGGACAGCTCATCCGGAATTCCCGTCCGTCAGGCCACCCCCGTTCCCGCAGAAGCCATCCCGGCACCGGTTCAGGTCCAGGTTGAAGGTACGGGAATCGACCTCGAGGTTGTCCCCGTCGGCATCGAGGACAACGGGGCCATGACTATTCCCGACAATCACGTCCAGGCCGGATGGTACAAGTACGGGCCGGCGCCTGGTGCCGACGCCGGTTCTTCGGTGCTGGCCGCCCATGTGGACTCCAAGACCGAAGTGCTGCCCATCGCAGGACTCAAGAACGTTCCCCCGGGGACCCTGGTGACGGTGACACGTGAAGACGGCTCGCAGGTCACCTACCAGACCCAGCAGGTCGAGAACATCGCCAAGCGGTCCCTCGACGGACACCGCCTCTTCGACCGGGCAGGAGACCATCTGCTCAGACTGGTCACCTGCGGCGGACAGTGGCTCGACACGGAGAACGACTATGAAGATAACGTTGTGCTCACGGCAGCACCGGTATCATAGGGAAAATGGGCACGCGAACCCCGACGGTCGCGGCCCCTACACAGGCTTACGGCAGGAGAACCGCCCCGATGTCACCCGGTGTGCCCGAGTTCGGCGACGGCCTGGACCAGGCCTTCGCCGCAGGTGAGGAGGCCGCACTTGCCGAGGCTTACCGCCGCTTTGCGCCGCTGGTCCGCACCATGTCCCTTCGGCGCCTGATAGATGCGGGGGCGGCGGACGACGCCGTGCAGGAGGTGTTCATTCGGGCCTGGCGGTATCGGGATACCTATTCCCCTGAGCGCTCCACCCTCGCGGCCTGGCTCATTGGCATAGCGAGGAACGTATCAGCGACAATGACATCTTCGAGGCTCCGTGAGGATGATGTGCTGGAAGGCGCCGCAGCAGTCAGCGAGCGCGCCGGCACCGGAGGGCCTGATCCGGAGGGCGTCGCTGACAAAGTCGTCCTGGATGCCGAGCTCAGGCGCCTGGGCGAACCCCAGCACTCGATCCTGCGGCTGGCCTTCCACGAAGACCTGACACACCAGCAGATCTCGGAACAACTTAGCCTGCCGCTGGGCACTGTCAAGAGCCATATACGCCGGGGACTCGTCCAACTGAGGCAACGATTGGAGGTAAGCGATGCAGCACCTGCACGATGATGCATTGGCTCTCCTGGCCCTGGGCGAGGATCCCACAACTGAAGAAACCGCGCATCTGGAACACTGCGGGCAGTGCGCCGGAGAGATCACGGCCTACGGCCGCGTCGTTAAGGCAGGACGAAGTGCGGCAGAAGCCGGTTCCGTTCCGCCGCCGACGGTCTGGGCAGGCATCCACGAAGCTCTCGGGCTGGCCCCGTCACTGCGGAAAGACCCGCTGGAGGACCGGCAGGAGCAGCGGACAAGCCAAGGTTCGGTGAGTCCACCCGGTCCGGCAGGAGCCGCGCTTCCCGTCTCGCTGGCAGACGAACGGCGCAAACGCCGAGGGACTAAGTGGTTCGCCGCAGCAGCTGCCGCCGTAGTGGTCGCCGGAGCGGCCACCTGGGGTATCGTCCGCGGATTCGAGCCGCAGCCGGAAGTGCTGGCCTCCGTCTCGCTGGAACCCCTGCCTTCCTACAGCGACGAGGGGACGGCAACCGTAGACCTGCTGCCTGACGGCGAACGTGAACTTGTCATCACGTCCAGCAGCAGCGATGCCGAAGGCTACCGCGAGGTCTGGCTCATCTCCCCCGACATCACCTCCATGGTCAGCCTTGGCGAAATGGACGGGACCGAGGCGCGTCTGAAGATCCCGGACGGCCTTGACCTCAGTGCCTATCCGATCGTGGACATCTCGGATGAGCCCAACGACGGGAATCCGGAGCACTCTGGCAAGTCCATCCTGCGGGGCCAGCTGGAGCTTTGAGCTGGGCTGCTGATTTCTGGAACAGACTAACCGCGGGATTCGCCCGTGCCGACGGCCTGGATGCCCAGCCCTGGCTGCTCGTCTTCGTGACAGCTGCCGCGGTCATCCTGTCCGTCCCGGCACCGACGTGGCGCTGGTTCGGCATGTTCGTCACGTTCGTACACGAGCTGGGGCATGCCTTCGCTGCCCTGACAGCTGGCCACCGGATCACCGGCATCGAATTGAGGTTTGATCATTCCGGGCAGATGCGCAGCCTCGGACGAACCCGTTTCGGGGCCGTCTGGGCGGGCTTCTGGGGTTATCCGGTGCCGGCGCTCACGGGCCTGGCCCTCATTTGGGCGGCAGTGGCCGGGTGGGCTCCTGCCGCACTGTCCCTTGGGGTGCTGGTGCTGGCGGCGGCGCTCGTCTTCATCCGCAACGTCCAGGGAGCCGCCATCGCGCTGGGCTGCGCCGGGGTCGCTGTCCTGTTGCTGTGGTGCGTGCCGGCGGACGGAACCGCCTCCGTGACTGCCTCGCTCGGGATAGCGCTTCTAGTGGGTGCAGTCCGAGACTGGCTGAACCTGCTCAGCGTCCACACCAGGCGACGGACGGCACTGGAGTCCTCGGACGCCTGGATCCTGGCCCAGCGTTCGAAAGTGCCGTCCGCCGTGTGGCTGCTGCTGTTCGCCGCGGTTATCGCGGCCTGCGCGGCTGCGGCAGTATGGCTGCTGGTTCCTGGCCTGCTGAACTGACGGGCGGCTGTTGGCGCCTGCCGTCGGGCGGGTACCTAAGGTGCGTCCGCCGGCCGCTCTTCCACGGGATCCGGTCCCTGCGCGCCGTCAGCTTCCGGAGCATCGGGGAAGGAAACCCGCAGTTCAAGGCGGTGCTGCCCGTCCTCCGTCTGGGAGAAAACGGCTTTGCCGGAAATGCCGGTTAGGCCCGCCGTGCCGGACCCTGGGATGATGTGGCCCGACGACGCCGTGGCTTCCCCTTCGGCCAGGCCCCAGTGCTGGATCACCATGGTGCCCTCACGTCCCTCGACGCTGCCGGCAAACACCTCGCTGCCCACGTATCCTGCTCCGGTCGCGTTGCCTGCCAGCAGCAGGTCGGAAACGCTGGTGCCCGTAATGGGCCCCTCAAAGATCTTCACCGCGCGGACAGTGGAGAGTTCGCTGTTGGTTCCCTCCACCACATAGGGCGTCGGTTCCCAGGAGGAAACTTCAAAATCGGCAGTGATCGAATGTTCTGTTCGGTCGGACATGCCTACAGTATTCCGTGTTCGGCTGCCGATTGCATGCCGCCCGCGCGCCGCAGGTACCCTTATCGCTGGGGTGCGGCAGCCCGCGCGCCTTGGAATCCCCCGCGAAGGAGCACCACCGAGCATGTCGTCCATCCCCGTTGCCGGTCAACCCAGCTACACGCGTTCCAGAGTCCTGTGGCCGGCCTTCGCGGGCGTGCACCTGCTTTTTTTTGGCCTTCTTTCACCGCTGGTCTTTACCGGCGAGGTGCTCAGTGACATCCAGTTCTACCGCCAGTGGGCCTTCGAGGGACTGCAGGAGGGCCACTGGCAGGGCATCACCACGGACTGGGTCTATCCCATCGGCGCGCTGGCTCCGATGCTGCTGGCAGCGGCTTTCGGTTACGGCCCCTACCAGTTCGCCTGGTTCCTGATCTTCGCCGGACTTAATGCTGCGGCATTTGCTGTCCTCACCGCCGACCGGACCCGCGTGCGCTGCGTCGCCGCGTACTGGTGGCTGGGCATCACCGCGCTGCTGGGGCCGGTCGCCGTCGGCCGTATTGACGGCCTCACCGCTCCCCTGGTGATCATGGGCCTGCTGTGGCTCGCTACCCGTCCGGTTGTGGCATCGCTCCTGCTGTCCGCCGCCACCTGGATCAAGGTCTGGCCGGCAGCGGTGATCCTGGCGGTTCTCGCCGTTTCGAAGCGGCGCCTGACCCTCCTGGTCACCGGAGCCGCTTTCTCCGCCGTCGTTGCAGCCACCGTTGCTGCTGCCGGCGGGCTGCGCCACCTGTTGAGCTTCATGGGTGCCCAGGGGGACCGCGGGATGCAGCTGGAAGCGCCTTTCACCACGCCCGGGCTGTGGCAGGCAATCCTCGTCCGGTCGGACGCCTACATCTACGAAGACACGGTGATCAATACGCGTGAAGTCCGCGGCGCGCTGGGAGAACCCGTTGCCGCGCTGATGACGCCGCTCCTGGCCCTGGCGGCCGTCGCCGTCGTGCTCCTGCTCGTTTGGGCACTGAAGCGCGGCGCCGACGCCGGTGCGCTGCTGGCGGCTGGTTCGCTGGCCCTGGTCAGCGCATTCATCGTCTTCAACAAGGTTGGCTCGCCCCAGTTCATGCTGTGGCTGGGTGCCGTGGTCGCCGTTGGCCTTGCCTGGGAAGGCCGCGCCTGGCGGGTCCCCGCTGCCATGATGATCGCCGTGGCAGCGCTGACCACCCTGGTCTACCCAATGTTCTACGAGGCGCTGTACAACGATCTCAACGTTGCCGTGGCTGTCCTGCTGTCCGTTCGGAACCTTCTCCTGATGGCGCTGCTGGCATGGTCGCTCGGAAAGATCACGGCCCTGGCCCGCGCCGGAAGCGTCAGCGAATCCGGAGTTCGCCCGGAGCCGGCTCCGTAAGCTTCTTCCGGAACAGGACCTTCGTCTTCGGGTCCAGGAAGATCAGGTAAAGGGCAAAGGCGACGGCGGTAACTGCCGCAATCTGCCGGGCGGCGCTCAGGCTGAACTCGAAGTAGGGCCAGATGTCGAGCTGGTCGCTGATCGCGTAGACCATGAAGAAGGACACAAACAGGTACAGCGTCTTGACCTGCCAGTCGTTGCGGATACCGGTAACGGAAAACAGCGGAATCAGCCACACCACGTACCAGGACTGGATCATGGGCGCCAGCATGACAATCGCCGCGAAGGCGAGCGCCAGGCGGCGGACCAGCCTGGAGTAGTCGCCAACGAACATCAGCCATACGGCGACGGCGAGGGAAGCCAGCCGTCCGAGGGTGTGCACCACGTCGGCGAATGACCAGCCGGGCAGCCCCAGCGAGTTCCCCAGGGTGGCAACGACCAGCCCGACGAACCCCACGGGGGCGTACCAGATCCAGACACTGCCCGGGGTGCTCAGCGCACCAACCCAGCCGAAGCCAAGTCCGTTGACGACGCCGAGGACGGCCAGCAGCCCAAGCGACAGTCCGGCGGTCATGAACCAGTACACGAATTTGCGCGGCCAGGAGGCTCCCTTCCCCGCCCACATCAGGCCGATGAAGGGAAGGAAGATCAGGGTGATCGGTTTGATGCCCACGGAGAGCGTGATGAGCACGGTCCCCAGCACGCCGCGCTTGTTCGCCGCATAGTACAGGCCTGCGAGAGCCAGGCCGATCATGAGCGCGTCGTTGTGGATGCTGGCGATGAAGTTCGTCAGGAACAGGGGGTTCGCGGCCGTGAGCCACAGGGCCCGGTTTGGATTGATGCCGTGCATCTGGGCGAGCTTGGGCACATAGTAGACGCACATGGCGACGCCGATGAGGGCGATCAGCCTGAAGAGCAGGATCGAGAACTCGGTCTGCCCGCCCGTAATCCGCACCACGATCTCTTCGAGCCAGAGGAAGATGGGCCCGTAGGGTGTGGGGCTCTGCGCCCAGAGGTCGTCCGCTCCCAGCTGGAGGTAGTTGGAGATCTGGGAGTAGCCGTCCTTGTAGGGGTTCAGCCCGCTCACCATGACCAGGCCCTGGGCAATATAGGCGAACACGTCCCGGCTGAACAGCGGCAGCGTGAGGCACATGGGTCCGCCCCAAGCCAGGATGGCCTTGAGCACGTAGGGGCGCGACTGCGGCCCCCAGTCTCCGATCCGCTGCCCGAAGCGCAGCCAGGAGCGCACGAGCAGCATTCCGCCCAGCGCCAGCAGGAGGACGGAGATCACCGCGCCGGCGGGCTCAAAGCGAAGCCACATGATGAACTCGACCCGGCGCAGCTCATACGAAGAGAGGGACAGCCAGCCCACCCCGAAGGAGCCGGCAAGCATCATCATCGAGCCGATGAACCCATGGATGATCGCGACGTTGGGATGGTCGGTTTTCGTCCTCACCGGTTCGGGAGACGAAGGCTCGGTCGCAGGGACCTGGGCGGTCATCGTGGGTCGTTCCAATCTCTGGTTCGTACGGCGGGTCCCAGCGAACGGGCACCAGGTTCGAAAGCAAGCGCCTCCTCGGGCGGGCGCACACGCCTGTCCCAAGAAACCTTCCCGGCCCGGACACCCGTCACAGGGTACGGCCAGGGCGGCTCCGTCAGGCCAAATATTAGCATCGAGACATGCAACTGCCCTCGGACGCGGCGCGCTGCACAGCCAGTGGGGTGCGGCTCACATAGACTGTCCGGGTTGGATCGGACGAGGCAAGGCGGGACGGGCTGTGGGGCGCCACCGGGCAGAACCAGAAGTGAGGCGGCGCGGTCGGCGCGCCGTAAAACAGCACGGCGGCGGACACCGCAGCCCGGAACTCCTCGGGTGGGGGATGTTCATTTCGGCGACCACCGCAGCATGTCTCTTCTGGGCTCGGATCCCGCTGCCTGCCGCTGCCGCCACCTCCGCCTTTATCCTCGCAGCGTTCACCGCGGCCTGGTACGCCTCCAGGAGCCCGGCGCTTGCGGGACGTCCCGACGCCGCAGCCCCGGCGGCCGTCCGGCCACAGCCGGCGGCGGCACGTCAGGCTCCGGTGGTCCCTGTTGCGGAACGGCAGCAAACTGCGCGTAGGCAGGACGAGCCGGAACAGCCCCCGGCCCCGGTCATCCCGCCGGCCCCGGGAGCAGCCCGTGAATTCATGACCGCTCCCCTCCCCGGAGGGCCCGGGATGCAGACCAGCCGCTGGACCCGCACGTTCGGCCCGCCTGATACGGGGTCCCTTCCCCTGCAGCCCTACGTGCCCGTTCCGGCGGCATCGGTCCAGACTGCCGATTCCGAGCGCCACGACCGGCGGCAGCGAAGCCACTCGAGCCTCTAGGCCAGCAGCGATCCGGCACCGCGGGGTACATTTGTCCCGTGCCAATAACAAATGAACGCATTGTGTGGATCGACTGCGAAATGACCGGGCTTGACATCAGCACCGACGCCTTGATCGAGGTCGCGGTGCTCGTCACGGACTCCGAGCTGAATATCCTCGGCGAAGGCGTAGACGTTGTCATCAGGCCGGAAGCCTCAGCCCTGGAACAGATGGGCGACTTCGTCCGCCAGATGCACACCACCTCCAAGCTCCTCGATGAGCTGCCCGGCGGCATGACACTGGCAGAGGCTGAAGCTGAAGTCATCGAGTACATCACCAAGTGGGTACCCGAGCCGAAGAAAGCCCAACTGGCGGGCAACTCCGTAGGAACGGACCGGATGTTCCTGGCCCGCGACATGCCGGAGGTCATCGACTACCTGCACTACCGAATCATCGATGTCTCCACCATTAAGGAACTCGCACGCCGCTGGTATCCGCGCGCCTATTTCCAGTCGCCTGCCAAGAACGGCGGCCACCGCGCCCTGGGCGACATCCAGGATTCAATTAACGAGCTCCGCTACTACCGTGAAGCGATCTTCGTTCCGGCGCCGGGCCCGGATTCCGCCGCGGCCAAAAAGATCGCCGCGGGCATCAGTGAACCGGCCGTCGAGAGTTAGCTGCATCACTTTTAGGCCCCGAAGTGGCGGATGTGTCAGGAGCACCCAAAAAACCGTGTAAGCTTGTATCCGCTGCCTCAGATAAATGAGTTTTCACAGACCACTCGCCTGGACTTGGAAATGAATAATCTGAGTGCACATGGTGGGTATAGCTCAGTTGGCAGAGCGCCTGGTTGTGGTCCAGGAGGTCGCGGGTTCAACCCCCGTTACTCACCCGGAAGAGGCTGGTCTCCAGCTTCGCAAAGACCGCCTCGGATATTTCCGGGGCGGTCTTTTACGTATCCCCCCAGCTGACTGAATCCAGATGGCAGCTGCACAGCGCTGAGGCGCATGAGCCGGCAGGACAGAACTAGGAGGCGCCGCGTTGGAACGCACGCTTTTCGATGAGGACCATGGGCTTTTCCGTGACCTCGCCCGCGAATTCAACCAGCGGGAAGTCGCCCCGGGCTACCCCGCATGGGAGGCGGACCACAGGATGCCTCGGCGGGTGTGGAAGGCCGCGGGTGAACAGGGTCTGCTGGGCCTGGCCGTGCCGGAAGAGTTCGGTGGAGCAGGAATGCCTGATTACCGGTACCGCGTGGTCATGGACGAAGAATTCGCACGCGCCAACCACCTCGCCGTCGGGCTGGCATTCCACCTCCACGATGACATGGTGCTCCCCCATCTCCTGGCCTACGGCTCCGAGGACCTCAAGGAACGCTGGCTGCCCCAGATGGTCAGCGGAGACAAGGTGACTTCGGTGGCGTGGACCGAGCCCGGCGCGGGAAGCGACCTGCGGGGCATCCGCACCAAGGCCGTCCGCAACGCTGACGGCGACTGGGTCCTCAACGGCCAGAAGACCTTCATCGGCAACGGCATAACCGGCGACGCGGCCTTGGTCCTGGCACGGACCGACGGCGGCACCGGTCGCGGAGGAGCACGCTCCTTCAGCATGTTCATGGTGGAGAAGGCCCCCGGCTACTCAACCGGCCGGCAGCTCGAGAAGATGGGCCTGAAGGCCTCGGACACAGCAGAACTGTTCTTCGACGACGTCGTTGTCCCTGCCGGAAACCTGGTGGGCGAGGAAGGGCACGGCCTCGAGTACGCCGCCGGACAGCTTCCCCAGGGGCGCCTCGCCGTCGCCGCGGCTTCCTCTGCCGTGGCGCGGACCGTCTATAAGGCAACCGCCGCCTACACAGCGGAGCGCGGGGCCTTCGGCGCCAGAATCAGCGACTTCCAGAACACGAGGTTTGAGCTCGCGGACATCCTGACCGAAGTCGAAGTCACCGAAACCTACGTCGATTCGGCCGTTCGGGCATTCAACGCCGGCAGCCTTGATGCTGTCTCAGCGGCCAAGGCGAAACTGTGGGCATCCGAACGGGCCAAATCCGTGACCGACCGGTGCCTCCAGCTGCACGGCGGCTACGGTTACATCATGGAATACCCGGTGGCCCAGGCTTTCCTGGCTGCCCGTTTGCTCACCATCTTCGGCGGAACCTCGGAAATTATGCGCGAAGTCATTGGCCGCAGCATCACGCCCCCTTTGCCCCAGCACGGAAAGCAGAACCCATGACCGTCCGCCCGATCACCATTTACGGGGAACCCGTCCTGCACCGCCGTGCAGCCGAGGTGACAGAGTTCGACGATTCGCTGCGCAGCCTCGTGGCCGACATGTACGAAACCATGGACGTTGCCAACGGCGTGGGCCTTGCGGCACCCCAGGTGGGTGTGGGACTGCGGATCTTCACCTTTGATTTCCCGAACGACGACGACGCCCCGGACCGCGGCGTCGTGGTCAATCCCGTCCTGCTCACTTCCAAGGTGCCCGGGTCCGCCCCGGACCCGGACGAAGACACCGAGGGGTGCCTTTCCGTCCCGGGCGAGAACTTTCCGCTGACCCGTGCCGACTGGGCCAGGGTCTCCGGTTGTGACGAGACGGGCACCCCCGTCCAGTTTGAGGCCACCGGCTGGTTTGCCCGCGTACTCCAGCATGAATACGACCATCTGGACGGCAAGCTCTATGTGGACCGGCTAAACGAACGCTGGGGACGCAAAGCACGCAAGGTCCTGAAGAACAACGGCTGGAACGTCCCGGGGCTGACCTGGATGCCCGGAGTGGATCCGGACCCGTTCGGCCACTAGGCAGCGCGCGGCAGCAGCGCGCCGCAGCCGCACAGCGAAACGCCCCGCCGGTAAGCCCGGCGGGGCGTTTGCGGTGCTGGAACTTCGCTACACGCTCGCAACCAGTTCTTCGGCCCGGGGGAACGCAGGCGGGTTCACGTGCGCCATCTCTTCGAGCACGCGGATCACCTGGCAGCTGTAGCCGTACTCATTGTCGTACCAGACGTAGAGGATCGCGTTCTTGCCGTTGGAGATGGTCGCCAGCCCGTCCACGATGCCGGCGCGCTTCGACCCTACGAAGTCGGTGGAGACGACTTCCGGGGAATCGATGTAATCGATCTGCTTGTGCAGTTCGGAATTCAGCGAAGTCTCCCGCAGGAAGGTGTTCAGCTCCTCCTTGGTGGTCTCGGATTCGAGGTTCACGTTCAGGATGGCCATGGAGACGTCCGGGGTCGGGACGCGGATGGCGTTGCCGCTGAGTTTGCCGGCAAGTTCCGGAAGTGCCTTGGCCACTGCCTTCGCGGCTCCGGTCTCGGTGATGACCATGTTCAGCGCGGCCGAACGTCCGCGGCGGTCGCCCTTGTGGAAGTTGTCGATCAGGTTCTGGTCATTGGTGAAGGAGTGGACCGTCTCAACATGTCCGCTGACGATTCCGAACTTGTCGTTGAGCACCTTCAGCACGGGCGTGATCGCATTGGTTGTGCAGGATGCCGCGGAGAGGATTTTGTCCTCGTCGGTAATCGACTGGTGGTTGATGCCGTGCACGATGTTCTTCAGGTTTCCCTTGCCCGGCGCGGTCAGGAGTACCCGGGAAACGCCCTTGGCGCCCAGGTGCTGGGCCAGCCCGTCCTCGTCGCGCCAGCGGCCGGTATTGTCCACCACAATCGCGTCGTTGATGCCGTACTCGGTGTAATCGACGGCGGCCGGATCATTGGAGTAGATCACCTGGATGAGTGTTCCGTTGGCGAGGATGGTATTCGTCTCCTCATCAACGGTGATGGTGCCGGGGAACGCCCCGTGCACCGAATCGCGGCGCAGCAGGCTCGCACGCTTGACCAGGTCATTTTCGGCACCCTTGCGAACGACGATCGCCCGCAGGCGCAGGCCGTGCCCCCCGCCTTCGTGGTCGATCAGGATCCGCGCCAGCAGGCGGCCGATTCGGCCAAAGCCATACAGGACGACGTCGGTACTGGTCCGCTCGTCCGCTCCGTGCTTCCCGGCGACCTCGGAGAGCTCGTCCCGCAGGAAGTCCACCAGGGGTACACCGTTGCCGGCACGCTGGTACTTGGCGTTCATCCGGGCCAGGTCAACCGACGCAGCGCCGAGCTCAAGCTCCGTAAGGGCCTGGAGGATCGGCAGGGTCAGGGACACCGGCAGCTCGACGTCGTCAATCTGGCGGGCGAACCGATGCGCCTTCAGAATGTCGATGACGGACCGGTTGACCAGCGGACGGCCATGGACCGAAGTAACAACACTGTTCTCCCGGTAGAGCCGGCCAATGAGCGGGATCATGGCTTCTGCCATAGCCTCCCTGTCCATCCACGCATCCAGGCAGGTATCGGACTTCTGGCTCACAGATCTTCACATCCTTTGTCTCAGCCGGCACTGCTTTGTGACCGGTTGGTAAGTCCTCCGGCGCCGGTGCCGGAGCAAGCCCGCTTGGGCCGTGTCTTCACGCTCCGCGGCGCAGGGCACGGCCGCGAAACACTTACAAGTGTATTAGGCCACAGACAAACCCCCGGACGGGCTCAGGAGATGTTCATCACAGCGCGGACTGTTCCCGGGCCGCGGTCTCCGGTTTCCCTCCCGCGGCATCCGCCGGAGCAGGCTCAAGATCCTCCAGATGCCGCACGCCCCTCAGCGGACCCCGCGAGGCCACGAAGGGTGCCAGCACGGCGATGAGTATGCCGATGACAATGCCGCTGCGCACACCGACAGTAACGGCCAGCACACCGGCGAGCAGCGAGGCAACGGCCAGCATCCCCCAGCTCACCATCCTGGTGGCGGAGCCGAGGCGGCCCATCATATCGGGGGGACAGACCCGCTGCCGGAAGCTTGTGGAGACCACGATGTTCATCGAAATGGCCAGCCCGGTGAGGAACATTCCGAAGAAACCCGGCAGCATCCCCCACCCCGGGGTCATCAGGAGCAGGGCGGCATAACCGGCCGCGGCCGGGAACATCGAGTACCGCCACACCACACCGGAACCGAAGCGGTCTGCCAGCCGCTTGACGCTGAGTCCGCCCAGGGTTCCGCCGACCGCCGTCGCCGCCATCAGGAAGCCCAGCCAGGTACCGCTCTCCCCCAGCGTCCGCACCACCAGCAGGACGATCAGGGACACCACGATGTTCCCCCCAAGGTTCCACAGCGCCGCCACCAGCAGCAGCACCCGCAGCGGCGTGGTGCTGAGTGAGTAGCGCAGGCCGGATCCCATCTCCCGCCAGATGTGCCGGTTCTCCGGGCTGGAGGGGACGGTCTCCTCCACCTTGAGCCCCAGAATGGCGATGAAGGAGGCAACAGAAGCGGCCAGCTGCACGAGCAGCGAATTCGACGCGCCCACCGCCTGCGTCATCCAGCCGCCCAGCCCGCGTCCGACGGCGTCGGCGGAAGCACCGGAGCCGGTCATCAGCCCGTTGCCTTCGACGAGCTCGTCCTTGGTGACGGCCCGCGGAATCAGGGCTGCTTCGGCGAGCGTGAAATACACGGCCGCGAGTCCGGCCAGGAAGGAGACTATGAACAGCTGCGCCGTCGTGAGCACGCCCAGCCAGTAAGCGATGGGAAGGGTCGACAGCAAAACGATGCGGGCCACGAGTGAAAACAGGATCACGGGACGGCGCCGACGGCGGTCCACCACCACGCCAACAGGCAGTCCGAACAGCAGCCAGGGCAGGAACACCATCCCGGAGAGCGCCGCAACGGCGAAGTCGCCGGCGCCGAGTTCCACCGCCGCGATGATGGGCAGGACCACTGCGGTCACCGAACCGCCCAGGATGCCCATGGTGGAGGAGACCCATAGTGCCCGGAAATTGGCGTTGCGCATCACGAGGTGCCTGCCGGGCGCGGGATGCGTGATCATCGACACAGGATAGCCGAGGTTCATGCTGTCGCATGACGCGCCCTACCGGCAGAGAGAAGTCGGCAGAAAATCCCGCCGCAGATCTCTTGCTGCTTGTACCCGCGAGAGAAGGTGTACATAATGCACGGTCAGCGGGACGGGCTGGCCGATAAGCCGGGTTTTGTACCTGCGTACCGTTACCGGCGGTGCAGGCGGCAATCATCCATCTCCGAAAACCGTTGCCGGTTTCCTCCAGCGGCCTACCCGGATGCTCGGGCGGGCAGCCCTCAAACGCACCCTGTATGGCCTTGCTCCGAGTGGGGTTTACCTAGCTGCCCCGGTCACCCGGGGCACTGGTGGTCTCTTACACCACCGTTTCACCCTTACCCGCGGATTATCGCGGGCGGTCTGTTTTCTGTGGCACTGGCCTGCGGGTTTCCCCGAGTGGGCGTTACCCACCACCCTGCCCTGCGGAGCCCGGACTTTCCTCGGCAGGTCCGGTCCTCAAGACCGTCCTGACGCGATTGCCTGGCCAACCCGTCCCGCGGTCAATGCTACCTGCCGCAGGACCTTAGGATTAATCAGTGCTGATCCTCCTGCCCCCTTCCGAAGGCAAGACCCGTCCCGCGGCGGGTCCCGCCCTGAACACCGATTCCCTGCACTTCCCGGAGCTGGCGGCTGCGCGCAAGGAGGTGCTGGCTGCCCTCGCGGAAGCCAGCGCCGCCCCGGACGCACACGCAGTGCTGGGTGTTGGTACGTCCCTGGCCGAGGAATTACGCCGCAACACGATCCTTGAGAGCGAACCCTGCGCCCCTGCGCACCGTGTCTACTCAGGCGTGCTGTATGACGCGCTGGGCTACGCCACGCTCACGCCCGACCAGCAGCAGGCTGCGGACGACGCCGTCGTTGTCGTTTCAGCGATGTGGGGCGCCATCGGGTTCGGCGACGCTATCCCGGCCTACCGGCTCTCCATGGGCACGAACCTCCCGGGCTGCGGACGGCTGGCCGCCTTCTGGAAAGCGGCACTGGCCGAACCTCTGGGGCGGCATGCCGAAGGCCGGCTGGTAGTTGACTGCCGATCCAGCACCTATGCCGCCGCCTGGCAGCCCGCGCAGCAGGACACCGCGGCCGTCAACGTCTTCCAGATCCGGAATGGTGAACGCAAGGTGGTATCCCACTTCGCCAAGCACACCCGTGGTGAGCTGGCACGGCATCTGCTTACCCGCACGGGGAGCGCCCCAGCCACCCCAGGACAGCTCCGCGACGCCGCTGCGGAGAAATGGGAGGCTGAGCTGGTGCCGCCCGCCGGCCGCAGGCCCTGGCAGCTCAACCTGATCCTTCCGGAGGACCGCTAGGGCCGGTCGGCCACCAGCTCAACTTCGAATCCGTCCCCGTTTTCGAGGTAGGCGGCATAGTGGCCGTCTCCGCCTGCATGCGGGTGCCGGTCCGGGAACATCAGCGTCCAGCCGTGGCTGCCTGCACGGCGGACCAGCAGGTCCACCTCAGCGGCTGTGCCGGCGCCAAAAGCCAGGTGGTTCAGGCCGGGCCGGCGGCGCTCGTGCTCGCCTCCAACGACGTCGGGACCTGACTCAATGACGATGTATCCCCCGGTGCCCGTCCAGCTGGCACCGGTTTCCCAGGAATCTGCGCGCACGTATCCGAGGCGCTCCAGCAGCCAGCCAAGGCTGGCCTCGGCACGGGAAAAATCCCGCACCCAAATCTCCAGGTGGTGCAGGCGGCCGGTCGGTACGGGCTCCGGTACGGGCGGCGCCGCATGCCCGCCCTGCGCTGCGCCGGCGGATGCGCGTCCGGAGTCCGCGTCCGCGGCCCCGGGAAGCTGCCGGCCCTTCCACGGGACACCGGCAATCCCTGCGTCCATGGCTTCGTTTGAAAGCCGGTCGGCGTCTTTGTTGATTTCCCGGGGTATCCACTGGTACTTCACGCGCTGCGGATCAACGACGGAACGGGCCTTACGGGCCAGGCGCTGCATATCCTCGTGCTTGATCTTCCAGCGGCCGCTCATCTGCTCCACAACCAGCTTGGAGTCCATCTTGGCCAGGATCCACGCGTCCGGATCGATCTGGTGTGCCAGTTCGAGGGCAGCGATCAGCCCGGAGTACTCGGCAACGTTGTTCGACACGATGCCCAGGTACTCCGCCTTTTCCACCAGGATGGCGTTCGTTTCGGGATCCCGCACCAGCGCGCCGTAGCCGGCATGTCCCGGGTTTCCGCGGGAGCCGCCGTCTGCCTCGACTATCAGCGTCCGGCGGGCACCGGCCGGAGCGGACACGGGAGTGTCCGAAGGGTCAAACAGGGTCACCGCTCAGCTGCCCCACTCGGAGGAACGCACCAGGATGCAGCCGGAGTCCGGGCAGAAGACGACGTCGTCTTCTGCTGCCTTGCGGATATCCGCAAGGTCGCCGGGACTCAGCTGCATACCGGATCCTTCGGAGGTGCCGTGGAAGAGCCGCGCTGCGCCGATTCCGTGGCGGGCCAGGGTCCGTTCGTAGACGGCAAGCAGGTCCGGGGCAAAACGTCCCGCCAGCTCCGTGCGCTGGCGCTGGGTTTCTGCACGCTCGGCATCGATTCCAGCCAACTCGGCGTCGCGCTGTGTTTCGAGGTCCGCAAGCTCCGCCTCGGCGGACGCGGCCTCGGCACGGCGCTCCGCTTCGATCCCCCGAACGGCTTCGAGGCGCTCCATGACTTCAAGTTCTGCATCTTCCAGATCCGACCGGCGGCGGCTGAGCGACTCGATCTCGCTCTGCAGTGCGGTTAGTTCCTTTGAGCCGCCGGATCCGCTGTCCAGGTGCTTCTGGTCCCGCTCCAGTCGGGCCGTCACCGAAGCGACGTCCGCTTCGGCGCGGGCCAGCTCACGCTCAATATCGGCGCTCTGCGTGGCGGCCGTGCCAAGCGCCGAACGCGCAGCAGCGGCCTTGGCGGCAAGTGCCTGGAGGTCAGGGTTCTCCCGAACACTGCGGGCCCGGGAATCCAGCTGCCTCATCTTGGAATCCAACGCCTGCAGGTCGAGCAGCCGCAGCTGCTCGGCCGGTGATGCTTTTGCCACCAAATACCTCCACATATTCCGCTTGCCTGACTGGTGCGGCCCTCTTAGCCTATGCCACCGGCGGGCGTGAATGCCTAGCCCGGCGTGAGGATAAAGTCCCATGGATCGGTGTTGCGCGTGCTGACCCGGGTCTCAACGCTGAACCCCTGGTCTGCGAGCACGTTCTCCAGGGCACCCGCGGCGGGCGTCAACCACAGCCATTCGCTGCCAAAATGGGACACGTCAATCAGGTAGGGGCGGCCGTTCACCGCCGCTTCGCGGGCTTCCGAGGCTGGATGGTGTCGCAGGTCCGCCGTCACGTAGACGTCTGCCTGCTGTTCCCGGACGGCATCGAACAGGCTGTCCCCCGCTCCGCCGCACACAGCCACGCGGCGCACGAGCCCCTGCGGGTCTCCCGCTACGCGGACCCCGCCTGCGACCGCGGGCATGATACTGAACACCAGCTCGGCAAAGTCGGCAAGGGTGGTGACGTCCGGCAGGTTGCCCACCCGCCCTATGCCTTCCTCCGGGAGGCCGTTGGCCGCCGGGGCCAGCGGCGCTGTGTCCTGCAGTCCGAAGGCGTCAGCGAGGACGTCGGAGACACCGCCGACTGCGCTGTCGCCATTGGTGTGGGCTGTCACCAGGGCGCAGCCGCCTTCGATCAGGCGGTGCACGGCGTCGCCCTTGAAACTCGTACCGGCCACGGAGTGAACCGGCTTGAGCAGCAGCGGATGATGGGTGATGAGCAGGTCAGCTCCCCATTCCAGCGCCTCATCGATGACCTCGTGCGTGGGATCGACCGCAAAAAGGATGCGCTCCACGCCCCGCTCAGGGCGCCCGGCCACGATGCCGACGGCGTCCCAGTCCTCGGCGAGGGATTCGGGCCAGAGTTCTTCAACGGCCAGCAGCACGTCACCCAGGCGGGCCTGCACCGGCTCCTGTACGGATCCGCTTTCGACTGCTCCGGCCGGTTCTTCGCCGCTGCCCTCGGTGTCTGGGTTGCGTGGGGTTTCCATAGGAACAGTTCTACCCCACCCGCGCCGCTGGCGGGTACGGAAACACGGCGTGCGGTACCTCGTGCAGCGCCGGGCGACGCCGGGAAGTACAGGGACGATTCTGCGGCCGGGGAATCTTTGCCGGGCCAGGGGGCTTATACCTTGGCATGAAGACTTATGTTCTAGGCGGAGGCTGCTTTTGGTGCCTTGACGCCATCTACCAAAAGACCCGCGGCGTGAGCAGCGTCGTGTCCGGCTACACCGGCGGGTTTACCGCCCACCCGGACTACGAGAGCGTGTGCTCCGGCATCACCGGTCACGCAGAGGTTGTGGAAGTGACCTTCGACGAGGACATTGTTCCCGCGGAAGTCATCCTGGACATGTTCTTCATCTCCCACGATCCGACCACCCTGAACCGCCAGGGCTACGACGTCGGCACGCAGTACCGTTCCTCAATGTTCTACCGGACCGAGGAGGAGCGCGAGGAGATGGAGAAGGCCCGCGACCGTGCCCAGGCACTGTGGAGCGACCCGATCGTGACCGAGATTACCCGGCTGCCCGTGTTCCACCGCGCGGAGGAATACCACCAGGACTTCTACGCAAAGCATCCCGAGCAGGGCTACTGCCAGGTGATCATCAATCCCAAGCTGGCCAAGGCCCGGAAATATTACGCTGAATGGCTTGACAACTGATCCTATGAATGCGTGCAGATACGCTTGAAGGAAAAGCGTTCCGCATCCGGCTCACAGGCTTCGACGAACAGAGGACACATACCATGGCACGAATTTACGACGACGTCACCCAGCTGGTCGGCGGCACCCCCCTGGTCCGCCTGAACCGCCTGACCGAGGGCCTGCCCGGTGAGGTTGCAGTCAAGCTCGAGTTCTACAACCCTGCCAACTCGGTCAAGGACCGCATTGGTGTGGCAATCGTCGATGCCGCGGAGAAGGCCGGAGCGCTGCGACCGGGCGGCACGATCGTGGAAGGCACCTCCGGCAACACCGGTATCGCCCTCGCCATGGTGGGCGCTGCCCGCGGCTACAAGGTCATCCTGACCATGCCGGAAACCATGTCCACCGAGCGCCGGGTCATGCTGCGTGCCTTCGGTGCGGAGATTGTCCTGACACCCGGAGCGGACGGCATGCGCGGTGCGGTGGAGAAGGCCAAGGAAATAGTGGCCACCACGGACAACGCCATCTGGGCCCAGCAGTTCGCGAACGCCGCCAACGCTCAGATCCACCGCACCACAACGGCCGAGGAAATCTGGGCTGACACCGACGGCAAGGTGGATATCTTCGTGGCCGGCGTGGGCACCGGCGGCACCGTGACCGGTGTTGGCCAGGTCCTCAAGGAGCGCAAGCCGGGCGTGCAGATCGTTGCGGTAGAACCCAAGGACTCCGCCATCCTCAACGGCGGCTCCCCCGGACCGCACAAGATCCAGGGCATCGGCGCCAACTTCATCCCCGAGATCCTGGACACGGAAATCTACGATGAGGTCTTCGACGCCTCCATCGAGGACTCCGTTGCCACGGCACGTGCGCTGGGCACCAAGGAAGGCATCCTTGGCGGCATCTCCTCCGGAGCGATTGTCTGGGCGGCACTCGAACTCGCCAAGCGGCCGGAGAACGCCGGTAAGCTGATCGTGGCCGTTGTCTGTGACTTCGGAGAACGCTACATCTCCACCGTTCTCTACGACGACATCCGCGGCTAGCCAGCCCCGCCTGCGACGGCGGGTACCCCGAAAGCAGAAAGTCACCCGTGAGTTTCCTGTCCCGTCTTCGCGAAGACCTCGCCGCCGCCGCGTCCCATGACCCGGCGGCGCGCGGTTCCTTCGAGAACCTCATCGTCTACTCGGGCCTGCACGCCATCTGGATGCACCGCCTAACCCACAAAATGTGGGCCAATCCGGCACTGCGTTTTCCGGCACGCGCGCTCTCGCAGTTCGCGCGCTTCGCCACGGGCATTGAAATACATCCAGGCGCCACCATCGGCCGGCGCTTCTTCATCGATCACGGCATGGGCGTGGTCATCGGGGAAACAGCCGAGATCGGCGACGACGTCATGCTCTATCACGGGGTAACGCTGGGCGGCCGGTCGCTGGCCCGGGTCAAGCGCCACCCCACGCTCTGCAACGGAGTAGTGGTCGGGGCCGGTGCGAAGGTCCTGGGCCCGGTAACCATCGGCGCCAACAGCGCAGTGGGTGCCAACGCCGTCGTGGTGAAGGACGCTCCCGCGGACTCGATCATCACCGGCATCCCGGCAACATGGCGGCACCGTGATCCCAAAATGAACCAGCCTGCCGTGGATCCGGCGGAGTACGTGGATCCGGCGATCTACATCTAGGCACATAAGCGAAAAGGCCGGCTGCCCCTTCTGAGGGCAGCCGGCCTTTTCGCGTGCCGGAGGACCTAGTGGGTGTCCACGGCTTCAATCTCGGAGTGGTCTCCGCTCCACAGGGTGTGGAAGGTGCCTTCGGCGTCGACGCGGCTGTAGGTATGCGCTCCAAAGAGGTCGCGCAGGCCCTGGGTCAGGGCGGCCGGAAGACGCTTGCGGCGCAGCCCGTCGTAGTAGGCCAGCGAGGAGGAGAACACCGGAACCGGAATTCCCAGCTGAACGGCCACGGACACAACCCGCCGCCAGGCCGGCAGGGCCTGGGCGATGGACTCGGCGAAGGCCGGGGCCAGCAGCAGGTTGGCCGGAGCCTTCCCGTCAGCGTAGGCCTTCATGATGTCATCAAGGAGTTCGGCGCGGATGATGCAGCCGGCACGCCAGAGTGAGGCGATCTCATCCAGCTTCAAGTCCCAGCCATAGGTCTTCGCTGCCCCGGTTAGCATGTCCAGGCCCTGGGCGTAGCTGACCAGCTTGGACGCGTACAGCGCCTGCCGCACGTCTTCCACGAACGTCTCGGGAAGCTCAACAGAGGCTTCCTCGCCGGCGAGGATACCCTGGGCTTCTTCGCGCTGGTCACGCTGCGAGGAGAGCGCCCGGGCGAACACGGATTCGGCTATGGCAGAAACCGGGGAGCCCAGGTCCAGGCCGGAGACAACGGTCCAGCGGCCGGTGCCCTTCTGGCCCGCGGAATCGACGACGACGTCGACGAACGGCTTGCCGGTCTTCGCATCGGTGTGCGCCAGGACCTCGGCCGTGATCTCGATGAGGAAGGAACTCAGCTGGCCCTCGTTCCACTCGCGGAAGATCCCGGCCTGCTCGGCCGGTTCGATGCCCGCGGCGGAGCGCAGCAGGTCATAAGCCTCACCGATAACCTGCATGTCGGCGTACTCGATGCCGTTGTGGACCATCTTGACGAAGTGCCCGGCGCCGTCGGTGCCGACCCAGGTGCAGCAGGGTTCGCCGTTGTACTTGGCTGAAATCTTCTCCAGCATCGGACCGAGGGAATCGTAGGACTCTCGCGAGCCGCCAGGCATGATGGACGGGCCCAGCAGCGCACCCTCTTCGCCGCCGGAAACCCCTACGCCAACGAAGTGGAGGTCCTTTTCGGCAAGGGCGGCTTCACGGCGGCGGGTGTCCTCGTAGTGCGAATTGCCGGCGTCGATCACGATGTCGCCCGCCTCCAGCAGCGGCACCAGCTGATCGATAACGGAGTCCACGGGCGCGCCGGCCTTGACCATAATCAGCACGCGGCGAGGCTTCTCCAGCGAATCCACCAGTTCCTGCAGCGTCTGGGTCCGGACGAAGTCGCCTTCATCCCCGTGGGCCGCCAGCAGCGCATCGGTCTTTTCGATCGAGCGGTTGTGCAGGGCCACCGTGTAACCGTTCCGGGCCAGGTTGCGGGCCAGGTTCGCTCCCATTACGGCCAGGCCGGTTACGCCTATCTGTGCACTCAAGTTCACTCCAAGGATTCTTTAGGTGCCGCATGCAGCAGCACAGTCTCGGCGCACCAATGGCGCCGTCTTCAGCCTCCAGCCTATTCTCCGAACCGGACTGCCGCCACACACGCCGCTGCGACGGCGGACACGTGCAGTTCCCGGCTGCGCTAAACCCCTTCCACCGCCTCCAGACGTCCGGATCGGACGGCCTGCGCAAAGACCTCATAATCCTGTTCATTCTGGTCCGCATACCGGGCACTGAAATCGCAGACGGAAGAATCGAATTTTTCGCTCTTGCCCAGGTATGCGCCAATTGCGACGGGGTCCCCCGACCGCGCATGGGCCCGGGCCAAGGTCCACCCGCACACGCGGGCGTAGAGCTCCATACCCAGCGGTGTCATGTTCTCCACCGCGGCGGACCCTTTCATGTCCCTGAGCTGGCGCCAGTAAAGGTAGCGGTTTTGCTGCATTCCCGGCGTCCAGCCAAGGAAAATGTCGCTGGCGGCCTGCATCAGCCGCTGCCCCTGCACCACCCGCTTGCCGGGCTGTCGGTAAACACTTCGCGGCAGATGGTCTTCGAGGACTGAACGCCGGGCTTCCTTCAGCTGCAGGAAAAGGGGATCTCCCTCGTCGCGTCCCTGCAGCAGCGCGATGAAGGCTCGTGTTCCGACGCTGCCCACGCCAACTACTTTCCGGGCGATATCAATAAGTTCGTAGCGTTCGAGCAGCAACCGCCTGTCCTCCTGCAGCGTCTGCCGGTAGGAGCGGAACTCCTGCTGAACCGTCTCCTGGAGCTGGTCAGGTGATATGCCAAACGCCGTACTGAACTCGCGCGACGGGACGACGACGGGCGGGGAGCTGATGATCCGGTACTCGCCGTCAACCCGTTCAGCGAGCTTGGACAGAGCCTGGAGGCTGTTCCGTGACCGGGCCTTGAGGGCTGCTTTCTCCGCGGTCCGCTGGGCCTGTTTCGCGGCTTTCTTCTGCGCTTTGCCCCGGCTGGTACTAACGGCTGCTTCCAGCACGGACATGATGTCCTGCTCATCCAGGGACGCGTACCAGATTTCCAGGGTGCCCATTTCGGCGAATTCCCGCATCGCCTCGCGGTATGAACGCACCGCCGCCAGGGTCACGGTTTGGACGTCGGCTGCTGACAGTGCGTTGTTCCGGGCTGCAACCGTGAAACTCGCGGCCAGGCGTAACACGTCGTATTCGAAGGGCCCGGGGAGTGTCTCGTCAAAGTCATTGATTCCGAAGAGCAAGTCCCGTTCCGGCGAGGCGAAAACCCCGAAGTTGGAGAGGTGGGCGTCTCCGCAGAGCTGGGCCGTCAGGCCCGCCCGAGGGGTGTCCCGGAGATCCGCGGCCATGATTCCAGCGGTACCGCGGTAGAACGTGAAAGGCGAGGCGAGCATCCGTCCGTGCCGAACAGGGACCAGATCGGGATCCCGGGTCCGGTCCTGTTCCTCGATCAGTGCGATTGGATCAGGCCTGTCCGACGCCGGTCTCCATCCGGAGTGGGCGGTGACCGGCGCGCGGGTCCGGCGCTGCTTTCCGGCTGCGGCCCGTTCCTGGACCGTTGCGTGCGTGGCTGTGTCCATGGGAGTCAACCTCCTGGCCGAAATGGCGGTGGCATGCTGCCTGCTTCTGTGCCACTCTCAGCGGCACAGGACACACTTAAGACTAGCTGGCTGCGCGCCTTGGTAACCCCGTCCCCGTTTTATTGGCATCGCAGGCCGGGAGGTCTTCGGGAAGCCAGGTGCCTGGACACATACTCTCGGATTCACGCGGGAGGAAACATGGTTGCGTTATTGCTCGGATCGGCCGCCCTCATTCTGCTCAGTGCCTTTTCCAGCCCCCTGGCCCGCCTCGGCGTGACATCCGCCATGGCCTTTGTACTGGCGGGGCTGGTCTTGGCACTGCTCTTCGGCACCACGCTGGGGATATCGCTGGAAACGAACGCGGTCCTTCGGGTGGCCGAACTGGCGCTGGTGTTCCTCCTGTTCAACGACGCGGCACGGCTGGATCTGGGAGCACTCCGCCGCAGTCCCGGGTGGCCGGCTCGCCTGCTCGCGCTGGGACTTCCGCTGACCCTGCTGCTGGGGTTCGCCGCAGGTGCGGTCCTGTTCCCTTCTCTTCCGCTCTCCAGTGTTTTCCTCCTTTCGGCCATGCTTTGCGCCACTGACGCCGCGCTGGGCCACCGGGTGGTGGAGGATCCCTCCGTGCCGGTGCCGGTGCGCCGGGCGCTGAACGTCGAAAGCGGACTGAACGACGGCATCGCGGTCCCGTTTTTCCTGGTCTCCCTGGACATTACGGTGTCGGCGCTTGACGCCGATGTACCGTCGGCGATCGCTGCTGCCCTGGCACAGCAGATCGGCTGGGGGCTGGCCGCAGGCGTCGTCGTCGGATGTGCCGGCGGGTATCTGCAGCGCGCAGCTGCGGCTCGGGGGTGGTTCGAGACCCGCTGGCGCCAGCCCTGCACACTGGCAGTCGCCCTGGCAGCCTACGCTGCTGCCGTCTCTCTGGGAGGAAGCGCCTTCCTGTCGGCATTCGTAGCGGGCCTGGCCTTCCGGCTGACCCACGGCCCCGACGACAGTGAGGCCACCAGGTTCACGGAGGAGACCGGCGGAATCCTTGCTGCAGCGACGTGGATGGTCTTTGGTGCCTTCGCTGTCCCCGCTGCGGTGTACCACCTCACCTGGCAGATGGCAGTTTATGCAGTGCTGAGCCTGACGGCAGTGCGGATCCTGGCGGTGGGAGCCGTGATGGCAGGCAGCGGTGCGCCGTGGCAGACCCGGGCTTTTTTAGGCTGGTTCGGACCCCGGGGTCTCGCCTCGGTGGTATTCGCACTCCTCGCCTTCGAGCGCGGGACTCCGGCGGCCGAGACCCTGCTGGCCGCGGTGGCAGCGACAGTGGGGCTGAGTGTGTTCGCTCACGGACTGTCTGCGAAGCCGCTCGTGGCCGTATACCACCGCTGGTCGGAGACCGGACCCGGGCAGCCAGCGCGCTAGGTTATCCGTAGGCGCCGAGTTCCCAGCCGTTCACGATGGAGGCAGCGCCCTCCAGGAGGGAGATGCCCTCGTCCAGCGACTCCGTTCCTGCTGTGAGCACGACAATGCTGTACTCGGCGTTGCTTCCTGCTACGAACCCTGAACTGCCGACGTTCCAGGCCAGGAGGTCATCCTGCAGCCATCCGTTCTTCAGTCCGACTTCAGCAACGGGATTGAGGATGCCTGCGCTGATCCCCCAGGCCTGTTCCGGAACGACGCTCTCGAGCAGGCCGGCCGCGTAGTCCCGCAGCCCGTCCCGAATCCAGTCCACGCCAAGGGCCACGGCCGTGGCGATCCGAAGCTGGTCTTTAGAATTGGTCTCGTTGGCACCCCAGACGTCACCCGCTTCCGTTCCGGTTACTCCCAGCATCCCATAGGTTTTTTGCAGCTCTTCGGCCCCGCCCACCAGTGCATAAAGCTCGTCTGTGGCCGCATTGTCACTCTGGCGGATCATCAGCTCGGCAAGCAGCTCTTCCTCCGCCGTGAGTTCCCTGTCTTCCTCGGTCACCTGGCGAAGCAGCGTCAGCAGGATCGGAACCTTCACCAGGCTTGCTTCCAGGTACCGGCCCTCCGGGTGGTAGGACCAGGCACGCCCTGAACCGTATTCGTAGATGGCCACTGAAAAGTCTGCTCCGGTCCGTGCCGCGTAGCGGTCGAGCTCAGCCCGCAGGGCCAGCTCCGGTTCGGAGCTGGCAGAGGGCGTCGCGGCGCTGCCGGGAATAGTAACCGTGCTCGGTGCCGGTTCCCCGGTGCAGCCGGTGACTGCAGCAGCCCCCAGCCCTGCGGTCAGCAGGAAGGCAGCTGCCGTTTTGAGGAAGTTCGTGCGCAAGGTGCTCTTATCCTTCAGGTGCTCTGGGCGCGCCGTGTATCGGCCTCACCCTTCCTTGATACCACCGGAGGCTTTGAGCCGGATGTGCGTGTCCTGCCGGCCGGCCATGCATCTGCGCTGCGGCCGGCTGCCGGATCCCCGGGCCACCGGGGTACGAAAAAACCCGCCTGCGCACGGTGCCGCAGACGGGTTTTGCCGGTGGGTCCTACCGGGATCGAACCGATGACATCCACGGTGTAAACGTGGCGCTCTACCAGCTGAGCTAAAGACCCAGAGTGACCCGTTATGCCAGCCGGAATATCTTCCGGTCAGCGCCGCATCACGAGGAACTACATTACCGGACCATCCGTCCGAACACCTAATCCAGGGACCTGCCGGGATGCCGGCCGTACTGGGAAACCGGTTCGGGCAGGGTTCGTGCCAGGTACTGAAGTGCCGTACCTACGCCCATATCGATCTTGAGGTCAGCCAGGGAATCGCCACGGGTCTGCCCGCGGTTGATGATAACCACCGGCTTATCCTCCTTGGCGGCATGCCGGACAAAGCGCAGGCCGCTCATGACGGTGAGGGACGAGCCGGCAACCAGGAGGGCTCCGGCGTCGTCCACTGCCGCATAGGAAAGGCGGACGCGTTCCTTGGGGACGTTCTCGCCAAAGTACACGAAATCGGGCTTCAGCATACCTTCGCAAACCGGGCAGTCCGCGATGGTGAAGCCCTCAGTGTCAGTGATTTCGGCGTCGGCGTCCGGGGCGATGTCCCCGTTCCCGGCTACCCGCTCCAGGAACCCGGGATTGAGCTTCTCCAACAGCCTGGCGATGCCTTCCCGGGTATAGAGCGCTCCGCAGGAAAGGCACAGCACCCGGTCGTACCGTCCGTGGAGGTCAATGACCCTGATACTGCCGGCATCACTGTGCAGCCGGTCCACATTCTGCGTGATGACCCCGGTGAGCAGGCCCCGCTCCTCCAGATGGACCACGGCCTCATGGCCTGCGTTAGGTACAGCGTGGCGAAGATGGTGCCAGCCCACATGGTTGCGCGCCCAGTACCGCTGGCGCAGCACCGGGTCCCCCACGAACTGCTGGTAGGTCATGGGATTCCGGGGCGGTGCGTCCGGGCCCCGGTAGTCCGGAATCCCCGAATCAGTGCTGAGCCCTGCGCCGGTGAGCAGGGCGATTCTGCGGCCGGCAAGCAGCTGGGCAGCCTGGTCCAGCTGGCGGCGTTCGGCTGCGGTTGGATCTGCGGAGACGTCGGCGGCATCCCTGGTCACGAATCCGGTGAGCCCCGTTCCCGGCGGCACAGGCTGGTGGGTCATGTCAGTTCCGTTCTCCGGCAGAGAGCGCCGAGAGTGCCTGAAGATAGTCGCCGGCCCGGCGTGGTTCGTCCGGGCCGGACCGCAGGATCCGTGTGATGAGCCCGTCCGCTCCCGCGATGAAGCTGGACCTGCCTGCCATGCCCCGGCTTTCCTCGAAGACTCCGAAGGCTTTGGCTGCGGCGCCGTGCGGCCAGAAGTCCGACAGCAGGTCGAATCCCCAGCCTCTCTCCGCCGCCCAGGCCCGCAGCGAGTACTTCGCGTCGCAGGACACGGCCAGCAGCCTTGCGCCGGCTGCGCTGAATTCGGGCTGCAGGCCGGCAAGCACCTCGAGTTCCCCTGAGCAGACCCGGGAAAAGGCGAAGGGATAGAACACCAGCACGGCGGGAGCCCCTGCCAGGTCCTCGGACCGCACGGTCTCGCCGTACTGGTTGGGCAGCGCAAAGTCGGGAACCGGATCCCCGATGCCGGGGATCCCGGCTGCAGGCATCAAGAGCGGTTACTTCTTCCGGCGGCTGACCAGGCGCGTCGCTGCCCAGTCGCGGCTGACTCCCGGCGACGTCGTGACGTGCAGGCCGGCAGTCGGCGCTGCCTCCTCGATGTCGGCAGGCGGAACATAGCCCTCACGGCCGGACTTGGGAGTCAGGACCCAGACCACGCCTCCGTCGTCGAGCGTGGTCAGTGAATCGACCAGCGCATCGACCAGATCGCCGTCGTCCGAACGCCACCACAGGATGACGCCGTCAACTACCTCGTGGTCATCTTCAGTGAGGAGCTCGCCACCGGACAGGTCTTCGAGATCCTCACGGAGATCAAAGTCCACGTCTTCGTCGTAGCCGAATTCCTGAATCAGGTCGCCGTCTTTGAAACCCATTCTTTCCGCCACGTTCTTCTCCGTGACGGCATCGGCCTCGCTCACTTCACTCCTCCTGGTTGACTGCATAAATACAAGGGAATCACATCTTGGCCGGAACTGCCCTTTTCCTGACTCAAGGGAACACCTTTAACCGGCAAGCTTCAAGGGTTCCCAGTCCACCGGCAGGCCTTCCCCGGTGAAGGCTACGCAAGGCGCGGCGGCCGGTCTACAGTGGCTAGAAGGACACGCTCGGCGGTACCCGCGGCGCGTTAGTCCCCCGGCATCCGGCCGAAAGCGGAAGGCATCCGGCAGGTTCAGGACCCCGCAGCGGCAGGTTCCAGGCACCATCTGTGCATAGGAGAGTTTCGTGGCCGCAGAAGACAGAACGGACATCCTCAGCGGGCTCACCGGCCAGCTGCCCGACACCGATCCAGAAGAAACCGCCGAATGGATCCAGTCCCTGGACGACCTGGTCAAGGCCGAGGGAACCGAAAGGGCCCAGTTCATCATGCGTTCGCTGCTGCAGCGGGCAGGAGCGCACTCGGTGGGCGTTCCCATGGTCACCACCACCGACTACGTCAACACCATCCCGGTGGACCAGGAGCCCGAGTTTCCGGGCGACGAGGAGATTGAGCGCCGGTTCCGTGCCTGGATGAGGTGGAACGCGGCCATCATGGTGCACCGGGCACAGCGCCCGGGCATCGGCGTCGGCGGCCATATCTCCACGTTCGCCGGTGCGGCAACGCTCTACGAGGTGGGCATGAACCATTTTTTCCGGGGCAAGGACCACCCCGGAAGAGGAGACCAGGTGTACTTCCAAGGACATGCAGCACCGGGGATGTATGCCCGGGCGTTCCTGGAGGGACGGCTTACCGAGGAAGACCTGGACGGCTTCCGGCAGGAGAAGTCGCGGGAAGGGCACGGACTGTCCTCCTACCCGCACCCGCGGAACATGCCCGGGTTCTGGGAGTTCCCCACCGTTTCAATGGGCATCGGCCCCATGAACGCCATTTACCAGGCGCAGCTGAACCGGTACCTGGACAACCGCGGCATGAAGGACACCTCGGAGCAGCACGTCTGGGCATTCCTGGGTGACGGCGAGATGGACGAGCCGGAATCGCGCGGGCTGCTCCATGTGGCCGCGAACGACAAACTGGACAACCTCACGTTCGTGGTCAACGCCAACCTGCAGCGGCTCGACGGTCCGGTGCGCGGCAACGGCAAGATTGTCCAGGAGCTCGAGGCCTTCTTCCGCGGTGCCGGCTGGAATGTCATCAAAGTGCTCTGGGGCCGGGAATGGGATCCGCTGCTCGCCGCCGATGACGACGGCGCCCTGGTGGAGATCATGAATGCAACGCCCGACGGCGACTACCAGACCTACAAGGCCGAGTCCGGCGGTTTCATCCGGGACCATTTCTTCGGCAAAAGCCCGCAGACGAAAGCCATGGTGTCCGGTCTTTCCGACGACGACATCTGGAACCTCAAGCGCGGCGGCCACGATTACCGCAAGGTCTACGCCGCGTACAAGGCAGCCCTCGAGTTCAAGGGCAAGCCGACCGTGATCCTGGCGCACACGGTCAAGGGCTACGGCCTCGGTCCGCACTTCGAGGCCCGCAACGCAACGCACCAGATGAAGAAACTCAGCCTGGACGACCTCAAGCTTTTCCGGAATTCGCTCCGAATTCCCATCACCGATGAACAGCTCGAAGCTGACCCGTACCGGCCGCCGTACTACAACCCGGGACCCCATGCTCCTGAAATCCGGTACATGCTGGAGCGTCGGAAGGAACTCGGCGGCTTCCTTCCCGAACGCCGCTCCGACTTCAAACCGATCCACCTGCCCGGGGAGAGATCCTACGAGGTGGCTAACCGGGGCTCGGGCAAGCAGCTGGCGGCCACCACCATGGCCTTCGTCCGCCTGCTCAAGGACCTCATGCGGGACAAGGAATTCGGCATGCGGATTGTGCCGATCATTCCGGACGAGGCCCGGACGTTCGGCATGGATTCGTTCTTCCCGACGGCGAAGATCTACAACCCGCAGGGGCAGAACTACCTTTCCGTGGACCGGGACCTCGTCCTGGCTTACAAGGAGTCCCCGCAGGGCCAGATTGTGCATGTGGGGATCAACGAGGCCGGTTCCATCGCAGCATTCACCGCCGCCGGAACGTCCTATGCGACGCAGGGCGTTCCGTTGATTCCGGTCTACATCTTCTACTCCATGTTCGGGTTCCAGCGCACCGGGGACTTTATCTGGGCGGCAGCGGACCAGCTGGCCCGCGGATTCATGGTCTCCGCGACTGCAGGGCGGACCACCCTGACCGGTGAAGGGCTTCAGCACGCTGACGGGCACTCCCCGATCCTGGCCTCCACCAATCCCGCGGTGAAGACCTACGATCCGGCGTACGGCTACGAGATCGGCCACATTGTGCGGCACGGGCTGGAGGAAATGTACGGTGCGGATTCAAAGGACCCGAACGTGATCTACAACCTTATGGCCTACAACGAGCCCATCCTCCAGCCCAAGGCACCGGAGGACCTGGACGTGGAGGGCGTCATCAGGGGCATCTACCTCCTTTCCTCCGCATCGATCGACGGCCCGCGGGCACAGCTCCTGGCGTCCGGCGTTGGGGTTCCCTGGGCCATGGACGCGCAGCGGCTCCTGGCCGATGACTGGAATGTCTCCGCCGATGTGTGGTCAGTGACCAGCTGGAATGAACTGCGCAGGGACGGCCTGGCAGCGGAGGAGGAAGCCTTTCTGCATCCGGACGCTGAACCGCGGGTTCCGTTCGTGGCACAGCAGATGGCCGGCGCCACCGGACCGGTAGTGGCTTCCACGGACTACATGAAGGCCGTTCCGGACCAGATCCGCCAGTTCCTGCCCAACGAGTTTGCTTCCCTGGGCGCGGACGGATTCGGTTTTGCAGACACACGTGCCGCGGCCCGGCGGTTCTTCAAGATTGACAGCCACTCAATAGTGGTTCGGACCCTTGAAATGCTGGCCCGCCGCGGCGAAGTGGACTCCTCCGCCCCCCGGAAGGCCATCAGCCGCTACCACCTGCTGGATGTCACCAAGGGCACCAGCGGCAACGCCGGGGGCGATGCCTAGCCGGGCTGCCGGACTCGTCCCTCGGCGTAATGGACCAGCAGGCGGTCGAGTTGTAGCCTTCACACAAAATGGAGGTTGGTCAGCGAAGGCCGTAAGCTTCGAGGATGCCAGTGACCCGCACAACGCCACCAGCAGCGGCGGCACCGGAGAACGGTGCCGACCCGCTTATCCTGGAACGGCTCAAAGCCAACATCGGGAAGCTCTCAACGGCCACGCTGAAGCAGCTTGATCTTTCCCTGCCCTGGTACCGGGGTCTCCGCCCGGATGAACGTTCCGCGCTGGGGATGGTGGCACAGAAAGGCATCGCCTCCTTCGTAAACTGGTACGAACGGCCCGCCTCCCCGGCCTGGGTGCTCAGCGACGTTTTCGGCACCGCCCCCACTGAACTGACGCGCGCCATCAGCCTGCAGAAGGCCCTTTCCCTGATCCGTGTGGTTGTTCAGGTGGTGGAAGACCGGGTACCCGAGCTTGCCGCGGGATCGGTGCAGGGGCCGCTGCGCGAGGCCGTCCTGCGGTACTCCCGTGAGGTCGCCTTCGCCGCCGCGGACGTCTACGCCCGCGCCGCCGAAACCCGCGGCGCCTGGGACACCCGGCTCGAGGCACTGGTGGTCGATGCGATCCTGCGGGGTGAAAGCTCGGACGCCCTGCGCTCCCGGATCGCTGCCGTCGGCTGGACTTCAACGGCAGGCGTAACGGTGATCGTGGGCAGCTCCCCCGCTGATCCCAGCCCGTCCTTCGTTAACGAGCTGCGCCGGGTGGCCGGGCGGCTTGCCGAAGACACGCTGGTGGGCATTCAGGGCGACAGGCTGATCCTGGTACTGGGCGGCATGAGTGAGAAGTCCGGCGCACTGGCCCGGCTGTCGGATCTTTTCGGCGCCGGCCCGGTCGTCTACGGCCCGCCGGCGGATTCCCTCGTGGACGCCGGGCCCTCGGCCCAGGCAGCGTTCGCGGGCCTCACTGCAGCGCGCGCCTGGCCCGCGGCCCCCCGCCCGGTGGCTGCCGACGACTTGTGGCCGGAACGGGTGATGTCCGGGGACGATTCAGCCCGCAAAGCCCTGGTCCGCAGCATCTACCGCCCGCTGCTCGCCGCGTCCAACGGCCTCGCGGAAACACTTTCCGCCTACCTATCGCTCGGCCATTCCCTGGAGGCAACCGCGCGGGAGCTCTTTGTCCACGCCAACACGGTCCGGTACCGGCTGCGGCGGGTCTGCGACATCACCGGCTGGGATCCGATGCTCCCCCGGGAGGCGTTCGTCCTGCAGACCGCCCTGGTTGTGGGGCGTCTCGCACCGGCCGGCAAAGCAGTCCCCGAGCGTCCTGCCGCCCGTTCCTAGGCCCTTCCGGTGATCTTGCACAGGCGGGCCGCCCTTGTAGACTTCCTACAATGCCCCCGGGTGAGCTTGGTTCACCTAAACACCCGGTAAATCCGTCCCTCTTTGGAAAGCTTGTTACGTGCTTGCAATCGTCTGCCCCGGCCAGGGGTCACAAACGCCAGGCTTCCTCGCTCCGTGGCTGGAACTGCCCGGGGTGCGGGAGCATCTCGAAGCGCTCTCCGAAACTGCGGGGCTGGACCTCGTGGCGCACGGCACCACCTCCGATGAGGAAACGATCAAGGACACCGCCGTCGCGCAGCCCCTGATCGTTGCCGCGGGCCTCGTGGCTGCCCGCCAGCTGCTGGACACCGGTGCCCTCACCGCAGCGACCGTCGTCGCAGGCCATTCGGTGGGAGAAATCACCGCCTCCGCGATTGCCGGCGCCCTGACGGAAGATGATGCCCTCACATTCGTGCGGGAACGTGCCAACGCGATGGCGCGTGCAGCCGCGGCAGCTCCCACCGGCATGAGTGCCGTGCTCGGCGGTGACCCCGACGACGTCGCGCAGGTCCTGGCCGGACTCGGCCTCACCGCTGCCAATGCCAACGGCGGCGGCCAGGTAGTAGCAGCCGGCACCTTGGAGCAGCTGGCTGGCCTTGCTGCCAATCCTCCGGCGAAGGCACGGGTCATCCCGCTGAAGGTCGCGGGAGCCTTCCACACCACTCACATGGAACCGGCCCTCAGCGTCCTGGAAGCGCTCCGCCCGTCCCTGTCCCCCGCAGAGCCCCTGCCGACGCTGCTTTCGAATTACGACGGCGCCGCGGTGGTAAGCGGCGAAGCCAACCTGGACAGCCTCATCGCCCAGGTCTCCCGCCCCGTTCGCTGGGACGCGTGCATGGAAACCATGACAAGCGTCGGAGTCACCGGCATACTGGAGCTCCCTCCGGCCGGCACGCTGACCGGACTGGCCAAGCGGGCCATGCGCGGTGTTCCCTCGCTGGCCCTGAAGTCCCCCGATGACCTCGCCGCTGCCCGGGCCTTCGTGGCCGAACACTCGGGCGCAGCAGCAGTTACAACCCGAGAAGGTAATGCGTGAGCACGCCCACCCTGAAGCAAGCCCCCGTCAACGAGTTCAGCCGGATCCACGGCCTGGGAGCTTTTCGCCCGGACGTGATCGTTAGCAACGACGACGTGTGCCAGTGGATCGATTCCTCTGACGAATGGATCCGCCAGCGCACCGGGATCGTCACCCGCCACCGTGCGGACAAGGGCACCTCCGTGGTGGACATGGCCGAGCTGGCCGGGCGCGATGCTCTGTCCCATGCCGGCATTGAGGGAGCGGAGCTGGACGCCGTCATCGTTTCCACGGTCACCCACCCCTTCGCCACACCGTCGGCAGCTGCCCAGGTTGCCGACCGGCTGGGCGCCACTCCCGCTCCCGCTTACGACGTTTCAGCAGCCTGCGCAGGCTACTGCTACGGCATTGCCCAGGCAGATGCCCTGGTCCGCTCCGGCGCCGCAAAGTATGTGCTGGTGGTCGGCGTCGAGAAGCTCTCCGATTTCATCGACAATACCGAGCGCACCATTTCCTTCCTGCTCGGTGACGGCGCCGGCGCCGTCGTCGTCGGGCCCTCCGACACTCCCGGAATTGGTCCGTCGGTCTGGGGGTCGGACGGCAGCAAGTCCGGTGCGATCGGCATGACGCACTCAATGCTCGAAATCCGCGAGCTCTCACTGGCCGCCGACGCGGATGGCGAACTGCCGGCCTCCGTGCTGGCCGAGCGTGAAACAAAGCTGTGGCCCACCCTGCGCCAGGATGGCCAGACCGTCTTCCGCTGGGCCGTCTGGGAGATGGCAAAGGCAGCGCAGCAGGCCCTGGACGCGGCCGGGGTGAGCGCTGAGGACCTCTCGGCCTTCGTTCCGCACCAGGCGAATATGCGGATCATCGATGAGATGGCCAAACAGCTGAAGCTGCCTGAGTCCGTGGTGATCGCCCGGGACATCGCCGATGCCGGCAACACGTCCGCAGCCTCGATCCCGCTGGCAACCCACCGGCTGCTCGCCGAGCACCCCGAACTCAGCGGAAAGCTCTCGCTGCAGATCGGCTTCGGTGCCGGGCTGGTCTTCGGTGCCCAGGTAGTAGTCCTTCCCTAGTTTGCAAGACCACACCGCCCGAGGCGGTTGGAAAAACCCATACCGGTCCAGCACCGGAACCAACGAAAAAAGGAGCCCCCATGGCTAGCAACGAAGAAATCCTGGCCGGTCTCGCCGAGATCGTGAACGAAGAAACCGGCCTGGCCCCCGAGGCCGTTGAGCTGGACAAGTCCTTCACGGATGACCTGGACATCGACTCCATCTCGATGATGACCATCGTGGTCAATGCCGAGGAAAAGTTCGGCGTACGCATCCCCGATGAAGAGGTCAAGAACCTCAAGACCGTTGGCGACGCCGTCGATTTCATCTCCAACGCCCAGGCGTAGTTCGTGAAGGGCGGCCGCTGCGGCGGCCGCCCTTTTCAGCACGACCCGCTGCACCAGCAACCAGGTGCGCCCCAAATTTTCCCGAGAGAGTGAATCATGGCCCGCAAAGTAGTCATTACCGGCCTCGGCGCAACAACGCCGATCGGCGGAGATGTCCCGACCATGTGGAAGAACGCCCTGGTGGGTGTCTCCGGTGCCCGCACCCTCGAAGACGACTGGGTCGAGAAGTACGCCCTTCCGGTCACCTTCGCCGCACGTGTTTCCACGCCTGCCACTGAGGTCCTCTCCCGGGTGGAAGCCAAGCGCATGGACCCGTCCACCCAGTTCGCCGTAGTTGCCTCCCGCGAGGCATGGGCCGATTCAGGGCTGGATGACGCCAAGATTGACCACGACCGGCTGGCTGTGTCCTTCGCCACCGGCATCGGCGGTGTCTGGACACTGCTTGACGCCTGGGACACTCTGCGCGAGAAGGGCCCGCGCCGGGTCCTGCCCATGACAGTGCCCATGCTGATGCCGAACGGTCCGGCTGCTGCGGTGAGCCTGGACCTGGGTGCCCGTGCCGGTGCGCACACGCCGGTTTCGGCCTGCGCCTCCGGCACGGAGTCACTGCACCAGGGGCTGGAACTGATCCGTTCCGGCAAGGCGGACGTCGTCGTCTGCGGCGGAGCCGAAGCTGCCATCCACCCGATGCCGCTGGCGTCCTTCGCCTCGATGCAGGCGCTCTCCCGGCGCAACGACGATCCCGAACGCGCATCGCGGCCTTATGACAAGGACCGCGACGGCTTCGTCATGGGCGAAGGTGCCGGCGCCCTCGTCCTGGAGGCCGAGGAACACGCACTGGCCCGCGGCGCCCGAATCTACGCCGAACTGGCAGGTACAGCGGTCACCGCCGACGCGTACCACATCACTGCCCCGGACCCCGAAGGCCTCGGTGCCACCCGCGCACTGAAGGCAGCTATGTACGATGCCCGGGCACAGGCAGAAGACGTGGTCCACGTCAACGCCCATGCCACCTCCACGCCGGTGGGCGACAAGCCCGAGTACACCGCGCTGAAGTCGGCCCTGGGTGCCCACGTGGACAACGTGGCGGTCTCCGCTACCAAATCCCAGACCGGCCACCTGCTGGGCGCATCCGGCGCCGTCGAAGCCGTACTGACGGCCATGGCCGTCTACACACGGCAGGCGCCGGCGACGATCAACCTGGACAACCAGGATCCCGAAATTCCCCTGGACGTGGTGACGACGGCCCGTGACCTGCCCCAGGGTGACATCGTGGCCCTGAACAACTCGTTCGGCTTCGGCGGCCACAACGCCGTCGTGGCGCTGCGAAGCCACTAGTTCCGACAGCGAAGAGGCCGGGGCCCTGACTGGGCCTCGGCCTTTTCGCTGCGGAAGAATGTTGCGGAGCGTGCTCCGAAGAGTCAGCCCACCTGGTGGAGCCAGCGCACGGGCGCACCGTCTGCGGCGTGCCGGAAGGGCTCCAGTTCGTCGTCCCAGGCTTCGCCGAGTGCCAGCGAAAGTTCGTGGTAGACGGCGGCCGGGTCACCGGCCCCGTTTTCGTAGGCATAACGGATGCGGTCCTCGGAAACCATGATGTTGCCGTGCACGTCGGTGGTGGCGTGGAAAATGCCGAGTTCGGGGGTGTGCGACCAGCGGCTTCCGTCGGCGCCCGTGCTGGGTTCTTCGGTGACCTCGTAGCGGAGGTGGGCCCAGCCGCGCAGCGCCGAGGCGAGCAGCGATCCGGTGCCCTGGGCCCCGGCCCATGCCAGCTCGGCCCGGACCATGCCGGGAGCCGCGGGCTGTGGGGTCCACTCAAAATCCGTCCGCTTCTCAACGACGGATTCGATGGCCCACTCAATATGAGGGCACAACGCAGAAGGGGCTGAGTGCACGAACAATACGCCGTGCGCCATCACAACAGTCATTCCATCCTCCGTAGCTGTAGGTGCGTCTTCCCCAACGACCTGCATGGACGGGATGGTTCCTGAAGTTCCAAGCCCTGAAGCTCTCGTGGCCTGCAGACTCTTAAGCTGCCAGCGTGAGACCTAGCATCATTGTGCCGCATGTTACCCAATTACGCCAATGAAACTACTTGGTTGTAAGTGATGCCCTCGCTGTGACGGTCTTAGTTGCGTCTAGGCCCTGGGGTGCGCCTGCTGGTAGCTCTTGCGGAGCCGGTCCACGGAGACGTGCGTGTAAAGCTGCGTTGTGGCCAGGCTGCTGTGCCCCAGTAGCTCCTGCACGCTGCGCAGGTCGGCTCCTCCATCCAGGAGATGGGTGGCAGCACTGTGGCGAAGGGCGTGCGGCCCGCTTGCCGATGTGTCTCCCAGCGCCTCGAAGAGCGCTGCCGTGACGCTACGGACCTGGCGCTGGTCTATCCGTCCGCCGCGCTGGCCGAGGAACAGGGCGGGGCCGCTGGCGGCCCGGGCCAGTGCCGGGCGGCCGCGCCGCAACCAGTCGTCCACGGCGAGCGCAGCAGGCAGTCCGTAGGGCACGGTCCGCTCCTTGTTGCCCTTTCCCACGACGCGCAGGGTCCGCCTGTCCTGGTCCAGGTTGTCCACGTCCAGTCCGGCCAACTCCCCCACCCGGAGACCCGTGGCGTAAAGCAGCTCCACCAGGGCACGGTCCCGCAGAGCCAGGGCGTCTCCCTCAGCTGCTGCCGCGGCGAGGGTTTCGAACAGGACATCGATCTGCGCCGGTCGGAGTACTCCGGGGAGGGTTTTGGTCCGTTTGGGGGCCTTGAGCCGCAGCGCGGGGTCGGCAGGTATCAGTTCCTCCCGCAGCGCCCAGCCCGTGAAGGAGCGTGCGGTGGCCGCCCGCCGGGCGATGGTGGCACGGGCCTGACCCGAGTCGCTCAGTTTGCCGAGCCAGCTGCGCAGGACGGACAGGTCAATCTCGGGGAGACTGGTGAGTCCGAGTCCGGCGGCAAAGTCCAGGAGCGAACTGACGTCGCCTTCGTAGGCCCTGACAGTGTGCTCCGAGCGCCCGCGCTCCGAGGCAAGGTAGCTGCAGAAACCTTCCAGGGCGCGGGAGTACTCCGCCGGACGTACAGCCGGTGGCTGGGTATGACCGCCGGCTGAACTGGCGCTACTTGAGTTGCCCACCAGTCCACCTTCGCCGCTGTCCCGATGTGCTTCAAGCAGGCACGCCGCCCTGCTCCTAGACAGGCACACCGGCGCCTGAACACTGCTGGCGGAGAACCTCGTTCGCCGGCGCTGATTCGAGCTCCAGAAGCGCCCGTTTTGCATCGATGCCGGCAGAATAGCCGGTGAGTGCACCTTTGGTGCCCACCACTCGGTGGGTCGGCACCACGATTCCCACCGCGTTGCGGGCAAGTGCGGCGCCGACGCCCCGCGCCTTCGACGCGTCGCCCAGCGCTACCGCGAGCTGCTTGTATGTTCTCGTCTGGCCGTAAGGAATGGCCGCGACGGCTTTCCAGACCTGTTCTTGGAACGGTGTTCCCGTTTGTGACACCGGCAGCTCGAAGCAGCACCGGCGTCCAGAGAAGTACTCCTCGAACTGCCGCTCCACTGCCTCGAACCCGTCTTCAGCGGCCAGACCCAGCCTGGCGGTGTCCCGTGGCAGAAAGTCTGTTGGCGAAGCCTCCACCCCGACCAGCAGTCCGTCCTCTGCGACGAGCGTCAGGATGCCCAGGGGCGAGTAGATCACTTTGTGCGTGCGCATGTCAGTCTCCTTGAGATGGCGGTTTGGTAGGACGAGGATGTGCCGGGGACCGGTCGCCGCGTTGCCACAGACCTTCCCCAGTCCGTCGCGCGAGCCCGGAAAGTTCAAGCCGCGCAAGTCCGGCGCGCACAGCGGCAGGACTAAGACCGGCCACCGCCGAGAGTTTCTGCGGAGGTACGCCTTTGCGCAGCGGCAAGGCGTCCAGCAGCAGGATGTCTTCGACGGCCAGTCCGTCGTGATCTGCCGCTGCGCCGGCGCGGTCTGGGCCGGCATTGTCCGTGGCGAGGACAAAGGGGTCGATGAGTTCCAGCACTTCCGCCGCGTCGCTCACACAGACCGCGCTGCCCTCACGCAGAAGGCGGTGGCAACCGGCGGAATTCGCCGAGTAGACAGATCCGGGGACCGCACCCACTCCCCTGCCCAGTTCCGCTGCGTGGTGGGCGGTGTTCAGTGCACCGGAACGCCAGCGAGCCTCTACTACCACGGTGGCCGCGGCCAGCGCCGCGATGAGGCGGTTGCGCTGCAGGAAGCGCCACCGGGTGGGAGCCGAACCGGGCGGAACTTCGCTCACAATGAGCCCTGTCTCCGCTGCTGCACGAAGCAGGTCTTCATTCCCGGCGGGATACAACCGGTCCACGCCTCCGGCCAGCACCGCAAGGGTGGGGGTTTCGGTGCTGCCCGCCGCGGAGGGACGGGCGCCGTCGGGGGCAGCACGTTTATCGGATCCTGGCCGGATTCCACCGACTGACAGTGCGGAGCGGTGTGCCTGCGCATCAATACCATAGGCGCCGCCGGAAATGACGGTTCGGCCGCGTTGGACAAGACCGGCAGCCAGGTCACCTGTGACCGCCAGCCCATAGGACGTGGCATCGCGTGATCCCACCAGCGACAGGCACTGTGCCAGTTCCGGGATGGTTCCGTTGCCGCGGGTCCACAGGCAGAACGGCCTCGACTGCCCCAGGTCGTCCAACGCGGCGGGCCAGTCAGTATCCTCTGGAACGATCATCCTCCCGCCGAAACGGCGGACGGTCTGCAGGTCCCGCTGCGGTGCCAGATCCGCTGCCCGGGGCAGCCAGCGCCCGAGTGCCTCGGCGAAGACGCGATCCGCGCCGCGCACGCCCCGCTCTTCCAGCAACGCGCCCATTTCCCGGCGCAGGGTGCTTCCGGCGCGCTGACGGCCTGAAGCCACGAGCGCTGCCGTCTCGGGTCCGGCCGCTGCCACCAGCGCCTGCCCCATCGTGTCCGAGGGCTCAATCAGCCGGGACAGGGCCGCCCGTGCCAACAGGACAGGCTCCACGCGGCTCATGCCGCCGCCGTCTGCTGCCGGAAGGCGAGTGCCTGGCCAATGTCATCCGCGTCGGGAGAGCTGTGCCCCGTCAAATCGGCTATTGACCAGGCCACCCGGAGTACGCGGTCGTATCCGCGTGCAGTTAGTGTCTGCCGGTCCAGTGCCCTGTCCAGGGCTGCAGTGCTGCTCCGGGGTGGCTTTAGGGCTCCGCGCAGCACGGCGCCGGGCACCTCGGCGTTGGTTTCGCAGCCCAGCCGCACCAGCCGTTCCTGCTGCAGCCGGCGTGCCTGTTCCACCCTGGCGGCAACGGAGGTGCTGGATTCAGCTGTCCCTGCTGCGGCGAAGTCCTGGAGTGAGACGCGCCGGATCTCCAGCTGCAGGTCCACCCGGTCCAGCAGCGGGCCGGACAGCCTGCTGAAGTAGCGGCGGCGCTGCTGCGGGGTGCAGGTACATTCTGTGCCCTTGCCGCTGGCCAGTCCGCAGGGACACGGGTTGGCGGCAAGGACCAATTGGAAACGGGCCGGGTACACGGCGGTCCCGGCTGCCCGGTGAAGCACCAGCCGCCCGCTCTCCAGCGGCTGGCGAAGAGCGTCGAGTACGCGCGCATCGTATTCCGGCGCTTCATCCAGGAAGAGTACCCCCCGGTGGGCACGGGATGCTGCTCCCGGCCGGGGAATCCCGCTTCCGCCGCCGATCACGGCCGCGGCGGTCGCTGTGTGGTGGGGATTTTCGAAAGGAGGCCGCCGAATCAGGCTGGCGCAGTGCATCGCCTGGCCGCTGAGGGAATGAATGGCCGTTACTTCCATCGCCGGTGCGTCCGGCAGATCCGGCAGTAGTCCGGGCAACCGCTCGGCGAGCATGGTTTTTCCTGCACCTGGAGGCCCCGTCATGAGCAGGTGGTGTGCACCGGCCGCAGCGATTTCGAGGGCGAACCGTGCCTCATCCTGTCCGGCGATGTCCGCCAGATCGAGCCCGGCTGTGCCCGCCGGTCCGTTCTCCGCGTTTCCGGCCGCTGGCCGGGTTTCTTCAACGGGGAAAGCCAAGGTGTCCGGGCTGGCGCCGAAAGCCTGCGCTACCGCGGCCAGCGAGGAGAATCCTCGGACCCGTGACCCGGGTACCAGGCCGGCTTCGGCGGCGTTGTCCGTCGCAACGGCGATGTCCGGGTATCCGGCTTCCACTGCTGCCATGACAGAAGGAAGAACACCGCGCAGCGGACGCAGCCGCCCGTCGAGTCCCAGCTCGGCCAGGAAAACGGTCCTGCCGGTGCAGCGGACATCTCCGGCGGCAGCCAGCGCGGCCATCACTATAGCCAGGTCGAACCCGGACCCCCGCTTGTGCACGTCCGCAGGCATCAGGTTTACGGTGATCTTCCGGCGGCTCAGGGGCAGCCCGGCATTCTTCGCAGCGGACTTCACCCGGTCACGCGATTCGTTCAGCGACGCGTCCGGCAGCCCCAGCAGGATGAACGCGGGGAGCGCCTGGCCAATGTCCGCCTCGACCTCCACGATCCGACCCTGCAGGCCAACCAGGCCGACCCCGTACGTCCGCCCGAGTCCCATCAGCCGATTCCCTTCAGATGCTCAATGACCGGCGGCTGTTCCCCTCCGGGAAGCAGGACGGAAACTGCGTCCACCCGCCAGCTGCTCCGTGCTGCGGAATGCTCCCGGGTCCAGGCCGCGGCCAGCAGATACAGGCGGGCGAGTTTGGCCGCGCTAACAGCTTCAAAGGGATGCCCGTAGTCCAGCGAAGAACGGGTCTTAACCTCGGCGATGACCAGGGTGTTCCCGTCCCTGGCTACCAGATCGATCTCCCCCTGGCGGCAACGCCAGTTGCGCTCCAGCACTTCATATCCGGCGGAGGAAAGATACCGGGCGGCCAGCTCCTCGCCGCTGCGGCCCAGCAGGTCTTTGGCTTTCATGCACTGAGTCTGTGCCCGCGTCAGGGTGCTGCTGTCCCTATGGATGTGATGTGTGGAAGCCAGCCGTCCTGCAGCGGTGCCCGGCGCATCCTGTGCAGGACAGGAGATGCACCGCGGCGGTCACGTCCGGTACAGCACCGGAAGAGGCGTCAGGCGCAGTGGTACCGCCGCCACGGGAGGCAGTCCAGCGCCGGCGGGCGGACGGAAACCATGCAGAATGCTCACATGGGGCCTCAGCGCTGCAGAGAACGCCAGCGCCGGGTCCCGGGCAGCGTAGGCCTCCGGATCCGGGGATTCGCACGAGCGCAGGAATTCCAGGAGCAGCCCGTAGAGAACCGCGTGTAACTCATCCAGCTCCCGGGTGGGCCGGTACTCCACCACCAGGGTGGTGCCGGCCTGCCCAAACCCTGCCAGCCCCACCGGTGAAAGCACAAAGTCGCGGGCCGGCAGCGCAGCTTCAGTCGCCGCCAGGTAGGTGCCGAGCGCGCGGGAGAACAACTCCTGCGAAACGCCGGTCGCCGCGTTCAGCCTGGCGTACGCTTCATCGGCCTTCCCGAAGTGGATCAGTGTCAGGTGCAGCCGGTCCGGGCTCACGGGGCGGGCACGGGGCGCCAGGACACGCGCTGCCGTCTGCAGCCGGACCAGCTCTGCCAGCCCGGCGGCGTCGGGCTTCAGCTGGGCATAGATGCGCACCCCCATTAGTCCGGCCGGAGACACCGGGGACTCCCCGGAGAATTGATCAGGTGCAGCAGCTGCCATCTAGGCAGTCTAAGATGCCGCGGTCGAAGGGCAGCGCGGTACCTTGGAAAAATGGTTCTCCAGATCCCGCTCCTGCAGGATGAATCGCTGCTGCTCCGGCCGCACCTGACCACGGACGCGGACGCCGTCGTCGCGCGGTCACAGGACCCGCTGACCGTCGCCTGGACCACGGTTCCGCTGGATTACACCCGTGAAATGGCCCTGAACTATATCTCCGCGGTGGGAGTACCGCAGCAGGACACGATTTCCTGGGCGCTTGAATACGACGGACAATACGCCGGCAGCATCGACCTGCGCCGGCAGGGTGCCGGAACCGGCGGGCTGGGTTTCGTTACGTCGCCGGAGTTCCGCGGCCGTGGCCTGATGAGCCGGGCGGTCCGCCTGGCGGTGTCCTATGCGTTCGACACGCTCGGCTGGGAAGCGCTGAACTGGACGTCGAACGTCGGCAACCTCGGCAGCTACAAGACGGTGTGGCGCAACGGCTTTCCGCTGCCCGTCACCGTTCCACGGCTACTGGCTCACCGGGGAGAGATGGTTGACGGCTGGTTCTCCGAGCTGGAGGCAGCCGCGCCGCGGATCCCGCGGATCCTGTGGAGCGACGCGCTGGCGCTGCTGCCGCACGTTCCCCAGGCACCGGACGGAACCGGGCGTCAGCTGAAGGAGGACTAACCCAGCTCGTCGGCCTTGGGCAGCGTCAGGTCGTCATTGCGGGCAAGCTCTTCCACGTTGACGTCCTTGAACGTGATGACCCGGACGCTTTTGACGAACCTCGCGGAACGGTACACGTCCCATACCCAGGCGTCCTGCAGGGTCAGGTCAAAGTAGATTTCGCCGTCGGCGCTGCGTGCCTGCAGGTCCACATGGTTGGCCAGGTAGAAGCGCCGTTCGGTTTCCACCACGTAGCTGAACAGCCCCACAACATCGCGGTATTCGCGGTAGAGCTGCAGCTCCATGTCTGTCTCGTAGTTCTCAAGATCCTCTGCGCTCATGGCACCATCATCCCCCAAGCGGGCCCGCTGCGGGGCCATCCTGCGGCGATCGTGCCGTTCCCAGCCGCCAGGACAGCCTATGCAGCGGGGACGGACCCAGCGTGTCGATCGCCGCACGGTGCGCTCCGGTGGCGTACCCCTTGTTGATCTCCCAGCCGTACGCGGGATGCTGGGCGGCGTATTCAACCATCATGGTGTCGCGCTCTACCTTCGCCAGGACCGAGGCAGCGGCCACACTCAGGCAGGTCATGTCCGCCTTGATGCGGGTATGGACCGGAGCGGTGCAGGCAGCGTCGTCTTCGTCCCCCGGCTCGTCGAACAGGCTGCCCTGCATCTCGGGTGAGAGCCAGTTGTGGTTTCCGTCCAGGATCACGACGTCGGGCGTGAGGGTTTCGCAGACCTGCGTCCACGCGCGCGTGCCCGCCAGGCGCAGGGCACCCATCAGGCCCAGCAGGTCGATCTCGGCAGCGCTGGCATGGCCGACGCCCCAGGCCGGGCACCATTTCCTGATCTGCGGAACCAGCGCCTGCCGGTCCGCCGGTGTCAGCAGCTTGCTGTCCCGGACACCTTTCAGCGCGCGGACCGACTCCAGCTGCACTGCAACCAGTCCCACGCTGACGGGACCGGCCAGCGCGCCGCGGCCCACTTCGTCGCAGCCGGCCAGCACCCGGTGGCCCAAGGCGGCAAAGCTGCGCTCGTGACGGAGGGTGGGCCCTTTGGACGCTGTGCGCGTGCGCTGGGTGCGGGCCGGTTTTGCCGTGTGGGCGCCTGCCGGAATGCGCAGGGCCGGGGCCTGCTTGGAAGTCACTTCGACGCCGTCTGCGCCCCGGAGGGGTCGGGCACGTCTTCAAACACTTCGGGATAGCTGCCGATGAAGCCGGCACGGCTCAGCGGCCAGGCGATCACCGAGGCCTTTCCTTCGATGTCTTCGATGTTGATGAAGCCGCCGTTGGGCCCGTCCTGGTGTTCCCGGGAATCTGCTGAGGCGTTGCGGTGGTCGCCCATGACCCAGACCTTACCCTCCGGCACCACCACGTCGAACGGGGTGTCCGAAGGCTGCGCACCGGGGTAGATGTACGGCTCGTCCAGGGCTGCTCCGTTGACTGTGACCTTGCCGTCGGCGTCGCAGCACACCACGTGGTCCCCGGGCATGCCGATGATGCGCTTGACCAGGTGCTGTTCGGATTCGTCCGGGAGCAGGCCCACGAAAGTCAGCGCGTCGGCGATGAAGTTGCCGTTCTTCTCCTGTGCTGCCGGCAGCCAGGCCTGGGTGTCTTTAAAGACCACGACGTCGCCGCGGGAGAGGTCGAACGGTTCCGGAACCAGCAGGTTCACGAAGATCCGGTCATCGATTTCAAGTGTCTCTTCCATCGAGCCCGAGGGGATGAAGAAGGCCCGAAAGAGGAACGTCTTGATCAGGAAGGAGAGCAGGAGCGCGATCACCACAATGATGACCACCTCGCGCAGCCAGGCACCGAAGCCCCGCTTCCTGCCGTCCTTGCCCTTGGCATGGGAGGCGCGGGCCTGCGCTTCGCCGGCGTCTGCGTCCCCGTTTGCGGGCCCGTCCGGGAAGTCCTGCGCCATGTGCGTTCCTCTTATTCCACGAATTGCCATACGGTGTCCAACTCTAGTCGTTCAATGCCGGTACTTCTGTGGAACGGCCAAAGGATTCGCTGTGCACGGCCGATCACCCGGTCCTCGGGTATCAGTCCGCCTCCGGGCGCACCGAGCAGCGTCCGGGAATCGGCTGAATCCGAGCGGTGGTCGCCCAGCAGCCACAGCCGGCCTTCCGGTACAACGACGTCGAACGCCGTTTCGCTCCCGGCGTCACCGGGGAAGAGATAAGGTTCACGAATGGGCTGCCCGTTGACGGTCAGCCTGCCGTCGGTACAGCAGGCCACCGTGTCACCGGGCACGCCGATGACACGCTTGATGTACACGGTGTCGCTGCCGGCAAGGCCCAGCCACTGTGCGGCGGCGTCAGCGGCCTGCTTCAGCACGGGGTCCGGGCTGTGCAGGGGCGCCAGCGAACCGCGGCCGTCAAAGACGACGACGTCGCCGCGCTGGATTTCGGAGTTCCGGTACTCGGTCCGGGACACCAGCACCCGGTCCCCGGGCTCCAGCAGCGGCTGCATTGAACCGGAAGGAATGTAGTAGACGTCGAAGATGAAGGCCCGGACCAGGCCGGCGAGGATTACCGCCCCCGCCAGGGCCCAGAGCACAAAACGCCAGCCCGCAATGGACCGGCGTTTTGTGTGGTTCCGGGGTCCAGCCCCGTCCGCGGATGTCTGCGGCAAGAAAATTACTTGGCGGGACGGAAGTCGCGCTTTTCCTTGATCTTGGCAGCCTTGCCGCGCAGGTCGCGCATGTAGTAAAGCTTGGCGCGGCGGACGTCACCACGGGTGACCACCTCGATCTTGTCGATGACCGGGGAGTGCACCGGGAAGGTACGCTCCACGCCGACGCCGAAGCTGACCTTGCGGACCGTGAAGGTCTCGCGCAGGCCGTCGCCCTGGCGCTTCATGACGAAGCCCTGGAAAACCTGAACACGGGTGTTCTTGCCTTCAACGATGTTGACGTGAACCTTGACGGTGTCGCCGGTGCGGAACTCGGGGATGTCCGAACGCAGCGAAGCTGCGTCGAGGGAATCTAGGATGTGCATTGCTAATCACTCCTGGTGAACGCCACAGGTCATTCACTTTGGTCACGGCGGCAAGGGTGAACCCAAACGGTGCACAGATGCTGCCGAAGCTGTGAAACCGGCGTTCCGGGAATTGGTTGCCGGTGTGCCTTGCCTGTTGGCCTCGCTCCCCCTGTGGCAGGTGCGGACCCAGATGACACAACTACCCATTGTGCCACAGTGCCGGCGGTGCCCACCAATCGCACCCATCCGTCGACGGCAGGGTCAGGACTGCGGCAGGACGGCTTCCGCCGATACTGTCCAACCGAGGGCCGCGAGGGTTGCCTTGTCCGCCTTATCCAGTGCGGACGGGTCCAGCCTGGCGATGAGGTCCGGACGCCGTTCGGAGGTCCGGCGGAGCTGTTCGTCGCGCCGGAAACGGGCAATCTTCGCGTGGTTGCCGCTGAGCAGCACGTCGGGAATGGGCCGCTCACGCCACTGCGAGGGCTTGGTGTACACGGGGTATTCCAGGAGCCCGTCGGAGTGTGATTCCTCCACCAGGGATTCGGGATTCCCGACGACGCCGGGCACCAGGCGGCCGATGGCCTCCACCATCGCCAGCACCGCCACCTCGCCGCCGTTCAGGACGTAGTCTCCGAGACTCATCGGGCGGACGGCGAAGTGCTCCCCTGCCCACTCCAGCACCCGTTCGTCGATGCCTTCGTACCGTCCGCAGGCAAAGACCAGATGCTCAGCGGCTGCCAGTTCATAAGCGGTCTGCTGGGTGAAGACTTCACCGGCCGGAGAAGGAACGATCAGCGTGGGACGCGCCGGCCCCTCGGGAGCGCCGTCGAGCGCCGTGGTCAGGGCCTGCGCCCAGGGCTCGGGCTTCATGACCATACCTGCGCCGCCGCCGTAGGGCGTATCGTCGACGGTTCTGTGCCGGTCGCTGGTAAATTCACGCAGGTCCTTGACCCGAACATCAAGCAGCCCGTCCTGCCGGGCCTTGCCGATCAGGGAGAGATCGAGTGCGGCAAGGTACTCCGGGAAAATGGAGAAAACGTCAATGCGCACTTAGCGCCCGTCCTTGCCGGCCTCGGGCAGGTTCAGTTCAAACAGTCCGGCCGGCGGGGTCAGCAGGACATAGCCCTCTTCGGTGTTTACCTCGGGGACGATCGCCTCAACGAACGGCACCAGGACTTCCTGGCCCTCGGTGTCTTCAACAATCAGCAGGTCCTGGACGGTGAGCGTGCGCAGGGCAGTGACGGTGCCGACGACGTCGTCGCCCACCTTGGCCTTCAGGCCCACCAGCTCGTGCTCGTACCAGCCTTCGGCGTCGTCGTCCTCGTCCGCTTCCTCCGTGTCGATGAACAGCTTGGCGCCGCGCAGCTCCTCGGCACCGTTGCGGTCCGCCACTTCCTCGAAGCCGAGCAGCAGGATGTCCTTGTTCCAGCGGGCGCTGAGAACGGTCAGCGGTCCCTTGGCGGCCGGCTCCACGGTCAGGACAGCTCCGGGTGCGAACCGGTCCCCGGGGGCGTCGGTCAGCACCTGGACGGTCACCTCGCCCCGGATACCGTGAGGCTTGCCGATGCGTGCCACCTGTAACTGCATGGATTCTCCTTGGGTCGGTCTGGGCGCGGCGGAAATGGCCGGAGCCTAAAAAACATCCGGCCCCTTCACCATTATCTGGTGCCGGGGCCGGATGTTAGGAAACTGCTGGATGCTGCTTGGAATTGCTGGTGCGTCAGCGGCGGCGGTCGGTGTCGACGACGTCGACACGCACTGCCTCGCTGCCGGCCAGAGCCGAAATCACCGTGCGCAGTGCGCGGGCGGTGCGTCCCTGGCGGCCGATTACACGGCCCAGATCGTCCTGGTGAACACGGACCTCGAGGGTCTCCCCGCGGCGGTTGTTCTTGGCGGAAACCTTGACGTCCTCAGGGGAGTCAACAATTCCGCGCACGAGGTGCTCCAGCGCTTCGGCCAGCAATCTACTCAGCCTCAGCCTCGGTGGAAGCTGCTTCTGCCTCTTCCTTCTTGGCCTTCGGGGTGATTGCTTCGGGAACGATCACGGACTTCTTCTCGGGAGCCACGAAGGGTTCCTTCGGAGCCTTGGTACGCAGGGTACCTTCCTGGCCGTCGATGTTCTTGAACTTCTGCCAGTCACCGGTGATCTTCAGCAGTGCTGCGACCTGCTCGGTCGGCTGGGCGCCGACGCCGAGCCAGTACTGTGCGCGGTCGGACTTGATGTCGATGTACGACGGCTCCTCGGTCGGACGGTACAGTCCGATTTCTTCGATGGCACGGCCATCGCGCTTGGCACGGGAATCCATGACGACAACGCGGTAGTGTGCTGAGAACTTCTTGCCGAGGCGCTTAAGGCGAATCTTTACGGCCACTTTTGTGGTCACTCCTGATCTGAAATGGGGCGAACCCGTACTTCTGCTCCCGTGGGGCGGGCCATAACGTTGGGGTTCAAAAGGACAAGATGCTGCACGGAGAGAGGGGCCACGCAGATCGAGTACCTGTCCATTGTGCCAGATGAGTCCGCGTTTCGCGACTTCCGACACCGCGGCGGACAGCTCTTCGGCCCTCAGCGGCCCAGCGGCTCGTTTTTTGCTACGCGGCGGCGACCCGGATCCGATTGCGCCAGGGGTCCTCGAAGCGCAGCTCGGCACCGGTATGGTGGCTGGCGATGCCAGCGGACTTAAGCCGGTCAGCCAGGGCTCCTACCTCCTCCTGTCCGGGAACACTGATCAGCACTTCGCCCAGCCCCAGGGTGTCGCGGCGGGGACCTGCTCCACGGCTGTTCCAGACGTTCATGGCCATGTGGTGGTGGTATCCGCCCGCTGATACGAACAGGGCCTGACCGTGGAAATCTGCTGTCCGTTCAAAGCCGAGGGTGTCCACGTAGAACGCTGCCGCCGTCGCGGTGTCACCCACCTGCAGGTGCACGTGCCCGACGCCGGCTCCTGCCGCTGCTGTGCGCGCCATGGCATCCTCGCGGAGGTGGGTGCGGAAGTACTGCTGCGGCGGCAGTGCCAGCGAGGCCATGCGGACTGTCCGGCCCTGCGGCGTGTCATCCCAGGCCCAGTCTTCGCGGGGCCGGTCCCAGTAGAGCTCGATGCCATTGCCTTCGGGGTCGGTGAAGTAGAACGCTTCGCTGACCAGGTGATCGGCACTGCCTACGTAGGCGGACGGGTCAAACCGTGCGGCCAAGGCTACGGTCGCAGCGAGGTCTGCCTGCGTATCGAAGAGGATGGCCGTGTGAAACAGGCCGGCCTCGCCGCGGGAAGGAACCTGCAGTCCGGCTGCCGGTGCCAGATGCACCAGGGGGACCGCGCCGCGGCCGAGGTAGAGGCCGCCGTCGGCTTCGGCTACGGTTTCCAGGCCCAGCGCCTTCCGGTAGTAGGTGGAGACCTTCTCCATATCCCCCACCTTGAGCATGACGGTTCCCATGGCAAGGTTCGCGGGCAGCAGGTCCTGGGTACTTACTTCAAGGTTCATGTATCTCACATTACTTGAAGCTTCAGCTAATTGCCAGTTGTGCCGCCATCGGCGTGCGGCACCGTCAGCTCGATGCGCCTGGCTACGCGTTCTCCAATCCGGTCCAGTCCAAGGTCCGCCTCGTGCTTCCGGACCTGTGCCAGCTCTCCGGACGGTTCGACGACGGCGAAACCGCAGCTGCGGTAGAAAGGCGCGTTGAACGGTATCCGGGCAAACGTGCACAGTGTCAGGGCCTCCCGTGACCACTCAATGGCAGCTGCCACCAGGGCCCGTCCGAGCCCGGCCTGGGCGGCAGCGGGATGGACGGACAGCTGCTCCAGGTGGGCACAACCTCCCACCTCCTCCACCCGGACAAAGGCAACCGGCGGCTGCCCGGAGACCAGCACCTTTCGGGCCGCGGCCAGCTCCCGGGGTCCGGCTGGGTCCGGCAGGGCCCCGACGAGGTCGCCGCGGATTTCGGGCCGGCCACAAAGCAGGGTGTCCGACGCCGCTTCCACCTGCGGCAGGAGAACCAGGTCCGCTGCCGTGGCGGTCCGAATCTCAGGCATGTCCGGCGGCCGCTGCAGCTTTCCCGGTCCGGGCAAGGAATTCATTGATTGCCCCCTGTCCTGCCGGGGTGTCCTGTGGACGGTGGTTGCCGCCTACCGGGCGGTGTTCGGCGCCGGTGGAAGCAAGGAAAGCCGCGACTTCTTCGTAAAGCGGTTCCCACTCCCCGGTCAGCACCAGGGTGGGAACACCGGGAACAATGTCCAGCGGAGCATCCCACGGCGGGGACTGCAGGCGCTGGCGTCCGGCGGCATGGGGATCATTGCCGGGGTCGGGCGCGGATTCAGCAGAGACGACCAGCCGGGTGTACTCCCGGCGGTATTCGTCGTCGGTTAGATGTACTGCAGCCCGGAAGAGCGGGTCCAGCAGGGCCCGGCGGGCGGCCGTTGCCGGAAGCTCGCGCGTGAGGGAGAAAACCGCAGGCTCGCAAAGGGTCAGGGAATGGACCCGGGCGGGGTCGCTGACCGCCGCCATCATCGCGGACACTGCGCCTTCGGCGTGGGCCACCACGTGCCCGCCGCTGCCGAGTGCCGAGAGGATGGCCGCAGTGTCCGCGGCGTGGTCCGTCGGGGACGGCGGAACCTGGAGTCCGTACCCGGCGCGGCGGAGGAAGAGGCAGTCCCAGCTGCGGGCCAGGGCATGCTGGCCAGGCCAGGCCGCGGCACCGAACCGGCCCGCACCGTGGACAAAGACAATCCGTTGCTGAGCCATTCAACCAGCCTATCCCCCGCTACCCCCGGGAATGCGTACGGCCGGCCCGGGGAAACCCGGACCGGCCGCAGGCTGGTGTCTATCGGTTACTTGCCGAGGAACTTCTCGAAGCCCTTGGGAAGGTTCAGCGAGGAGGGATCAAAGTCCCCTCCCTGCTGTCCGAAGGCCGAACCGGTGGGCAGTGCCTTTGCCGCACCCGCACGCCGTGCCTCGGCCTCGGCGCGCTCCTGCGCAGCCTTTGCCGGGTTGCCGGAGCGGGCTTTCTTCTTGCCCTTGGCAGCCTGCTGCTTCTTGCGCGAGCCGCCAAAGCCGCCCGGGCCGGCCATTCCGGGCATGCCCGGGATGCCGCCGCCGGCTGCCATTTTCTTCATCATCTTCTGTGCCTGGGTGAAGCGCTCCAGCAGGGCATTCACCTCGGAAACGTGGACGCCGGAGCCGCGGGCAATGCGCGCACGGCGGGAGCCGTTGATGATCTTCGGGGCTACCCGCTCGTGCGGGGTCATGGAGCGGACCATCGCCTCGACGCGGTCGATTTCACGCTCGTCGAAGTTCTCCAGCTGCTCGCGCATGCCGGCGGCGCCGGGCATCATCATCAGCATCTTCTTCATGGAGCCCATGTTGCGCAGCTGCTGCATCTGGGCCAGGAAGTCTTCAAAGGTGAAGTCTTCCTGGTCGACGAACTTCTTGGCCATGCGGGCCGCTTCGTCCTTGTCCCAGGACTTTTCCGCCTGCTCAATGAGCGTGAGGATGTCGCCCATGTCCAGGATGCGGCTGGCCATGCGGTCCGGGTGGAAGACTTCGAAGTCCTTCAGTCCCTCACCGGTGGAGGCGAACATGACCGGCTTGCCGGTCACCGAGGCGACGGACAGCGCGGCGCCGCCGCGGGCATCGCCGTCGAGCTTGGTGAGCACCACACCGGTGAAGTTCACGCCTTCGTTGAAGGCCTGCGCCGTTGCGACGGCGTCCTGGCCAATCATGGCGTCGATGACGAAGAGGACTTCATCCGGGGTGACGGCCGCGCGGATATCCGCGGCCTGCTGCATCAGTTCCGCGTCCACGCCCAGGCGGCCGGCGGTGTCCACGATGACGATGTCATGGAGTTTGGTGCGTGCTTCTTCAACGCCCTGGCGTGCGACGGCGACCGGGTCGCCGGTGGCTGCCTCGAACTCGGAACTGACGCCGGGGTGCGGAGCGTAAACCGGCACACCGGCACGTTCGCCGTTGACCTGGAGCTGCTTAACCGCGTTCGGACGCTGGAGGTCCGCGGCGACCAGCAGGGGACTGTGGCCCTGGTCCTTGAGGTAGCGGGAGAGCTTGCCGGCCAGCGTGGTCTTACCGGCACCCTGGAGGCCCGCGAGCATGATGACCGTGGGCGGGTTCTTGGCCAGGTTCAAGCGGCGGGTCTGGCCGCCCAGGATCCCCACGAGTTCCTCGTTGACGATCTTGACGACCTGCTGGCCCGGATTCAGGGCCTGGGAGACCTCGGAACCGAGCGCGCGTTCCTTAACGGAAGCGGTGAAGGCGCGAACCACGGGAACGGCGACGTCCGCATCGAGCAGTGCACGCCGGATTTCCCGCACTGTGGCATCGACGTCGGCTTCGCTCAGACGTCCCTTGCCACGCAGGTTCTTGAACGTGGAAGTCAACCGGTCAGACAGTGAATTGAACACGCGCTGCGCACTTCTTTCGTCGGGTAGTTCGCCATGTTTGCCAGGCCCAGCTGTTAAGGGTACCAAGCGCAGGTGGTTAATGGCCTCACGGACGCCATGCCGGCCTCCGCCGCCCGGGCGGGTCCGGAAACGATCCGCAGCACCCGCGGCAGGACGCACGAGGCCGCCCGGCCGGATGCTGTCCAGCCGGGCGGCCCTGTTAGGAGATGCCCTTTGTGCGTGTAGTACCGGCTAGAGTGCCGAATCGCCCCGCTCGCCCGTCCGGACGCGCAGTGCCTCCTCCACATTGGTCACCCACACCTTGCCGTCACCGGCGCGGCCGGTGTTGGCGGTGGAGACCAGCACGTCAACGATGTCGCTGACCCATTCGTTTGCGGCCAGGACTTCCACCCTCAGCTTCGGCAGCAGGTCAACCGTGTATTCGGCGCCCCGGTAGACCTCGGTGTGCCCGCGCTGGCGGCCGTAGCCGCTGGCCTGGCTGACGGTCAGCCCCTGGACTCCATAGCTCTCCAGGGCGCCGCGGATGGAGTCGAACTTTTCCGGCCGGACAATTGCGGTTACGAGTTTCATGAGTTGACGCTCTCCTTCACGGGGACGGTGGTGTGCTCGGCTGCCGGGCGGAAGGAACCGCCGACGCCGATGCCGCCCAGTTCGTAGGCGGTCTCAGCGTGCTCGCTGAGGTCCACGCCGTTGATTTCCTGCTCCTCGGTGACCCGGAAGCCCATGGTCTTGTGAATAGCCAGGCCGATGATGAGGGTCATGACGGCGGAGAAGACAACCGCGACCACGGTCGCCACGATCTGCGCACCGAGCTGCGCGAAACCGCCGCCGTAGAGGAGGCCGCCGCCTTCGCCGTCGACGGGCAGGGCAATGAAGCCCAGGGCCACGGTGCCAACCAGGCCTGCCACCAGGTGGACGCCGACGACGTCAAGCGAATCGTCGTAGCCGAGCTTGTACTTCAGTCCCACGGCCAGGGCGGCCAGGATGCCGGAGACCAGGCCGAGCCCGAGTGCGCCGAGCGGGGAAACGCTGGCGCAGGCCGGGGTGATGGCAACGAGGCCGGCGACGATGCCCGAGGCTGCGCCGAGGGACGTGGGGCGGCCGTCGCGGACACGCTCGGTAATCAGCCAGCCAACCATCGCGGCTGCGGGAGCGGCGAGGGTGTTGACCCAGATCAGGCCTGCTTCCTCGGCGGTGCCGGCGGCGCCTCCGTTGAAACCGAACCAGCCGAACCAGAGCATTGCGGCGCCGAGCATGACGAACGGGATGTTGTGCGGGCGGTGGCTCGGGTCGGAGCCGAAGCCGCGGCGCTTGCCGATGATCAGCGCGAGGACCAGGGCGGCTACGCCGGCGTTGATGTGGACTACGGTGCCGCCGGCGAAGTCGATGGCCTCACCCACGACGGAGCCGATCGCCCCTTCTTCGCCAAGCAGGCCCCCGCCCCAGACCATGAAGGCCAGGGGGCAGTAGACCAGGGTCACCCACACGGGAACGAACACGGCCCAGGCTCCGAACTTGGCGCGGTCTGCGATCGCACCGCTGATCAGTGCCACCGTGATGATCGCGAACGTTGCGCCGAAGCCGGCGCCGATCATGTCCTCGGTGCCGATCAGGTCTTCCAGCGCGAATGACGCGAACGGGTTCCCGAAGAGCCCGGCAATGCCGTCGCCGCCGCTCATGGAGAAGCCCCAGAGGACCCAGACCACGCCGACGAGTCCAATGGAAACGAAGCTCATCATCATCATGTTCAGGGCTGCCTTCGCCCTGGTCATGCCACCGTAAAAGAATGCCAAACCGGGTGTCATGAGCAGCACGAGTGCCGCCGATACCATCACCCAGACGTGACCTGCGGTCAGATCCATCTCCATGTCCTTCCACGCTTTGCGGGCATCTCCCGCGCTAGGAAGAACATTGCCGGGGCGAAGTTTCGTTATTCAGCCGGTGGTATTGCCGGTACATTACAAACTTCCGCGCCGGGTAAAAGTGCGGTGTCCGGAGTGTTTCGGGAACGTTACCTGCCCCAGTGAACCCGCCGTGAGTGTTGCCGAGGGGCTTGCCGGGACACGGCTACATCGAGTCGGCCAAACGCAAGAGGGCTCCCGCACCGGTATCGGTGCGGGAGCCCTCTTGCGTTCAGCGGGGAACTAGGACAGCAGCGCGTCCACGAAGCCTTCGGCGTCGAACGGCGCGAGGTCATCCGGGCCTTCACCGAGTCCCACCAGCTTCACCGGCACACCCAGGGTGCGCTGGATGGCGACGACGATTCCGCCCTTGGCGGTGCCGTCCAGTTTGGTGAGCACAATGCCGGTAATGTTCACGACCTCCGCGAAGACCTTCGCCTGGGTCAGGCCGTTCTGTCCGGTTGTGGCATCCAGGACCAGCAGCACCTCGTCAACTTCGGCCTGCTTCTCCACCACGCGCTTGACCTTGCCAAGCTCGTCCATCAAGCCAACCTTGTTCTGCAGGCGGCCCGCGGTGTCGATGAGCACCGTATCCACTTCACCGTCAATGCCGGCCTTCACGGCTTCGAACGCGACCGACGCCGGGTCCGCGCCGTCGACGTCGGAGCGCACCGTGGGCACGCCAACCCGCTGGCCCCACGTGGCGAGCTGCTCGGCGGCGGCGGCACGGAAGGTGTCTGCCGCACCGAGCAGGACGTCCTTGTCCTCGGCAACCAGCACGCGGGCGAGCTTGCCGACGGTTGTGGTCTTGCCGACGCCGTTGACGCCGACAACCATGACGACCGCAGGCTTGTCTGCGTGCCGGTCGACGGCCAGGGAGCGGTCCATGGACGGATCCACGAGCTTGATCAGTTCCTCCCGCAGCATGGCGTGGACTTCCTGGGGATCGCGGCTGCCGGAGATCCGGACCCGCTCGCGCAGGGCGTCAACCAGTTCGGTGGTCGGTTCGGTGCCGAGGTCCGCCAGCAGCAGGGTTTCCTCTATCTCGTCCCAGACGTCTTCGTCGATCTTGTCGCTTGAAAGCAGCGCGAGCAGCGCCTTGCCCAGGGCGTTGTTGGACTTTGCCAGCCGGGCACGCAGCCGGGCCAGGCGGCCCTGGACCGGTTCGGGTGTCTCCAGGGAGGGCGCCTGGGACTCCGCAGGGGCTTCTTCAAGGTCCCTCAGGTCGTCCGGGACGGTGACCCCTGGCTCTGCTTCCGGCGCGGCAGTTCCGGGACGGTCCAGGACGGAGGTGGAACCGCTGCCGCCCGGCAGGTCGTCCGCGTCACGCTTCGTGGGGTACATGCCCTTGGGTGTGCGGCGCGTGCGGACCAGCAGGGCCGCCAGCGAACCGACAACGGCCAGACCAATGACCACATAGATCACAATTGAAAGAGTCTCATTCACGCTGTCCAGCATGTCACACGGCGCCGCCGGCGGGCACCCGCCGGACAGTGCAGGCGGACCAGCGGCACCGCACCTGAACTCCCGGGAAGTCTGCAAGAATCAAGGAATCATGGCCAGTTCACCCCGGATCGCGATCCCCCGCGAAATCAAAGTCCTCATTGCGGCAGCCTTCCTCATCGCCCTCGGCTTTGGTCTGGTGGCACCGGTACTCCCGCAGTTCGCACAGAGCTTCAACGTAGGCGTTGCAGCCTCCTCGGTGGTGGTGAGCGCCTTCGCCTTCACCCGGTTGATCTTCGCGCCCGCGGGCGGTGCGCTGCTCGAAAAACTCGGCGAGCGCCCGGTGTACGTCATGGGGCTGCTCATCGTGGCTCTGTCCACCGCAGCCTGTGCTTTTGCCGGAAACTACTGGCAGCTGCTGATCTTCCGCGGCCTGGGCGGCATCGGATCCACCATGTTCACGATTTCCGCCATGGCCCTGATCATCAGGCTTGCTCCTCCCGCGATCCGCGGTCGGATCTCCGGCGCCTATGCTTCCTCGTTCCTGCTAGGCAACATCGGCGGTCCGCTGCTCGGCGGCCTGCTGGCCGGCTTTGGCCTGCGTGTCCCCTTCCTGGTGTACGCAGCAGCACTGCTGGTGGCCGCCGTCGTCGTCGCCTATCTGCTGCGCGAGGCCCGCGGCAGTGCCGGTCCGAAGGAGAAACCGGCCGAGCGGGTACACCTGACCGTCCGGGAAGCCCTTTCGGACTCCGCCTACCGTGCAGCAATGGTTTCATCGTTCGCCAACGGCTGGTCATCCTTCGGCGTACGCAACTCACTGCTGCCGCTCTTCGCTGCTGCTGTACTGTCCGCGGGTCCCGAAATTGCCGGCATCTCCCTCACGGCGTTCGCTGCCGGAACGGCCCTGGCCCTGACCTTCTCTGGAAAGCTGGCCGACTCCTGGGGTCGCAAGCCCCTGGTCATCACCGGCCTGGCCATAAACGGAGCCGCTACCGCAGCGATCGGTTTCTCCGGGTCCGTAGCGGCGTTCCTGGTGGTCTCGGCAATAGCCGGAATGGGCACGGGCCTGCTCAATCCTGCCCAGCAGGCCGCGGTGGCCGACGTCGTAGGTTCCGAACGCAGCGGAGGCAAGGTCCTCGCTGCGTTCCAGATGTCCGCGGACACCGGAGCGATCATAGGCCCCATCCTGGCCGGCGTGCTGGCGGACACCCTGGGCTACACCTGGGCGTTCGCGGTGACGGGTGGGACGGCGCTTCTCGCCCTGCTGGTCTGGCTCGCCGCCCGGGAAACGCTGGCTCCGGAGCAGCGCACCGCCAGGCTGCCCCTGAACCGCACTACCATCGAGGAATGAAGCCCTTCCTGCTCCTGGCCACCCGCGCCGAAGACAGCGCTGCCGAGGAGGAGTACCAGTCCTATCTGGACTTCGGGGGCCTCGCCCCGCACCAGCTGCACCGGGTCCGGATGGAAGCCGCTCCCCTGCCCACGATCGACCTGTCCCGGTACAGCGGGATCATCGTCGGCGGCAGCCCGTTCAACTCGTCGGACGCCGAAGAGGGCAAGTCCGCGCTGCAGCTGCGGGTTGAAAAGGAACTGTCCGCCCTGCTGGACACCGTGGTCGCGGAGGATTTTCCGTTCCTGGGTGCCTGCTACGGCGTGGGGACGCTGGGTCGGCACCAGGGCGCCGTCGTCGACCGCACCTACGGTGAGGCGATTGGCGCAGTTCCGGTCACCCTCACCGCCGAGGGACGCCGGGATCCCCTGCTGGACGGGCTGCCGGACACCTTCGATGCGTTCGTGGGCCACAAGGAAGCGGTCTGCTCCCTACCCCCGCACGCCGTGAACCTGGCCGGTTCACCCACCTGCCCGGTTCAGATGTTCCGGGTCCGGCGAAACCTCTACGCCACGCAGTTCCACCCCGAGCTCGACGTCGCCGGCCTGCTGACCCGCATCTCCGTCTACCGCAATGCCGGGTACTTCCCGCCCGGGGAAGCCGACTCGGTGATGGACTCGATCCGCCCGGCCCGGGTCACGGCCCCGCCGCTGATCCTGCGGAACTTCACCGCCCGCTACGCCCGCTAACCGGGCTGCGCGGTGTTCTGCGTAGCCCCGCATCGCCGAGCGAGGAACGAGCGAGGTGTCTAAGGGGCGGCAGAACGCCGTTTCGCCCCCAAGGAAGCGCAGGTTCAGCTGCGCGCCCCCGCCAGCCGCTGGCTGATGACCGCGGAGACGCCGTCGCCGCGCATCGACACCCCATACAGCGCGTCCGCCACTTCCATGGTGCGTTTCTGGTGCGTGATGACGATCAGCTGGGAGGATTCGCGCAGCTCTTCGAAAATGGTGATCAGCCGGCCCAGGTTGGTGTCATCCAGCGCCGCTTCCACCTCGTCCATGACGTAGAAGGGCGAGGGGCGGGCCTTGAAGATGGCTACCAGCAGGGCGACCGCGGTCAGCGAGCGCTCTCCGCCGGAGAGCAGGGACAGCCGTTTGATCTTCTTGCCGGCCGGCCGGGCTTCCACCTCGATGCCGGTCGTCAGCATGTCCTGCGGATCGGTAAGGACCAGCCGGCCCTCGCCGCCGGGGAAAAGCCTGCCGAAGACCCGCTCGAACTGGACGGCAGTGTCATGGAAGGCTGCGGTGAAGACTTCTTCCACCCGCTGGTCCACTTCGCGGATGATGTCCAGCAGGTCCTTGCGGGTGGCCTTGAGGTCTTCAAGCTGGGTGCTGAGGAAGGCGTGCCGCTCCTCGAGTGCCGCGAACTCTTCCAGTGCCAGGGGGTTCACCTTGCCCAGTGCGGACAGGTCCCGCTGGGCACGCTTGAGCCGCTTCTCCTGCTCGGCACGGTTGTAGGGAACACCTTCGGTAACCGGGTTGCCTTCCTCGTCCACCGGCTGATGAAGAGCAGCCCATTTCCCGGATCCGTCCCCGGTCTCAGCAGGAACGGGAACCGGCTGGTCCGGCCCGTATTCGGCAACAAGGTTCTCTGCGGTGATGCCGAGTTCCTCCACGGCCCGGGTTTCCAGCGCTTCGATGCGCAGCCGCTTCTCGGCCCGGAGCAGCTCGTCGCGGTGCACGGAGTCCGTCAGCCTGGCCAGCTCCGCCACGGATTCGGCGTTGGCGGTCCGCACTTCGGCGAGCTCGGCGTCGAACTCCGCCCGGACGGACTCGGCCTGGTCCCGTTCCGCGGCCGCGGCCTCCAGGGACACGTCCGCCCAGCGCCCTGCCTGCAACGCGGCCCGGGCGACCGCCTGCGCACGTGCGGCCTGCGCGGCCCGCACCCGTGCCCGTTCCGCGGCCGCGGCCCGCGCCCGGCGTTCGGCCACGGCGGCCCGTTCCAGGGATTCGGCCCGGGCTGACACAGCGGAGAGCTGTTCCTGTGCCGAGCGCAGGGAGAGCCTCGCATCCATTTCGGCCTGCCGGGCCTGGGCCGCCGCCATAGCCAGGGCATCCCGGCGGTCGGTGGCGGGCTCGGCGGCGTCTTCCGGGCTGTCCTGCGCTGCTGCCAGCCGCTGTGCGGCCTCGGCAAGCTTCTCCTGTTCCGCGGTGAGGTTGGCTTCAGCGGCCTCGGCGAGCCGGGTTAGCCGTTCAGCTTCCCCGGAGGCCGAACGCAGCGCGGAGCCGAGGGCTCCCAGCCGCTCCCCCACGGCGGCCAGGCGGGCATCGGATTCGTGCAGGACGGCGAGCGCGGCATCGGCCCGGGCCCGGGCGGCATCACGTTCGGTCCGCAGCGCTGCGATTGCAAAGCGCGCCTTTTCAGCGCGTGCCGAGGCTTCTTCGAGCCGGTTCTGGGTTTCCTCCACGGCGGCCTGGATCTCGAGCAGCCCCGGCGCCGTGCTCGAACCCCCGGCTGCCGTGAAGGCCGTCAGCACGTCCCCGTCCGCCGTGACCGCCGTCAGCCCGGGGTGCCCTGCGAGCAGGGCCGCTGCACCTTCCAGGGATTCAACGACGACGGCGCAGCGCAGGAGTGCGCCCACGGCCGCCCCGGCGTCCCCGGCTGACTCCACCAGGTCAGCGGCATAGACGCAGCCCTCCGGAAGGGCTACCCGGCTTCCGGCTGGTTCCCCGGCGCCGGGCCCGGATGCCAGGACCAGGTTCACCTGGCCCAGGTCATCGTCCTTGAGGGCCTTCAGCGCCCGGAGCGCGGCTTCGCGGTCACGTACTGCGAGGGATTCGGCTGCCGGTCCCAGCGCAGCACTCACCGCCCGCTCGTAGCCGGAGGTGACGGTCAGCAGGTCCGCGAGGGGGAAGAGCACTCCGTCGAGTTCCGCATTCAGCAGTGCCGCAGATCCGTCGCGCCGGTCCAGCCCCACGGCCAGGGCATCCCGCCGGGCGGTGAGGGTCTCCCGGTCCCGCACGGCCTGCCGTTCTTCTTCGATCAGGTCCGCCAGCCGCGTCTCGGCGTGTTCAAGTTCCTCGGTAGCTTCCTCGTATTCGGCGTCCAGGCCCTCCTCACCCGACTCCGCTCCGGCAGCCTCCTGTTCCAGGGCAGCGAAATCAGCTTCGGCCCGCGCCCGGCGTTCCCCGGCCTGCGCAATTGAACCGCGCAGCCTTCCCAGCTCAGCTTCCGCCGCTTCCACCCGGGACCGCGCGGCGGAAACCGAGCCGGAGAGCCGGGCAAGGCCTTCCCGGCGGTCCGCCGCGGCCCGCAGCAGGCCGGTGAGGCGACGCTCCTCGGAAGCTGCCTCTTCCTCCGCGGCTGACCGGATCTCCACGGCATCCTCGAGCATGCCCTCACGTTCGGAGACCTCGCCGGCCAGCTGCTCGGCCTCGGCCCGTACCCGCTGTGCCTGGGCCTGCAGCTTCTCGGGGTCACGGCCCGGATCCGCGGCCGGCTCTGCGGAGCCAAGCAGGCGCCGCCGTTCCTCGGCCAGGGCCGCCAGGGACCGCAGCCGTTCCCGTGCAGCCGAAAGCGCGTACCAGGCCTCACGTGCTGCGTTGACGCGCGGGGTCGCCTCGGCGGCAAGCCGTTCAAGTTCCGCGAGCCGGGCACCGCGTTCCGCTGCTTCCTGCTCAACCTGCGCCCGCCGGGTGCGCAGGGCTGCCTCTGCTGCCGTGTCTTCTTCGACGGCGGCGGCAAGGGTCACAATGTCATCGGCGAGCAGGCGCGCCCGGGCGTCGCGCACATCCAGCTGGACCTGCTTGGCCCGGCGTGCCACTGCCGCCTGCTTGCCCAGCGGTCCAAGCTGCCGGCGCAGCTCCGTGGTCAGGTCGGTCAGCCGGGCGAGGTTGGCCTGCATCGCATCCAGCTTGCGCACGGTCTTTTCCCGCCGCCGCCGGTGCTTGAGGATTCCCGCCGCTTCCTCAATAAAGCCACGGCGGTCCTCTGCAGAGGCGTGCAGCACTTTGTCCAGCTGCCCCTGCCCCACAATCACATGCATTTCCCGGCCCAGCCCGGAGTCCGAAAGCAGTTCCTGGATGTCCAGCAGGCGGCAGGGCGCACCGTTGACGGCGTACTCCGAGCCGCCGGCCCGGAACAGGGTGCGGGAGATGGTGACTTCCGAGTAGTCGATCGGCAGGGCGCCGTCGGAATTGTCTATGGTGAGTGAGACCTGCGCCCGTCCCAGCGGCGGCCGCCCGGAGGTTCCGGCGAAGATCACGTCCTCCATTTTTCCGCCGCGCAGGGTCTTGGCCCCCTGCTCCCCCATCACCCAGGCCAGGGCGTCCACCACATTGGACTTGCCTGAGCCGTTGGGACCGACGACGGCGGTCACTCCCGGCTCAAACTCGAAGGTGGTGGCCGATGCGAAAGACTTGAATCCACGCATCGTGAGGGTCTTTAAGTGCACTGTCCTCTGTCTCTCGTTTGTGGAAGATTCCCTAAAGCCCGGTGGTGACCCACACTTAAGCGCAGTACTCGCAGAGCGTAATCCGGGATTTCGCGCGTTCCAGGCCTGGCAGGAAAGTAGGCTTCTTAGAGAATCATATGGTTCGACGGCGCCGTTACGGGCTTGACCGGGCCCGGACCGCGATCTTTTTTGGCAGCAGACAAGGCAGGCATTTTGAGCGGGAACTTCAACTTCCATTCCACCAACACCGCACTCCTGAGCGTCAAGAGCGTCGAAGCGCCCGTTGTTGTCACCTCCCACGAGTTCGACGAACGGCTCTCGCCGTCCCTGAAACGGCTGCGGCTCTCCAAGGGCCTGCTGGAGCGGGTAGCCGGCGTCAGCGAGCGCCGATGGTGGGCCCCGGGTTCGACCTTCGAGGACGGGGCCATCGAAGCCGGAGCCAAGGCGATGGCCGAAGCCGGAGTGGAGCCGTCACAGATCGGGCTGCTGATCAACACCTCGGTAACGCGCAGGAACCTCGAACCGTCCGTCGCCGTGAAGATCCACCACAACCTTGGCCTGCCGTCTTCTGCCCTGAACTTCGACCTTGCCAACGCCTGCCTCGGGTTCGTCAACGGAATTACCCTGGCGTCCAACATGATCGAATCCGGGCAGATCGACTACGCCCTGATCGTGGCCGGGGAAGACTCGCAGCGTGTCCAGGAGGCCACCTTCGGCCGCCTGAACCACGAAGACTCCACCCGGCAGGACTACCTGCGCGAATTCGCCACCCTCACCCTGGGCAGCGGCGCCGCTGCCGCCGTGATCGGCCGGTCCGGCGACCACCCGGGATCACACCGCATCCTGGGCGGAGTCTCGCGTGCCGGCACCGAACACCATGAGCTGTGCGTCGGCGGCGAAGGCGGCATGTACACCGACACCAAGGGACTGCTCGAGGGCGGCCTGGACCTCGTGGTCGCTGCCTGGCATGAGGCGCAGGAGAACGGCTGGGACTGGAAGGGCATGGACCGCTATGTGACCCACCAGGTTTCCAACTCCTACACGAACGCCATCATCAAGGCGGTGGACCTGGACAGGGAACGTGTGCCAATCACGTTCCCCCGGTGGGGCAACGTCGGACCTGCCTCACTGCCGATGACCCTCGCCCAGGAAGCGCGTACCCTGCACCCCGGAGACCGTGTGCTGTGCATGGGCGTGGGCTCCGGCCTGAACACCACCATGATGGAGATCGCGTGGTAGCAGAACTCTGGCCCGGAGTTCCGGCCGCATGGTCCCGCCATGTCCAGGTGCCCTCCAGCGCCGGCATCGACTCTCCCGGCACCGTCCACACCTGGCACGTCCTGGATAACGCCCCGGACCTGGCCGCGCGCGGCGTGGAACCGGCCGGGACGCTGCTGTGCGTGCACGGCAACCCCACCTGGTCCTACCTCTGGCGCACCCTTGCCGCTGCAGGCAGCACCACGGAGCGTCCCTGGCGCGTCATCGCCGTAGACCAGCTGGACATGGGTTACTCCGACCGCACCGGGACCTTCCGCCGCCTCGCGGACCGGATCACCGACCTCGGGGACCTGACTCAGGCGCTGGGCCTCACCGGTCCCGTGGTCAGCGTGGGCCACGACTGGGGCGGCATCATCTCCCTGGGCTGGGCACTGGCCCACCGCAGGCAGCTGGCGGGCGTGGTGCTGACCAACACCGCCGTGCATCCCGCAGGTTTCTCCCTGCCCCCGGCGCTGCGCCTGGCCCTGCACCCGGCAGTTCACGGCTGGGGCACCAAGACCACCGATGCGTTCCTGCGCGTTACCCATTCGCTGGCCCGCCCGGCACTGCGTCCGGAGGTCCGCCACGCGTACGCCGAACCGTACCGCTCAGCGGCGCGGCGCGAGGGCGTCGGTAACTTCGTCGCGGACATTCCCGCCGATGAAACCCACCCCAGCCACCGGACGCTCAGCCGCGTCGCCGAAGGCATCAGGTCCCTGAACGTGCCGGCGCTTGCATTGTGGGGCCCCCGGGATCCGGTCTTCTCCGACCGGTACCTGCGGGACCTCATCAGCCGCCTGCCGCAGGCGGAGGTCCACCGATTCGAAGGCGCCGGGCACCTGGTCGCCGAGGACCGGGATATTGCGTCGCCGGTTTTCGCGTGGCTGGACTCCGTCCAAGCCGCCGGCACACCTGCCGAGGCTCCGAAGCCGGCCGGCGCCACGACTCAGCGGGCCGACTTCCGGCCCATGCTGGCAGAACTGGACGAGCGCAGCGGGGATGATTCACCCGCCGTCGTCGATATGGCTCCGGCCGGCTCCGGGAAAGCCCCTGCGGTGCTCTCCTGGGCCGAACTCGGTTCCCGGGTCAACGCACTGGCGGCCGGCCTGGCAGGCATCGGCGTGCGCCCGGGCAGCCGGGTGAACCTGCTGGTTCCTCCGGGCAGCGAGCTGACCACCCTCATTTACGCGTGCCTGCGCCTCGGCGCGGTGGTGGTGGTTGCCGACGCCGGTCTGGGCTCCAAGGGCCTCAGCCGGGCCATCAAGTGTGCGGGTCCGGAGTTCATCGTCGGCATTGAACGCGGCCTCATCGGAGCCAGGCTCTTCGGCTGGCCGGGTACCCCGGTCCTTGCCGGTGAAGCCTCCCCGGCCCGGCGCCGCTTGCTCGGCACCGCCCACACGGTAGCCGAACTCACCTCCGCCGGAGCCGGACAGCCTGTGCCGGACTGGCAGGTGGATCCCGACGCCGACGCCGCCGTGCTCTTCACATCCGGCTCCACCGGACCGGCCAAGGGCGCCGTCTACACGCACCGCCGGCTCGCTGCCATGCGGGACACCCTGCGCCGGACCTACAACCTCAAAGCCGGGTCCTCCCTGGTGGCAGGCTTCGCTCCCTTCGCCCTGCTTGGGCCGGCGCTGGGCGCGACGTCGGTCACCCCGGACATGGACGTCACGGCACCGCGCACGCTCAGCGCCGCTGCCCTGGCAGACGCCGCCGCGGCCGTCCAGGCCACCACGGTCTTCGCTTCCCCGGCTGCCCTGGCCAACGTCCTGGCCACCGCCGGGGACCTGGACACCGCCCAGCGCGGTGCCCTGGCAAAGGTGGATCTGCTGCTCTCCGCCGGCGCTCCCATTCCGGAAGCACTGCTCACCCGCGTGCAGGACCTGGTTCCTTCCGCAGCCCTGCACACCCCCTACGGCATGACCGAGGCTTTGCCGGTGACGGACATCAGCCTCGAGCAGATCCGCAAGGCCGGTACCGGCAACGGTGTGTGCGTGGGCACGGCCGTGGCCGGAGCCCGCGTAGGCATCGCTCCCCTGGCCGCAGACGGCACGGCGGGCAGCGAAATCTCCGAAGCACCCGGGGTCACGGGAGAGATCCTGGTCAGTGCCCCGCATGTGAAGGACCGGTATGACAGGCTCTGGATCACCGAGGCGCAGAGCAGTTCACTTCCCGGCTGGCACCGGACCGGGGACGTGGGCCATTTCGACGCCGACGGACGGCTCTGGGTGGAAGGCCGGCTGGGACACGTGCTCACCACGGCTGCCGGACCGGTAACGCCGGTCGCGGCCGAGCAGGCCGCTGAATCAGTGCCCGCCGTGCGCCTGGCAGCCCTGGTGGGCGTTGGCCCGGCCGGAACCCAGGTACCGGTTGCCGTCGTGGAGACCGTTGACGCGGTCCGCAGGCCCGGGCCGGCAGCGGACTCCCTCTCCGCCGAGGTCCGTACCGCCGTCGCCGAGCGCTGCGGCCTGGACCTGGCCGCGGTGCTGGTACTGCCGCAGATGCCCACGGACATCCGCCACAACTCAAAGATTGACCGCTCCGCCCTGGGCGCCTGGGCTGCCCGGGTGCTGGCCGGCGGCCGCATCACCGCACCGGGAGCCCGCCGATGAGCCGCCGCATCCTGGTCACCGGCGCCAGCGGTCTGCTCGGCGGCGCCGTTGCCGGCGTCCTGGCCGGGCAGGGCCACTCTGTGCGCACCCTCCAGCGCCGCGCGGCTGCTGTGCCGGGGCTGGAGTCCGTCTCGGGCTCCATCACGGACCGCGACGCCGTGGAGGCTGCGATGGCCGGAATGGACGCCGTCGTGCACCTCGCTGCGAAGGTGTCCTTCACCGGCGCCTGGTCCGAGTTCCAGGCCACCAACATCGACGGCACCCGCAACGTCCTGGATGCAGCCCGTGCCGCCGGTGTGCGCGACGTCGTCTTCGTGTCCTCGCCGTCGGTGGCCCACTTCGGTGAGCCGATCGCCGGTGCCGGCGCCGGAACCGCAGACCCCAAGCGGGCCCGCGGCAGCTACGCGCGGTCCAAGGCCGCAGCGGAGCTCCACGCACTTGCGGCTGATTCCGCCGAATTTCGGGTCACGGCAATCCGTCCGCACATCGTCTGGGGTCCCGGCGACACGCAGCTGGTGGAACGGGTGATGGACCGGGCCCGGACCGGACGGCTACCGCTGCTCGACGGCGGTGCCGCCCTGATCGACACCACCTACCTGGACAACGCCGCTTCGGCGATCGCCCGGGCCCTGGACCGGATGGAACAGGCCCACGGTCAGGCCCTGGTGGTCACGAACGGCCAGCCGCGCATGGTCCGGGAAATGATCAGCGGCATCTGCTCCGCAGCGGACATCCCGGCTCCGTCCCTCAGCGTTCCGGGCTGGCTGGCACGCGGCGCCGGCAGCGTCATCGAGAAAGCCTGGCTGGCCGCCGGTGCCCGCGGGCTCGTGGAAGACGAACCTCCCATGACACGGTTCCTGGCGGAGCAGCTGTCCACGTCCCACTGGTTCGACCAGCGGCACACCCGGGCGGTCCTGGACTGGCGGCCGGAGGTTTCCGTCGAGGAGGGCATGGCCCGGCTGGCCAAGCACTATGCCGCATAGGATGGCAGGGATGAACACTCACGAGAACTCCCAGTCCTGGCCCGCCGAAAACGTTGCCGCCGCCGTCGTTTCGGCTGACGGTTCCGTGCTTGGAACCGCCGGGGACCAGCAGAAGTGTTATCCCCTGGCCTCGGTCACCAAGCTGCTCACGGCCTACGCCTTCCAGGTCGCCCTCGAAGAGGAAGCCGTGGCCCTGGACGATCCGGCCGGGCCGGAGGGATCCACCGTCCGGCACCTGCTGGCCCACACCGGCGGCTACGACTTCGGGGACCGCACCGTCCGGTACGAGCCGGGAACACGCCGGCTGTACTCGAATGCGGGTTTCGAGGTGCTCGGTGATCATCTCGAGGAAGCTACCGGCATTCCCTTTGCGGAGTACCTGTCCGAGGCTGTCCTGGTTCCGCTGGGCATGAAGGACACGGCGTTGGAAGGGTCTCCCGCCGCCGGAGCTGTCTCCACGGCTGCCGACCTGTCCCGGTTTGCTGCCGAGCTCCAGTCACCCCGGCTCATTTCCGCCGAGTCCCTGTCTGCTGCGGCGTCTGTCGTGTTCCCGGGCCTGTCCGGTGTGCTGCCCGGTTTTGGCCGGCAGAAGGAGAATGACTGGGGCCTTGGGTTCGAAATCCGCAGCGGAAAGTCGCCGCACTGGACCGGCAGCACCAATTCGCCGCGCACCTTTGGGCACTTCGGCCAGTCCGGCACCTTCCTGTGGGTGGATCCCGACCTGAAGGCAGCCGCCGTTGTTCTCACGGACCGGGACTTCGGTCCTTGGGCAGCCGAAGCCTGGCCGATTTACAACGACGCCCTGGTTGCGGAGCTGCGCGGCAGCTAACGCGCCGGCACTGCTGAGAACACCGGCCGGGCCCGCTACAGTGTGCTGGCATGGAATCCCCGCTGGAAGCCTGGAGTGAGCTCAACGCAGCCATGCTGGGCGGCACGGCGGCGCTGGTGGGGCTGCTGATCCTGGCGATCTCGGTGAATATCGAGGATATCCTCGGCGTGATCGCCGGGGCTGCCTTCGCGTGGGTTGTCCTCATCGAGGTCCTGCGCTGAGCCTGTTGCCAAGCTCCGGAGGGCTGACTACCAGCGGCCGTTGCGCGGACGCTTCTGGCAGACCGGACAGCTGTAGGACGAGCGGTTCATGAACGAATCACGCCGGATCAGGGTGGGAAGTCCGGCCGCCTCGCACCGCGGGCACGGCTGGCCCTCCCGGCCGTAGGCGTTCAGGGACCGGGCAAAGTAGCCGGAGACCCCGTTGACGTTGACGTACAGCGAATCGAAGCTGGTACCGCCGGCTTCGAGCGCCCGGAGCATTACGGCCCGGGCGGCTTCCACCAGCCGCAGGGCATCGGCACGGCGCAGCGTGTCGGTGGGGCGGGCGAAGTGCAGCCGCGCCGCCCACAGTGCCTCGTCCGCGTAGATGTTGCCCACCCCGGAGATGAGTCCCTGGTCCAGGAGCGCGCGCTTGATGCCGGTGCGGCGGGCGCGCAGCCGGCGGTAGAAATCGTCGAAGGAGAACGCCGGGTCCAGCGGATCGCGGGCAATATGCGCCGCTTCGGATGGAACGAGTGCCAGCCCGGTCTCTGAGAGTCCTCCGGGTTGTCCGTCCGGAGTGGGCAGCAGGTCCGCGAGGAAGACGCCGCCGAAGATCCGCTGGTCTACGAACCGGAGTTCCTCCGGCATGCGGGTACCGTCTTCATCCTCGGCCGGGCTGAGGGTGAACCGCACCTTGAGGTGCTTCTCGTCGGGCAGGTCGGGAGTTTCCATCAGCAGCTGGCCGCTCATGCCCAGGTGCGCCATCAGCGCGAACGGGGGTGCGGCGTCGGGCGCTGAAGCTTCCACCATGGGCATCCAGAGGAACTTGCCGCGCCGGGCAACGTCCAGCACGCGGGCACCTTCAAGGTTGCCGCGCAGGTCCTCGGGACCCGGGGCGTGCCGGCGGGTGGAGCGTTCATCCAGGATTTCGACGCCGGTGATGGTGCGGCCGCGCACCCACCGTGCCAGGCCGCGCCGTACTACCTCGACCTCGGGAAGTTCGGGCATGGGTGCTGCTATGCGCCTGCAGGGGCAGCCGGAGCCTGGCTGGTCTCCCGCAGCAGCCGGCAGGTGTCCGCAGCAGCTTCCTGCTCGGCATCCTTCTTGGACCTGCCGGTGCCCGAGCCGTATGCCTGCCCGCCAATGTGCAGCACTGCTACGAAGCTGCGGGAGTGGTCCGGTCCGGAGCCAGTGACCCGGTACTCGATGTCCCCCATTTTCCGGGCGGCGGCGATTTCCTGGATGCTGGTCTTCCAGTCGGTTCCGGCACCAAGGGTGTCCGCGTCATGGAGCAGCGGTCCAATCAGGCGCATGACCATTGACCGTGCGGTCTCGATGCCGTGGCACAGGTACACCGCGCCGATCAGCGCTTCCGTGGTGTCCGCCAGGATGGAGGACTTGTCCTTGCCGTTGGTCAGCTTTTCGCCCTGGCCCAGCAGAATGTAGTCGCCAAGACTGAGCTGGCGCGCGACTGAGGCAAGGGCCTTGGTGCTGACAACCGCTGAGCGGCGCTTTGCCAGCTCACCCTCGGAAAGTCCGGGATTGTCGCGGTAGAGCGTGTCCGTAACGGAAAAACCCAGGATCGAATCACCCAGGAATTCAAGGCGTTCGTTGGTGGGGATGCCGCCGTGCTCGTAGGCATAGGAGCGGTGGGTGAGCGCAAGACGAAGCGTCTCGGCATCGATATCGACGCCGAGACGCTTCAGAAGCTCTTCAGTATTCTTCACGTGCTGATCGGGCCCCGAAAAGCAGTGAGCCCCCTTCAGCGGCTGCCCGGAGGCAAACGGCAAAGGGGACACTCACTGGTCTTAGACGTCCGCTACCTTGCGGCCCTTGTATTCAAGGAACAGCGCGGTACCTGCAGAGTCGGTTACGACCTTGGCCTGGTGCGGCAGGCTGTAGGTAACGCGGCCGTTCTCAACGGTCTTCACCAGGTTGGGCGCAGTTGCCTTCCACTGGGACCGGCGTGCACGCGTATTCGAGCGGGACATTTTCCGCTTGGGAACAGCCACGACTAACTCTCTTCTCTCTCGTCTGACTCTGTACTTGTTGCCGCGTCTTCAGCGGCGGTGCCAGCCAACCCGGCAAGGGCTGCCCAGCGAGGATCCACGACTTCATGGTGGTGACCCGGATCCTCCTCAAGGCGCGCCCCGCATTCGGAGCAAAGGCCTTCGCAGTCCTCCCGGCACACCGGCTGGAACGGCAGGGAAGTTACCACTGCGTCCCGCAAAACCGGTTCAAGATCGATTACATCTCGCTCGATCCGGCGTTGCTCTTCTTCCTCTTCCTCTCCGAAGGACTCAGCGTCCTCGTAGTAGAAGAGTTCCTGCACATCGACGTCCTCGGTGTACTCGATGGGAACCAGGCACCGTCCGCACTCCCCCTTGACGGGAACAAGCGCGGAACCCGAGACCAGGATCCCCTCGTGTACAGCTTCGAACCTCAGATCGAGCTCGATGTCCGATCCGAACGGCACGCCAATAAGCGCAACACCGAAGTCTTTCGGTGCCGGCACATGCTCATGCATTGTCCGCATGGTTCCCGGGCTGCGCCCGAGATCCTTGACATTTATTGCCAAGGGGGAACTCGGTTGGAACCGCGATGAAACGCTAATGAGAACTCCTGTAGAACATAGACCGACATATCATCTTAGCCTGAGGAGCCGGAATCTCTCAAACCGGGTGCAGGCAGACGGCAGAACGCCGCGCCTCCGTCTCCCCATCAAGTCTACTGCCTTCCAGGCGCCTGGCCCTGCGCCATGCACCGGCTTTGCGCTTCGCCTAGGCTGAACGCGTGCCGTATTCCCTTTCCCGCGCCAGGGCGCTCCGCATCCTCGCTGCGGCCGCAACCGCCGCCGTGTCCGTACTGGTGGTGTGGCTGCTGGTTGCCGTGAACCTTTTCTACTACCCGCAGGCGGATTCGGAACCGGGCCAGGCCGACGCCGTCGTGGTCCTTGCCGGCGCAGCGCCGGAGCGCCTCCCGGTGGGGCGGGACCTGATCACGGACGGCAGCGCGCCCGTGCTCGTCCTCTCGACCACCGGCACCCCGGGCAACGCCGTCACCGACACGGTGTGCAAGTACTTCGCGGGCCCCGCCGTCCGGTGCTTCTCGCCCTCGCCGCTGAGCACACGCGGGGAGGCCCGCGCCATAGCCCGGCTGGCAGCGGACAACAACTGGGACGAGATCATCGTGGTCACCTCCACCTACCACTTGGTCCGGGCTGAGGCGAACATCTCGCAGTGCAGCAACGTGCGGGTGCGCATGGTCGCCTCGGAACCGGACCTCACCGCCGGCCAGTGGCTGGGACGGTTCACGGAGGAGACCGGCGGGGTGCTCGCGGCGTTTCTTCGCCCGGCGTGCGCCTCGCCTATCGGCTAGCCCAGCCGCTTCAGGACAGCGCGCGGAACGAAGTCCGTGATGTCTCCGCCCAGTGAGGCGACTTCCTTGATCAGGCTTGAGGAAAGGTGCGTGTAGGAACTTTCCGCGGCCAGGAAGACGGTTTCAACCCCGGTGAGGTGCCGGTTCATGACGGCCATGGGCAGCTCGTACTGATAATCCTGCACAGAGCGCAGCCCCTTGACGATGGCGCTGGCGCCGTGGTCCCGGCAGAAATCTGCCAGCAGGCCATGGCCCATGGGCAGCACTGACACGCCCGCCAGGGAGCCGAGGGTCTCCGCAGCGATTTCCAGCCGTTCCTCTTCGGAGAACCGGTATTTTTTGGCGTAGTTGGTGGAGACCGCGACGATGACCTCGTCAAAGAGGTTCGTGGCGCGGGCAATCACTTCAAGGTGGCCGTTGTGGATGGGGTCATAGGATCCGGGGCATACAGCGCGTCGCATACGTCGAATCTACCCGGTGGCCGTGCTCCGGCCCGGTCAGGCACGGCCGTGGGGGAAACTCTCCAACAGCGGTGCCAGGTCAATGGTGAGTTCCGGCAGCACCGCCCGGGCCGCCAGGCGTTCCACCAGCCGGGGCGTCAGCTCCCGGGCGGGAACGTCGGCCGCGCGCACCCCGGAGGCGTCCAGGGTCGTAAAGAAGTCCTCAAACTTGTACCGGTCCCCGCTGATCACGCGGTCGCTAATCCGCAGCCACACCCAGGGCACACCGTACGCCTGCGCCACGATGATGCCGTGCAGGGAACTGGAGATGCAGGCCTGCGATCCGGCTATCTTCCCCACCACCGCCTCAACGCCTTCCCTCACGTCAACCACCGTGACTCCGGGACCCGCCGCTTTCTCCAGGCAGTCCCGGTGGTCAAGGTGGGGAACGACGGCGATATCTCCCGTGCCCGTTCCCCCGGCGGCCAGGAACTGCGGCAGCAGCAGGGCCGGATCGCCATACACGGCAGGGAAGTCCCACCCTGTTTTGCGCAGCAGCTCGGTCCGGGTGTTGCGTCCACGGACGGCGGAAACCCGCACGCCCTTCAGGCTCCGCAGGCGGGCCAGGCTCTCGCCCTCCAGGGGAGCCATCAGCCCGGACCCCCAGATCTGCGATCCGTCCTGTTCCAGCCAGCCCGCAATGGACCCGGCTGTGGCCAGGGCGGGTGTCCGCAGTCCGCGCCTGAAGCCGTTTACGGGCGTCAGCCCGCTGAGGTGCCTCGCAAGCCAGGGCCCGACGGCGTCTCCGAAGTTCGGCCGCCCATCCCACCAGAGTAGGTTCAGGAAGCCAGGCGGCACCTCCCGGCCCCGAGTGGAAGCGGTTTGCAGGGCGTGGACGGTTTGCCGCACCCAACTCATCTTCTCCTCCACGCCGGCCGGGAGACCTTCGTGATGTGCGGGCACAGTACCCAGGACATGGCGTTCTCTGCCGTCCTGGACCAGCTCAGCCCTTCCTACCAGCGCGTTCCGCAGGAGCCGTTGCGATTCCTCGGATGCTGCTGCCACGGAGACCTCTGCTCCGGCGCCGTCCGGTCTCAGCTGCAATGCCAGGCGGTGGCCGCCAGCCTCGAAATGAAGCCGGGCACCGGCTGGTGCATCGCGGAGCGATTGCAGCGCCACGGCGGGTTCGTGTTCCCCGTCCACTCCCAGCGTCCCGTGGAACCCCATGCTTCCCTTCCTTCCCGTCTGCGGCGTGGTTGCCCAGGCTGGACCGCGCGCCACCAAACGCCAGCCAATATACCGGCGGTCCGTTTCGTGCGCCCGGCGGGTAATACTGGAAGGCATGACTTCAACTCCCAGCACGCGCTCCCTTCGAGATTCCCGGGACGGTGCACCGGCCCCCTGGCAGCGCACGGCAGCCGGAGCGAACCTTCTCGGTGCGGACGGCAACCTGGGCATCACCATCTTCGAGGAAATCACTGCCCTGGCCGGCACCCACTCAGCCATCAACCTGGGCCAGGGGTTCCCGGACGAGGACGGACCGGCGGAAATCCGCAACGCCGCCCGCCGGGCGATCCTCGCCGGCGCCAACCAGTACGCGCCGGGCATGGGGCTGCCGGTGCTGCGCGAAGCCATCGCCGAGCACCAGGAACGGTTTTACGGTCTCCGTCCGGATCCCGGGACGGAGGCCATGGTGACCACCGGAGCCACGGAGGCGATTGCCTCCACCATCCTCGCGCTGACCGGCCCTGGAGATGAGGTCCTTACCTTTGAACCCTTCTATGACTCCTACGGCGCCATGATTGGTCTCAGCGGCGCCACCCATACCACTGCTCCCCTGCTGGCCCCGGATTTCCAGCCGGACCTGGCTGCACTGGAAGCAGCGTTTACCGACCGCACCCGGATGGTCCTGGTCAACAACCCGCACAACCCGACCGGCGCCGTCTTCCCCGAGGCCGTCCTGCAGCGCATTGTTGACCTGGCGGTCAAGCACGACGCCGTGATTGTCACCGATGAGGTCTACGAGCACCTCACGTTCGGGCCGCGGCACATCCCGGTAGCCACGCTGTCCGGCGCGGCGGACCGCACCCTGACTATTTCTTCGGCCGGCAAGACGTTTTCACTGACCGGCTGGAAGATCGGCTGGGTCAGCGGGCCGGCGGAACTCATTGCCGCGGTGCGCTCCGTCAAGAGTTTCCTGACCTACAGCTCCGGCTCGCCCTTCCAGGCGGCGATCGCCGAGGGGCTGCGGATGGAGGACTCCTTCTTTACTGACATCGCCGGCACGCTCCGGGCCAAGCGCAACGTGCTTTCCGCCGGTCTCCGGGAAGCGGGACTTGAGGTGTTCCAGCCGCAGGGAACGTACTTCGTGAATGCCGACGTCGCTCCCCTGGGCATCGACGACGCCACCGATCTGGCACGCCGGCTTCCGGAACTGGTGGGCGTCGCAGCCATCCCGGTGGCGATGTTCTGCCATCCCGAGGGCGCCGAACGCACCAGGACCATGCTCCGCTTCGCCTTCTGCAAGCGGTTCGACGTTCTCCAGGAAGCCGCTGAGCGGATTTCGCGGCTCAACGAGGTGCTCTGAGTATGGTCAACCGCCCGCCCTCACGCATGCTGCGCGGCATCGGCGCCCACGCGGAACTGGATGAGGATGCCTTCAACGACGGCGCGTGGATCCTCTCCATCGGCGGAGCCCAGCAGTCCCACGTGAACCTCGCACACCCGGAGGAGATTTTCTACGAGTACCTGCGCCGGATCGGCAACGTCCTGGACCTCGCGGGCCCGCCGGGTGCTCCGCTGCGGGTCCTGCACCTCGGTGCCGGGGCCCTGACCCTGGCCCGGTACGTCCAGGCAACGCGGCCCGGTTCGGAGCAGGCCGCCGTCGAACTCGAGCGTGAGCTGCTGGATTATGTCCTGGCCTACCTGCCGCTGCCGGAGGGAACAGTGCTGGACACGGTGACCGGGGACGCCCGTGCTGAACTTGAACGTTTCGGACCCGGCTCGTTCGACGCCGTCGTGCTGGATGTGTTTGCCGGTGCGGATGCTCCGGAGCACCTGGCGGACAGGGGCTACTACGAGGAGCTGCTCAAGCTGCTCTCCGAACGCGGCGTGCTGCTGGTGAACGTGGGCGATGATCCGCCGCTGGCATTCGCACGCCGGCAGGCCAAGGCGCTGGCTGATGTGTTCGGCGCGGCGGGCGGTGACGTGGCGGCCCTGGGCGATGCGTCAATGTTCACCGGCAGGCACCCCGGCAACATTGTGCTGGCTGCAGTGCCTTACCGCTGGCCGGCGGAGTGGACGGCTTCCCTGCTGCAGGCCGGCCCCCATCCCGCAGCGGTGCTGACCGGAGCGGACCTCGATGCCTTCGCGGCGGGACGCTGAAAAACCCTAGCCCTCGTCCTTCTGCGCGGGTTCAGCGAACCAGAGAGTGGTTTCGCCGTAGGCCTTTTCACTGAAGCGCTCCAGTCCGGCGGGCCAGGCGGGTTCGGGTGAGCGGGTGGAGCGTTCCACCACGACGACGGCGCCTTCCGCCAGGCGCGGGGCCAGCGCTTCCAGCACTGCGGCCAGGCCCGCCTCCTCCAGCGGATATGGCGGGTCGAGGAAGACCAGGTCCCAGGCCAATCCGGGCGGCACCCGGAGCAGGTAGGACTCCGCCTTGGTCCGGTGCACCCGCACGCGTTCAGAGCCGAGCACTTTGTTTACCAGTGCGGCGTTGCTGCAGCAGACCTGCGCGGCTTTTTCGGCCAGCTCAACCAGGTCCACCCGCGCGGCGCCGCGGCTGGCGCTTTCAGCCCCGAGGGAACCGGATCCGGCGAACAGGTCCAGCACGTAGGCCCCGTCCAGGATCCCGTAGGACTCCAGCCGGGAGAAGAGCGCTTCCTTCACCCGGTCAGTGGTGGGCCGGGTACTGGATCCGGGGACGCTGGACAGGGTGGTTCCGCCGGCGGCTCCGGCAATGATGCGGCTCATGGTTCCACTCTAGCCAGCGGCCGCTGACCGCCCGGCATCGAGTACCCGCAGCAAGGCTAACCCCGGTCCAGGAACGCTTCCTTCTCCGGGTTCAGGTAGGCCTCGATCGCCTCGTTGAGAGCCGGATGTTCCTCCAGGTCCGGGTCTTGCCGGATCAGCGCCTGGGCGTCCTCCCGGGCGCGCTCAATGACCTTCTCGTCCTGGATGGCGCGCAGCAGCTTGAGCGTTGAGCGTCCGCCGGACTGTGAGGCACCGAGGATGTCTCCTTCCCGGCGCAGTTCCAGGTCCCGGCGGGAGAGTTCAAAGCCGTCAGTGGTGGCGGCGACGGCGTCGAGCCTTTCCCGGCTGGGATGGCCTTCCTCCAGGTTGGTCACCAGCAGGCAGGTGCCCGGGAGCCCGCCCCGCCCCACCCTGCCGCGCAGCTGATGCAGCTGGGAGATGCCGAAACGCTCGGCGTCGAGGATCACCATCATGGTGGCGTTGTGGACGTCCACGCCCACCTCGATCACGGTGGTGGAAACCAGCAGGTCAATGTCTCCGCGGTTGAAGGCATCCATGGTGGCGGATTTCTCCGCCGGGTCCATGCGGCCGTGCAGCATGCCCAGCCGGGTACCGGCAAGCGCCGGCAGCTCCTGGAGCCGTTCACTTGTCTCGAGGACCGAGGCCAGCGGCCGCTGGTTCCGCGGCGCGGCCTGCCGGGGAAGCTCTTCTAGGAGCGCCAGCTCGGTGCCGGGTTCCTCTTCCTTGTCCCCGATCTTGGGACAGACCACGTAGACCTGACGTCCGGCGTCGATCTCCTCTCGCGCCCGTGCCCAGATCCGCGGACCCCAGGCGGGTTTGTCCGCCAGCGGCGCCAGGTACGTGGAGATCGGTGCCCGTCCGGCGGGCAGTTCGGTAAGGGTTGAAACATCCAGGTCTCCGAACACTGTCATCGCCACGGTGCGCGGGATGGGAGTTGCGGTCATGACCAGCAGGTGCGGTGTGGACTCCCTGCCCTTGGTGCGGAGGATGTCCCGCTGTTCGACGCCGAACCGGTGCTGTTCATCTACTACCACCAGGCCCAGGTCGGCGAACTGCACGTGCTCCGAGAGCAGGGCGTGCGTACCGATCACGATCCCGGCGGAACCGGATGCCGCTTCGAGGAGCGCCGCCTTGCGGGCGGCCGTGGACATTGAACCGGTCAGCAGCGTGACCCGGGTGGCGGTGTCGCTGCCGCCGAGCATGCCGGCCTGGCCCAGCGGTCCGAGGGTGCGGGTGATCGAGGCATAGTGCTGGGCGGCCAGCACCTCGGTGGGTGCCAGCAGAGCCGCCTGTCCCCCGGCGTCGACCACCTGCAGCATGGCCCGCAGCGCCACCAGGGTCTTGCCGGAGCCAACCTCGCCCTGCAGCAGCCGGTTCATGGGGTGCGGTTTGGCCAGGTCCGCGGCCAGCTCGGCGCCGATGGAAGCCTGGCCGTGCGTCAGGGTGAAGGGCAGTGCTGCGTCGAAGGCCTCCAGCAGTCCCCCGGGCTGAGGCGGCCGGGCGGTGGCATCCTGTTCCGCGGTGAAGGCGTGCCTGCGCGCCAGCGCGGTCTGCAGTACCAGGGCCTCCTCGTAGCGGAAACGGTGCCGCGCCTTGTACGCATCCTCGATGGCTGCGGGCCGGTGGATGGCGTTGAAGGCATCAGCCACGCCCATTAGGTGCTCCCGGGACCGAAGATCCTGCGGAATCGGGTCCCGCAGCCGTTCGGTCTGCAGCGAGTCCAGCAGCAGGTCGATGGTGGTCTTGATTTCCCAGCTGGTGAGCTTGGCCGTCGCGGGATAGACCGGGATGGGCCTCTTGGCTTCTTCTTCGTCGTCCGCTTCGTCGCTGAGCAGCACGTAGTTCGGGTTGGTCAGCGTCAGCTGCCCCTTGTACACGCCCACCTTGCCGGAGAACATTGAACGGATTCCGGGCTGCAGGTCCTTGAGCGCACCGTAGCCGTTGAAGAAGGTGAGGTGCAGCAGACCCAGGGAGCCTGCGGCGTCGTCGTCATCCGTCACGGTGACTTCCACGATCATTCCCTTGCGGGTCTGCATCCGGCGGGAGTTGATGCTCTGGACCCGCGCGATGAGGGTGACTTCCTCGTCAAAGGGAATCTCGGAAATCCGGGTCAGTTCCCCGCGTTCCATGTACCGCCGCGGAACATGCAGCAGCAGCTGGCCAACGGTGGTGATGCCCAGCTGCTTCTCGATCTTGTCCGCGGATTTCTTCCCGATCCGGCGGTTGAGCGGGAAGTCGAGCTCGCCGGGAATCCTGTCCTGCATTGTCCTTTAGGCTTCGCGGGCAAAATCGCCGGCGCCGGGGCCGCCGGGCAGCGGCACCTGCGGTATTTCCGTGGTCTGGTGCCCGTTGGCGGACAGCTCGGTGATCGTGACGTTGGTCGGCTCGCCCACGGCATGAAGCGCGTCCATCGCTGCGCCGGCGTCGGGCGTGTGGACGTGGACACGCCAGCGGTACCCCTCCCCCACCGGGCTGACCGCACTCATAATCACGGATTCGCCCAGTTCGTCGAGCTGGAGCCGCAGCGTTGCGGCGTCCAGGGGGCTGAGCGTGATGGTGCACATGACCTCCACGCCTTCAAGCTGCGGCTGGGTGCCGTGGATGTGCGGGTCCTGCACGTCGTAGCCGTGAAGCCCGTCCAGCAGTTCACGCTGGAGCTCTTCGCCCAGGGCGGCAGCGCGCATGGCGTCCAGCACGAGCAGGAATCCGACCCCTCCGGCGTCCACTACTCCGGCGTCCGTCAGGGTTTCCAGCTGCTCTTCGGTGCGCACGACGGCTGCGAGGGCCGCAGCCATCATGGCGCGCAGCGTTTCGGCCAGGCCTGCGTTCGAATCATCTCCGGTCTGGGCGGCCTCCACGCGGGAGGCGCCGCGGGCGGCCTCTTCAAGGACTGAAAGCATGGTGCCGGGGACCGGATCACTCAGTACGGACCAGGAACGCAGCTGTGCGCGTTCCAGCGAACGGGCCAGCAGCGGCGCCGACAGCCGGGTGTGTCCGGTCAGGGGCTCCGCCATGGAGCTAAGGAACACGGACAGGAGCGTTCCGGAGTTGCCTTTGGCCTGTTCCATTGATGCCTGGCCTGCTGCGGCAAGCAGCTCCCCAATGTCCTGGGTTTCAAGCTCTGCGGCAGCGGCGGATGCCGCCCGCATGGTGAGGTAAAGGTTGGTTCCGGTGTCGCCGTCGGCCACAGGGAAAATGTTGATGGCGTTCAGCCGGTCACTGTGGTTCCCCAGGGACACCTCGGCGTTGCTCAACCATCGCTTCAGCGCCTGGGCGTTTGCGGTGATCTTAGTCTGCAAGGTAGTCCCGTTCCGTGCTGCTGCTCATGTTTCTCCTCCGGATTATCTTCGGCGAACACCGTTGTCCATCGAACCGGCATGGTCAGTAGGAAGCCTACCGCAGGGGTCTGACAGTGTCCGGTAAGTGCGGGTGGAATGTGCCAAGGTAGTAGGCATGGGAAAACGGACCCCGAGGCGGCGGACGCGCTGCGGGTCACCCCGTGGCAGTTTCAAGTCCAGCCACAAATCCCGCCAGTCCGTCGCTTTTCAGTGCCTCGGAAAGACCGGCCATGGCTGCCTCATCAGGCACCACGATCGACTGCCCGTCAGCGGACGTACCCACACCGGCGTTCGGCAGAGTGAACATCTCGATATCCCCGGCCCTTACTCCCCGCAGTTCGACGGCGAGTTCCCCCACCCGGGCGGCGTCCAGCTGCTCGTCAACGCTCAGGTAGGGCGAGATCGCTCCGGTAGCGGCCGAAAGCCGTACCGGGTTGCCCAGCGTCTCGGCCGAGATCAGCTTGGTGAGCAGGCCCCGCAGGAATGCCTGCTGGTTCCGAACCCGCTGGTAGTCACCGTCAGCGAACGCATAGCGCTCACGGACAAACTTCAGCGCCGAATCGCCCTGCAGGGTCAGGCGCCCGGCGTCGAAGAACTCGCCGTCGCCGCCGTGCGACTGGAAGGCCTGGGCGTTGTCCACCTCCACTCCCCCAAGGGCCTCCGTGAGACCCTCGAACCCTTCGAAGTCGATGACCGCCACGTGGTCGATTGGCACACCCAGCAGGCCCTGAACGGTCTCAACCATCAGCGGCACGCCGCCCAAAGCCATCGCCGCATTGATCTTTGCTTCTCCGTGGCCCGGGATCTCCGTCCAGGTGTCACGCATAATGGACATCACGTAAACCGCGGAACGGTCTCCGGGAACGTGGACCAGCATCATGGTGTCTGACCGCGCATCCGCTCCGGGCTCCCGGGTATCAGAGCCGATCAGCAGGATATTGCGGGAGTCCGCAGCCGCGCTGGTCTTTTCCGGCGAGTTCTCCGGGATGGCACCGGCGATCGTTTGCGTACCGTCGTTGAACGTCCGTGCCAGGTTCCATACGTATCCCCCGGCCACGGCCCCGGCCAGGAGGACCAGCACCAGGAGCACGAGGATGGTGACCCGCACGGGATGCCGCCGCCTGGCTTCCGGTTCCTCCTGAACGTCCGAAAAGAAGTCCGTCACTGATCATTCCTTCTGCTTATCCTTGTGGCTTTCGTCAGAGCCTACTACCAGGGCTCCGCTCCGATTCGAGGCACACGCGGAAGGACGGATACGCTTGAAGCATGAAACTCCTCCCGGCAGCCATCTCCGCCGGCACCCTGGTTCTGGCCGCGGTCCTGACCGGCTGCACCCCCGCCGCAGACGTAGAAGCAGCGCCTGACGCGGCGAACCCCGACTGCGCCACTGTCATGGTGGCCATGCCGGAGAACCTCGCAGGCACGGACCAGCGTGAGACCACGAGCCAGGCCACGTCCGCATGGGGAAGCCCGGCCGAGGTCATCGTGCGCTGCGGAGTACCCGTGCCCGGACCCACCACCGATGCCTGCGCAACGGTGAACGGCGTGGACTGGGTACTGCGGGAAGAGGGCAGCCTCTGGACGGCCACCACCTACGGCCGTGATCCCGCCGTCGAGGTGCTGTTCGACACCGAGAAGGTGGCATCCTCCACCGTACTGGTGGAACTTGAGAACGCCGTGTCCCGCATCGAGCAGACGCGCGAATGCATCGCTACGAGCGACGTCGAGCTTCCGAGCTAGCCGAAAGCCCGGGCTAGCCGGAAAGGCAGGACAGCCGTCAGCGCAGGCCCGTGGGGCGTTCCAGCGCCAGGGCAATAAGCTCGTCGATCAGTTCGGTGTACGGCAGTCCGGACTTGGCCCACATCTGCGGATACATGCTGATCGGCGTAAAACCGGGCATGGTGTTGATCTCGTTGATCACCAGGTCCCCGTCCGGGGTGTAGAAGAAGTCCACACGGGACAGACCCTCGGCGCCCACGGAATCGAAGGCCACGGCCGCCAGTTCCCGCACCCGGGTGGTGACGTCGTCCGGCAGGTCCGCCGGGCAGCTCAGTTCTGCTGCGGCGCCGTCCACATACTTGGCCTCGAAGTCGTACCACTCATGGCCGCCGTCGTTGACGGCAATCTCGCCGGGCTGGCTGGTGCGCGGATCGTCGGTCCCGCGCCCCTGCAGGACGGCCACCTCGATTTCACGGCCGGCGATGCCGGCTTCAATGACCACCTTCGGATCGTGCTGCCGCGCGGTTTCGACGGCGTCGCGCAGCCCGGATGCCTCGGTCACCCGGGTAATGCCCATGGATGAACCCGCACGCGCCGGCTTGACGAACAGCGGGAACGCGAGCTTCGACGCGCGCTCCAGGCAGGCATCGGCATCCCGGACCCACTGGCGGTCGGTGATGACCTCGTAGGGTCCCACGGACAATCCGGCGGACGCGAACACCACCTTCATGTAGTGCTTGTCCATTCCGACGGCGGAAGCGAGGACCCCGGCTCCGACGTAGCGGATATCCGCCATCTCCAGCAGGCCCTGGAGCGTGCCGTCCTCACCGAACGGACCGTGCAGCAGCGGCAGGACGACGTCGATCCGGCCCAGGGAGCGCGGCATCGCGCCGGGGGCATGGGAGACGAGCTCCTGGGAACCGCCGTCACTGGAGATCGCGATCGATTCGGGTCCCGCGGCGATCTCGGGCAGGGACTCCGACCGCAGGGACCACTGCTCCGGGTCCACGGAGACCAGCGACCACTGGCCGTTGCGGGCAATACCGATGGGAACGACGTCGTACTTGCTGTGGTCGATCGCCTCCAGCACGCCGGCCGCGGTCACGCAGCTGACCGAATGTTCGCTGGAACGTCCGCCGAACAGGACGGCTACGCGCGGCTTGGAACCGCCGGCGGGAGAAACTGGCTGGACGCTCATGATGCGTGTACACCTTCGGGTTTAAGTTCGCGGGCCAGCAGCCGCGGGCCCAGCTCGTCTACTGAAATGGCGCCCTGCAGCACTGCGACGACGTTCTCGGTAATGGGCATGTAGACACCCAGCTGGGTGGCACGGTCCAGAACCGCCTGGGCTGACTTGATGCCTTCCGCCGTCTGCGCCATGGTTTCGGTGACTTCGTCCAGGGTCAGCCCCTGGGCCAGGAGGCGTCCCGCGGTGTGGTTCCGCGAAAGCGAGGAAGAGCAGGTGGCGATCAGGTCGCCCATGCCGGAGAGGCCAAAGAGCGTTTCGGTCTTGCCTCCCAGCGCTACGGCAAGCCGGGTGGTTTCGGCCAGGCCGCGGGTCATGACCGATGCCTTGGTGTTGTCTCCCATCTGCTTTCCCTCGCAGATGCCCACGGCCAGGGCGATGACGTTCTTGACGATCCCGCCGATCTCCGTGCCAATTACGTCCGTGTTCGTATACGGGCGGAAGTACGGAGCGGTGCAGCCAGCGGCTATCCAGCCGGCGACTGCGAGGTCGGAGCAGGCCACCACGGATGCGGTCGGCTCTTCCCGGGCGATTTCCATGGCCAGGTTCGGTCCGGAAAGCACCGCAATGCGTTCTTCGGGCCAGCCAAGTTCCTCTGCGATGACCTGGCTCATCCGGGCATCGGTGCCGACTTCCAGTCCCTTCATCAGGGACAGGATCACCGCACCTTCGGGGAAGAGGCCGCGGAATTCGCGCAGCCGCTCCCGCAGGGTCTGCGCCGGGACCGCGAGCACCACAAGCTGCGCTCCCTTGAGCACCTCCGCGGGATCTGCCGAGGCACGAAGGTTCGCCGGCAGGACAGTGTCCTTGAGGTAGCGGGTGTTGCGCCGGATGTTGTTGATTTCCTCAGCGGCCTCGGGGCGCCGGGCCCAGATCAGTACTTCGGCCTTGCGTGCGGCTCCGGAATCCGCTGCGACCTTGGCAAAGGTGGTCCCCCAGCTGCCTGCGCCGAGCACTGCAACCTTGGCGGGAAGGGAGTCGTTCTTCACTTGTTCTTTTCCTCTTCCGGATCGTAGCCGCGTCCTACTGCCTTCTGCCCTTTGCGGGCAGGATCCCAGCGTTCAGCGGGTGCGGTTTCCCCGCGCAGGGACGCCACCAGGGACGTCAGTTCGGCCATGATCCGCTCCGTGGCTTCCTCGAGCACTGACTTGGTCAGCGGAATCCCCCGCAGGTCGGAGAGGTCCACCGGTTTGCCGACGAGCACCCGCACCCGCTTGCGGGGAAACAGGTGCAGCATCTTGCCGTAGCGCGGCAGCAGATCCTGGGCACCCCAGTGGGCTACCGGAATCACCGGTGCTCCGGTTTGGAGCGCCAGCCGCGCCGCGCCGGTCCGTCCCTTCATGGGCCACAGGCCGGGATCGCGGGTGAGCGTTCCCTCCGGGTACACGATCAGTGCGCCGCCGGCGTCGACTACCTGCTGCGCCCCTTCAAGGGACGCTGCGGCACCGGCGCCTCCACGCTGGACGGGCACCTGGTTCGTCGCCCGCAGCGCCGGGCCCAGCACCGGAATCTTGAACAGGGATGCCTTGGCCAGGTACCGCGGCAGGATTCCCTGATTGTAGAAGAAGTGCCCGACCACGAGCGGATCGATTTCAGTCACGTGGTTGGGGCAGGCGATGAATCCGCTGCCCTTGGGCAGGTTCTCCGTCCCTTCCCAGCGCCGGCCCATCATGAGGTTCATGGCGGGACGGACGATTGTCGCCAGGATGGTGAACGTGACCCGTGACTTTCTCGATTCGCTCATGGACGGAAGCTTACTTCCCGTCCGTGACGTCGAAGTCGGCGCCCAGGCCTTCGAGTTTGTCCAGGAAGTGTTCGTAGCCGCGGTTGATGAGTTCGACGCCGGTGACGCGGGAGGTGCCTTCGGCTGCCAGGGCAGCGATCAGGTGGCTGAATCCTCCGCGGAGGTCCGGAATGTCGATCTCTGCGCCCTTGAGCTTCACGGGTCCGGAGATCACGGCCGAATGCAGGAAGTTCCGCTGCCCGAACCGGCAGGGGATGCTGCCCAGGCACTCGCGGTGCACCTGGATGTTCGCACCCATCCGGATGAGCGCATCGGTGAAGCCGAAGCGGTTCTCGTACACGGTCTCGTGCACGATCGACACTCCCTCGGCCTGACTCAGTGCCACCACCACGGGCTGCTGCCAGTCGGTCATGAAGCCGGGATGCACGTCCGTTTCGAGGACCAGCGGGTTGAGCTTGCCACCCGGGTGGTAGAAGCGGATGCCGTCGTCGTCGACGTCGAAAGCGCCGCCGATCTTGCGGTAAATGTTCAGGAAGGCCGTGAGGTCCTGCTGGTCGGCGCCTTCTACATAGATGTCGCCCTTGGTGACCAGTGCGGCTGACGCCCAGGAGGCTGCCTCGTTGCGGTCCGGCAGTGCCCGGTGGTTGTATCCGGTGAGTACCGGTACGCCCTCAATGCGGATCACGCGGTCCGTCTGGACGGTGATGATCGCGCCCATCTTTTGGAGCACGGCGATCAGGTCCAGGATTTCAGGTTCGACGGCGGCGCCGCTCAGTTCGGTAATGCCCTCGGCACGGACTGCCGTGAGCAGAACCTGCTCGGTGGCCCCCACGGAGGGGTACGGCAGCTCGAGCTTGGCGCCCCTGAGCCCCTTCGGAGCGGAAATGGAGATGCCTCCGGGACGCTTCTCCACGAGGGCGCCGAAATTCCGCAGCATCTGCAGGTGGTAGTCAATGGGCCGGTCGCCGATCTTGCAGCCGCCCAGGTCCGGGATGAACGCTTCGCCGATGCTGTGCATCAGCGGTCCGCAGAGCAGGATCGGAATGCGGGAGTCCCCCGCATGGGCGTCAATGTCCCGGGACGCGGCGGTCTTTGCGTTCTTCGGATCCATCAGCAGGTCCCCGGTTACGGGGTCCTTGGTGACCTCCACGCCATGGAGCCTCAGCAGGGACGTGACAACGTCCACGTCCTTAATCTCCGGGACGTTGCGCAGCAGCGACGGCGAGTTGCCCAGCAGTGCCGCCACCATGGCTTTGGGAACCAGGTTCTTCGCTCCGCGGACCGGTACTTTGCCAGTGAGGGGTACACCACCACGGATGGTGAGAACGCTAGCCATGAACACCTGTTTCTTTCGTTATTAAATGCCCCCGAGGCCATAGAGACTGCCTCCTAAGCATAGGAGCAAGCCTGCCTTTCCCGAAATAACGGGGCCGCCGGGACTGTGCCGGAACAGGCACAGTTCCGCCCCGGGAGCGGAAAAGGAATGGGCCTGCCCTATACGGGAAGGCCCATCAATCCTACTGCCGCGGAGCGGCCCGGCAGAAACCGGGAGGGTACTTAGCTCCGCGCCGGAAGCGTCGTCGGCTTGAATCCGGGACGGCGGGCTTCGAAAGCCGTGATGTCCTGTTCGTGGCGCAGCGTCAGCCCAATGTCGTCCAGGCCTTCCAGGAGGCGCCAGCGGGTGTAGTCGTCAATCTGGAACGGCGCGGTGACAGTGCCGCAAATCACGGTCCGGCCCTCGAGGTCCACGGTCACTTCGGTGCCCGGGGACTCTTCCAGCACCTTCCAGATGAGCTCAATGTCATCCTGCGCAACCTGGGCTGCCACCAGGCCCTGCTTGCCGGAGTTGCCGCGGAAGATGTCCGCAAACCGGGAGGAGAGGACGGCCCGGAAGCCGTAGTCCTTCAGCGCCCAGACGGCATGCTCGCGGGAGGACCCGGTACCGAAGTCGGGTCCGGCCACCAGCACGGAGCCGGACCTGTAGGGCTCCTGGTTCAGGATGAATTCCGGGCTCTTGCGCCAGCCGGCAAACAGTGCGTCTTCGAACCCGGTCCGGGTGATGCGCTTGAGGTAGACGGCCGGGATGATCTGGTCCGTATCCACGTTGCTTTGCCGCAGCGGAACGCCGATTCCGGTGTGGGTGGTGATCTTTTCCATGGTGTTCTCCTAGGCGGCGGCGGTGGCGGTGGAACCGGCGGCTGCGCCGGGCAGTGGGTCAAGGTCCGACGGCGAGCTGAGCGTACCGCGCACGGCGGTGGCTGCGGCGACGACGGGCGAGACCAGGTGCGTGCGCCCGCCCTTGCCCTGGCGGCCTTCGAAGTTGCGGTTGGAGGTGGAGGCGCAGCGCTCCCCCGGCTCCAGCTGGTCCGGGTTCATGCCCAGGCACATCGAGCACCCGGCGAAACGCCACTCGGCGCCGAAGTCCTTGAAGACCCGGTCCAGGCCCTCCGCCTCCGCCTCCAGCCGGACCCGCGCAGAGCCCGGGACCACCATCATGCGGATATTCGGATCCTTCTGCCGGCCGCGGATGATGTCCGCGGCAATGCGCAGGTCCTCGATGCGGCTGTTGGTGCAGGATCCCAGGAACACGGTGTCCACCCGGATGTCCTTCATGGGCGTCCCGGCCTGCAGGTCCATATACTCGAGGGCGCGCTCCGCTGCTGCCTTGGCGTTTTCGTCGGCAAAGTCCTCCGGTGAGGGCACTGCCTGGGAGAGGGAAACGCCCTGGCCGGGGTTGGTGCCCCAGGTGACGAACGGTTCCAGCTCGTCGGCGTCCAGGAACACCTCTTCGTCGAACACGGCGTCCTCGTCGGTGACCAGGGACTTCCAGTGCTCGACGGCGGCATCCCAGTCAGCGCCCTGCGGTGCGTGCGGCTTGCCCTTGAGGTAGGCAAACGTCGTTTCATCCGGGGCCACCATGCCGGCCCGGGCGCCGGCTTCAATGGACATGTTGCAGATGGTCATGCGCGCTTCCATGGACAGCGAGCGGATGGCCGAACCGCGGTATTCGAGGACATAGCCCTGGCCGCCGCCGGTGCCAATCTTGGCGATGACCGCCAGGATGATGTCCTTGGACGTCACGCCCGGCTTCAAGGTGCCCTCAACATTGATGGCCATGGTCTTGAACGGCTTCAGCGACAGCGTCTGGGTGGCCATGACATGCTCCACCTCGGAGGTGCCGATGCCCATGGCCAGCGCTCCGAAGGCACCGTGGGTGGAGGTGTGGGAGTCGCCGCAGACAACAGTCAGCCCGGGCTGGGTCAGGCCCAGCTGCGGACCGACCACGTGCACAATGCCCTGTTCGGCGTCACCCAGCGGGTGCAGCCGGACGCCGAACTCCGCGCAGTTGGCGCGCAGGGTTTCGATCTGGGTGCGGCTGACCGGGTCCGCGATGGGCTTGTCGATGGCCAGGGTGGGCGTGTTGTGGTCTTCCGTGGCGATGGTGAGATCGGGACGGCGGAGTTTCCGGCCGGCCAGGCGCAGGCCCTCGAAGGCCTGCGGGGAGGTGACCTCGTGGACGAGGTGCAGGTCAATGTAGAGCAGGTCCGGCGCGCCGTCGGTGCCCTTTGAAACTACGTGTTCGTCCCACACCTTTTCGGCGAGCGTTCTGCCCGCTGAGTGCTCTGCCATCATCATCTGCTCCTCGCCCGGCGCAGTTTCCGGCGGTACTGCCGGCCTCTGCGGAATCCTGATGGTTTAAGACAACCAGCATCCCCCGCGACCCTGCCAGTTTTTCGGCTTGCATCTCAGATATTGAGACGGCAATATCATCTTATGGACAACTCAAGCGGCGTGGGCGTTATCGATAAAGCGGCAATGGTGCTTGACGCACTGGAAGCCGGACCCACCACCCTGGCGCAGCTCGTGGCCGCCACCGGACTGGCACGTCCCACCGTGCACCGCCTGGCACTGGCCCTGATGCACCACCGCCTCGTGGGACGGGATATCCAAGGCCGGTTCATCCTGGGCAGCCGCCTCGTGGAGCTGGCGTCCGCCGCCGGCGAGGACCGGCTGATTGCTTCCGCGGGACCGGTGCTGCTGGCCCTGCGCGATGCCACCGGGGAAAGCGCCCAGGTTTTCCGCCGCCAGGGTGAATGGCGCGTCTGCGTGGCCTCTGCGGAGCGGCCCATCGGCCTGCGGGACACCATCCCGGTGGGCACCCAGCTGTCCATGAAGGCCGGCTCCGCAGCCCAGGTGCTGCTGGCGTGGGAAGACCACGACCGGCTGCTTGAAGGCCTGCAGAATGCCCGCTTCACCCCCACGGTGCTGGCCGGTGTGCGCCGGCGCGGCTGGGCCCAGAGCCTCGGCGAACGTGAACCCGGGGTAGCTTCAGTGTCCGCCCCGGTCCGCGGCCCCTCCGGACGGGTAATTGCCGCCGTCTCCATCTCCGGTCCCATAGAGCGCCTGACCCGGCAGCCCGGACGCATTCACGCCGAAGTCGTTTCCAAAGCCGCGGCCCAGCTCACCGAAGCGCTGCGCACCAATACCGACTGACCCGCCGTCGGCCTACTCTGGAAGTCCCGGGCCAAAGGAGAGGGCATGAAACGATTACGCATGCTCTGGCAAATCATCCGTGTCACGGGTGCCGACGTCGTGTTCTATGGTTTCCTGGCTGTCTACGTCGGTGCCTCCGTGGTGCTGCCGCTGTTCGAGCCTGGAATCCCCCGTCTCGGCGACGCGCTCTGGTATCTCTTCGCCTCCTTTACCACCATTGGATACGGAGATTTCGTGGCCGTGACATTGGTGGGGCGCCTGATCACAGTGGTGGTTGCGCTGTACGGCATTCTGGTGGTTGCCCTGACCACCGGCGTGATTGTCGGCTTTTACAACCAGCTCATCAAGGCACGGACCCGCGGCACCCTGCAGTCCCTCGTGAGGGAGCTGGAACACCTCCCGGAGCTGAGCAGGGACCAGCTCACCGAACTGTCCCGCCGGGTGCAGGAGAGGCATCTGCTCGACTAATCCCCTCGATGACGCGCAGCCTCAGCCGCCGAAGTGGTCCCATCCCAGAACGGCGGGCTCTGCACCGCCCACGGTAACTCCGCTCACGCCTTCCTTTGGCGCCAGCACTGTGCCCACTATCCGGAATCCGTGTGGAAGGTCCTGCTCCGGTCCGAAGGCGGCCAGCAGGCCATGGTCTTCTCCCCCGCCCAGGACCCAGGACAGCGGATTGGCTCCTAGTCTTGCCGCAGTGTCGGCCAGCGATTCAGCTTCCGCCCGCAGGATCTCGGGGTCAAGGTCGATGCGGACACCGGAGGCTTTGCCGAGGCGGCCCGCGTCGCGCACCAGCCCGTCCGAAACATCCATCATGGCGTGTGCTCCCGCGGCGGCTGCCGCCGGACCGGACGCCAGCGGCGGGCACGGCCGGGACTGCGCCGCCGTCAGGGCACGTTCCCGGCCGCCCAGGTCCGTGTACGGCGCAGAGCTATCCAACAGTGCCAGTCCGGCGGCTGCCTGCCCCAGCGCGCCGCAGAGGGCCAGTACGTCCCCGGGGACCGCGCCTGACCGACGTACCGGGTCCCGTCCCTGGAGGTCTCCGGTGACCGCTGCCGTGACCACAAGCTGGTCTCCCCGTCCCAGGTCACCCCCCGCAACGGCGCAGTCCTCCGCACCCAGGGCACGAAGGGCTGCCGAGAGCCCGTCCGCGAGCCCCTCCACCCAGGAAACCGGGGTTTCATCCGGCAGGGTCAGGCTCACCACCAGGGAGCTGGCCACGGCGCCCATGGCGTTAATGTCAGAAAGGTTCTGCGCCGCGCACTTCCAGCCGACGTCGTAGCCGGTGCTGCGGTAACCCCCAGCCCAGTGAAGGCGGAAGTCCTGGTCCTGGACCAGGGTATCGATCGAGAGAACGCTGCGGCCATCGGGCGCGGCAACCACGGCTGCATCGTCCCCGGGCCCCAGAGGCATGCGCGGACCGCCCAACCGGGGGAAGATCCGGGACAACAGTTCCCCTTCGCCGAGCCCTGCAACTGTTTGGGGGAAATCTTCCACGGGAACTGCTTCCTATCGCCTGCTGTGTACCGGTGTCCCATTATGCTGCACGGCAGGACACAGCCGGGTAACCTCGGCCCATGAACGAACCACCGGACTGCCGGTACGCGATCCTCCTTCGGGGCGTGAACGTTGGCGGTGTCACCGTGAAAATGGCGGATCTGCGCGAAGTGCTGGAAGGCCTCGGGCTCGGACGCGTGCGCACGCTGCTGGCCAGCGGGAACGCCGTCGTCACGGCCGGCTGCGACCCCGCCGACCTCAAGGTGCGCATAGAAGAAGCACTGCGCCGTGCCTTCGGCTACGAGGCATGGGTTCTTGTGCTGACCGTGCCGCGGGTGGCAGAACTTGCCGCCGCGGTTCCGTACGCCGCTGACAATCCGGAGGTCCACGCCTACGTCACGTTCTCATCGGATCCGCACATGCTGGACGAGCTGATGGTGCTGGCGGAAACCGCGGGCGCCGAGCAGGTCCGGCTGGGTCCCGAGGCTGTGGCCTGGACAGCGGACAAGGGTTCCACCCTAGAGTCACCCCTCGCCAAGGCCACGGCGAAACCGCGCTATAAATCTGCCACCACGACAAGGAATTTGCGCACCTTGCAGAAAATAGCGGCTGCGGAATAGTGGGCGCTTAAAAGAAAAGGTCCCGGACATTTCTGTCCGGGACCTTGATCTGTGACCCCAGCGGGATTCGAACCCGCGTTACCGCCGTGAGAGGGCGACGTACTAGGCCGCTATACGATGGGGCCGTTTGCTTCACCTGCTACGTGAGCTCAATGAGTATTTCATACTCATTGTTTGTTTCTCAAATCCGGCGAAATGCCTTATTTGATAAGCGCTGGGATACCAGGACTCGAACCTAGAATGACGGTACCAGAAACCGTTGTGTTGCCAATTACACCATATCCCAATGTGCTTGTCCGGGCCGTTCCAGACCTTCAAGATCCGGCTTCAACCCCTCAGCACGAGTTATTACTATACACGGGTTCCGGGCGTAGTACAAAACGGGCCCGGCTCCTCCCCGGACACCATGGCTGTCACCGGGAACAAGTGCCCCGCCACCGGCAGGCCAGGATAGGCGGACCGCAGCTGCTCGTTGCCGCTGCGTTCAACCCACAGCGACTGCAGGCCGGCGTTCAACGCCCCGAGGCCGTCCACCACCGGGTTGTCCCCCACATAAAGCGTCTGCGCAGGATCCGTCCCCAGCAGGCGTACACCTTCCAGGAAGATCGCCGGATCCGGTTTGGCGGCATCAACTGCATCGATGCCCACCAGAACCTGGATGCGTTCCAGCCCGGCGGCGTCAAGCTTGGCCCGCTGGTAACCGTGCACGTTGTTGCTGACGGCGCCGTAGGGAATCCCCAGCGCGTCCAGTTCGTCCAGGACGGGCACGACGTCGTCGAACGCCTGAAAGTGCTGCGGCAGTATCCGGTCATAGGCCGTATTCCACGCTCCTTCGGCGTCCTCGTCGAACGCCGGCAGGCCGTGAGCTGCCTGGGCGTGCGCTACCCGCAGCAGGCGCTGGCGGGTGAAGCTGAGTTCCCCGGCCAGGTACTTGTCGTAGTAGCCCTGCGGATCAGCCGCGTAGAGGTGCTGGTATGCGGCCCAGTCCTCTTCGGTGAAGTGCGCCAGGTCCTTCGCGCTGATTTCCCGCAGCGTGATACCCATGGCGGTGCGGAGGTCCACGAGGGTCTCATCGATATCAAAGAGCACACCCGTGGGCCTGCCGCTCCGCCGTTCACTCATGGATCTGCCTAGGCCTCTGCGGCCCGGAAGGCACGAATCCGGGCGAGGGATGAATCCTTGCCCAGGATCACCATGGATTCGAAGAGCGGCGGGGAGATCCGGCGTCCGGACACCGCGGTTCGGACCGGGCCGAAGGCCAGGCGGGGCTTGATACCGAGGTCTTCAACCAGGGCCCGGCGCAGCGCGGCCTGGATGTTCTCCGCTGTCCACTCCTCCACCGGTTCGAGGGCGGCCAGCGTAGCGTCCAGCACTTCGGTGAGGTTGGCCGGCAGTCCCTTACGGGCGTCGTCGGCAACATCGATCGCGTCGTCGGACTTGAACAGGAAGCCGAGCATGTCCGGGGCCTCGCCCAGAAGGGTGATGCGTTCCTGGACCAGCGGCGCAGCCTCGGTGAGGATTTCCTCTTCGCGTTCGGTCAGCTGCTCCCCCAGCAGGCCGGCATGCTGCAGGTAGGGCACCAAGCGGTTGCGGAAGTCGGCGGCATCCAGCATCCGCACGTGGGTGCCGTTGATGGCCTCGGCCTTCTTGATGTCAAAGCGTGCCGGGTTGGACAGTACGTCGTGGATGTCGAAGTGCTCCACGAGCTGCTTCACGGTGAAAATGTCCTCGTCGGCGGAGAGCGACCAGCCGAGCAGGGACAGGTAGTTCAGCAGGCCCTCGGGAATGAAACCGCGTTCGCGGTGCAGGAACAGGCTGGACTCGGGATCGCGCTTGGAGAGCTTCTTGTTACCGCCGCCCATGACGTAGGGCAGGTGGCCGAAGAGCGGCATGTACTGCGCCACTCCGACGTCGATCAGTGCGCGGTACAGCGCGATCTGGCGCGGTGTGGAGGAAAGCAGATCCTCGCCCCGAAGGACGTGGGTAATGCCCATGAGAGCGTCGTCCACCGGGTTGACCAGCGTGTAGAGCGGAGCGCCGTTGGCACGGACCACTACGAAGTCGGGGACGCTCCCAGCCTTGAAGGTGATTTCGCCGCGGACCAGGTCATTGAAGGTGATGTCCTCGTCAGGCATCCGCACGCGGAGCACCGGCTCGCGGCCCTCGGCCTTGAACGCCGCAATCTGCTCATCGGTCAGGTCCCGGTCAAAGTTGTCATACCCGAGCTTGATGTCACGCCCGGCGGCGCGGTGCCTGGCTTCGATTTCTTCCGGGGTGGAGTAGGACTCATACAGGTGCCCGGCTTCCTTCAGCTTGCCGATGACCTCCTGGTAGATTTCGCCGCGCTGGGACTGGCGGTACGGCTCGTGCGGGCCGCCCACGTTAACGCCTTCGTCCCAGGTGATACCCAACCAGTCGAGCGCGTCGAGGAGCTGCAGGAAGCTCTCTTCGCTGTCACGCGCCGAATCGGTGTCCTCGATGCGGAAGATCATCTTGCCGCCGGTGTGCTTCGCGTAGGCCCAGTTGAACAGGGCGGTGCGGATCAGGCCCACATGGGGCGTACCGGTTGGAGACGGACAGAAGCGGACCCGCACCGGAGTGTTGTCGTCGACGGTGGGAAGATCAGCGAAGGAAGAAGGCTCAGTAGTCATGATTCCTCCAGTTTAGTCGCTGCCGCCAAACCCCTAGGTGTCCAGACTCGCAAGCAGCACAAATAGCCCTCCGCCAACCACCGCACCAGCGGCCGCTGATACCAGGGGAAGCTGCCAGCCGCTGCGGAAGCGAAGTGCCAGCAGGACCGCCAGAAGCACCGCTGCACCGGCGGCCAAGACCGGCCCGCCCGTCATTCCGGCCAGCACAAAAGGAAGAACGACGGCGGCGGCACCGGTACTGACGGCGCTCCAGTCCAGCTTCACTGCCCGGTTCAGGACCAGCACGGCCGCGTAGGAGGCCAGCATTGAGAAGACCGCGGCGGCCAGCACCCGCGGCCCATCCAGCCAGAGGATCAGCCGGAGCAGCATAAAGCACAGGGCCCCCGCGCCCAGGATGACCGGTGCTACCGGAGCGCGGGCAATCGAGGTGCGCAGGTCACCGGACCGGTCCAGCGTGCGTACCAGCGCCCAGGGGAAAACCAGCAGGAGCAGCACGGTACCCAGCCCCCAGGCCCAAGCTGCCGCCGTCGTAATTCCACTGCTCAGCGCGGCAAGGAGGAACACGGCGCTCCAGAGCACCCCCGGAAGCAGGTTCCAGTCAGTCGCGGTCCGTGATCCCCCGGCCACTTTGCTAGCCGCGGACGATGTTGGCGAGGGTTCCGATGCCCTCAACCTGGATTTCGATCCGCTGCCCCTCGGTGATCTGTCCAACACCGGCTGGCGTGCCGGTCAGGATGATGTCGCCGGGCAGGAGCGTGAAGGCCTGGGACACGTAGGAAACGAGTTCCCGGACGCCCCAGATCATGTCGGAGGTGTTGCCGTCCTGTACCAGGTCACCGTCGAGGTAGGCCTGAATGGACAGGTTGTCCGTGTCCAGGTCTGTTTCGATCCACGGGCCAATGGGGCAGGAGGTGTCGAAGCCCTTGGCGCGGGCCCACTGGTTGTCGGTGCGCTGCGCGTCACGGGCGGTCAGGTCGTTGGCGCAGGTGTAGCCGAAGATCACTTCGTCCACGCGTTCCAGGGGAACATCCTTGCAGATCCGGCCGATAACTACGGCGAGCTCGGCCTCGTAGGAAACTTCCTCGGAGAAGGACGGCAGCACAACGGGATCATTCGGCCCGATGACGGAGGTGTTCGGCTTGAAGAACATCAGCGGTGCCGGCGGAACCTCGCCGCCCATTTCAGCGGCGTGGTCGGCGTAGTTCTTGCCGATGCCCACTACCTTGCTGCGCGGAATGATCGGAGCAAGCAGGCGGACGTCCTCCAGCTTGTGCCGTTCACCGGTGAGCTGCACGCCGGAGAAGAAGGGGTCCCCCTTGATCACGGCAATTTCTTCGTGGCCTTCTTCGCCGTCGACGACGCCGAAGGCAGGGTCAGTGTCCTGGATAAACCGAGCGATACGCATGCGTTCAAGCCTAGTCGAGAATCGGCGTCTCCCGCTTCGTTCAGAGGCCGGCGGCCAACCCTGCGGCCAGTGGCAGGCCCGTGAACAGGAGCAGGAAGATTACGACGGCGGCACGCCCGGCACGGTTCCCGACGTTCACGGTGATTCCCATGCCGTTTCCCCGCCGTTTGGAGACGAGCACCCTGGGATCAGAAGAGTCGTTGTAGAGGATGCCTGCGAACCACAGTGATTCTTCGGCTGCTTCCTCCGCGGTGGGGTGGATGTCCCGGGCTGCTGCGGACCGCCTGGCATTGCGGATTTCATATGCGTAGCTGACCATGGGCGCCACGAGCGTCAGCGGCAGAAGGGTGAGTACCGGCCAGGCCGCAACGGAGCCGGGGGTCCGCCAACCGGTTACGGTAAGGGCACCTATGACGCCGGTTAGCGCGAGTGAACATATACCCACCGCCGGGATTGTCCCGCGGGTATTCCCTTCCCGGAGGCACCCTTCCCATCGACTGGTCTGTGATTCCCGGGGTGTCATGGCCGGTGCTGCTGCTGAAACCAGTGCCAGCAACACGCACATGCCTGCGGCGACGTTTAGCGGCAGGAACACAGATCCGAAGGACTTCGATTCCCAGCTGTCCGGCGTGCCGTCCAAACCCCAATGGGTAGGTACCGTATCCGGCAGGGAGCCGTAAGCCGACGCACCGTAGACGTAGAACGAGGCCACGAGCAGTGCTGCAATCCAATGTGGCACCCACGGCAGCAGCCGCCTTGGGTGTGCCGTAGTAACTGCGTGACTGTCATTCCCCATCCGTGAACCCTAGCAACGGGCTGCTCCGCCGTGGTTACCGCGTGGGTTCCCAGCCGTCGTGGCGGCTGTTGCCTCTGGGGTTCTCCGACAACCGTGCTTCCCAGCCGTCGTGACGGACGTGGCCCATGAGACTCTCCACCAACCGTGCTTCCCAGCCGTCGTGACGGTTGTTGCCTGGTGTGGTCCAGGGGGTGAACAGATGTCACAGGCGGTGGGAACCCGGGGCGGGCGGCCCCTCTGGGCGGGGGCGGCGGCCGGGACCGAGGCCTCGTGACGGGGACGGCGACAGTGCTTCCCACCCGTTGTGGCGGCTCTTGCCCATAGACTCTCCACCAACCGTGCTTCCCAGCCGTCGTGGCGGCTGTTGCCCACGGGACTCTCCGCCAACCGTGCTTCCCAGCATTGTGACGGAGGTGGCCCATGGGATTCTCCGGTATCCGTGGTTCCCAGCCGTCGTGGCGGAGGTGGCCCATGAGACATTCCCCGGGGGATGGTTCCCAACCGTAGTGGCGGATGTTGCCGGGTGTGGTCCCGGGGGTGAACGGATGTCACAGGGTGTGGGAGTCCGGGGCGGGAGACGTCCTCCGTGCGGGGTGCGGCGGTCCGAAACAGGTCCTCGTGGCCGGGCCGGCGACAGTGCTTCCCAGCCGTCGTTGCGGTTGATGCGCATGGGACCCTCCTCCATCCGTGCTTCCCGCCCGTCGTGGCGGCTGTTGCCCATGGGACTCCGCACCATCCATGGCTCCCAGCCGTCGTGACGGTTGTGGTCCATGAGGCACTCCCCTGTGATGGTTCCCACCCGTGGTGACAGGTGTTGCCGCATGTGGCCTCGCTAGCAGCAAGTTTCACAAAGGATGGGAAGCGCGGGCGTGCCGGACTTGGGGAGGAAGGAGAAAGGATCCGGGACGGTTGCCGGGCGGGGCCGCCGCCCTGGGCGGGGCGCGGTGGCTGGAACGAGGCCTCATATCGGGGACACCTACCGTGCTTCCCAGCCTTCGTGGCTTTGACACCTGTAAGGCACTGCACCATCCGCGCTTCCCATCCGTTGTGATGGAGGTGGCCCGTGAGGCATTCCCCGGGGGATGGTTCCCTGCCGTCGTGACGGTTGTTGCCAGGTGTGGTCCCGGGGGTGAACAGATGTCACAGGCGGTGGGAGACCGGGTCCAGGCGGCTGCCTCTGGGCGGGGAGCGGCGGCCTGGAACGAGTCCTCATATCGGGGACACCTACCGTGCTTCCCAGTCGTCGTGGCGTCTGATGCCCTCGGGGCTGTCCGCCAACCGTGCTTCCCAGCCGTCGTGGCGGAGGTGGCCCGTGAGGCACTCCCCTGCGATGGTTCCCAACCGTGGTGGCGGTTGTTGCCAGGTGTGGT